>CAVRTH010000001.1:0-233696 GCA_963724095.1 uncultured Chloroflexia bacterium
TGTACTGGTGCCGAACGTCGCCGAGCCAGAGATGGGTTGGAGCTGGGCTGGCGATGCGTGGATCGCGTACTACTTCGATCGTGCCGTTCCGGACTCCCATCCGGTGGTGGTCTATCCAGCCGCCGACAGCATCTGGGTCATGGGCATCGAACCAGGCGCAGGAAGGTCGATCGGCCCGCGAGTCGAGCCCGTCGTCGCGGCCTTGCCGCCACAGCCTGACTCCATCGGGCCGAGCTTCACGCTCTACCAGTGGGTCGAAGCGGTCGATCTGGGCATCACCGCATCGTTCCCCGATGACTGGCATGTCGAGACGGAGCCGATGACCGCGGACGCGCAGGCGGCGATCGATTCCTCGATCGGGAGACACGGCATCGACGCCGCGTGGATGGGGACGCTCAGCGCGACGGGTCCGGTGGACGAGCGTCTCCGCGCCGCGCCCTCGTGCCGGCTGATGCTCTTCGAGGCGACGGAGATGACACCGCGAGCCTGGATCTCACGGATCGTCGAGGGTGACCGGTGCTACGTCGTCGACGAGACACCCGATGGCCTGGTCCGTGCTCGAGTCCGGCCCGGGGGCTGCGGCAAGGTCTGGGCGCCGTCACAGGGCGGCGTCGAGCACTTCGCCCTTGGCCACAACGGCCAGATCGTGTACGTCAACTGCTGGTCGAAGGACCCGCCCGGGGAGCGGGGCAGCGCGATCGCCGGGTCCATCGAGTTCCTGGCCGCCGTGGAGTAGAGGCGGGCGGGGCTTGTGCCTGGGCGACCAGGACCCCACTCTCGCGTACACGGTAGTCGCCGATGTCCGCCCCTCGTCGTGCGCCGCAGGCTGCCTGGCCGCGATTGACAAGTCCAGCCAATACGCGCATCGTGAAGTCCGCAGAGGAGGCCGCGCTTCGCCGGGCCGATGAGGACTCGGGCGCACAACCCGCCGCTCTGCTCGGTCACGGTCAGCATCCCTCTACGAGACCGTGGTGAGATATGGTTTCGCGACAGATCGCAAGTCGAAGCATCGATTCGTCGTCGGCCCCGACCCCGTACGGCGTACGGGACGTTAGCAGGGCCTCAATGGCACGTATCGCGCTTGTTTCCACCTATCCACCGCGGCGATGCGGCATCGCCACCTTCACGGCCGACCTGGGGCGGGCCATCGGGGATCGCGAGATCGTGGCTCTGCACGGTCCCCACGATAGCAACGCGGGCGATCACTCGGTGCATCACGTCATCCATACCGATGTTCGGGCTGACTTCGCGAGGGCCGCCCGCTCGTTGGCTCAATGCGACGTCGAGGCGGTCTCCGTGCAACACGAATACGGCATCTGGGGAGACGAGGACGGCGAGGGTGTGCTCGACTTCCTCGCGGCGCTCTCCGTGCCGGCCGTGGCCACGCTGCATACCGTGCTGCGTCATCCGACGATCGGGCAGCATCGCGTCATGCGGGGCATCCTGGAGACCACGGCTGCCGTGGTCGTGATGTCGAAGGCGGCCGCAACGATCCTGGTCGATCGCTACGCCGCCGACCCCCGCAAGGTAGAGATCATCCCCCATGGCGTGCCCGACCTGCCCTTCGTCCATCCCGACAGCGTCAAGCCGGGCCTCGGATTGGCCGGCAAGCGCGTCCTGCTGAGCTTCGGCCTGGTCGGCCCAAGCAAGGGCTACGAGTCGGTGATCGAGGTCATGCCCGAGGTGGTGCGCGCCATACCCAACGCCTGCTACGTGATCCTCGGGGCGACCCACCCGGCGCTGTTGCGGTCCGAGGGCGAACGCTACCGCACGCAGTTGGAGCAGCAGGTCATCGACACGGGCATGACCGACCACGTGATCTTCGTCGATCGCTTCGTGGGTCGGCACGAGCTGAGCCGCTGGCTGGAGGCCGCCGACGTGTTCGTCACGCCCTATCCGAACCTCGACCAGATCGTCTCCGGCACGCTCTCGTATGCGATGGCAGCCGGCAAGGCGTCGGTCTCCACCCCCTATCTGTACGCCTCCGAGATCCTTGCCGAGGGACGCGGTCGGCTGGTGCCGCCGCAAACACCGGCCGCCATGAGCGAAGCGCTCGTCGAGCTGCTGCAGGACCGCGGGCTGCGTGAGGCGATGGCCCAGCGCGCCTACCTCCACGGCCGCAGCATGATCTGGTCACGTGTCGCCGTCGACTACGAGCGCCTCTTCGCGAAGCTCCGCCTGGCACCGCGCACGGTGGCCGTCATGGACGTCCCGGCGCTGGCACTTCCCAGTGCCTGACGTGTTCCCGCTGTTCCCGGTCAGCCGCCGGCATCTCGACGTGCTGACCACGGATGTCGGGATCATGCAGCATGCGCAGGCAGCCGTGCCCGATCCCAGACACGGCTACTGCACCGATGACGTCTCGCGGGCCCTGCTCGTAGACCTCCTCCACCAGCGCGAGCTCGGCTGGGAGGCTGTCGAGACGAGCGCTGCCCGGAACGTCACGTTCCTGCGCGAGGCGTTCGATCGGCTCGAGCGGTCGTTTCCGGAATCTGAGGCGAGCCGACGGCGAGTGGCTCGACGTGCCCGGATCGCAAGACGCGGATGCGCGGGCGTTGCGTGCGCTGGCCGAAGTCATCGCCTCCGCGCCTGCGGGCACGGTCCGGGACGAGGCGATCGTCCTGTTCGAGCACGCCCTCCCGACGTCCGGCCGAGTCCACCTCCTGCGCCCACTGGCCGGCGTGATGCTGGCCTGTGATGCGGCGGTCCGTGCCGGCCTGGTCGACGATGTGATGGGCGTCTACCGACGCGTCGCAGACGACCTGTGGCAGTCCTTCGGGGAACGCGGATCGGACCCGTCGTGGCCCTGGCCCGAGGACGTGCTCACCTACGAGAACGAACTGCTGCCACAGGCCCTGCTGACCGCGGGGCGCAGACTGGATCGACCGAGCATGGCCCAAGCCGGGCTCCGGGTCCTCGACTGGCTCATCGACGTGCAGATCGACGCCGAAGGGCAGCTGTGCGTCGTCGGCAACGCCGGCTGGTGGCCACGCGGCGGTCGGGCGGCTCGCTACGATCAACAGCCCATCTCGCCGACGACACTGTTGCTGGCAGCCGAGACCGCCTACATGGCGACCGGTGTGCGTCGCTACCGCGACGCGGTGGAGTCAGCCTATGGCTGGTTCATGGGACGCAACGACGCCCATGCACCGGTCGCCGAACCGGAGACGGGTGCCTGCGGTGATGGCATCGGTCCGGCCGGTGTGAGCCGTAACCAGGGTGCAGAGTCGACGTTGATGTGGCTCATCGCCCTGGAACACGTCCGCGGCCTGCGAGGGCGGGGTGCGCGTGCGGACGGGATGTCGAGCGAAGCGCCGATGGCGGCGTCCTGATGGCGGCCGGCGGAGAGGGGCTGCGACCACGTCAGCGGTGACATCGCGACCTCAACCGGCGACGTTCCCTGGACCCGGTCATGGATAGCCCGCTCCGCGTGGCCATGCTGGCGCCCATCTCGTGGCGCGTTCCACCCCGGCACTACGGGCCGTGGGAGCAGTTCGTGGCGCTCCTGACAGAGGGGCTGGTTCGCCGAGGTGTCGATGTCACGCTCTTCGCCACGGCCGACTCGATCACGAGTGCCAAGCTCAGCGCCTGCGTGCCGCGTGGATACTCCGAAGACGCGTCGCTCGATCCCAAGGTCTGCGAGAGCCTGCACATCTCGGCGCTCTTCGAGCGCGCCGCCGACTTCGACATCATCCACAACAGCTTCGACTTCCTGCCGCTCACGTACAGCGGCCTGGTGGAGACCCCGGTCGTCACCACCGTCCACGGCTTCTCATCCGAGCGCATCGTGGCGGTCTACCAGAAGTACAACCATCGGGGCGCCTACGTGGCCATCAGCGAGGCCGACCGGCACGAGAAGCTCGACTACATCGCCACCGTCCACCACGGCATCGACATGACCGCCTTCGACGTGCAACCGATGCCCGGTTCGTACCTGCTCTTCTTCGGCCGCATCCATCCCGACAAGGGGACGGCGGCGGCCATCGACGTGGCGGAGCAGGCCGGCCTGCCGCTCATCATCGCGGGCATCATCCAGGACCAGGAGTACTTCGAGCGGCTGGTGGAGCCGCGGCTCGATGGGGAGCGTGTCAAGTACGTCGGCCCCGTCGGCCCGGAGGCTCGCGGAGGATTGCTGGGCGGTGCCCGGGCCCTGCTCCACCTCATCGATTTCGAGGAGCCCTTCGGGTTCAGCGTCGTCGAGGCCATGGCCTGCGGCACGCCCGTCATCGCCAACGCGCGTGGATCGATGCCCGAGATCGTGCGTGAGGGTGAGGGCGGCTACCTCGTGTACGACCAGCGGCAAGCGGTGGCTGCGGTCCACGCGTCAGCCGGCATCGACCGCCGCGGCGTGCGGGCGTCGGTGGAGCGGCGCTTCGACGTGGAGCGGATGGTCGATGAGTACCTCGAGGTCTATCGTCGCGTCGTCGCGCGCCAGCGGACCACCACGACGCCTACCTGAGCCTGTCGAGGATGTCTGCGAGCGGGATCGCGGCGATGCCGCTTCCGAGGTCCGAGAAACCGTATGGGATCACCAGGTCGCCAGCGTGGATCATGCTTCCGCACGAGTAGACGACATTGGGTACGTAGCCATCGCGTTCATCCTCGGTGGGGACCAGCAGCGGCTCATCGAGGTGGCCGATGACCCGCCGTGGATCATCGAGGTCGAGAAGGATCGCCCCCAGGGAGTAGCGTCGCAGCGGGACCGACGCCGTGGGTGATGACCAGCCAGCCGGCGTCGGTCTCGAGCGGTGAGCCGCAGTTGCCCAGCTGCATCAGCTCCCAGGGCGATTCCGGCCGCTGGATGAGGTACGGGTCACGCCAGGTCCGGACGTCGTCCGAGTACATCAGGAAGTTGCTCTCGTTGTCCTGTCGCGAGAGTGCGGCGTAGCGCCCGTCGATCATGCGAGGGAAGAGGGCCATGCCCTTGTTGCGTGCCGCTTCACCGTTGAGCGTGTTGACGCGGAAGCTACGGAAATCCACCGTCTCGATGAGCTGCGGCAGGATCTTCGAAACCGTCGAAGGCGGTATAGATGGCGTAGTACAGGACCGTGCCATCGTCGTGGCGGAAGCGTACGAAGCGGGCGTCCTCCATGCCCTGGCTCTCGGCCGGCCCAGACGGGAAGATGACTCGCTCGGAGATGTCCGAGCCGTCCTCGAACTCGATGCTGTAGTTCGACGCCGCCACCCAGTGGATGATCCTGGTCGTTTCGTAAGCCACGGCTCGGTCGATGCCGTGCGCGTCCAGGGCGGCGATGGCGGCCTCCAGGTGCCCCAGCGTGAACGTTGCCGGCAGGGGATCGAGCACCAGGCCGCTGATCTCGTTGTGCACGCCCAACTCGTGGAGCTTGACACCGAAGGCATGTCGTTGGTACAGCGATTGGCTGCGCTCTCCGATGGTCGCGTGACGACTCGGCGTGTCGATGCTGATGCGACCATCCGCATCGAGGACACCTGACCGGAACTCGATCGACGAGAGGTGCCCTTCCCCGATCGCTCGAAGGCTGAGGATGAAGCGCTGTTGTCCGGGGCTCAGACCCGATTGATCGGGCGCGGGGACGATGGACGGATTCGAAAGGGCTGCCGCTTCGATGGCGTACTCGTGGGTGAAATAGGCGCCTATGAGCAGGCGCCGATCGCGCGTAAGGGCCGCTTCATCCTCGATCAATGCGGCCACGGCCTCGTAGTTGCGCAGGAGCACGCCATCGAGATCGGGATGCCGGCCCTCGAACTGCGTCCGCGCGTCCACCAGGGTGGACGTCACCTCGTGCTCGGACAGGCACAGGATGCGGGTGACGACGTGCTGCGCTCGATCGTGCCCGTTGACAGGGATGTGAGCGCCAGGCATGAACGGCTTGATGACTACCCGCCGAGCGTCAGGACGCAGGCGGACCTGCGTTCGGGTAACGGGAATCACGCTCGGGTCGAGAGCCCAGGACCCGGGGCCGTGCCGTCGTCGCCAAGCGCGCGTCTCACATGCAGAGAGTACGGCATCCAGCGCTTCCCGAGGCGAACATCCGCTCTCGGCGCCCTCGCCGTCGGGCGCAGGACGATGGGGGCTGTTCTGACAGTGCCGCGGCACCGTTGGTTACTGCCGGACCACCCGAATGTCCTATTTGTTCGTGGCAGCCTGGCGACCGAAGATGCGAGCGTACCGAATCTCATCTTCATCCGCGCACGCAAGTCGGACCGCAGCCTGCCTGCCGAGGCCAGCCATCGGCAACGGAGACAACCTCGTGGCCACTACCTTGACGGCTCCCAACGATATCGCGACCGTAGGCAAGACCGCCGCGGCACTTGACCTGGGCAGTGCCCGGATCCTGGTTGCGGACCGCGACGTGATGAGCTATCGCGTCATCGCCTCGATGCTTGAGCAGGCGGGCTATGCCACGGTCGTAGAGCAGGACGGCGCCGCCGTCCTCGCTGCCCTGGAGGCCAACGCGATCGACGTGGTGCTGTTGGACATCGGCATCGCTGGAGTCGATGGCGGGGACCTCATGCAGCGGATCCACCGCGATCGACGCTACGTCGATCTTCCCATCATCATCCTCAGTAGCCCCAGCTTCCACGAAGCCGCCATGGCGTCGCTGGGCACGGGCGCTGACGACGTCATCGCCAAGCCCATCGACCCGCACTTCCTGCTGGCGCGGATCAAGGCGGCACTACGGACGCGACGCGCGATGCTGGGCATGGAGGCCGCACACCAGGTCATCGCCACGCTGGCCAATGAGCTCAACGCCCGCGACGCGGACATCCAGCAACACACCGAACGCATCGGGAGGTACGCGGCCGAGCTGGGGCACCGCGTCGGCCTGTCGGCGGCTGATCTGCATGCGATCGCCTACAGCATCCTCCTCCACGATCTTGGCCGCATCGGTATCTCGGAGTCGATCATGCTCAAGCAAGGGCCCCTGACGGCGGAAGAGCGAGAGGCGGTCCGGCGACATACCGAGATCGGCGAGCGCATCGCGGCGCCCCTGCACGGTGCCGACCGCTTCGGTCCCATCATCCGTCACCACCACGAACGCTGGGATGGCCTCGGCTACCCCGACGGGTTGAGGGGCGAGGCGATCCCGACCGGGGCGCGCATCATCGCCATCGTGGACGCCTTCGATGCCATGACCCAGTTCCGGCCGTACCGTGAAGCGCTCTCCATCACCGAGGCCATCAGCGAACTCCGCCGGGAACGAAATCACCAGTTCGACGGTGGCCTGGTGGACGAGTTCGTCCATGTCATCGAGTGGGACGGCCTGTCCTGATCCTCCCATGACCCGGCAGCGGAAGCCAGGGCCTCCATAGCCACGAGCGTGGCATGAGACCAAGACGTGCTATTGTGTAGGTCTGGCGCACTCTGCGCCGATAGCACGCGCGGCAACAATGGCACTCCCTCTCATCGGCCACGGCGAGATAGTTACGCTGGGTCGCTCGAGAAGGAGTTTTTTCATGGATGTGATGGCCGACAAGGTGCTTGCCTGCGCCGACTGCAACAGCGAGTTCGTCTTCACCGCGAGCGAGCAGGAGTTCTACGCGGAACGACAGTTCAGCGAACCCCGGCGCTGCCCGTCCTGCCGGGCTGCGCGCAAGCTCTCCCGCGGCGGCTCGGGTGACCCCGCCCGCTCGGGCGGTTACTCGGGTGGTGGCTCGCGCGAGATGTTCAGCACCACCTGCTCGAGCTGCGGTCGAGAGGCCCGCGTTCCGTTCCAGCCGACCGGGTCGAAGCCCGTCTACTGCAGCGACTGCTTCTCTTCCCAGCGCCAAAGTTACCGGTAAGGAGCTGGCGGCCATGTTCTCGCTCACCGCGAACGCCACGACCGAGCTCAAGGCCGCCCGCATCGCATCCGGCATCCCTGACACCTGGGGCATCCGCTTCTTCCCGCCCGTGGCGGGCAAGGCGGGTGTCACGTTCGCATTCGTCGACTCCCCTGAGGCTAACGACGTCGTTGGCGGATTCGGACCAGCTGCACACCTACGTGGCTGCCGAGGTCAACGAGCGCATCGGCGACGCCACGGTCGACTTCAAGACCGTCGACGGGCGCTCGAACCTCACCATCCGACCCTACCTCGCTGGCCGTGCCCGCAAGTAGTCTTTATGCTGAAGCTGGTCCACTCCTCCCCGGCCGACCAGCCAGCGACGATGGGCGCTTGACTTCGAGCGCCTGATGCTCCGATCGAGGATCACCCTTCCCGGACGTGCGATGCTGGCGACTGCGCTGGCGCTGGCCGTGCTGCCCCAGACTGGGGTCGCTCAGGTCGAAGACACGGGTTCAACTCTGGATGTCCAGCGCGTCGAACTGGCAGGGATCGGCATCAGCGCCTCCTTCCCGGCTGGATGGAAGGTGATGACACCGATGGTGCGGCGGGCATCCTGGTTCGACCGAGGCATCGACGACACCACGCCCGTGTACGCCTGGGCGGCCGTGTTCGCGACCGCCGGGGACGGCCGCTGGTGTGACATCGACCGCTTCGAGGACTTCCCGTGGAGCTTCGCCGAGCACGCCGCCTTCCTGGAGCGCTGGAACGTCAGCGGCAACCTCTACGGCGTCAGCGGCGGCTACGAACCCGTCGAACTCCCCGCTGGCAGCGCCTATCGCATCGACGTCGATGACGAACTCCAGGGCCGCTCATCGGTCCGCTACCTCTTCGAGTACGGCAGCGACCGCATCCTGCTCACCTGCAGCGATGTACTCGGTTCGTCCGAGGACTGGACCTCGATCGCCGAGTCGATCGAGCTGGGACCGCGCACTCTCATCGCGCTTGACGCCAGCACGTCGCAGTAGACAATGAGCGTCACACGCGGAGGAGCACTGATGCGACCGTCGATCCCGGCCGTGATGGCCACCTTACTGGCGCTGGGCGCCACGCCCGCACTGGCTGCCGACGATACCCAGCAGGCTGCCACCGACGAGATGGGCTATCAGCGTCTGGAGGTGCCGGAGGCCGGCATCGCCATGTCAGTCCCATCCGGCTGGAACGTGCACATCCCGATGGCTAGCCGCGAATCAGAGATTCGCACTGGGCCTGACGCCGAGCCCGTGTATGTGACCACGGTCATCATGGCCAACGCCGGCGATGGGCGCTGGTGCGACGTGGACGTCTACGGATCCATGCCCGTTCCGCTCGAACAGCACGTCTACGCCTACGCCGGCTACCTGCAGAGTGTCTATCAGATCGACCGTAGCGTCGCGGTCACCGAGACCCAGCTACCGGTCGGCGACGCGTTCAGGATCGACATGGATGATGCCGTTCGTGATCGGATCTGGGCGATGTACCTGTTCGACGGCCCGACCGATGGCGAGACGGCTGCAGACCGTTTCCTGCTCACCTGCGTGGCCGATCCGGGCTCCGAGCCCTACTGGCAGCCCATCGCCGAGTCAGTCGAGCTCCTGCCGCCGGTCGAGACGGAGTCTGCTGGCTAAGATCCCCGACGCCGACGGGATCGCTCCCGAAGGGGCGTGCGGGTGTGTCATCGTGTCGGCATGGATGAGCTCCTGACACTCCCGCTTCGATTACCCCCCAACCGCGTCTACCGCTTCTATCGCGGCGGTTTCTTGATGGATCGTTTCCGCGGTGCAGCGGAGCCGCAGGACACGGTCTTCCCCGAGGATTGGCTGGGTTCGGTCACCGCCGCTATCAACCCGTCCGAGCACACCTACGAGGGTGAGGGTCTCAGTAGCGTCGACGTCGGCGGAAGGCGCGTCGTCATCGCCGATGTGTTGAAGGACCGCGCCGAGGATGTCGCGGGGCGAAGGATCATCGAGCGCTACGGTCCTACCACCGCGCTGCTGGTGAAGCTGCTCGACGCCGGCTCGCGTCTGCCCGTTCACGTCCACCCCACGCGCGACCTGGCTCGGCAGCTCTTCGACTCCCAGTTCGGCAAGGCCGAGGCGTGGGTGGTGGTGGCGACCCGACAGATCGAAGGGCAGCTCTCACCTCGTGTCTGGCTTGGCTTCCGGGAGGACGTTTCAAGGGAACGATTGCTGGGTTGGATCCGGCAGCAGGACACCGACGCCATCCGTGCTGCCATGAACGAGATCGAAGTCCAGCCCGGTGACGCCATCTTCGTTCGGCCGGGCCTGCTCCATGCCACCGGCGCCGGTGTCTTCCTGGTCGAAGCCCAGGAGCCGACCGACTTCTCCATCGTGGCCGAATACAAGGGCTACCCCATCACACCTGACGACGCGCACATGTCCAGGGGCTGGGACACCATGGTCGACATCATCGATCGCGGCGTCGTTGATGCCGGGGAGTTGGCGACGCTCATCCCCTCTCCTCTCCGAAATCGACGGTAACGAGACCGCGGGCTGGTACGAGGACGATGTGTTGGGCACGCAAAGCGACCCCTATTTCAAGGCCTTTCGGCTGGTCGTCGAGGGCACGGTCAGCTGGCCGCATGCGGGCGTCTACTCGGTCATCATCGTGACCGGAGGGACCGGCGTCGCCGAGACGGCGCACGGGCGCCTGGACCTGAAAGCCGGTGACAGCATCGCCATCCTTGCCGCCACGGCAAAGACCACCATCAGCGGCGAACTGCAGATGCTGGTGACCACACCCTCGTTCATCTAGCGCTCCATGCCGCGGAGCACGCACCACCGACGCCCGCCGCGCGGTCGGCTCGTAGTACCGCTAGTGCCGGCTGGGTGCGGTGGGTCCATGACCAAAGGGTTAGTACGACGGTCGCGTTTATGCGAGTAGAGTCACCACATGCCTGAGCGGAACCTGTATGAAGTGCTGATGCTGCATCCGACCGCGACGATCGAGGTGATCAACGCGGCCTATCGCACGTTGGCCAAGCAGTATCACCCCGACCATGCTGGTCCCGAGGGCGCCGAGAAGATGGCGCAGATCAATGAGGCCTTCGCCATCCTCAGCAACGAGGAGAAGCGGGCGCGGTACGATGAGATCACTCGGCAAGTCCAAGGACGGCCAACTCGTGGGTCATCCTCGACAGTCGATGCCCGGTGCCACGAACCTGAAGTACGACGGCGGCTCCTGGGCGGTCCGGCCCAAGGTGGAACCCACGCCTGCATCGGCCTCCTACGGTGAGGCCGGTCCCCCACCTGCCTATCCGCAGGCGTCTGGCAGTGTGCTGTCCTTCGGCCGCTACCGGGGGTGGGCGCTCTCACAGGTGGCAGCATATGACCGCAACTACCTCGAGTGGCTTAGCCGCACCATGGCCGGGCGCACCTACAACGTCGAGCTCAAGCGGGTCCTGAGCCAGGCTGGACCTCCGTCCGGAGCCGTGGCATACGCAAGTCGCTGATGGGTCCGGATCGGGTCTAGGAGCCCGTGCCCGCTCTTCGGTAGACCGCGCCCTCGTCGTCCTCGTGTAGCAGCTCCCAGCCGGGGTCGGCGCCGATGAACGGCCGCAGTTGCTCATCGGCGGCGTCGATGGCCACGAAGGTGACCTTCCAGCGGTCCAGGATCTCGGCCCAGTCGGCACGGCCGCCGACGACGTGCAGGTAGTCGTCCCACACGTCAGCATCAAACAGCTCGATGCGCGTATCGACCATCACCGGCACACCCGGCAGCGCCAGCTCGAACCAGGAGCCCCACTTCTGATCGGCCAAGAGCCGATCGTCGGGCGTGGCTTCCGCCAGCAAGGCTTCAGTCACGCCGCGGGGGGCATGAAGCACGACCTCATCGTTTCCGTAGAGCGGTTCGAAGGGCTTCCAGAACGGCAGTACCGCCAGCGCCAGCACGGTTGCCAGCAGGGCGATCGCGGAGTAACCGATGCCACGCGGTCGGTCGTAGACGGCGTCACCGAGCCGGCGACCGCGCACCTCGAGCCCGGAGACGAGCAGGGCCATGATGGGTGCGGCACCGATGGCCCACCAGATCACGTTACGAACCGCCATCAGCGAGAGCAACGCCAGCCCAGCGAGCCAGAGGACCTGCAGCCAGGAGATGACCCGCCCACGGTAGAGCAGCAGGCCCAGCAACACCGCCAGCGAGGCGAAGAAGAAGATGCCCGTGGGCGTCTGCAGAGTCGACGCCTGCCACTCGGTGATGAGCGTAGCGATGAGTGGATTGGTGGAGAGCTCGATGACATATGCCCACATCTCCACGCCCCAGGGGTGGAGAAGGGTGGCCAACACGCTCAGGACGGCTACGGTGACGGTGACCGCCGCGAGCCGGGACCGCGTGGTCAGGTCCTCCAGGGCGGCCAGGCCGATGGCGGCCCAGCCGATGAAGAACGACCCATGCGTATTGGCCCAGAAGACCATGATCAGCGGGACGAGCCACAAGAGCAGCGGACGCTGGCGTCTCCAGGCGAGGATCGCGATGACTGCCGCGAAGCAGAGCACGCCGAAGGTCTGCGATCGCAGCGCCAGGTTCGTTGCGGCCACCACGAACATCCCCAGGGACACGAGCGAGGCGACCATGCGGCTGGCATGCGTTGCCCGGCACGCGGCGTAGACGAACGCGAAGGTGAGGCCGATGAGGACTGCTCGCGTCACGAGCAGTCCTGCCCAGCCAACGCCGTCATAGATGGCTGCGAAGATGACACCGGCGCCCCACTGCTGGTTGACCCAGGCCTCGCCCAAGACGGTGAAGGTGAAGGAGTCCGCATCGACGATGCGGCCGGTTTCCAGCGCCAGCCGGCCGGCCTGCACCACGTAGGCGATGTCCTCGGTCATGATCGGCGCCAGCATCGAGGCGATGGCGGGCAGGAAGATCGCCAGCCACACGAACAGCTGCCCGCGAGTGATGGCCCAGCGCGAGGATCGGATCGGCGGGGTCGGGTCGCGAGGACCGGCGGGGTCGGGTCGCTGGGCGCGGGGAGCGGCGCCCCAGATCTCGTTCTGGGCCATCGAATGAACGGTACGACGCCGGACACCCCACCGGACCGTACCCGAAGGTACCGCGCCGACCCTGACGTCGAGAGGTGTCAGGTCCGTGGCGTCTGTTCGTCCCGACTGTATCCGAGAGGCGAGGCGTGCCCGGCGCCGCGCTACTCGTCTAGCCAGCAGGCCGGAAGATGAGCCGTAGCACGAAGAGCGAGAACCAGGCGGCGATGCCCCAGAAGAACATGGCCGCGATCACGAGCGGTTCGAACTCCTCGGGCCCGCTGATGCTCGCATCGCCGACCTCTGCCAGGTCCTGTGCGATGCCACTGATCTCGAACCGCTCGGCGATCGCATCCACCGGCAGCAGCCACACGTCGGTGATGTCCATGAGCGGCGGCACGAACTCGACAAGGCCCTCCGGCACCTCGACGAATGGCAGCGCCAGGCGCAACAGCAGCGTGATCTGGACAAAGGCGAAGAAGAGGCCGGCAAGGCGGATGATGATCACGCTGCCCAGTCTACGGCCGCCGGCGGCGACGCTCGTCGCACGTCCATCGTAGTGTGTGGAGATGGCATCCACGCCCCCCACGACCCTCGTGCTCATGGGCATGATGGGCTCGGGCAAGACGACCGTAGGCCGCGCACTGGCGAATGGGACTGGCTGGCGCTACCTCGACAACGACGACCTGGTCCGCTCGGTCAGCGGAAAGGCGCCCGACCGGATCGCTGCGACTGATGGCGAGGATGCACTCCATCGCGCCGAGGCCGAGGCGCTGCGACAGGCACTGTCGATGCCGCCACCGCTCATCGCGGGGGCCGCTGCCTGGGTGGTCACCGATCCGGGATCGGTGACCTTGCTGCGGGCGGCGCCAGCGGTCGTCTACCTGCGCGTGAGACCGGAGAGCCTGTGGCTGCGCATCGGGTCAGGGGCAGGGCGGCGAGAGGATGCCACCGACCTGCGATGGCTGCGCACACGGCACGCTGAGCGTGATCCCCTCTATCGCGAGGTGGCCACACTGACGATCGACAGCGATGATCTGGACCCCGAGACCATCGCGCGCCGCATCCTCGAAGGCCTGGGACTTGACGAACCGGGGCTCGTCGAGGGCTAGCCCGGCGATGAGCCGGTTGGCGACCCGGCTCCATCGGTTTCGGCAAGGAACTCCGCCATACGCTCCAACGCCGTGCGCAAGTTCGTCTCCGAGTTGGCGTAGGACACGCGCACGTTGGCGCTGGCGAAACGACCGAAGGCGGTGCCTGCCAGGACACACACACCGACCTCCGCGAGTAGCCGGTCGGCCAGGGCCGCACCGGACAGTCCTGTACCACTGACGTCCGGGAATACATAGAAGGCCCCATGAGGGACGCGTGCGCTCACGCCCGGTAGCGCGTTGAGACCATCCACCATGAGCGAACGGCGGGCACGGAACTCGGCGACCATGGCATCGACCGCGTCCTGGGGCCCGCGCAGCGCTTCCACACCGGCCAGCTGCGCGTAGGTCGCGGTGCACGAGACCGTGTTGATCAGGAGCCGCTCGAAGGCCGGCACCAGTGCCAGTGGCAAGATGCCCCAGCCCAGGCGCCAACCTGTCATGGCGTACGCCTTGGACAGGCCGTCGAGCACGATCGTGCGCTCAGCCATGCCGTCGACCGCGAGGATGGAGTGGTGCTCGTCGTCGTACACGAGGCGCCCGTAGATCTCGTCCGTCAGCACCGTGAGATCGTTGGCCATGGCGACTGCCGCGATGCCCTCGAGGTCGTGCCTGGTCAGTACCGCACCAGTCGGGTTGTGGGGGCTGTTGAGGATGAGGAGGCGCGTGCGCGGTGAGACGAGCGCGCGCAACTCGTCGAGGTCCAGTCGGTAGTCGTTGGCTGCGCGCAGCGGGAGGGGCACCGGAGTAGCACCCACGAAACGCGTCATCGATGCGTAGATGGGGAAGCCGGGGTCGGGGACGATGACCTCATCACCAGGCCCGACGAGGGACAGCAGCGCGAACGACATGACCGGCTTGGCGCCGGGCGTGACGACGACACGGTCAGCCTTGACCTCGACCCCGTGGCGTCGGCTGAAGTCGGCTGCGATGGCCTCACGGAAGGCCGGCACTCCGACCGGTGGGGCGTAGTGCGTGTGACCGTCAGCGAGGGCACGACAGGCGGCCTCGACCACGTTGGGCGGCGTGTCGAAGTCGGGCTCGCCGATGTGGAGGCTGAGGATCTCGTGCCCTGCGGCGGCCAGGGCTCGCACCCGGGCGGCGACTTCGAAGGCGGACTCGGTGCCGATGTCGTCCATGCGCTCCGCCAGTCTCATGACCTCGACTCTAGCGTCCGGAGAGTAGGTCGTTCGGACGGTCGAGGTTGCCGCAGGTCCCGCTGCCGTTCCCGGGGCCTCGACCGCTCCGCACCCGCAAGCGGGTCCCAGTCGGTTGGAATCTACGACTGGACTCACCTCGCACAACGAATCCGGCTCGCATGCGAGAATCCCGTGCGTGACCAGTTACTACGACCTCGCCCGGGCCAACGAGCGGCTCGCCGAGCTGCGCCCGTTGCTGTCTTCACTGCGCGACGATCGCGATGTGATCGCTGCGGCGCAGTCTCGGATCAAGCGGCTCGCCGCAGGCACCGATGCCGACTCCGCGCAGCACGCTCAGCTTGAACGAGAGCAGGAGCGGATGACCGATGTCGTGCGGCGCATGGAGCGAACGGTGCGGCAGATCGACGCCTGGGGCATCTCGTTGCGAGACATCGGTACGGGTCTGGTCGACTTCCCTGCCCTCGCGTCCGGCCGCCCCATCTGGCTGTGCTGGAAGCTGGGTGAGGGCGAGATCACCTTCTGGCATGAGCTTGACGCCGGCATCGCTGGCCGCAAACCCCTGATCGAGTTGGAGTAGAGATGTCGTTCTTTCGTAGCCTCATGGGTGGTGGCGTGCCCGCTGTGACCGTGCAACAAGCCGCCGAGATGCAGAGCGAGGGCGTGGGCGCCCTGATCGTCGACGTGCGCGAGCCCAACGAGTACATGCAGATCCGCGCCAGGGGCGCGGTGTTGCTGCCGCTGGGACGACTCAACGGCCGGATCAAGGACCTGCCACGGGACCGTGAGCTGCTGCTCATGTGTCGCACCGGCGCACGCAGCCAGAACGCCACCCAGTTCCTGCAGGCACAGGGCTTCGAGAACGTCACCAACGTAAGTGGCGGGATCATGGCCTGGCACAACGCCGGCCTGCCCACCAGCGCGGGAGAACCAGAACCCGGCGAAGGCGAGTTCTGAGCCTGCTGCCGGGCCCGCTGGCCGGTCCACCGCCAGTCGGTTTGCAGCCGCTGCACAATCTCGACCACTTCGCAGCCAACCTGCCGTTTCGTTGCACCCGATGCACACCTTCGCCCCTCCCGTGCACCGGATGCAAGAAACCAGCCATCCGGGCGGTCGGCTGGTCGGGATCGTGCATCTGCTGCAAGGCCAGCCGCAGCGGGCCCCCATCTGCTGCAAGGCCAGCCGCAGCGGCGCCCCAGCGGCTTCCCGGGCTCGCCGCGCGGGGCGCCCCAGCCCAGCCCGCGAGCCCACCGCCTAGCGCCCATGCCGCGAGCCCGCAGCCCGGCGGCGGCTACGTGCGGTACCGCTCCTCGCGCGGCATCGGGAGCCGGCCACGCGACAGCCTCGAAAGGACCCGCTTGCTGGAGTCGGGCCGCGAGAAGGCGATGCCGATGATGATGAGGATGACGAAGTTCGTCATGCCCACACCCATGGCGTTGAGGTACCCCAGTTGCTGGCCCACCTCGCCCTTGATGGCGAGCGCCGGGATGGTGGCACCGGCGATGCCCAACTGGAAGAATGGCGGACGCGGCGAGATGGCTGCACGCAACGATCCGGCAGTCGGCCCCTCTGGCGTCTCGCCCCCGAGGATGAAGGCCTGCGACCCGACGCCAGCGATGGGCGCGTTGGCCGTCGCCACCGCCAGGTCCGTCTGATCGAGTCGCTGCCAGCCGCCATAGTTGCCACTGCTCGTGTCAGGCACCGTCCATAGCATCGATGCCTGCGGCACACCCTCGGCGTCAAAGCCGCCGATGACGTAGATCGCGCCGTTGGCGTTGAAGCCGGTGGCATCCGTGCGGGGCTCCGGCAGCGCCTGGTCCGCGGGCGCCACGGCCCAGCCCTTCAGCGCACCAGCCTCGTTGGTGGCGGGCTCATGGTCGACAAGCTCCAGTCGGAAGACCGTGTCGCTGGCGCCGTTGGGCCCTTCCCCGCCGATGACGTAGATGAAGTCACCGATGCCGGAGGCAACCACGTCTGCTCGCGGCTCGGGCAGGGCCAGCCCTTCGAGCGGCGCCCATGGCTGCAGCGTATCGCCGGCTCCTTCGACCCATGCGCTATAGACCCCATCGGTGGGTTGGCCATCGCCATCCCGACCGCCCACCAGCACGAAGCCGCCAGTGCCGATGAGGACACCCGTTCCGCTCAGTGGCTGTGGCAGCGTCAGGTCGGGGGTCCGGTTCTCGCCGTCTGACAGCACCCAACCGGTGAGCACACCCTCCTCGATGACGCCCCGATAGACCGTGGCCGTGGGGGCACCCGTACCATCGAGACCGCCGATGACATAGGGGATGCCGGCGAACATGCCCAGTGCCGCATCGCTTCGCGGCTCCGGCAACGCCGGCCCGGTGGTCCAACCCGTGAGGTTGCCGTTCTCCGTGACCTCGGTGACCAGCACCTCGTCGGTGACGCCACTGTCCAGCGTGCCCCCGACCAGGTAGAGGGTCGAGCCGGACTGGTAGATCGACGAGCCCGCGCGCGCCGCCGGCATGGCCAGCTCTGCCGGCGACGGCTGCCAGGGCAGCATGGCCCCGGCCGGCACCGGACAGGGCAGAGTCCTCGTTATCGGCCGGGCAGAGGTTGACGATCGAGGCGAAGTTGTAGCCGACCGAGATGGTGGTGCTGGTGGTGAAGTAGTAGGCCCAGTTGGGGACCACACCGAGCATGAAGAGGATGAAGAGGAACCAGAAGGTCGCCTTCAACCCGGCCCACGTCCAGCCATCGCTGTCGAGCAGCCCGAAGGCGACTCGACGGCGGGTGGCGCCCTGGGGGAGTGCTTGCTGTGCCACGTGCGTCTCCTGCCCCTATCCCTGGATCACGATGTTGCCCTGCATCGTGTAGTAGTGGCCCGGGATGGTGCAGGCGAACTGCAGCGTTCCGCCGTCGCTCGGGACCGTCCAGGTGAGGGTCCGCTCACCACTCGCCCAGGCCGGGATGCCGTTGTCGGTCTCCGCATTGGGCGAGCTCAGCTCTTCGGGTGTTCCGATCCAGAAGTCGTGGTCAAAGCCCGCGACGTTGTCGACGACGAACTCGATCGTCTCGCCGGGCACCGCTTCGATCTGTGACACCGGCGTACCGTTCTCGTCGGTGAACTGCAAGTTGGCGGTGGCCTGGAGGTGGACGATACGCGGGGCATCGGCAGAGCCACCAGTGATGGGCGCCGCGGTGACGTCCGGGTTGGCCGGGGGCGGCGTCGCTGCGGGCGCGCCACCACCGATGACACCGCTGGGGTTCTTCCAGCAGGCCGGTGGGGGTGTGTCATCCGGCCCCGGCTGCCAGTTGGGGTCTCGCCAGCCGGCGATGGTCTGGGGCTCGACCGCGGCGCCCTGCGCGGCACCGTGTGTCTTGGGCTCGTAGACGAACTGGATGTCCTTGCTTGCCGTGATCCAGGCGATGAGCTCTTCCACCTGGCGGTAGTTGAGGGGCCCGTTCGGCTCCTTCCATGTCGCCATCAGGCTGTTGGGATCGCCGCAGACGTAGCGGCCGCCGACGGTCAGGACATTGTTGATATAGGTGGGGTTGAGGTGGCCACTGCCGGGTTCACCAGCGGGCGTGAGCGCGTTGTATAGCTTGGCCTGGTCGTTGAGCGGCGGCCCGATGCCACCCTGGCCCTGCGTGCCGTGGCAGGTGGCGCAGTTGGCGATGAAGAGCTCGTACCCGCGGGAGACGTCGGTGACGTACTGGACGTCCGCTTCGGCAGCCATGCGACCTTCGGTTCCGAGTGCCGGGATGCCACTCTCATAGAACCAGTAGACCGGGATGAACAGGGCGACCAGCAGGACGGCCAGGAACACCACGTTGCGGGCGTTGGCGCTCTGGCGCACGATCTTGGCCGAGCGCTCCTCGGTGAGTTCGACGCTGTGTGCCCGTGGACCGGCGGAGAAGCGCTCGACGTCGCGGCTGTCACCGTCGATCGGCGTCAGCCGCGACCCGGTCGTCTCGACCTCGCCGCTGTCACGGGGGGCGAGCTCACGGCCACCCTTGTCCTGGCTCATATGCAGCCCGTGGGCGACTTGGCCGGGATGAGGCCGGGCTGGCCGAGGGCCACCGGCAGCGGCCCCAGGACGATCTTGCTGGTATCGACGATCAGGTTGCCATCCTGGACCTGGTGCGGGAAGCGGTCAAGTCCGCGCGGCGCCGGGCCGAGCTGCTGGACCTTGGTGCCCAGGCGGTCGTAGCGGGAGCCGTGGCAGGGGCATTCGAACCAGAAGTTCGACTCGCAGAAGTTCGGCTTGCAGCCAAGGTGCGGGCACTTCTGGAACATCGTGTGCACGTTGGTCACGCTTCCGTCACCATCCGACGAGTCGCCCTCCTGGAAGCCCAGGTTGGGATCATTGAGAACGACGAACAGGCGTGCGTTGGGAAGATAGGAAGGCGCGCCATCCTTGAGCGTGAGGCCTTCCACGTCAGGACTCTCAGACACGGTCTGAAAGTCGCCCACGTTGATCTCGCCACCGAAACCACGAGCCAGATTCGGCCACAGGAAGCCCAGCGTGCCCGCGCCGACCTCGAGCAGCCAGAGGGCGACCGCAGCGCCGATCGAACGGCGGATGAGCTGCCGGCGCGTCAAGCCTCCCGTCGCGCCTGTGCGCATCTCGCGCAGCACCGGCTCCGTCAGCGCTCCGGGTTCTTGTGATCGCGTCAGCTTCCAGTTGCCCATGGTCTCCCTACAGTGCGAAGAAGAAGCCGTCCCACGGCATCGTCCAGGCGTAGCCAGGGCCGCGGAAGAAGGCGCCGAGGAATGTCACCGTGAGACCCGCGCCCATGATCAAGGTGAAGAGCATCACGCTGACCTTGCGATCAGAAGGACGAGGCGAGCCGCCGTCGCCCCTGGGACCACGGTCGATGAAGGGAATGAGCGCTGCACCGACGAGGATGACGGTCGGCACCAGCACACCCGCGACGGTGGGGTGGAAGTAGGCCAGCAGTTCCTGCAGGCCCACGAAGTACCAAGGCGCCTTGGCCACCACGGGCGTGACGTTGCCATTGGCCAACTCTTCGAGCGGGGCGTTGATGAAGACACCCATGAGCAGCAGGAAGATGCTCATCATGGCCGCCGCGAAGAACTCGATCGCGAGCAGGTGCGGCCAAGTCATGACCGTGTCGTCCGGTTCCTTCTGGACACGGACCACGGCGTCCTGCTTGACCAACGCCAGCAGCCGGTAGGGCTTGGCTGCCATGGGCACGCGCTGCTTGTCGATCTCGGTCGTGCGCCGCTCCGGTGGTGCCGCGGGCAGCGTGCTGCGCCGCTCCGTCTGAGTCACCGGGGCTGAGGCGGGGACCTGGGGGTTCTTGGTCTCGTCGCTCATGGGGTTCTGTCCGACCTACAAGGGGCCGCTGATACCTCCGTCCTTGCGGATACGCCAGAAGTGCACGGCCAGGAACAGCGATGCCACCAGCGGCATCAGGATCACGTGCAGGACGTAGAAACGCAGCAGCGTGTTCTGGCCTACCTCGATCCCGCCCAGCAGGAGCAGCTGCGATGGCGTGTTGAAGAGCGGCGCGAAGGTGGCCATGTTGGTGCCGATGGTGATGGCCCAGAAGGCGATCTGGTCCCAGGGCAGCAGGTAGCCGGTGAAGGAGAGGAAGACGGTCAGCAGCAGCAGCACCACGCCGACCACCCAGTTGAACTCACGCGGCGGCTTGTAGGCACCGTGATAGAACACCCGCATCATGTGCAGGAAGACGAAGAAGACCATCAGGTGCGCGGCCCAGCGATGGATGTTGCGGGCCAGCAAGCCGAAGGGCACCTCTGACTGGATGCGCAGGATGTCCGAGTAGGCCTGGGTCGCCGAGGGCACGTAGAAGAACATCAGGTAGACGCCCGTCACGGTCAACACGAGGAAGAAGAAGAAGGAGAGTCCGCCGAGGCAGAAGGTGTAGGCGAACTTGACGGCGTGCTGGCGGACCCGCACTGGATGGAGGTGCAGGAACACGTTGTTCATCACCGCCATGGCGCGCGAACGTTCGTCGTTGGGGTAGGGCTGCCGGAAGACCGAGCGGAACGCCGCGCTGCGGCGGATGCCCTGGTCGATGCGCTCGAGGAAGCTCAAGGCCGTGGAGCCATCATCGAGGAGTGTCCCCCTGCCTGTGCCTGGTTGCCGACACCCGCCAGGCCGAGCTGGGTGTCACGGTAAGACTCCTTGTAGAGCCTTCCGTCCTCGCTGATCTCCTGCATCTCGAAGCGCTCCATGGTGATGGCGTCATACGGGCAGCGCTTGACGCACAGGGCACAGCGGATGCAGCGTTCCTCGTCGAGGACCATGGCCGCGCCCTGGGTCCAGCCGTAGCCGTCCACCAGCTCGGGCAAGGCGCCCTCCGACTTCATCTGGTTGACGTCGATCATGTGGATGACGCCCTCGGGGCAGACGTCCGCACACGCGCCGCAGAGGACGCAGCGGAAAGCATCGAACCAGATGTTGTAGTTGCACATCAGGCAGCGCGTAGACTCGGCTACCGCGGCGTCAACGCCGTAGCCGACCTCCATGGGCGTGCTGAAGTTGACCGCTGGATCGTCCGATGGGATGCGCGCCTCCAGGGGCACGACCGGGATGTGTTGCCGCGGCAGCACGTCGTAGAACTCGGGCATCTCGTGGCGCCACGAGCTGACGATGCGGACGTTGGCCTCGACCTCCACGCTGGAACGACCCGAGAGGTAGCGATCGATGGCGTAGGCACACTTCTTGCCATGTCCGGCTGCCTCGATGAGCGTGGTCGGGCCGGTGACGAAGTCGCCGCAGGCGAACACGCCACGCACGTTGGTGGCGTAGGTACCGGGATCGACGCGCATGCGGCCGCGGTTGATGTGAAAGCTCAATTCGACGGGCAGGAAGGTGTTGTCGGCCGCCTGACTGACGGCCGCGATCACGGTCTGCGCTGGCACCACGTACTCGGTGCCGTCGATGGGCACTGGGCGGCGGCGACCCGAGGCATCAGGCTCGCCCAGCTTGTTGCGTACGAACTTGACGCCGCTGATGTTGCCATCCTCGTCGCCGATGATCTCGACCGGGCTGACGAGGAAATCCATGGTCACGCCCTCACGCTCGGTCTCGCCCAGCTCTTCCTCGTCGACGACGAGCTCCGAGCGGGTGCGGCGGTAGGCGATGGTGACGTTCTGGGCGCCGTGTCGCAGGCTGGTGCGCGAGCAGTCCATGGCGGTGTAGCCGCCGCCGATGATGACGACATCGTTGCCGACTTCCAGCGCCTCGCCGAGGTTGGCCTTCTTCATGAAGTCGACGCCGTACTGGATGCCGTTGAGCTCATTGCCGGGAATGTCCAGCGACACGGCGCTCATGGCACCGGCGCAGATGACGACCGCGTCGAACCGCTGCTGCAACTCCTCGAAGGTGATGTCACGCCCGATGCACGTGTCGAACTGGAAAGCCACGCCGAGGCGCTCGACGAGCCTGAAGTCCATCTCGATGGCTTCGCGCGGCAGGCGGAAGGCTGGCACACCCACCAGCATCGTGCCGCCGGCCATGGGCAGATCGTCATAGACCGTCACCTGGTGCCCGGACACGGCCAGTTCGCGTGCCACGGCCAGCCCGGCCGGGCCGGCACCGACGACCACGACACGGGTGTCGCGTGGGGTGATGAGCGGCATCTCGTCGGGGATACCCGACTGCGCGTGCCACTCCACAAGGAAGCGCTTCATGGCGCGAATGGCCAGCGGGCGGTCGATATCACCGCGGCGGCACGCTCGCTCACACGGCGCCGAGCACACGTACGCACACATCGCGGCCACCGGATTGGGCTCACGGGAGAGGATGTAGCCCTCCTCGAAGCGGCCCTCGGCAGCCAGATTCAGGTACCCGCGGCAGTTCGTGCCCACGGGGCACGCTTCCTGGCACTCGATGTTGCACTGCAGCCAGGATGCGTCCACGGGCTGGACGAGGAATTCCTGGCCGGTGTCGATGACCACGCTCGATCGGACCCCCTCATACGGGTGTGGGACTGTGGGCTCGGCCTGACGACGCGAGTTCGAGGGAATCTACCATCCGCCGGCCCAGACGTGTCGGATCGTTTAGCGCCGGCGTGAACTTTTAGGCGGCAGCGGCGCTGGCGAGGAGAAGGCCACCACATCGAGGGCCACATGACCTTCTGCCCGTTGACCAGTGCGCCGTGCGCTCGTATGTTCTCGCCATGAGCACACCTACGGGGATGCCTGTCGAGCGTCCCTCCGACGGCTGTGCTGAGCTGCGGGCCGCCGTCAGCTCTCGCTGCCGCGAGGCTCATGAGGCGATGGCGGCCTATGAGGGCGCCGAGGCGCACACCCGTGAGCTGCGGCGCGACCTCGTCGCCGCCCAACGCCAGCGGGCAGGAGCCCTGGCTGCGGCCGATCCCCGGCTGCGCACCGCCGAGAAGGCCGCCGCTCGCGACGCCTACCAGCTGGCGTGTCGAGCAGCCCAGACCGATGCCGAGATCCGCGAGGCCACGGCCGCCTGGGGGAGCGCCCTCGACCATGTCAACCGAACCAGCCGGCTGCACCAACGTGCGGCCTCCAGCGCCACGGCGAAGGTCCGGGACATCGAGGCTGCCCTGCGGGCGGCAGAGCGCGGCGAGCGAGGAGCGATGATCGTGGCTGAGCAGGCTGAGTCCGCCTGTCTTGATGCGCGGGTCCTCCTGGCGGCCTGTGAGGAGGAGGGGTAGGCACACCCGCGCCGCCCACGTCGGACGCCGCCACCGAAACAGGCGGCGCCGATGTCGGCCATGCCATCCAGATCGACGAGGCGGAACACGGCTCACCCCTGGTCATCGAATCGATGGTCAGTGGCGATCGTCGTGCGCTGGAACTGGCTGCCAACGAGATCGCCGACCACACCGGCCACTCCCCTGCTGAAGCCCAGCTGCAGTTACAGGAGTTGGTCGATGCCATCGTCTCGGCCGCGGCCGAGGAAGGCTTCCTGATCTTCGACACCGAGCATCCCTTCTGGGCGCACCTGACCTTCGAGGAAGCGCGCGACGTCATCGCCGCACTCGCCCGCCTGGGCTTCGCGTTCGCTCCGGCCGAGGGCTGGCATGCGGGACGGGCGCCCTCTCCGACCGACCTGTCGATGGCGCTGGCGTATGCCGGTCTTGACGCGCGCAACATGCGGGACCTGCCAAGCTCAGAGGACTTGCGCTCGTTGCCCGGATCGATCGGCGTGGACGCTCGAGCCTACCTTGCCGCACAGGCGCCGACACTTGCCGTGGATCAACTGGTCGGTGTGCTGGGACGTCGATCCGACCAACTGGAGCTTCTGTGGAACGAATGGGGCCAGGTGCGCCCCGTACTGCTGGCCGACCGGCACGAGCTGGGGAGTCTGCCAGGCTGATCCGGCCCCCGGCGGCAGCGCGGGACGCTACTCGAGATCGATGACCGCGTAGGCCTCACCCGCAGCGATCCCCACCAGCGCCCCGTCGTCGCGAGCACGCTCTCGGGCGCATCGTTCGAGGCCATCTGGCCCACCGGTCTGGTTGTGATGTACCGCGATCGCGCGCGACTTGGTGTCGAGCGTGGCCGAGATGTCGACCACGGCGGAGGGGCGCTCGGTCGAGAACAGGTACAGCCTGTCGACCCGATGGGGCTGCAGTCGCTCCGAGCTGAGCAGGTGCGGGAAGGCCATGGCGTTGTGAGCCGCCGGGGAGACGGCGTCGATGGCTGCGGCGCCGGCCGCCCGGTGATCGATGTGATTGACCCTGCCGCGCTCCCCGCACGTGACGATGAGGGGGCGTGGATCGGGTGCAGTCACCGCGTCGGGCCGGAACGAACGTATGAGACGTACCAGCTGTTCGCGCAGCGCAAGATCATTGGCCAGCGCGCCATCGGGCCGATGCAGGAAGGCCACGGAGTCGAAGCCCACGATGGCGGCCGCAGCGCGCTGCTCGGCTTCACGAGTGGCCGCCAGGGCCAACGGGTCGGCCGAAGCGTCGTCACCGCTCGAGTCACCGCTGGTGCAACACACCAGCTGCGCGATGGTGCCCTGGGCGACCCAGGCGGCGACACTGCCAGCGATGGCAACGTCGACGTCGCCAGGGTGGGCCACGATCGCGAGGAGGCGCTGAGGGCGCTCAGCGGATCGGCGGATCTGCGGGTTCATGTCAGCTCCATGCCCTGGCTTGCGTGCCAGGGTATGCAGTTCACAGGTATCCCTGGTGAGGTTGTAGAGCTCGCGAGCGCCCGTCGCATACCCGGCGTCGTGCCAGCACCTTGGCGGCTGCTCCGCGGTCTCCAGTCACCCAGCAGTGCCCCGCCACAAACAGACACCAAAAACGTACTTGATTCTTTCGGCTGACGCGCTATGCTGTGTCCGTGACGTCGCTCGTCTCCCCCCACGAGCGACGTCTTCTTCTGTCCTGGGGGCGTTGGCGCTCGGCTCCATCAGCCTGCCGCCACCGCACTCCGGACCGCTTCGAGCACCTCGGCCGCATGGCCCTCGACGGTGACCTTGGGCCAGATACGGGCGATGCGGCCATCGGGATCCAGAAGGAACGTGCTGCGCGCGATGCCGAAGTAGGTCTTGCCATAGTTGCGCTTCTCGACCCAGACCCCGTAGCGCTCGGAGACCGCGTGGTCAGCATCGGACAGGAGGGGATAGGTCAACCGATGCTTGGCCTTGAACTTTGCCTTGGACGCGGCATCAAGGACGCTGATGGACCAGACCGTCGCGCCGGCAGCTTCGAACTCGGCTGAGAGATCACGGAACTCGCAGGCCTCGGTGGTACAACCGGGCGTGAAATCCTTGGGGTAGAAGAACAACACCAGCCAGCGGCCGCGCGCGGCGGCGAGGTCACGCAGGGTGCCGCTGTCATCGGGCAGCGAGAACGTCGGAGCCGGATCGCCCACGGCAGGGCGGTTCGGGGCAGTGTCGTCAGTCATTGGCAGAGGGTAGCGCTGAAGCGCGACGCATGACATGCGCGCCGCCCGGCCGCACCGCCAGCCTGATGTCGGCAGCGACCGCCGGCAGCTCGCCATCGCGTGCCTCTACGTGCAACATCGGTGCGTCGGCGACCTCGACCAGCAACAGCACGTGGTCGCCGCGGAACCGCCTGGCCACGACCCGACCGTGGATGGGGCCAGCTGCATCACGCGCCAGGCCAGCCGGCCGAAGCAGCACGTCGACCGGGGTCGCCGACGCGACCGTCCCGGCGAGGTCGCCGCTATCGGCGGTGTTGGCGGGCAGGTTGCCCCAGGGTGTCCGCAGCGAGCCAGGGTCGAGGTATCCAGGCGCCACGTTGCGGAACCCCAGGAAACGCGCTGTCCATTCGTTCGGCGGTCGTGTCCACAGCTCCTCGGGCGTGCCATCGGCGACCGCTCGTCCCTCGTTGAGCAGCAGGACGCGATCGGCCACCGACAGCGCTTCGTCCTGGTCATGGGTGACGTAGATGACCGTGAGTCCGAGCTCGGTGAAGATGCCGCGCAGCTCGTCAGGCAGGCGCTCGCGCAGGGCACGATCGAGCGAGCCCATGGGCTCGTCGAGCATCAGCAGG
Source organism: uncultured Chloroflexia bacterium (assembly GCA_963724095.1). Lineage (GTDB taxonomy): Bacteria > Chloroflexota > Limnocylindria > Limnocylindrales > CSP1-4 > JAFMJV01. Next base: position 26,560 of record CAVRTH010000001.1, read on the forward strand.
CGCGGCCGCGGCGCCAGTGCGCGGGCCAGGGCCACGCGCTGTTGTTCCCCGCCCGACAGTTGCGAAACGGACCGGCGCTCGGCACCCGGCAGGCCCACCAGCTCGAGCAACTCGCCGACGCGGCGCTGCGTGTCAGCGCTCCCCTCCCCGCGCATGCGCAAGCCGAAGGCGACGTTCTGGCCTACGTCCCGGTGTGGGAAGAGCGCGTAGTCCTGGAACATCAGCCCCACGTCGCGCTGATGCGGCGGCACCCCGGCCAGGTCGCGTCCGTCGAGCCGCACCGAACCCGAGCGCGGCAGTTCCAGTCCGGCGATGACACGCAGCAAGGTGGACTTGCCGCCACCGCTGGGGCCGAGCACGCATAGCAGCTGGCCGGCCGGCACCACGAGGCTGACGTCACGCAGCACGTCCTGTTCGGCATATGCCGCGGTCAGGCCCTCGATGTGAAGCATGTCACCTCCCGGCATGACCTAGAACGGCTGGGGACCGCCGCCTCGAAGCCGCTCGATGAGCAGCACGGCGGTCGCGGTCAGCAGCATCAGCACCACCGCCAGGGCCATGGCCGTGGCGAAGTTGGCGGCACCAGGTTGCCCCAGCAGACGGTAGATGGCCACCGGGATGGTGACACTGTCGGGTCGCGCGATGAAGAGCGTGGCGCCGAACTCACCCAGCGAGACGGCGAAGGCAAAACCGGCGCCGATCAGCGCAGCGCGCGCCAGGATCGGCCCGTCGATCTCGCGCCAGGCACGCTCGGGCGAGGCGCCAAGGACGGCGGCCGCCTCGCGCAAGCGGTGGTCGATGGAGCGAATGACGGGCACGACCGCACGCATCACGAAGGGCAGCGCGATGAGCGAATGGGCGATGGGGATGAGCAGCACCGAGGTGCGCAGGTCCAGCGGCGGCGTATCGAGCGAGACCAGAAAGCCGAAGCCGACGATGACCGCCGAGGTCCCCAGAGGCAACATGATGAGCGCATCCATCCCGCGTGAAAGCCAGCCGCGGCGGTAGCCCACCACGGCCGCGGCCAGCAGCCCCAATGTCCCAGCGATGAGCGTGGTGGCTGCGGCGAAGGCCAGCGAGTCGGTCACCGCCTGCCACGGAGCGGCCGTCAGTCGCATGCGCGGCTCGTCCGCCAGCAGTGACTGGTACGCCGACAGGCCGTAGCCGGTCGGCCCCGCCAGCGACCGCTCCACCAGGACGAGCAGGGGCGTGAGCATGAAGAGCAGCGTGGCGCCCAGCGTGAGCGTCACAGCGATGCGCTCGCGGCCGGGTCGTGGCCGGCGGGACGTCTCGGCCGAGGACCGCAGGCGCTGCTGCACCGCCAGTTGCTCCTGCGCACGGGCACTCGCGAGCAGGAGGGCGAAGACGCCGGCCATCTGCAGGAGCGTCAGTGCGGCCGCCGTGGGCAGATCCAGCAGGATGGCCGTCTGGCGGTAGATCTCCACTTCCAGCGTCGTGTTGCGCGGGCCGCCCAGCAGCAGCACCACGCCGAAGGAGGTCACGGTGAAGAGGAACACGATCGAGGCAGCGGAGATGACGGCTGTCCGCAGCAGCGGCCAGGTGACCTCACGAAACGCACGCCACGGCCCGGCGCCGAGCATGCGTGCCGCCTCTTCGCTGCGTGCATCGATGTGTGCCCACATACCGCCCACCAGTCGGATGACCACCGCGATGTTGTAGAAGACGTGGGCAACCAGGATGGCCCCCACCGAGCCATCGAGGCGGACCTGCGGAAACGAGGCCCCGAAGAGGCCCTCGCCGATGGTGTTGAGCGGGCTGCGCGGCCCCAGCAAAGCCAGGAACGCTGCGCCGACCACCACCGTGGGCAGCACGAACGGAACGACCGTGAGCGCCCGCAGGACGCGCTTGCCGGGGAAGTCGAAGCGGGCAAAGACCCAGGCCGCGGGCAACCCCAGCAGCAGCGTCAACAGCGTGGACAACCCCGCCAGCGCGAGCGTGAACAGCAGGATGTCCAGCACGAACGGCTGCCGCCACGCCGCGATGATGCCGCCCAACGCGACCTCGCCCTCGGGGGCGATCCCAAGGGCCAGGATATTGGCCACTGGCCACAGGAAGAAGAGGCCCAGGAACGCCAGCGGCGGGAACGCCAGCAGCAGGGCCCAGCGGCGTCTCAGCGCAGGACGATGTCGGTCCACTCGCGGATCCAGGCCTCGCGCCCCGCGTCGATGACGGCCGGGTCAAGGCTCAGCGGCGCGGACGGCACCAGGGCGTGCTGCTCGAAGACCGCCGGCAGTTGCACATCCTCTCGGGCCGGATAGACGTACATCGCCAGTGGCAGCTCCGCCTGTACCGCGGGCGAGAGCAGGTAGTCGATGAGTGCGGCGGCCAGCTCGGGCTCGTCACTGCCACGCAGGATGCCGGCGAACTCGACCTGGCGGAAGCAGCCGGCATCGATGGCCACCGTCGGAGATTCCGTCGCGTCAGGACCGGCACCCAGGAACTCGGCTGCCGGGCTTGTGGCGTAGGACACCACGATGGGGAGCTCGCCCTCGCCGGAACCGCCAGAGAAGGTGCTGAAGTACGCACCTTCCCAGTCGGCGGCCACGGTCACACCGTTCTCGCGGAGGTCGGCCCAATACGCGGCCCAGCCCCTCTCCGGATCGTCGCCGAAGTAGGCGACCGTGGCCAGCAGGAAGGCCAGGCCGGGCGACGAGGTCGCGGGGTTCTCCACCACCAGCTGACCAGCGAGGGCCGGATCGGCCAGGTCTTCCAGGCTCGTGGGAAGCGGCAGGCCGGACTCGTCGAAGGCCGAGCGGTCGATGTTGAGACAGACGTCGCCGAAGTCAACGGGGGTGACACGATGATGGGGGTCCAGCTGCAGGTCGGCCGGCACGAAAGCCAGGGCCGCCGACTGGTACGGCTCGAACAGGTCGGCCGCGAGGGCGCGCGAGAGGAACGTGTTGTCGACGCCGTAGAGTACGTCTGCCAGGGGGCGATCGGCAGTCAGGATGGCCTGGTTGACGACGGCACCGGCATCGCCCGCCGGCAGCAACTGCACGTCCACGTCGTGAGCGGCCTCGAAAGCCTCGATGACGCCCGCCGGCAGGTAGAACGAGTCGTGGGTCATCAGCGTCAGCGTCCGTTGCTGAGCCGTCGCCGGCAGGGTGACCAAGAGCAACAGACCGAGAGCGAGCAGGGCGGCCGTGGTGCCTGGTCGATGCACGCGGGATCCTCCTTTCTAGTCGCTGGAGCGGTCGCTGTGCACGACCACCAGCCGGCCACGCCGACTGGTCACCCGCGCAGTGGTGTCGAGCAGCTCGTTGGAGAGGCCGCGCGATGGGCCCAGGGAGAGCGACTCTTCGACGAGCGCGAAACGAAGCCCCTGGGTGCTGACACCGGCGACTTCGGCGTCGAGAGGAAAGAGCGAGACGAAGTCCCGTGAACGTCCCTCGATGCGTGTCAGGCCTGGCCCGTCGAGGGTGCCCATGCGCCAGGTGCGCGACCCGCGCCCGGCGATGACGACGTCCACCTGGTCCAGTCGCGGATCGGCCAGCAGCAGCAGGTTGGCCAGGCTGTGCTCGGGACGGTCCAGTCCGAGCGCGCCAAGGATGGTGATGCGAGCGTGGCCGGCCGCGAGTGCGGCCAGGAGGCACAACTCCATGTCGCTCTCGTCCTTGGCCGGGTCTGCCACTCGCAGCTCCACACCGATGTCCTCCAGGTGGGCGCGATCAGCCGCCGCCAGTGAGTCGAAGTCGCCCACCACCAGATCGGGCACCAGGCCGGCTGCCAGCACGTGCGCGGCACCGCCGTCGGCTGCGATGAGCGCCGGTCGATCCTCGCCGCGGGCCAGCTCAGCGAGAAGCACACTGTCAACATCGCCGTCGGCGACGACGAGCACGTGATCGGTCGCGGCCATGAACGTCAGAACCTCCGTCTGGAGGGGACGGAGGTTGCGTCATCGACTCCCTTCGCCGGTACGAACCGGATCAGGTTCCGAGGGTCTGCGGTGATGCCGCACTCTCAGCGCTACCTGGCGCTCCCCTGTCCCATATGTGATTGCCAACCCAAATCCTACACCCGGGGCGAGCCGGGTCCGATGTCCTAGACTCGGGACCATGCCTGAACCTGCCCATCCTGCCCACGAGCGCGTCCGCGAAGCGGCCCGCCGGCGTGGCGTGGACATCGAGATCGTGACCTTCGACGCATCGACCCATACGGCCCAGGAGGCAGCCGACGCCATCGGGGTGCAGCTCGGCCAGATCGTCAAGAGTCTCGTCTTCATGGCACCCCCGGACCCCACCCGCGATGACAGCGACCTGGAGCCCCTCCTCGCCCTCGTGCGCGGCAGCGATCGGGTCGACCTCGCCAAGCTGGCTAGCGCCAGCGCCCGGCCACGCATACGTCGCGCCAGCGCCAGGGAGGCGAACGCCGCCACCGGCTACGCCATCGGCGGGATCCCGCCCTTTGGCCATCGACAGCGCATCCCGGTGGTGATGGATCCCGCCCTCGATGACTACCAGGAAGTGTGGGCCGCTGCCGGCACTTCCACAGCCGTGTTCGCCATCGCACCGGCCACGCTCGCGATGCTCGCCGACGCACTGGTCGCACCTTGCGCCGAGCAACCCGACCCGGCAGATCCGGACGCGGCGGTCCCGTGAGCGAGGTCCAGCGCGCCAGCGTCGGCTACCCTGGCGGTCTCGCCGCCCGCTATCGCTGGGGCGGGCCTGGATCGGCGGAGGATGTCTTCGCGCTCTCCGAAAGCGGCGGTGCCCTGACCGACCATGCCGAGCTTGCAGGCGGCGATGTCGCCCGCATGTGCCGGGCTGAGTTGCGCGTGGAGGGACCGCTAGGCACCTGGACCACGCGCCTGGCCTCACCGGTGTTCGATGAGCCGGCCGGCCTGCTGTGGGATACCGAGGCCCAGCTGGTGGTGAAGTATGGCTTCCGCGCGTACGGTCTCAAGGGCCGCAGCGGAGAGCTGGTCTGGTCGCACCTGTCGGGCACACCCATCGTGGTCGTGCTGGGCTCATCGCGACTTCCGCACGTCATCCTGCAGAGCGAGGTGGAAACACTGGCCCTGGGCCCGCTGGGGGAGGTGCGCTGGCGGGTGGCCCACAGCGACGTCATCGCCGCCGCCGAGCTGGTCGGCGGCAGACTCACTCTCACGAGCTATGGCGGCGACGTGGCCGCCTTCGATGCCAGCAGCGGACGAGCCCTGCGGTGACCAGTGTGGACGAACGGTGGATGGAACGTTGCGTACTGACACCACTTACCCCTTCGGTACCGTTGACCGGCACCGCGGGCGAAGCCTACCGTCGGCGTCGACCCGAAGGGGCCCAGGAACCGACTAACGGCCAAGATGACATCACGGCCCACGTCGCGTGGGAGGTTCCTTCGGGTCGCTGCATGCCCAGCGCCCAGGGGCTGCCGGCATGATCGGACCGGTCCTCCTCGTGACTGGCTTGGCCGCCGGCGTCCTGGGCTGGCTCCTGCTCGAGCGCAGCGGTCTGGGCTGGCGTGTCGGCCGACTCCTTTCGGCCGCACCCCATCGCAGCCTGGCCGAGGCCGCCGCCATCGCGGCCGGCGATGAGCCCGCGTACGTGCGGCTCCACGGGCGCATCGATAGCGACGAGGAGTTCCCCGCCGATGATGGCAAGCCCATCGTCTTCCGCCGACGCCGGCTCCAGCACCGCGTCGGCCGCTCAGGTTGGCAGACGTTCGACGACGAGCGGCTGGCCGTACCGTTCGCATTGGCCGAGCGGGGCGAGCGTGTGGTCATCGACAGTGGCGCGCTCGGCGATGGGCTCGTCGTGGTGCCGCGTGAGTCCCTGGGCACGGCGGCCGACCTCACCCCGGATGCCGTCGAGGGGGCGTTGCCAACGCTGGCCCCGGACACACCGGTGCGCCTGCGTGTGGAGCAGATCTCGGCGGTCGATCACGCCACGGCCGCTGGCGTGCCGACGGTGGATGCCCGCGGCGCGGTCGTGCTGGGCCCGGGGCTGGGGCGACCGCTGGTGCTCACGACACTGGAACTCGACGAAGCCATGCGCATCCTGGGGTCGAGCCGCCGCCGCCAGCTGATGCTCTCGGCGGCGCTGCTGGTGAGCACGCCGTTCCTCGTCGGACTCGGGCTCCTCCTGCTGCTGTTGGGCCGGTGACAAAGCGCACGCTGGCCGTGGCCATCAGCCTGGCGTTCGTGGCGACCGGACTGCTGGCGATGGCGACCCTGGGTGACGATCCGACGGCCTCCCCGGCGGCGACGGCTGCGGGGCTGCTGGAGGGCGGCGACCTGCGTTCCGGGGGGGCCGGCCCCGGCGTCGTCGGCAACCCCCTGCTGATACTGGGCGCGGTGATCGCCCTGGGCCTCGTGACCGCCCTGCTCACGTTCGTCATCGTCCGCCTGGTACCCCACGACTGAGGTTACCGCTGCCCGCTGGCACCATGGACCCTCGAGCCCGGTACGGAGCTCCCATATGAGGAGTTGTTAGGTTCACGCACCATCCACGCACCATTCCCGCACTGGACGACACCTGCGTTCCGCTCCCAATGGCGACATGATGACCCTGCCGGCCTCCGCCTCACTGCCCATCACCAAGGCTGCCCGCATCCTCGGCGTCCACCCCAACACGCTGCGAGCATGGGCTGACCAGGGCCGCGTCCGCTGCCTCCGTGTCAACGGTCGTGGCGACCGACGATTCCTCATCGATGACCTGCGTGCGTTCATGGCAGCCAACGAGAACAGGCCCTCGCCCGAGATCTACCGTGAGGCTCAGATCGAGTCCATCGCCAAGCTCGGAACACGGCTCAATCATCTCAGCACGGTGGGTGAGATCGGCACGGCCATCTGCCTCGAGCTGCGCCAGTTGATCGACTACCACAACGTGCGCGTCTATCGCGTGCAAGACCGGGAGGTCGTGCCGGTGGCGTGGCGTGGCGAGGTCGGCGCGTACACCGCCGAGGATGGCGAGCAGCTTCGGCTGCATGTGGGCGAGGGCATCACCGGCTGGGTCGCCGAACATGGGGTTGCCCAGTACCTGCCTGACGCGGCGCGTGATCCGCGCGGTGCCCAGGTGCCGGGCACGGAGGCGGACCTGCCGGAGTCGATGCTGGTGGCTCCCATGATCTACGAGGACGAGACCATCGGTGTCATCGTCCTCTCCCGCCTGGGGCTGGACCGCTTCGCACCCGACGACCTGCGCTACCTCGGCATCTACGCTGCCATCGCCGCCCAGGCGATGGCCAATGCCGACATCAGTGAGAGGCTCCAGGCGCAAGCCCAGGCGCTAGAGCGACAACTGCGCAGCCAGGCGGAGCTGCTTCGCGTGACGGAGCGCATCCTCACCAACCTCGATCCGGCAGCGGTGGTAGCGGAGATCGCCGATAGCCTGCTCGGACTCATCCCGGTGGACACGCTCGGCATCTACGTGCACGAGCCCGCCGCGCGCAGCCTCAGCCCGTTGCTGGCGCGGGGCGTGGGGGCCGCTGCCTTCATGGCTCGGCGCATCCCCGACACCGGTGCCGTCGTCTCCGATGTCATCGCCACCGGAGAGGCGCGCAGCGTCAGCCGTGGCGGCCGCGGCAACCGCAGTGGGATGGCGCCGGCCGCGCTCATCCTGGCACCGCTACGGGGTCGCGAGCGCGTGCTGGGCGTCCTCCACCTCAAGCGTGAAGGCGAGGGCGCGGTCTTCGAACCGCGCGAGCTGGACCTGGTCCGGCTATTCGCGGCTCACGTCTCGATCGCGCTGCAGAACGCGTTGGCGCATCGGCTGTTGAAACTGCGAGCGCAGACCGATGCGCTTACCGGGCTGCGCAACCACGGCACCTTCCGCGAAGACTTGCTCGAGTCGATCGCCGACTCGGAGCCGTTCGCACTCCTGATGCTGGACATCGACGACTTCAAGGCCTACAACGACCGGCTCGGACACGAAGCCGGCAACGCTCTGCTCAGGAGCATCGCCAGGGCCATCGGTGGAGCCTGTCGTGAGACCGACCAGGTCTATCGCTACGGGGGCGACGAGTTCTGCCTGATCCTGGCACGCACCACTGCGGCCGATGCTCTCGAGGTGGCTGAGCGTGTCCGCGCTGCTGTCCGCGAGGCGAGCGGGAACGACCGGCACGGTGCCGGCATGCGCTGCTCGGTGGGTGTGGCCACCTTCCCTGACGATGCAGCCGACCGGGAAGGGCTCCTGCTGGCCGCGGACCGGGCACTCTACGCCGCCAAACGCGCGGGACGGGACCAGGTCGGTACCGCCGCCGATGGACTGGCGCTGGCGGGCGACTTCGTCCCGCCGCGGACGCCGGTGGATGAGGACTGGACCCAAGCAGGCCGGAGCGGTGCTGTCGGTCAGCGACGCGGTGGTGGCGATGCCGGCGGCCGGGTCGCTGGCGCGGACCCCGGTCTCCGCGGCCCAGGTGGCCCTGTCGCCGGCGCCGGCCGCGTCACCTCGATGAGCGAATCGAGCGACACCCCGTAGCGCTCCACCGCGGAGCCCTGGTGCACCGAGAGCGCCACCCGACCGTAGGAATCGGCCGTCAGCAATGGAGCGCCCTCGGGTACATCGCCGAAGGTGCGCGCCCAGGTAGCCGGCACCTCGCGGGCGCCTGGTCCCTCCCCTACGCGCAGGACGACGGCCTCACCCATGCGCAGGCCGGGCAACGACGCCACCAGATCATCGGTCAGCGCCGAGAGCTTGACGTTGCCGAAAGTGTCCAGGTAGATGGCTTGCGCTCGCAAGCGCCCCGGCAGGATCTCCGGCCGCGGCCACTCGAGCTCGAGCAGCCGCCGCGGATCGACGGCGCGGCCAAGATCCTCGATGGCCACGCCATCGGCCAGGTGCGCGGCAGCGGGCGCGAAGACATCACGCCCGTGAAAGGAACTGGAGATGTCAGGCAGGGCGTATCGCGGGTTCTCCAGCAAGTGTACGTGGGTGATGCCGCCAAGTCGTGCAGCCGCGGGCATGAGCAGGCCATTGTCGGGGCCTACCAGGTAGTCACCGCGGAGGGTCTCGATGGCGATGCCCTGGCGGGCGGTGCCAACGCCGGGGTCGACCACGGCCACGTGCGCCCCGATGGGCAGGTACGGGACCGCGCTCCACAGCAGTAGGGCGCCATCGCGGATGGCGAACTTGTGCACGTCGTGTGCGAGATCGACGACGTTGGCGCGAGGGCAGATGCCCACCACGACGGCACGCATGATGCCGGCCGAGGGATCACGCAGCCCGAAGTCACTCAACAGGCTGACGAAGGGTGGCGCCGACGCGCGCCCGGCATCGACTCCGGCCGGCGTGGTGATGGTGTGGGTGTAGGTGCGGGCCATGATCCACGATGGTAGCCGCGCGGCTCGGTCGATGACGGCGGTATGCTGCCGATCCGATGACCGAGCAGCCGGCTGACCGCCACCTCATGCGCCTCTTGGCGGCGATCCTGGTGGTCCTGTGGGCCGCGATCGCGATGGCGGTGGCGACGGCGTACCGGCCGGGGGGACCGCTCGACATCATCGTCGCTCTCGCCTGCTTCCTGCCCGTGCTCGTTGCCGACGCCGGCTTCGTTTGGCCCGCTACCGGCCTCAGTCGGCGACACCGCACGGCGTTGGTGTGGGTGTGGATCGCGGCCATCCTCTTCGCCATTCCCATCCTCTATGGCGTCGGCAGCAGGCTGTTGTCGAATGGACCGCAGAGCCTGGTGCCCTCGTTCGGTGAGGCCTACGCCGTGTTGCTGGCCCTGGTCCCGATGACCTTCTTCAGTACCGTCGGCCTCGCGCACCAGCGACGAAACGTACGGCCCCTGGAGCGTCGAGCGACATGGGCGGCCGCGGGTCTGGCCGTGGTCTCGACAGTGGCGGTCGGACTCGCCTTCGTCTTCGTAGCCGTGGTCAACGACCAGTCGCTGCGCCGAGAGGAACCGAGCGTCTCACGCTTCGGCCCCACCGATCCCGATCTCGCGCCGCCCCTGTGCGACGATCGCTCTTGCCCTCGGCCCCAACGCCGCCATCACCATCGAGGCCAAGTCGAGCCTCGACAACGTGGACCGCGGGTTCGCTCGGCTGGATGGACAGCGCGGTGGCCGGGACGAGAGCTGGACCGGATCGTGGGAGGGCCTCGACGGCAGCGGTAGCCTGGCCTACCGGCGCGTTGGGCCGTTGGCCTGGCTGAACGCGTCCAGCGATGACCCCGAAGCGCCAGACACGACTTGGGTCGAGACGACCCCCAACGTGTTCGGGCTGCTGGATGCGGGCCAGCTGACGATGGATGGACCGCCTCACACCGTCGCGGCCGCGCCGCGCGGTGAGAAGGTGGCCGAAGACCTCGGACTGGACATCATCGAAGGCGCTCGCGCCCGACACTGCCGTACGTTCATCGACGGCAGCACCGCGCTCGACACCTTCCTGCCACTCCGCTGGCTGCTGTACGACGATTCCCGTCGGGCGGACGCTGACATCGGGCGCTGGCGAGGCGAGCTGGACTGGTGGGTATTTGCCGACGGCGAGATGGGGATGGCCGCGGTCGAGGTGTCCGGTTCACGCCTGGAGACCCCGTGGGACGCGGAAGGTGTGCGCGTGGTCCTGGAGGCGAGACTGGAAGCGACCGAGCGTGACCGTGCGGTGGACGTTTCGGCACCGGTTCCAGCCAGTGCGACCCCCGGGCCGACGCTAGAGTCGGAGGCAGCATGAACTCCTACGACGATCGGGGTGGCTCGAAGTGGGACCGCGCCGCGCGCTACCTCAAGATCGCACAGGTCCTGCGGGCTCACGGTGAGACCGGTATCTCTGCGGTCGCCCTGGCCGACCAGGTTGGCGTCTCCAAGCGCACCATCTACCGGGACCTCGAAGCCATGGACCTCGATGCCGGGCTGCCCATCTGGAATGACCGCGGCAAGTTCGGTCTGGATGCAGATGCATTCCTGCCGCCACTGGCGTTGACGTTGCATGAGGCCATGGCCTTCTACCTCGCCTCGCGCCTTCTGACCAAGGCCACCGACGAGCTCGACACCGAGATCATCGGTGCCTTCGTGAAACTCGCGCAGGTGCTGCCGCCGGTGCTGGCGGAGCAGCTGCACCAGACCGCGGACGCCTTCGCCGACACGCCTCGCGACGACGCCTTCACGCGCGTGCTCCGCGGCCTCACCGAGGCACTCGTCGAGCGACGCATCGTGGAGCTGGAGTACGAGGCCGGTGTGTATGATGCCAGCCGGCCCATCCGGCGCGTGCGTCTGCATCCCTACGCCATCGAGCCTTCGGCGCAGACACGCGCGCTCTATGTCATCGGTCACGATGAAGAACGCCAAGCGCGCCGGACCTTCAAGGTCGAGCGCATCGTGTCGGTGTCGGTGACGCCGGACGCATTCACCCCGCCCGCAGCCTCCGTGGCGCGCGAGATGCGCGATGCCTGGGACGTCGTCGCCGACGACACCCCGGTCGAGATCGTCATCCGCTTCGATCCCACGGTCAGCCAGCGGGTCCACGAGACTCGCTGGCACCCTAGCCAGGTCGAGGAACTCGAGGATGACGGCTCGCTGCTGTGGCGGGCGCGGGTGTCGGGTGTGCTCGAGATCCGTGCCTGGATCCTGGGCTGGGGTCCGGCGGCGGAGGTGCTGGAGCCGGACGACTTGCGCAGGTGGGTGGCCGAGCAGCATGCGGCCGCGGCCGCGAGGTACGGCCGCTAGAGCAGACGCCGGCAAGCCCGATGCGCCAGCGGTCCGATCGATCGGTCGACAGGCCAGTCCGTTGGTCAGCTCTCGCGTCAGGGTCGCCATGTTCGACCGGGCGTGCATCGAGACGGCCATGGACGAGGCCCTCGATCTGTCGATCGAGGGCCCGTGGGCCGCGAGTGGAAACCGGGCCGTCGGCCCGGAGCAGCGAGCTAGAGCTCCTTCACCGCCGCGATCAGCGCCTCCAGGCCGGCCTTCGCGTCGGCGAAGAGCATGCCCGTCTTGGGGTCGCTGTAGAGCGAATTGTCGATGCCCGCGTAACCACGGCCCATCGAGCGTTTGATGACGATGATCGACTTGGCCTTGTCCACGTCCAGGATGGGCATGCCGTAGATAGGCGAGCTGGGATCAGTCCGGGCAACCGGGTTGGTGACGTCGTTGGCACCGATGACCAGTGCCACGTCACAACGGGGGAACTCAGGGTTGATCTCCTCCATCTCCTTCAGCTGCGGGTAGGGCACGTCGGCCTCCGCCAGCAGCACATTCATGTGTCCAGGCATGCGCCCAGCCACCGGATGGATGGCGTAGTTGACCGACACACCACGATTCTCGAGCACGTCGCCCAGCTCGCGGCAGGCGTGCTGCGCCTGCGCCACTGCGAGCCCGTAGCCGGGCACGATGATCACATTCTGAGCGTAGGCCAGCTGGATCGCAGCATCGTCGACGCCGACCTCTCGAACCGAACCACCAGCAGCAGCGGGGTCAGCCTGGGTGCCTTCAGCAGCACCGAAGCCGCCGATCATGATGTTCATGAGCGAACGGTTCATGGCGTCGGCCATGAGTTTGGTGAGGATGCCGCCGGCCGCACCCACGAGAGCACCGGCGATGATGAGCAGCGGGGACTCGAGCACGAAACCGGACATCGCGGCCGCAGTTCCGGTAAAGGAGTTGAGCAAGCTGATGACGACCGGCATGTCGGCACCGCCGATGGGCAGCACCATGGTCACACCGAAGGTGAGCGCCGAACCCAGGAGGATCAGCAGCAGCACCGTCTTGATCTCGCTGCCCATATCCAGGACGGACGAGTCGCCGGCGCCGAGGATCAGCAGGATGGTGGTCAACAGCGCCACGATGCCGAGCGCAGCCGTGGTGTACGAGCCGCCGGGGACGGCGATGGGCCTGCCGGGCAGGAGGCCCTGCAGCTTGCCCGAGGCGATGAGGGAGCCAGTGAACGTCACCGAGCCGATGACGACGCCAAGGATGACGAAGACGACCGTGGAGACCTCTTCCTTGGGGCCACCCACGATGTTGAGGTAGTCGAAGATCGCGACCAGGGCGGCCGCGCCACCACCGACCGCGTTGAACAGCGACACCAGCTGGGGCATCGCCGTCATCGCGATTCGCAACGCCAGGAACAGGCCGGCCGCGGCGCCGATAGCGAAGCCGCCGATGATGATCACCAGTGCCGGGGTGGTGAGACCGCCAACGGCACACTCGGCGCCTTCTTGGCACTCACGCAAGAGCAGGTAGATGAACGTCGCGATGACGGCCACGGTCATGCCGCCGCCGGAGATGAGGTTGCCGTTCCGCGCGGTGGCGGGGCTGTTCATGAAGTGGAGGCCGATGACGAAGCTGCCCGCGGCTAGCGCCCCGATGAGGATGAAGATCGTGCTCAGTGTTGACTGGTCCACCCTAGGCCTCCTTGCCGTTGGCCTTGGGGGCAGTGGGCTTCTTCCTGAACATCTGCAACATGCGATCGGTCACCACGTAGCCGCCCACGACGTTCGTGGCGCCGAAGACGACCGCGATCGCGGCCAGGAGGTAGCCCAGTGGATCGTTCGCCTCGGCGGCGATGATCATGCCGCCGATGAGGACGATGCCGTGGATGGAGTTGGCACCCGACATGAGCGGTGTATGAAGGGTCGCGGGGACCTTGCTGATGACCTCGAAACCGACGAGGACCGCCAGGATGAAGATGACCAGTGAACCAAGCAGGCTGATCTCACCGTTCATGCGACACCGCCTTCGGCGAGCAGCTTGGCGGTGGCCTCATGCACGACCTTGCCGTCGTGCGTGACGACCGTGCCTGCGGTGATCTCATCTTCGAAGTCGAACGTCATCTCCCCTTCCTTGATGAAATGCGTCAGCAACGCGGTGATGTTGCGGGCGTAGAAGCCACTGGCACTTGCGGGCATGGTGGCCGGCAGGTTAGTGGGCGCGATGATGGTCACGCCGTTGTCGGTCACGGTGGTGTCGTCGGGGACCGACAGCTCGACGTTGCCGCCGAGTGCACTAGCGGCCATGTCCACGATGACTGAGCCGGCCTTCATGTTGCGCACTGCGTCAGCAGTGACCAGTAACGGCGGGCGGCGGCCGGGGACCTGCGCGGTGGTGATGACCACGTCCATCGAGCTGATATGGTCGTTCAGCTCAGCCTGCTGCGCCTTCTTCTCATCCTCTGTCAGCTCTCGGGCGTACCCGCCGGAGCCTGTCGCGTCGAGGACCGACTCGAGCTGGAGGAACTTTGCCCCCAGCGACTCTGTCTGCTCCCTGGTCTCGGAACGTACGTCATACGCCTTGACCAGCGCACCCAGGCGCCTGGCGGTGGCGATGGCCTGCAGGCCCGCGACACCGACCCCGAGGATGAGCACGTTGGCCGGCTTGGCCGTGCCGGCTGCCGTCGTGAGCAGGGGGAAGTAGCGGCCGTACGCGTCGGCCGCGATGATCACGGCCTTGTAGCCGCCGACGTTGGCCTGACTGGAGAGGGCGTCCATCGTCTGGGCGCGCGAAAGCGTTCGCGGTAGCGTGTCAAGGCTGACCGCGGTGACACCGGCATTGGCGAGCGACTTGGCATTCTGCGGGTCGATGAGCGGCTGCAACAGGCCGATGACGACTTGCCCGGAACGGAGCTTGCCGATCTCCTCCGGCGTCGGCTTCTGCACTCGCAGGACCACGTCAGCCTCTGCGTAGAGTGCATCGGAAGCGACGACCTTGGCGCCCGCCGCGGTGTAGTCCGCATCCGGGATGGTGGCGCCGTCTCCAGCGCCGGATTGAACGAGGACCTCGTGTCCAGCGGCGGTCAGTCTGCCGATGACTTCAGGCACGAGGGCGACGCGGCGCTCATAAGGCGCAGTCTCTTTGACCGTGGCGACCTTCATCCAGGAACCCCGAGTGTCGAAACGTGATGGGCGTGGCGCGCGACGGCGGGAAGGCCGGGCGCCGATGCGCCCAGTGTAATCCGAATTGCCAAGATCCGACCCGACGGGTTCGTGACCGTGAGCGCGACCAGGTCCAGCTAGAGGCTGCTACTGCCCGCGCCCCGCCGCGCCAGCGACTGCAGGAAGAGTGATACCGGCCGGTAGATGGCATGTGCGAACTTGGTGAACGGCACCAGCAACACCAGCTCCATGGCGATGGCCACGTGCACGAGGAACAGGGCATAGCCCCACAGCGGCGGCTGCGGAAGGTAAAGCGTCAGCTCGATGATGAAGCCGGTCAGGCCCGCGATCCAGAGCAGCCACAGGAACATCCAGTCGGAGGTGAAGGAATGCTGCACGGTACGGCCTTCCTTGCGCCAGCGCCGGAGCATCAGGGCGGTGGCGCCGTACATCAGGGCCAGGCCGGCGACGGTGCCCAGCAGGCGCACCGGGTACCAAAGCGGAACCTGCTCACCGGTCTCTCGCAGGCCCACGATCTCCAGTCCGAAGTCGAGCGTCGTCGCCAGCAGCAGGCCAAGGAAGCCCAGCATGGTGGCCGCGTGCATGACCCACGGGCGGCGGTACCAGACCGCCTGCGCCTCCTCGTTCTCGCAGTCCTCGCGGTAACGCTTCTGGCCCAGCGACTCGATGGCCAGCGATGACCACAGGGCACCGCCGACGGACTTGAGACCCTGGCGGTTGAGCAGTCCCCGCCAATCGACGCCGGACGCCGGGGCGACCTTGCCGATCATCGTCAGAACCCCGGCGACGCCGGCGACGAAGACGAGGATCATGGCCACGATGCCCATGTTGTGGATGAGGCTGGCCGGGATGAAGTCGAAGAAAGCCATCTCGCCGGCGGGTGCGGGTCCGCTGCGGTTGACATACATGAAGAGGCCCAGGAAGACTGCCAGCAGCACCGCGAAGACCGTGCCCAGCAGTGGTTGCAGGAAGAGGAACCGCGCCAGCCGCGTGCGGTCGTACGAGGCGATGGCATAGCGACGCGAGGCGGCCATGAACTCGGAGGGCTCCGCCTGGCGTGGACAGGTCTCGGAACACTGGCCACAGGCATAGCAGGTCCATAGCTCCTTGCTGGCAAGAAGCTCGTCCTTCATGCCCACCTGGGCGTAGCGGATGATGCGCCGCGGGAAGCTGGTGTCGCTCTCGGAGAGGGGACACACTGCGGTGCAGTTGCCGCAGTTGAAGCAGGCATCCACGTCGAAGCCGCCGAACTGCTTGATCTCGGGCAGCAGCGCCGGATCGACCCGCACCGTCATCGCTTCAGTTCCTTCTCTGGCAGCGCGTACTTGGGATAGTCGCCATCGACCCCTTCCTCCACGGCCAGGCCGTACTTGCGCATGGCCGTCAGCGACCAGAGCACGTCGGCCGCGCTGAAGCCCGTGGCCTGGGCCACCTCCGGCACCGTCATGGGCCCGTCCTTGAGAGCCTTCTTGATCGCCACCTTGCGCTTGTTCTGGTCCTTGACACGACCCAGCAACTCATCGGATGCGGGACCCTGGCGTTGCTTGAAGACCTCCAGCGGCGTGGCCGCGCCGTTGTGCCCCTTCATGCCGGCACCTCCACGCCGAGCTTCAGCGTGGGCGGTGCGCTGGTGATGGCGTCGATCATGGCCCGGTACTGCTCCATCTCCCAGCCCTGCACATCGATGGCCCGGCTGGGACAAGCGGCAACACAGGCACCACACCCGACGCAGGCCACCGGGTTGACGTAGGCCCGGGAGGCGAACACGCCCTCCTCGATCTCGACCTCGGTCATGCTGATGGCGCCGTCGTACTGGCAGACCTCGACACAAATGGCTGCGCCGGTGCACTTCGAGAGGTCGACGCGCGCGACGAAGGGCTCCATCTCCACGAAATCCTTGGCCAGCACGGTGGCAGCCTTGACCGCCGCCGCGGACGCAGATGAAGTCGACTCGGTGATGTCCTTGGGGCCCTGGCTGGCGCCGGCGAGGTAGACGCCCGCGATGGCCGTCTCCACCGGGCGCAGCTTGGGATGCACCTCCAGGAGGAACCCGTCGCTCCCGACCGGATTCTTGGTCATGGCCACGATGTCGCTGACGTCGCGGGGCTCCATGCCTACGCCGAGGACGACGAGGTCAGCTGGCACCTCCAGCTCAGCGCCGAAGGTCAGCGTGTCGGTGACCCTGACCGTGAGCGGATAGTCGTCACCAGCCTCGGCCGGCGCGACGACGGGACGTGTCTCGTTGTCGAAACGCAGGAAACGCACACCCAGCTTGGAGGCGTCGATGTAGTACTGCTCCTGCTCTTTCTGATAGGTGCGGATATCGCGATAGAGGTCGTAGACGGCCGTATCCGGGAGACGGCGGCGCACCTCATTGGTGGCCTGCAGCGTGGCGGTGCAGCAGACCCGCGAGCAGTACTCGTTGAGCGGTAGGCCCGGCTTGGGCTCATCCACTCCGGCGATCTGACGGCTGCCCACACAGTGGATGAAGGCCACCGAGCGGGGTGTCGTCCCGTCCACCAGCAACTCGCCGCCGGTGGGCCCGTCGGGATCGAGCAGGCGCTCCAGCTGCGGCAGCGTGAGGACGCGCTCGGATGTCTTGTAGCCATACTCGCCCTCGGCCGGCTCGTAGTGGTCGTAGCCGGTCGCCACGACGACCGCACCGACCTCGACGACCTCTTCCTCGGGCACGCCGTCGATCTCGATGCCCGGCCCCGCGGCCAGGACACACTCGCCGCAGCGCGTGCAGCTGGCCCAGTCGATGGCCGGCAGCTCCGGCACGGACTGCGGATGCGGCTTGTAGAAGGCCTTCCGCGTGGCCAGTCCGCCCTGGAACTCATCGGGTACGACCACCGGGCAGGCTTCCATGGCCGCAGCTGCGTCGGTCAGCTTGGAGTCGACACCGCGTGGTTCGGTGGTGAGGGTGACGCTGAAGTCGCCCAGGAAACCGGTCAGCGCGCTCAGACGCGTGTTGGTGCGCACTTCGATACGGTCGTCGGCCATGACCGCGTCGATGAGGCGGCGCACCAGGGGCACCGCCGGCTCGTCGGTGGGATAGACGGTGCCCAGCATCATCGAACGTCCGCCCAGGAATGGCGTTCTCTCGATGAGCGTGACGGCCTGGCCCATGGCCGCCGCGTCGAGCGCTGCGCGCAGCCCAGCCACGCCACCACCGACGACCAGGATGCGATGGACGGCATCGACCCGCACCGGGACCAGCGGCTCCAGGAGACGTGACTTGCCCACGGCGGCACGAACCACCGCGATGGCCTTGTCGGTGGCGGCCTTGGCGTCGTGCGGGTGCGCCCAGCTGACCTGCTCGCGGATATTGGCCGGCAGGAACAGGTAGGGGTTCATGCCCGCGCGGATGACGGCCTTGCGGAAGGTGGTCTCGTGCAGGGACGGGGTGCAGGCCGCGACGATGACGCGGTCGAGCTTCAGCTCCTTGATGTCCTCGGTGATCTTCTGCTGCCCCTCGTCAGAGCACATGAAGGCCACGTGTCGCGCGACGGTCACGCCTTCTTCCCGACCGAGCACCTCGGCGACCTCGTCCACGTCGACGACGTCACTGATGTTGCCGCCGCAGTGGCAGACGTAGACGCCCAGGCGCTCGCCCGGCTTGGCCACCGTGTCATCTGCGCTGATCTCGAGTTGGTCGGAGCCGAGGGGGCCCTGCTCGCCGACCGGTTCGGGGCAATCAGGCTGCTCAGCCGCGGGCCACTCCTGGCTAACCATGGTGCACTTCCTCCAGTACGCCGGCCACGGCCAGCTCGTCGGGGCCCATCTCGCGCACCGAGACGAGCGGTTGGGCCTTCTGTGCGCGGGTGCCTACCGTGGACGCCAGGTAGGCCTCTACCTTGGCCGCCGCGGCGCTGGCTTCGACGACGCTGTCGACGATGTCCTTGGGCCCGATGGCGGTCCCGGTCGCGAACAGTCCGGGCACGCTGGTGCGGGTGGTGTCGAGCTTGGGGTCAGCCGGCGCGATGAAGCCGTCGCGGTCCAGGTCCACGCCCACGAAGGAGCGCGGGTCGGTACCCGGTCGCATGCCCACCGAGAGCACGACAAGGTCGTGCAGCGGCTCGTCGACCGAGCCGTCGCCCTCGATGCGTTCGATGCGCAGCCTCAGGTCGCCATCGGGCTCTTCGTCGATGCGGGCGACCTTGGCCTTGACGAACTCGATGCCCATGGCCCGGGCCGTCTGGTAGAACTGCTCGTAGCCCTTGCCGAACGCCCGGATGTCCATGTAGTAGACGGTGATGTCGGCCAGCGGCAGTGCGCCCGAGAGCAGCATCGACTGCTTGATGGCGTACATGCAGCAGACACGCGAGCAGTAGGGCACGCCCAGCGTCTCGTCGCGCGAACCGGCGCACTGGACGTAGGCGACGCGATCGGCGATCTTGCCGTCAGACGGTCGCAGCACACGTCCGTAGGGGCCGTTGGGCGAAAGCAGCCGCTCCATGTCCAGGCCGGAGACGACGTTCGACGCTTGGCCGTGGTACTCAGCCTTCGCATCGACCGGGGTGATCTGGTAGCCGGTGGCCAACACGGCCGCGTCGAAGCGCAGCGTCTGGGTACGGGGGAGCTGAGCGAAGTCGATGGCGTCGGTGGGGCAGACCTTCTCGCACTTGCCGCAGAAGATGCAATTCTCGGCGTCGATCAGCGCCAGCTGCGGGATGGCCGTGCCGAAGGGGATGTAGGCGGCGCGCCGGGCACCCATGTTGCCCTCGAACTCGTGCGGCACCTCCACCGGACAGGCGTATTCGCAGAGGCGGCAACCGATGCAGGCGACCTCGTCGACGTAGCTGGCTTTGCGGGTGATGGTGGCGCTGAAGCCACCCTCGACGGCCTCGAGTGAATCGACCTCCGAGTAGACCCACAGGTCGACATTGTCGTGGTGCGCAGCCGAGGACATGCGCGGCGTCGTGATACAGCTGGCGCAGTCCATGGTGGGGAAGACCTTCGACAGCGCGATCATCTTGCCGCCGATGCTGGGTTCCTTCTCCACCACCAGGACACGGCGACCGCGATCGGCCAGGTCCAGCGCGGTCTGCAGGCCGGCGATGCCGCCGCCGACCACGAGCACGTCGTAGTCCGCGGTCTGCGTCATGCCGCCACCTCCGCCACATCGCCGACGGGCCCGAGGGGGCCGATCGGACCGAGGTCGTCGAGCACCTTCTCCATTTCGGCGACCTCCTTGATGAAGGCCTTGGTGCAGACGCTGCAGATGGCCGTCAACTTGAGCCGGCGGATGTCGATGCCACGCTCCTTGAGCAGTTCGTAGGTGTGATCGATCTGCTTGGCCAACTGGTCGAAGGAACCCTTGTAGGGACTGTCGGTGCCGCAGGAGGCGATGACGATGGCATCGATGCCCTGCTCGAAGCAGTAGAGGTAGAACGACTCGGGGAACATGACCGGGTCGGGGGTGGGAATCACGTACGTGTTGGGTGGGTACTCCATATGCGCCTGGCCCGTGGCGTCGATGCCCGGGTAGGAGCACAACAACGTGGCGATGACGAGCATCCGGGTCGGCCGGGTCGCCGTCTGTGCCGCGTCATTCGTCGCTACTGCCGTCATGATCCCGCTCTCTCCCCTTCCGCCATCTGCGTCGTGCGCGGCTGCCTACTTGGCGCGCTTGACGAAGACGCGTTCGTAGCCGTCAGCGTCGGAGACACCAAGGAAGCCATGGCCGACCTTGTTGCACCAGGCGCCGATGTCCGACTTTGTCTGCGGGTCGGTGGTGAGAATCTCGAGGACGCCGCCGACGGGCACGCCACCGATGCCCTTCTTGGCCTCCAGCAGCGGGCCGGGGCAGGAGCTGCCGCGGGCATCCGCGATCTTGGCGGGTTCGAGGGTGGCCAGACCGGCCTGGTCGAGAGAAGCTTCCATGTCGTGGTTCCTTCCTTGGCGGACGAGTAGTTGAGAGTCGAGCGTGCCTTGGCTGACTAGTACGTGAGTGTGCTGGTGGCGGCCGTGACCTCCGAGATGAGCCGTGCCGCGCCGATGACTTCCACGCCCTCGCGCAGGTAGGACTCGCCGATCTCGCGGGCGACCAGGCACGGCGCACAGGCGAGCAACTTGCCACCAAGCTCCATGACCGTGGACATCAGCTCTGCCAGAGGGGGGAATCCGTGGGCATGGACGTCGTCGGCGCCGATCTTGGTGAGCAGCTCCACTGCGTCACCCTGGAAGGCCATGACGACTTCGACATCGGAGGCGAGCGCGGCGGCGGCCATCACGAACGGGATCGTCGCCATCTCGGCCTCCGTCGAGCCCTTGGTGGCGATGATGACCAGCTTCTCGGGTGCGTCCATGCGCGTGTCTTCCTTCCTGATATGCAGAACCAAGGGGCCCGCGATGCGTGCGGCTCGCCTCATGTAATGGTCTACATGGTTAGCCCATCTATATGCGTGGGCCATATTGTACCGTGGACAGGAGCCACATGGACCTGTCATGCGCAGAGCGGCATGCAGGCATGCTTGGACCCACGGGCCAGCGACCGGCCTTCGGACGCGTCCACGACAGGAGGACGATCGACGTGACCTCGGTATCAACAGCCGGACACGAGTACCACGAACGGATCAATCTGATGCTGGACGGGCTGCCGGGCTTGGCCAACCTGCTTGACGAGCGGCCTCTCCCAACGCGCTTCGAGGAGCGGTACGCATCGCTGTACGCGTTCGTGACAGGCACGCTGCTGCCCCACATGGACATCGTCGAGGTCACGCTCTACCCGGAACTCGACCGGCTCATGCAGAACCGCCACTCGATGGTCCAGATGCGCCGTGAGCACCAGGAGCTCAAGGGACTCATCGAGCGCCTGGGTGATTTCGGCGAAGCCATCGAGGTGGGCGCTCTCGGTCCGGCCGGCTCCATCGGCCTGCGACGCATCCTCTACCGACTCTACGCGCTGCTCAAGGTGCATCTGGCGGAGGAAGAAGAGTATCTCCGTGTGCTCGAGCACAACCTCTCCGACGCGGAGCAGGCTGAATTGATCAAGGGCCTCAAGCAGGCCACGACCGAACCGCTCTAGCGCTTCGGCTGACCGCCCGTCCTCTGGTCAGTGGCGCTGACCACATCGAGGTAGTCGGCGTTGAACTCGCCGATGAGCCGGGCGCGCTCGCGCATCACCAGCGCCCAGTCGTCGAGCGCTTCGAAGCCCGCCGAGGTGAGCTCATAGGCACGCCGGCGGGGGCCTGCCGACTCATTCGCCCATGACGAGCTGACCAGGCCGATGCGCTCGAGGTCGCGCAGCGTTCGGTACACCAGCCCGACATCGAGCGGGCCGTTGGTGATGCGCATCTCATCGAGGCGGCCAAGCACGGCGTAGCCGTAGGCATCACGGCGCGCGAGCATGGCCAGGACGAACGGTTCGATCCAGCGCCGTCGGGCCGCCAGGGGCATCCAGCCCCGGTGGGTGGGCACACCATCGGCGCCACGGGCCGCAATACGATCCCCTGTCTCAGACATATGCTTCAGCCAAGATAGTCACGCTCGCAAGTCTACATACTGGGGCGAAGTGAGACTGCGGCGAAGTCAGGCTCGCTCCTGGTACAGACTGGGGACGCGGCTGCGATAGCGCCTCAGGACACCGTCATCGATGCGTTGGCGCAGGGGTCGGACCTCACTGTTCCTGCCGGCGCGGTGCGTTCGGTCAACGATCCGTGCTCGATGGCATCCGTATCTCTGCTGCTGCGCTCCGTGGTGCTACGGACCACAGACTCCGTACCCGATTCCGTATCGAACACGGATGACCGCGGCGGACGCTCGCGGCATCATTCCTTCACTACCTCGAATACAGCACTCGCCCCTTGACCCTTCACGGCGGGGTCGGCATGAGCGAGAAGAGAGTCGGACAGCGCTGGGGCGCGTCCGGCTCTCGCATTTTCTGCGGGACCTATCATCGCCTTCATGCAGAGCCCTCGCGCCACCAGGCAGCGACGTCGGACCATCCAGCTCGACGTCCTGCTATTGGCGACTGCCGGCACCCTGCTCGTGGCCACGTTGCTGCCGCAGCTCGACCCGGACCTGAACATCGTCATGAAGGACCGCACCTTGGACGTGGCGCTGTCGGCGCTGACGTTCGTGGCAGTGGCCGGCCTCGCCGTGCTGACTTTCCTGCGCTATCGAGAGACCGGTCGGCTGGCCTCCTTCGTGCAATCGTCGGCCTTCGCCCTGTGGGCGATGTTCACGCTCGTCACTTTGCTGCTCATCGTCTTCCGCCTCGACGTCCGCGTGGGCATGACGCTTGGCGCACCGGAACAGCTGCCGGCGTGGGTCTCCGGTTTCGTGCGCATCAGTGTCTCGGTCTTGTTCATGGTCAGCGGCATCGCGGCCCTGATGAGCATCTACGGTGGCAGCAGGCGGCGTTTCCGCGCGGTCTTCCTGCCGGTCATGGCGATCGCCGCGGTGACGATGGTCATCTACCCCTTCCGGCAGCTGCTGCCGGACCTCATCGAACCGTCTGGCTTGGCAGCGCTGCTGGCGGATCCCAACGAGTTCAGCGTCTTGCCGGGCTTCACCGGCGTCGCCCTTGCCATGGTCGTGGCCACCGTCACGGGCCTTCTCGCCGGCATCGTGCTGTATCGGCTCACGTGGGCCCGCGGCGGGCCGACCAGCGACGCCTTCACCGCGTTGGGCCTGGTCATCCTCGCGGTGGCAGAGGTGCAGTACGCCCTCTGGCCGAGCGTGTACACCAACCTGGTGACCATCTCCGACATCATGCGTCTGATCGCCTACACGGTTCTCTTGGCTGGCGCCTTTGCCGACCAAAGAAGTGACCTGCGAGCCCTGCGCTCGGCCTATACCGCGCTCGACCGCATGCGTGTCAACGAGGCCGAGCGCGCCACCCTCGAAGAGCGAGCCCGGCTGGCGCGGGAGATCCACGATGGCCTGGCCCAGCATCTGTGGTTCGCCAAGCTCAAGTTCGAGCGGCTGAGCTCCACGCTGTCCGAGCAGGACCGGCCCTTGGCCGAGGAGGTGACCCAGGCGCTCGATGCGGCCATCATCGAGGCCCGGGAGGCGCTCGTGACGATGCGCTCGAGCCTCGAGGGCGAC
Source organism: uncultured Chloroflexia bacterium (assembly GCA_963724095.1). Classification (GTDB taxonomy): domain Bacteria; phylum Chloroflexota; class Limnocylindria; order Limnocylindrales; family CSP1-4; genus JAFMJV01. The sequence continues at coordinate 50,400 of CAVRTH010000001.1, forward strand.
GTGCCCTTCGCCGACATGCTGGTACGAACGGTCGATGACTTCGAGGATGCGTCGGGTTTGCGCGCCGAGTTCACCGCCTCGACGGGCATCCCTTCGGCGCTGGCACCGCGCGTGCAGGTCGAGCTATTGCGCATCATCAGCGAGGCCCTCAACAACGTGCGCAAGCACGCGGATGCCACCATCGTGCGCGTGACCGCGGAGGTCATCGACAGCGAGCTGCTCATCACCGTCACCGACAACGGCCGCGGATTCGCCCAGGCAGAGGCCTTCGACCGGGGCTTGGGCTTGCAGGGCATGCGAGAGCGAGCCCGCCTCATCGGGGGCAGCCTGGCGGTGATGTCCGAGATCTCCGGTGGCACCACCATCGAGGTGCGCGCGCCACTGGTGACAGCGGGCATCGGCATCGTCTCAGAGACCAGCGAGCGCACCGCCATGGCGCCGTCCACGGAGCCTGAGCCGCCGCCCGGCACGCAGATGCCGCTGCCGGGCGCATTCCCGGAGGATGAGGCCAGCCTTCGCGAGATCCCGCCCATGCCAGGCACGACGGGCACTCCCGACGTCAAGCCCACGGGTGTGCAAACCTAGCGTCGAGATGACCATCGAGGAGCCGCGCATCGCGACAGCAACGCAGCCTGACGCTTCCGGCACGCCCCTGCGCGTGATGCTCGTGGACGACCACGCGCTGGTTCGTTCTGCCGTGCGCCAGGCCATCGCCGCGCCTGACGTCGAGATGGTGGGTGAAGCTGCCACGGCCGAAGATGCGTTCGCGCTGGCACTGGCGGTGCGACCCGACGTGATGCTGCTGGACATCGACCTGCCGGGGATGAACGGCATCCAGATGCTGGAGGAGTTGGCGCCCCGACTACCGGAGACGAAGATCGTGATGCTGACGGTGTCCGACTCCGAGCGTGACATGATCGAGGCGCTCGCTCGAGGCGCGGCCGGCTACCTGACCAAGGACCTCAATCCAGAGGCCCTGCTGCGGGCATTGCGCGGAACACAACGCGGCGAGCTGGCGATGTCGCGTCGCCATGCCGCGAGGGTCATGCGCCACTTCATCGAGGCCGCACGCAAGGGTCGGGGCGTGCGAGGTGGCGCGCTCGAAGGCCTGAGCCCGCGGGAGACCGATGTGCTGCGGATGCTCGCCGAGGGACTCACGGACCGCGAGATCGCCGCCGCGCTGGTCATCTCGCCGCGCACCGTGGAGACGCACGTCAGCAACATCTTGCACAAGCTGAACGTGCGCAAACGTGCCGAGGCTGCGCAGCGTTACCGTGAGTCATGCTAGGCGCGGCGTCCGACCGACAAGGAGCCGCCATGAAGATCGGGGTCGTCGTTCCACAGGGCTGGGTGCTCGAATACCAGGGATGGGAGGCGTCCGCGGCGTGGGACCGGACCGTGGAGGTGACTCGCCAGGCTGAGCGACTGGGCTTCGAGTCGATCTGGATGTACGACCACTTCCACACCTGGCCGGAGCCGCAGGACAGCGTGGTGTTCGAGCCGTTCGTGGCCCTGACCGCGCTGGCGGCACTGACGCGGCGCGTACGCATCGGCCACATCGTCATCTGCACCGGCTTCCGCAATCCGGCCCTCACGGCCAAGATGATCTCGACGCTCGACATCGTCAGTGACGGCCGGGCAGAGCTGGGCATCGGTGCCGGCTGGAAACAGGAGGAGTGGGAGGCGTTCGGCTACGACTACCCCTCCACCCGCGAGCGGCTGGCGGCCCTGCGCGACCATCTCGAGGTGATCACACGGATGCTGCAGGCAGGTGACGGCCGCGCCACGTTCGAGGGCACCTACGCGCGCGTCGATGGCGCCATCAACCAGCCCAAGCCATTGCAGCAGCCACGGGTACCGGTGATGGTCGGCGGCAACGGTCCCGACGTGACCTGGCGGCTGGCGGCGCGCTACGCCGACGAGCTCAACCTCGACGGCATGACGCCGCGCGAGGTGGCACGGGCGCTACCCGTCATCCGCGCCCGCTGCGAGGAGATCGATCGCGATCCGGCCTCGCTGGCGTTGTCCGTGCATACCTGGCGCGAGTCGCCCGGTGTGAGCACGCCCGGGCAAGCCCGCGTCGATCTGTACGGGGCCTACGCGGAGCTGGGCGTGGCGCGGGTGCAATCGTTCATCGACGGCATGGTCGATGGGCCCGCGGCGCTGGAGGCCTTCGCGGCCGACATGCGGGCCGCCGGTGCCACGCTGGAGCCTGAGGCGGACTAGCGGCGAGGACCCTCCGCGAGGCACATGGAGGCAGATCTCAAGCCCTGACGCAGGCAGACGTGTCGTGTCGCCTACTTAGCCTGCCTGATCGGGGTCAGCAGCACCTGTGGTTCGCCACGGTCGTTGAGCCCATCCTGCAGGAAGGTACAGGTTCCACCGCGGATGTTGCCGTTGTTGTAGGCCTGGCGCAGGCAGTTGCGCAAGGCCAGCTGCCCCCAGTAGTTGGGGTGGAAGGATTCGTCCTTGTCATAGACCGAGCCGGGCAGCTCGAGCAGTCCGCCCTGGCTGAAGATGCCGCGGATCTGTGTCACCCATTCGCTCTCGTCAGCGGCGTCGGTGTCAGTCCACACGCTGACGCTGTAGCCGTCGCCGACGAGATCCACGCCGTCCTCGCAGAGGCGGTGCCCGGCAAGAAGCTCGCTCACGTCCAGGACGGCCACGTTGGAGGCACCGAGCTCGCTCACGGCGTCCCGGACGGTGTCGTTGATGATCGCGAGCGCCGTGCTGTTGGCCCAGTCAGCATCGGCGTTCCAGAACGGGCAGCCACCGTCGCGATAGCGGCTGAACCCGAACTGCATGTAGCGGAGGTCGCCACCGGGAGGTAACGGTGAAGGGTAGGTCTGGACCAGCATCGACCAGTCGTTGGGTCCATAGCCAGCGCTGCTCATGGCCTGGAGGACAGCTCCATAGGCGAGCTCAAGGCGCTGCTTGACGAGCGTGATGTTGATATCGGTGAAGCGCGCCAGGACCGAACCGTCGTCATTGCAGTAATCCTTGTGGAGATAGTCAGAGAGCATGAAGTCTTCGCCACACTGGGTGACGGTGGAGGAGAACTGGAAGTCGTTGCCGCCGATCGAGAGGACCACGAGGTCCACGTTGTGCGTCAGAGCGGCCTCGTGGAGCAGCGTCGCCTGACCCTTCAGGAGCCCGTCCGGGCAGTAATACTCGTCCGGACACAGGTCGATGCCGGGTTTGTAGTCGTCACCGACATCACGGGTCTCGGTGGTCGCGCCCGAGCACGCGAGGTTGATGGACTGGACGGTCGGGCCATACGGGTTGGCTCCGATATGGATCTCCGCCGAGCGGGATCGATGGCAGCCCGCGATCATCTCGCCGCCGGGGATGTCGTAGTAGGCCGTCGAGCCCAGGGCATCGGTCCGGGTGTAGCTGTCATTGGTGTTGCCGGCCCATCGCCCGCCCTCGCCGGAGATGAACGAATCGCCGATGGCGACGACGGTCGGGGTCCCGGCGGGCGGTCCGCTCGGCCCGGGCGTCGGAGTCGGCGCAGGGGTGGCCGTGGGTTCGGGGGTCGGCGCTGGTGTCGGCGCGGGGGTGGGCGCGGGGGTGGGCGCGGGTGTCGGCTCGGGGGTTGGCGCCGGGGTGGCGTCTGAGGTCACCTGTCCATCGCTGCTCGTGGCGCCGCTGGGGCCGGCTTGCAGCTGGACGCTCGACTCGCGCACCGCGAGGTGCTCGCTGACGACCAGACCATCGGGACCCAGCCGGCCGATGGTCACCCACAGTCCTTCGATCGCGGGCATCGACCCGGGACTGCTGCCCCGCTCGCGAGCACGGTAGACCGCGCCGTCGTCAAGGGCAGAGAGGCCCAGGGCATCGAGCGGGAAGCCGTACCAGCCACGTGTCCAGTAGCGCAGCGGGTCGTCGAGCGGCGAGACGTTGGGAAGGGCCATGAGCAGCGGCGCGGTGGTCGCCTCGAGCTCGTCGCCATGGACGACCGGGCCGTACTCGAGCCAGAAGCGGGCATCCACTCCGGGACCGCCGTTGACCCCGTCGGTAGCCAGGAACTCGAACAGCAGGGTGACCGAGCCCGACACCGGCAGCTCGTCGAAGACCCAGTGCGCCGCCTGCTGACCGGCGCCGTCGCGCAGCCACCACCAGCCGCTGATCTCGTCACCGTTCACGTCGAACTGGCTCGCAGCCGACGTCCTCATCGGCGCGAGACCCATCGTGCTGCCCATCACGCCGATGACCAGCAGCAGCGCCGTCAGGCTAACCATGCGGCCGCGACGGCCGCCCAGACCGAATCGCCTGCTCATCGAGCCCCCCAATCGTGCTTCGAACGCGGGTGCGCCTTCGCGCGACCGGGCGGGGGCGACTCGGTCGAGACGTTGCGTGCTGGCGATCATCCAGCCGCCGCACCCCATCAATCTACTCCGGGGCCAAAGGCTCAGGGAGGCTTCCGGGCAAGTGGATGCGTCAGCCGGGGCGCTTAATCGCCGGTGTCGCGGGCGGCGTGGTCGAGGAGCAGCACAGCCAGCGCGGCCCCGGGCCAGGCGAACCAGTGGCGGACCGCGGCGCCCGAGCCTTCGGGATCGTAGGCCTCGGGGAGCATGCCATCGGAGAACGCCGTGCGGGTGAGTCGCTCGAGCGCGGCCCCAGCGGCAGCGGACTCCTCCATCAGCCCGAAAGCTACCCAGCCCATGATGTCGCCCAGCGACCAGGTGCCAGGCGTGTGGCGCGAACCGAGCCCACCGGTCGTCCCGGAGACGAAGCCGGGGTTCTCCGGATCGAAGGCGAAGCGCATCGTCGTTCGCCACACCTTGTCCGTCGACTTGCAGAAGCCCCACAGCGGAGCGAGCGCGAGGGGCAGGTCCGTGGCGTCCACGTAGCGCTCGAAACCGCCGCGTCCGTTGACCGAGGACGCCCACATCGATCCCAGCGGCCCATCCACGACGAAGTGCTGCGCAACAGCAGCATGGACGCGAGAAGCCACCGCCGATAGTGAGGCGTGGTCCAGGCCCAGGACGGCTGCCTGCGTCGCCAGTCGCCGGGCGGTATGCCACAACAGCACCTGATCCGAGAGCAGGAATGGATGGGCGGGCACGTCGTCGGCGGCGTTCTCATCACTGCTGATCAGCCCGTTGGTCTCATCGATGACAGCCAGCACCGCGGTCCACGCCGCGTCCACCAACGACACCCACGAGGACCCTGGCGGCAGCGCGGGGAGGCGGCCGGCGGCAGCAGCGTAATCGGTCAACTCCAGCAGCGGGTAGAGCTGCTGGTCGGCCTGCAGCGGCTGGTCCTTGCGGCGCCCATCGGCGTAGTGACTGCGAACCCAGCGACCATCGGGCCGCTCGCAGCGAAGGAAGAGCCAGCGCAGGTGGTCGCCCACGATGCGCTCGTCCTCGTCGTGACCGCCGCGGGCCCAGGTGGCCAGCAGCAGCCGCGCCTGCCAGTAGGCATCGCGCGTCCACGACAGCGGCAGGATGCGATGGTCGGCCAGGATGACGCGCTCCGCACCACCGACCTGTTGGGCCGTGCAGCCACGTGTGTACGTCGCGGCGTGCTGGTTCATGCGGCCCAGTGGCTTCACCAGCCGGGCGGGCACCAGCAGCGGCCGCAACTCGTCCCGGGCAGCCTCTGCTGATCGGCGCCGAGGGCTGCCGGCGAGTTCGGTCGCACCAATCCGGCGCCGCGACGGCCGGGGTGTCGAAGGTGCAGGCGATGTCGAGATGGACCTCCTCCGCGTCACCCGGCCAGTCGATCCAGGCGACCGCCGTGGGCATGCGCCGCCGCAGCACCTTCCAGGCGATGCGCATGTCCGAACGCCCTTCGGTGGACCCACGCGTCGAGTCACCGCCCTTGCGCAGCCAGGCTTGCACGATGACCGGGCCGCCCTCGCCATTGACGCGCAAGGTGCCCTCGCGGACCTTCAGACGCGACTTCAGGGCGACGGCAGGTGCCGCTGCCGGGTCGACTTCAGTGATCTCCGCCAACGCCGGCGGCCCCAGGCGCCCATTGAGCCGGATGCGGATGCCCGAGGGCGGGTCGCGTCGCGAAGCCGTCGATCACCAGTCGCTGCACCACGCCGCGAGTGCCGCGGGGTGCATCCTGACGGGTGGAGATGCTGGCCCGGCCGGCTTCCACGTGCAGGAAGGCGTGCTCCTCCCGGCGCATCCATGACCGATAGCGGCGCACGGCGTCGGGGTCACCGCGCCACTCGGGCGCGAACAGCGGCAGGCCGGTGAGCTCGACGAAGCCTGCGTCAGGATGCACGCTGGCGAGGCTCAGCCACTCACCGCCGGCGCCGAAGGAGGCACACACGATGCCGTTGCCGATGTCGCGCGGTTTGCGCCGAGTGGTCACCTGCCGATGGTACGTTGGCGCGGACCCGGAGGCTAGCGCCAGCGCGGCAGCGGAGCGAGGAAGTCGGTGATGAGCGCGGCCAGTTCGCCGGGCGCCTCGAGCGCGATCATGTGCGCGACCCCAGGCATCACCACCGCCCGGGCATCGGGGGCATTGGCGGCGAGATAGCGGACGGTGGCCGCGGCGAAGGAGAAGTCGAGCTCGCCCGCGACGGCGAGGACCGGCGCTGTCAGCCCGTCCAGCCGCTGGGCTGCCGGGGGCTCCATGGGGATGGGCATCCCCCACGGGTCGGCGACGACCAGTTCATGGTCCATCTCGCGAACCAGCTCGCGGATCTCGTGCGGCACACGCTCGGGCGACTGGCCGGGGCCGTCGACCCAGGCGCGCACGTCGAGGTCGGCGATGGCGTCGGGATCGAGGCTTGCCGCGACTCGATCCATCTCCGCGTCGAGCGCGTCCTCCTCCGGCGTCTGCCGGGGGAACCAGCCACTGATGTGGGCTCCGATGGTCACGACGGCTGCCACGCGCGAAGGGAACTCGATGGCCGTGTCGATGGCGACCTGACCGCCCGCGGAATTGCCCACGAGGACGGCCTGGCCCAGGCCCAGAGCGTCAAGCACGGCGACAGTGTCGGCGCGGTTGGAATAGGCCACGTCCTCGGTGGTCGACTCGCCGGCGTCACGTCGGTCGAACGCCACGGCGCGATAGCCGGCATCCAACAGGAACGGGGTCAGCGGCTCCCACGCCCAGGAGGTCACGATGCTCGCGTGCATGAGGACGATGGGAGGACCCGCGCCGAAGTCGCGAAGAGCGAGGCTGCCACCGGGCACGTCGACGCGTCGTTCGGTCATGCCGCGAAGTGTGTCATGCCAGCGAGTACAGCTGCCGGCCGGCCGCGATGCCCTTGAGCCCGTGTCGGAAGATGTCAAGCTCAGTCGCTCGCGTCGAGCTCCTCAACCGCTCGCGCTACCGCATCACGCAACGCCGGGATGGACTCGGCAACGGAGGTGCGTGGCTCCTCCCCGATCGCGACGGCCTCGATGCCGACGCCCACGAAGCGGCCCAGCACCGGCCGCTCGCGCAGCACTTGCGCCAGCGCCACTACCTGGTCGAGGGGCAACTGGTGCGTGGAGGTGGTGACGACCTTCTCCGCTCTGCCGCTCATCTCGGCGAGGTCCATCTCCACGATGGTGCCGGGTGGCGGCCCTACGACCGCATCGACGATGACCGCCCGCACCCCCGCGGGCAGATCCCGCAGGTACTCGGCCTCCAGTGCGCCGATGAGTCGAACATCCGCGCGCGCACGCACCTCGAGCGGCAGCGATCTGCAGGCCGTGGGCGCTACCGAGTCGTCGCCGCGCAGCGGGTCGCCACAGGCGAACACCACCACGCCCGCCACTAGACGCGCTCGATCTCCAGCGTCAGGAAGTGGGTGGCGCAGCTGATGCAGGGGTCGTAGCAGCGGATGAGCGCCTCCAGCCTGGCGGAAGCCTCCGTCTCGGGCAGGTCGAGGACGGCACCCACGTACTCGCGCATGTCGTCTTCCATGAACGCCTGGTTCTGCGAGGTCGGCGGCACGATCTGCGCCTTCGTGACGCGACCCTGCTCGTCCACCTCGTAGCGATGGAAGAGCACGCCGCGCGGCGCCTCCGAGGCCCACGAGGCCTTGCCCGCCCGCGGCTCCCACGGCGTGGATGGCTCAGCGGGTGGCTGGTAGGCCTCGATGATGGCGATGGCCTCCGCCGCAGCGTGGATCATCTCGATACCGCGCGCCGTGATGGCCGCGAACATGTTGCGGCGCAACACCTCGGTGCCACCTGAATCGTCGAGTGCCTGCGCGGCCAGCGGATGGAGTGCACTCCCGGCGAGGACCACGCGAGAGGCCGGCCCCAGCAGGTGGTGCTTGCCATCAAGGCTGGTGGCCTGCAGGGCCGTGGAGTGCTCCACGTGCTGCTCGGAGAAGGCACTGTCCCACTCGCCGGGATCGATGTCGATGCCCTCGGTGGTGATGAGCCGACCGGTATCGAGCGCATAGAGCTTGGGGTCGTACATCGACAGCATCAGCGGGTCGCGCTCGAAGTCGGGCAGGTTGAAGCCGGCTGTCCACTTGACCGTCTCCTGAGCATCGGCCAGGGCTTGCTCCAGGACCGGCAGCAGCGCCCGCGCCTGGGTCTTGGTGGGCACCCGGTAGAACCCACCCACGCGCATGCTCACCGGGTGGACCGCTCGCCCACCGATGAGCTTCAGCAGGTCGACGCCGGCCTGCTTCAGCGAAAGCCCCCGCTCCACGATCTGGCGGTGGTCACGGGCCATGTCGATGGCGCTGTCATAGCCGAGGAAATCGGGCGCATTGAGCAAGTAGATATGCAGCGCGTGGCTCTGCAGCCACTCACCCCAGTAGAAGAGGCGACGCAGCTGGCGCACCTGCGGGTCGAGCTCGACCCCGAAGAGCCGCTCGAAGCCCTCGACCGCGGTCATCTGGTAGGCCACCGGACAGATGCCGCAGATACGCGCCACGATGTCCAGCACCTCGTCGGGCTGCCGGCCGACGACCAGTCGCTCGAAGAAACGGGGCGCCTCGAAGATCGACAGCTCCGCCTTCAGGACCTCCGAACCCCGTACGACGACCTTGAGCCTGCCCTCGCCCTCCACGCGTGACATGGAGTCGACGGCGAAGGTTCGCTCTTCCTGGACGATGGCGTTCTCAGGCGGCCTGGTGCGGCTCATGCGGCACCTCCTTTGGGCTTGGCGGCGTCGCTCGCCCGCATGCCCGGCGGACCCCCCCTGGCATCGATGACTTCTCGCAGCTCCGGTGCCCAGGCGGTGAAGCCGGCGAATCTCGCCGCCACCTGCTCATCGGAGAGGCCCAGGGATTCGCCGAACCAGTTGGCCAACGCTCCCCCGTGGGCACTCTCGCGCGGGCCGAAGCAGCCGTAGCAGCCACGGGCCATGCCGGGGCAGAGCGCGTTGCAGCCGGTGGCGATGATGGGACCCAGGCAGGGCTCACCACGCGAGACCATCACGCACACCCGGCCCGCCCGCTTGCAGGCGACGCAGACGGCTTCGCTGGGTAGCTGTGGCCGACGGCCGACGGCCGTGGCCGTCAGCAATTCGACCAGCTGTCCCGTATCGATGGGACAGCCGCGCAGCTCGGCATCGACATCCACCAGCTCAGCCACCGGCTTGGCCTTGTCGAGCGTGTCGACGTACTCGGGCGTGGCGTAGACCGCGTCGATGAAGCCCTTGATGCCACCGTCATTGCCGGCCCACGCACGTAGCGCCTGGATGCCACCGCTGGTGGCGCAGGCGCCGATGGTGACGAGCACCGTCGCACGCTCACGCAGGTGCCGGATGTGGTGGGCCTGCTCATCGGTGCTGATGGAGCCTTCCACGAAGAGGATGTCGAAGGGCCCATCGGGCGAGCGGTTGGAGGAAGCCTCGCCGAACTCCACGATGTGGAACTTCACGCCGATGTCCAGGAGCGCCGGACCGATGTCCAGGAAGCTCAGCTGGCAACCGTCACAGGAGGCGAACTTGACGACACCGACGCGGACCGGCTTCTCACGGTTGGAAACAGCCATCACAGACCCTCCACGTCCAGCGACTCGCCCAGCTCACGACGCGAGAACACGGGACCGTCCTTGCACACGAAGTTCTTGCCCATCTGGCAGTGACCGCAGAGGCCGATACCGCACTCCATGTGGCGCTCCATGGAGAGGAAGATGCGTTCCGGCAGGATGCCGCGGCCGGCGAGGGAGTTGGCCGTGGCGGACATCATCTTCTCCGGCCCGCAGATGTAGGCCGTGGTGTGGCTGCCATCGATGGGCTCCCGATCGAAGAGCTGGGTGACCACGCCGACGGCGCCGCCCCAGGTCCCGACCTGCGCCCGGTCGACGGTGACGCCGACGGTGATGTCATCCCGCGCTGCCCACGCCTTGAGCTCCTCGGTGAAGAGCAGGTCCTTGGGCGTGCGGGCCCCGTAGAAGAGACGCACCCGGCCGAAGTAACCACGGCTGTGGAGGATGTTGTCGATGAGTGGCCGCAAGGGGGGCAGGCCGATGCCGCCGGCAACGATGACGACGTCGCGACCGAAAGCCTCCTCGATAGGCCAGCCCTTCCCCACTGGGCCGCGCAGCCCGACCTGCGATCCCGCTCGCAGCGACGTGATGGCGCGCGTGGTGGCGCCCTCGGTGCGGATGGTCAGGTAGATCTCACCTTCGCGGTAGCGAGAGATGGAGATGGGCACAGCACTGAAGCCGGGCAGGTCCAGCATCAGGAACTGGCCCGGAGTGCCACAGCAGACGGCTTCGGGCAGGTCCTTGAGCATCAGTGTGTAGACGTTCTTGGTCTCGGCCCAGATGTCAGCGACGGTGCCGATGGAGTAACGGCCGGGGTTGGCCGACACGGGCACCGGCATCTGTGTCCGCTCCATCGGCGGCTTGACGGGCGCGATGCGCAGCAGCGACTTGCGCACATCGATGCCGACCGGGCACCAACTGATGCAGCGACCGCAGCCGACGCAGCCGAAGGTGCCGAACTGGTCGACCCAGGTGCTGAACTTGTGGGTCAGCCACTGCCGGTAGCGATCCTTCACCTGGGGACGGAAGTTGCCGTGCGCGACGCGGGCGAAGTCGAGCGTGAAGCAGGAGGCCCATTGCCGCTCAGCGACCGATTCGTCGCCCAGCAGATCGGTCGTCTGGGTCACGTCGGTGCAGAAACAGGTGGGACAGACCATGGTGCAGTTGGTGCATGCCAGGCAGCGCTCCCCGATCTCTTCCCAGCCGTCGCTCTCGAGCTGCTGCATGAGGCGGTCCTTCAACCCCTCGGTATGGACCCCCAGCTGCGCGGACATCGTGGCCCGCGCCTCCACTCCGACGCCGGCAGCTGCGTGCATCTGGATGGCGGTGGCAGAGTCGAGCGCCATGCGGTCGAGCAGTTTCTGGCCGGCTTCGCTGCCGGCCCGGGCGACGTAGCCGTCGTCCAGCTCGATGAGTGCCACGTCGAACCCGGAGCTGACCTCCGGGCCGGTGCCCATGGAGGCGCAGAAACAGGTGCCCGAGGGTTTGGCGCAATCGACCGCAACGATGAAGGCCTTGCCACGACGATCGGCGTAGTCCTCATCGATGTAGGGCCCGCCCGTCAGCACGTCGTCGTGGATGGCAAGCGCAGCCAGGTCGCAGGCGCGAACGCCGAGGTAGGCGATGCGCGGCGCGTCGTGCTCCACGTCCTCGTAGACAAGGCCATCGCCGTCGCGGCGTGCCCGTGCGATGGGGACGATGCTGGGGAAGGCGTAGGCCTTCCAGGACGTCGGCGAGGACGCATAGTCGAACGACCTGCCCGCGCTGCCATTGCTGTCGCGACTGATGCGATAGCGGCCTGGCGCCTGCTCGTCGACCATGCCGGTGGGCAGATCGGCACTAGAACCGATCTCGTCGTAGACGATGGCCGAGTCGGCGACCGTGGGCCCCACCACCCGGCGTCCGTCCTCTCGCAGCAGGGCGATGAGGCGGTCCAGGTTTTCGCGGGGCAGCCATGCCCTCGTTGTCAGATCGATCACAGCCAGGCTTCCTCCTTGCTGCTGTGGAGTGTTGGCGTGGGCTACCTTGGCGTGGGCTACCAGGGCTCCCGCTGTTCGAATCCATACAGATCAAGCAGCTGGTGGCGAGTGGCACCGAGTCGTCGGGCCAGCGCCTCGAGGAGCCGGGGATAGATGCCCGCGGCCAGCTCGCAGTTGGAGCGGACCTCTTCGCGGAGGGCGGCGGCGTCGAAGGCGATGACCTTCACGGGCTCCAGGCTGACCACCGTGGAGGTGGCCTTGAACGGAGTGATGAGGGCCGACCAGCCAAAGACATCGCCCGGCTCGACGGTCAGCAGGGTGACCGAGCCACGTCCGGCTACGTGTTCGGTGAGGGCCACGCGTCCCTCCGTGAGGACGCTGAGTTCCTTGGTTTCGTCGCCCTCCCGGAGAACACGTGCACGTGCCGGTGTTTCGTACTCCCGCGCCATGCCTGCGAGACGCTCGACTGAGCCCGCGGACAGGCCGGAGCCGAACCACGTGGCTTCGATCCGGGAGACCAACGTGGCGGTATCCATCATGGGTCCCACGGTGCGCCTCCGGTCCAAGACACCCACAGGGCCGATGGGCACGGCAAGCACGGGCCGTTCGGCTGTGCCGGTTCACAACGGGCTTCCCGGACTGCCCCCGAGGGGCCGCTTGTCCCGGTGGCAGCGGGCCGCTCGGCATCGGCACGCTGCGCCAAGGTGGGGCATGCTGGAGCCATGCATGAAGCCGGAGCCGTGGGTGGCGCGATCGAGAAGGTGATCCATGCCTGGCCGGAGTCGGGCGCGGGTGGCCAGCTCGAGTTGGAGATTCGCGACGCCACCCGTGCCGAAGCTGGATCGGTAGCCTTCTACGCCGCCGCGATCCTCGCCGACCATGGCTTCAGCACGACGACGTTCACGGTCAGCGTCAACGACGTGCACTGCGTGCTCTGCGGCGAGCTGGCAGTGACGGCCTCACCCACCGATCCACAATGCAACCATTGCGGCGCTCCCCTCCCCCAGGTGCCGGGACCAGCCGTGGTCTGCCGGGAGGTAGCACCGTGTGCCTGATGGCCCCCGCCCGTGTCGTAGCGACTGACGGCACCATCTGCGAGGTCGAGGTCGGCGGCCGCGTCGAGCGGGCCTCGATGATGCTGGAACCGGACCTCGTCGTCGGCGACTGGGTGCTGCTGAACTCCGGCACCGTCGTACGCAGGCTCGACGACGACCAGGCCGCGGAGATGACGCGCGCCTTCGGCATCGTCTACGGCTTGACCGATCTCGATGGCCAGCCGATCGAGGAGGCCGCGGAGCCAGCCGGCTGATCGACCGCGCACCACAGCTGATCATGGACGCTTCCCCCACCGCTGCGTCTCGTCCGACCCCCAGCGGGCCGGTCCTGTTCGCGCGCTATGCCTTCGGCCCCAATCGGCTGGGCCTCTGCGGCCCGGAAGACTGGCGTTCGTTGCTGGAGCTGGGCGCCGCGTCGGGTGCCACAGAGGCCCACGTTCTCGAGATCGACCACGGCCTGCGGGACCTCGCGGCCGGGTTCGAGGGCGCCTATCCGTACCTCGAGCTCATCGCTTCTGCGCATGGCATCGCCGACCCCATGGACCTGCGCGTGGTAGACGCCTACTGGATCGGTAATACGCTGTCCGACAGCGTGGATCCGGTGCTGATGACGCGGTCGATGGACGCTCGCTTCCGCGCCCAGCTGCTGCCGGAGGCGTGGAAGTGGCTGGAGGGCAAGGCAGAGGCCGGGGCACGGCCGACGCATGCCTTCCATGTGTTCGACATCTTCCCGCGCGTCGGGCTGATGCGCGGCGGTGCCGTTACCGATGCCGTTGGCCTGATGGATTCCTGCCGCATCCGCTGGGGACGCGTCCTGGAGGTCACGGGCGAGTCGCTGGTGGTGAACGCGGTGCCGCTTGGACTGGCTGAGGGCAAGCTTGCGCTCGGTGAGCCCACGCTGCGGACGGTGCGCCGCTGGCTCGATGGCACGGGCTTCGTGTCTGACGTAGAGCCTGGCGATGTGGTGTCGCTGCACTGGGACTGGGCCTGTGAAGTCCTCAGCGCGTCGCGGTTGGAGGCGCTGCAGCGTCGGACCGTGCACCAGCTGGAGCTGGCGAACCAGACGATCTAGCGCGGGCCTGGGCGGGTTGGTGGCCCCGGGATGCCTCGCATATGAGATGAGCCTGCCCGGAAAGGGTCCGGGCAGGCTCCGCTTGGGCGGCCGCCGAAGCGACCGATGTCATGTCCGTCGCTAGTGCGCTGCTGCCTCCTTGTGACGGGTGGCACCCAGTACCACCGCGCCCAGTCCTATCAACGAAGCAAGCAGCGCGACGGCTACCTGCTCCGACACCGCGGCGCCGATGCCGATGGCGATCGCGACCAGCCCGCCCATCACAAGGGCGTAGCCGGGGGCGTGGTGCTAGCGCTCATCGCCCGTCCGAATGGCGCGGTACTCGATGAGCAGGATCGCCACCACCAGGACGGCGATAGACAGCATGAAGACCCAGGAAATCAAACCCGAACCTCCTTTTCCCACTTGTGACCACAGCATGACAACGTTTACATCGGTCGCCAAAGGGCCGAATGGACGAGAAGCGGCCGAAGAGGTCCTATGCCGCCAGACGGCGGAGCGGGCGGTCGGACGCCGCGGCGTGGCTGGCGCTGCGGTAGATGAGCAGCCCAGCGATGAGGCAGCCGATCATGCCGGCCACGAAGAACCAGAACGGCAAGCCGATGCCACGCTCGAACAGTTCGCCGGCGATGATCGAAGCCACCGTCAGTGCCAGCGTAGCGACCGCGCCGAACAGGCCCTGGGCGGTCGAGGCACGGCCCTTCGGCGTGCCGCGCGCGAGGATGGCGTACAACGCGGGCAAGCATGGCTGCGGTGGCCGCCGCCTCGAAGGGCACCACCGCCGACGGCACCAGCGGGTTGCGCGCGAACGGCATAGATGGAGCCGGCAACGATGATCATCAGGCCGCTGAACAGGATGATGCGGACCGGCCCGTGGCGATCGACGTGGCGGCCGGCGATGGGCCCGATCGATCATCTCGGGGATGGCGAAGGCCACGAACGTCAGGCCCACCCACAGTACGGTGGCACCGAGTGCGATCATGTAGATCGACCAGACCACCTCGTAGGTGCCGAAGGAGAGGTGCAGGCCGAACGACAGCACCAGCGCAGCGATGACCGTGCGGTTGAAGACCGCGCGCAGCGGTGCCTGCGCCTGCGCCGGTGTCGGGTCGGTCGGGACCAACGCGATCTCCGACGCGGTGAAGGGCTCGCCCGCGGGCAGCGGCTGGGCGTCGGGATGGTGCTCGAACTCGGGCGCTTCGACGACGTGAGGCTGGCTTGAGAGACGGAAGGCGACCACAGCCGTTCCGACCAGCGCCAGCAGGAAGGTCACGATGAAGGGGAAGGCATAGCCGTCGAACAGCCAGGCGCCGATGCCGCCCAGCGCCGGCCCGAAGGCGAAGCCACCGGTCGCGAAGGCACCGTAGTAGCCGAAGGCCTCACCGCGCTCATCCTCGTCGGTCGCTTCCACGACCATGCCGCGTGCCGCCGGGTCATACATGGCGGTGGCCACGCCGGAAAGGAAGCGCAGCCCGAAGAAGGCGGCGAAGCTGGTGAAGAAGAGCGGCAACAGGCTGACGATGGCCAGCATGAGCAGGCCCGTCACCATCAGCGGCTTGCGCGAGTGCCGGTCGGCCCACCAGCCGAAGACCGGCTCGAAGATCGAGCTTGGCCAGCGACCAGGCGGCGATGATGAGGCCCAGCTGACCGGCGTCCATGCCGTGTTCCTGGATGTACAGCGGCAGCACCGGCAACAGGGCGCCGAAGCCGATCATCACGATCAGCTCGGCCCCGAACAGCGGCAGCAGCGGCTTCCAGCGTCGGAGCCAGGCAGAGATACGGTCCTGCCAGGCGGCACGCGAGGTGGGCATCGCGCACGACTGTAGCGCCCGCCGCGCCATACGAGCTGGCACGGCGGCCGCGTACCATCGGGGGCCATGCAGCTGCTTGACGGGAAGCCCGTCTACTCCGCGACCGACCTCGTCGGCTTCCTCGCTTGCGGCCACCTGACGGAGCTGGAGCGCAGCGCCCTCACGGGACTGGTGCAGAAGCCCATCCGCAACGATCCCGAGCTGGACCTCATCGCGGAGCGTGGTGAGCAGCACGAGCGTGTCTACATCGGCCGCCTGCAGGAGCAAGGCCGCACCATCGTGGACCTCTCGGCCAAGCGACCGGAGGAGTCCGACCGGGGCGACTTCTACCGAGCGCAGGAACAGGCCACGCGCGCCGCGATCGAGCGGGGAGATGACGTCATCTTCCAGGCCTGCTTCTTCGACGGCACCTGGCTCGGTTTCGCCGACTTCCTGCTGCGCATCGAGGATCCGGAGGCGCCGCTGGGCTGGTCGTATGAGGTCGCGGACACCAAGCTGGCCCACAAAGTCAAGGCCTCCGCGCTCCTCCAGATCTGCGTCTACAACGAGATGCTCAGCGCCATCCAGGGCCGCTACCCGGAGCACATGTACGTGGCCCTGGGCGGGGTGGACAAGGAGACCGCGCGCTTCCGGACCGCTGACTTCCGAGCCTACTTCCGTGCTGTCAGGGCCCGCTTCCTCGACGTCGTCGGCGCGCCGCCCCCGGGCTCCTACCCTCCCCCGCCACCGTCGTATCCGGAACCGACCGAGCACTGCGGTGTCTGCAGCTGGGATGAGATCTGCAGCAAGCGCCGCCGGGCGGACGACCACCTCTCGCTGGTGGCCAACATCACCTCGCGCACGCGCGGCGCCCTGGTGGATCGCGCCATCGACACGCGCCGAGCGCTGGCCGGCCTCGAGCTGCCACTGGATCCCCGCCTGGAGGGAACACGGCCGGAGGTGCTGGAGCGCGTCCACGAACAGGCTCGCCTCCAGGTGCAAGGTGAGGACGAGGGTCGCCACATCCACGAGCTGCTGGAGCCCTATCGAACCGACGGACGGCGAGCTCGACACGACCAAGGGCCTGCTGGCGCTGCCGCCGCCCAGCCCGGGCGACCTCTATCTGGACCTGGAGGGTGACCCCTTTTCGGGCGAGGACGGCATGGACTACCTCTTCGGCCTGCTCGAGCCAGCTCGGCGGGATGCCGTGGGTGACCCGCTATTCCACGCCTTCTGGAGTCGCGATGACGAGGGTCGGGTGACCGAGGCTGCGGAGAAGGCCGCATTCGAGGCCACCATCGACAAGATCATCGCCTGCCTGGATGCGGATCCGGGCCTGCACGTCTACCACTACGCGTCCTATGAACCCAGTCACCTGGGCAAGCTCATGGGCCGCTACAACACCCGCCAGGACGAGGTCGACCGACTCTTCCGCGGCGACGTGCTCGTGGACCTCTACCGGGTCGTGCGACAGGGTATCCGCGCGTCCGTCGAGAGCTACTCCATCAAGAAGCTGGAGCCCTTCTACGGTTTCGAGCGCGAGATCGAGCTGCGCGATGCGGGCTCATCGATCGTGGAGTTCGAGCACTGGCTGCAGCTGGGCGGGATCGGTGGCGTGGGCGAGGAGATCCTCGACCAGATCGACCGCCTACAACCGGGACGACGTAGTCTCCACCCTGGAGCTACATCGCTGGCTGGAGACGCAGCGCGCCGCACTCGGGGAACGGCTGGGACAGGAGCTGCCGCGGCCGCAGGCCCGGGACGGCGAGGCGGAAGAGGGCTTGTCGGCCTGGCTGCAGCGCGTCCGGGAGGTCGCCGAACCGCTGACCGCGGGCATCCCCCTCGATGAGAGCGAGCGCGACTGGACGCCACAGGAACGCGGTCGGCTCCTGCTGGCCAACCTCCTGGGCTGGCATCGGCGCGAGCAGAAGCCCGACTGGTGGCGCTGGTTCAGTCAGCTGGAGGCGACCGAGGAAGACCTGCTGGAGGCGCGCGAGCCACTGGCTGCCCTGGAGCTGGTGGGCGCGGAGGATGAAGGCGGGCGCACCTTCCGTTACCGATACCCGGAGCAGGAGTTCGACGTGCACAGTCGGGCCACCGATCCGGTCACGCTCAAGGAGCTGCCCGTCGTCGAGACCGACCTCGATAGGAACGAGATCGTGCTGCGCTTCCCCGCCCGGCGGGAGATCGAGCATCCGCGCGCGCTCGTGCCCAAGACGGTGGTGCCGTCGCCCGCCCAGGAGCAGCGGCTGCTGGACATCGGCCAGTGGGTCGTTGACCACGGAAACGACATCGAGAGCGACGGCGAATACCGAGCGGCGCGGGACCTGATCGTGGGCCGGACTCCGCGTTTGGAGCATCATCCTGAGGGTGAGCCGCTGCGTCTCGTGGGTGAGTCGGCCGGCAAGGCTGCGCGGCGGCTGGTGAAACAGCTGGACCGGACGTGCCTGGCCATCCAGGGTCCGCCCGGTAGCGGCAAGACCTGGATCGGCGGGCGCATGATCCTGGACCTCGTGGCGCAGGGCAAGACGGTCGGGGTGACCGCCGGCAGTCACAAGGTCATCGGTAACCTGCTGGACAACGTCGCGATGGCGCAGGCCGAGCATCCTGACTTCAAGGCTCGCGAGGTCGTCATCCGCCAGAAGCCCGGGGACTCGGGCGAGTGCACCTGCGCCTACGCGGAACCCATCGGCAAGGCAGAGGACGTGGCTGGCGCCCTGGCCGACGGCTCGGCCGACGTCATCGGCGGAACCGCCTGGTTGTGGGCCAGCGCCAAGATCCCGACTGAGGCGGTCGATGTCCTCTTCATCGACGAGGCCGGCCAGTTCTCGCTGGCCAACGCCCTTGCCGTCTCAGCCGTGGCCAAGTCCATCGTGTTGCTGGGTCGATCCGCAGCAGCTGGACCAACCGCTGAAGGGCTCGCATCCCATCGGTGCGGAACGGAGTGCGCTGGCGCACCTGCTGGGTCGTGAGAACGCGGTCATGCCGCCGGAGCTGGGCCTGTTCATGGACAAGACCTGGCGGCTGCACCCCGACATCTGCAGCTACACCTCGGAGGTCTTCTACCAGGACGCTCTCTTCCCGGAGAGCGGCAACGAGAAGCAGGCACTGGCAGGACAGGGCCTGGCCGATGGCGAGGGCATCCGCTTCATCGCGGTGGACCATGGGGATGCGCGCAATGACAACCGCTCCATCGAGGAGGCGCGGGTCATCGCCGACCTCGTCGGTGAGCTGCTCGACGGCCGCGCGACGTGGCTGGACCGTGAAGCTCGTGAAGGCGCCCATCAGGCCCCATGACATCCTCGTCATCACGCCCTACAACGCGCAGCGGACGCTCATCGGGACGGAGCTGCGGCAAGCGGGGGCCGGCCTGCGCGCAGGTACCGGTGGGTACGGTGGACAAGTTCCAGGGCCAGCAGGCGCCGGTCTCGATCTACTCGATGGCCACGTCTCGGCCGGAGGATGCCCCGCGCGGGATGGAGTTCCTGTACTCGCTCAACCGGCTCAACGTCGCTACGTCGCGTGCGCGCTGCCTGACGCTGGTGGTGGCCTCGCCGGAACTCATCGAGGTGCAGGCCAAATCGCCGCGCCAGATGATGCTGGCCAACGCGCTGTGCCGATTGCACGAGGTGGCGAGGGTGCAATCTGATGCCGGGTGAACTTGTCATGCGCGAGAATGGCGACGATGCACAGATGAACGAGCATGGACTGCGGGGAACACGCGGAGCAGCATGGACCAGCCTTGAAATCGAGGCGACGGTTGCGGCATATGAAGACATGTTGCGCAAGGAACTCCGTGGAGTGCGATATGCGAAGGCCGATGTAGTCCGTGACTTGATGAAGCTGATGCCCGAGAGGACGCGGGGAGCCATCGAGCTGAAGCTCCAGAACGTTTCGCGCGATCCGGGCTGAGCTGGCTTGCCCTGGATCGATGGATACAAACCGATGGCGCACTACCAGAGTGCGTTGCGTGATGCGGTAGTCGCCCGCGCGGACCCACGGGAACGCATCAACGAGGCCATCGCCGAGTTCGGCGAGGCACCTGTCGTCGGCGCGCATGGAATCCCTCGATCGACGTCAGATGTCCTGGTACCGCCACCAAGTGCTTCGCGCGCACGCACAGCGGCCGGACGTCGGTTTCGATGCACCGGAACCGCTCACGATGCCATTCGCGACCTCCGCCGGCACCAGTTAGGTACCGCAGGTGAGGAATGGGTAACGGAACTTGAGAGAGAGCAGCTATCGAGGGCCGGACGGTCGGACCTCGCCGATTTGGTTCGCTGGGTAGCGCGCGACGATGGGGATGGAGCCGGGTACGACATCCTCAGCTTCTCGGAAGCTGGCACTCAGCGACTCATCGAGGTCAAGACCACCAACTACGGTCCGTTGACCCCGTTCTACATCACGAGGTGGGAAGTGGAGGTGTCACAGACACATCGAGACTCATACTCGCTCTACCGTGTGCACGGCTTCGCACGTGATCCGCGCATCTACGTCCTTGATGGAGCCATGGACGAGGCTGCTCGGCTCGAACCGAGCGTGTTTCTGGGGCTGCCAAGGTGAAGTCGGACAGAGGTCGGTCGGGTGAGCGAGACGGCGGCTCCCCGCGTCGTGGAGCTCTTTGCTGGCGTGGGTGGCTTCCGCATCGGGCTGGAGAAGTCTGGTTGGGAGACCGTCTGGTCGAATCAGTGGGAGCCGAGCACCAAGACCCAGCATGCATTCGACTGCTACGTGGAGCGGTTCGGCGGCGACGGAGCCGTATGCGAGGACATCCACGAGGTCATGAATCAGGCGGAGGCAGGGAGGCGGGCCATCCCGGACCACGAGCTTCTCGTGGGTGGCTTCCCATGTCAGGACTATTCGGTCGCGAGAACTGCCAACCAGGCGGCTGGTCTCGTGGGCAAGAAGGGCGTGCTTTGGTGGGAAATCCACCGCCTCCTGACGATGAAGCGACCGCCCTACCTGTTCCTTGAGAACGTCGATCGTTTGCTGAAGTCACCGACCAGCCAGCGTGGACGCGACTTCGGGGTGATGCTGGCGACCCTGGCGAATCTTGGCTATGAAGTCGAATGGCGAGTGGTCAACGCCGCGGACTACGGCTTCCCGCAGAAGAGACGGCGGGTGTTGCTTGTTGGCCGCTACGTCGGTTCGATCGATCGCGACCCGAACGAGGCCATCTACGAGGGACCGCTTGCGCGCGCCCTGCCCGTCAGAGAGGGCCCTGTCCTGTCGTCCTCGCCGACCTTCACCGTCGACGGCAATCCTGCCGACGTATCCGAGACGTTCGGCGCCACCAAGGGTGCCTCTCCGTTCCGAAACGCCGGCTACATGTCACAGCGTCGCGTCTGGACCCTGGACCTGGAGCCCGCGTGGGATGGCGAGGTCGTGACACTCGGAGACATCCTGGAGCGGACTGATGATGTCCCAGAGCAGTACTTCGTCACGGCCGATGAGCTCCCACGGTGGGAGTACCTGAAGGGCGCCAAGCGGGAGCAGCGCTATCACAAGGGCTCCGGCACGCCCTACTTCTATGTCGAGGGACCGATCCCGTATCCGGACCGCACCGACTGGCCCGCGAGGACCATCCTGACGGGCGAAGGGGGCCGCACACCATCGCGCTTCAAGCACCTCATCCAGGTCGAGGACGGCCGCTATCGCCGTCTTACCCCTCGAGAGCTGGAGCGCCTGAACGGGTTCCCCGATGACTGGACTGACACGGGCATGCCTGAGGGGCGACGTGCATTCATGATGGGAAACGCGCTCGTGGTCGGGCTGATCGAGCGTGTCGGGGCCGAGTTGATGAGCGAACTCCGAGCGACGCACGGGTTCAACCGCCCTCCGGGAGATCCAGAGTCGGCCGTTTCCTAGGCTCGCGTTCCCGAACGTGTCCCACCGAAGGCATCGGTGGGTGTCCACCCCTCGGTGCTCAACCCAATCAAGAGCAGCGGCACCGGAAGGATCGGCTTCATCTCGCGCAACCAAGCTTTGAAAGCATCGAAGGTCCCAACCGCAGAGTCCATCCTCGACCAAGCTTTCAGCGACTCGGTCGCGGTGATCGACGACGCCGACGTGGATACGAGACGACTCGATCACTCGTTCCGACTCACCGGCGATATTGAGGCGAGTGAACTGCCAGGGGATAGCCTCAGCATGATTGAACGAGACCTCGACTCCCACGTTTGCGCGAAGGAAGTCCATCTTCCATTTGCGGAGCTCCGGACTCGTGAAGAGCCGGGGCTGGTGAGTCCATGCCGGTTCTGGAAGCAGATCCTCAAACAAGGCGTTCAGGGCGGTTTGGCCTCCCCTCGGTGTCCGTCCCCTTGACGCAAGTTGGGTCTGCTTGTCGATGACCATCGATCGGTCGATCGCTTCGATCGCGTCCCGGATGTCCAGCCATGCCGTGTGATCACGAAGGAACGCTGCCGCGTGCCGGAAGTCCTCGATCACGTATTCCATCATCGCCTCCCGTTCGATACGAGCCTACGCTCCCCGCTCTGTTCGATACTTGTGGAGATGCCCGGCCTGCAGCTACCCAATCCGCCTGCTTCGTCACAAGCCGTACGTGCCGTAATGAAGGCGAATCGGGCCAAGAACACCAGGCCCGAGCGAACGCTTCGCTACGCGCTGCGGGCAGCGGGCTACCCCGGGTATCGGCTGAACTGGAAGCGAGCGCCCGGTCGGCCGGACATCTCGTATCCCGGTCGGCAGGTGGCCGTCTTCGTGCACGGCTGCTATTGGCACCACTGTCCGCGCTGCCACCCAAACCTGCCCAAGTCGAACCCGGAGTTCTGGGCGCGCAAGTTCGAGTTGAACCGCGAGCGTGATGCCCGCAAGCGACGACAGCTCGAGGACGCCGACTGGCGAGTCTTCGAGATCTGGGAGTGCGACATCCGCGACCGACTGAGCGGCGTGGTCGTGGAGATCGCAACGACGCTCCAGGACCGCGCCTAACCCGCCCCCATTCCGCGGGCCCGCCGCGCCCGCTCCACCGGCACGGTCAGCAGCAGCACACCGGCAACGACCGCCGGCACCAGCAGCCAGGCCGTGCTGATGTCGCTCACGTCCGCGACCACCCCCAGCAGCAGCGGCGCCACCAGGATGGCCAAGCCCGCCGCCAGCACCAGGCGAGCGGACGCCGCAGCCGGCCGATCGGGCGCCGCCGCCAGCGTGATCGAGGCGCACGGCGGATAGAGGATGCCCACGCCGAAGCCGGCCAACAACATGCCGCCCGCGCTGACTAGGTAGTCGCCAGACAACCACACCACGACGACCGCCACGAACGTGACCACGATGCCCACGCGGATCACCAGCATCGGGTCGAGCCGGCCCATCGTTCGCACGGACATCACCGCCCGGCCTGCGATCATGCCCGCGATGAAGGCGGAGATCGTCAGCGTCGCGTCGGCCAGCGAGACGCCCGTCCGCGACTCCACCAGCGTGCCACCCCAGACGACCACGAAGAACTCCATGCCGATGACCGACACCGTCAGGAACCAGGGCAGCCAGAAGGCACGCGGCAGCCGGCCCAGCTCGATGTGCATCGCCGCGTCGGGGCCGCCGGAACGCGCCCAGACGGTCAGCCCAGCCACCAACAGCAGCACCGGCACGATCACGAACTGCCAGTCGAGCCCGAGCGCGATGCCCACCCCGATGGCCACCGGCGCCATCAGCTGCGCCGCCTTGGCGACGAAGGCCGAGCGCGTCAGCTGCACCCGCGCCACAGCGCCCCCACCGCGCCCCAGCGTCTGGTTGACGTGCCCGAACATCGTCCCCGCGCCGAGCCCGATGCCAAGCGACGCAAGCAGCGTCAGCGTCAGCACCGGCGCGAGCGCCAGCACCACCAGTGATACGGCCAGGAGCCCCATCGCAAGGTAGTGCGCCCGGTGAACCCCCAGCCAGCGATCGAACCGTTCCCCTGCCAGGCCGGCCACGATCATCCCGGCCGCCATCGCGGACGAGTGCAGCCCCGCCTGCGTCTCCGACAGGCTCAGGGTGACAGCGATGAATGCGGTCGCGGCACCCACCACGTAGAAGGCATAGCTGATGGCCGCCTGGTTCACATAGGCGCGCCGAACCTGTGGTGTGGGCGCATGGCTTGAGGTCACACCCTGATGCTACCGGCCCGCCGCCGATGGGCAGGGCCACAAGCCCCCGATAAGCGAGCGAAGAGCCACCGCCAAGTGCCACTCGCCAGGGTGGCGCCATGAGAACCATCGACGACCCCCTGGTCAGCACAGCCCCGGTCGACGAGGTGGTCAGGGCCATCGAGTCGCTCGACCTCAGCGCTCCCTGGAGGGAGGTGGCGCCCAACCTGCGCATCGCTCTTCCCCGCCGCCGGGCACTGCCCGTCGATCCGGACGAGCTCCCGGCACGTGACTTCTCGCCGGGCATCCGCGCAGTCCTGGGCCTCGACATCGGCCCCGCCATGCTCTTCGTCAGCTACGAGCAGCTGAAGGGCTGGGGCGTCTCGACCGAGCGCGCCTTCGAGCAGGCCCTCGCCAACGTCCAGGCACGAGTGGCAGCGCGGGAGCAGTTCGCCCTCATCTGCGAACGCATCGCGGACGTGCCCACGATCGCCTTCCAGTCGCGGGAGGGATGGGCCTCAACGCTGCTGCTTCTTCCCGACGAATTGGTGCGCGTCCTGGGCCGTTGCAACGGCCTCGTGCTGGCACCCATGCGCGACCTCATCCTGTGTCTGCCACTGGACGTGGAGCGCGAGTTCGCCCGCTACCTGCTCGAGGAGTTCGCCGCCGCCGACATGAACGCGCTCGACCTGCCGCCCTTCGCGCTCGTCGATGGCCACCTCAGCCACGCGGTCGGCGTGCCCAGGTCGCTGCGGAGGACCACGCCCGTCAACTAGTGGCGATATAGCATCGATGCTATATTCCACATCGTCGGCATGACCCGACACGGCTACGACGTCCGCGTGGCACCGGAGGTGCTTGAGCAAGTCGAGCGAAGCCGCGACTCCCGTGAACTGGTGAGGTTCTTCGACGCGCTCGATCGGTTGTCAAGACAGGGCACACGCGCACCAGACGCGAAGAAGCTCGTGTCACTCGACCTCTGGGAGGTCCGGTACGGGGACTCGCGTGCGTTCTTCTGTCTTGTTCCGGGCACGAGGATGCTCGCGGTCGGGGCCGTGCTGGTCAAGAAGTCCCGCAGACTGAGGATGTCGCGGCTGCGAGCAGCGGAGCGGTCGGTGCATCGATGGCGCCGGCGATTGGAGGAGACAGGATGAGGTGGACCGAGATCCGGGAGGAGTGGCTCGCCCGGCCCGGGTTCCGTGAGGCATTGGAGCGAGAGTTCCCGTTTCGCGAACTCTCGCTCCAGGTCGGAAGCCTCCGGGCCGATCTCGACCTGACCCAAGCCGAGTTCGGTGAGCTGGTCGGGATGCCACAGTCGACGGTCGCGCGGCTCGAATCCGGCCGGCAGAACCCGAGCGTCAAGGTGCTCAAGCGCATCGCGGCAGCGACCGGCACCGAGCTGGTGATCGAGTTCCGCCGGCCCGGGCGCAAGCACCGAGCACGGCGGCAGACGGCTACGGCATCATCAGGATCCGAGACCCAGGCCGGCCAGCCACTGGCCGCCTCCCCCGCCGACGACCACCGAGGAGTGCCCCATGAACCACGATGAAGCCGTTCGCCTCGCGGTCTACCGGGGCTACGTGTCTGATGGCCGGCCACCGAGCGTGGAAGAGATGGCCGTCGGGCTGGCCCTGAGCGCGGACGCGGTGCGTGACTCATTGCACTCGCTGTCGGTCGCGCGTCATGTCGTCCTGCGCGATGGCGAGATCGTGATGGCGCATCCGTTCGCGTCGATCCCACTTGGCTTCAGCGTGATGGGCCGCGAGACCCTGTGGTGGGGTGGCTGCGCCTGGGACGCATTCGCCATCCCGCAGCTGTGCCCCGACGATCCCGAGGTGCTGGTGGCCACGCAGTGCCCCGGGTGCGGCAAGCCACTCGCCTGGGTGGTCAATCGGGAAGCCCCGCCGGTCGGTGACGAGGTAGCGCACTTCCTGGTGCCGATGGCGCAGTGCTGGGATGACGTCGTCCACACCTGCTCCAACCAGCGGCTCTTCTGCAGCGTCGAGTGCGTCCAGCGCTGGGCTGAGTCGACCGACCATGAACCCGGCTACGTCATGGACCTGGCCACGCTCTGGCGCCTCGCTTCGCGCTGGTATCGAGGACGCCTGGAGACCGGCTACGAGCGACGCGAGCCATCCCACGCCCTCGCGTACTTCCGCGAGGTCGGCCTCACCGGCCCGTTCTGGGGCCTCGAGTAGCAGTATTGCGGTATTGCGGCTATGCTGCAATACACCATGAAGAGTTACCACATCTCGGTTCAATCCCGGGGGACCATCGCCCTGCCGGCCGATCTGCGCCGCCGACTCCACCTGGATGAGCCGGGCGCCCAAGTCCAGATCATCGAGCACGAGGATGGGACCGTCGAGCTGCAGCCGATGCTTCCGATCCCGGCGGACCAGCGCTGGTTCTGGACCGAACGCTGGCAGGCCATGGAACGCGAAGCCGACGATGACATCGCGGCAGGCCGGACGACGCGGTTCGATGACGTTGAAGACTTCATCGCGCATCTGAAGGACATCGGCGGCGATTGAAGCACGAGGAGCTGCGCTCGTTCGCGCGTGACTGGGTTGGACTATCGACTGAGGAACGGGCACGGTTCCTCGAGGTTCTCCGCCGTGACTTCCAGCCCGCTTGCGAACGCTACCGGCAGGACCCAGCCGTGCCGTGGCCTCGTGGGCTGCGCGTCAAACGCGTCCAGGGGATGCCTGGCGTGTGGGAGATGACCTGGAGCTTCGCCGGCCCGGACGGACGCGCGACGTTCGAATGGATCGAGGTCGACGGTGAGTTGGCCATTCGCTGGCGTCGCATCGGCGGCCACGACATCTTCGGACGTCCGTAAGGGAACGAGGACCTGGACCATGGCGCACCTCGACGGGGCCCGCAAAGTCGCAGAAGGGTACAAGGGCGCCGGACAGGGGGCCGAATCGCCTACGTCAACTGGCGGACTCATCGCTACCCTCTCCCCCACGATGGATGACACAAGCGAGCTGAGCGACGTCTTCTTCGAGCTGCACTGCGACCTGCCGCGTGAAGGCCCCGGTGATGACGAGTCGACACTGCGGGCGCTGGCCATGTGCACCGAACTGCCGGACAGGCCGGACATCCTCGATGTCGGCTGTGGACCCGGTATGCAGACGCTGGCACTCGCGAGCGCGACCGATGGCATCATCAGCGCGGTCGACATGCACGAGGCGTTCCTGGACCAGCTCCGCGAACGCGCCGAGGCCGCCGGTGTGCGCGAGCGACTCCACGTCATGCGCGGCGACATGGCCGATCTGCCCTTCGGTCCCGACTCCTTCGACCTCATCTGGTCGGAAGGAGCCGCCTACATCATGGGCATCGGTGAGGCCTTCGATGCCTGGCGTGAGTTCCTGCGACCGGGCGGCTACGTCGTCGTCACCGAGCTGAGCTGGCTGGTGCCCGATCCACCCGTGGAGGTCCGCGACTTCTTCACCGCGCAGTACCCGGGCATCCGTGACGTGGAGGGCAACCTGGAGCGCATCCGTGCGGCCGAATACGAGATCGTCGGCCACTTCACGCTGCCGGCCGAGTCGTGGTGGACGCACTACCAGACGCCACTGGAGGCAAGGATCCCGGCGCTGCTGGAGAAGTACGCTGACGACGAGGAGGCCCTGGCGCTCGTCCACGAGACCGTCGAGGAGCACCGCATCCGTCGCGAGTACCCCGAGACCTACGGCTACGAGTTCTACATCGCCCGCTGCGCCTGCCCGGAAGGGCCCGAGCCAGGGTCATCCTGGAAACCCGGCCAGGGCAGGGATACGCAGGAGCCGGGCGAACCGGCGGGCGCGGGTGACGCGGTCGACGAGGGCGAAGAGCCGGACTATCCGCCCCCACTCGGCTGACGCGAAGACAGACCTGACGGACGCTCAGCGCGCGGATGGCCTAGGCTCTCGCGCGATGCACCTCCAACCACTCGGTGCGCGGCGCGACGGCGCCGAGCGCTACCTGGTCCTGACGATCGCCGCCTTCGCGGTGACCGTCGCGGGCGTCCGCTGGTACCTCGACACGGCCGGCTATCCCACCATCGGCGGCGGTGACCTGCACGTCGCCCATGTGCTCTGGGGTGGGCTGGCCCTTTTCATCGCCGCGTTGCTGCTCCAGCTCTACGTGGGCCGGCGCTCGCTGCTGCTCTCCGCGGTCCTGGCCGGGGTCGGCGCGGGCCTGTTCATCGACGAGGTCGGCAAGTTCCTGACCACGACCAACGACTACTTCTTCGCACCAGCGGCCCCGATCATCTACGGCAGCATCCTGCTCCTGGTCCTGCTCTGGGTGCTCGTGCGCCGGCGCCGGCTGGACAGCCAGTCGGCCATGCACGCCGTCGTGGAGTCCCTGGCCGCCGGGATCGACGGCCGCCTGACCGAGCCCGATCGCGAGCGCGTCATCGCGCAGCTGCGCGAGGCTCAGTCGGAGACACAGCCAGCAGCCGACGATCAGCAACTGGCGGCGTCGATGATCGCGACGCTCGAGTCCCCGGCCATGGACGCGCGGCTGGTGTCCCCTGGTTTCGTCGCTCGCGGCGATGCCCGTCGACTGCTGGAGCGGTTCCTGCCGACGCGCCTGGAGCGTTGGCTCATCGCCATCGGACTCCTGCTCGCCGTGGCCACGGCACTCTTCTCGGTGCTGGTGTTGCTGGTGTCAGCCAGCGGCGAGCTCGACTGGTCGGAGCTGCTGACGGCCGACGTCGGGCGACTCGAGATTCCCACCGAGCCCGTCTGGCTGCTGCTGTTCCTGGGCATCAACGCCGTGGTCGGCTTGGGGGCTGCCGCGGCGTTCTTGCTGCTTGTGGCCAGGCGCAGCATGCGGGCGATGGACATCGGCCTCGCAGCCATCCTGCTCGGCCTCGTCGCCGGCGGGTTGGTCGGGTTCTACGCCGCGCAGGTGGGGGTCTTGACGTCGACCATCCAGCAGGTGCTGTTGCTCGGTCTCATCGTGGACCAGAGGATCCGGCTGCAACGGACGGCCACCGACGTTGACGCGGGTGCTGGCTGAGACCTACGCTCGCGACGTGTCAGGAGATCTCCCGCAACAGCCGCCCTTCACGCTGCGTGCGCGACTGCTGAGTCCACTCACCGATGGCTCGATGCTGTGGCGGCCCGATGGGGTCATCGAGGTGGACGAGTCCGGACGCATCTTCTCTGTCCGTGCCACTGCTGATGCGCCGCGGGCTGCCGAGTCAGCCATCGACCTGCGACCGCTGGTGGTGATGCCCGGGCTGGTGGATACGCACGTGCATATCCCGCAGGTGCCGGCGGCGGGGCTGGGCGCCGGCATGGACCTGCTGGCCTGGCTGGAGCGCTACGTCTTCCCGCTTGAGCGCGCCTTCGACGTGACGGCTGCCGAGCGACTGGCGCCGCAGGTGTACCGCGCCATGGCCGCCGCCGGCACCACCACCTTCGCGGGCTATGCCGCGGTCTGGCCCGACTCCACGGACGCCTGCTTCCGTGCGGCAGAGGACCACGGCATCCGCGCGATCATCGGCAACGTGCTCATGGACCGCATCACGTATGACGATCGCACGCCGCCGGGTGACATCCTGGAGAACGCCATCCGCGCGTCGGGCGAGCTTTGCGAGCGCTGGCACGGCGCCGCCGATGGCCGGCTGCGCTACGCCTTCACGCCGCGCTTCGCGGTCTCCTGCACGGCCGACATGCTGCGCGAGTCCGCTTCACTGGCCGAGCACTACGGCGCCACCTGGCAGACGCACCTCTCCGAGGACGCGCTCGAGATCGCCACGGTCGGCAAGCACTTCCCCGAGGCAGCCGACTACCTCGACGTCTACGACCGTGCCGGTGGCGTGGGCTCCAGGTCCCTCTTCGCTCACGCCATCCACCTCTCGGACCGCGAGGTCGCCCGCATGGTGGAGGCCGACGCCGCCGTCGCCCATTGCCCGGTCAGCAACATGTTCATCCGCAGCGGTGTCATGCCCATCGCGCACTACCTCGATGCCGGCATCCGCATGGGTCTGGGCACGGACGTGGCCGGCGCACCGGAGCTGTCGGTCATCACGCAGATGCGCCTGGGCTTCTTCGTCCACAACGCGCGGGCCACGATGGTCGAGGACGGCGCGCCGTTGCCGCGACCGCTCGAATGGCTGCGACTGGGCACGCTCGGTGGGGCTGAGGCACTGGGCCTCGATGACGTCATCGGCTCCCTGGAGTCGGGCAAGGAGGCGGACCTCATCGCCGTCGACCCCGAGCTTGGGCGCCCGCCGGAGGCAGAGGCGTGCCGCGACGAGGAAGAGATCGCCAGCCGTCTCATCTTCCGCGAGCGACCCGGCATGGTCCGAGCCGCCTGGGTGCGAGGACGACGCTTGGAGACGAGCGTAGACGGCTAGCATTCGGCCATGGCACTGCTGGGCATCGACCTGGGCACCTCGGCCGTCAAGGCCGTCATCATCGATGAGGCCGGAAACCTGTTGGGCACGGGCACCCGCGAGATCCCCATGGAGGTGCCCGCGCCCAACCGCGCCGAGCAGGATCCCGAGGCGTGGTGGACCAACACCGTCACGGCGGTGCGCCAGGCACGCCACGAGGCCGGCACCGATGACATCACGGCCGTCGGCCTCGACGGCCATATGCACGGCGGCGTGCTGCTCGACGCACAGCGACGACCGCTGGGACACGCCATCACCTGGGCCGACCAGCGGGCCGCCGACCTCATCCCCGAGATCGAGGCGGACATCGGTGTCGAGACCTTCCTCGCCATCGCGGGCACGCGACCGGCGGCCGGCTTCATGGGCCCGACGCTCGCCTGGCTGCGGCGCCACGAGCCCGAGCGCCTCGATGCGGCCGACATCTTCGTGCTGCCCAAGGACTATCTGCGCCTGCGCCTGACCGGCGAAGCGGCCACCGACATCAGTGATGGCTCCGGGACGGCGATGTTCGATGTCGCGGCGCGCAAGTGGTCGACCGAGCTGTGCGAACGCCTGGGCGCACCGACCAGCATCCTCCCGCCCTTGCTGGAGTCGGCCGAGCTTGCAGGCCATCTCACCGGCGTCGCGGCAGCACAGCTGGGGCTGCGACCCGGCATCCCCATCGCCGCGGGCGCTGCCGACCAGTGTGCGCAGGCGGTCGCCAACGGGCTGCTCGACCCTGGGAATGGCTCGGTCATGCTGGGAACGGGCGGGCAGATCGTGGTGGCCACCGACGCTCCCAGGTCTGATCCGCTGGGACGCATCCACACCTTCTGCCACGCCGCCCCTGACCGCTGGTACCAGCTCGGCGCGACGCTCTCTGCCGGCCTGTCACTGCGCTGGCTGCGCGATCGACTACACCTGCAGACAGAGAACCCGTACGCGTCCCTTGACCGGCTGGCGGCGGACGTCCCCGCCGGCGCCGACGGCCTCATCTTCCTGCCCTACCTCGTCGGCGAGCGCTCGCCCATCATGGATCCCGAGGCGACCGGCGCGTTCGTCGGGCTGACCTTCGGACATCGCCGCGCGCACCTGGCACGAGCGGTGCTGGAGGGCGTCGCCTGCTCGCTGCGTGCCACGCGCGATGCGGTCATCGATGCCGGCGGTCACTGTGAGTCCTGGCTGGCGACGGGCAACGGGCTCGCCAGCCCGTTGTGGCGCAGCATCCTCACCGATGTCTTTGGCGAGCCGCTGGCCTATGTCGATGCCCGCGAGCGCTCCGGAGTCGGCGCGGCACTCATCGGCGGCATCACCACAGGCGTCTACGCCGGGTATGCCGAGGCAAGTGAGGCCGCTCGACCTCCGCTCAAGGTGAGCGAGCCCGACGCCGAGCGCTCAGCCACCTACGAAGCGGTGTATGCGCGCTACTCCCGCCTATCGGCGCTGCTGCTCGAGGCAGGTCGGTCCTAGAGCACCGGCCTCCAGACCATCAGGCCCACGATGACGATGGTCAGGACCAGCAAGACCATGCCGTAGAGCTGCATCTTCCTGACGTTCTCAGTCAGCTCGGCGGGCGGGCCCTCGGGACCGGGCGGCTGCGATGTCAGGGCGATGACCTTGTTGAGCACGGGCCGCTGCAGCAGGAACACGATCAGGAGCGAGACCACGTAGAGCACGAGCGCGACCGCGAGCCACAACTCCTCGAACCGCTTCATACCCCCCTTTTCGACGACCATGAGCGTGCCAGTGATGAACATCGAGATGGCCACGGGGACGAGGACGCCGTTGGAGACACGCTTGGCCGCACGCATGTACCAGTTGCCGTGTTGGGGCTCCCTGGAGACCGCCATCCCGAAGATGGGGGCGTAGAAGCCGAAACCGAAGGCCGCGATGGCCCCGAGGATGTGCAGGAACAACCACAGTTGGAACATGGCCGCTAGGGTAGCGGGGTCGTCGTAGCTCAGCACGCCCATCCCGCGGTGTGTCGTGCACGTCAGTCGTCGTCCTCGCCGCCGAGCGCCTCCCAGCCCTCGCGCACGAGCAGCACCGCGATGGCCAGGGCCGCGAGCGGGTCAGCCCACCACCAGCCCAGCAGCGCATTGAGGCCCAGGCCAGCCAGCGCGAACGTGGACAGATACCAGCAAGCCCGTGTTTGGCGAGAATCGGCGACGAGCGCCCGGCTGCCAAGCGCCTGACCGGTCAAGAGCTTGGCGCGCGCGAGCCACAGCATCACGGCGATCGAGACGCTCGTGAGCACGATCCCGACCCGACTGACATCGGGCGCTTCGGCCGCGAGTAGCGTCTTGACCGACTCGTAGGCGACATAGGCCGCGAGTAGCACGAAGGACACGCCGACCAGGAGTTCCGCCCGGCGTTCGACTCGCTCGACTGCATCCTCGTCGAGCCCGCCTCGCTCCTCTGTCCGCAAGCGCCAGATGAGCACGGTCCCCGAGATGAGCTCGACGAAGCTATCGATGCCGAAGGCCACGAGCGCGATCGACCCGCTGGCGAGGCCGGCGGCGATCGCGATGAGCCCTTCCAGGACGTTCCAGCCAACGGTGAGGTACTCGAGCCGCAGCCCGCGTCTCAACAACTCGAGGCGGCCCCCGGTGGCGTCCATCCGTCAACGATATCGGCAGCGACCCAGGCATGCGGCTGCGCCACGTAGACGGTCGTTGCGGCCCACCTGTCTCTGAGCATCAACGGGGCTTGATGGGTGTGGGTCATGCACATATCGTTGTCGTTCTCGTACCGCGCGAGCAGGGGTCTATCTGCTGCCGGCGGCTGAAGCGGTGCTGACGATGCCGACCGCAACGCCGTGACCGCGTGGCACGCGTGCCTGACAGCGTGCAGAATGCGACGAACATGGAGCATCGGCCTTGAACGAACACGTCCGCGACCAGCACGCCACGACCGAGGGCCCGGTGGTATTGACGCCACCTGCGCCTGGTGAGGCAGCGGCGCTCGCGCGCGGGCTGGCGTCTCCGGCACCGCTCCGCCGTGAGGGTCCGGGCAAGCTCACCGGCGAAGCCAAGTACACCGACGACCTGGTGTTCCCCGGTGCCTGGTACGGCGCGACCATCCGCTCGACCGAGGCACACGCACGCCTGCTGGGCCTGGAGCTCGATCCCGACTTCGACTGGTCGAAGGTGGTGGTCATGACCGCCGAGGACATCCCCGGCGAGAACATCGTCAGTTCCATCCAGGACGACATGCCGGCGCTCGCGACCGGGGTCATCCGCCACCATTCCGAGCCTATCGCCCTCGTGGCCGCACCTGACAAGGCCACCCTGCGCGAGGCCAAGCGACGTATCAAGGCACGCACCCAGCCACTCCCACCGGTCTTCGACCCGCTCGAGTCCGAGCAGCAGTTCGCGGCCTACGAGATCACGCGCGGCGACGTGGCGGCGGGCTTCGCGCAGGCCACGCTCATCGTGCAGGGCGAGTACCGGGTCGGTCACCAGGAGCAGCTGTACATCGAGAACCAGGCCATGATCGCGGAGCCGCGGCCCGACGGCGGCATCACCATCACCGGCTCGATGCAGTGCCCCTACTACGTCCACACGGCGTTGAAGCGGGCGCTGGACCTGAGTGACACGCAAGCCGTCATCACCCAGGCGGAGACTGGCGGCGGCTTCGGCGGAAAGGAGGATTTCCCTTCCGTCGTGGCCATCCATGCGGCGCTGCTGGCGCAGCGCATCGGCAAGCCCGTACGCATGATCTACGACCGTCACGAAGACATCGCCTCGACCACCAAGCGGCACCCGGCGGTGATCCGCTACCGCTCAGGCGTCTCGGCCGACGGACGCCTCGTCGCACAGGATGTCGAGGTGGTCATGGATGCCGGCGCATATTGCACCCTCTCGCCGGTGGTGCTGTCACGTGGCGTGCTGCACGCGGGCGGCCCCTACGAGTGCCCCAACGTCCATATCAAGGGCCGCACCATGGCCACCAATACGCCGCCCAACAGCGCGTTCCGGGGGTTCGGAGCGCCTCAGGTGGGCTTCGCCCACGAACTGCAGGTCGCACGCATCGCTGATGAGATGGGCCTGTCCCCTGCGGAGCTCCGACGTCGCTGGGCCTACCGCGAAGGTGGCGTGACACCCAGTGGCCAGGTGCTCCGCGAGAGCGTGGCGGCCGAGGACGTGCTGGAGCAGGCGACCCAAGCCGCCGATTACGAGGGCGTACGCGAGGTCAGCCAGCAGACGCGTACCATCCGCTGGCGATACGCCGCCGAGGCCGCCGCCGGGTTCAACTCCACGCGCATCCGAACAGCGTCCGGCATCGGCATCGCCATGGGCTGGCACGGTGCCGGCTTCACCGGCCGCGGCGAGATCAACATGGCCAGCGTCGCGGGCGTTGAACTCGGCGACGACGGTGTGGTGCGACTCCTGGTCGCCAATACCGAGATCGGCCAGGGCACCAACACGGTGCTTCCGATGATCGTGGCCGAGGTGCTCGGCATCGAACCGGGCGAGGTGCAGATGGCGCCCATCGACACGTCGATCGTGCCCAACAGCGGGCCTACGGTCGCCTCGCGCACGGTGATGGTGGTGGGCGGCTTGGTGTCCAGGGCCGCGTCGAAGTTGCGCGAGACGGTCGAGGCGCGCTCCGGCGGGGTCTTCGCCGACGTGTATCGCGATGACGCACGCAGGCACGGTGCCACCCGCGTCGACGAGCAGTACCAGTCCGCGACTGACGTGGAGTTCGACGACGAGACCCACACCGGCGACGCCTACCCCGCCTTCGGCTGGGCCTGTGCCGTGGCCAAGGTGGATGTCGATCTCGATAGCGGCGAAGTACGGGTACGAAGCGTGGTCAGTGCCGATGACGTGGGACGCGTCATCCACCCGCTGCTGGCCGAGGGGCAGGTCGAGGGTGGCACGCTCCAGTCGGTCGGCTACGGCACCATCGAGGAGATCAAGTTGCAGGATGGCCGCTACCTCAACGACCGCCTCGCGACCTACCTCATCCCCACCTCCATGGATGCGCCACGCATCACCGCGATCCTGGTGGAGAAGCCCTTCAGCGGTGCCCCGCACGGTGCCAAGGGGGTCGGAGAGCTGCCCATGAACGTCGCCGCGCCGGCTATCGTCGATGCCATCCACGACGCGGTCGGCGTGTGGGTGACGGAGCTGCCGGCGACCCCGGAACGCGTGCTTCGCACCCTGGCGGAGCCGGCATGACGACCCTGCTCGAACGTGGGTCGGCGGGGTCCGGCTGGCTATCGCTTCACGCTCAACGGTGAGCTACGCGAGGTCTCGGTCCCCGGCATGCGGCGGCTGCTTGACGTCATCCGCGAGGACCTGGGCCTGACCGGCACCAAGGAAGGTTGTGGCGAAGGCGAGTGTGGCGCCTGCTCGGTGATCATCGACGGCTTGGTGGTGGACAGCTGCCTCGTGCCGGTGTGCCAGGTCGATGGTTGCGACGTGCGAACGGTCGAGGGCCTCACCGATGCCGAGACTTCAGCGCTGGGCCCACTGCAGACGGCGTTCCTGGAGCGCGGCGGTGCCCAATGTGGCATCTGCACCCCGGGCATGCTGATGGCAGCGCAGGCGTACCTCGACGATGGCGGAAGTGCCGACGAGGACGACATCCGCGAGGCCATCGCCGGCAATCTCTGTCGCTGTACCGGCTATACCAAGATCATCGATGCCATCGAGGCTGCCGCTTTGGCTCGCGAGACGGACGCCTGATGGGGGTCGAGCCGATAGTCGTTAGCCCGGCTACCTTGTCGGAGGCGTTGCAGTTGATGGCCGGCGGCGCCTACCGGCCGATCGCCGGCGGTACGGACCTGATGGTGCAGCTGCAGGCCGACGTCGCCGAGCCGCCCGCGGCCATGCTCGACTTGTGGCATCTCGATGAGTTGCGCGGGGTCAGTACCGATGGCTACGACGTCTCGATCGGCACCTTGACGACCTGGACTGAGCTGCGGCACTCCCCGGTGATCTCGGCGAGGCTGCCGGCACTCGCGCAAGCTGCCGGCACGATCGGCGCGGCGCAGATCCAGAACCGCGGCACCATCGGCGGCAACGTCTGCAACGCTTCCCCAGCCGGCGACTCGCTACCGGTGCTGTTGGCCGTCGACGCCACCTTCGACCTTGGCTCGGTGGCGGGCATGCGCTCCGTTCCCGCCCGCGAGTTCTGGACCGGCTATCGGCAGACAGCCTTGCGTGCGGATGAGCTGCTGGTACGCGTGCGCTTCCCCGTGGAGCGGGCGCGGCGGACCCGCTTCCGCAAGGTGGGCACGCGCGCAGCGCAGGCCATCTCCAAGGTCGTTCTCGCGCTCAGCTACCGCGATGACGACGGCACCTGGCGAGATGTGCGGCTGGCCCTGGGCTCGGTCGCGCCAACGACCATCCGGGCACGCGAGACGGAGGCCGTGCTGGAGGGCACCCGGCCACAGGCGTCCGTGGCCGATGCGGCGGCGGCGGCGCTGGCGGCGGAGATCGTGCCCATCGACGACGTGCGTTCGACCGCCGACTACCGGCGCGCGGTCAGCGCCCGAGTGCTCCACCGGCTCTTGCGCGACGAGGGCGGCTGGTAGTCAGTCGCGCTCGAGACCGGCAAGGTCAGCCGGCGAGTCGACATCGGGCATCGAACCCTCGACCGGGACCTCCTCCACCGCGTCCGGGCGCGAGTCGATGAGTGCGGCGAGGCCGTGGTCACCCTCGATCTCGTCGACCCATGTCCACGCCGCTCGCAGCAGCAACACCGGGTTGCGTGCCGCGCTGTGCGCATAACGGGGCACGAGCACGGGGCGATCCACCGCGGGCGAAACGGCAGCCGCTGACAGCCAGAGCCTGCAGGACGTCCGCACGCAATCGTGGCTGGTCGCCAAGCACGATGAATGCACCGTCGAACACCGTCGGGAGTGCGCGCAGCGCGTCGATGCCGACCTGCAGCGACGATGCCAGGCCGCGGTCAGGCGCATGGTTTCGGATGCGCAGCTCGTCGCGCCAGTCGAGTGATCGCTCGATCGCCTCGGCGCCGTGGCCAAGTACCACGACCGTGACAGCCGGCCCGAACGCACGCACGGCGCCCAGCACCCGGGCCAGCATCGGCTGACCCTCGTGCTGCGCCATGAGCTTGGCCCCGGGCTCGTCGGAGAAACGCGACCCGGCACCGGCCGCCAGCACGACAGCCGCAAGGTGGGGTCGTCGATCCATCGACTGACCGTACACGCTCAGACCGGCGTTTGGTGAGCGACCGCGTGCTGCCTGCCCCCGATGTCAACACCCACCGTCATCATCGGATGTCTCCCTCGCGACACCCAGGGAGTCGGCCCCACCCGCAACGAGGACGTAGGTCAGTCGAGCGTGATGGCGACGATGCTCGGTGGGTGGGGCGCCAACTCACCGATGACCGCTTGCGCCATGTTGGCGACGTACACCGGCTGCCCATCCAGGCTGGCGTCGACGAACACGCTGGTGGGCCCGGAGATGCCGTCGCTGGCATCGGCAGCGACCACCGGCACACCGTCTTTCCCGATCCGCCAGACCGTGTTGGCCGGCGGGTCGGCGACGATGAAGTCACCATCAGCGGTGATGGTGATACCGTCGATGGAGACACCCGCTGGCGCCAGGTGCACGAACGCCTCCCCCGCCTCGCCCTCCCGGCCGACAGGGATGCCGACGATATGGCTCTGCTCGGTAACGCCCACGTACACGACTCCGTCATCCACCACGATGCCGTTCGCGCCCACGGGGAAGGGGAACGGCAGCTCGCCGGTACCTGCCAGCAGTGGATCGGTGATCCACGGCTCGAACGGCATCCAGCCCTCAAAGCCGACCCACTCGGAGCGCCAGACGGAGCCGCTGATGGAATTGGTGACATACATCACGCCGTCATCACCGAACGCGATGGCGTTGGGCATGGCGATCGCCTCGCTGCCCCGGAGATGGGTGGACTTGCCATCGGCAAGCCCGAAGCTGAGCACGCCGTGGAGTGCGGGGTCGCTCGAGTTGACGGCCGCGTAGAGCAGGCCGTTGCCGTCGATGGCCAGACCCGTCAGCCCGAAGTCACCCTCGCCGAGATCGAGCTGGACGAAGTCCTCGGCTTCGCCGTTGGCCGCGATCTTGACCACGCGGCCCAGGCTGCTCAAGCCCGCGTAGACATCACCGATACGAGCCGCGGCCACGCCTTCGGGGAACTCGCCCGCAGCGCCATCGAACGTGACGAGGGTGCGAGCCGCCCCGGCGCTCGCCAGCGGGGCCATCGCCAGTAGCGCAGCACACGCCAGGCCCACAGCGCCGATCGCCCATCGTTTCCAGGTTGACATCAGAGCCTCCTCGCGCATCGCGCAGGCTTGGACAAGCACGTTCGTGCTCTATCAGGTAGTGGCGCCGCGCCTGCAACAAGGTTCCGAAACGGCACTGTCACGCGCCTCCCCTACCATTGAGCGGGATGAGCACGACCGCCAAGCACAGCAACCGCCTCGCCGGCGAGACCAGCCCCTACCTGCTGCAGCACGCACACAACCCGGTCGACTGGTACCCCTGGGGCGATGAAGCGCTCACCCGAGCCCGTGAGCGAGACGTACCCATCTTCCTCAGCATCGGTTATGCCGCCTGCCACTGGTGCCACGTGATGGAGCACGAGTCATTCGAGGACGAGCAGACAGCCGCGGATCTCAACGCGGACTTCGTGGCCATCAAAGTCGACCGCGAGGAGCGTCCGGACATCGATAGCGTCTACATGGACGCCGTGCAGGCCATGCGACAGCAGGGCGGCTGGCCCTTGAACGTCTTCCTCACGCCCGACGGCCGGCCATTCTTCGGCGGCACCTACTTCCCCGATGAGCCGCGCCACGGCATGCCCTCCTTCCGGCAGCTGTTGGCGCGCATCGTGGCCTTCTGGACGACCCAGCGTGACGAGATCGAGCAGACCGCCACCAATGTGGCCGAGCACGTGCGGGGCGAACAGGACGCTCCCGCACGACTTGCCCAGCAGATCGCGGGCGAACCGGCGCCCGATCCCGCGATCCTGCTCAAAGGGGCAGTCGACACGCTCCGCAAGAACTTCGACGCCGTCGATGGCGGTTGGGGCGGCGCACCCAAGTTCCCGCAGCCCATGACGCTGGAGCTGCTCCTGCGCGAACACCTGCGCACCGCGGAGCGGGATCCGCTGCTGCTCCTGGAGAAGACGCTCGACGCCATGGCCGCGGGCGGCATCTACGACCACCTCGGCGGTGGCTTCGCCCGCTACTCCACCGACAGGCAATGGCTGCTGCCCCACTTCGAGAAGATGCTCTACGACAATGCCCAGCTGGCACGCGTCTACCTCCACGCCGCGCAGGTCACCGGCGAGGAACACTACGCCTACATCGCCCGCGAGACGCTCGACTTCGTTGGGCACGAGCTGCGCAACCCGCCCGGCGGCGCATTCGCTTCCAGCCTCGACGCCGACACCGATAGCCAGGAGGGGCTCACCTATGTCTGGCAGCCGGCAGAGATCCGCGACGTCCTCGGCGAGGGGGCACTCCTGTTCGAGACCGCCTACGGCGTTACGGCGGCGGGTGATTGGGAGGGCCGCACCATCCTCCACCGAGTCCGTTCCGATACCGACCTGGCGGCGCAGTTCGACCGGCCCCGCGAGGAGATCCACGAGCTGCTGGCGGAGTCGCGCGTGAAGCTGTTGCGAAGCCGGGACAGGCGACCCCAACCGACCCGCGACGACAAGGTGCTGACCTCCTGGAACGGGCTGATGATCGGGGCTTTCGCCGACGCCGGCGTGGCCCTGGGCGAGCCGACCTTCGTCGAGATCGCGAGCGAGGCCGCCGACTTCGTGCTGGAGCACCTGCGGACCGACGACGGTCGCCTCCTTCGGTCGTGGAAGGATGGGCGAGCGCAGCATGCCGGCACGCTGGAAGATCACGCTCACCTCGCCGACGGCCTGCTGGCACTCTACGAGGCTTCCTTCGAGGAGCGCTTCTTCGTCGCTGCCCGGGACCTTGCCGACCTGATCCTGGCCCACTTCAGTGCCGAAGAAGGTGGCTTCTGGGACACCGCCGACGACGCCGAAACACTCGTCGCCCGGCCCCGCAGCCTGCAGGACAACGCCATCCCTTCCGGCGGCGCCATGGCGGCAAGCGTGCTGCTGCGGCTGGTCGCGCTGACGGGCGAGGGCCACTATCGGAGCGCAGCCGAGAGTGCCATGGCACCGATCGTGGCGCTAGCGGCCAAGCACCCGACCGGCCTCGCCCAGTGGCTGCTTGCCTATCAATCGTCGGCCTCCCCCATCGACGAGATCGCCATCGTGGGCGACCCTGATGCCGACGACACGAAAGCTCTCCTGGCCACTGCCCGTGCGCGCTACCGCCCCGGACAGGTCATCGCGCTCAGCGCGGACCCGGCGGCCTCGCGTGTGCCGCTGCTCCGCGATCGCAGCGCGATCGGCGGTGCCGCCACGGCCTATGTCTGTCGCGACTTCGCCTGCCAGCAGCCCACCACTGACCCGGTCGCACTGGCTGGGCAACTGCAACAGACGCCGGCATCGTAGGCTTAGGCCATGCACGCCGACCGCACTCGATGACGACCAGCCACGCTCCGCACGCCATCATCTTCGACCTCGACGGCACGCTCGTCGACACGGTCGGCACCCGCGTCAATTCATGGATGGCCGTCTTCCCCAAGTTCGGGATCGAACCCGAACCCGAGTACCTGGCACCACTGATGGGCTCTGACGGCAAGCTCCTGGCTCGCATGGTCGCCGAACACTACAACGTGGCCCTGAAGCCCGGTGACGACGTTCAGATCGACATCGAGGCAGGCGCCCAGTTCCGCGTCCTCAACGCCCACCCCCGCGCCCTGCCGGCTGCCCGTGAGATCCTCGAGGCACTCACTGACCTGGGCCTGCCATGGGCTGTGGCCACATCCAGCCTGCCCGACGACGCCCGCAAATCGGTCGGATCGCTGAACCTGAGGACGATGCCGCTGATCTGCGATGGTGCCGACGTGGAACACGCCAAGCCCGCGCCGGATCTGCTGCTCAAGGCCGCCGGCCTGCTGGACGCAGACCCTGGCGAGACCTGGTACGTGGGCGATTCGCGCTGGGACATGCTGGCATCGAAGGCAGCAGGCATGCGTGCGATCGCGGTGCTCACCGGTGCCACGACGGAGTCGGAGCTGGTGGAGAGTG
This sequence comes from uncultured Chloroflexia bacterium, assembly GCA_963724095.1. GTDB lineage: Bacteria > Chloroflexota > Limnocylindria > Limnocylindrales > CSP1-4 > JAFMJV01. Next base: position 91,800 of record CAVRTH010000001.1, read on the forward strand.
GCGCGGACGTCATCTACCCGACGCTGCGCGAGTTCATGGCGGACGTCCCGACCGACTGACCCGTTACGGCTCTTCTTCGCCGGCGAGGAAGTCGGCGGCCTCACGGACCGACGCCCGGACCTCTGGCGTCAGTCGCTCCCGACGCCCGTGACTGGAATCATGCGCCAGCGCGTCGAGCCGAGACTCGATGTCGCGCAGGGCCTGGAGTCGCCCTTCCCGCAGCTCGGTCAGCGCGCCGCGTCCGGCCTCGGCCGCAGCGGCGAGGACATCACCCAGGTGCGTGAGACACCAGGGTGCAGCCGTCACCGCGGACTGCCAGCTGGATCCACTCGTGGCCAGGTCGACCAGCCGCCGCGAAGCAGCGCCCGAGAGTGTCCGCTCGTGCTCGCAGACCGGGCAATCCCAGGCCGGCCGGGTGGCCTCACGGATGCGCTTGGCGGCACGAAAGCCGCCAGCACCCTCGAGGGCGCGTCGACGTGCGGCGATCTGCGAGCGCAGGAAGATGCCACCTCCCACGCCATCACCGTTGCCGACGGTGTCGGCTACCAGGGCAGCCCGAACGTGGCGCCCGCAGAAGCCGCCCCCGGCCACGAAACGGTCGCGGTAGGCCCGGTCGGTGGTGTGCTGGTAGAGCAGTGAATCCAGGTACTGCGGAGCCAGCTTGGCAACGTATGCGCACATCGGGCAACCGCCGACGGTGAGCGCCTCCAGCAGCGCCTCATCGCCCAGGGACCGTGCCTTCGGAGGGACGTTGGCCATGGGGCAGCCTCCAGACGACCCTGAAGACGCGGCTACGGGCTGAGGGTGAAGTCGCCCTGCATGGTGTAGTAGTGACCGGGCACCGTGCAGGCGAAGCGCAGGCCGGTGATGTCGTCAGGCACGGTCCACTCCAATTCCTGGACGCCGCTCGACCACTCGGGCAGACCGACATCGGTGCTGCCGCCAGGAACGCTCAGTTCGCTGTCGCTACCGATGTAGAAGTCGTGGCCGAAACCGGCGGTGTTGGTGATGCGGAAGATGACGGTCTCGCCGGGCGTGACCGGGATGTCGCGGATCTGCTCGCCGTTCTGCAGGAACCGGAGGGCAGCATCAGCCTCGAGCTCGATCACACGGGGCTCACCGCTCGCGGCTAGCGCAGGTCCAGCCGACTGTTCGGGCGCCGCCACCTCCGTGGCCGCGTCGCTGGCGACAGCGGCGGGCGTCGCGGCAGCCTCCGGGGGCTGTACCGTCTGCGCGGACGCATCGGCCAGCGAGAAGGTGCCCTGCATGGTGTAGTAGTGGCCGGGAACGGTACAGGCGAACTTGAGGCCAGTGATATCCTCGGGCACCACCCACTCGACCGTCTGGACCCCGCTCTCCCACTGGGGGATGCCGACATCGGTCGTGCCGTTGGGGACGCTCAACTCGGCGTCGGTGCCGATGTAGAAGTCATGGTTGAAGCCAGCCGTGTTGTCGATCTCGAAGACGATCGTCTCACCGGGCGTGACCGGGATGTCGGTGACCTGCTGGCCGTCGGGATCGGTGAACCGCAGAGTGCTATCAGCGTCGAGACGGACCACGCGCGGCTCGCCGCTGACCGCGCCGGCAGGTTCTGCCGGCTGCTCCTGCGCCGTACTATCGGCGGGTGCGGTGCTGGCCTCGGGCTGCGTGGGCGACTCGGCCGGGGCGGAGGCCTCCGCAGCCGTACCGGGTGCCTGGGATGCGCTCTCTGAGACCGTCACCGGAGCGTACGTCCACTCAGCGCCAGTGTCGCCGGCACAGGCGGAGACGATGAAAGTAAGTGCGAGCAGGGCCAGGACGAGCCCGGGGAGGGTTGGTTTCATGAGCGCGATGCTACGTCATTCGTTGGATTCGGATGGTGAGAGGCGGGCACGCCGGTGGCCACCAGCCCCTGCCGGATGGCGACGCCGGCCGCCTCCGTACGGCTCGACACGCCGAGCTTGGCCAGGATGCGTCGCACGTGGACGTGAACGGTGCGTTCGCTGATGAACAGCCGCGCGGCGATCTCACGGTCGGTGCGACCTTCGGCGATGATCTCCAGCACTTCACGCTCGCGCGGACTGAGCCCGTACGCCTCGGCTGGGCCGTGGCGCAACGAGGCGATGACGCGTTCCTCGATGGCCTGCGCGATGTCCGGACTTGCAGGCGCCGGAGCGCCGGGCAGGCCGGGGCCCACCGCCACCGGCGCCTTCGTCCCGGGGCCGACCGCCACCAATCGCGCGGTGACATCCCCCGAGATCGGGAGCACCACTCGTGCTCGCTTCCCCAGGTCCACCACCGCCCGCAGCAGCGGCAATGCCGGCAGATCACGCGCCAGTCGATATGCCTCGGCCAGTGGCTCGCGCGCCTCCAGTCGAGCAGACTCGCGGTCTTCCTCCGGTGCCGAGGCGAGGATCGCCAGGGTCTGCCACCAGCGCGCCTTGGCTCGTCGATAGGGCGCGGACTGGCGCTCCCACTCATCGGCGAGCCCAGCCCAGGTTCGTGGATCGGCCCTGCCGCGCACACGCTGAGCGTGCGCCCGCGCGACGTCGAGCTGCAGCTCAGCTTGCCTGCGGGCCCCCAGCTCCGGCCCCATCGACGAGCCCGCGACATAGGTCTCCGCGGCCGGCAGCACGCTATCCGACAACGCCCGTGCACGCGCGATGAGTCCGGCGTCCGAATTGGCGCGGCCGTGTTCGGCAGCGGCGGCAGCAGCCTCCAGGGCAGTCGAGGCGGCGGAGGCGACCACTCCCAGCTCATCGCTCTCGATGGCACGCGGCCATTCGCGCTCGGCGATGCTGAGAGCCTCGTCGAGGCGGCCATTCCAGAGCGCAAGGCTGACAGCTGAGCGCATGACCATCCCGGTCCAGTGGCCCGGTGAGACGGTCTGCAGCTCCAGCAGCATCCGACCCACGATACTGGCGGCTTCCTCGTCGGCCCGTGACTCTGTCAGCAGCAGCCCCAGCACCAGCAGCGACAACCAGGTGATCTCGCGACGCCCCGTCTGCCAGCGGAGATCGCTGCGGCATTCGCGTTCAGCCTCCTCCCAGCGACCCAGCTGGAACAGGATGTCGGCCGCGTTGCCACGCAGGAAGGCGCCGTAGGTCGCCTCCAGGCCGCCGACCGCGGCTTCCGCCAGGAACTCCTGCACCACGTCGAGTGCCTCTTCGCGACGAAGGTCGAGGTCCAGCAGCGTCGTGCGGTTGGCCGCGACGCGCATGAGGTGATCCAATCGGCCCGCCTGGCGCGAGAGAGCGGCGGCCTCGTGGAGCAGCTCCAGGCCGCCGGCAGGATCACCCAGGTAGGCGACGTCGACCCCTTGCGTGCAGATGGCGTGTGCACGCTCCTGCAGCGTTCCCTCGCCTGCTTCGGCCGCCGCCTCGGCAGTCACGAGTGCCTGGGCGGCGATGTCCATCGACTCGGGGAAGCGGCCGTCGATCATGAGATGTTGCGCTAGCGACGCGAGGACCCACGCTCGGCTGCGACTGGGCTCGCGAGGCATGATGGCCAACGCGCGCTCCATGCTGTCGATGGCGCCGCGAAGGTCGCCCGCGTTCCACTGGTAGCGCCCCAGCTCTTCGTGCATCTCGCCCAGCGACAGGCGGGTGGCGGCGTCACGGCCGCCACGCTCGCTGGAGGGAGCCCGGGCTGCACGACTGTCGATGGCGCGGCGCATCAGCGCCACCGCGCGTCGGAAGGCGCCGGAGGACGCGGAGGCCCGTGCGGCACCCGCCAGCAGGTCCGACTGGGCCCGCGGGCTCACGGGCTCGATGCTGGGCAGCTCCAGCGCTTCTTCGTAGTGCAGCAAGACGGTCTCGGCAGGATCGAGCCGAGCCGCCCGCTGCGCGGCGCGCAGGTGTTCGGCCCGTGACTCCGGCGGGCGTGCCGCGCGCGACCAATGCCAGGCGGCCAGGGCCGGTTCGCCGCTGAGCTGTTCGGCAAGTGCCGCGTGGATGCCCTGGCGTTCGAGGGTCAGCTCCATCGCCTCCACCGCCTCAGCGCAGAGTTCGTGACTGATGCTGATGTCGATCTCCGATCTCGACCGCATAACCACCCGCGAGCGCCTCTTCCAGCCCCTGGATCGTGAGTCGGCCTTCCGGTGCTCGTACGCCGAGAACGGTCGAGCGCAGGAGCGGCAGCCGTGCCGCAGCGAGGACACGGACGAGCCTGGCGCCATCGCGCGACAGCGCATCCACGCGCGCACCATAGAGCTGATCGAACGGATCGGACAGGCGCACCCCTTCGAGCACCCCGGCGCTGCGGGCCAATTCGAGCGCGATGAGCGGGTTGCCCCGGGCGCCCTCACTGACCGCCGTGAGGACGTTCTGCGCGGGGCGCTCGCCGACAGCTTCGATGACCAGCCGCTCGATGTCCGCGGCCGCCATCCGTCCCAAGTCGAGACGCACGACCTCGGGGTCGGCGGTGAGGTTGCCGGCCAGCGCGGCCATGGGGTGACGGCGGTGGACCTCGTCGGGTTGGAAGGTGATCATCAGGCAGACCGGTAGCAGCCGCCCCACGTCCTGCAGCGCCTCGATGACCTTGCGCGTGCCAGGGTCGGCGTAGTGCACATCCTCCAGCATCAACAACAGGACACCATCGCCGGCGAGGCGCTCGAGGGTGCCCAGGACGGATTCGAGCACGCGGCGGCCTAGCTGCTCGGGAGCGCTCAGCCTCGGCGGAGCGTGCTCGATGTCGAGCGTGTCGAGGCGGGCCTCCAGACCGGGCACGAGCGCGCAGAGATCATCGCCCGCGTTCGCCACGACCTCGCACACCCGCGCGTCAGGCAGTTGCGAGAAGGAGCACGCCAGCGCATCACTCACGGCCTGGTAGGGCACGCCGATGGCAGGCTCGTAGGCACGGCCACGGCAGGCGAGCACACCCGGCACGCTTGAGACACGCATCGATAGTTCGTCGAGAAGGCGCGTGCAACCGATACCGGCTGGTCCGGTCAGCACGACACGCCCGAGTCTCCCTTCTGCGACCCGACGCACGGCTTCGGCCAGCTGGGCCAGCTCGCGCTCCCGGCCCAAGAACGCCATGGCGTAGAGCATAGACGCCGCGTGCCACATACTTCGCACGTGTCAGACCGCCAGGCGCACCCGAAGAGCAGAACGGTGCATCCGAACAACACCCTCAACGAACTCGGCGGCGACGAGTGGCTCTACTTCACCAAGTCGCTGCTCACCACGGCCTATCCGTCAGAGCTGGGCCACGCCGCGCGCAAGGCGCACGGTGCCAACAAGCCGCCGCGACTGATGGCGAGGCTCATCGAATTCTTCACCAAGGGTGGCGAACTGGTGCTCGACCCCTTCGCCGGTGTCGGCGGCACGCTCCTGGGTGCCGCTATCTGCCGCTCGCCTCGGCGCGCCCTGGGGTTCGAGATCGAGCCCCGCTGGGCCGAGGTCTACCGTGCCCTGGCAGCCGACGCCGCGGCACAGGATGGGGGAGCGGGTCTCATGCTCACCGACCTGGGGGACAACGATCCCGGCGGACCGCGGCGTTTCGACGCGTCAGGCTGCCGGCTGGAGGTGGGCGATGCGCTGTCGCTGGTCCGCGATGTAGGCGACGCCAGCGTGGACCTGGTCGCCACCGACCCGCCCTACAACCCACAGTTGAAGGCGACGATGTCCGGCGGCGCACTGGCAGAACGGTTCGCCAATCGTCGCACCGACTACGCCATGATCAGCGACGATCCGGCCGACCTCGCCAACAGCACCACCTACGCCGAGTACCTCGAGCGCATGGCCGCCCTCTTCGGGGAGCTGCGACGCGTGCTGCGGCCGAAGCGCTACGCCGTGATCATCGTCCGCGACGCGTACCAGCAGGGGCGATATCGCTTCGTCGCCTCGGATCTCGCCGCGCGGGCCGAGCCGCATGGCTTCACCACCAAGGGCGACCTCATCTGGTACCAGGCAGGGACACGCCTGCGGCCATATGGCTACCCGCATGCGTTCGTGCCCAACATCGTTCACCAGCACATCCTGGTGCTGCGCGCCGAGTAGACCTCTCAGGCGCCATCGCCGAGGAGCTCGGCGATGGCGATGCACACAGGATCGGGGCAACCTCGAAAGTCGGCGGTCTCCGAGTGGCCCGCAGCAGCGTGCGACGCCCGGGCCCGCCGTTCCAGCCGCCGGCGTTCCTGCTCAGCCCCGCGCCGTTCGGAGCGCTGCATCACGTCGGCCAGGGCCTTGGACGCGTTACGGACCGGGCTCACAGCCCCGGCATCTCACTTCGCCAGCAGGCGGCCACGGAGTGCCTCGTCCTGGCTCGCGTCGATGCAGACCAGGGCCATGGCCAGGGCACCGTCGAAGATGGCCCTGTCGGCAGACGGCGCGGCACAGGCATCGGCGAATTCAGCCTGGTGGTTGACGGCACCGTTGGTCTCGATGCCGAGCATGGGGTGGATCGAGGGCACCTCATGTGAGACGTTGCCCATGTCCGTTGACACCGGCGACGACTCCGGCACGAAGGTGCGGCCGATCGACTCGGCATGCCGGGCGTAGAGCGAGGCCAGCTCCCGATCGTGGCGCATGTCCTTGTAGGCCACGTCCAGCTCGAGTTCGAGCGCCGCACCGGTCGCCAGCGCGCCAGCCTCGAAACAGTTGCGCACCAGCTGCACGAGTTCGTCGAGACGCTCGGTGGTCCCGGCACGGACCATGTACTCGGCCGTGGTCAGCTCCGGGATGATGTTGGAGGCGTCGCCGCCCTTGGTGATGAAGCCGTGGATGCGGTCGGTGGGGAGGATCTGCTGACGCAACAACCCGATGGCCGTTTGGGCGATGACCATGGCGTCAGCTGCATTGATGCCCAGCCAGGGAAAGCCGGAGGCATGGGCCGCCCGGCCACGGTAGGTGACCCGCAGCTGCTGCACGGCGATGATGGCCGGCTCGGCGACATCGTCGGGAAACGGGTGCACCATCATCGAGGCGTGGACGTCATCGAAGAAGCCGCCCTCGATGAAGCCGATCTTGCCACCACCGCCCTCCTCCGCTGGTGTGCCAAGGACGCTGATCTTGAGTCCGAGTTCGTCGGCGAGCGGCGCCAGTGCCAGGGCGGCACCGAGGGCCGCAGTGCAGATGACGTTGTGCCCGCAGGCGTGCCCGACTGATGGCAAAGCGTCGTACTCGGCGCAGATGGCGATGTGTAGCGGCCCACTGCCGATGCCGGCCACGAAGGCCGTCGGCATCTCGCCGTACCCGCGCTGCACGTCGAATCCGGCTCGCTCGAGCACGTCCGTCAGCCAGGCGGTGGCCTGCACCTCCTGGTAGCCCAGCTCGGGGTTCTGGTAGATGCGATGCGACAGCTCGACGAGCTCGGGATGGGCAGCTTCGAGCGCAGCGCGGGCGGTCCCATAGGCGTCACTGGTCATGCCACCGAGTCTACGCCCGCCGAGCCTGGGGGCGCGGGCTTCTGCCCCGGCTAGAAGCCGGTGGTGGTCCCGTTGCGAGGGCTGTTGGCACTGCTGCGAACAGGACTGCCGTACCCACGGGCGGTCGTCGCGACCCGCGGAGCGACCCGCATGTGCAGCGTCTCGGCACGCAGCGTCTCAGCCACCGATGAGCGAACGCTCGAGGCTTCCATCGAAGATGGGGAGGTCGTAGCGGGAGAGGTCGCTGTACCCGCGGTGCCAGTCACGGCCACGGCGCTGGACCTGGCGCTGGACGAAGGGGTGACCCTGGGCGCGGGTTTGGTCGCCGGCGTGGACGGGTCCGCGGGCGTGGTGACCTCCGTCTTGACTTCTGACCGGCTCTCGCCGCCACGCAGGGAGGCACTGCCACGAATGGTCTCTGAGGCATCCTTGGGCGGCTCGGAGAGCATGTGCATCTCGCCCTCGACCGAGGCACCCTCATGGAGCATCAACCTGTAGGTCTCGACGCGGCCGTTGATGCGCCCGCTCGGACGCGCCTCCAGGCGTTCACGACAGGTGAGGTTACCGGTGAACTCGCCGGCGATGATGGCCTCGTCGACGATGACGTCGGCATCGACGCTGGCACCGTCCTCGATCCTGACCTGCACGGCCTCGATGCGGCCCTTCACCGATCCCATCACGACGACGGTGCCGCGGGAGGTGAAGGTGCCTTCAAGATGGTCATCCTTGGCGATGACCGAGTCGTCGGAGCCGGGTCCAGCTTCTTCGGCGACGGGCTCGGATGTGGTCGTGGCGTATGCCGGCATCACGGGTTTGGCCGGCTGCGGGGGCAGCTCGCGCATACCGATCGGGGCTGGGGACTGATCGGCAGCAGGCTGATCCGCGGACTGACTGAACATGGTTCCTCCTGGAAGTAGGAACGACAGTGTATGTGGCCGCATCGCCGTTTCCAGGTGCCTACAGCGGACGTTCCCGGGCAAGTGGTGCGCTGACGCCACACTTGTATCTCCGCACTGCCCCTCTGCGCCCCTGAGCGGCCCGGGCTGTACCGGGTTGCTCGCGGGCTGCTACGCTCGCGTGAAGAGTCGGCCAATCCAGGCCACGTCCCGCCTCGGTCCACGGAGACGAGGTGGGGCCAGGTGATGAAAGGAAGAGTGGGAGACGGAATGAAACGACCTATCGGAGTGGTTCTCCTCGCCGCAGGCGCGGGGCTCCTCGTCCTGTACAACCTCTACAAGGTGCTCCTGTACCTGGGCGTCCTCAACTTCCCTGTCGGCAACCACGAGCTCTCGTTCGCCGGCAACGCCCAGTGGGGCGCCGCCCTGTGGGCCTTGCTCATCGCGGCGATCTGGGCGTGGGTGGCACTCGGCTTCTGGAATGTGCGGGCCTACGCCGCCCAGTTCGGCATCTTCATCAGCCTCTTCACGCTGATCTGGGGCTTCTTCGCCCTGCTGTTCGGCTCGAGCGTCGACGCTGAGACGATCCGTGGCTGCTGGCCGGCGCCATCTACCTGTACCTAAGCTGGCCTGGCGTTCAGCAGCACTTCATCGAGAACGAGAAGTCGCGGCTCACGCCGGAGCAGATCGCCGCCATGGAGCAGCTGCAAGCCGCCAACATCGCGGCCAACGCCAAGCCCGCGCCGGGGATGGGGTCAACCGATACCAACTAGGAACCGACACATGAACCGACCGAGGTGAAAGTGCGGACCAGCTAGCGCCGGAACGCCGCCCACGATCGAGCCGAGCGGGCCTATGGCAGTTTGCCTGGGCCCGTTCTTCTTGTGCCTCGCCTTCAGTCGTGCCTACCCGCCGAGCGCGGCGACCATCACCTCGAGGGGAGCGTCCTGGCCGGTCCAGGCCTTGAAGCCCGCCGCCCCCTGGCGTGCCAGCATTCCCAGCCCATCGAGCGTGCGGTAGCCCTGTGCCCGCGCCAGCCGCAGGAAGGCGGTGTCCGATCGCTCCGGGTTGAGGTCACACACGACGCTCCCGGGCGCCAGCGCGGCGAGATCGACATCGACATGCTGCTCGGCGGCAGCGCCGGTGCCCATGCCAACGGGCGTGCAATCCACGAGCACATCGCATGGGGGCACCACGAGTGTCCCCTCCCAGGCCAGCGAGATCGCCTCCACCAGGGTCTTGTCACGCAGGATGGCCACCAGATCGTCGCGCTTGGGCGCGGTCCGATTGGCGACCGTGACCCGCTTGGCACCGGCCAGTGCCAGCTCCACGGACACTGCCCGGGCGGCGCCGCCTGCGCCCAGCAACACGACGTCGAGACCCGCCGGGTCCAGGCCCGCGTCGCGCAGGGACCAGACGAAGCCCGAGCCGTCGGTGTTGGAGCCGATGAACCGGCCGTCGGGTTGGCGCACGACGGTATTGCAGGCACCGCTGATCTCCGCCGAGGGCTCGAGACCGTCCAGCAGGGGGATGACCGCCACCTTGTGCGGCAACGTCAAGTTCAGGCCGCCGAAGCGAAGGACCCGGGCGGCCGCGATGGCGGCCTCGAGCTGGGTGGCAGGGACGGTGATGTCGAGATAGCGCCAGTCGAGACCCTCATGCTCGAAAGCAGCGTTCTGCATGATCGACGTGGGATTGCCCTCCACGGGATCACCGAAGACCGCAACGTACTGCGTGACCATGCTAAAAGGGCACGCCGCAGACGACGATGACGTTGCTATAGGGCGTGAACTCACCGGTGCGCACCACGAACTTGGCGCCATAGGTGCGGTCCTTGAGCTCATCGTGCGGGATGCGCTCCGCCTCGCCGACCAGCTTCTCGATGGAACTCGCGACCTCCGCGCTGGCCTCCTCGGCGACGACGGCACCCTCGGCCACGACCTCGTTCATGATCGCCTCCAGGACATCGAGGAAGGGGGCCATGCCGGGCCGGTAGGCGAGATCGATGCGAGGTAGGCCATCGGGGATGGGAAAGCCGCCGTCGCAGACGACGAACTCGTCGGTGTGGCCCAGCTCGGCGATAGCTGCCAGCAGGTCGGGGTTCAGCAGTCCGGACTTCTTCATGGTGCGTCTTCTCCTCGGCGGTGTCGGTGGTGGTCACACACTACGACCGCGCCCGGGGCGGCGTCGATCTGTCCCGCAGCCGGCCGCCAGTGACAGACAGAGGTCCAGCGTGCCTTGGCGCGCCTGGCGCGCAGCGGCTCCTTGGCCATTCAGAGGAGCCGCGCACCGCCCGGGGCGCGGTGCCATCATCGGTTGCGCCCGAGTCTTGGACGAATGCGTGTCTCAGTCGTGGCGACGCGCGCCCGGCGAGCCGGGCCGCGCCGTGACACGAGTCTCGACGCTGAGGCGCCCGCAGACGCGGACTGGGAGGAAGCATCATGTCCACTGAACCGATGGTCCTGGCCATCGACCAAGGCACTACCAACACGAAGGCCATCCTCGTCGATCGAGCTGGTGTCGTGCGGGGCATGTCGTCACGCCCGGTAGATATCGAGTTCCCGCGCTCGGCGTGGGTGCAGCAGGACGCGGAGTCCATCTGGCAGAGCGTCCGCGAGGCGATCGACGAGTGCCTGGTCACGGCGGGGTCGCCGAAGGTGGCGGCCGTGGGCGTGTCGAATCAGCGTGAGTCCGGCCTGGGCTGGGATGCGGCGACGGGCAAACCCATCGGGCCTGTCGTCACGTGGCAGTGCCGTCGCTCCGCCGCATTCTGCGAGCAGCTGCGCTCCAGTGGCCTCGAGGATGACATCCGCGAGCGGACTGGGCTGCCCATCGACCCGATGTTCACCGGCTCCAAGATCAGGTGGCTGCTGGACGATACGCCCGATGGCCACGCGAGGGCCCTGGAGGGCAAGATCCGCGTCGGTACCGTGGATAGCTGGCTGTTGTGGTGCCTGACGGGAGGCACGCACCATCGAACTGATGTGAGCAATGCCTCACGTACCCAGCTGCTGAACATCTCCGAGCGGCGCTGGGACCCTGTCCTGCTCGAGTACTTCGGTGTGCCCGAGGCCGCGCTGCCCGAGATCCTGCCCTCGAGCGCGGTGTTCGGCGAGACGGTCGCCCTCGGCTCCCTGCCAGCCGGCATCCCCATCGCCTCCCTGATCGGCGATTCCCATGCCGCGCTCTTCGGGCACGCCGGTTTCGCGGCAGGCTCGGTGAAGGCGACCTACGGGACGGGCAGCTCGTTGATGACGCCGACCGCCCAGCGGGTCGGCAGCGACAGTGGCCTGGCCTCGACCATCGCCTGGGGCCTGGGTTCGACCGTCTATGCGCTGGAAGGGAACATCTATGTGACCGGCGCGGCCGTACAGTGGATGGCTGACTTCATCGGGCTGGAGGGACCGGGCAAGGTCGCGGAGCTGGCCGAGACCGTGACCGATACCGAAGGCGTGTATCTGGTACCGGCATTCGTGGGCCTCGGTGCCCCACACTGGGACGACAGTGCACGCGGCATGCTCACCGGGCTGACCCGCAGCTCCAACCTTGCACAGGCCGCGCGCGCGGTGATCGAGTCGATCGCCTACCAGGTGCGGGACGTCTTCGACGAGATGCAGTCCGCCACAGGTGGGGCGCTGCGCGTGCTGATGGCCGACGGGGGAGTAACGCGCAACACCCAGCTGATGCAGTTCCAGGCGGACATCCTGGGCGTCCCGGTACAGCGCAACAACACGCCCGAGCTCTCCGCCATGGGCGCCGCCTACCTGGCCGGCCTGTCTGTTGGCATGTGGCCCTCGACCAAGGCCATCGAAGCGCTGCCCAGGTCTATCGATCGCTTCGAGCCTCGTATCGATGACGCTGAACGTGACCGCCTCTACGGCGGCTGGCATGAGGCCGTAGCCCGCACCATGTTCAAGCCCTCATGAGCACACCGGTGATGCCAAGTTCCCGACCGCTGCCTTCTACATCGAGACCACGATCAAGCAGGACGACGGCATCGGAGTCCGGTCGTGGAGCAAATCACCCCTGGCTCTCCCGACGATGTCGCTGGGCTCGTGCTCTTCCTCGCCTCGGATGAGGCCTCATACATCACCGGCCAGACCATCAACGTGGACGGCGGCCTGATCATGTCCTGAACCCCACGGACCGGGGATCGGGGGGCTCGCCCCCTGCCCCAGCGCTGTGCCCTGACCGTGGCCGATCTCGTGTCAGCCACGGTCTTTCCTTGTCACAGACAGTTGACAACATACGTATGCCTCCGATACCGTATGACTCCCCATACGATGGTGAATAGCCATGCAGTGGGATATCTACGCACCCTCCCGGGTCTGCAGCCGGCCCGGGGCAGGGCAGGTGTCGCGTGCACCTTCACGATCAGGACCGCAGGCAAGGAACGATCAGTGCAAACACCAACGGCTGACATGGCAGCACAGCTCCGACAACGGGCCGTCGACGTCCGGTTGCGCGACCTCAAGATGGTCCACGAGGCCGGACTGGGCCACCTCGGGGGCGAGTTCTCCGCGATCGACATCCTCGTCACGCTGTTCTTCGGCGGCGTGCTCCGCTATGACCCTGACGATCCCGCCGATCCCGAGCGCGACCGCTTCGTCCTCTCGAAGGGCCACTCGGCCGCGGCGCTCTACACGACACTGGCGATGGCGGGCTACTTCGATCCCGCCGAACTCGACACCTTCCTGAAGCCCATGTCTCGTCTCAACGGCCACCCGGACCACAACAAGGTTCCCGGCGTCGAGACCAATACCGGCCCTCTCGGACATGGGTTCCCGGTGGCAGTCGGCATCGCCCTCTCCGGTCAGATGGACGAGGCTGATCGGCGAACGTTCGTGCTGACCGGCGACGGTGAGCTGCAGGAAGGCTCGATGTGGGAAGCGGCCATGTCTGCCGGCCACTTCGGGCTGGACAAGCTCACCTGCATCGTCGACCGCAACCGACTGCAACAAGGCGACCGTACCGAAACCACGATGGGCCTCGATCCCCTGCCGGCGAAGTTCGCGGCGTTCGGCTGGGCCGTGCGCGAGACGGACGGCAATGACCCGGCGGCGCTGCTCGAGACCTTCGCTGCCCTCCCCTTCGAGGCGGGCAAGCCCAGCTGCATCATCGCCAACACCACCAAGGGCCGCGGCATCTCCTTCATCGAGGACCGCAAGGAGTGGCACCATCGCATCCCGACCGCGGAGGAGTACGCGCAGGCGGTGGCTGAGCTGGAAGGAAGCAGGGCATGACTGCCCCAGCCAACACCCAGCTGTACGACTGCCGCGACGCCTTCGTCGACACGCTCGTCGAGCTGGCGCAGGCCGACCCCCGCGTCGTCGCGGTGGTCAATGACTCTGCCGGCTCGACCAAGGTCTCCAGGCTCGGCGCCGTCCTGCCCGAGCGCGTCATCAACGTCGGCATCGCCGAGCAGAACATGGTGGGCATCGGCGCCGGCCTCGCCAACGGAGGCAGAGATCCCCTTCGTCTCGGGTGCTACGCCGTTCCTCACCGCCCGTGCGCTCGAGCAGATCAAGGTCGATGCTGCCTATACCGGCGCCAATGTCAAGCTCGTCGGTGTCAGCAGTGGCGTGGCCTACGGCGAGCTGGGGCCGACGCACCATTCCATCGAGGACATCGCCTGGCTGCGCGCCATCGACCGACTGGTGGTCATCGTGCCAGCTGACCCGGTCGAGACTGCCGCGGCCATCCGTGCCGCCTACGCCTATGTGGGACCCGTCTTCATCCGCACCAGTCGCATCGGCGTCCCAATCATCCACCCGCTCGACTACCGCTTCGAGATCGGCAAAGCGGCTCGACTGCGCGAGGGCACCGATGTGACCCTCATCGCCAACGGCGTCATGGTGACCCGTGCCCTTGACGCAGCCGCCACGTTGGCCAGCGAGGGCATCGAGGCGCGCGTGCTGAACATGGCCACCGCTTCGCCCATCGACCGCGAGGCCATCATCGCCGCCGCGCGGGAGACCGGCGCCATCGTCACGGCTGAAGAGCACATCGTGCGCGGCGGCCTCGGCAGCGCCGTGGCGGAGGTCGTCGTCACCGAGGTACCGGTGCCCATGCGCATCCTGGGCTTCGCCGGCTTCTGCCCCACGGGCTCAGCAGCGTTCCTGTTGGAACAGGCGGGTCTGACGGCCGAGGGCATCGCTGCCGCCGCCCGCGAGGTGATCGCGAGCTGACATGGGACGGGCCGACGAGCTGCGCCTGATGACCCGCGTCGCGCGGCTCTACTACGACGTGGGCATGAAGCAACCAGAGATCGCGTCACGTCTGCGCCTGTCCCAGCCCAAGGTCTCACGCCTGCTCAGGGGCGCCCAGGAGGAGGGCATCGTGCGCATCTCCGTGCGCGCCCCGAGCGGTACCAACCCGGAGTTGGAGGAGGCGCTCGAGGCGCGCTTCGGCCTCGCCGAGGCCGAGGTCGTTGATATCTCCCGCGACGACGACAGCACCGCAGTGCGTGAACTCGGTGCTGCCGCCGCCTTCCACCTCGAGTCCAGCGTCCGCTCCGGCGACGTCATCGGCGTGAGCTCCTGGAGCGCATCGCTGCTGGCCATGGTCGAGGCCATGCACCCGGTCAGCGGCGTACGCGACGCGCGAGTCGTCCAGATCCTGGGCGGTGGGGGCGACCCGGCCGCCGAGGGCCATGCCACCCATCTCGTGCGCCGCCTGGCCTATCTGCTCCATGGCGAGGGCACGTTCCTGCCCGCACCCAGCAGCGTCGGCTCGGCGGAAGCTCGCCGGGTCCTGCTGGAGGACCCCTTCGTGCAACGTGCCATCGCGCTGTTCGACCAGCTGGACGTGGCGCTGGTCGGCATCGGCGGGCAGGAACCGTCCGGCCTGCTCGCCAGCAGCGGCAACGTCTTCTCGCCGCAGGAACTGCAGACCGTGCGTGACGCCGGCGGTGTCGGCGACATCGGGCTGCGCTTCCTGCGTTCCGATGGGCGGCCGGTGGAAACGGCACTCGACGAGCGTGTCATCGGCATCGAACTGGAGCAGCTCAGGCGCGTGCCACGCGCCATCGCCGTGGCCGGCGGACCCAGCAAGACCCAGGCAGTCCAGGCGGCCCTCATCGGAGGCTGGATCAACTGCCTCATCACCGATACCTACACGGCTGAACGGCTGCTGGCGGCGGAGCGCTCGGGCGCACATGAACAAGAGCAACTGACAGGAGCAGAGGTGGCATGAAGGAGAAGGTCAGTCCGGGCATGGCCGTCGCGATCGGCGCCATCGCGGTGTTCGCCGTCGTGGCGCTCTTGTTCGGCTTCACCGTCGTCTCCACTGACGAGGAAGCGTCGCTGACCACCCAGTTCGACCCAGCCGCCTACGTGGCGGAGAACTGGGACACGATCAAGCTCGCTATCGAGGACAACGCCGTGCCCCTGGCGGACGTGCTCAATCGGATCCAGCCCGACGCCGAGGGCATGATCGCCACCGAAGACCTGACGCCGATCGCCCAGGAGCTGGGCCTCATCACCACCGGCGACGCCCACGTCTACCGCGTCAAAGGTAGCGGCACGGTGACCGACGTCGACACGACGTCGAGCAAGGGCACCATCGGCTTCGACGTGGAGGGCTACGACGGCCCCATCAAGGTGCGGGCCTACATCGGCACGCGCATCCCCAGTGATGAGTCCTCCATCCGTGACGCGACCGGCTTCATCGAGTTCGGGGACTTCCGCGATCAGACGGAGTTCGGCAAGGTCGCCAAGGAGATCAACTCCAAGGTCGTGGAGGGCCTGGCCGATCTCGACACGGCTGACCTCACAGGCAAGACCATCGACTTCGTCGGCGCCATGACCATGCGCACGTTCAACCAGCCCAGCATCGACGTCAGCGAGTTGCAGCTGGTGCCCATCGAGATCAGCCAGCGATGACCGTGACACTTCCGGCTGAGGCCCCCATCTCGTTGCGTGTGCCCATGCGCGCAGAGCATGTCACCAAGGTCTTCCCCGGGACGACAGCCCTCGACGATGTGACGTTCGACGTCTTCGAAGGACAGGTCAACGTGCTGGTGGGTGAGAACGGCGCCGGCAAGTCCACGCTGATGAAGGTCCTCGCGGGAGTGGAGCAGCCAACCGAGGGACGCATCTTCATCGACGGCGAGCCGGTGGTGCTGCCCAGCGTCACGGTGGCCGCCGAGCAGGGCGTCGGGATCATCTTCCAGGAGCTCAACCTGTGTACCAACCTGACCGTGTTGGACAACCTCTTCCTGGCGCAGGAGATGACCCGTGGTCCGGCCATCGACCGCGGCGCCCAGAAGAGGCTGGCGCTTGAGCTGCTGGAGCGACTGGGTCAAGACATCGACCCTGACGAACTGGTCAGCAACCTGCGCATCGGCCAGCAGCAGATCGTCGAGATCGCGAAGGCCCTCACCCACGACGTCCGCGTGCTGATCATGGACGAGCCCACCTCCGCGCTCAGCCAGGCCGAGGTGGAGGGTCTCTTCCGCATCATCGAAGACCTCAAGGCCCGGGGAGTGGCCATCGTCTACATCAGCCACAAGCTGGAGGAATTGCTGCAGGTGGGCGACCACGTCACGGTGCTGCGCGACGGCAGGGTCGTGGCCCATGCCCAGGCAGCCGACATCGACGTCGCCTGGATCATCGAACAGATGGTGGGCCGCTCCCCGGCCTCGCTGTTCTCGCGTACACAGCACGAGATCGGGGAGACGCTGTTGCAGGTCTCGGATGTGACGCTGCCGCGACTGGGGGGTGGATACCTGCTCGACCACGTCTCGCTGGAAGTGCACGCCGGCGAGATCCTGGGCATGTATGGGCTGATGGGAGCCGGCCGCACCGAGCTCATGGAGGTGCTGGCGGGAGTGCGCCCGGAGGCCAGCGGCGAGATCCGGCTTCAGGGCCGGGAGCTGGGCCGTGCCAACGTGGCTGATCGGATCGACGCGGGCATCGTGCTGGTCCCCGAGGACCGCAAGACGGTGGGCCTGGTGCCGACCCTGTCGGTAGCCCACAACATGGTGCTTGCCAGCCTGAAGCGCTACCTGAACCGGTTCTACCTTTCGGGGAGCAAGGAGCGCACGGCCGTCGAGCAGATGATCGACGACCTCTCGGTGCGCGTGGCCGATCCGAAGAACAACATCGGCTCGCTCAGCGGCGGTAACCAGCAGAAGGTGGTGGTCGCCAAGGGCCTGCTGACCGAGCCCAAGGTGCTGCTGCTCGATGAGCCGACCCGCGGCATCGACGTCGGCGCCAAGTCAGAGATCTTCCAGATCATGAGCCGGCTGGCCACCGAGGGCTTCGGCATCGTCTTCGTCTCGTCCGAGCTCAAGGAGGTCATGGCCATGTCCGACCGCATCCTCGTCCTGTCGAAGGGCGAGGTGGTGGCCGAGTTCGAGGGCGATCGGGCGACCGAGAAGGAACTGGTGGACGCGTCAGCCGTCGGTCATGGACCTGCGGGAGCGACCACTTCAATCGAGAGAGGGACAGTCGAGGTGATCCAGTGACGGCGAACGCGCAGGCCGCCCATGGCCGCAGCAGGACCGGGACCGATGTGGCGCAGTTCCTGCTCCGCGGCCGGGCCTTCATCGCGCTCATCGTGCTGGCGGCATTCTTCGCCTGGGCAGAGAGCTCCTTCCTGACCGGCGCCAACATCGAGATCCTCATCAAGCAGACGGCGCTCAATGGCATCCTGGCCATCGGCATGACCTTCGTCATCCTGACCGGCGGCATCGACCTCTCGGTGGGCTCGATCGTGGGCTTCACCGGCATCATCGCCGGGCTGCTCTTCAACGAAGGCCTGCAGATCGGCGACTGGATCGTGTTCCCGCACACGTGGATGGTGCTGCTGATGGCCCTGGCGGCCGGCACCTCCCTTGGCGCCATCAACGGCTTCATCATCACCCGCTTCAACGTGGCCCCGTTCATCGCCACGCTCGGAATGCTGATGGTGGCACGCGGGCTGGCCGGGCTGATCAACGGCGGCAAGACGTTCCCCAACCTGGTGGGCAAGGAGGAGCTGGGCAATACCGGCTTCCGCGAGCTGGGCACCGGCTCGCTCCTGGGCGTGGTGCCGTGGGCCATCGTCATCCTCGTGGCCTTCGCCGCGGTAGCCTGGTTCGTGACCTCCCGCACGCCATTCGGTCGCGCCGTCTATGCGGTCGGCGGCAATGAGCGCTCAGCGGAACTCTCCGGCGTGCGCGTCAACCGCACCAAGATGATCGTGTACATGATCAGCGGCTTCTGTGCCGCGACGGTCGGGCTCATCATCGCCAGCCAGCTGGTGGCGGCACACCCGGCCACGGGCCAGTACTTCGAGCTGTACGCCATCGCGGCAGTGGTGCTCGGAGGCACCTCGCTGGCGGGCGGGCGCGGCACGATCCTGGGAACCATCATCGGCGCCCTGGTCATCGGCACGCTCAACAACGGCCTCACGCTGATGGGCATCTCCTCGTTCTCGAAGCTGATCATCACCGGCGTCGTCATCGTGCTGGCACTGATCATCGACCAGCTCCAGCAACGCGCCGAGCGGCGTCTGGCCCTGCAACAGCAGGCGGCCCAGGTCGGCGCTTCCGCCGATCCACCCACATCGACATCCCACCAGGACTGAAAGGAGGGCGACCAGGAACCTACAGAGTTGCGACCCAACGGAGTGAGCGGACCGCACCGGAACTGCCGGCGCGTGAAGTGAGAACAGTGGAGGAACGAATGTTCAACAAGACCGGCGTGCGCAGCGCGCTCGTCATCAGCGCCGTGGTGGCACTGACCGCCTCGCAGGGCATCATCGCCACCGCGCAGGATGATGCGATGACCGACAAGGGCATGATCTGTGTGATCGTGCCTCCGGTCGAGAACCCCTTCTTCGGCGCCATGCAGCAGATCGCTGCGGACAAGGCCGAGGAGCTCGGCTACACCACCAGCCGCCTCGTCCACAACGACGACGCCAACACGCAGCTGGAGCTCTTCCAGACCTGCATCACCCAGGGCGCCGTGGCCATCATCCTCGACAACGCGGGCGCTGACGCGACCGTCGCTGCCGTACAGGAAGCCGCTGACGCCGGCATCCCCAGCTTCCTGGTCGACCGTGAGATCACCGCTGACGGCGTGGCCGTCGCGCAGATCGTCTCGAACAACTACCAGGGCGCGACCATCCTCGCCGAGGAGTTCGCGACGCTGATGGGCGAAACGGGCACCTATATCGAACTGACCGGCAAGGACACCGATACCAACGCCCACGTCCGCAGCCAGGGCTATCACGACGTCCTGGACGAGATCCCCGACATGGAGATGGTCGCCCAGCAGACCGCCAACTGGAGCCAGGACGAGGGCTTCACCGTCACCGAGCAGCTGCTCCAGCAGTTCCCCGATGTCAAGGGCATCATCGCCGGCAACGACACCATGGCCCTTGGGGCCCAGGCTGCCGTTGCGGCAGCCGGCAAGCCCGGCATCATCGTCGTCGGGTTCGACGGCAGTGACGATGCCATCCAGAGCATCAACGCTGGCGAGCTGAAGGCCACTTCGCTCCAGCCTGTCGCCGAGATGGCGCTGCAGGCCGCGATCCAGGCCGACGCCTACATCACCGCTGGCGGCATGACCGACATGCCCGAGAAGCAGTCCATCGACATGGTGCTGATCACGCCCGATAACGCGTGTGACTACTACCAGTTCGCACCGGTAGATGCCGGCACGAGCCCCGACTGCCAGTAGGCAGGATCCGTACCGAACGTGAGCGGAGGCCGGCCGGTTCGCTAGCCGGCTGACGCTCGCAGCACGGGCCGCGTGCGCTGACCCGCAGAAAGGGTCGGCCGCGCGGCCTTCGTGTGAGCTGGTAGGGGAGCCAGGATTTCGAACCTGGAACCAGTCGGATATAAGCCGACCGCTCTAACCGTTGAGCTACTCCCCCACCGGGGTGCGCGGTTGCGCCCGTCGATGCTAGCAAAAGCGCTAGGGCAGGAGTGGCCGCAGCATCTCGAAGATGATGACGAGCGAGAGATAGACGATGGGGATACTGGCGAAGAAGCCCAGCACCGCGGCCCACGCCGAGCGGCGCTTCTGCCCGGGCACGCCGGTCGGCAGCTCCACCCACAGGTAGGTGAAGACGGTGCCGCTGATGATGACCGCCGCCACGTAGACGAGCGGTCCCAGGTCCAGCATGAAGCTGGGCAGCACAGCGTGGCTCGCGAGCCAGTCGCTGAGCAGCAGGATGATGCCGCCGACGGTGGCGACAGCCACGTTGGCCAGCACCGCGCGCACCACGGGGGGCGGGGCGTTGCGCGCCTGGCGCCAGCGGATCTCCCATTCAGAGCGATGGCGCACCTCGCGCGGCGCCGGTCCGCGATCGTCGGGTGTGTGGGGGGCTCCGGAGACGTCCGTCACGCGCCCTCCTCAGGGTCCCCGGGGCCACTGATGATCGTCAGCGTTGGTCGCCGCGGCAGGGTCTGGGGCGTATGGGCGGCGATCTCGGCCAGGCGCCCGATGAGACGTTCGAGCTCGCGCTCGCGATTCCAGGCCGCCACGCTGACACGGACGAGGTCGGCCTCGGCGTCCGACTCGACGATGGCGAAGATGCTGCGGCCCAGCTCCTCGGCCACGCTCTCAGCGTCCCACCCGGCGACATGGAATGCGGCCAGCGCGCCGTGGGCTCCGGCGGCGGCCACCTCCACGCCCTCGATGGTGGCGAGATCCTCGTAGAGCTGGTCCGCGAGGGCCACCGTCCGGTCGATGGCCCACGGCAGCTCCACGTACATCAGCAGCCAGCCGATGCTGCGGGCCAACGCCAGCAGTGACCCACGCGCGAACGGCGCGCAAGCGAGTCGCAGCCAGGCGGGTAGCTCCGCACCCATCGCGGGTGCCACCCAGGCGATCGCCACTGCATCCGGACCCAGTAGCCAGCGGTGACCGTCGGCCACGACGAAGTCGGCGCCCAGCTCCTCGACGTCCGTGGGCAGCGCGCCAGCGCTCAGACCAGCATCGACCAACACCCGCGCACCCGCCTTATGAGCTGCCTTGGCGACGGCCGCGACATCGGCGAGGCGGCCGTCGCGGTCTACGTGGGCCAAGGCCACGAGGGCGACATCGGCAGACGGGATGCGCGGGACCTCAGCCAGCACCTCGACGTTGGCGCCGGCGACATCGGCGACGTCACGGATAGCTGCCGCGAGGACGGGATCCAGGCCGGCCCACAGCAGCACGCGCTGCACGTCGTGATCGGGTCGCTCGAGGACCTCGATGGCGAAGAGGCGAGCGGCCTCCGCGGCACCGTGGGTGAGCACGATGCGCTCCGGGGACGCCTTCAGCACGGCAGCTGCCACCGCTCGAGCCTCGCGCTCACGCTGGGCCATGTCTTCGACGCGATCGGGACCGGCGCGACCGATGCGCATCTCCATCTCGTCCGACTCGTGGACGGCCGCCATCGTCTCGCTGGGGATGGGCCCGGCCAGGTGCGTGACCAAGTTGATACCCGCGCCGCTGGCGGTCAGGACATCACGCAGACCCCGGACACGGTCGAAGCGGCGAGGCGGCTCACTCATGGCCGGGTGAAGGCATGGCTCATGTGCTCATCATCGCTCAGGCACAGCGGGCTTCGTTTCCTCCACCCGCTCATCGGTCAGCACGCCGAAACGGCCGCCACCCTGCAGCCGCTCATAGAGCGCCGCGACCGTACTCAGACGGTCGATCTCGGCGGGGGTCTTGTCATCTCGGATACGGACGATCCGAGGAAAGCGCAGCGCGAAACCTGAGGTATGGCGGCCGGACGCGTGTACCACGTCGAAGGCGATCTCGACGACGATGCGTGGTTCCACCAGGCGGTAGCGTCCGTGGGAGCTGATGGTGTGAGCCTCGAACCAGCGCGTCATCTCCGCGATCTCGGCATCGGTCAGACCGCTGTAGGCCTTGCCGATGGTGACGAAGGCAGCCGCTTCCGCCTCGGGCCGGTCGTCGAGCACGGCGAAGGTGTAGTCCGAGAGCAGGCCATGGCGCCGACCGTGGCCGAACTCCACGCCCACAACCACGCAGTCGAGCGTGGTCAACGCCTTCTTCAGCTTCAACCAGGCGTAGCCGCGGCGGCCGGGAGCGTAGATCGAATCGGGGTCCTTCAGCATCAGGCCTTCATTGCCCCGCTCCTGTGCCCCCGCGAAGATGCGTTCCAGCTCGACCACGTCGGCGGCGTCTGCCAAGGCCGCCAGCCCGAAGCCGGGCGCCTGCGGCAGTTCCAGAGCTTCCAGCCGGCGGCGGCGCTCGCGCAAGGGGCGGCGCAACAGCGGCTCGGGTGGTTCGCCGCGGGCACTCAGCGCCAGCGCGTCGAAGCCGACGTAGATGACCGGCACCTCGGCGCAGATGGCAGCCGACGGCCGCTTGCGACCGAGCCGCGACTGCAGGGCCAGGAAGGGCAGGGCCAGACCGCCCTTCCAGGCCAGGATCTCGCCATCGAGGATGCCGTCCCAGTCGAGCCCAGCGGCCGCCTCGACGATCTCGGGGAACTGACCACTGACATCGTTGAGGTCGCGACTGTAGAGCCGGACTTCAGCACCCTCCTTGTGCAGCTGCGCGCGGATGCCGTCGTACTTGTCCTCCACCCACACCGGAGGATCCAGGCGGGCGAGTGCGCTCGCTTCGTCCGCGATGGGCGAGGCCAGCATCGATCTCAACGGGTGGAAGAGCGAAAGACGCGCCGAATCGAGCGCATCAGACCGCGCCAACTCCACGGTGTGGCCCATGTCGCCGGTGAGCATACCTGCCCACTGCACGGCCGCCAGGTCACGCCCGAAGGCGGTGGCGATGCCTGTTTCGAGGTGGCCCACACGCAGGCCGATGCGCAACTCGCCGCCGAGGATGGCGATGACATAGCGCGCGCTGAGTGGATCGGCACGATGGAGCAGCCCGGCAAGGACGGCCGCCTTGGCCTCGCGACCACGTGCTGCCGCCAGCGCCCCGTAGCCGCCAGCGACATCGGAGAGCTCCAGTACCGGGCCATCGGGCGCGTGTCCCACCTGCGTCAACAGCTCACCGACCGCGATGCCCAGATCGGAGGAGCGGTCGTAGGCGCGCCGAAGTGCCTCCGGCTCGACAGCGGCGACATCTTGCACGATGGCGGAGATGGCAGCCCAGCCAAGGCCCGTCTTGCGTCCGTCGCGCTCGGGAAAGGGACGGCCGCTGAGGAAGACGACGGCCCAGGCGAGATCGGCAGTGCCGAGCGTGCGAAGGTAGGCGGCCACGATGGCGCTCTTCTCCGACGTCTTGCGCGTGGCCCGGATGCGTTCGGCCGTCTCGGCCCAGCGCCGCATCGAGGCCGATCCTGCTCGGCTCATCCAACCATCCTAGTGGTGCGCCGGACGTGCCCGGGCCCGTCCGGGTGCGCTAGCATCGCTGGCCATGGTCACGCTCGAGCAGCAGCGCCAGGTCTGGCACCCCGCCACCATCAAGGGCGCGGAAGTGCTGCTGCGCCATCACCAGCCGGACGACCTCGCCGACGTTCGCCGCTGGTACCAGGATCCCGAGATCGGTCGTCTCACGCGCTACTCCCTGCGACCGATGAACGTGGATGAGATCGACCGCTTCTTCCACGGCCGCCTGCTGTCGCCCGAACAGGTCGGCTACGCCATCGTCGTCCGCGAGAGTGGGCGGCTGATCGGTTCGACCACCTTCAGCAACCTCGATCCCGACAATGGCTCGACGCTCTTCCACATCAGCATCGGCGAGCCCGACGCGTGGGGCAAGGGCTACGGCACCGAGGCCACTGAGCTGATGCTCTGGCTGGCATTCGAACGTATCGGCCTGCATCGGGTGGCACTCTCGGTCTTCAGCTTCAACTCACGCGCCATCCGCAGCTACGAGAAGGCCGGCTTCTTGCTGGAGGGTCGACATCGAGAGGCGATCCTGCGCGATGGCGGTCGCTGGGACGAGTTGACCATGGGCATCCTGGCTCCGGAGTGGGCGGCTCGGCACGAGCCGCGAACCTAGGATCGCCTCAGACGACGCCGCCCAGCAGCAGGACTCCCAGTCCGATCATGACCACGCCGCTGCCGACCGAAGCCCACCGGAGGCGTCTCGGTGCGACCGAGAACCAGCCCCGAGCGTGAGCAGCAGCCAGCACCCAGGCACTATCGAAGACGATGGCGAGCAGGCAGAACCACCCGCCCAGCACGAGCATCTGGGCCGCCGCTGAGCCGACGGCAGGCTCCACGTACCGTGGTAGCAGCGTAGCCAGGATCACGAGCGACTTGGGGTTACTGGCTCCCACCAGGAAGCCGTCACGCAGCGGCGCGACCGGGGGCCGCGGGATCGTCTCGAGTGCTGCCGGGGCTTGGTCGCGCCGGCGGACGGCACCGATGCCGAGCCACACCAGGCAACCACAACCAGCCAGCGTCAGGGCCGTGTTCGCCACCTGGTGACGACCCACGATGGTCGCAAGTCCGACCGCCACGATGAAGGCTTGGGCGAAGAGACCGCCGGCGTTGCCCAGGACGGTGAACAACGCCGGGCGACGACCGCCGACGATGGCGCGGCCGACGGCGAACACGACACTGGGCCCAGGCACCGCGATGATGGCGATGGAGACCATGGTGAAACTGCAGATCGTCGCCTGGTCCATGCCGACATCTTGGCGCCGAATGGGGTGAGATAGGCACACAGCAGTCGCCGTCTTGGCACAAGTACTGCGATAATCACTGTCATGGACCATATCGACCGCGATATCCTAAGTCAGCTTGCTCGCGATGGGCGCATGCGCTGGGGCGAGCTGGCCGCTGCCGTGCACCTCTCCCCCAACGCCGTTGCGGATCGGGTGCGACGGCTGCAGCGCAGCGGCGTCATCAGCGGCTTCTCGGTGGAGCGCGACTGGTCAGCATCGGGGCGTCCGATCCACGCCTATGTCGATGTCAAGCTCGCGCCAGGTGTCAGAGGCGGGCACTTCGAGGCGGAGCTGGCTCTGCACGATGCCGTCACCGAGGCCCACCACGTCACCGGTCGCCACGACTACCTCATCAGCGGTCACTTCGCGGACCTCGCCGCAGTCGATGCTCTCCTTGGTGAACTGAAGGCGCATGGCCTCGTCGCCGAGAGCGAGACCCGCTTCGTCCTGCGCTCGGTGAACGGCCTCAGGCCCGGCGACTGAGCCCGTCCACCCCCCCGTAGGGCGACCTGGCCATCCTTAAGGGCATCCGCACCCCGAGACGCCTCAGCGCGAGCCGATCCAACGCTGCAGGAGCGGGGTGAGGCCACGGTCTCGTTCGTGAATTAGAACGAGCGCCCGGCTCAGAGCCGGACGCTCGTCGGACTGTCCAGGTAGCAGGGTTACGCGGTGGCGACGCGATCGGCCGGGGCGGCCCAGGAATGCAACGTGCGGATGTACTGGGCACGCTCGAACGTGCTCGGATCCTCGACACTGCCCTGGCTGGCAGAACCGCGTAATTGGGTGACGGAGGTGTACTCGTTCTCCTCCAGCCACAGGCGCATCTCCGACTCGATCTCGGCGATCTTGGCGGGGCCCTCGCGCAAGATCGCCGAAGCGACCATGGCGACGTCAGC
This sequence comes from uncultured Chloroflexia bacterium, assembly GCA_963724095.1. GTDB lineage: Bacteria > Chloroflexota > Limnocylindria > Limnocylindrales > CSP1-4 > JAFMJV01. Next base: position 117,533 of record CAVRTH010000001.1, read on the forward strand.
ACCGACCATCAGTGCCTTCACCGCATCGGTGCCGCTGTGGATACCGGACGTAGCGGCCATCGCCACCTCCGGTCCCAGCTGCGGACGCAGGATGGCTGTCCAGCGCATCGGCAGGCGCAGCTCAGAGGGATGGGAGAGGCTCACGCGCGGTACCACTGCCAGCTCATCGAGGTCGATGTCCGGCTGGTAGAAGCGGTTGAAGAGCACCAAGCCATTGGCGCCGGCCTCGACCACACGGCCAGCGAAGTTCGCCAGCGAGGAGTAGTAGGGGCTGAGTTTGACGGCCAGCGGCAGACCGACCGCGGAGCGCACCGCAGCGATGAGGTCAAGGTCCTCGTCCTCGATGTCGGCGGCGGTGCGGGAGCGGTCGACGCTGACGCGGTAGAGGTTCAGCTCCAGCGCGTCGGCACCGGCATCGGCCATAAGCTTGGCGAAGCGGATCCAGCCGCCCACCGAGTTGGCGTTGAGGCTGGCGATGATGGGCACCGAAGCCTGGTCCTTGAGGGCCTCGAGCGTGCGCAGGTAACGGTCACCCTCGCCGATGAAGGTGTCGACCTCGGGGAAGTAGTCGAGCGCTTCGGCGAAGCCTTCCGTCCCCTGCTCGAGTGACGCATTGAGCTCAAGCTCTTCGTTCTCGATCTCCTCCTCGAAAAGGGAGGGCATGACGATGGCGCCGGCGCCGGCCTCCTCGATGCGGGCGACCGCCTCCAGGTCGCGGGTCAACGGGCAGGCTGAGGCGACGATCGGTGAGCGAAGCTCAAGCCCCAGGTAGCGGGTGCTGAGATCGACGGTCACTTGGTGTCTCCCTTCCCATTCGCGCTGGCAGCTGGGCCATCGACAGGAGCCGCTGACGGCTCGTGCTCCAGACTCGGGATCCTGCGTTGCACGTCGGCCAGCTGGCTGTAGTAGCGCCAGCGCTCGTCGGCATCGGCCTGCGACAGGGTCGCCAGTTCAGCCGCACGTTCGGGTTGCGTGCGGTGGAGGATGGCGAAGCGTGTCTCGGCTGCGACGAACTCGCTGATCGGCATCGAGGGTGCCTTGGAGTCCAGCTTGAAGGGCTGGCCTTCCGCGGCGTCGCTTGGCTGGAAGCGGTAGAGCGGCCAGAAGCCGGACTTGACGGCATCCTTCTGATGCGACATCGACGTCGACATGTCGATGCCGTGAGCGATGCAGGTGCTATAGGCGATGATCAGCGACGGACCGGGCCAGGCCTCTGCCTCCAGCATGGCCTTGTTGGTTTGGATATCGCTGGCGCCGAGGGCGACCTGCGCCACGTAGACGTTGCCGTAAGCCCGCGCGATGGCGCCCAGGTCCTTACGGCCCATGCCCTTCCCGGCGGCCGCGAACTTGGCCACCGCTCCGCGCGGCGTGGCCTTGGAAGCCTGGCCGCCCGTGTTGGAGTAGACCTGCGTGTCAAGCACGAGGATGTTGATGTCACGACCGGAGCTCAACGCCTGGTCGACACCTCCGAAGCCGATGTCGTAGGCCCAGCCGTCGCCACCCATGATCCACACGCCGGTGCGGATGAGGTCGCCCGAGAGCGAGAGGAGCGTGTCGGCGTCGGCCTTGTGGTCAGCACCGACATCGGCCAGCGCCGCCCGCAGCTTCGCGACCGCTTCGCGCTGTCGCACGATCGCGGCCTCGTCGCTCTGCTCGTTCCCGAGGATGTCGGCCACCAGGTCCTCGCCTACGACCGAGGCGAGCTTCTGCAGCAGGAACTTGGCCTGCTTGGTCTGGACGTCCAGCGCGAGGCGCATCCCCAGGCCGAACTCGGCGTTGTCCTCGAAGAGCGAGTTGTTCCACGCCGGACCGCGCCCGTCGGCGTTGGCCGCCCACGGCGTGGTCGGCAGGTTGCCGCCGTAGATCGATGAGCAGCCGGTGGCGTTGGCCACGATCATGCGATCACCGAAGAGCTGGCTGACGAGCTTGACGTAGGGCGTCTCGCCGCAGCCGGAACAGGCCCCGGAGAACTGGAAGAGCGGCTCCAGGACCTGTGAGCCCTTGATGGTGTCGCGTGGCAGGAGGCTGCGATCGAGCTCGGGGATCGACAGGAACTCGTCCCAGCGCTTGCGCTCGGCCTCGACATGCTGCCGGTAGGGCTCCATGTTGATGGCCTTGTGCTTGACCTCGGCCTTGGACTTGGCCGGGCAGATGTCGACGCAGACACCGCAGCCGGTGCAGTCGTCGGGCGTGACCTGGATGGTCAGCTTGTGGTTCTCCAGCTCGCGCGAACGGAAGTCCTTGGACTTGAAGTCGGCCGAGAGCCGGATCAGCTGCGCCTCCGGGTAGACCTTCATGCGGATGGCCGCGTGCGGGCAGACCATGGCGCACTTGCCGCAGTCGATGCAGATGGCCTCATCCCAGATGGGGATCTCCTGAGCGATGGCGCGCTTCTCGAACTTGGTCGTGCCGGTGATGAAGGTACCGTCCACGGGGAAGGCACTGACCGGCAGCAGGTCGCCCTCGCCGGCCATGATGCGGGCAGTGACGTTCTTGACGAAGTCCGGCGCATCCTCCGGCACCAAGGCAGGGATCTCCACCGACGCCGGAGCGGGGCCGGTCTCGACCCTGTGCAGGCGCTCGAGCGAGAGATCGATGGCGGCGTAGTTACGCTGCACCACCTTCTCGCCACGCTTGCCGTAGGACTTCTCCACGAAGCTCTTGATGGCCGTGATGGCCTCGTCCTCTGGCAGCACGCCGGAGAGCTTGAAGAAGCAGGGCTGCATCACGGTGTTGATGCGGTTGCCCATGCCGACCTCACCGGCCACCGCGAAGGCATCGATGACGTAGAGCTGGATGCCCTTGTCGACGATCTGCTGCCGGACCTTGCTGGGCAGCTGCTGCCAGACCTCGTCCGGCCCGTAGGGGCTGTTGAGCAGGAAGGTGGCGCCGTCCGTGGCGCGGTCGAGTACGGGCATCTTGGCCAGCAGGCCGAACTGGTGACAGGCGACGAAGTCAGCAGCCTGGATCTCGTAGGTCGACTCGATGACTTCGGGTCCGAAGCGAAGGTGCGACACGGTCACCGCGCCCGACTTCTTGGAGTCGTACACGAAATGGCCCTGCGAGTAGAGATCGGTGCCTTCGCCGATGATCTTGACCGAGGCCTTGTTGGCGCCGACCGTACCGTCGGACCCGAGTCCGAAGAACATGGCCTGGACCTGGCCCTCTGGACGTGGCCGCACGAACTCGCGGTCGATGGGCAAGCTCAGGTTGGTGACGTCGTCATAGATGCCGACGGTGAAATGCTTCTTGGGCGCGTCCTTGGCCAGCTCGTCGTAGATGGGCTTGACCATCTGCGGCGTGAACTCCTTGGAGGAGAGGCCGTAGCGGCCACCGACGATACGGGGCGCCACCTCGAAGGGGGCGTCAGCGCTGTCCATGGCCTCGTTGACGGCGGCCACGGTCTCCAGGTAGAAGGGCTCGCCCACCGCGCCTGGCTCCTTGGTGCGGTCGAGGACGGCGATGGACTTGACGGTCTTGGGCAGGGCCGCGATGAGCTCCTCCGACGGGAACGGCTGGAAGAGCCGCACCTGCACCATGCCGACTTTCTCGCCGGCGCCGACCATGACCTCCACGGTCTCCTTGACCGCGCCCGTGCCGGAACCCATGACCAGGACGCACACGCTCCGCGTCAGGTGCGCCGGTGTAGGTGACGAGGTCGTACTGGCGGCCGGTCCGCTCGCTGACCTCGGCCATGATCTCGGCCACGATGCCCTTGACGGCATCCATGTAGGGGTTGGCGGCTTCACGCGCCTGGAAGAAGACATCGGGGTTCTGGGCCGTGCCGCGGACCATCGGATCCTCCGGCGACATGCCGCGACCGCGGAACGCCAGCACATCCTCTTCTCGCACCAGCGCACGCAGGTCACTGGCGTCGAGCATGGCGATCTTGTCGACCTCATGGGAGGTCCGGAAGCCATCGAAGAAGTGCAGGAACGGGATGCGCGACCGCAGCGTGGCCGCATGGGCCACCAGCGCGAGGTCGTGCACCTCCTGCACCGACGCCGCGGCGAGCATCGCCCAGCCGCAGGTGCGGGCAGCCATGACGTCGCTGTGATCACCGAAGATCGAGAGTGCGTGCGTCGCCACGGTTCGAGCCGAGACATGGATGACCGAGGGCGTCAGCTCGCCGGCGATCTTGAACATGTTGGGGATCATCAGCAGCAGGCCCTGCGACGCCGTGAAGGTGGCGCCCAGTGCGCCCTTCTGCAGTGCGCCGTGCAGTGCGCCCGCGGCACCGGCCTCGGACTGCATCTCGACGACATCGGGGACGATGCCCCACAGGTTGGGCCTGCCCTGGGCAGACCAGTCGTCGGTGTGTTCCGCCATCGGCGAGGCTGGCGTGATCGGGTAGATCGAGATGACCTCGCTCAGCTGGTACGCGATACGGGCGGCGGCCTCGTTCCCGTCGAGACACTCCCATTGCTGGGCCATGTGTCAGGCCTCCTTGGTATGTGGCTTGGATCACCCGGGCTTTGGTGTGGACTCGGGTCTAAGAGGGGTATGTCCCGCGACCAAGGCGAGGCCACGGATCGACACTAGTGTGCGCTGCTGGGCAAGGCCAACGGCAGGGCCGATAGGCCCCCCGTGGGGCAGGTGAGCGGTCACCTCTGCAGCATGTTCCACGGCGCTGCTCGCTCGCGGACGGCTGGCAGGCCTGACGCCGGGAGGTTACGCTGGCATCCCAACGGAGGAGGAAGATGCAACGAGAGATGTGGCGAGCATTCCTGCTCGCGATGAGCCTGATCATCGTCGGCGCTGTGCCGGCCGTGGCCCAGTCCCAAGATGGCTGGATGCTGTCGTCCGCAGACGACAGCGTGCTGATCGGCATCCAGCGCGACATCACTGTGGGCCCCACCGACAGCGCCAACGGCGTGGTCGTCGTGAACGGCAACGCCGTGATCGAAGGCGCGGTCGATGGCCTCTTTGCCGTCGACGCCAACGTCACCCTCAGCGGCGCGAACGCCAGCGTGCAGAACCTCTTCACCGTCGGCGGTTCGCTGGTCGTCGACAACGGTGCCACCGTGGTCCACGGCTACTACGCAAGCACCGAGGTGACCGTCGGGCCCACCGCGGTCATCGAGAACGAGCTCGTCAACGCCCAGGAGGAAATGGTCGGGGCGTTCGCGGCCGTGGTGGCAGTGCTGATCGTGCTCTTGTTCTTCATCATCATCGGCGGTGCCATCGCGACGCTGGCGGTGACGCTGCTGGTCATCGCCTTCGGCACCGTCCAGACGCGCCGTGCCGCGGCCACCATCAGCAACGACGTGCTCAAGACGATCGTGGTGGGCCTGCTGATGTTGATCTTGCCCAACATCATCTTCGGGTTGCTGTTCGTGACCATCGTGGGCATCCCGTTGGCCATCGGCCTGATCGTGCTCTGGGGCCTTGTCGTCTTCCTCGGTCAGATCGTGGTGGGCGTGTGGATCGGCGAGCGGATCCTGCCGCGCGCCCGTACCGCGAATCGGCCATACGGCGCGGCATTCCTGGGCGTGCTGATCCTGATGCTGCTGTGGTGGACCGGCGTGGTCCCATTGCTGGCCGGCATCTTCGGTACCGGTGCCGTCACCCTTGCGGGTTGGCGTGTCCTCCGCAGCGGTGGCGCCCCGCCCGTGCCTCCGGGCTACTACGGCACTCCTTATGGCCAGCCGATGCAGGTGGCGCCCCCGCCGTACGCTCCACCACCGTATGCACCGCCGCCGCCATACGCACCGCCCCCACCGCCTCCCGAGCAGTGGCCGCCGCAGGGCGGTCAGCCACCCGGCTCCTGGCCACAGGGATAGAAGGCGTCGGCCAACAGGCCCCGTCACCAGACTGCCCCGTCACCCGGTCTCGCCGGCCGGGCGACGGGGTTTCTTCATGGGCGCGAGCGGTGCCGCGCGGGATGGTCAGCCGTGCCGGCCGCGAGTCTCAGCGGCGTCGATGATGATGGGGCGCAGGCCCTGCTTGAGGAACCAGCTCTCACGGGCAAGCATCTCGTCGAGGCGGGCCAGCCGCGCGGCGGTATCGGGGGCCTCCAGGAGGTTCTGACGCGCCGCCAAGTCGACCTGGATGAGGGCTGTCAGGACATAGGAGAGCGCGGTCGGGTCATCGGTACCGGTGAGTCGCCGCGCTGCCGCCATCAACAGCTCACGGCGCTGCTCCGCGGAGAGGTCAGTGGGATCGGCCGATGAAGCCTCGGCGCTGACGGCATCGGCACTCATGGCACCCGACCCGCTCTCATCTTCGTCGTCCACCTCGATCTCGTCGTCCACCTCGATCTCGAACTCGATCTCGATCTCTGGACCATCGGCCTCACCGACCGGCTGCAGCAGCTCGAGATACTCGAGGAAGTGCTTCCCTACGCGCTGGGCTCGAGCAAGCACCTCGTCCTGGGGACCGGTCGGTTCATCGAGCAGGCTGACTTGGCCCAGCAGGTACGGCTCCGAGACGTCGTCGAGATCTTCCAGGCGGAAGCGCTGCTGCCCCACCGTGAGGATGTCGAGTCGCCCATCGGGGTAGGCGCCAGCCCGCCGGATCGCCGCCGTCGTCCCGATGGCCGCAACCTGACCGTGCCAGGGGCCCACCTCCTGGCCACCGCGCAACAACACCACGCCGAACGGCTCGCCGCGCTCGATACAACGACCGATCATGAGCCGATAGCGCTCTTCGAAGATGTGCAGCGGCAGTGCCACGCCGGGGCAGAGCACGGAGCGAAGCGGGAAGATCGGGATCTGGGTCACGAGCGGAATGGTCACACAGAATCGGGACGGCGGGCCCGGCCGGGCCCGCCGCTTCGAAGGTCCGACGAGGCGCGCGGATCAGTGGCCGCAGGCGCCGGGTGCCCCAGCCGAATCTTCGGTGCGGAAGCTGCTGCCGCAGCCGCACCCCGAGACGGCATTGGGGTTGTTGACGGTGAAACCGGCCCCCATGAGTGTGTCGACGTAGTCGATCTCGGAGCCCTGGAGCAACTGCCTCGACTGCGGGTCGACGTACACGTTGATGCCCTTGGATTCGACTTTGATGTCCTCTTCGGCGGGCTGGTCCTCGAGCATCATGCCGTAGCGGTAGCCGCTGCAGCCACCGCTGTAGACGTAGACGCGGAGCCCCACGTCAGGGTCGGTCTCGTCCCTGGTCAGCTCGGTGAGCTTGGCCACGGCCGCATCGGACAGGGTCACGAGGGGCTCGGAGAGCGGGGCGGTCTGGGGTGCCTGGGGCTGCGTCTCGAGCATCGAGTGGGGACCTCCGGGATCTTGGCGTCGGTGCGGACATCTCCGCGGGCGTAAATCCTACCTTCACGCTACGGATTGAGCAACCGCGGGGCCCGACCGACCACGCCGGCCGGGTCCATCACGGGCGTGGGTGTGCAAGCTGATATGCAGGAGGGTGGTCTGCGATGGTGACGAGCCGTACTGCCGGGTGGTGGTTCGGATCGGCGCCGGGCGACAGGCTGTCGCTCATGAACATCGGCCCTGCTCGAGTCACAAGTCTTGCCCTGGCGATCGCCGCACTGCTGGCCATCTCACTTGTCGGTCCGGCTACTGCTGAATCCACCGTGGTGCGTGTCCCGAGCGCGGAGAAGTACGCCAAGAGCCTGCTCAACTGCACCCGCACGGGCGGCTGGGTCGAAGCCGATGGCAGCTGCAGCGATCGCGGCAGCGGCAAGTACTCGGCCTATCGCAAGCCACTGCCGCGTCACCGGGGCATCAGCCGGAAGGTGGCCTGGCCCTGGGCGCGCAACATGGTCACGTACGACGTCTGTGGTCACGTCATCGCCGGCAAACCGGAACTCGGCAGCCGCATGCTGCGCAAGGGCTACCGATATCCCTTCTACGGCGAGAACGTCGGTTGTGGCTGGGGCTATGGGTCGGCCGAGGACGTCGTGCTCGCCACCCATCTCGCCATGCAGGCGGAGAAGGCCTACCGCGGCGGACACTGGAAGAACATGAAGAACGACGGTTTCCGCAGCGTCGGCGTCGGCGTCGCCACCCGCGATGGCGTCACCATGGTGGTCTTCGACTTCTACGGGAAGCGCTGGTAGCAAAGCGCTTCACGGCGGCCCGCCACCCAAGGCAGCCCGAGGCGCGCGAGATCAGGCCTCCGGGTTCTCCACGATCGTGGCGATGCCCTGCCCCACTCCGATACACATGGTGGCGAGGCCGTAGCGCGCTCCTCTCGCCCGTAGTTCGTGGACCAGCATCGTGAGCAGCCGCGCCCCGCTCATCCCCAGTGGATGACCCAGCGCGATGGCGCCACCGTTGACGTTGACTCGCTCTACGTCAAGCTCCAGCTCACGGATGCAGGCGATCGACTGGCTGGCAAAGGCCTCGTTGAGCTCGATGAGGTCGAGGTCGTCGACCGAAAGGCCGGCTCGTTCGAGCGCCTTGTATGTGGCCGGCACGGGTCCCATGCCCATCACCGAGGGATGTACCCCGGCCACGGCCGTGCTGATGACCCGGGCCAGTGGTCGAAGCGCCAGGGTACGGGCGCGATCCGCCTCGACGACCACGAGTGCAGCAGCACCGTCGTTGATGCCCGAGGCATTCCCGGCCGTGACAGTGCCGTTCTCGCGGAAGACCGGCTTGAGGGCGGCCAGCGCGGCGTCGGTGGTGGCGGGCCGTGGATGCTCGTCGCGATCGACCCGGTGCACGGAGCCGTCGGGCTGGGCGGCTTCGACGGCCACCAGTTGAGCATCGAAGCGGCCGGCCGCGATGGCATCGGCGGCCCGTCGCTGGCTGTGGAGCGCGAACGTATCCTGCTCCTCGCGTGTGATGCCCCACTGTTCCGCCACCAGCTCGGCAGTCTCTCCCAGTGGCAGGACCGGATAGGCAGCCTCCATTCGTGGGTTGACGAAGCGCCACCCCAGGGTGGTGTCGGCACGCTCGGGCGGGGTGCCCGAACCCGGCTCCGGCTTGAGCTCGACGATGGGTGCGCGGCTCATCGATTCCACGCCACCCGCGATCATCACCTCGCCATCGCCGGCCATGATGGCGTGGGCGGCGCTGTTGACTGCCTGCAGGCCCGAGCCACACAGTCGGTTGACCGTCTGGCCGGCGACCTCCACCGGCAGGCCGGCGAGGAGGGCCGCCATGCGCGCCACGTTGCGGTTCTCCTCACCGGCCCCGTTGGCATTGCCGAGGATGACATCATCGATGGCGGCCGGGTCGATGCCACTCCGCTCGACGGCGGTACGGACCACCAGCGCGGCCAGGTCGTCAGGGCGAACGGAGCGCAGCGCGCCATCGCGCCGGCCGATGGGCGTTCGCACCGCCTCCACGATCCAGGCCTCCCGGAGACCGCGCTTCAGGTTCCGCTTCACACACGCGATGCTACTGCGCCCGCAGGAACTGCAGCATCACCGTGTTGAAGGCGGAGGGCCGTTCGGCCACTACCACGTGGCCTACGTCGGGCGCGACGAAGAGCCGAGCGTCGGGCAACTGGCGACGCAACTTCACGGCCTGCTCCAGCGGCACCCATGGGTCGCGATCGCCGTACGCCAGCAGGATGGGCAGGCGCGCTCGACGGAGCTCCTCTGGCGTGGGCAGGCGCCCGGCCACGATGTCTTCGCGGATGGCCACCATCAGCTTCTTCCAGGCGCCCGCCCCCTGGACCGGGTCGTGGCGGCGCGCCAGCCGGGCCGCCCACGCCGGATCCTCACGCTCGATCTTGTCCGGGTCCATCAGGTGACGCGCGACGCTGCTGCGCGGCTCCTTCTCCACACCCACGGCAGCCACGACCGCGCTGATGATCCGCTCGGGATGCGCCATGGCCAGCGAGAGTGCGGTGCCCGCGCCCATCGAGAGTCCGCCGACGTGGAAGCGCTCCAATCCCAGCGCATCGGCGAGGGCAAGTGCGTCGTCGAGCAGCATGGCGTGGCTCCAGCCAGTGTCCGTGTCCCAACGCGTACCGGCATGGCCCCGCGCATCGGGCAGGAAGAGCCGGAAGTGGTTCCGCAGCACGGGCCGCTGCGCGGCCCAATCCTCGGTCGCCGAAGAGGTCGCCGCGTGCAGCAGCAGCAGCGGTGGGCCCTCACCCTCGGCGGTGTAGCTGATATCCAGCCCGTTGGCGCGGATGATGGTCATGGTCCCGATGTTCGCACGTCAGGACGGGTAGGCTGTGCGGCCTCATGACCAACGACGACCACCCGATCGAGGATGAGTTGCGCATCCGCCGGGTCGCCCACCGGGCCAGCTACGATCGCGACACCATCCACCGCATCGTCGACGCTGCGCTCATCGCCCACGTGGGCACGATCCGGGATGGCAAGCCCATCGTCATCCCCATGCTGGCAGTGCGCGATGGCGAATGGCTGCTGCTGCACGGCGCACCCGCCGCCGGCACCGTTCGACGCGGTCGTGGACAGCCGGTCTGTGTGGAGATGACACTGCTCGACGGACTGGTCCTGGCCCGGTCAGCCTTCCACCACTCGCTCAACTACCGCTCCGTGGTGATCCATGGCGAAGCAGAGCTCGTCAGCGACGCGGACGAGCGGGCCCACGCCCTCGACCTGATCATGGAACGCCTGGTACCCGGACGCGGGGCGCAGCTACGCCCCACCACGGACGCCGAGATCAGGCAGACAGCTGTCTTGCGTATCTCGTTGGAGCGCGCCTCTGCCAAAGTGCGCAGCGGGCCTCCAGGCGATGACGAGGCGGATTACGACTTTCCCGTCTGGGCCGGTGTGGTGCCGGTCAGCACAAGCACGGGCCAACCCTCGCCGGACCCACGCCTGATGCCCGGCATCGAGCTCCCACAGAACGTGCGGGACCTGGCTGAGACGCCACGCTAGACCAGATCTCGGCGATCAGCTCCCACCGAGCGGGGACGGTTCGAGCGGCCGCTCCAGGACGTCTTGCTGCTCCGGGTGCTTCTGCAACCAGCCCACCACGAAGGGGCACTCAGGCACGACCCGCAAGCCGCGCTGCCGGGCGTCATCGATGACGGCCTCGACGAGACGGCTGCCGACTCCCTGGCCTTCGAAGCCTTCCTGCACCACGGTACGGACCAGCACCATGCGGTCAGCCGACAACTCGTAGTCGAGCAGCGCGGCCATCGCGGGGTCATCGCCCAGCGTGGCTTCATAGCGCTGATGCTCGGGCACGTCGCGCACGGCCAGCACAGGTCGTTCGCTCATCGCCCCTCCTTGAACGCCTCGAACATCTGCGGTAGCAGCGCCGACGGCTCAGCATAGAAGGCATCGCCATCGACCTCGATACGCGCGCGTGGCGACGGCGGCGAGATCGACCGGTCGGGTGGCGATGAACTCGCGGATGACCTCGGCGTGCGGCTTCAGCGAGCCATCCGGTCGCAGCAGGCCGAAGTGCCGCTCGTGCAGCTTGGTGTCGCACGGCGGGCGGTCCCACAGTCGCTCGTGGTAGTCGGCAAAACACCACAGCATGGCCCCCCGGGAGCCGACCTCGACCAGCCGCGGCAGCACCTCTTCAAGATGCTCGGCCAGCGCCGCCTCGGACAACATGATCTGGCGCCAAGGCTGTCCCTGCACCTCCCATTCCCACGTCGTGGTGTCCTCACCGGGCGGCGCGGTGCAGGCTCCGAACTCCTCCATCATCGTGGGTTTGCCCGACAGCGCCGCGGTGAGTGCCGTGGCGAAGGGCACGGTGTCGGGATCGAGCGCGTCGGCTCCGAAGTTGGCGTAGATGGGATACGTGTGCATGACCGCGATATCCGCGTCTTCGAACATGCGGTCGGCTCGGAGTCCATTGGCCTGCGACATCAGCGACGGCGCGTGCAGACCGATGGTTCGGTGCCGCGCGGGATCGAGACTCACGGATGGCGCCGAACATGCGATGCGCCCAAGCTGGGCCGGCGACGGCGTCGGGTGGGAGAGCGAAGTTGTCCGGCTCGTTGCCCAGGTTCCAGGCCCACACGGCGACATGGTCGCGCAGCCGGCTCACGACTTCTCGCAGCAGCATCTCAGCCGCATCCAGCGCCATGGGGTCCACCCATGGGTTGCGGTACGGGCCAGCATCGAGGTTGCCGCCGCTGATGACCTGCCGCCCTTCGGGCACTGGCTCCACGCCACCCAGGAGCCACGCCGGCGCCCAGTTGGGACCGCTCATGTGGCCGGTGAAGAACGTCACGTCGAGGCCGAGACCACGCTCGGCCGCCACGTCGGCCACGATCTCCAGTTCGGCCAATGCTCGCGAGGACACTGCCGTGGGTGTCGGCGCGAAGTCCTCCCACAGCAGGAAGATGCGCACCAGTGTCATACCCAGTCCGGCGATGACGTCGAACTCTGCGGCCACCTCGTCGCGGTCGAAGTCCTTCCACCAGTACATCGCCTTGCGGCGCGGCCAGTAGTTGACGCCGACCGGGAAGGGCTGACCGATGGCCAGATCGGCAGGGCTCACGCGGGCACCCGCAGCAGCTCGAACACGCGAGCGCCGAAGTCGCCGCGCTGCTGCGATTCCCAGGCGTGGTCATCGAGGAACAGCCCGGTGGCCATGAGATCGTCACCGCCGCGCAGCATGACGTTGGCGCGGCTGACCCAATCCTCTGCCTCCGGCCAGACGCTCACGGCATAGGTCGCGGCCGGGTCGAGCCCGCGGAGCGGCAGCAGCGATGGACCCGGCAGTGGACGCGACAGCGCTCGATACCAGCCCACCAGCGCGTGGCCGGCGTCATCGGCCACCACCATCCAGGCGGTCTCGTTGCGGTCGCCCTCGAAGGGACTCAGGAGACGGTGGAAGCGGCCCCGGTGCAGCAGCTCGCGGCGTTCCTTGTACCAGGCGATCTGCTGCTGCACGCGTTCGTGCTCCAGGTCATCGAGCTTGCGCGGGTCCAACTCGTAGCCGAGGTTGCCGAAGAAGGCCACCGCGGCTCGCGTGTCCAGCGGCGTGGTCCGACCCACCTGGTGGTTGGGCACCGCCGAGACGTGCGCGCCCATCGCTACCAGCGGATATACCAGCGAGCTGCCGTACTGGATGCGCTGGCGCTCCACGGCGTCGGTGTCGTCGCTGGTCCAGACCTGGGGTGCGAAGGCCAGCATGCCGGGGTCATTTCGGCCCCCACCGCCGGCACAGGACTCGAAGAGGATGTCGGGGAAGCGTTCGGTCAGCCTGGCGTAGAGGTCATAGACACCGAGCATGTAGCGGTGGAAGAACTCGTTCTGCCGCTCCGGTGGCAGCGAGGCTCCGAAGGGCTCGGTGATGACCCGGTTCATGTCCCACTTGACGTAGGTGATGGGCGCGCTACCGAGCACGGCACCGATGACCCGCTCCAGGTAGTCGACGACGTCGCGATTGGACATATCGAGCACGTACTGGTTGCGGATCTCCGAGCGCGGTCGGCCAGGAAAGCCGACCGCCCATTCGGGGTGCTCCTCGAAGAGCCGGCTGCGAGGGTTGACCATCTCCGGCTCGATCCAGATGCCGAATTGCAGGCCCAGCTCATTGACACGGCTGACGAGATCGGGCAGACCGGATGGCAGTTTGCGCAGGTCCACGCTCCAGTCACCCAGCGAGGAGGTGTCGTCGTCGCGCTGACCGAACCAGCCATCGTCAAGGACGAACAGCTCAGCGCCGAGCCCCTTGGTGGCGGCGGCCATCTCAAGCAGGACATCCTCGTCGAAGTCGTAGTAGACACCTTCCCAGCTATTGAGCAGGACGGGACGCGGCTTGTCACGCCAGCTGCCACTCGCGAGCCGTTCCCGGTAGAGCCGGTGATAGGCGTCCGAGACCCCACCGATGCCTTCGTCGGACCAGACCAGCACCGCCTCGGGGATCTGCAGGTCCATGCCGGGCGAGATCTGCCAACGGACGGTGTCGGGATCGAAGCCGATACGGGCACGGACCGTGTCATACGGGTCCACCTCGACCTGGGCGAGGAAGTTACCCGAGTACACCAGGGACATGCCGATAGCCTCCCCAGCCGCCTCGGTGGTAGAGGGGCGGCGCAGCAGGATGAAGGGGTTCTGCTGGTGACCGCTGGACCCCCGTTGGCTGCGTACGGCGCGTGTCCCCGCGACCAACGGCGCGTCCACGATGTGGGTCTCGCGCGCCCAGGCCCCCGTGAGCTGCAGCAGGTGCCAGTCGGGATCGGGCAGGTCGAGCGTGGCGCTCATGGCCGTCGTGAGCTTGACGTAGTCCGGGCCGTCGTTCACCACGCGCAGGCTGCGTGTGATCACCGGTCGGTCCGCGTAGATGGTGGTCAGGAGGCGAACGTGGAGGTTGGAGTTGCCGTCCACGAGCAGGACTTCGACCGTGTTCGCCTCATCGTCGGCATCCACATACGTGCTGGGCAGACCGTCGAGCGGCGGTTTGCCCGGGGTGATGCGGTGTTCGCGGTACACCAGGTCGAGCACGGTGCTGCCATCGGCATGGCGGACCGTCAACCCGGGGACGCGGAAATCACCACTGCCGGCTGTGGGCAACTCCATCGCGGTCGGATCGAGGACCTGGTTGAAGCGCGTGATGAACGAGCGGCGCAGCAGGTGTGCGTAATCGCGCTCGGTGGCCAGCCGCGATCCGAAGTAGAGATGGGCCAGCGCACCCAATTCCAGCGCCCGCATGACATAGCTGATGCGGTCGTTGTAGAGGTGGAGCTGGCGCCCGTCCTTGCGCCATTCGATGGGCATATCCGGCTGCCTCCTTCCTTCGTGGGTGCGATCCTGGCGGGCGTCGACGGCCTCCGTGCGGGGCGATGGTACGCCGCCTCGACGCTTGGAGCGTGACGTTTGGCCAAGAAGTGGCTACGATACGATTCGTTCTGGAACAAGCTATGTACGTGAGGAACTGTGCCCGTGAAGAAGATCATCGTCGCTGCTGCTCTGGTGATGAGCCTGGCAGTCATCGGCTGTAACGACAACAAGGCGACACCTGCGCCCACCACACCCGCAGCAGCCGTCGAGTCCGCGGCCGCCCAGGCTGTCGAGTCCACCGCTGCCGAGGTCCAGGCCGTCGAGTCCGCAGCTGTCGAGGCCGTCGAGTCCATGGCCGCCGGCGCTGTCGAGTCTCCTGCCGCCTAGGCACCTACCAAATATGATGCAAAGCCGCTCGGGTCTCCCGGGCGGCTTTCGTATGTTTGCCAGCAGGTCATCGAGGCAGCGCAGTCGATAGGACAGCGTGGTCGCGCCGACCTGGCAGATGAGCGCGGGCGGGTCGGCGGCCTCATCCCGGTACATGCCGTCCTCCGATGAACCCGGCGGGGTCTTCGGGATCCAGGGGTCGTCCTTGGTGCGGGAGCGTCACCGCCTATCGCTTCGCGTCGTCAACTCCAGTCGGGCTCGTAGGGCAGGCGCGCCAGCACCCAGTAGCCGCGCTCCTCGCCGGGACCGGCGTCGAGCGTGCCACCCAGCCGCACCACTGCATCACGCGCTTCCACCAGGCCGGCCGTCTCCGCGGCGGTGTCGTCGTCGGCGCTGATGCCATCGTCGGTGACCTCGATCTGCAGTTCGTCCGGCTGATAGCGGATGACCACGCTCGACTGCGCCTCCACGGTGCCATTCAGGGTCGCCAGCAGTGACTCGTGCACGACGCGGTAGGCGACCGCATCGAGGTCGGAGGTGAGCGGCAGCGGCCGTCCCTCGATACGCGTGGCCACCGGCAACCCGGCGGCGCTGATCTGTTCGGCGAGATAGTCGAGGTCCGCCAGCCCCGGCAGCGGCTCCGGCAGTGGTGTGCCATCGGGTGACAACAGCAGGCCGGTGAGCCGCTGCGTTTCCTCGAGCGCCTCGGTGGCGGCTGACTCCACCACGATCATGGCCCGATGAGCCTCACGGGGATCGTCGTCGAGCGTTCGCCGCGCATCGCGAGAGTGGAGGATGACCGCGCTCATCGCACGCTCCACCAGATCGCGCAGCTCCCGGACGGTGTCATCGCGGCCGGCGGAGTCGGGCGTGCCGACTCCTGCCTCCCAATCGAGCTCACCCACGACGCGCTCATCACCACGGCCGGCGCGGATGCTGCGCAAGCCCAGGCCCACCAGCCAGGCGGCGATCAGTGACAGGGCGGGGACGGCATGCACATCCATGTCCAGCGCACCGTCGAACGAGCGAATGACGACCAGTCCGGCCAGTAATCCGACGCCGAGAGCGCCCA
This sequence comes from uncultured Chloroflexia bacterium, assembly GCA_963724095.1. Taxonomy (GTDB): domain Bacteria; phylum Chloroflexota; class Limnocylindria; order Limnocylindrales; family CSP1-4; genus JAFMJV01. The sequence goes on from CAVRTH010000001.1 coordinate 133,570, forward strand.
ATTGTCCGGCCCGGCCACCGGCCCATGCGCCCACCGAGTACGAGGTCAACAAGAGCCCGGCCAGCGCGCCGTAGAACGGTTCTTCCGCGGCGTGTCCCGCCAGCACGAGTGCGGCCAGGCCCAGCGATAGCGGCACCAGCGGCAGCCGCACGCGCATCGCCGTGGACAGCAGGAAGGCCGCCATCACGACGATGGCCACCTGGTCGTCGACAGCGACATCGGCCAGCAGCGGCTCGCCGACCGCGGCGCCGTCGGCTCGGTAGACCTGCGCGAGGTAGCCGCTGGCAAGCGACACCGCGACGAGCGTGTCGACATGCGCGCGCAACAGACGAAGGATCCACACGGAGGGAGGCTACCCCGCCGCGGCCGTTGCCCGCCGACCAACCTGTCACGTACCCTTGGGGGCACCCATGCCGTTGAGGAGTAACACGTGAGTCTCAAGGAGTACCAGCCCGGAACCACCTTCCCGGGCGTCGTCGGACGAACGTTCGATACCTCCGAGCAGGCCTGGCCGGCACCCCGGCGGGCGCGCGAGGGTGCGCCCAACGTCCTCTTCATCGTCCTCGATGACACCGGCTTCGGCCAGCTGGGGTGCTACGGCAGCCCCATCCGCACGCCCAACCTCGACCGCCTCGCTGCGGGCGGCCTGCGGTACACCAACATGCACACCACGGCGCTGTGCTCGCCCACGCGCAGTTGCATCCTGACCGGCCGCAACCACCATTCCAACCACATGGCCGCGATCACCGAGGTCAGCACTGGGTTCCCCGGGTACGACGGCTACATCCCCTTCGAGAACGGATTCCTCAGCGAGATCCTGCTGGGCGCGGGCTACAACACGTACGCGGTGGGCAAGTGGCATCTCACGCCGGCCGACCAGATCTCCGCCGCCGGCCCCTACGATCGCTGGCCGCTGGGTCGTGGCTTCGAACGCTACTACGGCTTCCTCGGCGGCGACACGCACCAGTACTACCCCGAGCTGACGTACGACAACCACCGCGTGGAGCCTGAGAAGACCCCCGAGGAGGGCTATCACCTCACCGAGGACCTGGTCGACAAGGCCATCGGCTTCCTGGCCGACTCCAAGCAGGTGGCGCCCAACAAGCCCTTCTTCATGTACTTCGCCACCGGCGCCATGCACGCACCACATCACGTGGCGGTGGAATGGTCCGACAAGTACAAGGGGGCCTTCGACGATGGCTGGGAGGCTTACCGTGAGAAGGTCTTCGCGCGCCAGAAGGAGCTGGGCATCATCCCCGCCGACGCTGAGCTCTCAGGCCACGACCCCGATGTCCAGCACTGGCACAGCCTGAGTGATGACGAGCGCCGACTGTACGCCCGCATGATGGAGGTCTTCGCCGGCTTCCTGGAGCACACCGACCATCACGTCGGCCGTCTCCTTGACTTCCTCGAGGAGATGGGCGAGCTCGACAACACGCTGGTCATGGTCATCAGCGACAACGGCGCCAGCTCGGAGGGTGGTCCGACCGGGTCGATCAACGAGAACAAGTTCTTCAACTTCGTGCCCGACGATCTCGAGCAGAACCTCGCTGCCATCGATGACATCGGTGGCCCCAAGTACTTCAACCACTATCCCTGGGGCTGGACATGGGCGGGCAACACGCCCTTCCGGCGATGGAAGCGTGAGACCTACCGTGGCGGTGTGAGCGACCCCTTCATCATCCACTGGCCCGCCGGACTGGAGGCGAAGGGTGAGAACCGCCACCAGTACGGGCACGCCATCGACATGGTCCCCACCGTGCTCGAGCTGCTCGAAATCGAACCGCCGACCCATGTCCGCGGCGTGCAGCAAGCGGCCATCGAGGGCGTGAGCCTGGCCGGATCGCTCCGTAGCCCCGACGTCCCGACGAAGCACATCACGCAGTACTTCGAGATGATCGGCCACCGCTCTATCTATCACGACGGCTGGAAGGCCGTCTGTCCCTGGCCGGGGACCTCGTTCGCCGAGGGCCTGCCGTTCGGAACCCCCATCCCGGCTGACAAGCTCACCGAGCTGGACGGGACCGGCTGGGAGCTCTACGACCTGCGCACTGACTGGACCGAGAGCCACGATGTGGCAGCTGAGCACCGCGACAAGCTCATCGAGATGATCTCGCTCTGGTATGTCGAGGCCGGCAAGTACAACGTGATGCCGGTCGATGGCCGCGGCCAGCAGCGCTTCGCCGATGAGCGCCCACAGATCGCGAGCGAGCGCACGCGCTACACCTACTACCCGGGCACCCAGGAGGTGCCCATCAACGCCGCACCCAGACTGCTGAACCGACCGCACAGCGTCCACGTCGGCGTAGACATCCCCGCGGGTGGAGCCGAAGGTGTGCTGGTCTGCCAGGGCGGCGTCGATGGCGGCTACACCTTCTACGTGCAGGACGGCAAGCTGCACTACGGCTACAACTACGTGGCCGACCAATACTTCGGTGTGGCCTCGGATAGCGACGTCCCGGAGGGGCGCCACATCCTGAGCTTCGAGTTTCTGCCGACCGGCGCGGCGGAGCCACTCAAGGGCAAGGGCGTGCCGGCCTCGGTGACGCTCTTCGTCGACGGCGAGAAGGTGGGGGCGGGGAACCTGCCGGTGACCATCCCCATCTCACTCGGTCTGGCGGGTGGCGTCTCGGTGGGCCTCGATGGAGGCGCCCCGGTGATCAGGGACTATCAGCCGCCGTTCGCCTTCAGCGGCACCATCGCCCGTGTCGTCTATGACGTCTCGGGCGAACATGTCGTCGACCACGAGGCGGAGATCCGGATCGCCCTCGCACGCCAGTAGCGGCCCGGCTGGACCCGCCGTCACCTAAGCGCGGGCGCTGCCGTCCCAGTAGCGATTGGCCAGGGCCCAGGCATCGCGTCCGCAGGCGGCGCCCATGACGCGGCCGCGCAGGTCGTCGGCGGCGATGTGGATGCCGCCCCACAGCCGGCTGATGCCGGCCTGGTCCGAGGCGTCGAAGTAGGTCGCCCACTGCAGCACGACGTCCTGTTCGGGACCGCGCTCGAACTTGAGCGAGCCGGCCGGGATGGTCCAGCTGCCGAGGCCACCGGGGAAGGACGCGGAGCCGGTCATCGCGGCGAGCACCTCGGCGGCGGCCCGGCTGAAGGCGGAGTGGCCGCTGACGTAGCCCGCGAAGGCCGGCGTCACGAAGGTCGCCTTCTGGTAGGGCACCCACTCGACGGCACGGATCCAGTCCACGCCGCCGACCTCGTTGACCGGATCCGCGGGGCCACCGCTCCAGGCACGGATGGCGACCTCGCCGAGGTGCTCCGCGAGGTGCTCGTGGCGCTCGCCCGGCGCAGACGACTCGGCGCTGATGAGCTCGACCTCGCCGGGGATGAGGGGCAGGCCCTCGGGGTCGTAGGCGGGCAGTGACGGATCGCTCGACTGGCCCAGGCCGCCCATGTAGCGGATCATGGCGATGGGCCGCGTGAAGTCGTAGTAGCCCTTGGCACCCCAGGCCGCCACGGCCGCGTCGTGGACGGCGCCGTTCAAGGCGAGGTAGAGCTTGACGTCCCACTCGAGCGGGTCGAGCGACTCGCCCACCCCACCGAGGCGACGCTCGAAGCCAGGGCTGTCGGTGACGCTGTTGGCGAGCGTGTTCCAGTGACCCGGTGGCGTCTCCGAGGCCGGACCGTCGGCCCAGAACTCCGCGACCGCACGGCCGAAGTCGGCCTGCAGGACCAACTCTGGCGCGTAGGGCGCACCGGTCACCGGGTTGCGCGCGTAGCCCTGGCCGTCGTTGGTGCCGAGATCGTTGTCGCCGAGCGAGGCGGGCGAGATGTCGATGACCACCCCATCGCGGGGATCGAGCCGGCTGCTGAAGTCGATGACCTCCTCGGCCTCGGCCTTGAACTCGGCGTCGCTGGCCGGGTCGCCGAGGTTGGGCGGTGGCCCCGGATCGACAGGGACGCCGATGTCCGAGGGGGGCAGGGCGAACGACCTGACGTGGCCCCAGTGCTGGCCCACGAAGTGCTGCGGGCCGAACGGCAGCAGCTGGCCGTTCTGGGCGATGGCCGTCTCGAGCGCCAACGGCTGCCAGTGGTTAGGGTCGTTCATGACCGTGCCCGGCTGGGCCACGACCATGGGCTCGTTGCGCGGCTGGTAGCCCCGCTTGGGATAGCTGTAGCCCCGTCGCTCGCGTGAGCCGTCGGTCAGGCCCGCCTCGATGATGCGCGCGGCGATGCGGTTGCCCAGCGCCGTGGCCGAGTCGCCTTTCTTGCGAGTGCGCTTGGTGGGGTAGCACAGGTCCGCCATCAGCTGGTCGAACTCATGCAGGCTCTCCGCGCCGCCGACGGCGTCCTGGTAGCGATGCGTCAGGACCCGGTAGGCAGCGTAGCTGATGGCGCGGTCACGGGCCGCGGCCACGTCGTCGGCCGTGAGCTTCTCGCTGACGAAGACGCCATCGGCCGTGGGGTCGTAGGCGGCCCAGGCGTCCCACATCGCGGCGGACGTGTGATAGAGGTTGCGCGCGTGGACGGTCGGAGCGGGGAAGTCGCGGCGGATGGCGTCGAGCAGCGCCTCGTCCCACAGCCGTGCCACCGACTTGGTCGGGTCGGCGCTGCGGACGCAGCTGGCGGGATCGATGGGCTCGATGGCCGGCAGGACCGGGGTGGTCGGGGTGGTCGGTTCGTTCTGCACGCCAGGTGCACCGGTGAGGGTCATGGCCGAAGCCAGCGCCATCGGTTGCGCGGATCCCCGTTCGATGCGGATGCGCTGGTCGGCCACGACCGGCATCCACTCGCCCACTTCGCCATCAGGCCAGGTCACACGGACCTGCGCCTCGGGGGCGTCACCCAGGCCGAAGTGCACCGGCCCCAAAGCACCCGAGGCGTGGCCCCCGCCGACGGTCACTTCGCGCACGGCATCGCTGCCGCCCGCCCGCACCTCGATCCAGGCACCGATGGCATCGCTATTGGGGGCATCCTGAGCCAATTCGACCGCCAGCCAGTTACCCATCGCGGCCGGTTCCTCCGCGGTACCGGCACCCGTGTTACGCCAGACTCGGGCCGGCTCCGTTCGAGCCACCTGCACCAGGTCGAGCAGGCCGTCGAGGTTAAGGTCCACAAGGGCCGCACCACGGGTGCGGTCGAAGTGGAGGATACCGGCCTCCTCGGCGCCCTCGACCCACGTGCCGTCAGGCTGACCGATGAATAGGTTGGCCGGGTCGTTGGCGGCATGGTCGGGCATGAGCTCGACGTTGCCCTTGGAGATGTACAGGTCGAGGCGGCCATCGTTGTTGACGTCGTCGAACTCCGCGTGCCAGGCCGTCGACGGCAGCTTGTCACCGCCGGTGAACGGCTGTGCCGCGCCGACCCCGCGCGCGTAGGCACTGTCGGTGTATGTCGGCTGATCGGGGCCGTCGGCGAGTGTGCGCAATCGGTTCCCGGCCATGGTGGAGATGAAGTACTCCGGGTAGCTGTCGCCGGTCACGTCAGCACTGGCGATGCCCATGCCGAAGACGCTCAGCTTCTGCCAGCCCTCCTCAGCCGTGTAGGCCGTCAAAGGCTCGGCTGGCCGGACCTTCCAGAGCTGATCCTCACCCTCTTCGGGGCGGTAGTACTGGCGATCGTTGGTGACGAACAGATCATCGTGTCCGGAGCGGTCCCAGTCGCTGAAGAGCATCGACAGGGTGCAGTAGCCAGGCGCCAGCGCCTCCGGTGCGCCATAGCCATCAGGCCCGGGACGGAAGACCGCACTGTCGTCACAGACCGGGACCTCACCCTGATCGACGATGGTCAGGTAGTCACCCACGGCAAGCGTGGGCAGATCGTCGCCGGGCTGCCACTTGGCGCTGAAGGCGGTCGTCCAATCCTTTCCACCATCGAAACCCCAGGCCTCATTGGCCCGCTCGAAGGTGCAGGCGCCCAGCCCTCGCAAGAGGACGTTCTCGCCGCGACGCAGCACCGCCAGGTCAGTGATGCCATCACCGTCGATGTCAAGGGGGTAGGCTCCGGTCACCTCGGTCAGATCGGTCACGTCACTGGCGAGCTGGCCGAAGGAGAGCGGCCCGCCCAGCGTCGACTTGTTGCGATAGAGCGCGGCGGGCTCGGCGCCGCCAGCAAAGTAGAGGTCGAGCAGGCCGTCATCGTCACAGTCGAGGGCGGCGACTCCGCCGCCGGTGAAGAACTGCCACGAACCGGCATAGGTGTCGATCGATCCCGACACCGGTGTCCTCGACGAAGGTGGGAACGGCCGGAGCGGCCGGAGCATGAGGGCTGCTCGGTCCATCCTTCCCCGCCACACCCCCGACCGGCGCGATGAGGGCGAATGCGACGAGCGGCACCAGCATGGCGCGAGCGGAGCGTGACAACACGTTCCCAGTGTAGGGCCGAACCGTGCTGCCAAGCGAGCTAGGCCATGTCGATGGCGACGTCGTCGGCGACCCCGCCCAGCATGGTGTAGTCGGTGCGCAGCGTCTGCAGGAGTGAGCCCGGGCACGAACTTGCTTACCGGGCCGTGCGCGACGAGGCGCGCGATGAAGCGCTGCCACGAGACGCCGCCGACCGACATCGCCGTCCAGCCAGAAGCTGCGCGTGCGTGCGCCCAGGATGTCGGCCGGAGCGATGGTCGCCGCCTTGGGCGGCACCGCCGACCAGTCGCCGCCGAAGCAGTGCAGGGCGTTCTGCATGATGGTCATGGGCGTCAGCTCGACGATGCGCGGGCCGGCCGCCTTGTACTCCTCCAGGTCGCGGCGAACTCGTGGCCCAGGCTCGACTCCCAGAAGGCGATGTGGCCGCACCAGCCGATGCCGCCGTAGCAGCAGTCGGCGCCGCCGAGCGTCGGCGATCATGCTCGCCAGTAGCCGTCGATGTTGTCGGTGTCGGGGAAGTGGATGTGCTCGAGCGGGCGGACGCAGCTCCGCGTCGATGCGGTCGAAGAAGACGGCGAACATCGCGTGCGCGAAGGAGCCCTCCCACTCCGCCGGGGCGGTCTGCCCGTTCTCGTCGGCGTACTCGTCCATGTTGAAGGTGACGACGTGGCTGCAGTCGTCAGCTCGGGCGCGTTGATGATCGCCGCCGCCACGGCGTACTGCGGCACCGGGCCGACCGGGAGGATGAGCACGCACTCGCGGCCCTCCTCGCGCGGGCCTGCACGATGCGCGAGACGATGTCCGTCGGCGAAGGCGGCGTAGAACTCGGCGGCGTCCTCGACACGCGGATGTGGAAGTCCGGGATTGGGGTGCTCGGTGATCGCGAGCCGCGGTGATCGCGCGGACCCGCGCGCAGCGCCTCGGCATCTCGGAAGTCGATGAAGTTCGCGAGGTCGTAGACGAAGGTGCTCATGTGCCCTCCTGCGAGTGAAGCGATCGATCGTTTGCAGCATGGCACATCGAATCGTTCGACATGCTGCCCCGGGACGTGCGGTAATCGGGCATACGGGAGCAGGCGAGTCCCAACCCCGGGAACTGAGTCGCTCCCGCCAGCGTGGGCAATAACCGTGCCCGCGGACAGGAGGGTACTTACAGATGCGAAGATCTGAAGACTGGCATGGCCGGTCTGGCTGCGCTGAGCATCGCAGCAGCGGGTGTCATCGGCTCGGTCGGCATGGCCGCGGCCCAGGACGACGGCCTCACCGTCGGCGTGTCCTGGAACAACTTCCAGGAGGAGCGCTGGGGTCTGTGGGATGAGCCGGCCCTCAAGGCTGCCCTGGAGGCTGCCGGTGCACAGTACGTGTCGACTGACGCCGCCTCGAATATCGAGAAGCAGCTGACCGACGTCGAGGCCCTCATCAACCAGGGTGTCGACGCGCTCATCATCCTGGCCCAGGACGACGTGGCTATCATGCCGGCCGTGACCGCGGCCCTCGACGAGGGCATCCCGGTGGTCGCCTATGATCGCCTCATCGAGGACCCGGGCGTCTTCTACGTCAGCTTCAACAACGTCGAGATCGGCCGCATGCAGGGCCGCGCCATGCTCGAGAAGGTGCCGGCAGGCAATTACGCCTTCATCAAGGGCAACGCCGCCGACCCCAACTCCGACTTCCTCTTCGGTGGCACCATCGAGGTGCTGCAGGACGCCATCGATGCCGGTGACATCGTCAACGTCGGTGAGCAGTACACCGACAACTGGGATCCCGCCATCGCCCAGCGCAACATGGAGCAGATCCTGACCGACAACGACAACAACGTCGACGCGGTCGTGGCCCAGAACGACGGAACTGCTGGTGGTGCCATCGCAGCGCTTGATGCGCAAGGCCTCGCGGGCGTGGTCCCCGTCTCCGGCCAGGATGCCGAAGGTGCAGCCCTGAACCGCATCGCCAAGGGCACCCAGACCCAGACGGTGTGGGTGGACGGCCGTCAAGAGGCAACCGCGGCAGCCAATATCGCGGTGGCCTTGGCCCAAGGGGCCGCACTCGACGAGATCGAGGGCTCCGAGGTCTTCACGGATGGCCCCAACGGCATCCCGACCAATGCGATGCTGCTCACGCCCGTCTCGGTCACGCAGGACAACCTCGGCGTCCTCGTCGATGCCGGCTGGATCAGCCAGGAAGAGCTCTGCGCGGGCGTAACGCCCGGCTCCATCGCCGCGTGCCCGTGATCGGCAACCCGTAGCTTTCCGAACGCCCCGCCACGGCGATAGCCTTGGCGGGGCGTTCGTCTGTCCGTCTCGAGGAGTGATCATGCCCACAGCCAGGCTGGAGACCATCGAGCTGCCCGACTTCGGGCTGCCCAGCGCGATGCCCGTGTTGCCACCGCAGCTGTACCGCTCTCGACTTGCACGAGTCAGGGACCGCATCCACCTATCTGGCTACGACGCCCTCGTCGTCTACGCGGACCGCGAGCACAGCGCCAACCTTGCCTGGCTTTCCGGGTTCGACCCACGCTTCGAGGAAGCTCTGCTCATCGTCGGCGCCTCCGACGACCCGTTGTTGCTGACCGGCATCGAGTGCGTTGCCATGGCTAGGCGGGCCCCGCTATCCATGCGTGTCGAGTTGGCCGCGGACCTCAGCCTGGCGGGCCAGCCGCGCGGGGACTGCCGCGTGCTCGAGGACGTCCTCGTCACGGAGGGGATGGGGCCGGGCGCACGTGTCGGTGTCGCCGGCTGGAAGGCACTCCCCGATCGATCCTGGCTGGAGACGCCGGCGTTCATCGTCGACGCCCTACGCACGGCGGTAGGGAGCGACGGACTCGTCGAGAATGCCGGCCACATCTTCGCCGATCCCGAAGTCGGCCTGCGCGCCACCAACGAACCCGAGCAGTTGAGCGCCATGGAGTACGCAGCCTGCCACACCTCGGAAGGCATCAAGGGGCTGATGTCGGGCTTGCGGCCGGGCATGACCGAGCAGGAGGCGGTACGTCTACTGCGCTGGCCCGGGGCACCCATGTCATGCCACCTGATGCTCTCGAGCGGAGAGCGGGCGACACTCGGCCTGCTCAGCCCGACCGACCGGGTCATCGAGCGCGGCGACCGCTTCACGGTGGCCTACGGGCTTTGGGGCGCCCTCGATTGCCGCGCCGGCTTCGTGGCCGAGGATGCCGGGGACCTGCCCGCCGGCATCAGTGATTACGTCGAGAAGCTGGTGGCACCCTATTTCGATGCTGTCGCAGCGTGGCTCGAAGCCCTCCGCGTAGGCCAGACCGGCGGCACCCTGCAGGCCATCATCGAGCAGCATCTGGGCGATCCGTTCTTCGGCATCTTCCTGACACCGGGACACCTCATCAGCCTCGAGGAGTGGCTCCACTCCCCCATCGCGCCCGGCTCGGAGACCACGCTCAGGTCGGGCATGGTTCTCGAGTCGGATGTGATCCCGGCGACCGGGACGGACTACTTCACGACCAACGTGGAGAGCCCCTTCGCGCTCGCCGACGAGGCGCTACGGGCAGAACTCGCAGGGCGCTATGCGGAGATGTGGGCGCGCATCCTGGCGCGACGTTCGTTCATGCGGGAGACGCTTGGGATCGAACTGCATCCGGACGTGTTGCCCTTCTCCAATCTCCCTGCCTGCCTGGCACCGTTCCTGCTGCGGCCAGACCGGGTGATGTCCCGAGGACGCGCCTGACGTCAGGGGCGCTCGCGTACGACACGCACGAGATCTGCAAGCGTTTACAGGCGTAGGTGACTGAGGCTTGACATACCCCTCCCGTGAGTGCGGTAATCTGCGAACGAAGGAACGCGATCGTTCCCATCTCGGAACGAAACCGTTCCCCAAGAATGGGGGAACGTCCCCCGTTCCACATAGGAGGAGGACCGCGAATGCGGAATACCAACAAGGGCGTCGTCGCGCTGATGGCGCTGACTGTCGCCGCCGCTGGCACCATGGCCAGCATGGGCGCTGTCGTCGCCCAGGACGATGGGCTCGTCGTCGGTGTGTCCTGGAACAACTTCCAGGAGGAGCGCTGGGCGCTGCGTGATGAGCCGGCCATCAAGGCCGTGCTCGATGCCGCCGGTGCGCAGTACATCTCCACGGACGCCGCGTCGTCCGCTGAGAAGCAGGCGACCGATATCGAACAGCTGATCACCCAGGGCGCTGATGCCATCATCGTTCTGGCGCAGGACAACGAGGCCGTCCTGCCGGCCATCGAGGACGCCCTATCGCAGGGCATCCCGGTCGTCGCCTATGACCGCCTCTTCGAGACCACGACCCCTGGTGCCTACTACGTCACCTTCGACAACGTCGAGGTCGGTCGCATGCAGGCGCGCGCCATCGAGGCCGTCGTTCCCACGGGCAACTACGTCTTCATCAAGGGCAACTCGGCAGACCCCAACGCTGACTTCCTCCGCGCTGGCCAGCAGGAGGTTCTGCAGGCTGCCATGGACGCTGGCGACATCGTCAACGTCGGTGAGGCGTATACCGACAACTGGGATCCCGGCCGTTGCTCAGCGCAACATGGAGCAGATCCTGACCGACAACGACAACAACGTCGATGCGGTCGTGGCCTCCAACGACGGCACCGCCGGTGGTGCCATCGCTGCTCTCGCCGCCCAGGGCCTCGACGGCGTCGTCGCGGTCTCTGGCCAGGACGCGGACAACGCGGCCCTCAACCGTGTAGCGCTCGGCACCCAGACCGTGACGGTCTGGAAGGACGCCCGTGAGCTCGGCAAGGCCGCCGCCGAGATCGCTCTCGCCGCTGCTGCTGGCGAGGAGCCCGCAGGCCTGACGACCTTCTCCGATGGCCCCAAGGGCATCCCGATGCCGTCCGAACTGCTGGCCCCGACCCCGATCGAGCAGGACAACCTGCAGCTCGTGGTCGACGCTGGCTGGATCAGCGCCGACGAGCTCTGCGCCGGCGTCGCACCCGGTACCGTGGCAGCCTGCGGCTAGGCTCCCAACACTCTGTAACCGATACGCGCCCTGCACAGGCAAACTGCCCCGCAGGGCGCGTACCCTTACCCGGAAAAAGAGACCATACGCAACTGGAGCTGGGGAGAGCGCGAATGAGTGACACCCCGGCGACCCCTGCCGAGCGGACGCCGGCACCGGGCTCGCCGCGGCCGAGCCGAGGTTCGGGCGACGGCACGTTCACCCAATTCAAGCGCGCTGGTGGGGCGCTCTATCGCTCCACCGAGGTCGATGGCCGCCTGCTTGGCCTGATGATCGCCTTGGCATTGGCCTGGATCATCTTCGACATCGCGTCCCAAGGTCTTCGGTCAGGGTGGCGACTCCATCTTCGGCGGCAGCTTCCTGACGCCGCGTAACCTTTTCAACCTGTCGGTGCAGACGGCTTCGGTCGCGGTCATGGCCACCGGCATGGTGCTCATCATCGTGTCGCGCAACATCGACCTCTCGGTCGGCTCCATGCTCGGCTTCCTGGCCATGGTCATGGCCATCGTGCAGAAGGAGATCCTGCCCGACTTCATCGGGTTCGACAATTCGTAGACCTGGATCATCGCGCTGGCCGTCGGCATCGGCCTGGGCGCGCTCATCGGGGGCGGCCAGGGCTTCCTCATCGCCTTCCTGGGCATCCCGGCATTCATCGTCATCCCTGGGCGGCATGCTCGTCTGGCGTGGCGGTGCGTTCCTGCTCGCCAGCGGCCGGACCATCGCGCCGCTCGACGCGAACTTCAGCCCATCGGTGGTGGCACACAGGGCTCGCTGGGTCGGCTCGGGATGGACCTGGGTGTCGGCTCGGCGACATTGAGCTGGCTGCTTGGCATCATCGTCGTGGTGCGGTCTGGTCGTGCTCGTCGTGATGGCACGCCGCCGCCGCCAAGCCTTCGACTTCCCGACTCGTCCGATGCTGGGCAGAGGTGCTTATCGTGCTCGTTGGCGCGTTCCTCGTGCTGGGTGGGGTCGCGCTCGTCAATGCCTACCAGTGGCCCATGCGCGTGGCGCAGCGGTACGCTGAGATCAGCGGCATCGAGATGCCGGATGGCGGGTTGATCCTCTCGACCGGGTATCGCCTACCCGGTGCTCATCATGATCGCCGTCGCCGCAGTCATGACCTGGATCGCTCGACGGCGCCTCTTCGGCCGCTACGTCTATGCCATCGGTGGAAATCCTGAGGCAGCCGAGCTCTCCGGCATCAACGTACGCCGCACATTGATGCTGACGTTCGCGCTTCATCGGCGTGCTGGTGGCCATCAGCGCCGCCATCACATCGGGTCGCCTGGACGCCGCCACCAATGCCCTGGGGCAGTGGAACGAACTCTTCGTCATCGCCGCCGCCGTCATCGGAGGCACCTCGTTCGCTGGCGGTATCGGCACCATCCCGGGTGCCATCCTGGGTGCACTCTTCATGCAGACCCTGCAGTCGGGCATGGTGCTCATCGGCTTCGATACCGCGCAGCAGAACGTCGTCGTCGGTATCGTCCTGGTCGTCGCCGTCGGCATCGATACCGCTTATCGCAGGAGGGCCTCCTCATGACCGCGCGAAGAATGGACACTTGCGGCGGATGGCCACGAGCCAGCGCCCGAGGTCGAGCCCGAGACGCGCGCGCGTGATCGACACCAGCGGGACCCCACTCGTGGAGATGCGCAACATCCGCGTCGCCTTCGGTGGCGTCCATGCGGTGGACGACGTGACCATCGACCTGTATCCGGGCGAGGTCATGGGCCTCGTCGGAGGAAACGGCGCCGGCAAGTCGACCTTGATGAAGGTGCCTCTCGGGGGCACGACCGCCCGACAGCGGCCACATCCTGGTCGAGGGAAAGCCGGTCGAGATCGAACAACCCGCGTCAGGCCAAGCGCTACAACATCGAGACCATCTACCAGACGCTGGCGCTGGCCGACAACCAGGACGCGCCCGCCAACATGTTCCTGGGTCGCGAGCTGAAGACTCGCATGGGCAACCTCGATGATGCGTCCATGGAGGCCGCCACCCGCGAGGTCATCGCGCGATTGAACCGCACTTCCAGAACTTCAAGTCGCCGGTGCAGTCGCTCTCCGGCGGCCAGCGGCAGGCCGTCGCCATCGCGCGTGCTGTCCACTTCAACGCCAGGATCCTGATCATGGACGAGCCCACCGCCGCGCTTGGTCCCGCCGAGACGGCACAGGTGCGCGACCTCATCAAGCAGCTCGAGAAGGAAGGCATCGGCATCTTCCTCATCAGCCACGACATCCACGACGTGTTCGATCTCTCGCATCGCATCGCGGTGATGTACCACGGGCGGATCGTGGGCATCGTCAACCGGGACGACGTCACGCCCGACGACGTGTTGGGCATGATCATCATGGGCAAGCCGCTCGATGAGGTCACCGTCGAGGAGCGCGCCAAGCTCCACTAGTGGCAGCAGCGACACTGCGCGATGGGTGCCGCCCGCTGGCTGCAAGGACGTCCGGCCGCAGGCTACGACTCGCGTCGCGAGGCGAACCAGGCACCGGCGATGACGAGGGCCACGCCGACGAAGGCGACCGCAGGCACGGTCTCGCCGAGGACGAGTACGCCCAGCGCGATGGCCACGATCGGCAGGAAGTAGATCGCGATCGAAGCGCGCGGTCCTCCGACCCGTCCCGTCAGCGTCGCCATCAGCACGAACGCCAGCCCCGTCCCCAGCACGCCCAGTGGCACCATCGCCAGCGCCGCATCGAGGGACCACGACGAGCCCGGCAGCTGTACCAAGCCGATGGGAACCACGATGGCCAGTGCCACCAGCTGCACGCGGAAGATGACCGGCAGTGAGCCGTACTTCTGCTGCAGCGGCACCGCCAGGTTGGTCGCAAGGCCGTAGAAGGAGATGGCGAAGAGGGCCACGAGCGCACCGATGAACTCATCCCTGCCAGCCTGGAGCTCCGGCAGGAATACCAGCACGATGCCGGCAAAGCCAAGGCCGATACCCAACACCTGCCGCCAGCCCGGCGTGCGGCGCAGCAGGTAAGTGGCCCAGGCCGCGGTGAAGACGGGCATCGCTCCGTTGATCATGCCGGTCACGCTGGTGCTGATGGACTGCTGGGCGATGGGCAGCAGCGTCAGCGGCACGGCCATCCAGACGATGCCCAGTAGCGCGATGCGGCCCCAGTCCTCGCGCGCGACGGGTGCCCGTGCCTTGGCGAACAAGGCCAGCGTCAGCGCCCCCAGCCCGATACGCGCCATGGTGATGACGCCGGGGGCGAAGGACCGGAGTCCGATCTCCACGAACAGGAAGGACGAGCCCCAGATGAGCGCGATGGCTGCCAGCAGGCCCCAGTCGCCCAGCGTGTAGGCGTGCACGTTCGACCCGCTCGCGGTGGCAGGCAGGGAAGAACGCGTCTTCACCGTCGGGGAGGTCACGGCCTCATCCTATCCGGCTTCGGCCCGGGTGCCAGGGAATGGGTCGATACCCTCTGGGCGCAGCAGCGAGGCCGGCTGAGCTTCCAGGTCCTCGACGAGTACGACGTCGCCGTGACCCACAAGCTGAGGCCCGGTCTCGATCGGGAAGTCGCGCAGGCCGACGTGCGTGACCTCATGGCGTGGCGGCCAGTCGGGATCGATGGCCCGCTACTGGAAGATGCCTGGTGGCTTGAGCAGCGGTTCAGGCTGAGCTTCTGGGACGCGCAGATCGTGGCTGCGGCACGCAGCGCAGGCTGTCGGTACCTCTTGACCGAGGATCTGCAGGGCGGCCAGGACCTTGACGGTCTGATCGTGGTGGACCCGTTCGCTACGCCTCCGGGGGCCCTCCCGCTCGACTGAAAGCGGAGACCTCGGCCGCCGGGAACGGACGCTCCGAGGCCTGCAGCCGCCAGAGATGCGCGTAGAGGCCGTCGGCCACCAGGAGTTCCTCGTGGGTGCCCAGCTCCAGCAACCAGCCATCGTCGAGCACCGCGATGCGGTCGGCCGCGCGGATGGTCGAGAGCCGGTGCGCCACGACCACCGTGGTGCGGCCGGTCATCAGTCGTGCCAGCGCCTCCTGCACCAGCCGCTCCGACTGATTGTCGAGTGAGGAGGTGGCTTCGTCCAGGATCAGGATGGGCGCGTCCTTGAGGATGGCACGGGCGATGGCGACACGCTGCCGCTGGCCGCCCGAGAGCCGCGTGCCGCGGTCGCCCACGAGCGTGTCGTAGCCGTCGGCCATGGCCTCGATGAAGTCGTGTGCGTTGGCCGCCCGGGCCGCCTGGATGAGCTCTTCAGGGCTGGCGTCCAGCCGGCCGTAGCGGATGTTCTCCTCCACCGTGCCGCCGAAGATGGTCGCATCCTGTGGCACCAGCGAGATCGCCTCGCGCAGGCTCCGCAGCCGCAGATCGCGGACATCTCGCCCGTCGATGAGCATGCGCCCTGCGGTGACGTCCCACAGCCGCGGGATGAGGTTGCAGAACGTCGTCTTGCCGGCGCCGGAGGGGCCCACCACCGCCAATACCTCGCCGGGCGCGATGGCGATGTCGATGTCGCGCAGGACCGCCCGCTCGTCGCCGTAGCTGAACGTCACATGCTCGAAGGTGATGCCGCCGGCCACCTTCCCGACCGGCTGGGCAGCGGCCTGCTCGCGGATGGTCGGCCGCTCGTCGATGAGCTCGAACACGCGAGTCACGGCACCGGCGCCCTCCTGGAACTGGCCGTAGATCCCGGCGATGGTGGAGAGGCTGGTACCGATCGTGATGCCGTACAGCAGGAATGCCGTCAGGGCATCGATGGTCAGCGTGCCTTCGATGACCTGGTGGCCGGTGAACCAGAGCAGGATGATGAGGGTGCCGAACCCGAGCACCGTCATCATCGCGCCGAACAGACCTCGCCACGTCACCAGGCGCGTGGCCATGCCTACGACATCGCGCAGATCCTGGCCATAGCGATGCCGCTCCCACTCCTCGCGCCCGAATGACTTGACGACGCGGATGCCGCTGAGCGCCTCCTCGGCGGTGGTGGTCGAGGCGGCGATGGCGTCCTGCACGCGGGTGGAGAGCTTCCGCAGCGGGCGGGCAAAGATGACGGCGATGATGACGATGGTGGGCGCCAACGCCAGGATCACCAGCAACAGGCCCGGGCTGAGCGCGAACAGGATGATGATGGAGCCCACCAGGCTCAGCAGCGACGACAGCAGAGAGGTCAGCGTCTGGGTCAGCATGGTGCGCACCTGGGTGACGTCGCTCGAAAGCCGCGAGATAAGCTCGCCCACGCGGCGGCGCACGTAGAAGTCCAGCTCCAGCGTCACGAGTCGGTCGAAGACCTGTGCGCGCATGCGCGCGACGATGCGCTCGCCGATGACACCCAGCGACCACGTCTGGACGAAACCGGCAACGGCGAGTACAAGCGTGATGACGACGAGGAGGAGCAGCAGCTGGTCGAGCCCGGCGGTGTTCCCTGCGCTGACGACCTCACCCACGAGGCCGCCGATGACGAGCGGTAGCAGGAGGCCGAAGCCGGTCGAGATGAGCAGGGCGACGACGGCCACCGCGAACAGCTTCAGGTTGGGCCGCAGGTAGGCGAGGAGCCGGCGCCAGGGCACCCCTGTCAGGCGGGTCATGCCACCCTCGCCGGGCGAGTCATCGCCCCCCGCTGAGGGCTGCTGGTCGGCGGGTCTGCTCGCCCTGGCCCTGCGGGCCGACCGGCCGAAGGGTGAGTGGCGGCTGAGGCTCAGGGCTCCAGCTCGGGTGGCGGCAGCGCAAGGCCCGTGTCGCACTCCGAGCCACCGACGAAGAGGCCGACCTGCACGATGCGTGTCTCACCGGCCTCGTTGAACGCCGACACGCCGTACTCCAATCGATCGAGCGCACCGGGGACGCCTTCGATCTTCGGCGCCTTGACCGACTTCAGCACCGCCTGGTGACGCGGCCGATAGCGCTCCTTGTTCGCCGCCAGCGACGCCACCTTGCGCCACGGGCCGACGACGACGGAACAGTCGGTCTCGAGCCACTTGCGGCGCGCGTAGAGGTTGAAGCCATCCTCGTTGTTCGAGCGATCGCGCCAGGCGAGAGCGCCGCCCAGCGGATCGGGCCCGCTACCGGGCGGCCAGCCACGGGCCTGGACCTTGCCACGCGATGCCGGAGCGCGGGGCGGGACGAGCGGGTCGAGGTACAACACGCGCGCACCGAGGGCCGATCCGTCTGCCGCGCCGTCACACGTCTTCGGCAGTGGCAGACGGCCCATCCTCGAGTACACGTGGCCGGCGTGGTCGATGACCTCGACGGCCAGCGACACCGGCACACACTTGCTGCTGCTGCGCGAGATGGCGCGCTTCGCCCGGGGCAGCCAGGGGGCACTGGGCTGCGGTTTCGCGACCGCGGGATCCCACACGTAGGTCACCTTGGCGTCGCGAGCATCACCGTTCCAGTCGCACAGGCCGCCCAAACCGGACTGCCTGCCAGCCGGCGCGGTGCACACGGCCAACTCGCGCCAGGACGTGCGCGGATCGAAGGAGATCAGGCCGCTGCTGCCAGCGATCTGTGGCCAGCGGGGGTAATAGGCCCGGAAGCGGACCTGGGCGATATCGGCCACGTCACGCACTCGGGCCACGAGCCGGACGGTGTCTCCGAAGGTGATATGCGAGCCGCTGGCGGGTGTCCTGGCATTCCAGCGGGCACGTGGACGGCCGGGTTCTGCAGCCACCTCGAGGCCCGTCAGGGGGCCCTTCCACCAGGCGAAGCCCTCGTAGCCGAGAGCGCCCACGAGTGGTTCGGGTGAGACTGGCGTACCGGCGATGATCTCACCCTCAGCGCTGATGACGCCGTCGCGCAGGATGCTGACGAAGAGGTCGGTCCTCCCCGGATCGGCTTGGGGGCAGTCCAGTGTCTGGTCTTCGGGGGAGGGTCGACCGAGGCCGTAGTGACCGATGATGTCAGCAGCTCCCACGATGGGCGCCGGGAGCGCCGGGTCGAGGTCGAGCAGGTTCGGGGCTACCCAGGACAGGTGGCCGTGGAGGGCAAGGTAGGGCGTACCCGCGATCTCCAGGCTGGTCGCCACGATGCGGCCAAGCGATGCCGACTGCCCGCTGGCGCAACCGGCGAAGGCGAGTTCGCCACCGAAGAGTGGCCGCACTTCGGGACCAGGGATGAAGCCGGGCTCGATCGTGTCGGTGGCAGCTGCGACCGGTGCCGCGAAGCTCAGGCCGTAGCCATCGGACGAGCCGGCCTGGTAGGCGCTGCTGAGCTCGACCTCCGTACCCGACGAGAGCGGCACATTGGCGGGCAGACCAGCAGGGCGCGGACCGAAGCGGAAGGGCTCGAATGACGCACCCGGATTGGACGAGGTGACGGTGTCGTCGGCCTGGGGCACGCCGTCGGGGCGTTGCGCGACGACGTCGGCATCGGCGAAGGCGACCGGCATGGATGGCGTCAGGAACCAGCCGCCACGACCGACATCGTTCCAGCTCGGCGTCTCCTGCACCTGGAAGCCCAGGCCGGTCTGATCGGTCCAGCCGCTCGTGCCGGCGGTGCCGATGCGCTGGCCAGCACTGACGACGTCGCCGCGACGGACGGCGGGTCTGCCGCGCTTGAGATGCATGTACAAGGCCGAGGTGCCATCCGCCTGATCGATGAGGACGTAGTTGACGTCGCGCCAGCAGCGCGGGCGTGGTCCCTCGAGCGGCTCGCTGCAACGACCACCCTTGACGTTGAAGCGCGCGCTGATGACGGTGCCACCGCGGGCGGCGAGGACGGGGAAACGCTGGGGTGCCTCGGCGGCGATGAAGGTATAGGCGAACTGTTGCTGCGGGGTCCGGCCCGTGGTGTCGCCATTGCCGCGCGCCACGACCAGCGTCGTGCCTTCGGGCGCCGGGAGGTAGTAGACGGGATCATCGACGGCAAGGGCGGGTGCGACCGATCCGATGGTGGCGAGAGCGATGACGAGCGCCAGGACGGCACCGACCGAGAAGCGTCGAAATCGCATCACCCGAGACCTCCTGCTGCGCACCGCAACACTACCGCCGAGCCGGCTTTCGGGCACCGACGGTGCAAGCCGCCAGGGTCGGGTGGATCAGTCTCGCTTGCGGCGGCGCAGCTTGGGGACCGCAGCCAGCGCAGCGGAAGAGTCGCGCATCGGCAGCTCGGTCCTGCGGATCCCGTCGAAGGCGTAGAGGGCACCGGCGACGGCGGCGGCGGTCGGCACCAGCACGGCCTCACCCATGCCCTTGGCGCCAAAGGGTCCCTCGGGCTGGTACTCCTCGATGAGGATGGTTTCCACCGGCGGCATGCCGGAAGCCGGGATGATGTTGAGCGACTTGATGGTATCGGTGAGCGGGAAGCCGCCCTCGGTCTCGAAAGCCTCGCTCAGCGTGTGGCCCAGGCCCATGTGCACGCCACCGACGATCTGGCCCTCCAGCATCAGTGGGTCCAGGGCCCTGCCCACGTCGTGCGCAGCGATGAACTTCTCGATCCGGCCTTCGTCATCGAGGATGCAGACCTGCGTGGCCCAGCCATAGCCGAAGTGGGTGATGGGTTCCTCCACGTCCGCCCCCAGCGGCGTGGTCCAGTCGACGAGGACCTCGGCGGCGAACTCCTCACCGGCCAGGTCGTCGAGCAGACAGCGCCGTCTGACCATCTCCGCCCGGAGGGACTGGCAGGCCTGGAGCACTGCCCGGCCTCCCAGCATCGTGGCGCGTGAGGCCGTGGTGATCCCGGTGTCGAGCTCATGGCTGGTGTCGACGACTACCGTGATGGACTCCGGCTGGAGGTCCAGTTCGTCGCCGGCGATCTGGCGCATGACGGTGTGGGTGCCCTGGCCCATCTCGGTCCACGAGTGATAGACCGTCAGCTTGCCGTCACCGTCAGGTCGGACCACGGCGCGCCCGAACTCCTTCATGCCGTTGCCGATACCCGTGTTCTTGGCGCCACAGGCGATGCCTGCATACTTCGCGTTCCGGTACTGCTCCTTGACCGCGAGCAACGTTTCCTTGAGGCCGACGCCGGGCCCGAGCTTCTGCCCGGTGCCAAAGCGATCGCCCTCGGCGAGCGCGTTGCGCCAGCGGATCTCCCAGCCGTCGATGCCGACTTCCTCGGCGAGCCGGTCCAGCAGCGTCTCCATGGCGAAGTTGGCCTGGTTGGCGCCGAAGCCGCGCATGGCGCCACAGGGTGGGTTGTTGGTCAGGATGGCGTTGGCCTGCACGTCGACATTGGGCACGATGTAGGCGCTGCAGGCATGGCCGGCGGCACGCTCGAGGACCTTGGCCCCGACGCTGGCGTAGCCACCGTTGTCGCCGATGAAGCGCGCCTTGACGGCCGTCAGCCGGCCATCGGCATCACAGGCCACGGTGTACTCCATCCAGAAGCGGTGCCGCTTGATGGAGAAACGCAGCGAGTCGGCCCGGGACAGCGCCAGCAGTACCGGCTTGTCCGTGGACAGCGCCAGCAGGGCGGTGTGGCCCTGGACATTGAGATCCTCCTTGCCGCCGAAGGCGCCGCCGGTCGCCACCTGGGTGACGAGCACATGGGCCTGTTCCCAGCCCAGCAACGACGCGATCTGGCGACGGTCCTCCCAGGCACCCTGGCCCTGCGACAGCACATGCAGTCGGGGACCGTCGCCGGTCTGCGGCACGGCCAGACTCGATTCGGGCTCAAGGTAGGCGTGCTCGATCGAGGCGGTCCTGAAGCTGTCAGAGACGACATGGGCGGAAGCCGCGATGGCCGCTTCGACGTCACCGCGCCGGTAGGCTGAGTTCGAGAGGACGTTGCTCTCCCGGTGACTGACCAGGGGTGCGCCCTCGGCCATGGCCTCGAACGGATCGGTGACCGGCTCGAGCACCTCATACTCCACCTCGACGAGCTCAGCGGCCGCTCGGGCCTGCGCCCGCGTCTCGGCGGCCACGGCCGCCAGCACGTCACCCACGTAGTGCGTCGTTTCGCCGACCGCGATGAACTGGTTCCAGTCGTCATAGATGAGGCCCTGGTTGCGCTTGCCAGGCACGTCGGCGGCGGTGATGACCGCGACCACGCCCGGCGCCGCCTCCGCCGCGGAGGTGTCGATGGACTTGACCACCGCGCGCGGATGGTCGGAAAAGCGCAGCGCGCCGTGAAGCATGCCCGGAACCACGTGATCGGCCACGTACTCCTGCATGCCCAGCACCTGCTCACGGGAGCGATACTTGGGAGCGGGGTCGCCGACAGCAGCCCCAGGGTGCGGTACTGGCCAGGGGCCGCCGTGACGTGCGGCCACGACCGACTCGATGGCATCGATGATGGAGAGGTAGCCGGTACAGCGACAGAGATTGCCAGCGAGCGCCTTGGTGATGACTTCGCGGTCCGGCTCGTCCTCGCGGCGCAACAGCGCCTCCGCCTTCATCACGATGCCCGGTGTGCAATAGCCGCATTGCGAGGCGCCCGTGGCGCTGAATGCATCGGCCCACAGATCGCGCGACTCCTCGGGGAGCCCATCGAGCGTCTCGATGGAACGGCCTTCGAAGCGCTCCGCCGGCTGGGCACACGAGACGACCGCTCGGCCATCGACGATGACGGTGCAAGCGCCGCATGAGCCTTCGGGCGCACAGCCATCCTTCATGGATCGCAGTCCCAACTCTTCGCGAAGCAGCTGGAGGAGTGAGGTTCCGGGCGTAAACTCGACCGAGCGAGGCGCCCCGTTCAGGGTGATATCCACGGGTCCTGCCATTCGTGTGTGACGCGGGGCCATGTGGCCCTAGCGACACCCTACATTCAACAGACACCGTTAGGCTAGACGAATTGACAGCGCTGTTGCCGCACGACCCGTAGGCACGGCCGGTCGGAATCGGTCGCTCAGCGAGTGAAAGCCTGCTTTGGCGACGGTCGAGAAGTGATAGACGGAGGGATCGATGCGACGGCTGGGACTCGAGCGCGAAGTGGTGGACCAGGGCGTGTACGAAAGCTCCGTGCGGCGCTTCCGGGAAGCCGGCATCGTGATGCCCACATTCGCCCAGCTGGCTGACCCGGGCACCATCCCGGCCCAGACGCAGGACCGCGTGGCGGAGGTCGATCCCGATGGACCGCACCCGCTCAACCTCTTCCGTGCGCATTGGTACAACGCCTTCGACGAACCACGCCCGGTGTCCCTGCCGGCCCACGTGGTGCTGCCATCCGAGCTGACGGGCGTGCCCTCCCCCATCGTGGTGCTGCTCGGCGACCGCTTCCCCATGATCGGTTCGCACAAGCTCATCGCCGCGTATGGTTGCCTGGCGCCGCGCGTCGTCACCGGCCAGTTCGATCCCGCCGAGCAACGCGCGGTCTGGCCGTCGACGGGCAACTACTGCCGTGGTGGCGTGGCCGTGAGCCGCATCATGCAGGCTCACGGGGTGGCGGTGCTGCCCGAGGGCATGAGCCAGGAGCGTTTCGACTGGCTGGCGTCGTGGGTCACCTCACCCGACGACATCATCCGCACGCCCGGCACGGAGTCCAACGTCAAGGAGATCTACGACAAGTGCGCCGAGCTCGATCGTGATCCCGACACCGTCATCTTCAACCAGTTCAGTGAGTTCGGGAACCACATCGGCCACTTCTACCTGACCGGTCGCGCCATCGAACACGTCTTCGAGACGCTGGCGGAGGCGAACCCTGAGCTGCGCCTGACGGCCTTCGTCTCCGCCACCGGGTCAGCCGGCGCCATCGCCGCAGGCGATTACCTCAAGGAGCGCCACGGCACCCGCATCGCGGCAGTGGAGGCGCTGGAGTGCCCCACGCTGCTGTACAACGGCTTCGGTGAGCACAACATCCAGGGCATCGGTGATAAGCACGTGCCGCTCATCCACAACGCCATGAACACCGACTTCATCGTCGACATCAGCGACAAGGCCACCGACAACCTGCTGGTGCTCTTCAACAGCGAGGCCGGCCATGAGCACCTGCGCCAGCGCATGGGCGTGCCACAGGCGGTCATCGACCAGCTGTGCTCCTTCGGCTTCTCTTCGATCTGCAACGTGCTGGCTGCCATCAAGATCGCCAAGCAGCAGCAACTGGGGCCGCATGACGTGCTGGCCACGGTGGCGACGGACGGCGCTGGCATGTACGCCTCGGAGATCGGCCGCATCGTGGCGCGCGACCATCGCGGCACCTTCGACGCGGCCGCGGCGGGCGAGGTTCGAGCCGCCTTCCTCGACGGCGTCGACACGGCAGACATGCTCGAGTGCACCCACCAGGACCGCCTGCGGATGTTCAACCTGGGCTACTACACCTGGGTCGAGCAGCAGGGCGTGTCCTTCGACGAGTTCAGCGCCCGACAGAGTCAGGACTTCTGGGTCGAGACGCGCGAGATCGTGCACGAGTGGGATGCCATGATCGAAGCCTTCAACGCGCGGGTCGCCGGGTGAGCATGACCAGGGTGTGGCACGGCTCGGCGGCCACAGCTCCGGCCAGCCGCCTCGTCTGCAGTGGCTGTGGCTCGATCGTGCCGGCCGATTCGCCCTTCACCTGGGCCTGTCCGGCAGCGCTGCCCGGCGACGATATCGACCACGTGCTGCGACGTGTGCTCGACCCAGCAGCGATGGCTCCCGCCGACAGGGACCCCAGCCCCGATCCGTTCGTGCGCTACCGCACGCGCTTCCACGCCTATCACGTGGCGCGCGCGGCGGGCTGGACGGACGGCCGCTTCGTCGATCTCGTCTGCGGCCTCGACGACGCCATCGCCGAGGTCGACGGTCACGGCTTCCACACCACGCCCATCGTGCGCTCGGCCAGCCTCGACGCTGAGCTCGGCTTCGACCCCGGCGCGGGCGTGTGGGTGAAAGACGAGACCGGCAACGTCTCCGGCTCGCACAAGGCGCGTCATCTCATGGGCGTGATGCTGGGACTCGAGGTGGCCGTCTCCCTCGGCCTGGCCGACCCCGATGCTCCGTTGGCGATCGCATCCTGCGGCAATGCGGCCTTGGCGGCCGCCGTGGTGGCGCGGGCGGCGCGGCGCCGGCTGCTCGTCTTCGTGCCACCCAGCGCGGAAGAGGCGGTCATCGAACGCCTGCGTGCGCTCAAGGCTGAGATCGAAGTCTGCGAACGACTGCCTGGCCAGTCCGGCGACCCCACCGTCGTTCGCCTCATGGCCGCGATCGCGAACGGCGCGGTCCCCTTCACCGTGCAAGGCAATCTCAACGGCCTCGCCATCGAGGGTGGGGCGACGCTGGGTTGGGAGCTCGTCGACCAACTGCCTGACGACGCCTCGGCCCTGGACCGCCTGGTCATCCACGTCGGAGGCGGCGCCTTCGCCTCGGCAGCCGCCATGGCGCTGCAGGAAGCGGTCGCCCTGGGCCAGCTCGCCCGGCTACCCATCATCGACACCGTGCAGACACAGGGTGGCTACCCGCTCGCACGCGCATACGAGCGTGTACTGGAGCACTTTGGCGCGACCGTCGGAACCCCACTCGAGGCCGGCACGGTGGAGGAAGGCCTGCGCGAGATCGCGCGACATCGCTCCGACTACATGTGGGCCTGGGAGACAGAACCGGTATCCATCGCCCACGGCATCCTCGACGACGAGACCTACGACTGGCTCGCCGTCGTCCGTGCCATGCTGCTCACCGGCGGCCGCACGGTCGTGGTCGACGAGGCTACGCTGGAGGCTGCCAACGCACTCGCCCGGCCGCATCTCGGCATCGACGCCGACCACACCGGCACGGCCGGCCTCGCCGGCCTCATCCAGCTCACCCGCGACGGGGTCGTCCGACCCGACGAGACCGTGGCAGTGATCTTCAGCGGCGCCCGAAGGTCGGCCGTCGCAGCCAGCCCCCCACCAGAAGGAGGAGAGACGCTCAAATGAGAAGCTTCCGAGGGCGCGACATCCTGTCGCTCAAGGACATGACCCGCGACGAGTACTTCCGCATCTTCCAGGTCGCCGATGACCTGGCGCCCATCGCCCGCGACCGACGCAACACCGACCTGTTGGCCGACAAGACGCTGTTGACCGCGTTCTACCAGCCCTCGACCCGCACGCGGCTCTCCACCGAGGCTGCCATGCATCGCCTGGGCGGTCACGTGCTCGGCTTCTCCGATGCCAAGATGACGCGCGCCGGCGACTTCTACCTGGAGTCCATCAAGGACACCTTCCACATGCTGGAGTACTACGGCGACGTCATCGCCATCCGCCACTTCCAGCAGGGCGCGCCGCACGAGGCCGCCAAGTGGTCGTCCGTGCCCATCATCAACTGCGGCGACGGCTGGGGCGAGCACCCCACCCAGGTGCTCACCGACCTCTACACCATCTGGAAGGAGAAGGGCACGCTCGACGGGCTCAAGATCATCCTGGTCGGCGACATGCGCATGCGCACCATGCACTCGATCCTCTACGCCATGTCCCGCTTCGACATGGAGGCCATCATCATCGGCCCCGAGGAGATGAGCCTGCTGCCCGAGTTCAAGGCCGAGCTCGACGAGCGCTCCACCTATTACCGGGAGGTCGGTGACATCCGCGACGTCATCGGAGAGGCCGACGTCATCTACATGGAGCCGGTGGTGCAGGCCGACTACACCAAGGGTCGCGTCGACTCGGCTGACGTCGAGAAGGGCCTGACGCCCATCGAGTACCGCGTCGATCTCAAGCTGCTGCACGAGAACGCCAAGCGCGACGCCTTCGTGCTGCATAGCCTGCCGCGCATGGACGAGCTCACCACCGACGTCGACGAGACGCGCTTCGGCCGCTACTGGGTCGAGGCCTTCAACGGCGTCGTCATGCGCATGAGCCTGCTGACCCTCATCCTCGGCAAGGCCGAGTAGTCCCGACCCGGACGACTGGAGGACACATGCAGACCGGACTCCGTGGCCGCGACCTCATCGCGTTGTCGGACTGGACCAACGAGGAGATCGAGACCGCGCTCGACGTGGCTTTCGACCTCAAGCGCAAGCGCGCCCTCGGTGAGTCACACGCCTACCTACGCGACAAGACGCTGGCCATGCTCTTCTTCTTCTCCAGCACGCGCACGCGTGCCTCCTTCGAGGCGGGCATGGCCCAGCTCGGCGGGCACGGCATGTTCATGGAGAGCCGCACGACCCAGATCGCACACGGTGACACGGCCAAGGAGATCGGCGAGATCCTGGGTCGATACAACGACGGCATCGCCATCCGACACGTCACCTTCGGTGAGGGCAACGAGTACATCCGCGATGTGGCAGCAGCATCCCGCGTGCCCGTGCTGAACATGCAGTGCGAGATCTACCACCCCTTCCAGATCCTGGCCGACCTGATGACCATCATCGAGAAGAAGGGGCAGCTCAAGGGCCAGTCGATCACGCTCAGCTGGGCCTATGCCTCCAGCTATCAGAAGCCCATCTCGGTGCCGCAATCACTAGTGCTGGCGGCGACCCGTTTCGGCATGAACGTCAAGCTGGTGCATCCGCCCGAGTTCGAGCTGATGCCCGAGATCGTGGCCGAGGCAGAAGCCAACGCCGCGCGATCGGGTGGCACGCTGGAGAAGCTGGACGACTTCGACGCCGGTTTCGACGGTGCCGATATCGTCTATGCCAAGTCGTGGGGCGCGCCGCTGCTGGGCGTCTCCGACGAGGAGGGCGCCAAGATCGCCGCCAAGTACACCGACTGGATCTCCGATGAGCGTCGCATGGCCATGACGGCTGACGACGCCATCTGGATGCATCCACTGCCGGCAGACCGCAACGTCGAGGTGGCCGATGCCGTCATCGACGGACCCAAGTCGGCCGCCTTCGACGAGGCCGAGAATCGACTCCACGCGCAGAAGGCGGTGATGGCCCTGACGATGGGCTGACCTCACGCGCCCCACGCAGCTCCGGACGCGGCACCCACCACGGGTGCCGCGTCTTCGCGTGCCGGAGCGGCCTCGCTTGCCCCTGGTCGTATACTTAGACCGACGGTTGGTTTGTTATTGGGATGCTGTTCGTGGCACGCACTCGCAAGCCAGGGGAATACGCGATCCGGCGAGAGGTCTTCACCGACGCTGCCGAGCGTCTCATCCGCAGCCGGGGCTACGAGCAGATGACGGTACAGGCGGTCCTTGACGAGGTCGGTTCCTCCAAGGGTGCGTTCTACCACTACTTCGACTCCAAGGAAGCGTTGCTGGAGGCAGTCGTGGAGCGCATCGCGACGGGCGCCCGGGAGGTGGTGGGGCCGATCGTCCAGGATCCGGAGACCCTGGCCGATGAGAAGCTCCAGCGCCTCTTCCTTGCACTCGGACAGTGGAAGACCGAACGGCGCGACCTGGTGCTGGGGCTGATGGATGTCTGGCTCTCCGACGCCAACGCCGTGGTGCGGGACAAGCTCCGTCGCACAGCCATGGCCACCCTTGGTCCCCTGTTCGTGGAGATCGTCCGCCAGGGTCGAGACGAGGGCTCGTTCACGGTCGCCTCGCCCGACCATTCGGCGCAGGTGCTGCAATCGCTCTTCGAGGGACTCGGCGAGACCGCTCGCGAACTTCTCCTGGCGCGGCACGGCGATGCCGTCGAATTCGACGAGGTCCGACGAACGTTCGCGGCATACGAGGAGGCGACCGAGCGGGTCCTTGGGCTCGAAGCCGGATCGTTCAGCTTCATGAACGAGGGGACCCTCCACGTCTGGTACGACTGAAGGTCGAGGCACGAAAGGGATATGCATGACAGCCATCATCGAGATCGAGAAGCTGACCAAGTCCTACGGTTCGCATCGCGGCGTCATCGACGTTGACCTGAAGGTCGACGAGGGTGAGGTCTTCGGCTTCCTCGGCCCCAACGGCGCCGGCAAGACGACGACGATCCGCGTGCTCCTTGATCTGATCCGGCCCAGCAGCGGTGTGGCTCGAGTCTTCGGCATCGAAACGACGGTCGACCCAGTCGCCATCCACCGACGGGTGGGCTACATCCCCGGCGAGTTCGCGCTCTACGACCGCCTCAGTGGCGGTCAGACGCTGCAGTACTTCGCCAACCTGCGCGGGGGAGTGGACCGGACCTACCAGGACTCGCTCATCGAGCGCTTCGACCTTGACCCCAGCCGGCGGTTCAAGGAGTACTCCAAGGGCAACAAGCAGAAGGTGGGCGCGATCATCGCGCTGCAGCATCGACCTGAGCTGCTCATCCTCGACGAGCCGACGTCCGGCCTGGACCCACTGGTGCAGCAGACATTCTTTGCCACACTCCGCGAAACCGTGGAGGACGGAGCGACGGTCTTCCTCTCGAGCCACATCCTCTCCGAGGTCGAGAAGAGCTGCGATCGAGTCGCCATCATCCGCGATGGCCACCTGGCCAACGTCGACACCGTCGAGGGACTGCGCGACCTGGCGCATCACCAGGTCGAGTTGCGCTTCGCGGGACCGGTGCCGGAGGCCGAGTTCGCCGCCCTGCCGGGCGTGAGCGACGTCACAACCGATGGCCACCTTCTGCGGCTACGCGTCTCGGGCGCTATCACGCCGGTCGTGCAGGCAGCCGCGCGCCACGAGCTGCTCGATTTCGTCAGCCGTGAGCCGAGCCTTGAAGAGACCTTCCTGGCACAATATGGCCAGGCGTCCGCGGAGGTGGACGCGCGATGAACGCTGATGTCGGCACACCGCCCCGGACGGCGACCTTTCCGCCGATCCCGCTGCGACATCGCCTCTACGGCCTCGGCAGCATCTATGGCAAGACGATGCGCGACTCGCGTCTCGCCTTGCTCATCGTCAGCGGCGTGCTTGGCGGCATGATGCTGGCCGCGGGTGCGGCCATGAGCGACGTCTTCCCGACCCCCGAGTCTCGCGCCCAGGTCGACGCACTGATCGCCAGCATCCCCGCCTCCATGGCGGGGCTCTTCGGTAATCCCATCGACCTCGGAACACTGCCCGGGGTCATCAACTGGAAGTACGGTCCGTTCTTCGCCCTGGGCGCCGGGCTGTGGTCGATCCTGGCCCTGTCCGGGACGCTCGCGGGTGAAGCCAGTCGAGGCAGCCTCGACTTCGTCGCGGCCGCACCATTCGGCAAGCGCCGGATCGCGCTCGAGAAGCTGGCCGCGCACCTGACGGCCATGGCGGCAGCGATGGCGATCCTTGCCCTGGCCGCGTGGGGCACGGCTGCCGTCTTCGGAGACGCGGCCCTCGGCGACGCCATCGCACCTGACGCCGCCATCGGCTTCGCGCTGTGGGTGGGTCTGCTGGCCCTCGCCTTCGGCGGCCTGGCCTTCGCCCTGGCACCCCTGCTCGGTCGTGCCGGAGCCGCCGGTGTCGCCGGCACCGCGATGCTCTTGGGCTGGGTGGCCAATGGCTATGCCGCACTCGACCCGATCGCCATCTTCACGCCATTCCACTGGACTGCCTCGCAAGCCGCCATCGTGGGCATCTTCGACTGGCCTTCGCTTCTTCTGACCGGGCTCGTCGCGGCCCTCCTGCTGGGCATCGGCGTCGAGCTCTTCGCGCGTCGCGACCTGGGCGTCACCGCCGGCATCTCTGGACCGTCGTTCCCGGCGGCGACGCTCGGCGTCGGCGGCCCGACCGCGCGGGCCTTCGGGGACCAGCTTCCGCGAGCGCTCGCCTGGGGTCTCGGGCTCGGCCTCATCGGGTTGGTGCTGAGCACGCTGGTCGGTTCGCTGGCCGACCAGATGGCGAGTCAGCCCCAGTATCCTGCAACTGTTCCAGACCATGTTCCCGGCGTTCGACCCAACGACGGCCGGTGGTTTCCTCCAGCTCTACGCCCAGATCCTGTTCATCGCGGCCGGCTTTGCGGGCGCGACCTTCGTCGCAAGGTGGGCCTCCGACGAGACCAGCGGGCGACTGGAGACGCTCCTGGCGACACCACTCCCCCGAGCCCGCTGGGTCATCGCCGGCGGCATCGCTGCGGTCGCTGCCGTGACGGTCATGACCATCCTGCTAGCGATCGGCATCGGCATCGGCGCGGCCTCAGCCGACGTGGAGGCCGGTACCGCCATGCTGGGCTCGGCGGCGCTGGGTCTGTACGCCGCCGCGGCGGTCGGCGTGGGTTTCGCGATCGGCGGCGTCTGGAAGACATCACTTGCCGCGGAGCTGACAGCGCTCGTCGTCATGGCCACCTTCCTGATCGACTTGCTTGCGCCCGCCCTGAGACTTCCGGACTGGTTCCACCGGCTCGCCCTGACGGCGAACATGGGCCAGCCCATGGTCGGGACGTGGGACGCTGTAGGCGTGATCGCCTGCCTCGCCATCGCGGGCGGCGGCATCGCCCTCGGCGCTTGGGGCATCGTACGGAGGGACGTGGCGGGCTGAGCTCGCACGCCGACACGGTGGCGGACGCAGCGTGGCAGCTCGTGCCAGCGGTACGGAACCCGCTCGCGGTCGCTGGCGTCAAGTCGCCAAGCGCGCGTCGACGCCGATCCGGCGCGCCCAACGAAGGAGCCCATCCATGCGTGCCCTGCGAACATCCTTGACGGTCGCGGTCGTCACCGGACTGCTCAGCGGAACCACGGCCGGTGTCACGACCGCCCAGAGCGATGACCAGATCAGCTACACCAGCCAGCCCGACCGCATCGCCGTCTTCCTCAACAACGCCGCCTACGCGCGCGATGAGGTGCCGTTGCCCGGTG
Source organism: uncultured Chloroflexia bacterium (assembly GCA_963724095.1). Lineage (GTDB taxonomy): Bacteria > Chloroflexota > Limnocylindria > Limnocylindrales > CSP1-4 > JAFMJV01. The sequence goes on from CAVRTH010000001.1 coordinate 164,263, forward strand.
GGGTCGATGTCCGCATCGTGTTGCCCAGCACGGTCTATCCCGACACGCTCGTGCTGCGCGAGAACGGTGAGCGTGTCGCCAACTACCGTCTTGACCAGCAGACCGGCCAGCCGGCCATCAAGTGGCAGAGCGCATCCGATAGCGAGGTGCGCAACGTCACGCTGGAGTACCTGCTCGGCGGCATGAGCTGGCGACCCACGTACGACATGTGGCTTGGAGCCGACGCGGCCGAGACCGTGGACCTCGACTTCTTCGCCGAGATCACCGACAGCGCGCTGCGCCTGGACGATGTCGAGATGCAACTGGTCGCGGGCATGATCGACCTTTGGAACCCCATCGCGCCCGCCGCCGAGCTCAGCGCCAACCAGAAACTGGCCGGTTTTGACGATGCCGGCGCACTCGCCTCCTCGCCGACCGGCCAGATCGACATCCAGCACGTCTATGACATCGGCAGCGTGACCGCCGAGCCCGGTGACACGGTCTACACACAGATGGTGGGTGGGACCCTCCCCGCCCGTCGGCTGCACCTCTGGAATGCCCCCACCGACAGCCAGGTCACCGTCATCTACAAGGTCAAGAACGAGAGCGACCAACCCTTCGCCGCGGGAGTCGTGCGCTCCTACCAGGACGGTCTCTTCATCGGTAGCGACTACGTCGAACTGACACCTATCGGCAGCGAAGGCAGCATCACGGTCGGGCATCTGCAGGACGTGCGCGTCAAGCGCGAGGCGACGCAGAGTGCGGTCAGCATGGGCCGCTTCGACTACCAGTACGACGTGAAGCTGACCATCGAGAACTTCACGCCGACCACCGTGCACATGGACGTCGTGGACTATGTGCAGCCGAACGCCGAGGAGCTGCAGGCATCGATCGAGCCGCAGCTGGAAGCCGGCAACATCATGCGCTGGCCCATCTCGGTGGAGCCGGGCGCCGAGATGATCATCACGTACGAGTATCTCGTCGACTGAGCGTCCAACCGTTCAGATGCCAACGAGCCGAGACGCGGCCCGTAGCCACTCCGGCGTGCGCGAAGGCGGAGATGGGTCCTGGGGTTGGTTCTGTCGCGCGACGATCACCCTCGGTCATAGTTGCTCCTGTGGGTCCGTTCGGCCTGCCACGCGAGAGCTGACGCACGAAGCCTGAGCAGCAACGGTTCGAGCGGCGGGGCCGAGCGCGGGTGTGGCTCAGTGGCACGCTCTTGCTGATCCTGGCACTGGCCGCGCTACCGATCGGTTCCGCTGGCCCGCTAGCGCACGCGTTCGCGGATGTGGTCGGGGAACGCGGCCAGGAGAGCGGGGTACAGCGCCTCGTTGGTGGCGATGATGGGCGCGCCCGTCCGCAAGGCATCGCCGGCAAGGAAGTCGTTCACACGGCCGCCGGCGGCTTCCACGATGGCGACGCCGCCGGCGCCATCCCAGGAGTTCAGGTGTGATTCGATGTAGCCGATAAGGCGGCCCGCGGCCACGTAGGACAGAGACAGTGCGCCGGAGCCCTCACGGTAGTAGACGACGCCCTGACGCAGCAGTCTGTCCACGATGGGTAGGATCTCGTCCGGGCCGATACGCGGCGACATGCCGATCGACAGTAGGCCGTCATCCAGGCGGGTGCTGCTGGAAACGCGGATGGGGTGGCCGTTGAGCGTGGCCCCATGCCCGTGCCGTCCCATGAAGATCTCGCCACGGGCCGGCGCGGCCACGAACCCCATCTCGAGACGGCCATGTCGTGCGAAGCCGATCGACACGCACCACGACGACAGCTCGGAGAGGAAGGGCTGGGTGCCGTCGATGGGGTCAACGATCCAGATGCTCTCGGCGCCCTCGACCTCGTTGTGTCCGAACTCCTCGCCGAAGAAGGCATCTTGGGGGAAGCGTCCCTCGATGGCGCCGCGGATGAGCTTCTCGACCTCGGCATCCGCCTCGCTGACCATGTCCTGCGTGCCCTTGGAGCGCACCGTCAGCGAACCCTGGCTCTCGTAGAAGCGCAGCGCGAGTGCGGCCGCCTGCGTTGATCACTTCCGCGCCGAACTCGTAGCGTTCAGCCAGTCCATCGGTCATGCCTGGTCCTCCGCCCAGAGCCAGGCGGCTCCGCGCACGCCGCTCGAGTCACCGTGCACCGCCCTGACGATGGGTGTCACGAAGACGGTGGTGAAGGTGTATTGGAGGATGGTGTCGGGCAATCGCTGGTACAGCTCATCGACGTTCGACATGCCACCCCCGAACACGAAGATGTCGGGATCCAAGGTGTTGACCACGACCGCGAGGCCGCGCGCGACGCGATCGATGTAGCGATCGAGCATCTCGGTGGCGAGAGTGTCCCCGCGCGAGCGAGGGCCACGATCTCCGAACCGTGCAGCCATGCTCCCGAGGCGGCCTCGTAGTGCGCCTCGAAGGCACGACCCGAGACCCACGTCTCCACGCAGCCGAGTTTGCCGCACCAGCAGGCTGGGCCCGGCACCTCGTCCTCGCGCGGCCAGGGCAAGGGGTTGTGACCCCAGTCGGCAGCATTGTTGTTGGGTCCGTGATGGGCGCGACCACCGACTGCCAGTCCGGCACCGACGCCGCTGGCGAAGTTGGCGGCGAAGACGACGTGGTAGCCGGCCCCGGCACCGTCGCGCGCCTCGGAGGCAGCCAGCAGATCGGCATCATTGACGGCCCGGATGTCGCGGCCGAGGGCCTCCCGCAGGTCCTGCTCGACCGGCTGGCCGATGAGCCAGGTCGAGCTGGCGCCCTTGCCCAGGCCCGTCCGTGGGTCGATCGAGCCAGGGATGCCGACGCCGACGCGGTCGATGCGCGCCGACCTGCGTCTCAGCCCGTTCGACCAAGCTCGCGATGACCGCGAGGCAGGCCCGGTAGTCCCCGCGCGGCGTGTCCTCACGCATGCGGACGTGTTCCCGACCATCGGGCGTCAGCGCCACGATCTCGATCTTGGTCCCACCCCAGTCCACACCCACGAGCATGCCCAGAGTATGGCCCGACCACGCAGCGCTCGTCTCCCGTCTACAGTTGGCCGCGATGAATGTCTTCGTCCTGACCACCGGCCGCAGCGGCTCCCTGACGTTCGCGGAGGCCTGCCGCCACATCACCAACTACAGTGCCGGCCACGAGACACGCGTGGGCCTGGTCGGGACCCAGCGGCTGGCATACCCAGCCGATCACATCGAGGTCGACAACCGCCTGGCCTGGTTCCCCGGGCGCATGGAGGCAGCCTACGGGGACGACGCCTTCTACGTACACCTGCGGCGCGATCCCGCGGCGACGGCGGCCAGCATGGCGCGACGCTGGAGCAAGCCGGCGATGCGCTCATATCGCAACGGCATCCTCTGGGATATCGACCCCAACACCGACCGAGTGGTCCTGGCGGCGGACCTGGTCGACACTCTTGAGACGAACATCCGCTACTACCTGCGTGACAAGTCGAAGGTCATGACGATCGAGATCGAGACGGCCAAGGGGACCTTCCCGCAGTTCTGGGAGCGCATCGGCGCCGAGGGCGACCTCGCCGCAGCAGTGGCCGAGTTCGAGGCCAAGCACCACGAGGGCATGTCGCAGCGAACCACGCCCCGGCCGTCGGCCGCAGCGGGTACGGCAGACCGCGGTCGGCGCAGCTGGAAGCTGCCCCGGCTGGGCAGCGACAAGTGACCAGCCTCCTGCCGCCGCTCGATCGGTTCCGCCGCACCGTCGTCAGCCGTACGGTCAGCCTCTTTGCGCATGCGGACGACCCCATGGAGCACACCCTCGACTACGCCGGTGACCCCGGGCTCTTCGGGCCTGACTCGATGAGCTGGGAGGTCATGGGCGACACCTCCGGTTTCATCGGCGGTATCCGTGCGCTCCTGATCCAGGCAGCTCACCCGGAGGTGGTGGCTGGTGTCGCCGACCACTCGCGCTACCGCGAGGATCCGCTTGGCCGCCTCTCGCGCACGTCGGCCTACGTCACCGCCACCTCGTACGGTGCGATGCCGGAGGTCGAGCGGGCCGTACGCATCGTTCGCGCGGCGCATCGACGGGTGCATGGAGTGTCGCATCGCGGCATCCCGTACCAGGCCGATGAACCGGCACTCGCGGCCTGGGTCCACAACTCCCTGACCGACTCCTTCCTGGCCTGCATGCAGGAGTACGGCGCCCGACGCCTGAGCCCCAGCGAGGCTGACCGATTCGTCGCTGAGCAAGCGGCCATCGGACGGCTCCTCGATGCGGACCCCGTCCCGGAGACGGCCACAGAGCTCTCGCGCTGGGTGGCGGAGCATCGCGCCATCGCGCCATCGCCGGGCATGCGCGAAGCCGTCGCCTTCCTCCGCGAGCCCCCACTAGACCCTGCGGTGGCGTTCGCCTATCGCGTCCTGGCCAGTGCCGCGGTGACCACCATCCCACCCCGTATCCGGCACGCCCTCGCGCTCAAGCCACGCCCAGGCGCGCACATCGTCGGCCGTGGCTCCATGCTGGCCATGCGCTGGGCGCTGGGGGCCTCACCCCGCTGGCGCATCGCGCTGGAGCGGACCGGGGCGCCCATCCCGGAGCACCGCTTCAAGCAGAAACGCCCCTTCGAGACCCTGGAAAAGGCATGAGTCACGACGCCACCCTGTTCGAGAGCCTGGAACGCATCAACAAGCGCCCGGAGGTCTACTCGCGCTACACCGCCGATGCGCTGTGGTCGTCTCCGGACATCTCCGAGATGATGCTGCGCTACCACCTCGATGGCGAGGTCGACCTGGCTTCACGCCGGACCGAGTTCATCGATGCCTCATTCGCCTGGATCGCGCAGGCCTTCGGACTGGGCCCCGGGAAGCGCGTCGTCGACCTCGGCTGTGGCCCCGGCCTCTATGCCAACCGCATGGCCAGGACCGGCGCATCGGTCACCGGCGTGGACTTCTCGCCACGCTCGATCGACTACGCGCGGGAGCAGGCGGCGAGCGATGGCCTGGACATCGACTATCGCCTGGGCGACTACCTCGAGACCGACTTCGAGTCCGGCTACGACCTGGCCACCATGATCATGTGCGACTACTGCGCCCTGAGCCCCCATCAGCGCGGCCGGCTGCTGCGGCGGGTGGGCGAGCTGCTGGCGCCGGGCGGGGCCTTCCTCTTCGACGTCTACTCGCTGGCCTACTTCGACACCTGGGAGGAGATGGCCGCCTGCGGCGAGGGGATGATGGACGGCTTCTGGTCAGCGCAGCCCTACTTCGGCTTCCAGAACACCTTCAAGTACGACGACGAGAAGGTCGTATTGGAGAAGTACGTCATCGTCGAGCGCGACCGCAGGAGCGAGTACTTCAACTGGTTCCAGCACTACGACCTGGAGTCACTGACGGCGGAGGTGGAGGCGGCTGGCCTGCTGGTCGATGGCGTCTATGGCGACGTCGCGGGCGAGGAGTTCGGGCCGTCACTGCCGGAGTTCGCGGTGGTCGTGCGGAAGCCTGCCCGATAGCGGCCGCCTCGAGACGTGCGTCAACCCGGTGCTATCGGCGCGTTGACGCTGTGTTGCGCCACCCCACCCGGGTGCCCGTGACAGGAACGGAGGGCTGCGACGGGTAGGATGGGGTCAAGAGGGAGTGTCATATGACCGTCCAGCGTGAGCGACCATCCAGACTCGTCAAGCTCGGGTTCAAGGTGCCGGTCTGGCTCTTCCGGGCGCACCTCGGCTTCGTCTTCGGCGGACGCATCTTCGCCATCGTTCATCATGGCCGCCGGTCCGGGAAGCGCTACGTCTCCGGGCTGGAGGTGCTGGTCCGCGAAGGGGGCGAGCTGTTCGTCTTCTCCGCCTGGGGCACCACGGCCGACTGGTACCGCAACATCGAGGCTGGCGGTGTGGACGAGCTCTGGGATGGGAGGGCTCGCTTCGGCCGTGCCACCTTCCGCCTGCTGGGACCCGAGGAGGCCGTGACCGTGCTCGCGCGCTACGAGGCGGAGCACCCGAGGACCGCCAAGCGGACCCTGCCGCGGATGATGCCCGGCTACGACTTCAGTGAAGCGTCGCGGCGGACCCTCGCGTCGAGCAGCACGCTCATCGCGTTCGAACCCGGGCCCGCGTCGACCTGAGTGCCGGTTCGCAGCCGTGGCGACTGAACAGCAGGCTTAGCAGGGTCCATTTCGCCCTGTCGCGCCGGGAGCCGGCGCGCCACCGTAGGGCACATGGACAACAGGGAGCGCATGCGCCGGACCCTCGCCGGCGAACCCGTCGAGCGCCTGTTGGCCCAGCCGCTGATCATGCAGTTCGCGGCTCGCCATGCCGGTCTCGACTACAACGACTACGTGACCGACGGCCGCCGCCTGGCCGATGCCCAGCTGTCGATGGCGGAGGCCTACGGCATCGACTGCCTGATGCAGTGCTCCGATCCAGCTCGCGAACTGATCGACATCGCCGGCGGCGACGACAGCTCGGTGGAGTGGGCGGCGACTGGGCCCGCCATCGTGGAGTCACGGGCCCTCGTCCTGGACAAGGCGAAGCTCAGCCAGCTGCGCGTGCCCGATCCGCTCGAGCCGGGCCGCATGCGCGACCGCATCGATTCCATCGAGCACATGCGCCTGAGTGCTGGTGCCGGCGCTTCCATCGTGGGCTGGGTGGAGGGCCCCCTGGCCCTGGGCGCGGAGATGCGTGGGCTATCGGCCCTGATGATGGACACATACGAGGACCCCGGCTTCGTCGATGAGCTGCTCGACTTCAGCTCGCAGGTCGCACGCGCCTATTGGAAACCGCAGGTGGAAGCCGGCGCCGACACCATCGGCATGAGCGACGCGGCCGCTTCGATGATGAGCCCCACCCACTACCAGCGCTTCATCTTCCCCGCCCAGATGCGCGTCATCGCGGACATCCGCGCACAGCGTCCCGACGTCGTCATCCGCCTGCACATGTGCGGCCGTACCGACGACCTGCTGCCCACGATGCTGCAAGCTGCCGGTGGACATCTATGAGCTCGACTTCCCCGTCGACCTCGTACACGCCCGCGAGGTGCTGGGGCCAGACAAGGTCATCCTGGGCAATGTCAACACCGTCGAGGAGATGCTCAGCGGCACGCCGGAGGAGGTCTACGCCGCGGCTGGGGAGTGCCACCGCATCTGCGGGCCCAGGCACATCGTCGGCACCGGCTGCGAGGTGCCGCCGGAGACGCCGCCAGAGAACGTCCGGGCACTCGTGGCATACGCTCGCGACCACACGCCTGCCGACCCGGCGCACGCCTGACGGCTCTACTCAGTCCTCTTCGTCATCTCCATCGGCGGTGCGACCAAGCTGCTCGAAGGCGTCACGCCGGATAGCCTCCACCTCGTCAGCGGCGAAACCTAGCTCGGCGCCGATCTCGTTGAGCTCGGCGACCTCGGAAGCGCTGACGTGGTCGTCGGCGGCGCTCACCGCGAAACCGGTGCGCAGCAGCGCCTCGCACTGCTCGCGCGTGGCCACGCGGGCGAACTCGCGGGTGACCACGTAGTCCTCGGTGGCACCGTAGAGCGAGCCGATGCTGCGTGCACTCTGCACCACCAGTGCCGCCTGCGCCTCCGTCAGTCGACCCGCCTCCACCACGGCACGCTCCATGAACTCCCGCTCGGCAACGCTGAAGCCGGGGTCCGTGCGGGCCACGCGAGCAAGCACGTAGGCGTAGACGGAGACGAATCGACGGGTCTCGAGCGGCAAGGCGTCAAGCTCAGCAGAGACCCGCCGTATGCCATCGGTTTCGCGATCGCTCACGCCACGGACCTTATCATCGTGAGCGGCAGACGCTGCAGCGGCGCGGCGGACTCCGCCGGACCATCAAGGAGCTGATATCACGTGGACGCCACCCTGATGACGCATGCGCTGGTGTGGCTGGGCGTGCTGTTCTGCGTCAGTCAGTCGGCCATGTTCTCCGGTCTGAACCTGGCCTTCTTCAGCCTCAGCCGGCTGGAGCTGCAGGTCGCCGTCAAGGGGGGTGACAAGCGCGCGGAGCGTGTGCTGGTGATGCGAGACGATGCCAGCTGGCTGCTCACCACCATCCTCTGGGGCAACGTTGCCATCAACGTGCTGTTGACCTTGCTGGTGGGCTCCGTGTTGGTGGGTGTGCTGGCGTTCGTCTTCAGCACGGTCATCATCACCTTCGGCGGCGAGATCCTGCCGCAGGCCTACTTCTCGCGTCACGCCCTTCGCACCGCCTCGCTGCTGGCGCCAGTGCTGCGCGTCTGGCAACTGCTGCTGTCACCGGTAGCGCTTCCATCAGCACGCATGCTGGATGCGCTCCTGGGTCGTGAGAGCACCACCTACTTCCGCGAGGTCGAGCTGCGTGAGCTGATCCGCCAGCACATGGACGCTCCCGATGCCCACGAGGTCGACCGGGTCGAGGCGCTCGGCGCGCTCAACTTCTTCGCCCTCGATGACGTGCTCGTGGCCGACGAGGGCGAGCCGCTCGACGAGGGCAGCGTCGTGGCACTGCCGTTGCGCGACGATGGCGGCTCCTCGCTCCAGCTGCCCCAGATCAGCGGCACTGCCGACGACCCCTTCGTACGGCTCGTCAACGCTTCGGGACACAAGTGGGTCGATCCTGACCGATCCCGCCGGCGAGCCACGCATGGCGCTCGATGCCGACGGCTTCCTACGCGATGTGCTGACCCACGGCAGCGGCGCGGTCGTCGCGCAACACTGCCATCGACCCGTCATCGTGCTGGATCCGGGGCTACCCCTGGGCCGCATCATCGGCCGCCTGCAGGCCGGTGGGGTGCGCAGCGAGGACGATGTCATCGACGACGACGTGGTGCTGCTGTGGGGTGCACAACGGCGCATCATCACCGGCGCTGACATCCTGGGTCGGCTGCTGCGAGGGATCTCGCGCGGCAGTGAACCGACGGAGCGCTGAGCAACGACGTCGATGGCAAGTCGGTCTGCCAAGATGGCGGCCGAAGCCCAGCACAAGGACTCCCCATGACCGAGCCTCGACGCGGCGCTGATTTCTTCGACCCCGAGCGCGATCGCCGCATCCGCAGCGCCGGCATCCGCGCCTGGTCCATCGTGGGAGTGCTGGTGCTGGCTGTGATGATCTACACCGGCCTCTCTGCCATCTCCGGCTTCGTGCTACCCCTGATCGTGGCCATCGTGCTGGGTATGGTCTTCGAGCCTGTGGCGCGGCGGCTGGCGCGCGTGATGCCACGCCAGGTCGCCTCACTGCTGGTGCTGATCGGCATCGCCGCGATGGCCGTCGTCGCCATCGCCGTCGTCGTCATCGGCGTCATCGACCAGGGCTCGGAGATCGTCGACCAGACGCAGGCCGCCATCGACCTGGGCCGCAACTGGCTGGCGGAGCGAGGTGTCTCTATCGTCATCGTCGACGATGTCCGTGGCCAGCTGAACACGTTCGTGGACAACGTGCTGCCGGGCCTGCTCTCATACGCGCCCAGCGCCTTCTCCGGCATCAGCAGTTTCCTCGTCAGCACCTTCATCGCCATGTTCATCCTCTACTTCGTGCTGGCAGAGTGGGACAGTCTGGCCGCCTGGGTCGGTGCTCACCTGGGCGTTCCGGGCGATCTGGGCGAGGGCATCGTGGAGGACGCCACGCGCTCGTTCCGTGACTACTTCTACGTGCTCACACTGTCGAGCCTTCCGGTGGCGATCATCGTCGGCCTCACGGCGGTCGTGCTGGGGGTACCGCTGGCCTTCACCATCGCCCTCATCACCTTCGTGACCTCCTACGTGCCCTACCTGGGAGCACTGGTGTCATCCGTCTTCGCGCTGCTCATCGCCTTCGGCTCCGGGGGCATCGTGCCCGCGCTCATCATGCTGGTCGTCATCCTCGTGGCCCAGAACGTGGTGCAGCCAGTCCTGCAGCGAATGCTGGAGCGCAACGCACTCGACCTGCATCCCATCGTCTCGTTCGGCTCCACCATCATCGGTTCGGTACTGGTGGGTGTGCTGGGCGCCACCTTCTCGGCCCCGACGGTGGCGATGGTGCTGCGCGTGCGCGACCGAGTGCAGGCCTTCCAGGCGGGCGAGCTCGACACAGATGAGATCGAAGCCATCACCGCCGAGGGACATCTGGGCGCACCCGAGCCGGAGTAGTCAGCCGGCCGAGCGCGATCACGATGTGTGCGTCTCGCGTGCCTGCATGTAGCGGGCGAGCCCGTCGATCAGCTGCTCGATCGCCAAGGCCGCGTAATGGCTGCCGTCCCACGCTCCGAACAACGGCACACGCAGCTCCATGGGCCCGCCGGTCGGACGGATGCGCATCCCGTGGAGCCGATAACGTGCGTCGTCTGAGACCACCGCCACCCCGCGGCCGGCAGCGGCCAGTGCCTGCGCGATCTCGGGCACGTTGGTTTCCGCGATGACGCTGTAGGAGACGCCGGCGTCGGACATGGCCGCATCGAGCTGCCGGCGGGACCCGTGCCCCGAACCGAGCACCAGCAGTGGCTCCCGGGCCAGCTCCCGGATGGTGACGGTCTGACGCTGGGCCCAGCGGTGCTCCGGGCGGACATAGGCCCAGATGGGGAAGTGCGCCAGGAGGCGGCTGCTGAGCCGTCGCGGCGGCGGCACCGACGACACGCCCACATCGGCCCCGCCGGCAAGGACCTCGGCATGGACCGTGGCCGGCAGGGCCTCGCGAACATCGACCATGGGAGCGGCCAGTGGCAGGGTGGCAAGAAAGGGGGCGATGACGTCCGCCACGGTCGTTTCCGGCGCAGCCATCCGCAGCGTCACCTGACCCGGCGCAGCCAGGTCGTGCATCAGCGCCAGCGCGCGATCTGCGCGGCCCACCAAGTCGCGGGCCAGCGGCATGAACACGACTCCCGCGGGCGTGAGCTGGGCACGTCGACCAGTTCGGTCGAAGAGCTGCTCGCCGACCTCCTCCTCCAGCTGCCGCAGCTGCCGCGAGAGGGATGGTTGGGCGACCCGCACGGCGTGAGCCGCGCGGGTGATGGAACCGGCATCGGCGACAGCCACGAAGTAGCGCAGGTGGCGAAGTTCCATCATGCCTCATAGGTATGGGTAGTGACCATTCCAAGTATTAGACGGAATGGCCACGGACCGCAAGACTGTGCCGATCGAAGCGGCAGGCCGCCGGCCCGGTCGGAACCTGTCCACGGCATACTCGAGGAGGACGCATGCAACGAATGACTCCCCAGTCAAGCGGCGTTGGCCGGCTCGGGCGCGGCGTCGCCATCGCGGCGACACTGAGCCTGGCACTTGCCGGCTCGGCGATCACGGTGGCAGCGCAGGACGATGAGCTCGACGTCCTGAAGGTCGGGCATACGGCCACCATCACCACGTGGGACCCCGTCAAGTCGTTCTCCACCGAGGCGCAGTACATGGCCAACATGTATGAGCCGCTCGTGTATGCCACGCCTGCCGGCGCAGCAGAAGACTTCGAGCCGGGCCTGGCCACGGACTGGTCGGTCAGCGAGGACGGTCTGACCTGGACCTTCCATCTCGAGCAGGGCGTGACCTTCCACGACGGTGAGCCCTTCAACGCCGAAGCCGCCAAGGCCTCCATCGACGCCGCCCGTGAGCGCGCCGGTGCCTCGTGGATCTGGTGGCCCGTCGAGTCGGTCGACGTGGTCGACGAGTACACCATCGACATCAACCTCTCCACGCCTGCAGCGGTGGACCTCATCGCTGCCTCGACGTACGCGGCCTGGATGGTCAGCCCCAAGGCGCTCGAGGCCGCGGCGGCAGACGAGAACTTCTTCGAGTCGGCGACCGCGAGCTACGGGACAGGCCCCTACATGCTCGAGTCGTACGTGCCAGACACCGAAGTGCTGCTGACCCAGTTCCCTCAATACCGCAAGGGCTGGGACGATGCCAACCACTACGAGAAGGTCCTCATCACCATCGCCGACGCGCTCGGCCAGCAGCAAGCGCTCGAGGGCGGCCAGATCGACGTCGCCAACCGCATCCCACCGGAGAGTGCCGCGGGGCTCGATGCCAACCCGGACTTCACCGTGTTCCGCGACCCGTCGCTGTTCAACTACGTCGGCTTGCTCAACACGCAGCGCGCACCGCTCGACAACCCGCTCGTCCGGCAGGCGCTCGCGTATGCGACCCCCTACGAGGACATCATCACCGTGTCGGTCCAGGGCCAGGGCGTCCAGGATCGCGCGGCCGTTCCAGCCGGCGTCTTCCCCTACTCGGAGGATGTGCCGGAGTACAGCTACGACCTCGAGAAGGCCAAGGAGCTCATGGCCGAGGCCGGCGTCGATGGCTTCGACATGGAGATCACCTACACCGCCGAGAACCCGGTCGAGGCCGCCTTCGCGCCGCTGCTCCAGGACGCGTACGGCCAGCTCGGCGTGAACGTGACCCTGACGCCGATGCCGTGGGCCCAGCAGTGGGAACGCAGCAAGGGTGATCCGGCGGGCCGTCAGGACCTGTTCCTGGTGCTCTACTGGCCGACCTACAGCGATGCCGGCTCTGACAACCTGGCCTCGCTGTTCAAGTCCAGCGACGAGCCCTTCTTCAACCTCAGCTACTGGGTCAACGACGAGTTCGACGGTCTCATCGACGAGGCCATCGCGCTGACCGGCACCGACCGCGACGCGGCCCAGGCAAAGTACGAGGAAGCCATGAAACTGCTGGTCGAGGAATTGCCCGGCCTCTTCTTCCTTGACACGATGTCCGTGGTCACGACCGCCAACTACGTGGAGGGGTACGAGTACAACCTCAACTACCCCTTCACCCAGTTCTTCTTCTACGACCTGACCCCCGCCGCGTAGGCCCCAGCGCACGAGGCGCGTGGGCGACGGGATCGCCGCCCACGCGCCTTTCCTATCCCTGACCGAAGGACGAGACCGCTGTGATCAGGTTCCTGCTGCGCCGCCTCGCCTCGTCGGCTGTGGTGTTGGCGGGCGTCTCGATCATCACCTTCATGCTGGCTCGCTTCGTGCCGGCCGATGCGGCGGCAGCCTACATCGGTCCACGCGCGCGTCCGGACGATATCGAGCGCGTCCGGGTCCAGCTGGGCCTGGACCAGGAGCTACATGTGCAGTACCTGGTCTACATGCGCGACATGCTCGGCGGCGACTGGGGCACATCGATCGCCACCAAGCGCCCGGTGCTCGACGAGATCCTGCTGCGCCTGCCAGCCTCGCTCGAGCTCATCGTTGCGGCCATGCTCATCGCGTTGCCGCTCGGCCTCGCGCTGGGCATGCTCTCCGCCCGGTGGCAGGGTCGGCCGCTCGACATGGGCGTGCGCATCCTGTCGATCGTCGGTGTCTCGTTACCGGCCTTCTTCCTGGGCATCCTGCTCCAGATCGTCTTCTTCCGGTCGCTCGACGTATTGCCGCTCTCCGGTCGGGTCGACTCCGACTTGCGCTTCGTCAGCCCCATCGCCGACGTCACCGGCGTCTACTTCGTCGACTCCGCCATCAGCGGCAACTGGACGGCCTTCATCGACGTGTCCTGGCACCTTATCCTGCCCGCCATCACGCTGGCGGCCTTCCCCATCGGCCTCATCGCCCGCATGACGCGCTCCTCGATGCTGGAAACGCTGGGCCGGGATTACATCCGCACGGCGCGCGCCTATGGATTACGAGAGCGGCTCATCGTGCGCCGCCTCGCCTTGCGTAACGCGCTGGTCCCGGTGCTGACCGTCATCGGCCTGACCCTGGCCTATCTCCTGACTGGCACGTTCTTCGTCGAGATCGTCTTCAGCTGGCCCGGCCTGGGCACCTTCGCGGTGCACTCCATCCAGGCCAGCGACTACCCGGCCATCATGGGCATCGCGCTCTTCGGCGCCGCCGCGTATGTGCTCATCAACCTCGTCGTCGACCTGGCCCAGGCCTGGGTCGATCCACGCATCCGGCTGAGCTGATGGCAGCCACGTTCACCCAGATCCCGGCGCAGGTCTCGGAGCGTCCGGGGTTCGTACGCCGCGCAGGTCGCGCCGTCCTGGCCGACCCCCTCGCGCTGTTCGGGCTGACCATCATCGTCATGCTCCTGGTCGCGGCCGTGTTCGGGCCATGGCTGGCGCCATATCCCGGCGAGGGGGCCGGTGCCGTGGATGTGGCCCAGCGCATGTTGCCGCCCAGTGGCGAGCACTACTTCGGCACCGACTGGCTGGGTCGCGACGTGTTCAGCCGCGTCATCCTCGGGGCTCGCATCGCGCTCGAGGTGTCGCTCATGGTGGTCGGTCTGGCCGTCCTCGTGGGCGTGCCCCTGGGCGCCATCGCCGGCTATCGTCGCGGGCGACTCGACGGCGTGATCATGCGCATCACCGACCTGTTCCTGGCCTTCCCGCCGCTGCTGCTGGCGATGGCCATCGTGGCCGCGCTCGGGCCAAGCCTGCGCAATGCCGCCCTGGCATTGGTCATCTCGTGGTGGCCCTGGTACGCCCGCATCGCGCGGGGGCTGGCCGTCTCGTTGCGCGAGTGGCCCTTCGTCGACGCCTCTCGGGCCATGGGTATCCGCGAGAGCACCATCATCTTCCGCCACATCGTGCCCAACTCGATCGGCCCCATCGTGGTGCAGGCCACCATCGACGTCGGCACCGTCATCCTGGCCGCCGGCGGTCTGGCCTTCATCGGACTCGGCGCCCGGCCGCCGGAGCCCGATTGGGGCCTGATGGTAGCCGAGGGACGCCAGTACATCCTCGACCAGTGGTGGCTGTCGACGTTCCCCGGGTTGGCCATCTTCTTCACGGTGCTGGCCTTCAACCTCGTTGGCGACCTCTTGCTGCGGTTGCTCGACCCGAGGCAGGAGGACTGATGGCCGACGTGACGACCACCCCGGCCGAACCCGTGCTGCGCATCCGCGACCTGCGCATCCGGTTCCGCACGCCCGGTCGGCGCACCACCGCCGTGGCGGGCATCGACCTGGAGGTGGGCCAGGGCGAGATCCTCGGCGTCGTCGGCGAGACCGGCTGCGGCAAGACGGTGACCGGCCTGTCGGTGCTGGGGCTCCTGCCCGACACGGCCGAGGTAGAGGCATCCGAGCTGCGCCTGCTGGGGCGTGACCTGCTCACCCTGTCCGATGCCGACTGGCGCAGCCTGCGCGGCACCGAGGTGACCATGGTCTTCCAGAACCCGACCAACAGTTTCAATCCCGTCTTCACCATCGGTTCGCAGATGCGCGATGTACTGGCGGCGCACGAAGGCCTCAAGGGCAAGATGGCCGATGCGCGCATCCGCGAGGTGCTGGGCTCATGCGCCATGCCCGATCCCGACCGCGTCATGAACAGCTACCCGCACCAGCTCTCGGGAGGCATGCTGCAGCGAGCCATGCTGGGCCTGTCCCTGCTCTCACGGCCGAAACTGCTCATCGCCGACGAGCCCACCACGGCCCTGGACGTGACCATCGCGGCACAGATCCTGGAACTGATCCTGCAGCTGCAGCGGGAGCTGGGCTTCAGTGTCCTCTTCATCACCCACGACCTGGGCGTGGTCCGGCGCGTTTGCAGCCGGGTGGCGGTGCTGTACGCGGGGCGCGTGGTGGAGACGGCCGAGACCGGCAGCCTGTTCAGGGCACCACAGCACCCCTATACGCGTGGACTCATCGCCGCCGTGCCGCGCACGCATCGGGCAGCGGGGACACTCACCACCATCCCGGGTTCGGTGCCGTCGGACCCCGGGGCCATCGAGGGCTGCGCGTTCCGCGAGCGTTGTGATCTGGCCATCGATCGCTGCGCGAACGAGCGGCCCGAACTGTCATTCGTGGCGGACGGCCAGCAGGTGGCCTGCCACGTCGTCGTCACACGCCCCGGCGACGACCAGGTCGAGGTGCCGACGTGACCACCGCGATGATGGCGCCGCTGGTCCAGGTAAGGGGCCTGGTCAAGCAGTTCGAGGTCAAGGGCCATCGCGGGTCGGGCCTGGTCAAGGCGGTCACCGACGTCGATCTCGATATCGGTGCCGGCGAGGCAGTCGGGCTGGTGGGCGAGTCGGGATCGGGCAAGACCACGTTGGCTCGCTGCATCCTGCGCCTCCTCGAGCCGACAGCCGGCACCATCCGTCTCGACGGCTTGGACATCACGCACCTTGGCGGCGGCCCCATGCGCCGCATGCGGCCCCAGATGCAGGTCGTGTTCCAGGATCCCGTCGGATCGCTGGACCCGCGCATGAGCGTCTTCGACCTCATCGCCGAGCCCATGCGCGCGCATCGCGGCCTTTCTCGCACAGAGCTGCGCAGGACGGTCCAGCAGCTTGTCGACGAGGTGGGCCTGGCGCAGAACCTGCGCGACCGGCGCCCGCACGAACTGTCCGGTGGTCAGTGCCAGCGTGTGGCCATCGCACGCGCGATCTCGTTACAGCCGCGCCTGCTCATCCTCGATGAGCCCACCTCGGCGCTGGATGTCTCGGTACAGGCGCAGGTGCTCGAACTGCTGGTACGCCTGCGCGCCGAGCATGACCTCACCTACCTGCTGATCTCGCACGACCTGGGCGTCATCCGCTACCTCTGCGAACGCGTCGCGGTGATGTACCTGGGCCGCATCGTGGAGCAGGGACCGACCCGCCAGATCTTCGAGGCTGCGCAGCATCCCTACACTCGCGCACTGATCCTGGCGCGGCCGGACGTCGATGCTGACGGTCCACCACGGCTGCTGCTGAGCGGAGAGATCCCCAGCGCCACCGCCCCGCCGCCGGGTTGCGCCTTCCATCCGCGTTGCTGGCTGCGCGAGCAGCTGGGACAGCCAGGTGTCTGCCACAGCGCACTCCCCCGTATGACCGACACCCCGGGCGGCCAGCTCGCTGCCTGCCATTTCGTCGACCAGACCGCAGAGCGTTTCGAACAGGAGGTGAACGGATGAGCCGTACCATCGGGATCGTCGCGGCGCAGGTCGCGCCCGTGCCCTACGACCGGGAAGCGACCTTCCGGTCCTTCGAGAACCACGTCCGCACGCTTGCGGCGGTCTTTCCCAATCTCGACCTGTATGTCTTCCCGGAGGTCTACCTCACCGCGCTCGGCAGCTGGGATGACGGCTATCCCCGGGGCTACGTGGAATCGGTCGCCGAGCCTATCGGCGGAACCCTCACGCAACGGATCTCGGAGCTCGCCCGGAGCGTGGGCAAGTGGATCGTTCCCGGTTCCATCTACGAGGCCGCCGGGGGAGATCTCTACAACACGGCGTTGGTCTTCGACCCGCACGGCGAGCTGGTCGCGAGGTACCGCAAGATCATGCCCTGGATGCCATACGAGACGACCAAGCCCGGAAACGAGCTGACCGTCTTCGACATTCCCGGCGTGGGCCGCTTCGGACTCATCATCTGCTTCGACGCGTGGGTCCCGGAGATCGACCCGCAACCTCGCCTGGATGGGCGCCGAGGTCATCCTGCAGCCGACCTACACGCGCACCAATGACCGCGAGCTGGAGCTGGTGCTGACACGCGCCAATGCCATCGCCAACCAGATCTTCGTCGTCAGCCCCAACTACGGCGGGCTCATGGGTACCGGAGGCTCACTGATGGTGGACCCCGAGGGTCACGTGCTCACCAGCGGTGGCAGCGGCGAGCAGTACCTCAACCAGGTGCTCGATCTCGCGCGGGTCGACACGGTCCGACAGCAGGGCACCTACGGCATGATCCGCATGTGGCAGCAGCTGCGGGATGCACCGCCGCCGCCGATGCCGGCCTACGAGCAGGGTTTCGCGGCGGGTGAGGTCATGCGCGGCCTGGGGCCGCTGGTGGTCGGCCGGACACCGAGAGGCGGGGACACGCTCGACTGACCAGCGGCTGGTCGTCGTTCAGCCCCCTGCTTCGGCCAGCGCCCCGTCGAGGATGTCCAGCGCCAGGTCGACCTCCTCTTCGGTCGTGACCAGTGGAGGGATGATGCGGATGACGTTGCCGTAGGGTCCCGCCGTCAACAGCAGCAGCCGGCGATCCAGCGCCGCCCCGAGCACACGCTTGGTGGCAGCCGCGTTCGGGACACGCCCGTCCCCCTCCCCCGGCTGCACCAGCTCCATCGCCACCATCAAGCCCAGGCCACGGGCGTCGCCGATGAGGGGGTGGCGTCGCTGCAGCTCGCGGACACCATCGAGCAGCTGGACGCCTCGTTCGCGAGCGTTGGCCACGAGCCCCTCTTGCTCGATGACGTCGATGGTGGCAAGCGCTGCGGCGCAGGACACGACGTTGCCGCCATAGGTGCCGCCGTGGGTGCCGGGCGGCCAGCGCTCCATCAGCTCACGTCGCGCGACGATGCCCGACAGCGGCAGGCCCGAGGCGATGCCCTTGGCCACGATCATGATGTCCGGCTCGACCGGCGTGTGCTGCAAGGCAAACATCTCGCCGGTTCGCCCGAAGCCTGTCTGCACCTCGTCGACGACCAGCAGGATCCCGTGCTCCGCGGTGATCTGGCGCAGGCGGGGCAGGAACGTCGGTGGCGGCACGATGTAGCCGCCCTCGCCGATGACCGGTTCGACGAAGATCGCGGCCACCCTGTCAGGGTCGACCAGCTGGTGGAACAGCAGTTCCAGGCTTGCCTCCCAGTCGCAGGAGCAATGGGCCGGTTCGTGAGCGCCACCGGGGGCCCGGTAGCAATAGGGGAGATCGGCGTGGTAGACCGAGCCGGCGATAGGCTCGTTGGCCGAGCGGTAGGTGTGCTTGGCGCTGGTGAGCGCCATCGCCTGGGCCGTGCGCCCATGGAAGCCGTAGCGGAAGGCGATGACCGGAGTGCGTCCGGTGCTGACGCGCGCCAGCTTGACCGCCGCCTCCACGGCCTCGGCGCCGGAGTTGGCGAGGAACGCCCGCCAAGGGCCGCCGGAGAGCATCGTCGCGAGTCGCTCGTAGAGTCGCAGGCCGGGCTCGTGGTAGACGATGTTCTGCTGGGCGTGGATGAGCTTGCCGGCCTGCTCGCGGATGGCCTCGACCACGCGGGGGTGCGCATGGCCGGTGTTGGTCACGCCGATGCCCGAGGTGTAGTCGAGGTAGCGTGTGCCGTCATGGGCGATAAGCCATGAGCCCTCGCCCCGGTCAACGTCGATGTCGGTGAAGCGCGCCCACACGGCGGGCACGACCGAGTGGTCGGGCAGCGGCCGGAGGCCCGTGATGTCGTCGTTCATGCGCGCATCCTACGTCTGCCGCAGGCGCGCAGTGACACCGGGACGTGGTCATCGCTGGGTCGTTTGCCTCTTGCGGGGGATGGCCCTCGCCTCCTAGCCTCTGGCTGCGACGCAAGCAGACGAAGAAGGCGGTGCACGTCATGGCCAACGTGACCCTGGCAGGTGTCTCGAAACGCTATCGCAACGTGGACGCCGTCGTGGACGTCGACCTGCAGATCGCCGACGGCGAGCTCCTCGTGCTGGTAGGTCCATCGGGATGTGGCAAGACGACGCTGCTGCGGCTCATCGCCGGGCTGGAGACTCCCGACAGCGGCACGATCCTGTTCGACGGGCAGGACATGGCGGCTGTGTCTCCCGGCGAACGGAATATCGCCATGGTCTTCGAGGGCTATGCCCTCTACCCGCATATGGCCGTGCGCGACAACCTGAGCTTCGCCCTTCGCTTGCGGCGTGTCCCGCCCGTGGAGGTGGATCATCGAGTCGCGGACGTCGCGGCTGCCATGGGACTCGGCAGCCTGCTCGGCCGCCGACCCGGCGGGTTGGCGACGGGCGAGGCGCAGCAGGTCGCCGTCGGGCGTGCCGTCGTCCGGCAGACACCATCCGTGCTGCTGCTTGATGACGCGCTCTCCCATCTCGACGCCCGTCAGCGACTCGAAGCGCGAGTCGAGGTCGAGCACCTGCACCGCGACCTGAGCTGCACGGTCGTGTCGGTGACACACGACCAGGCGGAGGCCCTCGCCATCGGGTCGCGTGTGGCGGTCATGGATGGGGGCGTGCTGATGCAGGTCGGCACGCCGCACGAGCTGTATGAGCACCCGACGAACGTCTTCGTGGCCGGGTTCATCGGCAGCCCTGCCATGAACCTCCTCGAGATGCGCCCCGAACACGCGGAGGGGCGTGCGATGCTGCGCCGCGGCGGCCTCGCGATCGCGTTCCCGGAGGAGGCTCGCCGGGGGAGCGGATCAGCCATCGTGCTCGGTATCCGACCACAGGACATCCGGCTGGCACCGTCATCCTCGGCCGACGAGATCGGTTTCCGCGGTCGCTGCGACCTGGTGGAGTACCTCGGCTCGCGGCTGCTGGTCCACGTCCGCATCGGCGACGACGAGATCGTGGCGCTGGGCGACCCGGCCACAGGCATCGGACCGGGCGACCTCGTCCACTTCAGCCTGCCCTCCCACCGTCTGCATCTCTTTGATTCGGAGACCGGCCTTTCGCTCCGGTCTGCGGAGTCCGAAGTCACCTTGCCGGGCGCGAAGACGAACGTCGAGGCAGGGCGCCAGGTTAGAAGCCCATCTCCATGACGGTCGCGTCCTCGGCCTCGAATGCGGAGACGCTCGAAGATGCCGGCACGATGGCCGTGGTCCCCTTGGCGAGCCTGAGGTCACCCAGGGCGATGGCGCCGTCCACGACGCTGAGGATGCTCGGTCCCGCCGATGCGGCAAGGGCACTGACACCGGCGTCCACGCGGTGTTCCCGCATCCAGTAGTAGTCGTTGCGGACGAGCTCCCTGACTCCGACGGCCGTGGTCGGCGCGAGAGAGAAGGCATCGTCGGGGTGGAGGCGGATGCTGCCGATCGATTCGGCCGGGTGCAGCTGCCGTGGGGCTCGGCCGTACTCCACGGCCCAGTCGTAGATGCGGAAGGTGGTGTCGCTGGGGGTCTGCACCTCGGCCACGAAGGTGCCCGCACCGAGTGCGTGGATGAGGCCGGCCGGCACGTGGTGGAACGCTCCCGGGACAGCCGGCAGCTCGCGTAGCAGGGGAACGATACCCCGCGTGCCCATCACGGCTTTCACGTCGGAGAGGTCGGTCGATGGGGTCACATCGAGGTAGAGCACGGCTCCGGGGTCGGCATCGATGATGTACCAGGACTCCGTCTTCAGCCTGGCTTCGGGATGAGCGGCCACGTACTCGCGATGTGGGTGGACCTGGACCGACAGGTTCTCGCGGGCATCGAGGAGCTTGAAAAGCAACGGAAAGCGGCCCTCCGCGGTCGGCGCCACCGGACCCAGCAGCG
Organism: uncultured Chloroflexia bacterium; assembly: GCA_963724095.1. GTDB lineage: Bacteria > Chloroflexota > Limnocylindria > Limnocylindrales > CSP1-4 > JAFMJV01. Next base: position 185,218 of record CAVRTH010000001.1, read on the forward strand.
CCTCGGCCGCCTCGGCCACGACCGTCCGCAACCGTGCCCCGGCATAGGGACCGTCGAGCACGGTGCTGCTGGGGTGGTCAACGCTGGGGACGACGCGCTGCGGCAAGTCGCAGAGTTCCCAGCTCTCACCGATCGACGTGCCCTTCGGCAGGCTCTTGCCGTATTCGGCAAGTCGTCGCCCGCCCCAGGGGCGTTCCACGAGGACGGGATCAAGTCGGAAGGGCGCGAGCTCGGTCATGAGCCCATGGTCACATCCTTGGGCCGACTCGTGGTGGCGTTTCAGCCCATGGGGCCGCGGCCAGGCGCCCGACCTCCGGCTGCGACCGATGACGAAGCCGCTGCCGATGATGACCACGGCGGCCAGAAGCGTCAAGATCGCCCAAGCCAGGAGCCCGTCGTTCCCGTCAGGGGTCGGCGCGGCCGAGTCCGACTGGGGCGACATGTCCGTCGCTGGCGTGTTGTTCGGCTGGCAGTGGATCACCGTGGAGCCGGGGCCCACGGTGAGGATCGTCAAGACAGACGAGCCGGCGGCGATGTGACTGTCGGCTCTGGCGGCCACGCTCTCGTGGTCTACGATGCCCGCTTCCCCGACCGCGAGAGGAGACCCACATGGCGGACTTGTCGACCGAGTTCACCGGCATCCGTTTCCCCAACCCCTTCATGCTTGCCTCCGCACCGCCGACCGAGTCGGAATCGAATATCCGCCGTGCCTTCGATGCCGGCTGGGGAGGCGTGGTGACCAAGACCATCGGCCTGCACCAGGTCACGAATGTGCGCGGACCCAAGACCAGGTTCCTTCGCCTCGACGACGGTGGCACGCGAACGTCCATGCGCAAGCGCGAAGGCTCGACCGTCATGGCCTCGTGGAACTGGGAGCTCATCAGCGACAAGCCCGTCGAGTGGTGGATCGGCAAGCTGTCGGCCATCAAGCGCGACTACCCGGACCATGTGCTGGTGGCGTCGATCATGGCTGGCTCGGGATCCGACGCGGAGATGCGCAACTGGCAGACGCTGGCGCAAGCGGTGCAGGACGAGGGCGTCGATGCCATCGAACTGAACTACTCCTGCCCGCACATGGACCGTGAGGACATGGGCTCCGGTCTAGGCAAGGACGCGGGCCTGGTATCCACCACCACACAAGCCGTCAGGGAGGTCGCACGGGTGCCGGTGTGGGCCAAGCTGACGCCGGCGACGGCCGACATCGTCGAGGAGGCCGGCGCCACGTTCCGGGGCGGGGCGGATGCCATCACCTCCTCCAACACCTTCCCGTCGCTGCCACCGATCGATCCCGAGACGCTCGAGTTCGAGGTCAACGTCGACGGGCTGACCTCACCGGGTGGCCTGGGCGGACCGGCCATCCTGGTGCAGTCGCTGGCCAAGATGGCGCAGATGACGCAAGCGTTCCCGGAGGGCTCGTTCTCCGGCGTCGGCGGCATCAGCGGCTGGGTCGACGCGCTGTCCTACTTCATGCTCGGCTGTGGGACGGTGCAGGTCGCCACGGCCGCGATGCTGGACAAGGCCATCGGGCCCAACGTCATCCGCGACCTGACCGAAGGCATGACGGCGTTCCTCGAGCAGCACGCCGATCGCGGCTGGGACTCGCTCGACGACTTCCGTGGACTGCGCCGTGACGCGGTCGTGGCGCAGTCGCAGATCGCTCGTCCAGAGCGGCCCGGCGCCGATCCGGACGATCCTGCCGAGGGCTACGCGCGCTGGGGCTGAGCCGCCTCCGGTGGGGCCGGGTCGCGACCGGGTACCAGGCCGAGCTGGAGCATCAGCCCCAGTTGGTCGGCGATGCCCCAGTGCTCGACCAGCCGACCGTTCTCGAAGCGGCCGATATCGATGACGTCGACATCGACCGAGCGCCCGGTAGGGGCATGCCCCATGAACGGACCGGTGTTGACCCCCCTGGCGCGGTTACGCGCCCAGACCATGTCGCCCTCGGCGATGAGGTCCTCGATGGAGAGCGTGAAGTCAGACATCCAGCGATGGAGGGTCTCGATGACCTCCTTGGCGCCGTCGGAGCCCGGGTGATTGCCGCGCTGGTGCTCGATACAGTCGGGCGCCACGAGCTCGTCCACGACAGCCAGTTCACCCCCGGAGAAGCCGACCTCGATGAGCCTGCGGAACCTTGCGACGTTGTCCTCGACCGACATGTTTGCGGCCTCCTTCTTGACCGTTCTGCCGTTGTCTGATAGATGCTAACTCTATTCCAATAGAGTTTAACTCTATCTGGCAGTAGCGCTACTCTATCAACGTGACGGAGAACGCGCAAGAGGGTCGCCTGACGCTGCGTGAGGAGCGGGCGCAGGTGACACGCCGGCGCATCGCGGACGCAGCGGAGACCCTGTTCGCGAACGACGGATACGGAGCCACCACACTGCGGGCGATCGCATCCCGGGCAGGTGTAGCGGTGCAGACCGTGTATGCCGTCTACGGATCGAAAGCCGGGATCCTCGAGGCCTTGCGGGAGCGTGTCGTCCGCGACCCCCAAGCAGAGGCGCAGTTCAGCGCCGCGCTCTCCGAGCCGCGAGCACGACCGCGCATCGCGCTGTTCGCTCGCTCGATCCGAACACGATGGGAGCACGGCGCGACCATCCTGATGATCCACCGCGACGCGGCTCTGACCGATCCGGACGTGCGAGCTGGCGTCGAGCGCGTGCTGCTGCGACGCCGGGCCGGACTGCGCGACCTGGCCTCGGCCTTGGCTCCTGACTTGGTGGCCGGCCTGGAACCGACCCGAGCCGTGGCCATCCTCGATGCCCTGACGATGCCCGAACTGTGGGCGGGATTGGTGGACGTCCACGGCTGGACGCCCGACGAGTACGAGTCCTGGCTCGTTCGGGTACCTGCGGCAGCAACTGCTCGGTCAGCCGACCTGAGTTGCCCAGCGCCCGCAGCGGAGGCGGCATGTGGCCGGCACGTTGTACCACGCCGACCGTGGCTCGGTTGCGCACCTCCATCACCGGGGCCCGGCCCAGCAACCCGCCCCAATCGACCCAATCGCCTGGTTCCGCGCCGGGCACGGGAACCAGCCGGCAGGCCGTGGTCTTGTTGTTGATGATGCCGATGGCAGCCTCGTCGGCGATGATGGCGGAGATGGTCTGGGCCGAGGTGTCGCCCGGCAGCGCGATCATGTCCAGCCCCACCGAGCAGACCGCCGTCATCGCCTCCAGCTTCTCCAGCACCAGGTGACCCTCGGACGCGGCTGAGGCGAAGTTGGCGTCCTCGCTGACCGGAATGAAGGCGCCGGACAGGCCGCCCGCGCGGGAGGTGGCCATGGCGCCGCCCTTCTTGACGGCATCGTTGAGCATCGCCAGCGCCACGGTACTGCCCGGCAGCCCCACCCGCTCCACGCCGATGATCTCCAGGATCTCCGCCACCGAATCGCCCGGTGTCGAGGTGGGAGCCAGCGAGATGTCGACCACGCCGAAGGGCACGCCCAGCCGCCGCGAGACCTCGCGCCCAACGTGCTCGCCGACGCGCGTGATCTTGAAGATGGTGCGCTTGATCTCCTCGGCCAGCTCCTGCAGCGGCGCGCCGGCTGGCAAGTGCCGCAGCGCGTTGGCCACCACGCCCGGCCCGGAGATCCCCACCGAGATGGCCGCGTCGCCTTCGCCGAAGCCGTGGAAGGCACCGGCCATGAAGGGATTGTCGGGAACCGCGTTGGCGAAGACGACCAGCTTGGCGCAACCGATAGCCGACTGCTCGGCCGTGCGCTGAGCTATCTCCTTGACCACTTGGCCCATGAAGTTGACCGCGTCCATGTTGATGCCGGCGCCAGTGCTGGCGAGGTTCACCGAGCCGCACACACGCACGGTCTCTGCCAGCGCGTACGGCAGCGCCGCCATCAGCTCCTCGTCGATGCGCGAGGTGTTCTTCTCCACCAGTGCACTGAAGCCACCGATGAAGTCGACTCCCACCTCGGATGCGGCGGCATCCATCGCCCGCGCCAGGTCGAGCAGCAGTTCGCGGTCCGCACGTTCGGCGACCCAGGCCATGGGCGTGACCGAGATGCGGCGGTTGACGATGGGGATGCCGGTCTCCGCGGCGATGTCGTCGGTGATGTCGATGAGGTCGCCAGCGGTGGTGGTGATGCGGCGGACGACATCGTCGGGCGTGCGACAGCCGCGCAGGTCGATGCCCAGCGTGACGGTACGGATGTCCAGATGGTCCCGACCCACCATGTGGACGCTCTCGAGGATCTCATCCATGCCCAGCAGGCCACGCGCCATCTTGTTCTTCCCCGCCCGCTAGATGCGATGCATCGCTTCGTACACCGAGTAGAGCCGCACCGACACCTCCATGCCGATCTCCCCGCCCACCTTCTCGAGCCCGGCAACCAGGACGTCGTAGCCCGCGGTCCCGCTCATGTCCACGACCAGCACCATCACGAACACTCCCGCCAGGATCGTCTGCGACAGGTCGGTGATGTTGCCGTGCTGGCGTGCCACCTCGCCGGCCACGGTCGCCACGATGCCGGGCTTGTCGATGCCCTGGACGGTGATGACGACGAGATCGGCTGCCGCGGCGGCCGCTGCCGCACGTGATTCCTCGCCCGCGAAGCGCACGTGGTTGCGCCGAAGGTATTCCAGTGCCGAAGGCGCGAGCGTCCAGCCTTCGTCGACGTCAAGCACGCCGTCCTTGACGAAGCCGGCGACATTCTCGGAGGTGATCAATCGCATGGGTGAAGGTTGCCACGTCAAGCGCCCACGTGCGGTCTCGAGTCGGTCATCATGGGGCCATGAGTGAATTCGACGCCAAAGCGGCCGATTGGGATACTCCCGAGCGGCTCGAGCGAGCCCACATCCTCGCCGATACCATCCGGGAATACGTGCCACTGGCCGCGGACATGCGCCTCATCGACATCGGCGCCGGCACGGGCCTGTTGGGCTTGGACCTGCTCGCGGACGTGGCGTCGGTCGTCCTGACCGACCCCTCGGAGGGCATGATCGGGGTCGCCCGTACCAAGATCGAGACCGATGGCATCGCGGAAGCGTCGGCGCACGTCTTTGACTTCCCTGCCGCGACGCCTCCGCCCGGCGCACCCTTCGACCTGGCCGTCTCCCTTCTGGTACTGCACCACGTCGATGACACCGAGGCCACCTTGCGGTCGATCCACGCCATGCTCACGCCGGGCGGGGGCATCGCGCTGGTCGACCTCGATGAGGAAGACGGCTCCTTCCACGACCCCGACCAGCCGGGTATCCACCACCATGGCTTCGACCGCGGGTCGCTGGAGCGGATGGCGACGGCGGCCGGCTTCGCCGAGGTGGAGACGCGCATCATCCACGAGCTTGACCGCGACGGTCGCCGCTACCCGCTGTTCCTGTTGACCGGCCGCAAGGTCTGACCCATCAGCTTGGTCCGGCCTGCGCCGATGGCCGCAGGGGCGGCTACGCAAGCGGCTGCTCAGGCGAACGCTTCCGCGCAGCAGGCGCAGATGGAAGCCCAGAGCCGGCAGATCGCTGAGCTCCAGGCACAGCAGGCCGCGGCCGCTGCCCCACCCGCCGCACCCGTGGCAGCGGCCGCTCCGGCCACTGCTGCTGCCCCAGCTCCGGCCGAGACCGTTGACCCTCAGGTGGCCGAGCTGCAGAAGCTCGCTGCACTCCACGCGCAAGGCATCCTCACCGACGAGGAGTTCACCGCGGCCAAGGCCAAGGCGCTCGGGATCTAGCCCGATTCCCTGCCCGGCCGGGCGTGCCAGCCGGGCAGCCTCATGGGCATCAGCCGGCGGGGACGATCAGCCGGCGGTGGGCGTGCTCGATGACGTCCACGTCGACACCGTATGCCTCGGCGACGTTGGCCGGGGTCAGGACGTCAGGGGGCGACCCCGTCGCGATCATGCTGGTCATGGGCCCTGGCCGCACGGCCTTGACGGCACTCGGGTCAGCCCCCTCGAGCGCCGCCAGCTTACGCAGCAGCACCGCACGGTCGGCATACGTCAGCGCCTCGTTGGGGTCGTGGATGGTCATCAGCACCGTCAGGTCCTGATCGTGCACCAGCCGACCGATGGTCTCCAACACCCGCACGCGGTTGTGCAGGTCGAGATAGGTCGTCGGCTCATCCAGCAGCAGCATCCGTGGCTTCTGCGCCAGCGCCCGGGCGATCATCACCAGCTGTCGCTCACCGCCGCTGAGACGCGTGACGCTCTTGTGCTCCAGGTGCCGAATGCCGAACCAGTCGAGCACCTCTCGACAGATAGCGCGATCCGACTCCCCTGGCGCGGACAGCATGGAGACGTAGGGCATGCGGCCGGTGAGCAGCACGTCCAGGACGGAGAAGGGGAACGACGTCCGCTGTGCCTGCGCCACGCTGGCCATGACACGCGACAGCTCGTGCTGGTTCAGCGAGGCGAGGTCGCGCCCCCCGACAGCGACAGCGCCCGCCGTGGCCTGGTGGAGCTTGCCGATGATGCGCAGCAGCGTCGTCTTGCCACAACCGTTGGGCCCGAGCAGCGCCACGATCGAGCCGCGCCGGACCTCGAACGAGACGTCTCGCAGGACGGCCAGATCCCCGTAGCCAGCGGAGACCCCGGACACTGCGAGGACGACTTCGTCCGATGGGGTCACGCTCGCTGTGCTCATTCCCAGCCACTCGCCTTGGTGGAGCGCAACAGCAGGAAGAAGAACGGGGCGCCGATGAGGGTGGTGATGATGCTCAAGGGCACCTCGAACCCGAACGCGGCACGGGCCACGTCGTCGACCAGCACCAGGTAGGTGGCACCGGCAGCAGCCGACAACGGCAGCAGCGTGCGGTGGTCGGGCCCGGCGACCATGCGGATCATGTGCGGGATGATCAGCCCCACCAGCGCCACGATGCCCGCGATCGACACGCCGACCGCCGACACGAGCGCAGCGCAGATGATGAAGACCGCCTTGTAGCGCTCCACGTTCATGCCGGACGAACGCGCCTCGTCATCACCCAGTGCCAGCACGTTCAGTCGCCAGCGCAGCAGGATCATCACCAGCGTGCCCGCGACCATCAGGACCCAGGCGGTCGAGAGCACCGACCAGGTGACGGCGTTGAAACTGCCCATGATCCAGCGGATGATCGTTTGCAGCGAGCGCTCATGGGCGCTCATCTGCACGATCGAGAGCAGTGCCGTGAAGATGAACCCGGTGATGACCCCCGAGAGGATCAGCGAGACGATGGGCACGCGGCCGCCGGTCCGAGCCATCCAGTAGGCGATGCCCATCGCCAGCAGGCCGAAGAGGAATGCGCTCGCCTGCAGCGGCAGCGCCGGCATGACCGCGATCGAGAGGGCCGCACCGAAGGCCGCACCGGCCGAGAGGCCCAGGATGTACGGATCCACCAGCGGATTCCGCAGGACTCCCTGCAGGACCGCGCCGGCCACCGACATCGACATGCCCACGAGCATCGCCGAGAACACCCGTGGCAAACGGATGTCGAGCAGGACGGTGTAGACGCCCGCTTCGTAGGCGTCAGTCCCGGCAAGCCGCGACCAGATGACGCCGAAGACGTCGGCGACGGCCAGCCCGTAGCTGCCCAACAGCATCGAGAAGACGAACGCCGGCAGGGGCGAGATGGCGAGTGCGGCGACGGCGACGGCCCGCCAGCCGCCAAGGTGGCCGGAGGCGGGCCAGAGGACGCCGCTCAGTCGTCGCGCCGCCACCGGTCCGCGGGCTTCATCGAGCCGGCGCGTAGTCCGGGTACGTGACGCCGTACATCTCGCGGAAAAACGCGTCGTACTCCGAGGCGAGGTCGATGTCGGCGAACGCCTCGGGGTTGATGTCCTTGGCGATCTTGAGGGTGGCGATAGGCTGGCGGCCGGTCATGAAGTCGTACAGGAACGGGTCATCGAGCTCATACACACGCCCCGACTGCACCGCGCTCAGGCCGGACCACGTGCTGAAGTCGACGCCCGCGACCTCGCGTCCGTCGATGATGTCGGCCGGATCGATCTGGGGGTTGAACCAGAGGTAGATGACCTCCGGGTCCAGAAGCGCGATCGTCTCCATCGACAGCACCGGATGCTCGATGACACGAGCCCCGTCATCCCAACCGGAGAGGACGTTGACGCCGCCTGCCGCGTCGATGAGCTCGTTGGCCGTGCTCTCGACGCCGGCGGTGCCGAACACGTCGCCCCACATCCAGTAGACGCTCGGCCGCTCCTCATCGGGGATGGTCGCGGCGATGCCGCGGATCTTGTCCATCTCGGCTGCGATCTGGGCGACGACCGCCTCGCCACGCGCCGGATCGCCCACCACCGCGGCCATGTCCGAGGTGAGCTTGGTCAGGTCATCGAAGGAATCGAGGAAAACACCATAGACGGGCACGCCCAATCCCTCCTCGATGGCCGTCGTGTCGCGGTCATCGATGTCCGCCGACCACAGCACCACCAGCTCGGGGTCGGTGGCTGCGAGCGCCTCGAGGTCGACCGCTCCGTCACTGGACGCGACGCGGGGTGTGTCAGCGTAGTCAGGGTCGACAGCGCTGAAGAACACCTCCTTGTAGGCCGGCTGCCAGATATCGCCGATGCCGGCGATGTGGTCGGCACCACCGACCGAGTAGAACGTGTTCATGGCGTTCTCGACGAGGAAGACCACGCTATCGGTCCCCACGGGCACCTCCATGTGCTGGCCGCGAAAGTCGGTCAGCCTGACGGTCCCGGCGGCTTCGTCCTGTGCGGCCACGATGCCCGGCCCGCCCGTCAGCAGCCCGAGGGTCAGAGCACCGACGGCCAGGCGCTTCCACGGGGTGGTTGGGCGGGGAGTGATGCTCGACATACGTCGTCGCTCCTGTGCGTGGTCGGGGCAGGGCGCCGAGGCTCCGCCCGCGGGTCTCGATCGGCCATGGACGCGGTATCGCAACGAACGACACCTGCAGTCAGTCGCGATTATGGACCGAATCGTGGCCTGATGACGGCCGCGAGGTCGATCCCGTCAGGCGATGGTGATGACGACCTTGCCGCGTGGGCTCCCCTCCTCCACCAGGCGCACGGCCTCGCCAGCCTGCTCCAGCGGATAGGTGCTGTCCACGATGGTCCTGAGTTCACCGCGCTCGATGAACGCACGCAGCTCGTCGAAGGTCTTGGTGTCCTCGACGGTACTCACGAGCTTGAGCGTCTGGCTCACGAATGGGTTGGCCAGGGAGGCCTTGATGATGTTCCAGACCGGCCCGATCACGCGGTTGCCGTCACCGCTGCACTGGACCAGCCGGCCCTTTCCCGACAGCACGCGGCGTAGTGCGCCTGGGGAGGCGGTCCCGCCGAACTGGAAGATGACGTCATAGCGATCGTCGCCACGGGTATAAGCGTCGGTCGTGTAGTCGATGACGTGGTCGGCACCGAGCGAACGCACGAGCGCCACGCCGGAGCCGCTGCAGACAGCGGTCACCTCCGCTCCGTAGGACTTGGCCAGTTGCACGCCGAGGGTCCCGACCCCGCCCGAGGCGCCGATGATCAGCACCTTGTCTCCGCTCTTCACGTCGCCGACATCCCTCAGGCCCTGCATGGCAGTCGCACCCGCGAGCGGCACGGTCGCCGCTTCTTCGAAGCCGAGGTTCGCCGGCTTCCTGGCCAGGCGCCCATGCGGGACCGCAACGTACTCGGCGAAGGCGCCGTGGCTGAAGCCGTAGACCTCGTCGCCCACCTCGAATCCGCCGGCAGCCGGGCCGGCCTGCTCCACGACCCCGGCCAGGTCACCCCCCGGTATGGGGTGCTTGGGCCGGCGCAGGCCACCAGGCCCCAGGCGCATGAAGTACGGCTGTCCCCGGATGAAGTGCCAGTCCCAGGGGTTGGCTGAAGAAGCGTGCACCCGCACCAGCACCTCGCCCTCGGCGGGGGTCGGTTTGGCGACCTCTGCCAGCTGGAGGACCTCCGTGGGAGCACCGAACCGGTGATGGACCATCGCTTTCATGGCACGACCTCTCGTCTTCTGGGTAGCTCCAAGAGCCTATCGACAAGGGCCGCACAGCGATGGGCCCGCCGATGCCTGCTGGCACCCGCGGGCCTAGTGGAGTCGGTGGGGAGCTAGCTAGCCATCATTGTCCATATCGTCGTCGCCCATGTCGCTGTCGCCCATGTCGCTGTCCATGCCCGGGTCCATGTCACTCGTGTCCATGGACTCGGTGGCGCCCGAATGGGAGATGGCCACACTGACCTCGGTCGTGCCATCGCCCTTGTCGGTCAGCCAGGCGATGCCGGAGTAGCCCGAGTCACCCACGGCGCCAAGCCCGACGAGGAACGAGTCGCCCACGAAGTGGCCGCCGATGTTGCCGCAGGCGATGTAGGTCGCCATGTCGTCGGCGCTCTGGTGGACGTTGATCGAGTGGTCGGCCGCAAGGATGTCATCGATGGTGAGTCCCACGCTGGAGATACTGACGTCGACGTGGATGTGCTCTTCGACGCCCTGGGCCTCGTTCCCGGCGACCGTCACGTCGTTGAGCGGGGCCACCACGTCGCCGGGAGCGGGGCACAGGCCTGCGTGGATGTGGGCGGGGTGAGGCACCGTCGATGCCATCATCATGTCGTCACCTGACATCTCGTCCTGCGCGAGCACGCTTGCCGGTGCCAGCGCGAGGGCCAGCACCGCGGCCGCACCCATCACTGTCGTTCGCATGGAGCTTCTCCTTTGGACTGCCTGCGGCCAACCGGGGGTGGGGGCCGCACCCGGCAGAGGATGGGTAGGCCCGATGACACCCGCATGACAGGATGCAGTCGCGGAACGGGTCGGACGGGACCGGCTACGCTCGGCGAGTGACGCGAGCCCAGCCACCGAACCCGACCCTGGCCTTGCTTGCGCTGCCCGAATTCCGGGCGCTGCTGACGGCTCGCGGCCTGGCCGCGCTGGGGATGTCGGCGATCGCGACGGTCGTGGCCTTCCAGACCTACGAGGTCACCGGCGAGCCCCTGGCCCTGGGGCTGCTGGGCCTGGTCGAGGCCATCCCGGCACTGGCGTTGATGCTGCTGGGCGGTCACGTCGCCGACCGGCGCGACCGGCGCTCGATCATCCTCATCACCGGTTCGCTGCTGGCAGCGGGCACCCTGGCTCTGGCGCTGATGTCACTCGATCCCGCTGGCATCAGCTTCCTGGGCATCCTTGCGGTGGTATTCCTCATCGGCGTGGCGTCTGGCTTCGAGCGACCAGCGTTGGTCGCCTTCGAAGCGCAGGTCATCCCCATCGAGCATGCCTCCCGGGGTGCCTCCCTGTCGGGCGCGACGTGGACCGGCGCTGCCATCATCGGTCCCGCGGCCGGTGGCCTCGCCATCGCCATCTTCGGCATCCCCGCCACGTACCTGGCCCTGACCATGCTGATCGCCATCTCGGTCCTGGCGATCACGCGCATCGGGCGCAAGCCGATGCCCGAGCCCGACCGAAGCGAAAGCATCGTCCACAGCCTCGCCGGCGGCGTTCGCTACGTCGTCGCTAACCAGGTGCTCCTGGGCTCCATGGCCCTCGACCTCTTCGCCGTCTTCTTCGGCGGCGCCATCGCCCTGCTGCCGATCTTCGCGGCCGACATCCTGGGAGTGGGCCCGCTCGGGTTGGGACTGCTGCGAACGGCTCCCTCCGTAGGCGCGCTGCTGTCCATGCTGGCCACCACGCGCATCCCACCCCGGCAACACGCCGGCAGACTGCTGCTGGGGTTCGTGGCGGTCTTCGGTGTCTCCATGATCGCGTTCGGGCTCTCGACGAGTTTCGTGCTCTCGCTGGCTGCGCTCTTCGTGGCAGGACTGGCCGATGGCGTCAGCGTCGTCATCCGCCTGGTCATCCTGCGCGTCGAGTCGCCGGAGGATCCTGCGTGGTCGCATCGCCTCGGTGAACCACCTCTTCATCGGTGCTTCCAACGAGTTGGGTGCCTTCGAGAGCGGCGTTGCGGCGACCTTGATCGGGGTCGTGCCCAGCGTTCTCGCAGGGGGCGTGCTGACCCTGCTGGTGGCGGGCGGGGTGGCCGTGCTGGTGCCCGGACTGCGTCGGCTGGACCTGGGCCTGCGGCTGGTCGAGGGCCCAGGCGCCCAACCCTTGGCCGCAGCGTCGGCCGGCTCCAATATCGCGGCAGCCGAGGTCGACCCTGGACTGGGCCCGGCACTCGACGCGGTCGAGCGATCAGCCGACGCTGACCCGGGGTGACACCCGGCCACGGGTCGCTGACGGTATCGTGATGGGAGAGGAAGCAAACACCCCGGACACCCAAGCCGGCTGAGACAGGAAGGAGCGCGATCACGAAGATGGATGCGCGAGAGGCGACGAGCTCGATGAGTGGATCCGGCCGTGGCCGGTGGCTGGGGTTGGCCATGCTCAGCCTGGGTGTCGCCATGATCATCGTGGACGTCACCATCGTGAACGTCTCGGTCCCGGCCATCATCAGCGACCTTGGGCTGCAGGCAACCGAAGCCGAGTGGATCAACACCAGTTATGCCCTGGTGTTCGCGGCGCTGCTGGTCACACTCGGTCGCCTGGGCGATCAGCGTGGCCGCCGCCAGATGTACCTGCTCGGACTCGCGATCTTCATCATCGCCTCGGTCATCGCAGGCTTCTCCAGCAGCGGCACCATGCTCATCGGCGCACGCCTGCTCCAGGGTGTCGGCGGGGCGATGATCCTGCCTTCCACGCAGTCCATCCTCAACACCAACTTCCGCGGCCGCGACCGTGCGGTCGCGTTCGGCATCTGGGGCGCGGTCATCGGTGGCATGGCCGCCCTGGGCCCGCTCCTGGGGGGCTGGTTCACGACCAACCTGTCGTGGCACTGGTCGTTCTTCATCAACGTGCCCATCGGCATCATCGCCATCCTGGGCACCGTCCGCTACATCCGGGAGTCACGAGACGAGGACGCTCTGGCAGGTTTCGATCTTCCCGGCTTCGTGCTCATCACGACCGGCCTGGGGGCATTCATCTTCGGGCTCATCGAGGGCAACACCTTTGGCTGGTGGACCCCCAAGCAACCCTTCGAGGTGCTCGGTTGGACCTGGCCCCTGGACAACATCTCGATCATCCCCTTCGCCATCGGCTACGGCATCGTGGCGCTGGGTCTGTTCACCTGGGTAGAGGTACGCCGCGCTCGCGCCGGGAAGTTCTTCCTCTTCGACTTCGATCTGTGGCGCTTCCCGGCCTTCCGCTACGGCAACCTGGCTGGCACGATCGTGTCGTTGGGTGAGTTCGGGCTGCTGTTCGTCTTGCCCTTGTTCCTGCAGGCCGTGCTGGGACTGTCGGCCTTCGATACCGGGCTGATCTTCGTCTCGCTCGCGATCGGCGCGTTCATCGCTGCTCCCATCGCAGCACAGCTGGCCAATCGCTACGGCCCGCGCCGAACCGTTAGCCTGGGGATGGCGCTCGAAGCCGTCGGGATCCTGGCCATCACGCTGCTGTTGGGCACGAGCGTAACGGGGCTGCAGTTGGCCTTTCCGTTGTTCGTCTACGGCGTGGGCGTGGGCCTCGCGACAGCGCAGCTCACGAGCGTCACGCTGTCGGACATCCCCGTGGAGCGAATCCGGCCTGGCGTCAGGCGCGAACTCCACCATGCGGCAGGTCGGTTCAGCCCTCGGCATCGCCATCCTGGGCACCATCCTCTTCGTGAGCCTGGGCAACGGCGTGCGGTCCAACCTGGAGGGCACTCCCGGTCTCGCTCCTCAGGCCATCGCGGGCATCGCCACGGCCATGGAGACGTCCGGCGGCCAAGCCATCAGCGGGATCCGCGCGCAGCCGAACACAGCGGCCATCGTGCCGCTGCTCGATGATGCCTTCGTGGGCGCAGCACGCCTGACGGGAGCCACGGCTTTCGTGTTCGTGTTGTTCGGCCTGGGGCTCAGCCTCCTGCTGCCAGACACGCGTCTCGGCGCATCGGGGACGGACGCCAAGGAAGGGGTCGAGGGCCCTCCGGCGGTTTGAGCTCCCGGGTCCCATCGCCGCTGCTGGTCGCGCTACTCTCGGGATGCAGTGGGAGGTATCGATGTCTGAGGTAGTCCGGATCGCTGATGTGCTCGCTGGAGCACATCCCGCTGGGGAACAGGTGACCATCCAGGGTTGGGTGCGAACACGTCGCGATTCGAAGGCCGGGCTCTCGTTCGTGCACGTCCACGACGGCTCCAGCTTCGCCCCGTTGCAGGTGGTGGCACAGAAGGCACTCGCCAACTACGAGGACGAGGTCACGCACCTCACGGCCGGCTGTGCGGTGACCGCCTCGGGCACACTGGCCGAGTCGCAGGGTGGGGGCCAGTCGATCGAGCTGCAGGCCGACTCACTCCAGGTGGTCGGCTGGGTCGACGACCCCGACAGCTACCCGGTGGCGGCCAAGCGCCACACCTTCGAGTACCTGCGCGAGGTGCCGCACCTGCGGGTACGCACCAACACCATCGGCGCGGTGACCCGTGTCCGCCATGCGTTGGCCCAGGCCATCCATCGCTACTTCCACGAGCACGGCTTCTACTGGATCCACACGCCCATCATCACCGCGGCCGACGCGGAGGGCGCGGGCGAGATGTTCCGCGTCTCCACGCTGGACTTCGCCAACTTGCCGCGCACGCCCGACGGCGTCATCGACTTCAGCCAGGACTTCTTCGGCCGGCCCACCTTCCTGACCGTCTCCGGCCAGCTCAACGTGGAGTCCTACTGCCTGGCCATGACCAGGGTCTATACCTTCGGCCCGACCTTCCGCGCCGAGAATTCGAATACCAGCCGCCACCTGTCCGAGTTCTGGATGGTCGAGCCAGAGATCGCCTTCGCCGACCTCTCCGACGACGCCGACCTGGCGGAGGAATTGCTGAAGTACGCCTTCCGCGCCATCCTCGATGAGCGCGAGGACGACATGGCCTTCTTCGCCGAGCGCATCGACCCTCAGGCGGTCTCACGGCTGGAGGCCTTCGTGGCATCCGACTTCGAGCGTATGACCTACACCGACGCGGTCGTCGACCCTTGAGAAGGCGCAGCGTGAATGGGAGTTCCCTGTCTCGTGGGGTGCGAACCTGCAGGCCGAGCACGAGCGCTACCTATGCGAGGAGGTGGCCAAGCGACCGGTGGTGGTGGTCGACTACCCCAAGGACATCAAGGCCTTCTACATGCGCCTCAACGACGACGAGCGCACGGTGGCCGCGATGGATGTGCTGGCACCAGGCATGGGTGAGATCGTGGGCGGCTCCCAGCGCGAGGAACGGCTCGACGTGCTCGACCGGCGCATCGATGAGATGGGCCTCGACCGCAAGGCCTACGCCTGGTACCGCGACCTGCGCCGGTACGGCACGGTGCCACACGCCGGTTTCGGACTGGGTTTCGACCGGGCCCTGGCCTACGCCACCGGCATGGCCAACATCCGCGACGTCATCCCCTTCCCGCGTACTCCGGGCAGCGCCGACTTCTAGGAGGGAGGGACCGCCGTGCCGCTCGCGATCCCGGGCCGGGCGTATGTCATGGATCTCACAGCTCGCCGCCCGGACGTCCCCAAACGGGCGGCCGATTCCGCCCGCTCGCGCCTATGCCGAGATGCTGGTGCACGAGTCGGCATGCTGCTGTACGACGCGGGCGGGTAGCGGCCGAGCCTCGATCCGTTGGGCCCTGACAACGAGGCCAGCGTGGCCTGGTTCGGACGCGGCGGTACTGGAGCTTGCGATCGTCGCAGACCAGGGAGCTTTCGTCGGGGCGGCCAAAGCGCCGAGGCAGCACTACCAGGAGACATTCGCTCGACGAGCTGCCTGTGGCGTGCGCCTGGGTGAGCTGGTGGCGTCGCTCGCGGAGCATGTGCGCGCAGCCTGCGCCTATGCTGACGTCGGCTCGTCCGGCAGCGTCGCGACATCCGCCTCGTGCGCGACGTCGTGCCTCCACGCGAGCCCAGGCACGCTCCGTCCGTCTGACTTCTTGTGGTCGATCACACTCTGAGGACCCGAGCTACTGACGCCGGAGTTGGAGACTCGGTTCGACGAGCTCCAACTGGAACCAGTTCAGTCACAAGATGGAAATATGTCGAGCATTCTTGGACCACTCTATGTGCGAAACGCGCAATTCGATTGACAGTTCGCACACCCGAACGCGACAATCCACCCATGACGACGGCTCGTGACGAGGCCTTGATGGATGTGCTGCGCTCATCCGGCAGCGCCACCGTGGCGGACTTGGCGATGACCTTGGAAGTGACTGAGGCCACGGTGCGCCGAAGGCTGCAACGGTTGGCACGGGAAGGACGTCTCATCCGAACGTACGGCGGCGCCACCGTCGTCGAAGGCGGCAGTCTGCCGGTCACCGCGGACGAAGACCCCAATATCGCCTACAAGCGTGCCGTTGGCACAGCCGCAGCGGGCCTCATCGAGGACGGGTCAACCATCGCCCTTTCCAGCGGCACCACCGTGGTCGAGATGGCACGACGCTTGCGCCATCGGCATCTCACTGTCATCACCAACGCCCTTGACGTGGCGAATGCCCTGTTGGACGCGCCGGCCGTCGAGCTGATCGTTCTCGGGGGCGTGGTACTGCCAACCATGCACAGCACCCGAGGCCACCTGACCGAGTCGGCGTTGCGCGACCTCCGAGCCGATACCGTCTTCATGGGCGCGTCGGCGATCGACCTCGACAACGGTTTCATGACCGAGCAGGTCCGTAGATCGCAGTGGATCGAAGGTTTCTCCGGGAGATGGCCCGTGAGGCGGTCGTCCTCGCCGACGCCAGCAAGTTCGACCGGGTCGCGCCTGGGTTCATGTTTGGATTCGACCGAGTCGGAACGCTCGTCACGGACGAGCGCGTTCCCCCGGACTTCGTCGAAGCGCTCGCAGCTCGCGGTACGAGAGTGGTCATCGGAAGGAAGGAGGGGTTGCCGCTACTCATCCATTGACGCTACTGGCGGATGAGTGATCGACGCCACGAGGAACCGAACCAGCTCAAGTCGACGATTGCAGGGGAGATACACAAATGACCCGACACGGGAGGAAGATCATCGCGCTGGCAACAGCGCTGGCCCTCGCCGGCACCATCGCGTCGGCGGGTGTCACGATGGCACAGGATGCGCCCGATCCAGTGACCGTACGGTTCGGCCAATTGCCCTATCTCGACTACGCCCCGTGGGCAATCGCCGAGCAGCAGGGCTATCTGGCTGATGAGGGCATCACCTTCGAGAAGACCACCTTCGAAGTCGAGCAGCCGATGTACGAGGCCATGCTCGGTGGTTCCATCGACGTAGGTGATTTGGGGGACACGCCGTTCATCCTGGCGGCAGCTCGTGCCCCGGAACTACGCATGATCACGCTGACCAACATCTTCGCTGGCTACTCGATCATGGCGCGCCCGGACGACGGCTTCAAGACGTACGATGAGTTTGTGGCCGATGGAGCCAGTCACGACGAGGCACTTGCCCTCGCCGCCGGACAACTCGAGGACACGACGATTATCCTGCCGGGGGGCGCGAGCTTCACGCCAGTCCTCGACACAGCGCTCGGCTATGCCGGCCTGACCGTGACGACCTCACCATCCTTGACATGGACCCGGTCGAGGGCGCCGCCGCATTCATCCGTGGGGAGGCGGACTTCTACAGCGACGGCCTGCCCCAGCGGTTCCGCCTCGAGCAGGAGGGCATGATCAACATCCTGACCGGGCCACAGCTCGCAGGTGGCGCCATGGACCTGGCCGGCTTGGCCACCACGCAGGCGTTTATCGACGCCAATCCTGATGTGCCCGTGCGGCTCCTCGGGCGTGGTATCGATCGATGGCGTCTCCAGGAGAACGAGGCCGAGGCGCTCCAGATCATGTCGGACTGGATCAATGAACAGTCCGGTGCCGGATTTACGCCGGAGGATGCCAAGCGCTTCCTCACAGACCTGGTGATCATGCCGACCCAGGAAGAGGCCGCGGCACTGTTCTGGGACGACCCCGAGAGCCCATTCTTCTACAGGGACCGCCTACAGTTCGTAGTCGACTTCTTCTCGGAGACCGAGGGCTTGGATGCTTCGGCCATCGATCTCGACGCGCTTGTACTGGCGCCGACATTCTTCGCTGCGTTGCAGAGCGGCGGGTGATCCTTTCCGGCGAGATGGGCGACGGCGCGCCGCGCGTCGTCGCCCAATTCCTCGAAGGCGGGACGGCGTTTGGGGTAATCAGCCCGGACGCTGCTGCTGCGTGCCTGCGACGGGCGTGTGCGACCGTGCCGATCACCGATGTCTGCCTCGGTTGGCGCCTTCCCAGCAAGCTCGTCGACGTGGTCGCCGACGAGGCGCGACAGCTCGGTTGCAGCGTCTGGCTGTGGCAACCCCTGCTCAGCGGTGATGGAATCCACGTACCCGCGCGAGACTCGGCGCGCGGGCCGTTGGCGCCGGTCCCGTGGCCCAACGGTAAGGCAGAGTTCGCCTTCGACTGCCCGGTACGAGCGACGGGCCTGGCAGCCGCACTCGAACGGCTTGAGGCAGCTCTCTCGGTCGGGCTCTGGGACGGCGTCTTTATTGACAAGATCCGCTGGCCCAGTCCCTCGCGTGACCCATCCGAGGACCTCGCCTGCTTCTGTGAGGAATGCCGCGACGCGGCAGTCTCGCATGACATCGACCTCGCCTTCGTGGCCAGTTGTCTGGCGAGTGCAAGGACGAGCCCGCAGGGACGACTCGATCTCGTTGCCGAGCTGCTCGGCCGGCCGAGCGACGGGCCACTGGCGCCATTCCTCGAGTGGCGCTGCGCTCGAATCACGCAAGCCGCCGGCGCTGCCGTCGAGCGTGCCACATCCATCCGTGGCGCTGGCGGAGAGCGCCTTCGCGTTGCGCTGGACGTCTTCACGCCGTCGCTGGCGCGGTCGGTGGGCCAAGACATCGGCGCCCTCGCTCCGCAGGCCGAGTTCGTCAAGGCCATGACCTACCTGGGGACCCATGGACCGGCGGGGCTTCCGTTCGAGCTGTGCAGGCTGAGCCGCTGGCTGGCGGCAGGGGGAGTTGATGGGGCAATCGCTCACCTTGAGGAGATGCTCGGCTTCGACCTGGCGTCTCGGGAGGGACTCTGCGTAGGGGCCCTTTCGCCTCACGTCATGGAGGCAGAGCTGGGCGAGCTCCAAGAACTGGCAGGCGAGCAAGCGGCCGTGGGCATCGACGCCGTCACCATCCCGAGCCTCGCTGTCATGGATGACGAGACTCTGTTCGAAACCGCACGGATAGCGCTCACGCGCCGGACCACGATCGTCCTTTCGTGGATCTGTGGTCGATCCTTCCGCGGCGGCTCGAGGTGCTCGCAAGAGCGCACGCCGCGGCGACGACGTCCGGAGTGCGACCTCAGTGACCGTGCCAACAGCGGCCGCGCCGAAGATCTCGTGCCGGGGAGCGCGCAAGGTCTACTCGCGCGATGATGCCGGCGAACTCGTCGCGCTGGAGCGGACCGATTTGGTCGTCTCGGACCAGGAGTTCCTCTGCCTCGTGGGACCGTCAGGATGCGGGAAGTCGACGCTGCTCTTCGCCATCGCCGGGCTCATCGAGCTCAGTGACGGAAGTATCGAAGTCGAAGGTCGTCCCGTGCGGGGGCCAGACAGGAGTCGTGGCGTGGTATTCCAACCGGATGCCACATTCCCGTGGCTCGATGTCCGGCGAAACATCGAGTTCGGGCCAACGGTGGCCGGGCTGTCGCGCGAAGAGGTTCGCCAAGTGGGGCAGCGCTACATCGACCTGGTGGGGCTCACAGACTACGCATCGCTGTTGCCGCGTGAGCTCTCTGGCGGGATGCGGAAGCGCGTTGACATCGCCCGCACCATCGCCAACGAGCCCGATGTGCTCCTGATGGACGAACCGTTCGGCGCCCTGGACGCGATGACGCGTCAACGCCTACAGGACGAGCTGCTAGAGCTGTGGGAGACGGACCGCCGGACGATCATCTTCGTAACCCACGACCTTGAAGAGGCGGTCTATCTGGGTTCTCGTGTGGCCATCATGGGCAAGATACCCCAATCGCATCCACTCGCTCCTCGCCATTGATCTTCCGCATCCTCGAACGCCGACGATGCGAACGACGCCGGAGTTCCAGGCGGTGCGCCGTGAACTCTGGGACCGCTTCGAGGCGGGCGGAGCAGGAGTGAATGTGCCAGCATGACCGCCCAGCCACCGGCCGCCGCGCCTACTCGCTCGTCGGGCAGCACCTCGCACTCAGGCTGGCCGACCCGGCTCCTGACGCGCAACCGACTCATCGGCACCTGTGTCGTTACCGGACTCGTCTTCACCTGGCTCGTCGCCACGGTCGGGGGGTTCGCGCGGCCCCTGTTCGTGCCCGGTCCAGCCGATCTGGCTCGGGCGTATCAGCAGCTTGCCCCGGTCCTCCCGGGCGATATCTGGGACTCCGTCGTCACGCGTCTCCTGCCCGGTTTCTTCATCGGGCTCGCGCTCGGAATGCTGGTGGGTGTGTCGATGGCCGTGTCGATGACGTTCCGCGCCCTCGCCGATCCTCTCGTCGAGGCCATCCGGCCGCTTCCACCCCTAGCTCTTATCCCCCTCTTCATCCTCTGGTTCGGCATCGGCAGCGGCACCCAGGTCGCTCTCATCGCCTTCGGCACGTTCATCGTGATGGTCATCACTTCGTACGAAGCGGTGCGCAACGTTCCGCCGATCTACCTTCAGGCCGCTGCGACGCTGGGCGCCCCGAAGAGGCAGGTATTTCGTCGAGTCATCATCCCGGCCATCGTGCCCGACATCTTCGGTGGCATCCGGGTAGCCGTCGCAGCCTCTTTCGGGTATGTGGTGGTTGCTGAGATCATCGGAGCCCAGTCGGGGCTCGGATACCGCCTGGTGCTGGCGAGACGCTACCTACTGACTGAGAACATCGTGGCCATCCTCATCGTCGTCGGAATCCTCGCCTTCATCGCCGACCAGATCGTTCGTTGGGCCAACCGACGCCTGACCGGATGGAAGCCTCGCGCATGAGCCGAACACTTGTGACCTGTTCACTTCGACACGTTCGAGGCGTACTACCGAGCGTCCTGGAGGCGCAGCCGCCAGAGCGTGACAGGAGGTTGCGCCTCGGCCACCAACCCGCATTCGGTATCGAGCATCACGGCCATGGTGGCCGTCGTGCCGAACCCAGCCAGCGGATGAGCGTGAACCCGATGGCCAGCGTCAGGAACCCTGCACGCCGCTCATCGCCTGGCGTCACGCGATCATGCTTGTGACTGGCTGACGCCGCCGAAGACGGGGATGCCCTCGGCCTCCGACTCCTTCGCCGGACGCTCGGAACGACGCGCGTAGACGGTGAGCATCGACGGCAACACCAGCACCGACACCAGCGCGGAGCCGATGACCGCGACCAGGATCAGCTCGCCCAGCTGCTGGAACGGGATGAGCGACGACTGTGTCAGCAAGGCGAAGCCAAGGCTCGTCGTCAGCGCCGAGGCCAGCAGGGCCGAGCCGGTCGTGCCGAGGGTCCTGCTGATGGCCGCATCCACATCAAGGCCGTCGCGACGGAACTCTCCGAAACGGTGCGTCACGTGGATGGTGTAGTCGACTCCGACACCGATGACGACCGCAGCGAGGGTAGCCGTGACCGGCCCGAACTCGATGCCGGTCAGCGCCATGAAGGCGTAGAGCAGGATCACCACGCCGCCGACCGGCAGCACGGTGAGCAAGCCCAGCAGGGGGCGACGCTCGGAAGCGAAGAAGTTGATCATGAGCAGGATGGCGGCGCCCACGAGGGCCAGCACGAGGCTCTGCACCTGCGTCGTCGAGATGCTCTCCACGACCGCGGCACTGATGATCTCCTGGGAGGTCGCGACGGCCCCGGACCCGAAGGACGCTTCGAGGTCATCGGCGAGCCGGAGGGCACCATCGGTGCCGGCCTGCGACGTGAAGGTATACAGGGCAGCGTCAGGCGTATACACGCCCCCGAGTTGCGCTGGCGCCACTGCCTGCACGGCCGCCAGCAGGCCGGCCAGGTCAGCGTCGCGGGGCGCCTGGAGCGAGGCATCCAGGCCAGCCGCGGCGACGGCCTCAGCGACGGTGGGCTCGAAGGCAGGCGCACCCGGATCGGCCAGCGAGGCGACCAGCTGCTGGGGTGATTCCACCAGCGCATCACCCCCGATGGTGACGATGCCGGGGATGGATGCTGCGGCGTTGGTCGCGGCAAGCGTCGCGTTCCATGCGGCCGGCTCGCTGACATCGCCGTTGAAGAGCACCTGGGTGGTCTCACCCAGACCGCCGTCGAAGCGATCGGTCAGTTCCACGGCCGCGGCGCGGACCGGAGAACCCTCGGGCACGAAGTCGAGGAAGCTGAAGCCCGAGCGAAGGTTGGTGGCGGCAAGCGCGCCGGCCAGAAGCACCACGCCGGCCACACCGATCGCGGCCCACGGAGCACGCCTGGGGATGACGGCGGTCGCACCGACGATGCGATCGGTCCAGCTGGAGTCGCCCGTCGCGAACGCTTCCGCCGGCAAGCGGTCCTTGCGGACGGCTCGTCGATCGAGCAGGACGCGGGACGCCGGGAACAAGAGGTTGGCGAAGATGAAGGCGATGAGGATGCCGACCGTGGCCAGGATGCCGAACGTGGCGAGCGAGGGCGTGCCGGAGAAGAGGTTGGTCAGGAAGCCGAAGGATGTGGTGAGCACGGATAGCACGAGTGCGCCACCGACGATGCGAACACTGCGAGCCATCGCGGCGCTCACGGCGCTGCCCTCGGAGAGGCCGTTACGGTAGGCGGCATTGAGGTGGATGACGTAGTCGACACCAAGGCCGACGATGAGGATGGGCACGATGGAGCCGGCGCCTGAAACGTTGCCGATGAGACCGAGTCCATCGGGCCCGAGCAGGACCGCCATACCGTCCGTTGCGGTGATGGCGAAGATGACGACGAGCAGCGTCACGAGCGTGTCGGCGAAGGTACGTCGGACGCGCTGCAGGCGACCCATGCCGTGGCCGGGCCAGTAGACCAGCAGCAGCGCCAAGCCGATGATGCCGATGGCGCCGAACAGCAGGAGCGGGATCTCGATGGCCGACTCGTCGCCGGTGGCGGCGATGAGCTCGACCGAGAAGGGCAGTGCCGTGACATCGCCAGAGGCGCTCTCTCGCAGGGTCGTGGCCAGCTCGCTTTGCAGGTCGGCCAGTCGCGTCGCCTCGGCGGCATCGGCGGGAGCCTCGAAGAAGGTGACCATCAGCCCGCTCGGAGCCGAAGCCGCACCAGCGGTGACGTCGCCCTCGACGAGCTGTGCCAGCAACTGCGACTGTTCGGCCGGCGCCTGGGCGAGAGCACCCTGGAAGAGCGCCTTGACCTCGGCGTCAGTGGTCGGAACGGGCGCACCGTTGGCGATGGCCAGCTGGACCGGTGTCATGAACGAGGTGATCACACCCGTGCCCGGCTGGGAGACGAGCAGGTCGGCAAGTCGGACGCCGTCGACCTCGGTGGCCTCGATGGCGGCAGCCACGCTGGTGGCAGCTTCCAGCCCTGCCGTGGTGATGACGTCACCAGATCCGGAGACGAAGACGAATTGCAGTGGGGTCACCGCGGCGTCACTCCCAAAGAGCGACTCGATGCGTTCGGAGGCAGTGATGGCCGGGTCATCAGGGGCGAACTCGGCGTTGTCGTTCGACATGTCCGGTCGGCCCATGGCGCTCAGGCCGACGGCAACGGCGATGACCGCGATGACCGCGAGCCAGGGTCGTCGGGTGGTGAAGCGAGCGAACCCGCTCGCGATCCATTCGAACACTGCATTGCTCCTTCCCGATGACAGGCCCCCTGCCGACCCCGACGGGCGGATCATCCGGGCTCTAGTCGTTCCTGATTGTATAGTCTTTGTATAACCTATGTACATGGTACAGAGGAGAGGAAGGGGTTGTCAACTACTGCTCGCGGACCGTGTGCGGGAGCGCTCCTGACCGCCGCCAACTGGTGGCGTGCCTTGGGCCCACCGCTCTCCCGGCGGCGGCGCGGTGAGGCGCGAGCTACGCCTCGGGGAACTCGTTCTCAGCGGTCTTCTGGAGGTTGGCGATCTGGGCGAACGAGTGGCGCAGCAACTCCTGCTGGGTATGGCTGAGCGAGGAGAGATCGACGCTATTGGTGGGCGTTCGGCCGTCGCGCAGGGCCGTCGATTGTGTTTCGAGGCGCAGCCCCATCAGGAAGTCGTAGACGTCGCTGATCTCTCGGCGGCTCGAGGACGGCAAGGAGTCACGCTCCGCCAGCGCCGCGATGCGGTCGATGGTATGCCTCTGGTCGATGCGCTGCCGCGCTGCGTACACACGGGCGAAGGCCACGATCGGTTGGAGCACATCCTTGAGGTCGAGGTGGCCACCCTGCTCGGCGCCCCCACCCAGGTAGATGTTGCCCGGCAGGCGGAAGGGCGGCCGGAAGGCCAGTGCGTTGCGCGCCAGCTGATACTGCACCCCGCGCTGGCTGGGCAGGGTGTCATGGATGTGGCGCTGCAGCGCGGCAGTCAGCGCAGCCTCTCCCTGCACCAGGCGGAAGTCGAGAAAGACACTCAGGTCGGTGATGTCCTGCGGCTCGGCTCGGCGCAGCCAGTCATCGTAGGTGGCGATCCAGTCAGGCAGCGAGCGGCACCAGCGGGGATCACTGGCCATCACCGAGCCGCGACAGAGAGGATAGCCGGCCGCCTGCAGGCCCTCGCTCACGCGTCCACCCAGGCGCAGGAAGTAGTCCCCGACGGCATCCGCGGCAGCTTCGTCAGGAACCCCGTAGACGATGCCGTGATCCTGGTCGGAGAGCAAATGTGCCTCGCCTCGCCCCTGGCTGCCCATGGCGAAGAAGGCGAAGGGCGCCGGCGCCGGGCCAAGCTCCCTGATCGCCAGCCGGATGAGGCGGATGGTCGCCGCGTCGGAGATCGAGGTGAGGGTGCTGTTGACGTGACGTGGGCGAGCGCTGGTATCGAGGAGGCTCGCAACCACGGGCACGATCCGCTCACAGCAGCGGGCCACATCCTCGGGTGTCCGGGCCTGGGAGATCTCGCGCAGCAGCACGAGCGGCGCGTAGCGCGGCGACGCGATCAATGCGTCCTTGTCGACGACACCGAGGATGTGCCCAGCATCGTCCTCCACCGCCAGGTGACCGACCCCCTGCTCCTCCATGCGGAGAAGGGCTTCGTACACGGGCGAGGTTCCCCGAACGCGCAGAAGTGGCGCCGTCATGACGGACCCCACCGGCTCATCGAAGACCTTCTGCTGGGCCACCACGCGGGCTCGGATGTCACGATCGGTGACGATGCCCACGATCGCGCCGGAGGCACTGGCCACCAGCGCCGCGGTCGACCCGCGCTCTGTCATTCGCTGGGCAACGTCGTCCAGGCTCGCATCCATGCCGACGGTGACGGCGTTCTGCGAGACGAGCGCGATGGACTCGTGGAGGAACAGCATGGAGGCGCGCAGCTGCTGGACCTCGCGACCGGCCGCTTCATCGCGTGCCGCGGTAACGTCGACCAGCAGACCGTCGATGTGCATCGGCTCGCCTTCCTCGTCCCGGACCAGGCCCGCCGACAGCAGCACGGAGCGCGGCCCCGTGGGCGAGTCGAGGGTGAGGATCTGGTCGCGAACCTCGTCCTCGTCGAGGAGGCGCCGGAAGAAGCGACCGAAGTCTGCGGCGTCGGCGAAGCAATCGGCCAGTGCCAGCTGCTCCTCCGCTTCCACCCCCAGGGCCGCGAGGAGCTCCTTCCCGGCCGGGCTGAGCTCGGTGAAGACAGCGCGACGCGAGGCGCGGGCACGGAAGAGGCCGACCGGGACTGCAGGCGCCGACGCTTCAGCACCGGTAGCCAGCGCGACCGTGATGTCGCGAGCCAAGAGGATATGTCCGGCACGGCCACCGAAGACCACCGGCTCGAGCGTCAGGAGGCACTCCAGCGGACGGCCATCGCTACGAGTCAGGACGCCCTCATGACCCACGCCGAGGACCGGTGACTCGACATCGCCCGACTCGAGCGCCAGCCACAGGGCCTCGTTGTCGGCCTCACGCGGCAGCACGTCAGCCAGTTCCAGGAACTCCAGCTGTCGCGCGCTGTACGCGAGGAGCCGGAGGAACGTGGGGTTGGCGTAGCGCAGCCTGCCGTCGATGACAAGGAGCGTGCCCTCGGTGGTGGCCTCGACGAGTGCGTGGTAGCGGGCGTGGGAATCGCGCAATCGCTCCAGGCCCTCTTCACGTCGCCGCTCGATGCGCAGGCTCTGCTGCAGCGAGAACAGCAAGAGCAAGGCGATGATTCCGGAGGTGGCGAGCGAGGCAAGGATGAGGTTGCCCTCGATGGCCCCGATCTCGGCGCGAACGTCGTCGGTATAGAGACCGGTGCCGATGACCCAGCCCCAGGGCTCGAAGCCCTTGACGTACGACTCCTTGGGCTCCAGTCGGTCTGGGTCGTCGAACCACTGCCAGACATAGTCGGCGTAGCCCTGGCCCTCACGCTTCACGACATCAGCGAACTCGACGAAGATGGGCACACCACGTGGGTCCTCGAAGTCGGACAGGTCCTGGCCATCAAGGTCGGGACGATACGGATGCATCACCATCCTCGGCTGCATGTCCTGGATTCCAGAAATAGTCCCGTCGGTCCTGGCCGTAGCGCAGCTCGGAGACGACGTCTGCGGCGGCGGCCTGGGCCTCCTCCCGCGTAAGCATCCCCGCACGCTCTTCCGCCTCGTAAGCCGCCAGGATGCTCCACGCCGACTCAGTGAGCTCACGGGTCAGCTCGCGCTTGCGCTCCAGGAGGGTCTGCTCGAAGGACGGCAACAACAGCGCCCACAGAGTGATCAGGAGCAGCACCAAGGCCGCCACGGCCGGCAGTACGATCCGCAGGACGAACGGGCGCAACCGGACCCGCGGCCCGGGGCCGTCTGGCTCGTCCGGTGTCGATGCGGTAGGAGGGGTCGCAGAAGCCGGAGCTGGACCAGCCAGGCCGGGACCATCCAGCACCGCGGAACGGAAGCGCAGCCACTCCGCGTGCGGCATCTCGATGCCCAGCGAACGGCTGCCGAGCCCGTCGATGCCGTGGTAGTCGGTCCCGGCGCAAACCAGCAGGTCGTGCTTGCGAGCCAGTCCGACCAGCTCCCCCTGCTGCTCCACGCTGAACTCGGCGTATACCGCCTCGATGCCGTCGAGGCCATCCAGCTTGAGTTGGCTCACGAGCTCCTCGAGCCTGCCGGGATCAGGCTCGAGCACCAGCGGATGTGCCAGGAACGCTCGACCACCGGCACGGTGGATCAGTCCGATGGCGTCGCCCATGGCGAGCTGGCCGCTCTGGGCACCATCGACCACGGCTACCTCGCCCGGACCGGACCGTCGCTGCCGCCCGGCGGCCCGCAGCGACGAGGCAATGGTGTGGAAGTCGGTTTCGCGCCCGTGGCGCATACGCGCGAGCGTGGCGACGAGCTCGGGATGGTCGGGGTCGAAGCCGTAGGCGACGAGATGTGCCGTGCGCCCGTCGGTCCGGGTCGTCAATTCGACGCCGGGAAGGGTAGGATTCCCCGAGCCTGCATCGCGTGCTGGAAGCGGACCGTGCCTTCCAAGGTGTCGTGGTCGGTCAGGGCGGCAAAGCGAACACCGGCACGAGCGAGGCGGTCGGCCAAGACCTCAGGTGTCGGCGCCCCGTCACTGAAGGCAGTGTGCGTGTGCAGGTTGACGTAGATGCTGTCGCCCATGGTCCCAAGAGTCAGGCTCGACACCCATGGGACGGGCGCCTAGGTCCAGACGGCCCCAAGTCGATGGGGCCGAGGACGCGGCGAACAGGGTACAAGGCAGCAACACGAGACGACGACCCGGCCCTGCACGGCCAAGGCATGTCCGACTGCTGGCGTCGCCAAGTCTGCTGGCACCATGAAGGCGGCTGCGATGCTGGCGCCGATCTCAGCCCGGTCGACTTGCGGTCGTATCGGACGGCGGTGTGACCGGCTACGATCGGAGTGGCTCGAGATGTCCTCGAGGCGAGGGAGCACACCATGGCTGACCATCCGGCGTCCCGGGTCCCGACAGTGGCCGACCGCGAGATCGTGCGGGCGTTGGCTGCCCGCTGGGCGGAGATCGCCGCGCTGCCGCTGATGAAGGAGCGCAAGCGCGGCTGGCGCGCGCTCCATGACCTGCGCCCCGAGCGGCCGATGATCCTCTTCGAGACCGATACCGTCTACGAGTACGTGGCGCCTGACGAGCTGCGCTGCCAGCACCCGGTCCTGCGCGCGGTGGAAGCCACGATGCGCGAGAACATCCGCCACTTCGACGAGGTCGGCGACGACATCGTGCTGGAGCCCTACTACCGCCTGGGTTGGGACCTGCTGACCTCGTCGTGGGGCGTGGACGTGGTACAGGTACCGGTCGAGGTGGCCGAGGGCGAGATCCCGCTGGGATACACGTTCAACTTCCCCATCAAGACACCGGCCGACGCTGCGCTCCTGGAGCCGCGCACCTTCGCGCTCGATCGTGAGGCCACGCTTGCCCGTCAGCGCCTGTTGGAGGACACCTTCGGCGACCTGCTCCCGGTCCGCGTACGGAATTACGACCACTTCATGGTCGAACAGGGAGCGGAGAGTTGGGCCGGCAACTACTTCATCGGCCTGACCTGGCAGCTCTACCGCTTCATCGGCAACGACGGCTTGCTCGGCTGGGTCTACGAGTCGCCAGAGACCATCCACGAACTCATGCAGTACATGACCCTCGACCGCGAGCAGATGTTCTCGTTCGTGGAGGCCCAGGGGATCGATCGTGCCCAACACCGACAACCAGCTGGCGGGTCCACGCGCCTACGGCTACGTCTCCGACCTGCCAGCGGCCGACGATACCGAGCCGGGCCACCTCTCGGACCTGTGGTGCTGGGCCGAGTCACAGGAGTCGGCGCCGATCAGCCCGGCGATGTATGCCGAGTTCGTGCTGCCCTACTTGAAGCGACTGACCGACCGCTTCGGCCTGGTCTACTACGGCTGCTGCGAGCCGCTGCAGGACCGCCTGGAGCTGATCATGGAGGCCATGCCCAACCTGCGCTCGGTGTCGGTCCCACCCAGTGCGGACTTTGCGAAGGTGGGCGAGATGCTGGGCTCCCGTTTCGTCTTTTCCCGCAAGCCTGACCCGGTGCCCATCAGTGGACCCACTCCTCACTGGGACCGAGCCGAGGCCGACCTGCGCCGCACCTTCGAGTCCACGCCCGGCGGCAACGTCGAGTTGCTCTTCCGCGACGTCTACGACATCGGCAGGGATCGCACCCGGCTGGCGACGTGGGTCTCTCTGGCCAGGTCGGTCTTCGCCATCTGACCGACGTGGCGGACGCCGAGACCATCCTGGAGGCGGGAGACGTCGTGCTGCGGCCATGGCGTGACACCGACGTGCCAGCCCTGGTCGAAGCCTGCCAGGACCCCGAGATCACGCGCTGGGTGTCGATCCCTCGGCCGTACGCGTCCACCGACGGCGAGGCGTTCATCGAGGAAACGAAGCCCATGTGACGGCACGGGCGCGGGGCGGCGTTCGCCGTCGTCGACGCTGTCATCGGCACGCTGCTGGGGGCCGTGTCGCGCTTCGGAGCGCAGCGACGACTCTGGGTCGAGTGTCCGTCGGTGACGGCCGAGCCGGGGCCTCCGGCGGCCACATCGCGGCTGTGGAATGATGGGGCCACTACTCGTCCACGGCGCCGGGTCCACGCGACCGGGCGCCCGACACCAACTCCTGATCGGTACCACGTGACCCTGATGCACCAGCACATCCACGCCCTCTCCCCGGCTGCGGTTCGCGGCGTGGCGCGGCCAGCATGATCCACCTGCTGGGGCCCTACCTGCGGCCCTACTGGCGACAGGTGGCCCTGGTGATGGTTCTCCTGCTCATCCAGTCGATCGGCAACCTCTTCCTGCCGAACCTCCAGGGCGACATCATCAACAACGGCGTCGTGACCGGAGACGACGCCTACATCCTGTATGCCGGCGCGCTGATGCTCATCGCCACGGTAGCCCTGAGCGTGGCCTCCATCCTGGCGGTGTACTTGGGGGCGAAGGTGGCGATGGGCTTCGGGCGCGATGTCCGCGGCGCCGTCTTCGGCCAAGTAGAACAATTCTCGAAGGTCGAGGTCGACATCTTCGGACCGGCATCGCTGATCACCCGCAACACCAACGATGTCCAGCAGGTCCAGATGGTGGTGTTCATGGGCCTGACCGTGATGCTCACCGCGCCCATCATGATCGTGGGTGGGACCATCATGGCCATCCGCGAAGACGCGGAGCTCTCCGCGCTGCTCGTGGTCATCCTGCCCGTGATGCTGGCAGTCATCGGGCTGGTGATGCGACGGGCGATCCCCCTCTTCGGGGCCATGCAAGTCAAGATCGACCGCATCAACCAACTGATGCGCGAGACGCTGGCGGGCGTGCGCGTCATCCGCGCCTTCGTCCGGACCGGGCATGAGGAGGAGCGCTTCGACGAGGCCAACACGAGCCTGTTCGAGACTGGGCTGAGCGTCACTCGGTTGTTCGCCCTGACCATCCCGGTACTCACACTCATCATGAACCTGTCCACGGTGGCGGTGATGTGGTTCGGTGCCATGCGCGTGGACAGCGGCGAGATGGGCATCGGCAACCTCACCGCCTTCATGCAGTACCTGAGCCTGATCCTGTTCTCGGTACTGACGGCCGTCCTGATGTTCATCCTCGTGCCACGCGCCGCGGTCTCTTCGGGCCGGATCATGGAGGTCCTCGACACTGCGCCATCCATCCACGATCCCGATCTGCCCGCCAGCCTGCCCGGTGGCGCGAACGCCGCCACCATCGAATTCCGCGACGTCGACTTCAGCTACCCGGGGGCAGAAGAGCCGGTGCTGTGCGGCGTGTCCTTCGTCGCGCGACCGGGCCAGCGAACCGCCATCGTGGGCAGCACCGGGAGCGGCAAATCCACGCTCCTCGATCTCATCCCGCGCTTCTACGACGTCACCGCCGGTTCGGTGCTGGTCGATGGGGTGGACGTACGCAACGTGGACCGCGCTGATCTGTGGGCGCGGTTGGGGTACGTACCGCAGAAAGCCTTCCTGTTCAGCGGGACGGTAGCGAGCAACCTGCGCTACGGCGACCCTGAGGCGTCGGACGAAGACCTCTGGCGGGCGCTGGATATCGCGCAGGCCCGCGACTTCGTGGCCCAGATGGAGGGCCAGCTGGACGCGCCCATCAGCCAGGGCGGGGTCGATGTCTCGGGTGGCCAGCGACAGCGCCTGGCGATCGCCCGCGCCATCGTCCGAAAGGCTGGCGTCTACATCTTCGATGACAGCTTCTCGGCACTCGACTTCGGCACCGACGCACGGCTCCGTGGTGCGCTCCGACGCCAGCTCGGATGGGCCACGATGCTCATCGTCGCCCAGCGCGTGGGCACCATCATCGATGCCGACCAGATCATCGTGCTCGATGCCGGGCAGGTCGTGGGTGTCGGCACCCATGCGGAGCTGCTGGCCGGCAACGCGACCTACCAGGAGATCGTGTATTCGCAGCTCTCCGAAGAAGAGGCCGCGGCATGATGGGCCGGCCGGGTGGCCCGCGGCGGCGGCCCGGTGGCGGGCACATGGGCATGGGCATGGGGATGCCGGTGGAGAAGCCCCGGGACTTCCGCGGCACCGTGCAACGGCTGCTGCGTGAACTGCGTCCGGAACTGCTGCGGCTGATCTTCGTGGCCGTCTTCGCGGTCGGCAGCGTGGCCTTCCTGATCACGGGTCCCGCGCCTCCTGGGGGAGGCCACCAATGTCATCTTCGACGGCATCATGCCGCCGGCGACCGGCGTGGACATGGGTGCGCTTGCCCAGGTGCTGCTGCTCCTCATCGGGGTCTACCTGATGAGCGCCGGGCTCGCCTGGGTCCAGGCCTGGATCATGGCCGGTGTCACCCAGCGCACCGTCTACCGACTGCGCCAGCAGGTCGATCGCAAACTCGGTCGGCTGCCCCTGAGTTACTTCGACGACCACCCACGCGGCGACATCCTGAGCCGGGTCACCAACGACATCGACAACATCGGCCAGACGCTCCAGCAGAGTCTCACGCAGCTGATCACGGCCGTACTCACGATCATCGGCGTGCTCGCCATGATGATCAGCATCAGCCCGGCTCTGGCCCTCATCTCGGTGCTGGCTGTGCCCGTGTCGCTGGTGGCGACGCTGCTCATCGCGCGCCGCTCCCAGCCCCAGTTCGTAGCCCAATGGGCGTCCACCGGGACGCTCAACGGGCACATCGAGGAGATGCATACGGGGCACGCCGTGGTGAAGGTGTTCGGACGCCAGGAGGAGGCCATCGAGACCTTCGCGTCCGAGAACGAGCGCCTGTTCGAGGCCAGCTACAGGGCGCAATTCATCTCGGGCATCATCCAGCCCACCCTCAACATCATCTCCAACCTCAACTATGTCGCGATCGCGGTCATCGGCGGCACCTGGGTCGCCTCCGGGCAGATCTCGCTGGGCGACCTCGTCGCGTTCATCCAGTACTCCCGGCAATTCACCATGCCCATCCTCCAGACCGCCAGCATCATCAATGTCATGCAGTCCGCCGTCGCCTCCGCGGAACGGGTGTTCGAGCTGATGGACGAGCAGGAGGAATCCGCCGATCCCGCCCAGCCGGTAAGCATCCGGGCAGCGACCGGCGCGGTGGCCATGGAGGACGTCTCGTTCCGTTACAAGCCGGACGTGCCGCTCATCGAGCACCTGGATGTGACGGTGCAGCCGGGCGAGACCATCGCCATCGTGGGGCCGACGGGCGCAGGCAAGACCACCCTGGTGAACCTGCTGATGCGCTTCTACGAGCTGGATGGGGGCCGCATCCTCCTCGACGGCATAGACACCAGGAAGATGACCCGCGACGCACTGCGGCGGACGTTCGGCATGGTGCTGCAGGACACGTGGCTGTTCCATGGCACCATCCGGGACAACATCGCGTATGGCCGCAGTGGAGCCACCGACGAGCAGATCGCGGCGGCCGCCGAAGCCGCCCACGCGGATCACTTCGTGCGGACGTTACCCGATGGCTACGACACCATCATCGATGACGATGCGGCGAACCTCTCGGCGGGAGAGCGGCAGTTGCTGACCATCGCGCGGGCATTCCTGGCGGACCCGCGGATCCTCATCCTCGATGAGGCCACCAGCTCGGTCGACACCCGCACCGAGGTACTCGTGGCACGTGCCATGGAACGTCTCATGCGCGACCGGACGACCTTCGTCATCGCCCACCGCCTCTCGACCATTCGCGATGCACACCTGATCCTGGTGATGGATCAGGGTCAGATCGTGGAGCAAGGCGATCACGAGGCGCTGCTGGCGAAACGGGGGACGTACTACGAGCTCTACAACAGCCAGTTCATGGAGCCCGTCGTCGAAGCCGCCTGAGGCGTGATCTCAGGGGGTTTGACCGATTCGCTTCACGCTCGATGTGAGTGAGGTGCGGACGGTCAGCCGCCACCCGGCGCCCAGACGGCAGTGATATCCGGGGGCCATCCTCGTCAGGAGGTGCCTGGTCTGGGCACACTCCTCAGGGCCGCGGCGAGTGGCGCAGCGTGGCCGGCATCGGCGAAACGGTGGCCGAATTCAGCCAGGCGTGGCTCGGAGCGGAGTGCGCCATCCAGCAGGGGCCGAGCCTCGTCCGGCCTGCCGCTCGCGAGCAGGAGTATGGCGTGCCAGAACACGACCTGGCCATCCTCCGGTGCCAGCTGATGGGCCGTCGTGATGCCGGCGAGAGCGGCCTGGAGGTCGCCGGCCTCGATGGCGTCCATCACGACAGCGAGTGCTTCGTAGGCACGAGCGACCCGCAGCAGGCGTGCGAGCTCGTCGATCGGCTGTGGTGACGCATCGATACGCAGGTCGTAGCGACGAGCCCACGTCTGCGCAGCGGTTCCGCCCGGTGCGACCAACAGCGCCGCCGACTGCCGCCCCCGGATGTCACCCCCCTCGTGCTCACCCGCGTGCAGAGCGGCCATGAGTCGGTCTGCCAGGTCGCCGTGGGCACGAAGGAACGCATCCAGCATCGCCAGCCACACGTCGGCTCGTTCGAGCATGTTGGCCTGGATGCTGATACCCGCCGCGCAGGCATGTCCCGCCGCGGCCACGCAGCGGCTGCCGGTGTGCGCGGCCGAACGTCCGCTCGCATCGACCAGACCGAGCTGCCGCAAGTCTCGGCCAGGATCGCTCGCCACGATCTCAGCCAGGACGACTGGAGCCGGGATACCCGCTCGAAGCCGCGCCAGGCCCATGGGGCCCAGATCGGTGTTCGTGAATGACTGGGTGACCACGGCACCGACCCCCGGTTCCACCCATGGAACGGTCGCGCCGACTGCTGGCCAGCGCGTCTGGACCGCGACGCCGATCTCAGCGGTATCGGGGTCGAGAGCGATGATCGAGTAGGTCATCCGCTTCCACGCCGTGACATCATGGTCGTTCACTATAGTGAAGGCAGGGTCGATTGGACGAACTGACAGGACGTGACGCCGAACGGACGACGGCCGCGGATGCGGCCGTCGTCACCGGCCTGGGCAGGGCCATCAGGGCTGCCCGGCAGGACAAGGGGATGACGGTCGAGCGGTTGGGCCGGGAAGCCGGCGTGAGCACCGGTCTCATCAGCCAGCTGGAGCGAGGGCGGGGCAACCCGTCGTTCCTCACCCTACGGCGGTTGGCGGAAGCGCTCGAGCTGCCCTTCGGTCACTTCATGCAAGGTCCGCAGCCCCAGGGGGGCATGGTCGTGAGAGCGCACCAGCGGAAGCGACTGATCCTCCCGCATCCAACCGAGATCGTCCACGAGTTGCTGACCCCGGACCTGCGGCGCACCCTGGAGGTGCTCCGCACGAGCGTGCCGTCAGGTTGGTCGAACGAGGACATGCCCTTCCGCCACCCGGGCGAGGAGTGCGTCCATGTGCTTAGCGGGACGCTACAGGTGACCGTCGGTTCGTCGAGCTGGCAGCTCGCCGAGGGCGACTCCATCACCTACGATTCGGACACGCCGCACTGGTACGCGAACCACACGTCCGAGCCGGTGGTCGTCGTCGGCGCGGTGACCCCGCCGTCGTTCTGAGCTCGCCTCCACCGCGCCCCGGGTTGACGGCCGTGACCTCGTCACTATGATGAAGGTCCGTCATATCCATGACGGACCCCAAGCCCTGAGGAGGAGTACTGGTGGATATTCGAATCCGGCTGATGACGTCAGCCGTGGCACTACTGGTCGCGATCGGCGTGCCGGCCGCGACCGTGGCCCAGTCGGAAGGTGCCGGAGGGACCCTCGTGGCCGCGATCAGCGGCGAGCCGGACCAGCTGGACCCGCAGGCCACGACGTCGTACAACAGCTTCCAGGTGCTCGAGAACGTCTTCGACACGTTGGTCGAGCCGGACGAGAACCTGCAGATGCAGCCAGCCCTGGCCGAGGACTGGACCATCAGCGAAGATGGCCTGACGTATACCTTCATGCTTCGCGATGGCGTGACGTGGCATGACGGTTCCGACTTCAGCGCCGACGATGTCGTCTACAGCTTCCGGCGCATCATCGATACCCCCATGGCCAACAACTGGCGCTTCTCGACCGTGACCGACATCAGCGCGCCGGACGACTCGACGGTCGTGTTCACCGTCAGCCAGCCCACTCCGAACCTGCTCTCCAACCTCGGCGGCTTCAAGGGCGTCGCGGTCGTGCAGCAGGCCAACGTCGAGTCGGGCGAGATCCAGACAGCGCCGATCGGCACTGGCCCGTTCAAGCTGGCGAACTACACGAGCGGCACTTCGATCGAGCTCGTTCGCAACGACGACTACTGGGGCGGCGCTCCCGCGCTCGACGGTGTCACGTTCGAATTCATCTCCGATCCGACGGTCGCTCTCACCAACCTGCAGGGCGGTGAGGTCAACTGGACCGACAACCTGCCGCCGCAGCAGGTCAGCGGCCTCATGGACAGCAGCGAGGTCACGGTCGAGTCCGCGCCCAGCAACGACTACTGGTACTTCGCGGCCAACGAGGCCCGAGAGCCATACAGCGACGTCCGGGTGCGCCAGGCCATCGCCTATGCCATCGACCGCGAGGCCATCACGCAAGCCGCCACGTTCGGCAACGCGACCATCAACGAGACCGCCATCCCCGCGACGAGCGGCTGGTACTTCGATTACGCGCCCTACACGCGAGACCTCGACATGGCCCGCTCGCTGCTCGATGAAGCCGGCGTCGGTGACTTCACCATGGACCTCATGGTGACGAGCGCCTACCCCGAGACGGTGACCGCAGCGCAGGTGATCGCGGCCAACCTCGCTGAGATCGGTATCACGGTCGAGATCCGGACGCTCGATTTCGCCGCCTGGCTCGACGAGGAGGGGCAGGGCAACTTCGACGTGTTCCTGCTGGGCTGGCTGGGCAACATCGACCCCGACGACTTCTACTACGCCCAGCATCGCACCGGTGGAGGCTTCAACTTCCAGGGCTACTCCAACCCCGACGTGGACGCAGCGCTCGACGCCGCCCGTGTCGAGACCGATATGGCCGCCCGCAAGGCGCTGTACGACGAGGCCGCCAAGATGATCGTCGACGACGCCAGCTACATGTACCTCTACAACCCCGACGTCATCCAGGGCTGGACCCCCGATGTCGAGGGCTACATCGTCCGCGGTGACCGGGCCATCCGCTTCCGGGACGTGAGTCTGACCCAGTAATCCAGGAGAGCCTGGAGCACGCATGCTCCAGTACCTGCTCCGACGAGCCGGCCAGGCACTGGTCGTGCTCGTCGGAGCCGCCATCCTCGTCTTCGCGCTGATCCACATCGTGCCTGGCGACCCGGTGCGCGTCGCGCTCGGGACGCGTTTCGACCCGGAGCGGTACGCCGTCCTACGTGCTGCCGCGGGCCTTGACCTACCGCTGCACGAGCAGCTACTGCGCTACCTGAGCCATGCCGCAGTCGGCGATTTCGGCGTCAGCTTCAGGTCTGGCCAGAGCGTCTTCGAGCTGCTGATGGAGCGCCTGCCGGCGACCATCACGCTCGGTGGGGCGGCACTGATCGTGGGATTGCTGCTCGCGTTCCCGCTCGGCATCCTCTCGGCCATCCGACGCGGCTCGGCCATCGACCACGTCGCTCGTGTCGGCAGCCAGATCGGGATCTCGGTGCCCGACTTCTGGCTCGCCATCCTGCTCATCCTGCTATTCGCCGGGACGCTCCGGCTGCTGCCGCCCTCGGGCTACGTCCCTATCACCGAAGACCCCGTGGAGTGGCTGCGCCACCTGATCATGCCTGCCGTGACGGTCGGGCTCATCTCGGGGTCGATCATGACGCGCTTCATCCGCTCGTCCACGCTCGAGGCCAACAGCCAGGACTTCGCCCGCACCGCACGGGCGAAGGGCCTGACCGAGCGGACCGTGCTACGCGATCACGTCCTGCGCAACGCG
Source organism: uncultured Chloroflexia bacterium (assembly GCA_963724095.1). Lineage (GTDB taxonomy): Bacteria > Chloroflexota > Limnocylindria > Limnocylindrales > CSP1-4 > JAFMJV01. Next base: position 222,413 of record CAVRTH010000001.1, read on the forward strand.
ATGGTGCCCATCATCACCGTCGCCGGCATCCAGCTGGCCTCGCTCCTCGCCGGCGTCATCGTGGTCGAGGTCGTGTTCGCCTGGCCTGGGCTCGGACGCCTGACATATGACGCCGTGCTCGCCCGCGACTACCCCGTCATCCAGGGCGCGGTGCTGCTGGTGGCCGCCATCTTCCTCCTCGCCAACCTCGTCGTCGATGCGCTCTACGCCATCATCGACCCCCGCATCCGCATCCGATGACCGCCGCCAACCGCCCCGTCGAGCCGGTCGACCTCGCGGCCGAGGCGCAGGAGCCACTCGAGGAGGCGCCGCGCTGGGTCCTGCTCCGGGCGCTCTTCGACAGCCCGGTCACGATCTTCGCGGTCGGTGTCATCGCCGTCGTCCTGCTCATGGCTGTGTTCGGCGAGCTCATCGCGCCCTACGGTGCCAACGAGATCAACGTCATGAACCAGCTCCAGCCGCCGAGCCTGACGCACCTGTTCGGCACCGACGAGCTTGGCCGCGACGTCTTCAGTCGCGTCATCATCGCCGCTCGCGTGTCGGTCCAGGTGAGCCTCGTCAGCGTCGCCCTGGCACTCCTGATCGGCGTGACCATCGGCCTCGTGTCGGGCTACTTCGGCGCGTGGGCGGACATCTTGGGCATGCGCGCGATGGACGTCATCTTCTCGTTCCCGGTGATGCTGCTGGCGCTCGCCATCGTGGCCATGCTCGGCCCGGGCCTGGTGCCAGCGATGATCGCCATCGCCGTCGTCTATACGCCCTACTTCGCCCGCATCACGCGCGCCAGCGTCCTGTCGGTGCGCGAGGAAACGTATATCCGCGCAGCCCGTTCCATCGGTGCCGGTGACGTCAGGATCCTGCGCCTGCACGTGCTGCCCAACGTGATGGCGCCGATCATCGTGCAGACCTCGCTCAGCCTGGCCTTCGCCATCCTCACCGAAGCCGCCCTCTCGTTCCTGGGGCTGGGCGTCCAGCCACCACAGCCATCGTGGGGCCGGATGCTCTTCGACGGACGCGGCTTCCTCAGCGAAGCCTGGTGGATGGCCGTGTTCCCGGGTATCGCCATCTTCCTCACGGTGCTGGCCCTCAACCTCATCGGCGACGCCATGCGCGACGCGCTCGACCCGCGCCAGCGCTCTGCCATCGAAGCCCGACAGGGCAACCTGTGAGCACCCTCTTCGAGCTGGTCGACTTCCAGGTCCGGATCGGGACGCGGCAGGGCACCGCCATGATCGTCAACGGGGTCGACTGGAGCGTGCAGGCAGGCGAGACCCTCGCCATCGTCGGAGAGTCCGGCTCGGGCAAGTCGATGAGCGTGCTCGCTGCCACGGGGCTCGTGCCCTCGCCACCAGCCCGCTTTGACGGTCAGGCGCTCTTCAAGGGCCGGGACCTCCTCGCTATGGAGGCGGAGGAGCGCCGGCGTATCCGGGGTCGGCACGTGGGCTTCGTATTCCAGGAGCCGATGACGTCGCTGAACCCGCTGCTGACCATCGGGCGCCAGATGAGCGAGGCTCCGCAGCAGCACCTGGAGATGTCGTCGCGCGAAGCCCGCACCAAGGCAGCCGAGCTCTTGAGCCTGGTCGGCATCCCGGAGGCCGCCAACCGCTTGAACGCATATCCCCACCAGCTCTCGGGCGGCATGCGTCAGCGCGTGATGATCGCGATGGCCCTGATGTGCGACCCGGAGGTCCTCATCGCCGACGAGCCGACGACCGCCCTCGATGTGACGACGCAAGCCCAGATCCTGGACCTCGTCAAGCGGCTGCAGTCCAGGTTCGGCATGGCCGTGGTCTGGATCACGCACGACCTGGGGGTGGTTGCCGACTTCGCCGACCGGGTCGCCGTGATGTACGCGGGCCGGATCGTGGAGCTGTCTCCGACCTCGGAGCTGTACCGGTCACCAGGTCACCCGTATACGCGTGGACTACTCGATTCTCGCCCACGTCTGGGCGAGACGGAGCTGGAGTTGGCGACCATCCCGGGTGTGCCTCCGGATCCGCGCCGACTCCCCCAGGGCTGCTCGTTCTGGCCCCGTTGCCCGTATCGGGCCGACGTGCGCTGCGAGACCGAGGTGCCGCCGCTGGCGGAGATCACCCCTGGCCACCTGGCGCGAACGTTCTACCGCCTGCCTGTGCCACACGACGAGGCGGGTGGCACATGACGAGCACGCTGGTGGAGGCGATCGACCTGCAGGTCTACTTCCCGGTCAGCGGAGGATCGCTGGGACGCAAAGGCGCGTTCGTCCATGCCGTAGACGGCGTGTCGTTCACCATCGAGCGAGGCCAGACACTAGGCCTCGTCGGAGAGTCAGGCAGCGGGAAGTCCACGATCGGGTTATCGCTGTTGGGCCTTGAGCGGCCCACGGGCGGGCAAGTGCGAGTCGATGGAGAGGATGTCGATTTCAGCGCCGCCAGCCTCAAACGGCTGCGGGCCAAGGCCACGATGGTGTTCCAGGATCCGAGCTCGTCGCTCAACCCACGACGTTCGGTCGGCGCGAGCGTCCGCGAGCCGCTGGAGATCCACGGCCTGCACAAGGGCCGGGACGCCCGACGCAGACGCGTCGACGAACTCCTCGATCTGGTGGGCCTGAGCGCGCGCTTCGCCGATCGCTACCCGCACGAGCTGTCAGGTGGGCAACGACAACGAGTTGGCATCGCACGGGCGCTGGCATGCGAGCCGGAGCTGATCATCCTCGACGAGCCGGTCTCGTCGCTCGACGTTTCGGTGCAGTCACAGATCATGAACCTGCTCCGTCGCCTGCAGCGGGAGTTGGGCCTGACCTACCTGTTCATCGCCCACGACCTCGCGGCCGTCGAGTACATGAGCCACCGAGTGCTGGTGATGTACCTGGGGCGCATCGTCGAGACGGCCACACGGGAGTCGCTGTACCGCTCCCCCAAACACCCCTATACGCGGGCGCTGTTGTCGGCTATCCCGTCCGCCGAACCGGGAGAGCGCCCGCCCCAACGGTTACTGCTCGAGGGCGACATCCCAAGCCCCATCTCACCACCGTCAGGCTGCCGGTTCCGAACGCGTTGTCCGTGGGCCATCGCTGACTGTTCCGAGGTTGACCCACAGCTGCTGCCGGCCGATGCGGACGGCGAGGTCGCCTGTATCCGGGCGGACGAGATCGCCGCGGGAGTGCCCGTCGAGCAGGCTGGGGCGCCGCAGCTGACCAGGTAGTCCATCGGCGATCTCGGGGATGTGGCGCCCCAGCCTTGCTCGGTCGATGGGTGACAGCCACGTCGTGCGGAGGGGATGCTCCGCGGGCAGGTACCCCGACCAAGCCTGACGTGAACCTAGTCCGCGAGCGCCAGATCGGGTGCAGCAGTGCCGGCCAGTCGGCCATCCCAGACATAGAGTGCGGGGATCGTGACGGTGACATTACTGGCCAGTCGGCCATCCCAGACGTATTCACGCGTGACATCGCTGGCCAGTCGGCCATCCCAGACGTAATCGGGCGCCGGGACCGAGATCGTCTCGGCAGCTTTGACGCCGTCCGCCAAGAACGCGACGGGCAAGGCCAGCAGCGACATCGCCACGGTCAGGCAGACCGTGCGCATCCGACTGGGAAGCTGGACACCCATCGAGGGCGTGAGGGAATGGGGCATCAAGGTCTACCTCCGCACATGCGAAGGGGCAGGCCGTGATGCCGTCGAGTGACGGGATCGGGGACTGGGTCCGCCGCGGGTGCGTGGTCCACGGTGCACTGGCCAAGCATATACGTCAAGTAGTGGCCAAGGGGACATCCTTCGGCCCTTGACAATCCCGACAGGTTGTGAGTGGAGGCTGCCAAGCATGTCACGCAGGGAGCGCCGATCCGCTGGCAGTGCTTGGCTCCCGGATTACTGAGCACGCAGGTGCATAATGAGACCGACTTGGGGGCTAAGCGCGGCGCCAGGGAGGAAAACGATGAACATGACCGAAGCGCAAGTCGACGCCGACTTCATCGCTGCACACCTCGATGATCCATCGGTCGTACTCGTCGAAGTGGATGTCAGCCCAGCGGCGTATGAGTCCGGGCATATCCCCGGTGCGGTCCTATGGAACGCCTACACCGATCTTCGTCATCCCGACTATCAGACGGTCAGCCTGGAGGAACTGGGCGCGCTCGTCCGGCGCTCAGGGATCGGGCCCGACACGATGGTCGTCACCTACGGCTACGCTGCTCACCTTGGGTACTGGTTGCTGCGATCCTGCGGGCATGACCGAGTCACGTTGATGGATGGTTCGCGCGACCAGTGGGCGAATGCCGGACATGCATGGTCCACCGACACCCCGGCACTGGCGACCTCGGACTACGAGCTGTCACCCCAGGACAGGCTCATCGCATCCAGGCAGGACGTGCTGGAGACAGCCGCAAAGGCGTCGGGCATCGTCCTTGATGTCCGCTCGGATGGAGAGTACTCGGGGGCCCAGTTCTGGCCATCTGGCACGCCTGAAGCCGTCGGACGCCCTGGGCATGTCCCAGGGGCGATCCAACTTCCTATCGACTCACTGCGCACCAGCGATGGCGTGTTCAGGAGCGTCGGGGAGATGCAGCGGCTCCTGGAGGATGGCGGCATCACTCCCTCCAGCGAGATCATCACCTACTGCACCATCGGCAACCGCGCCAGCCAGGCTTGGTTCGCGTTGAGCGTCTTGCTCGGCTATCCGGACGTGCGCGTCTACTACGGTTCCTGGGTGGAGTGGGGGATGGACTCCCGACTCGCCCATCGAACCCTGACGCCGAGGCGGGTGGCCGTTCACCCTAGGCGGGAGGGCCCTCCGGCACCGCACCCAGCTGCTGCATCATCGACAGGGTGTCCATGACGCCCCAGTGCTCGTGTGCGAGGCCATCGTCGCCCATGCGCATGATGTCGATGAGCATGATCTCGACGTGTTTACCGGTGGCGGGCATGCCCATGAACGGCCCCTGGTTGGTGCCGCTGAGCCTCACGCGTGCGGTCACCTTGTCGCCGCTCGCGAAGACGTCTTCAGCGTCCATCCGCATGTCGGGGAAGGCGACTTGGTTCATCCGGAAGAACGCCATGACCCCTTCCTTGGTCGCCGCGAGCCCCGGCGTCTCCTCGTGCTCGATGAAGTCATCGGCCAGAAGTGCACCGAACGCATCGATGTCCCCGGCGTTGATCAGCTCGTAGAAGCGTCGGATCGTGGCGGCGTGGTCCATCAGAGACTCCTTCGCTTGGTATGGGGGGCGGTGAGTGTACGCCTTGTGAAGCCACAGCCCACCACGATCCTGGGGCCTGCGTTGCCAAGCATGCTATCGGTCGCCCAGCACCGGTCCCTCGCGGCGGTTCACAAGCTGCGGTCCAACGACTTCTTACCCAGCAACGGCGCGCCGTTGGGGTCCAGGATCCGATACGCCAGCAGCTTCAACTGGTCATTCACGAGGAACCACGCGAGCGCGTAGCCCCACACGAGCAGTGCCAGACCCCAGCCCAGGGGCGTCATGAACACCCCGAAGACCGCGATCAGCGTCGCCACGGCTTGCGTGCCGAACACGGCCACCACCAGCACCCGCGAGGGGTGTGGAGTCGACCAGAACCGGCCGCGAGTCCGCGTGAGGAAGATGGTCAGGTGTCCGGCCACCGACAGCATCAGGTACATCAGCGTCTGGAGCTGCGGGTGGCCGAGATGCAGAACCTGGTCGCCATAATAGAAGAGGCCAAATGCAGCGACCGGCCCGATGACGCCAAGTACCGTGGCGATCCCCATTACCAGGCGCATGTCCCAGGCCTCGGGCTCATCTCCGTACTGCACGTTGTCATAGGCGATGGAGAGGATGGCGCCGTCGTTGAGCAGGGCCAGCATCACGATCATCACCGCGGTGACCGGATAGAAGTTGAACACGAGGATCGAGGCCGTCATGAACAGCAGCACGCGCAGCGTCTCGGCGATGCGATACATCGCGTAGCTGTTCATGCGCTCGAAGATGCGGCGGCTCTCCTTGATCGCGTCGATGATCACCGAGAGGCCCGGCGTCAGCAACACGATCGACGCCGCCGCGCGGGCCGCATCGGTAGCGTCCGACACGGCGATGCCGCAGTCGGCCTTCTTGAGCGCGGGAGCATCGTTCACGCCGTCACCGGTCATGCCCACGATGTGGCCGCGTTGCTGCAGGACGTCCACGATGTGGAACTTGTGCTCGGGGAACACCTGGGCGAAGCCGTCCGCTTGTTCGATGGACGCCGCCAGCTGCCCCGTCTCGTGCTTCGTGTCGCCGAAGCCGCTGGCATCGAGGATGTTCGTCCCCATCCCCAGCTTCTTGGCGGTCTCCTGGGCGATGGCCAGGGCATCGCCCGTCACCATCTTGACGGTCACGCCCATCTGCCCGGCGGTCGCGATCGTCGCCTTGGCATCGTCCCGGGGCGGGTCGAACAGGGGCAGCACGCCGAGGAACCGCCACTTTCCTTTGCCGTCTGCGCGGGCGACGCCCAAGGAGCGGAACCCTCGCGCCGCGAAGTCGTTGACCGCCTCGTCGACGGCAGCCTTCACCTTCTCGGCGTCGGCCGACAACTCCAGGATCACCTGCGGCGCGCCCTTGGTCACCCGGAACTCCTTGCCGTTCGCGCCCTTGACGGTGGCCTCGGTGCGCTTGTGCACCGGGTCGAAGGGCTGGAAATGGAGCACCTCGTCGCCCTTCAGGTCCTCGTCGTCCGTCAGACCACCGAGCACCGCGAGGTCGATGGTGTCCTTGTCCTCCGCGCGTGACGCCAGCGCGGCGCAGCGGATGACCTCGTGGGCCTCGACGCCCTCGACGCTGAAGGAATCACCCAGCGTGAGCTTGTTCTGGGTCAGGGTGCCGGTCTTGTCCGAGCACAGCACGTCCACGCCCGCCAGCTCCTCGATGGCTGCGAGTCGGGTCACGATCGCCTCCCGCTTGGCCAGCAGGCGCGCGCCGACCGCCATCGTCACCGACAGCACCGTCGGCATCGCGACCGGGATCGCCGCTACCGTCAGCACCAGGGCGAACTGCAGCGTGGTCAGGACGGGGTCGCCGCGGAAGAGCGACACGGCGATGATCACCGCCACCAGAGACACCGCCAGGACGATCAGGTAGTCACCGATCTTGAGCACCGCGCGCTGGAAGTGGCTGACGGACTCGGCCTCCTGCACCAGCTGCGCGGTCTTGCCGAAGTAGGTGTTCGTGCCGGTGGCGTACACCATCGCGTCGATCTCGCCCCGCCGCACGATCGACCCCGAGAACACCGCCTCTCCCGGCTTACGCGTGGCGGGCAGCGACTCTCCGGTCAGGGCGGACTCATCGACCTCGATCGGGTCGCCCTCGAGCAGGCGAGCGTCGGCCGGCACGATGTCGCCCAGGCGCACGCGGATGACGTCGCCGGGCACCAGCTCACGGGCCGGCCCGGTGACCCACTTGCCGTCGCGCTTGACCCTGGCCCCGATCGCCAGCTTGGCCTTGAGGGCGGCGATGGCGTTACCCGCCTGATGCTCCTCCCAGAAGCCGACCACGGCGTTGGCGAAGAGCAGGAGCAGGATGATGAAGAAGTCCGGCCAGTGCTGGGCGAGAGCCGAGAGCACGACGGCCGCTTCGATCATCCACGGGATGGGGCCCCAGAAGTAGGTGAGGAACTGAAGCAGCGGATTGGCTGCCTTCTCCTCGATCTCGTTGGGCCCGTACTGAGCCAGCCGCTTCGTCGATTCGGCCGCGGTCAGGCCGTCGGGCGACGACTCCAGCTTCGCCTGCAGCTCCGGCATGGGCAGGGACGTCAGGCCCTCCTTCCCCCCTAGCGTCGATCCAGGCTTCCCCTCAGGTCCAGCAGGCTTGTCTGTGTTCGTCGTCATGATGCCTGTGCCTCGCTTCCTGGCGCTAAACCGTCTCCCCCGGCGGGTCGGCCGCTCCTGCAGGGGGCAGCAGATCCGGCAGGTCCATGCGGGCGACACCGATGCGGTCGTCCGCCATCCCGTAATAGACGTCGAAACGATCCGGGGTACCAAGGTCGTCGCGTCGGTCGATCCCGGTGGGGAACACGACGTTGGCGACGGTCCCATGCCGTTCCCCTGGCAGCGTCGGCGTCAACACGGCCTCGGCCGATCGATAGAGGATCCTCTGCGGGTGTTCCCTGGAGAGCACCATCACACCAGCCGAGTAGCACAGACGACGACGGCTGCTGCCCCGCTCGCGCTCGTCGCCCACCCCGTGGTACACGATCAGCCAGCCGTGCCTGGTCAAGGTGGGAGGTGTCCCGCCGCCGATCTTGAGCCGCTCCCACGACGCCACCGGTGCCGCCAGCCGGTGATGCGCGGCGAACCGACCGAGGCCGCCCAGTTGTCCGGTCTCCCGGGTCATGTGGCAGTAGGAGATCCAGATGCTCTCGCGATGGAGATCCACGTGGCGGGATGGTGGATGGCGGGCAGTCTCCTCGGGGCGAGTGCCGGGGAATAGGGGTCGATGAAGGATGGCCAATTCCGGATGCCCGGATGGATCGGGTATGGCGACCGGGAAGAGACTCGCATCCTTGTCGTCGACATCGTCGAACTCGATCCGGTCCAGGGGACCAAAGGACGCGAGCCCGAGACGCTGCCAAGCGAAGAGGTCCTCAGACACCGCGAGCGCGATCCGCGGGCCACGAGGCGAGAATGCCGTGTAGCTCATCACGTAACGACCGAGCGGCTCGACGAACGTGATACGAGGATCCTCGCAACCACCACCGCCGTGCGGCCGCAACTCGTAGTCGGCTTCCGGTTCCAGTGCGATGCCCAGCCGCTCGACACCGGCCGGGTCGCCAGCGTCATCGAAGTGGACACGTGCGATGCCGATGCGCGAGTAGTTGTCCCGGGCAACGAGTCGCGGGAACAGGTAGAGATGGCCATCCGGCCCGCGCGCAGCTGCTGGATTGAGCACGCCCTCGATCTCGTTGGAATCCCCGGGCTGGGACTCCATCAATGTCCCCAAGCGCCGCAACGTGAAGCCGGTCGCCGCTCTCCTCACAGCATCACGAATCTTACGCCGAATCCCGGCAGGCGATGAGCCCCGAGAACGCGTTAGGTCGTGTCCGCCGTGCGCACGGGGACCAGGGAGTCACCCGTTTCGTCAGGTCATCCAGTCAACCACCGATGGCCGCCAGTTGCTGCACGGAAGTGGCGAATGGCCGGGATGGCCGGGTGGCCGGGCTGGCCGGGCGGCGAGGGTGAAGATCCGACGGTACTCCGCCCCGACCTCTGACCAGACCATTCCCCGGCTGTATGCGTAGGCGTTCCTTCCCAGAGAAGCACGCAAGGCCGGATCCTGCAGGAGTTCGATGAAGGCGCCCGCGAGCGCGCCCGGGTCGCCTGCGGATACGATCTTGCCGCGTCCGTGTGCGAGCCGCTCGAGAGCGTAAGCGTAAGGGGTCGAGACGATCGCCTTGCCGGCCCCCATGGCATAGGCGAGCGTGCCCGACACGATCTGCTCGAGGTTCGGGTAGGGCGTGACGAAGACATCCGCTGCCTCGAGCCACGTGCCGAGTTCGGTGCGGCTGACGAAGCGGTCCACGAACCGTACGTGGTCGCTCAGCCCGAGCGCCGCGGTGGCGGCCTCGAGCCCGCGACGGTACGCCTCACCCTCACGCTGCAGCAGGTCCGGGTGTGTGGCGCCGAGAACCACGTAGTATGCCGAGGGCACGGCCTCGACGAGCGCGGGCAGGGCCGCGATCACGGATTCGTACCCCTTACCCGGTCCCAGCAGCCCGAAGCTCAGGATCACTGCCCGCCCCTCCAGCCCCAAGCGCGGTTTGACCGTGTCTGGCTCGACGAGAGGTAGCTGCGGGACGCCATGCGCGACGACCTCGAGGCTGGTCGGGTCGACCCCATAGGCCTGTGTGAGCAGCGATGCCGCCGTCTGGGACATGACGACGGTCGCTGCCGATGCCGCCACGAGCTCGGTGAGGATCTGCCGCTGCGAATGGGTCGGGTGGCGGAGCACGGTGTGGAGCGTCGCCACGGCCGGCTTGTGGAGCGCATCGACGAAATCGAGCACGTACGCGCCGTCGTCACCGCCCCATATGCCGTATTCATGTTGGATCGAGACGACGTCCGCCCCGCTATCGTTGATCGCTCGGGCGACGGCCATGTAGTCGGTCCGCACATCGCGCCGGATGCGGTAGTGGACGTCAGCCGGATAAGGACCTGCTGCATCGACCGGGTGAAGGGCGACGATCTCGTGCTCTCCGACCGCCGCTGCGAGATCCTGGGTGAAGGTCGCGACCCGCAGCGGTGCGGCGGGTAGGTGGAAACGTAGACGGGTCTGGGCGTAGCGACTCCCGCATCCTGGCGCGATCGCTCGAACGTCTGGCCCGGAGGTAGGCCGACGGCCAGCGCCTGCGCTGAGACGGTCGAGAACAGGGGTCCGCGGTTGTCGCTGCCTTTGATGCTCATGGGCGGCCGCTTCTTCATCGAATTCGTCTCCTTCGGCTGCTGGTGCGACCCTCGCTGACGCGATCCCCGCGTGGCAGATTTGATGGTCGCATCACGAGCGTGAAGAAACCGTGAAGCGTCCGTCACCAGTGGGCGCGTCCCCGGCCAGCCCGGCCCTGGTCGTCCGCTACGCTGGATCTGCCCGGATCGGGCGCGTTCGCCTCTGCGAGGGCGACCCCATCGAACAGGTAATCGCGCAGGCGCACGATCTTACCGCCCCGGGCACTGCCAGAGGTGACGCCCGAGTTGTGGAACATCCGCCCGGCGCGGTTCGTGTAGTCGAGGTCCCATTCGACGAGCAGCGTGTTCGTCCCGGTCAGCGAGAAGATGTTCGCGACGGCGACGTGTCGCAGGGTGAAACGGATCTGGGGATGATGGTCCAGCATGGACTGGAAGAAGAAACGCACGGCCTCCTTGCCGACGTGTTGGCCACTAAGGTCGGTCTGACCGGGGAACTCGAAGACCACATCGTCAGCCACCGCCCGCATGAACCCCTCGAGGTCACGAGCATTCAACCGTTCGAACTGCGCGCGGGCCTGCCGTTGCGCCAGGATGGCTCCTATCATCGCCTCGCTCCTTCCCACTGGCTCAGCGCAGTCGCGGCGACCAGGATGTGGGCCGCGACTGGCAGCCTCCCGCTCACCAGCATGAGGCCACATCGGTAGCCCATCGTTCAAGAGTCGGAGATCCTGAACCGTACGGATGGTTGCAGGTGAAAGAGGTACGGGTGGTGGGGCGAGAGGGCTAGCGCCATCACCTGCCAACCAGACCGTAGGCAGCGAACCTGGTATCGACCGGGCATCCTTGCGAGTGGCCGCGTCGGCGTAGAAGTGTGCCCTCCCGGCGGCCGGGGACGAGGTGATGT
>CAVRTH010000002.1:0-132000 GCA_963724095.1 uncultured Chloroflexia bacterium
CTGTCAATGGCCAAGTCAAAGTCCCCACTGGTGGCCACGAAAAGTCCCCACCCCAGCAGGAGGTCTCAGGCGGTCGGCGGAGCGCACCTCCCCGGGCTCTGGCTTCCTTCATGCGATAGGAGTCACCACTGGTGACGACGGTGGTCGCGTGATGGAGCAGCCGGTCGAGCAGGGCCACCGCGGTGGTGTGCTCGGGCAGGAAGCGGCCCAGGACTCGAAGGGCCAGTGGGCTGGCCACCCCGAGGCTGCGATGCTCATAGGCGGCCGCCACGAAACGGAAGAGCAGCTGGCTGCCGACATCATCGAGCGGCAGGTGTAGGGTCGGCGGCAGGGCGCCGTGCGGCCTCTCGGCCGTCGGTCTCCCCGCCGCCGCCCTCCGAACCGGACGTGCGCGTTCCCGCGCATCCGGCTCTCCACGGATACATGGAGCGTGCACCGTTCATGCGAGCGTCTCATCGAGGCGGTCGAGGAACGCGGGGTCGTCATGGGACGTGCGCCGGAAGCGCGCGCCCATGGGGTCCAGCGTGGCCTCGTTCCACGGGGTCGAGATGCGCGCGCCCCGGTAGCGATAGCGCTCCACGCGCATCGCCGCGGGGTCGTAGAGCGTCAACCCGCCCGCCCGGATGGCAGCCTTGCCGAAGTAGCGTCGCCTGACCTGCTGCCACGTCCACCGCGGGTGCTTCTTGCGAAGCCAGCGGATGACCCGCCACCACGCATACCAGCGCAGGTAGGCGAGGGTCCGCTTGGCCGCGGCGTAGCGGAAGTAAGCCGCCCAGCCCCGAAGGACCGGGTTCAGCGCGCGCAACAGCTCGGCGAGCTCCAGCCGGATGGTGGACCGACTCGTGAGGGCCTTCACCCGTCGCATGACCGAGGCCAACGCCTCGTCCGAGACGAGCGTGTAGACGAAGCGCTTGTGGCCCGACGGTCGGCGGATGACCCGCTGGCCGAGGAACGTGAAGCCCTCGTCGATATGGATGAGCCCGGTCTTCTCGGGCTGCAGCCTCAGCCCGATGGACGCGACGCGCCCATGGAGCCCCTCCAGGACGGCCTCGGCCTGCGACCGCGTCCCCTTGACGAGGACCACGAGGTCATCCGCGAACCGGACGAGCCGGTAGGTCGGATGCCCCGTTTGGTGCAGATACTGACGCCGGCCTTGGTAGCGACTCATGTCCGCCCAGTCCGCCGCATAGTGACGGTCGAGGGCGGTGAGCGCGATGTTCGCCAACAGCGGCGACACGATGCCGCCCTGTGGCGTGCCCGTGAGGGTCCGCTCGACGCGGCCGCTCTCCCGCATCACCCCGGCTTTCAGGAACGCGCGCACGAGGCGCAGGACACGCCGGTCCCCGACACGCCGGGCGACCTCGGCCATCAGCTGGCCATGGTCGATGCGGTCGAAGCAGGCCTCGATGTCCGCCTCGACGACCCACTCGTAGCCCGAGGGGTCGCGGCTGAGGTGGACGATCTCGGCGATGGCGTCCTGTGCCCGCCGCCCGACCCGGTAGCCGTAGCTGGACGGGTAGAAATCGGCCTCGAAGATAGGCTCCAACACGAGCTTGAGGGCCATCTGGACGACCCGGTCCTTGAGCGTCGGTATCCCCAGGTAGCGGAGGCTGCCGCCACGTTTGGGGATGGCCCGCTCGCGCACCGGGCTGGGCCGGAAGCGACCTGCCTTCAGCTCGCCACGCAGTTCCCGAAGGAACCGCTCCACCCCGAAGCGCTGCTCGATGTGGTAGCGCGTGAAGGCGTCGACCCCGGCCGTCCGGGAGCCCCGGTTCTGGCTCACCCGCGACCACGCCACCGCCAAGGTGGCTTCGTCGCAGACCAGGTTCCACAGGTCGTGGAACCTGCGCTCGGCATCATCCGATGCCCGTTCGTGCAGCTTGCGCCCGATGTGGAGTACCCGCTCCCGGGCCTCAGCGAGGTCCGGACCCGGAGCGCCGGTGTTCACCGGCGACCTCCTCCCATCGTGACGTGCCGCGTATCCGCTGCCACCCTTCCCCATGCGGCCGGCTTTCCCGGTCTCGGAGTACTGCGGTGGCTCCGCCACGCCCCGACGGTAACAGCGGACGGTGCACCTGCCCCGGGTCCGATGACTCGGACCCGGCGGGCACCGCCGAGGCGCTTCCCACGTTCACCAATCACCGGTCGGCAGGATGGGTGCCCAGCTATACCCCTGTGGCATCGCTGGCCGGCACCGCGACGCGCCGGCCAGCCTCGTCCGTCCGATGGGATAGCGGACGAACGAGACGGCCTCCATCGGCTATGGAGGACCGAGCACCACGACCGCCCATAGCCGCGGGGTTCGGGGCGGGTGACGAGTCGAGGGGCGTCAAGCACTGGTTCGGTCTCCCTGCACCTCTCTGCCTTGCTTGCGTGCACGGCCCGCCCGCGGCGGACCGTCACTACTTGGTCGGGGCTGCTCCCGTCCGGGCTCCTCACCTCAGGAGTCGGACTGCCCCCAGCTTCTCCCGGCCGTCGCGGCGGCCGGGGGTGGGCCACGCTGCCCACCCGGTGATATGGCGCCTCGTGGCGCACAGCCCAGGTCGTCGATGAGCACCAGGTCATGGCGCAGCAGACGCTCGATGACGCGACCGACGGAGTTGTCGGCGAGTCCGCCATAGAGCGTCTCGACGAGCGAGGCCGCCGGCAGGTAGCGGACGCGACGGCCACTGACCACCGCAGCCTCTCCCAGACCCAGCAAGATGATGCTTCTATGTCTGTCAAGCCGCCTGCGGCGGAGTCCTCCAGGAGGCGGAAGAGGCGCCTCGCGACGAACCGCTTGAGGCAGCGCTTGATCTCTCGATCGCGTCTTGCCCTCGGCCCGTCGGCGCTCCGCGTAGGCGCGGGTCTCGGCATGTGCTGGAGCCGCGAGAGGACGATGGTGTGGAGCGCCCGGTTGAGCTGGCGGTCGCCCGAGCGGTTCAGGCGATGGCGTACGGTCTGGCCCGAGGAGGCCGGGATCGGGGCCACGCCCGCGAGCATCGCGAAGGCGGCCTCGCTGCGGATGCGTCCGGCATGGGACCAGGCGTTGAGGATGCGCGCTGCGCTGATGACCCCGACGCCGGGCTCGGCGAGCAGGCTCGGGGCGACCCGCTCGACGATGAGCCTCGAGCGCCGACTCCAGGTCGGCGGCCTCGGCCTCGCAGGCGAGGGCCCGTCGGGCCGTCGAGCGCAGGGCCGTGATCGTGGCCCGCTGCTCGACCGACGCTGCCGGTGCCGGCGCGCAGCCGGGCACAGCGCGTCGAGCAGCTCGTCGGTGCCCAGGTGCCGCAACCGGTGGCGGAGGCCCTCGGGCGCATTGACGACGAGCGCTGGAGCGCGGCGACCGCCCGTGTCCGGCCGAGCACCGCAGCCTCGCGGGTGCACGAGCAGCACGCGGAGGGCCTCGCGGTCGCCCCGTCGACGTGGCTGGGCGAGGTGGTCGCGCGAGAGCGCCTCGCGGGCGGCCCGGACCGCGTCGAGCTCATCGGACTTGGCGCCGTTCCTGCGGGCCGGTCGTCGGGGGCGGTCGATCTCGACGACCCACTCGCCCTGCTCGAGCAGGTACGTCGTGAGCCCCGCGCCGTAGCTGCCGGTGCCCTCGATGGCCCAGACCCGGCGGCCGGGGGCCGATCGCGGGCGAAGGCGAGCACGCGCTTGCGCCCCGAAGGCGTCGGTGGGCACGGTCAGGTGGTCGACGAGGCCGCCGGTCGGGGTCACGACCGCGGCGGTATGGGTGTGCTTGTGGGTGTCGACCCCGATGACGGCGTCGACCCGGTCTGCGAGCATGGTCATGGTTGCCCTCCTGCGATGGGTGGTGACCGTGGTCGGCGTCGGGCTGGGTCATGACATCCGGGCTGGCAGGACTGTGATGGGTCACACCCCGGGCGGGGTGGACAGGCTTCTGATCAGGCCAACGCCTCGGCGTCCCAGGCCGGCGCCGACAGCGAGCGGGCAGACATATCTTTCGCAAGAGCACGCCCGGCTCGTAGGGCGGCCAATGACTCTTTGGGTCATGCCCGCCGGACTCCCCGAGAGGCCAGTGAGACTTTCGGGTCATGCTCGCCGCTGCCGGCTCCAGTCTGGATCCTGGCCCAACTCGGGTCGGGCCTTCAGTCTCACAGTGCGACTTGCCCGTGCCCGCGGGTCCCACCAGCACGACGTTCTCGGCGGCGTCGATCCAGTCGAGCGAGGCGAGATGGTCGAAGGTCGCTCGCGGCACCGAGGACTCCGAGAGTACGAAGTCGTCGAGGCGTCGGGTCACGGGGAACCCCGCGGCCTTGCGCCGGGTGCTCTCGTTGGAGGCATCGCGGGCGGCGATCTCGGCTTCGACCAGGGTGCGCAGCAGCTCGTCGGGTGGCCAGCGCTGGACCTTGGCCGTGCGTAGGACCTCGGGCGCCATCCGTCGCACCGCGGCGAGCTTCAGGCGCTTCAGGCCGGCTTCGAGATCGGGTTCGAGCACGGCGGCCTGTCGCGGGCTCACGAGGCTTCCTCGAGGGCATAGGCGGCGAGCGGCCGGACCGGGACTCGGTAGACCGGTGAGTGGCGCGCCTGCGGCACGTGGACGGCTCACGCCCGCTCCGGCCGCGAGGATGGCGCGGATGTCGGCGGCCCGGAAGCGCCGGAAGGCGAGCGCCCGCTCCAGGGCCGCGACGAGGGCCTCACGACCATGGGATCGCTCGAGCTCGACGATGATCCCGAGTTCGGTGGGTAGCTTCGTCGTGCCCGCCGCGGCAGCGGCCCGCAGGAAGGCCTCGGCCACCGGACCGAGCGAGAGGAAGGCGAGCTCGGCATCCGTCCGGGGACGCAGCGCCCGCGCGGGCTTGCTGACCGGTCGGCCATCGTGGGCATCGACGAGGCTGAGCTCACCGGGTGCCACGAGCCGGTGGCGGGCGATCTCGGTGCCACGGTCGCGGATGACCAGCTCGGGACCCTCGACGATGAGCGAGACCTTCGCGCCGATGAAGGCCCCGGGCACGCTGTATCGGGCAGCGCGGAAACGCACCGTGCGCAGCCGGTCGACGGTGCGGGTCTCGACCGCGCCGATGGTCGGGCGGGATGACGGCAGGGGAGCCAGCAACGTCCGTTCGACGACGAGGCGATCCTCGGGCACCGCGGCGATCTCGCTGTGGCGGCGGGCGTTGACCTCGGCGCACCAGCCGATCGCGGCCACGTTGGCGTCTTCGATCGTGGCCCAGGGTCCGAGACCCACCAGCAGGTCGGACTTGGCATACCCCACCAGGTTCTCCACGACCCCCTTCGATTCGGGGTCCCCGGCCTCGCAGAAGTCGGGTCGGAAGCCGTACCCCGCGGCGAAGGCGACATAGGCGGGCGCCGGCACCACGACGTTGGCCACGGTGCCACCCTTGAGGCAGCCCATGCGGTCGGTGAGCGCGATGCCCGGGACCCCACCGAGGAGCTCGAAGCAGTCGGCCAGCAGCGCCAGCGTCGTGGCCTGGTCCTGGTGTTCCGCGAAGCGCACGAAACGCCAGCGACTCCAGGCCAGCACGGCGCAGAAGACCTCAGCGCGCCCTCCTCGCCCCAGTCGAAGACGAGGTGCTCACCGGGCACGGGCTGCCAGGGCCGATAGCTGCGGCGATCCCGCCGATCCTCGGCCTTGGCCGCGCCACGGCCCGGCGCAGGTTGCGGGCCGAGCCGGTATAGCCCTCGGCCCGACACAGCGCCAGCAGACGCTTGGCGCTGATGCGGCCCTCGGTGGCCTTGACCTTCCGCGATGAGCTCGCGGACGGTGTCGGTGTTGTGCGGCCGGGCTGGTCGCTCGGCGCTGGCTGCCCGGCGCTCGACGACCCGGCGCACGGTCTTGTGGGTCGTGCCGGTCAGTGCTGCGGTGGCACGATAGCTGCCGAGCTCGGCATAGGTGGTGAGGATGTCCGACTGGTCCCTCGCAGTCTTCACAATGGGTGTCCCTCGGGGTGGCACGGGGGTGGCTTGACATCGCCACTGTGCCGCCCCGGGGGATCACCGGGTGGTCAGGATCGGTCGAGGGGTGGGGACTTCTTGTTGGCCATCAGTGGGGACGGCGGGTTCTGGGGATCGTCGCAACACCTGCACATCGCAGGAGTTGCCGATGCCACCCGACCGACGGGCCCGAAAGGCGCCCGGTGCTCTGCCCCTGACGGACGAGCGCGACCTGTATATAGGACTCATGAGACAAGGCGTGAGCAATGCCGAAGCGTGTCGGATCGTCGGCGTCCACCCCAGGACGGGCTACCGCTGGCGAGATGGCCGCTCGATCACGCTTCGCACGGGCGAGATCAGGACCTATCCCGCCATCACCCGCCCAGCGCGCCCCGTGTCGGCGCGGTTCCTGTCGGAAGCCGAGCGGGTCACGATCGCCGACGGGCTGCTCCAGCAGCGGAGCATCCGGGCGATCGCGGCGGAGCTCGGTCGTGCTCCGTCCACCGTGAGCCGGGAGATCCGCCGCAACCGGGACACCGGGACCGGGACCTTCCATCCGTTCCGGGCACAGCGTCAGGCTGCCGGTCGCCGGCTCCGACCGAAGACCGCGGAAGCTGGCCCTCGACTCCGAGCTGCGGGCCTTCGTCGAGGACCACCTCGATCAGCGCTGGAGCCCGGAGCAGATCAGCCGGGCCCTGGCCGGGCGGTTCCCGGACCGGCCCGAGATGCGCGTCGCGACCGAGACGATCTACGGGGCGCTCTACACGCAGGGTGCTGGCCGGCTCCGTCGAGACCCCGCACGGGTGCTCCGAAGCGGGCATGTCCGCCGCAAGCGGCGCCGCCGATCCGGCGAGCGCCTCGGCCGGTTCATCGCGCCCATGCTGATGATCGCCGAGCGTCCTGCCGAGGTGGCCGACCGTCTCGTCCCGGGCCACTGGGAAGGGTGACCTCATCATGGGCAGTGCCAACCGCTCCGCCATCGGTACGGTCGTGGAGCGCACGACTCGCTACCTCCTGCTGCTGCACCTGCCCGACGGCCACGACTCGGAGCAGGTCCGCGATGCCCTCTCCGACGCCGTCTCAGCCGCTGCCGCCACGCCTGTGGCGCTCATTGACCTGGGACCAGGGCGTCGAGATGGGCCGCCACGACGAGTTCACCCAGGCCGCGGACGTCTCCGGTCTACTTCTGCGAGCGGGCGAGTCCCTGGCAGCGGGGCACCAACGAGAACACCAACGGCCTGCTCCGCCAGTACTTCCCCAAGGGCACGGACCTCAGCGTCCATACCGCGGAGGATCTCGCTGGCGTCGCTGCCGAACTCAATGCCAGGCCGCGCAGGACACTCGGCTGGGAGACCCCTTCGGGCCGTCTCGATAGACTCGTCATGTCCACCCCATGACCAGCCGTGTTGCGACGATGGCTGGAATCCGCCGGACTTTCTCATGGCCACGGACAGGCATGTGCGACATACGCGGTTGGTAAGTCCGCCTGCGGGGCGGGACTCCGCGGCGGACAGGCGAGGCGGCTCCTGCGTCCGGGCGGGCCACGGAAGTGCGCCGGCGCGTCTCGCGGACCGAAGCGCGTGTCTCATAACATTGACATAACGCGGCGTTACGTCTAATCTATGAGACATGAAGAAGTCGAAGCCACTCTACCCACGGCAACAGCGCGCGGCTTCAGAACTGGGCGCGCGGGTTCGACTTGCCCGAGAGCGCCGACGTATGCCCGCAGCGGAGCTTGCGGAGCGCGCCGACACCTCTCGGATGACGATCTACCGCCTGGAGCGCGGCGACGCGAGTGTCAGCCTCGGCGTGCTCGTGCGGGTGCTTGGCGTTCTCGGGCTGGTCGACGACCTCGGTGCAGTCGCCCGCGACGACGTCGTCGGCCGCCAGCTTCAGGACGCCGCCCTGCCGCGTCCCTCGCGGTCGTTGCGCTGATGTCGAGGCTGGAGGCTGCCACCGTCTTCCTCGACGCACACGACCTCGGTCCGTGCCGCGCAGTCGGCACACTCCGGCCCGCCGGCCGTGCGCCCGACAGCCCGATCGGCTTCGTCTACGCCGCGGAATGGTGGTCCGATCCCACCGCGTTCCGGCTCGACCCGAGCCACTACGAACAGACCGTTCAGCCGCAGTATCCGGAGCCGGGTCACCAACTCGCGCCCGTGTTCTCCGACGCCTCGCCTGACCGATGGGGGCGGGTCCTGCTCGACTACCGTGAGCAGGACCGGGCAAGGGCAGAGGGCCGACGGCCCCGGCCGCTCGGCGAGTGGGACTATCTGCTCGGCGTCAACGATGAGCTTCGCATGGGCGCGCTACGCTTTGCCGCGCCAGCAGCAGGTTCTCCGTTCCTCGACGATGGTCCGGGTTCCGTCCCGCCGCTCGCGGACCTTCGGGAGCTAGAGCAGGCAGCTCGGATCGTCGACGACCCACGTCATGATGATCCGTCCGCCATCCGCGACGCACTGCGGCATCTTCTCGCCCCCGGCAGCCCGATGGGTGGCGCCCGTCCCAAGGCGAACTTCCTTGATACTGCAGGCGCGCTGTGGTTTGCGAAATTCCCATCGCACAACGACCGCAGAGACATGGGCGGCTGGGAATACGTTCTGAATCGCATCGCTGCAGACGCGGGGATCGACGTCCCGGAGGTCGACCTTCGGATGTTGTCCGGCCCGTACAACACGTTCCTCGCGCGTCGCTTTGACCGAGAGGGGAACGGCCGACGTCTGTTCGCGTCGGCCATGACGATGCTCGGCAAGCGGGACCGTGAGCCATCTTCCTACGCCGAGATCGCCGAGGCCATCGACCTGAACGGGGCACCCGGTCACATCGAAGAGGATCTTGCCCAGCTGTTCCGCCGGCTCGTGTTCAACATCGTGACCGGTCATCGCGATGACCATCTGCGCAATCACGGATTCTTGCGGGCCCCTGCCGGATGGCGTCTCGCTCCCGCCTATGACCTCAACCCGATGCCTGAGATGTCGCAACACGAAGTGGCTGTCGGGCTTGCGGCCAAGGGTCCCGATGTCGAGGTTGCCGTCAGCGAGACCGCGCCGTTCTGCCGGCTAACCCCGGCCGCGGCTCGCGACATCGTGAGCGAGGTCCGTTCCGCGGTCGCAGAGTGGCGATCGGTCGCGCGCGAGGTGGGCCTGTCACGCATGGACATCGAGGCGGTGTCGCCGGCATTCGACGAGTGAGGGGGCCCGAGGCGTCGTGCCGCAACCGCGACGACCGTCCTTGGCGCACATTGGGACAGGCCGAGCGCGAACCCGGGCAAGTCAAAGGTCGTGTAACAGCGACGTGGCAGGTCCTGGGACTTGACCTCAACGATCCTCGACCAGTGGACGGAATCCAGTCAGTCACGCAGTCAGTCACGGATGCCGAAAACGGGGTCGTCCGGAGTGGGACGGAGTCGCCCATAGAGGGCATTCCACGAGGGAAAGGTGGCTCCGGCGGTAGGATTCGAACCTACGACCAATCGGTTAACAGCCGACCGCTCTACCACTGAGCTACGCCGGAACGGGGCGCGGCCGAAGGATAGCATCTTGTCGCTGTACTCCCTTCCGCGAGCGCGCTCACCCGCCATCGGGAGTACTTCCGAACCCCTTCGTGGTGCGTCGGGCCACCAAGTAGCATCTGGGCGTGAGCGACGACGCCTCTACCCTCTGGCTCCTCCTCGTCATCGCCGGCTTCGTCGGCGGCATCGTGCTGTTCGTGCGCGGCCTCATCGCCTATCGACGGGACCGGCTGATCTCGTCGGTCGCGACCTCCAGCCTTGACGGCATCGCGGCCGGCGAGGTGCGCGTGAGCGGCGTCGTCGAGCCCATCGAACAGACACTCATCTCGCCGCTGCAGTCGAAGCCGTGCGTCTGGTATCGCGCTCGTGTCGAGACGACGGGCGAGAACTCACACGTGTTGATGGACGAGGAGAAGATCGCAGGAGTTCCGCATCCGAAACGAGACGGGGCGATCCGCGTGGTGCCACGAGGCGCGCGCTGGGAGATCGGCATCGCGTACGACGAGCGCACCAGTCTCGCGGGCGCCGAGCCGGCGGACCTCAGACGCCGCACTGGCGCGGCCTACGAACTCAGTCCTCGAGACTGACCCCAAGCAGATGACCGAGCTCGAACGCGAGACCGCAGCCCAGGCACTGTTGACGGTCCAGGCGGCCCAGCTCGACGGCGCAAGCCGACGAATGGGACGAGGGTGGCGGCAGCTGGCTCACCAACAGCATCGCCAACACCGGGCGACGCTACCGCGAGGCACGCCTTGAACCGGGCGAGACCGTGACCATCCTGGGCCAGGCATGGCCATGGAGCGAGGTGCGAGAGGTCCTGCTCACGTGGAACCCGGGCGACAACATCGAGACCGACATCGCGGGTGACATCGCGTATGCCCGTGAGACGGGCACCCTCGCGTCGAGCCCGGAGGAGGCGTGGGGCAACGCCGCCATCCCCGGTTTCGGCATCGGGGCCCCCACTGCCCAGCCGGACCTGGACCCGCGGGCGCATCAGCCGGAAGTGCCGGGCGAGGAGATCCACCAGGCGGCCCTCGCGAGGTACGACATCCCCGAAGAGGAGCTGGTCCTGTCGCGCGGTCTGCGGGGTGGCATGGTCGATCTATCACGGGACGGCCTCCGAAGCGATGCAGCACCATGACTTCGCCTTCATGGTCGGTGTCATGGGTGCCGTGATGGCCGTGTTATGCGCCCTCGCACTCGGTGCCATCCTGACCGGTACGCTGTAGTCATGGCTATCCAGCTCGCCCTCGTCGTCGCCGTCATCCTGGCGCTCGTACTGGTCGTCTTCCTGGTCGTCGTGACATACAACAACGTCGTCGCCCTTCAGCGTCGCTGCGAGCGTGCCTGGGCCAACATCGATGTGGCGCTGAAGCAGCGCCACGACCAGTTGCCCAACCTGGTGGCCGCCGTTCGCGGAGTGATGCGCTTCGAGGAGCAGGTCCTCGAGGAGGTCACTCGGGCACGGGCACGCTACGAGCCTGACGCTCCGGTCCACGATCAGGCGGTCGTGTCCGAAGCGACCAGCCAGGCAGTTCGTTCGCTGTTCGCCACGGTGGAGAACTATCCAGAGCTGAAGTCACATGCCAATGTCATGGCCCTGCAGGAGGAGATCGAGCGGCTGGAGACCCTCATCGCGCGCCGTCGAGAGCTCTTCAACAACCAGGTCTACCAGTACAACTCGACCATCCTGCAGGTGCCGGCGCTGTTCTTGCGGCCGCTCTTTGGCTGGAAGACGGTCGACTCATTCAGCGCCGATGACGCTGAGCGCGAGCGTCCGGAAGCCACGATCTATGCCTCTTCATGATCGACTCCAGCACGGGCCGCCCGGTCACTGATCAGATCTGATGGCATCCGGGCGCAGCGGCTGCGCGAGCACTGCCCCCATCACGCTGGTGGCGCTGGCACTGTTGGCCACGCTGGCAGTGATGGCTGTCATGGCGGCGGTGCAGATCCTCGAGTCACTCTAGGCTCGGCGTCTCGGAAACCCCGGCGAACAGGCTTGGCCGGCGGTCTCTCGGGCGTGCGAGAGAGCCTACGCAGCCGTGGCTTTGGGCCCGTCCCGCGAGGGGCGGGCTTCTTCTTGTGTAGCGATCCCTACTCGAGATAGTGCGTAAGCGTGTCCGCTGGTGTCCGTCCATGTACGGGTGACGCTTAAACCGGGTCAGACGGGCACCGGCATAAGGTGCCAGATAAGGTGCCAGCCCGAGCGGCGCCGGGTGAGCCGTGAAGGTATCAGGGACTCGACTCCGAGGCGTTGCGCCCGTCCTAGGCCGTCGGGATGGTAGAGCCCCGGTCGCTGCTGGTCCTGCGTTCTGGTCGATGCCAGATCCCCGCGGCCGGGAGCGTTGCCCGGGCCTTGGGGCCACGTTGGTCCTCGTCCCTTAGTCCTCCCCTGACTCGGCTGTGGAACCCTCCAAGGTTGACACGACAGGGCACCATGACCCCCAAGCACGGTCGCAGTGCGACCAACGCTGCTGCCGACCGTGCGGAGAGGAAGGTCGAGCCAATGCGTCAGATCATCTCCACGGCGGTCGTAGCCGTCATCGTCGGTGCGCTCGCCGGTGCCACCATGAGTGCGGTGGCCCAGGCACCAGCGGAGCAAGCCATCACGCCCGCCGCGGGCATCAACGCGGCCACGGTCGATGGCAAGAGCGCGGTCGGCTACACCGACAAGAAGCCGGCTGCGCCGCAAGGACAAGCTCGTGGCCACCAACAGGCACGGCTGACCTGCCGCTCCAACATCGTGCAAGCCGAAGTGGGGACTCATCTCGAGCAAGCCCGGCATCCTCGATGATGGCCAGATCGCCCTGGAACGAGCTGCAGGGCATCCCCGCCGGCTTCGCCGACGGCGTGGACGCAGGGGACACCATGACGAGCTACATCGCAGCCACCTCGAGTCTCACGAGCGTCGGGGGTACTACCACGTTCGTCGTGAACTACCCCGTCACCCGTGACCTCGAGATCTCGGTATTCCCCGAGGGCGGGGGCTACTGGGCGACGACCGCATGCGAACGCAGACTACGAACACGGGTGACGAGATCATCATCCGGTCGGGCGACACCATCGACCACTATCTCTACTTCAAGAACTACAGCGGCACGGCCGACCGGCTCAAGGCCCGCATCACGGTCTGGGACCAGAACCGGGTGGCACCGGCGGCGATCAAGGGGCAGATCGAGGCCACCTTCTACAGAGGGCAAGAAGAACGCCGCGTCCCTAGCGATCGATGCCGAGGGGCGGGCCTCTTCT
Organism: uncultured Chloroflexia bacterium; assembly: GCA_963724095.1. Lineage (GTDB taxonomy): Bacteria > Chloroflexota > Limnocylindria > Limnocylindrales > CSP1-4 > JAFMJV01. Next base: position 12,662 of record CAVRTH010000002.1, read on the forward strand.
TCGTGTCGGTCCGGCTCTTGACCCCCGGGCGCACCATGACCGCAGAAGCGCGGTCGCACCTGAGCAGCGTCTGATGGCCGCCGGTGGACGACCGGGCAAGGGGGGATGCCACCATGCGTGAGCTCGTCTCCACGGCCCTCGTGGCCCTCATCGTCAGCGTGCTCACGGTCACGGCCGTCGGCGTGCTCGCCCAGGATGAGCCTGCGACGACCGGCGAACGGACCATCACGCCGGCCGGCATCAACGCCGCCACCGTCGACGGCAAGAGCGCGGTCGGGTTCACGAAAGACCGCCTGCGCCGCAAGAACAAGCTCGTGGCCACCAACAGGTACGGCTTCCTGCCGCCCAACATCGTCAAGCCCAAGTGGGGACTCATCTCGGGCAAGCCGGCCGGGTTCGCCGACGGCGTGGATAACGCCGGCGTGACCGGGGTCAAGCTCACGCTGAAGCATGGTTCCCAGGTGTCTGTCGATGCCAACTTGGAGGAGTTCCAGACCGTCGACTGCCCGGCGGGCTCGTTCGCGACGGGGGGCGGCGCCGTCACCACCAGCAATTTCATGAGCATCACGACCTCGTATCCTTCCGACGCCGACACCTGGAAGGTCTGGGTGACCAACACCGACACGATCAACGCCCACCAGATGTCTGCGTATGTCGTGTGCCTGAGCACCCAGCCCGGGGAGGCACTGACGATCGCCCAGAAGGGCAGCGCCCTGCCCGCTGGCCTCAAGAACCGCAAGTAGTCCCTGCCCTAGGCTCCAGAGCAGCGTCCGAGGCCCGTCCCTCGAGGGGCGGGCCTCTACCTATCCCTCGGCGTCCCCAGCAGCGCCGCCGTCAGCGCGTCCTGGCCGTCCTCGCCCGCCATCGCCATCTGCCGCGCCACACGTTCGCCATCGGGCGTGAGGCGCATGGCCTGCTGACCTTCGTCGGTGTAGACCTCGACCATGCCGGCTTCAGCGAGCATGGCGACGATGGCGTCCAGAATCGGCGTCGTGGTCCTCGGGCATGGGCACAGCGAAACGGCAGTCGCTCATGTCCCGCAGAGTGGACAAGTCGACCGCTGGCCCCGACAGCATGGGCGACGTGGCACTTGTCTAGGTGGCGGTGGCGGTGGCGGTTGGCAGGGCATCCGCCGCGGGCGCGGCTGGATGCCAGGCAGCTCGCCGGGCGGCCTCCTCCCACAGGCGCGACGTCGTCGGTCGGTCGGGCTTGACGCCCGCACAGACGACGAGCTGCTCGAAGTGCAGGCGCCGAGCGCGGAGGAACTCGAAGCTGGGCTGATGGGTCATCGCCGTGTCTCCCGGGTCGCCAGGGCGGCCGCCTCACGGCGCAGGTCCGCTTCCATCCACGGGCTCAGGACGGTGGACTCTGGCGACGCCCCGAGTCTCTCGCAGGAGCGCCTGGTAGTGGCGCTCGACGGCTGCCGGTGCCGGCGTGGGGGGCGTCGATACCCTGGAGGCGGGCTTCGGTGGAGCATGCGTGGGACGAGACATGCCGGGAAAGGCGACGGCGAGTGCCGCCTCGAGCCCATCTCCGTGCAGGCGGCCAGCTCGTTCGAGGGAGCGGGCGAAGCGCTCGACTGCCGCCTCGTGCTGCGCCAGCAGCCGCTCGGTCTCGGCCTCGAGCGTCTCGCGATGGACGAGGCCCGCCAGCCGTGGCCACAGACTCGCGATGCTCGCCTCGTCGGTCCCGCAGCCGGCATCGCGGATGAGCGAACCCCACTTGTTGAACTCGACGACCGGGTAGCGCCACATGGTCTCGGCGATGCGGCCGGCGAGGAGGACCTTGATCGTGTCGACGGGCGGATCGGTGTCGTAGGCGTTCAGGACCTCCCCGCCCCGCTCCTCATCGATCCAGGCTTCGATAACGGGGATGCCGAGGACGTGTGCGACGACGGCGTGCCCGCTCTCATGGATGGCGAGACGGCGGCGGATGTCATGCATCGACCGGCCCTCCCGCCGATCCGGTACACGAGGCCGAGGACCGGATCGATGCGGGCGTCCACGCCGAGCGGTGAGAAGATCGCCCCGAGGCTTGCCGATGATGAAGATACGGCTCGACCTCGCGGTTGCGCTTGGCATTCGGGTCGGGCGCTGGTCGCCCTTGCGTCGCTTGATCACGTTGCATCTCCTTCGTCGTCTTCGTAGATGAGACCTTCACGCCGGGCATGCGCCATCGCCTCGAGGGCGAGGCACGGAGGCCACGGCAGCGTCGATGAGTCGGCCGGCGCCGGGCTTCGCCAGCGTGTGCAGGACGTGGCCGTCATCGCCGGTGCGGCCACGACCGCGGACGGCTCCAGTCCCAGCGTCGCGGAGTTGCGTATCAACTCCAACGTTGTCGGGTGCCCATCGACAATTTGCATGGTTCCAGTGATGGTGTAGCGCTCGTACCCGGCCGGTGGTCGCGCCGAGAAGCGTCTCGCGCCATCGTTGTCGCCCCGCCAAGCGACCTGCAGGAGGTCCCGGCGAGTCATCGGAGAGCCTTGTCCATGGCATCGGCCACGCGGCGGGAGCCCTCGGGCACGGCGTGGCCGTAGATGTCGAGCGTGATGCTCGGGCTTGAGCTGTGGCCCAGGTTGTCGGCCACGTCACGCACCGGGACGCCAGCCGGCCAGCGCCAGCGTCGCGGCGGTATGACGCAGGTCGTGGAGCCGGACGCCAGGCAGGTCGGCACGCTTGGCGAGGGCTCGCCATGCGCTCGTGACGGACTCGGGGTGTAGCGGCTTGCCGGTCACGGGGTCCGGGAATACCCAGGGTGAGCCGGTGGACAGCTCGCGTTGACGGGCCAGCGCCTGGCGGGCCATGGCCGGCAGGCCCACGGTGCGCCGGCTGCGGCGCGTCTTGGGCTCGGCTCGCTCATAGCCTCCCCTCGCGCTCCGGGCCAGCGTGCCCGTGACGGCCAGGCTGTCGGGACCGACGTCCTCCCAGCGCAGCGCCAGCAGCTCACCGCGACGGAGGCCCGTGGACAGCGCCAGCAGCACGAGCGGCCCCATGGGGTCATCCTCGGCCACGGAGCGGAGCGTGCGGACCTCGACGGACGTCAGGGATCGCGGCGGCGCCTCCCGTTGTCGCGGGGCACGCGCCAGACGGGCCACGTTGCGGACCACGAGGCCGTCCCGCTCGGCGTCGGTGAGCGCGACCACCAGTACGCGGCGGGTGAGCGCAGCCGTGCCGGGGGCCAGGCCACGGTCCAGCATGTCCGTCGTCATCGCCTCCACGTCGGACGGACGCAGACGGCCCAGCTCGGTCTTGCCGAGGGCCGGGATGATGTGGTGGTCGATGGCTGTCCGGTAGAGCCGGTGGGTCGCCGGTCGGACGCGATGCTTGACGAGTACCAGCCAGCGCTCGCCATAGCTGGCCACGGTCGGCGTCCGCGGCGTGCGCTCGGCGCGCATGGCCTTGAGCTTGGCTGTGACCTCGGCCGGAGTCTTGCCGCTCAGGTAGCGGCGCACCGGGCGGCCGGTCACGGCGTCCGTGACGGTGATAGCGGCGCGATGCCGGCCGTCCTTGGTCGTGAAGATGGTCCCGGTGTCTGCCGGTGGCCGTCCGTCTATGTACGCGATAGACTACCAGATAAGGTGCCCGTCCCGCGAGGGGCGGGCTTCTCTTAGCGATCCCTACTCGAGATAGTCCTTGAGCTTGCGGCTGCGCGAGGGGTGACGGAGCTTGCGTAGCGCCTTGGCCTCGATCTGGCGGATACGCTCGCGGGTGACGTTGAACTCCTTGCCCACCTCTTCGAGGGTACGTGAGCGGCCGTCCTCGAGACCGAAGCGCAGCTGCAGCACACGCCGCTCACGGCCGGAGAGCGAGTCAAGGACCGCCTCCACCTGCTCCTTGAGTAGCTGGTGGGAAGCCGCGTCGGCCGGGGCCAGCGCGGCGCGGTCCTCGATGAAGTCGCCGAGGTGCGAGTCCTCTTCTTCGCCGATGGGCGTCTCGAGCGAGACCGGCTCCTGGCTCACCTTGATGATCTCGCGCACCTTGTCGGGGGTCACCAGGATGACGTTGTCGATCTCCTTGTCCTTCTTCTTGGGCAGCTTCACGTCGTACGTGTGGCCGGAGCCCTCGATGGCGTAGTCGCCGTTGACCGTGGGCTTCACCTGGCGATCATCGAGCACGTGCACCGTGATGGTGGCCTGCTTGTTGGTGTTGACCTCGATGTGGGCGAAGTTGGTCGCACCGCCGAGCCGGTTGAGGATCTCGGTGGCGAACTCCGGACCCACGGTCATGGCGAAGGCGATCTCCTCCACGGTGGGCTCGCGGCCGAGCTCCTGCAACAGGCCACGTGACACGCGGATGAGCCGATTGATCGTCTCCACCATGTGCACCGGGATGCGGATGGTGCGAGCCTGGTCGGCGATGGCACGGGTGATGGCCTGGCGGATCCACCAGGTGGCGTAGGTGGAGAACTTGAAGCCCTTCTCGTAGTCGAACTTCTCGACCGCGCGGATAAGGCCGATGTTGCCCTCCTGGATGAGGTCCAGGAATGACATGCCGCGGCCGATGTACTTCTTCGCGATCGAGACCACCAGGCGCAGGTTGGCCGATGTCAGCGACTCGCGGCCCTCGCGCCCGTAGCGCACCACGATGCCTCGGCGGTTGCGCGGCTTGAGGTGCTCCTGGGTCATCTCCGGGTCCCAGCCCCAGGCGTCCATGACCTCGGCTTCCTTGCCGGCGAGGATGTAGCGTCGAAGCGACTCGAGGGCGAGGCCCTGCGACCAGTCGTAGAGCGCACGCAGACCCTTGTTGTCGCGGCATTCCTGGTCGCCGTTGTGGACCGACATGTAGCTGAAATCGACCATCGCGGCGAACTTGTCCGCGTCCGGCGCCTCGTCGTAGTCGGCCACGATCTTCTTGGCGTCCTTCAGCACGGCCTTGGGGTGGTCTTCGGTGGCCGCCCGCTGTGCACCCGTGAGCCTGAGGTCCGGCGAGCTCACCAGCAGGCCGTCCTTCTCGCCGGCACGGATGGCACCCATGACGATGCGCTCGGCGTCGGCAGCGAAGTAGTCCAGGCGATGCTCGGGCCGCTTCTGTCGGCTCTTGTGCTCGGTGTCGTTCTTGGTCCACTCCCAGAGCGACAGCACAGCCCGCCACGGCTCCGCCACGATCTGCTCGCCGAGCTCGATGGCCTTGGCGAAGACGACCTCTTCCTCGGCGTTGAGCAGGGGGACCTTGCCGATCTCCTTGAGGTACATGCGGACGGGGTCGTCGATGCCGACCATGTCCTGTGCCATGGCCTCCAGTTCAGCCTGGGTCGACGGCTTGTCGTCGTCGTCGTCGAGCTTGGCCGGCGGGTCCTGCCAGGGCTGCTTCTGGCTCTCCTCGACGGTGACCTGCACGCCGAGCTCGGCGGCAGCTCCGAAATTGCGCGGTGCGCCGATCACGTCTTCCTGTTCGGGCTGGACGGTGTCGCCGTCCATATCACGCTTGCCACGCTCGAGGACCGATGCGACGAGCAGCTTGTCGGTGGCGTCAGTTGCCATGTGTTACCTCCACTTGATCCGCTTGGTTCGCTTGCTTGGGTATGATTCGTCGTCGCGCCAGCAGGGACGAGTCCGCCACGGCCCGGTCAAGCTCGAGGCGGCGGCGCTGCAGGTCCAGGACCTCGTGTTGCAACTGCTGCGACTCTGCGTCGTCGTCAGCAGCCTCGGCCTCGGCCAGGCGGGCCCGGGTGAATTCGATGCGCTCCGCGAGCCGACCACGCTCGAGGGTCAGCAGGCTCTGGTCGATGGCCTGCCCGATCTGAGCCTCCTGATCGGGTAGTGGCTCGGTGCGGGCCATGAGCGTCTGAGCCACCGCGCGCACGGTCGGCTCCAGGCTTCCGATGAAGGCCGCGCGGTCGAAGTGGTCAGAACCCTCCTGGGTCAGTGTCTCCCCCAGCGCCTTCCATAGCTCGCGCGCCGGAGTGGTCACGAAGGAATCGCGATCGAGACCTTCGGCCGTCGCCTGGTAGCGGCCCGGATAGCGCAGCAGCAGGCGCAATAACGAGGCCTCCGCCGGCTCGATGGCGCGGTCGACCGCCCGGGGATCGAGCGCACCCGGCTGTGCCATCACGGCCTCGAGGTTGATGCGGGCGCCGACCTGATTCGCCTCGAGCGCGCCACCGGGAAGCGGCTCCTCACGGCGACGAAGTGCCTCCAGCAAGGTGCGCTCCTCCACGCCCGAGCGACGCGCCAACATCTGCAGGTAACCGTCTCGGCGAACGGGATCGCCGATGGTGCGCAGCGTCGGCAAGACCGCGGCGACCAGTTTCTCGCGGCCCGACACGCTGCTCGGATCGAACCGAGAGGCAGCGCGGTCGATGAGGAACTCCATGATGGGCTGCGGATGCTCGGTGGCCTCGCGCCATACCTCGGGGTCGTCGCGGATGATCTCGTCGGGGTCGCGGCCGTCCGGCAGACGCACCACGTCCACGTCGGTGAGACGGCCACGGTAGGGCGAACGCTCGATCTCGCCCACCAGCGCGGTCAGCTCGGTCGCGCCGAAGGCGGCGGCCCCCTGCCCTGCTGCGTCGACGTCGTAGGCCAGCGCGATGCGTGGCGCATAGCGCGTCAAGAGCTCCACCTGGCCGGCAGTGAGGGCGGTGCCCATGCTGCAGACGACGTTGGTGAAGCCGGCCTGATGAGCCATGATGGCGTCGGTATTGCCTTCCACCAGCACCGCCACGCCCGACTTGCGGATGGCCGACTTGGCCTTGTCGATGAGGAACAGGGTTCGTCCCTTGTCGAAGAGCGGCGTCTGGGGCGTGTTGAGGTACTTGGGCCCAGTGTCCTCACCCTGGACCCCCAGGATGCGTCCGGTCATGCCGGTCGCACCGCCGGAGGCATCGCGGATGGGGAAGATGACACGAGCCCGGAAGCGGTCGTAGACGCCCCGGCCAGAGCGCCGTCGGCTGACCAACCCGGAAGCCTCCAGGTCCGCCTCGGAGATCTGGCGCTTGCCGGTGAGCGCGTGCGTCATGGCATCCCAGGCATCGGGCGCCCACCCCAGGCGAAACGCCTCGATGGTCTCGTCGCTGAAGCCGCGGTCGTGCAGGTAGCTCAGCGCCGCTCCGCCCGCGGGGTGGCTGGTGAGCACGTGGTGGTAGAACGAGATGGCGGCGTCAAGCGCGTCGCGCAGCCGTTTGCGTTGGGCGTCCTCCTGGGTCGTGCGCTCGGACAGCTCTACGCCGGCACGCCCGGCCAACGAGCGCAGCGCCGTGGGGAAGTCGACACCGTCGCGCTCCATGACGAAGTTGAAGATGTCCCCGCCGCGACCACAGCCGAAGCAGTGCCAACGCTCACGCGCGGGCGTGACCGTGAAGGAAGGGGTCTTCTCACCATGGAACGGACAGAGGCCCTTGAACGTGGTTCCGGCCTTCTTCAGCTGGACGGTCTCGCCGATGAGCTCGGCGATATCCAGCTTCTCCTTGATGGTGGCGGCAACGCCGATCGACAACCTGCAGATACCCTCGTCTCGAGTGTGCCCGGCACGCCGTGGGTCGATCGCGATCTTCACCAGCAGATCGCCCGCGCGACCCATCCGCTGCGCTTGGCGGACACACGAGTGGCCTTGTCAAGTCTTGACAAGGCGCTGAAACCACATTCTAGGCTCTTGACAAGGGGTTGACAAGGGGACCGACGTCATCAGTGACGTAGCGTGTCTTGTTGTGGGGTGGACATGGAGATGACACGGGATGTGACTTCTCATGAACCTGACCAGGAACCTGACGACTGGGAAGAGTCATGAGAACTGACGCCGAACCTGGCGGAGAACCGATCCTCAAGAAGTCGGGATTCCACGAAGACGCCTGCTCAGGTCATCACTGAGCTCGGGGGTGGTGATGAACTGCTCGATAGCGTGTCGCTGAGCGTGTGACTGAAATGCGTGTTGCGCAACTCCATGGCCCGATCGCTTCTGTGCTCTTCAGGCCACTGCAAGGGCTGTTCGAGGATAGGCAGCACCATCTCCTCTCGTGCAGGGTGCCGCCGGACCACTCTCAGCCACCGGAGCCTCGACAGGGTCCGTCTGGTCATGGGCCTCGCCGCGTGCCTGGTTCCCAGCACCAGGGTCGTCGCTCGCTGTCGAGCACACAGGCGTAGGTCGGCCCGGCCACGAGGTCCGTGGCGGCCGGTGCGTCGGAGACGGTCCAGCGCTCGGCACCGCGCGGGGCGCACAGCGGCGGCACAGAGCGCGGCCGCACAACGCATCGACCCGGTCAGGGCCACGAGGTCCACGCGGTGCCGGGCGCGTCGGAGCGGCCGATGCCGTTCTCCGGTGACCCGCAGGCGAGTGGCTGGTCGAAGCGGGCGGCGAGGCGAGCCCATCTGCATCGAGGATGGCGTCCTCACCGAGGCGCTCGCTCGTCCAGATCGTGGGCACGCGCCGAACCCGGCGACGAGACAGCTGACCTTGCCCTCGTCCGAGGTGAAGCAGGCCGTCCGTTCGTCGGCCACGGCGGCCACGACGGGCCATGCGAGACGCTGGGGGCCGAGTGCCGGAGCGGCGGCGTCGCAGACGAGGACCCGCGAACCGCTGATGAGACAGAGCCACTCGGGGGTGGCCAGGAGCAGCCGCGCGCGGCTTGGCTCGGCCACCGCCGACAGCTCGACCGTGCCCTCGGCCAGCGGGCCGCAGGCGACGGTGCCGCTGTCGGGATCGCTGATGACACAGACCTCGTGCCGGCCATGACGAGACCGGTCGGGACCGGTGGGGCCGGGTCGGCCGAGACGCTGCGGGGATGAGCAGGAGACCCAGGGCCAGGACGAGGGAGCGTTTCATGCCCTGATGGTAGGACCACTGCGGCTTCCCGCGTGTACGTTGGGGACGGCCTGTACGCCATTCCGGGGATCCTCTCGTCCAGTGATGGCCCGGCCTGGTGCCGCATTGCCAGCCCAGCCGCCGACGGCATGACGGAAGTGCAGGATGTCCTCGATGATCGACGGCCAACGGCGACCGCTTCCTCGCGATGCGCGACCGTCAAGGCGCCCCGAGCTCGCATGCTATCGGGTCGTTCGGTGCATCGGAGCGCAGCGTGGCGACGTAACCCATCCGGGTCGTGTCGAACGCCTGGAACCGGGTTCGAGCTGCGGACTTGACGGACGGGTCGCCTGCCACTCGATCACCAGCGTGGCTGACCGCGTCGAGCGGAGGTCAGGCATGAACAGCCTCGTGGGATGCCGACCCATCTCGGTCATCAGCGTGGCCTCGTCCTCCTCGCTCCTGTGAGCGGCTGCCGGGGGTGTCTTGCCCTGGCCAGGGCATGGGTCGGGCACGAGGCGTCGGCACACGGATGGCCATCGCGTGGCATCCTGCGACGGAGGTCTCAGGCGCCGACCGCCGGTGCAGGTGCCCATGACTTGCAGCCTCGCTCCGGGTTCGGCATCCCGGATGGCGGCACGGAGCCGGTCATAGGACTGGTCGATGCCCTCGACCCGCACCGACGCAGGGTCGCGTGGGCACGGCCTGCGCCACCGCGCCCGGCAGAGCCGCTAGGACGAGGCCGAGCATGGTGGTGGCTACCGTCATCTGGCTGAACTGCTGCGACAGGTGAGTCATCGTGGTCTCCTAGCAGTCATCGTCGCCAGCGTCACACGTCGTGCCGCCGATGAACTGCGCTGCATGATCATCGAGGTCTCGGCTGGACCGAGCACCAGGGCCCGGTCTTGCGCCCCGGTCAGCAGGAACCGAAGGACGGCCCGGTCGTTCGTCTCCATGGGCGTGATTTCCCTCATCCCGATCGACCTACGCCTGGCTCACAGGTTCTCCGCCCGTTTCCACTTCGTCGACGTCGAGGGTCGCATCCTCGGGGAACGGGTCGCCCCAGAGCTGGCCGGCGATGACCGAGTAGGCCCGCCGCAGGGCGTCGTCGTACTCGGTGCCGGGCTCCGCGTCCGGGACATCCACCTCGATGGCCACGAGATAGCGTTTTACTGTCTCGGTGCCACCGCGTGCTCTGGCCGCCAGCGTGTGATGCGCGAGATGGCGCGCAGCCTGCCGTCGGAACGGACGGTGTGGCCGCCGATGAGGATGACGTCCGAGCCGCTACGCGTCGCGGTATGGCCGTCGATGACCGCCGGTCCCGGGCGCCAGTCGGCCGTCCAGCGGTCGATCCGCGCATCCCAGGTGCGCATACCGTTGACCGCACGATAGTCCCGCTCACCGCGGTCGCCGCCGACCATGGCCAGGCGGCCATCGGCGAGCACGACCGGCACATGTCCGGAGGGGATGGAGCGCGGTCGTGCCGATCCGGGCACGAAGTCGCCCGAGCCGGGTCCCAGGTCCAGAGGTCATCGGCGCCCGTCTCTCGCGCTTTGCCGGTAAGCACGACGGTGCCGTCACGCAGGCGGCTGAGGCGTGGTGCGAGCAGATCCGGCGCGGAGCCGGTCCGCTGCCAGGTACCGGATGCGGGGTCATAGACCTCGACCGACCGGTACATGCGGCAGCGGATGACGTCGTCGCTGACGTAGTCACAGACGCGGCCACCGACGACGAGCACGCGGCCGTCGCGGAGCCGGACCGCGAGGTGCTGCTCCCGGGCCAGGCTGAGCGAGCCGGTGGCTGTCACCCGCCCGGTCGAGGGGTCGTAGATGACGGCGCGGCGCGTCCCGCTCCTGACCATCCGGCCGTGGCGGCAGCGTGTCCCGCCGCCGGCGATGAGGACGCGGCCGTCGAGCAGCTTGGTCGCGCTCGCGCCACCGACATCGGGCAGCGTCCTGACCCGCGTGAAGCGCTTCGTGGCACCGTGCCACAGCAGTGCCGGGTAGCTGCCACACGCCGTGCCATCGTGGCCATCACCGCCCACCACGAGCGCGTGCCGGTCGGGCAGGGCGATGGTGGTGTGCCTGCTCACGCCGAAGGGCGTCGTGCCGGCATAACGCACGCGGCCCGTGGCGGGACGACGAGCTCGGCCCGATGCACCGAGCGGCCATCGATCTTGCGCTCACCGCCGACGACGAGGATGCCCCCGCCCCATAGGCGGGTCGCACTGTGCCCGGCCCGGGGCGCCTGGAGCTCACCGATCGGCTGTGAAGCACCCGCGGTCGGGAGTGATGGGACGAGTAGCGCGATCGTCGCGACGAGTGCGAGACGGATGGATCTCCATGTCATCCGGCGGAGTCCCCCTGCCTGTCAGCCGGCGCGGCCTTCGCGCGTCCGATGGACGCATGTTCGCGCATCGTCGCCACGCATGCGAGCGGAGACCGCCAGTTGGTGCCATGCGGCACCAGCAGACGGTGTCGTCGCATGTCCCTCCGAGCGCCATGGTGGAGGGATGGGTGTGCGACGATCCGCCTCCCCCGATCACTGCCTGCATCCCCGGCGACCATGGATCGGCCGCTCGTCGTCCTCTCGGGGGGCCGGGTCCGGCTGACCGGCACTGTGGCCGAGGCACTCGCCGCCTCGGCTGGTGGCTGGCCGGCATCGGTATGGTCGTGGCCTGGATCGCGGGCATCACCATCGTGGGCCTGCCGCTGGCCTTCTGGGTCGTCAACGCATCTCGACCATGCTGACCCTGCGCCCACGCACGACGCACCGCCTCTTCGTCGTCGGTGCCGATGGTGCCAGCGACCAGCCGAGTGTCGTGAGAAAGCACAGCCACGATGCGCTGTGCTCCGAGCGCGAACCGTTGTCGGGGATCTGGTGTCTCGCAGGCGGGCATCGCCCGCATCACCTTCGGGCCGTGGCTAGCCCTGGTCGCTGAGGACGATCGGCTCGTCGAGCGTGACGGTGGTCACCCACGGGGTCGGCAGCCGGACGCACGAGACCGCGTCCGGCTGGTAACCGGTGAAGACCCGCACGGTGAGCCCGTCATCCGACGGTGATACCTCGACGCGGTCGAGACCGCGACACTCGAAGGGGCCGTCCCAGTAGTAGACGCGGAGCGTACGACCACTCGGGACCGACCTCGATGCGCCTCCGTCTAGCCTCGAGGACGTTCGCGAGGTCGATCGCGCGGGGTCGCGATGATGGAGACTGGCCCCGCTCCGCAGGTACTTCCGGGGCCTACGACCCTGGCCTTGCCGGAGGTGACATCTCTGGCGATAGCTCTGTTCATGCGCTCACTGCTGTTGACGACCCGGAGACAGACGCCCTGCCGCGGATGGGCGGTGACCCGGATCCTCGACGCAGCCCTTGCCAGGGCCCACGACCCTGGCCTTGCCGGTCACGACGTGCCTGGCGATGGCCTCGTTGGTGTGGGCACGACTGCCGACGACCCGCAGACAGACGTCCTGTCGCAGCTGGAGCGACGAGGTCTGCAGCCTGAAGTCCAGTTCCACGACGCCGTCGGGCACCTGCTGACTCACCTTGGCCTCGATGCGCTTGCGCGCCTTGGGCTCATCGACCACGGCACTCGCGAAGACCTGCTGCCTGCTCGGATCGAGGGCGGTCGTCCAGTCCGTGAGAGCCCGGCGCCTTCTTGAGGACGGCTTCCACCTTTCCCTGGAAGCGCTCGAGGTCGCGCATGGAGTGCTCCGCCACCTTGGCCTCGACGGCAGCAGGGTAGCTCCAGGGACCTCGTCGAGCGCGCCCTCGGGGATCGTGCCTTGAACAGGAACGTGAGCCCATCGCCCTCGTTCTCGCCCCAGTACGAGCCTGCGAAGCCCGGGAGGTGCTGGACCTGCACTATGGCCGCGTCGGTGCGGTCGCTGGTCAGGATGCGCGCCTTCGCGTACTCGACGCTCCAGCCGGACTCGTCCGCCAAGGCCTGTGCGTCTCGCTCGAGGATCTCGGCAGGGCCGACGAGCCGCTGCTCGGTCGCGTCCCAGGCATCCCATCAGGGATGTACTCAGGCGGTTCGGCGGCAAAGACGGCGGCACTCGATGACAGGGCGACGAGGCCCATCAGGAGTACGGCGGCTGTTCGCCGCAATCGATGGTTCACCAACATGCCCCCGTATCCTGGTTCCTGTGCCCGGTGCACGCGCCCATGATGCACTGGCAGGGACCGCGGCGTTGACCGTCGGAGGCTCGCATCCCGTTGTTGACGCATGCCTGCGACTTCGAGGACCAGGTCTGCGGTATGGGCGAGGACCCGAGCCTGAGCACCCACGCGCTACTGGGTCGACCAGTGGAGCCGGCGCGGAGCATGTCGCGCGGCGCTCCGGGTGGCCACGCCAAGGGCGAGGCCGCGGTGCATGACCTGTTCATGAACGCGATGGCCCTGCTCAAGGCCGCGCTCGAGCGGGAGGGAGCGGGCTCTCAGCCGCGACGCGGCTCGATTCCGCCTGGCCTCCCCGCTGCTCGAGGCCGCAGGGAGCCGACTCCCGACCGCTCGGAGGCTCCCTGGACTGGACTGACAAGAAGGGGGTCCGAATGCACATCGTGCGATCCGCTCGTCTCCTGGCGAGCCTGTCCATCACGGCCACCTGCTGATCGCAGGGACCGGGCCGGTCACCGCGCTCGGCAGCGGTTGCACCATCGTCGGCACCTAGGGCGAAGACATCTCGTCGGCACCGACGCAGCCGAGGTCATCTGCGGGCTCGGGGGCGACGACGTCATCTACGGCCTGGGGGGTAGTGACAGGCTCTACGGTGACGCCGGCGATCGATCGCGTCTATGGAGGCCCTGGGAACGACAGGTTGTACGAATAAGGCATGGGGAACGACAAGCTTTGGGTGGCGACGGCAACGACTGGATCATCGGAGGCGTCGGCAACGACGTCATCAAGGGCGGGCGTGGCACCGACGACTTGGGGGGCAACGCCGGAGACGACGTCCTCATGGGCGGGCCCGGGGACGATTGGATGGATACCGGCCGAGGCGGTGGCGCTGGGGACGACTACCTCGATAAGCCGGGCCAGGTACGCGGCACGGTAACTCCCATTTCCCGACGCAAAGTGCGCAGCGACACACGCTGGGATTTCCCACGAGGGGCCGGTCGCGGAGCCTGAAACGATGGTGGCGCTCGCGAATGTCAGGCACCGACTCATGCTTGTATTCCACGGCGTAGCGCCTCACAAGGACTCACGTCCCAAGATGTGCCATCTCGTGTCCACTCACGCGTGCCATCGCGTCCGGTGCTGCGCTCCTAGCCGGAGCGTGCGAACGCGGCCAGACTACGGACTCCAGGGGGGCCAGCCGAGTGGGGAACACTTTGATTGGCCATTGCCAAACGTGGGAGTTGCGGGGGGACCAACGCGCTCGTCCACGCGTCTGGATGCAGCAGGGTCGTCGCCAGGTGCCGCTGAGGCTGCCGGATGGCTGGCATGCTCGGTTCGGTCTCAAGCTGACCATCAGAGATTCCACCGGGACGGTCCGCTTCAGAGCGGGCGAGACCTGCGTCGGCAACACCGGCACCGGTCGGTAGTCGGCTCAGTGTGACCCCATCCTGATTCCATAGTGAACTTAGGCGAGTTATCGTCTGTACATAAACTACGAAACCTCCCTATAATCACGATCCATGAACCCCGCCACGAACCCATTCGCTCCGGGTGCCGGCTGGCCGCCTCCGGAACTCGCCGGTCGTGATGAACTGCTCGAGGCTGTGCAGCTGTCACTCGCCCGCATCAGGAGTGGGCGTCCGGCCAAGAGCGTCCTGCTGATCGGCCTTCGGGGTGTCGGCAAGACCGTGCTCCTTGACCGCATGCGCGAGGACGCCGAAGCTGCGGGCATCCAGACGCTCCGCATCGAGGCACCCGAGTCTCGGTCCCTGCCAGCCCTGCTGGCACCGGAGCTGCGGACCGCGCTGCTGCGCCTCTCACGCGTGGAACGGGCACGGGACCTCTCGACGAGAGCACTCCGTGGACTGTCAGGGTTCGCCCGGGCGCTCAAGGTCCGATATCAGGACATCGAGGTAGGAATCGACCAGGATCCCGAACCCGGACTGGCTGACAACGGCGATCTGGAGCACGATCTGCAAGCCCTCCTCGAGGCGGCTGGCGAGGCGGCTCGTCAGGCCGACACCGCCCTGGTCCTGTTCCTCGACGAGCTGCAGTACGTAGCAGAAGACGAACTGGCCGCGCTCATCATGGCCCTGCACCGGGTCGCCCAGCGGCGCTTGCCGGTCGTGCTCGTGGGTGCCGGCCTGCCGCAGCTGCGCGGACGGATGGGACGTGCGAAGTCCTACGCGGAACGGCTCTTCGATTTCCCCGAGGTCGGGCCCTTGTCCGCTGCCGCCGCCGAGCTGGCCATCGTGAAACCGATCGAGGACGAGGGTGCAGGGATCACCGCTGACGCGGTCACGAGCATCATCGGAACGACCGAGGGCTACGCCTACTTCCTGCAGGAATGGGGTAAGCACGCCTGGGATGCGGCGGGGTCGTCGCCGATCACGGCCGATGACGTGGCCGCCGCATCGGCTACTGCCGTCGCTGGCCTCGATGCCGGCTTCTTCGGCGTCCGTTTCGACCGGCTCACCCCGTCCGAGAAACGGTATCTCCGGGCCATGGCGGACCTCGGGCCCGGGCCGCACCGTTCAGGCGATATCGCGGATGACCTCGGGCGCAAGGTGACATCGCTGGCACCGACGCGCAGCGCCCTCATCAGCAAGGGCATGGTGTGGAGCCCCAGCCACGGAGACACAGCGTTCACCGTCCCGCTCTTCGATCGGTTCATGCGCCGCATCATGCCGGGCGATGGATGGCGAGCTGTATAGCGCGACACAGGCGACCGGCAGTCGGGGATAGGCGCACGGTCGCAAGGTGTGCCATCACGTGTCCACTCACGCGTGTCATCTTCATGTCCACCCGACAGCACCCTGGCGTCTGTCCCACACGGTGCCAGGACGCAGGCGATTACCATCGGTCCCATGACGAGCCCACGCCCGCCCATCGGGATCCTCTGCGCCCTGCCTGAAGAACAGGCACTGCTGGTCGAGGCGCTGGGTGATCCGCCTCCCCTGCCGGGCGTCGGCCTGGAGGCGCGACGCGGCCGACTGGGTGGCCGGGAGGTGGTGCTCGCGGCCGCCGGCGTGGGCAAGGTCAAGGCCGCCGTCACAGCCACGCTGCTGGTCGAGCGACTGGGTTGCCGGGCGCTGATGTTGAGCGGTGTCGCCGGCGGCCTCGATGATGTACTCGGCATCGGTGACATCGTCATCGCTGATCGCATCATCGACATCGACTACGGCCGCATCACCGACGACGGCCGCATCGTGTACCAGCCGGGCACGCTGCCGGTGCCCGAGGTGAAGCCCGACCCTGGCTATCGGTTGAGCCCGCAGACGGTCACCCGCGTGGGCATCCAGCTGGAGGCCTCGAGGCTGGCTGCCACCCTGGGCACCATCGTCAGCGGCGACGCCTTCCTGGCATCACCGCTCGTCCGCGATCAGCTGGCCGGCGAGTGGGGTGCCCTGGCCATCGAGATGGAGGGATCGGCCCTGTGTGGCGTGGCCGAGCGCTTCAGCCTGCCGTGGTTGATCGTGCGCGCGCTCAGCGATCGTGCCGGCGAGGAGTCGCTGGGCGATTTTCGCGCCTTCGTGGAGTCTGCTGCCGCCAGCTCGGCACGTATGGTCCAGGAGTTGCTTCCGGTCTTCGACTGACGCCTGATCGAGCCAGGCGATCAGTGCGTCAGGATCTGCGAGAGGAAGAGCTTGGTGCGGTCGTGCTGGGGGTTCTCGAAGATCTGCTCCGGTGGCCCCTGCTCGACGATGTTGCCGGCGTCGAAGAAGACCATGCGGTCCGCTGCCGCCTTGGCAAAGCCCATCTCGTGGGTCACGCACAGCATGGTCATGCCGGATTCGGCCAGCTCGCGCATGACGTCGAGCACCTCGCTGATCATCTCCGGGTCGAGCGCCGAGGTGGGCTCGTCGAAGAGCATGATCTTGGGCTGCATAGCCAGGGCGCGCGCGATGGCTACTCGCTGCTGCTGACCACCCGACAGCTGGGCCGGGTACTTCAGCGCCTGCTCGGGGATGCCGACGCGGTTGAGTAGCTGCATCGCGGTCTCCTCGGCCTGCTCTCGACGCACCTTG
The DNA here is from genome assembly GCA_963724095.1 of uncultured Chloroflexia bacterium. Taxonomy (GTDB): domain Bacteria; phylum Chloroflexota; class Limnocylindria; order Limnocylindrales; family CSP1-4; genus JAFMJV01. The sequence goes on from CAVRTH010000002.1 coordinate 29,544, forward strand.
CGCACCCGGATGGGGCCCAGCGTGACGTTCTGCAGGACCGTCAGGTGCGGGAACAGGTTGAACTGCTGGAAGACCATGCCGATCTCGCTGCGGATGGCGGCGATGTTGCGGATGTCGTTGGAGAGCTCGATGCCGTCGACGATGATGTCGCCGCGCTGATGTTCCTCGAGCCGGTTGATGGTGCGGATGAAGGTCGACTTGCCCGAGCCCGAGGGGCCGGCGATGACCAGCACCTCACCGTGCTTGACGGTGAGGTCGATGCCGGTGAGCACGTGCAGCTCGCCGAACCACTTGTGGACCCCACGGCAGATGATGATGTCCTCGGCATCCGCACCGGGCAGCGTGCGCTTGGCCTCCCCGAGCTGGACATCCTCGGGTGGGACATCCGGGGCTTGGCTGGAGATGCCGTTCACTTGCGGGTCGCTCATCGTTCACCTATCCCAACTTCTCTCTCGAGTCGGTAGCTTGCCTGTGACAGTGCGTAGCAAAGGACGAAGAAGACCGCAGCTACGAAGAGGTAGACCTCGAAGTTGGCGCCCAACCACTTGGGGTTGGCAAGCACGGCGCGGCCGACGCCCAACAGGTCCAGCAGGCTGATGATGTAGACCAGCGTGGTGTCCTTGAGCAGGCTGATGAAGAGACCCACGTTGGAGGGGATGGTGATCCGCAACGCCTGCGGCAGCACGATGTAGATGGTCGTCTGCCAGGTACGCAAGCCGATCGAATGGGCGGCCTCATGCTGGCCGGGCGGAATCGCCTGCAAGCCACCGCGCACATTCTCGGCGACGTAGGCGGCCGAGAAGAGCGTGATGCCGCCCATGGCGCGGATGACGTTATCGATGCGCAGGCCGTCGGGCAGGATCAGGGGGAACAGGAACTGCGCCATGAACAGGATGGTGATCAGCGGGACGGCGCGGATGAGCTCGATGTAGGTGGTGGCCAGGACGCGCACCACCGGCAGGTTGCTGCGACGGCCGACCGCCAGCGCCACGCCGAACGGGAACGAAAGCAGGATGCCCACCACCGACAGCAGGATGGTCAGCAGCAGTCCACCCCAGATGGTGGTCGACACACTGGGCAATGGCGATGACTCGCCGAGACCTGCCAGCAGGATGACAGTAGCGAACGTGGTGGCTAGCCAGCCCAGCGAGATCCAGAGCCGGTTGATGGGCCAGCGTCTGGCAACGTACAGGGCGACCCACACGAGGCCACCGCTGAAGAGCAGGGCGAGCGTGCTGACGATTCCCAGCCCTGAGACGAAGACCATCGCCGCCAGGGCCGCCTGGCCGGCCATGACCATCATGGCCATCAGGTGGACGGCTCCGCTCTTCGATGAGCCCGCGGTCAGGCCTGTGGTCACCGACAGCCACGCCAGGGTCAACCACACGCGCCAGATCTCAGACGGGGGGTACTGACCCACCAGGAAGAGGCGCATGTTCTCGGTGATGACGCCCCAGTGAGCATGGACGAGAGCCCACTCCAGCGAGAGCCAGACCGCCAGCAGCAGGATGACGGTCAGGACGATGGTGACGACACCGCTGATCTTGCTGTTGAAGAGGTTGTGATGCAGCCAGCCGTAGATGCCGACCTCGATGATCGGCGGCTGGACCTCGGGTCGGTCGTTGGGTGGCGTCAACGTCGTCATGGCTGCCTACCGTTCCTGGATCTGCACTGCGCGGTTGTAGAAGTTCATCAGGACCGAGGTGAGCAAGCTGACCACCAGGTACACCGCCATGACGATGACGATGACGGCCACCGGTTGCCCCGTTCGTTCCGACACCGTGCGGCTGACGTTGAAGAGATCGGCGTAGCCCACAGCGAAGGCAAGGCTGGAGTTCTTGATCAGGTTCAGGTATTGGCTGGTGAGGGGCGGGATGATGATGCGCAATGCTTGCGGCAGCACCACCAGGCGCAGGACCTGGCTCTCCTTGAGGCCGATCGTTCGGGCGGCTTCGAGCTGGCCCTTGCTCACAGCCTCTATGCCGCCGCGGATGATCTCGGCGATGAAGGCTGCGGTATAGAGCGCCAGCGACAACGCCAGGGCCAGGAATTCCGGCGTGAAACGCAATCCGCCGCTGAGGTTGAACGCGCCCAGCTCGGGGTTCTCGAAGACGAACGGTCCACCGGGGATGAGAAACCAGCCCAGGATGGGCAGGCCAAGCAGTGCCAGGAGGGCAAACCAGCGAAGCCCGTGGGTGGGCTGACCCATGCCCTCGCGCCGCCCGGCCAGGAACCACAGCGTGCCGGCCACGACGATGCCGATGATGACGGAGACGAACCAGATGGCACCGTCACCGGCAAGCTCCGGACGGGGCATGACGAAGCCACGCTGGCTGATGAACATCGTGAGTGGCAGCTCGATCGCGTCCCTGACCTTCGGCATCTGCAGGAAGACGACGAAGTAGATGACCAGCAGCTGCACCAGCAACGGGGTGTTACGGAAGACCTCGACGTAGCCCAGCGCGAGCTTGTTGACCAGCCAGTTCCGCGAGAGCCGAGCCACGCCGATGATGAGGCCCAGGATGGTGGCGAAGAAGATCCCCACCACGCTCACCATGAGCGTGTTCAGCAGGCCGACGAACAGGGCCCGGGCGTAGCTGTCGTCGGGCGTGTAAGGGATGACCGCCTCGGAGATCGAGTAGCCCGCCCGCAGGTCGAGCCAATCGAGGTGCGGCACGATGCCCTTCGTCTGCATGTTGGAGACGAGGTTGTTGAGCAGGTAGCCCACGAACAGCAGGACGACCGCCAGGAAGACGAACTGGCTGATGACCGCAAGCACGCGCACATCCCGCCAGAACGGGACGGACGGCCCAGAGCTGCCGCTGGGCACACCACCAAGGCCACCGGTAGGTTGGTCTGCCATCGCTACCTGCTACTCGGATCGGCATACAAGAATCGGCCCCGGGACGACGTCTGCGCAGTCCCGGGGCCGTGTCTATCGCCCTACTAACGGAAGGGCGGCGAGTACATCAGGCCGCCGTTCGTCCAGAGGTCGTTGAGCGTGCCGGCACGCCCCAGGTCGAGGGCAGTGTCGGGACCGAAAGCGCGATCGTAGATCTCGCCGTAGTTGCCCACGGCGGAGATGACCTTGACCACGAAGTCGTTGGGCAGACCGAGGGTCGAGCCGAGCTCGTCGGTCTCGCCCAGCAGACGAGCCACGACGGGGTTGTCGCTGCCGGCGAACTCGCCGATGTTGGCCGACGTGATGCCCTGCTCCTCGGCCTCGATGGTGGAGTACACCACCCAGCGGACGATATCGCCCCACTGGTTGTCGCCGCTCGCGACCACGGGCGCCAACGGCTCCTTGGACATCGTCACGTCGAGGATGACGTGGTCGTCAGGATTGGCCAATGCGGTACGACGGCCGACCAGCTGGGACTTGTCGGAGGTGACCGCGTCACAGCGCCCTTCCGCATACGTCCCGTAGACGGTGTCGATCTCAGCCGCCGTGACGGGGGTGTAGTCGATGCCGCGGAACCGCATCTGGTCAGCCAAGTTCAGCTCCGTGGTAGTACCCGCGGTCACGCAGATGGTGGCGCCGGCGAGATCCTCGAGCGTGGTGGCACCAAGTTCGGCACGGGTCATCATGCCCTGGCCATCGTAGAAGATCGTCGGACCGAAGTCGCCCCAGGCAGCGTCTCGACTGAGCGTGTCGGTCGTGTTACGGAAGATGACATCGACCTCACCACCCTGGATGGCGGTGGCACGCTGGTCGGCGGTCAGCGGGGTGTACTGCACCGCGTTGGGATCTCCCAGGACGGCCGCGGCGATGGCGCGACAGTAGTCCGCGTCCATGCCCTCGTACTGGTTGGTCACTTGATTGAGGACGCTCATGCCCGGCAGGCCACCATTGACGCCACAGACGAGCTGGCCACGCTCCTGGACGGCTGCCAGGGTGCCGCCATCCTGGGCGGACACCGCGGACGTCCCGAGAACAAGGGCCCCGATAACGAGCCCAGGTACGAGTCTCTTCAAGAGTGATTCCTCCTCTAGTGATACGGGTACACGACCGCTCGATGAGACCGACCGCGTCGGCGCAGGATACCAAGTCTCACGCACGGGACCGCGTGCCACGACCCAATTCGTGCACGCATGGTGCCCAGATGTGACTGAACCGCAACCGCCATGTTGCGCCCGCGCACCATCAGAACCAGGTGCGCAAGCGCCCGTACAGGTCGGCGAAGCGCTCGGAGGAATCCGTCGCACGGGCATGCCGAGCGGCGTCTGGCTCGAAGATGGCGTCGATCTGCGAAAGGGTGCGGGCCGACTCCCAGTCATCGATCAGACCGACAGCCACACCGCCCACGACGGCGGCGCCCAGGGAGTTGGCTTCGTCGACGATGGTCCGCCGCCGCACCGTCACGCCCCAGGTGTCGGCCATCAGCGCCAACCACACGTCACTGCGAGCGCCGCCGCCGATGGCCTCGATGACCTCGATCGACTGGCCCGGGGGCAGCACATCCTGCAGGCTGCTCAGGATGGAACCCAGGCTGAAGGAGACCCCCTCCAGGACAGCGCGCGCCAGGTGCGCACGACCGTGGTGGCGGGCCAGGCCGATGAACGTCCCTCGCGCCCGCGTGTCCCAGATGGGCGCCCGCTCCCCCATCAGGTAGGGCAGGAAGAAGAGGCCTTCGGCCGCGGCTTCGACCTCCTCGGCAGCCGCCAGCAGGTCCGCCAGCCCCGGTCCGCGTGAGACCCCCAGGATCTCGGCCAGCCAGTCGAGCGAGGCACCCGCAGACTGCATGGCGCCGAGCGGCAGGTAGCGGCCGGGGATGACGTGGTCGAACGTCACCGTGCGCTTCAGCCGGTCCCGCACCGGCGACTCGGTAGCCACTGACAGCCAGGCACTCGAGCCCAGGGTCGCATTGGCGCCTGAACCAGGACCGACCAGTCCGGCACCGAGCGCCGCGCAGGCACCATCCCCGCCACCGACCACCACCGGTGTGCCGCTGCGCAGTCCGGTGGCCCTGGCGGCGGCCGGTGAGAGACCGCCTGCGACGGTGGCCGAAGGCAACAACTCAGGCAGCAAGCCCGGATCGAGCTCGGCTGCGGCGAGCAACTCGGGAGACCATCCACCGGCACGCTGATCGTAGGCATTGGTGCCCGAGGCATCGGAGGGGTCAGTGCACCGACGCCCGGTCGCGCGCAGGGTCACGAAGTCCTTGGCGACGAGGATGCCGTCGGCACGGGCGAAGACCGATGGTTCGTGAGCACGCACCCACATGGCCTTGGCCAGGGTGTACCTGGCATCGAGGCGATGGCCCATGATCTCGAAGGCTCGATCTTCGCCGAGGCGCTCGGCGAGCAGGTCTCGCTCGGCGCCAGCACGCGTGTCCGCCCAGATGATGGCCGGGCGCAAGGGCTGGTCGTCCGCGTCGACCAGGACAAGACCCTGCATCTGCCCGGAGAGGGCGACACAGGCGACGTCGCCCGCCTTCGCGCCTGTCTCGGACAGCAGTTTCCGGGTGGCCGTACAGAAGGCCGACCACCAGTCGAGCGGATCCTGCTCCGCCTGCCCGCCCGGCCCAAAGTCCACCGGATAATGGACCGTCTTCGCAGCCAGCATGCGGCCGTCGGCATCGTGCAGCGACGCCTTGTCGCCACTGGTACCGAGGTCGTGCGCGATGATCAGCTGTCTCATGTACCTCCCCCCATCTGGTCGTCCCTCGGGAGGCCACTGTAGTCGGCCAGCGGCTTCAGCCGGTAGACCCGGCTGGCGGTGCCGCCGCGGACCTCTGCCTGCAGGTGTGCCGGCAGGTCTGCCAGCAAGTAGCGCACCGAGTCGATGGCATCGGTATACGAGCCGGCCAGGAGGCAGAGCGGCCAGTCCGAGCCCAACATCAGCCGCCGAGGCCCGAAGGCGTCGACCGCCAGCTCCACCGGGTGACGCAGATCGTCGATCGACCAGGTGTGCCAGTCGGCCTCGGTCACCAAACCGGAGATCTTGGCGCTGACGTTGGGCAGCTCGGCGAACCGCAGGAGTGCTCGCCCCCAGGCCGAAGATCACCACTGGCGATGGGTGGTCGTCCCAGGTGATCAAGGACGAAGCGGAGCCCTGGGAACGCAGCGCACACCTCGCCCGCAGCACCCATCTCACGGGTGCGGACCTGGAGGTCAAAGACCAGGTCGGCGGCCTCGACGGCCGCCAGGCCGTGGCGCACGTCAGCACGCAGCAACCAGTGAGGATCCATCTCGTCGTGGACACGGTGGCTGAGGCCGACCAGCTTGTCTCCCCCGGGGCTGACGCGCAGCGCGCCGATCTCGGACACGATCCCTGCCGCGGTCAGGTCCACCCAACCGACGACGCCGGCGACGAACGGCGTCGTCTCGGCGACCGCCAGGAGCTCCAACGTCTCCTCGGTCGAGGGCAACGCGCTCACCAGCACCGAGTCGGTCACGTTCTCAAGCTCAAGCTCGGGCGCCAGTTCGTCGAGGCCGTGGGCGCGTCGAAGCAGCTCGGGCGCACCCGACAGCCAGCGATATGAGTGGCGATCGGGGTCCCACAAGTGGTGGTGGGCGTCGACGACGGGCACGCTCAGCATGGCCACCGCAACGGCATCACGTCCTCCCCCAGCAGCTCCGAGGCTCTGGCGCTCCCTCGACGGCCGCTGGCGCGTAGGGTAGCGCTGCTCGCCCGACAAGATGCACCCGCGGGCGGGGCCGATCATCGCTCATGCCGAAAGTGTGCCGTCTGCATCAGCGACGCGACAAGTGGTCACCGTTGCGCGACACTGCCCCGATGAGCATCGGGGACGAGTCCATCGGCGTGGCGGTGCTGGGCGCCGGCCGCATGGGCCAGACACACATCCGCAACCTGGCTGGTATCGCCGACGCGAGAGTCGTGGCTGTGGCCGATCCTCGGGCTGAGGCAGCTGAGGCCGGTCGCGCCCTGGCGCGCGCCCAGCAGGCCTTCACCGACCCCCTCGAGGCCATCTCCGCACCCGGCGTCGATGCCGTGGTCATCGTCACGCCGACGAGCACGCACGCAGAGCTCATCGAGGCCGCCGTGAACGCGGGCAAGGCCGTCTGGAGCGAGAAGCCCATCGCGCTCGAGCTGGCCGAGACCGCGCGCGTGGTCGATGTGACCAGGCAGGCGGGCGCTCTGGTCCAGCTCGGCTTCATGCGCCGGTTCGATCCCGGCTACGCTGCAGCCAAGGCACGCATCGAAGCCGGTGGGCTGGGTCGCATCGAGCAGTTCCGCGCCCTATCTCGCGACACCTATCCGCCGTCCGTGGAGTTCCTGCACCATGCCGGAGGCATCTTCCTCGACATGGCAGTGCACGACCTGGACCTGGCCCGCTTCCTGGTGGGCGAGGTCGAGGAGGTGCATGCCTGGGCCGCCGTCCTGGCCGAGCCACGCTTCGCCGAAGCCGGCGACTTCGACACGGCGCTCGCGGTGCTGCACTTCGAGAACGGCGCCATGGGCGTCGTCGAGACCGCACGCCACAGCGAATGGGGCTACGACATCCGCACCGAGGTAGCCGGTGCCGCGGGCAAAGTCGTCGTCGAGGATGTACAGAAGACCGCGGCCACCTTCAGCCACGACTTCGGCTTCCACGCTGATCACTTCGAATCGTTCCCCGATCGCTTCGAAGCCGCGTTCCGGCTGGAGCTGGAGGCGTTCATCGAGGCCGTGCGCGACGGACGGCAACCGTCACCCGGGCCGGAAGACGCCCTGGAGACGCTGCGACTCGCCATCGCCTGCACGCGCAGCCGGGCCGAGGGCCGCCCGGTGAAGCTCGCCGAGGTGACCGTCTAACGACGAGCCCGGCGCGCCTACTCGAGCGGCAGGAGCGACCACTCCCAGCGATAGGTGCCAGCGCGTACGAGATACTGCTCCAGCGTGTCGGGTCCACACGAGGCCGTCCCCAGGCCGCGGTGCGCCGCGTCGAGGTGGACGATCGTCTCCGCTCGTGGGCGGAGCTCCTCCTGGTGCGTGGCGGCTTCGAGGTCGGCCGCTCTGAAGTGCGTCGCCGACACCTGCGAGGGCTGACCCATGATCAGGCGCACGCCATCACCAGCAGCATCGCGCAGCTCCAGCCATCGAACATCGGCACGGCCACCGGCCTCCTGCGGCCAGATGTAGGGAACGAAGAGGTCGCCGACCGTCGAGGACCAGCGACCTACCAGTGCCCCGCGGGTGCGGTCAGGGTAGCACTCGTGCGGCCCCAGGCCGAACCATTCGGCCGCCTCCAGTCCTGCGCGAAGCTCCAGCACCGTGCCGACACGGGGGAGGTCCTGCAGCTCGGAAGGGATGACGGCCTGCTCGGCAACGTGGACGCCTCCCCCGACGAGAGCCGTCAGCACTTGCCGATGCGCGATGATGGAATCGCCCACTCGAACATCGCGGGACACGGTCGTGACGGCACCATCGCGCTCCACCTGCGCGGGACCGGGTCGTGGCTCAGAGAGCCCCTGGCGAGCCCAGGTCGCAGCCAGGCCGGCGATGCGGTCGTTGTCCGTCGCTGCCCTCCACACCGAAAGCGCCGGTGGCGCTGCCAGCGCGGGATGGAGTAGGCCCCCGTCGGCATCGAGCTCGACCGGTGTCACGCCTGCGCTGCCGACGTTCGCGACGGCAGGCAGGTCGGACAAGGGGACCTGGTCCCAGCACACCTCGCTACCGGCCGCCGCCCAGGGCTCGTCGCTGCGGGTCACGAAGTGGATAGTCAGCCATCGTTCGCCGCCGGTCTCGGCGGGGTCGGCCCAGCCCTTCAGCGTCACCTTCGCGCTCTCACCGGGACCGGTCGCTGGCAGCGCCACCTCCCCCGAGGCCACGGCGATCCCCTCGTCAGCCAGCTCCCACTGCGCAGCCAGCCAACCCAGGTCCCGGAAGTGGAGCCGGTTGGCGACGACGATCGTGCCGATGTCGGCATCGACCTCGGTCACCCGGGCAGCCGCGTTGAGGTACTGCGCCTCGCGCAACGCCGGCTTGGGCGTGCGATCAGGCCAGACGAGGCCATCAGTGACGAAGGGGCCGTCGTTTGGCTCATCTCCGAAATCACCACCGTAAGCCCAGCGCGTGCTGCCGTCGGGCAAGGTTTGCAGCAGGCCGTGGTCCCGCCACTCCCAGATGAAGCCGCCCTGCAGTCCGGGCGTGGACTCGATGGCGTCCCAGTACTCGGCCAGCGTGCCGTTGCCATTGCCCATCGCATGTGAGTACTCGCACATGATCAGGGGCCGGTCCAGGCGGCCAGACTGGGCGAACTCGACGATGGCACTGATCTCGGGATACATGGGGCAGACGAAGTCGGACACACGCCCGCCACCTGCCCAGTCGAAGCGGATGGCACCCTCGTAGTGGAGCGGTCGTGTCGGCTCGTTCCGTCGTACCCAGGCCGCCGCAGCCTCGTGGTTGGCACCATAGCCTGACTCGTTCCCCAGCGACCAGGCGATGATCGATGGGTGGTTGCGGTCGCGCAGGACCATGCGCGACACGCGCGCCACCCATTGGCCCAGGTAGCGAGGGTCGTCGCAGAGCGTGGACTGGAACGCATGCGATTCGATATCGGCTTCATCAACGATGTAGAGGCCCAGCTCGTCGGCCAGGTCGAGGAATGCGGGGTCATTCGGGTAGTGCGAGGTACGCACGGCATTGAAGCCATGGCGTTTCATGGCGACCAGGTCTGCGCGCATCGCCTCGCGTGAGACGACCCGTCCCGTGTACTGGTCGAAGTCGTGGCGGTTGACACCGCGGATGTAGACGCGCCTGCCATTGATGAGCAGGTCCGTGCCGCGGATCTCGACGCTGCGGAAGCCCACGCCGACGGTGGTGCTGTCGGCGACCGAGCCGTCGGGGCGGCGCAGCGTCACCTCCAGTCGGTACAGCCTGGGCGTCTCGGCCGTCCAGGCCTCGACCTGGGGAACGTTCGTCGAGAGACGGACCGAGCCCGTCCTCGCCGGCTGCAGATGTGGCTGCAGCGACTCCCAGCGTGCGGCCGAATCGCCCATGCCCTCGGGGCCACGGATCTCGTGCCGTCGAACCGCCGCCCGATCGGCACGGTCGGACGGCCAGTACGGGAGCTCGAAGCTCGCCGGCACAGCGACCAGCCGCTCATCGCTCCCCTCCAGTCGTGCCTCCACGGCCCAACCCGGCTCGAGATCGCGACGCACCCCGCCGATCTGGACCGCGACGTCGAGCGAGCCTGTCTGCCGATCCTCCTCCAACCCGGCATCGACCGCGACGTCGGCCAGGTACACCGTCTCGGTGACATAGAGGAAGACCGACCGGGTGAGGCCGCCGTGCCACCACTGGTCCTGGTCCTCGATGAAGGTGGCGTCCGTCCACTTGACGACCATCAGTCGCAGCGTGTTGACACCGGGCTGGACGTGCTCGCTGATGTCGAACTCGGAGGCGAGGTGAGCGTCCTTGCCGATACCGACGCGAAGGCTATTGAGCGTCACCATGACGACCGACTCGGCCGCCCCGACGTGCAGCACCACGCGCCGCCGCGCCCAGTCGGCCGGCAGTTCGAAGTCGCGCTCGTACAGGCCCGTCGGGTTGTCTGCGGGCACATGCGGCGCCTCACCTTCGAAGGGCATCTGGACGTTGGTGTAGTGGGGCAGGTCGGCGGTGTCCTGGCGTGTCCAGCAGCCCGGTACCTCGATGTCGCGCCAGGTGCCGCTCGGTTCAGCCTCGGGGTTGGGAAGGAGCTCGAAGCGCCAGGCGCCATCGAGTGACAAGTCCGGCCCATGGACGACCGCATGCATGGGTTCACGACCGCGGGCGACGAGTTCTGGATCGAGCCATGGTGCGGGCATCGGTAGTCTCCAAGTGGTGCTGTGGTTGGCTGCTGGAGCCAGCCTGCCACAACGCGCTGGCACCGTGCGTTGGCCTGCTGTACCAACAAGTGACGACGAACGAGCCCGAGGCGAGGTACCCTATGGTGGTCACGACCGGTTGACGCCCCAGCGGCGACCGGCCGTCACGCGGGATGACCATGGCCAGTGCCCGGCCGCGAGCCCCAGCTCAGCCGTCCCGAGACCAGAGGGAGCACGACGGAGGCCCGCCGTTGATGGAAGCCGTGTGGCAGCAGGAAGCTGCCGAATGAAGCGCCAGCACGCGCGTACTCATCTCACGATCGCCAGCTTGCTGTCGATCCTGCTGCTGGCAGTGATCACCGCGCCGGCGCTGGCGGTCGAGCCCTCACGGGCGCAAGGTGCCGAGGACCTCGCCTTCCGATTGGTCAACTGCCTGCGGACCGGCGGCAGGATCACGGAGGCGGGCAAGTGCAAGGGCCGCGGCAGTGGCCGCTATTCTGCGGCGCGGACGGCGCTCAAGCGCAGCCACAGGATCTCCAACCAGGTCAGCTGGCCCTGGGCCCGGCGCACCGCCAAGCTCTACAGCAAACGAACCTGCTGGGTCGGGCACAGCCTGTCCGGTTCCACGGTGGACCGGCGCTTCTCCTCCGCCGGCCTGAAGTACGACGTGGTCGGCGAGAACGTCGGCTGCACCAGCTACAGCTCGAAGAAGACGGTCACCATCGTCATCCGCTGGTGGCAGCGGGAGAAGGCCTATCACGGCTGGCATTGGCGCCAGCTCAAGGACAAGCGCTTCAAGTCGATGGGTATCGCCATCGCCCGTCGCGGCTCAGGCAAGTCGCAGCTCGTGGTCAACTTCTACGGCAAGGCCGTCGAGTAGGTGCCAGCGCCCTTTCGATCAGCTCGCGGCGGTCGCGCGGGTCGCGCCCTTCGCGTGACGCATGTCAGGCTGACTTGAAGGACAATGTCTAGCAGTCCTGCCGAAATGGGCCGAACGGCCCCGGTCCAGCCCACGGAGACGGGCCAACATGGCAGCAATCAAATAGCAAGGGTCTGGCCATTCGCAACCACAGGGGTGAGCGGGCCAGCCATCGGATCAGCGGTCGTTTGATCACCGAGAGGGCACGACCGACATAGAAGGGAGCCCCCCGCTTATGGGATCACGGCTGAAGATCACTGGCGCCGTACTCATCATCATCGGCGTCCTCGCCTGGGGCGCGGCCGGGTACGCGTACGTGCGCGCCCAGGATGGCACCAATGCGCTGCAGGGTTTCAGCGACGCCCAGGACGTAAGGCTGAGCTACAACGCAGACGGCCAACTGGTCGACCGTGGCAGTACCGAAGGCGCGGCTGCGATCCTCGCTCTCCTCGGCGACAGCTGGCGCTGGCCCATCGACCATGGCGAACTCAACTCGGCTGACCCGATCGTGAACACGGCCACCGAGTACATGTACCAGATGGCCACCATCGCCCACCACACGCTGACCGGCACCCAGAACGTGGTGCTCACGCAGGAGGTGGGCTGGGACGGCAACGCCGTCGTGAGCGTTGCGGACGCGACGGCCGCGGGCGCGCCGGTGGTCTCGCCAGCATCCCTTCCCGACGGCACGTGGGATCCATCAACGGTGGACCAGGCTGCCATCTTCATGCCCGGGACGTATCAAGTCCCGGTCGACGGCCGCTACTACACCGGCTTCAACCGCCTCCACCCGCTCGATGGCCCGGCCCGAGAGCTGGCCTGGAACGGCACCGTCCAATCCCTCTTCGCCGAACTCGGCGTCGGTGCCACCACTGCCACCAGCCTACAGATGGCCATGGGTATCGTGGGCGTGACCGCGCTCATGGGCCTCGGCTTCGTCGTCGGGGGCGGCGGCCTCCTCTGGGCCGGCATGGGTCGCCGCAAGGAGGATGAGCCCGCCGCGGCGTAATCCTTCGGGGCGCGATGCGCCCGTCACCCGAGTCCCCAGTGAGGCCGTCGGTCGCAAGATCGGCGGCCTCGCGGCATGTCACCTCGGCCCGCTCCAGCGCGTGAAGACCAGCTGGTCAGGGAGAGCCACGGCTCGCCGCGATGGCGCCCCCTGGACGCCAGGGCCGACGCCTGACTTCGCGTCAGGCTGGTGACAGGGAGCTATCCCTGGAGAGGCCGGAACACCCGGTCGAACATCTTCTGGATCTCCAACACCCGCGGCGTGATGGTGTAGGTCCCGGGCAATTCACGCGCCCAGCGGCCAGGCGCCAGCACCACCGACTTGGGGCTGGCGAGCTTGGCTTCGCCCGCCAGCTGATACAGCGCCGGTGCCGCACGCAGCGGCACATCGGTCACGATCTTCTTGCGTACCAGTTCCACCAGCGACGGCAGGGCTCCGAGACCATTCGAGCGGACCTGCGCCACGGCCGCCGCGATGACCTGCTGCTGCCGCGCTGCGCGGTCGTAATCGCTGGAGCTGTGGCGTGAACGCGAGAAGGCCAGCGCGTGCTTGCCATCGAGGCGACGCTGCCCGGCACGCAGCTTGAGACCCTTGTCGCCCAGGTGCATGCTCGGGTCCACGAGGGGCTCATCGAGCGTGACCTCCACGCCGCCGATGCTGTTGATCAGGCGCACGAGCCCATCGAAGTCGACCATGGCGTAGTAGTCGATCTCCGTGTCGAACGCGTACGCCAGCGCCGCCTTCACCTTCTTGAGCGCTTCCTTGGTCTTGCCGGTGGAGCGCTCATACTCCCACAGCAGCGAGTTGATGCGACCGGCGTATGCCTTGCCGGGCGCGATGGGCACATTCACCGTGTCGCGCGGCAGGCTGACCATGGCGACCTTGCCGGTGGTGGGATCGATGGTGGCGACGATGATGGCATCGGTTCGCTGGCCGATGATGCCGTCGCGTACATCACTGCCCAGGATCAGCACCGTCAGGCGGCCATCACTGCCGAGCAGGTCCTCGACCTGCGGGGGGGGATTGGTCGGTTCGGGCGTGGGTCGTGCGGGCTTCACCACCTTCGACGACTTGGCGCCCTGGCCATCGGGAGGCGCGTTGCCGTCACGCTCGGCGCCGGTGGCGAGCCCGGCACAGCCGGACAAAGCGAACACGAGGATGGCGCTGATCAGGCCAAGCAGGACTCGGCTCATGCGGGGGACGGCTCCTAATCTGGTCGTGCGACGACTTCGTCACGGCCGGACGGGATCTGGGCACACCTCCGCTCGAGGGGACCCCGCTGCCGATGTGCGGTCTGGAGGATTCTAGCGTCCACGCGGTCTTCGTGCCGGGAGCGCTGGGTCCTGTCAACCAGGCGCTACCATTCGGGCACGATGTGCCGATCGATCAAGACACTCCGCGGATCAGTCGACCCGGTCAGCGACGAAGACGTTCGCGCCGCCGCTCGTCAGTACGTGCGCAAGCTGAGTGGATACCGCAAACCTGCCCGCTGGAATGAAGCCGTCTTCGAGGCAGCGGTCGATGAAGTCAGCGCAGCCACGCAGCGCCTGCTCGACGGCCTGATCGCGCGCTAGATCGCCGCGCCGCGAACGCAGGGAACCAGGTCCGGGCGCTCAGGGCGACCGGACCTCGTGCTGATGTCTTGGTCTCTGGGTGTGGGGTTCCTGGCCTAGCCGCCGGCGGGAGCAGGGGCGTCCGAGCCGGGCGCGGCCTCCGGCAAAGCCTCCTCGTCCGAACCGCCGCGCAGGAAGCGCTTGCTGAAGCCTTCCTTGCCGCCGTCGACCAGGGAATACAGGACCGGGATGACGATCAACGTCAGGAAGGTCGAACTGAACAGTCCGCCGATGACGACGGTCGCCAGCTCCGCGGCGATGATCGACCCGTGCGAGAAGCCCAGCGCTACCGGGGTCAGCGCCAGGATGGTCGCCGTGGCCGTCATCAGGATGGGCCGGACTCGGGTATTGGCGCCGCGCACGAGTGCCGCGTGCGTGGGCACGCCCTGAGACCGCAACTGCTCCACGAAATCGAGCAGCACGATGGCATTGGTGACGACGATGCCGATCAGCATGAGGAAGCCGATCATGGCGCTGATGCCCAGCGGGTTACCGGTCACGAGCAGGGCCGGGATGGCACCGATGAGCGCGAGTGGCAGGCTGAACAGGATGATGAACGGGGTCAGCAGCGAGCCCAGTGCCAGCACCATCACGATGTAGACGACCATGATCGCTACAGCCATGGCAAAGAACAGGTTGCCGAAGGCCTGGTTCATCTGCGCGGTCGCACCAGAGAACGTGACCGCTACCGTCTTGGGGATGTCGCCGCTCTCGATGAGCGCATCGACCTCGTTCTGGGCTGCCATGGAGACGGCGCCGGTGTCTTCGGAGGTGATGTCCGCAGACACGGTCGCGGCTGGCGAGCCATCCACTCGGGTCACGGTGCCGCGCACGTTCACGGCCTCGACGTCGGCGACCTCACCAAGTGGAAGCGTTCCCACGGTGCCGGCGACGGGCAGCTGACGCAGGCTGTTGACGCCATCGATCCCGGCATCATCGACGCGCAGGACCGTCTGCGCGACCGTGCCATCCTCGAGTGCGTAGGCGCCGATGGGCTGGCCGACCAGGACGTTTCGGATTTGTTGGCCGATCTGGGCTGTGGACGAACCGATCACAGCGGCCTTATCGGGGTCGACCGCAACGGAGACCTGGGGGGCCTCCGCGACAGCATCGCTGGCCACGTTGTCCACACCGTCAAGCGACTGGAGGGCGGTGGCGATGGCATCGGCGGCGGCCTTGATCTCGACGGGGTCTTGACCGCTGACGACGATCCGCAGGCCGCCGCCGGCACCGGTGAAATCGACCTTGGAGACGGTCACGTCGAAGCCGTCGGCCGTCACCGGCTCGAGGTCCGTCTTGATCTGCTCCCGCCCGGCGGCGAGGTTGGCGTCCTCGACGAGCTTGACAGTGATCACCGCGCTGTTCGAGGCGCGGCCGGCGAAGGCCGCCTGCTGCGCCTGGGCACCGGTGTCGGCTTCGCCCGGGATGGTCGATTGGACCAGCTCGACCTCAGGGTTGGCCATAAGGATCCGCTCGGCCTGTAGCGTCTTCTCCTGGACCCCGGCGGTCGACGCGCCCTGCGGCGGCGAGACCGTGACGGTCAGGAAGTTCTCCCCGCCGGCGTCGATGAATGCCGTTGGCAGCAAGCTGGCGAGGGACATGGCCACGAGGAAGAGGACAGCTGCGATGCCCAGGGTGGCCCACTTGGTGAGGCGCCGGCTGAGCGCCAGGATGAGCACGGGCGTGTACAGCTTCTGCCAGATCGTGGGTACGAGGTGGCCATGCTCATCGAGCTTGAGATCGACCTTGTCGACGAACCAGTAGGCCAGGACGGGGATGACCGTGAGAGCCACGATGAGTGAGGCCAGTAGCGCAAAGGTGACGGCCAGGCCGAAGTCCAGGAAGAACTGGCTGACGATGCCACCAACGAATCCGATGGGCAGGAACACGGCCACGGTAGTGATGGTGGAGCTGGTGATCGCTCCGGCGACCTCCCGGGTGCCGTTGAGAACCGCGTCGTACCTGGCATCACCGAGGGCACGGTGCCTGAAGATGTTCTCCAGGACCACGATCGAGTCGTCGACGACTCTGCCCACGGCGACGGCCAGGCCGCCAAGGGTGAGGATGTTGATGGTCAGCCCGGCCACGCCGAAGACGGCGATCGCGCCCATGATCGAGAGAGGGATGCTGATAGCGGCGACGAGCGTGGTGCGCGCGCTGCGCAGGAAGATGTAGATGACGAAGATAGCGAAGAGGGCTCCCAGCAGGCCTTCCTGCACCAGGCCCTGCTGTGAGTCGCGGATGAACGTGGACTGGTCCTGGATGACCGCCACGGACACGACGTCGCCGAAGTTGGCCTCGGTGTCCTTGAAGACGGCCAGGACGTCGTCAGCCACGGCGACCGTGTTGCCGCCCGACTTCTTGGTGATGCTGACGGTCAACGAGGGCTGGCCGTTGGTGCGCGCATAACCCGAAAGGTTGACGTCGCGAGTCTCGACCGTGGCGATCTCGCCGAGCGTGACCGGCACGGGGATGGCGGCGAGGGCAGCGGCCAGGCCACCAGCCTCGGGCGGCTGGGTGCCACTTCCACCACTCCCGTCGGCTGGCTGGGCTCCGCTGGGCGCTGTCCCGCTGCCCGCGGCAGCACCAGCTCCGGAGCCAGGCGCGCTGGCGCCCACGATCTGGCCCTCCAGCTCGGCGACCGAGGTGAAGCGGTGCTCGGTGGAGACCGGCAACCGCAGGTTGCCCTCATCGATGGATCCGGAGGGCAGGGTGATCTGATTGGCGGCGAGGATGCCCTGGACCTGCTGCAGCGAGATGCCCTTCTCAGCCATCTTGGCAGGGTCCAAGACGATGTCGAGGATGGTGGTCTCGCCACCTGTCAGCTCCGCGGTGGCCACACCGTCGATGCCAAGCAACGCCGGGACGACCTGCTCGCGAGCGATGGCCGCGGCCTCGACCGGGTCCGCCCCTTCGACGGGCGCGAGGGTGGCGATGATGATGGGGGAGGCATTGAAGTCGAACGAGCTGACCTGCGGAGCGCTGCCTTCTGGCAACGTGGCCTGGCCCACCGCCGATTCGACGTCGGCCAGCGTCTCCTTGAGGTTCGTACCGAAGTCGAACTGCGCGAAGACCAGCGAGATGGAGTTGCCCGAGCTTGACTGCACGGTCTCGAGTCGGGGTACGTTCTTGATGGCCCGCTCGATGGGCTCGGTCACCTGGGCGGCGACATCCTCCGCACCGGCACCCGGGAGCGCCGTGATGACCGTGACGAAGGGCAGCTCGATGTCCGGGATGAGCTCCTGCCGGAGCTGGTTCCACGAGTAGAGGCCGGCCAGGAAGATGCCCACGGCCAGCAGGATGATGACGCTCTTCTCCCTGAGCGCGAACTTGGTCAATCGAATCATGCTGGGGTCCCTTCGTGGCGATGTCCGGCTGCGTCGAGCTCGCTGTCCTGGATGAGGCGAGCCTGACGATCAAGGGCGGCGATGCCGTCGCGGAGCGCTTGAAGCTCGGTGATGTCGAGTCCCCTGAGAAGCGTGCGCAGGTGTTCGGCGTTGAGCTCGCGGATGTGGTTCACCACCCCCTCACCGGCAGCGGTCAGGGAGAGTTGCTGCTGCCGCCGGTCGGCGGGGTCCTCGCGGCGGCCCAGGTAGCCATGCTCGACCAGACGGTCGACCAAGCCGGAAATGGCCGAGTGGCCAACGCCCAGCTGGTCGGCCATGGAAGACATGCCGATGCCGGGCCGGACCGAGACGATGTAGAGGCACTTGGCCTGGGACATGGTCACATCCACGCCCAGGAAGTCTGGCGCATGCCAGCCGGAGACATGGCGCATCAACGAGGCGAAGTGCCCCAGGATGGCATCGGTCGTGGACGGGACGTCGGGGTGGCTCATGCCTCGGTTCTCACCGTGCACACGGTTCTTCGATACGGATACTTCGCACCACGCGGACTATACACGCTGGACGCATCTTTCGCGGGTCCCGACTGAATCAGGAGAGGCCCGGCCGCTTCTGCGCGGCCGGGCCTCTTGTTCGTCGCGGGGTTACTTGTTGGCGAGATGCGCCTGTGCGGCTGCCAGGCGCGCCACCGGCACGCGGAAAGGCGAGCAGCTGACGTAGTCAAGACCGACCTTGTCGAAGAAATGGATCGACTCGGGGTCGCCACCATGCTCGCCGCAGACACCGAGCTCGATGTCGGGGCGGGCGGCGCGGCCCTTCTGCACGGCGATCTCGACCAGCTGGCCGACACCGACGGCGTCGATGGTCTGGAAGGGGTTGAAGGGGAGGATCTTCTCCTCCACGTACTTGAGGAGGAAGCCGCCCTCGGCGTCGTCACGGCTGTACCCGAACGCCATCTGCGTCAGGTCGTTGGTGCCGAAGCTGAAGAAGGAGGCTTCCTTGGCGATCTCGTCGGCGGTCAGGGCGCCGCGCGGGATCTCGATCATGGTGCCGAACTTGTAATCGAGCGGGACACCTGAGCCCTCTTCGATCTTCTTGGCTTCGGCCTCGAGCAGGGCGCGCACCCGCGACAGCTCGTTCACATGGCCGACGAGCGGGATCATGATCTTGGCGATAGCGTCGCCACCAGCCTTGTTGACCGCGACTTGCGCGTTGAGGATGGCACGGGTCTGGATCTTCACGAAGTCGGGGATCATCAGGCCCAGGCGGACGCCGCGCAGACCCAGCATCGGGTTCTGCTCGTGCATCGACTGGATGGTGGCCAACAACTGCTTCTGCTCCGCGGTGGCGGCGTCGCCGGCCTTGGTCACCTCGACGAGGGTCTCCTCGAGGTTGGGCAGGAATTCGTGCAGCGGCGGGTCGATGAGGCGAACCACCACGGGCAGGCCCTTCATGGCCTCGAAGATGCCCTCGAAGTCACCTTGCTGCAGCGCCTCGAGCTGGCTCATGGCGCCTTCGAACTTGTCGATGGCTGCCTGCTCCTCGGCCGTTACCGTTTCGCCGGCCTCGACCTTGGCGCGGGCACGCATGGCCGCACCGGAGACGAGGATGGCGCCGCGCACGATCTCCAGCCGCTCGCCTTCGCGGAACATGTGCTCGGTGCGGCAGAGGCCGATGCCTTCCGCACCGTAGCTGCGAGCGCGCGCGGCCTCCTCGGGCTTGTCAGCGTTGGTCCACACGCCGAGGCGGCGGACCTCGTCGGCCCAGCCGAGCACGGTCTTCAAGTCATCCTGCTCGTCGTAGTCGGCCGAGACGGTGCCAAGGGCGCCTTGGTAGACCTCACCGGTACTGCCGTCCAGGCTGATCCAGTCGCCCTCGGCGAACGAGACGCCGGACTCCACACTCTTGGCCGTCCCGGACTTGTAGTCCACCGTCAGCTCGGCACAACCTGCCACGCAGGGCTTGCCGATCTGGCGAGCGACCACCGCGGCGTGGCTGGTAGCCCCACCGCGGGCGGTCAGGATGCCCTGGGCCACGGCCATGCCGTGGAAGTCATCGGGGCTGGTCTCGACGCGGACGAGCACGACCTTCTCGCCGCGCTCGACCCACTCGACCGCATCGTCGGCGGAGAAGACGGCACGACCGACGGCCGCACCGGGCGAGGCGTTGAGACCCTTCGCGATCCTGGTCGCCCCCTTGAGCGCCTCGGGATCGTACTGATCGCGCAGCAGCTGGTCGACCATGGCCGGCTCGATGCGTAGCAGCGCCTCTTCCTTGGTCAGGATGTCGGCCGCGACCATGTCGACGGCGATCTTCACCGCGGCGGCGGCGGTGCGCTTGCCCGAACGCGTCTGCAGCATATAGAGCTTGCCGCGCTCGATGGTGAACTCCATGTCCTGCATGTCGCGGTAGTGGTGCTCGAGGCGATCAGCGATGGCCTGGAACTCCGCGTGCGCCTCCGGCATCTGGTCGGCCAGGTGCGCGATGGGGGACGGAGTCCGGATGCCGGCCACGACGTCCTCGCCCTGGGCATTGGTGAGGTACTCGCCGAAGAGCTTGTTCTCACCCGTGCTGGGGTTTCGTGTGAAGGCCACGCCAGTGCCGGAGTCCTCGCCCATGTTGCCGAAGACCATGGTCATCACGTTGACCGCGGTACCGAGGTCGTGAGAGATCTTCTGATTGTCGCGATAGTCGCGGGCGCGCTTGCCGAACCAGCTGGCGAAGACGGCCTTGATGGCCAGGTCGAGCTGCTTCCAGGGGTCCTGCGGGAAGGGCTCTCCGGTCTCCTTGAGGACGATTTCCTTGAGGTCACTGCAGACGGCCTTCATGCCCTCCGCGTCCACTTCGGTGTCCTGCTCCACGCCGAGGCGTTCCTTGGCCGCATCGAGGGCCGCGTCGAGCTTCTCGCCGTCGACACCGAGCACGATGCGGCCGAAGAGCTGGATGAAGCGGCGGTAGGCGTCCCAGCCGAAGCGCTCGTTGTCGGTGAGCTTGATGATGCCCTGCAGGGTCTCGTCGTTGAGACCGAGGTTGAGGACGGTGTCCATCATGCCGGGCATGGAGAACTTGGCGCCCGAGCGAACGCTGACGAGCAGCGGGTTCTCGACGTTGCCGAAGCCCTTGCCGCTCTCTGCCTCGACCTGGGCAACGGCAGCCTTGACGTCCTCCCACAGGCCCTGCGGCAACGTCTCGCCGGCGGCGAAGTAGTCGTTGCAGGCTTCGGTGGTGATGGTGAAGCCGGGCGGCACCGGCAGACCGGCCTTGGTCATCTCGGCGAGACCGGCGCCCTTGCCTCCGAGCAGATCGCGCATGCTGGCATCACCTTCGGCCTCACCGGCGCCGAAAGCATAGACATATCGCTTGGCAGCGACCTGGGGACGGGTGGAAGCAGACATAGACGGGGTGACCTCAGGGTGTGCGCTGGCGGGCATGGGAGTGCCGCAGCATCGGTATCTGGACAAGTGAATGATACGGCACCTACGCCGAGGGGCTACTGCCATCCGGCCCCCCAAGGGGCAGTCCCTGTGGCCGCCTTGGCTGGGCTCCTCGGGCCACACTCTCGCGGATGACCGCCGCGGCAACGCCACGTGCGCGATCGACCGCGCTGCCGGTCCGCGCTGGGGCTCGCTAAACTGGCGACATGACCGACCGATACGATGACAATCGCGTCATCATCCCCGAGGCCGAGAAGTACAACGCCACGCTGGTGAGGCGCGAGGACGATAGCGGTTCCCTTGCGCGCTTCTGGGTTCGGCCAGACGGTGACACCGCCCACTTCGAGCCTGGCCAGTACATGACCATCGGCGTCTACGCCGATGACAAGCTTTACCAGCGCCCCTATTCGGTCGCCTCGGCGCCCCAAGCCACGGGCGAGGAGGGCTACGAGTTCTACGTTCGCCTGGTCCCGATCTTGCGCTTCACGACGCTGCTGTGGCGGCTGCCGGTCGGTCACCAGATGCGCATGATCGGCCCCAAGGGCAAGTTCATGTTGGAGCCCGAGGACGACCGGACCCACTTGTTCGTCTCCACCGGTACCGGCATCGCCCCGTTCATCGCCATGAGCCAGCAGTTGCTGTCGGAGGGCAAGCCACGCCGAACGATCATGCTCCACGGCTGCAGCCACCAGGACGAGCTGGGCTACCGCGACCTGCTGGAGGGCTGGCAGCGTGAGGGCACCTATCCCATGACGTATGTGCCAACCATCTCGCGACCTGACCACCCTCGCAACATCGGCTGGACCGGCTATACGGGTCGGGCCGAAGCCGTGGTGCGGGATGTCTGCCAAAACGAGGGCTTGAGGCCCGACGAAACAGTGGTCTACCTCTGTGGCAATCCGGAGATGATCATCAACGTGGAGGCCGAGTTGCTGGCACTGGGCTACCCGGAGTTCCACGTCAAGAAGGAGCTCTACTGGCCCAAGGGCAAGAGACCGACCGCGTAGCTGGTCGACGGACTCCGGTCATCGCCAAGCCCCGCAGGGCCGTGGGTGGGGTCGCCATGATGCGACCGCCGTGGCCGGATACCCGAAAGCGATCTGACCACCACGCACGTAACGACCACGCCCAGGCTCGAACTTGTCCCCGCTTTGCGTCCGATGCAAGCAACTGCCAACTGCCTGCCACTGGCTTGCCCCCCGGGCAAACCGCGAGCAGAAATCGCACATCGTGTGTCGGATACGTTCGTGCCAGGCAAACGGCGCCAAGCTCCGTCGTGGGCTGGCGCCAAGCTCCGTCGTGGGCTGGCGCCAAGCTCCGTCGTAGGCTGGTGCCAAGCTCCGTCGTGGGTTGCGACAGCGTCCGACCGAGGCGTTGCGCGCGGAGGCTGAAGAGCGAGCATTCGGTCCCGGACACGAGCGCATGACCTTTGGCCCCAAGAAAGGGCTCGCTCGTTAGTACACATTTATCCGCGAGCTGAGTCAGACTGTGAGCGAGACACGTATCCAGCAGCACGCGAAGAGGCCAGATGCATCCGATCGTCAAACGGGAGGTCCTCTCCCCCAACGTCACTCGCCTGGTGATCGAGGCTAGCCGCATCGCCCAAGTCCGCCAGGCTGGCCAGTTCGTCATCGTGCGCATCGGCGAGGGTGCCGAGCGCGTGCCGCTGACCATCGCCGATGCCGACCCGGATGCGGGCACCATCACGCTTACCATCCAGGCGGTGGGCAAGACCAGCTGCGATCTCTGCCTGCTGCAGGTCGGCGACGTCATCCAGGATGTGGCCGGCCCACTGGGCGAGGCCACTGACCTCATCGAAAGTGGACATGCCGTCTGCGTGGGCGGCGGCGTGGGTACCGCGGTGGTACATCCGCTGGCGCAGGGGCTCGCCGCCAAGGGCGTGCAGGTCACCAGCATCATCGGCGGACGCGCCAGGGAGTGGGTCATCTTCGAGGAGGAGTTGCGTCGCTACGGCGACGTGCGAGTCTGCACCGACGACGGCTCCTACGGCCGCCACGGGTTCGTCACCGACGAGCTTCGCGATCTGCTCGAGGAGGGCAGCGTCGACCACGTCTACGCCGTCGGCCCGGTGCCGATGATGGGTGCCGTGGCCAACGTTACCAAGGAGTACGACATCCCCACCACGGTGTCCCTCAATACCATCATGGTCGACGGCACCGGCATGTGTGGCGGCTGCCGCGTCAACGTCGGCGGCAAGACCGTCTACGCCTGCGTGGACGGTCCCGAGTTCGATGCCCACGCCGTCGACTTCAAGCAGCTTGCCGACCGCCTGGCGATGTACCGCGACGTGGAGAAGAGCGCCTTCGAAGTCTCGCGTTGCATGATCGAGACCCTCGCCGAGGCCGCCGGAGGAGATAGTCCGCGATGACCGAGCGTCCCGACCTCACCCCCAGGGATCGGATGCAGATCGAGCGCCACGAAGTCCCCGCCCGGTCGGCCGTCATCCGCGCGATGGACTTTCGCGAAGTCAACCTGGGCTACTCGCAGGCGCTGGCGATGGAGGAGGCCGAGCGTTGCCTCGATTGCGCCAATCCCCGCTGCATCGACGGTTGCCCGGTGCGCGTGAACATCCCTCGTTTCATCGAGCTGCTCGCGGCGGGTGAGATGAAATTCGCCGCCGAGTCCCTGCTGGGCGACAATGCCCTTCCCTGCGTCACCGGGCGTGTGTGCCCCCAGGAGACGCAGTGCGAAGGCCTGTGCATCCGCGCCAAGAAGGGTTCGCCTGTGGCAGTAGGGGCCCTGGAGCGCTTCGTCGCCGACTGGGCACTTGACCACCTCGATGAGCTCGATACCAACATCGACCCTGACACCGGTCGCCGCGTAGCCATCGTAGGTTCGGGCCCAGCCGGCCTGACCGCGGCCGGCGAGCTGGCCAAGTCCGGCCACAAGGTCACCGTCTTCGAGGCTTTCCACGCTCCTGGCGGTGTACTCATCTACGGCATCCCCGAGTTCCGCCTGCCCAAGGACATCGTGGCGAAGGAGGTCGAACGCCTCAAGGCATTGGGCGTGACCATCGAGGTCAACGCCATCGTGGGCAAGACCTGGACGCTGCGTGAGCTGCGCCAGGACTTCGATGCCGTCTTCATCGCCGTCGGAGCTGGACTGCCGGTCTTCATGGGCATCCCGGGCGAAGATCTGAAGGGCGTCTACTCGGCCAACGAGTACCTCACCCGCGTCAACCTCATGGGCGCCTTCCGGAGCGACACCGACACGCCCGTGCTCCAGGGCCAGCGAGTGGTCGTCGTGGGTGGCGGCAATGTGGCCATGGACGCGGTCCGCACCGCTCGCCGCATGGGCGCCAAGGAGGCCACCATCGCCTACCGTCGTGGCAAGGATGAGCTGCCGGCTCGCGCGGAGGAGGTCCACCACGCCGAGGAAGAGGGCGTGAAGTTCGAACTGATGGCGTCGCCCATCCGCATCCTCGGCAACGATGATGGCTGGGTCACCGGTATCGAGTGCCAGATGATGGAGTTGGGCGAGGCTGATGGCTCCGGTCGCCGCCGGCCCACGGCCATCCCCGACTCCGAATACGTCATCGACTGCGACATGGTGGTAGTCGCGATCGGCACGCGCAGCAATCCCATGCTGACCTCGTCTGAGCCCGACCTCAAGATCAACGAGTGGGGCTATCTCGTGGTCGACGATGACGGCATGACCAGCGTGCCAGGCATCTTCGCTGGTGGCGACATCGTGCGCGGCGCAGCGACGGTCATCCTGGCCATGGGCGATGGCAAGCGTGCGGCCCGCTCGATCGAGAAGTACCTGAGCACGGTGGCCGAACTGCTGCCGAGCGCGGCCGCCAAGGCCAGGGCCGAGGCGTCTGAAGCGGGAACCGGCGCCAGCAACTGAGCGGCCGCAACAGCCCAGGCCAAGAAGGCCCCACGTACCTGTCGACACGCGTGCGGCAGGTGGCTGCGGCGTGAGGACCGAAGCCGAGTCCCGCTTCTACCCTTCCCGGGCAGCTTCCATGCGCTCCAGGATGAGGCGCTTGACGTTCTCGGCCGGCACGCGCTCCTGGGTCATCGTGTCGCGGTCGCGCACGGTGACTGCACCATCATCGAGCGAGTCCACGTCCACCGTGACGCACCAGGGTGTGCCGATCTCATCCTGCCGGCGATAGAGCTTGCCGATGGCGGCGGTGTCGTCGTAGACGGCCATCACATCCTTCTTGAGATCAGCCTTGATCTTGTGGCAGAGGTCCACGATCTCCGGTCGCTTCTTGAGCAGCGGCAGTACGGCCACCTTGTAGGGTGCGAGGTCGGGGTGCAGCTTCAGCAACACCCGTGAACCCTTCTCCAGCTCCTCCTCGTGATAGGAGTCGATGAGGAAGGTGAATGCCGCGCGGTCAGCACCGGCGGCCGTCTCCACGACCCAGGGGATGAAGTGCTCCTCGGCCGCCGGGTCGAAGTATTCGAGGTTCTCACCCGAAGCCCGGGCATGGCTTCCGAGGTCGAAGTCACCCCGGTTGTGCACGCCCTCCAGTTCCTTCCAGCCGAACGGGAAGCGGTATTCGACATCGATGGCCTTCTTGGCATAGTGCGCCAGCTCATCGGACGCGTGCTCGCGGAAGCGCAGACGCCCTGGCGTCACACCGTATCGCTCATACCAAGCCTTGCGGGCGGGAAGCCATTCCTCGAAGGCCGCAGCAGCAGCATCGCCGGGCCGCACGAAGTACTGCATCTCCATCTGCTCGAACTCGCGCATGCGGAAGACGAAGTTGCCGGGGCTGATCTCGTTGCGGAACGACTTGCCGATCTGGGCGATGCCGAAAGGCACCTTCTTGCGGCTCGACTGCTGCACTGACTTGAAGTTGACGTACGAACCCTGCGCCGTCTCCGGTCGCAGGTAGATGACCGCGCCCTCGTCCTCGACCGGGCCCATGTGCGTCTTGAACATCAGGTTGAACCGGCGCGGTGCCGACAGGGGACCCCCCTCGACAGGGCAGACCAGGCCCAGCTTCTCGACGATGCCCTCGTCCTGGAGCTCGGTCGCGGAGAGCCCTTCCGCGCCGGGCAGCTCATCGAGCCGATAGCGCCGATGGCAGGTGTCGCACTCCACGAGGGGGTCGCTGAAGGAGCCGACGTGGCCCGAAGTGACCCACACCTGGGGATGCATCAGGATGCCCGCGTCGAGGCCCACGATGTCGTCGCGTTCCTGCACCATCGATCGCCACCAGGCACGTTTGACGTTGTTCTTGAGCTCCACGCCGAGGGGCCCGTAGTCCCACACCGCGTTGATGCCGCCGTATATCTCGGATGACGGATAGACGAAGCCGCGGCGCTTGGCCAGCGACACGATGGTGTCGAGCTTGGCAACGCTGGGCCCAGGGTCGGACTGCTGGTCGGCGGCGGGCGCGGAGGTAGAGGGCTGGTCGATCACGTGTGGGACTCCTGCGGGGCGCCGGCGATGGCAGAGCCGGACGATGGCTCCAGATTGTGGCAGGGATAGCGCAACTCAGTCGGTCCGGTGGCGAACCTCATCGATGAAAGCCAGTGAACGGGCCTCGCGCTCGAGGATGAAGCGGGTGTAGCGGCGCATCACCGACTCCACCTCCCCTTCCACCCGCGACGGCACACGCAGCGCCGCGATGGCCTCGACGTCGAAGCGCCGGTAGGCTCGGAGCAGCTTCAGTGCGTCCAGCGACAGTCGGACCGACTCGGCCGGGGGCGGCGGGTGGTCGCCACACAGCACGCCACCGAGCGCCGGGACCCAACGGAATGCATCGGTCTCCTCCAGTGTTCGGGCGCACTCCACGCAGCGGTCCAGCTCCGGGCGCACACCCAGGGCATCGGCCAGGCCCGACTCGAACCAGCGCGCGACCCTTCCAGGGGCCATGCCGTCATCGAGCAGCTGGCAGGCACGCCGCAGCAGGCCGTACATCGGATGGGCGCCAGCACGCTCCTCGACGGCACGATCGGAGAGTTCGCCCAGGTACCAGGCCGTGGCGGTCGACTCGAGCCGGTCACGGAGTCGCAGCCAGGACTGGGCCACGCCGACCTGCGTGATGACATCGAGGTTGCGGCCTCGGGCAAGCACGATATCCAACTCGGCGAAGGGTTCGACACTGCCACCGATGCGGCTCCTGGGCCGCCGCACGCCCTTGGCCACGGCGCGGATCTTGCCGTCCTCCGGCGTGAGCAAGGTGACGATGCGATCGGCTTCACCCAGGTCGAAGTGGGCGAGCACGATGGCGCGCGTCTTGTAGGTCCGCGGTCGGGGCACCAGCTGAGCCTATCGGAGGTGCTGCCGTCTGTCGCGGGAACGTCATCGGCCAATGTGCTACGGACGAGTATCATGTCGCCGTGTTGACCAGCATCGATCTGGACCGCCTCATCGCTGACACCGAGCAGGAGATGCTCGACGTCATCGCGCGGGCGGAGGATGTGCGCACGCGCGAGCTGTACGCGATGGTGCGCTACCACATGGGCCTCGACAGTGACGCGCCGCGGGGCAAGCGCATGCGTCCCCTCATCGGCCTGCTCGCGTACCAGTCGATCGCCGGTGACCACCTCAAGGCCCTGCCGGGTGCGGCCGCCGTGGAGATGGGCCACAACTTCAGCCTGGTGCACGACGACATCGAGGATCACGGCCCGGAGCGGCGACATCGAGCAGCGCTCTGGACCGTTGCCGGCGTGGCGCAGGCCATCAACACCGGCGACACGCTGTTCACCCTCAGCCGCATGGCGCTCTACCGACTCACCGCGGAGGGCTTTGACGACGCCCGTGTGCTGCGCCTCATGCGCCTCTACGACGAGACCTGCCTGGCACTGTGCGAGGGCCAGTTCATGGACATCTGGACCTCTGAGCACGACGACTGGATGTCTGTGGACTACTACTTCGACATGATCGGGCGCAAGACGGCCTCGCTCATCGCCGGATCTGCGGAGGCAGGCGCGGTGCTGGCGACGGACGACGAGGTCGTCGTTGCCTCATACCGCCGCTTCGGTTGGGCCCTGGGCCTGGCCTTCCAGCTCAACGACGACCTGCTGGGCATCTGGGGCGACGAGGCCATCACCGGCAAGAAGACGTCGGACATCGCCACCCGCAAGAAGACGCTGCCGCTCATCTTCGCTCTCGCCGAGGCCACCGGCGCTGATGGCGAACGGCTGCGGGGCATCCTGGCGCAGTCAGCGACATCGCCCACCACCGATGAGATCGCCGAGGTGATGGGCATCCTCGAGCGCGTCGGAGCCGAGGAGTACACACGCGGTCGCGCACGCGCCTATCGCGACGAGGCACTGACGGAGATGGCTTCGGCAGGTTCGGTCGACGACGCCTCCGTCGAGCGACTGGGCGACGTCGTTCGCGCCGCCATCAGCGCGTAGGGCAGCCCGCTACCCGGGCGCTCAGCCCGATCAGTCGTCCCGGACCCGGGACTCATCGTCGCTGCGAGGCCTGTGGACGACGTGCACCGTGCGCACGCGACGGCCATCGGTCGCCTCCACCGTCAACTTCAGGCTATCGACCTCGACCGTGTCACCCACGGCAGGCACACCGCCGATGTGGTGATAGACCAAGCCACCGACCGTGTCGAACTCCTCCTGGTCGTCTCCGTCGAGCCGGGTGTCGAAGTACTCCAGCATGTCGTCCACGTCGGCCCGACCGTCGATACGCGCCTCGCCCGCGCCAAGCGGGACGATCATCGGCTCCTCCTCGTCGTACTCGTCCTGATCCTCACCCACGATCTCCTCGAGCAGGTCCTCGATGGTGACGAGACCGGCCGTTCCGCCGTGCTCATCGAGCACGACCGCGATGTGGACGCGGCGCCGCTGCAGGCTGCGCAGGAGATCGTCGACCTGCATCGACTCCGGCACGAACAGCGGTGTGCGCAGCAGCCGACGGATGGAGGGCGGGCGGTCCTCGCCGATGAGGTAGGGCAACAGGTCCTTGGCATAGAGCATGCCGATGATGTTGTCGATGTTGTGCTCGTAGACCGGGATACGCGAGTGACCCTCACTCACGATGGTCTCGACGATGTCGCCGAGCGAGGCATCCACGGGCAGGCTGACCATGTCCACGCGGGCGACCATGACCTCGTGGGCGCGTTGCTCGCCGAGCTCGAGCACCGCACCGATCATCTGCTCCTCCTCCGCCTCGATGGTGCCCTGCTCGGTGCCGCGCTCGACGAGGATGCGCAACTCCTCGCTGGTGATCGCCTCATCGCTGATGTCGCGCACGCCCAGCGGCCGTGTCACCAGGTGCGTCACGGTGGTGAGGAACCAGACCACCGGTCCGAGGAGGATGCCGAGTGCGTCGACAGGACGGGCCAGCGCCAGGGCATAGCGTTCGGCGTGCGAGAGGGCGAGCGTCTTGGGCACCAGCTCGCCGAAGACGATGGTCACGAGACTGACCACGAGCGTCACGATGAGCAGAGCGAGGACATCGGCCGATGTCGACAACGGACCGATATCGCGCAGCCATGTGGCCAGATGGCTGGCGATGCTGGCACCGGCGAAGGCGGCGGCGAGGAAGCCGATGAAGGTGATGCCCAACTGGATGGTTGCCAGCAGTCGTCCCGGTCGCTCGGTCATCCGCGCGACCCGAAGGGCGCGCCTGTCACCCTCGTCGGTGAGCTGACGGATACGACTCCGGCGCACGGTCACGAGGGCGATCTCCGCTGCCACGAAGACCCCGTTGACCGTGATCAGCAGGGCGATGACGATGATCTCGAGGAGTGAGCTGCCCATCAGTGGTCCGGGGCGCCCTCCGGGCGAACCTGCTCGGACGCCGGTCCGGGCCTGCGTTGGTGTGGGCGCGCCGGGACACCAAGGACCGTCTCTCCGTCAGGCACGTCGTGCGTGACCAGTGATGCGGCACCGGTGAATGCGCCCTCGCCGATGCTGACCGGCGCCCGCATGACGGTGTCGGAGCCGATGAACGCGCCCTTGCCGATGCGCGTGCGGTGCTTGTTGACACCATCGTAGTTGGCGGTGATGGATCCCGCGCCGATGTTGACCTTCTCACCCACGTCAGCATCGCCGAGGTAGCTGAAGTGATGGCTCTTGGTGCCAGCACCGATGGTGCTGTTCTTGACCTCGGCGTAGTTGCCAAGCTCCACGTTGGGGCCGATGTGCGCACCCTTGCGGGCGTGCGAGAAGGGCCCGATGGTGACATCTGCCTCCACCACCGAGTCTTCCAGCACGCTGGCCCAGACAACCGTGCGCTCGCCGATGCGCGTGTCGAAGATCTGCGCACCGGTGCGAATGACGGCGTCGCGTTCGATGACGGTGGTGCCGGCCAGGATGACGCCGGGCTCAAGCGTCACGTCCTCGGCGATCTGCACACTGACATCGATATAGGTCGTGGCGGGATCGTGCATCGTCACGCCGCGACGCATGTGAGCCTCGTTGATGCGGAGGCGCATCTCCAGCTCGGCATCGGCCAGCTGGGCGCGGTCATTGATACCCAGCAGCGTGCCGTCGTCCTCGACCTCCAGCGTGGCCACCGCCCGGTCGTCCTGGCGCGCCAAAGGGATGAGGGCTGGCAGATACAGCTCACCGGTCACCGGCGAAGGCGTGACATCACCGATGCGGGCGCGCAGCCAGTCAGCGTCGAAAGCGTAAAGACCGGAGTTGATCTCATCGATCTGGAGCTCGTCGGGGTTGGCGTCCTTGTACTCGACGACCCCGGTGATGCGCCCGTCCCGCCCCCGCAGGACACGTCCCAGCATGGCCGGATCGTCCATGTCCACGCTGATGAGGGCCACCGCCGCATCGGTGTCGCGGCGTGCCTGCGCCAGCTCGGACATGAGCGCCGAGTCGACCAGGGGCACGTCGCCGCTGAGCACGATGATCTCGTGGATGTCCGCGGGCAACTTCTCGAGTGCGGCAGCGATCGCATCGGCCGTCCCACGCGGTTCAGCCTGCCAGGCGAAGTCGGCCTCGTCGGCGAATGCCTCTGCGATCTGGCTGACGGGCGGGCTGATGACGACGAGCGGACGCGAGCCGGTGGCGGCCACCGCGGCGTCGAGGACATAAGCCAGCATAGGTCGGCCGCAGATCGGGTGCAGCACCTTGGGCGTACGCGAGCGCATGCGTGTGCCGAGCCCGGCAGCCATCACGACCGCGACGAGAGGCTGGGGCGAATGGGTGTTCACGTGGCGGGATGGCCGCCGACCGGTGATGGAGGCTTGTCGGGCATCAGGTGCGCTGACTGTAGGCGTGCCCCTGTACGAGTGTCAAACGTCGGGGGTGTGTCGGCCGGGGTGGACGTCAGCGCTTCTGGGCGATGACCTCGATCTCGACGAGGATGTCCAGCGGCAGGCGCGCCGCCTCGATGGTGGTCCGCGCGGGGTACGGCTCGGTCATGTACGAGGCATAGACCTCGTTGAAGGCCTTGAAGTCGTCCATGTTCGCGAGGTAGCACGTTGACTTGACGACATCGCCGAAGTCGAGACCCAGCTCGCCCAAGAGGGCCGCGATGTTCTTCATCGTTCGCTGGGTCTGGACCGTCACGTCGCCTTCGACGAGCGTGTTGGTCCCTGGGTCCATGGGACCCTGCCCCGAACAGAACACGAGCGTGTCGGTGACGATGGCCTGGCTATACGGGCCGATCGCGTTCGGCGCCTTGGGCGTCTGGATGCGCTGTTTCATGGGTTCTCTCCTCCAGCGTCGGTCGAGGTGGTCAGGATGGCGGCGCCATCGAGTTCGGCGGGACGCTCGGTCTGAAGCGCGATGGCGGCGCGCGTGGCGGCCGCCTCTGAAGGATAGACGGCGAAGAGCGTGGGGCCGGACCCGGTGAGCATCACCGCGCGTCCGAGGATACTCGCCGCGGCATCGCGAGCTGCGTCCAGACCTGGAGACAGACGTGCCGCCGCCGTCCACAGATCGTTGGCATCGCGAAGTGGCGACGTAGCGGTGGCCAGGGCCATGCCCCCGATACCCTTGCGCAGCACGTCAGCGACCTCGTCGACACGTCCTGCGGCACCGTGTCCAGCGGGCGGGAGCCGGTCGAACTCGACGAAGACATCAGCTGTGCCAAGCCGCTGCTGCGGCGTGATGAGCACCAAGCCGGCGGGCGGATCGGGAGTCGGAAGCGGGACCAGGCGCTCACCGATCCCCGCCACCAGCGAGGCCCCGTGCCCCGCGACGAAGAAGGGCACGTCCGCGCCCAGGCGGAGGGCGGCGCTCGATCGTTCGGTGGGGTGCAGCCGCACGCCCCATGCCTGCAAGGAGAGGTCGATGGCTGCAGCGGCGTCGGAACTGCCACCCCCAAGACCGGCCGCCGCCGGGATGCGCTTGATCAAGCGGAAGCGTAGTGAGGGTAGCGAGGCGTCGATGGCGCTTCGCAGCTGTGCCGCCGCGCGCAGCACGAGGTTGTCAGCGGTCACCTGCAGGTCACCGTCGACGGTGAGCGAATCGGCGTCCGCCGAGGGGTCCTCCACGACTTCGAGGACATCGTGGAGTGCCAGGCGCAGGAACACCGAGCGCAACAGGTGATAGCCATCCTCGCGGACCCCGGTGACCGCAAGGGCCAGGTTGATCTTGGCCGCTGCCTCCGCACGGTACCTCGTCATGGCAAGGGTGTCAGGGCCTCTCGCAGGCGCAACCACTCGTCGACCGACAGCGTCTGCGGCCGCCGTTCGGGTGTGATGCCACAAGCGGCGAGCCCCGCATCGACACGCTCGCGGTCGAGCCCGGGAAGCTGCCGCGCCAGCACGTTGTGGATCATCTTTCGTCGCTCACGGAAGCCGGCCTGGACCAGACGCCACAGCTCATCCTCGCTGTCGTCGATCAGCCGTCGCGGCCGCGTCACGCCCACGAGGATCGCCGAGTCGACCTCCGGTGCCGGCTCGAAGGCCGCCGCGGGTACCGTGAATGCCAGCTTCACGTCCGCGTGGTACTGGACGAACACCGAGAGGTAGCTCATGCCGCCGGGCGCTGAGGCGATGCGCTCCGCGACCTCCTTCTGCACCATCAGCACGAAACGATTCGGCCGCGGTTCCGCGCCCAGCACGTGGTGCAGGATGGGGCTGGTGATGTGATAGGGCACGTTGGCCACCAGTGCCCATGGAGCGGTCGCCACGAGGGCCACGTCCACATCCAGGAAGTCGGCCTCCACCACGGTCAGCGCCGCATCGCTCTCGAAGCGCTCACGCAAGTGTCGCACCAGGCGGGCGTCCAGCTCGACAGCGGTGACCTGTGCCCCCGCAGCCAGCAGCTGCGCGGTCAGGATGCCGATGCCTGGCCCCACCTCCACGATGCGCTCACCCGGCTCGATCGCGGCCGCCTCCAGGATGTGCTCGAGTACGGCCCCATCAGCGAGGTGGTTCTGCGACAACGACCTGCGCGCACGCAGCCAATGTCGACGCAGATAGCGCTCGACCGTCTCCGGTCCGAGATGGGCGGGATCCAGCTCGTCGACATCCCGCACCACGATCAGACGGCCAGCTTCAGCGACGGGCGAGCGTCGAGGGAACTGTCGGCGCGAGTGCCAGCCGCCAGTCGGTGGTAGCCGGCCGCGCCGATCATGGCGGCGTTGTCCGTGCAGAGACCCGGGCGCGGCACCACCAATGGCACACCCAAGCCACGGACACCATCGGCGATGCGATCGCGCAGAACGCCGTTGGCAGCCACGCCGCCGCCCAGGATGACGGTCCTGGCGCCAAGCTCGCGGGCGGCACGAACGACCTTGGTCGAAAGCACATCGACGACCGAATCCTGGAAGGCCCAGGCCAGCTCGGCGACCTCGGCGTCGGGCAGGTCGGCGCCATCGAGGTCGCGAGCCCCGGGCCCCAACCCCAGCGCCTCTCCCACCGCGTGCCGGGCGGCGGTCTTGAGACCACTGAACGAGAAGTCGTAGGACTCCCCCATCCATGCACGCGGGAAGCGCCGGTCGTGCATGCTCGCCGCCGCTGCCGCCTTCATGATGGCCGGGCCACCCGGATAGGAGAGCCCCAGGAGCCGGCCGACCTTGTCGAATGCCTCTCCCGCAGCGTCGTCGACGGTCTGGCCCAGCAACCGATACTGGAGATGATCGGTCATCTCCACGATGAAGGTATGGCCACCACTGACCACGAGCGCGACGAGCGGGAACCGCGGCGCCGGCTTCTCCTGCTCATCGGGATCGAGCAGCCAGGCAGCGTAGATGTGGCCCTCCAGGTGGTTCACCGGCACCAATGGCAGGCCCACGCTCCAAGCCAGCGTCTTGGCCATGGTGATGCCCACCAGCAACGAGCCGGCAAGGCCAGGGCCCTCGGTGACGGCCACGGCGTCGACCGCGCTCCAGTCCTCGAGGCCGGCACGGGTGCGAGCCTCGTCCAGTACCGGGATCATCCAGCGCAGATGGGCACGCGCGGCGACCTCGGGCACGATGCCGCCGGTGGCGGAGTGCAGCTGCACCTGGCTGGCCACCACGCTGGCCACG
This sequence comes from uncultured Chloroflexia bacterium, assembly GCA_963724095.1. Taxonomy (GTDB): domain Bacteria; phylum Chloroflexota; class Limnocylindria; order Limnocylindrales; family CSP1-4; genus JAFMJV01. The sequence goes on from CAVRTH010000002.1 coordinate 64,007, forward strand.
ATGCGGCGGCCGCCCTCTACGACGGCGACCGCCGTCTCGTCACAGGACAATTCGACCGACAGGATGCGTCCGCTGCTCATGTGTTCAGCTCGTCGAGCAGGTCGTGGGGCGGATCTGCGGGATCGGGTGCATAACCCGGATCCTCGGGCAGGACGTCGATGGCGGACAGCGCGGCCAGGCGTGACAGCCGCCGTTGCATGTCCGCATCGTCGAGGCGGTCGGTGGTCATGATCAAGGCGTCCTCGCCGTTGTCGGTGTAGTAGCGTGGGCGCACGCCGACGGGCTTGAAACCGAAGCCTGCGTAGAGTCGTCGGGCGGTCGTGTTGCTGAGGCGGACCTCCAGCGTCACCACGGACGCGCCGATGGCAGTCGACATGGTCATCAGCTCGGAGAGCAGCAACCGACCGATACCGCGTCGTCGATAAGCCGGCAGCACGGCGAACGTGGTCACGTGAGCCTCGTCCGCCATCAACCAGATGCCGGCATAGGCGATGACACGCTCCCCGGCGCGTACGACCAGGTAACGTGCCATCCGGTTCGTCTCCAGCTCCTGGCGGAACGCGTACGGCGGCCAGGGCATGGGGAACGAGGCGCTCTCGATGGCGTGTACGGCAGGGATGTCCTCGGCGCCCATGGGTCGCACCGTGAGCCTTACCGGAGGTCGGGCGACCATCCCAGGTCCTCCGGGGCCTGCTCGACACCGCGCGGCAGGGCCACGTAGGCGGGAACCAGCTCGGCGAGCTCGTCAGCCTGGCCGGCTGCGAATCGCTCGCGGGCGAGCGTCAGCAACGCAGCCGGCAGCCCGTCGATGGCTGCGACGCCCAGGCGTGCGGCCTCGGTGCCCAAGACTTCAGGGTCGACGTCGACGGCGATCACGGCTCGCATGCCGATCGCCTCGCTGAGTCCGCCGGGGGCGATGAGGGCCGGATCATCGCCGGGCAGCGCGAGGTAGTGGTCACGAGCACCGGCCGGCAGCACGACCGCGGCATCACGCGCAGACCCTGCGTCCGCCGCGGCACGCCGCAGAGCATCCGAGGACATCACGCCTACCAGCGGCAGCGCTCGAGCGTAAGCGATGGTCTTGGCCGTGGCCAGGCCCACGCGCAGCCCGGTGAAGGAGCCCGGGCCGGTCCCGACCACGAGCATGGCCAAGTCTTGGAGGCTGGCCGAGGCCGAGGCCAGCACTTCGTCGATCTGCTCCAGCAGGTGCGAGCCATGGCGATGCTGTACCTCTCGCCGGCTCACGGCCAGGGGAACGTCCGTCCCGACGACCACGATACTGGTACGAGTGGACGTGTCGATGCCGAGGACCAGGCCCGGTCCGTCGAGGCAACTCATGCGGCCTTCCCGGTCGACTGCCAATGCCGAGCCGCGTCCAGGTAGCGTTCGGCAACCTCGCCGTGACCACTGATCTCGATGTCGCGCAAGGCCTCGGATACCGGCTCGAGCGTCACCGTCAGGCGGGCGGGATCAAGGCCCTCATCGAAACGGTCGGCCCACTCGCTGAGCGTGACCCCCTCGTCCTGGCGTTCGTCGAGGAGCCCACCGGCCAACACCTCGTCGGAGCCGGCAAGACGGTAGAGGTCCTGGTGAAACAACGTCAACCGGCCGTGGTACTCGGCCATGAGCGTGAAACTCGGGCTGTTCACGACCTCGGTGATGCCCAGGCCGACCGCAAACCCCTTGGCGAACTGCGTCTTGCCGGCACCCAGCGGGCCCACCAGCGCGAGGCGGTCACCGGGGCGAGCTACGGACGCGAGCGCAGCCGCGAGCGAACGAGTCTGCTCGCTCGAAGAGCTGCGCAAGCCCAGCCCCGACCGGCGTGCACGCAGACGTTCGGACATCGTCATCGTGGCAGCCTAGCCGAGCCGCTCCAGGGTCGTGAGCGGCACGCAATGGCGCTCGGCTTCGCCGTCCTCGCCAGCCAGCTCCACGAACCCGCCGGGCGCGTAAGTCCCGCCGGACCAGCGGCGTGGACCTGAGAGTCCCACCAGCAAGCCCTCGTGGTCGCGATGCTGACCACTGATGACACGGACGCTGCCAGGCGGTCGCGAAGCCGCCGCGATGAGCGGCTCCGGCTCACCGTCGATGACGAGGGTCCGCGAGGCGGGCAGGATGCCGGCCTGACGGCCATCTGCTGCGATGAGCAGATCCCACAGGTGCGACGGGATGGGCACGCGGCCATAGCCTCCGAACGCGAGCAGACCGAACGGAGCAGCGGCATGGAGGGCGGCCAGCTGGCGTGCTTCCGAGGATGTCAGGTGCCGCAGGTCACGGCTGGCGACGCCACCGGCGATGATGGCCGCAGCCCCGATAGCACGGGCCCGTGAGATGGCCTCGACGTCGATGCGCGTGCCGACGACGAGGATGGCGCCGGCGGCCGTCACGTCGATGCGGGAGGTCTGGATCTCCGCGTCGGGACGGTCGACCGCGATGACGATGCGGCCCGAGGACGGGCGACCCCAGCCGACGCGGGCGTCCACGGCCAGCCCATCCGCCCGCAAGTCGATTCGGCCAGGCGTGACGGCCTCGATGACGCCGCCGGCCGGCGCGTTGATAGTGACACCGTTGCTGCCAGCCACGAGGCGCGTGATGCCATCTCGGCCGTGCTCACACACACGCGTTCGATGGGACGTGGGAGCTGACTTGCGACCAAGACGACCCGACCCCGGAACCGGCACGTTGTCCAGGATGTCCCCCGGTCGCAAGCGGATGACCGCGGCAGTGGTGGGGATCTCGATCGCCTCCTGGTCACGGAAGTGCTCGATGATCGGTTGGCCCAGCTCGATGCGCTGGCCTGGAGACACGAGTGGTCGATCGGGAAGACCGAGCGGCAGGCGCAGCAGGCGCTGGCGCTCTGGAAGGGCGGCGGGGACAGCGAACCGGCCAGGGTCTGGAGTCGTCATCGGTCGCTCCCTACCCAGGCCGGTGCTTCCCACTCGGCCAGCGTGGCGCGCCGCTGTTCACCGCCAGTCGGCAAGTCGAGCGGGATGCTGCGAGTGTCGATGAGGAGACCACCCAGACCGCCACGGACGTCGAGGGTGAGGTGGCGCCCGCCAGCGCCCAGGACCGTGCCTTCACCGGGGTCGATGTCCAGATGCGCGGCGATGCCAGGCGGCAGGTCGACGAGATGCAGGAGTCCCGGGTTCCAGGCGCAGGTACTCCTCCCCGAGCGTGCTGCTGATGTGCAGGGAGCCTCGGCCCGTCCCCTTCTTGTCATCCTTGCCCAGTGATCCGGTAAGCAACGCACTGCCAAGCGGCAGGAGGCAGTCGTCCATGAGGTCAGCCAGAAGCCGACGGCGATCGCTCTCCACGGGCAGTGCGCCCAGCGGCGCCAGGATCCCGGCATGGTCGTGCAGGATGGTCATCGCTCCCGGGCGACGGATGCTGTCGATGGCCGCCAGGGCGGAAGCCGCCGGGGGCACCGCTGCGAAGGCACCGCCGCTCAGGACCGTCACTTCAGCAGCGTTCGAGCGGCCGTCGCTGGCGGCACTCCAGGCCGCCTCGAGACGCTCGAGCGCGGCGCGCAGGGCCGCCAGTCGCAGGTGGGTGCCCTCGTCATCGACGCGCGCCCACGGATACAGGGCCAGCTCCCGCAACACATCCAGCCGAGCGGCGGGATCGCCAGGGAGCGTAGACCAGCGCAATATCGAGTCGCCCAGGGCTTCGTCTTCCAGCAGTTCCGGTGGCAGCAGGCCAGCGGCAGCGATGACAGCGTGGCGGGACTGGCCATCGGCGCCGGCGAGCGTGCGAGAACCGGCAGCGATCCCGATCTCGATACCGTCCACACGGTTGCCGAGCATGGCGGCGAGGGATGAGATCGAAGCGCGCAGCGCGCTGCGACCATCGATGGCGGCGGGTTCGCTGCGGTTCACCAGGTGGACCCCTACCTGCTGGGCTGCGGTACGCAACAGCGACTCCGCGGTCAGCGGCACCGACTCCGGCGAGGGCAGGGAGAACAGGCGCGTATCGGGGATGCCCCCGGGACGCTCGGCGAAGGGGCCACAGGCGATCAGGGCCAAGTCGTCGCGGAACAGCGCCAGCGAGGCGGTACGCGACCAGAGCCGATGAGCTGCTTCCAGCTCCAATTCCTCCACGCCGTCTCGGCCGCCCATGATGACGGCGTCGACGCGCGAGTCGAGGCAGGCCTGGCCAAGCGCCAGCGTATCCACCAGTGGCCCGAAGAAGCGAGCCGCCGATGCTCCAACCAGCTCCGGCGAAGGCATATTCCAGCAGCTCACCGGTCTGCGATGAGGCGGCCACCAGCACCGCACGGGGCGCCCGGACGGTACGGACCTCGAGGCGCGACCAGTCCCGCCAGCCTTCCATCGAGCCGGCCACCGAGGCGTCGGTGCGAGCGACTCGCCAAGCCAGGTCCTCGAGGATCGATTCAGGGGCGATGGCGGCAGGCGCAGCGCCAACGGCGAGCATGCGGAAGCGCCCGTCCACGGGAGCGATGAGCGCGGCAGTCGTTCCGACCGTGCCACGGTCGAGCGCAAAGAAGGCCGGCGTGTCCTGGGTCACGCGACAGATGGTAGCCCGGTGGGGCTATCAGGGTGACGGATCGAGGCGTACAGGTCCGCCTCGGCATCGAGCTCCTCCAGGCGCTCGATGAGGCGTTCGATGTCATCGTCGTCGGCGAGCAGGTTGCTGGCGCCGGGGTCGTCACCACCGAAGATGCCGCGCAGGACGGGGTCGAAGAAGAGCATGCCCAGCCCGTCGAGCGAACCGGCGCCGCGGCTGGCCTCCAGGAACAAGACAACGGGAACGGTCACGCCGCGCAGCTGGATCTCGCGCGCCAGCGCTTCGATGTCGTCGCCGTCAAAGGCGCCGAAGTCACGCGACACGTTGAGTTGCTGGGTGATCTCGGGTGGTCGTAGCAAACCCGTAGTCCCTCCTTCAGACATGCTGAACCGGCACGGCTGCGTGGCCAGGTCCCTCTCAAGCCCGGGGCCTCGCGACCGGTAGCGTCATGTCTGTGCCGGTGCCGGTGGTGTCAGCCCGTTGGGGCCGTGCCGGCCAGCGGATAGTACACCCGGCCCAGCCTTTGAGCCATGCCAGTGAGGACTTCCCAGGGGATCGTGTTGCGCCGACGCGCCAGTTCGGCAGCGCTGATCGATTCGGAGCCCTGCCGGCCCAAGAGCACGAACTCCTCGTCATAGTGGAGACCGGGCAGGTCGGTCACATCGACGGTCACAGCATCCATCGACACACGACCCACGATAGGCAACCGGCGGCCACGCACGAGCACGACCCCGCCGGGCTGCGAGCCACGCAGGAAACCGTCGCCGTAGCCGAGCGGAAGGACCGCGATACGCGAGGGCCGCTCCGCTCGCCAGGTACCACCGTAGCCGACGGTACCTCCGGTGGGTACCTCGCTGAACGCGGCTGGTCGAGCCTTAAGCGACATCGCCGGACGCAGCCGTGTGGCAGCCTCGAGCGCGTCGGGCGCGATGGGCAGGTCGGCGTCGAGCACGCCGTAGACCGCGATCCCCGGTCGCACCAGGTCGAGCGAGGGTTCGTCATGGGTGAAGATGCCGCCGCTGGCTGCGATGTGGCGCGGCGGGACCTGCATGCCCGCCTCGTGGAGCGCGGTCACGGCAGCCTCGAAACGGAGGATCTGAGCGTCCGACGAGGGCGGGTCCTCGGGGCTGTGGAGGTGCGACCAGAGGCCGGCAACCTCGATGCGTGGGTCGGCGGCAGCGGTCGCCACCACCGTGGCAACGGACTCGGGCGGGATCCCGCCACGACCCATGCCGGTCTCCACGCCGACATGGACCCTGGCCGGCGGGCCCTCGGGCGGCACCGCCGCGCGGATGGCCTCCAGATCCGCGGAGGACATCACCGCCAGCTCGATGTCCCACCTGAGGGCCTCGGCAGCAGCCTCAGCCGGGACCGGATAGAGCAGCAGGATGCGTCCTGTCACCCGCGCTCGCAGCGTGATGGCCTCGTCGAGCGTGGCCACGCAGAGCGCCTCCACGTGCGGCGCCAGCGCCGGTCCGACCGCATCCACGCCGTGGCCATAGGCGTCAGCCTTGACGACGGGGGCGACAGCCGCCGCTCCCACGACCGTGCGGATGACGCCGATGTTGTGGCGCATGGCGTCGAGGTCGATCTCGAGCCAGGCGCCACGAGTTCGCCGTGGGACGATGACCTCGCTCATGCCCGTCGAGTGGCTGCGAGCGTGCGACGAACACGCGGATCGCGGGCAGCAGGTCGGTGGCCATCAATCCAGCATCACCCACTTGGGCACTGACGTCCTCGCCCGCGCGCGCATGCAGGTAGACCCCCAGGGCCGCGGCCTCGAATGGAGCCAGGCCTTGCCCGACCAACGACGCGATGACGCCCGCGAGGACGTCACCAGTGCCCGCGGAGCCGAGTGCGGGAACCTCGAAGGGGGCGCAGAGGACGTGTCCGTCGTGACTGGCGATGACGGTATGGGCACCCTTGAGCACGACGACGACGCCCCAGTCGTGGGCGGCAAGCGTGGCGGCTTCGCGGCGCGACACATCCGCCGCCCCTGACTCCCGGCCCAGCCGTGCGAACTCACCCGCATGGGGGGTGACGATGACGGGGCGGCCCAGTCGCCTCCACCAGCCAGGCACCCCCGCCAGCGCATCTAGCGCGCCGGCATCGACGACCGCGGGCACGCCTGGCGCGGCAAGAAGCAGCTGCACCAACCCGCTAGTGCCGCGTCCAGGCTTCATCCCCGGTCCCACCAGCAGCGCATCAGCCGGCAGCTCGGCGATGCGGGCGGCCGCCTCGCGCGCGTCCAGCTCGTATGGCTCCAGCTCAGGCAAGCCGCGCGTGATGAGCTCGGGGATCCGCCCGACGATATGGGGCTGGAGAGAGGCCGGCACACAGAGGCTCACCAGGCCGGCGCCGGCGCGGACCGCGGCGCTGCCAGCCATCAGCGCGGCTCCAGCGTAGTCGAGCGAACCTGCCACCACCGTCACCCGGCCGTTGGTGCCCTTGTGGCCCCGTGGATCACGCCGCGGCAGCAGTTCGGCCGCCACGCCCACGTCGAGCAGCGTTCGCGCCACCGTCGTCACTCGGACCCGTCTCCCTCGCTAACCCCGTCCGTGTCCGGCGCCGAGTCCACGTCGAGGTCCGCTTCGGCGGCCTTCACCTCCGCGTGCAACTCCTGGAGCTCCCGCATGCGCCGAAGCAACTGCTTCTCGCGGTCACCCAGCCGCGCCTCCATGTCCACAGGGAAGACGTACTCACCGCCTTCGGTCCGTACCCCGAACGCGATGGCGACCGCGTATTCCCGTTCGTGGCTGATCGACACCGCCACCCGCTCCATGCCCAACTGGTCGGCTCGCCGCAAGGCTCGATCGTGGAGTCGCACCACGGGCGCGCCAGTAGGCAGCCGGATGATCTCGATCTCGCGCCAGCCTACGCCGCGCACGCCCAGACCAAGCACCTTCGAGACGGCCTCCTTGGCGGCCCAGCGGCCGGCGAAGTTCTCCGGCCGGTCGCGCACGTAGGAATCCTCGTGATCGGTCAGCACGCGCCTGGCGAAGCGACGCCCATGCTTGGCGATGGCCTTCTCGATGCGCTCGACCTTGATGATGTCGATGCCCAGTTCGGTGCTGCCCTTGGGGGGCGTCGGAGGGAGACTCATGCGACCGCCAGCGACCTCACTCGACGGTCACCGACTTGGCCAGGTTGCGCGGCTGGTCGACGTCGGTTCCACGGACCACGGCCGTGTGATAGGCGAACAGCTGCAGCGGGATGACGGCCAGCACCGGGCTGAGCATCTCCACCGTGGGTGGCACCCACAGGATGTCGTCGGCCACGGCCTTCATGCGCACGTCACCTTCGGTCACCACGGCGATGACGCGGGCATCGCGGGCGCGGCCCTCCATGAGGTTGCTGACGAGCTTGTCATGTACCGCCGTCCGGGTAGCCACCGCCACCAACGGCACCTCCGCGTCGAGCAGGGAGATGGGGCCGTGCTTCAGCTCACCGGCCGCGTAGCCCTCGGCATGGACATAGCTGACCTCCTTGAGCTTCAGGGCTCCCTCCAGCGCGACCGGGTAGGTGATACCGCGACCCACGTACATGTAGCCCCGGGAGCCGACGTACTGGCGAGCCAGCAGGGCCGCCTGCGCCTCGGTGAGTTCGATGGTCCGCTCGGCATGCGCAGGCAGCGCGCGCATGCCCTCCACCAGCGCCTTCTCATAGAGCGCATCGAGGCCGCCGCGAACCTTGGCGATCTGGGCCGCGAGCAGCAGCAGCGTCACCACCTGGGTGACGTACGTCTTGGTCGCCACCACGGCGATCTCAGGGCCAGCCTGCAGGAACAGCACCGCGTCGGCTTCCCGCGTGATGGCGGAACCGACGGTGTTGGTCACCGCGACGACCGGGCAGCCACGCTGACGCGCCATGCGTGTCGGTGCCAGCGTGTCGGCGGTCTCGCCCGATTGCGTCACCGCGACGACCAGCGTCTTCTGGTCCAGCGGCGGCGGGTCGTAGCGAAACTCCGAGCCGATATTCCAGCGCGCAGGCAGCCCCGTCCACGCCTGCAGAGCGGTGGCGGCCACAGCGGCGGCATAGGCGGCCGTGCCACAGGCGACCAGCTCGATGCGCTCGATGTAGGGCAGGATGGCGCGCAGCGGCTCCAGCTCGGGCACGCGCACCTCATCCTCGTGGATCCGCCCCGCGATGGCTGCGCGGATGGCCTCCGGTTGCTCGTGGATCTCCTTGAGCATGTAGTGCTCGTAGCCGCCCTTCTCGGCGGCTTCGATGTCCCACTCGATGTGGTGCACCGGGCGCTCCAGCTCGCGACCGACCAGGTCGGTGATGGTCACCTGCTGCGGACGGATGTCGACCACATCGCCCTCTTCGAGGAAGATGACCTCCCGTGTGTGGGCCAGCACCGCGGCCACGTCCGAGGCCAGGAAGGCCTCGCCTTCACCCAGACCGACGATGAGGGGCACGTTCATCTTGGCGCCCACGACCCGGTCTGGCTCACCTTTGTGGATGACCGCCAGCGCATAGGCGCCGTGGGCCCGCTGCAGGGCGGTACGCACCGCCGCCGAGAGGTCACCCTCGTAGGCCTCCTCCACGAGGTGGGCGATGGCCTCGGTGTCGGTCTCCGATGCGAAGACGTGACCGGCCGCCTCCAGTTCCATCCGTAACTCGATGAAGTTCTCGATGATGCCGTTGTGGATGACCGTGAGCTCACCCGTACAGTCGATATGCGGATGCGCATTGAGGTCATTGGGGCGGCCGTGCGTCGCCCAGCGAGTATGCCCCAAGCCCGCCGTCGCAGGCGGTGTCTCTCCCTCGAGCGCCTCGCGCAGCTCGGCCACCTTGCCGGCCCGCTTGCGGACGAAGAGGTCGCCGCTCTGGGTCACGAGCGCGATGCCAGCCGAGTCATAACCGCGATACTCCAGGCGCGCAAGGCCTGCCAGCAGCACTGGCGCCGCCTGGCTGTGACCGACGTAGCCGACGATGCCGCACATGCACCAGCCCTCCTAGCGATTCAGGCGTTCAGCCGCCAGCCCCGCGAGGCTGTCGGCCAGGCGCAGGACACGCGCGGCATCACGGCCCTCGACCATGACCCGCAGCGCCGGCTCGGTACCCGAGGCGCGAACGACCACGCGCCCCTGTCCGGCCAGCTCGGCCTCAGCCGCCGCCACCGCCTCGGAGAGGGCACGGTCAGCGTGCCATTCCTTGGTGCGGACACGGATCGTCCGCTGCTCCTGTGGGTCGAGCGGGATGGTCGCGGCCAGCTCCGAGAGCGGCCGGCCGCTGCGGGCCAGGATATCGAGGATCTCCAACGCGGTGACGATCCCGTCGCCGGTGGTGGTGTGCTCGCGGATGATGACGTGACCGCTCTTCTCGCCACCCAGGCCGGCGTCGGAGAGGAGCATCGAGTCGACGATGTGGCGATCGCCGACCTTGGTACACAGCACGCGACCGCCAGCCTCCTCGACGACCCGCGCAAGGCCCCCGTTGGAGAGGATGCTCACCACGATGGTCGCTTCGGCGAGCGCGCCGCGGGCAAGGCGGTCGAGCGCGATGATGCCCAGCAGCTGGTCGCCATCGACGATCTCGCCGCGCTCGTCGATGGCCACGCAGCGGTCGGCGTCGCCGTCGAGGCTGAAACCGGCGTCGCCGCCCTGCTCGGCCACGATGGCCGCCAATGCGGCAGGAACGGTGGCGCCACAACCCAGGTTGATGTTGCGCCCGTCGGGGGCGTCATGATGCGAGATCACCGAGGCCCCCGTGGCGGCCAGGATCTCTGCCGCCACCGCCGAGGCGGAGCCGTTGGCGCAGTCGAGGTGGAGGCGCAGGTCGGAGGCGATGCGCCGAGCCATGCCAAGACGGTGATCCATGTAGTAACGCATGTCAGCGCGGGCGTCGACGACACGGCCCAGCTCGTCGTTGGGCGGCGAACCCAGCTCTTCGGAGCGGATGATGAGTGACTCCAGCTCATCCTCCATCTCGTCGTCCAGCTTCAGGCCCTCGCTGCTGAGCACCTTGAGACCGTTGTCTTCCGCGGGGTTGTGTGATGCGCTCACCATCACGCCAGCGGCGTAGTCGCCGGCAGCTGTGACATGAGCCAACGCGGGCGTGGGGCAGACGCCCAGGGCATGGACATGGGCACCCGCAGAGGTACCGCCGGACATCAGCGCGGCCACCAGCATGTCGCCACTTCGGCGCGTGTCCTGGCCCACGAGGATGCGGCCACCTGGCCCCGCCAGCCGGATGGCCACGGCCCGCCCGAGGGCGTGCGCAAGAGTGGGCTTCAGGTCCTTGTTGGCAACACCACGGATACCATCGGTGCCGAAGAGGTTGCTCACGAGACGGACGTGACCGTCACGCGTACGGTCTCAGGCGTCAGCCGCACGACGTCTGTGCCGGGGGGGGTGCGGACGATCGGCATGACGTCATTGTCACCCACCGGCAGGTTTGCCACCGGCAGCTCCACGATCAGGTCCTCGATCGCCAGCTTGTCGAGCTGAGCCACCGGGCCGGAGATGACGACACTGATGGATGACTCCTCGACACGGTAGGTGTAGTCGGGCTGTGCGCCGGTCAGCGCTGTGCCGACCTCGAACGCGCGTGAGCCCAACGAGGCGGTGAACGTCACCAGCACCGTGACTGCCTCGTCCCCGGCACTGGTCACCTCTTCGGGGAAGACCAGCCCCGGCTCAGCCACCAGCTCGACCGACTGGCCACTGATGTCGACCGGTTCGGTGGTGATGAACTCCAGCTGGCGAACGGACGGGCTCTCACCGCTGACGGTGACGGTGGCCGGCAATACCGAGACATTGTCGACACGAGAACCGACCGCCGGCTCGCCGGTGAGGTCGGGGATGACCGGCAGCGTGGCATAGGCGAGCTGACGGGCCACATCCGCCTGGATCCGTACCGTAGCCGGCTCGATGTCGATGCCGGGAACGATAGCGCCGACCTCGTCGAAGGCTTCGACCGCCACGTCCTCGTCGATGTTGATGCCGCTGGCGTCCACCACGAAGCGACTCTCCACGCTGCGGACGTTCTGCAGCCGGGAGGAAGCACCGCTGACGGTGACACGGTTGGGCTCGACATCGACCGGACCGAGCTCGATGCCCTCCGGCAGGATCCCATGCTCGACCTGCACCGGCAGCACGCGTGAGACCACCTCATCGACGCGGATCACGACGCCGGTGGGTTCGTATCTCGCGATGCGCACGCGCGGGTCGACCGGGAAGACATTCACCGGCACCTCCACCGTGGCAGCACCGATGCGTGGCTGCACCGAGGAGAGATCGATGCTGGCGCGAAAGCTGTCGCTGGTGATCTGCGCGGCCACCTCGTCAGGAGCGTGGTACTCGATGCGGCTGACGACGCCGGGATCATCGAGCAGGGCGCCGCCCTCTGGCGCGTTGAGCACCTCGATGGGCACTGGGCCCGACCATGTGCGGGTGGACTCAGAGATGGCGACCCCGGCATAGAGCACGACAGCCAAGCCGATCGCGGTGAGCTTGAGCGGCCAGTTGGAGAAGATCCAACGGTTGAGGGTGCTCACCGATCCTCGCCCCCCTGGGCCGCCGTGTCGTCGGCGCGCGGCGCACTCCCGGCACGTCGAACACCCCACAGTGAGCGTCGGCCCACGTCGGCCGGCGCCAGCAGCCCGTACAGGCGCTGGCGCAGCTCATCCTCGTCAAGGTCGCGCACGAAGGTGCCAGCGTGCGCCAGACTGATACTGCCGCTCTCTTCGCTCACCACGATGGCGAGTGCGTCGGTCTGCTCGGTGACACCGAGGGCGGCGCGGTGGCGCGTGCCGTACTGCGCCAGCGAGTCCTCCCGCTCCGCCAGCGGGAGCATCACGCCGGCGGCCACGATCTCGTCGCCGCGAACGATGACGGCGCCGTCATGGAGCGGGTACCCCGGCGCGAATAGCGAGGCAAGTAGCTCCGCGGAGAGGTCCGCGTTCATCATCACACCGGCTTCGGCCATGTCTCCCAGGCCGGTGTCACGCTCGACGACGATCAGCGCACCAGTGCGGCGCCGTGACAGCTTGGCCGTGGCGGCGGCCACGAGCGCCGCGATGCGCTGGTGGCCACTAACGTCAGAGGCACCCAACCAGGCCCACGAGCCAACCCGACCGAGTCGGTCGAGCCCTCGCCGCAGCTCCGGCTGGAAGACGACCACGAGCGCGAACAGGCCGACCACGGCCCCGGTCTGGAGGATGCTCGAGAGAAGCCGCAGGTCGAGCTTCTCGATGACGAGGTAGACGGCGTAGACGATGATGGCCCCGATGGCGAGCCGGACTGCCCGCGTGCCCTGGATGAGCCGCAGCACCAGGTAGATGAGGACGGCCGTGAGGAGGATGTCAAGGACCGCACGCGGCTCGACCCTCAGGTCAGTGGCGACTTCACTCAGCAGGTCCATCGACGGCTGAGCCTACCACCGCTGCCGGAGCCCATACGTTCGCGGTCGTGCGGGGCTCACGGGCGTGAGGAGGCGAGGCGTTCGAGGTCCCGACCGAGGTGGCGGTAATCTCGGGCCAAGGCGTAGAGGGCTGCGCGCCGTCTGGGGTCGTCGTCGATATCGAGCCGGCGCTCGATGAGCACGGCGCGTTGCTCACCATGAGCGGCCCAACCCTGACGCAAGTACAGCACAGCCATGGTGAAGTGGACATCGATGTTGCCGGGTCGGGCCTCCAGGGCCCGCAGGCAGGCATCGATGGCACCCACGAAGTCATCGACCGCCGCGTAACCGTTCGCGGCCGTCAGGTAAGCCGCCACGGCGATATCGAGATCGCCCGCGACACGGGCAGCAGCGCCATTGCCGACGTGTCCCTCCAGCTCCAGGGCCCCCGCATCGACCCCTGCCGCATGGCGCCGGCCCGCCCGCGTCATGGCCTCGATCTCGGCGGCGCGCATACGCAGCGCCCCTGCCTCGACGTCATGGCCGGCAGCATCGAGCGCAGTGGCCTTGCCACGCAGGGCGTCGATATCCGCTGGCGCTTGCTGGAGTGCCTTCTCGAAGGCTGCCGCAGCCTCCCGAGGTTGGCGCATCTGCAGATAGACGTTGCCGATGGAGACGAAGGGCAGCGGCCGATCAGGTGCCAGACTGCCAGCTTCCTGGTAGTGGCCGATGGCCTCGCGGGGACGCCCCTTGACGACCGCCACGTGACCGCGCCGAAGCGCGTCCTTGTAGCGAGTGGAAACGGGATCGCTCATCTGCGCCAAGCATCAGGCACAGACCCGCTGAGGACGATGCCTCGAAGGTCCCGGGGCCAGATAGGTGGGGTGTCCGGAGGTCCGGGGTGGTCGAACCACCCCGGCCGGATGGTCGAGCGCTGGGGCTCGAAGCGCTCTAGCGCTTGGTGAACTGCGGTGCCTTGCGGGCTCGCTTGAGGCCGTACTTCTTGCGCTCCTTCATGCGCGGATCGCGCGAGAGCAGGCCGGCCTGGCGCAGCGGCTTTCGCGCCCCATCAGGATCCGACTGCAGCAGGGCTCGGGCGATGCCATGACGGATGGCACCCGCCTGGCCGTGGTGGCCGCCGCCATTGACCTTGATCATGGCGTTGTAGCGACCTTCGGTGCCGGTGACTCGGAAGGGCATGAGGATGTCATTCAGGTCCACGGCGTTTCCGAAGTGCTCCTCCAGGCTGCGGCCGTTGACGACGACCTCACCCTCGCCGCTGAGCAGGCGGACACGAGCGACGGCCGTCTTGCGGCGACCGGTGCCCTGATGGAAGCTGACCTGGTTCATGAGTTAGCGCCTCCTGCCGGAGCGGGGACCGGCTGCTGAGCCTCGTGCGGATGATCCTTGCCGGCATAGACCTTCAGCTTGCGCAGCTGCTGGGTGCCAAGCTTGGTGTGCGGCACCATGCCCTTGACGGCACGCCGCACGACTTCTTCGGGACGACGCGCCAGCAGGTGGTCCAGCTTCTCTTCGCGGAAGCCACCGGGATAACCGCTGTGGCGGTAGTAGCTCTTGGAGTCCAGCTTGTTGCCGGTGACCCTGATCTTCTCGGCATTGATCACGATGACGTGGTCGCCGGTGTCGATGTGGGTCGAGTACGTGGGCTTGTGCTTGCCCGTCAGCAGTCGCGCCACACGCGTGGCGAGACGGCCGAGCGTCTGACCGTCGGCATCGACGACCAACCACTGGCGCTCGATCTCACTTGCCTTTGGCGTGTAGGTCCTGCTCATGGCCCCTGTCGTGCTTCTTTGTCCTTGTTCCTGATTGGCGGACCGATCGTCACCCGTCGCAGGCAAAGCCCCTGCGCTGGAACGATCGCCCCGGCGAAGGCCCGACCCGGCGAGCGAAGCTCGATGACCAGGTCCTCCGCTGTGGCTCGGCCCATCCCGATGCGGATGAGCGCGGCCACGATGCTGCGCACCATCTGCCTCAGGAAGGCGTCTCCGACCACGTCGATGGTGATCAGGTAGCCGCGCCTGCGCAGTCGGACCTCGTACAAGGTCCGGGTTGCAGTGTCGCCAACGCGCCCGAAGGCGGAGAAATCCTGCCGGCCCACCAGGTGTCTGGCGGCGTCCTGCATGGCCTCCACGTCGAGGCGTTCATCGAGCTCGTAGACGAAACGGCTGCGCAGCGGACTGCGCGGCCCCGTCCAGATGCTGTAGCGGTAGGATCTTCGTGTCGCAGCGCGACGTGGATCGAAGTCGAGCGCTACCCGGGTCAGCGGCCCGATCGCGACATCTCGAGGCAGGAGTGCCCCGATGGCCGGACCCAGCTGCTTCGCGGTCATGCTTCCGGCCCAGGTGAATGCGATCACCTGGCCCGTGGCATGCACCCCGGCGTCCGTCCGACCGGCCCCTTTGATCCGGATGCGTGGCTCACCCGAAAGGCGGGCCAAGACGCGCTCCAGTTCTCCCTGGACGGTCCGACGTCCAGGCTGGGCCTGGAAGCCGGCGAACTCTGTGCCGTCGTATTCGACCCGTGCGCGATACCGCACGGGGCCGCCCTCTCGGGCGTGCTTCATCTTGTCCGTCTTGCCGCGACGCTTGCGCGTCTGACCTGGCGGGTTGGTTAGACCAGCTCGAGCTGGACCATGGGGGCGCTGTCACCGGCCCGCGGGCCAAGCTTGACGACCCGGGTATAGCCCGAGTTGCGATCCCCGTAGCGGGGCACGATCTCGTCGTAGAGCTTCTCGATCACGAGCGGCTCATTGGGCAGTTCGGAGACGATGCGGCGCCGCTCGGCAAGCGAGCCGCCCTTGGCGAGGGTGATGACACGCTCGACCATGCCGCGGACCTCCTTGGCCTTGGCCTCGGTCGTCTTGATCTGCTCGTAGCGCAGCACGGACACGATGAGGTTGGCGTACATGGCCTTGCGCGGCGCGGTCTTGCGGCCGAACTTGCGCCCGTCGATGCGATGGGCCATAGCTAGGCGTCCTCTCCGAAGGGCTCATCAACCTCGTCGGCGGCCGTCTCGATGAGGTCGTCATCATCTTCGTCTGCGATGGCATCCTCGGCCTCGAACCCCTCCAGGGCCTCGTCCTCGGGCGGAAGGAAGCCACGCATCCGCAGGCGCTCCTTCATCTCGTCGAGCGACTTCTTGCCGAAGTTGCGCATGCGCAGCAGATCCTCGTCCTGGAGCTGCAGCAACTGCCCTACCTTGACGATGTTGTTGCGCTTCAGCGAGTTATAGGCCCGCATGGGCAGGTCCAGGTCCTCGATGGGCATGTCAAGCACGTTGGGCGGCAGCGTCTCGGCACCAGCCACGGCCTCGACTTCACTGGTCAGCTGGCGGCCGGCGGTGGTGAACTGGCCGAACTGCTCGACCAGCATCTCAGCCGCCCGCGAGAGCGCCTCCTCCGGGGAGATGGTGCCGTCAGTCTCGATGATCAGCGTCAACTTGTCATAGTTGGTGACCTGCCCGACGCGCGTGTTCTCCACGTGATAGTCGACCTTGCGCACAGGTGTGAAGATGGCATCGACGGGGATGACCCCGATGGGCAGGCCTTCCTTGGTCTCCTCGGCGGAGAGATAGCCGGTGCCCCGCTCCACGGTCAGGTCCATCTCGATGGTCGCATCCGGCTCCAGCGTCAGGATGTGCTGGTCGACGTTGACGATCTCGACATCCGCGGATTCGATGATGTCAGCCGCGGTGACCGGTCCAGCACCACTCTTGCTGAGCTTCAGCTGGGTGGGGTGAGGGACGTAGCTCTTGAGCCGTAGTCGCTTGAGATTGAGGAGGATCTGGATGACATCCTCCTTGACCCCGGCGATGGTGCTGAACTCGTGGCTGACGTCACGGATCTGCACGGACGTGACGGCAGCCCCCTCCAGGGACGAGAGCAGCACACGACGAAGGGCATTGCCCAACGTGACGCCATAGCCGGCGCGGAGCGGGCTCGCCTCGTACTTGCCGTACGTCTCAGTCTCGAGCTCCTCGACGGACTCGATCTGGGCGTTCTCCAGTTCGATCATGGGCTGGCGCTACCTCGAGTAGTACTCGACCACGAGCTGCTCGTTGAGTTCGAGCGGCATCTGGTCGCGGGTCGGCATCGCGGAAACGGATCCAACAAGCTTGTCGGCGTCCACGTTGACCCAGTCGGGCTTCTGGGCGCCACCGATGGCGTCCTTCAGCTGCTTGAAGTATTCGGTCTTGCGGCTGCTGCCGCGGACCTCGATCCTGTCGCCTTCACGGACGCGGAACGAGGGGATGTTGGTACGCACGCCGTTGACCTCGAAGTGACCGTGGCCTACGAGCTGTCGTGCCTGGGGACGGCTGCTGGCGAAGCCCATGCGATAGACCACGTTGTCCAGACGGGTCTCGAGCAACCGCAGCAGGTTCTCACCGGTGACGCCGGGCCGGGACTCAGCCGTCTCGAAGTAGCGCTTGAAGGGGCGCTCGTTGACCATGTAGACGCGACGCACCTTCTGCTTCTCGCGCAGCTGGATGCCGTAGTTGGACATCTTGCGGCGACGGATGCCGTGCTGGCCGGGCGGAGTGCCGCGGCGCTCGAAGGGGCACTTCTTGGTGTAGCACTTGCTGCCCTTGAGATACAGCTTCATGCCTTCACGCCGGCACAGACGGGAGACTGGTCCGCGATATCGAGCCATGGCTAGCCTCCCCTAGACCCGGCGCCGCTTGGGGGCGCGGCAGCCGTTGTGCGGGAGTGGGGTGACGTCGGTGATAGCACTGACCTCCAGGCCTGCGGCCTGTAGCGAGCGGATAGCCTGCTCGCGGCCGGACCCTGGGCCCTTCACGAATACCTCGATCTGCCGCATGCCGTGCTCCATGGCGCGCTTGGCGGCACCATCGGCAGCCAGGGCTGCCGCGTAGGGCGTGGACTTGCGGGAGCCTTTGAACCCGGCTGTGCCGGCGCTGCCCCAAGCCACGACTGCACCACTAAGGTCCGTGATCGTGACGATCGTGTTATTGAAGGTCGCCTGGATATGAACGTGTCCCGAGGGAACGTTCTTTTTCTCCTTGCGCCTGGACTTCGTGGCGCGCTTTCGTTCCGCCATCGATCGAGTGTCTCTCCTGCGTGGCGCCGCGCGGTCGACCGGCCATCAGGACCGGGCCGCCGTGGCGGTGGTGCTTACTTCTTGCGCCGGACGCCGACGGTCTTCTTGGGACCGCGTCGCTGACGCGCGTTGGTCTTGGTGCGCTGGCCGCGGACTGGCAGGTTGCGCCGGTGTCGCAGACCGCGGTAGGAACCGATCTCGGTCAGCCGCTTGATATTCATGGCCGTCTCGCGGCGAAGGTCGCCCTCGACGGTGTAGCGGCGGTCGATGATCTCGCGCAGGCGATTGACCTGCTCGTCGGTGAGGTCTCGGACGCGGGTGTCCGGGTTCACGTTGGCCTGTGCAAGGACCTTCTGGCTGGTAGGCAGCCCGATCCCAAAGATGTAGGTCAGCGAGATCTCCACGCGCTTCTCGCGAGGGATATCGATGCCGGCGATACGTGCCACCGTTCCTCCTAGCCCTGACGCTGCTTGTGCTTGGGGTTGGAGCAGATGACCATCACGCGGCCCTTCCTGCTGACCACCTTGCAGCGCTCGCAGCGCCTCTTCACCGATGCAGAGACCTTCACGTCGTTCTCTACCGTCCTACTTGAGTCGATATGTGATGCGGCCGCGGGAGAGGTCGTACGGCGACAGCTCGACGCGAACGCGATCGCCGGGGAGGATGCGGATGAAGTTCATCCGCAGCTTGCCGCTGATGTGCGCAAGAACCTGATGCTTGTCCTCGAGCTCGATCCGGAACATGGTGTTCGGCAACGGCTCGATGACCGTTCCTTCGACCTCGATTGCATCTCGCTTAGCCACAGGCGACCGCTGAACCCCGACTACTGCTTGAATGGATGGGCCCGGCGCCGTACCCGACCCGGTCGGCGGGGCGCCAGCAAGCGCCGGGATCGCCCCGGCGCGCGAACAGTGAGTGTATCAGAAGTCTGCCGCAACCGGCAACCACGGCAGCGGACGTCGTCATGCGTTCGCCTCCACCGGGGTGACCAGCCCGTCGATGGACTCGCCGGCGGCCAGGGTCAGGATACGCGGACCGTTCGCAGTGATGGCGATGGTGTGCTCCCAGTGGGCCGCCAGGCTGCCGTCGGCGGTGGCCACGGTCCAGCCGTCGGGCTTCACCCGCGTGTCGGATGCACCCATGGTGAACATGGGTTCGATGGCGATGCACAGGCCGACCTCGATCTTGCGACCCTTGCGCCCGGTGCGGTAGTTGGTGACCTGCGGCTCCTCGTGCATCTCGTTGCCGATGCCGTGTCCGACATAGCCGCGAACGATGCCGTAGCCGGCCCCGGTGCCAACGTCTTCGATGGCACCGGCGACGTCTTCGAGTGTGGCGCCCGGCACCGAGGCACGAACGCCGGCCAGCATGCCCGCGCGCGTGGCCTCCGACAGCTGGCGCGCTGACGCGGGCACATCGCCCATGAGGAACGTGCGTGCAGAGTCGCCGTTCCAGCCGTCGACCTCGGCGCCGCAATCGACCGAGACGATCATGCCTTCCTCGATGACTCGGTCATCAGGGATGCCATGGACGACCTCGTCATCGATGGAGATGCAGGTAGCGTGCTGATACGGCGCCAGGTGACCAGGAACGCCGATGAAGTTGGGCGTCCCTCCCCCATCGCGAATGACCGCGTCTGCGATCGCGTTGAGCTGGAGAGGCGTCATGCCGGGCCTGATGGCCTCGGCCACGGCGTCCAGCGCAGCCGCGGTCAGGCGCCCGGCTGCCGCCATCTTCTCGATCTGCGATCGGGACTTGAGCGTGACGCGCCGGCGATCGAAGAGCACCTAGGCGGCGTTCCTGCTGGCGATCACGCGCAGCAACTCTGCGGTGACCTCCTCGGGTGACTGGTCGCCAGGAACCGAGAAGAGCACCTTGTGTTCGGTGTAGTAGTCGATGACCTCGAACATCGGCGGCAACTGCTGGTCCAGCCGGCTCTGCACGGTCTCCACGCTGTCGTCCTTTCGCTGGTAGAGCTCGGCGCCATCAAGGTCGCAGATACCCTCCGCCTTGGGGGGCATGCTTAGGACGTTATAGACGTGCTGGTCATCCTTGGTGCAGATGCGTCGTCCGCTGAGGCGCTGCAAGAGCAACTCCTGGGGGACCTCGATGTAGGGCACGGCGCAGACCGCGGTGCCAGCTTGGTGCAGCATCTTGTCGAGCGCCTCGGCCTGGGCCACGGTGCGCGGGAAGCCGTCCAGGATGACACCGGCGGCGGCGTCTTCCTGGCGCAGGCGATCCTCCACCATGGAAACGACGATATCGTCGGGCACCAGCCCACCCGATTCGACGTAACGGCGGACCTTCTTGCCCAGCGCGGAGTCGCTCTTGAGCATGGCCCGGAAGAGTTCGCCGGTAGACACGTGAGGCAGACCCAGTGCCTCGGCCAGGCGCTCAGCCTGGGTGCCCTTGCCCGCACCAGGGGCGCCCATCATCACGATGATGCGACGATCTCCCCCCGTGCGAGCCGCCGGGTCGGCGGCAGCTTGTGATGTCACTTGATGAAACCCTCGTAGTTGCGCATCATCAGCTGTGCCTCCAACTGCTTCATCGTCTCCACCACCACGGAGACGACGATCAGCAGAGCTGTGCCTCCAAGGCTGAAGGAGCCGACGACGCTGCCGGCGAAGGCCCAGCCGACGATGATCGGACTGACCGCGACCACGCCCAGGAAGACGGCTCCAGCAAGACTGATGCGGAAGACCACCTTGGCCAGGTAGTCGCGGGTCGGCGTGCCCGGCCGGATGCCCGGGATGAAGCCGCCGTTCTTGCGAAGCTGGTCGGCTGTCTCATCAGGCTTGAACGTGAACGCCGTGTAGAAGTAGGTGAATCCGACGACCAGCAGGAAGAAGATGATGGCGTAGAGCGGACTTCCCCGACTGAGCCAGGTGATGATGGTGTTGGCGACGCTCTCGACGATGCCGCCGGATCGACTGAAGTAGGTGGCCATCTGCACCGGGAACAGCAGGATGCTGACGGCGAAGATGATCGGGATCACGCCAGCCTGGTTCACGCGCAGGGGCAGGAAGGTGGCACCGCCCTGGTACATGCGCCGGCCACGGACGCGGCTGGCGTACTGGATGGGGATGCGACGCTGGCCCTCCTGCACGTAGACGATGACCATCACCGCGGCGATGCCAAGAACGCCGAAGGCCAGGCCGGCCGAAAGGTCGGGCGAGGTCAGGAAAGTGTTGATGGCGCCGGGCAGGCCGGCCACGATGCCGGCGAAGATGATGAAGCTGATGCCGTTGCCGATGCCGCGCTCGGTGATGAGCTCGCCGATCCACATCACCAGGATGGTCCCGGCGGTGAGGGAGATGATCTGCGTCAGCGTGACGAAGCTGGTCAGGTCGAAGTTCTGGACGACACCGTTCTGGGGTGACGACAACAGCGCCAGGTACCCGTACGACTGCAGGATCGCCAGCGGCACCGTGAGATAGCGCGTGTAGGAATTGATCTTGTTACGGCCGTATTCGCCCTCGCGCGAGAGCTGCTGCAGACGAGGCACGACGCCCGTCATCAGCTGCATGATGATCGACGCGTTGATGTATGGGTTGACGCCCAAGGCGATGATCGAGAAGTTCTTCAGGCCACCTCCGGAGAAGAGGTTGAGCATCTGCAGGAAGTCGTTCTGGCCAATGACCCCTTCGAGTGCTTGACGGTCGATACCGGGCACAGGAACGTGCGCCAGCATCCGCACGATGACGAGCATCCCCAGGATGAAGAGGATGCGCTTGCGGATATCCGGCGCCCGGAACGCATTGACGAGAGCGTCGAACACGGCTTACTCGGCCGTCTTCTCGTCGTCGGAGGAGTCGGTCTCGTCGCTCGTCTCGGCGTGTGCAGGGGCGGCCGCAGACTCGGCAACCGCAGACTCGCCAGTCTCAAGCTCGGGCTCGGGCTCGGGCTCGGGAGCAAGCGAGTGCACGAAACCACCGGCGGACTCGATCTTGGACCTGGCCGAGACTGTGAAGGCATCGGCAGCCACGAAGAGCTTGACTTCGAGGTCGCCGGAGCCCAGCACCTTCAGCGGGCGGTCCGCGTGGCTGATGAGACCGGCGGCGGCCAGGACTTCGGCGTTCACGGTCAGCGGCTCGGAGCCGGGCTCACCCAGGCGGCCGGCACTGGCGTACTCGGAGATGCGGCCGATGTTCACGACCTGGTATTCGACGCGACCACGGCGCTTGAAGCCGCGGAGCTTGGGAACGCGTACGTGGACGGGCGTCTGACCACCCTCGAACCAGCCAGGGATGCTGGCCCCCGAACGAGACTTCTGGCCCTTGGTGCCGCGACCGGCGGTCTTGCCCTTGCCGGCCGCGATGCCGCGACCGACGCGGATGCGCCGCTTCGTCGAACCGGGCGCGGGTTTCAGATCGTGGAGCTTCACGCCTCGACCTCTTCCTTCTGCTTGGATGCGGCCTTCTTGGCGGCCGGCGCGTTCGCTACCTCCTCGTACTCGACGAGGTAGCGGACGGCGCGGACTCTGCCCGCGCACGGCGGAATCGTCAGGCAGATCGACCGTCTGGCCGATGCGCCGCAGGCCAAGGGCGCGTACGGTGCCGCGGGCGCTGGGGTTGGTGCCGACCGTTGACTTCTTCAGTGTGACGCGGAGCTTAGCGGCCATCGACGGCCTCCCCACTCAGCACGGCGTCGTCAGCGCCCGGCATGGGCTGGCCCGGGATGACGCTCCGCAGCTTCTTGCCGCGCCACTCGGACAACTCGGCGGCGGAACGCATGTTGCGCAGACCTTCGAGGGTGGCACGAGTGACGTTGACCGGGTTGTTGGAGCCGAGCGACTTGGACAGGATGTCACGGATACCGGCGGCCTCGACCACGGCCCGCACGGAGCTACCGGCGATGACGCCGGTCCCCTGCGAAGCCGGCTTCAGCAGCACGATACTGGCACCGAACTGCTGGCGCACCTCGTGGGGCACGGTGGTGCCGACGAGGGGCACCTTGATGAGATTCTTCTTGGCGTCCTCGACGCCCTTACGAATGGACTCCGGCACCTCGCCAGCCTTGCCGAGGCCGACGCCGACGTGTCCTTCGCCGTCTCCCACGACGACCACAGCGCTGAAGCTGAAGCGCCGACCACCCTTGACCACCTTGGCCACGCGGTTGATCTGGACGACGCGCTCTTCGAGCGTGAGCTTGTTGGAATCGATCCGAGCCATGGGCGCTCCTCCTAGAACTCCAGGCCGGAATCGCGCGCGCCCTCGGCGAGCGCACGGATCCGTCCGTGGAACTTGAACCCGGCGCGGTCGAACACGACACGCTCGACACCAGCGGCCTTGGCACGATCCCCCAGAAGGGATCCCACCTGCTTGGCGCGCTCGGTCTTGGTGCCACCGGCACCCTTGACGCTGGCCTCCACGGAGGAAGCAGCAGCGAGGGTGTGCCCGGTGGAATCGTCGATGACCTGGGCGTAGATCTGATTGATGCTCCGGAAGACCGCCAGGCGCGGTCGCTCGGTGGACCCCGCCACGCGAAGGCGGAGCCGCGAGTGACGCTTCTGACGGGCGGCGGAGCGGCTTCGTGCCATTGGCATCGCGGTCGTCGGTCTCCTCTATCGGCCGGGGCACCACAAGGGCGTCACGACCAGGTTGCTCTGGTTATGGATCGAAACGAGGTGACTACCCGCCACCGATCTTGCCGGCCTTGCCGGCCTTGCGGCGCACGACCTCGCCCGCGTAGCGGACACCCTTGCCCTTGTAGGGCTCGGGCTTGCGAGTGGCACGCACCTGGGCAGCGATCTGCCCGACCAGCTGCTTGTCGATGCCGGTCACGGCGACCTTGGTCGGAGTCTCCACCTCGAAGGCGATGCCCGCGGGCGGGTCCATCTCGATGGGATGGCTGTAACCCAGATTGAGCTGCAGCTTCTTGCCCACCAGCTGGGCGCGGTAGCCGACACCCTGGATCTCCAGGTTGCGGGTGTAACCCTCGGTCACACCCACGACCATGTTGTAGATGAGGGTACGGGTCAGGCCGTGGAGCTCGCGCGAACGCTTCTCCTCGTTGGGTCGAACGACACGCAGCTGATCGTCTTGGGTGACGATCGACAATACCGGCGTGACATCACGCTCGAGCGTGCCCTTGGGGCCCTTGACCTTGATGTGGTTGCCCTCGATGTCGATATCGACGCCGGAGGGGATGGTGATGGGGAGCTTGCCTACTCGTGACATGGACGCCGCCTACCAGATGTACGCCAGGACCTCGCCGCCGAGCTGGCTCCTGCGAGCCTGCGCGCCGGTCATGATGCCCTGGCTGGTGCTGACGACGACGACACCGAGGCCACCCAGCACGCGCGGGATCTCGGTCTTGGAAGCGTAGACCCGCAGGCCCGGCTTGCTGATGCGCTTGAGCCCGCTGACCACCGGCACCTTGCCCACGTACTTGAGCTTGATGGTGATGTCCTTGCGTGGACCCGCTTGCGCCTCGGAGAAGTCTTCGATGAAGCCCTCCTCCTTCAGGATCTCGGCGATGGCCAGCTTGGTGCGTGACGCCGGCATCGAAACCTCGACGTGGCGCGCCCGGCTGGCATTGCGGATGCGCGTGAGCATGTCGGCGATGGGATCAGAGATGTTCATGTGCCTACCAACTCGACTTGGTGACCCCCGGTAGCTCACCCAGCAGGGCGCGCTCCCGGAAGCAGATGCGGCAGAGGCCGAACCGGCGCATGTAGGCACGGGATCGACCGCAGACGAAACAGCGATGGTAGGAGCGCACCTCGAAGCGCTGCTTGCGCTTCGCCTTGGCGATCATCGACTTCTTGGCCATTCGGCTGTCGCTCCTCTAGTTCTCGAAAGGCATGCCGAGGAGGGCCAGCAATCGCTGACCTTCCTCGTCGGTCTTGGCCGTGGTGACGACCGTCAGTTCAAGGCCCCGCAGATGGTCGACCTTGTCATAGTCGATCTCCGGGAAGGCCAGCTGCTCACGCAGGCCCAGCGAGTAGTTGCCGCGGCCATCGAACGACTTGGTGGGGACGCCACGGAAGTCGCGGATGCGGGGCAGGGCGATGCGAGTGAGCCGCTCGAGGAAATCCCACATGCGCTGGCCACGCAGGGTGACCTTGACGCCGATGGTGTTGCCCTCGCGGATCTTGAACTGGGCGATGGACCGCTTGGCCTTGGTGACCACCGGCTTCTGGCCGGTGATGGTGGTCATGTCGGTCACGGCGGCTTCCACGGCCTTGGCGTTGGTAAGCGCCTCACCCAGGCCGATGTTGACGGTGATCTTGGTGAGGCGAGGTACCTCCATGGGGTTGCGGTACTCGAACTCCTTGACGAGAGCCGGCACCGCCTCTTCCTCGTAGCGCTGTCGCAGTCCGCTGCTCACTTCCTGGCCTCCGCTCGCGTCACGGACTCGCTGCAGTGCGTGCAGGTGCGGATGCTGCGGCCGTCGCCGGTGCGATCGTGGCGAACGCGGGTGGGGCGCGAGCAATGTGGACAAACGAGCATGACGTTACTGACGGCGATGGGCTGGGGGATATCGAGGATGCCGCCCTGCTGGATGCGGGGCTGGCGTTCGGTCCGCCCTGCCACTTGCCGCGGCTTGGTGTGCCGCTTGGCGATATTCAGACCCTCGATCACGACGGCCGCGCCGGAGAGCGGCGCCTTATCCTGCCAGCCGGCACCGAAGCGCGCCGAGGAGCGCGCCCAGCCCTGCTGGTGGCGAAGTACCTTCTGGACGACACCGCGCTTGCCA
This sequence comes from uncultured Chloroflexia bacterium, assembly GCA_963724095.1. GTDB lineage: Bacteria > Chloroflexota > Limnocylindria > Limnocylindrales > CSP1-4 > JAFMJV01. The sequence goes on from CAVRTH010000002.1 coordinate 89,662, forward strand.
GCGTCCTTGCCCTTGAGCACCACCACTTCGTCGCCTGAACGCAGGTCCGGGACACGGGTATGGCGGCGGGGCTTGGCGGTAGGGGCCATCACAGCACCTCCGGCGCGAGCGAGATGATCTTCATGTAGTTGCGGTCGCGCAGCTCACGGGCCACTGGCCCGAAGATGCGCGTGCCACGCGGGTTGCCCTGGTTATTGATGAGCACGGCCGCGTTCTCGTCGAAGCGGATGTAGCTGCCGTCAGGGCGCCCGTATTCCTTGGCCGTCCGCACGATGACAGCCTGGACGATGTCGCCCTTCTTGACGGCCGCATTGGGGATGGCTTGCTTGACGCTGGCGACGATGACGTCGCCGACGCCAGCGGTGGGCTTCTGGGAACGCCCCAGGATGCGGATGCACTCCACGACCCGCGCGCCCGTGTTGTCGGCCACGCGCAGGCGGCTGCTGGGCTGGATCATGCCGATGCCTCCTCGCCCTGCGCGGCCGCGTCGGTGTAGGCCTGCTCGATGGGAGTGTCGGTCGTCGCCTCAGCCTCGGCCTTGCCCGGGTGCGCAACGCCATGGATGGCCTCGGCCGTCTCGGGTTCCTCGGAGAACACTTCCTCGCCCGCTCCAAGGCCTGCCTTGGTCACGATCTCGGCCAGGCGCCAGCGCTTCGTGGCGGAGAGCGGTCGCGCCTCCTCGATGCGGACGGTGTCGCCGACGTGGGCCTCGTTGTGCTCGTCATGCGCCTTGAACTTGGTCGTCAGGCGGATGACCCGCTTATAGATGCGGTGGCGGGCAAGACGCTCGACCGAAACGACGATGGTCTTGTCCATCTTGTCGGAAACGACGCGGCCGACCTTGGCCTTGCGCTTTCCGCGCCCAGGGACGGTGGCTGCGCTCATCTACTCTCCTCCGGCAGCCGCGCCCGGACGGGCCGCCGCCGACCCCGCCTCGAGCTCACGCTCGGTGCGCACGGTCAGCAGGCGAGCGATGTCCTTGCGCGTCTGCGAGATCTGGCTGTAATCGGTGAGCTGGCGGGTCGCCAGCTGGAAACGCAGGTCATAGAGATGACGCCGCGCGGACTCCAACTCGTCTGCGAGCTCCCGCTCGGAGAGGCTGCGGGCCTTAGCGATCTCCATCATGGACCCCCTCTCTGACCAGGACCTTGACGCTGGTGGGCAGCTTGTGGCTGGCCAGGCGCATGGCCTCGACTGCGTCCTCGTGAGGGACGCCAGCCATCTCGAACAGGATCCGGCCGGGCTTGACGACGGCGACCCAGTGGTCGGCAGCGCCCTTGCCCTTGCCCATCCGGACCTCAGCTGGCTTCTTGGTGACAGGCTTGTCGGGGAAGATCCGGATCCAGATCTTGCCGCCGCGGCGAACGTAGCGGGTCATGGCACGACGGGCGGCCTCGATCTGGCGGCTGGTGATGTAGCCAGGCTCCTCGGTCATCAGCGCGTAGTCGCCGAAGGCGATGGTCGAACCACCCTTGGCGATGCCGCTCATGCGGCCGCGCTGCTGCTTGCGGTGCTTGACGCGACGGGGCATCAACATGGTCTAGGCCCCTCCCCCGGCAGCGACTGCCTCCTTGGGTGCCGTCTTCTCGGGGATGACGTCACCGCGGTAGATCCAGACCTTCACGCCGATGGCGCCGTAGGTCGTGCGCGAGAGGACCTGGCCGTAACTGATGTCGGCTCGCAGCGTGCCCAGCGGGATACGCCCTTCCTTGTCCCACTCGCGGCGGGCCATCTCGGAGCCGCCGAGACGGCCGGAGACCTGGATCTTCACACCCTTGGCGCCGGCCTTCATGGTCCGCTGGATGGACTGCTTGATGGCCTTGCGGAAGGCGATGCGGCGGGTGAGCTGCTGGGCGATGTTGGTCGCCACCAGCACCCCGTCCAGCTCCGGCTGGCGGATCTCGACGGATCTCCAGCTTGACCTTGCGGTCGGTGAGCTTGCCGACGGCCTGTCGCAGCGACTCGACGTTGGCCCCACCCTTGCCGATGACGATGCCCGGCTTGGCGGTGTGAACGGTGACGGTCACGTGATTGATGCCACGCTCGATCTCGACCAGCGAAACGCTGGCGTTGGCCAGTCGCTTCTGGACGAGCGTGCGGATGGCGATGTCTTCTTGCAGCAGCTCCCGATATTCCTTGTCCGAATACCACTTGGCGTTCCAGGTGCGCGAGACGCCCAGCCGGAAGCCGTTGGGGTGGACCTTGTGTCCCATGCCTAGGCCTCCCGATTCTCGACCACGACCGTCACGTGGGTCATGGGCTTGTTGATGGGGAATGCGCGCCCCTGAGCGCGTGGTCGCCAGCGCTTGATGGTGGGTCCCTCGTTGGCAGTGGCCGCCGCGACGAAGAGTTCATCGGCGGGGAGGTCGTGGTTGTTCTCGGCGTTGGCGGTAGCGCTCTTGAGCACCTTGGCCACGTCTCGGGCTGCTCCCTGCGGCATGAACTGCAGCAGCGCCGCAGCCTCCTCCACCGGGCGCCCGACGATGGCCTGCGTGACCAGACGGGTCTTGCGCGTGGAGCGGCGGATGTACTTGGCGGTAGCAGAAACTCGCATCGCGGCCCCTACTTCAGCGACGTCGACCGCTCGGTGTGTCGCCCGTGGCCGCGATAGTTGCGGGTGGGGGAGAACTCACCAAGGCGGTGGCCGACCATGTTCTCGGAGATGAACACCGGGATGTGCTTCTTGCCGTTGTAGACGGCGATGGTGTGACCGATGAAGTCAGGGAAGATGACGCTGGCGCGTGACCAGGTCTTCAGCACCTGCTTCTGGTTCCTGCTGTTCATCGTCTGCACGCGGGCCAGGAGCCGCTGCTCGACGTACGGTCCCTTCTTCAGGGATCGCGACATGACGCTCCTCCTTGCCTACTTGCGGTGACGGGAGGTCGCGATGAGCCTCCCGCTGTTCTTGTTACGCCGGGTGCGGTGACCCATGGCGGGCTTGCCCCAAGGGGTCTTGGGCGGCATACCCGTGGGCGATTTGCCCTCGCCACCACCGTGGGGATGGTCCCTCGGGTTCATCGACCACACCGCGGACCTCGGGCCGCTTGCCCATGTGGCGGGCGCGACCGGCCTTGCCGATGCTCTGGTTCTCGTGATCGATGTTGCCCACCTGGCCGACCGTGGCCATGCAGCGCATGTCCACGCGACGGACCTCGCCGGATGGCAGCCGCACCAGGGCGGAGGTGCCCTCCTTGGCCATCAGCTGTGCCGAGGTACCGGCGGAGCGGACGATCTGCCCGCCCTTGCCGGGGATGAGCTCGATGTTGTGAAGCTGCGTGCCGAGCGGGATGGCCTTGAGCGGCAGGGCATTGCCCACGCGCGCCTCGGCCTTCGCTCCGGCCACGACGGTGTCACCGACCTGCAGGCCGTTGGGTACGAGGATGTAGCGCTTCTCGCCGTCGGCGTAGTGGAGCAGGCCGATGCGCGCAGAGCGGTTGGGGTCGTACTCGATGGTCGCTAGCTTGGCGGGCACGTCCCACTTGTCGCGACGGAAGTCGATGCGTCGATAGTTGCGCTTGGCACCACCGCCGCGATGGCGCACGGTCAAGCGGCCCTGCGAGTTGCGGCCGGAACCACGCTTCTTGGACTCGACGAGCGGCTTGTACGGCTTGTCGGTGGTGATCTCCTCGAAGGTCGACCGCGTCATGAAGCGACGACCTGGAGATGTCGGTTTGTAACCTCTGATCGGCATCGTCTAGACCCCTTCGAAGAATTCGATCTTGTCGCCGGCCTTGACGGTCACGACGGCCTTCTTCCAGGGGGTCGTGTAGCCGACCTGGCGCCCGCGACGGCGGTTGCGGGACTTCTCCTTGCGCTTCGAGGTCATCACGTTGACGTTCAACACGGTCACCTTGAAGAGCTCTTCCACTGCCGCCTTGATCTGCAGCTTGTTGGCTACATCGGCGACGGCGAAGGTGTACTTGTTGACGGTCGACTGGTCCATCGACTTCTCGCTGATGACCGGACGCAGGATGATCTGCGTGGCGACCAGGCTCATGCGTACACCTCCGACATGGTCGGGATCGAGGGCTTGGTGATGACGATGGCATCAGCATCGAGGACGTCGACGATATTGAGCGAGTCGGAACGGATGATGATCAGGTTCGGCACGTTGCGAGCGGACAGCTCGAGTGCCTCGTTCTTGCCATCCTCGACCACGAGCACCTTGCCTGCGGCCTGCAGCGACGCGAGGTGGCCCAGCAGCTGCTTGGTCTTGACCTCGTCGAGCGAGAGGTCGTTGACGACCTTGATGACGCCATCATCGAACTTGCTGGTGAGCGCACCCACCAGTGCCAGGCGCCGCATCCGCTTGGGCAGGCGCTTGTCGTACTTGCGCGGGCTGGGCCCGAAGACGACGCCGCCGCCGGCGTAGTGCGGCGCGGAACGCGTGCCCTGCCGGGCGCGGCCGGTGCCCTTCTGGCGGTAGGGCTTGCGGCCGCCGCCGCGAACCTCGGCGCGCGTCTTGGTCTTGGCCGTGCCGGTGCGACGACCGGCCAGCTGAGCCACCACGGCCTGGTGCATGACGGCCGTGTTCACCGGAGCCGCGAACAGCGCGTCAGGAAGGTCGATGGTGCCGGCCTCGGAGCCGGACTTGTCGAAGAGTGGTGTCGTTGGCATCGGACTATGCCTTCCTGACCACGACGAGCGCGTTACGGGGGCCGGGGACCGGGCCCTTGACGAGCAGCAGGTTGCGCTCGCTGTCGGTGCGCAGGATGGTGGCGTTCTTGACGGTCACCCGCTCATGGCCCATGTGGCCCGCCATCGGCGTGCCGCGGAAGACCTTGCCCGGGTAGGTGCCGCCGCCGATCGAGCCGGGGGCGCGATGCGAGTCGGAGCCGTGTGTCTCCGGACCGCGGCGGAAGTGGTGGCGCTTGATGGTGCCGGCGAAGCCCTTGCCCTTGGAGGTGCCGGTGATGTCCACTGACTCACCGTCCTCGAAGATGCTGACGTCGAGGGTCTGGCCGACCTCGTAGCCGGCCACGTCGTCGACGCGGAACTCGCGCACGTCGCGGACGCGCGGGCAGGTCCTTGAGCTGGCCCGCCCGTGGCTTGCTGGTTACTCGGGCGCGTGCCGGCACCGACCTGTACGGCGGTGTAGCCGTCGCGGTCGAGCGTGCGCAGCACGGTCACGGTATTGGGTTCGATGGCCACCACGGAGACCGGCACCATCGTGCCGTCCTCCGCGAAGACCTGTGTCATTCCGACCTTGCGGCCGATCACTCCGATAGACATTTACATCCTGATCTCGATGTCGACGCCCGCGGCCAGCGAGAGCCGCATCAGGGCGTCCACGGTCTTGGACGAGGGGTCCAGGATGTCGATGAGCCGCTTGTGCGTGCGGATCTCGAACTGCTCCCGGCTGTCCTTGTCGATGAACGGGGACCGCAGGACCGTGAACTTCTCGATACGGGTCGGCAGCGGTACCGGTCCGACGACCTCGGCACCGGTGCGCTGGGCCGTCTCCACGATCTGGAGCGCGGACTGGTCCAGCAGCCGGTGATCGTATGCCTTGAGGCGGATCCGGATCCGCTGCCGCGCCACCGTCAGTCCTCGACCGAGATGATGGCGCCGGCGCCGACGGTGCGGCCACCCTCGCGGATGGCGAAGCGCTGGCCGGGCTCGAGCGCGATGGGTGTGATGAGCTCGACGTCCATGTCGACGTGGTCGCCGGGCATGATCATCTCGGCACCGCCCTGCAGGCTGATGGCGCCGGTGACGTCGGTGGTGCGCAGGTAGAACTGCGGGCGATAGCCGTTGTAGAACGGCGTGTGGCGGCCACCTTCCTCCTTGGTGAGGACGTAGACGCGGGCGGTGAACTTCGTGTGGGGCTTGATGGAGCCGGCCGTGGCGAGCACCTGGCCACGCTCGATCTCGTCGCGCTCGATGCCACGCAGCAGGGTGCCGATGTTGTCACCCGCCTGGCCCGAGTCGAGCAGCTTGTTGAACATCTCGACGCCGGTCACGACCACCTTGCGGGTGGGCTTCATGCCGACCATCTCGACTTCCTGGTTGACGTTGACCACGCCACGCTCGACACGACCGGTCGCGACGGTGCCGCGGCCCTTGATGGAGAAGACGTCCTCGACGGGCATGAGGAAGGGCTTGTCGACCGCACGCTCGGGGGTGGGGATGTAGGAGTCGACCGCGTCCATCAGCTCGGCGATGGGCTTGTAGGCCTCGTCGTCGACATCGTCGGGCGCCTCGAGCGCCGCGAGCGCGGAGCCACGGATGACCGGCAGGTCGTCGCCGGGGAACTCGTACTTGGAGAGCAGCTCGCGGACCTCGAGCTCGACGAGCTCGAGCAGCTCCTCGTCGTCGACCATGTCGACCTTGTTGAGGAAGACCACGATGTAGGGCACCTCCACCTGGCGGGCCAGCAGGATGTGCTCGCGCGTCTGGGGCATGGGGCCGTCGGTGGCCGCGACCACGAGGATGGCGCCGTCCATCTGGGCGGCACCGGTGATCATGTTCTTGATGTAGTCGGCGTGTCCGGGGCAGTCGACGTGGGCGTAGTGGCGGTTATCGGTCTCGTACTCGACGTGGGCGATGGCGATGGTGATGCCGCGCTCACGCTCCTCGGGAGCGTTGTCGATGGTGTCGAAGGCGCGATACTTCGCCTCGCCCTTGAGGGCCAGGTACTTGGTGATGGCCGCCGTCAGGCTCGTCTTGCCATGGTCGATGTGACCGATGGTGCCGATGTTGACATGGGGCTTGGTGCGCTGGAACTTCTGCTTGGCCATTGCCGTCGTCCTCTACTACGTCCTTGACTTGCTGTTTCTGATGCTTGCGATGCGTGTGTGCCGTGTATGTCGTTGCTGCTGCCTAGACCACGGCCTTCTGGACCAACTCCGCCGCGATGCTCTTGGGCACCTCGGCGTAGTGCGAGAACTCCATGGAGGAGGTCGCACGTCCCTGGGTCATGCTGCGAAGGTCGGTCACATAGCCGAACATCGAGGCCAGTGGCACGAAGGCACTGACCACCTGCGTGCCATTGCGGTTGTCCATGCCCTCGATGTGCCCGCGACGACTGTTGAGATCGCCGATGACGTCGCCCATGAACTCCTCGGGCATGACGACCTCGACACGCATGATCGGTTCGAGGATGGCCGGGTCTGCCTTCTCGACGGCGAGCTTGGTGGCCATGGAGCCGGCGATCTTGAAGGCCATCTCCGAGGAGTCCACGTCGTGGAACGAACCATCGAAGAGGGTGGCCTTGACGTCCACCATGGGGAAGCCGGCGTAGACACCGGTCTCGAGAGCTTCACGGATGCCGGCGTCCACGGACTTGATGTACTCGCGCGGGATGACGCCCCCGACGATCTTGTCCACGAACTCGTAGCCGCTGCCCTTCTCACCCGGTTCCAGCCGGATGACAGCATGGCCGTACTGGCCACGGCCACCGGTCTGGCGCACGAAGCGACCGTTGCCGTCCGCCTGCCGGCGGATGGTCTCGCGGTAGGACACCTGCGGCTTGCCCACGTTGGCGGCGACATGGAACTCGCGCACCATGCGGTCCACGAGAACGTCGAGGTGCAGTTCGCCCATGCCGGCGATCAGCGTCTGACCCGATTCCTCGTCGGTATGGACACGGAAGGTGGGGTCCTCCTCGGCCAACCGCTGCAGGGCCACGGCCAGCTTGTCCTGGTCAGCCTTGGTCCTGGGCTCGATGGCAACCTCGATGACCGGTTCGGGGAAGACCATCGACTCGAGGATCGACCGGATGGTCGGGATCGGTCAGGGTATCGCCGGTGTAGGTGTCCTTGAGGCCGACCGCGGCGGCGATGTCACCGGCCGAGACCTCCTCGATCTCCACGCGCGAGTTCGCATGGAGCTCGACGATGCGTCCGATGCGCTCCCTCTTGCCCTTGCTCGCATTGAGCACGTACGAGCCGGTCTTGAGCCGGCCGCTGTACACGCGGAAGAAGGCCAGCTTGCCCACGAACGGATCGGCCGCGATCTTGAAGGCGAGAGCAGCGAAGGGCTCGCTGTCATCGACGGTGCGGATGATCTCGTTGCCCTCCGCGTCCATGCCGACGATCGGCGGCACGTCGAGAGGCGAAGGCAGGTAGTGCACGACTGCGTCGAGCATGGGCTGGATGCCCTTGTTCTTGAGGGCCGTTCCGGTCAGGACCGGCACTACGCGGTTCTGTAGCGTGCCCAGGCGCAGGGCATGGCGGACCTCGTCAGGCGTGATGTCCTCGCCCTCGAGGAACTTCATGGTCAGCTCGTCGTCGAGCTCAGCGACGGCCTCGATCATGACCGCGCGTTGCTTCTCCGCCTCCGCCAGCAGGTTCTCGGGGATGGGGACGATCTCCGGCTTGGCGCGCATGTCGTCGCCGTAGACGATGGCGTTCATCTCGATGAGATCGACCACGCCCCGGAACTGGCCCTCCTGGCCGATGGGGATCTGCACGGGCACGGCGTTGGCACCCAGGCGGTCACGGATCGAGTCGACGCAGCGCCAGAAGTCAGCGCCGGTCCGATCCAGCTTGTTGATGAAGCAGATCCGGGGCACGCCGTAGCGGTCAGCCTGGCGCCAGACGGTCTCCGACTGGGGCTCGACACCGGCCACGCCGTCGAAGACGACGACGGCGCCATCGAGCACGCGCAGGCTGCGTTCGACCTCCACAGTGAAGTCCACGTGTCCGGGCGTATCGATGATGTTGATGCGAGTGTTATTCCAGAAGCACGTCGTGGCCGCGGCCGTGATGGTGATGCCGCGCTCCTGCTCCTGGGGCATCCAGTCCATCGTGGCCGCGCCCTCGTGAACCTCCCCGATCTTGTAGATCTTGTCCGTGTAGAACAGGATCCGCTCAGTCACGGTGGTCTTGCCGGCGTCGATATGCGCGATGATGCCGATGTTCCGCGTACGTGCGAGCGGGAACTTCCGTGCCATCGGTCTACAACGTCCTCGTAGTGCGGTCTGCTGCCGGGATTACCAGCGGAAGTGGCTGAACGCCTTGTTGGCGTCGGCCATCTTGTGCGTATCTTCGCGACGCTTGACAGCAGCACCAAGGCCGTTCATGGCATCGACCAGCTCGAACGCCAGCTTCTCGCTCATGGACTTGCCGCTGCGCTTACGGGCCGCTTGCACCAGCCAGCGCACACCGAGTGACGTGCGGCGATCGCCGCGGATCTCGACGGGCACCTGGTAGGTGGCACCGCCGACGCGCCGGGGCTTGACTTCGATGATGGGCGTGGCGTTGCGAAGGGCAGCGTCGAGGACCTCGAGGCCGGGTCGCCCGGCCGAGGCTTCGGCCCGAGCCAGCGCCTGACGCAGGATGCCTTCAGCCAGGCCCTTCTTGCCATCCTTCATGAGCTTGACCACGAAACGGTCCGTGGTACGGGTCAGCGGCGGCGAGTACTTGATCTTACGGGGGATCTTTGATCGTCGCGGCATTACTTGGGCCTCTTGGCGCCGTAGAGCGAACGGCTCTTCTTGCGGTCGCTGACACCGGAGGCATCGAGCGTGCCGCGGATGATGTGGTACTTCACCGAGGGCAGGTCCTTCACCCGGCCGCCGCGAACGAGCACCACCGAGTGCTCCTGCAGGTTGTGGCCGATGCCGGGGATGTAGGCGGTGACTTCCATCTGGTTGGTGAGACGGACGCGAGCGATCTTCCGCAGCGCCGAGTTCGGCTTCTTCGGCGTCATGGTGCGCACCTGCAGGCAGACACCACGCTTCTGCGGGGCGCCCGGAGTGGGCACCTGGCGCTGGCGCAGACTGTTCCAGTTCTTGCGCATCGCCGGAGCCTTGATCTTCGCCTGCTTGGGCTTGCGGCCCTTGCGCACGAGCTGGCTGATGGTCGGCACGGAGCTGTCGTCTCCCCTATCGGTGGGCGTCGTGGTGACGCGCTTCGGGAACGGGCGCGGAGCGCGCGGTCCCCTGTCTTTCAGTCTCTGGGTCTGATGTGGCGGCTTCTGGGATCCCGGGATACGGGCCCGAACGACGGGCCCCTCGCGAGATGGCCGCCCGGTGTGCCAGCCGACACGAGGTCGACGCGCACGAAACCGACGCGGCCGTTAGAGCCGCGACCGCGAATACTAGCATCGGGCCGTCAGGTCGTCAACGACGCCGGCCGGCCCGATGTACTTCAGTCTTCGGAAGGTTCCTCATCCTCGGGAGGAGCCTCGAGATCAGCCGGGGCGGCTTCCGTGGCCGCGGCCGGCTCGCCCTCGAGGAAGGGGTTGGCTTGCACCTCGGTCTCCGCCTGCGCTTCGGCCTGGGCCCTCTGTTCGGCCTCCTCGAGGAAGGGATTCCCGCCGTCGGCGTCGCCGTCCGCGCTGGTCGCACCGTCGGTGAGGAAGACGTTGTACTCCTGGCCGAAGCCCTCTGGCAGCTCGCCGCCGGCGAGTGCTTCGGCGGCCGCGATGCGGGCCTCTTCGCGACGGCGCGCGATGTTGGCCGGGGCACCGGTGCCGGCAGGGATGAGCTTGCCGATGATGACGTTCTCCTTGAGGCCCACGAGGTTGTCCTTGGCGCCGTTGATGGCGGCCTCGGTCAGCACCCGCGTGGTCTCCTGGAAAGAGGCCGCAGCCAGGAAGCTGCTGGTGTTCAGCGATGCCTTGGTCACACCCAGCAGGACCGTCTCGGCGGTCGTGGGCTCGCCACCCTCGGCAAGCACGTGCTCATTGATATCCTCGAAGTCGAAGCGATCGACCAGCTCGAAGGGCAGCTGCTCGCTATCGCCGGGCTGGTCGATCCGCACCTTGCGCAGCATCTGACGGACGATGATCTCGATGTGCTTGTCGTTGATGGTCACACCCTGGCTGCGGTAGACCTTCTGGACCTCCTTGACCAGGTAGCGCTGCACCGCATCCCGACCACGCGTCTCGAGATACTCCTGCGGGTTGATGGGACCCTCGGTGATGGCATCGCCGGCACGGATCAACTGCCCGTCCTCCACCATCAGCTTGGCGTTGTGGGGGATGGCGTACTCACGCTCGACGACGTCCTCGCCGGCGATCTTGATGCCTTCCTCGGTGATGGTGACGAGACCGCTGTCGGGGGCGCGAACCTCCTCCACCTCGTCCTTCTTCTCGAGACGGGCGACGATCTGATCGGCTTCGACGGCATCACCTTCGGCCACCAGACGCTCGTGCTTCTTGGTGAGCTTGATGGGCACATCGAAGAGCTCGCGGCTGGTCACCTTGACCCTGCGGATGCCGTCTTCGCCCTGGAGGATCTCGACGACACCATCGATGTGGCTGATCTCAGCCTTGCCCTTGGGCATGCGGGCCTCGAACAGTTCCTCGACACGGGGCAGACCGGCGGTGATGTCCAGCCCGGCGACGCCGCCGGTGTGGAACGTTCGCATGGTCAGCTGCGTGCCGGGCTCACCGATGGACTGGGCGGCGATGATCCCGACCGCCTCGCCCGCTTCGACCAGCTCGCGAGTGGCCAGATTGATGCCGTAGCAGGTGCGGCAAACACCCAGGCGTGACTGGCAGGTCAGTGCCGAGCGGACCACGGCTGCGTCGACACCAGCCGCGTCGATGGCGCGAGCGATGTCCTCGGTGATCATGTCGCCGGCCTCGACGATGGGCTTGTCCTTCTTCTTCGCGCCGGGCGCGTTCACCGGCCCGGCCGCGAAACGACCGGCCAGTCGGCGCCAGAAGGCATCCGGTTCGGAGCCGGCGAACTCCTCCGTCTCTACCCGCGTGATCCAGGTGCCTTCCTGGGTGCCACAGTCGTCGTCACGAGTGATGACGTCCTGCGCTACGTCCACCAGGCGTCGGGTCAGATAGCCGGAGTCGGCGGTTCGGAGTGCGGTGTCGGCGAGGCCCTTGCGGGCGCCGTGGGTGGAGATGAAGTACTCCAGCACGGTCATACCCTCACGGAAGTTCGAGCGCACCGGCACGTCGATGATGCGACCGGACGGGTCAGCCATCAGGCCACGCATGCCGCCCAACTGACCGATGTTGCCCTTGTTGCCGCGAGCACCCGAGGCGGTCATCATCGTGACCGAGCCCTCGGGATCGAGGTTGTCCATCATCTTCTGGCTGACGTTGTCGGTGGTTTCCTTCCAGATGGCCACCACGCGCGTGTACCGCTCGTCCTCGGTGATCAGGCCGCGCTGGTACTGCTCGTCGACGTCGATGACGTCCTGGTCTGCCTTCTCCAGTAGCGCTACCTTCTCCACCGGCACCTTGATGTCATCGATACCGATCGTCATGCCGCCCTGGGTTGCGTAGCGGAAGCCGACACGCTTGATGCCATCGACGAGGTGAGCGGTCTCGTTGCGGCCCAGGAGGCGGTAGCACTCCGAGACCACATCGCGCAGTTGCGCGCGAGCCATGGCTCGGTTGGTCTTCTCCGAATAGCGCAGCTGGGGCGGCAGGATCTGGTTGAAGATCAAGCGACCGATGGTGGTCTCGACAGGTTGCTCGACGAGTGCCTGCTGCTCGTCATCCCACAGCCCTACGCGCAGCACGCGCACCGGGGTGTGCAGCTTCATGCGGCGCACACGGTGAGCGGCGAGGTCATCGACATGGTCGCGCGTGTCGATGTTGCCCAGCTCGTAGGCCAGCAGCGCTTCAGCGTCGGTCTCGAAGGTGGGCGCAGGGCCTTTGATGGGCGTGGCCGCGTCCATGGTCAGGTAGTAGCAGCCCAGGATCATGTCCTGGGTCGGCGCCACCACCGGCGCGCCGTCGGACGGGCTCAGCAGGTTCTCGGTCGAGAGCATCATGCGTCGCGCTTCATCCTGGGCATCCCGGCTCAGGGGCACATGGACGGCCATCTGGTCACCGTCGAAGTCCGCGTTGAAAGCGAAACAGACGAGGGGGTGGATCTGGATGGCCGAGCCCTCGACGAGCTTGGGCATGAAGGCCTGGATACCCAGGCGGTGCAGGGTGGGAGCACGGTTCAGCAGCACCGGGTGGTCCTGGATGACGTCCTCGAGGACATCCCAGACCACGTCCTCGACGCGCTCGACGAGACGCTTGGCGCTCTTGATGTTGTGGGCGTAGTTCTTCTCCACCAACTGCCGCATGACGAAGGGCTTGAACAGCTCCAGCGCCATCTTCTTGGGCAACCCGCACTGGTGCAGCTGCAGGTCCGGGCCGACCACGATGACCGAGCGGCCGGAGTAGTCGACACGCTTGCCCAGCAGGTTCTGGCGGAAGCGACCCTGCTTGCCCTTGAGCATGTCGGAGAGGGACTTCAGCCGATGGTTGCCGGTGCCGGCGATGGCACGGCCACGGCGACCGTTGTCGATGAGCGCGTCACAGGCCTCCTGCAGCATCCGCTTCTCGTTGCGGATGATGATCTCCGGGGCGCCCAGCTCCAGGAGTCGCTTGAGGCGGTTGTTACGGTTGATGACGCGCCGGTAGAGGTCGTTGAGGTCGGAGGTCGCGAAGCGGCCACCGTCGAGCTGCACCATGGGGCGCAGGTCGGGTGGGATGACCGGAAGCACTGACAGGATCATCCACTCCGGACGCGCACCGGAACGGCGGAAGGCCTCGATGAGGCGCAACCGCTTGATGGCCTTCTTGCGGCGCATGCCGCTTGTGGTGCGAACCTCGGAGTGCAACGTGGCGCTGAGCTCCTCGAGGTCGAGGCGCGTGATGCGCTCACGCACGGCCTCCGCGCCCATGCCGGCAGCGAAGAGCCGCTGGCCGCCGCGGATACCACTGCCGTACTTGCGATCGAGGTCACGGAAGTTCCAGCCGTCGAGCGAGATCTCTGGCAGCAGATCACCTGCACGCAGCTTGCTGATCTCGTCCTTGGCCTTGCGGATCTTCTTCGGTGAGGCCCTCGGCCTCCACCTTGAGCCGCTCCTGCTCGGCCTCGAGGGCGGCGCTCATCTCGAGCTTGGCGTCCTCGATGCGCTGAGCCACGGCGGCCTCTTCCTGGGCCTCCTTCTCCTTGATATCGTCGTTGATCTTCTCGACCAGCTCGGCGGTCAGCCTGCGCAGCTGGGTCGAGACGCTCTTGGTGGCCTTCTCACCCGCGGCGACCAAGACCTCACCGGTCTCTTCGAAGACGATAGGGTCCTCGGACGCGGCGGTGCCGAGCGCCTTGAGCGCAGCCTCTGTGGCCTGCTGTGATTCGACCAGCTGGGCGGTGCGCGTCTCGCGCTCCTCTTCGCGCTCCTTCTTGAATTGTTCGAGCTCGGCATTCAGCTCGTCGGAGAGCTTGTTGATGTCTGCCTGCAGACGATCCTCGAGCTCGATCAGCGCCTGACCACCGCTGCCGCGTCCCTCGGCCTCGTCCTGCAGCTGCTGGAGCAGCTTGGCGCGTGCGTCCTCGTCCACCCAGGTGACGATGTACTTGGCGAAGTAGAGGACGCCCTCGAGGTTACGGGGGCTGATGTCAAGCAGGATGCCCAAGCGGCTGGGCGTACCCTTGAAGTACCAGATGTGGCTGACCGGGCTGGCCAGCTGGATGTGGCCCATGCGCTCACGACGGACCTTGGCGCGCGTGACTTCCACACCGCATTTGTCGCAGATGATGCCCTTGTATCGGATGCGCTTGTACTTGCCGCAGTAGCACTCCCAGTCGCGGGAGGGACCGAAGATGCGCTCGTCGAAGAGCCCGTCCTTCTCCGGCCGCAGCGTGCGGTAGTTGATCGTCTCCGGCTTGGTGACTTCGCCCTTGGACCAGTCACGGACCTGGTCCGGCGATGCCAGCGAGATGCGGATGGCGTTGAAGTTGTTGACCTCGAGCATCGTTCTCCTTCAACCGCAGCGGTGTCAGCGATGCGGGATGCGCGGGTGGCCCGGAGTGGACTCCGGGCCGCTTGCCCAGGTGTGGTGTCTAGTCTTCGAATCCGGCGAGATTGATGCCGCCAAGGTCCGGCAGCGGATACGCCGAGGGATCCTCGGCGAAGTGGATCTCTTCTTCGTTCTCGTTGAGCGATCTCCACGTTGAGCCCGAGGCTCTGGAGCTCCTTGATGAGGACCTTGAAGGACTCCGGCACGCCCGGAGCCTGGATGTCCTCACCCTTGACGATGGCCTCGTATGTCTGGACACGGCCCATGACATCGTCGGACTTCACCGTCAGCAGCTCCTGGAGGATGTTGGCAGCGCCGTAGGCCTCCAGGGCCCAGACTTCCATCTCGCCGAAGCGCTGACCACCGAACTGTGCCTTGCCCCCGAGCGGCTGCTGGGTGATGAGGCTGTAGGGGCCGGTGGAGCGCGCGTGGATCTTGTCCTCCACGAGGTGGTGGAGCTTGAGCATGTAGATGTAGCCGACGGTGACCTCGCGGTCGAAGGCGTCGCCGCTGCGACCGTCCCGCAAGGTGGTCTTGCCGGTCACCGGCAAGCCCGCGGCGAGCAGCTCCTGCTCGATCTGCTCCTCACTGGCACCATCGAAGACGGCCGTGGCCGCCTTGATGATGCGGCCCTCCTTCTTGCCGCGCTCGTGGAGCGCCCAGCCCAGGTGCGTCTCGAGGATCTGGCCGATGTTCATGCGGCTGGGCACGCCCAGGGGATTGAGGATGATGTCGACGGGGGTGCCGTCAGGCAGGAAGGGCATGTCCTCCTGGGGCAGGATCTTGGCGACCACACCCTTGTTGCCGTGGCGGCCGGCCATCTTGTCGCCGACGCTGATCTTGCGCTTGGCGGCGACGCTGACCCGGATGAGGCGGTTGACGCCGGGGGGTAGCTCGTCGCCGTTGTCGCGGTTGAATTCACGGATGTCCACGACCTTGCCACGCTCGCCATGGGGCAGGCGCAGGCTCGAGTCCTTCACCTCGCGGGCCTTCTCGCCGAAGATGGCGCGCAGGAGGCGCTCCTCGGCAGTCAGTTCGGTCTCGCCCTTGGGCGTGATCTTGCCCACCAGGATGTCGCCGGGCTGCACTTCCGCGCCGATGTAGACGACGCCGTCCTCATCGAGGTCCTTGAGGGAATCCTCGCCCACGTTGGGGATGTCGCGCGTGATCTCCTCGGGGCCAAGCTTGGTGTCACGCGACTCCAGCTCGTGCTTCTCGATGTGGATGCTGGTGAAAAGGTCCTCGCGCACCAGGCGGTCGCTGACGACGATGGCGTCCTCGTAGTTGCCACCCTCCCAGCTCATGAAGGCAACGAGGATGTTGCGGCCCAGCGCCAGCTCGCCGTCCTCGGTCGAGGAGGAATCGGCCAGCACGGCGTTCTCGGCCACGCGCATCCCGACCTCCACCATGGGGCGGTGGTTGATGCAGGTGCCCTGATTGGAGCGGACGAATTTCTCCAGCGGGTAGCGCTGCAGCTCGCCGTCATCCCCTTCCACGGTGATGAGGTCGGCTGTCACCGACGTGACCACACCAGCGGCACGGGCGACGATGACCTGACCCGAGTCCTTGGCGGCGCGGGCCTCCATGCCGGTGCCAACGATGGGCGACTCCGGCTCCAGGAGCGGGACGGCCTGGCGCTGCATGTTCGAGCCCATCAGGGCGCGGTTCGCGTCGTCGTGCTCGAGGAACGGGATGAGGGCGGTGGCCACCGACACGACCTGCTTGGGGCTCACGTCCATGTAGTCGATCTGGCTGGGGCGCGCCTCGGGGAACTGGTCGAGGTGACGGGCGGGCACCTTGTCATCGACGAAGTAGCCCTTCTCATCGAGCTTGGTGTTGGCCTGCGCGACGTAGCGCTCCTCCTCGTCGTAGGCGGCGAGGTACTCGATCTCGGCGGTCACGCGCGGCTTGACCTTGAAGGCCTTGCGCTTCTGCGCCTTGAGCTCGTCGACGGCAGCCTGCGTCATGGGCTGGCCCTTCTCGAGGAGGACGACGCCCTTGGCGGTCACGACGTCCTCACCGGCGATCTCGTCGATGAGGTCCTTGTCCTTGTAGTCGGCCATGCGCTTGACCTTGCGGTAGGGCGTCTCGATGAAGCCGTACTCGTTGATGCGGCCGTAGGTCGCCAGCGACCCGATGAGGCCGATGTTCGGGACCCTCCGGGGTCTCGATGGGGCAGATGCGGCCGTAGTGGCTGTGGTGCACGTCGCGCACGTCGAAGCCGGCGCGCTCACGCGAGAGGCCACCCGGGCCCAGTGCGGAGAGGCGGCGCTTGCTGGTGAGCTCGGCCAGCGGGTTGGTCTGGTCCATGAACTGGGAGAGCTGGCTCCCGCCGAAGAACTCCTTCATGGCCGCCACCACGGGGCGGATGTTGACGAGCACGTTGGGCGTCGCCTTCTCCGGCTCCTGGATGGTCATGCGCTCCTTGACCACGCGCTCCATGCGCAGGAGACCGACGCGGAAGGCGTTCTGGATGAGCTCGCCGTTGGCGCGGATGCGACGGTTGCCGAGATGGTCGATGTCGTCGGCCGTACCCAAGCCGTTGTCGAGCTCGATGAGGTGGCCGACGATGACGGCGATGTCCTCGCTTGGTGATGGTGCGCTCCAGGTCGGGCAGCTTGATGCCCATGCGGTCGGCGACCGGACCCAGCTTCTTGTTGAACTTGTAGCGGCCGACCCGGCCGAGGTCGTAGCGTCGGAAGTTGAAGAAGAGGCTCTCGACCAGCTTCTCGGCGTTGTCGCCAGTGGGCGGGTCACCTGGGCGCAGCTTCTTGTAGACCTCGATGAGCGCTTCCATGCGCGTCGTCGTGGTGTCCTTGTCGAGGGTCTCGCTGACGAAGCTGGTCTCGCCGGTGTCGACCCGCTTGAAGAGGCCGGCGATCTCGTCGTTGGTCTCGTAGCCGACGGCACGCAGCAGCTTGGTCGCCTCGAGCTTGCGCTTGCGGTCGACCTTGACGTAGAGCACGTTCTTGGCCGACGTCTCGAACTCCAGCCAGGCTCCGCGATTGGGGATGACCTTGGCGCTGAAGAGCTGGCGGCCGGTGTTGGCGTCCTCGGTGCTGGTGTAGTAGACGCCGGGGCTGCGCACGAGCTGGCTGACCACGACGCGCTCTGCACCATTGATGATGAAGGTGCCACGCTCCGTCATGGTGGGGAAGTCGCCCATATAGACGCGCTGGGCGATGTGCTCACCGGTCTCGTGGATGACGAGCTCGACCTCGACGTACAGGGGGCGGCTGTAGGTCAGGTCGCGGGCACGGCACTCGAGCTGGTCGTACTTGGGCTCGCCGAACTCATAGTCGTTGAAGTGGAGCTCCATGGACTTGCCGGTGAAGTCCTGGATGGGGCTGATCTCATCGAGGAGGTCGCGCAGGCCACGCTCGACGAACCAGTCGTATGACTTGCGCTGAAGCTCGATCAGGTCGGGGATAGGAAGGACCTCGGGGATCCGGGAGTATCGCAAGCGCTCCAGCGACATGGGCGCACGCCGACGATCGACTTCAGACAGGGTCATGGGGCACTCCTGGCCTCAGGGAGAGGCAATCAAGGCACGGGAATCCGACCACATGGGTCGTTGAAAGATGAAGGGCCGCGCTCACCGACCGCCAATGGTATCGCGTGATCGGCGAAGCGTCAAACGCACTTGGATGAGTGACGAGATCGACGGTGTGATACGGGACGGCCTGGACGCCGCCCAGGCGCACGAACACCTGGCACCCGTCAGGGGCTCAGCGGGCAGGCGCTGGAGGACGTTCCCCGCTAGAGAGCCGAGGAGGGAGCCGCCCGGCTCCCTCCTCGGACCAGGCTTGGCGGGGGTTACTTGATGTCGACCTTGGCGCCCTGCTCCTCGAGCGCAGCCTTGATCTTCTCAGCCTCGTCCTTGTCCACGCCCTCCTTGACGGCCTTGGGAGCGGCATCGACGAGGTCCTTGGCCTCCTTGAGGCCAAGGCCGGTCAGCTCACGCACGACCTTGATGACGGGGATCTTGTTGGGGCCGACCTCGGTCAGCACGGCCTCGAACTCGGTCTGCTCCTCGGCAGCCTCGGCGGCGTCATCCGCAGGAGCGGCGGCGACCGCGACCGCGGCGGGGGCGGCGGCAGTGACGCCGTAGCGCTCCTCGAAGGCCTTGATGAACTCGGACAGCTCGAGGACGGTCATACCGTCGATGGCTTCGAGGATGTCTTCCTGGGAAAGCTTGGCCATTGGGGTTTCGTTCCTTCCGTTCATTCGGGTTGAGTAGATGTCAGTGGTGGAGGGCCTAGGCGGCTTCGCGCTGGTCCCTGAGCTGCGCCAGGCCGTAGCCAAGGTTGCGCAGCGGGGCCGCGAAGAGGCTGGCCATCGTGCTCAGCGGTGCGGCCATGCCACCGGCCAGTTGGGCCAGCAGCACATCACGACCAGGCAGCTTGGCCAGTGCGGCTACCGCTGCAGCGTCGAACGTCTCGCCGTTGATGGCGGCGCCACGGATCGCGACAGAGAAAGGCTTGGTGGCATCCAGCAGGCCCTTGGCGAGCGAGGATTCGTCCTCTGCGCCGATGGCGATCGCGCTGGGGCCGGTCAGGAGCGGGATGAGCTCGGTGCGACCGGCCTGCTCCGCTGCGATCTTGGCCAGGCGGTTCTTGATGATCCGGTACTGGATGTCCTTCGCACGCAACTCTCGGCGCACCTTGAGCAGATCAGCCACCGACAGGCCGCGGTGGTCGGAGACGATCGTCGTGTTCGCCTCCTTGAGAAGCTCGACGAGCTCCGCCACGGCTGCCTGTTTGGCTTCTGTGGGCATGTGACCTCCTTTCCTGGAGCGCCGCGTCATCGCGACCGCTCCTGTGTGTCCCGCACAGGAGCATCGGTCGCTGCGACTTGCAGCCCCGGACTGGAGGTCCGGTTCGACACCTGCCTTGGCGTGCCCGTCGGCGTCCCCGCTTGGCAGCGGTCCGGTCGACGATTTCGGTCCGGTCCGGCGTGCCTCTCGGTGGGCACGCGGCAGGGGAGCCGAACGGCTCCCTCGGACGCATCGCTGTCTCTGGCGGAACGATCTTCGTTTCGACGGGGAGCGCCCCGTCAACGCTGTGGTGCGGGCTGAAAGCGCCCGCTGCCGCCTAGGCCGCGGCCCGTGCCAGCAGGCCGGGAACATCCACGCGGATGCCGGGACCCATGGTGGAAGCGACGGTGAGGCTCTTGAAATACTGGCCCTTGACTTCCTTGGGGCGAGCGCGGTTGATGGCGTCGGTGAGAGCCGCCAGGTTGTCGACCAGCTGGGCCGGTTCGAAGTTCGACTTGCCGAAGGGCACGTGGATGATGCCGCCCTTGTCGACCTTGAACTCGATGCGGCCGCCCTTGAGCTCATTGACCACCTGCTCGATGTCGAACGTCACGGTGCCCGCCTTGGGATTGGGCATCAGGCCGCGGCGACCGAGGATGCGGCCGAGCTTGCCCACGCGACCCATCATGTCGGGGGTGGCAACGGCCACGTCGAACTCGAGCCAACCGCCCTCGATCTTCTCGGCCAGATCATCGGCGCCGACGACGTCAGCGCCGGCGGCGGTGGCCTCGGCAGCCTTGTCGCCCTGGGCGAAGACGGCGACGCGCACGACCTTGCCGCTGCCGTGTGGCAGCGACACGGTGCCACGCACCATCTGCTCGGCGTGACGGGGGTCCACGCCCAGGCGGATGTGCGCTTCGACGGAGCTGTCGAACTTGGTGGTGGAGGTCTCCTTCAGGAGCGCCATGGCCTCGTCGGGCTCATATGCCTTGCCGTGCTCGACGAGCTTGGCTGCGTCCTGGTATCGCTTTCCGTGCTGGCCCATGTGGCTGGTTCCTTTCACTGCGGCCGTTGTCGGCCTCCCCCTGTTGACGCGGGGTAGACGTTCCGGTGATGCGGCGGCGTGCCGCGTGGGGCGCGTCCGCTCCGGCTGACGGACGTGTCTGCCCTGGCAGCTAGTCGACGATCTCGATGCCCATCGAACGGGCAGTGCCAGCGATGACACGGGCAGCCATCTCAGGGTCGTGGGCGTTGAGGTCGGCCTTCTTGATCTCAGCGATCTCAAGTAGCTGCGCCCGTGTGACGCGGCCCACGTCGGGGTCGTGATTGGCAGCCCCGGAGCCCTTCTCCACGCCAGCAGCCTTGCGCAGTAGATCGGCCGCCGGCGGGGTCTTGAGGACGAAGGTGAAGCTACGGTCCTCGAAGATGGTGATGCGGGCGGGGATGATCTGGCCACTCTGGGCCGCCGTCCGCTCGTTGTACGTCTTGGTGAACTCGACGATGTTGATGCCGTGCGGGCCCAACGCGGTACCCACGGGCGGGGCCGGCGTGGCCTTTCCGGCAGGCAATTGCAGGGTCAGGACGGTGCGGATCTTCTTGGCCATCGGTTCGTCTCGTTCTACCTCATTGTCGTCAGGGTGCCGGTCGCGTGACTAGAGCTTCTCGACCTGCAGGAAGTCCAGCTCCACGGGCGTCTCGCGCCCGAAGATGCTGACCAGGACCTTGAGCTTGTTGCGCTCGGGATTGACCTCGTCGACGGTGCCGATGAACTCGGCGAAGGGACCGTCGGTGACACGCACGGACTGGCCCTTGGTGAAGGCGACGCGGTACTTGGGAGTCTCCACGCCCATCTGGCGCAGGATCTGCTTGACCTCGTGTTCCTCGAGCGGCACCGGCTCGTTGCGCGAGCCGGGGATGTTGCCACCACCGACGAAGCTGGTCACGCCGGGCGTATTGCGTACGACGAACCACGACTCGGGGTCAAGGATCATCTCCACCAGCACGTAGCCGGGGAAGACCTTCTTCTGTACGGTGACCCGCTGGCCGCCGCGGATCTTCGATCTCATCCTCCTCGGGAACGAGGACCTGGTAGATCTTGTCTTCCATGCCCATCGTCTCGATGCGGTGCTCGAGATTGGTCTTGACCTTCTTCTCGTAACCCGAGTACGTGTGGATGACGTACCAGCGCTTCTCCGGCTGGGCCGACTCCGTCAGGTGCTCAAGGAAGCTGGTCATCTAGAAGGTGTCCGTGATGAAGCGCAGGACGCTCGTCCAGAGCAGATCCCAGAACCCGATGTAGAACCCGAAGATGCCGCTGATCACGAAGACGAGGATGCTCAGGTTGCGGACATGCTCCCGCGTGGGCCACGTCACCTTCTTCAGTTCTGACCAGGATTCGGTCAGGTATTGGCGGATCCTTCCGATCACGGTTCTCTTCGTTGCCTCATCTGGGGCTGCTTGTGGAGGTGGCAGGCGCGGCGGGACTCGAACCCACAACCCCTGGTTTTGGAGACCAGTGCTCTGCCAAATTGAGCTACGCGCCTACGCTGAGCTTGTGACTCCTACTTGGTCTCGCGGTGAAGTGTATGACGTCGGCAGCGAGGACAGTAGCGGCGAAGCTCGATGCGACTGGGATCGTTCCTCTTGTTCTTCTCGGTCGTATAGGTCCGCTCCTTGCATTCGGTGCAGGCGAGCGTGATGACGGGTCTGTTTTCGGCTTTTGCCACTGAAGTCTAGTCCTCGACCGAGATGATGGCGCCGGCGCCGACGGTGCGGCCACCCTCGCGGATGGCGAAGCGCTGGCCGGGCTCGAGCGCGATGGGTGTGATGAGCTCGACGTCCATGTCGACGTGGTCGCCGGGCATGATCATCTCGGCACCGCCCTGCAGGCTGATGGCGCCGGTGACGTCGGTGGTGCGCAGGTAGAACTGCGGGCGATAGCCGTTGTAGAACGGCGTGTGGCGGCCACCTTCCTCCTTGGTGAGGACGTAGACGCGGGCGGTGAACTTCGTGTGGGGCTTGATGGAGCCGGCCGCGGCGAGCACCTGGCCACGCTCGATCTCGTCGCGCTCGATGCCACGCAGCAGGGTGCCGATGTTGTCACCCGCCTGACCCGAGTCGAGCAGCTTGTTGAACATCTCGACGCCGGTCACGACCACCTTGCGGGTGGGCTTCATGCCGACCATCTCGACTTCCTGGTTGACGTTGACCACGCCACGCTCGACACGACCGGTCGCGACGGTGCCGCGGCCCTTGATGGAGAAGACGTCCTCGACGGGCATGAGGAAGGGCTTGTCCACCGCACGCTCGGGGGTGGGGATGTAGGAGTCGACCGCGTCCATCAGCTCGGCGATGGGCTTGTAGGCCTCGTTGTCGACATCGTCGGGCGCCTCGAGCGCCGCGAGCGCGGAGCCACGGATGACCGGCAGGTCGTCGCCGGGGAACTCGTACTTCGACAGCAGCTCGCGGACCTCGAGCTCGACGAGCTCGAGCAGTTCCTCGTCGTCGA
Organism: uncultured Chloroflexia bacterium; assembly: GCA_963724095.1. Taxonomy (GTDB): domain Bacteria; phylum Chloroflexota; class Limnocylindria; order Limnocylindrales; family CSP1-4; genus JAFMJV01. Next base: position 112,641 of record CAVRTH010000002.1, read on the forward strand.
CCATGTCGACCTTGTTGAGGAAGACCACGATGTAGGGCACCTCCACCTGGCGGGCCAGCAGGATGTGCTCGCGCGTCTGGGGCATGGGGCCGTCGGTGGCCGCGACCACGAGGATGGCGCCGTCCATCTGGGCGGCACCGGTGATCATGTTCTTGATGTAGTCGGCGTGTCCGGGGCAGTCGACGTGGGCGTAGTGGCGGTTATCGGTCTCGTACTCGACGTGGGCGATGGCGATGGTGATGCCGCGCTCACGCTCCTCGGGAGCGTTGTCGATGGTGTCGAAGGCGCGATACTTCGCCTCGCCCTTGAGGGCCAGGTACTTGGTGATGGCCGCCGTCAGGCTCGTCTTGCCATGGTCGATGTGACCGATGGTGCCGATGTTGACATGGGGCTTGGTGCGCTGGAACTTCTGCTTGGCCATCCTCTAAGTCCGCTTGGCCCCCGGGGACGCGCACCGAGATGGTGGACGAGATCGGAGGAGATCAGGTGGAGCCCACATTGGGATTTGAACCCAAGACCTCTTCCTTACCAAGGAAGTGCTCTGCCGCTGAGCTATGTGGGCGCGCTGGGCGATTGTGGGCTCTGGCGAAGAGGGTGCCGTTGGTGGTGGTGGGCAGGGAGGGAATCGAACCCCCACAGTCGAAGACGGCTGATCTACAGTCAGCGGAGCTCACCACCTGCTCAACCTACCCATGTTTCCGTGCGCCCCTCGAGGCCGAAGCCCCTGTGGTGAGGGAGGACACAGCATCCTCTTCAGTTGGAGCCGACGACGGGACTCGAACCCGGAACCGGTGGTTTACAAAACCACTGCTCTACCAATTGAGCTACGTCGGCGGCGACGCCGAATGGTAGCGCACGAACGGCGAACCCCGCAAGCGTGGACCCGGCGCGAGGTCAGGCCGACGCATCCGGTCTCGGCGCCGGCGGCACTTCCGGCAGGAGGTCGTCGGGTCCGGCCTCGGCCAGCGTGACCGGGTCGGGTCGTCCGGAGGCCCTCTCGCCGACTTGGGAGGGGCTGACTTCGGCGCCGGCGACTTCGTTCTGTCGCTGGTCGGGCGAGTGAGCTGCGGCCGCTTCGGGGTGCTCGCCGGCCAGCTCACCGGGCGGGCGTTGGACCTCGGGCAGGTCGCGCTGTGCGGCAGCCTCGAAGAGGAACACCGAGCCGGCCACGGAGGCGTTGAGCGAGGCCACCTTGCCGCGCATGGGGATGCGTGCCATGAGGTCGACGCGCTTGCGCACCCTGGCGTTGAGACCGCGCCCCTCGGAGCCGGTGACGATGACGACAGGACCGCGCAGGTCTACCTCGCGTACGGTCATGGAGGCGTCGCCGTCAGCGCCGATGACCCGCACGCCGCGAGTGTGCAGGTCGACGAGCCCGGCGGCAAGGTCAGGCAACGGCACCAGCAACAGGTGCTCGACGGCTCCCGCCGAGGTCTTGATGGCGGCGGGACTGATGGGCGCGGCTCCGCGCGTGGGGAAGATCGACCCCGTGCACTCCGCAAGCCTCCGCCGAGCGCAGCAGCGTGCCAACGTTCTGTGGGTCCTCGAGATGGTCGAGCGCCAGCAGGAAGGGGGGCTCGTTGCGCGACTTGGCCAGGGCCAGGACCTCATCGAGCGTGGCCCAACGACGCGGCGCCACCACCAGCGCGATGCCTTGGTGGCCGTCGAAGCCGCTGACCGCGGTGATGGTGCCACCCTCGACCTCGACCACGGGGATGCGCAGGGTGGTGGCGTGCAGCACCAATCGGTCCAGCGCGGCCCGCCGCTCCGGCACCACCAGCAGGCGCTTGGCCTCACGCCGGGCGGCGAAGGCCTCCTCCACCGGCCGACGACCGGCCACGATCTCCTCATCTGCTGCCAGCACCTCCGCGGGGACCGGGCCTCCGGATGGCCGGGTCGGGGCGGGGCGGTCGCGGCGGTCCCAGTCTCCGCGTGGGCCGCGCGGAGCGGGATCGCGAGTCCACGACCCGCGTTGTCCGGGTGGTCTGTCCCGACGGTCTCGATGGCTGTAGTCGACGCGGCGTCCGGGGCTGTCGAGCGGACGTCGCTCCCCCGGCGGAGCATCACGGCGCGGTCGGTCGCCACCCCCGTAGGGTCGATCATCGGGGCGTCCCGCTGAACGTGCAGGGTAGGGGCGACCGGGGGGCTTGCTCCCGTAGGGTCGGTTGCCGGGTGGGCGTTCGCCGTAGGGCCGACCAGCTGGCGGACGATCGCCCGCAGGTGGGCGACCGGACCGTCCCGGATCGGGCTTCGCTTCGTCCGGTCGGTCCGGTCGGTCCGGCTGATCGGTCGGGTGGGGTTCGGATCCGGGTGCTCGGTCGCGTGGCTCGTCACTCATCTTCGACTCCTTCGCCAGCGCTGACCGTCAGGCGTGTCCTCGACCACGATCCCGGCTGTCGCGAGCGCATCGCGCAGCTCATCGCTACGGGCCCAGTCGCGTGCGACACGGGCATCGACGCGGGCTTCGAGCATCGTCACCAGCTCGGCATCGAGCTCATCGCCACCATCCTCGAGTACTCCCAGAACGCCATCGAGCTCGCGGATGGCAGCGGCGCCACGACGGGCGTCCGCGGTCGAGAGGGAGCGGGCCGCCATGCGGCTGTTGAGCTCGCGCACCAGGTCGAACGTGGCAGCCAGGGCCTCCGAGACGTTGAGGTCGTCCTCGAGACCGGCGGCGAAGTCGGCACGGCCGGCAGCCAATACCTCCGGCAACGTCTCATCATCATCTCGGTCTTCGGCGTAGGCGCCGAGGGCGGCCACCGCGGTGCTGATGCGCTCGATGGCGGCCGTCGCCGCACGCAGCGAACGCTCACTGAACTCGAGCGGCGAGCGGTAGTGTGTCGCCAGCAGCGCGTACCGGAGCGCGTGCGGGCTCACGCCGGAGGCGTAGACATCGGCGGGTCGGCTGAAATCGCCGCTGCGCTTGGCCATCTTGGCCCCGCCCATCTGCAGGTGCGCACAGTGCAGCCAGGTCTTGACGAAGGTCTTGGCGGTCGCCGCCTCCGATTGCGCGATCTCGTCTTCGTGATGAGGAAAGACCAGGTCGACGCCGCCGGTATGGATGTCGAACGTCGGCCCAAGGTAGCGCATGCTCATGGCAGAGCACTCCACGTGCCAGCCCGGGCGCCCCTCACCTAGTGCGGTCGGCCAGCTGGGCTCACCCGGCTTCCTGGCCTTCCACAGCGCGAAATCGCGGACGTCATCCTTGTCGTACTCGTCGGTCTCGACGCGCCCACCGCTGCGTTGCTGGCCCGGGTCGATCTTCGCCAGCTTGCCGTACGACGGCCAGGAAGCGATGCGGAAGAAGACCGAACCATCCTCGGTACGGTAGGCGTGACCCTTCTCGAGAAGCGTCTCGATCAGCGCCACCATGTCGTCGATATGCTCGGTGGCCCGGGGCATCACGTCAGGCTCGGGGATTCCAAGCCGACCAAGATCCTCGAGGAAGGCGGTCGTATATCTGGCGGTCAGCTCGCTGATGGGGATGCCGGCTGCGGCGGCATCGCGGATGATCTTGTCGTCGACGTCGGTGATGTTCATCACCCAGGTCACGCGGTAGCCGCTGAAGAGCAGCGTCCGCCGCACCAGGTCGGCGAACACGAACGAACGGAAGTTGCCGACGTGGGCAGGTGCGTAGACCGTCGGGCCACAGCTGTACATGCGCACATGGCCAGGCTCGAGGGGCTGGAACGGTTCGACCGCGCCGCCGAGTGTGTTGCGGAAATGCAGGCTCATCGGGATACCACGCTCACCAGGCAGGACGCGCTGACGACGCGTCCGGCACCTTCGTCACCGCTGAGGTTAGCGGTCGCGGCCTTGACCGACACTCGAGCACGATCGACGCCGACCAGTCGGGCGATGTTGAGAGCCATGGCATCAAGCCGTCGCGCACCCAGGCGTGGCCGGGCCGCGAGGATGGTCACGTCGACACTGTCGACGGCGAGACCGGCCTGTTCCACGCGTGCCATCACCTCGGCCAGCAACTCTCGACTATCGATACCGCGAGTGTGACGCTCTCCAGACGGGAAGAGCCGGCCCAGATCGCCATCGCCCGCCGCCGCCAGCAGCGCATCACACAGCGCGTGCAGGACAGCGTCGCCGTCGGAGTGGCCGTACAGCCGGGGAGCATCTTCGATAAGCAGCCCGCCCAGTCGCAGGCCGTCGCCGGGGCCAAAGGGGTGGCTGTCGGTACCCTGCGTGACGCGGTGGCTGGTGCCCTCCCCCGCAAGGCGACGGGCGAAGGCGAGAGTCCTCGGGCAAGGTCACCTTGATGTTATCGGTGTCACCCGCCACGATCGCCACCGCGACACCGTCGCGTGCAAGCAGGTCAGCCTCATCGGGGATGTCGGCATCGCCGTGCGCGTGGGCATCGACCGCGGCCAGCAATAGCTCGCGGCGAGCTCCCTGGGGCGTCTGCGCCCGGTAGAGACCAGCGCGCTCGGCCGAGGCGGTGATGTGCTCGCCGTCGACGCGCTTCAAGGCATCCACCAGCGGCAGCGCCGGGATGGCTGCGCCGTGTTCCTGCACGCCCGCCACCACGCGTGACACCAGCCCTGCGGAAACGAAGGGGCGAGCAGCATCGTGAACGAGCACGATATCGGCGGTGGCCGCACGTACCCCCGCCGCAACGGAGTCCTGCCGGCGCCGGCCGCCCGGGATCACGCTGGCCCCAAGTGCCGCCAGCCACGGCAGCGCCTGCAGCGCCCCGACGCGTTCGACGGCGGTGACGAGGATGACGCGTTCGATCTCGGGGACTGCCGCCAGGGCCTCCACCGTCCAGCGCAGGATCGACCGCCCTGCGATGGTCTGTTCGAGCTTGTCCTGCCCACCCATGCGGCGGCTGCTGCCCGCGGCCACCACGACCGCGTCAGCGATGTCTTGCTGGATCACGGCGCAAGTGTGCTCCGTCGGGCCCCTTCGTGTCTCAGCAGCGACGCTTCACGCTGCCGCGCAGGGCTCAGGAGCTGGACGCCCGCTCGGCGAAGATCATGCGGCCCGCGACAGTCTGGAGGATGCGCGTCACCGTCACATCCAGCTCAGCCTCGATGCTGGCGCTGCCGCCCTCCACCACGACCATCGTGCCGTCGTCCAGGAAGGCCACGCCCTGGCCGGGCTCTTTGCCCTCCTGCACGACCTTGACACGCAGCTCCTCGCCGGGCAGGAACGCCGGCTTGAGTGCGTTAGCCAGCTGGTTGAGGTTCATCACCCGCACGCCCTGCAGCTGCGCGATGCGGTTGAGGTTGTAGTCGGTGGTGAGGATGGCACCATTGCGTTGCTGGGCCAGAGCCACCAGCTTGGCGTCCACGGTCGTGACGCTGGGATCATCCTCCGCACTCATCTCGACCTCGATACGGTCGATCCTTCTGCAGGACTGCCAGTACATCCATCCCGCGCCGGCCGCGATTGCGGCGACCGGGATGCGAATCGTCGGCGATATGCTGCAGCTCACCCAGGACGAAGCGCGGCACCACCAGCAGGCCGGAGAGGAAGCCGGAGGCCACCACGTCCACGATGCGGCCGTCGATGATGGCGCTGGTATCGAGGTAGGTGACCTGTTCGAAGGCCGTGACGGTCTCGGCGCTACCCGTGTCGCGGCCCAGGATGCCCACCTCGCGCACGGCATCACGCAGGTCGTGACGCTTGGCCACGGTCAGGCCCATCATGCCCAACGCAAGGACGATCGAGACACCGATCGGCAGCAGCAGGCCTGCCGGGCTTGGCAGCGATGTCAGCGGAAGGCCCAGCAGGAAACCCATCAGCAGCCCCAGGATGATGCCCACGACGGCGGCCACGAACTCGTCGGTGGACATGTCGGTGACTGCCCGCATGAGCCAGCGCGCGGGGACCACGGTGATCTGGGGAGCGATGGCGAAGCCGACCACGCCCCAGGCCGCGACCCAGGCGGTCAGCAGCAGCCGGCCCCCCGCCGATTCATCGAGCAGGGTGGCAGAAGTGCCGTCGAAGCCGGCGAGGGCGATCGCGAGGATGACTCCCAGCGCACCCCCCAGCAGGCGGATGAACTTCAACATGGCCCACGCACGCTACCAGAAGGCGCGCAGACTTGGGCGCTACCCAGAGGTACCATCCCGCGGGCCGAGCGCGAGTGCCAGCGCCTCCTGCAAGGTCTGGACACGAACGAGCTCCAGACGCGCCGGGAACGGCCTGCCCGATGCACCGGACGGACCGGCGGGCACGAGCGCCCGACGGAAGCCCAGACGCGCTGCTTCCCGCAATCGCCGGTCGAGCCCCGGCACCGGCCGAACCTCACCCAACAACGAGACCTCACCGCAGACCAGCATGTCCGCCGGCAGGGCCCGGTCACGCCCGGAGGCCGCGATGGCGAGTGCCAGCGGCAGGTCGAGGGCTGGTTCACTGACGGTCAGGCCGCCGGCGATGCTGGCGTAGACATCGCGACCACTGACATCGAGTCCGCCACGGCGGGCCATGACTGCGATCAGCAGTGCCAGGCGGTTGGCGTCCAGACCGGCCACGGTTCGACGCGGCGGACCCAAGCCGGCGGTCGGCGCCACCAGGGCCTGCACCTCGACGAGCAAGGGCCGGCTGCCCTCCAGGACGGCCGCGACGGCGACACCCGGTGCTTCCCGGTGACCGCTTCCAAGAAAGGCGGCCGCAGTGTCCTGCACCTCGCGCAGCCCACCGGCGGTCATCTCCATGACCCCGACCTCATCGGTCGAGCCATGGCGGTTCTTGAGCGCGCGCAGCAGGCGCAACGAGCCATAGCGATCGCCTTCGAGCATGAGGACCACGTCGACCAGATGCTCCAGCGTCCGCGGACCTGCGAGCGTGCCGTCCTTGGTGACGTGGCCGACCAACAACACCGGGACACCCTGCTCACGAGCGAAGGCGCCCAGTTCGACGGCCGACTGGCGCACCTGCCCGACCGAACCGGGCGGTCCATCGAGGCCATCGACCTGCACGGTCTGGATGGAATCGACCACCAGCAAAGCCGGCCGTATTGCCGAGGCGGCGCTGACGATGTCGGCCACATCCGTACTCGCCAGGACGGTCAGGGCATCATCAGCCGGGCCACCGGTGAGGCCCAGCCGGGTAGCGCGCAGGTGCAGCTGTGAAGCCGATTCCTCAGCGCTGGCGTAGAGGACGGTCGTGGGGTCGGCTGCGGTCTCAGCCGCGAGGGCAGAAGCGAGGGCACCGGCGATCTCCAGTACCAGCGTGGACTTGCCGATGCCAGGCTCCCCGCCCAGGAGCAGCACGGCGCCTGGCACCAGCCCTCCGCCGAGCAGGCGGTCGACCTCGGTCAGCCCGGTCGGGCGGCGCTCGATGGCAGATGCCGCCAGCGCGCGAAGCGGCCGCGGTTCGACCCTCCCCGGCAGGCTGGCCTCGGCCCGTGGGCGCGACCGTCGCTGGGCCGGGTTCACCAGTGTCTCGACCAGTGAATTCCAGGCACCACAGCCGCGACACTGCCCTTCCCACTTGGGGAAGTTGGCGGCGCAAGATTGGCAGATGTACTCGCTGGTGGCTCGGGAGCGCGCCACGGCCTAGACGGCCTCGACGGGAGTCTTCTCCGTGACGGACTGGATGGACAGACCGGAGTCCTCCGAGCGCTCGACGCGAACGGTGTCGCCAGCCTTGAAGCTGCCCACCAGCAACGCCTCGGCCAGCGGGTCTTCCACCATGTTCTGGATGACACGTCGCAGCGGGCGCGCGCCGTAATCAGCGTCGTAGCCAAGCTTGATGATGTGATCCTTGGCCGCTTCGGTGACCTCCAGGTCGATCTGCTGGGCCTTGAGCTGCTTGCGCACGCGAGCGAGCAGCAGGTCCACGATCTCGCGGATCTCATCCACTGTGAGCGAGCGAAAGACGACCTGTGAGTCGATCCGGTTGAGGAACTCAGGCCGGAAGCTCGACTTGAGTTGCTCGAGCACCTTCGTCTTCATGCGGTCGTACTGCGCCTCGCGCTCCTTGTCCTCGTCCGGCGAGACGGGCCGGAAGCCCAGGGAAGTGTCTTTCAACAGGTCCCTGGCGCCGACGTTGCTGGTCATGATGATGATGGTGTTGCGGAAGTCCACGCGCCGGCCCTTGGAGTCGGACAGGTGGCCGTCCTCGAGGATCTGCAGGAGCATGTTGAACACTTCGGGATGGGCCTTCTCGATCTCGTCGAGCAGGACCACCGAATACGACTTGCGCCGCACCGCCTCCGTCAGCTGACCACCTTCCTCGAAGCCCACGTAGCCTGGCGGCGCGCCGACGAGTCGGCTGACGTTGTGGCGCTCCATGAACTCGCTCATGTCGATCTTGATGAGTGCGTCCTCGCTGCCGAACATGAACTCGGCGAGCGTCTTGGCCAACTCCGTCTTGCCTACGCCGGTCGGGCCCAGGAAGATGAACGAACCGATCGGGCGCTTGGGGTCCTTGAGTCCGGCTCGGGCGCGGCGGACCGCCTTCGAGACGGTCTCGATGGCCTCGTTCTGGCCGATGACCCGCTGGTGCAGTGCTTCTTCCATCTGCAGCAGCCGCTGGGACTCTTCCTGGGCGATGCGCGTAACGGGGATACCCGTCCACAGGGCCACCACCTGGGCGATGTCCTCGTCGGTCACCTCAGGCGTCTCGGCAGCGAGGGCGGCCTGCCAGTCGCTGCGCATCTGGTCGGCGGCAGCCTTGGCAGCAGACTCTGCATCGCGCAGATCCTGCGCGCGCTCGTAGTCCTGGTCGTTGACCGCTGCCTCCTTCTCCTTGGCGATGCGCTCCAGCTCCTTCTGGCCGGCCTTCAGCTCAGGCGGCGTCGAGCTGTGGCGAAGGCGTACACGGCTGGCGGCCTCGTCGATGAGGTCGATGGCCTTATCCGGCAGATGCCGGTCGGTGATGTAGCGGATGGAGAGATCGGCGGCCGCGCGGCAGGCGTCGTCTGTGATCTTGACGCGATGGTGCTGCTCGAAGCCCTCGCGGATGCCGAAGAGGATGTCGATGGTCTGCTCCAGCGTGGGCTCCTCGACCATGACCGGCTGGAAGCGTCGCTCCAGCGCAGCGTCCTTCTCGATGTACTTGCGGAAGTCGTCGAGCGTGGTGGCGCCGATGCACTGCAGCTCGCCACGCGACAGCGGCGGCTTGAGGATGTTGGCGGCGTCGATGGCACCCTCTGCCGCGCCGGCACCCACCAGCGTGTGCAACTCGTCGATGAAGAGGATGGCATCGTTGCTGTTTCGCAGCTCCTCGATGATCTTCTTGAGTCGCTCTTCGAACTCGCCGCGGTACTTGGTGCCGGCCACGAGCGAGCCGATGTCGAGTGTCAGCACGCGCTTGTCGGCGAGCGACTCGGGGATGTCACCGGACACGATGCGATGCGCCAGACCCTCCGCGATGGCGGTCTTGCCGACGCCGGGCTCGCCGATCAGGGCGGGGTTGTTCTTGCGGCGACGCGACAGGATCTGGACGACGCGTTCGATCTCCTTCTCGCGGCCCACCACCGGGTCAAGCTTGCCGCTGCGAGCTGCCTCGGTGAGGTTGATCCCGAGCTGGTCGACGGTTGGCGTCTTGCTGGTACCGGCACGTTTGGCGTCACTACTGCTGCTGGGACCGGACGCGCTCGACTGGCTGAGCACGCGGATGACCTCGTGGCGAACCTTGTCGAGGTTGACGCCGAGCGACTCGAGCACGCCGGCGGCGATACCCTCACCCTCTCGCACCAGACCCAGGAGCAGGTGCTCCGTGCCGATGTAGTTGTGCCCGAGCCGACGAGCCTCGTCGATGGCAAGCTCGATGACGCGCTTGGCGCGTGGGGTCAAACCGACCTCGCCGACCACCGGTCGGTCGCCGCGGCCGATGATGAACTCGACGGCGGTACGGACCTTCGGCAGCTCGACGTTCATGTTCTCGAGCACGCGCGCTGCCACTCCCTCGCCCTCGCGGACAAGACCGAGCAGCAGGTGCTCTGTACCGATGTAATTGTGGTTGAAGCGCTGTGCCTCGTCCTGCGCGAGCGTCAGGACCTTGCGAGCGCGGTCGGTGAACTTGTCGAACCGATCCATAGGGGCTGGCGACGACTCCTTGACAGGCGACCCCTTGACGGCCGCCGAGTCATGCTACCACCGCGCCGGACTCCACAGACCCAGCCGTCCCCCGCCCGGCCAAAGTCGTCGTCACCGCTTCGTCACGCAGCAGGGTGCCGCGCCACGATCCCCGGGCGGGGTCGAGCGCGGCATCGCCGGCCGCAGCGATCGCCTCCGAGGGAAGCAACCATAGCGAGTGGAGGCGGCTATTGCTGGGCCGCTTCTTCCTTGAGCTCCTCGATGACGGCCTCTGCATCCGCTTCGGCGTTGGCAGCGGTCTCGGCCACCACTTCTGCCTCAGCGCCAGTCTCGAGGTCATCGGCGACCTCGTCCTGAGCAGCTTCCTTCACCTCTTGGGCGACCTCGGCGATGGCTTCGGTCTCGACCGCCTTCTCGAGCGCCTCGGCCTCTTCGACGATGGCCTCTTCCTCGACGGCCTCAGCGGCCTCGACGACGGCTTCGGCGTCGACGGCCTTCTCGAGCGCCTCGGCCTCCGCCTCGGGGGTGGTCGCCGTGGCGGCCGCCTCCAGATCATCGGCGACCTCGTCCTGGGCAGCTTCCTTCACCTCTTCGGCGACCTCGGCGACGGCTTCGGCGTCGACGGCCTTCTCGAGCGCCTCGGCCTCTTCGACGATGGCCTCTTCCTCGACGGCCTCAGCGGCCTCGACGACGGCTTCGGCGTCGACGGCCTTCTCGAGCGCCTCGGCCTCGATGGCCTCGGCAGCCACCTCCACCTCACCGGCTTGGGCGGCATCCTGCTCGGCGATCTGCTGGCGCACCTGCGCGAAGGCCGCTGCCAGCGTGTTGTCGATGCCACCCTCGGGTTCCTGGATGGCCTGCGACCGGTCGTAGCCGGTACGCTCACCGCGCGGCCGGCGCTCGCGCGCCGGACGCACCGGGGCTTCCTCGGCCTGCTTCAGGCTGAGTCCAAGACGATGGCGCTCGGAATCGAGGGAGATGACCTTGAGCTTGAGAGTCTGGCCCTCGTGGACGACGTCACCCGGGTGCGCCACACGCTGGTGCGAGAGCTCACTGATGTGGATGAGGCCCTCGAGGCCGTCCCTGACGCGAACGAACGCGCCAAAGTTGACGATCTTGGTGACCGTGCCATCGACGACATCGCCGACCTTGAGGTCCGCGACCGTCGACTGCCACGGATCGGGTAGCAGGCGTCGGATCGAAAGGCTGATGCGGCCACGCTCGTGGTTGATGTCGATGACCTCGGCCTCGACCTCGTCGCCGACCTCGTAGGCACCTTCGGGATTGTTGACCTTGTTCCAGGACAGCTCGCTCTTGTGCACGAGACCGTCGATGCCCCCGAGGTCGACGAAGATGCCGAAGGGCGCGATGGATCGGACGGTGCCCTTGACCTTCTGACCGGTCTCCAGGCTGCTGAAGAGCTCGTCTCGCTTCTCGCGGCGCTCCTCGTACAACGCCACCTTCTCCGAGAGGATCAGGCGGTTGGCCTTGCGGTTGACCTCCAGGATCTTGAGGCGCAGTTTGCGTCCCACGTAGGGCTGCAGCTTCTCGGCGATCTCCTGGGCCGCATCACGCGGCTGGTCGTTCTGTGGGCGTCGGGGGAAATCGACGATCTGGCTGATGGGCACGAAGCCACGGATGCCGCAGTCAACGATGAGACCACCCTTATTGTGGTCGATGACTGGTGCTTCGATGATCTCACCCTCGTCGAACTGCTCCTGCATCGACCGCCACTTGCGCTCAAGGCCGGCACGTCGGAGCGACAGGACGGCGTGCCCGTCGGCGGATTCAGGCTGCAGGACATAGACCAGGACGGTGTCACCGACAGCCAGCTCCGGCTGGGATTCGGTGTTGCGGCCATAGAGCTCGCGGTTGCTGACGACACCCTCGGACTTGGCGCCGACATCGACGAGCATCTCGTCCTTGTCGATGCGAACGATCTTGCCTTCGACCACGTCGCCATGCTTCAAGCTGGGGATGTCCCCAGGCTGCTCCGCAAGGAGTTCTTCCATCGTCGTCGGCTCGGGGCGATCGTCGACCACAACCGGCACTTCCTCCGCTGGAGCATCGGCGGCAGACTCTGCGGAGGCCTCGTCCACGATCGGCTCTCCGGCCGGTGCCTCAACGACGGCATCGGTGGCGGGCCCCGTGGCTGCCTCGGCGGGGGCCTCGACCTCTGCGGGGGGCTCGACCTCTGCGGGGGCCTCGTCCACGATCGGCTCTCCGGCCGGTGCCTCAACGACGGCATCGGTGGCGGGCCCCGTGGCTGCCTCGGCGGGTGCCTCGACCTCTGCGGGGGGCTCGACCTCTGCGGGGGCCTCGTCCACGATCGGCTCTCCGGCCGGTGCCTCAACGACGGCATCGGTGGCGGGCCCCGTGGCTGCCTCGGCGGGTGCTGACGGGTCGTCGGATGCGGAGGTCTCTGCCTCTACGGCAGCGGCCGGCTCACCGGACTCCGGTTCGCCCGCAGCCTCGACAGGTGCCTCCGCGGTCATGGCCTCGGGTGCTGCGGTCGCTGTCTCTGGCTCGCTCTCGGCGATCTCGGTGTCGCTGGTCTTCGGCTCTTCTACGGTCAACTGTCTGCTCTCCTTGGTGGATAGGCTCCCGTCTCCTGAGCATGCAGGAAGCCCGGGCAGTGTCCCGGGCCTCTCGAGCGGCGGTGTGTCTTCCGTGTCCAGATGGGCGGGATGACTCCTCCGTGTCCGGGTCTGCAGGGTCTGGCTATTCTCATTCGGTGGGGCCCGCGCATGCTATCACGCGCCGAAGGACGCAACAATGGGTGGATGCCTGAGCTGCCTGACCTGCGCATCCTCGCCGATGCTTTCACCGCCACGCTCGCCGGACGCTCGCTCGAGTCGGTCGCGCTGACGCAGCCGCTGGTGCTACGAGGGACTACGGCTGAGCTGCGAGGTTTCGAGGGTCTCGTGCTGGGGCGAGTCGAACAACGGGGCAAGTTTCTGACGCTGCGCTTCGGCGACGATCGAATCGTGGTCAACGCCATGCTCAGCGGTCGCCTCGGTCTGGCCGAGCCGGGCGCGAAGTCCTTCAGCTCGACTGCGCTGGTGCTCAGCTTCGGGCCACGGACCGGCGTGCCGCGTGCCACAGGGACTGCTGCCTGGACGCGCGGCGCCAGCTGGCTGCGGGCCGACGACGCCGTCGTGGAGCTGCGCTATCGCGACCCCAAGAAGATGGGCAAGGTCTACCTGCTGCCTGCGGGCATCACCCGCGAGATCGCCGGCTGGGAAGCGATGGGTCCGGACGCCGATGACCCGGCGCTCGACCTGGCGAGCTGGCAGGCGCGGATCCGCCGCCACAACGGCGAGCTTGGGAACCTGTTGAAGAACCAGGCGTTCGTGGCCGGCATCGGCAACGCCTACAGCGATGAGGTCACTGTGGCTGGCTCGGCTGGCACCGTTCCGCAAACGGCCCACCCTGGCAGCCGAAGAATCGGAGGCGCTCTGGCGTGCTTGCCGCGAGATCGTCGAATGGGCTGAACGTGAGCTACGCGCGCGTGTGCCACCAACGTTCGAGAAGCAGGCGCGCGACTTCCTGCGCGTCCATCTGCGAGGTGGGGAGCCGTGTCCGCGCTGTGGTACGACCCTCAGCCAGGTCTCGCCGGGCGGTTTCACCACCACATGGTGTCGCGGCTGCCAGTCCTGAGAACGGGGCAGGCGTTGCGACCAAGACCCAGGGAGTCTACGGGGCAAGCCCTTGGTAGCCCGGGATGGTTTCCTCGATCTGTTCGATGGAAAGTTCCGGCGACACGGGCACGACGATGATGTCGCCAGCCTGGACGTACGGCTTGCTGTCCTGCATGCCCTCGTTCGCCTTGAGGATGCTGCGCCTGGTCACGCCGAAGGTCTCCGCGATCTTCAGCAGCGCCTCACCCTCTTGAACCTGGTACAGGACCAGGAGGTCCCCGCTCTCGGGCGGCGTCGTGGCGTCGACAGCCGGGCCCTCTCCCGTCTCGGACGCGGGAGTCGGCACGGGAGTCACGGCGTCGGTCGGTCGGGCCTCGCGTGTCGGCACGGCCGTGGCCTCACCGAGGGCGCCGGCCACGGATGAGGCCTCTTCTGTGGCAGCTGGCGAACCGCCATCGCCGGAACAGCTACCGACGAGCAGCGCCAGCAGGAAGACGATGACGATCAGGCCGCCGATCGCGGCCGCGGCGGCGACGACAGGCCGCCGGGAGTTGTCGCGGCCGGAAGAGCCCAGCTTCATCGATACCGCGCCCGGCACGCTGGTGGCTCCGGGCATCTGGCCGGCTGGTACGGCGCTCGCGACCTCCTGCGCGTACTTGTACATCTCGCACCGCGAGTGGCGGTCGGTGAGGCAGTACCGCTCCTGGAACGCCAGTGGCGGTGAGCCGGGAGGAGTCCTGTGCCGCACATCGATGGCTGGCATCCGGCTCGCTCGAGCGGTACGCACCATCCTTCGACTGCAGGTACGGGCAGACTCCCGAAAGCCAGTCGCTCTGGCCCGGAGATGTGACCACAGGAGCCACCGGGGGTAGGCCCGCCAGCTCTTGTCCGACCGAAGCCTGTCGATCCACCCTCCGACCCGTCGGACTCGGACGCTGGGGGCACCGACCCTGCGGATGCATCGGGTGCCGTGGTGGCCTCGAGCTCGCCCGATGCGGACAGCCTGGTACCTCCGACCGCGGAGGCGCTCGATGGAACGTCGATGGGTCCTTGGGGACTTGGCTCCATCGCCGCCGGCGGTTGCGCGGGTGGGGCGCTGGCCCAAGGTGGCGGTGAGCCAGGGCGCGGCATCTGCGGTGGTGGGGGGGACGGCATGGATCGAGGTGCTACCCCACCGGACGGAGCGGGGGTCGGGCCCGCTGGCGGAACCTGCCGCGGCGCAGGAGCGGCCGGCGGCGGGCCCACCGTCGGCGTCACATCGCCCTGGGGATCAGGCTGCTTCGACGTGCCGTCCAGCCCGTCCTGAGGTGGCCACTGCTCTTCGCGAGGTTCAGACTCCACCCGGGGATGATACGGCGTCACCCCGTATCCGGGGCCGGTCACCGAAGGTTCCGCCTGCGGGCACAAAGAAAGGCCGCCAACACAGCAGCCTTGACCGTCTACCGGACAACGCAAAAGACCCTGGCGACGACCTATTTTCCCGAGGGGCTGCCCCCTGAGTATCTTCGGCGCTGGAGAGCTTTACTTCCGTGTTCGAGATGGGAACGGGTGTGACCTCTCCGCTAGAGTCACCAGGATCTCGTGCGTGTGTTCTCGTGAGGACGTGATCGGACCTGCCGGCTCGCCCGGCACATGAGCCTGAACTTCGACGCTGCCGCGACGCGAACGACATGTCGCGCTGACGCGGTGAAATCTTCCGGACCTCCCTGGCAGCTGCCCTTGGTTGGGCTGCTGAAAAAGGTCAAGCCCTCGACCATTAGTACGGCTCAGCTTCACTTGTTACCAAGCTTCCACATGCCGCCTATCAAGCAGGTGATCTCCCTGCGGTCTTACCCGGTTAACCCGGTGGGAAACCTCATCTCGAGACTGGCTTCGCACTTAGATGCTTTCAGCGCTTATCCATACCGAACATAGCTACCCAGCGGCGCCCTTGGCAGGACGACTGGCACACCAGCGGTTCGTCCACTCCGGTCCTCTCGTACTAGGAGCAGCTTCTCTCAAGTTTCCTACGCCCACGATGGATAGAGACCGAACTGTCTCACGACGTTCTGAACCCAGCTCACGTACCGCTTTAATTGGCGAACAGCCAAACCCTTGGGACGTACTACCGCCCCAGGATGCGACGAGCCGACATCGAGGTGCCAAACAGGGCCGTCGATGTGAACTCTTGGGCCCTATAAGCCTGTTATCCCCGGGGTAGCTTTTATCCGTTGAGTGATAACCCTTCCACTCGGTGTTACCAGATCACTAAGCCCGACTTTCGTCTCTGCTCGACGTGTAAGTCTCGCAGTCAAGCTCCCTTATGCCTTTGCACTCTACGGCTGGTTTCCATTCAGCCTGAGGGAACCTTTGGGCGCCTCCGTTACTCTTTAGGAGGCGACCGCCCCAGTCAAACTACCCGCCTGCCACTGTCCTGCGCCCGGATTACGGGTCGCGGTTAGAACCAAAACACAACAAGGGTGGTATTTCAACGACGGCTCCACCGAGGCTAGCGCCCCAGCTTCTCAGCCTCCCACCTATCCTACACGTGCTGAATCCCAATCCAATGACAGGGTGTAGTAAAGCTCCACGGGGTCTTTTTGCCCTATCGCGGGTAACCTGCATCTTCACAGGTACTTCAATTTCGCCGAGTCCCTCGTTGAGACAGCGCCCAGATCGTTACGCCATTCGTGCGGGTCGGAACTTACCCGACAAGGAATTTCGCTACCTTAGGACAGTTATAGTTACTGCCGCCGTTTACCGGGGCTTCGATTTCAGAGCGTGAACCCTTCCTCTTAACCTTCCGGCACTGGGCAGGCGTCAGCCCGTATATGTCAGCTTTCGCTTTCGCACGGACCTGTGTTTTTGCTAAACAGTCGCCTGGGCCGTTTCACTGCGGCCTCGACCTGGCAGCAAGCTGCCGGCGAGGCGTCCCTTCTCCCGAAGTTACGGGACCAATTTGCCGAGTTCCTTAACGAGGGTTCTCCCGATCGCCTTGGTATTCTCTACCCGCCTACCTGTGTCGGTTTACGGTACGGTCACCTTTGATCTCGCTAGACACTTTTCTTGCCAGCTTGGCTCACTCGAATCGCAGCTGTTGCCACTTTCATTCGCTTCTCGGCGTTTGGATGGGATGACGGATTTACCTGTCTTCCCCGCCTACCGGCTTAGACGCGTATAGCCATAACGCGCTCGAACTACCATGCTGGGTCATGCCCTTGCTCTCACCTGGGTTCAACTCACCCGCTTCGAAATGACCTATACGGCCAAACCAACCACGGGGTCGCGTTCCCCAGGCGACACCTTGCGGTGCAAACGATCTCTGGTGGTTCCGGAATATCAACCGGATGTCCATCGCCTACGACGTATCGTCCTCGGCTTAGGCCCGACTAACCCTGAGTGGACAAGCCTTCCTCAGGAAACCTTAGGCTTCCGGCGTGTGGGTTTCTCACCCACATTGCGCTACTCATGCCGACATTCGCACTCGTGCACGCTCCAGCCGTCCTTACGATCGACCTTCGCTGCATGCACGACGCTCCCCTACCGCCCGCGGTTAGACCGCGGACCCGTAGCTTCGGTACCAGACTTTAGCCCCGTTGGATCTTCGGCGCGGAATCACTTGACCAGTGAGCTGTTACGCACTCTTTCAATGATGGCTGCTTCTAAGCCAACATCCTGGTTGTCTCGGCGACTCCACATCCTTTCCCACTTAGCCTGGATTTGGGGACCTTAGCTGACGGTCCGGACTGTTTTCCTTTTGACCACGAAGCTTAGCCCTCGTAGTCTGACTCCCGAGCTCTAGAATCACGAGATTCGGAGTTTGATTGGGGTTGGTAAGCGGGAAGCCCCCTAGCCCATTCAGTGCTCTACCCTCGTGATTGAACGCTCGAGGCTATCCCTAAAGATATTTCGGGGAGAACCAGCTATCTCCGGGTTCGATTGGCATTTCACCGCTATCCACAGCTCATCCCCTAGCTTTTCAACGCTAGTGGGTTCGGTCCTCCACGGGACATTACTCCCGCTTCAACCTGGCCATGGGTAGGTCACCCGGTTTCGGGTCTACTGCATGCGACTGGACGCCCTATTCAGACTCGCTTTCGCTTCGGCTCCGTCCTTCTCGGACTTAACCTCGCCACATACAAGTAACTCGTCGGCTCATTCTTCAAAAGGCACGCCATTAGGCTACCGGCAAGCCGGCAACACCCTCTGACTGTTTGTGTGCACGCGGTTTCAGGTACTATTTCACTCCCCTTCCGGGGTTCTTTTCACCTTTCCCTCACGGTACTGGTTCACTATCGGTCGCCAAGAGTGTTTAGCCTTGGACGGTGGTCCGCCCAGATTCCCACATGAGAGACCTTCCACGTGGTACTCAGGTGGCCGACCTGGAGGTCGCTCGCTTCGTCTACGGGGCTGTCACCCTCTACGGCCCGCCTTTCCTGACGGGTTCGACTCACGATCGACTTTGTAACTCCAGTGGAGTCCGGCAGGACCCCAATGTCGACTCCTACAACCCCAGCTCAGAAACGGCTGCCGCCTATCACGCTGAGCTGGTTTGGGCTGTTCCCTTTTCGCTCGCCACTACTCAGGGAATGATCTCTTTTCCTCCCGCTACTGAGATGTTTCAGTTCGCGGACTTACCTCAACCGGGCCTATGTATTCAGCCCGGAGTGACTAGGCATTACCCCAGCCGGGTTTCCCCATTCGGACACCCCTGGATCAAAGCTTGCTCGCAGCTCCCCAGGGCGTTTCGTCGCCTGCCACGTCCTTCTTCGGCTCTTGGCGCCAAGGCATCCACCCCGTGCACTGTGTAGCTTGACCTCTCTCAGCAACTCACCCGAAGGTAGTTGTCAAGAGACGTCCGGGAAAATTCACCTTGTCGTTCTATCCTCGGCAGAAATCGAAGTTCAAAAAAGACTCAATTTCTTCCGATCACGTCTTCACTTTGTAAGGTGCTGCGAGCGATGCTCGCATTTCCAGCGATCCGCTGGTCGGTGACCTCCAGGCTGTCCCTGGAGCCCACGGATCAGAGGTCCACCGGGCGTTGACACCACAAGACGGCTCGAAGACCTCGAGCCGTCGTCATGATCAGCCTGGGTTGCTCTTCGAGAGCCTTCGGGGTCTACCCGATCTTCAGTTCCGTCGTCAAGTGTGCGGTCAGCAGCTCGTTCCTCGCTATCATCCGGCGGCCATCTGGGTTGGTGGAGACGAGGAGACTCGAACTCCTGACCCTCTCCTTGCAAAGGAGATGCTCTTCCAACTGAGCTACGCCCCCTCAAGGCCCCCGATCACCGGGATGGTACATGGTGGGCGTTTCTGGACTCGAACCAGAGACCTCTGCCTTATCAGGGCAGTGCTCTAACCAACTGAGCTAAACGCCCAGGCATTCCCCCAGACGAATGCGATCGTCGGAGGGAATGGCACCTTAACAATTGAAGAGTGACAGACAGACTGATGAGTGAACGGATTTCGGTGCTTGGTTGCTGGGTCGACACGATCTCGCGTGGACTGATCCATGCGCCGCTCCCCACCCAGCGGGTGAGCAGTATCGATCGGTCGATCAACCTGGGAGGGTATATAACGCTCTGGCCTCACCGATGGCCTCGGCTCCCTCTCCCTAGAAAGGAGGTGATCCAGCCGCACCTTCCGGTACGGCTACCTTGTTACGACTTCGTCCCAGTCACCAACCCCACCTTCGACAGCTGCCCCCTTGCGGTTGGCTCACTGGCTTCGGGTGTT
>CAVRTH010000003.1:0-107072 GCA_963724095.1 uncultured Chloroflexia bacterium
GCGATCGCATCATGCATAGCAAGGCCTTCCGTCGGCTGAAGCACAAGACGCAGGTCTTCGTCAACCCCGAGGGCGACCACTATGTGACGCGCCTGACGCACACCATCCAGGTCACGCAGATCGCGCGAGCGCTGGCCGCGGCGCTGTCGTTGAACGAGTCACTGGCCGAAGCGATCGGCCTGGGCCATGACGTGGGCCACTCTCCCTTCGGCCACACCGGCGAGGAGGCGCTCTCACCCTACTTCCCCACCACCGGCGGCTGGCACCACGCGGCGCAGTCGGTCCGTATCTACGAGATGCTCGAGGACATCAACCTGAGCTGGGAGGTTCGTGACGGTATCCGCGCCCACTCCTGGAAGATCGACCCGCCACCGGCGACCGCCGAGGCCCGCTGTGTGCGCTACGCCGACCGCATCGCCTATCTCACCCACGATGCCCTCGACGCCCTGCGGGCCGGGGTGCTCACGGGTGACGAGTTCCCTGCCGGCATGACCGACCGCTTCGGCGCCCCCGGTTCAGCCTGGGTCGGCGGCATGATCGACGCGGTCATCGAGGGCTCGCTCGCGGCGGCCGAGGTACGCATGGACGATGCCGTCCTGAGCGACATGAACGAGCTGCGCGACTTCATGTTCGAACGGGTCTACCTGGCGCCATGGCAGCGTGCCCCGCAGGCCGCTGCCATCGACGTCATCCGGCGGCTCATGGACCACCACCTCAGCCATCCCGAGGACATCCCCGCCTCTTACCGGGACAACGACGCCGACCGCGTCACCCAGGCGACCGACTACATCGCTGGCATGACCGATCGCTTCGCGCTGCGCACCCACGAGCGACTCTTCGGTAGCGACGGCATGGACGACGCGACGCTGTGACCGCCCACGACGACACCTTCAGGGACCTTCTGCCGGGCATCCGCATCGGCATCGACATGGACGGTGTGCTGGCCGACTTCAACACCGGCTGGATGACGCGCTACAACCGTGACTTCGGCACGGAGCTGGTGGCCTCCATGGTGCAGGAGTGGGACGGGCTCTACCGACTGACCCACTTCGGCTCCATGGCTGACTTCTGGGCCTGGGCGCAGGGTGATGGGCGCTCCACGTTCCGCGATGCACCACCGCTGCCGGGGGCCATCGAGGCCATCAAGCGCATCGGTGCCAGGCACCGCGTCGCGATCGTCAGCTCCAAGTTCGATTGGGCCATCCCCGACTCGCTGGCCTGGCTCGCTGACCACAGCGTGCCCGCGCGAGAGGTGCACTTCCTGTGGGACAAGACGCTGGCGGGCTGCGACATCTACCTCGATGACGCGCCGCACCATCTGAAGGAGCTCGCGGCAGGCTTGCCCGATGCGGTGGTCTGCCGCATGGTCCATCCCTGGAACGGGCCCGTGGAAGGCGTGCTCGACGTGCACTCCTGGGCAGAGTTCGAGACCGTGGTCGAGCGGGTCGCCGCCGAGCACGAGCTGGCCGAGCGGGAGCGCACTGTTTCTTGAAGTCGTGCCCGATCCCGCCACCGATGACCGGGCCGGCGCCCGTCGCATCACCAGGCTGAGCGGCGATCACCAGCGACGAGCCGAGGATCATGATCGGGGTGAGGGTGCTGAGGGCCAGAAGCTTCATCCGGTCCATCGATGGCCTCGTGTCTGCGGGTTTGGGAGGATGACCCCATGCTGGATCCGTGGAGGCCCGCGGCCGAGCAGGCAGCCGACGACCGGGGTGTCATGCTGCCGACACCGATGCTTGCGTACGCAACTAAGACCTGCGATACTGGGGCGCCAAGGACCCCTCCCCTGGAGCCAGACATGCCAGCCATCACCGTCGACGACCTCACAGTCCTTCCGCGGATCGGACCGCCGGACCCCCTGACTGCTCGTCCGCGTGCGGTCAAGAGCGTCACACTTGCACCCAGTGCCTTCGAGGGCGAGGGCTTCCCCGTTCGGCGCGCCTTTGCGGGTGTCGATCTGCGCGACCTCGATCCATTCATCCATCTCGACCAGATGGGTGAGGTGGAGTACGCGCCGGGTGAGCCCAAGGGCACACCCTGGCACCCACACCGCGGCTTCGAGACCGTCACCTACATGATCGACGGCATCATGGAACACTCCGATTCCAACGGCGGTGGCGGCACCATCACCAACGGCGATACGCAGTGGATGACCGCCGGCGCCGGCATCCTGCACATCGAGACGCCGCCCGAGCACCTGGTGGTGAGCGGCGGCCTCTTCCACGGTTTCCAGCTGTGGGTGAACCTGCCCCGTGACCAGAAGTGGGCAGCCCCTCGCTACCAGGACCTGCGTGCCGAGGAGGTGACGCTGGTAACGACGGCCGATGGTGGGGCCCTCTTGCGCATCATCGCCGGCGAGATCGGCGGCTTCACCGGGCCCGGCTCCACGTACACACCCATGACGCAGATCCACGCCACCATCAGCGCTGGCGCCGAGGTGTCGCTGCCATGGCGGGCGGACTACAACGGCCTCCTCTATGTCTTGAACGGCGAGGGTGAGGTAGCGCCCGAGCGGAGACCCATCGGGATGGGCCAGCTAGCCGTGTATGGCCCCGGCGACTCGCTCACCGTTCGCGCTTCGCAACAGCAGGAGAGCCGCAGCCCCAACATGGATGTGCTCCTCCTCGGCGGGCGGCCCATCCGCGAGCCGGTGGCTTGGATGGGCCCGTTCGTGATGAACACGCGAGAGGAAGTGGTGCAGGCCTTCAGTGACTACCAGGCAGGCCGGCTGGGCTCGATCCCCGCGCTGCACGGTGCCCCTTCGCATGTGATCTCGACCGAAGGCGAGGCCGCCAGCGGCTGACCGAGGGCTATCCTTGGCCTGATGCGCCGGTTCCAGCAGGTCGATGTGTTCTCGTCCCAGCCGTTGCGTGGCAATCCGGTGGCGGTGGTGCTCGACGGCGACGGCCTCACGACCGATCAGATGGAGCGCTTCACGCGCTGGACCAACCTCTCGGAGGCGACGTTCGTGGTCTCGTCCCGCGAACCTGCCGCCGACTACTCCGTGCGCATCTTCACGGCCGCGGGCGAGCTACCTTTCGCCGGCCATCCCACGCTGGGCACTTGCCATGCCTGGCTGCGGGCCGGTGGTGTGCCGCGGGATGCCGCGCGCATCGTGCAAGAGTGCCCAGCCGGCCTCATCCCCATCCGGCGCGTCGGCGAGCTGCTGGCATTCGAGGCCCCACCCATGACACGCACAGGGCCGGTGGCGCCCGCTGACCTTGCCCACATCGCGGGCATCCTGGGCATCGACACGAGCGACGTCGTCGACAGCCAGTGGGTCGATAACGGCCCCGGCTGGGTGGCGCTGATGGTGGCCTCGGCCGAAGCGGTGCTGGCGCTGCAGCCTTCGAGGAGCGAGCAGCACGTCGACATCGGCGTCGTCGGGCTGTATCCACCCGGCTCCGAGACAGCCTACGAAGTGCGAGCGTTCTTCAGCAACGACCGCGGCGACATCCTCGAGGACCCGGTGACCGGTAGCCTGAACGCCTCGCTGGCACAGTGGCTTTGCGCTAGCGGCCAGATGGTGGCGCCCTATACGGTCAGCCAGGGCACGGCCCTGGGTCGTGCCGGTCGGCCCCACATCGAGGTCGATGAGAATGGCGCTGTCTGGGTCGGCGGTGCGACGCGAACCATCACCCAGGGCACGGTCGAGATCGAGTAGCCTCGCCGGGGCTGCTGCCTAGCCGACCGAGACGTTGATGACGTGGTAGCCGCGGGCACCATCGGGACGCGGCGGCGTGACGTCAGCGGTCTGGACCACGCCGTCGCCATCGGTGGCGCGTACGCTGAGCTTGTGACGGCCGCCGTCGGCCGGGGTAGCCCAGGGCAGCTTCCATTGCACCCAGGCCGCGTCGCTGAGTGGATCGGAGAGCTCGGCCCGCTGCCACTCGCCATCGTCGACCTGAACCTCGACGAGCGAGACGCCACGGTCAGGTGCCCAGGCCACGCCGGCGATGGGCACCGTCACCCCGGCGGCCACGGACGCGCCGTTGCGTGGCGTGTCGATGCGGGATTGCGTCAGGATCGGCGCTTCCTTGGCCCAGCCCAGTGGGACCCAGTAACCGTCGAAGGCGTCCAGCGTGGTGAGCTCGATCTCGCGGAGCCACTTGGTGGCACTGACGTAGCCGTAGAGACCAGGGATGATGAGTCGTGCGGGGTAGCCGTGGTCGACCGGCAGCGGCTGGCCATTCATGCCGATGGCGATCATGGGGCGACGCTCCAGGTCCATCGCCCACTGTGTCGGGAAGCCGGCGGTGAAATCATCGACCGAGCGTCCCACGATCTGGTCGGCGCCCGGCTGCACACCGGCCATGTCGAGGACGTCGCGCAGGTCCACGCCGGTCCAGAGTGCGTTGCCGACGAGTCGACCGCCGACCTCGTTGGAGACGCAGGCGATGGTCACGTACTGTTCGAACAAGGGCATCGACCGGAGTTCGTCGTAGCTGAGGACGACCTCGCGGTCGACCATGCCCTTGACGGTCAGCTGCCAGGTATCCGCGTTGACGCGCGGGCTGATGAGCGCGGTGTCGATGCGGTAGAACTTGTCGTTGGGCACGACGATGGGGGTGATGCCCTCGACGTCGAGCGTGGCACCCGCCGGCAGCGCCGGTAGCGACGTGGTCGCGCTCGGCAGTCCGGCGCTGGCGGGTACTCCCGCCGGCCGACTGGTCAGCAGGTTGCGTCCGACCACGCCGAGGAGGATCGAACCGACCGCGACCCCACCGCCGACCTGCAGGAACCGGCGGCGATCCCAATCGGGCATGGAGCCGGATGGCACCGCCTGCTCGACCGGTACGCCGGCGTCGCGGGTCGTCGCCCGCGCCCCGGAGCGCCCCGATACCCATCTCGCTCCGGTGGCTGCCAGCATCAAGCGCAGCGCCAGTAGGGCGGCGCAGATCGCGAGCGTGATGGTGACGATGGCCCACAGCGGATCGACCAGGGGTCGGGTCAGCGCCGCCAGCAAGCCGGCCGCCCCGGCGATCCCGAAGCCGATGGCAGGCACCCTCCAGTCGCGTCGGCCAGCCACGCCCAGCAAGCCGGCGATAAGGACCGCGGTGATGACGATGCCGGCGTTGAGCGCCAGCTTGTCGTTGGTGCCGAATAGTCCGACGGCGACATCCTTCGCCCACGGAGGCTGATACTCGATGATGAAGTCGCCGATGGCGATGACGAGCGATGGTGCGCCGACGATGAGACCTGCCATCACCTCACCGACGGCGATCGCCAGTCCGGCGGCCAGCCCGCCGGCTACGAAGGCAGCGACATCCGCTGTACGCGAGGGCACGGCAGCGGGCGGAGTCGTGGGTGTGGTCGTCATGAGCGCCTATCCAAGCAGACCCGTGTGACGATCCGACGACGTGACGGTGCGGCATACTCCGACCGATGAGATACCGGACGAGAGAGGAGCTCGAAGCGGGGATGCCGGGCGTGCTCGACGCCCCCAGGGACGAGGGGCCGGTTCGGCTGCTGGTGCGCCGGCCGGGCAGCGGCCAACGCGAGGTCCTCGCGGAGGCGCAGCTCGACACCGAGCTTGGTCTCGTCGGTGATGACTGGGTGAATCGAGCGGGGATGGGCGCCGACAGGCCCAGCCTATATTCCCAGGTGACCATCATGAACGCACGCGTCGCAGAGCTCATCTCTGGCGATCCCCATCCGCGGGCCTGGGCGCAGTGCGGCGACCAGCTGTACGTCGACCTGGACCTCTCCGAGGCCAATTTGCCCGCTGGTACGCGCGTCGCTATCGGCGAGGCCGTGCTCGAGATCCAGGCGGAGCCGCACACGGGTTGTGCCATGTTCCGCCAGTGGTGGGGCCCCGATGCCCTGCGCTTCATCAGCACGAAGGAAGGCCTGGCGCTGCGGATGCGAGGCGCGAACACCATCGTCATCCGCTCGGGCAAGGTCCGACCGGGGGACATCGCCCGCAAGTCGTAGGCGGGTCAGCTGCCGGGGCCCTGCCTGCCGGCTCATCGACAGGCCCGCTCCTGTCCACCGTCGCAGGCCAGTCCTGACCACTCGACGGGGCCTTCGACCATACGGAGAACTCGAGTCCCGGGGGCTGTGCGGCGTGCTCGAGACGAGCGAGGACGTATGCCACACCGATCTCCTGCCCGATGAAGGCGGACTGGCGTACTGGGGCTGCCCGCGCTGCACACCCGGCTGCGAGTCGCCGCACTACCTCGGCTGTGAACTCATCGGCTGGCATGTGCCGCTGCCGCTCGCATCCCGCGTGGGTGACCGAGCAGGCAGCGCAGCAGTCATCCAGCCGGTCGCTGCCCACGCTTCCAATGAGCTGCCCGTACGCTCAAGGAGCGGCTTCGGCCGGTTCGTCGCTTGAGACGACCTCGTGCGGCTCGGCGTCGGGATGCTCTTCGGCAGCTTCCAGCCCCTGGGCATAGCGTGCCACCACCACGACCACGACGAAGGCCACGAGGGCCAGCGCGATGGCGACGATGATCTCACCCTCGGGCGCCCCCAACTCCGTCGAGTCGACACCGTGGGGCCAGGGCCACAGCACGCGGATCGAGCCGGCCATGAGACCGATGAGGACGGCCAGCACGATGTCGTGTGCGCGCTGCAGCGCGAGGTGGAGGAGTTGCGAGAAGAGCGCCAGGCCGACGACCGCCCCGAACATGAAGACGCCCAGCGTGACGAAGTCGCGGTCGGTGACGGCCGCCAGGAGGGGAGCGTACATGCCCATGAGCACGAGCAGGAACGAGCCCGAGACACCCGGCAAGATCATGGCGCAGATGGCGATAGCGCCGGCGATGAAGTAGGCCCACAGCGCGGGGTCGGCGATCTGGCCGACCGAATCCTCGCCGGTGCCGGCACGGATGCCCAGCAACACGAAGGTGACGGTGGCGGCAGCAGCGATGATGAGTGCATGTTGCCGGCGCGGCTGACGGATAAGGCGCCAGGCGACCACCACCGAACCTGCCACCAAGCCCAGGAAGATGGATGACATCAGCTCTGGCTGCTGATCCAGCTGGTCGCTGATGAGCCGGGCGAGCGACAGGACCGCGGCCAGGATACCGAGACCGAGCGGGATGATGAAGGTCCACTCCACCGCAGCCAGCCACTCCCGGAAACCTGTGACATCACGCCGCACGAGCAGCGTCAGGGCCTTTGAACCAGCGCGGATGGAGGCGATGAAGCGCTCATAGATGCCGAGGACCAGGGCGATGGTGCCGCCCGAGACACCCGGCACGATATCGGCCGCGCCCATGGCAAAGCCACGGACGAAGTGCAGGATGGTGTGGGAGAGCATCCGCCCGAGTATAGGTACGAGCCGCGAGTGGAGCCTGGGATCGACTGAACGGCCCGAAACCCCGAACGCGGCCCCCGGCGTCGGGCTAGCATGGCCACCATCAGTTCGACAAGGAGTCTCCCGGCATGACGCCGATGAGATCATCCCCTGGGACGAGATGGAGTGGCTCAACGAGCCACCAGTGTCTCGTCGCGATGGCCACGACCTCGTGGTCGAGACCGGCCCTGAGACCGACTTCTGGCAGCGGACGAGCTACGGCTTCAGACATGACGACGGCCACTTCCTCGGCACGCGGCTGGCAGGCGACGCGGCCATCGAGGTCACCTTCAGGGCCGACTTCAGCCACCAGTTCGATCAGGCCGGGCTGATGCTGCGCGTCGGTCCTGAGCTGTGGCTCAAGACCGGCGTGGAGCGCAGTGACGGGCAACTGTTCGCCAGTGTGGTCGTAACGGTGGAGATGTCCGACTGGTCCGTCGCTCGCCTCCCCGATCGTGCGCGAGGCTCGGCGCTGACGTTCCGGGCCAGTCGCACCGGCGACGCCGTGATCGTGCGCTACCGCATCGCCGACGAACCGGCCTGGCGGCTGCTACGCGTCGCCTACTTCCCGCCCGAGGCCGAGGTGTCTGCGGGGCCCATGTGCTGCTCGCCGACGCGGGCCAGGTTCAGCGTTCGTTTCGAGCCGGTGCGCGTAGGGCCGCCGGACGCGAGGCTGCACGAGGCGTAGCCGACCTGGCCACCTTGGTCTTGGCCGTCGTTGGCGTCCTGTGCCCACGCCCCGCGATGACGGTTGGTGGCTGCTTGGACTGCGGCGCCGGGAGGTCGTCCTCCGACCACAACACCTGCGCCGCGGGCACGAGCGTCGCGGCGGACTCGGCGTGGACGCGCTGATCGATCGAAGAAGATGTGCGCGCCGAAGGCCTTGAGTACCTCCGCCTTGTCCACGCCCCCGAGGAAGTAGGTCTCATCGACATTGACGCCCCACGAGCGGAGCGTGTTCACGACACGGTAGTGCGCCGGCGCTGCGCGGGCGGTCACCAGCGCCGTGCGGATGGGAGAGGCCGCACCGAAATGCGACTGGATCCGCGCCAGGCCCTGCAGGAACGGTCGGAACGGGCCCGGCGACATGGGCTCATCCGCGTGGTCCGCCTCGTGCTGATGGAAGGCGTCCAATCCCTCGCGGTCGAAGACCTGCTGCGAAGCAGGGTCAAAGAGGACGGCGTCGCCGTCGAAGGCGATGCGAACTTCGGTCAGGTCGTCGTTGGCGAACTTCACGCTGGGCAGGATCACCGCGGCGGCTACCCCCTGTTCGCGTGCCTTGATCACCTGCGAGGGCTCGGCACTGAGGAAGACGTCGCAGCTCATCGCGTGCAACAGCGGGTATGGATCCCGACCGCCACGGAAGACGCCACGAGTGATGTCCAGCCCGTGTGCTTCGACCGAGCGCAACACACGCATGCCCGTGTCAGCGTCATTGCGGCTCAGGATGACGACCTCTACCAGGCGTTCGCCGGCACGCACGTTGACAGCCAGCAAGCCGCGCACCAGCGGGAAGGCGGTGCCCGGCTCCAGGACATCCCGCTCGTGCTCGCGCTGGTATGCACGATAGGCGCTCAGACCGCCCTGCTCGAAGACATCGTTGGCATCGGTGAGATCGAACAGGGCACGCGAAGAGATCCCGACGACGAGCTTGTCTTCGAGTGTCTCAGGCATGCGACGACCTCATGTCCCGCAACCGGCCTGGTGCCGTGCGGAACATTGACTGTCGTTCTTGTGTGGTCAGTCGTCAAGTGGGCCCTTGGTCATGCCGATGAGGAGATCCGAGTCGCACACACCGAACTGGCAGATTCGCTGCCGCTCCACCACGCGGACCCGTTCGACCGCAGGCTCAGCGCGCAGGCGCAACTCGAGAGCCTGACCATCGTGACTCGCGAC
Organism: uncultured Chloroflexia bacterium; assembly: GCA_963724095.1. Lineage (GTDB taxonomy): Bacteria > Chloroflexota > Limnocylindria > Limnocylindrales > CSP1-4 > JAFMJV01. The sequence goes on from CAVRTH010000003.1 coordinate 9,203, forward strand.
GAAGCCCTCGTCACTTGCGGTGCCCCGCTGCTGAGCGCCTGACGACGGCCCCTCCCCCATGGGCCGAAGGACTCTGGCACGGCGACCTGCCCCGAGCCACGGTGAGTGGGCACCTCGAAGGTACTGCGCTGAGCGCTGCCCGGGGCGCATGGGAGGCAATCGTGGATCGCACGAAGGTCGTCATCATGGGCGCCGCAGGGCGTGACTTCCATGACTTCAACGTCGTCTACCGCGATGATCCCGGGGCAGAGGTCGTGGCCTTCACGGCCACGCAGATCCCCGGCATCGACGAGCGGCGCTACCCGCGCGAGTTGGCCGGCGAGCTCTACCCCGACGGGATCCCCATCGTTCCCGAAGCTGAACTCGAGGAACAGATCCGCGAGCACGACGTCGATCTCGTTGTCTTCTCCTACAGCGACGTTACGCACGAGACCGTCATGCATGCGGCCTCGCGCGCGATGGCCGCGGGGGCAGACTTCGGGCTCATCGGACCGCGCGGCATGATGCTGGAGTCGACCAAGCCCGTGGTGGCGGTCTGCGCCGTGCGTACCGGCGCCGGCAAGAGCCAGACCACCCGTGCCGTGGCAGCGCTGCTGGCCGCGCGCGGGCTGACGCCGGTCGTGGTCCGCCATCCCATGCCTTACGGTGACCTGGTCGCCCAGCGGGTCCAGCGCTTCGGCGACCGCGAGGACCTCTATCGCCACCACACCACCATCGAGGAGCGCGAGGAGTATGAGCCGCACCTCGATGCTGGCCGCGTCGTCTTCGCCGGCGTCGACTACGAGGCCATCCTGCGGGAGGCGGAGAAGGAGGCCGATGTCATCCTCTGGGACGGCGGTAACAACGATCTGCCATTCTTCGTGCCCGACCTCTACATCGTGGTAGCCGATCCGTTGCGCCCCGGCCACGAACGGCGCTTCCACCCCGGCGAGGTCAACCTGCGCATGGCCGACGTGGTCATCATCAACAAGATCGACTCGGCCACTGAGGAAGACCTCGCGGCCGTGATGGCGTCCGTCGAGGAGATGAACCCGGATGCCGAGATCCTGACGGCACGCTCGGACCTGACGCTGGATGGTCCCTCGATCGAAGGCAAGCGCGTGGTCGTGGTGGAAGATGGCCCCACGCTAACGCACGGCGGCATGACCTACGGTGCCGGCGTCGTGGCGGCGCGTCGCTTCGGTGCCGGCGAGCTGGTCGACCCAGAACCGGTCGCGGTCGGCTCGATCAAGGCGGTGCTGGAACGCTATCCGGACCTGGAGCCACTGGTGCCGGCGATGGGATACGGCGAGGCGCAGATGGCCGAGCTCAAGGAGACACTGGAACGCGTCGACGCCGACATCGTCCTCGTGGCGACGCCCATCGACCTCGGCGGCCTGCTCGAGCTGGACAAGCCGGTGACGCGCGTGCGCTACGAGCTGGCCCAGGTCGGCGGTCGCCCACTGGCGGAGATCATCGGCGAGATCGGCGAGTAGTCCTCTACCCGCGCTGCTCCCTGGCCTGAAGCTTGGACCAGCTGTCCTTCAGCGTGATGGTGCGGTCGAAGACCGGCCGGCCAGGCGCTGAATCGGGGTCGGCGCAGAAGTAACCCAGGCGCTCGAACTGGACCGTCTCACCGACTGTCGTCTGGGCCGCGGCCGGCTCCAGCCAGCACTGGCTCAGGATGGTCTCGGACTCGGGGTTCAGATCGTCGAGCAGGTCGCCATCCGCTCCCGGGTCCGGCCGCACGAAGAGCGACTCGTACAGCCGCACCTCCGCGGGCATCGCGTGCCGCGCAGAGACCCAGTGGAGCGTCGCCTTGGGGCGCCGGCCGTCGGGCGCATCGCCACCACGCGTCTCGGGATCGTAGCTGCAACGCAGCTCCACGATGTCACCGGCCTCGTCCTTGACCACCTCGTCGCAGGTGATGAAGTAGGCGTAGCGCAGTCGGACCTCGCGGCCGGGGGATAGCCGGTAGAACTTGCGTGGCGGATCCTCCATGAAGTCTTCGCGCTCGATCCAGAGCTCGCGGCCAAAGGGCACCTTGCGCGTACCGGCGGACTCATCCTCGGGGTTGTTGACTGCGTCGAGCTCGTCGAGCTCGTCGTCGGGGTAGTTGGTGATGACGACCTTGAGCGGGTCGAGCACGGCCATCCGACGCTGGGCATCGCGATTGAGCACGCCGCGCACCGAATGCTCCAGGCGAGCGAGCTCGACGGTGGAATCGGCCTTGCTCACGCCGATGGCAGCAGCGAAGTCACGGATGCCCTCGGCGGGGTAGCCGCGGCGGCGCATCCCGGCGATGGTGGGCATGCGCGGATCATCCCAGCCGCGCACCCGGCCTTCCTGCACCAGCCGCAGCAGGAAGCGCTTGGAGAGCACCGTCCAGGTCAGGTTCAGGCGGGCGAACTCGTACTGGTGTGGTCGAGTCGGCACTGGCAGATGCTCCAGGAGCCAGTCGTACAGCGGGCGGTGGTTCTCGAATTCGAGCGTGCAGATACTGTGCGTGATGCCCTCGATGGCGTCCGACTGCCCGTGCGCGAAGTCATACGTGGGGTAGATGCACCAGGCGTCGCCCGTTCGCGGATGGGTGGCGTGCACGATGCGATAGAGGATGGGGTCGCGCAGGTTGATATTGGGCGAGGCCATGTCGATCCTGGCGCGCAGCACACGCTCGCCGTTGGCGAACTCGCCAGCCCGCATGCGTCGCAGCAGGTCCAGGTTCTCCTCCACCGGGCGGTCGCGATGCGGACTGGGCTTGCCAGGTTCGGTGAGGGTGCCGCGGTGCTCGCGGATCTGGTCACTGGAGAGGTCGTCGACATAGGCCAGACCGGCCTTGATCAGGTGCTCCGCCCAGGCGAAGAGCTGCTCGAAATAGTCGGAGGCGTAGTAGAGGTGCTCGCCCCAGTCCGCGCCGAGCCAGTGCACATCGGTCTGGATGGCGTCGATGTACTCCTGCTCTTCCTTGGCGGGGTTGGTGTCATCGAAGCGCAGGTGGAAGCGACCACCGAACTCGTATGCGATGCCGTAGTTGAGCGCGATCGACTTGGCGTGGCCGATGTGAAGGTGGCCGTTGGGCTCGGGCGGGAAGCGAGTGACGATGGCATCGTAACGGCCGGCCTTCACGTCCGCCGCGACGATGTCGCGGATGAAGTCGCTGCGTTCGGGTGCGTCGGCTGGAGTCGGGCTGGTCACGTGGCGTATCCAGAGGGTGGTTCTTGGTCTGTCAACGGTACCCGTTGTGGTGTCAGCGCGTGCCAGGATAGAGATGCGGACCGGTCACGCCGCGGCCTTCACCTGGGGCCACTTCGGCGGCCAACTCCTCGAGCCGCCCGAAGACTTGGCCCACGGTGACTCCATCGCCTAGTGACTTGCCAGGACGCGGAGCTCGTAGCCGTCGGGGAGTTCGGAGCGGATCGCGGCGTTGAGCACGCGGAAGTCCGCACCCGAGGGGGCGCTGATCTCGATGGTCTCGATCGTACGCGCATCCATCGCGACCGATGGTTCCTCCGGCTCCCCTGCCACGGCTGCAGCGACCAGGCGCATGTCGGACCGCAGTTGCCATAGGTGGTAGGCCAGTACGACGGCGGCGACCAGCAGGATCGAGATCGCCCAGGACGAGTCGGACGGGTCACCCGCGTCCATCACGAGGCGAGTGGCCTGCCAGACCAGGAAGGCCAGTGAGCCCATGAGCGCCACCACCGACAAGGCAGAAACGAGCATCAGGTACGCACGCCGGGAAGTCGCCATGGCCGCCTCGACGCCCGACTGCAGGCGGTCTCGCTGTAGCAGCACCCATGCCGGCGTCCAGAGCACGAGTCCGACGAGCCCGAGTGCCAGGGCCGCGGATCCGGGCGATCTCGAAGTCGCTCGTGCTGATGAGACTGGCACGAGCGCCGCTGCCGGCACTGTCGATCAGGACCTGCAGTTCCCATGCCAGGCCAGCCGCCAGACCGGCCAGACCGACGAACGAGACGAGGAGGCGTCCGGAACGGCCCACCGATCGCGCCGCGAGTGACCCACCGGCCGCCAGTGCCTCGCGCGACACACGGCGCTGATGCCACCACCAGGCGACCGCGAACGAGGCGGCCATCAGGAGCGGGCCACCGATGTCCTCCACAGCACGGCTTTCGTCTCCGACCGGAACCCCGAGCGCCAGGGCGATCGCTTCACGCCCACTCATGGAGACGAGCGCGAGCACGGCAGCGGCACCAGTCAGCACGACAACGAAGAAGTAGGCGCGGCGCGTGCGGGCGGATCGATGCGCATGCCCCATCGGATCGGGCGCGTGCATCAGTCGACCTGCCAGCAGCCAGTGCGTGAGCCAGCCAACAGATGCTGCGATGGTGGCCGCGATGGGGCCGCTGATGGCATCGGGCCACCACCGCGTCGATTCCCACGCGGGTCGGAGGTCGAGGACCTCCCGGGCGACCGCAGTGAGGGCGTCCCCGGTCTCGACCGCGACGATGACGATGGTGATGAAGAGTCCACCGTAGAGGTAGAGGCGGGTCAGCCAGTCTCCGGCTGTGCGCTCCGGGGCCGCTCGCAGGTCGTGGGCGCGCGCGAGCAGATGCAGCAGCCACGCGCCACCGACGACGACGGCAAGGCCCAGCGGTCCGATGAGGTCGGGACCGCGATCCCCGAATGCCACCAGGACGATGAGCGCATAGGTGAGTCCGAAGAGGGCCCAGACAAGAGCGCTGCCGGTGCCCGCGAGGAGGAAGAAGAAGTAGGTCGATCGTGAGGCTGAAGCGCGTTCATCGGCGACCTCTGCGGGTGCGCCACGGAGGGAACGGCGGATGAGTGCGAGGTGGACGGCGACGATCGATCCGGCCACCAGAACGAGTGCGACCGCGCGGCTGAGCTCCTCTCCGGCGAACGACCCGCCGAGGGCCGGGTTTGACCCAACGGCTCGGTGGATCCCGTCGAGGGCGAACCGGACGAGATCAGTGAGGCCCCACAACAGCAGCACCATCGCGACACCCAGGACGCCGTAGAGATAGAGGCGCTTGATGGTCAGCATCGTTCGTTCCTCCCTACCACCCGAAGTAGCCCGCGAGCGGGGTGTCGATCTTCCATTCGCCGTCCTCGCGCAACAGCGTCACGCGCGTCTCGTCGCGATCGCGGTCCGAGCCGAACAGGCCGCCTTCGTAGATGGTCTCGACCGACAGGCGGAGCACCACGCGTTCTTCGCTGCCGCTGACGTCGTCGATCCAGACCTGTCGCGCCACATCGGGTCGCGCGCGGTTGGCCCCGCTCAAGCGGTACCTGGGCACTCGCGCCTGGGCCCCTGTGCTAAGCACCGCCCACGCGGCGTCAGTGTCGCCTTCCTCCCAGGCGCGGGCATAGGCCTGAAACACGGCCTCTGGGGAACCGGCCGGGTACTCCGCTTCCTGTTCCCGGCTCATGAGGAAGATCGTGGTTGCGGCGATGACGATAAGCACGATGGCTGCGATCGCGCCGACCAGCCAAGGGCCTCGTCGGCTGCCCCGGTGAGCTGAGCCCGCAGTGTCTTGGTTCATGTCGCCACCATCGCCCTAAGACGGACTGGCGGCATCAGGCAGGACCTTGGAGTGCGCCTCATTCGGGCCTGTCACAATCGGCACATCGCCAGCGGGGAGTTGCGGATGGATGGCCGGGATCGGTTCAGGACGACCATGGAGCATCGCGAGCCTGACCGCGTTCCCATCGACCTCGGTGGCATGGTCACCGGCATCAGCACCGGAGCCAGCGCTGCGCTGAAGGCTCGACTCGGCATCGTCGCACCCGATGAGATCGCCGACCGCGTGCAGCAGTTGGCCATCCCCCACCGCCAGATCCTGGAACGACTGCACGTCGACTCGCGCTATCTCTACCTGCGGGCCTCACGTGATTGGCAGGACATCGAGCTCAGCGAGGACTCCTACCAGGACGAGTTCGGCATCCGTCGCAAGGCCGCGGTCCGTCCAGACGGGCATCTGCTCTACTACGACTTCATCGGCCACCCGCTGAGTGAGGCCCGGACCGTTGCCGACGTGGCCGCCTACCCCTGGCCAGACCCGCACGACCCGGCTCGCTACGCCGGTCTGGAGGAGGCGGCACGGGCCATCCACGAGGGTTCCGAGAAGGCCCTTGGCGTGAACATCATCGCCTCGTTGTTCGAGTTCTCCTGGTACCTGCGGGGATACGTCGGTTTCTTCGAGGACCTGCTGCTGAACCCGGCGTTGGCCGAGGCCCAGCTCGATGCCATGCTCGACTACCAGACCGCGCTCGTGGGCGAGGTGCTGGAGCGAGTGGGGCCGTACGTCTCATTCGTCAACACCGGTTCGGACCTGGGAACGCAGCGGGCACCGATGATCGACCCCGAGATCTACCGGCGCATCATCTGGCCGCGCTACCGGAAGCTCTGGGACTTCATCCACTCGCGCACGGCGGCCAAGATCTTCTACCACTCCTGCGGCAGCATCGTGCCCATGATCCCGCTGCTCATCGAGGGTGGCGTGGACGCCGTGCATCCGGTACAGCCGGCCGCGACGGGCATGGGCGACCGGGCGGCGCTGAAGCGGGAGTTCGGGGCCGACATCACCTTCTGGGGCGGCTTCGATCAGCAGGACACGCTGCCCTTCGGGACACCCGACCAGGTGCGCGCGGCAGCACGTCAGCTCTTCGACGATTTCATGCCGGGCGGCGGCTTCGTCTTCGCGGCGGGGCACAATATCCAGGCCGACGTCCCGCCCGAGAACATCATCGCCCTCTTCGACGCAGCCGAGGAGTTCGGGCGCTACTAGCGAGCGCAGCGTTCAGCCCAGGCGGCAGGCCGCGGCGTAGTAGAGCGGGACATCGAAGGCGATGTGGGCGATGATGACCAGCGATAGTGAGCCGGTGCGACGGACGATGAGCCCGGCCACGAGGCCGGCGGCGATGATGGCGAGGACGACGGGCAGCGCCGAGCCGACGTAGTCAGAGCCGGTGTGGGCCGCGCCGAAGACGAGCGCCTGGCCGACCAGCGCGAGCATGGGTCCGGTGGCGCGGGAGAGCCACGCCATCAGGGCACCCCGGTAGGCCAACTCCTCCATCGTGCCGTTGGCGATCGCGAGCGTGAGTGCCGGCAGGATGGCCAGCGGCTGCGCCAGGTCCAGTCGTACCGGTCCGAAGAACGGCTCGGCCAGGATGGCGCCGATGATGAGGCTCGGGATGGGGATGAGCAGGACCGCGGTGCAGCCGAGGATCGCCTCCCGGCTCGACGGCCGACGCAGCCCGAGGGCGCCAAGTGAGGTGCCCAGGAGCCGGGCAAGGAGCAGCGTGCTTCCGATGACCAGCGAGGCCTCAGCGACCCGGAGCCAGGCCACCGGCGACAGCGGGTCGGCACAGGTGAAGTGGTCGCTGAGCAGCCGGTCACCGACGATGCCGCCCCAGACAAGGATGGTCGCGACCGGGATCCCGCCGCCAGAGCCCAGCGCCACGCAGAACCCCTGGGGGCGAGCAGAACGCCCCCCAGGAGCGCCACGAGCAGCAGGGGGCGGATGGTCGGGATCAGCGCCGCCACGACCAGGGCGACGAAGACCCCCATACCGAACCCCATCGTGCGGCGCGTGGTCATCCTCGACCCAGCGTGGAGCCGAGACCCCCGGGTCTGGTAGGGCCGGAGGTCCCTCTGCCGCGCTACTCGGTGCGCGGCCGCTCAGCCGTGATGCCGGCCGTGCGATGGATGACCTGGGCGCGGAAGTACTCCCAGGGATCGTCGGTGAAGTCAAAGGTGGCGACGACCGATGCCGGGAGACGGACGCCGCCCACGTCGCGATGGTCGCCGAAGTCGCAGTGCCAGGGGGCGTTCTCGAAACCCTCGGGCACGTCGAAGGGCCGCGACGGGCTGGAGGCGCGCACGATGTCACCCTCGGCGTCGACCTCGAACCGGACCATGACCGATCGCTCGCCGGCATCGGCCCGGATCTCGAACGCATCCTCGCCTGCATCGGACCATGCGAGTGCCGGATCTAGCGCCGCCAGGTCGGGAAGCCAGGCCAGCTCCGCGATGTTGCGGATGAGCTGGCTGGCGAGCACCTCGGGGCCGCTGCGATGGCCCATGGCCTTGATGCCCCACAGCTTGGCTCCGCCCCAGCCAGCGCCATCGGCGTGACCATCGGTGGCGATGGCCCAGATCCCGAACATCACCTTCATCCGGGCACGCCACTCGAAGGCCAAGGGTTCCGCCTGGTAGACGGCGGTGGCCGTGAAGGGCAGCCAGCGTTCATTCGCCTCCATGGATCCGCGCTGGGTCGATCTCGACCCGCGCGGCGGGCACTGTGCCCGGCGGCAGGGCACGCTCGAGCCAGCGGCGCGCGGCCGTGGGGAGCCCGGAGAGGTCAGTCACGTCCATCGCCAGCCGCAGTGCTCTCGAAGAGGGCCCAGCTGCGAGGCCGATCGAGCGCCTCCCAGTCGTCGCGGACGATGGCCATCAGGGCCGAATCACGCCACTCCCCTTCCCGGCGAAAGTGATGGCGGATGATGCCGTCGTGGCGGAAACCGGCTCTCTCGAAGGCGCGTTGCGCACGCAGGTTCGACATCTCGGTAGTGAGCCAGACGCGTTCGACCTCGTAGCTGCCGAAGATGAAGTCGAGGGCGGCGCCGATCGCGTCCGTGCCGATGCCCCGGCCGAGACCGGCGTCCGCGGTGACCAAGACGCTGAGTTCCAGCCCGTCCAGACGGGAGCCCTTGTTCCACAACCAGACGGTGCCGATGAACTCATCGCTGCCGAGCGGCGAGATGGCGAACCAGTACTCGCCCTGGCCGTGCTGCGCCTTGACCCCCTCGAACCAGCGTTGGCTGGAGTCCTTCGAGTGCGGATAGGGGAAGCCGGCCCACGTGCCCACCTCGATGGAGTTGACGGCGCGCCGGTATGGCTCCAGGTCCAATTCCTCGAGCGCACGCAGCCAGACGCGTCGGCCACGGATGCGAGCGGGATCGCTCGGGCGTCATGAGGCCGGCGGGAAGTAGTCGGGTTCGTTGCCGGGCTTCCATTTGATGTTGCAGCCCATGCTCGGCAGCTGCGAGCCGGGGAGCGCTTCGCCCGCCAGCACAGCGTCGAGTGCGGCGCGCAGGTCACGGCCATCGATGGGCACGTCGTTGCCCGGCCGGGAACCGTCGAGCTGGCCGCGGTAGACGAGCTGGCGGTCGGCATCGAAGAGGAAGAAGTCGGGCGTGCACGCGGCGCGATAGGCCCTGGCTACCGACTGCGACTCGTCATGGAGGTAGGGGAAGGTGAAGCCACGCTGGGCAGCGAAGTCGGCCATGGCTGCGGGGGCGTCGTCGGGGTATCGCTCCGCGTCGTTGGCGCAGATGGCGACGATGGCAACGCCCCGCGCCTGGTAGTCACGGCCGAGCCGTGCCAGCTCACCGGCGACGTGCTTGACATACGGACAGTGGTTGGAGATGAACATCACGAGCAGTGCCGGGGCCGCGGTGAAGTCATCGACCGAGACGTCCGCGCCAGCGAGATCGGGAAGTGAGAAGTTGGGGGCGGAAGTGCCCAGCGGAAGCATCGTGGAAGCGGTCGCGACCATCATTCACCTCGGATCTGCGTGCGTCGTCAGGAGCAGGGTGACACAGGTGCGCCCGACCCGATGCCCCGTCTGGGCCGACCTTCCCAACGTCGCCAGCGCGCTACCCTGCCCTCCATGCAGACCGACTCCGTGGAGGCCGCGCGCCGACTGTTCCTCGATGATGCCGACGTCTACGGCCGTGCCGAGACGACCTTCATCGTGCTGGCGGCCGCCTATGGGCTGTCGGAAAGGACCGCTGCGGCCGCGGCCATGACGCTCGATGGCGGTATCGAGAGCGAGATCTGGCACGATCGCTGCATGCGTCATTCGGGCTGGCAGCGTGACGGCGCTGGGTCAACCCGGTTCGGGTCCTTCCGGATCGGGTCGTGGCCGCAGCCACCTTCGCACCAGCGGTTCGATGCTCATCCCCTGGAACACCAGCGTGAACAGGACGATGCCGAAGGTGATCTCGAGCAATAGCCCGCGTTGTGGCACGCTCCGGGGCAGGGAAAGCGCCATGGCCACGGCGACCGCTCCGCGCAGACCGGACCAGAAGAGTACGTGCAGCCAACCGCGGCGCGCATCGCTTGCCCTCGAGCGACGTCGCGAGATCCACCAGGCGCCGCCGAGCATCCCGTAGACCACGACCGCCCGGCCCACGAGCGTACCCACGATGCCCCAGGCGATCCAGGGCAGCGCACTCTGCAGGCCGGCCAGTGAGATCGAGAGTCCGACGAGCATGAAGACGAGGGCCGTCATCAGGAAGGCCACGAACTCCCAGACCGTGTCGATAGCGTCCGCAGCGCGCGGGCTGATTCCGGTCCGGCGCCCGTAATTGCCGATCACGATGCCGGCGATGACCGTGGCGATGACGCCCGACTCATGGAAGGCGTCTGCGAGCAGGTACGTGCCGTAGGCCGCTGAGACGGAGATGGTGAGCTCAAGGAGATGGTCTTCGACGACGGCCAGCACCCGTGACGCCAGATAGCCGGCCACGAGCCCGATGACGGCACTCACGACCACGGTAACGACCAGAGTCTCCAACACGTCGGTAGCAGTGACGGTGGTCGTGATGGCGCTCACGGTCAGGGCGTAGAGCACCAGACCGGTGCCGTCGTTGAAGAGGCTCTCACCCTCGGTCATCGCCGCCAGGCGGCGTGGAACGCCCAGCTTCTTGAAGGCCGAGATGACAGCCGCCGGATCGGTGGCGGCGACCATGGCGCCCACGATGAACCCCAGCTCGATGGGCAAGCCGGTCCCCGCATAGAGGGCGGTGGCGACGATCAGCGCCACCACGATGACGCCGGGGCCTGCCAGCAGGGCCACTCCCCCCATCGATTGCCGCAGCGCGGGCAAGTCGATGCGCAAGGAAGCATCGAAGACCAGACCCGGCAGCAAGATCACGAGCACGAGCTCAGGCGTGACATCCGGCTGCAGCCCCGGTAACAGGAGCGCGACGGCGAGGCCGACTCCGACGAGGGCCACGCTGTAGGGGATGGCCACACGCCGGATGGCGAGTCCCACCAGGGCCGCCAGCGTCACGAACACGACGAAGAGGCGGATCCCCGTCAGCAGCGCGTCTTGGTTCACATCCCGATAGTAGGGAACGGCGTCGGCTTCGACGCGGTCAGCAGCCCTCCACGGTCGCGTGCCTGGGTGCGCACTGACAGCCTGTTCGCAGCACGGACGGGATCTACTCCTCGTCGCCCTCGGCGAGGCCGGCCAGCAACTCGGCATCCCTGATCAGGACCCGCTGACGCTGGGCGTCGACGAGGCCTCGCCGGCGGAGGTCACCCAGAGTGTGGGCCAGCGTCTCGCGCGTGGTCCCGACCATCTCGGCGAGCTCCTGCTGCGTGAGGCGGGCCTCGATCAGGGTGCCTCGCTCGGTCTTCACCTCACTGAGAAGGCCGAGCTTCTCCGAGACCGACCGCGGATGACGTGCGCCGGTCATCGTTCGTATCGCACCCTGACGATCCGACTGCCGGAGAACGGCGAGCCGACTTGCAGCCCCATGGCATCGTAGAGGCGCGGCGGCAGCCCGAGATCGGCGAGGTAGAGCCGCGCCGTGTGCGCGGGACCCTCGGCCTCGAACAGGCCGGACTTGGGCAAGGCCAGCGTCATCGTCGCCGCTGCCGAGACGGCGACGCCCGGGACGGACCCGCTGTCAGGGTCGAGACCGGAGGGGATATCGAGGCTGATGACCGGTCGGCCGGCTCCGATGACGAACCCGACGAGACGCTTGACTTCGCCCCGCGGAGGGCCGCTGATGTTGTATCCGAGGTGCGCTCTTCCAGGCTCCCGCCCAGCTCGATGCGGACGACTTCGGCCAGGTGCGAGCCGACCTGCTCCATCATCTGGAGCAGATCGACACCGTACTCATCGACCGCCAGGCGATCGACCTCGGCCATCTGTGCCGCTGTCAGCCACGCCAACCCGGACGCGGCGATGGCCGCAGGTGGATCGGCGGGCAGTGTCATCCGGCCAGCGTCGTCTCCGTGTTTCCCGGGAGCCCGCGTCGGAGCTGCGGACCAAGCTCGTCGAGCGCCTGGGTGAACAGGCTGCCGAGCACGCGTGCCGAGGTCGGAAAGGCGTGGATGGTGTCGGCCAGCACATCGATGGGCGTGTCGGTCTTGATGGCCAATACGGCCTCGTGGATGACCTCCGATGCCGCAGGGCCGCCGATGAAGGCCCCGAGCAGGGTGCGTGAGGCGCGATCGACGACGATGATCACGTGGCCGCTGGCCTCCGCCACATATCCCTTCGCGGTCGTGGCCAGGTCGGCGACCTCCTCGAAGGCGTCGTGGCCGGCTTCGAGCGCCTGCTCGAGCGACAGGCCTACCCCGGCAACCTCGGGATCTGTGTAGACGGCGCGCGGGATGGCCCGGAAGTCGGGTCGGACGTCATCGCCCAGCGCGATGCGCACGGCCATCTCGCCCTGGTAGTGCGCCACGTGGGTATGCATCTCCGGACCCGCCGGATCGACCGATCACGAAGACGCCATCGGTGACGCGCAGGTCCGGACCGACCGCGAGATGATCGCCGCTGAAATCGATCCCGAGTGACTCGAGTCCCAGGTTCGACAGCGGGAATGTCCGGCCCACCGCGAGGAGGATCTCGTGGCCTTGCACCGACGAGCCGTCCGACAACTCGACGACGTGGGCACCGGAGGCTGCGGCGAGGGCTCGGACGCGCACAGCTCGGACACTGGTGCGCACGTCGACCCCATCGCTCCTGAGGGTCTGCTCGAGAAGGGCGGAGTTGCGTGGATGGTCCTTGGGGTTCACACGCGACTTTGACGCGATCAGGGTCGTGGCCACCCCGTAGCGAGCGAAGACCTGGGCCATCTCCACGCCGGTGGGCCCGGCCCCCAGGACCACGAGGCTCTGGGGGAGCTCTCGTGTGGAGGTGGCCTCGCGGTTCGTCCAGGGCGTGATCGTGTCCAGGCCCTCGATCGAAGGATCTTGGAGGATGAACCGACCGCCAGCACGATGTTCCTGGCGTGGACGACGTGTGCCTGGCCTTCATGCGACACGCTCACGAGCCCGGGCCCGGCGATCCTGGCGTCCCCGCGGATGACCACGGCACCTGCCCCTTCGAGGCCGCTGACATGTCCGGCGTCGCTGGGGTACTCCGTGCCTTCGCGGCTGATCATGTAGTCACGGCGTGCCGAAGCTCTGGGCCAGTCGTACTCGCCACCGGCGGCATGCACGGAGGCGGCATGCAGCAGCGCCTTGGAGGGCATGCAGGCCCAGAACGGGCAAGATCGTCCGTACAGGTCCCGGTCGATGACCGCGACCGAGGCGCCGCGCTTGCGCGCGAGATAGGCCGCCGCCTCGCCGGCCGCGCCGGCGCCGATGATGGCGAAGTCGTAGGTGTCGTCCATGTGAACTCGAGGTCCCCTTCAAATGCGGTGATCGATGTCCCAGGCAGCGACCGGACGCTCCGGCAGCACGCGTGCACCTGATGACCTTACTGCCCTTGGAGACGGCTGTGCTGTGAACCATCACACATACGGGCGGACCCGGATCTGGGCCACCAGGCTCGGCCACGGTCGGGCAGACACCCGCTGTCGACCCGGGTACGAACTCCGATGAGTCACAGGATCTCAGTGAAGGCGAGCCCCGTGATCCGGACAGTCGGGATCGGCGCCAGCGCTATGCTGGTCGGCGTGGAGCGCATGCGCCGGCCCATCCCTTCCCACTGACGCGCTGTGTTCGCCGCCCTCGGCCGCACGGTCTATCGGTCTCGCAGGATGGTGTTGCTCCTCTCGGTCGCCATCGCGCTCCTGGCCTCGCTGCAGGCGACCGACCTGACGAGGTCGCTGAGCGGCGGCGGCTGGATCGATGCCGGTTCCGAATCCGCTGCCGTGGCGCGCTACCTGGCGTCGGATCCGAGCTCCGGAAGTGACCAGGTCTTCGTCGTCTACGCTGGTGCGCCAGGTGCCGACGCCCGCAGCGGCGAGTTTCAGGCGGCGGTCGCAGCTAGCCTGGCACCCCTGGTCGCCGACCCTCTCGTGACCGGGGTGACCGGCTACGCCCAGGTTCCCGACGATCGCTTCATCTCGCTGGACGGCACGGCCACGGTCGTCATCATCGACCTCGCTGCGGTGACCGAGGACGCCATCGACGACGTCCCACGGATGCGCGACCTCATCGAACCCATCGACGATGTCGACATCGCACTGACCGGCATGGCACCCATCGTCCACGATGCGGCCGAGACTTCGGAACGCGACCTTCTGAGAGCGGAACTGGTATCGCTGCCGCTCGCGCTGGTCATCCTGGTGGCAGTCTTCGCCTCTCTGGCGGCCGCCGCCATGCCTTTGCTCGTGGCCGGCCTGGCGGTCCCGACCACGCTGGGGATCATCGCCGTCCTCGCTCGGCAGACCGAGATGAGCCTCTTCGTGCTGAACGTCTCGACGATGCTGGGGCTGGCGCTGGCGATCGACTACTCACTCTTCATCGTCAGCCGCTTCCGCGAAGAACTGGCCAGAGGGCGCTCGACCGCCGAGGCCGTCGAGCTCTCGGTCGCGACCGCTGGCAAGGCCGTGATCTTCTCGGCGCTTGCGGTGGCCATCGGACTCTCGGGCCTGCTGCTCTTCGAGGCATCGGCGCTGACGTCGATGGGTGTGGCGGGCGTTCTCGTCGTGGTCGCCTCGGCGACCTACGCTGTCGCCTTCCTGCCGGCCGTACTGGGCATGCTGGGGCCACGAGTGAACGCCCTGAGCGTGGCCGCCCTGTACCGGCGCCTGGGACTGCGCGATCCCAGCCCAGCCGCGTCGCAAGGACGACCATCGCGCAGGTGGCTGGCTGTCGCCCACCGGGTGATGGCTCACCCGGTCGCTGTGCTGGTCCCGACGCTGGCCCTGTTGCTCGTGCTCGGTGTGCCATTCCTGCAGGTCCGCCAGGCGGTCCCGGACGCGACGATATACCCCGACAGCATGGAGAGCCGGGAGGCCTTCATGACCCTGCGCACGGACTTCACGCCCGGCCTGACCAACCCGCTCATCGTCCTGGCCGAGGTCGAGGGTGACCCGACCAGCGAGCAGACGCTGTACCGCCTGGCTGATTACGCGCAAGCGCTCGAGGGCGTCGATGGCGTGGCCCGGGTCGACTCCTTCTTCACAGGGCTGCCCAATCCACTCACGGGCGAGCCGATCACGACCGCGCAGGTCATCGCGGCCTACCAGGTGCCCGCTCTTCGAGAGATGCTGCAGCCCCTCCTTGACCGCTACACCCAGGGCAGCACCGTGCGCATCGACGCCATCTCGCCCTATCTCACGAGCGCGCCCGAGACCGCGTATCTGGTCGCCGCAGTGCGCGACCTCGAGGCGCCTCCCGGCATCACCACCGCACTCGGTGGCGCCCACGCGGCCGGCGTGGACTTCCTCGCGTCCATGGAGGAGCGCACCCCATATGTGATGGCCACGGTCATCGCGGGCATCCTCGCGGTGCTGTTCCTGCTCTTCGGCTCGGTGGTCCTGCCCGTCAAGGCCGTGCTCATGACGCTGCTGTCGATCGTGGCCTCCTTCGGTGCGCTGGTCTGGATCTTCCAATCGGGCAACCTCGAAGGGCTGCTCGCATTCGAGGCCCCCGGCTACACCATCGCTGGCACGCCCATCGTGCTGTTCGCGGTGCTCTTCGGCCTGTCCATGGATTATGAAGTCCTGCTCCTCTCGCGCATCCGCGAGTCGTACGCGCGAACCGGGGACAACACCGAGGCCGTCGCCGATGGCATGGCCAGAACGGCAGGCATCATCACCGGTGCCGCATCGATCATGGTGGTGGTCTTCCTGTCGTTCGCTCAGGCCGAGATCGTGACTGTCAAGGCGTTGGGCGTGGGCATCGCCATCGCCGTCTTCCTCGACGCCACGGTCGTGCGCATCTTCCTTGTCCCGGCAGCGATGCGATTGATGGGCGACTGGAACTGGTGGGCACCCGGGCCTCTGAAGCGCTTGGCCGCGCGGGTAGGGTTCAGCCAAGTGGAGGGGAACCTTGGGCCCCCATCCAGCGAGCGGGACAATCGAATAGGCTGAGCCTGCGCCACGCAGGCCAGGCAGGCCCCCCTGGAGGATCCGATGCCCATCGAGGTACGTGCGATCGAGCTGCCCAAGGATGCAGTGCGGTTCTGCAAGACCTGGTGGCCGATCTACGCGGACGATCCCCACTGGGTGCCGCCGCTGCTGTTCGAGCGCAAGGAGTTCCTGCACCCCGGCAAGAACCCGTTCTTCCGGGTCGCCCGGGTCCAGTGCTTCATCGCCTCCCGGGACGGGACCCCGGTCGGCACGATCGCGGCGACGATCATGGATACCGTGGAGGAGCACGAGCGGGGTGTCGGCTTCTTCGGCTTCTTCGAATTCCCCGACGACGTCGAGGTGAGCCAGGCGCTGTTCGGGGCCGCGGCCGAGTGGCTGCGCGGGCGAGGCATGGACGCGGTGCGCGGCCCCTACAACCTGTCCCCGAACCACGAGTTCGGGCTCCGCGTCGAGGGCTGGGACACCGACCCCGCGATGCTCAACCCCCACAACCGCGACTACTACGCCCGCCACTACGAGACGCTCGGCATGGTCGGCGTGCGTGACTGGTACGCCTACTGGGGCGATATCGGCCCCGTTCCCGAGCGTTTCGCCCGCGCCTCGCAGCGGTTCCTCGAGCGACACCCGGAGGTCGAGGTCCGCCACCTCGACATGGCCGACTGGGAGCAGGAGGATCCTGTGGTTCTGGGACATCTACAACGACGCCTGGGAACACAACTGGGGCCACGTGCACATCGAGCGTGATGAAGCCATGGCGATGGCGCGGGGCCTGAAGCAGATGGTCGACCCGGAGTTGGTCTGGTGGGCATTCGTCGACGGCGAGCCCGTCGCCGCGGCCATCGCCTTCCTCGACTACAACCAGGTGGTGAAGAAGATGAATGGCAAGCGCCTCCCGTTCGGCTGGTACCACTGGCTGTTCGGACGCAGGAAGATCGACGCGCTCCGGATCTTCGCCCTCGGCGTCAAGCAGCAGTACCGCGAGATGCCGCTCGGCGTTCCGCTGTATGTCAAGATCTGGGAGACTGCCCTCGCCCGCGGTGTGCGCGGCGCTGATGGGTCACTGGTCGTCGAGGACAACGTGGCCATGCGCAGCACCCTCGAGAAGCTCGGCGGGCGCGTCTACCAGACGTACCGGATCTACGAGTACCGGTTGGACGGCCGCAAGGTCGTGCCGCCGTCAGCGACGGTCGACACCGACCCGGCTCCCTGAACTCTGCGCGGTTCTTGGGCCTTCGACGAGCCACGAAGCCGAAGCCTGCCTGGGCCCCGTCGATCAGTCGTCGGCTACCTCTCAGCGGTCTGTCACGCCCTGCCAGCCGAACTGGCGATGGATCGCCTCAGGCTCGATGCCAAGGCGTTCGTGGGAGTAGCGGTGTGATCCCGGCCGATCCGCGCGCGACTCTGTCAGCTGGGGACCGTTGGACGTGTCGCGTGGAGCGGGCAGACCGAAGTGATCCGAGATCCTTCGCACCAGCCCGGTCGGATCTCGCACCAATTCATCGAACGGTGCGTCGCAGAAACGCCACTTGTCGTGCCTGGCCCGGGACTCCTCGGCGCGCCGGACACCGCCGAGGAGGAAGTCGGTCAATCGTCTCGCCAGCGGCTCCCAGTCGATCCGACCCGTCAACGTGCGTTCCTGCAACGAGATCATGCTGGTGTAGGACGCGATGCAATGGACGGGATCGCGATGTGTCTGCACGAGAGATGCGTCCGGGAAGACCTCGGTCAGGGCATCGATGAACCACATGTGATCGGGACACTTCAGCACCAGCCGCTGCCTTGGGCGTCGGTGAAGGATGATCTGCAGCCGCTGCTTGAACTCCCTGTAGGCCCAGACCATGTCCGCTTCATCCTGCAGCCAGCGCCCGTACTCGTCGAGTCCGAACGCCGACTGGAAGGTCAATGCGTGAAAGCTTGGGACCAGAAGCTGCCAGTCCTCCTCTGGCGTGGTGGGAGTGGATTGGTGGATCTGGTTCAGTTCGGGGACGAACAGGTTCGCCATGCGCAGCAAACGCGCCAACTCCCTGATCCGTTGCTGCTTGTCGGCTTCGAGATCCATCTCGTTGATGGGAGCCACCGACATCAGCTCCCAGAATTCCAGCTGAGCCCCGTCCAGGGACGCCGCGAGGAGGTTGTGGAGCGACGTCGTGCCACTGCGCGGAAGCCCCAGGACGATGATCGGCCTGCCGATCGGAACCTCGAGGACGTCCGGATGACGCTTGATGTAGTCGACTGAGCGCAAGCGGACCTCGAGCGCTTTCGCCAGAAGACCCCGCAGGACGGCATCGCCGAACCCGGTATAGCGGCCGACAGACTCAACCAGGATCCGGTCCAGTCCTTCCAGGAAGCGCTCATCACCGGTGTCCTCGAGGTTGGTTCGCCGCCTCGCGGCCCTGATGAGCGAGTCTTGGTCGAGCCGCGTCACGGCAAGGTCGATGGAGCGAGAGAAGGTCGTCAGTGCATTGACCACGTGCTCAGCGAATCCATAGCGCTCTCGCTCGACCGTCTGGCCCACCTGGTCGTCGCGGTCGTGCTGCTTCTGGGCCATCACGGCCCAGCCTAGCCACAGCCCGCAGGCGTATCAAGCACGAACGGGCTGCACGCGACCGCGTCCCGAGTCGTGAGCGGCCCGAGTCGATCGACAAGTGCCTGAACCACGGCCGGCTCTCGTACTGAGGGCTCGACCTGCGATCGGCGAAGCCCCGTCAGGGCACGACTGGCACGAGCTTCACGCTCACGTTGTCGAAGAAGACATCGCAGCTGGTCCCCGCCGTGCCGCTGCCCTTGAGGGCGACCTGGAGTGCACGTGTGCGCGGCGGTAGGGCGGCGAAGGTCTTGATCCTCGGCATCAAGCCACCGGTCGCAGAGACGGTCTGCGTCTGGAACTTGCCGATCACGTGACCGGCGCGGTCGAGGTAGCGGATGACCATCCGGCCCGCGTCGCCATCGTTGGTGTTGGAGCCGATACGCACGGTGAGCTTGAGGGACAGACCACCGCGGTCGATGCGGCGGTTGCGACCATAGATCCGTATCCGCTGGCGAGCCTCCGATCTCGCGGTGTTCGCACCGCAGTAGAAGAAGTTCGCCTCGCCGTGGCTGGCCCTGGCCACGGCCTTGCTCGGGAACCCGGGAGTGCCGTACTTCACGGCCGTCATCGTGGAGGTGGTCTTCCAGAGAGGGATGGGGACGACCCTGCCTCTGCCAGCCCGCGCCGCCTCAGCACCAGAGTCCCACGATATGTTGTAACGGAGCGGCGTCTTTGAGGCCGCGTCCACCACTTCGGCCCCGAGCGCCAAGCACATCAAGACCGCCGCAACAACGGCGCACGTCCTGCCCATGTAGTTGCTCCCCACGACTCATGCGCGGGCCGGGTCCGCCAGTGGCTCGGACGCGGTCCCGGCGGCCAGGGTGTGGACCGTGCCTCATCGCCTCCCGCTACGCGATGTATGAAGCCACAGCCCTACCGTTCGGTTCAAGAGTCGGAGGTCGTGAAAGCGATCGCACCAGGTGCGGGTGGTTGTCCGAGTGTCTGGGTCGCCGCGAACCTGCCCGCCATTCGTCCCCATCACGCGCAGCCCGCCCCTCGCGGGGCGAGCCTGAGGCGATCTGTGGGACCGGGCGGGCTACTTGCCGAGCTTCTTCAGGCCGGCGAGACCGACGCCCTTGGTGGCGATCATGCGGCGCCGTCCGCAGCCGACTCGCCTGCCGCATCCTTGCCGGCCGCGTGGCGCACCCGCAACCGCTCGGCGCGATCGGCGACCATGGCGTTCACGACCTGGCTGGCGAACGCCACGATGATGCCCACGCCGGCAAGGATGAAGACGATGGTGAAGCCCTTGCCGATGTCGGTCGTGGGGGCGAGGTCGCCGTAGCCGACCGTTGTCAGGGTCACCACGCTGAAATAGAGCGCGTCGAGCGGCGACCACCCCTCCACGATGGTGTAGACCACCGTGCCCGCGACCAGCAGGCCGGCGGCGAGCCCCACGATCGCGCGGAACGTCTCGTCATGCCACTGCACCCCGAATGCCCGGATGAACGCCGTGATCGTGCGCATGTCGACTCCTCTCGCTTGCTGGTCCGACGGTGCGAGCGCCGCGTTGGCCGGGGCCACCGTCGCCCGCGCCGGACATCCGCGACCGTCAATGTCGCCCTCCGCGACGGTACCCTACGGCCCAGATCGAGGTCAGCTGACCGGCGCGTGCATCGGCGGCCCGCTTCCTCGGGAACGTGTCGGGCGAGGGGTCGCAACATCGGGTGCGTGTCAGCTTCGAGCCGATGGATCAGTCGATCGACGGTCGCCGAGGATCCCCTTCCCCGCCCATGGGAGGTGGCATCCGTACCAGGACCAAGGATGGCTGGGAGTGGTCTCAGCTAGATCCCAGACTTGTCTCTCTCATCTCGACGTAGGCAAGAGGTCACGATATGCACACGTTCTCTCCGAAGCCCCGATCGGGCGTCCTCGCCTCGGTCCTGGTCCTTCTCCTTTCGGCTGCCACGATCGGTGCCGAACCGGCGACGACACCGGCACCCGCCACGGACCCATTGGGGTCGGTCGTGCTGGACTTCGACTGCGAGTCCTTCACCGCTGCCGCTCAGCAGTCGGCGACCGTGCACGTGACCGTCGGCGGTCGGCTCGTGGTCACGGTCTGCTCCAACGCGTCGACCGGCTACAGCTGGGCAACCCCGACCATCGCCGACCCCTCGGTCCTTGTCGATGTCGCCTCCAGCAACGCGCCACCAGCCTCACCGGTGCCCGGCGCTGCCGGCACCCAGACATTCACGTTCGACGCTACCGCAGCCGGTGCCACGACCGTCGACTTCGGTTACGAGCAGCCCTGGGAGGGCGGTGACAAGGGCGTCTGGACCATCCACCTCGACGTCGTGGTGGACGCTGCGGCCGGGACGGGACTATCGATCGACTGCGATACGTTCGGCTCCGACCCGGAGCAGTCGGCCAGCGTCGAGGTCCCCGTCGATGGTGAGGTCATCGTCACGCTCTGCTCGAACGCCTCGACCGGCTACAGTTGGGACGTCCCGACCATCGACGATCCCACGGTCGTGGTCATGACTGACGCGATCGAGGCGGCGGCGGCCTCGCCAATGCCTGGCGCTCCCGGCAGCCAGACGTTCACGTTCCACGCGACCAAGGTCGGCTCGACCACCGTCGCCTTCAGCTACGACCAGCCCTGGGAGAACGGTGACAAGGGCGCGTGGACACTGACTCTGGCGATCGTCGTCGGCTAGCACGAGGCGAGTGCCCCACCGACGGGGGCTCTCGTGGCAGCACACCGTGCCGCAAGTACGGGATGGCCAGCGGGTCCGGGCTGGTCGTGCCGACCGTGAGCTTGAAACCCGGAGGGCCACTTTCATGCCCGATTCGATGGCGCGCCCGGCGAGACTCGAACTCACGACCTTCTGGTCCGCAACCAGATGCTCTATCCACTGAGCTACGGGCGCCTGAAACGATGGCGGAGAGGGAGGGATTCGAACCCTCGGAGCAGGTTACCCCACTCACCGGTTTAGCAAACCGGCGCACTAGGCCTCTATGCGACCTCTCCGCAACGGCGGGCCGATGGTAGCACGCACTCACCCAATGCCGAGTATCATCGAGTTCCACCACCAGAACAGGCGTGCCGGGCACTGTCCGTCGCGCCTTTTGAGCATCAGTGGCAAGCGGGGCAAGCCTCGCTCGATCACGCTGTGGGCCTGCAACGCCCGCGAACCCGGGAGATGATGGTCATGTCGAAACGCGTCGTCCTTCTCGGCCAGCCGGTCACTCACTCGCTGTCCGAGGCACTGCAGGAAGCAGCCTTCGCTGCGGCCGGCATCGATGCACACTACGAACCCATCGACACGCCCACGGTCGAACTGGCTGCTGCCATCAAGGCGCTCCGCGGCGAGGAGTACCTGGGGGCCAACATCGGCCATCCGCACAAGGATCGTGTCGTCCAATTGCTCGACCGACTCACCGATGAGGCACAGGTCACCGGCGCGGTCGACACCATCACCCGTGACGGCGATCAACTGGTCGGCCACAACACCGACGTCATGGCCTTCAAGCCCGCGCTCGAGGAATTGGTCGGCAACCAGAAGATGCCTCGCAACGCGGTCGTCATCGGCGCGGGCGGCGGCGGTCGCGCGGTCATCTACGCGCTCATCTCCATGGGCTTCCAGAACATCGCGCTCTTCAACCGCCACCTCCATCGCGGCGAGCGCCTGGTGAAGCATTTCGCGCGCAGTGCCTCGCACATGGACCTGAAGGCACGACCCTGGCACGACTCGGTCATCGAGGCAGAGCTGGCCAAGACCGATATCCTGGTCAACGCCAGCGCCATGGGTGCCGATCCCGATGAGACGCCGATCCCGGCCGAGCTGTTGCCGCCGGACATCCTGGTGCTGGACCTGCACGTCGTGCCGGAGGAGACGCGCCTGCTGCGCGAGGCCAAGGCCGCCGGCGCCACTCGCGCCATGAACGGCGATGTCATGCTCATCGAGCAGACGGTCATCGCCTTCCAGTTGTGGACCGGTGAGACCGCACCTCTCGACGTCATCAAGAAGCAGCTGCAGGCTTCTCGCAACAAGCCCGAGGTCCCGGTTCCAACCTCCGAGGAACAGGCGATCGAGGTCGACGAGGCGGGCGCGACCGAGTGACCCCGGCGCACTCCCCTTCCCGACTGGAAGCCGAGCGCCGCTTCGCCATCGAGGCCGTCGTCGCCGCCAGCAAGCTGACCAAGGCGGTCCGTGACGACTTCGTGCCATCGGAGGCCGTGTCCAAGGCCGACAGCTCGCCGGTCACGGTGGCCGACCTGGGCGCCCAGGCGCTGGTGAGCATGGCCCTCGCCGAGTCGCTCCCGAGCGACGGCATGCTGGGCGAGGAAGACTCCGGTCCCCTGGCCGGGTCGACCGAGCTGGCCGAGGCCGTGCTCGCGCGCGTGCAAGCCCAGCGACCGGAGGCAACGATCGACGACGTGCGCACGGCGCTCGATGCATGCGCGGATCCGGCCGGTCCAGGGCGCCGCTGGTGGACGCTCGATCCGGTCGATGGTACCAAGGGTTTCCTGCGTGATGAGCAGTACGCGGTGGCGCTCGCACTCATCGAGGACGGCGAGGTGGTGCTGGCAGCGATGGGTTGCCCCAACCTGCCCTTCTGCGGCGAGCCAGGCGACCCCAACGTGGGCGGTCCCATCGGCGTGCTGTTCGTGGCCGAGCGCGGTGCCGGTGCGCGGATGATGCCACTCTTCGAGGCCAGAGCCGATCGTGCTGGAGAGCCCGTTCGGGCGGCTGCGCCGGCAAGAGCGGCCGAGGCGCGGTACGCGGAGTCGGTCGAGGCAGCGCACTCCAGCCAGTCGGACGCAGCGCGCATCGGCGCGGCACTGGGCATCACCGCGGAGCCCGTCCGGCTCGATTCCCAGACCAAGTACGCGATGGTCGCGCGCGGCGACGCTTCCATCTACCTGCGAGTGCCCCGCGGCGACTACCGCGAGAACGTCTGGGACCATGCGGCCGGCCTGCTCATCGTGGAGGAGGCGGGCGGTCGTGTGTCAGATATCGAAGGCAAGCCATTCGACCTCACAACCGGTCAGCGCATGACCCGGAACCGCGGCGCGGTCGTCACTGCAGCGAGCATCCACGACGAAGTCGTAGCGGCCGTTCGCTCCGTCCTCGAGGGATAGCCTTCTCGGAGGCTGGCCTCAGTCGCGGACGGTGGCCTCGCGGAGCGAGCGCACCAGCCTGGCCATGGTCTGGATATCCCGGCCATCGGGCCCGAGCGCATCGACGAGCGCGCTGGCGGTGATGATGCCGTCGGCGGCAGCGGCCAGCTGGCGTGCGTGGGCGGGCTTGGAGACACCGAAACCGACGGCCACCGGGACCGGGCTGACAGCGCGCACCTCCTTGAGAAAGCGCTTGACGCCGGGCGGCAGCGACTTGCGGGCGCCGGTCACGCCGGCCAGCGAGACGGCATAGAGGAAGCCCGCACTCCGTGACGCCACGAACGGGCGCCGGCCCGGCGGTGTCGTCGGCGCCACGAGATAGACGATGCCGATGCCGAACGCGGCTGCCTCGGCCTCAAGGTCGGCGCCCTCGTCGGGCGTGAGGTCGGCGAGGATGAACCCGGAGACGCCGGCCTCTCCGAGGCGCCGCAGAACGGTCGCGCCGTCCTTGCCGCCGAGCACCTGGTTGACGTAGCCCATGGCCACCAGCGGTGTCTTCGGGCGCGCAGCGTGGATGCGACCGACCAGCGCGATCGAGTCGTCGAGCGAGGCCCCGTTGGCGAGGGCGATGGTGCTGGCACGCTGCAAGGTGGCGCCATCGGCGAGTGGATCGGAATAGGGCAACCCGATCTCAAGCAGATCAGCGCCGGCGTCGATCTGGGCAACGGCGATCGCGAGCGACGTGTCGGCGTCGGGATAGCCGGCCACCGTGTACGGGATGAGCGCGGCACGGCCATCGGCATTGGCGGCCTTGATGGCCTTGGTGATGCGGGTGGCACCGCTGGACTTGGTGCTCATGTGGCACCCCCGTCCATGCCAGCCATCAAGCGATCCTCGATGGCAGCGATGTCCTTGTCGCCACGACCCGAAAGACCCAGCAGGATGATGTCGTCTTCGGCCGCGGCCTCGATGCCACGACCGCGCAGCAAGTCGAGCAGCGCGTGGATGGCATGGGCCGGCTCGAGCGCCGGCAGGATACCCTCCGTCCGGGTAAGGAGCCGTACGCCCTCGAGGGCCTCGTCGTCGGTCGCGCTCAGGATCTCCAGCCGCCCCGCCTCATACAGCGCGGACAGCTGCGGCCCGATGCCGGGGTAGTCGAGCCCGGCGGAGATGGAGAAGGCCTCGGTGATCTGGCCGTCGTCATCCTGGAGCAGGTACGAGCGCGAGCCGTGCAGCACTCCGGCCGTTCCCGCGGAGAGCGCCGCGGCGTGGCGACCACCGAGTCCCTCCCCCGCAGCTTCGACACCGATGAGGCGCGTGTCGGTCTCGCCGATGAAGCGCGTCACGAGGCCGATCGCATTGGAGCCGCCACCGACGCAGGCCATGGCGATGTCCGGCAGTCGTCCTTCGACGACACGGATCTGCTCGGCCCCCTCGTCGCCGATGATGCGCTGCAGGTCGCGCACGATGGTGGGGAACGGGTGCGGACCGACTGCGGAACCGAGCACATAGTGGCTGGTCTCCACGTTGGTGACCCAGTCACGCATGGTCTCATTGACCGCGTCCTTCAGGGTGGCCGTGCCCGAGGTCACCTCGCGCACCTCGGAACCCAGTGCGCGCATGCGCAGCACGTTTGGCGCCTGGCGACGGATATCCTCGGCGCCCATGTAGACGACGCAGTCGAGGCCCAACAGCGCGCAGGCGGTGGCGGTGGCCACACCGTGCTGGCCGGCGCCGGTCTCAGCGATCACGCGGTACTTGCCCAGGCGCAGCGTCAACAGGGCCTGCCCCAGGGCGTTGTTGATCTTGTGGGCGCCGGTGTGATCGAGGTCCTCGCGCTTGAGGTAGAGGCGCAGGCCACCGGGTTCCCGCCCACAGCGGCGCTCGAGCTCGGCGGCGAGGCGGTCGGCGCGGTAGACCGGCGTCGGGCGACCGACGAAGGTGGCCAGCAGCTCACGGAACTCGGCCCAGAACGAGGGGTCAGCCTTGAGTTCGTCGTAGGCCACCTCCAGATCGAGCAGCGCGGCCATGAGCGTCTCGGGCACGAAGCGGCCGCCGAAGGCGCGATCGAGACCCCAGCGGCCATGTTCGTCCGCCTCGAGCAGGCCGGGGTCGATGGGACGGGGGCCGAAGGGGACGGTAGGCCGGTCGAGACGAGCGGCGTTGGCGCGCTTGACGAAGAGCGCGACCGCCAGCGGGTCCTTGTGCGGGCGCCCCCGGGGCCGCGGCTTGGGCTCGACGCCGCCAGAGGTATCGACGCCGATGGCAGGGATATCAAGAAGCGCGCCCGCGACGTTGGCCGGTGTGAGCCCGCCGGCGAGGATGATGGGGACCTGATCGGCGATGGCCTTCGCGATGCTCACGGAGCCTCGTCTTCCGGTGCCACCGAGCGCCGCCGGGTCGCTGGTGTCGAGCAGGATCGCTTGCAGGTTGGACTTGGCCTGGTAGGCCCCGGCCTGCTCGATGACATCGTCGGTTGCGATCTCGGCATCGTCCGCGGCGGGGATGTGCAGCACCTTGAGCACCGGCAACGGGATGGCATCGAGATCGGCTGGCGGCTCTGAACCATGGAGCTGCACGGCGTCGAGGTCGAGGCGAGCAGCGAACGCGGCCACCTCGACGGGGTCACGATCAGCGAACACGCCCACCAGCAATGGCCCGTTGCCGGGTGCGTCGGCCGCGCGCGCCGCAGCGATGAGCGCGGCAGCCTCGTCCTCCTCCAGCACGCGGGGGGTGCCGGGCACGAAGTTGAAGCCCAACGCGTCCGCGCCGGCGGCGATGGCCGCGGACAGACCGGCAGGCTCGGTGATACCGCAGATCTTCACGAACGGCACTCGGCCGTCCACGGCCGGATCGGTGCCGGGGGCGGGAACCGCGCCGGCACCGACCAGGGTCGCCACGCGCGCCTCGACGGTCGCCGGTTCGGAGCCCGATCGCATGAGGTCCTCGCCCACGAGCGCAGCATCGAAGCCGAACGCGCGCCAGCGCCGGATGGTGGTGGCGTCACGGACACCCAATTCGGCCACCACCAGGCGATCGTCGGGCACCAGCTCGCGCAGGCGCTCACACAGTCGCGGGTTGACCTCGAGTGTCTTGAGGTCGCGGTTGTTGATGCCGACGAGCCGGGTCGTGGTGGCGACCACGGCGGCCAGCTCCCTGGCCGAGTGCGCCTCCACGAACGGCTCAAGGCCGGCCTCGAACGCAGCACGAACCAGGTGGGCCAGGCGCTTGGGCGGATGCAACACCGCCAGCAGCAGCACCGCGTCGGCGCCGGCTGCACGCAGCAGTGGCAGCTGTCGTGGATCGACCACGAACTCCTTGGCCAGCACCGGCAGCGTCGTGGCAGCGCGGGCGGTACGCAGGTCATCGAGCGAACCACCGAACCAGTGCGGCTCCACCAGCACGGAGATCATCGAGGCACCGCCGGACTGGTAGGCACGGGCGCGCTCGGCCACGTCCAGGTCGCCATCGACCATCGAGCCTGCTGAGGGGGAGCTGCGCTTGATCTCGGCGATGAGGTGCAGGCCCGACCGTGCCAGGCGACCGACGACATCGCGCCGTGCAGGCCCCGGAGGCGCCTCGCGGACGACCGTTCGCAGGTCGCGGCCGGCCAACTCGACCTCGATGTCGGCAGCGCGTCGTTGGGCGATCTGGTGCAGGACGGAGGTTCGCTTGGACATCAGCCTGCCCCCGCCGCAGCGCTCCGGCGCAGGCGCTCCAGCTGCTCGCGTGCGGCGCCCGATGCGATGGTCGCGACAGCCAGCTCGACGCCGGCACGAAGGTCATCGGCGCGACCGGCCACCACCATGGAGGCACCCGCGTTCAAGGCCACCACGTCATGTGCGGGGCCGCTCTCCTCGCCTTCCAGGATGGCAACGATGCGTTCCGCGTTGGCTTCGCCGTCGCCACCCCTGAACGCATCCGTCGCTGCCTCCGCCAGGCCGTGGTCGGCCGCGCTCACCGTGCGCCGCTCCACCCCAGCGGGAGACACGTCGAAGATGACGCCGCTGCCGTCGAGCGGCAGCTCATCGAGTCGATCGCCATGGACCACGAAAGCGCGCTCGGAACCGAGCTCGAGCAATGTAGCCGCGACGGCCTCGGCCGCCGCCGCGTCGGGCACGCCCACCATCTGACGGCGTGGACGGGCCGGATTGGCCAGCGGACCGATCATGTTGAAGGCAGTGCGAACGCCGAGCTCCATCCGCACCGGTCCCGCGTGTCGCATGCCCGGATGGAACGAGGGAGCGTGGAGATAAGCGAAGCCGTCTTTGTGCAAAGACGCCTCCGCCTGTTCCGGAGATTGCTCGACCGGCAAGCGCAGAGCCTTCATCACGTCCGACGAACCCGCCTGTGAGGAGACGGCACGGTTGCCCGCCTTGGCCACCGGGATACCGGCCCCGGCCACCACGATCGCCACCGCGGTCGAGATGTTGAACGTGCCGCGGACGTCACCGCCGGTACCGCAGGTATCGATGGTCCCCGCCGGTGCCCGGACCGTCAGTGCCCGTGAGCGCATGGCCCGCACGAACCCCGCCAGCTCGCCGGGCGTCTCACCACGAGCGTGCATGCCGACGAGGATGCCGGCCAACTGCGCCGGGGTGACTTCGCCGTCGAGCACTGCGACCATGAAGGCCTCGGCCTCCTCGGCGGTCAGCGGCTGGCCGGTCGAGACCGCCCGCAAGGCGTCGCGGACGATCTCGAGGGTCGGTTGGGGCACGGGGTCAAGGCCTCCTCGGATAGGTCGGATGATGGGCGCCGGTGCCGAGCATGCTACCCGAGCCGCGTCCGCCATCGCGCCGCGCACCGCCGAAGCTTGCGTCGGGCGCCTGCTATCGTGCCGCGGTGACGACCGAAACGACCGAGACGACCCCGACCTCGACACCGCCAAGCTCCACCACCGAGTCGCCCTCGCCGGAGGACGTCCGGGTCGCCTTCGCCGACACGTGGGGTGATATGGGGCCGGCATGGAACGTGACGCCGTCGGTCGCGCGAGTGCACGGCTACCTGCTGGTCTCAGGTGAGACCCTGACCGAACGGGACATCCGAGAGGCGCTGGGCTTGAGCCATCGTGCGGCCTCACTGGCGCTGGCCGAACTGGAGGAGTGGCGACTGGTCGAGCGCGTGGATGACGCTCCACACGACCCCCGACCGGGCCCGTCGGCGACGGCCTGGCGTGTCGCCGGCGATCGCTGGCGCTGGTTCCAACGGGTGGCCGAGGAGCGGCGCGAGCGCGAGGCGGATCCACTCCAGCCACGACTGGCCGTCTGCCTCGAGCTCGCCGACGAGGCCGTGGAGGCCTCTCCCGACGACCCGGAAGCCCGCTGGCTGCGCACATGGATCGCCGAGATCCAGGGGCTGGCGACCCTGTTCGATCGCGCCCTGCGCACGCTTTCCCGAGCCGAGACCGACGAGATCGCGCGCGGGTTCTCGGTGCTGGCGCGGGTCTCCGATGAGACGCTCGACAACCTCCTGCGCCTGTTCGGCTCGCTGCCTGAAGAGGAACTCGCGGAGACGCTCGACTCGCTTGCGCGGACATCGCCGAGTACAGCACGCCGTGTGCTGAGGGCGGCCAACCGTATAGCACGTTTGAGTCGCTAGAGCCCCTTCGCGCGAAAGACCGCGACCTACAATCGGCAGATGAGCGACACGACCTCTGCCAGCCCCCGGATGCCCGGTCTGATGAAGTATGCGCGAGGGGCTGAGAACGTCGGTCTTGGTCACGTCCCCAGGCCCACGCCGGGGCCTGACGAGGTGGTCATCGAGGTCTACGCCACTGGTATCTGCGGCACCGACCTGCATATCTGTGACGATGAGTTCGCCAGCATCCCGCCGGTGGTCATGGGCCACGAGGTCACCGGACGCGTCGTCGAGGCCGGGCCCGGTGCGGAGGAGTGGCTGGGCAAGCGGGTCTCACCGGAGACCTACTTCTATACCTGTGACGCCTGTCACGCCTGCCGTGCCGGCCGTCGCAACCTGTGCCCGACGCGCCGCTCCATCGGGTCCCACGTGAATGGTGGTTTCGCGACCCATGTGAAGGTGCCCCAGCGCAACCTCCACGAGGTCCACGCGTCGGTCGGCGAACATGCCGGGGCCCTGTACGAGCCACTCTCGTGCGTGGCTCAGTGCCTGTGTGACCCCGCGGTCGCCTCGCCCGGCGACACCGCGCTAGTGGTCGGGCCGGGCGCCATGGGCATCCTCAGTGCACAGGTGCTTCGTTCCCAGGGTGCCGCAGTGATCGATCTCCGGCACGCCCGCCGACCAGCGGCGCCTCGACATCGCCCAGACGCTGGGCATCACGCCGGTCCTCGCTGCCGACCTTGCCACGGTCACACCCGAGGGTGGCTTCGACGTCGTGGCCGACGCATCAGGCGATGAGCGCGGCATCGACGCCGGCCTGCGAGCTGTGCGCAAGGGGGGCCACTACGTCCAGGTTGGCCTCACCGGCAAACCCATCGCCGTCGACATCGACCTCATCTGCCTGCACGAACTGGTGGTCACGTCGGGCTTCGCCAGCACACCGCGCTCATGGCACCGCGTGGAGAAGCTCATCGCGCAAGGCCACGTCGTGCTCGACCCGCTCGTCACCGACGTCTCCCCGCTCTCACGCTGGGAGACCTCGTTCGGGCGCACGCGCAGGGCTGACGGCCTGAAGCTGATGCTCGACCCGCGCATGGATGGCTAGGCTCAGCCGGAGACGGGCGCGACCGTTCCCGACACCAGGAGGAGAACACTCAGGATGAGCAGCGTCTTCAGCCTCGAGGGCAAGAACGCCGTCGTCACTGGCCTGTCCACTGGCATCGGCCGATCCATCGCGGAGGCACTGGCGCGTGAAGGCGCCAACGTCGGCGGCAACTACCAGAAGGACGCCGGCGGGGCAACGGCGACGCGGCGACTCATCGAGGCCCAGGGGCGCGAGGCCTTGATCCTGCAGGGATCCACGGCTGATGAAGCCCACATGAACGACCTGGCCGACCAGGTCGTCGAACGCTGGGGCAGCCTGGACATCTGGGTCAACAACGCCGCCCGCATCTTCGTCAAGCCGTTCCTGCAACTCCAGACCGAGGAGTGGCACGGACTGCTGGCGGCCAACCTGCATGGCTACATGTTCGGCTGCAAGGCCGCGGCCGCCAGGATGGCGACCCAGGACGGACCTGGCCGCATCATCAACATCACCTCCCAGTCCGACGTTCAGGCCATCAACGGCTTCAGCGCCTACATCACCGCCAAGGGCGGCATCCTGGGACTGACCCGGGTGCTGGCGCTGGAGCTGGCCGACTACGACATCACCGTCAACTCGGTCTCCCCGGGTCCGACCGACACCCCGCTCAACCAGACGGCCTGGACACCGAAGGCGCGCGCCACCTACCTCGAGCGCATCGGTCTGCACCGCATCGCCGTGCCGGAGGAAGTCGCTGACGTGGTCTGTTTCGTGGCCTCGCACGCGTCACGCTTCATGACCGGGCAGGAGATCGATCATCGATGGTGGCCTCTCGATCAACGGCAACGTGGGCCACGCGGAGACGGACATCGAGGGCCGCACGCCCGGAGAGTAGTAGCTCCAGCGCGGCCCTCGACGGGGTCGGGCGCGAAATGAGTCCCAGCCCCATGACCTGAGGCCGCCTGAGTGTCTGTGACGTCGATGCCGGTGTGCTTCCTGCAGCGGTGATGGGCCGCAGGCCTGTATGTGGTCGAGCCCTGAGCGAACGGCTGTCAGCCCGCTACGGCCCAGCGGCTAACCCGCGGGCGAGGCCTCCGGGGTCTCGCCGGTCGAGACCATCTCGCCCTCGATGAAGTCCAGGTCGCCGGTGATGACCTGCTCGACCTCCTCGATGGTCGATGTCTTGGGGTCGATGTCGTCGGCCACGACCTTGCCCCGCCGCATCACCACGATGCGGTCCACCACTTGGAAGACGTGGTGGATGTTGTGGGCGATGAAGATGCACGAATGGCCGGAATCGCGAGCGTTGCGCACGAAGCGCAACACACCCTGCGTCTCCGCGACGCCGAGGTTGTTGGTGGGCTCGTCGAGGATGATGAGCTCGCTGTCGAAGTGCATGGCACGGGCGATGGCGACGGCCTGACGCTCGCCACCGGAGAGAGCATTGATGGGGGTCTTGGGCGGGATGTTCTTGGTGATACCGACCTCGCCCAGGAGATTGGCGGCGACCTCCTCCATCAGCTGCTTGTCCATGCGGTTGAGGATGCGCGGGCCCTTCAGCGGCTCGCGCCCGAGGAACAGGTTGCGTGCGATGGACAGCTGCGTGACCAGTGCGGAGTCCTGGTAGATCGTCTCGATGCCGAGCGAGATGGCATCGTTGGTGTCCTTGACCGTGACCGGCTTCCCGTGCCAGTGGAGCCGGCCCGAGGACAGCGGCACCACGCCGGAGATGACCTTGATGAGCGTGGACTTGCCAGCGCCATTGTCACCCAGCAGGCCGACGATCTCGTTGTCGTGGATGACGAGGTTGACGGTATCGAGGGCCTGGACACGGCCGTAGAACTGGGAGACGTTCTCGAGCCGGATGAGTTCTTCGGTCATGGCTACATCGCTCGCTGTCGTCGCTGCATGTACGAGTGCAGGGCCATCATCCCCAGGATGATGCCGCCGATGAAGATCTTGTAGGCCAGCGCCGGCGCGCCCGCCATGACGATGCCGTTGCGCATGACGCGCAGCAGCAGCACCCCGATGACGGTGCCGATGATGGTGCCCTTGCCGCCTGTGAGGACGGTACCGCCGATGACGGTCATGGCGATGACCTCGAGCTCATAGCCGTCGCCGCTGTTGGGATTGGCGGCACTCACGCGGATGGAGCTAGTCACGCCCGAGTAGGCCGCCACGACCGCGGTCAGGATGAAGAGTGAGATCTTGGTGCGCGCCACCCGCACACCGCGGGCGGTGGCGGCCGCCGGGTTGCCGCCGGCCGCCTGGATCCAGTTGCCGTACTTGGATGACATCAGGACATAGCCCAGGACGAGTGTCAGCAAGCCAAACCAGAACAGCGACATGTAGATACGCAGGTCTCCCCACGGCGTGGGGATGATGTGGTCGCTCACGAGGATGTCGGCGAGGATCGAACCCCCGGCTGCCCACGTGCGTTGCGGGAAACCCTGCGTCAGCCACAAGGCCGCGCCGCGGACGACCAGCAGCATGCCCAGTGTCACGAGGAAGGACGGGATACCGAGCTTGGTGACGAAGAGACCGCTGGTGAGGCCGATGAGGATGGCGACCCCGATGGTGATGACGAAGGCGACCTCGAGCGAGAACACGCCTTCGTTGAAGAAGAACCACATCAGCACGGGCGCGAAGCCGAACACCGAGCCGACCGAGAGATCGAACTCGCCAGAGGTCATGAGCAGGGTCATGGCCAGGGCGATCATGCCCAGCTCGGGCGTGAAGGCCAGCAGGTTGCCGACGTTCAGCATGGAGGCGAACGTGCCGTTGATCAGCGTGAAGGTGATGATCGCGCCGATGAGCAGGGCGAACGGCCCGGCCTCGGGTTGACCCAGCAGGTTCCTGATTCGGTTTCCGAACGTCGACGACGTCGACCGCGTCGAGACCCCCGGTGATGTCGCTTGGCTCATGTCGATCTGCCGCGTCCCCTTGCGGAAGTGCGCCGGTCAGCGACCGGCGCGTAAACAGGCGAGGCCGGCCTCAACGTGCCGGCCTCGGGCCCACAGAACGTGCGGCCCAGGCAGGTTTGGCACACCTGCTGGACCGCACCGTTCAGGGTGACTACTTGCTCATCACGTCCAGATAGCTCTGGGCGGTGTCCGCTTCGTACAGCGCACCCACGAGGAAGTCGTTGCCCGCGGGGGAGATGCCGGAGGAAGCGGCCGCCGCGAGGCTCAGGCCTAGGTAGCTGGTCATCTGCGGGTCCTGCCACATGCCGGCAAGGACGTACCCGTCGAGGATCTCCTGGGCCGTATCGACCGAGTTGCCCCAGCCGACGACCGGGATCTCACCCGGGGCCACGCCGACCTGGTCCCACACGCGAGCAACGCTGCCGGTGACAAGGTCACCGAGGCCGATCATGGCGTCGATGTTGTCCTTGTTGGCAGTCAGGTAGTTGACCATCTCGTCGATGACGGTGGCCTGCTCGTAGGTGGCATCGGTGACTTGGTAGGTGATGCCCAGCGGATCGAACACGCTGGCGATGCCCTCGGTCTCCTGGACGCCATAGGTGGCGCCGGGAACCTCGACGGGCATCCAGACGTTGTCACCCGCGCTGACGTAGCCGCCGTCGACGAGGTACTGCGCCCAGCGCTGGCCCACGATCACGTTGTCGGTGCCCACGTAGGCATCGAAGTCGACCGACGGGTCAGGCGTGTTGATGTTGATGATGGGGATGCCGGCCGCGTGAGCCTCATCCGCCAGCTGGACCAGGCTGCCCGGGTCAGGGCTGCTGGTGACGATGCCGTCAGCACCGGCCGCGATGGCCGAGCGGATGGCCTCCTGCTGTGACGCGACGTCGTTGCTGTGGAACGATGTCTGGACCGTCGCGCCGGTGTCTGTGGCCCACATGTTGGCGCCATCGAGGAAATACGTCCATACCGGATCCGCGGGATCACCGTGGGAGATCCAGTAGAACGTCTTGGCCTGGTCCTGGGCCGCAGCGGCCATCGGCAGCGACGCTGCCAGCAGCAGGCTGCCGCCGAATGCTACGAGAGCGCTCTTCTTGATCATCGAGATCGACTCCTCCATTGTCTCAGTCCTGATGTGATGCGGGTCCCCCTCAGGGCACCCCAAGGCGTCGGCCATGGCTCGCTTCCTTTCCTTCAAGCGGCCACAGACCTCTCCGACGGTCTGCTTGACCCTTGGCTCCAGTCTACGCCCGCGTTCGTGCTCGTGAGGCGCCAGAACCCCTCAGCCATATAGGACAGGTGACATGTTTGGCGATCACCCCGTGACCTCATCAAGCCGGATGGTCCGTCGCTCGGCGGCTGACAGATAGCCGGCCTCGATGAGTCGCAGCGTCTGAAGGTTGTCGCGGCCGGAGATCGAGGGTTCACGGTCTTCCTCGATGGCCAGGAACAGCTCGCCCATCGTGGCGAGGAAAGCGTCGGGGAACCACTTCCGTGTGAAGGCCGGCTTGATCCACGTGTCGGGGTGTGCACTGGTGGTGAACTCCAGCGTGCTGAAGCCTCCCGTGGGCCAACCGATGTCGCCGCGAGCGATGCCGTCCATGCCCTCGATGCGGTAGTCCTCGGACCAGTCGCGTGTCCACGGAAAGCCGTCATCGAAGCCGGTCGCCAGCAGCCCGGACGCGTAGCGCAGCACGTAGAGGGCGATGCTGTCCCCGGCCCACGGTTGACCCGGGTAGGTGGCCAGGTGAGCGGTGATCTCGAGGGGTTCACCGAAGAGATAGCGGAACTGGTCGAGATGGTGGATGGACATGCCCAGCAGCATCAGGCGCGGATAGTTGGCATCGTCCTTCCAGTACTCCTGCCACGGCTGGCGCGTGCGCATCTCGATGGATGCCGTGATGAGCTGGCCGAAGATTTCCCGATCGATCAGCTCGCGGCAGGCGCGGATGGCCGGGTCCCAGCGCCCGTTCTGGTTGACCGCAAGCTTCACGCCCGCGCGCTCGGCCGCAGCCACGATGGCCCTGGCGTCCTCGAGCGAGTTGGCCATGGGCTTCTGCAACAGCACGTGCTTGCCGGCCTCGAGGGCCGCGATGGCGACCTCGCGATGCCGGTGCGATGGCAGCGAGATGTCGACCACCTGGACGCGAGGATCGTCGATGACGTCGGCGAACTCACCCGAGGCTTCCTCGATGCCGAACGCATCGGCCACGGTCCGTGCTGACTCGGCGGTGCGAGAAGCGATGCGCACGACCTCCCAGCCGGCAGCGCGATAGGCGGGCAGGTGGCACTCGCGCACGATCTTGCCGGCGCCGATGACACCGATGCGATAGGCCTGCGAGCCCAGAGACGGTGCGATATCGAGCTCTCTCGGGTCGATCACGGTCCTTCCCCCTGCCTTGGCGGTGTGGCCATCGTCGCACAGGCCGCCCTGCGCCTGGGCGTCCGGTTCGCTACCGTGGCGGGCACGCAGGGAGGGAGCCGATGTCGAAGATGGATGCGATCGAGCGGGTCGAGAGGGTGCTGCGGGGAGCCATCCCCGACCGAGTGCCGGTGGACTTCCATGACTTCATGGTCGCGGCGCAACGCTCCGGTGTCCCCTTCCCCGAGTACTTCCGCAGCGGCGAGGCCATGGCCGAAGGGCAGATCGCCGACTGGCGCGAGTTCGGCCATGACGTGGTGCTGATCGAGAACGGGACGGCTGCATTGGCGCAGGCCTGTGGCGTCGGCGTGGAGTACATGGAGGACACCGCCCCCGTCTCCTTCACACCGGCGATCGCCAGTCTCGACGACATCGGCCAGCTGGTCATGCCCGACCCGTACACGACCGAGCCGCTGGCCGAGAACCTCAAGGCCACGCGCCTCGTGGTCGATGAGATCGGCAGGGACGCCTTCATCATCGGACGCGCCGACCAGGGTCCCTTCTCGCTGGCGTCGATGATCGTGGGCATCGAGGAGTTCCTGGTGGCCACGGCGCTACCAGGCAACGAGGAGAAGCTGGCCCAGCTACTCGCCTTCAGCGAGGAGGTCGTCTACCGCTACGCCATCGCGCAGATGGAGCAGGGCGCCCACATGACCTCGATCGGCGAGTCCATCGCCGGACCCGACGTCTGCTCGCCAGCGGTCTATCGACGGTGGGCCTGGACGGCCGACCAGCGCCTCGTCGAGCGGCTGGCGTCGGACGGCATCCGACTGGCCTATCACATCTGCGGGGATGCCACGCGTATCGCGGGCGAGATGGTCAACACCGGCGCCACCGTCCTGGAGCTCGACTACAAGTGCGATCTGGCCGCCATCAAGCAGGCCGCGGCCGGCCGCACGACCGTGCTGGGTGTCATCGACCCCTCGGAGGTCATCGCCCGTGGGACACCCGACGCGGTGCGCCAGGCGGTTCGCGACGAGCTGCAGATCCTGGCGCCCGGCGGCGGCCTCATCATCGGCCCGGGGTGTGCCCTTCCTCCGGAGACACCGGCGGATAACATGCACGCCTTCGTGGAGGCAGCCCACAGGTATGGCCACTACCGGCCCGACGGCAGTCTCGCGCCGTAAGTCAGCCGACTGCGCTGATCTCGGCGAGTGCCCCCAGCCGGACCATGGCCCTGGCCACGAAGCCGGGCATCTCCATCGGGTGATCGACCCCCACTTCGATGACGAGAAGGTGGACGCTTCCACCCCAGGCTCGAGGCCGTAGAGTGACGCCATGCCGCCACGAGTGATGATCATCGGCCGTCAGGCTGGCGAGCCACCAGCAGGTCTGCCCGAGTCGCATAGCGGCGCCGAGTACGTCATGGCCGAGACGATGACGGACGTGCAGGCCCACCTGGCCGACTGCGACGTGGTCTTCCACTACGGCCTCCCGCGCGATGCCTTGAGCGCCAACTGGGCCCTGGCTGAGCGGTTGCGCTGGGTGCATGTGGGAGGAGTCGGCGTCGACTGGACCCTGTTCCCGGAGCTCGTCGAGAGCGAGGTGCTGTTGACCAACAGCCGGGGCGTCTTCGACACGACGCTGCCCGAGTACCTGCTGGCGTTGATGCTGGCGCTGGCAAAGGACCTGCCCGGAACGCTGCGGGCGCAGGGGCGGCACGAGTGGCAACACCGACTACAGCAGCCGCTGGCGGGTGGACGAGCCGTCATCGTCGGTGCCGGCTCGATCGCGCGCGCGTCTGGTCGCCTGCTTCGCTCGATGGGCGTGGCGGTAACGCTGGTGGGCCGGACGGAGCGTGATGGAGCAGCCGGCGAGGGGCGGATCCGTGCGGTCGCGGACCTTCGCCAGCTCCTGCCGGATGCGGACTGGCTCATCGTGATCACGCCCTTGACGCCAGAAACGCGCGCACTCATCGGCGCCCCGGAGTTGTCGCTGCTGCCACCGGGCGCCCGCCTCGTCAACATCGGCCGTGGTCCGGTGGTGGTCGAGGCCGCGCTCATCAAGGCCCTGGTCTCGGGCGCCATGGGCGGTGCTGCGCTCGACGTCTTCGAGCGTGAGCCGCTCAGCCCCGGGAGCCCGCTTTGGGACATGCCCAACGTGGTCGTCTCGCCGCACATCGGCGGCGATGTCGCCGGTACCCCAGCGGCCTTCGCGGAGGCCTTCCTAGCCAACCTGCAGCGCTACATGGCCGGGCAACCACTCCATGATGTGGTCGACAAGCGTCTCGGCTACGTACCCAGCGATCGATGATCAGCCACCAACATCAGCCATCGCCGGAATGCCGGCAACTGCCACTCTCTGGCGTCTGCGTCTAGCCCGACGGCCTCTCCCGCAGCCTGCCATGGGGAGTCGGCGACCAACGGGCCCATGCCATCCCACGTGATGCGCAGCCCTTCGCGGATGACCGCCGGCCGTTTGGGCGCATCCCAGTCGCCATCCTCCTGGTCCAACAGGTCGATCAGATGCAGCACGTGCCGACCGTCGCGATCACAGACTGACCGCACCCATATCGAGCCGGGCATGGGATCTGACGACCACGACACGGGCGTTCCGTCGATGTCGGTGATGGCCAGCCCGGACGGCTCCACGACCATCGACTCCGGATCCGAGAGGAGATGTACGTATCGAGCCGTGAAGCTCCACAACGCCCGGAACTCGACGATCTCGGGTGGCGTCATCCGCACGGCGGCGGGGTAGTAGCCCTCCACCAGGAGCCTGTCGCCCTCGGCGAGCGTGTGGTGGTACGCGCCGGCGGCCGCGATGACCGCACCCAGCAGCAGCGAGGGCTCCACGGCTGCCGCCCGATCGGTGGCCGTCCCTGCGTCCTTGAGCGTGGCTGCGTAGGCCGCGATGACGACCTGACGCCCGGCCGCCACGGCCCGGGCCCGGTCGATCCAGCCGACGACGTCCCGGAAGGAGCGATCGGGAGGCCACAACTCCAGGTAGAGCGCTGCCGCCGGCGCGGCCGCGACGGCGGCGAGCGGGAAGCCCTCGACGCAATTGAAGAGCACCCGTGCACCCGGCTTCACTTCGGCCACGAGCATGGCAGCCTCCTCGATGAGCCCCGGGTACAGGCTCGCGAAGTCGATGGCCTCGCCGTCGGCGGACACGGCGGTATGTGGCGGTCCGTAGGTGTCCATGTGGATGCCATCAAAGCCGAAGACTCCGATGGCGTCGACATACTCGCGCAGTAGCCGTGTGCGCCAGGCACTGCCGGGACGGATGTCATTGATGAAGAAGGCGCCGCCAAGGCTCAGTGGCTCGCCGTCCTGGTCGTACACGCGATCCTCAGGGTGCCGCGCGACGTGTTCCGGCTCCGCGCCGTAGACCGAGCCGTACGCCAGCGCGGCGATGCCGGCTTCGTGACCAGCCTCGATCGAGGCATGGACGGCTTCGTGCGAGACCATGCGACCGAGCGCATCCTTGAACTCGCTCGCGCCATCAGGCGGACGGTACCGGTAGTGACGCCACATCCAGTCATAGTGCTGGACGACGTTGACATGCCGACTGGCGAGCTCGCGCGTGGCCCCGGCCGCGGCTTCCGCGTCGGCATACTCGGTCATGGCCGCGTGTCGCGGCGACTGCCACCAGCCATCGAGCGCCTCCACCGCGCAGGCCGCCTCGCAAGCCAGGTCGCCATCCCCGACCAGCAAGCGCAACCCGTACCCGTGTCGTGGCGCATCTGGCAAGGCCAGCTCGAACCGGTGTCGTCTCGGAGCAGGCCCGATCTCGACAGAGCCTTCGACAGTGACGATCTCGGCATCGAGGTCCAGCAGGGTCAGGCACAGCGGCACGGTCACGGCCGTGGCGGCACTCAGGACAGCTTCGACGGTGGCCTGGTCGCCGGGGTGGAACCAGGGCCGGGTCGACTCGAAGGACTCGATGAGGATGTGGTTCACGCGGACGGGCCGACCACGTCGGTGCGGGCGGATAACTCGGCCCACAGGGACAGATAGGCCGCGTGGGACCAAAGCAGCGGACGCGCCGACTCGCCCCAGCGCTCGCGCCACTCTTCGATGCGCTCAGGCGCGAGAGCGTGCTCGGCGACCTGCTCGGGCAGTGCCCCGTGCTCGTCGGCCTGGGTCTCGATCCAGCGCAACGCGGCCACCGCTCGGTCGAGGTCGCCGGGGTCATCGCGACGCAGCAGGACGCGACCGTAGGCAGAACTCAACACCGGCCACGCGCCACCACCGTAGTAGGTGTCAGAACGATAGCGATGGACACC
Organism: uncultured Chloroflexia bacterium; assembly: GCA_963724095.1. GTDB lineage: Bacteria > Chloroflexota > Limnocylindria > Limnocylindrales > CSP1-4 > JAFMJV01. Next base: position 49,119 of record CAVRTH010000003.1, read on the forward strand.
CGGCCCTTCGCTGATGATCTCATCCTCGATGCGCCGCAGGGTGGCCGCGAACCGCGGCTCGGTGGCCAGCACCGATTCGTAGGGCGCGGCCATCCAGAGCAAGCTGGCGTCCACCTCGCCATTGCCGGACCACTTCGTGTAGGCACCGTCGACCACGGACATGCGGCCGTCGATCTCCGCTCGCAGGCGCGCGATAGCCGGCTCGGCGGCAAGGGAAGGAACCAACGTCAGGGCCGCTTGGACCCCGGCCCGGATAGCTGCGAGGGTGCTGGTGTGCACGTGCTCCGGGTACTCCTCCCAAGCGTCCGCACATGGCAGCGGCCAGAGGTCGCCGAGGTATCGCACGATGGCCTCGATGGCCGCGTGCATCTCTGCATCGAGGCGCCCTCCCGAGCGTAGGTGGTGAGCCACGCTCCACAGCCAGATCCCGGGTCCGTCGAGCTGGAACGCTGGCCACTCAGCGTCAGCAGGACGGCCGTCGGCGTCATAGCGGCAGTGCAGGTAGTCGACGGTATCCGGAAGATGCCCGGCCCGCGCTGCAGCCCGGGCACGCTCGAGGCCGGCAGCGGAAGCCACGACCACACCAGCGACCCAGTGATGAAAACGTGCCGACCACTCGGTGCGACCGACGAGGTCGAGCGCTTCCGCGATGAAGGCACCGTCACGGAACCAGGAGTAGCCGTACTGGCTGAAGGTCGGCCCCGCCAGGAAGGCACCGCTCGATTCCTGGCCAGCACTGATGATCCCGAGGCTCGCCGCGACCAGGTCGGGCGGTGCCGCACGGCGGTCCTTCATGGCGTCACCCCTTGGTAGCCCCGACGAAGGCACCGCTGATGAACTGCCGCTGCAGAGCGACGAACAGGACGAGCACGGGTGCCAAGGCGATGAGCGAGGCTGCGAAGACGAGGCCCCACTCGGTCGACTGTGCTCGCTGCAGCATGCGGATGCCGATCGGCAGCGTGTAGAGCTCCCGGTCGGCAAGGATGGTGATGGCCCACGTGAATTCGTCCCAGGCGGCCAGCCAGCTGAAGATGGTCACGGTCGCCAGTCCCGGCTTCGAGAGCGGCAACGCGACCGACCGGAATGCGCGCCATGGGCCTGCACCGTCCACCGACGCTGCATCGAAGAGCTCCTGCGGCATGGCCGCATAGAAGCCCCGCAGCAAGAAGGTGTTGAGTCCCAGGTTCATCACCGAGTAGACGACGATCAGTCCGGCCAGGCTGTTGAGCAGGCCGAGGTCGCGCGCGAGGATGAACTGCGGGATCAGCAGCAGCATGCCCGGGACCATCATCGTGAACAGCAGCGCCGCGAAGAACAGTCGCCGGCCGGGGAAGCGATAGCGGGCGAAGGCGAAACCCAGCATGGCCGAGAGGGACACCGAGATGGCGGTGCTGCTGGCGGTCACGAGCACGCTGTTGAAGAAGTAGCGGGCGAAGTCCCCGCTGGACCAGGCACGCACGAAATTGTCGAGGGTGGGCTGCTCCGGGATCAGCTGGGGCGGAATCTCCAGCACGAAGGCGTGCGGCTTGAAGGCCGTGCTCACCATCAGCGCGAACGGCGCGATCATCAGCAGGCCGAAGGCCAGCGCCAGGCTGAACGAGATCCAGCGTTGCACCCGGGCTCGCCGGTAGCCGCCGATCATCCCTGGTCCTGCTGCCGTGCGAAGCGGAACTCGACGATGCTGATGGCAGCCACCATGGCAGCGACGATGAACGAGAGTGCCGCGCCGTAGGCGAAGTCGATTGGAGCCTCGAAGGCCTGTTTCCAGGTGTAGGTCAGCACCACGTCCGTGCTGTTGAGCGGGCCACCCAGTGTCCCGACGGCTGCTGTGGACATGACGAAGATGCTGATGAAGGCTGAAAAGCCTCCGATGGTCAAGACGACGAGCAGGAACGTGGTCGTCGCGCGCAGGAACGGCAGTGTCACGTTACGGAAACGAGCCCAGGTGCCGGCACCGTCGATGGCGGCAGCTTCGTGAAGTTCATGGGGCACGGTCTGGAGGCCGGCGAGATAGACCACCATCGTCCAGCCGATGCCCTTCCAGACGCCGAGGATGGCGATAGCCCACAGCGCGGTGGCCGGTTCAGCCAGCCAGGCCACGTTCTTGTCGATGATGCCGAGCACGTCCCGGAGGACCCAGTTGAGCACCCCCGACTGGCCGTTGTAGAGCCACACGAAGATGAGCGAGACGATGACCCAGCTGCTGATGACCGGGAGGTAGTAGACCAACCTGAAGATCGACCGCCCGTGGATCTTCTCGTTGAGCAACAGCGCTGCACCGAGGCCGAGCACCAGCTGACCGGCCACGGTGACCACGGTGTAGCCCACGGTGGCGCTGAGCGAGCGCCAGAACAGCGGGTCGCCAAGCGCCCGCAGGTAGTTGTCGAGCCCGACGAACGAGGAATCGCCACGCAATTTCCAGTCCGTGAAGCTCATCACGAACGACCGCAGGATGGGGAACGCCGCCCAGAGCGCGAACAGCAGCATCCCCGGCAGGATGAGTCCGTAGATGGGGAGCAGCCGCCGTAGACGGCTGCTCAGTGGCTCGGCGAGCACGTTGCCCGCGGGTCGGGGATCGGGCCGCCGCCCGAGGGTCATCACGGAACGGCGGCTCATCCCCATCTCGATCGCAGACTAAACGCTGGCGGACGGCTAACCGTTGAGCAGGCCGTCGACGATCCCGGCGGCCTCGTCAAGCGCCGCCTGGATCTCCATGTCACCACGCAGCGCCTTCAGTACGGCGTTGCTGATGGCCTCATCGATCTTCGGCCACGATGGCACAGGGGTGCGTGCATTGGCCGTCTGGAGCTGCTCCATGAAGGTGGGGTAGAAGTCAGGCAGGTCGGGATTCCCGACCAGGCTCGAGAGCACGGGCATCTGGCCGATCTTGCCCATGGCCAGCTGCGATTCCTCGGAGAGCATGTGGCGAACGAAGGCCAGTGCCGCGTCCTTGCTCTCGGTGGTGTTGAAGACGACGATGTCCTCGCCACCCACGACCGACTGGCTGCCGCCCGGGCCAGCAGGCACCGTCATGAAACTGAAGCTGAGATCGGGGAACTGGTTGCTGAAGATGCCCGGCATCCACGGTCCCTCCAGGATGGTGGCGGTCTGGCCGTTGCCGAACTGGTCGGAGGTGTTGGTGCCGCCGCCCAGGATGCTGGGGGACATGTACCCCTTGTCAAGCCAGTCCTTGAGCATCGTCACGGCGGCAACGGTGCCCTCGCCGTTGAGGTAGCCGCTGGCCGTCGTCAGCGCCTCGTCCGTGATCGCGCCGCCCATGGACCAGATCCAGGGCAGGACACTCCAGGCGCCGGTGCCGCCCTCAGCGTAGCCGTAGACGCCCTCACCGAGGGTGTCTGCGACGGTCGCGATCGCGGCCTCGAAGTCCTCGATGGTGGTGGGCATCTCAGTGATGCCGGCCGCCTCCAGAACGGAGTCGTTGGCGAAGATGATGCGGGTGTTGGTGTCGAGCGGGAGCCCGTAGTAGTGGTCTCCCCACTTGTTGGTCGAAAGCGGGCCCGGGAACACCTGCTCCGCCAGCGCGGCGAAGTCCGGCATCTCCTCGTCGAGCGCGAGGAGGACATCCTGATCGGCGAACTCCGGCACCCAGATGATGTCGGCACGCAGAACGTCCGGCAACACGCCGCCGGCCAGCCCGGTGACGAGCTTCTGACGCAGGTCGTCGTAGGGGATCTCCTGTGTCTCGACGGTGACGTTGGGGTAGGCCGCCTCGAAGGCGGGCAACACCTCGTTGCGGAACGTCGTGATCTCGGCACCGTCGGCGCCGTAGCCGTTCCAGAAGGTCACCGTGCCGGTGACGGACTCGTCGGGCACCATCGTGTCGTCCTGAGCGATGGCGACCCCACTGAACACCAGTGCCGTAGCCGCCGACAGACCCACCAGGGCTGACAACCGCTTTCGTTCCATGACTTGCATCTCCGTTCTCCTCCTTGGCCTACAAGGCCGCTACCGATGAGGGCTCTCCCCTCGACGTGGTGCGGTGCCCGGCCGGGTGCCGTTCGCCGCGTAGGTGGGCGGGCGTAAAGAGCTCGCGCAGCACCAGGCTGGCAGCTCCTCTCGCCCAGGCTTCGTCGCCCCAGGGCTCAAAGACGAGATCGAGCTCACCTTCGGGCAGGAGCGTGGTCAGGACCCCGTCGCGAATCCCGTCGAGGTAGTGAGTCCCGAGGCGCACACCCTCACCCGAAACGACGACGCGCTGCGGATCGAACATCCGTACGGCGGCGCCGATCGAGGTCCCGACCATGCGGCCGGCCCGGCGCAGGATCGCCTCTACGCGTCCGTCCTCCTCGGCGAGCAGAGCCAGCTGCTCGGGTGGCACGACCCGGTCGATCGCAGTCAGCACGTCACGGACGATCGCCGGTTCAGCGGCCTCGGCCTCGAGACAGCCCCGCTTGCCACACCAACAAGGCCGTCCGTCAGGCACGGATACGATGTGGCCTATCTCGCCGAGCGCGCCATGGACACCCCGCACGATGGTGCCATCGATGACCGCACCCATGCCGATGCCACGTCCGATCGAGACGACGAGCAGATGGTCGAGGCCCCGTCCGGCGCCATAGAGATGCTCGGCCACGGTCAGGGTGTTGACGTCGTTGTCGATCAGGACAGGTACCCCCAGACGTGCCTCGAGGGTCCCAACAAGGCCCGAGCCAGCCCACTCCGGGAGCGGTGAGCGTGTCACGTCGCCTGTGGCCGGGTCGATGGCACCGGGCATGCCGATGCCGATGCCCAGGGGTTCCTCGCCGCATAGCTGCGCCTCGTCCAGGAGTTGGTCAAGCGCTGTGCTGAAGAGGTCGGCGATCTCAACGATGGTCGTATGCGCTCCATGCGGCAGCGAGACGATCGCCAGCGGCTCCGCATCGAGATCGGTGACCGTCGCGGTCAGCGATTCTGGAGCGAGCTTCACGCCGACCACATGGCGGGCAGCGGGATCGACCCGGAGCCGCGTGGCCGGACGACCCACCACACCACTTCGGGCGTGCTCGCGGTCCTCGCGACCCTCCTCTACCAGTAGTTCGTCCGCGATAAGCGAAGCGGTGATCGAGGTCACGGTCGACGGGCTCAGGCCCGTGACGCGGGCGATGTCGGCACGCGAGATGGCGCGACGCTCGCGCACCAGATTGAGCACAAGGGCACGATTGAGGTCGCGGATGAGTTCACGTCGTCCTGGTCGCATCGCGTTGGATGGCCTCCCGGCCCCTCTATTCATTCGGTCACCGAACGAAGTAATCGTAGCAGACCATGGCAAGGGTGGTGGGGCCGACTGACTCGCAAGCGGTAGACTCGCCCTTCATGTCTCTGGTCACCCTCGACGGTCTTACCAAGCGCTACCCCGGTGACGTCACGGCCCTGGACGGCCTGACGCTGAGTGTCGAGCCCGGCATCATCGGCCTCGTCGGTTCCAACGGGGCCGGCAAATCGACGCTCATCAAGATCCTGCTGGGGCTGCTCGATGCCACCAGCGGCAGCGCGCGCGTGCTTGAGCTCGATGTGGCGACCCAGGGCTTGGCTATCCGCCAGCTCGTGGGCTACATGCCCGAGCACGACTGCCTGCCCGGGGATATCAGCGCCAGCGACTTCGTCAACCACATGGCTCGCATGAGCGGCCTGCCCCGTGCGTCTGCGCGCGAGCGCACCGCCGAGGTGTTGCGTCACGTGGGCCTGTTCGAAGAGCGCTACCGCCCCATGGGCGGCTACTCCACCGGCATGAAGCAGCGCGTCAAGCTGGCGCAGGCACTCGTCCACGACCCTCGCCTGCTGTTGCTGGACGAGCCCACCAACGGCTTGGACCCGGCCGGTCGTGACGAGATGCTCGACCTCGTCGAGCGCACGGGCACCGAGTTCGGTATCGCCATCATCATGGCCAGCCACCTGCTCGGAGAGATCGAGCGCGTGGGCCAGTACCTCGTCGCCATCGATGCCGGCCGGCTGTTGCAGGCGGCTGAGCTACACACGTTCACGCAGCGCACCGGCACCCTCATCGTGGAGGTCGACGAGCGGTCCGACGCCCTCGCACAGCGACTCGAAGAGGACGGCCTCAGCACGCTCGTCGACGGCATGCAGGTCCTCGTCGAACTGCGTGGTGACGAGACGCACGACCAGGTCATCGAGGCCGTGGTGGAGCTGGGCCTGTCGCTGATCCGCGTCGAAGCCCGGCGCGCCAGCCTGGAAGACCTCTTCCGCGACGCTGTCCCCGGCGAGGCAGTCGCATGATGACGACACCGGTCGACCACCGGCCCGGCGAGGGCCGCGGGGGCTCCATCTACGACCTGGGATACCGCGGCTACGAAGGCCCGCGACTGGGGCGGCGGGCCGCCATCTGGTCGTTGCTGGTCCACAGCCTGCGGACGGCCTATGGTCTCGGTCGCAGCGCACGCTCCAAGGTCATGCCCATCGGTCTCGCCGTGCTGGCGGTCCTGCCGTCACTGCTGGCGCTGGGCATCCTCATGCTCATCACCACCCTGGGCGCTCCGGGCGAGGCCATGGAGGCCATCTCGCCGGTGGGTTACTCGACGCTGTTCCCCATGATCGCCATCCTGGTCTTCCTCTTCTGCGCCTCGCAGGCCCCGGAACTCTTCGGGCGTGACCAGCAGATGGGTGTGCTGCCGCTGTACTTCTCGCGTGCGGTCGGCCGCCTCGACTACGCCGCGGCGCGCTTCCTGGGCCTGTACGTGGCGCTGCTGGTGCTGGTGCTGGTGCCGTACCTGTTGCTGCTCCTCGGGCGCGTCCTCGTGGCAGCGGACCTCTTCGACGGCCTGGGCAAGGAGTTGCCGACGCTGCCCAAGGCCCTTGCCGTGGGGCTCACCACGGCCGGCATGGTGGGAAGCATCTCCGCCGCCGTGGCATCGCTGACCCCGCGTCGCTCGTACGCGACCGTGGCCATCATCGCCCTCTTCCTCATCCCCAACTTCGCCGCCGCCATGCTGGTGGGCTTCAGAACCGGCATCTTCGGACAGATCGCGGCCGTCCTGAGCCCAGCCGACGTGCTTGATGGCGTCAACGCCTATCTCTTTGACGTGCGTCCGGACAACATCACCGTTCGGCGGGCTGGCCTCGACGGCTGGGTCTACGTGGCCGCGGCAGCCGCATGGATCATCGGCTCGCTCGTAGCATTGGGCCGGCGCTACCGGACACTGTCCCTGTGACCGCGGCACAGACGGAAGCCGTCATCCAGGTCGACCACGCCTCCCGCTGGTACGGCGATGTGGTGGCCGTCAATGACATCTCGTTCACCGTGGGCGGCGGGGTCACGGGCCTGCTGGGACCCAACGGCGCCGGCAAGACCACCCTGCTGCACATGATCGCCGGCCTCCTGGCCCCATCGGCCGGCAGCGTCAGGGTCGACGATCAGTCCACCTGGCGCCGACCGGGCGTGTACCGCAGCATCGGCCTCGTGCCCGAGCGGGAGAACGTCTACCCCTACCTCAGCGGCCATGAGTTCTTGGTCATGAACGCCAAGCTGCAAGGTCTCGACGACGTGGGTGCAGCCGCCGACCGGGCTATCGACCTGGTCGACCTGCGCGACGCTGCCGATCGGCGCGTGGGCACCTACTCCAAGGGCATGCGCCAGCGCATCAAGGTCGCAGCCGCGCTCGTCCACGACCCGCCCGTGCTGGTGCTCGACGAACCCTTCAACGGCATGGACCCACGCCAGCGCCTGCACATGTTCGAGCTGCTGCGCCAGATGGCAGCGGATGGACGCACGGTGCTCCTCTCGTCGCACATCCTCGAAGAGGTCGAGCGGATCGCCGACTCAGTACTGGTCATCTACGCCGGTCGCCTCGCGGCCGCAGGCGACTTTCGCTCGATCCGCCGCCTGATGACCGACCGGCCCCATGCCTTCTCGATGCGCTCCTCGGACGACCGCCGCTTGGGCGCCATCCTGCTCGCCGAGGAGTGCGTCTTCGGGGTGGAGCTCGATGCCAACGGATTGCGCGTGCGCACGTCCGATTACGGGCAGTTCACGCGCCGAGTGCCGGTCGTGGTGCGTGAGTCGGGCATCCGCTTGCTCGAGCTTCGATCGACCGACGACTCGCTGGAATCGGTCTTCGCCTACCTGGTGGGCCGGTGATCGCGCGCGCGCCCATCGTGGCGCTGACATTGCGTGCCCTGCTGGACCGCAAGCGCACCTGGCTGATGGTGGGACTTGCCGCCATCCCGGTCCTTCTCGTCGGCCTGGCCGTGCTGTTGAGTGATGCACGCATCGAGGCCACGGACTTCGACAGCATGATCATCGCCACGGTGCTGCCACTGATCGCCCTGGTCTTCGGTAGCTCCGCCATCGGCTCGGAGATCGAGGAGGGCACCATCGTCTACCTGCTGGCGAAGCCCGTGCGGCGCGTCCGGGTGGTGCTGGCCAAGGTGCTCGTGGCCGCTATCCTGACGGCGGCACTCATCGTGCCCGCCACGCTGCTGGCGGGCGTGGTCGCGAGCCTCGGCAGGAACGACCTGGTGGGTGTCTCGGTCGCCTACGCCGTGGCGGCACTGGTGGGCGGCGCGGCCTACACCGTCGTGTTCCTCACCCTGAGCACCTTCACTCGCTGGGCGCTCGCCATCGGGCTCGTCTACGTCCTGCTTTGGGAAGGGGTCCTGGCCGACCTGCTGCCCGGCAGCAGCACCTTCTCCGTCCGCCAGGCCACACTCGGGGTCGCCAGGGAGCTCTCCGGTGAGGCCGTCGGGGCGGTCGCCTTCGAGCGGGCGCTGATCGTCCTCGTCGCGGTCATCGCGGGCGGCATCGCACTTGCGACCTGGCGCATGTCGCGCTTCCAGCTACGCGGCGGCGACTGAGGGCATACTCAGGGGCATCATGAACGACGCCAACCCGACCCCCAGCAGCGCCACCCCCGCCGGTCCTGTGTCGATGCTCACCTGCAAGGAGTGCGGCAAGAAGAACAAGATCCGCCCCGCCGAGCGCGGTGCGCCCCACTGTGGCTCCTGCGGTGCCCCGCTTCCCTGGCTGGTGAACGCGACCGACGCCACCTTCGCCTACGAGGCGCGTTCGTCGGTGGCCATCCTGGTGGACCTGTGGGCACCCTGGTGCGGCCCCTGCCGCGTGGTCGGCCCCATGCTGGAGAACCTCTCCCGGGAGTACGCGGGGCGCATCAAAGTGGTCAAGGTCAACGTGGATGAGAACCCCGCGCTGGCGCAGCAGTTCGACGCGCGCAGCATCCCCACCATGATCGTCATCAAGGGCGACCGCGTGGTCGACCGCATCGTGGGAGCGCTACCACCGGCCGACCTCAAGATGCGGCTGTTCCCCTACCTGATGAAGACCCAGGCCTAGCGCGGCCGTCTGCCGGTCGCCCCTGCGGCAGGTCACCCCTGCGGCAGGACGGCTTGGCGGTCTATGAACCCGTGGGTGGATCGTCGGTCGATGTCGCACCCTCTGCAGGTGTCGCTCCTGGGGCATCGGAGGTGCTCGCATCGGAGCCATCGATCGCGCAAGACAGGTCACCACTCACCAGACCGTCGAGTCCCGGTCCCGTGCGCACGCCCGCGGCACCGGTCAGCGAGCTGTGGTCGATGATCGTCTCGCCGGCAGGCGTCCGCAGATCGGTCCCATCGGGCAAGGCGAACGTCCACTCCCCTGCCGGCGCCTCGAAGGTGAGCGATACCGCGTTCCGTGCCGGCGCTACGGCCAGGTCGCCCTGGACCGCCATGGATTCCTGGGAGCCGACCGCGGTCACCGTCACCGGGACGGAACCCATGGAGCTGATGGCCGGTTGGAGCAGCGCCGCGACCTGGTCGGGGTCAGCCGTGACCGGCATGCCGGCGGTATAGCGAATGAGCGTGGACCCGCTGTCGGGCAAAGCCGCGCCCTCCGCGCTGAGTGTCTCCAGTGAGCGGCACTCGAGCGGAGGCATCCCGGACTGCTTCTCCCAGCCACCGGTGGGATCGGACAGGGAGACGAAGTGGCCGCCGCCGGGCAGCTCCAGACGGTCGATGACCTCCCCCACCGGGGTACTACTGCGGACGCTGACGACCACGGAGTCGGTGTCGTCGTCGCGCGGCATGATGAGGTACCAGGTCGAGCGATTCGGCAGGTAGAAGCCGAAGACGCCGGAGTCGGCGTTGTAGTACTCGATGGCGTCACCCGGCTGGTAGCCGCTGACATCGGTGGTGCCGGTGCCGAAGGCCCCGTTGCTGAAGATGCCGCTCAAGCTGAAGCGCTTCACACCCGCCCGTGTGTCGGCATCAGCGCCGACCTGGAGGGATGAGGCACCGGTACCACCGAGGCCGATCTCGACCTGCTGGCCGTCCGTGTCGTGGGGCAACTTCTGGGCCATCTTCACGGCCACGAACACACCCGGGTCACCGGCCTGCCAATCGGCCTGCGCACCGTAGAAGGAGCCGGTCGCGCCGATGGGGTAATCCTTGGCCATCTTGGTGAGCAGCTTGGTCGGCATCTGGATGGGTGCGACGATGACGGCCTCGATATCCGACCAGGGCGGGGCATCGACGGCCGGCGAACCATCGGCGTAGGCCTGGTCAGCGCCCGCGTCGAGGATGCGGGTCACGCGGTCCGCCATCCTGGTACTGGCCATGCGGTACTCGTCACCCTTGGCCCACTCGATGACCGGTGGCGGACCCTGGGGCTCCTGGGGCTTGTCCTTCTTGGCCCCCAGCGCCGGCGTCGCGCTGACGACGATCATCAGGGCGACAGCCAGCAGGCTCACCGCGAGCGCACAACCGCCGAGGCCACCGATGCGCTTGCCGATGCCATCCCCAAGGTCGTCCACGTCTGCTCCCTCGACTATCGCTGGCAGGGCTGCCCACTGCTGGGCCAGCGACCCTGCTCGATGTGATCAAGACCGCGGATCGCCTCCCACGAGCAAGCAGCGGCTCCATCCTCGCACGGCTGCGGGTCGTTCTGTCGTATCCGACGTGGCGCGCAGCACATGCCAGCGAGGTCCAGGTCCATGCGCCCGATAGTAGCGTGCGTCCGCCAACTTGCCGCAGTCATGCAACACGCTACCCTTGCCGACCTCAGGATATGCATCGCACTGCATCAACAGCGCATACCAGGGGAGGAGATGGACACGGAACTGGACTCTGGCACCGGTGAAGGCTGGGCCTCCCTGTTCGAACGATTGCGTGCGGCCAAGGCAGCCATCGTGGAGACCACGGCGCGAGACACCGAGATCGACCCGATCCATATCGAAATCAGCCTTCGAGCAGGTGCTGGACCTGGTCGCCGAAGCGGTCCCGACCGCCCAGCAGATCAGCCGCTGGCGCGAGGAGGGCGTACGCCTGGCACGGGCCGGCGCCCCTACCGAGCGCGTGCTGGATGGCTACCTCTCGCTGAACTGGGCCCTGTGGGAGGCGGTGATGCGGGAGAAGGATATCGAGCATGAGGTGGTGCTCGCCTTCGCCGACCGACTGCTGCGCGGTCTCGACGACGCCCTGGCAGCGATCTCGGATGGCTATGTGCGAGTCGAGGTCGAGCTGGCCGCTGCCCATTCCGATGAGCGTCGTGCCGTCCTCGAGGAGATCCTGACCGCGCCGCGAACGACGCCCGAAGACCGTGCGCGCATCCGCCGCCGGGCCGAACGGCATGGGCTGCCCCCGGCGGCGGCCTATCGCCTCATCCTCGTCCACGCCAGCGGTGTCGGCGACGAGGGCATCGAAGCGGCGATCGATGCGCTGGAGAAGCGGATCCGCGTTCCCGGCTCTCACCATCGAACCCAGCCCGGGATCCGCTTGCCGGTGGTGCTCGACTGGCGTGGCCGGGTGCTGGTCATCGCGAGGGCCGAGTGGCCCGGAGAGAGGCGACTCCGCGCAGCCCTGCCGCGACTCCTGGGCGAGGGCGTGGTGGCAATCGACAGCGGACCCATCGAGGGCTGCGAGGCCCTGGCCGATGCGCTGACGCAGGCAAGCTACTCCGCCAGCGTGGCCGCCAGCCTGGGGCGGCATGGCTGGTTCGCGAATCCCGGTGAGCTGGCGCTGGAATCGACTTTCCTGCTCGACGATGAGCTGGTGCGGTCAGCGATCGAGCAGGAGCTGGGACCGTTGCTTGCCGATACGCGCATGGGTGAGGAGCTCATCGAGACGCTGGAGGTCTACCTCGGCTCGCGCCAGAACATCCGCGAGGCGGCAAGGCGGCTGCACCTGGCGCCGCGCACGGTCGCCTACCGCCTGGAGCGGATCCATACGCTGCTCGGCACTGAGCTCGAGGGCGATGTGGCGATGCGTCTGAGTGCGGCATTGCTGGCCTTGCGGGTCAGCCGACAGGCGCTCCGGGAGTCGAAACGTGCTCGCTGAGTCGGCCGAACCAGATCAAGGGGGAGCGTGTGTTCGCCTTCAAGCACCGCATCACGTGGTACCGAAGCACGGCAGCCTGCCGCAACCGCTACGTAGATCCCCATCCCTGGCCGTTGGGTCGATCTAGCGAAGGTACAGGCGGAACAGCTCCCAGTTCTCGGCTATGTAGTACAGGGCCACGCCGACGAGCAGCAGACCGCCGACGATCTCGATGGCGCGACCATGGTTGGCGGAAAACGCCGTGAAGCGGCGCTGGAGTGAGGTCGGCACGAGTGACAGCAACAGGAGTGGTGCGCCCAGGCCAACGCCGAACCAGAGAAAGACCCACAGCGAGCCGAGCGCCTCACCAACGGTGGCGGACAACGCGAAGATGGCCACGACGAGGGGCCCGCAGCAGGGCAGCGCGATCGGACCGTAGAGCATGCCGTACGTGAATGCGCCGAGGAGCGGCCGCCTTGTCCCGCGGATCCGGATGCCAGGCAAACGCTTGAAGGGATTCCAGCCAGCAAGCATGGCCAGGCCCATGATCAGGATCACGCTGATGGCGATGGGTACGAGGACCGTCAGCGCGCGGCCGATCGCCAGGGAGAAGACGGTCACGATCGCACCGATCGCCAGCATCATCGTCAGCACGCCCGCCAGGACGGCCGGGCCCAGCAGGCGGCGAACGAGTCCCGGCGTCGTTCGGGGCTGACCGCTCAGATACGCGAGGTAGCCGGGATAGAGTGGTAACACGCATGGACTGGTCGCCGCGAGCAGACCGATCCAGAAGGCGGTCGCAGCCGTCTCCACCTCGTGTCAGGAGCCGAGAAGCGGCGCCACGACCCCTTTGAGACTTTCGGCGCTCTTCACTCCGTACGGCAGGCCGAAGACCGTGCCCTCCCGGTCGATGACCAGCATCGGCAATTCCGGCGGGTTCAGGTACTGAGCGCTGTACAGGTTGCCGAGTGCTCGCGCGACCAGGAGCGGTGCAAGGGCGATGTTCCAGTCGTACCCCAGCGTGTCGGCGTATTCCTTCAGCAGGGCAGCGTCCTCCCCCATGTCGGTGTCGAGGCTGATCGACACCAGGTCGTCCGGGTTGCCGAGGAGCTCGTGGAGTCGGAGGACCTCGTCGCCCTGCTTCCGGCACGTCGGGCACCACACGGCCATGGTCTCGAGGAGCACGACCTTACCAGCGAAGTCGTTGATCGTGAACGTCTCGTTGGTCCGGACATCGGTCATCTCCATCCCGAACCACTGGGGCCGCTCGGACAGTCCGGATGGGGCTGTCGTCGGCGCGACGCCGGCCGTATCAGGGCTGACTGATGGAGTGGCCGTCGACCCACAGCCGGCGAGGATGAGGATCGCCATCAGCGCGACGCCAACGCGCAGCCAGGACCATGTCCCGCTCGCGCCGGCTGCTCCCAACCAGTCGTGCGTACCGATGGTGCGGGCGTACCGATTACGCCGTCGGGCCGGCGGCGTGCCCAGGATCAGGTTCGGTCCTGCGTCCATCACTCCCATCATCCTTCGCTGAGATCGATGGCGTGACTGACGTAGTTCTTCTGCTGCTTGGACTCCACGCTGGCCAGCGCGAACAACCCCTCGACGTCCCCGGGTACGGCGACGGTGGTCGTCCACTCGGCCGAATCGTTGGCCAGGGTGATGGGAGTGTCGACCAGGTGCGGAGCCGTGTAGCGACCATAGAGGATGCCGTCCGAGCCGATGACCGAGGGGTTGCCGATATGGACGTAGGCCTGGTAGTTCGTCGGGTTCTCGGTGCGCCACGTGAGCTGGACCTCATCGTCGGTCCGTTCGACCTCGACGAGCGTGAGCACGATCTTGTTGATGGCCTCGATGGGCTCGCCCACCTTGGTGAAGACGAGATCCGTCTCCGTGCCGATCGGATACGCGAGGTCCGCGATGGGCTCGTCGAGGTCGACCTCGAGCGTGTCGCGCTGCGCCGGTTCGGGCCGGTAGAAGTTGAACTCGCCGGTGGTGAACGTGTAGGGGATCCTGAGCCGCGAGCCAGCAGCTTGGGCGGCCCCTTCGCACTCGACGTGGAGAAGCTCGATCCGGGGGTCCGTCCTTGTCCCGCCGGTGAACCCTCGCATGATGAAGCCGGGCGGAATGTTCACGCCACCAGTCTCGACTACAGCCGTGCCACATCGACTGCTGTTGCCGCTGGCATCGAGCAGCGAAACGGATTCGCCTTCGGCGATCTCCATCGCGCTCCAGTCGCCGGTGTCATTACGGATGGCCAGGTCTACGTGCAGGCCATCCGGTGTCTCCTCGACGTTGGTGGCCACGGCAGTCCAGACGCCCTCGGCATCCGCTGGCGGCGCGGTCGCCTTCTGCTCGGGGATGACGATGTAGTCACAGCCGGCAAGGACGGCACACAGCGCCAATGCGCCGAGGCCGATCATCCCGCGGGTCATCACGTGCATCACGGAGCTCCGGTCGATTCGGGCAGGATGGCCGAGATCCGGCTCGTAGCCAGCCAGTACTTGGCCGGCGCGTCCGTCCCGCCGTCGACCGCGCCGATGGTCTTGGTCTCGTCCCCGGAGGTGACGGTGACGGAGTAGACGTAGCACTCGCCGCAGGGGTGGTGCCAGGTCGTGTACATCTCGTCGGTGAACCACCCCAGTCCCTCGAGGTTGGCCACGAGATCGGTCACCACCTCCGGCTCCACCTGGGCCTCGAGCTGCTGCGTGCCGTCGTCGCCGACGACGCGGCCGTCGGGGTAGATGCCGAAGAGCTGGTCGACGCAGCTGGAGCCACCGGACCTCCGGAAGACGATGGCCGCCCCGTCGGCCTGCATGTCCGCAGCCTCCGTCTCGCGGGACTCGTCCGGCTGGCAGGCCTCCGAGGCCGTCAGGCCGTTCTCGTCCACCGATGTCTCGGGCGAAGTGGTGAGCGGACCGACAAGGGAGATGCCGATGACGGCCGCGATCACCACGCCCGCTCCCCCCAGGATCCGGCGATCTCGCCACGGTGCCCGACGCCTGCCGCTCGCGCCACCGGACGCGGCTCTCGCGAGCCCGCGCGTGTTCAGCGTGGCGAGCAAACTCTGGACTCCGATGAAGAGGAGCATCAGCAGGCCGATGAAGATGCTCGTCCACCAGGAGCTGAGTTGGCCGTTGTAGAGGATCAGGGCCTGGATGAGGGAGAGGATGAGGACCCCGAAGAACGCACCCAGCACGTAGCCCTCTCCGCCGGTCAGCGCCACGCCGCCGATGACCACGGCAGCGATGACCACCAGCTCCATGCCCATGGCATGCGACCCGTGACCGGAACCGACGTAGACGCTGTAGACGAGGCCGGCCAGCGCCGAGCAGAACCCGTTGACCATGTAGACCTGCATCTTCGTGCGGTTCACGGGGAGGCCCATCAAGCGCGCGGACTGCTCGTTGCGCCCGCTATTCCCGCCCATCGCATACAACGTGCGCCCGAAGCGGGTGAGATGGGCCAGGAAGAGGCCGGCCACCAGGACGACCAGCGCGATGACCACGAGGGCGGTGATGTAGCTGCCCGTCTTGGCCACAGGGTCCGCCAGTCCCGGGATGAGGACCTTGGTGCCGGCCAGGGTCTTCCAGGTCGGATCGTAGATGCGGATCTCGGCGTCACTGATGAGATAGGACATCCCACGCGCGAACCACATGCCGGCCAGGGTCGCGATGAAAGGCTGCACCTTCATGAAGGTGATGAAGAAGCCCATCACCCCGCCGATGGTGATCCCCATCAGGAGCATCAGCACGATCACGACAGCGGGGTCCCAGTCGGCCCGCAGCAAGGCGGCCGTGACAATGGTCGTCAGGGCGATGACGCCGCCGACCGAGAGGTCGATGCCGCCCGAGATGATGACGAGCGCCTGACCGACGACGGCGATCAACAGGAACGGCGCCGTGTTGAGGAGGTTGAACATCGGCTGGCTGTCCCGCATGGCCGGGAAGGACAGGACGCCGTAGGCATAGACCATGACGAACATGACGATCGTCGCGGCCAGGGGCAGGAACCTCCTGCTGTTGGAAAGTCGGGCGCTCAGTGCCTGCGTCACGCGGTCGCGCTCTGCTTGCGAGTACGCGTCCGGCCGACAGCCCGCCGGATGAACTCCCGGGACTGCTCCGAGTAGAGGACGATGACGATCACGACCACGATGGCCTTGACCACGGTGATCGCGCTGGCGGGCACACCCACGTGGTACATGGAGGTCATCGTGGCCTGGATCACGAGCGCACCGAGGACGCTACCCAGCAACGAGAACCGGCCACCTGCGCCAAGGACCGTGCCGCCGATGACCACCGCGAGGATGGCGTCGAGCTCGGTGTACAGGCCGATCACGTTGGCATCGGACGTCCTGATGCTCGAGACGGCGATGAGGCCGGCGATCCCGGCGCAGAGCGCGCAGAACACGTAGGCGAACATCTTGATGCGCTTCTCGTTGATGCCGGCAAAGAGACTCGCGCGCGAGCTGATGCCGACCGACTCCACGAACAGGCCGAGCGCGGTCCTGCGCAGGAGCAGCCACGAACCCAGGAAGATCGCCAGGACGACGAAGAGCGAGAACGGCAGGAGGAGGATGAAGCCGTTCCCGAGGAACGCGAAGGCGTCGTTGAAGATGTTGATCTTGACGGAGTTGGTGCTCAGCTGCGCGATGCCGCGGCCCGCGATCATCAGGATCAGCGTGGCTACCATCGGCTGGATGCGCACGTAGGCCACAAGGACGCCGTTCCAGATACCGCACAGCAGAGCCGCCAGCATCGCCACCATGATCACGACCGGCAGCGGCATGAAGCTGTACGTCGGGTCGCCCACGACCGCGGTGATGTCACCCGAGAGCGTGAACCCGACCTTCCTGGGGTCGATGAGGATGGCCGCTACCGAGGCCGAGATGGCCATGACCGCCCCGACCGAGAGATCCACTCCGCCGGTGGCGATCACGACCGTCATGCCGATCGCGAGCAGGATGATCGGCGCGGCGTTGCGCAGGATGTCGATGAGACTGCCGTAGAGGTGGCCCTGCCTGATCTCCATGTCGAAGAACCCCGGGATGAAGATGAGGTCGAAGAGGAAGATCAGACCCAGGACGGCCAGGGGGAGTAGCAATCGGCTGTCGCCGCCGGCGGCCCTGAGCGAGCGCGCAACAGTGCTCACGCGTCCACCCCGGCGATGGCGTTCATCAGCTCCTTCTCACCGACCTCGCCGGTGATCTCCGCCGCCTTGCCACGATCACGGAGCACGACGATGCGATGGCTCGTGCGCAACACCTCGTCCAGCTCGGACGAGATGAAGACGCACGACTTGCCTTCGTCGGCGAGGTCGAGCACGAGTTTCTGGATGTCTGCCTTGGTGCCCACGTCGATGCCACGCGTGGGCTCGTCGAGGATGAGCAGCTGCGGGTCCGTGGCCAGCCAGCGAGCGAGGATGACCTTCTGCTGATTGCCACCGCTCAGGTTCTTGACCGGCTGGTCCGCCGATGGGGTCGCGATGTGCAGCAGCTCGATGTAGCGGTCGGCGATCTCCCCCGCTTCCCGGGCGCCCAGGTGCCTCAGCCAGCCGCGGTTGGCCTGCACGGCCAGGATGATGTTCTCGCGGACGCTCAGGTCGGCGATGATGCCTTCTGCCGCCCGGTCCTCGGGCGCGAGCCCGACACCGCGCTGGATCGATGCGGCCGGCGAGTAGTCGCCCACCTCAGTGCCGCCGACTTCGAGGGAACCGGCATCCGGCCGGTCGAGGCCGAAGATGAGTCGCGCCAGTTCGGTCCTGCCTGATCCCAGCAGGCCGGCAAGTCCCACGACCTCGCCCTTGTGCAGGTCCAGGTCGAACGGCTCGATCGCGCCGGTGAGGCCGAGCCCCTTCGCCCGCAGGAACGCCTCGGCGCTGATGTGCTCACGCGTCTCCATCTTGTGCGCGGCCATGTCATCGAGGGCGGTCAGCGTGCGACCGAGCATGAGCGAGACCAGCTCGAGTCGCGGAAGGGATGCCGGGTCGTAGGTACCGACCACCTCCCCGTTCCGCAGGATCGTGACGCGGTCGCTCACCTCGTAGACCTGGTCGAGGAAGTGCGTGATGAAGACGATGGCGATGCCATCGCTTCTCAACTTGTCCATGACCTCGAAGAGTTGCGTCGTCTCACGCTGGGTCAGGCTGGAGGTCGGCTCGTCCAGGATGAGGGCCTTGGCCGAGGAGATGTCGAGCGCACGGGCGATGGCCGCCATCTGCTGGATCGCGACCGAGTACGAGCCCAGGGGCCGCGTCACGTCGATGTGGATGTCCAGGCCGGCGAGGATGTCCCTGGCCCGCTTGTTCGTCGCCTTCCAGTCGATCGTCACACCCCATCTCATCGGGGCCCGGCCGATGAGCACGTTCTCGGCGACCGTGAGGTTGGGGCAGAGGTTGACCTCCTGGTAGACGGTGCTGATGCCCATCTGCTGGGCGTCCTGCGGCGAGTGGACCTCGTAGTGCTTGCCGGCGAACGTCATGACACCGGCATCAGGGCGCTCTGCGCCGGTGAGGATCTTGATGAGGGTGGACTTGCCCGCGCCATTCTCGCCGACGACCGCGTGGATCTCACCCGCGTTGAGGTCGAAGTCCACGCCGGTGAGGGCCTGGACGCCCGGGAAGGCCTTGGAGATGCCGCGCATGGAGAGGAGTGGTTGCGTGTCCGTCACGTTCGATGGACTCCGGGCGGTGCCAAGCCTAGGGCGGGGGAGCGGCGCGAGGCCGTTCCCCCCGGTGCCGAGCTGGTCGGCTAGTACTTGCGGGTCTCGAGGATGCTGGTGAGTTCGTCGGCGCCCTGGGCGGCGAAGAATTCACCTTCCTGGGAGGGGACCCACGTGGGCAGCTCCTGCCCGTTCATCGCCGCCAGCGACGCCTCATAGACCTGGGGCGCGAGCAGCGGGTTGCACTCGATGAGGGCGTTGATCTTGCCCGGGATGAGGTACTCGAAGCCATGGGCGGTGGCGTCGACACCGATGACCTTGATGTCCTCGCCCGGGACCAGGCCTGCCTCCTCGATCGCCTGGACGGCGCCGATGGCTTCCTCGTCGTTGTGACCGAAGACGCCGGCGATCTGGCCCTCGTAGTTCTTGAGGAACGCCTCCATCACGGCCCTCGACTCGGCCACGCCCCAGTTGCCGGTCTGGCTGTCGATGATCTCGATGCCGCAATCGACCATGGCCTCGCGGAAGCCCGCAGCGCGGTCGATGGCAGCCGACGCACCCACGGCGCCGGTGATCTCGACGATGTTCTTGTTATCGCTGTCCGCCAGCAGGTCGCACATGGCCATGGCGGCCTTCTGGCCCTCGAGGTTGAAGTCTGAGCCGATGTATGTGGCGTAGAGGTCGGGATCCGCGTCGATGCGGCGGTCCTCGAGAACGACGATCTTGCCGTTGTCCTTGGCTTCCTGCAGCACCTCGTCATAGCCGGTCACGTCGAGCGCGGCCAGGATGATGACGTCAACGTCTGGATCCTGGTTGAAGTTGTGGAACGCCGTGACCTGGTTCTCGAGCCTGTTCTGGGCGTCATAGAACCTGAGGTCGATGCCCAGCTGATCGGCCGTCTCCTTGAAGGAGGCCGTGTTGGCCGCGCGCCAGCCGCTCTCCGAGCCGGTCTGGATGAAGCCGACCGTCATATCCTCGTAGGTGAAGGGGTCCTGGGCAGCGACGCTGCCGGAAGACATCACCGCCATCGCGGAGACTGCAGCCAACGCCATACCGGTTCGAGCGAGTGATCTTGAAATCATCGTCCTGGTTTCCTCCCTGAAACACATTCGTAGACCCGTCCATGGGCGCAGTCGATGCCGGCAAGGAACCACGCCGGGGCCCCGCCGACCGAACTCACCGCCTGCTCCAAGCCTGAGGCTCGGTCGTCAAGCGGTTCACGACACCATCGGCTCCTCCTCGTAACGCGATCCTCCTGCGCCGCCAGGCGTCGGGCTCCTCACGGTGCAGCGTCCGCCTCCAGCGAGCGCCTCGCCCGATCGCGCAGAACTCGGCATCCTTCCTGAAAAGCGGCATTCCTCCAACGTGGGCCGAGGACGCCCGGGAGGACACCTCCGCCACTGCTTCCGTTACCGCTAACGGGAACGCTAACAACGTAGCATCGTCGCGGGTGGGGCGTCAAGACGCCAGCGCCAGGAAGTGAACGTAGCGTGTCTGCTGTGATACACGAAGTGAGTGACGACGAACCTGCTCGAGTGCGACTCTCCGGCACCTGCGACACGGCCGTACGCCCGCTCATCGACCCCGCATGGGAGACTTCGCGCCATCTCGGTCTGGCCGCCCCCTTGCGCCGTCCGGAGCGCCTCTGCTACAGTCGATGTTACCGCTAACGGGAACGCTAACATCTCGGTGTCGTCAGCAACTCGCTGTCGAACCAATCGGGATTGCTGGGCGGTCCGAGCACTGTCGGATCGCACCCAGCCTCGAACGATGGAGGAAAGTCCCACGGTGGTCGATCCGACTTGGCGAGGTCGTCAGATCCGGTCGGCTCGGACGCGTCCTTCGGAGTGCCGTTCAAGGTCGGCTGGGGAGGGTTCATGTCGCAACGGGGGCGCCTGACGATAAGGGAGGTCGCAGAGGCGGCGGGCGTGTCAACGCAGACCGTCTCGCGGGTGCTGAACGACCGCCCAGACGTCGCGCCGGACACATACGACCGGGTCCAGCGCATCATCGCCGAGATCGGTTACTCCCCCAACATGCTGGCTCGCGGCCTGACGCAGGGACGCAGCCACGTTCTTGGCGTGGTGGCTTTCGGGCTGCACTATTTCGGACCGACACACGTGCTCACGGGCATCGACCAGCAGGCTGCCGAGATGGGCTACGCGATCTCGCTCAACCTCATCCACGAACCCGAAGCGGACGACGTCCAGAAGATCCTGCGCAGCCTCCTGGCACGCCAGGTGGACGGTGTGATCTGGGCCATCCCGCAGGTCGGCAGCAACCTGGACTGGTCCCACCATCGCGCGCAGAACCTGCCCGTGCCCGTCGTGCTCGTGGGGGGCATGGCCGGTCAGACGTCGCTACCCTCTATCGGCATCGACAACCGGGCCATCGGCCGGCTGGCCACCGAGCACCTGCTGGCCGGCGGTGCCCGGAACATCGGCCTGATCACCGGGCCACTGAGCTGGTGGGAGGCACGCGAACGGGAGGCGGGCTGGCGCGAGACGACGGCGTCGAGCGCCTCCGGTGACGCCGCTGGACCGATCTTCGAGGGCGACTGGACGGCAGCCAGCGGCGAGGAGGGTCTCCATCGCCTGCTTGCTGCCTCCCCAGACATGGACGCCGTGTTCGCCAGCAACGACCAGATGGCCCTGGGCGCGCTCCACGCCGCCCACACGCTGGGACGCCGTGTTCCGGGAGATCTGTCCGTGGTCGGCGTCGATAACATCCCCGAGGGCTCCCATTTCTGGCCGCCTTTGACGACGGTCTACCAGCCCCTTGGCGAGGCCGGGGTGCTGGCCGTCCAAGGCGTCGACGATGCCATCCGCCGGCTCGAGCTGCGCCGCAGTCCCCCCGATGCGCTAGAGCCCTGCACGACCCGGTTGCAGCCCGAACTCATCGTGCGCGAGAGCAGCCGGCCCACTCCCTGACCCGTGGCGGGATGACGGGACCGAACTGGCCCTCGCCGAGCGCTATGGCCACGACTCCCTGCATCCGGACAGGAACCTCAAGGACTCTCATGCCCAGGTCGATCCAGGACTGCAGGAGCATGAGCAGGCTGCTCGTGATTGCGAGCGCGCTCAGGCGCGGGAACGGCTTCATCTGGACATCCTCCCGGCGGTCCTGTTCGAGGGGTCAAGGACGTCGTGGGCGACGCGTATCGCTGCCGTCAGCACGAAAGGCCGTCCTCCGGCACCTGGCCTTCGAGGTAGTAGGCGTTGACGGCGTCGTCGATGCAGGCGTTGCCGCTGCGGTAGCCGGTAAGGTCTTGACCGTCGCGACTGATCAGGATGCCCGACTCCAGGCGTTCGGCCAGCGCCTGGGCCCCCTCGTCTGAGCTCGCCGGGTCGCGGGCCGCGCCGATGACCACGATCGGCGCGGCCCCCGGCGCCCGATAGTCAGGCGCAGCCACGCTCGGCTGAAGCGGCCAGCCCTCGCAGCTCGCCGCAAGCCCATGGACGATGGCTCCGAAGGTCGGTGAACGGGCCTGGAACTCCTCGAGGGGCGGCACCTCGTTGTCGGCTGCCAGCTGCGTGTCGAGGCAGTCCACCGCGAGGTTCGCCTCGCGGTGGTTCGACGTGTAGCCGTCGGGACCACGGCCGTCGTAGCTGTCCGCGAGCAGCAGGAGCGGACCGCCGTCACCCTGGAGGGCCGCACCCAGTGCCGCGTCGAGTCCGGGCCACGAGTCCTGCTCGTCCATCGATGAGACGATGCCGTCGAAGGCGAGCATCTGGGTGAGCGGACGGCTGGCATCGCCCGTGAGCAACGGCTGTGCGTCGGCCTCGTCGAGAAGCCTGGCGACCGTCGCGATCGCGTCTTCGCGGGTCGATCCGAGGGGGCAGTCGTCCCGGGAGACGCAGGCTTCGACATAGGCCTCGAGGCCACGCTCATCGTCGCTCGCCTGCCCCAGGGTGCGTTGCGCTGTCGAAAGCGAAGGGTCAAGCGCGCCATCGAGCACCATCCGACCGACGTGGTCCGGGAACAGCGCGGCGTACGTCGCGCCCAGGAACGTCCCGCCCGACGCACCGTAGTAGTGCAGGCGCTTCCGTCCGAGCACGGCACGCAGGATGTCCATGTCTCGTGCGGCCTCGACCGTCGTCATATGCGCTGCGATCAGCCCGGCGTGCGCGGCACAGCCTTCCCCCAAGGCGAGCACCTCGGCGGCCGGGGCGCCCGATTCGGTCGTCCGGTCAGCCGCGAAGTAGGCGTCCAGGTCGGCCGTTTCGAGGCAGTGCAACGGATCGCTGCGCCCAACGCCGCGAGTGTCGAAGCCAACGAGGTCGTAGCGAGCGAGCAGGGGCTCACTGGGGCCCGCTGCGAAGCGGTGCGGGGATTCGAGTCCCGACCCTCCGGGACCGCCCGAGCCGAGGACCAGGAAGCCCCTCGGCTTGCCGTTCGATTTCACTCGGCTCACCGCGATCCCGATGATCTCGGCGTCGGGCTCGGCGTAGTCGACGGGCACCTCGATGGTGGTGCACTCGGAGATCCCATCGCCGCAATCCACCCAGACCGGCGTCTGCTCGTAGAACCGCTCAAGGCCCTCCACGGGGTCGGCCTGGTTTCCGCCGCTGCCGGTGGTCGGCGCCGTATCCGCAGCCTGTCGTCCGCGAGCAGGCAGCTTGGGAGGCGGGCAATCGACACGCGCTTGTTGGCCGGGCTTGCCCTCCAGGAGTGCCCCGAGGGTAGCGAACCGGTAGCCCTTACAGGCATACCTCGCGATGACGATCGGGAGGATGCGCGGCGTCACCTCAGGTCCGCAGTGCATGAGGATGATCGAGCCGGCCCCTCCACGGAGGGCGTTGACGGCGACACCTCGGTCGGTTCCCCTCGGCGATGTGTCGGCCGCCGTCACATCCCAGAGCACCACGCGGTAGTCGAGCTCCCTGGCCGCCCGCAGCACGTGGTCGTCGTAGGCGCCGAAGGTCGGCCGCAGGATGTGCTCCATCGGTCGCCCGGTCACACCCTCGATGGCGGCCTCGTTGGAGAGCAGTAAGCGCTTGACCTTGCGGACCGAAAGCCCGACCAGCGAAGGATGGTTCATCGTGTGGTTGGCGATGGGGAACCGCTCTGCGATGCTGCGCCAGACCTTGGGTGCGGCCACCACGTGTCTGCCGTTAGGGAACCACGTAGCGGGCACTCGATACTCGGTAAGGATGTCGGCGATCTGTAGGCAACGCTCCGATGCGTAGCCGTCGTCGAAGGTCAGGGCGATGGTCTGATCGGTCGTCGGACCACGGTAGATGGGGTCCTGGCCTCCGGCCGCATGGGCCGACAGCACCTGGCCCAGCAGAAGTGCTCCTGCGACCCCGATGGTGGCCATCGATCTGCCCCTCAGCATGAAGGTCCTTTCTCCCACGTCGGGGCCAGGGCAAACGCCGGGGCGAGCATGGACCTGGCGGGTCGTCCCGTCCTCATCTTCGTATCCTCACGGGGGTGTGACGGCTCGAACGGCCAGTGCACAAGGAACACCCGAAGCGTGGCCTTGACGCCCGGGACCTGACCCAGCCTTTCGGACATCAGACAAGGACCAGGATGTCCATGTTCTCCACGATGACCTGGTCGACCCTGGCCACAAGGGCCTCATGGACGGATGTGCCCAGACGTCCGAGGGTAGCAAGCAGCCGCTGGGCCAGCAGCCGGTCAGCCTCAGGGACGCCACTTTCGGCGCGATCACGCTTCTCGGCCGCTCGGACGATGCCTGCCCGGGATGCGCTCGCGCTGGCAGTAACCGCCTGCGTCACCGGCACGCCGCGGGCCACAGGCCCTTCGGTGGCATCTCTCATCACGCAAGGATGGCACAGCATCCAGCGGGCCCTCGCCGGATGGGCCTCGCTCTTCGTGACTACCGATGGTCCCTCGAGCAGCTCAGGGTGCGCAAATACCAGCAGGGCAACACGAAGAAGCCCGCTCCTCACAGGATGGCCATTACCACGTCTCATGCTACTTGACAATAGGCCTTATGGCTCATTAAAGTATCGATTTGGTCCCACTAGGAGCCTAACGCTGTGCGGATCGCTTGGCTCGGACGCAACAGCGGCCGTCGGGGGGCATGAAACCACGACGAGGACCGTTCCGATGCGATACGACTACACCTACGAGGTCCACAAGACCGTCGAGGCACAGCGGTTCCGCCACCGCGAACGCGACCACAGCCACCTCCGCGCACTCAAAGATGATGACCGACCCGGCGGCATCGTGAGCCGGATCATGGGCGGTCTCGAGCGCCTGTGGTCCGCCGACTCTCGCCGACGCGGCTCCATCGCCTATGACGCGCACGTGCTGACCGACAAGGTCTGCCGCCTGGCCGATGGATCGCTGGGCCGGATCGCAGTCCGTGAGGCGGACGGGGAGTTGGTCGAGATCTGCGTTCCAGCCTGACAGCGACCGATCCGCTCCACCGTACGGGTCTCCGATCGACGGCCCCGTCGGAGCGTGAGGTCGCTGGCTCCCCTATCGGGCTATCCCTCCAGGCCTTGATACGCGAGGACGATCGATGACCAGGATCAGGCTCGTCACTCTCGGTGCCATCACCGCCATCGTCATCCTCGGCTCATCGTTGGTGGTCGTAGGCCAGCCTCGTGATGACGACGTCCAGAGCGACCGTCCGGTCATCAGTGGCGGACTCGGCCACGCCTTCAAGAAGTAGCCGACCACAATGATCAGCTCCGCACGGCGAACCTCGCGGCGGACCAGCCTCGTCCGTTGGATCGATCCGGCTCCGCCGACCTCACGGCAGACCGGGCGCCGTCACTCTCGGCCACCCCCGGCACCACCGCGCCGACCGGGGGCACGGGCCCCTCGTAGAGCGCACCGATGAGGTCGTGGCTCCCGTACGGGAAGGGATCGGTGCCCGTGGCCACGAACTGCCAGCCCTCGTAGGCATCAGCGCCGCTCAGCAGCATGAACACGTACCCCGTCCCCTCCTCGTCGGCGAGGGCGTAGTGGTGACCACTCCAGGTCCCGTCGGGTCCGTCGATCGTGACCTCGTCCCAGACGAAGACCGGGACCCCCTGATCGGTGGAGGCGGTGCGACCCGTGGACCTGACCGTGCCGGTGCCGGTCACGCGGGGATCGCTGAGGTCGAACGTACAGAGGCCAGTCCGGAAGTCGCATGACTGCCTGCCGGTGACCATCACGGCTGCCTGACCCTCCGTCATCGGCGAGGGTGACTCGGTCACCGCTGCCGGGAGGACGCCTTCGCCCGGTGGCATGGGCGTGACGTTGATGAGCAGGAAGCCGCCGAACAGCGCCACGATGACGCTGGCGACCATGAATTTGACTGCGGAGAACATCGTGAACCCCCTTGCGGGCATAGGCCCGTTCGTCTTGGGGATGGGGGCAGGGGCCAGTTCCCGACGGGGGAACGTGGACACCGGGCGGTCGAACACCGGCAGCGACCACCACCGACCTCGCTGAGGGGTCCGTGGCACGTCCGCCATGACCCGGGCGATGTCGCCACTTGCGTCGCGTGCGGCCTCGTCCCGGTCGGTGAACCAGGCGTCGAGGAGGGGCTGCATGCGCTCGTCGTTCATCGCAGGACCCCCTGCCGCTCCGTGCTGGCCGTGACCGTCCGATCGTCCGCTTCGAGGGCGGCACGCATGGCCTTCGTGGCCCGCTGCAAGCGGGAGTAGACGGTCCAGCGGGAGACGCCCAGCGTGGAAGCCACCTCCTCGGGGGTCATGCCCAGGAGGTGACGCAGGCTGAGCACCACACGATGCTCCATCGACAAGCGCCGGAAGCCCCACTCCAACTGTTCACGATCAGCGATGACACCGTAGGCGTCGGCAGCCCGTGGCTCAGCGGCGGGCGAGAGGTCGTCGTTCGACATCCAATCCGGCTGCCGCTTGGCCTCGGCGTAGCAGACCCGCACGAGGAGCCGGTAGGACCAGCCCTCGTACTTCGCTGGATCACGCAGGCGGCGTATCTTGCGCCAGATGTCGAGCAAGGCCTGCTGCGTGACGTCCTGCGCCAGCGCATGGTCGCCCATCACGCCGTAGGCCACCCGATACAGCCGTGGGTGGTCGGCGGTCGCCAGCGCCTCGAAGGCCCGCTGGTCGCCGTGTTGAACCCGAGCCACAAGTGCTTGGTCCATGCCCCCACATCCCTATGGCCGACCGCCTGCTGGCAGCCGGAGGGGACCGAGACACATCCGGTCCTCTATAGGGTACGAGGGCCTGCCACCTGCGTTCTTGGCCAACTTCGTCGAGGACTCGCGATCCGCGGGACGACCGGTCCACCTCGCCCGCCGCCATCTCGCTCGCCTTCGACTCACCTGTTTCATGCTCAAATCTGGCGGAGAGGGTGGGATTCGAACCCACGAGACGCTTGCACGCCCAACGGTTTTCAAGACCGTCGCCTTCAACCACTCGGCCACCTCTCCCGCAGCGCGCAGGATAGCAGCGAGCTCTGTGGACCGGAGTCGACCAGTGGCTAGCCGGCGAGGCCAGCATCGGATGATTAGCGGACGCAGGATGGCCAACCGACCCACCTGCTTCAATGCCCGTCGGCGACCATCCCGCTATGCTCGGCAGTCCGTGGACCGACATCGCTTGCCTCACGCGCTCGCTGCCTGCCTTGCGACGATCCTGCTCATCGTGGCCATCGCCGGTCCCGCCACTGCCGGCCCGGCGACCGCCGATCCCGAGCTTGCGACCGTGCTGCAGGCCCGACTGGACCAGTGGCGCGTCAACCATCGCGCGCCCGGCGTAGCGGCGGCCGTCCGCCTGCCTGACGGCAGCCGCTGGATAGGCACATCCGGCACCCGCACCACCGGGAAGCACGCCAAGCCGGTGCGGACTGCTACGCCCTTCGCAGTCGCCTCGCTGACCAAGACATTCATGGCTGCACTCATCCTGCAGCTGCGCGAGGAAGGGAAGCTCTGGTTGGGTACCAAACTCTCGACCTGGCTGCCTGACTACCCCAAAGCTGACAAGATCAGCGTCAAGATGCTGCTCAACCACCGAAGTGGCATCTTCGACTACTTCGCCCATCCCGGGTATGAGAAGCGCGTGTTCGGCCGTCCATCACATCGCTGGCGCACCGCAGAGGTCCTCGGGCTGACCGGTCCACGCTACTGCGCTCCCGGCAAGTGCTACCGCTACTCCAACACCAACTACGTGCTATTGGGCAAGATCGTGCGCAAGGTCACCGGACAGACGCCGGCGGAGAACATCCGGCAACGCTTCCTCGAGCCGCTGGGCCTGAGCGACACCTTCTTCCAGGGCCAGGAGCGCATCGGCAAGAATCCGGCCAAGGGCTACTGGGCCACCGCGAGAGGCTGGATCGGCTTCTCCGACGGCTCGAGTTACCGCCCCAACACATCCGCTGCCACGGTCGCCAACGCCGCCGGCGCGATGGTCTCTTCAGCCCGAGACATCTCCGACTGGCAGGACGCGCTCCTCGGCGGGCAGGTGCTGCAGCCAGCCTCGCTGGAGCTGATGCTGCACTTCCACCCCAGCAGCGGCTACGGCCTTGGGATGCGCTACGCATCGCTGGACGGTCGGCTTGCTATCGGCCACGGTGGTTCCTTGCGCGGATTCGCCTCGCTCATGTATCGCTTGCCCGACGAAGACCTCGATGTCGTGGTCCTCACCAACCTGGGCCGCACCAACATCCAGTCACTCGCCGACAAGCTCACCCACGTGACGCTGAAGTATCTGGAGCCGACCCCTCCTCCGGCGCCGTAGGACCTGCCAGGTTCGCCCAGGCGGGAGCCCGGGCCGACACCTTGGGCGGCCACGCGCTTCGTGCGATGCGGCGCTTGGTGTCGCTGCGTGGCGCTTCGGGGCGGTCAGGCCCTTGGGTCGCTCCGCTCATCGGATCGGTCCCGACGTCGGTCGGACCGGTCTCGGCCAATTCCCCGAGCGACTCAGCGGACAGCGACAGGCATCATCCCACCTGCCCACGGCAATGGCCAAGTGAAAGTCCCCACCGGTGACCACCAACAGTCCCCTCCCCTGAGGAGGCCTCAGGTCGTCGTCGGTAGGCCACCTCCTCGCTGTCTGGCTTCCTTCATGCGGTAGGAGTCACTACTGGTGACGACGGTCGTCGCATGGTGGAGCAGGCGGTCGAGCATCGCCACCGCGGTGGTGTGCTCGGGCAGGAAGCGACCCCAGGACTCGAAGGGCCAGTGGCTGGCCAGGCCCAGGCTGCGGTGCTCGTAGGCGGCGGCCACGAAGCTGAAGAGCAGCTGGTTGCCGACATCGTCGAGTGGCGCACAGCCGAGGTCGTCGATGAGCTACCAGGTCGTGACGCAGCAGGCGCTCGATGACGCGACCCACGGAGTTGTCCGCGAGCCCGCTGTAGAGGGTCTCGACGAGGGCCTGCGGCCGGGAGGTAGCGCACCCGTCGTCCCGCCACCACCGCAGCCTCCCCCAGGCCGAGCAGCAGAACGGCTCTTGCCGGCGACCGCGGGACTCGGCGAGCACGAAGTCCTCGAGCCATCGTGTCGCCGGGAAGCCCGGCGGCGCTGGATGCGTGCGCTTATCCACGACACGGATGACCGGGCGGAGCAGCGGCGGGAGCGCCGTCGTTCGAGTCTGTGACGGAGGAGATGACGGAGGAGCGGCTGTCCGAGTCTCCAGGTGGAAAGGCCGGCGGAGCATGGGCGCTGCTCGAACCCCGCTCCGTTCGAGTCATCCGCAGGGCGAATATGGGTGGGCCTGCACGCAGCTAGGGTGGGCCAGCGGCGCACGACCGCGCGGCCACGCAGGGTCGCGCGACCGGGCACGATCGCGCGATCCGACAGCACGACGAGTCGGCACCCGGCCGAGCGTCAGCCAAGGTCGTGGATGACCCAGACGTTGGGGTCGAGGTACGTGCCCGTATCGGCCTCTCGGTCGATGGCCACCGGGGCACACGCGCCGGTCACCACGTAGCGACCACTCTGGGGAAAGGCCATCCCCGTCCACGACTCCCACTCCCCGACCGAGCCCACGATGCCCATGGACGCTGGCTCCGGCCTCGACAGGCGGCCACCCAGCCGTACATGGATGCGGATCCACGGATCGAAGGGCAGACCGTCGTCTCGCCTCCACTCAGCGTACGACTCGATCGGCGTGAGCGGGTAGCACTCGAGCATCGTCGGTCGCACACAGGCGATGAGCGCGCGTAGTCCGTGCGAGCGCCCGAGAGCCAGCATGGCTGCGACCATCAGGCTCCCGAAGCCGGCGCCACGGTGCGCCGGGTCGGTCACGATCATGATGGCTCCGAGCGTGTCGGGGGCGACCCCGCGGTCGAGAGTGTCGATGCTGCGGGTGAACTGCGCGTCCCAGCCCCGCGGCAGTTCGGCGAGCGTGCCGTCCCAGGTGAGGGGCATGCTACGGGCGACCGCGACCACCCGGCCCCGGCCGTCGAGGAGCGCCAGCTGGTATGCCGGCAGCTCGTCCGCCATGCGCGGCCAATGGCGATCGGAGACGGCATCCTTGAGCATGAACTCCGGCCACACCGAAGCGCCGAACCGCTCGACCGCGTCGCGCAGGTCCGGCCGCGCCTCGAGCGTACTGAGCGTGTGCCCAGCGGGTAGCGTGAAGCCGCGCGCCTCGAGCTCGTCTGCCAGCCGGGAGTCGGTCACGGTGAGAAGCGGCGCCTCAGGCCGCGGCGATGCGCTCTCCGAGCCGGTCTCGCAGGACCTCCGGCACCACCACCGAGCCGTCCGGCTGCTGATACACCTCGAGGATGGCCGCCACCACGCGCGCCAGGGCCAGGCCCGAGCCGTTGAGCGTGTGCAGGATCTCCGGCTTGGCCCCCTTCTCGGGGCGATAGCGGATGGCCATGCGCCGAGCCTGGTAATCGCGGAAGTTGGAGATCGAGCTGACCTCCAGCCAGTCTTCCACGCCCGGGGCCCACACTTCCAGATCGTACTTCTTCGCCTGCGTGAAGCCCATGTCGCCTGTGGCCATGAGCTTGACGCGGTACGGCAGGCCCAGCCGTTGCAGGCAGACCTCTGCCCGCTCGGTCATCCACTCGAGCGTGTCGTTCGAGTCCTCCGGCTTGACGAAGGCGACCATCTCGACCTTGTCGAACTGGTGCACGCGCAGGATGCCGCGGGTCTTGGCGCCGGCGGCACCGGCCTCACGCCGGAAGCAGGGCGAGTAGGCCACGTAGCGGATGGGCAGAGTCCTCGGCCTCGATGATCTCGTCGCGGTGGATGTTGGTGACCGGCACCTCCGCGGTCGGTACGAGGTAGAGGCCGTCTCGGTTGACGACGTACATCATGTCTTCCTTGTCGGGGATCTGACCGGTACCCCGCGCGGATTCCTCGTTGACCAGCACCGGCGGCCAGACCTCGGTCATGCCATGCTCGCTCGTATGCAGATCGAGGAAGAAGTCGACAAGTGAACGCTGGAGCTTGGAGCCCGCGCCCTTGTAGAGCGGCCAACCCGAGCCGGTCACCTTGGCACCGGCGGCGAGGTCGATCATGCCCAGCGGCTCGGCCACTTCCCAGTGTGGCTTGCGCACCCAGGCGGCTGCGTCACCCTCCTGCTCGACCGTGTGTGCCGCTGGGTCGCCCCAGGTGCGGACGATCTGGCTGGCCTCCTCGCCACCCACCGGCACATCCGCGTCGGGCGGGTTGGGGATGCGCAGCAGCAGCTCATCGAGCCGGCTGGTGATCTCCGCCAGCTGGGCGTCGAGGCCCGCCAGCTCAGCGCCGATCCAGTTCGACTGCTCCTTCAGCTGCGAGACACGCGGGCCGTCGGGCTGCTCGCCACTCTTGATGGCGATGCCGATGGATTCGGAGATCTGCTTCTTCTGGTTGC
Source organism: uncultured Chloroflexia bacterium (assembly GCA_963724095.1). Lineage (GTDB taxonomy): Bacteria > Chloroflexota > Limnocylindria > Limnocylindrales > CSP1-4 > JAFMJV01. The sequence goes on from CAVRTH010000003.1 coordinate 80,800, forward strand.
GCAGCGAGTCGGCCTTGCCCAGCAGCTCACGACGCTGGCCGTCGATCACCAACGCTCGGTCCACCAGGGTGGGGTCCTCACGCTTGGCGATGCAGCCAGCACGGATGACATCCGCCTCGTCCCGAAGTCGTGCAGGTCCGACGCTCATGCGTCCTCTCCTTCCGGTCCATCCACGGCCGACGCGGCCGCTGTCGCTGAATTCGCGCGCAGACGCTGCGGCTGCACCCAGACGCTCGACCACGAAGGGCCCGTCAAGACTGGACAGCAGCCACCCTGCCCGCGGGCCATTGGGTCGCCCAAGGAAGGCAGCGTAGACAGCTGCGAACGCGTCCCGCGACGAGACACCACGCGCCTGGCCACAGCGATAGATGAGGTCCTGCCAGGCATCGCCGCCGACCGGATGCTCGCTAGCCGCACCTGCGGCCAGGTCACCCAGGAAGAGGCCCTGCACCTCTGACAGCTCAGCCACCTCGGCGGGCAGGTCCTCGCGCACCGAGACCTGGTAGCGCTCGGGGGCCCAGCCGTCGAGCCAAGCCCTCGCGACATCGGCGCGCTCGGCAAGGATGGCTCGCTCGGCGTCATCGAGCGGCGCACCCTTCTCCGCAGCCATCCGCGCCTCCAGGTCCACGCCGGGCACCTGCACCAGCATCGTCAGGTGGCGGAAGGCCGGCCGGAACCGCCTGGCCTCAAGCTCCACATCAGCGTCTGGATCGACCAGGCTGAGGCGGAAGATACGCTCGTGGTCGGCCGGCAGCTCACCGCGATAGGCCAGCCCCGCGGTCGCCGCGGCGAGCCGGTCGAACTCGTCGAAGAGCCCGGGGATGGCGTCGCCACCGGGATCGAAGTCGAGCGCCTTCTTGGGCTTGTGGCGCAGGAAGAGGAAGCGGATGAGCTCCGGCGGCAACAGGTCGGCCATCTCGTGGGCGGCGGCGCCTGAGCCCTTGGACGTGCTCATCTTGCGGCCGCCCACGTTGAGGAACTCGTAGTGCACGTTGAGGGGCGGTTCGCGATCGAAGACCTGCTGGCTGATGGCATCGCTGCGGTCCCGACTGCCACCCTTGGTGCCAAGGTCCTTGCCGCAGCCCTCGATGGTGATGCCGAAGTGGCTCCACTTGGCGGCCCAGTCGACGTTGAAGGGCAGCTTGGCCGCCCCGCCGAACGGCGCCACCCGGCCAATGTGACCGCAACCGGTCGCCCAGGTCACGTAGTCGGGCTTGCACTCGTAGGCGACGGTCTCGCCGTCCCAGTCGGTGGCGAGGGTGGTGCCGATGCGACCGCAGACTCGCAGATGACCGAGACCGGCAGCCAGCCGGGTGCGCGCTCGACATTGCTGACGCGCAGGTAGATATCGCGCATGACCTCGGCCCGTCGAGCGCCTTGCGGATGAAGCGGTCCATGGAGCCGTCGCCGTAGAGGCTGGCTCATCCAGTAGATCTCCGGCTCCACGCCGAGACCCGCGAACGTACCCATGAAGAGCTCGCCCACGAAGTAGCGAGCGTAGCTCTCCGCGTCGCTGCCTTCGGGCGCGGGCACGTGGGCCAGCGGCACGCCCATGTACTTGCTCGACCGCATCAGGCGTCAGCAGCGCCTGCGAATCCATCGGGTCGAGGTCGTCGACGCCGTAGAGGAACCGGCTGGGCACACCGGCCTGCACGAGGGCACGGTGGATGACATCATGCAACACGACGCCGCGCAACGAGCCGATGTGGACGGTGCCAGAGGGCGTCTTGGAGTCGTTGACGACCTGCGGTCCGTCGAAGTCGCGCGGCTAGTTCGTCAGCCCAGAACATGTGGGTCCCCTCTCCTGCATCGGGCGGGCCGGGACCGCGGTCAGCGGATGCTGACGATGGTATAGGTGGAATCCCCGGCCGGGACAGCGACCGTGACCGCCTCACCCTTCTTCTTGCCCAGCAGGGCACGACCGACGGGCGACTCATTGGAGATGCGACCCTGGTCGGGCGCGGCTTCCGCGGCACCGACGATGGTGTACTTCTCCTTGCCGTTGTCGCCTTCGATGGTCACGGTGGAGCCGATCTGTACGTAGGTACGCGAGTGCGTCTCGTCGATGAGGACCGCGTTCTTGATGATGGCGGTCAACGACTGGATGCGCCCTTCGACGAAGGCCTGCTCGTTCTTGGCATCCTCGTACTCGGCGTTCTCCGTGACGTCGCCGTACTCCTTGGCGTCATGGATACGCTGGGCGACTTCGGGTCGCTTGACGTTCGTGAGCTCGGCGAGTTCGGCCTTGAGCTTCTCGAGTCCCTCGGCCGAGAGGTATTCGGGCTTGTTCGCGTTCACCTTGGGTCCTCGTGATGCGCCCATCCTCGGGACGCTTGGGGCACAGGTCGTAGCAGCTTGTCAGGGTAGGGTCCTGACGGTCGGCCACTTCACACCGGCAGAACAGGCGGATCAGGCGCCGTTCAGAGCGCAGATTGTACACCGTCAGGGGCGTGTTCGAACCTCACCCGATCCGCCCGAGACGACCATCGATGTCCTTGACCACGGCTCCGTCCTGCATCACCAGCGTGACGTTGTCAGGCTCGGCCAGGAGGCCGATGTCGTCGAGCGGCTGACCCTTGACGAGCAGCAGGTCCGCACGCTTGCCGGACTCGATGGTGCCGATCTCCGCATCGAGGCCGAAGAGCTCGGCGTTGATGCGGGTGGCGCTGACGATGGCTTCGTGTGCGCCGAGCACACGCGCCTTGTACATCAGCTCCTCCCCACGGCGACCCTGCCACGGGCCAACCACGTCCGAGCCGGAGCCAAGCTTCACGCCGGCGTCGCGCGCGATGCTGATGCTCTCGTAGGCACGCGCGGCGACGTCCTCGGCCAGGGCCAGCTTCTCTGGCGGCAAGTCCATCAGGTCGCGATGAGCGAGGAAGAACTCCATCGTCTGCAGCGTGGGCACCATGAAGGCGCCCGCGACCGCCATGCGGGCCGCCGTCTCCGGCTCCAGCAACGAACCGTGCTCGATGGATCGGACACCAGCCTGGAGCGCCATCTCGACGGCCGGCGAGGTGTGGCAGTGGGCCATGACGTAGGTGCCCCAGCTGCGCGCCACCTCGACCGCCGCGGCGATCTCGGCGACAGAGAGCTGCAGTGAATTCGAAGGGGTCGGTCGGACTGATGATGCCGCCGGAGGCCATCAGCTTGATCTGCGTCGCTCCCCGGCGGAGCTGTTCGCGCGCGGCCTTGCGCACCTCCTCGGCGCCATCTGCCACGACCATCCCAGCCACCAGCCCGGGGATGGTCTCGCCCGCGTGGATGGCCTCGTGGCGCTGGCGATCGTCGGCGTGGCCGCCGGTCTGCGAGATGGGTGAGGCGGAAGGCAGGATGCGCGGGCCCCTGAGGGCACCGGAAGAGACCGCTTGGGCCCAGGTCGGCTCCAGACCGCCGGCGTCGCGCACGGTGGTGAAACCTTCGGCCAGTGCGCCTTCGATGACCTGTGAGACAGCCAGCACGTGGATGATCCAGGCATCGCTGCCGTGGTCGCCCTTCTTGCCGATGAGGGCGAAATGGACGTGCGCATCGGTCAGGCCCGGCAGCAGCGTGCCACCAGCGCCGTCGATGGCGGCCACGTCGTGGGCGAGCTCGCCGACAGCCCCGATGCGGCTGATGCGGCCACTCTCGACAAGCACGTCATGACGTCCATCGGGTTCAGCGCCGGTGGCGTCGATGATGGCCACGTCGCGGATCACGAGACGATCGGGTCGCTGAGTGGTCATCGGTCAGCGTACCCGCTGTGGGCGAACGAGGGCCCGTCGTGTTGAAGCCTCGAGTAGTCGCGGATGTCGGCGTCACCGATGATGGCCAGCAGGCCCCGCCACACGTCCGCGTACGCCTTGAGGTACTCCTTGCAATGCCCCGGCCCCAGGCCGATGAGCTGTCGGTAGCGCTTCATCCCTCTCCCCTTCCAGCGGCCGCCCGAGGCTAGTGGCCCAGGCGCAACAGGCGCTTGCGTACACGCTCGATGGCACCTGCGTCGGCGCAGGCCACGAAGAGCGTGTCGTCCCCGGCGATCGTGCCCAGCACCTCATCCCAGTGTGCCCGGTCCAACGCCGCAGCGATGGCATGGGCCGTGCCTGGCACCGCGCGGATGACCAGCATCAGCCCCGAAGGGCGGACGTCGATGGGCAGTTCGGACAACAGCTTGCGCAGCCGTTGCTCGCCGCTCTGCTCGACGGCCGCCTCCGCCCATGGCAGGGCATAGACATGGGCTCCGTCGACACGGACCTTGACCAGTCCCATCTCGGTGATGTCGCGACTGACGGTGGCCTGCGTGACCTTGAAGCCCTTGTCGTGCAGTGCCGACACCAGCTCACGCTGCGTGCGCGGGCGACGGTCGCCCACGACATCCGCGATGGCCTGCTGCCGGGCCCGCTTGAGTACCTCGGAGGTGCCGTTGCTAGGCATTGAGCGCGATGAGCACGAGCCAGACGACGGCCGCGACCAGCCGGTAGGCGATGAAGATGCCGGTGCTGTGGTTGCGCAGGTAGCGCAGCAGGAAACCGATGGCCAGCCAGCCGGAGATGGCGGCGGCGAGGACACCGGCGGCAAGGACGGCGAAGTCTACCTCTCCGGCCCCGCCGGTGATGATCTCGCGCGTCTTCCACATCCCGGCTCCGGCGATGATGGGGATACCCATGAGAAAGGCGAATCGGGCCGCTGCATCGCGCTTGAGCCCCCGGAAGAGACCCGCCGCGATGGTGATGCCACTACGGCTGATGCCGGGAAAGAGGGCCAGCGCCTGTGCCACGCCGATGACAGCGGCGTCACCGTAGGTCGACTGGTCCAGGTCGCGCTCGCGAGTCCCGAAACGCTCGGCCAGCCACAGGATGCCGGCTCCGACGACCAGGATGAAGGGGATGACGATGACTGCATCGTAGAAGAAGTCATCGATCCAGTTCTCGAAGACAACCCCGAACAGGGCGGCCGGGATGATCGTCAGCAGCAGCACCAGCGCCAGCTTGCGGTCGGGGTCGTCACCGAAGGAGCGCTCGTGCAGCAGCGCCACGAAGGCGCCGATCAGGTCGAGGACATCGCGCCAGAAGTAGACCAGTAGCGCGGCCAGCGTACCCATGTGCAGCATGACCACGAACGCCGAGCTGGTGATGAACGGGTCGTCCCAGCCCAGGATCCGTGGCAGCACGATGAGGTGCGCAGATGAGGATACCGGCAGGAACTCCGTGAGTCCCTGCACGATGCCGATGATGACGGCCTGGACGATCTGTTCCAACTGGGCCTCCGATGGACCGGCGGGTCAGCGCCCGTCCGTCGGAGGCCGGGAGCCGCGCTAGCGGATGAAGAGCGGAGCGAAGACCAGCGTCAAGGTCGCCAGCAGCTTCACGAGGACGTGCAGCGAAGGACCAGCGGTGTCCTTGAAGGGATCGCCGACGGTGTCACCGACGACGGCCGCAGCGTGGGCTTCGGAGCCCTTGCCGAGGACGTTGCCTTCGTCGTCGGTCAGGTTACCTGCTTCGATGAATTTCTTGGCGTTGTCCCACGCGCCACCGCTGTTGTTCAGATACGTGGCCATGAGCACGCCCACGATCGTGCCGACCATGAGCAGGCCGGCGACGGCCTCGTAGCCGAGGATGAGGCCGACCGCGAGCGGCGTCACGATCGCGACCACGCCCGGCGGGATCATCTGGCGCAGCGCGGACCTGGTGGTGATGTCAACGACGCGCGAGTAATCGGGCCGCTGCGTGTAGTCCATGATCCCGGGCATCTCGCGGAACTGGCGTCGCACCTCGACGATGATGGCACCGGCCGCGTTGCCGACGGCGCGGATGGCCAGGGAACTGAAGACGAACACCAGCATGGCCGCGATGAAGGCCGCCACGAAGACGCTGACGTTGGCCAGGTTGACCGTCTCCATCAAGGGCATGTCCCGGGCGAAGAGGGCGACGTTGACCTTGTCGATGTAGGCCTGGAAGAGCAGGAACGCGGCCAGGCTGGCGGAGGCGATGGCGAAGCCCTTGGTTAGCGCCTTGGTGGTGTTGCCGACCGCATCGAGCTTGTCCGTGATCTCGCGCGCGGAGCCTTCCGCCTTCGAGAACTCGGCGATACCACCGGCGTTGTCGGTGATGGGGCCGAAGGTGTCCATGGCCAGGATGTAGGCCGTGGTCATGAGCATGCCCATGGTGGCCACGGCGGTGCCGAAGACGCCACCGACGTTGCGGCCGTCCTCGGCCACGATACCGGCCTGGTCACCCAGCCAGAAGCTGGCGATGAGGGCCACGCCGATCACGAGGGCAGTGACGAAGGTGGTCTCGAAGCCGACCGCCGTGCCGGCGATGATGTTGGTGGCAGGCCCCGTCTTGGAGGCCTCGGCGATGTCCTTGACCGGTCGCCAGGCGCCGGCGGTGTAGTACTGGGTGATGTAGACGAAAGCGACGCTGGTGGCCAATCCGACCACGCCACAAAGGAAGAACCAGACCCACGTGGGGATGTCGTAGTTGCCATGGAAGGTGCCCGTGTCGAGCAGCAGGAAGCTGACGATGAGGATACCCACGACCGACAGCAAGGTCGTTGCCCAGTAGCCGCGGTTGAGGATGTTCATGGGATCCTCGTCCTCGTTGCCGCGGACGAAGTACATGGCCACCATCGTGGCCAACAGGCCGAAGGCGCGGACAACGAGCGGGAAGAAGATCCAAGCTTCAGGGTTGGGCCAGCCGGAGGTGACGGCGATGAGGTAGATGGCGGTGCCCAGGATCATGGCCCCGATGTTCTCGGCCGCGGTCGACTCGAAGAGGTCGGCACCACGACCGGCGCAGTCGCCGACGTTGTCGCCGACGAGGTCGGCGATGACGGCGGCATTGCGGGGGTCGTCCTCCGGGATGCCCTTCTCCACCTTGCCCACGAGGTCGGCGCCGACATCGGCCGCCTTGGTATAGATCCCGCCGCCCAGCTGGGCGAAGAGGGCTACGAACGAGGCGCCGAAACCGAAGCCGACGATGACGAACGGCGCGATGGCGTAGGTGACATCGGCGAAGAGGGCCTCATAGGCCGCGAAGATGCCCCACACGCCGAGCAGGGACAGCGCCACCACCAGGAAGCCCGAAACGGCACCGCCACGCATGGCCACCTGGACGGCATCGACGAGGCTGGTTCGGGCAGCGGCGGCCGTCGGCACGTTGGCACGAACGCTGACGGACATGCCGATGATGCCGGCTGCCATCGAGGCGATGGCGCCCACGAGGAAGGCGACGCCGGTCAGTATGCCGAGCTGCACCCCGTAGATCGGCGTCTCCGCGACCTCCTCCGTCTCGACGAAGGCGATGATGGCCGCCACCACGAACGTGCCGACGACCGCCAGGAGGGCGATCGTCGAATACTGTCGCTTGATGAAGGCGTTGGCACCCTCAAGGATGGTGCCGCCGACATCCTGCATCGCTTGGGGCCCCTTGTCGCGCGAGAGGACGTCTCGCGCCAACCAGATGGCGAAGATGACGGCTGCGATCCCGGCGATGGGGATGATCCAGTAGGTGATATCAGACACGGTTTCCGTGTGCCTCCTTCGTGGAAGCGGCTCGACCGCATCGCGGCAACGGACGCGACGGGCGAGCCATGGGCAAGGCTTTCAGAGGCTACACGCCTCCGGTCGCATACAGTCTCACACCCGAGGCCCGCCGGATGGCAGGCTAAGAGGCCGGTATCGCTCGGGCCATCGGTCATGAGACTTGGACGCTGTCACAGGCATGGGGACGTACCCGAGACGACCCGGCACCTCGCTCGAGTGGTCAAGCGCAAGCCCCCCAGGTCGCGCTCGTTGCCTGGTGAACGGCCGGCCAGGCCTGCGGTGGTACAGCAGTTCGCCGTTCGCCTCAGTCCTCGATGATCCAGGCGTCCACGGCGCGCTCGTAGTCCAGCAACTCGGATGGATCGAACCAGAGGGCAAGCTCGGCGGCAGCATTCTCCGGGCTATCGGAGGCATGCACCAGGTTCATGCCGGTTTCCAGGGCCAAGTCCCCGCGTATCGAGCCGGGTGCGGCCTCGTTGGGGCGCGTGGCGCCGTTGATAGCGCGGCAGACGTCGATGGCGTTGGTGCCCTCGACCGCCATGGCCACCAGTGGCGAGGAGGTGATGAACTCGACCAGGCCAGGAAAGAAGGGCTTGTCGGAATGGACGGCGTAGTGGCGCTCTGCGAGGGAACGCTCCACCTGCAGGAGCTTGAGGCCGACGATCCGCAGGCCGCGCGACTCATAGCGCTCGATGATGCGGCCGACGAGCTGGCGCTGGACGCCGTCCGGCTTGATCAGGATGAGGGTTCGCTGCTTCACGAGGACTCCTTCGATGACGGCCCCGGCGGCAGGGCCTGGTGGGCTTCCTGGTAGGCCGCCGCGGCCTCGTTGTCGCGACCGAGGAGGCGATAGGCGTCGCCACGGACAAGATGGACGGCCGGGAGGTCGCCGCTGTCGGGCGTCGCGGCGGATGCGGCTCGGTCGGCCGCAGACAGGATGATAGGCGCCAATGCGGGGTCCAGACGCAGCAGCACGGCCAGCCGCCCCGCAGCGCTCGCGGTATCGCCGGAGGCCAGCGCGCGGTCGACGATCTCGAGCTCTTCGCCGGCCAGCCGGCCACTCACGACGACGGTGCTGGTGCTGGTCGCACCACCGGGTTGGCCCAGCCCGCCACGGCCCAGCGGCGCGACGCTGATCTGGTCCGCGGTGGAGATGGCGATCGGCGCCAGCTCCCATGTCTGGTTCGTGGGCGCGGCGACTTCGCTGCCACCGACCAGCAGACCCCAGCGGCCGGGAGCGGCCGCATCGACGTCCATCCAGCCTTCGTCGGCAGTCGGCCATATCGCCGCCCGGGGCTCCATGGCGAAGAGGACGTCGATGGCCCCTCCCACGCGCGCGTAGACCTCGCGGGCGATGCTCTCCGCGTCGGCTTCGGCGCCAGCCGCAGCCAGGTCCTCGGCGAGGATCAGCGCCGCCAGTGGTTCTTCACCACCTGAAGCCCGGTGGACACGCGCGGCATCAGCGGCACCCTCCAGGTCGCCGCTGCGCCAGCGGACTTCGGCCAGGTCGGCCATGGCATCGCGGTCCAGCGTCCCGGCGCCGGCCATCTGCTCTAACGTGGCGCGCGCCAGCGTGAGCAAGCCGCCGCGAAGATGCACCCGCGCAAGGCGTGCGTCGGCGGAGCGTTCGGCCGCGGCCGACTGATCTCGGTAGGCCCGGGCAGCGGCACGTCCGATGTCGCCGGGGGGATGGCGAACGGCACCGAGCCACCCGGTCGCAGACGGGGCGCGGCAGGCACCGGTGGGGCCGGTCGTGGCACGGATGCGGGGCCGGGTGGCGGCAGCGGACGCCCCATCGGTGGGGGCGGTGGCGGAGCGTGATGCGGACCCGAAGGGGACGTCGGGCCTGCGAATGGCGGCGGCATGGGGCCGCGAGCCTGAACCGGCGGCCCGGGCGGCTGTGGGCGAACAGGAGGACCTTGAAGTGGCACCCCGCGGGGCGGCGGCGCGGGGTACATCGGCCTCGGCTGCCCCGGAGGCCTCGGCTGCCCCGGAGGCCGCGGCGGCCCCGGCTGGCTACCCGCTCCCGGCTGCGGAGCTGAAACGGGCTCCGGTGGGCGGGGTTGGCTGCGCTCGTCGTCGGTCATGGCAGTCGCAGCGCCTCCTCCAGGCTGCCTGCTCGCAGGTTCGGCCCGATGACCGCCACACATAGTGCCTCGTCACGAAACAGCCGTCGGGCAAGGGCCTGGATGTCGCCAGCGCTCACCGCCCGCAACGCCTCCATCACCTCGTCCATCGTCATCACCCGATCATGCATCGCCTCTTGGCTGCCCAGGAACGATGCCATCGCGCGTGTCTCCTCCAACCGCAGCTCCAGTCGCCCCAGCGTGTAATCGCGGGCCCGCTCCAGCTCCGCTGCGGCGACCGGTTCGTCACGCAGGCGGGAGAACTCGGCAAGCACGCCCGACATGGCGGGCACCACATCGTCGGCATCCACGCCCATGTACACCTGCAGGATGCCGGTATCAGCGTAGTCCGTCTGGAACGAGTGCACGTCGTAGGCGAGGCCGTCCTGCTCGCGGATCTTCATGAAGAGTCGGGATGAGGTGCCGTCACCGAGCACGGTGTTCAACAGGTCCAGCGTCCATTGATCAGCATGGTCTCGCGACAGACCCGGAACGCCGAGGCTGACGTGCGCCTGGGCGGTGTGGCGATGCTCCAGGCGAACGCGCTCGACCGGCCCCGTTGGTGCAGGAAGGTATGACTGGGCTGACTCCATCGCCGCGGCCGAAGGAGCGCTCGACCAGCGCGACGGCGTCGTCGTGGGCGATGTCTCCGGCCAGCGCCACCACCATGTTACTGGGCTGGTAGGCAGCGGCCCAGAAGTCGCGGATGTCGGTGTCGGTCAGAGCCCGCACCGATGCCTCGTCGCCGGCGATCTCCCAGCCCAGCGGCGAGTCGCCGAAGAAGGCCTCGTCCCAGACGTTGAAGATGAACTGGCCAGGGTCGTCGCGGTAGGAGCGGATCTCGTCCACGATGATCTCGCGTTCGTGGGCGATGTCGCCGCTGCGCAGACGTGGCCGAAGGGTCAGCTCGGCAAGCAGGTGGATCCCGAGACGCGCCTCACGCACCGGCAACCGAACCCAGTAGACGGTGATCTCACGATCGGTGGCGGCGTTGCTGCTGCCACCCACGCCCTCGATGGCATCGGACACGTCGCGGGAAGTGACGAGGTCACGCGTGCCCTTGAAGGTGATGTGCTCCATGAAGTGCGCCAAGCCTGACTTCTCACGCACCTCCCCACGTGAGCCGGCCATGACGTAGACGGCCGCGGACAGGGAGCGCATGCCGGGCAGACGGGCGGAGATGACACGCGGCCCATCGGCCAGCGCAGTACGTTCGAACATCGGTCCGCCATGCTACACGGGCTGGGATCGGAGCCTCGCACGGGGCGGAAGCGCGTCGTGTGGTCCGAACCCGGCCGCGTGCCCCCAGTCACATCCTGCCGCGTGCCCCTCAGTCACATCCTGCCGCGTGCGCCCCAGTCACATAACGGACGGGCGAACGCGGGCTCACGTCCCGGACTTGCGTGCCACGTACACGAGCGGACCGTCGTGTCGTGGCCTTCACTACCACGCAGATCCGAAGTCAGGTCCGTGGGCTGTACGTCGGTTATGTGAGTGCCACGCAAGTCGGGGTCCACACAATTCCGGGGCCACGCAGCGGTATGGAGCCACTTACCGCTCAGCGCGGCGCCCAGGATGGGCGGGGCGAGTCCTCCCTAGCCGTCGGTGCCGGCCTCCTCGCCGGGCTCAGCCTGGGGCGGTGCGTCAGCGTCGGCTGGGACCTCGGAAGCGTCGAACGCACCCAGCTCCATCTGGATGTAGCCCGGCGCGACCTGGAACGGCAGCGGCTCCTGCACGTTCTCATCGCTCTCGCCGCCCAGCGGAGGCACGAACTCCAGAACCACGCGTTCATCGCCCTGCACCAGCGTGTAGCTGAGCAGCTGGTCGGGTCGGGTCTCGAACTCGAGATGCTCCCACGATGCCACCGACAGGCAGATCGAAAGGGGGGTGAAGAAAGATGAGACGTCAGGCCGATCGGCCACGATCCGCTCGACCCAGCCGGTGCCGTGGGCGACGATCTCGCGGCCACGAAGGTATCGATAGGCCACGGTCTGCCGGAGCAAGGGGCGCAGGAGGTGATAGATGTCGACGGGGTTCGAGACCAATCCAGCATTGACGAAGAACTTGGCCGGTGGCTCGATCGACACGCACCCTCCCACAGCCTGCGGCCCGCGTCCGTTCGGGCCGTTCGTTGACGACCTCGCCGATGGTATCGCAGCCTCTGCCTCTCGATGCGATGGCAGTGCAGTGGCAGCCCGCCATCCGCACGGGCCTATCATCGCATCGTGATGCTGGCAGTTGACATCGGCAACAGCGCCGCCAAGGCCGCGATCGTCGAGGGCGGCAGCGTCCTCGAGTCGGGCCGGCTCGATACGTCCAGCGCGACCGGAGACGACCTGCTCGACGGCTTGCGCGTCCTTGCCGGTTCGCGCGCCGAAGCGCCCGCCGGCATCATCGCGGTCAGCGTGGTCGATCGCTGGACCGAGCGACTGGAGCGTGCTGCCGAAGCGCTGCGCCTGCCGCTCACCGTCATCGCTGCCAGCCACATCCCTATCAGTACCGCCCTGGTCCGTCCCGACACGACCGGCCCTGACCGCCTGCTGGCGGCGTGGGCAGCGGCGACCATCCACGGCTCGCCCGTCATCGTGGTCGACCTCGGCACGGCCACCACTGTCGATGCGGTGGACATGGATGGGTTCTTCGTGGGCGGTGCCATCCTTCCAGGTCTCGCGCTCTCTGCCGACGCCCTGGCCGAAGGCACCGCACGCTTGCCACGCGTCGGACTCGGACTGCCCCGCGAGGTCATCGGCGCCGATACCATGTCGGCCCTGCAGAGCGGCATCGTCATCGGCCACATCGGCGCCGTACGCGAGCTGGCCCTGCGGATGCATGCCCATATCAACCCCGCCGGCCCCCGTGCACCTGCCACCCATGTCATCGTCACCGGCGGCCACTCCGCGGCGCCGTGGGCCAAGGCCGCCTGGCAATCGGCTGCCGCGCCGGGACTCCCCGCCATCGCCGACGTGCTCGATCCCGATCTCGTTCTCAAGGGCCTGGGAATGCTCGCCCAGCACATGGCCGCCCGACCACCGACAGGAGCCGCACGATGACCGACCAGCCCCCCGACCGCCCACTGTTGGGCCGCCTCATCCTGCTCGGCGTCACCGGCTCCATCGCCGCCTACAAGGCCGCCGAACTGCTGCGGGAACTGACCCGCGCCGGAGCAGAGGTGCAGGTGATGATGAGCGAGGCCGCCACCCATTTCATCGGGCTGCTGACGATGGAGGCGCTGTCCGGCCGGCCGGTGATGCTGGACCCGTTGGAGCTGCAGGCCGACCGTCGCATCGGCCATATCGTGGCGGCCGATTCGGCCGATGCCATCCTCATCGCCCCGGCGACCGCGCATTGGCTGGGCGCCATGGCCAACGGTCTCGCCAGCGACATCCTCACCGCCACCTGCCTGGCGTCGAGTGCACCCGTCGTGATCGCACCGGCCATGGATGGTGACATGTACGCCCATCCCGCCACCGTCGCCAACGTCGCCAAGCTGCGCGAGTTCGGTTACACCGTGGTGGAACCCGGGTCCGGCCCCCTCGCATCCGGCCAGGTCGGTGTGGGGCGCCTGGTGGAACTACCCTTGCTGGTGGACGCGGTGGTCCAGGTCGTCGCGAGCCGCCCCGTCCGTCAGCCGGACCTCGCGCAGCGTCCCCCCCACAGCGAGGCGGCACGCACCCGTGACCTGGCCGACTGGCACATCGTCGTGAGCGCCGGCGGCACCGCGGAGCCCATCGATCCGGTGCGCTTCATCGGCAATCGCTCCAGCGGCAAGATGGGTATCGCGATCGCAGAGGCGGCCCTGGCCCGTGGCGCACGCGTGACGCTGGTGAAGGGCACCACCAGTGTCCCGCTGCCCGCTGGCGCAAGCATCGTCACGGCGGAGACCGCTGCCGAGATGCGAGAGGCCGTCCTCGCCGCGCTGCCCGGCGCCGATGCGCTGATCATGGCCGCGGCCGTCGCCGACTTCCGGCCGCTGGCGATCTCCGAAACGAAGATCTCACGAGCCGAGGGGCTCACCCTGCGCCTGGAGCCGACCACCGACATCCTCGCCCAAGCTGCCGCCCAGGCTCGCGCTTCGGGGCCTGGACCAACGGAACGGCCGGTCATCGTCGGTTTCGCCGCCGAGACCGGATCGCTCGCCCGCGTGTCCGGGAAGGCGGCGCGCAAGGGTGTCGACCTGATGGTCGCCAACGACGTGACCGAGGCGGGATCCGGCTTCGGCACGGACACCAACCGTGTCACCATCGTGACCCCCGGTGCGGCCCCGGAGGTATGGCCACAGCTGCCCAAGGCCGAGGTCGCCGACCGCCTGCTGGACCGCGTGGTGGCGCTGCGGACCGGAACCGGTGCATCATTGCCCGCATGAGCGTCAGCAAACCGGTCCGCCGCATCACCATCGCCGACATCGCCCGCATGCACCACGAGGGCGAGCGTTTCGTGACCATCACGGCCTACGATTACCCCACCGCTCGCATCGTCGACGAAGCCGGCATCCCGCTCATCCTGGTGGGTGACTCACTGGGCATGGTGATGCTCGGCTACGACACCACCGTGCGAGTCAGCATCAACGAGATGCTGCACCACACGCGGGCCGTAGCTCGCGGCGCCAAGCGTGCCATGGTCGTGGGTGACATGCCCTTCCTCAGCTACGGCGTTTCACAGGAGGAGTCGGTCGAGCACGCCGGACGCTTCCTGTCGGAGGCATACGCCCAGGCGGTCAAGATCGAGGGCGGCGTCCGTTCCGCTCGGACCATGGAAGCCATCGTCAGCAGCGGCATCCCGGTCATGGGCCACATCGGCCTGACCCCGCAGTCGGTCAATGCGCTCGGCGGCCACCGTGTCCAGGGCCGCTCGAAGGAGTCGGCCCGCAAGCTCATCGGCGACGCCCTGGCGGTACAGGAGGCTGGCGCCTTCGCCGTCGTGCTGGAGCTGGTGCCCGCGGAGCTCGCACGAGCCATCACCGAGCGCCTGTCGATCCCCACCATCGGCATCGGCGCCGGACCCTTCACCTCGGCCGAGATCCAGGTGGTGACCGACGTGATCGGCCTCACCCAGGGGTTCATGCCGCGGCATGCCCGCCGCTTCGGCGAGGTCGGCGAAGCCATGGCGCAGGCCGTGCGTGACTACCGCGACGCGGTCCTCGCCGGCGAGTTCCCCGGCGAGGCGGAGTCGAGCTCGATGGATGAGTCGGTCCTCGAAGAGGTGCTGGGCCGAAGCCCGCTGGACCAGGCCGGGTCTTCCATGGCCATCCCGCTCGACCGCGACCTCTGATCGAAGCTCTCAGCGGCCGATGAAGCAGCCGGGCAGCCGCTCATGACCCGCGTCCTCCACACGCGCGCCCAGCTGCGCGCAGCCCTGGTCGATGCGCCGCGTCCTGTCGGCCTGGTACCGACGATGGGCTGGTTGCACGAAGGGCACCGAGCGCTGATGCGCCGCGCGCGAAACGAGAACGCCGTCACGGTCGCCACGATCTTCGTCAATCCCCGCCAGTTCGACGATGCCACTGACTACACGCAGTACCCCCGGGACACCGAGTCGGACGTCGCCATCTGCGAGGCCGAAGGCGTCGACATCGTGTGGGTCCCGAGCGTCGACGAGGTGTACCCGCCCGGCTTCGACACGACCGTCAGCGTGGGTGCCGTGGCCCAGCCGCTGGAAGGCAGGGCACGTCCCGGCCACTTCGATGGTGTTGCGACCGTGGTGGCTACGCTCTTCGCGCTGGTCGGCGCCGAGCACGCCTACTTCGGGCAGAAGGACGCCCAGCAGGTGATGGTCATCACGCGCATGGCCACCGACCTGGCGCTGCCGACACGAGTCATCCCCTGCCCCACCGTGCGTGAAGCCGACGGGCTGGCACTGTCGTCGCGCAATGTGCACCTCTCGGCCGAGGACCGGAAGGCAGCGGCGGTGCTGCACCGCGCCCTGCGAGCCGCGCGCGACGCCTACCACGACGGCGAGCGTGAGGGCGAGGTCCTGCGTGCGCTGATGGAGGAGATCCTGGCCACCGAGCCACGAGCACAGGTGGAGTACGTCTCCTGCGCCGATGCACTGACCTTGCGTGAACTGCAACGGATCGAGCGACCGGCGCTGCTATCCCTGGCGGTCGTGCTGGGGACGACACGACTGATCGACAACGAGTTGGTGGGGTTGGAGGAGTAGCACATGCGCATCGCGGCAGCACAGGTACACCAGGCGTGGGGAAGACCGGATACGGGTGCCGAGCGCGTCTGCGACTGGATCGGACGTGCCGCCGGAGAGGGCGTGGATCTGCTGGCCTTCGGCGAGACCCACCTGGGCGGCTACCCCTTCTGGATCAGCCTGACCGATGGTGCCCGCTTCGACGCGGACGACCAGAAACAGGCCTACGCCTACTACCTCGAGGCCGCGGTAGAACTCGACGGCCCACAGCTGCGGCTCATCGCCGAGGCCGCGGCCGATCAGCGCGTGTTCATCTATCTCGGCATCGCCGAGCGCCGCTCCGACACGGCCCGTGGCAGCGTGTACGCGACGCTGGTGGCTATCGACCCCGACCGTGGCATCGTGTCCGCTCACCGCAAGGTGCAACCGACCTACGAGGAGCGCCTGGCCTGGGCGGCGGGCGACGGCAACGGCTTGCGGGTGCACACCTTCAGCGGGCGAGAGGGCGACAGGATGCGGGTGGGTGGGCTCAACTGCTGGGAGAACTGGCTGCCGCAGGCGCGACTCGCCATGTACGCCGCTGGCGAAGACATCCATGTCAGCGCCTGGCCGGGTGCGGTTCGCAACACGGTCGATATCACGCGCTTCATCGGGATGGAGGGAAGGGTCTTCTCGCTGGCCGCCGGCAGTCTCATCTCGCGCGCTGATGTGCCCGACGACTTCCCCCTGTCAGCGCAGCTGGCGGACGGCGACTGGACCGACGGCGGCGGCGCCATCGCCGCGCCGGACGGTCGCTGGCTGGCGGAACCCGCCACGAGCGAGGGCCTGGTCATCGCCGACGTGGACGCCACACGTGTCCGCGAGGAGCGCCAGAACTTCGATCCGAGCGGTCACTACGGGCGGCCGGATATCTTCAAGCTGAGCGTGGACCGGCGGCGACTGGCCGTGGCCGACTTCAGCCCCGATCCCCCGGCTCGCGACTAGCACCCCCCAGTCGCGCAGCGCTGTCGGCGACCCAGCGCAGACCACGCCGTACCCGAGCGCGCTGGCCCGCCGACTGCGGCTCGTCGGCCGCGCCGCCCTCGCTGCCGGACGAGACCACGGAGGATGCCGCCGGGTGGTCGAGCCGCTGCAGCAGGTCGTCGATGTCGAAGTGCTCGGCCACGACCTTCTTGATGACCTCGATCTTGGAACGGTCCTGGACGTGTGTCTTCACCAACAAGCCGTGGATCTGGCTGGCCACCGGATAGATCTCATCGGGTACCAAGAGGGCGAAGATGCCGGCTTCACGCAGCGCCACGATATCCCGGTCCGACGGTCGCCGGCCATTGGTGAAGACGATGCCCGCGAGCAGCAGGGCCTCAGGGTCGTCGGGCAGGCGACCGAAGCGGGCGCGGTTGCGCAGTCGGTCGAGCAGTCCGGGCTCCTGGTTGAGTTGCCGTTGCGTGTTGTTGGCCGCGATGGTGGTGTGGATGATGTCCTGCCGGTCACCCTGCACGATGAGCAGCGAGCCGGGCCCGATCTTCTCCAGTACGTGGCGTGCCTGGCCTGAGCCGATGGCCACATGCTCGACGAGCCGATCCATGTCTTCGCCGGGGGCCAGCAGCTCACCGTGCATCTGCTCGATGAGCATGGTCAGAGTCGGATGCGAGAGCATGGGGCGGTAGGGCAGGACACCCAGCAGATCGACGCCATGGAGCGCCAGGCCCATCCGCAGGGTCTCCGGCAGGGAGGGGTCGGCGTCGACGCCGACCTTGTTGATGACCGCGCCGACGATGGGCACACCCTGACGTGCGAAGAGCGCCTGGTTGAGCACGATCTGGTCGATCGGCCGGCCGATGCCACCTTCGCTGATGATGACGACCGGGGCTCGCATGCGCGCGGCCACGTCGGCATTGGAGAGACCCACCACGGCGCCCACGCCAGCATGTCCGGTGCCCTCGATGAGCAGGACGTCGTGGTTCCGCGCCAGTCGCCCGTGCGCGACGTCGATCTTGGCCGCCAGGTCTTCTACCACCTCGCCCCGGATGAACGACTTGGTGAACCCGCGCGGGATGTGCACCGGGCTCATGTCCTCCAGTGGAGCGTCGAGACCGAAGAGCTCGCGCATGAGGATGGCGTCCTCGTCGGCAGGGATCTCGTCGACGAGGGCGTAGCGCTGGCCCACCGGCTTGCTGAATGCAGTCGAGTAGCCACGGTCGATGAGCTCGGCCAGCAGACCCAGCGCGAATGTCGTCTTGCCGTGGTTGCGGCCGGTTGCCGCGAGATATACCTGGCGCATGGCCCAAGGGTACGGCGGACGAACCGGTAGCATCTGCTGGTGAATACCGTCGTCTTCGATCTGGGCGGGGTCCTCGTGGACTGGGATCCTCGCTATCTCTTGCGGAAGGTCATGCCCGGTCGCGAGGCCGAGATGGAGACCATCCTGGCCGACGTCCTCAACCAGCAGTGGAACCTTGAACGCGATAGCGGCGACTCCTGGCCCGACGCCATCACACACCTGAAGGTGGCGTACCCACAGTGGGCAGACATCTTCGACATCTACACCGAGCGCTGGGCGGAGACACTGGTCGGATCGCACGAGGACACCGTGGCCATACTGTCCGAGCTCAAGGAACGTGGAACACCGTTGTATGCGCTGAGCAACTGGTCGGGTGAGATGTTCCACTACGCTGAAGAGAAGTACGACTGGCTGAGCTGGTTCGACGGTGTCGTCGTCTCTGGCCGGGTCCATCTCGTCAAGCCCGACCGAGAGATGTTCGACTATCTGCTCGACACGTACGGTTTGGCGTCGGAGGACGTCTTCTTCGTCGATGACCACGCACCCAATATCGTCGCGGCGCGCTCGTACGGCATCCGCAGCCACCACTTCACCGATGCGGCGAGATTGCGCGCGGAGCTGGCGGCGGCAGGCTTCCTCGACGGAGTCGCCACGGGCGCGTAGGCACCCGTACGCATCGCCTGCCGCAGCGGTGGCACTCCCGCACGGGTGACAGGCGCAGGACCTGGTACTACCGTGGTGCTGGAAGCACAGGCATACAGCAGGGAGGATCGGACACGATGCAGCTCATCAGGCGGCTTGGCCTCATGGCCGCGGCGACAGCCCTCGTCATCGCGACCGTCGGCGTTCCCGTGTCGGCGGCGACGTACGGCAACACGGTCGCGATCGTGAACGGCATCCCCGGCAAGCGGATCGATCTGTGTATCGACGGCAAGGAGATCCGCTCCGGCCTGCGCTACGGCGGTCGCGTCTTCCGCGACCTCGGACCGGGCGCGAAGAAGCTCAAGGTGTTCGCGAAGCACGCCGGCCAGTGCCGGGGCACGAAGCTGGCCCAGAAGCGCTTCACGCAGGAGCCGGGTGGCGACCTCACCATCGTGGTGACCCGCAAGGATCCCAAGGTCCTCATCTTCGACAATACGGACCTTGGCGCCATCGAGACCACGCCGTCCGCCGGCCTGCCCGCGGCCGTGGCCTGGCGCCACGCGGCCGACCTGGGCACGGTCTGGTTCCAGTCTCGGACAGTCAGCCCGGTCAGCATCGAGCAGCCGACACTTGCGGCGGCGACCGACTGGTCCAAGGGTCAGCAGCGCACAGTGCTCGAGCCGTCGGGCGCGGGCATGCTGGTGCAGGTCACGCGCCCGGCCCGGACCAAGATCATCGCAGAGGCGCCGGTCGTCGACATCGAGGCCTTCACTCGCTACGAGTGGATCCTGGTGGGCACCACGGCGAAGAACGCCAAGCTGGTGTCATTCAAGCGGCCGGTCACGATCCTCATCTGAGCGGGGCAGAGGCTCAAGCCCCCTAGGTAGCTACCCGCTCGTTGCGCGAGCTAGCGGCCACGTGAGACCAGCTGTCGCTCCAGCCGGTCGAGACCCTCGCGCAGCCTCGCGAGGGTCTCTTCGTCGATGGCGTCCTCGGATGTATGCGGGCCAAGCTGCTCGAGGATGTCCGCGATCAGCCCGTAGAAGACGTGCGCATCAGCCAGGAAGAACTGCGGTTCGTTGTTGTAGCGAACCAATGTCAGCCGGCCTTGCAGCACTCGCCGCTCGTCCATGTTGGCGATCTGGGTGGCGAAGTCGTGGCCCTGGATACCGTCGGGGTTGTTGAGGAAGTTGAGCGCGTTGTCGATGGCCAGGCCAAAGCGCGCCCGCCAGGCTCGCAGCCGCTCCAGGGCCTCCGGTGCCACCCGCACCTCCGCCACCTGGTCGAAGACTTCTGGCGTGACCGTCAGGAGGCCCACGAGCGTGGTGCCCGGTCGGGCGCCAAGCATCACCTGCAGCGATCGCTCGAGGGTGAACACCTCCGAATCGAAGCGCGGGCTGGTGATGACGTCGGTGAGCAGGTCCTCGACGCTATCGAGCGCTCCGGGCTCAGCCAGCGCCTCAGCCAGTTGCAGCACCTCTTCCTTGAAGAGGAACTGCTCCTCGTGATCGAGCCGGTCCACCATCTGGGATCTCCTCGCGACTAGGGGTAGAGCCCACGCAGTGCGGTGGCCTTGGCGACACGATCGACCGCCAGCAAGTAGGCAGCGGTGCGCATGTCCACCTCCTCCTGCTCGGCCATGCCCACGACCTCGGCGAAGGAACGCACCATGATGGCGGTCAGCTTGCTGTTGACGATCTCCTCCGACCACTGGTCGCGGTTGAGATCCTGGACCCACTCGAAGTAGGACACGGTCACGCCACCGGCGTTACACAGGATGTCCGGGATCATGAAGACGCCCTTGCGCCAGAGGATCTCGTCGGCGTCCGGCGTGGTGGGGCCGTTGGCGGCCTCGGCCACGATCCTGGCCTTGACGCGCCCGGCGTTGTCGGCGGTGATCTGGCTCTCCAGCGCGGCGGGCACCAGCACGTCGACCTCGAGCTCCAGCAGGGCAGCGTTGCTGATGGTCTCCGTGCCCGGGAACCCGACGACGGTGCCGTGCTCGGCCTTCCAGGCCTTCACCGCCTTGATGTCCAGCCCGGCCGGATCGTGGATGGCGCCCTGGGTATCGGACACGGCCACCACCGACGCACCCATGCTGTCGAGCAAGGTGGCTGCCACTGACCCGGCATTGCCGAAGCCCTGGATGGCGATGGTGGCGCCGATGATGTCGAGCCCGATATGGCGGGCAGCCTCGGAGATCGTCACCACCGTGCCGCGGCCGGTGGCCTCGTGGCGTCCCTCTGATCCACCGAGGCCGATGGGCTTGCCGGTGACGACACCGGGGACGGTGTAGCCGACGTGCATGGAGTAGGTGTCCATGATCCACGCCATCGTCTGGGCGTTGGTGTTGACATCCGGAGCGGGGATGTCCTTCTCGGGCCCGATGATGACGCTGATGTTGGTGGCGTACCGACGTGTCAGGCCCTCCAGCTCGCGCATCGAGAGCTGCTTGGGGTCGACCCGTACGCCACCCTTGCCGCCGCCGTAGGGGATGCCCACCACGGCGCACTTCCAGGTCATCCACATGGCCAGGGCACGGACCTCGTTGAGGGTCACGTCCTGGTGGTAGCGCAGGCCACCCTTGGAAGGCCCACGACCGAGGTTGTGCTGGACGCGATAGCCGGTGAAGACCTCGACGCTGCCGTCGTCCATCCGCACCGGGATGGACACGATGAGCTCACGCTCCGCCTCCCGCAGGATCACTCGCAGACCCGGATCAAGGTCAAGCCGGTCGGCGGCGATGTCGAACTGGCGCTGGGCGACAGCCCAGGCATCAAGCACGGGAGTGACCTCAGGAGCGGTCATCGGGACCTCCACCTCCAAGCACGAGCGCCGGGCCCCAATAGTTCGGGCGAGGCGGGCTGGCTCGCATGCGCATCGAAGCGGCGCGAGTGTACAACCGCACCGACAGGCGCCCGAAGGGCCATTCGGCCGACTTCAGGCAGGTAGGATGAGGGTGATACCGATCATGCCGGGCCCAACGTGGGAGCCGGCCACAGGGCCCGTGAGACTGACTTCGACCTGATCACGCCTGACGCCCGCCGCCCTGGCGACCTCGGAGCAGAAGGCTTCGACATCCTCGACGCCGGTGTGCAGCACCGCGATCTGCTCGACCGACTGCTCCCCGGCGATCTCGACCACGCGCGCACGCGCCTTGGCGAAGGTGCGCTTCTTGTCCGCGGTGGCCACCTCACCGTCCTCCACGGTCAGGATGGGCTTGATGGACAGCAGGGTCCCCACCAGCGCAGAAGCGCGGCCGATGCGCCCGCCCTTCTGAAGGTATTCGAGCGTGTGAAGCGTGAAGAAGAGCTCGGTCCGTCCGATGAGGTCGAGGACGTGATCGACGACTTCGGCCTGGCCCGCGCCGGTGCTGGCGAGGTCGGCGGCGCGCATCACGAAGAGACCCAACGGCTGTGCCGTGGTGAGCGCGTCGATGACTTCGACGAGGCCCGGCTCGAAGGCACGCGCCGCCTGCACCGCCGAGGAATAGGTGGCCGACATCTTGCCGCTGAGCGTGATGCACACGATGCCATCCGCCCCATCGTCGAAGGCCTCCCGAAAGGCGGCCTCGAAGCGGGCCGGATTGGGAGCCGCGGTCCGCGGGAACGGAGCTCCTGGCGCGGTCAGCCGCCGATAGAATTCGTCGTTCGAGAGCTCGGTGACGGCATCGAACGTCTCGTCCCCGAAGCTTACCGTCAACGGCACCAGCCGGACGCCGGCCGCGGCGGCTCGCTCGGGGGCCAGGTCCGACGAGGTGTCGGTGACGATCGCGATGTTGGCCATGGCCCATCGTAAGCCGATTCGACAAGGCGGAGTGACCCGTTGGCACACCCGCGCCTGCTGGGTGGCATGAGGCGGGTAGGATGCGGGTCATGAGCGAACGCCAACTCCGCCGCTGTCTGGTAACCGGCGGCTCCTCCGGCATCGGCTACGCCACGGCCGCCCGCCTCGCCGGGGACGGCTGGGCGGTGACCTCGTTGTCGCGACGTGCGCAGGCACCCGAGGGTGTCCGGGCGGTTGCCGGCGATGCCGCCGAGGTGACCGATCTGGAACGCGCGTTGGGCGTGGCCGCCGGCGCAGGAGCCCGCCTCGACGGGCTGGTGTGTGCGGCGGGGGTGCCGCCCAGCGGTCCGTGGGACGATCCCGATCACTGGGAGCAGGTGCTGCGCGTCGATCTCACGGCCGCTTGGCAGGCCGTTCGCCTGGCGTGGCCGCTGCTGCGCGAAGCCGGCGGCGCGGTGGTGTTGCTGGGCAGCATCGTCGGAACTGCGGAAGGCTCGTCGCGCTCGCCGGCGTACGCCGCGGCCAAGGCCGGTCTCGAAGGGCTCGGTCGCTCCCTGGCACTCATCGGTGCGGGGGAGGGCATCCGTGTCAACGTACTGGCGCCGGGCGCGTTCGACACGCCCTTCGACAAGAAGATCTTCCCACCGGCAGCCCGGCCCGACGTTCCGCTCGGCCGAATGGGCGCGCCCGCCGAAGCCGCCGGCATCATCGCCTTCCTGCTCTCGAACGAGGCCTCCTACGTGAGTGGCTCGGTGTGGCGCGTAGACGGTGGCCGCACGGCTCTCTCCCCGGCTTCGTCGGCGGGCAAGGCCGCGCCAGGGGAGCACACCGAGTCTTGAAGCTGCGGCGCGTTTCGCCGGAATCGGCTGGCTGGGCTGATATCCCCGTGGGTCCGTGGACCCGTCACGAACGCCGCGTCGGCTACCAGAACCCCTGGGTCACCGTCTGGCATGACGATGTCACCCGGCCGGACGGCCGACCCGGCATCTACGGCGTGGTCCACTTCGAGAACAGCGCCGTGGGCATAGTAGCCATCGACGAGCACGACCGGGTCGCGCTCGTGGGCCAACACCGCTACGCCTTCGATGAACTGTCGTGGGAGATCCCGGAGGGTGGCTCACCCTTGGACGAAGACTCGCTCGATGGCGCCAAGCGGGAGTTGCTCGAAGAGACAGGGATCAAGGCGCGTTCGTGGAGCGAGATCGGTCGCTGGCAGCTCTCCAACTCGGTCACCGACGAGGCCGCCGTGGCCTATCTGGCCACCGATCTGGAGCTGGGCGAGGCGCAGCCGGAGGGCTCAGAAGAGCTGGAGGTCAGATGGCTGCCCTTCGACGAGGTCATGCAGCTGGTGCGCACAGGCCAGATGACCGATGCCTTGTCGGTGCTGCCACTCCAGGCATTGGCCCTGGAACGGGCACGAACGGGCGACTAGTCCGGCAGTGGTCGACGCGACAGGGGACGGACCAGCGCGATGGAGTCCATGCATCGGTTTGACAGCCGTGCTGCTGCCCGCTACTGTCCGAGGCCACATGACGCGATACTGGTACTTTAGCTAGCGGGTACGAGGCGGCCGGGTAGATCCCGGCGGCAGAGGCACTCGTGCCCGCGAACGCAGGACCCAAGAGGGCCTGCGTTTTTTGTTTGCCTCGCACCTCCGACCACGACACGACACATGACCGACCGAAACGCGAGGGTGGTAACGAGATGATCATCGTGATGCGCACCGGGGCCGCGCAGGAAGAGATCGACGAGGTCAGGAAGGCCGTCGCCGAGGAGGGCCTGGAGACCTACGTGATGGTGGGCGAAGAGCGCATCGTCATGGGCGTCGTGGGCGTCGGCGTGGAGCGCGTGCAACACGTCGAGCTGCTGCCCGGCGTGGAACAGGTCATTCGCGTCAGCAAGCCATACAAGCTCGCGTCGGTCGAGCATCACCCCGACAGATCGAGGGTCCGTGTGGGCCCCGTGGAGATCGGGGCCGGCGCACCGCTGGCGGTCATCGCCGGCCCCTGCGCGGTCGAGTCGCGCGAGCAGGTCCTGGCCACCGCCCGCTGGGTCAAGCGCGAGGGTGCGACCATCATGCGTGGTGGCGCCTTCAAGCCACGCTCGTCGCCATATGCCTTCCAGGGCCTTGGGGTGGAAGGGCTCAAGCTGCTGGCTGAGGCGCGCGACGAGACCGGACTGCCGGTCGTCAGCGAGATCACCGATCCAGCCGACGTGCCCGTCTTCGACGAGTACGTCGACATGCTCCAGGTCGGTGCCCGCAACATGGCCAACTTCGTCCTGCTGAGGGCCGTCGGCCAGTCGAAGAAGCCGGTGTTGTTGAAGCGAGGCCTGTCGGCCACCATCGACGAATTGCTTATGGCTGCCGAGTACATCCTGAGTTCGGGCAACCCCAACGTCATCCTCTGCGAGCGGGGCATCCGCACCTTCGAGACGGCCACGCGCAACACCCTCGACCTGAGCGCGGTGCCGGTGATCCAGGAGCGCACCCACCTGCCCATCATCGTCGATCCGTCACATGGCAGCGGACACCGCACGCTGGTTCGACCCCTGGCCGTGGCCGGAGCCGCGGTCGGCGCCGACGGCATCATCATCGAGGTCCACCCCGATCCGCCCACGGCTCGTTCCGATTCGGAGCAGTCGCTGTCCTTCCCCGAGTTCGGCGATCTCATGGATGATCTGCGCCGCCACGAGTACCTGCGCCAGCCCACCGCGCCACACGCCCAGATCCACATCGAGCCACCGGCCGAACGTCGGCGCCTGCGCGCCCGCATCGACGATGTCGACTCGCGCATCGCGTCCCTGCTCGAAGAGCGCGCGGAGCTCTCAGTAGCGGTGCAGCAGACACGCGAGCCGGGAGATCACGGGCACGACGTGGGACGCGAGCGGGAGCTGATCGAACGCGCCGCACACGCCCGCGAAGGCGTGCTCACGCCAGAGGAGGTAGAGATGGTATTCGGCACCATCCTCCGGGTCTCGCGTTCGGCCCAGCGTCGCAATGCCGCGGCCGATGCGGCCGTGGCCGGCGGCGCCAGCCCCGAGGCCGCCGCCGTCTCGGGCAACGGCAGCAGCAAGTGACCGACGACCCTTCGTCCAGGAGCGGGAGTGGCCGCGTGCGGGCGGCGCCGACACTCCTGGGCTCGCTGCGCCTGCCGGTCGACAAGTCGGTCGCGCACCGGGCCCTGCTCTTCAGCGCCATGGGCAGCGGCAGCGCCCACATCACGCTCGATCGCCCCGGCGAGGACGTGCTATCGATGGCGCGGGCGTTGCAGACGCTGGGGGCGGTCCGCTGGCTCGAAACCGATGCTGCGGGCGTGGTGCGGGTCATGATCGACGGCGGCGGTGCGCCCAAGGCGGCCCGCCTGCCCGGGCGGGGCGGCGAGACACTCGACCTTGGCAATGCTGGCACGGCGATGCGACTGCTCACCGGTGCTCTTGCCGGCCGTGCGGCGAGGGCTACGCTGACCGGCGATGAGTCGCTCTCGAGCCGGCCCATGGAACGCGTGGCCGCCCCGTTGCGCACCATCGGCGCGGAGGTCAGCACCACTGATGGTCACGCGCCTCTGGTCATCTCCGGGCGCCACCCACTGCAAGCCGTGGACCATCGACTGAAGGTCGCCAGCGCCCAGGTCATCGGCTGCCTGACCATCGCTGCGCTGGCCGCCACGGGCACCACCACCATCACCGTCCCCGGACCGACCCGCGACCACACCGAGCGCATGCTCGCCTGGCTGGGGGCCCCGGTCCGGCGCGAGGGGCCACTCACGACCATCGAGGGGCC
>CAVRTH010000004.1:0-13624 GCA_963724095.1 uncultured Chloroflexia bacterium
CGTCCTCTGCGCGAGCTGCAACGCGCGCACGGGCCTGAGCCGGCGACGGCGGTGAGATGGGCGTTGGACTCGGCGGCGCAGATGGCCGGCATGAGCTACATGCTCTCGTGCGCCCTGCGGAGACGGAGCGCCGACACGGCAAGCTGAGCGGTGATGATGGCGATCCCCATCGGTGCCACCGACGCGATGCCCAACCCGACGGTCCCGACGCCGAGGATGATGAAGGTCACGGGTGCACCGATGATCGCTCCAGGCACCGCCGCGATCATGACCCCTACCGCCAGCGAGGCCGGGACCTCGGGCACGACGGCGCTGACGAGGGCTCCGACCGTTCCGCCGATGAAGAGCATCGGGAACACCTGCCCGCCCAGGAAGCCGGCCTTGTTGCTGAGGCTGACTGCAGCCATCTTCGCGAGCAGCACGACGACGAGCAGGCCGACCCCGAGCACCCCTAGGTTCTCGGTCACGTAGACGAGCTGCGAGCTCCCCCCGGAGGCTGCCAGGGGTACCGCGAAGGCGATGAACCCGATGAGCGCCCCGAACCCGAGCGCCTTCAGATACGGATTCGCGATGCGCCCAGCGGCTATGCCGATGACCTTGTCGATGACCGCGAAGACCACCAGCGTGGCCGCGGCCAGCAGGCCCAGGATCGGCGCGATAGAGGATGTGCGCCGACTCGAAGGTGTAGTCGGGGACGGCGTACGAACCGAGCATCACCTGGCTCGTGACCCCGAAGAAGATGAGGTAGCCGACCACCGTGGCGAGGAACCGAGGCACGAAGGAGGAGACGTAGTCGCGCTTTGGGCGCGGGGACAGCTCGGTGTCCATCACACTGGCGAACAGCGGGCCGGAGAAGACCGCGCCGAGGCCCCCAGCCATGCCCGCCAGCGAGTTCTCCTGCCGCTCGGCGCCGTCGGCTTCCGGGCGACGTGACACCAGCCAGGCCCCCAGGCCGCCGCCGAAGACGATGATGCCGAGCGAGGGACCGAGGCTCGCGCCGAAGATGAGCGACACGACCGAGACCGCGATCACCTGCAGGGTGGTGGATGGATCGACCCATCCGACCCGTACGAGCGCGATACCTCCGGGGACCTTTCCGCTCAGACCGGTGCGCTGACGGAGGGCCACGACGACCAGGGCGCCGGTCGCCACCAGGGATCCACCACCACTGTCCCGAGAACATCGGAGGTCGGCTCACCGAAGAAGAAGGTGATGCCCGTCGTCGTCAGCCCGGAGTAGACAGCGCGAACAGGCCACCGGCCACGCCCAACGCCAGGGCCGCGGTGAGCAGCCTCCGATACCACTGGTCCGCGATCGGTAGCACTGGCACGGTCTCCGTCTACGTCAGGCCGAGTCCGTCCATCCTCCGCATCACAGTCGGCGGGTCAAGGGCCGGCCGGCCCTGGCGGTGCAACACAACATCCTGATCACCGAGCGAGCTGAGCAAGGGCGCCGGACGCAGCGAGCGTGAACCGATGGCGCCACGTTCGCCCACGGGCGCGGCTCGACCAGCCATCGTCCACCCGGGCAGACTGTCGTCGCATCGCCACTCGACGGCACTGAACAGGGACGTCGTATGTGACCCCCTTCGATCGCTGGCGTCGGTCCCTCACATGGTCGAGACTGTGCCGGCCCCATACTTGGAGGACACACCAGCGACACCGGAGTCCGATCATGCACATCCGCCACGACCGTATCGCCCGCGTCCAGGCGGGCATGCGCGAGCAGGGCCTCGTCGCCATCGTGATCATGAACCACGACGACTTCCGCTACCTCTTCGGCGAGGACCGCTCACAGCCGCGCGCCATCGTCCCCGCGACAGGCCCCGTCGAGATCGTCGCCTTCGCGGGAGAGGAACCCGAGCTCGCAGCCGGCCTCGACGACGGTCGCGTCCAGGTGTTCAGCACCGTCGGCGGACAGATCCACGACATCGTGGGGCGACTGAACGAGATCGCGGCGGCTGCCGACACACCGTCCGGGGAACGCCCCAGGGTCGGCATGCAGCAATGGTTCGACACCCCGGCGTTCCTCGTGGACATGTTCCGCAAGGTCAACCCCGGGCTCGAGCTGGTGACGTCTGATCCGGTCATGGACCCGCTGCGTGGCGTCAAGGATGCCGGTGAGCTGGAACTCATGACCGAGGCTCAGCGCATCGCCGGCCTGGGTATGGACCGGGTGCGCGAGCTGCTCCGTCCCGGCGTGACCGCCCACGAGGTCGTGACCGAGGCGCTGTACGTGATGATGCAGGCGGGAGCCGAGACGACGAGCACGCCCCTGTGGGCCAACTTCGGCATCGAGAGCTGCATGCTCCACGGTCGCCAGAGCCCGGCGCCACTCCAGGCCGGTGAGCTGGCCGTCATCGACCTGACACCACAGGTCGAGGGCTACTGCGCGAACCTGGCGCGGACGTTCGTGCTGGGTGTGCCCGATGAGCGTCAGCAGCGCCTGTTCGACGCCTATCTCGAGGCCGTCGAGGCGGTGCGCGCGGCGATGGTGCCGGAAGTCACGCCGGCGCAGCTCGATGCGGTCGCCGGAAGGTCTACGCGCGCTACGACCTCGCCGAGTTCCACGTCTACGGTATCGGCCATGGCCTCGGGCTGCGCTTCGAGGAGACCCCCGCCCCGACGATCATCCCGCCCCACAAGAGCGTGCCCCTGCGCGAGGGCATGACGGTCACCATCGGCCACCCGGTCCTGGCCATCCCCGGCTTCGGCGGCGCACGCTTCGAGGACGTCTACCGGGTCACGCCGGCTGGTGGCGAGATCTCTCGCCCTACCCGGTCGAGCCGGTCATCAGCATCTGAGCGGCTTGGCTGGCCGCCGGGACCGACCGGTCACGCAAGGAGCATCCCCATGAGCGAGACCCTGTTCCCCGATTGGCACGACCTGGTCCGATACGTCTCACCTGGCCCGCAGCCGACCATCCTGTGCGACGAGCCCGAGCTGCGCGTCCTGGTCGCCGGTCTCGAACCAGGTGGTCGGATCCCGGCCCATGCGGAACGCCAGGCCGTCTATCACTTCCTCCAGGGCGAGGGCATCATGGAGGTCGATGGCGCGCGTCACCGCGTGGCGGCGGGTGCGACCATCGTCGCGCCGGCCGGTTCGACCCGGGGCATGGAGGCCATCACCCGTCTGGCGTTCCTGGCCGTGCGGGTCGGTCCCGAGCTAGCTGGCTGAACCGCGTCAGAACCGGTTGGCCAGACGGACCTGGATCAGTCCGCGCCCGAGGTCCCGCCGAGCTCCGCTTCGATGCGAGCCTGGGCATCCGCGAGCAGCAACCGGCGCCTGGTCGCATCCGTATCGGCCATCACTCGGCCCAGGGGATAGCTGACCAGTGGCGCGGCCTTGCGTTCGACAGCACGGGCGCCCGCGTGCGCCAGACCGACCACGTTTCACGGTCGCGCTCTACTGGTGACCGTTGCGCGAGTCCGAGCGCCACTCAACGACGCCCGAGGCCGAGCCAGCCTTCATCACGGCGCGGCTTGGGCGAGTGGCGCGGGAGCGCCTGCCGACGCTGCGCCCGGCGACCCGGTCCGCGATGACGGGCCGCACGAAGAGGTCGACGCCGAGGGCGAGAAGCTCCCCAGCGCCTCGAGCAGCCTGGCGGTCGCCTCCTCGACGCTGCGCCAGGCGTCCACGAAAGGGCCGGGAGGCCGGCAAGTACGTCGCACAGTGGTGCGCGGACCAGGGTCTGGACCCCTGCAACGTCGGTGAGATCCGTGGCCTCGAGGGTACCTCGGGAACCCTGGAGCGCGGCGACGGTCTGCGTGAAGGTATGGCCGGGAACCCCAATATCCAGATCGTCTCGGAGCTCAATGCCGATTGGCTGCGCGAGAGGGCGATCCGGTGTTCCCAGCCGATGCTTCAGGCACACCTGGAGATCAACGTCTGCGTCGGTCAGAACGATCTCATGGCCGAGGCCTGCATCATCTCTGCTGAGGCCCAGGGCATGGACCTGTCGAAGATGCCCTTCGTCGGCTACGACGGGCTGCCCACGCCTGACGGCGGTATCCAGTCGGTGATCGACTGGGCGGTCAAGATTCATCGAAGAGGGCGTGACCCCTCCCAAGGAAGTCACCCTCGGCACCGAGGTCATCACTATCGACAACGCCGCGGACCTGCTGGCCCAGTTCACGGGCGAGTAGTCAGACTCGACCCCCGCTTGGCTCACCACCGGCGGGCAGGCTGCGTGTCCTCCCGTGACCTGCCCGCGCAGTGAGCAAGCTCGCTCCTCCACGACGACAACCACGGTTCCCGCGAACCAGGAGCCACCAGAGCCTGGGACGAGCACGGCCCCTCGGGATCGGTAGAGTGAGTCGGCCGGTGGCGCGACCGCCGGCGATGATGGCGATACCATCCCGACCGACAACCCTATTCAGGAGCGTAGCCAGATGCCATTGACCGACCCCCTGCCCAGTCTGGATGAGATCCTCGACTCCATGGGCATCGGCGGGCGCCGGCTGGCGGCCATCGACGCCACCGAGGGCGGCGCGGGCAACGTCTCGGTCTGCATCGGCTGGCCTATCGAGGTCCGGCGCCTGTTCCCGATATCGGAGACCATCGATCTGCCCGTGGCTGCGCCACATCTGGCCGGCCACACCGTGCTCGTCACTGGCTCTGGCCGCCGGCTGCGGGATTTGGACCGGCTCCCGCTCGAGTCCATCGGCGCGGTCGTCGTCCACGACGATGGGGCGCACGGCACGCTCAACACCGCCCCCGTCCGGCAGTTCGAGGTCCTCACCTCGGAGTGGAACTCCCACCTCGCGGTGCACGACGACACGGTCGCACGTACCGACACCAACTTCCATGCCGTGGTCCACGCACAGCCACCGCACCTGGTCTACCTCTCGCACATCGCGGACTACCGCGATGAGGACTTCTTCAGTCGGCGGCTCATCCGCTGGCAGCCGGAGACCATCGTCCAGCTCCCCGCCGGCATCGGCATCCTGCCCTTCCTGCGCCCGAGTTCGGACGAGCTCAGCGACGCCACCGTCACGTCGCTGCGCAATCACCGCATCACGGTCTGGTCCAAGCACGGGGTCATGGCTCGGAGTGACATCTCGGTCACCCGTGCCGTCGACCGTATCGAATACGCCGAGGCCGGTGCGCGCTACGAGTACATGGACATCATGGCCGCTGGTCGCGGTGAGGGCCTGACCGTCGAGGAGAGCACCGATCTCGTACGCGAGTTCGGAGTCGAGACCGACCTGTTCTAGGCGTACGCCGACCACCGGCGTCGATCGGTGCATCGCGCACCCTGTATACAGCATCACCGGCTCGCTGCCACGGCGATGGCCCTGGACGTGTCCTTCCTGACCCGGGACGACGAACTTGGTTGCGTTGAACATGGTCGGGAACCTCCACTTGGGGGACTGGGTGGTGGTGACGGCGGCAAAGATCGCGGCGTCATCGACCGGCTCTGAGGGACCTGCGATCCGGAGTGCCTCGTCGCCGATCTTGCGCTCGAGGGCATTCATGTCAATCATCGGTCAGGTCCTCACGCAGTCGGTCAAGCAGGCGCTTCAGGCGTTGTCTTACGGTCCCCGCCTTCACGCCCGTGGCGACGGCGAGTTCGTTCGAACCGAAGCCAGTCACATAGCGCATCGCGATCGGTTCGCGGTCAGCGGAGGCAAGGCGCGACATCGCCGAGCGCAGGTCGATGCCATCTACCCCGGTCGCAGGGTCGTGACCTCCCGGCTCACGGGAGGCGTCGGTCGCAATCTCGATCCCCACTCGCCGTCGGCGTTTGCGCAGGAGCTGCTTGGCCTCGTTCACCGCTACCGCGATGAGCCACGGTCGCAGCCTGGCGCGTTCGCGGACCGTGCCGATCTTCTTCCAGGCGATGATCCACGCGGCCTGTGTGGCCTCGTCGGCGATGGCGCGGACACCGGCCACGTACATGCAGACCCGGCGCTTGTCGTCGTGATGCGCGGCGATGATGCGGCGGGAGGCGTACTCGTCGCCGGCAGCCGCAGACGCGATCAGGTCACCGGCATCGTGTTGGGCCAACCGCGTCACTGCCTCCATACCTCAAAGATGCGTAGGGTCGGCCTACTGTCACAGACCAGCGCAACCTCACCGAGGTACGGAAGTGAGGGCCCACGGTTCTGGTTCGTCCACCGGCTCCCGTCGATGCCTGGTTCACCAGCTCCTCGAAGCCGAGCAGGCGGAACTTGTGGCGATCGCTGCGGTCGTTCGGGCTTCGCCAACCGCTTCCGCCGCACGTCCGACCATCTGGTGCGACGGACGAGCGCTTGGCGTCGGCTGGCGAAGCGGACGGTCGAGACCCATGTGGCTCGCGAGGGCTGGAACTGTCCGGGCTGGCATCGGGAACCGCACCCGGTCCGACCTGGCGAGCTCGCGGCCGACCATCCGGTGCCGCTCATCCTCGGTGGCGAGCCGCTGCCGGCGCGACCGGGCGTCCTCTGCGCGAGTTGCAACGCGCGCAAGGGCATGAGCCAGCGGCGGCGGTGACACAGTCAGCCGACGGACGCAGGGTCGCGCAGCATACGGATGAAAGTGTCAAGCCCCAGGCGTGGGTATACCCTCTGGGCGGACGCGGGCGACCGCCTGGCGAAGGGTGGGGTGATGGGGATGGTCCCCACCGCGCAGCCTTGTCCGGCCCAGGCCGTGACTCGAACCAGTCGCTCCCCGTTGCGGCGACCGCGTCCCTGACGCCTCTCGTCCGGCCAGCCGGTCGAGCGCCCGGCGCTTGGTACGCACCAGGTCCGGTCGGGCGTCCCGGCAGTCCTGGTCCTTGGTGAGCAGGTGCCAGACGATGATCGCGAGCTTGCGGGCGACCGCGATGATGGCCACGCCGCCACCCCGGCGCGCCTTGATCCGGGCATGGAAGCCCGCGAGCGGTCCGGGTGAGCGGATGGCCGAATGGGCGGCCTCGGTCTGCAGACCCCGCGCATGCGCTTGGCCGGCCCGGCTGATGTGGCCACCCCACGCGGGTCGATTCCCCGACTGGTGCTCGCGGTGATCGAGCCCGAGATAGCTCACCAGCTTGGCCGGTCGGCTGGACCGGGAGACGTCGCCGATGACCGCGAGCAGGCCTGCGGCGGTGACGAGCCCGATGCCCGGGATGGTCAGCAGCCGGTGCACCCGGGGGTCGTCGACCACCATGGCCGCGATGGCCCGGTCCGCGGCCCCGATCTCCTCACCCAGGAGCGCCTCGAGCCGGAGCGCCGAGTCCAGGCCCAGGCGCTCATCGGGTGGCAGCTCGAGCCCGCCCAGCCAGGGGCGTCGGCCCAGCCACCCCGAAGGGGTCGGTGGAGAGCGCGGTGCGCCGGCGCAGGGAGCGGGTGGTCTCGTCGGGCACCCACACCTCGGGCGGGTAGTCGGCGGCGAGCAGCTCCGCGAGGGTCGCGGCGTCGATGTCATCGGTCTTGCGCTTGGCCTCCGCGATGGCCCGGTTGCGGAGCGGGTCGGACACCACCACCCTGCCGGCATGCCTGCCCAGCAGCTCCACGAGCGCCCAGGGTGTTCGTGGACGCCTCCAGGGCGACCACGTCGTCAGGACCCGAGTGTCGCGGCGAAGTCCCGGAACGGGTCGCCCATCGCGACCCTGGGCAGCCTCCGCGCCGACCCCTTCTGCTCCACCACCGCGACGTGGGCGAAGTCGCGTCCCACGTCGAGTCCGACGTATCGCATCGAGGGCCTCCTTCCCCGATCGGACGATGGACACCTGGATGGGCGACACGACACCTACGGATCCGTGCTCGAGGCACAACCGGTCAAGTCGCAGGGGCGGCCAGATAGACTCTCGGACTCTCACGTCCACTACGCTCACGGCCCGCCCTCTGGTGTCCCACGAGCCCCTGTCCGGTGGCATCAGCCTACCGGTACAGGTGGCCCCAGGCACGTTCATACCCGATAGACTCGTGAACGACCCATCCCGCCCCCAGGAGGTCCGTTCATGACCATGGAGTACGTGTCCCTGCCGGGTGAGACCGCTCCGCCCGTTCCTGACGGGCCGAAGCTGTGCGATGGCGACGACATGCGCATCCTGCACAATGCGTTCCTGTGGGCATACGCAGAGGCGCCCGGACTGGTGCGCGGCGCTCCCGCCGGTGACGTGGCGCACAGCGAGTTCCTCGGTCAGTGGCTCGCCGATCTCGACGCGACGCTGCATACGCATCACGAGAGCGAGGACGAACTCCTGTGGGACAAGCTCGAGCAGCGCGCTCCCGCCTGCGCGCTGCACGTCGGCCAGATGCGCGAGCACCACGCACAGGTCGCGGGACTGCTCGAGGAGGCGAGTCCCCTCCTCGCCCGATGGCGCGCGACGGCCGACCCTGCGGTCGGCGAACAGCTGGCCGATGCCTACGAGCGGATGCTCGATGTGCTGAAGGTGCACCTGCGCCGTGAAGTGGTGGAGGTCGTCCCGGTCGCGGAGCGGGTGGTCACCCCGGAAGAGTGGACCGCGATGGCCGACCACAGTGTCGGGGCGATCCCGAAGAGTCGACTCCTGCCGCAACTCGGGATGCTGCTTGCGAACTCCACGCCGGCGGACCGCCAGAACTTCTACGTGGGCATGCCCCTCTCCGTGAAGGTACTCTGGCGCCTCGTGGGCAAGCGCCAGTACGCGAAGCAGTTCAGGCGACTGTTCCCGGGCAGGTCCGTTCCACCGACCATCTGACGTGTGCGTGCATGCGCCTCGACGACCTGATCGTTCCGGCGAGATCCCACGCGGATACCACGCCCTGTACGCGCATCACCAACTCGCTAGGGGACGCTCTGCCCGGGCTGGCATCACGGACCACATCCGGTCTGACCCGGCCAGCTCGCGGCCGACCATCCGGAGCCGCTCGTCCTCGGTGGCGAGCCGCTGCCGTCGCGACCGGGCGTGCTCTGCCCGAGCTACGACGCGCGCAAGGGGTTGAGTCAACGGCGGAGGTAGGGCGGGGCGCTGGCCCGGGGTACCAGATGGCGCTGAGGTGGGCGCCGGGACCACCGGTCATGCGGGCGAGCTGGCCGCTCGCCACCAAGTCGGCTGGGCTCACGGCTAGAGCTGGCGCCGCAGGTGGATGTCCTCAGGCTCCAGCTCGAGCAGGGCGGCGATGGGCCGCTCGGTGACGCGGAAGCCGAGGCGCAGATAGAACGACACGGCCGACTCGCTCGGCGTGGCCGAGACATACACCTCGCTGGCACTATGCTCCTGGGCCCAGTCCACGAGCCGTCCGACCAGCTCGGTCGCGATGCCCTGGCGCCGCCAGCCGCGGCTCACGTGCAGGAAGGCCAGCTGGGCCACGCTCGGCTCGACGTCCGGGGTCATGATCGCGATGCCCACGAGGCGATCATCGGCCGTGAGACAACCCAGGATCCGAGCGCCCGCCGTGGCGTGCCCTCGGCAGAAGGCGATCTGCTGCCCGAACGAGTGTTCGCCACTCCCCTCGTGCCAGCCCTGGTCGTCCCAGTCGACGGCCCGTGAGACAAGCGTGCTGTCCTGCATCTCGTAGGCGGTGGTGACGTGCTCGGCACGGTCCACCTCGCGAAGTCGCTCGAGCTCGGCCGCACTCATGTCGCGGTAGCAGAGATCCATGCGCCCATGATGCGCCCGCGCTGGCCGGAGTGCCGAAGCACGCTCACGCGGTCGCCACGACGCGGGTCGGGGTCCCGTCACGAGCCTCGCTCGCGCACTGGCGGGCGGCGCTGACCATCGGTACCCCACATGTGTAGGACATCGGTGCCCGGGGACCCCGCAGCGTATTGCACGCCCGGCCGAGTATCCCGGATTACGCCGTTCTCGCCGAAACCGTCACACTCGAACCAATGGGTAGCGCCGCCGAGCTCTGGGCCGTGGTCCTCGCCAACGGTCGCCGTCGCGAGGACGTCGAGGCCTGGTTCCTGGCCCTCATCGGCCCGCGCTGCTGCCGCCACTGCGGGGCCGAGCTACTCCGTGCGCTGCGCCCCGGCCGCCCGAGCGTCTGGTGCGACGCGCACCGCACCGCGGCCGGCCGTCGTCCCGTCGGCCGCAGGTGTCTGGCCTGTGGCGCTTCGCTCGACGGGCGGCGGCAGGCGACCACGTGCAGCGGCAGATGCCGCCAGCGCCTCCTACGGGCGCGACGGGGCGTCCACGTGGCGCGATGAGGGTGGGAGGGACAGCTTGCGTAGCGAGGCCCGCCCCGCGCGGGGCGGGCCTCGTGGGGTTCGGACCATGGCGCCCACGAAGCTCGCAATCACCTCGGTGTCGTTCGGGCAGCCTTCGCTGGTGGTTACGTTGTCGATGGTGGTCCTGAAGCGCTCCCACCGGTACCCACATCTGTGGGAAATCGGCCCCCGGGGACCCTCACGCCGCCGAAGCCAAGGGGACCGGCTGGGACCGGCTGGCGGCGGGCAGGGGGAAGTGCCTCGGCGTCTTCCCGACACCGATGGTCGCCACGACGCGCCCCACGAGCGATACGCATCCTTGATCCGCTGGGACGGAGTCCTGGATCCAGCGCACCGGCGCGTCTACCATCGGTCGACGAGGTGCGCCGCAGTCTGGTCCAGAGCAGTGCGTGGCACTACCTCGATGCTGACCTTCAGCGTGCTTGTCGCACGAGTGAGTGACGACCATCGTCAGGGGCGCGCAGCGCTCGGGGGGGGACGACACCGTCACCACGACCCTCGAGACACGCTGCATCGGTGCGGATGACGCGCGCGTCGCAACTCAACGGGGGAACCACGATGTCCTACTTCCTTATCGGAGAGATGCCGGTCGACGGCGGCCCGCTCTTCGTCCTCTGGACGCGCAGCCCGTCGGGCGTGCAGGTCCTGCCCATCGGTTCGCGCGACCGTCGCGACATGCAAGCCGTCGGCCGTCGCCTCATGGATGTCGTGGTCCCGGACGATGACCCCGATGCGATGCTCGAGCTCATCGTGGAGGCCACCCAGCGATGCGCTGACGGACAGCCGCGTCGGCTGGTCGACCTGGATGATCCCGAGCGGGACGCGATCGCGCGGTCGATCGCGAGTGACCTCGACCGCGCCGACAGCGACGAGTCCGCCGCCGCACCTCGGTACGTCCCGGCCTAACTCGCCTCCGGGCGGGCATCGCCGAGCAACCCCGCACGCGCAGGCCTGCGGGCGTGAGGCGCGTGGCCGGCAGACCCCGCTCGTCGACGTACTGCTCGACAAGGCCGGCCAGTGGTCGGTGCACATCGTGCCCAAGCCGTCCTTGCGACTGGGCTGCTTGGGGAAGTCGCTGACCCGTGCGTCGTGGGGCTCGATACCGAAGCGAGCGCTGCCCGTGCAGCGGCGGAGCTCGGTGGTGGTCTTCATGGTGGTCATGGTGATCTACTACCTAGCGATCGTTGGGTTACCGACGATGTCGGGCACCTTCCGACAACTCGGCGATCCGGCCGAGATCGCTGTAGCCCGTGACCAGTTCGTGCCCACCCTCGATCACGGATCTCATCGTGACGATCCTCGCCGAAAAGTCCAGCGGAATCGCGTGGTGACGTGCCCACCGGAGCACGCGTCAGCGTATCGCGTGGTCCCTGGGTCCGTCGGCCGGCCGCGCGCACCGCGAAGCGAGGAGCGGGTTCGGCGAGACGGTCAGGCGGTCAGGACGACGAGGCCAATCGCGCGAGCTGCCTGCGCCTGGCGAAGGTCGAACGTCAGGAAGCCGACCCCTGGCGCGGAGATCCGTTGTGCGGCCGCGAGGTGGAGAGCATCCAGCGTTCGCACGCCGGTAGACTCGGCGATCAACGCGGC
Organism: uncultured Chloroflexia bacterium; assembly: GCA_963724095.1. Classification (GTDB taxonomy): domain Bacteria; phylum Chloroflexota; class Limnocylindria; order Limnocylindrales; family CSP1-4; genus JAFMJV01. The sequence goes on from CAVRTH010000004.1 coordinate 11,703, forward strand.
TGAGTCGCACGTCGCTTCGTCGAGCTCGATGATCGAGATCGAGCGCAGAGTCCTCAGCGAAGGTTGCCCGCGCGGCGGCGAGATCACGTCCAGAGAGAAGCCGAGCCAGGTTCCTGCGTACTTCCACGATCGTGTGTCGGCCTGTCAGCAGCTCAGTGTCGGCCTTCAGCAGGGCATCAGCGTCGGCCGAGTCAGCCTCGTCCACGTAACGCTTGAGCAAGGCACTCGAATCGACGTAGGTACTCATCCATCACGGTCCCCGGACAGCACGTCGAGCACGCGCCTGGACGCCTTCGCTCGTTGCACTGGCTTGAGCGGCGAGCCGGTCCCCCGATGATCCACCCCGTGCGGATTCCCTCCTCGACGCGTGCGCGGCCAGGCACCGGCCCGAGTATCGCCTTCGGACGGCCACGGTGGGTTACCTGAACGACCTCACCTCGCTCCGCTCGGTCGAGGTACTCGGACAGGCGCTGCTTCAGTTCGCGGATACCGACCTCAGCCATGTGCACACAATAGCACGCATAGTGTCTACATCGAGGAGTAGCCGATGACTCGAGTACCACTTCCGCACGACCTCCGATACCACTTCCGCACACGGTCCCCTGCCTCTCCGCTGCGACAGCTCGGCGGTGCGCGGATTGGCACACTGGTCATGGCGGAGATCCCGTCGTCCTCGCGCTGGTGGCCGCGCTCCGGGACGTCGAACGTCGGCGGGGTCGAGGTACAGTCCCCTGCCCCGCCGACAGGAGGACGGCCGCATGAAGCGGGTGCTACCGCGAGAGCTCGACGACCTACAGGGCATGCGGGCGGCCAGATGGTTCCGCGAGTCGACCGCGGGCCAGTGGGACGACTTCGGTCCCGATGCCCAGCGCGAGCAGCAGGACCGGGCCATCGAGCGCTACGCCCTCGTCGATGCCGGCCTCGAATGGTCGGTGGCCTCCTCGGGCTGGACCTCGGCCTGGCGCACGGCCACCTGGGAGACGATGATCTCCACGGCCCAGGGTGGCGCCTTCGACGTCCTCGTCGTCGGCTACGTCGTCCGCTTCCTGCGCAACCTCAAGCAGACGCTCATCGCGGTCGAGGACCATCTCCATACCGCGGGGGTCGTCGTCCTCTTCGCCGACGAACGGCTGCTCTCCTCGGACCCCGGCTCCTGGGACCAGTTCATCCGGGAAGCCCACGAGGCCGAGGCGTACAGCCGGAAGCTGTCGCAAGCGCGTGAGCGAGGGCTACGCCGCCAAGCGCCGACGGCTCGGGGTCCCCGGCGGCAACAAGATGCCCTACGGCCTCATCCGCGAGGGCAAGCCCTCCATCCTCCGTGTGGACGAGGAGCAGGCCGCGGTCGTCGTCAAGGCGTACCAGCTCGCCGCCGCAGGCTCGACCGACTGGGAGGTGGCGGCCCAGACCGGTCTCGCCAAGACGCACGTGTCCGAGGTCCTCACCAACCCCATCTACGCCGGGCGACTTCGGACCGGCGAGCCCGCCGCCATCGCCCCCATCGTCGATCCCTCGCTGTGGTCGACCGTGCAGACGCGGCGGGAACGACGACGGACCCGGACACCCGGTCGCATCGTCAAGGGCCGCTACGCCCTGCGCCTCTGCTGCGCCGGCTGCGGCAGGTACCTCTTCGGGGACGTCGGGCGCTACCGCCATCCGCCGCCGACGTGCGAGGGGTTCCTGGCGGCCAAGCCGGTCGTCCGCTGTCGGCGGGCCCGCAACCGTGAGGGGGTCGACACCCGCATCAAGGGCCACAGCTATCCGCAGGAGTGGTACGAGGACGCCGTGGGAGAGCTGCTCGGCAAGGTCGGTGAGCTCGATGACGGGGCCATGACCGAGGTCGTCCGGCTCTACGGTGAGGGCCTCGCCAAGCCCGACGAACTCACGTTGGCCCGCATCGAGCGTGAACGCGAGGAGGCCTCCCA
>CAVRTH010000005.1:0-982778 GCA_963724095.1 uncultured Chloroflexia bacterium
CCTCGACGAGTGCTGCGCGGAACCCGCCGTAGGCGGCATCGGCAGTCACGGCCTCGTCCTGTGCCGTGGCCATCGGCGCCAGGTCCAGGACGAGCAGGGCGGTCCCCAGGACCGCCGCGAACAGTCGTCTCATCGGTTCATCCCCCCGGATGGCTCATGGTCGAGCGTAACAGGACGGGCGTGGGATCGGCAGCCTGTCCTGAGCACGCCGTCGAACGGCCTCGCCGATAGCTGCCCGCGCAGGGTCGCTAACCTAGCCTCATGCCAGCCGAATTCATCTACACCGCATACAAGCTCGCCCGGCACTATCCGCCCGACCGGACCGTGCTCGAGGACATCTCGCTGTCCTTCTATCCCGGCGCCAAGATCGGGGTCATCGGCCCCAACGGCGCCGGCAAGTCGAGCCTGCTCAAGATCATGGCCGGGCTCGACGACGGCTACAACGGCGAGGCTCGGCTGACCCCGGGCTTCACCGTCGGATACCTCGACCAGGAGCCCCAGCTCGACCCCGCGAAGGACGTCAAGGGCAACGTGCTCGACGGCGTCCACGAGGTCCAGACGCTCATCGACCAGTACAACGCGGTCATGGCCCGCTGGTCGGATCCCGAAGCCGACTACGACGCGATCGGTGCCGAGCAGGCGGTCCTCGAGGACCGCATCGACGCCGCCGACGCTTGGAACCTCGAGCGCAACGTCGATATCGCGATGGACGCGCTGCGTTGCCCGCCCGACGACGCCGACGTCAGGACGCTATCCGGAGGTGAGAAGCGCCGCGTCGCGCTCGCACGACTGCTCCTGCGCCACCCTGACCTGCTGCTGCTCGACGAACCGACGAACCACCTCGATGCCGAGTCGGTCGAATGGCTCGAGCGCTTCCTGTCGGAGTACGCCGGCACCGTCGTCGCCATCACCCACGACCGCTACTTCCTCGACAACGTCGCCAAGTGGATCCTCGAGCTCGACCGTGGCCGCGGCATCCCGTTCAGCGGCAACTACTCGAGCTGGCTCGAGCAGAAGCTCGCGCGCCTGGCGACCGAGCAGAAGCAGGTCGATGCCCGCCAACGGACGCTCGCGCGCGAGCTCGAATGGGTGCGCATGGGCGCGAAGGCGCGTCAGGCCAAGGGCAAGGCTCGACTGTCAGCCTACGAGCGACTGCTGGCCGAGGCGAACGACGACAAGGCCAGCGCCCGCGAGCTCGAGATCGCCATCCCGCCCGGGGCCGCGGCTCGGTGACCAGGTCATCGATGTCGCCGGCCTGCGCAAGGGCTACGGCGAGAAGCTGCTCATCGAGGACCTGACGTTCTCGCTGCCGCGGGCCGGCATCGTCGGCATCATCGGGCCCAACGGCGCCGGCAAGACGACGCTGTTCCGGATGCTCGTCGGGCAGGAGGCACCCGACGCCGGGTCGATCGACGATCGGTGACACCGTCGCGCTGAGCTATGTCGACCAGGAGCGCGACGACCTGGCCGCCGACAAGACCGTATTCGCGGGAGATCACCCAGGGGGCCGAGTTCATCAAGACCGGGGCACGCGAGGTCCCGGCCCGGGCCTACGTCTCATCGTTCAACTTCCGTGGCACCGACCAGCAGAAGCTCGTCGGCCAGCTGTCGGGTGGCGAGCGGAACCGCGTGCACCTCGCCAAGCTGCTGCAGGCCGGTGGCAACGTGCTGCTGCTCGACGAACCGACCAACGACCTCGACGTGGACACGCTGCGAGCGCTCGAGGCCGGCCTGGAGTCGTTCCCGGGCTGCGTCGTGGTCATCTCGCACGATCGCTGGTTCCTCGACCGGATCGCGACCCACATCCTCGCCTTCGAGGGCGATTCTCAGGTGCGCTACTTCGAGGGCAACGTGAGCGACTACGAGGCGTTCCGGCGCAAGGAGATGGGGACGGCGGCCGACCAGCCGCACCGCATCAGGTACAAGAAGCTCGCCAGGGCGTAGGGGGGCGGGCGGGCCCCGGCCGGGACCAGCGCGGCCAGGCCTCGGAGTCGGCCGGCACGTAGGCCCACCCAGTCTTCCCGGACTTGACGTTGGACTCAGGGTCTCGCGCTGCCGCCCCCCACCTTCGTGGCCCAGGGTGTAGGAGCTCCAGGCGGCCAGGAACAGCTGTCGCGCATCCGTGGAGAGGCCCGGGGACGATGTCCCTTCGTGGCATGCCCACACCACGCCGTTGGTGGCATCAACCTCTGCGAAGAGACGTGACAGCCGTGCGACCCATTCTCTGGCTGGCAGTCGGTTGCGAGCACGATGGGGGAGGGTGGCTTGATGTCTGTTGCCGGGAAGGGTCTCAGTCGATTTCGCAGTCAAGACCGCGGACCGGGTCCCCTTGATCGCCATTCCCTGTGCCCATGCCAGGTCAGACGGCGGGCTTGGCCAGGTCCTCCACCACGACACCGCCCAGCGCCGTCAGGATCTGCGGGGGTGCCAGCAGCTTCCGATCCCGGCTGCCCCCGCCAAGGATGATGCGCGGCCGTTCCATCACGCGCGCATCGACCCACAGCGGCAGGTCCGGGGGAAGGCCGATCGGCGTCACCCCACCGATGGCCATGCCCGTCAGCCGCACGGTGTCCTCGCCTCGCGCGAAGGATGCGCCCCGCACCCCCAGCCGCTTGCGCACGACCTTGTTGACGTCAAGGCGCGTGGTCGCGAGAACGACGCAGGCCACGTAGACCGGCGGGTCCGACTTCCCGGCGACCAGGATGGTGTTGGCCGAATCCTCGAGATTGTACCCGTAGGCCTCGCAGAAGTCGGCCGTGTCGGCCAATGCCGGGTCACACGGGATGATCTGGTACTCGATATCCAGCGACTCGAGTGTCTCGCGCGAACGCGTCTCCCACTCATCGACTCCTTCCCTCGAACGTCGGTCATCGATAGTAGGACGATCGCGACGACGGGAGCCTGAGCTATCGCTGTGGCGCCATACCCCGCAGGGCGGGAGGCGATGCGGCGCGGCCTGACATCCTGGCCGCCCGGACCGCGCCGAGCTACTTGCAGACCCGCCCGCAGTGACCTCAGGCGGTCCACAAGGTAATCGGCTGGCGATCAACGTTCGCGGCTCCGGGCTGATGCCCGTCGGCGGCTGCGGTCATCCGGGCATCGAACACATGCTGGCAGCCATTGAGCGCGTGCTCGACGTTCTCGTCCAGGCGGTCGTCGGAGGGTTGCACCTGCCAGGATGCCCGCGCTGCGATCGACGCGCTGCGCGTCGGAGAGGCGCTCGTCATCCCCTGATCCTGGCGGTGTGGATGTCGACCACATGAACCGGCACAGGATCTTGACGTTAGCGCTGGAAGGCCCGTACTCGAGACCCGCACCTTCGCCCGCTGGTACCTGGCCGATCGCCGCCACCCCAGCGGCCGGGATCGTGCTCAGCGAGACCCTCGAGCCACCCGGCTGTCAACCGATCGGTCGCAGATCCGCATCCTACCGCCGGAGCCACCATTCCCATGCCGATCCGCGAGACCTATAGTGACGCCCCGGCAGGTCCCCCCTGCCGACATCGCAAGGAGGACAGCGTGGCCACGCGCTTCGCACGTCTTGGCTGGTTGGGGCGCACGACCGCGGTCGCGGCGCTGGGCATCCTACTCATCGCCTCATCCACGAGCTCGGCAGAGCCCCCAACTCCCCCCGATGGCGACGGCCAAGCCGTGGCGTCGCCATCAGCGGCTGCGTCGGAGGACCTGATCGGTCCCATCGTCAGCGTGACGACGCCAGTGCCAGCCGACCCAGGCTATGCCGCGCAGGTCGTGGCGGCGGGGCTGGACGAGGTGACGGCCGAATTCATGGCGCAGACACTGTCCACCGTCGAAGTCATCGACGCTCACAACTACGTGGTCCACCACGCGTTCCCCAATGGGGCCACGAGTGATGTGACGTATCACCTGACCCGGGCTGGCGACATGAGCCCTGGTGACCCACTGGAATACACCAGCGAGGTAGTCGGAGACGAGTACAGATACACGCTGCGGTATGCCATCGACGTCGCAGACGTGCCGCCGGACCTGCAGGCACAACTGCTCGAAGGTCTGCCGACCGCGACCCTGGCCAGCGCCGGTCCGACCAGCGGGGAGTTCCGACTGCTGGACCTCGCCCCGATCCGACCAGTTCGCGGCATCCTCACCTCCGACTCGCCGAGCACCGTTGACGTAGTCGCCAACGGGGTCATATCGGAGGGCAAGGGCCAGGTCGTCGACGCATGGGTCGAGAAGGTGGATGCGCCCGGGGCCTCGGAAGCGTACACGGCGTTCAAGGCCGACAAGAAGGTGTGGGAAGCCGTGAGGGCCAGGGACTTCTTCGAGGCTGCTCAGGCCAAGCTCAAGGCTCTCAGGAAGTGCGCGGAGGACCCGACCGACCCGGGGACCAGGAAGAAGTACAGCGAGAGCCCGCAGGAGAAGCAGAGCGTCCTCGATGAGCTGACCCAGCTCGAGAACGACATGCGGAGCAGCATCATGGTCACGTTCGGCTCGATGTTGACCGATACCGGGTCCTCCCTGGTCAAGGCGGCACCCTGGCTGGGTTTCGTCGTCAGTCCGGCCAACGATTACGTCAAGGCGACGAACGAGGCCCTGGTCAGGAGCTATCTGGACCAGGCAGAGAAGCGGGTCGTGCCCTGCGAACGCAGCTTCAAGATCAAGGGATCCGTGCCATCCAAACCGGGCAGGATCTCGCTGACGGGCAAGGCCTGCTCCCTGAAGAAGTCGTTCAAGGCGAAGACGGGCGGCGACCTTGTCGGCACGGTCGAGTTTCACCCGACTTCGGACGCCGGTGGCACGTGGGACTACCAGGGCACGGTGCAAACCGTGCATTTCGGGGTCGACGGCTCAGGCAAATACGAGGTGACCCTCAGCGACGATGGGTCTTCGGGCACGTTGCACTTCGTCTTCGTCTTGACTATCCACAGGCCGGTAGGGGGAAGCACGACAACAGGCGGATCCGCCCACCTAACGCTCACCGAGGTACCGCGCTGCGCCCAGTGACCCGAGCACCGAGCGTGAGACGCGTGGGGCGCAGGCATCGCCATGGACGAGGACCGGATCGTCGATGGGCGGCCGAGGGCCGAGAGACGCGGCCTCTCGACCCACCCAAGCCTCCGTCGTCCACCGGGGTGGAAAGTCGTCGATCCGAACGGCGTGGATCGCGCGGGGCCCAGCGGCGATGGCCCGGATCGCCTCCGGTCGCCGGGCTCTCCACTGGTCGCCGACGGCAGAGGAGCCGACGAGGCCTCGGCAAGCAACCGTCGGGCATCCCGTTGGGGCCGTGGTCGACCACGCGCGGTGCCGGGTGCCGCTTCGATATCCGCTCGAGCCGTTCCCGTTCCCGCCGGAGGTCGATGCCCGTCGAGGCTGGGTCCCACTTCAGATAGCGGCCATCGATGCGGAAGGTGAGGCCGCCCGGGTCGTTACGCCAGACGAGCTCCGGCTCTCCCTCGCCGGCCAGCACGAGTGCGATGCGTGGCATCTCCAGCCCATCGAAGGTGCGCAGCTGCGCCAGCTCGGCGAGATCAGGCCCGCTCGCCGACGAATGATGACATCAGGTCGCCCGTTTCAGTGCGGTCGCCGCTATCGTGGCGGCGGTCCGTCCGGGTCGGGACCCGTGGCGACAGGCATCCCGCTGCCGACCCAGTCACTGAACGAGCCGGGGTAGAGGATGGGGTCGGGCAGGCCGGCGACACGTGCCGCCAGCATGCCGAGACAGGCCGTGACGCCACTGCCACAGGCGATCACCAGCGGCAGCTCGGTCCGAGTGCCCTGAGCGCGGAGGAGCGACCGCACTTCGTCAGCCGGCAGCATCCTGCCCTGCTCATCGGTCATCTCGGCGTATGGCTGGTTACGAGCGCCGGGGATATGACCGCCGACCTTCTCGATCTCCTCGTTCTCTCCGGTGTAGCGCTCGGACGCGCGCACGTCGACGAGATCGATTCGCGCCCCGGCTCTCGGCCACCTCTTCGCGATCCATCGTGTCAGGCCACGCGGTCCTCAGCGTCATCGTCGCCCGCAGGTGTGACGTCCGTTCCGCAGTGAAGCCGCCGCCGGCCGCTCGCCAGGCGGCCAAGCCACCGTCGAGCATGTACACGTCCACGTGTCCCAGGCGGTCGAGCATCCACCACATGCGGGCGCCGTACTGGCCCTGGTGGGCGTCATGGATGACGATGGCGTGCTCGTCACCGAAGCCGAGCTGGCCCATGCGGTCGGCGAAGCTGGTGGGATGGGGCAGCGGATGCCGGCCGGCCCCCGGGATCGCCGCGAGGTCGCGGTCGAGATCCACGAATGTCGCCCCTGGGATGTGTGCTGCCTGGTATTCGCGTGGCCCGCGCTCAGGCTCACCCAGGTACCAGCGCACATCGGCGATGCGGATGCCGGGGTCGTCGATCGCCGCCAGCAGGTCGGTCGCACTGATGAGCGGGCTCGGTGGTCGGTCGATCATCGGCCCACGGTAGCGGCCGAACGACCCACCGCGCTCAGCGTCGACGCCGAGAGCGCGATCCCCCCAGGCGGGGCAGCTCGTTGAACAGGGAGTAGGCCGACGCTGCGATGAGTAGCGCCACGGCCAAGGTCAGGAGCATGGACAGATCCATCGGTAGCCCTCATGTGCACGGATCGACACGGATCGACGCTCCCGTTCTAGCACCCCGGCCCCCTGTCGCCAATATCGACATCGGGCTCTCACCGGGTAGGCAAGTCGGACCCCGGACCGCCCGTGCGTACCCCGGTCCGTCGCCGACAGTCCTCTCTCGCCAATTCCGCCCATCAGGCAATCGTCGGTCATGCGTCTCATGTGGACTCGCCCTCTGGCGATCACCCCCGGTCGACGGACCCTGGCACCCCATGCGAGCCTGCCTGGCGAGGTGCTCAGGCTGGGCAGGCCAGCGGTGGCGCAGTAGCCGGCAGATAGCGGATCGTGAGGCCGTTGGCGGTGGCGTCGACGTGCGCTTCCGGTTCCGAGCGGATGGCGACCTTCACCACGAGTTCCCCGTCATCGCCGACCGCTGGCGCCCACGCATCGGGGACCGCAGTGGCGTCGGTGGCCCAGTCGATGGCGTTGATCTCTCCGAGGGAGCCGATCCCGCAACGGGTATCCAACGCGTAGTCCCACTCCCCGAAGGGCTCCAGGACCGCGCCCGAACGCCACGGCTGCGGCTTTCCCAGTTCGCGGTCGAAGTGGACGTCACCCTTGGCGGCATCGACGCCCGCTTGCGACAGGTCGATCTCCACGACGGTGCGCTCCTTGGGGGCGCCCGCGGGTGGGTCGGTCGGTCCCAGCTGCAGCATGAAAGGCCCTGCGGGCAGCCGGGCGCGATCGAGCGCCACGACGAACTGCCAGGCCCCGGAGATATCGGCGGTGCAGCGGATACTGGCGTCAGGGTCCACCAGGAGTGGGTACACCAGCGACTGTTCGAGATCCACCACGACGTCATCCAGCCGCCGGTTCGGACAGCTTGATCCGTGCGGCTCAGCGAACCACAGCGTCACCTGCTCGATGAAGTCGACTTCTGGCACCTCGCCCTTGAGTCCGGCCAGGTCCCACAGCCGACCGAGTCCCTTCTGGTCGGTCGCGATCCCGCTTCGGTAGCTCTTGCCGCGACCTTCTCGGTAGCCCAGCATCTCCCAGCCATCGCCGGCGCTCGCTTGTGGCCCCGGGGCCGGCCGGTCGGCAGGGTCCCCGCCGGACAGGCACAGCGGCTCACCAGCGAAACGCGCCTCCACCTCGGCCACGATCTCCTCGGTCAGGAATGGGACGTCGACCTCGACGAGGTCGGCCGTCACGTCGATGCCGACCGAGTCGGCCACGTCCCGCAACTCCTGAGTGATGCGCCGCTGCAACTTGCGGAGCTCCTTGTGTGTGTGTTCCACCTGGACGGCCACGACGCCGTCGTGGGGAAAGAGCCGCTCGATGTCGACCTGGCGCTGCTCCGCATCCTGGCTGAAAGCCAGCGTCAGCCAGCCCAGGTGATCGCGATCGATCCAGATGTCTTCGTAGCCCGGCTGCTGCCTGGCCCATTCGAGGACCTTCCGCATCGGCTGCTCGTTGCCGACGTAGGCAGGTGTGTCCCGGTAGACCCCGGGGTCGGCGTAGATCCGCTCCACATCGCCACACCAGCGGAGCGATGACCAGGACAGCGTGGATGGCGGCCCCGGTTCGGCGCCGACGGCCGAGGTCATCCCCAGCGCGGTCAGCGCGAACGCGGCGACCACTGCCCGCATGCTCGACATGGTGTTCACTTCACGTCCATCCCCGCTTCATCTCGCAGGCTGCTCGGCTGGTCAGGGCGGAAGTGTAGTGTGCCCTTGTCTGCGGCGGTACGGCGCCATCTCCTTCTCGAGCCCGACTCGGACAGCGGGCGGGAAAACGACGACATCGTCATCGACGCTTCATCCCTGGGCCATGCGAGGGACTCGCTGCCTGCGGGTGACTCACCGAGCCGGGTGCCATACTTGCCCGACTATCGTGGTCATGGTCGGTCGCGCCCGATCGGGCCTATGAGGGAGACAGCACGCATGCCCGAAGCGATCATCTCGGTCGGCGAGAACGTCATCGTCATCACCAAGCGGGCGTTCGCCGATGACGTGCGGCGCCATTTCATCGGCACCGTCAGGGCATACACGGACTCCCTCATCCGGGTGGAGGGACATGCCTGGGTGGCCAACAACATCGGCCACTATGAGCGCCGGAGTGACCTTCGCACGCGTGTCTTCTCGATGTCCTCCGGGGGAGAGGTCGTGCTGCTGGTGCCGTCATCGGTCGATCTCGGGGCGCTCAGGTACCAGGTCATTACCGGGCGTCTGATCATCACCGATGGTGCACGCTTCTCGGTCGAGATCACCGAGTTCGGCGGCAACTACTAGGGTTCCTTCGACTCGACGCGCCAACTCCGCGTCCATGATGGCCAAGCGGGATGGCGCCACTAGCCAGCAAGCCATGCGGCAGCGGGGCCGTGATCTCGCGTGCTCCACCTTGCAGGCCGCCGACCCCGATGGGACAGGCTACGCCGGTGCCGTGGTCGGGGCAGTAACCGTTCGGGACATCAGCGTACGAACGTATCGCTGATCGGGACCGTCCCGCCGCGCGTGTGATTCAGGCCGGTCGACGTTGTTCCGCGAGAAGCCGGATGATCGTCTCGACGAGGTCCAGCGGCAGGGGTTCGCCAAGTCGAAACCGAAGTGTCCCCTTGCCGGCCCGGTATGGCGTCAGTGCCTCTGCGACGGCCTCACTGACCTTGGGGACCGGATAGAGGCTCGTGTGCTGTTGCCAGCCTGCGAAGTAGACGATGTCGGTACGGCCCACTCTGTAGGCTGGGATTCCGTAGTTGATCGTCTCTTCAGCGTCCGGCAAGACCGTTCGGACAACGTCCCGCAGCGACTCCAGCACCGCCTGCGTGCCGGAGGGGAACGAACCGATGTAGCCGTCGACGGTCTTCGCAGTGGGCATCGCTCCGAGATGCTAGCGCGGGGTACGCGACCACGTCAGATCGCCTTCACTCCCGCGCCGATGGGGCAGGCCACGCCGGTGCCGTGGTCGGGGCAGTACCCGTCCGGGTTTTTGCTCAGGTACTGCTGGTGGTAGGGCTCGGCGTAGTAGAACTCGCCGGCCTGCGTCGATCTCGGTGGTGATCTCGCCGAAACCAGCCGTCGTCAGCTGCTGCTGGTAGGCGTCGCGTGACGCCTCTGCCGTGACCCGCTCCTCGTCGGTCTGCCAGTAGATGGCGGAGCGGTACTGCGTCCCCTGGTCGTTGCCCTGGCGCATGCCCTGGGTAGGGTCGTGGTGCTCCCAGAAGACCTTGAGCAGCCCTTCGTAGCTGATGCGCTCAGGGTCGTATGCCACGAGCACCACCTCGGCGTGGCCGGTCTGGCCCGTGCAGGTCTCTTCGTAGGTCGGATTCGGGGTGTAGCCGCCGGCGTAGCCGACCGCGGTCGAGATGACCCCGTCGGTCTGCCAGAAGGCCTTCTCCGCGCCCCAGAAGCAGCCCAGGCCGAAGATCGCGGTGCGGGCACCGTCGGGCCAGGGTGGCGTCAGGGAGGCGCCGTTGACGTGATGAGGCTCGGTGATGGTGATGGGATCGGCGCGGCCGGGCAGCGCATCCTTGGGGGACGGCATGGTCGAGGGTCGTCGGAACAGGAACATGGGTGCATGGTAGTGGGGACCTGTCACGGAGCCATGACGACCACCGCGCCCGGCTTGGCGAACGCCGCCGCGCTACCATTCCCCTGAGCCAGCCACCGAGAAGGAGCCCAGTTTGTCGTCTGAGGGCCTGTCTGGAGATCCCAAGGTCTACCGCAGCCGTCTGGCCGAGCAGGCCGACGAGCAGATCGACGCTTGGATGATCGAGTTGATGCGTGACATGTCCATCCGCCACGGCGTGCTCGATGTGCTCGCCGAGTTTCGCAAGACCACCGGGCTCGACGACTCGGGCATCGAGCGCGTCTTCACGGCCGGGGGAGGGGCGCCCGCGACCATCGGCCGCACCGCCGACGGCCAGTTGATGGTGCCCGCGATCTCGTTGCACTTCCTGGTGCCGGGCCTGCGTGCCCAGTCGAAGCAGGCGCGGGAGCAGGAGATCGACTTTCTCGTCGATGGCTTCGAGAACGTCGTCTTCATCTGACGCGACGAGCTCTCCCGCCATCGAACCGCGCTCTCCGTAGCCTCGCCGTCCTGCACCCCGTCCCGTCTGTGCTGGTGGCGCTGGTGGTGGCTGCACTGGCGACGGTCGCTGGCGCTGAGCGCTCGGAGAGCTTCCTGTTGGCGACCGGCATGTTCGGCTTCCAGGTGTCCATCGGCGCCCTGAACGATGTGGTGGATGCCGAGCGCGAGCGTGTCGTCCGGCCCGAGAAGCCGATTCCCGCTGGGCTTGTCTCGACGCGCACCGCAGCCGCCATCGCCCTCGTGGGCGGTGCAGCGGGCCTCGCGGTGTCGGCCTCGTTCGGTTGGAGCGTGCTGCTGGTCGGGATCATCGGAGCCGGTAGCGGATATGCCTACGACCTCGTCGCCCGCCGCGCCGGATGGGCTTGGCTCACCTTCGCGATCGCACTGCCTGCGCTGCTCGTCTGGGTCTGGCTGGCTGCGGCGGGGGCGCTCCCGCCGAACTCGGCACTCCTGCTGCCGCTGGCCACCCTGGCTGGGCCCGCCATCCACCTTGCCAACGCCATGGCCGACACGGCGCCCGACCAGGAGACCGGCACCGTCAGCCTCGCGTCTCGTCTGGGCCCACGCCGCAGCCGCTGGGTCCTGGCATGTCTCGACGTCATCATCTGGGCGCTGGCATGGTTCAGCCTGCTGCTGCTTGGTCCGCACTCCTCGGTGGTGGTGCCTGCCATGGCGGCTGCCACCGCGATCGCGGCGGCCGGGGCGCTACTCTCGATCCATCCGCGCACTGCCGCGAGCGACGCTGGCTGGACCCTGGCGGCGGTGGCCTTGGCAGCACTGGCGGTCATCTGGGTCTCGGCTGCCGCCGGCGCCTGACTCGCCCAGCTCGCAGGCGAGGCCAGGTGCATGGCAACGACGAGCCAGGGCGCGGCCGCTACGGCGTCAGCGTTCGATCGCGGTCGTCCCCGACGGGTTTGGCAGCAGCCAGTCGTGCTGCGTCCGAACGCGCGCGCTCCGCTTCGCGCGCGAGTGCTTTGAGCGCCGCCTCCACGTCGGATCGCAAGGTGCGGTCGTGGATCTTCTCGGTCCATCTGACGCCGCGCACGATGCGGCGCCTGTCGATGCTGACATCCATCCGCCCCAGGTCGGGCTCTTCCTCGTCGCTCCCGTCGAAGGTGACGTGCATCACGATGAGGTGGCCATCCTCGAGCTGCCACGCGCCCACGAACGAGTCGTCCGCAACAGACGACCAGCGCAACTCGTGCTGCCTCACGGCTACTCGTCCGCGCGCGGGAAGCCCGGCATAGTCGGGCCGCAAGATCTCGACGCCACCGCGACCGGTGACGTAGCGATAGATGAGCGCGCCCAGGCCGATGGCGGCGAGGAGATAGACCAACTCCATCGGGATCATGCCGGGATCGACCCTGGCCGTCCGCCGTTGGCGAGCCTGTCTGCGCTAACGGCGGTGCTCTCGGCTGCTCACCAGATCAGGCGGGATGATCGAGGCGGTCGACTCGCGCGCGTCCCCCGTGCGGACGACGGCGATGGCGTTCTCCAGCTTGATCTTGGCCAATGTCAGGTACTTGGCGAACTGTTGACGCTCGGCAGGTGACGCCTCACCCAGGGCGGCGTCGGTCATGAGTGCCTCGGCCAGCTCGCGCACCGCGGCGGAGAGGTGCTCGCTCGCCATGTCGATGCTGACCGCTTCTGGCGTCGGACCGTCTGTCTCGATCGGCACGGCCGCCAGCTCGGCTTCGACCTCGATGGCTCCCGGCTCCTCGGTCGTCTCGACCGCGGGCGTGAGTTCCCGCCTGGGCCTGCCTTCGATGCGCTGCTTGAGCTTGACCAGGCTGAGCTCACCCGAGGCGACCTGCTTGGCCAGCCGTCGACGTTTCCTGGGGTCCTCGACCTTCATCAGCTCGTATGCGTGCGACAGCGTGTCGCGCCGGACCGATACGAGCTCGCGGATCTCGGGTGGCGCATCTGCCAGTCGCAGTCGGTTCTCCAGGTAGCCCTTGTCCTTGCCCAGCTTGGTGGCCAGCTTGCGCAAGCTGTAGCCATGCTCGCGGGTCATGCGCTCGAACATCTCCGCCTCTTCCAGGGGCGAGATGTCCTCGCGCTGGAGGTTCTCGATGATGGCGATCTCGAGCGCGGCCTCGTCACCGATGTGCTCGACGATGACGGGGATCTGTGTCAGGCCCGCCAGCTTCGACGCTCGCCAGCGTCGCTCACCGGCGATGATCTGGTAGTCGCCGTCCGGGCGTGGACGCACCAGCACCGGCTGCAGCACTCCGTGCTCCCGGATGGACGCGGCCAGATCCTGCAGCGCGTCCTCGTCGAAGTGCTGGCGCGGCTGGCCCGGATTGGAGAAGACGCGGTCGAGGGGCAGGCGACGGACGTCGGTCACGTTGGCGGGGTCATCAGGCTTGAGCAAGTCCATCAGCGCAGGCGTGTACTCGTTCCGCTCCTGCGCCAGGCGTGCTGCGGCCTGGGATCGGAAGTCCGGTCTAGCCAAGGTCGATCACCTCCTGTGCCAGGCTGCGGTAGGCCGCCGCGGCCGACGAGCGACTGGCGTATGACGTCACTGGTTTGCCCGCAAGCGGTGCCTCGCCCAGTCGGACGGTCTGACGGATGATGGTGTCGAAGACGTGGTAATCGCCCAGCTCGCCCAGCTCGGCGAGCATGTCCTTGGCCAGGTTGGTGCGGCCGTCGTAGAACGTTGGCAGGATGCCCAGGATGCGGAGACGGGAGTTGAGGCCCTTGGCCTGGATCTGGGTGACGAGGTTGGCCAGCGCCCGAAAGCCCTTGAGCGAGTAGTACTGCGTCTGGACCGGGATGATGACCCCGTCGCTGGCTACCAGCGCGTTGATGGTGAGCAGACCAAGCGTGGGCGGGCAGTCGATGAGCACGTACTCGTAGTGTTTCCCGGTCCAACCGTGCAGCACCTCCCGCAGGGCATGTTCCCGTCCGATGCTACTGAAGAGCTGGTTCTCCGTGGCCGACAGATCGATGTCCGATGGCGCGACATCGACGTTCTCCGTGCTGGTCTGCTCGACGATGTCCTCCAGCGTGAGCGACGGGTCGAGGAGCACGTTGGCGATCGACACCTCGATGTCGTTCGCGTTGAGCCCGAGGCCGACAGTGAGATTGGCCTGCGGATCCATGTCGACGCAGAGGACCTTGTGGCCAAGTTCCGCGAGCGCCCCGCCGAGGTTGATGGCGGTGGTCGTCTTGCCCACGCCACCCTTCTGGTTCGCGATCGAGATGATCCGTGCCAAGATGTCCTCCGCTGGGCTGCGGGGCCTCGCTGGTCGCGGTGGCCCGCGCCGTGCAATCTACCAAATGGTGCCTCCGTGCACCACCCGCTGTCTCCACGCGTGGAGACAGCGCGACGCGGGCCAGTAGCCGGGATCATCGCGGTCGAGCGCCAACACCTGTCCGTCGAGCGCGTGTGGGCAGTAGGATTCGCCGCACGACGTGCCTAGGGGGCAGGCGAGGACCGGGAGGGAGAACCCGAGTGACCGACAACCGGGCGCAGATCGAGCGCCTGCACGAGCTTCGAGCGCAGTCGCGACTTGGCGGTGGCCGGGCTCGCATCGACAAGCAGCACGAGAAGGGCAAGCTCACCGCCCGCGAGCGACTGGAACTCCTGCTGGACCCAGAAAGCTTCGTCGAGTTCGACGCTTTCGTCACCCACCGCTCGACGGACTTCGGCCTGGGGGCACAGCGCATCCTCGGCGACGGCGTGGTGACCGGCCACGGCACCATCGATGGTCGCCTCGTCTTCGTGTTCAGCCAGGACTTCACCGTCTTCGGCGGCTCGCTGTCGGAAGCGCACGCCGAGAAGATCTGCAAGATCATGGACCTGGCCATGAAGGTCGGCGCGCCGGTCATCGGCCTCAACGACTCGGGCGGTGCCCGCATCCAGGAGGGCGTGGTCTCGCTGGGTGCCTATGCCGACATCTTCCTGCGCAACGTCATGGCCTCGGGTGTCGTCCCCCAGATCTCGCTGATCATGGGTCCCTGCGCGGGCGGTGCCGTCTACTCGCCGGCCATCACCGACTTCACCCTGATGGTGGAGGGCACCAGCTACATGTTCGTCACCGGGCCGGACGTGGTGCGTACGGTCACGCACGAGGAGGTCGACTTCGAACGCCTCGGTGGCGCCTCGGTCCACGCCGCCATCAGTGGCGTCGCGCACTTCGCTGCGCCAGACGAGGGTGCACTGCTGGCGAGCGCGCGGCGGCTGCTGGGCCACCTGCCCCAGAACAACACCACCACCGCGCCGTGCCTGGCCACGACCGATGTGCCGGACCGACGCGACGCCGCACTGGACACCATCGTCCCCGAGTCACCTTCGCATCCGTACGACATGCGCGAGGTCATCGACCGCATCGTCGACGACGGCGAGTTCCTGGAGCTGCAGCCGGCGTGGGCGGCCAACATCATCGTTGGCTTCGCGCGTTTCGATGGACGCTCGGTGGGGGTGGTGGCGCAGCAGCCGGCGGTCCTGGCGGGCGCGCTGGACATCGACGCCTCCGACAAGGCCGCCCGCTTCGTGCGCACCTGCGACGCCTTCAACGTGCCGCTGCTGACCATCGAGGATGTGCCCGGGTTCCTGCCCGGCGTGGCCCAGGAGCACGGCGGCATCATCCGCCACGGCGCCAAGCTGCTCTACGCCTATTGCGAGGCCACGGTACCCAAGGTCACCGTCATCACACGCAAGGCCTACGGCGGCGCCTACGACGTCATGAGCTCGAAGCACGTGCGGGGCGACGTCAACCTGGCATGGCCCACCGCCCGCATCGCGGTCATGGGCGTCGAAGGCGCCGTCAAGATCATCTTCCGCGACCAGCTGGCCGGGGCCGATGACCGCGATGCCGAGATGGCGCGGCTCACGCACGAGTACGAGGAACGGTTCGCCAACCCCTACGTGGCTGCCGGCCGCGGCTACCTCGATGACGTCATCGTGCCCTCGGAAACGCGGCCCAGGGTCATCGCGGCCTTCAAGATGCTTGAGGGCAAGCGCGATGAGAGCCCGCGGCGCAAGCACGGCAACATCCCGCTGTGACGTCGTCTTTGCACAAAGACAGCCGGCAGGTGATGGAGGCGTGAGCGGGGCGACGCCGCCGTTTCGCCGGATCCTGGTGGCCAACCGCGGCGAGATCGCGGTACGCCTCATGCGCACCTGCCGTGAGTTGGACATCGAGACCGTGGCCGTCTATTCCGACGCCGATGCGGACGCGCTCCACGTCCGCCTTGCGCATCGCGCGGTTCGGCTTGGGCCGGCGCCTGCGCCCGACTCCTACCTGCGGGGCGATCTCATCGTGGAGGCTGCCCTGGCCACCGGCGCGGAAGCCATCCACCCGGGCTACGGCTTCCTCTCGGAGCAGGCGGCGTTCGGGGCGGCGGTGGAGGCGGCCGGCCTGGTCTTCGTCGGCCCGGCGCCGGAGACGCTGGCATCGCTGGGAGACAAGCTGGAAGCGCGCGCCTCTGCCACTGCCGCCGGCGTGCCCATCGTGCCTGGCATGTCCAGCGCGCTGCCCGTGGGAGGCGCCGAGACCACGGCCCTCATCGAGGCGGCGGCCGAGGAGATCGGCTTCCCCCTGCTCATCAAGGCCGCGGCCGGCGGAGGTGGGCGCGGCATGCGACGGGTGGACGACTCCGCGGACCTGCCCACGGCGGTCGCCGCCGCGGCTCGCGAGTCAGAGCAGGCGTTCGGCGACGGCTCGGTCTACCTGGAACGCCTGGTCGAGGGTGGCCGGCACATCGAGGTGCAGCTGCTTGGAGACAGCGACGGTCAGGTCGTGGCCCTCGGTGAGCGAGACTGCTCCACTCAGCGGCGTCACCAGAAGCTGGTGGAGGAAGCACCCGCGCCGGGCCTGACGCGGGCGCAGCGCGAGGAGCTTCATGAGTCGGCAGTGCGGGTCGCCGGGTCTGTCGGGCTCAGGAACGCCGCCACCGCCGAGTTCCTCTTCGCGCCCGATGGCGCGTTCTATTTCCTCGAGGTCAACGCTCGTCTGCAGGTCGAACACGGCGTCACGGAGCTCGTCACTGGTCTCGACCTGGTGCGAGAGCAGCTGGACATCGCTGCCGGTGGGCGCCTGTCCGCCGCCGTGCTCGCAGCTGCCGATGGCGCTGCTACTCCCGACCGCCACGCCATCGAGCTACGTATCAGCGCCGAGGATCCGCGCGTGATTTCGCGCCCGTGCCCGGCCTGGTGACGCGCTGGCGCGAGCCGGGTGGACCCGGCATCCGCAACGATTCGGGTATCGAGCAGGGCTGGCTGGTGCCCGGCGACTATGACCCCCTGCTGGCCAAAGTCCTGGCCGTGGCGCCCGACCGGGACATGGCGCTGGCGCGGGCCCGACGGGCTGTCGCCGAGTTCGAGACCGGAGGCGTGCAGACGACGCTGCCGTTCCATGCCTGGCTGCTGTCGCACCCCGAGTTCACCGCGGCGCGCCTGCGCACCGACCTGGTCGCTCGCGACTGGGACCCGGCACCGTTGCGCGCAGCTGCTGCCGAACGAGCAGCCGCGGCGGTGGCGGGATGCGCCTGGGGCGACGCCGGCGAGCTTGCCTCCGCGCAGGTCGCAGGTGACGATGACACGTCATGCGCCGATCCGGGGCGTGGCTGGAAGACGGAGCCGTGGGCGTGAGCGACCATCGTGGCCACCTGCGCCTGCGCATCGAAGGCCTTGACGACGGGTTCCACGCGGTACCGCAAGAGATCGCGCCAGACGCGGGTCGGATGCCGGAGGTGCGAGCGCTGGAGCGTACAGCTGAGGACCGCGCCAGCGGTGTGCACCGCTACGAGACCACGGTCGATGGCTGGGTCTTTCGGGTCGCGGTCGAAGATGAGCCACGCTCGCTCCTCCGCGAACGCGCAGGGCAGGGCAGCGAACGCAGCGGTCAGCGAGGCAGCGACGTCATCAGGGCCCAGATCCCGGGGCGCGTGGTGCGTCTGTGGGTCGCTGAGGGCGATACCGTCGAGGCCGGGCAGCGCCTGCTCGCCATCGAGGCCATGAAGATGGAGAACGAGGTGCGCGCGCCACATGCCGGTACTGTCGCATCGATCCGGGTGACTGCCGGCAGTAGCGTCGAATTGAGGGACGAACTGCTGAGGCTGAGCTAGGGCTCAGGTCGTCTCACGCCGGAGTCTGACGAGCGGGATGGTCCGATCGGTGGCACGGAGGTAGCGCTCGTACGACGGCGACTTCTCGAGGATGCGTGGCCACAGCGCCTCGGCTTCCGCATCGCTGACAGCGACCGCGCGTACCTCGATGGTGGCCTCGCGAACCTCGACCTGCGCTGACGGCTGTGCCATGAGGTTGTGATACCAGCCGGGATGGTGATCTCCGCCACCATCAGCCGCGACGAGGACCAGGTCATCGCCGTCAGCGAAGTACTGCAGCAGCACGGAGCGCCGCTTGCCGCTCTTACGTCCGATGGTGCTGAGGACCAGACCGTCGACACCGACCCGCTCGGTGATGCCGCCGTCGGTCCGGCGGAAGACGGCCACGCTCATCCGACTGAAGCGTCTGTCGAGGGTCCGGTGCAGCCACAGCCCCACGCGTTCCTTGCCTGATATCGCGGTGCTCATGTGTCGATGATGGGGCGTCGCTGACACCACCCAAGAGCCGATGGTCATGTCGCTGCTGCTCCAAGAGCCTGCCGCTGCTCGCTCTGCGCAGTCCACCAGCCCACGGTCCGGCTCCGGCTGGCAGAGGGTGATACCGTCGTCCGGTCACGGTTGGCGAGCTCGCTGGGGAGCTCCCTTGAGCAGAGGTACAGATGGCGTCAACAGAATCCGAGCCGCCAACGCTGGCGCGAGACCACCAGGGCCAGCGCACTCAAGGGAGGTGGCGAGCGCCGGGAGCGCTTCGCTACCACGTCTGATATCGAGATCGCCGATCTCTACACCGCCGCCGATACCGCCGAGCTGGACGCGGGCCAGGCACTGGGCATGCCCGGCGACTTCCCCTACACCCGCGGGGTACAGCCGACGATGTACCGCGGCCGGCTGTGGACGATGCGCCAGTACGCTGGCTTTGCCTCTGCCTCGCAGACCAACGAGCGCTTCCGTTACCTGCTCGAGCAGGGCCAGACCGGTCTGTCAGTGGCCTTCGACCTGCCCACGCAGATGGGCTATGACTCCGACGCCGAGTTCGCCGCGGGCGAGGTCGGTCGAGTCGGCGTGCCCATCAGCTCCATCGCCGACATGGAAGTGTTGCTCGAGGACCTGCCGCTGGGCGATGTCACCACCTCGATGACCATCAACGCCACCGCGCCCATCCTGCTGGCGATGTACGTGGCCGTGGCCGACGGGCGTGGCATCCCGCGCGACCGACTCGGTGGCACCGTCCAGAACGACATCCTCAAGGAGTACATCGCACGCGGCACGTACATCTACGGCACCGACGCCTCCATGCGCCTGGTGACCGATATCTTCGAGTTCTGTGCCACCGAGCTGCCGCGCTGGAACACCATCTCCATCAGCGGCTACCACATGCGTGAAGCTGGAGCTACCGCGGCGCAGGAGTTGGCCTTCACCCTGGCCGACGCCATCGCCTACGTGGAGGGCGCGGTGGCGCGCGGCCTGGACGTCGACGACTTCGCCGGACGGCTGTCGTTCTTCTTCGGCGCCTGGAGCGAGCTCTTCGAGGAGGTGGCCAAGTTCCGTGCCGCTCGCCGCATGTGGGCGCGCATCATGCGCGATCGCTTCGGCGCGACCGATCCACGCTCGATGATGTGCCGTTTCCACGTGCAGACGGCGGGTTCGTCCCTGACCGCGCAGTCGGTGGACAACAACGTCGTGCGCACGACGTTGCAGGCGCTGGCTGCCGTGCTGGGTGGCACGCAGAGCCTGCACACCAACGCGCGCGACGAAGCGCTCGCACTGCCCACCCCGGAGACCGCCCGCCTGGCGCTGCGGACACAGCAGATCATCGCCTACGAGAGCGGCGTCACCGATACGCCTGACCCGCTCGCGGGCTCGTACTACGTCGAATCGCTCACCGACGAACTGGAAGCCATGGCGCAGGGCTACCTCGACGAGATCGACGAGATGGGCGGTGCTATCAGTGCCATCGATGCGGGCTACCAGCAGGGTCACATCCAGGATGCCGCCTACCGCGTGCAGCGCGAGATCGAGCGGGCCGAGCGCATCGTGGTGGGCGTCAACAAGTTCAGCGACGACGAAGCGGTGACGCCAGCGTTGCAGCGCATCGATCCGTCGCTCGAGCGCGAGCAAGTGGCGCGCATCGCGGCCTTGCGCGCGTCCCGCGACCAGGCCGCCTGGACGGCTGCCCTCGACCGCCTCGAGTCCGTCGCTCGCGGAAGCGAGAACATCGTGCCGGCCATGATCGAGGCAGTGAAGGCCCAGGTCACATTGGGCGAGATCAGCGATCGGCTGCGCGCCGTCTGGGGTGAGCACCGCGAGGTCGTCACCGTCTAGGACGCATCACCGCAACCACAGAGGAGGAGAGATGGTCGAGCTCGCTGGCGGCACGTTCAGCCGGGTCCACCATGTGGCGTACATCGTGCGTGACATCGACGAGTCGCTGACCTTCTATCGCGACACGTTGGGCCTGCCCGTGGGTCTGCTGCTGCCCATCGAGTCCGATGAAGTCATCGTCGCCTTTCTCGAGATCGGCGAGACCAAGATCGAGTTGGTGCAGCCGACATCGACGACGACCGGCGTGGCGCGCTTCCTCGAGAAGAAGGGGGAGGGGTTTCACCACGTCTGCTTCGAGACGCCCGATGTCGACGCTACGCTGGCGGATCTGCGGTCGAGGGGCATCGAGATCATCGATGAGCTCGCGCGCAAGGGTGCAGAGGGACCGGTCGCCTTCATCCACCCGCGTGCCTGCAACGGCGTCCTGACCGAGCTCATCGAAGCTCCCGGCGGTCCTGCCTGGGGCCGGCTCGGCTACGAGGGCGACCCGCTGGCTCCCTGACCCTGCGGGGGTTCACCGTCGACCCAATCGCCATAGAGGTAGTGCTCGAACACCGGCCCCAGGGCCTGCACCACTCCTTCACTCGTCAACGACGCTAGCGGCTCGATGCCGACGACGTAGCGCGCTATCGCGACGCCCACGAACTGCGATGCGACGAAGCTGGCGCGGAGCCGTGGCTTCTCGCGGCCGACCCGTTGTGCCAGCGGCGTCAGCACACGCTCGGTCAGGACCTCGCGGATGAGCTCCGCGGCCTCCGGTTCCGACGCCGCAGCGCGGATGAGGGCGATGGCCCGCTGACGCGTGGCGGGCTGCTCGAGCACGGCGAGCAGTGCCTCAGCCACGCGCGTGCCGACAACGTCATCGCCCGCCGCGAACACCTGCGCCAGCAGCGCGTCCGGATCGACGGGCAGCTCCACCGACTCGATGAACAAGCGCTGCTTGGATCCGTAGTAGTGCAGCACCAGCCGATGGTCGACGCCGGCCTCACTCGCGACGCTGCGCAAGGTCGTGTCCCGGTAGCCGAGCTCACTGAACTGTCGCCGCGCCGCCACGCCGATGGCGGCGCGTGTCTGCGAACCGGCTGGTCGGCGTCCACGCCGGGGCTTGCCTGAGGTGGGTACTTGCGTTTTCACCACAGGGAGAATAGCATTTCCCCAAGCGGGGAATAGAACTACCGGCAGGGAGCAGTCGCATGGACCAGTCAGCAACCCTCATGACCAGCCCGGCCGAGCTCTCTGCGGCACGCCGGAGACTCATCCTCGTGGTCGTCGGCCTGGCGCTCATGGCGGTGGTCTCTGCGGTCAGTGGCCTCAACGTGGCCCTGCCCAGCCTGGCTCGTGATACCGGCGCGACCCAGACGCAGCTGACATGGATCATCGACGCCTACACCGTGGTCTTCGCCGGCCTGTTGCTCTTCGCCGGTGCGCTGGGCGACCGCTACGGCCGCAAGCTGCTGCTCGCGGCCGGCCTCATCATCTTCGGCGCGGCTGCCGCGCTTGGCCTCTTCGTCACCCAGCCCGACCAGCTCATCCTCCTCCGTATGCTCATGGGCGTCGGAGCCGCAGCCATCATGCCCACCACCCTCTCGGTCATCACCACGTCCTTCCCCGAAGAGGAACGCGGCAAGGCCATCGGTGTCTGGGTCGGCATCGCGGGCGGCGGTGCGGTCATCGGCCTCTTCGTCACTGGACTGCTTCTGGAGTGGTTCCCCTGGACGTCGTTCTTCGGGCTCAACGTGGCCTTCGCGGTCGTGGCCCTGCTGGGTACGCTGGCGGTCGTCCCGGGCT
The DNA here is from genome assembly GCA_963724095.1 of uncultured Chloroflexia bacterium. Classification (GTDB taxonomy): domain Bacteria; phylum Chloroflexota; class Limnocylindria; order Limnocylindrales; family CSP1-4; genus JAFMJV01. Next base: position 21,826 of record CAVRTH010000005.1, read on the forward strand.
CCGTCGACAAGGAGCCTCCGGCGCTCGACTTCGTGGGGGCCATCCTGTCGCTGGTCGCCGTCGCCTCGTTCGTCTTCGGCATCATCGAAGGCCCGGAGCGTGGCTGGACCGACCCGTTGACATCGGGTGCCATCGGCCTGGGCATCGCGGCCGGCATCGCCTTCGTGATCTGGGAGGGGCGTCTGAAAGCCCCGCTGCTCGATCCTCGGCTGTTCCGCGTGCGGGGTTTCAGCGCTGGCAGCCTGACCATCAGCGTCCAGTTCCTGGCGGCCTTCGGGTTCTTCTTCGTCGCCCTCCAGTATCTGCAGTTCGTGACCGGCCGCTCGCCACTGGAGGCGGCCCTGGCGTTGCTGCCACTGCCCTTCATCATGCATCCCCACCGCCCGACGTGCGCCGGCCATCGCCGAGCGGGTCGGGTTCCGGCGCCTGGGCCCGATCGGCCTGCTCTCCATGGCCCTCGGGTTCCTCGTCCTCAGTCAGCTGCAGGTCGACTCGTCGTATTGGCACTTCGTGCTCGGGCTTGCCTTCTTCGGTCTCGGCATGGGCCTTGCCGGCACCCCCGCCACGACGGCCATCACCTCGTCACTGCCGATGTCGAAGCAGGGCGTCGCCTCAGCCGTGAACGATACCGGGCGCGAGCTCGGCAGCGCCTTCGGCATCGCCATCCTCGGCAGCCTGCTCAACCAGGGCTATCGAGCGGGCATGGCCGATGCCGTCAGCGGCCTGCCGCCGCAGATGGCCGAACGCGTCCTCGGCTCGATCGCCTTCACGGCGGCGCCGGAGTTGGGTCAGTTCGGTGAGTTCGGCCAGCGCCTGGTCGCACAGGGACGCGCAGCCTTCCTGGGCGGGATCGGTGACGCGCTCGTCGTGGGCGCGGTCATCCTGCTGATCGGTGCGGTGGCCATCGGCGTGCTCGCGCCACGCCTGCAGCCTGACCAGGGGCGTGAACACGAGGTCCCCGTCGAGTTCGACACGGCCGAGGCAGAGCGGTCCTCCGCAGGCTGAGGCGACACCGTCTCAGTCGGGCGCGATGCCGGCCTCGATGAGCATGCGCGGGATCTGGGTAGGTGATTCGGCGACGCGGATGCCGGCGGCTTCGAGGGCGCCGATCTTGGCCTCGGCAGTCCCGCCCGAGCCGCTGATGATGGCCCCGGCGTGGCCCATGCGGCGGCCGGGAGGCGCGGTGCGGCCGGCGATGAAGGCGACCATGGGTGTGTCCGGCATGTGCTGCCGCTTCCACTCGGCGGCTGCCTCCTCGGCACCGCCGCCGATCTCGCCGATGAGCACCACGCCAGCGGTGTCGGGGTCGGCCGCGAAGAGCCCCAGCATGTCGATGAAGCTGCTGCCGTTGATGGGGTCGCCACCGATACCGACACAGGTCGACTGGCCGATGCGCGCGTCGGTCATGGCCTGTACCACCTCGTAGGTGAGCGTTCCTGATCGGCTCACCAGCCCCACGCGTCCGGGGCGATGGATAGACCCGGGGATGATGCCGACCTTGGCTTCACCCGGGGTGGTGGCTCCGGGGCAGTTGGGCCCCACCAGCGTGGCGCCACGCGCCGCGACCTCTGCCACGACCGGGATCATGTCCAGCGCGGGGATGTGCTCGGTGATGGCGAAGATGGTGTCGATGCCGGCATCGAGCGATTCCATGATGGCGTCCGGCGCTGCGAAGGCCGGCACGAAGATGACGCTGGCGTTGGCAGCGGTCGCCTCGACGGCCTGCCTGCAGGTGTCGTAGACCGGCACGGCCCCGTCGAGCGCGGTCTGGCCGCCCTTGCCGGGCGTCACGCCGGCGACGACGTTGGTGCCGTAGGCGAGCATCTGGCCGGCGTGGAAGCCGCCCTCGCGTCCGGTGATGCCCTGGACCAGCAGGCGCGTGTGCTTGTCGATGAGGATGCTCATGCCGCACCGCCGGCGAGCGCGACGGCCTTCTCGACCGCTTCGTCGAGCGATTCGGCACTGACGATGTCGCCACCGGCATCGCGCAGGATCTCGGCCGCGATGTCGGCGTTGGTGCCCACGATGCGCACCACCATGGGCACGCTCCGGATCTGCTTCGATCGCGCCTCCACGAGGCCACGGGCAACCTCATCCCCGCGGGCGATGCCACCGAAGATGTTGACCAGGATGGCCTTGACCGACTGGTCACTGAGGATGAGCCGCATGGCCTCGGCGACCTTGTCGCTGCGGGCACCGCCCCCGATGTCGAGGAAATTGGCGGGCTCGCCGCCAGCTCGCTTGACCAGGTCCATGGTCGTCATGGCCAGCCCCGCGCCGTTGACCATGCAGCCGATGTCGCCCTCGAGGCGGATGAACGAGAGGCCCGCCGCGCGGGCTTCGACATCGGCCGGGTCTTCTTCGTCGAGATCGCGCAGATCCTCGTGGCCACGGTGACGGCCAAGGGCAGAGTCATCGAGCGTGATCTTGGCGTCGAGCAGTTGCAGCGTCTCGACGGGGCCATCGGGCCCGTCCTCGCGGACCACGGCCAGCGGGTTGATCTCCACCAGGTCGGCATCCTCGTCGATCATGACCCTGACCAGCCCGTCGCAGATGGCGGCAGCCTGCTTCTGGTGGTCGCCGAGACCGAGTCGGAAGGCCATCTCCCGCGCCTGGAACGGCTGCAGGCCGAGCTGCGGATGGGCGTGGATGCGGGCGATGGCGTCGGGGTCCTCCTCCGCCAGCGTCTCGATCTCGACCCCGCCCTCGGCAGAGCCCATGAGCATGATGCGTTGCTCGCCCCGATCGAGGACTGCGGCGAGGTAGAGCTCACGCACGATGTCGGCAGCGGGCGCGACCAGCACGCGGCGAACGGTGATGCCCTTGATGTCCATGCCCAGGATGGCGTCGGCGACGCTTTCGGCCTCATCGGCCGAACGGGCCAGCTTCACCCCGCCGGCCTTGCCACGGCCGCCGACCAGCACCTGTGCCTTGATCACCACCGCCGACGCGCCGGCATCGAGATGATCCGCGGCCTGGACACGCGCTTCCGCCGGCGTCGATGCCACCGAGTAGGGCGGCACCGGCAGGCCGGCACGAGACAGCAGGGTCTTGGCGTGGAATTCCTGGAGTTTCACGGGCTGGCCTGAGGATAGCGCGGTGCCACCGCAGGCGTCAGAACGTCGCAGCCAGGGTGACCTCGCGGACGCTTCAGTGACGGGCGGCACCCGGCTGGAGCGACCACCCATAATGCTGCAGATGAACGACGAGGTCAGCGGCTTCGAGACCGACCAGGTGGCCCCTGGCCGCGCGGGCGAGCGGTTGCGGAGCGTCCTGGTTTGGGCAGGCGTCGTTACCCTCGCCGCCCTCTCGGTATTGGCCACGCTGCACCTGATCGCGGACATCGATGCGGTCCTCGGCATCCGGGGCAGCCGCTGGCTGGTTGCCGGCCGCCTGCTGCCGGTCGTGTTGCTGTCCGGCCTGGGTCTCGGCCTGGCCTTGCTGACCAGTTGGCTGGCTGCCGCCGGTCGGCGACGCGAACTCATCGCCATCGCCATCGGCTTCGCGACCCTGATCGCTCATCCGGGCTTTCCTCTCACACCAGTTCGACGGTGGCACCAGTGGCGAGCCGATGGTCTATGACCTCATGGCCGAGTCATTCGTGGCCGGGCAGCCGGACCTGTACGGCCGCCCGGCCGGGTACGCGGCACTCCTGGCGGGCTCCTACCTCTTCATCCTCGATCGCCAGCTTGCGACCGAGGCCGTCAACCTCCTGCTGGCGATCCTCGCGGGCGCTGCCGTGCTGGGTCTGACACGCGGGCTGTATGGCCCTCGCGCCGCTGCGCTGGCGTTGCTGGGGTACGCGATCTGGCCCGCCGCCGCGTTGATGACCGTCGTGCGCATCCCGCACGTCGCATTCGACCTGGCCATCGTGGCCGCGGCCTGGGCAGCCGTAGGCATGCCGACAGGATGGAAGGGGAGCGCCCTGACCGGCGCCCTGCTGGGCCTGGCCCAGTACCTGCGGCCGACCGCACCCATCCTGCTGCCCGCCTACATCGTGGCCCGCTGGTGGCCGGGGGGGACGTGGCAGCGGCAGCTCGGAACCGCGGCCGTGACGGTGGCGGCCTTCCTGCTCGTACTCGTGCCGGTCATGGTCTACAACCTCGAGCGCACGGGCTCACCCAGCTTCTCGACCTCGGACTTCGGCGGCCACACGCTTTACATCGGCACCTACGAGCCCAGCGGCGGCCGCTTCAGCGCCGTGGCCTCACAGGAGCTCATCGACCTGGCCGGTCCCGATCCACTCGCGCGCAGTGCCATCGGCACGCGACTCGCGATCGAGCACATCAAGGCTGACCCGCTCGGCATCGCGGCCCTGGGCATCCGCAAGCAGGACACCCTCTGGGGGACCGAGCACTACGGCGTCCAGTACGGGATCAAGCAGCGGCTGGCAGACAGTCCGGCGAATCCGGCGGTGACCACGCCCTTGCTGCTCAGCCAGGGTTTCTACGTGCTCGTGTTGCTGGCCGCGCTGGGCGCGATGCTCGTCCGCAGACGAGAGCGCGATGCGTTGATCCCGCTGGCGACGCTGGTCATCTGGGCCGCGTCCGCCACACACGTGCTGCTCGAGGTTCGCGACCGCCACCACGCCTTCGCGGTCATCCTGTTGCTGCCGTTGGCGGCCTACTTCGTGGCCTGGGCCCTGGAGCACCTGGAGCACCGACTCGGCCGTATCGCGGAGCGCTGATGCGATACATTAGGTGCCAGCGACCGCCAACCCGACCGCCAGGACAGGGGATCGAAGCGTCTCGATGAAGTTCGTGTCCATGCCGTCTCTCGGCCGCCGCCCATGACCGCGACGGAGCAGGTCGAGCAGGGCCGGCGCCTGGGGGCGCGCCCTGCGAGCAAGCCCGCCGGTACCGCCCAGCGTGGTTTCGGCACCACCATGCGGGTCGACCGCTGGATCATCAAGCCGGGCCTCATCGCCTTCGGCCTGGTCGCCTTCATCCTCTACGCCACCGTCTCGGCGGTCTTCGGCATCCCCTACTTCGGGGTGGACTACGCAGCGCAGGGCTACCATTCGCCGTTCTTCGGGATGATCATCGGCGACACCATCCTGCCCGCCTGGTTCAGCCCTGCCATCCTCGTGCTCTGGATCCAGGTCCTCTTCCGCGCGACCTGTTACTACTTCCGCGGCGCGTACTACAAGGCGTTCTTCCTCGATCCGCCTGCCTGCGCGGTGGGTGAGCCCAGCGTCCATCGCAAGTACGGCATGGAGAACCGCTTCCCGTTCATCCTCATGAACGCGCACCGCTTCGCGCTCTACGTGGCCATGATCCCGCTGGCGGTGTTGTGGCTCGACCTCGTCCTGGCCGTCCTCCACGACGGTGGCCTGCGCATCGGCATCGGCGTCTTCCTCGTCGCCGCCGACGCCATCCTGGTCAGCCTCTACGTCTTCAGCTGCCACTCCTTCCGCCATCTCGTCGGTGGCGGCATGGACTGCTTCAGCTGCAGCGCCAACACGCGGCGACGTCACGGCATCTGGCAGCGCGTCAGTGCCTGGAACCAGTACCACGGCGTATGGGCCTGGGCGAGCCTCGTCAGCATCATCATCGTGGATCTCTACGTTCGCGCCATGGCGCTGGACATCATCAACACCAGCACCCCGCTCATCGGGGGCTTCCTCTAGGCCGATGATCGAGACCCGACCACACGACGTGCTCATCATCGGCGCGGGCGGCGCCGGGCTGCGAGCCGCCGTCGCCTGCATCAGCGCCGGCCTGTCGGTGGGCGTCGTCTGCAAGTCGCTGCTGGGGAAGGCGCACACGGTCATGGCCGAGGGAGGCATGGCCGCCTCGCTCGGGCACGTCGATGACCGCGACGACTGGTCCACGCACTTCCGCGACACGATGGTCGGCGGCTACCAGCTCAACAACCCCCGCATGGCCGAGCTGCACGCCAAGGAAGCGCCCGACCGTGTGCGCGAGCTGGAGCAGTGGGGCGCGGTCTTCGACCGCACCCACGACGGCCGTATCCTGCAGCGCCCGTTCGGCGGCCACACCTACCCACGCCTGGCGCACGTCGGAGACCGCACGGGCCTTGAGCTCATCCGCACCCTGCAGGACCGTAGCGTCGCCGTCGGCGTCGAGGTCTACCAGGAGGTCATCGTCACCCGTCTCTCGATGGGGGCGAACCGCGTCAACGGCGCCATCGGGTACCGCCGCGTCGACGGCGTGCCCATGGCCTTCCCGGCCAAGACCGTGATCCTCGCCACTGGCGGGGTCGGCCGCTCGTTCGAAGTCACCTCCAATTCGTGGGAGTCGGCGGGCGACGGCCACGCCTTGGCCTATCGCGCCGGGGCCGAGCTCATCGACATGGAGTTCGTGCAGTTCCACCCCACCGGCATGGTCCATCCAGCCGGTGTCAAGGGGCTCCTGGTCACCGAGGCCGTTCGCGGTGAGGGCGGCATCCTGCGGAACGCCGAGGGCGAGCGGTTCATGTGGCGCTACCTGCCCGAGGCCCGGCGCGACGAGTACTCCGCCACTGACGAGGAAGCTCGCGCCTGGGTCGATGCCCTGACAGAGGGCCGCCGGACCGATGACCGCCGCCCGCCTGAGCTCTCGACGCGTGACAACGTGGCTAGAGCCATCTACACCGAGGTCAAGGAGGGCCGCGGCTCGCCCCATGGCGGCGTCTTCCTCGACATCAGCTACCTGCCACCCGAGCGCGTCAAGGCCAAGCTGCCCTCGATGTACGAGCAGTTCAAGGAGCTCGCGGACGTCGACATCACGGCCGGACCGATGGAGGTCGGGCCCACCATGCACTACATGATGGGCGGCATCCGGGTCGATGCCGATGTCGGCCAGACGACCACTCCCGGGCTTTACGCTGCCGGCGAGGTGGCGGCCGGCCTGCATGGCTCCAACCGCCTCGGTGGCAACTCGCTGACCGACCTGCTCGTGTTCGGGCGCCGTGCCGGTGAGGCCGCGTCGGAGGCTGCGGCCGAGACGGAACGGGTCGCTGAGCTAGCAGCCGACTTCGTCGATGAGTCGATCGAGGCCATGTATGCGCCCTTCGAGCGCGCGAGCGGTGAGGATCCGAATCGCCTCCACGAGGAGCTGCAGGCCACGATGTCCTCGCTGGTGGGCATCTTCCGCACCGAGGAGGACCTCAGTGCGGCCATCGCGCGGATCGAGGGCTACAAGGAGCGCTGGCACGGCCTGCGCGTGACCGGTCCTCGTCGTTTCAACCCTGCCTGGGATCTGGTCTTCGAACTGCGCAATATGCTGACCGTCTCGGAGGCCATCGCCCGCTCCGCGCTCGAACGCGAGGAGAGCCGCGGCGCCCATTCGCGTCTCGATCACGTCGGGCATGCGGGATGGATGGGACGCCGTCAACGTGGCCACCCGCCGCGAGGGTGACGCGATGAGCGTCCGCCGTACGCCGGTAGTGGAGCCCTCCGCCGAACTTCGCGAACTCGTGGCCAAGAAGGGCTAGGGCATGGCCGATCAGGCGAAGCTGTGGGTCTTCCGCGGCGAAGCGGACGAGGAGGGCGAGTTCTACGAGTACACCGTGCCCGCGGGGGAGGGCATGGTCGTGCTCGATGCCATCCACTGGATCCAGCAGAACGTGCAGCCGGACCTGGCCGCACGCTGGAACTGCAAGGCGGCCAAGTGCGGGTCGTGCAGCGCGGAGATCAACGGCAAGCCCTCGCTCATGTGCAAGACGCGCCTGTCCGACTTCCCTGACGACGAGGCCATCACGGTCGAGCCCATGCGAGCCTTCCCGCGCGTGCGCGATCTGGTGACTGACGTCTCCTGGAACTACCAGATCAACGCACGCATCACGCCCTTCACGCCACCGGGGGACCTACCGCAGAGCGAATGGCGCTGGCAGCAGCAGGACGGTGAACGGAGCCAGGAGTTCCGCAAGTGCATCGAATGCTTCCTGTGCATGGACACCTGCCATGTGTTGCGCAGCCACGAGACCGAGGACGAGTTCATCGGGCCGCGCTTCCTGGCGCGCAGCGCCAGCCTGGAGATGCACCCGCTCGACACGGCCGACCGCAAGGCTGAGCTGAAGTACGACGGCGGCATCGGCTACTGCAACATCAACAAGTGCTGCACCGACGTCTGTCCCGAGCACATCAGGATCACCGACAACGCCATCATCCCCCTGAAGGAGCGCGTCGCCGACGAGTACTACGACCCGCTGCGGATGCTGTGGCGCAGGCTCCGCGGAGAGCGGCATGGCTCCCCTGGCCCGGCCGCGGCGGCGTCGGACGAGGCGGCCGCCACCGACGCCGAGGTCGGCAAGGACGACTCGAGCAGGTCCGATCCATAGGTGCCTGATGCCAAGACCGAACGCCTGCTCATCCGTACCGACGGCGCCTCGCGCTCCAATCCCGGGCCGGCGTCTGCAGGCGCAGTCCTGATCGACGCTTCCCGTCCCGACGCTGAGAGCGTGGATGCGTCGCCGCTGTCGGTGGTCGCGCGACCACTGGGCGTACAGACCAACAACGTGGCCGAGTACACCGCGCTGCTGCTGGCGCTCAAGGAGGCGCAGCGGCTGGGGGCGCGCGAGATCGATCTGCGGCTGGACTCGAAGCTGATCGTGGAGCAGCTGCACGGCCGCTGGCGGGTGAAGGATGCCAAGATGCGTGTGCTCTGGAGCGAGGCCAGGGAGCTGCTGGCTGGATTCGCACGCTGGCAAGCCACCCACGAGCCACGCGCCACCAACAAGGCCGCCGACGCACTCGCCAACCTCGCGCTCGACGATCCGGCCGCCGCTGCCCGCCTGGAGGCCAGGTACCGCGCGTAGCGGCCGCTGTTGCCCCCCGGCGCCGCCAGGAAGGTCGTGGTCGGCCTCGCGGCGTACCGGCAGGGCCGGCAAACTGGGGTTTCTACCGCGCCGGTGCTAGAGTCCGTCAGCCAGTGAGGTGGCCGGATGGTCGCGGGTGGCGGGGTGACCCGCCATTCGAGGAAAGTCCGAGCACCACGACGCGGGGTAGCGGGTAACTCCCGTCCACCGCAAGGTGAGGACCAGCGCCACAGAGACGAGTCGGCCGAGGCTTTCGAGCCCGGTCGGGTGAAACGGGCAAGCTCTACCTGGTGCAAGGCCAAATAGGAGGGCATGTGTGGCGTGAGCTGCACAGGGGTGCGTCGCTCCGCCTTCGGGTCGGCCGCAAGAGGCGTCGGGCGACCGGCGTCCCAGATGGATGACCATCCCCGCACTGCGGGACAGAACTCGGCTTACAGGCCACCTCATTGGCACCTTGACCCCCGGGAACCTTCGAGTCACCGGTGTCAGCCGCGATGCCCGCTAGACTCAGCACCGCAGGCACCGTGAACGGCGCCATCGCCAGCATAGGAGCAACCACCCACATGTCCGCTTCCCACTCACGCGCAGCTGCCATCGGCGGCAGCCTTGCTATCGCACTATCGCTCGTTTCGGCACCGGTCGCCATGGCACAGGATGGTCCCGAAGCGCCGGTCCAGGGCCTCATCAGCGCCTTCGATGAGGGCCGTTTCGCAGACGCGACGTCGTACTTCTGCGCCGATCTCAAGGATCAGGCGCTGGGTGGCCTGGGGCAGCTCGATGCCCTTTCCTCCATGGACATGGGGCTCGACTTCAACGCGCTCCTGGGCGTCATCGACATCAGTGTCGATGGCCTTGAGGTGTCGGTCCTGGACCAGACGGCCGACACCGCCAGCGTCGGCGTCAAGGCGACGGTCTCCGCCGGCATCGACGAAGATGGCCTGGTCGCATTCCTCGCGCCGATGATGTCGACGGAGGACGCTCCGATCGACGAATCCACCGTCCGCGCCATGTTGCCGATGATCCTGCCGGAGATGGAGGCGCAGCTCGCCAATAGCGTGGATATCGACGAGACCGTCGATGTCGTCCTCGAGGATGGCAGCTGGCTGTTGTGCAGCGACCTCACTTCGCTGGCGAGTGCGCTTGGCGGGGTGATGGGTCAGCAGCCGGCTGATGGCACGACCGCTGACGGCACCAGCGATGGCATGGCGACGGCATCGATGGCGCCCGAGATGACCGCCGAGCCGGTCGCCGAGGGCGAATAGCCCCAGACTCCATCCGGTCGCATCGACCGGGACACGCATCGATACGACGCCCGCCCCTTCTCGGGGCGGGCGTCGTCACGTCCACACCAGCGTCGGAGCATGAATGCTGCGGGGAACCAGGCGACCGCGACGCTGGCGACGGCGAAGACGCATGGACGACGGTCGTGCGCTGGGTACCGAAAGCCCGGCCGGGCGAGATGACCCGGCCGGCTAGGCCTCGTCGGGGCGGAAGATGCCGGCCGCCCTGCAGGTATCGCAGACCGTTCGAGCGGCGTTGACATCACCGAGCGATAGCGGCTCGCTGTCGCTGCCGTAGAGGCACATCACTTCGTACTCGGTGCGGTGGACTCGGCCAGATAGGGCCTCGACACGATCGATGCGGCGGAAGGTGCAACGCCGCAGGCGCCCCACTGGCGCGAGACTCTCCGCTGCCGGTATATCGCCCGCCGGCAGCGGCATACCTACCCCCGCCGGCAGGTGCACGGGCGCTGCGGACGGCATGGGAGCGGCGATGGCGTCGAAGGTCGTCGGCCTGCGCCGAGCGATAGTCACGGACTGTTCCCTCTTTGGGCGGCTGGGAAACGGACGCTATCGGCTCCGTACCGATGGTCGCTATGGCCAATCGGTACCCCGGCCCAGGCGTCCACAAGCGCCCCGACCCTGTGGTGGGGAGTGGTCTGCTGAACGGCCCTTGACGGCGCCCACGGATTGGGTATGATGCCCATCCAAGTGGCATGAAGTGGTGCGAAGTGGGGAGGAGGGGTGAACCCGGTCCGGTCGGCAACACCGCCGTGGTGACCGACGTGGGGCAGGGGGAGCCGTTTCGCCGTCAGTGAACTAGTCGGGAGACGCCCGGCCGCTGGCACCAGTGAGGTCACAGTCGGAGCAGCCCAGCCCGGTGTTCACAGGTGAGTATCGCCACACGGTCGACGACAAGGGACGTCTCGCGGTCCCGGTTCGTTTCCGCGCGGAACTCGCCCAGGGCGCACAGGTGAGTAACTGGATGGATGGCTGCGTGGCGCTGCATCCCGCCGCAGTGTGGGAAGCCCTCGCCGAGCAGATCGACGCCCTCCCGTTCACCGACAACCGGTCGCGCATCCTTCGACGCCTGCTCTACGGATCGGCCTATGAGGTCTCGCTCGATCGCCAGGGTCGCTTCGTCCTGCCGCCTCCACTGCGGGAATCCGCGGAGCTGACGTCAGAGGTCGTGGTGGTCGGTGCTGGCAATCGCATCGAGCTCTGGTCACCCAAGCGGTGGAGCAAGGTCAGCGAGCAGATGGACCGGCCGGAGGCACTCGCGGAGTCCCTCCAGGGGCTGGGCATCTAGAACCAAATGAGCCTCCAGGGTCCGCATGGACCGTCGGGGCGGTCGGATCGTTGATGGAACAGGAAGTAGGGCACCTGCCCGTGATGCTAGAGGAGGTCATCTTGGCTCTCTCGCCGCACCCGGGCAGCTTCCAGATCGATGCGACTGTCGGCGGCGGAGGGCACGCCGTTCGGATCCTGGAGGCCGCCAACCCTGACGGCCGGCTCCTGGGGATCGATGCCGATCCCAGGGCCATCGAGCGATCGAAGTGGCGCCTCTCGGGGTTCGGCGACCGGGTGAGCCTTCGCCAGTCCAACTTCGAGTCCATCGACGAGGTCGCCAGCGACGCCGGTTTCGCGGCCGTCGACGGCATCCTCATGGATCTCGGCCTCAGCTCCCAGCAACTCGACGACGATGGCCGTGGCTTCAGCTTTCGTTCGACAGGCGCGCTTGACATGCGTTTCGACAGCACTCGTGGCGTACCCGCCAGCGAGGTCGTTGCCAGCTACGACGAGGCTGCGTTGACCGGCATCTTCAAGCGCCACGGCGAAGAGCCGCATGCGCGCCGCATCGCCCGCGCCATCGTGGCCGAGCGCGCCCTGCGGCCCATCGAGACGCCGGCCCAGCTGGCCGAGATCGTCACGCGCGCCATGCCTCCCACGCGCGACAGGCGCCGGCGCCGCATCCACCCGGCCACCCGCGTCTTCCAGGCGTTGCGTATCGAGGTCAATCGCGAGCTGGAGACCTTGCCGGCAGCGCTGGCCTCGTGCATCGATCTGCTGAAGCCGGAGGGCCGGCTCTGCGTCATCAGCTACCACTCCCTGGAGGACCGCATCGTCAAGCGCTTCCTGGCGCAGGAGCGGCGCGGTTGTACCTGTCCACCCGAGCTCCCGGTGTGCGTTTGCGGCAAGACCCCCCGCCTCGCCGCCGTCGGAGCCCAGCCACAGTTCCCCAGCGAGGCGGAAGTGGCGTCGAACCCACGTGCGCGCAGCGCAAAGCTGCGTGCCGCCAGGAGGCTTGCAGCATGAGCAACGGACACGGCAGCTCTCGGCGCCAGGCATATGGCCGCCGGATGAAGGAACTCCGCGCGCGCCGCAGTACGGATCTCGAGGTCGACCTCGAAGGACCCGGGGGCTGGAATCGTGGCGATGCCTGGGAGTCGGAGCGTACCTTCTCCCGGGCCTCGCTCCGGATCGACCACGGCGCCGGCGCGGCACGCTCGCGCTGATGGCCGTCTTCCAGGGTGCTCGCCTCGGGACCTCGGCGCTGCCGCAGGCTTCCGCTGTGGCGCGGCCGCGTCCCACCACGCCGACCACCATCGGCAGTGCGTCCCGTGCTCGACCCATGGGCTTGCTCATCGGCGGCATCCTGACGGCCACGATGCTTGGCCTGGTGTACTTGACGCAGACCCTGGGCGCCAACGCCACCAGCTCCGAGATCCGGGATCTACAGGCAAAGCAGGTCGTGCTCGAGAGCGCACTCGACCGGCAGGCTGCCGAGGTGCGCGCCCTCGTCGATCCCGACGAGGTCATCTCGAAGGCGTCGAAGCTGCACCTCCGCAAGCTGGACCGCAGGCTCGTCCTGCGCGCCCCCGCCGAATGATCACTCGGCCGCACCGACAGCCGCCTGCGGATGGTTGCCATCCTGCTGGTCTTCGCGGTCTTCGCCAGCGCGGCCGGGCTGCGCCTCGGGTATTGGCAGGTCGTCGCTGCGGACGAGCTCACCGCGACCATCCCCGCAGCCGCGGCGCTGCCGGCGGAAGAAGCTGCCGTGCGCGCAGACATCACCGACCGCGACGGTGAGCTGCTGGCCAAGCTGGTCACCTACGACAGCCTCGACGCGCATCCCGACATCATGGATCCCGAAGATCACGAGGCCATCGTCGACACCCTTGACACGCTCATCGGGCTGCAGCCCGATGAGCGAGCGCAGTTCCTGGCCCTCTTCGCCGATAGCAGCAGTCAGTACGAGGTCCTGCGCAACCGGCTCACCTTCGAGGAGAGCGAAGCGATCGGAACGGCCATCGAGCAGCGCCTGCTGCCGGGGATCATGCTTGATTCCCCACCCGTCACGCCGCTACCCGACCAAGGGCGGTGAGAACGCCACCACGCTCGCCGCGCAGGTGCTCGGCTACGTCCGCGCTGACAACCGCGGCGGCGAAGGCATCGAGAGCTACTACGACGAGCGACTGACCACGGTCGACCCCGAGACCATCGATCTCGCCAGCATCAGCGGCGTGCCCGGAGACCTCTCCGGTCTGGAGCCGCCACCACTGCGGCTGACCATCGACGCCGGGCTGCAGAAGCAGGTCGAGAAGGAACTCATCAGCGTCCTCGGCGCGGACGAGGCCAAGACTGTCAGCGCCATCATCATGGATCCCAACACCGGTGCCGTCCTCGCCGCGGCGTCGGTACCCAGCTACAACGCCAACCAGTTCGCTGCCGTCTTCGACGAGGACAGCTCCCTGCTCCGCAACCGTCTCTTCAGCGACCAGTACGAGCCCGGTTCGGTGATGAAGGTCTTCACCCTCGCCGCCGCGCTGGAGGCGCACAAGGTCACGCCGAACACGAAGATCCAGGACGAGGTGGTACTGAAGTATTCGGGAGGGGGCAAGGTCCAGAACGCCAACCACGGCAGTGAGGGCCTCCTGTCGGTGAGGGACGGTATCGCCCTGTCGCGCAACATCGTCGCGACCAAGCTGGCCAAGATGCTCGCTCCCCGCGACACTCAGAAGGCCGCCCACGCGCTCTATGACATGTGGGCGAGAGTGGGCATGACCAGGCGCACGGGCGCGGATATCGCCAATGAGGCCAGCGGCAGCTGGGCCGATCCCGACCACGTGCCGTGGGCCCCGATCGATCTCGCCAACCGCTCCTTCGGCCAGGGTGTGTCGGCCACCCTGCCGCAGTTGGCGCGAGGGGTCTCGACCTTCGTGAACGGCGGCTACCTGGTGCAGCCACATCTCGTCGCAGACGGTGCGGCGGCTGGGGTCGAGAAGGAACGCGTACTGGAGGCTCGGGTCGCGCGCCAGGTCAAGGACATCCTCACCTACGTCACCGGGTCGGTGCCTTGGTACGCCGCGGGCTCGCTCATCCCGGGCTATCACATCGGTGGCAAGACCGGCACGGCCCAGATCTGGGACGTCAAGAAGGCGCGATGGAAGCCGGGACGCTTCAACCACAGCTTCGTCGGCTTCGTGGGCGGACGCAAGCAGGAATTCGTCATCGCGGTCCGCATCGAGGAGCCCACGCCACTGTCGAGGAAGCAGGGTTCCATCCCCCTGCAGGTCGAGTCCTACGAGCTCTTCCAGATGGTCGCGCGCGCCACCATCGATCGACTCCACATGAAGAAGTCGAAGGACCCTGCTGCCGGACGACCCATCCTCGGCACCGCTGCCGCAGCGGTGCTCGACCCGGTCGGGAACCGTGAGGCCTTGCGGAAGTCGAGGCAGGAGGCCAAGGCCCGCGAGCGCAAGGAGGCGAGCGTCGACAGGTCCGCCGCCAAGCGTGGCAACGGCGATGACAAGAAGGTGGCAGCCGCGGCCGGACCCGCGGACAGCGGTTCGACATAGTTGTGTCAGGATGGGCCGCCGTGAACGAGGGGCCGAACCGGACCACAGGCAGCGCGGCGTCGACCAACGACGCCGCGACGAGATTCGACGCCCGTGAGCTGGCCACCGCCGCCCGTGGGCAGATCGTGCGTGCAGGCAGCGGGCACAGCTGCGGCGCCGCCGTCGATTCGCGCCTCGTCACCGATGGCGTCATCTTCTTCGCGCTCCCCGGCGAGCGCACCGACGGGCACCGCTTCCTCGAAGCTGCGGCCGCCGCCGGCGCCACGGCGCTGGTCGTGAGCGATGAACTCCCGGCCGCTCGTCTCGATGCTCTCACCGCCGACCGTCGCGTCAGCGTCATCCGGGTGGAGGATCCGGCGGCCGCCCTTCGCGCGGTGGCCGCTGCCTATCGCGACCGTTTCGACCCGCTGGTCATCGGCATCACCGGATCGCTGGCCAAGACCTCGACCAAGGAGCAGGTCGCCGAAGTGCTCGAAGAGGACTTCGTGGTGCTGCGCAATCCCGCCAACTGGAACAATGAGATCGGCCTGCCCCTGACCCTGCTGCGGCTACGCCCGGAGCACCAGGTGGCCGTGCTGGAGATGGGTCTCTACACCAGCGGCGAGATCGCGCTGCTGGCGCGCCTGGCGCGCCCGTCGATGGGCGTGGTCACAGCCGTGCGCGGCGTGCACCTCTCGCGGGCCGGCTCCATCGAGACCATCGAGGCCGGCAAGCGCGAGCTGGTGGAGGCCCTGCCGGCCGAGGGATGGGCCATCCTCAATGCCGATGACCCGCGAGTGCTGCGTATGGCCGCATCTACCCCGGCCCGAGTCCTGACCTACGGCTTCGGCGAGGACGCCGACGTACGCGCCACGGATGTGCGCACGCTGGGCGCGGACGGTATGCGCTTCAAGCTGCACCTTCCCGGCAGCAGCCACGAGGTCAGCACACCTGTCCTGGGCCGCCACGGCGTGCACAATGCGCTCGCCGCGGTCGCCGTCGCCAGCCGGGCTGGCATGGACGCCGCCGACATCGTCCGCGGCCTGCGCCGGACGTTCTCCATGCCGCACCGCTCGCAGCTGCTGACGGCCGGGCCGTGGACCATCCTCGACGACTCCTACAACGCCTCCCCCGACGCCGTCCTGGCAGCCCTGGGCCTCCTCGCAGAGCTGCCGGGACGGCACATCGCCGTGCTCGGCGAGATGCTCGAACTGGGCGGCGATTCGGACGCCGAGCATCGCCGTGTCGGCGAGGGGGCGGCCACGCTGGCGGACCGTCTGGTCGTCGTCGGTGACGGAGCCGGGGGCATCGCCGATGGCGCCATCGCCGGCGGCATGGATGCGGGCCGCGTGGACCGTGCGGCGGACCGGGACGAGGCACTGCACCTCTTGCTGGCGGAGCTCCGCGATGGGGACACCGTGCTGGTGAAGGCGTCGCGCGGTGCGGCGCTCGAACTCCTTGTCGAGCAGCTCCTGCTCGCGGCCAGGACCGCGGGGGCACCGCAGTGACCGGCCAGAACATCGTCTACGGCATCCTCGCCGCCTTCGCCGTGGTGGTCGTGCTGATGCCGGCCTTCATCCGCCTGCTGAGGCGCCTCGGCATGGGCAAGCGCATCCGCCTGGAGGGGCCGGAGACCCACTACGTGAAGGAAGGCACGCCCACGATGGGTGGCCTGCTGATCGTCCTGGTCGTCATCGGTATCGCGCTGATGATGGAGTTCTTCGGCAACGGCTTCCTCGACCCCTCCACGTCCGCCCCCTTGGCCACGCTGGCCTTCGTGGGACTGCTGGGGACGGCTGACGACTGGCTCAACGCCCGCACCGGCGATGGCATCAGTGCGACCCAGAAGCTGTTGTGGCAGACGGCGGTCGCGGGCATCGTGGCCTGGCAGATCCAGAATACCTATCAGATCGACGCGCTGGCCGTACCCTTCATCGGCGCCGTCGGCATCCACCCCCTCGCCTTCATCCTCATCGCCGCCTTCGCCATCGTGGCCAGCAGTAACGCGGTCAACATCACCGACGGGCTCGATGGCCTTGCCGGTGGCACGCTGATCTTCGCTTTCACCGGCTACATGGTCATCGCCTTCACCTTCGAGCAGCCCAATCTCGCGGCGCTGTGCGCCCTCATCATCGGCGCGCTCCTCGCCTTCCTCTGGTTCAACGTCCACCCGGCACAGATCTTCATGGGCGACTCGGGCTCGCTGGCCCTTGGCGCGACCCTGGCGGTGACGGCGGTGATCACCGGCCAGGTGCTGCTGCTGCCGCTCATCGGCCTCGTCTTCGTGCTGGAGACCGGTTCGGTCATCCTGCAGATCGCCTCGGTCAAGCTGCGTGGCAGGCGGTTGTTCAAGATGTCGCCGCTGCACCATCACTTCGAGCTGCTGGGCTGGGACGAAGAGAAGATCACCCTGCGCTTCTGGATCGTCGGTGCCCTCGCAGCGCTGGTGGGAGTGGCCTTCTACATGGCTACGGTCGGGTTGTTGAGTTGAGCGTGATGACGACACCCCGTGCGCCGAGGTTGGACCCCGAGCGGCTGCGGCTCTCGTCCTTTCGGGATCAGCCCGTGGCGGTGCTGGGGTTCGCACGCAGTGGCCTGGCCCTGGCGCGTTTCCTCACCGACCAGGGTGCTCGGGTCACCGTCTACGATGGCCGCCCCGCGGATGAGCTGGCCGATGTCATCGACGCCCTCGGAGACCGGCGGCCGCGCCTGCTCCTCGGCCCGGCGGTCGATCCGGGCGAGGCGCTGGTGGGCCAGGCTCTGATCTGCACCTCGCCCTCGGTGAGCAGTCGATACCTGACTACCGAGCCGCGCCTGCGGGCTGCCCTGGCCCAGCTCGAGTCCGAGGGCCGCGTTCCCGTGGTCAGCGAGGTCGACCTGTTCCTGCGTCTGTGTCCGGCCGCGACCGTCGGCGTGACAGGCACGAAGGGCAAGACGACCACCAGCTCGTTGATCGCGGCCGTGTTGGCAGCCGGCGACGCAGCGGTCGTCCTGGGCGGCAACATCGGCATCCCCCTGATCGAGCGGCTGCCGGAGCTCACGCCCGCCCAGCGCGTGGTGCTGGAGCTCTCCGAGTTGCAGTTGCCCACCCTCTCGCGCGGCACCGACGTGGCCGTCTACACGCATGTCACCTCCGATCATCTCGATCGCCACGGCTCGCTGGTGGCCTACCGCGAGGCCAAGCGCCGCCTGCTCGAGCTGCTGCCACCCGGGGGCATCCTGGTCCGCAACGACGACGACCCGGTCGTGTCTGCCTACCGCGCCCCGCAAGGTCGCCGAACGGTGCCCTACGGTCGCTCGACCCCGGCCGCCGGGGGCGTCGGTGTGATGGCTGATCACATCGTGGCGGGCGAGGATCTGATCGACGAAGGTGATCCCCGCATCCTGCCGCTGGCCGACATCCCCCTGCCCGGCGAGCACAGCATCTCCAACGTCCTCGCGGCGGTCGCGGTGGGCCTGCTCCACGGCATCGGACCGGCCGCCATCGCCTCGGCCGTTCGCTCCTTCCGCGGGGTGGAGCACCGCCTGGAGCCGGTCGCCGACATCGCCGCTGTCCGCTACATCAATGACTCGCAGGGCACGCAGCCCGACGCCGTCATCGCCGCGGTGCGCTCCTTCGAGCGACCGCTGGTGCTGATCGCGGGTGGCCGCGACAAGGGCAACCCGGTCGATGCGCTCGCGACCGTGGTGGCTGAACGGGTCACGGCCGCCGTGCTCATCGGTGAGACCGCCGAGGACCTGGCCAGGGCATTCGCCGATGCTGGGCTGACACGCATCGAGCGGGCGGATTCCATGGACGCTGCCGTGCGCCTGGCCACGGCCATCGCGCGGGAGACGACCCCCGCCACCGTCCTGCTGAGCCCGGCCGCCGCATCGTTCGACATGTTCCGCGACTATGAGGCCCGCGGCGCCGCGTTCAAGGCGGCCGTGGCCGGGATCGCTGCCGGGGAGCGTCGCTGATGGAGGCGCTTCGGTTCCCCTGGGAGGATGACCGCCGCCGTGAGGTCGCGCCCAGTACGTTCCGGCCGCGTACGTCGAGTGTCCGAGGCGCTCAGCGCGAGGGGGCGAGCAGGCCGGTCGCCCGTCGCGATGCCAACAGGGGCCGGCGACCCAGCGTCGCTCGCTCCACGGCCGTGCCCCATGTCCTGCCGCGGCCAGCCGTCCGCGTGTCCAGCCAAGCTTCCCGCGAACCTTCCCGCGAACCTTCCCGCGATCGCTCTGCCGGGCGCGTGGTGCAGGGCCCGCAACGTGAGCGCCACGAGCCGGATTACATGCTGCTTGCCGTCGCGGTCGCCCTCTCCGCCATCGGCATCCTGATGGTCTACTCCAGTGGTGGCCTCGTTGCCGCGAGAGACGGCAACGTCTTCAATGCTGTCGCGGAACAGTTGGGCTGGGCGCTTCTCGGTGGCCTGGTGCTGCTGGTGGTCATGCGCATCGACTACCGCTACTGGCGCTCCTTCTCCATCCTCGGCATGGTCGTCGCCCTGGTGCTGTTGCTGCTCGTGGTCGGTCCCAAGATCCCGCCACTGTTGGAACCGCTCAAGCTCAACGGTGCCACACGCTGGTTGCGTCTCGGTGGCCTGCCGTCATTCCAGCCCAGCGAGTTCGCCAAGCTCGCACTGGTCGTCTTCGCGGCGCATTGGCTGACCACACGGGGCAAGGAGGTCGGATCGCTTCCGCCGCGGTCTGCTGCCCTTCACGATGATCGTTGGCTTGATGGGCGGATTGATCCTGATCGAGCCAGACCTCGGCACCATGGGCGTGGTGGCGCTGACTGCGTTCTCGATGTTCTTCGTTGCCGGTGGCAGCATCTGGCAGATCCTGGCGCTGGTGCCGGTCGGCCTGGCGGCAGTGGCGGGCGTGGTGATGGTGAAGCCGTACATGATGCAGCGCGTCGAGGGCTTCCTTGATCCCTTCGCGGACCCAGCCAACGAGACCTATCAGGCGGCGCACGGGCTGTGGTCGCTGGCGCTCGGCGGTGTGACCGGCCGGGGGCTGGGCGTCAGCCAGCAGCCGGGTGGGATGCGCGTGCCCGCCGCCTCGAATGACTTCATCTTCGCGGTGATCGGCCAGGAGTTGGGGCTGATCGGTGGCCTCGTCGTCATCGGCCTGTTCCTGTTGCTGGCGTGGCGAGGCATGCGCATCGCCATGCACGCGCCAGACACCTTCGGCGGCCTGCTGGCGCTGGGCATCACCGCCTGGCTGGCCTTCCAGGCCTTCATCAACATCGGTGTCGTGGTCAATCTCGTCCCCATGACCGGCATGCCGCTACCGTTCCTCAGCGATGGTGGCACCTCGCTCGTGGTCGCTCTCGTGGCCGTAGGTATGCTTCTATCCATCTCCAGGGAAACGGTGACCCGAGGTGTCAGCGCGAATTGAGGATCCTGATCGCCGCAGGGGGCACGGGCGGCCATATCTATCCAGCGCTGGCCGTCGTAGCCCAGCTGCGAACCCGAGAGCCCGACCTCGAGCTGCGCTGGCTGGGTGGACGCCGTGGGCTGGAAGCGGACATCGTCCCGCCCACGGGTCTGCGCTTCGATCGGCTCTGGCTACGCTCGTTGCGAACCGTCGATGCCTCCGTCGACACCATCCTCGATCCACTGCGCCTGGCAGCATCGGTACCGCAAGCCTTCGCCAAGCTCTTGCGATGGCGGCCCGACGTCATCTACACCACCGGCGGCTACGTGGCCATCCCGGTGCTGGCCGCTGCCGCCGTACTGCGGATCCCCGCCCTGCTGTGGGAAGGCAACCAGGTCCCCGGCCGCAGCGTCCGCCTGAGTGCCGGGCTTGCGGGTGCCCGGACCGTCTCCTACCCGGCGACGCGTGAACTGCTGCCGGCACCCACATTCGTCACCGGCACGCCCATCCGCGATCTGACCGACCGTGACAAGACCGCAGCCCGAGCTCGCCTGGGCTTGCCACCCGACACCCCGGTGCTCCTGGTGTTCGGCGGCTCACAGTCGGTTCGGCGGCTGAGTGACGCCATCGCCGACGCCATCAGGGACCTCGTCGAGCGCTGCACGGTCGTGCACATCAGCGGAGTGGCGGCCATCGACGAGGCAGAGCTGCTGCGTGCGGGCTTGCCCGCCTCGCGCCGGGAGCGCTACCGTCCCTTCGCCTTCCTGCATGACGACATGGAGGCCGCGCTGACCGCCGCTGACCTGTTGGTGGGGCGCGCAGGCTCATCCACGCTGGCCGAGGCTTCTGCGGTGGGGCTGCCCATGGTGGTGGTCCCCTACCCGCACGCTGCCGCCCACCAGAAGGCCAACGCCGCCGAGTTGGTCGATGCTGGGGGGGCCATCCTGGTGCCCGACGAAGACTTTGATGGTGACAGCCTGCGGGCCGCCTGCGACCTCCTGTTCGATGAGCGTCTCGAGGAGATGTCCGCGGCCGCACTGCGGGTGGCTCGCCCTGGTGCCGCCCGCGCAAGCGCCATGTTGCTCGAGCTGCTGGCCCGGCACGCCTCGCTTCCGACGCAAGCTGACCTGGAGCTCATGGCGCGGGGCACGCCATGAGCGCGCTTCGCCTGACACCACAGGAGCAGCTCAGCCTGGGCGGAGACATCCAGCGACGCCTGGGCATGAAGACCTCGCGCAACGAGGCCCTGGCACGCTTCTCGACGATGCGCGTCGGCGGCCCGGCCGATCTCTTCGCCGAAGCGAGAAACCTCTTCGAGCTGCGCGGCATCGTGCGCTTCGCCCGCTCGCGTGGCGTGCCGCTCTTTCTGATCGGGCGCGGCTCCGACCTCGTCATCAGTGACGACGGGATCGCTGGGCTGGTGGTGGTGGTGCGTGCCACTGGCGCTCGGGTCGATGGGGAGCGGTTCGTCGCCGAGGCCGGTGTGCAGATGGCCAGGGCCGCCACCCAGACGAAGTCTGCCGGACTTTCCGGCCTCGAATTCGGCCTGGCCATCCCGGGCACCGTTGGGGGTTCAGTGTGGGCCAATGCAGGCGCACATGGCTCAGACGTCCGGGGCCTCCTGGTCGAGGCGCTGGTGGCGGGAGCCGACGGCGAGGAGCGCGCCCTGGGCCCGGGCGACTTGGACATGTCCTACCGCGAGAGCCGGCTCAAGCACAGCCCCGCGGGTCGCCCGGACGTCGTGCTGCAGGCGACCTTTGCCCTTGAGCCGGCGGACTCCGATACCATCGCCGCGCGGCTTGACCATATCCGTCGCTGGCGGCAGGCCCACCAGCCTGTCGGCCAGAAGTCGGCCGGCAGCGTCTTTCGCAACCCGGCAGGCGATTCGGCGGGCCGCATCATCGACGAGCTGGGTCTCAAGGGACGCCGCCTCGGTGGCGCCACGGTGAGCCCCCGGCACGCCAACTTCATCGTCAACGACGCTGCCGCCACCGCCGCCGACGTGCGCGGGCTGGCTGAAATGGTGCGCGAGACCGTGCGCCGTGAGCGTGGCATCGAGCTCCGCTACGAAGTGGAGTTCGTGGGTGACTGGGCCGACACAGAGGAGGGGACATGACCACCATCGACGATATGACCGGCCCGCGCTCATGACGCTGCTGCCGACCGCCATCGCTGTCCTCCTGGGCGGCCCCTCGGCGGAGCACGATGTCTCGCTGGTCTCTGGCCGCGCCATCGCCACGGCGCTGTCCGGCGCCGGCCATGCTGTCAGCGGCTGGCTGCTTGACCTTGATGGCGGCTGGTGGCGCCTGCCTCCGAGGGCGCTCGATCCGGCACTGCCCCTCGACGCCTTCCGTGACCCCGCTGCGCTCGACGCGGTCGGTCCGATCCGCCCTTCCGCAGCCACTCGAGAGCCTGGCTGACAGCGACCCGCGCCCGGTCGTGTTCCCGGCACTGCACGGGCCATTCGGTGAGGACGGCCAGGTCCAGTCGCTCCTCGAGTCGGTCGATCTCATCTATTGTGGCGCTGGTCCTGCGGCGTCGGCGGTGGGCATGGACAAGACCCTCTTCAAGCGCGTCTGCGGCACGCTCGAACTGCCACTCCTGCCGTGGGCAGAGGTGCGGGCGCCCGAGCACAAGGCCGACCCAGCAGGGGTGGAGGCCGGCCTGCTCGCATTCAGCCGCGGGTTCGCCGACCGGCGGCTCATCGTCAAGCCTGCCCGCCTGGGCTCGAGCATCGGCATCACCATCGTCCACCATGTCGAGGCTGGGTCCGCCCTGCGAGACGCTCTAGGGGAGGCCTTCCGCTTCGACGACCTCGTCATCGTCGAGCCCTATCTGGAGCATCCACGGGAGCTCGAGACGAGCGTCATGGGAAATACGCGCCTCGACACCATCGCCTACGGTCCGGGCGAGATCAAGCCGGGTCGCGAGTTCTACGACTACGTCGCCAAGTACCGCTCGGACGACAGCATCACCGACGCGGTGGCCGATCTCGATCCCGACCTGGCCGAGTCCATCCGAGCGGCTGCCGTGGAGGTCTACCTGGCCATCGGTGCGGCCGGATTCGCGCGCGTGGACCTGCTCCTGTCGCGCGATGGCATCCCTTACATCAGCGAGATCAACACCATCCCCGGCTTCACGCCCATCAGCTTGTTCCCACGGATGACCGCGTCAGGCGGATTCGACTTCGTCGCCACCTGTGAGCGCATCGTCGAGCTTGCGATCGAGCGTGCCGCCGCTCGTCCCGCTCGTCACCTACTGCCCGGCGACTTGCCGTGAGTCGCCACGCGTCGCGTCGTGACCAGGGCGCGATCGCGCCGCGCTCAGCGGGGCCGGGGCCGTCGGGTGGCGTCCATCGGACGTTCGCCCGGGCGCTGGGCGCGATCAGTCTGGTCGTCCTCACCGCGCTCCTTTTCTGGTTGCTGACCGACGATGGCTTTCGCGTCACCGAGGCCAGCGTCACGTTCGAGGGGCTGCGGCATGCCGACGCGGCCCAGGTGCGGGACCATCTGAGCGACCTCGACCGTGCGCCCAACGTCTTCCGCGTGCGCGCCAGCGACATCGTCAGCCGGCTCTCGCTGCTGACCGAGGTGGACGCGGCCTATGCCAAGGTGACCCTGCCGGCCAACGTGAGCGTGGTCCTCGACGAGCGTGACCCACTGTTCATCTGGAGCGACGGCACGCGATCGTGGCTGGTCGACAAGGTTGGCATGCTCTTCGCCCCGGCCGATGCTTCCGTCGAGGGGCCGGGCGAAGGCGCTGC
Source organism: uncultured Chloroflexia bacterium (assembly GCA_963724095.1). Lineage (GTDB taxonomy): Bacteria > Chloroflexota > Limnocylindria > Limnocylindrales > CSP1-4 > JAFMJV01. The sequence continues at coordinate 45,825 of CAVRTH010000005.1, forward strand.
CGACTCGAGCGAGGGGGCGCAACCCGACTCCAGCCCCCAGCCTGCCGCGCATGCCGGGGCCGTGGCACGAGCAGCGCTGCCCGTGGTCAGGGATGCTCGCATCCCGCCGGTCCCAGCGACCATCGGCAGCTACCTCTCGGACATGGACTTCAGCGTGATGGTCCAGCTGCTGGCACTGACGCCAGCACTGCTGGGTGTCGAGCCCCAGGATCTGCAGCTCTACGTGGACGAGGACGACGGCTATGTGCTGGAGAGCGGCCGCGGCTGGGACGCCGTCTTCGGGCACTACACGCCGTCACTGCAGCCGCCGGAGGTGGTGCCGCGCCAGGTGCAGTGCCTGCGCTGGACGCTGGCAACGGCAGGGGACAAGCTCGAACGGGTCTGGTTGGCGCTCTCCGAAGACGCCTGCGGGACCGCCAGGATCCTCGAGAAGCCGGCTCGAAAGCCTGGCTAGCATCGCTCTGCGAAGCGTGGCCGCATCACCCACAATGTAGGGGGCCGTGGTGCGTTGACGCACCGGGCCAGCAAGTGGCCGGCGCTCAAGGAAGGGAAGCACTTGGAGATCGAAGCGATCCTGGTGGCGCTCGACGTCGGTACGAGCAAGGTCGTCGTACTCGTCGGCGAAGTCACCAACGATGGCGCACTCGACATCATCGGCAAGGGCACGCGTCCGACGACCGGGGTGAAGAAGGGCCTGGTCAACAATATCGATCAGACCGTCAGCTCCATCCACGGGGCCATCGAGCAGGCCGAGCGCCTCTCCGGGCTGCGCCTGGAGGCGGCCTTCGTCGGCGTTGGTGGTGCTCACCTGGAGTCGCTCAACTCGCGGGGCACGGTGGCGGTCAGCGGCGCCCACCGGGAGGTCACCCGCGAAGACATCGAGCGCGCGACAGAGGTCGCGCGAGCCGTCACCATCCCGTCGAACCGCGAGGTGCTCCACGTCCTGCCGCGCGACTTCACCGTCGACGGCCAGGAGGGTGTCAAGGACCCGGAGGGTATGAGCGCCATCCGCCTCGAGGTGACCACGCACATCATCCACGGTGGCGCCACCGCGCTCCAGAACCTGACCAAGTGCGTCCGCCAGGCCGGCGTGCGGCCAGACGAACTGGTCGTTTCCTCGGTCGCGTCGGGTGAGGCGGTGCTGAGCGAGACCGAGCGGGAGTTGGGCGTGGCCGTGGCAGACATCGGAGCCGGCACCACCGACATCGCCCTCTATTCCGATGGTTCGCCTTTCTACACCTCGGTCATCCCGCTGGGCGGTGTCAATGTGACCAACGACATCGCCATCGGTCTGCGCACCAACCTCACCGCTGCCGAGCAGTTGAAGATGCGTTTCGGCAGCGCGGAAGCGAAGAACGCCGATCCGTCCACGGAGGCGCCGGTCGAGATCATCGACGACGGTGTGGCCCGGCCGGCTCGCAAATCGGACGTGACCGAGATCATCGATGCGCGCATGCACGAGGTCTTCGAGAAGATCGGTGACGAGCTGACGAAGAATGCCAGCGCCCACCGCCTCCCGGCGGGGTTGGTGCTGACCGGCGGCGGTTCGCAGTTGGCCAACGCCGCTGAGCTCGCGCGTGACGTGCTCCAGATCCCGGTGCGCGTGGCCTCGCCCGACGGCGTCGGCGGTCTGACCGACCACCTTCTCACTCCCTCCTACTCGACGGCCATCGGGCTGCTGTTGTGGGCCGCGCGCGTGGTCACCACCGAGGACCTTCAGCGCTACGAGCCGCCACCGCGCACTCAGAACTGGGACCGCGTTCGCGACATCGTGCGGCGCTTCTTCCCCTAGCGACCGCGCTCCATCGAGGGCAAGCTTCGCGCGTCGGGGTTCGCCAGATCGAGATCGACCGGCTGGCGGCAGGGGTCGTTGACCAAAGGCGCCAGCAAGCCGGCGCGCTACGCCTCGCACGCACAGCGGCGCCGATGCTTGCACTATCCGTGACGGCGGCAGCGAGGATATACTCGCCCCACGACCAGGTGGTCTCAGGAGTCGCCCCACCGTGCGGGTGGCCTGACGGGCTGCGGATGCCTGGTGCGCGCGATCTGGAGGGATCACTCACATGCCGTTGCGTTCCGACTCAGAGAACTTCGCTCTCATCCGTGTCATCGGTGTCGGCGGTGGAGGCAGCAATGCCGTCAACCGCATGATCCGTGCCGAGTTGATGGGCGTCGAGTTCATCGCTGTCAATACCGATGCCCAGGCGTTGCTCCAGTCGGATGCCCCCAACAAGATCCGCGTGGGTGACAAGATCACGCGCGGACTCGGTGCTGGCGGCGACCCCTCGATCGGGCAGCGCGCTGCCGAAGAGGATTCCGAGAAGATCGCCGACGCCCTCCGTGACTCCGACATGGTCTTCATCACCGCCGGCATGGGTGGTGGGACCGGTTCGGGTGCCGCACCTGTCATCGCCGAGATCGCGCGCGACATGGGTGCTCTGACCATCGGCGTCGTCACCAAGCCGTTCACCTGGGAAGGCGCCCGTCGCCGTCTCAACGCGGAGAAGTCGGCCGAGCTCCTGCGCGACAAGGTGGACACGCTGATCACCATCCCTAACGACCGCCTCAAGGAAGTCGTCAGCGCCGAGACGTCCATCGTGGATGCCTTCCGCGTCGTTGACGACGTCCTGCGTCAGGGCGTGCAGGGCATCAGCGACCTCATCACCGTGCCCGGCTTGATCAACCTTGACTTCGCAGATGTGCGCGCTGTCATGCGCTCGGCCGGCTCCGCCCTCATGGGCATCGGTCGCGCCAGTGGTCCCGACCGCGCTGCCGAAGCTGCGCGCGAGGCCATCAGCAGCCCGCTCCTGGAGGTCAGCATCAGCGGCGCCCAGGGCGTGCTCTTCAATGTCACCGGTGGTCCCAACCTGGGCCTCTTCGAGGTCGACGAGGCTGCCGAGATCATCAAGGAGATGGCGGACCCGGAGGCGAACATCATCTTCGGCACGGTCATCGACGAGCGCATGGGCGACGATCTCCAGATCACCGTCATCGCGACCGGCTTTGACCACAATCGCCAGCACGTCTATCCCGGCGCCGAGGCAGAGGCCGACATCAGTGGCGGCCTGCAAGCTGGTCTGGAGAACCGCGACTTCATGCAGGAGCTGGCCCGCCAGCGCACTGCCGCGGGCGACCAGGCCGAGGGTGAGAGCGAGGCCCGCCAAGCGGTGGCCGTGCCCGTTTCTACGGGTCAGGCTGTCCCCGCCGGCGGCTCGAGTTCCGCTGCCAAGGACGAGGATCTCGACATCCCGGCGTTCCTGCGCCGCGGCCGCTGACCCACGTCAGAATCCACTGATCCCGGCCCGCTCGATGAGCGGGCCGTCGCCCAGATGGCGGCTGCCCGCGCCGAGGTCATCGAGCGCATGGCGGCGGCGTGCGTACGTTCCGGTCGCGCTCCCGATGCGGCCACCCTGGTGGCCATCTCCAAGACCGTTCCCGCCGAGCGGCTGCGCCTGGCCCAGGCGGCCGGCCACGACGTGCTGGGCGAGAACCGAGTCCAGGAGGCGGCCGCCAAGATCCCGCTGCTGGCCCCGGCCACCTGGCATCTGGTGGGTCACTTGCAGAAGAACAAGGCCGCTCGTGCGGTCGAGTTGTTCGATGCCATCGAGTCCGTCGATTCGCTCGCCCTGGCCGCCCGGCTCGATCGATTGGTCGGCGAACATGGCGCACGCTCGGGCGGCCGTCTGCCGGTCTACCTGCAGGTCAACGTGGACGCGGATCCCGCCAAGGCCGGCTTCTCGGCTGCTGCCCTGGAGCGCGAGCTGGCAGACGTCCTGGTCTTGCCCCGTCTCGAGGTGCGCGGCTTGATGACCGTAGGCTGGTTCACCGGCGGAGCGGGCGAGGCACGGCCCACCTTCGCCCGACTGCGTGAACTCTCGGAACGACTGCGCGCGTCCCATCCCGGCCTGGGCCAGGGCCTCTCGATGGGCATGAGCGACGACTACGAGGTCGCCATCGAGGAGGGCAGCACGCTGGTACGTGTCGGCCGGGCGCTCTTCGGCGAGCGACGCTGATGACTGGCTTCGTCGCGGTCCTGTTGCAGTCCCTCGCATTCACCGCTTGGCTGGTGGTCCTGGGTCGCGTGTTGATGAGCTGGATCGACCCGCGCTTCGAGAAGCCGCTGGGCAAGTTCCTCTTCGGGCTGACCGAGCCCTTTCTGGCGCCCATCCGCAACGTCCTGCCCCGGACTGGCGCATTCGATCTCTCTCCGCTGGTGCTGCTCATCGGCCTCGGCCTGCTCATGCGTCTGTTCCTCTAGCGATGAGCGGGGCGGTCGTCATCGCCGTTCGCGTCACACCTCGATCGAGCCGCGATGCCATCGAAGGCGTCGATGAACATGGCGCATTGAGGGTGCGGGTGACGGCTCCACCTGCCGAGGGCTCCGCCAACGCGGCCGTCGTCAGGCTGGTCGCCAAGGCGCTGGGCGTGCCCAGGGGCGCGGTCAGCCTCGAGTCAGGCGCGGGCAGCCGACACAAGCGCCTGCGGATCGAGGACTGTGACGCATCGACCGTGCAGGCGAGCTGGCCCGGAGTCGCCGTTCGCACACGCTAGCGCGGCCCCCGCTGGGATCGGCCAGGCACATGAGCCCCACCGGGATGGCTTGCCTCCAGCCGCCTCTGGTCGCTGGCGGATGGCAGGCTATACTCTGTTCTCTCGGGCGATTGGCTCAGTCGGTTAGAGCGCGCGGTTCACATCCGCGAGGTCACTGGTTCGAATCCAGTATCGCCCACCATCGTGACCTCAAGAGAGGCCGGGAGTGTGAGGACCAGTCCTCGCCTCTCGGCCTCTTCTGTCATCTCGACGCTGGACGATGCGGTGCGAGCCTCGCTCTGGGCCGGAAGCCACCCCGATCCGTTCGAAGACCGAGATGGCGAGCCGCCTGCGCCCTTCGTTGGAGGTCTCCTGCCACAGCTTCCCGAGGGACGCCAGCCAGGCGAGCGCGTCGTCCGCTGCGACTGACTCCGGCGGTCTCCGCCGAGCCTATCCGCGTCTGGTCGTCGGGCACCTTGGCGGCTGCTCCCCTGTGACTACTCGGTCGAGCCCCGCGCCATCGGCCGGCAGGTCGAGGTCCGGGCCGACAACGCTAGCTCTTCACCATCGCGCAATGGTGTGGGTGTGCTCCGATCGGCTGTCGCCTCGTAGCACCCGAACCGTGGCTTGGCGGATCTCAGCCCGCCTCACGACTCGCCCGGCCGGATCACGTAGGGGGCCTCATTGCCAAGGATCCAGACCGAGCCGTCGAGCCCGATCGAGACCCAGCCGCCTGAGCCATCGAGGTAGTGCTGCCACTCGCTGCCATCGAACGACGAGACGGTCGAGCCACCCAGCCAGATCGTCCCATCGGGCGCGACCTCGACCTGGAAGTAGCAGCGTCGTTCGGGCGCACAGGGACCTGACCCGCTGGCGTTGAATCCCTCGAGACGCACGACCCACTCCTCGCCATCCCACGACAGAAGGCGAGAGTCGTCGAGGACCCAGAGCGTGCCGTCCGGGGCCATGGCGGCATCGCGAGCCGTGAACATCGAGCTTCCGCCGGCACCGACGAATCTCGCACTCGCCGAGTTTCCGGACGCCGGCGTCGTCAGCGAACCAGAGCATCCCGTCTGGTGCGCCAAACGCCTCACCCGAAGACCAAGTGCGGCAGCCGCGGCCGGGCTCAGTGATGCGCCACGTCGAGTCACCGACCGGCTCGAAGAGGACCGCAGGCGCCCTGCCGCCGGGCGAGGCGGGCAGCGTGGCCAGGACCGGCTCGAGGTAGGGCTCTTCGGCATCGATGATCCAGACGACATCGTCGACCGCATGGAGCGTTCGCGGGTACGTGCCCGGCACGGTCAGGTCGCGGACCTTGATGACCTCTGACTCCCCGACCATCCTCACGCTCGTCGCCAACTCCGTGTCCGCTCCATACATGGCCCGGAGGACCGGCATCGCGAGATCGACCGACACAACACCGTCGAGTCGCCAGGCCGTGATGTCCACGGTGTTCCCTGGCGAGATGTCGTAGAGCGCCGTGACCACGGACAGTTCGTCGAGTGTGTGGCCGAGCCAGCCGACGGCAGCCGCGATCTCGGCGATCGCTTGCGCCTCCTCGGGGACCGCTGGATCGAGTCGTTCGGTCCAGCCGAGCCCATCGAACACGGTGACCTGTGGTGGGGTGCCGTCGAGGTCCGGGGGAAGTGACGCGACGATGTCTGCGGTTCGCGACTCCTCGGTAGCGCTCGTTGACGCCACGAGGGCGCCTCCGATGACGGCCATCACCAGCATCAGGGAGGTGGCTCGGGCGAGGTTGCGACTCCACGGCGAACCCATATCCCGACTCTGGCGCAAGTCGGCTGGAGGTCAAGGGTCAAATGACCCGCAGGCTCAGACGGGCACCTGCCGGATCGACAGGGCCGGATTCGCGGGAGCATTCACTGGCCATGCGGCAGGCCCGATCGAAACGCGTAGCAGCAGGCGTTCGAGCCAAGGTGGCGTCAACAGGTGCTCGCGTCTGGACTCATGGGCCGGCGGTGGCTATCTTGCCGTCGTCTATGTCGAGCCGGTCGGCCCTTGACCCGCGCCTTCCATTGGGGGAGCGTGGCCACCCGGAGGGAACGAACAACCATGACCGACGACCGCCCTGATGAACCTGGCGCCGAGCCCTCGGAGCCCGCGCGGAGCCCTCGACTCCCGCCGCGCTGGTTCGTACGCAGCGCCTGGATCGTGCATCGCGCCTACTACCGGATCACTGGCGGGCGCCGAGGGCTATGGAAGCCGAAGCCCGGCAAGTGGGGCACGATGCGCCTCCATACCGTCGGGCGCCGCTCGGGCCAGGAGCGGATCGCCATCCTCGGCTACTACGAGGATGGGCCCAACCTCGTGACGATGGCGATGAACGGCTGGGCCGAGCCTGAGCCGGCCTGGTGGCTCAACCTCCAGAGCCATCCCGATGCCACCGTCGAGCTGGACGATGGCACGCGTCTCGTGCGCGGCCGCGCCGCCGAAGGCGAAGAGCGGGAGCGTCTCTGGGCCAGGTGGCGCGAGTTCGGGGACGAGGACATCGACGGCTATGCGACCCGGCGACCGGGCGGGACCGCCATCGTCGTTCTCGAGCCACGGTCGGAGGGCTAGGGAGGGGGCCAGGCACCACCCCCACAGCCCGACCGAGCCACCACCGGATCGTGACCGTGGTGACTGTCGCTCCTTGCACGTCACGCGATCTGATCGGCACTCTGCTTGGGTAGCAGGCGGCAATGGCGCACCGCACGCGGATCATGGCCGCCTGGGCCGAGTCGAGCGATTGGCAGTGAAGGAGAGGACGATGACCTGGGAGCAGGCCGACAGAGCGATCCAAGCCGGTGCTGCGCTGTCCGCTGTGCCAGGGCACGGAGTTCGACACGCAGCGGGGCCGTCTCGATTCGCGCTGGGGCATCACGAGCCACAAGGTCGTGATGAAGATCTGCCAGCGTTGTGGGCTGGTGCTCCAGTTCTCCGCCGGGCGGGGCATCTTTGACTTCGACTAGCCTCGCGATCGTCCCGCGCTAGGGACCGCCGCTCCGGTCCGGATGAGGCGCACCCCCGCATGGCCCTCGAGCTGCGGCGATCGCGTTTGGGAGCCCACACCATTGCTGCAACGTGGCCGGCTGTGCCGCGAGGGCTCGGCCCATCGCGACGCCGGGTTCCCTCACCGGCGGATCCTGCGTCAGCACACCACAAGCCGGTTGCGTCCCGGGCTGGCGGGCCGAACGCCTCTTGGATTCCATGGTCTCCCTGAGACACCATGGCGTCGCCACGTATCTAGTGGGTATGGGGGCCATGGCGAGGGCAGCCGACCGGGGTCCCGTCGGAATCGTGGGCATCGTGGAGTCTGCTGCCGGGGGTGACGAGGTCGCCTTCGGCCGCATCGTCGCTGCCTACCACGACGACATGAGCCGGGTCTGCACCTACGTCACCGGTGATGTCGAGCTCGCCGAGGATGCCGTACAGTCGGCCTGGTCCATCGCCTGGCTGAAGCTGGGCTCCCTGCGCGAGCCCGACCGGCTGCGCTCATGGCTCATGCGGGTGGCCGTCAACGAGGCCAAACGGCTGCTGGAGAAACGCGGCCGACGCTCGCGGCTGGAAGTGACCATCGATGCCTCTCGCTTGCCCGGCAGCATCGACCCGGCGACCGGCATCGATTCGCTGGATATGCTCGCGGCGGTCGCGCGGCTCGAGCCCGATGATCGAGCGCTCCTGGCGATGCGCTATGTCGCTGGGTTCCACTCCGATGAGCTCGCGGCGGCGATCGGCCTGAGCCCATCGGGCACCCGCACTCGGCTCGAACGCCTGCTGGCACGACTCAGACAGGAACTCGAGTGATGGATGACATGAGCGCCTTCGAGCGACAGCTCGCGCATGTGATGCGGCAGGCCGGCAGGCCATCGCTTCCGGTCGATGCCGCGGCCATCGTGCAGTCCGCCACCAGCATGGCTCCGGCCGCTCGCTGGTCGATCGCTACTCGACGATTCCAGGGCGGCTTCTGGCCCGCCCCGACGGAAGGGGGCTTCTCCATGTTCAGCGCACTCAAGTTCATCGCCGCGGGCGTCATCGTGGCGCTGTTCGGCGGTTTCCTGCTCAGTGGTGTGCTGACCACGCAGCCAGGGGATGATGTGGCCCCGGCGGCGCTGACCGCGTCACGCTCGCCGATGACCACCGACGAACTGCTCTCGGGCATGGTCACCGAGGAGGTGGAGCCCGGGGTGTTCCGGATCGTGAACGACGGGTACCGCGACCTGTGGCACCGCGTCATAGGGTCCATGGCCGGCCACCTGACGTGGTCACCGTGGGTGCGACCGGAGAGGTCTGGCGCATCCCGCCAGACTGCCGCTTCTTCCGACTCGGTGAGGAGGGCGTGTGGACGCTACGACCCCGACGTAGTGGAGATGCATCCGTTCAACACCGATGCAGGTCCCGATGGCCGGCTGTGGACCGAAACGAATGCAGGCCTCCGCGTGTTCGACGGTGAGGCGTGGACCGACGGCGGCGGCGCCTACCAGGGCTTCAGCGCGGTCGGGGGTGATGGCACCGTGTGGGCGCTTGAGGACGAGGGCCTCAGTTGGACGCCGCCAGGCGGCAAGGGGTCCGCCACGAGTGACTGGTCTGACGTATACGACGGTAGAGCCTTCGAGGTTGCAGCGACCGACGACGGCGAGGCGTGGGTCCTGGGTATCTCCCTTGGAGGTGACGTTGCCGTCCCGGCATTCCTGCACTTCGACGGCAGCGCCTGGCACGTCGTGCCTGCGCCCGATGGCATCGACGGGCCCTTGGCCTTCGGTGTCGGTCCGGACGGCACGCTGTGGACCGCGGCTGACCCGTCCATGCCGCATCACAGCCTCGCCCGCCTCGACGACACTGGCTGGACCGTCTTCACCGCGGCCGACGGCGTCTCGCCATGGGGCAACTGGAAGCAGATGGGCGGCCCCCTCATCAGGGATCTCGAGGTCGCTCCCGACGGCAGCGCCTGGGTCAACGCAGCCGGCTTCAATGGCTTGGCCCGCTTCGACGGCCAGACCTGGACCCCGTACCTGGCTGGAAGGTCCATCTCGGACTTCGACATCGCTCCCGACGGCAGTGTCTGGGCGGTGGCACGGGAGCCGGGAGGTTCGTCAGGGGTCAACACCTATGTCATCCGGCCCGAGGCGGTGGTGACCGTCGAGTAGCGGCAGCGTCTGACCAGAGATGCGGGCGGGCGCGATCCCGCCCGGATGCACGCTGACGGTCGGGAGCGTCCCGAAGGAGGGGAGCGATGAACGCACGAACCGCCGCTCGTGGACGAGCGGCCATCCTGGCTTTGGTCGGCGGCCTCAGCCTGGCGCTGGCTGGCGCGACCATCCCGGCGTCGGCGGCGGCTCCCGACCGGAGCTCCGTGCTGGCTCCCACCTTGAGCGTCGTCAGGACCGATGACCTCGCCTACGAGTCGTCGGCCAGCCCGATCCTGGTGCCCGGGACGCTCGACGTCTATGCACCCACCGTGGCCGGGCCGTGGCCGGTGGTGGTGATGTTCCACGGCGCCCCCGGCGAAGACCCCGTGATGGATCGCGACGGGCTGGCGGAGCACGCCCGCCTGGTGGCGGGACTCGGGTTCGTCGTCTTCAACGCCTCCTGGGGCCAGGCGCCCGAGGGGAGCGCTTCGGGGTTGACGTATGACGGGACGCTGGCGGTCAACTCCCAGGCCGCCTGCGCCGTCGAGTTCGCCCGGGCGCACGCGGCCGAGTACGGCGGCGACCCGGCCACGCTGATCGTCTTCGGCCACTCCGCCGGCGCGCAGACCGGCGCGATGGTCACGTTCGCCCGGCCCGGGCCATCGGCTGGCTGTCTCGCGGGCAGCACGCTCGGGGACATCGACGCCCTGGTGACCTGGGAGGGCAACTGGCTACTCTCGATGGTGCACCCCATCGTGATGGACCTGGATGGCGTCCTCGCCGCCGACCCCAGGATCATGGACGCCCTCACGCCCTGGACGTCCCTCGCCGGGCACAACGACCAGAAGGTCGTGATGCTCGTGTCGGAGGATCCGAGCACCTCGCTGCTGCACGAGCTCCCGGGTGTCATCGTGGACCGCCCGGTGGGCGATCCTGGGCGGCCGACTCCTGGCTCGCCGTGCGCGACCCCTCGGGGGAGCTGCGCCGGCAGCTCGAGGCGGACGGGGCCTTCGCCGATGGCATCCTCGCCTTCACCGAGGTGCAGCAGCTGCTCGCCTCGGTCCTCGAGGCACAGGGCAACCCCGTCTCGCTCGATGTCATGCCGGACTCTTCCCACGCGTACGTGCTCGGCGCCGGCTGGCCGGTCTTCCTGGCCGCCTTCGAGAAGGCGGCAGCACGGGACTGACCCACGGGGCGTTCGGACGGTCAAGGTCGCCTGGGAGGACGTGGGGCCGGTCCCTCGCGGGGCGGGCCACGGTCCCACGTCCTCCTCCCCGAGGCTGTGGGAACCGAGAAGTCGACCTCCGCCGACCACGGCCGACACCATGGTCGACCTCGAGCAGTTCAGCTTGGATCCAGTCCCGCGGTGCGCTAGCGCGGGCGAGCGACTCGCCACTCGCCAGCCCGCGACCTGCCCCGACGCGGCATCGGCGTTACCCTGACGGCGTCGTGCTTGCCATCACCCTGTCTCGTCTCCTTGCGGTGCTTCTCAGCGGTGCCTGCCTGGTCGCCCTGCTCTGTGGTCCGGTCGTCGCCCAGGACGCCAGTCTCGCCCCCGAGGCTTCGCCCACGCTGGCCGCGGAGTCGCTCGAGGGTGCCTGGGACGTACTCTCCTTCGACGCTTGGGGCGAGGGCCTCGTCGAGCCCCGCGTGGGCACGACGCTGACGGCGGTATTCCTGCCCGACGGACGATTGGAAGGCGAGACTGGTTGCGGCACGTACTTCGGCGGCTACACCCTCGAGAACGGTCGACTCGGCATGGGTGTCATCAGCAAGGATCTGATCCGTGTGATACCGAGACCACCGAAGAGGCGGTCGCCTACTCCGTGGCAGTGGAGGCCGTGACCGGCTGGCGCCCCGCCGCGGGCGGTGTGCAACTGCTTGATGAAGGGGGCAGGGTGCGCCTGGTGTTGGCTCGCGCTGACGAGATGGGCTTGCCCGGGTCCTGGCTTGCGGTGCGATACGTGCGTGCCAACGGCGAGCTCATCGAGCCACTGGCCGACTTCCCCATCCGCATCACCTTCGACGCTGACGGCAGCCTCAGCGGGACCAGCGGCTGCCGTCTGCTCGAGGGGCGTTTCACGAGCGAGCGCGACCAGGTCGTGCTCGCGCCCGTCGACGTCGTCGGCCTGCCCTGCGAAGGCGACGTGCGGAGCCAGGAACGCCGTTTGCTGCGGATCTTCGAGCAGGTCATCTTTTGGCAGCGTGACGGCTTCGGCCTGGTGCTGGCCGATGGTGACGGGACGCCGTTGCTCGAGCTTCGGAGGATGGACGAGCCGGTCTCGGCGCCGGCATCGCCGCTGCCGGCCGAGGTCGGCGGGTGACACCGGCCCAGCCCCGGCCCCAGCGCCTGGGTGCCGGGCCGACCTGAATCTCGGCATCATCGTTATCGGCCTCTTCGCCATCGCGGGCCTGGTGGTGATCAACCTGGTCTCGGGTGACGAGACGGTGCCCGCCGAGCCACTCGATCTTGCCGTGGCGCTCGAGCCCGTGGCCGACGGGTTCGCGGCTCCCGTCCTGCTCGTCGGTGGGGGTGACGGCAGCGGTGACAGATACGTCGTCGAACAGGGCGGCCGGATCCTGCGTCTGGCAGTGGACGGGTCCGTCGGCGAGGAGGCCTTCCTCGACATCTCCGACCGTGTCTTGTACGAGGGCGAACGTGGGCTGCTGGGCCTGGCCTTTCACCCCGAGTACGCTGAGAACGGCCGCTTCTTCGTGGCCTACTCGCGTCACGATGACGGCGCCACCTCCATCAGCGAGTTCACTCTGCCATCCGACACTGCGACCGATCGGCGGCCCATCGAGTCGACCGAACGGGCATTGCTGACGATCGCCCAGCCATTCACCAATCACAAGGGCGGCATGCTCGCATTCGACCAGCAGGGCATGCTCATCGTGTCGACCGGCGACGGCGGCTCGGCCGGCGATCCCCTCGGGAACGGACAGGACCGAGCCTCCCTGTTGGGCAAGTTGCTGCGCCTGGATATCGATCGCGGATGGCCCTACGCCATACCCATGGACAACGGCTTCGCTGATGATCCCGAGGCCAGGCCGGAGCTCCATGCCATCGGCCTGCGCAACCCCTGGCGTTTCAGCGTCGATCGGGAGACGAACGATATCTACATCGGCGATGTCGGCCAGGGCCACTGGGAGGAGGTCGACATCCTGCGGCCGGACACGCCTTCGCCGTCCTTCGGCTGGAGCCAGATGGAGGGGCGGGACTGCTTCGGAAACGACCCTTGCGATCCCGACGCGCACATCCTTCCGGCCGTCGCCTATCCACACGCTGATGGCGACACGGCCCACTGCAGCATCATCGGCGGTTACGCCTATCGCGGAGAGGCTGGGTCATTGCCCGATGGCACATACCTCTACGCGGACTACTGCAGCGGCACCATCTGGGGCGTGCCTGCCGAGCAGTTATCGCAGGGCGATGCCCGGCCTGCCATCGTGGGCCAGGTCCCCGCGGACATGGGGCGGGCCGTGTCGTTCGGCGAGGACGACGCCGGAGAGCTCTATCTGCTGACCAGCGGTGGCGACGTGCTCGCTATCGATGCGGCCGAACCAGCCTAGGCTGTTCAGCCTAGGACAGACCCGCTTGGGGCTGATCTGAGGCGAGGCGTCGCAGGACCGTGGGCAAGATACCGCCGTTGCGGTAGTAGTCCACCTCGATGGCGCCGTCGAGTCGGACGACCGCCTCGAACGTGATGTCGCCGCCGTCGCCGTGGGCCACGATGGTCACCCTCGAGCGCGGCCGGATGTCGTCGTCGAGCCCGAGCACATCGTAGGCCTCGGTCCCGTTCAGGCCCAGCGACGCAGCGCTCTGGCCGGGCAGGTACTGCAACGGCAGCACGCCCATGCCCACCAGGTTGGAGCGGTGGATGCGCTCGAATGACTCGGCCAGGACGGCCCGGACACCCAGCAGGCTGGTGCCCTTGGCCGCCCAGTCACGCGAGCTGCCACTGCCGTACTCCTTGCCCGCCAGGATCAGCAGCGGCGTGCCGTCGGCCGCATAGCGCATGGCGGCGTCATAGATGAACATCGGCTCGCTACCGGGCTGGAAGGAGGTGTAGGGGCCTTCCTTGTCGGCCAGCGAGTTCTTCAGGCGGATGTTGCCGAAAGTGCCGCGCATCATCACCTCGTGGTGGCCGCGCCGGGCGCCAAAGGAGTTGAACTCCGCGGGCGTAACGCCCCGTTCCTGTAGCCACTGGCCGGCCGGACTCCAGGCGGGGATGACCCCGGCAGGGGAGATGTGGTCGGTGGTGACCGAGTCGCCCAGCTTCGCCAGCACACGCGCGCCACTGATACCGCGGATCGGCTTTGGCTCGGGGGTGAGACCGGCGAAGAACGGCGGTGCGGCGATGTAGCCGGAGGCCGCATCCCAGCGGTAGCGGTCCCCCTTCGGAACTGGCAGCGCGCGCCAGCGGTCGTCACCCTCGAAGACGCTCGCGTACGTGCTGCGGAACAGCTCCGGCGTGACGGCACCAGCGATCGCGGCGCGGATCTCGTCGGCGGTGGGCCAGATATCGGCGAGGAACACCGGCTGGCCGTCGGAACCGTTCCCGAGCGGCTCCGACTCGAGGTCGATATCGACGGTCCCGGCCAGGGCGAAGGCCACGACCAGTGGTGGCGAGGCTAGGTAGGAAGCCTTCACCAGCGGGTGGATGCGGCCTTCGAAGTTGCGATTGCCCGAGAGCACGGCGGCGACGATGAGGTCATGCTCCTCCACGGCCGCGACGATGCCCTCGTCGAGCGGGCCGCTGTTGCCGATGCAGGTGGTGCAGCCGTAACCGACCACGTTGAAACCGAGCGCCTCGAGCGACGGCAGCAGGCCGGCGCCGCGAAGGTACTCGGTGACCGCGCGCGATCCGGGCGCCAGGCTGGTCTTGACGGTGGGCTCTACCGACAGTCCGCGCTCGACGGCATTGCGCGCCAGGAGGCCGGCGCCGACCATCACGCTGGGGTTGGAGGTGTTGGTGCAACTGGTGATGGCGGCGATGGCCACCGATCCGGTCGACAGCGAGGCCGACTCACCGCCCGCGATCACGGAAACTTGGGGATAGCCCGAGCCGGTGGGCGGAGGGAAATCACGCTCGAACGAATCGCGCAGGTCGGGCAGGGCGATACGATCCTGCGGCCGGCGCGGGCCGGCCACGCTGGGTGCCACGGAGGCCAGATCGAGCTCCAGCATCTCGTCGAACTCGGGTGCCGCTCCTGACTCGCGCCAGAGGCCCTGCTCCTTCGCGTAGGCCTCCACCAGCGGCACGCGCTCGTCGCGGCCGGTGAGGCGCAGGTAGGCCAGGGTCTCCTCGTCGATGGGGAAGATGCCGGTGGTGGCACCGTACTCGGGCGCCATGTTCGCCAGCGTCGCCCGGTCGGCCAGGGCCAGCGACCCCAGGCCATCGCCGTAGAACTCGACGAACTTGCCCACCACACCGTGAGCTCGCAGCAGTTGGCTGACCACCAATACCAGGTCGGTCGCGGTACTGCCCTGTGGCAGCGCCCCGTGGAGGCGGAGGCCCACGACCTTCGGCAGCGGCTGGTACAACGGCTGGCCCAGCAGGACCGCTTCGGCTTCGATGCCTCCCACGCCATACCCGAGGATGCCCAGGCCGCTGATCATGGTGGTATGGGAATCGGTGCCGACCAGCGTGTCGGGGAAGGCCACCTTCTGGCCCTCTTCCTCGCGCAGGCTGACCACGTCTCCCAGGAACTCGAGGTTCACCTGGTGCACGATGCCGGTGCCGGGCGGCACGACGCGGAAGCCGTTCAGCGCTGTCTGCGCCCAGCGCAGCAGCTGGTATCGCTCGCCGTTGCGCTCATACTCGCGCTCGACGTTGAATGCGTAGGCCTCCGAGGAGCCGAAGCGGTCGACCTGCACGCTGTGGTCGATGACCAGGCTTGCCGGCACCAATGGATTGATGCGCGCCGGATCGCCGCCCAGCTCGGCCATGGCATCGCGCATGGCCGCCAGGTCGACCACCGCCGGGACCCCGGTGAAATCCTGCAACAGCACTCGTCCCGGCATGAAGGGGATCTCGAGTCCTCGCTTTCGCTGCCAGGTCGCCAGGTCGCCAGGGCCGTGACATCATCGGCTGTAGCACCACCGCGGCCGCTGTTTCGGAGCACGTTCTCCAGCAGCACCTTGACGGTGAACGGGAGGCTGCCCAGTCGGTCGCTGACCGCGTCCAGGCGGTAGATGATGCAGTCTCCGTCGGCCACGCGTAGACGGGCTCGGGCGTCGTTTGCGGGAGACGAGGACATCGATGCCATGAGGCGAGCTCCATTCATGGGCGCGGCGGGCGCGCTCGCGATGTCGGCTCCTGACGGGAGTGCCCGCCTCGGGTCGGTCGGATGTGGTTCAAAGCAGTATACGACCAGGTCCCGGGACCGATAGGCTGTGGCGGTGAGCGAGACACACGGCCCACCCGGCCATCAGCATCCACATCCGCCCGACGATCCAAGTGGCCATCCTCGCATCGGCTTCGTCGGTGCCGGCCGCGTTGCCTGCGCCCTGGGCGTCGCCTTCAGCCGTGGGGGCTGGCCAGTCGCGGGGGTTGCCACGAGGGACCCGGCCCGGGAAGCACGCTTCCTCGAGCTTGTGCCTCATGCCCATGCGGTACCCACCGCGGCAGCCATCGCCGATCATGTCGATCTCGTCTTCGTGACCGTGCCCGACGACGCTATCGCCGACGTCGCTGCGAGGCTGCGCCTGTACGCCGGCCAAGCCGCAGTGCATACCTCCGGCGCGCTTGACGCGCGAGTGCTGGAACCCGCTCGTGCGGCGGGTACTCAGATCGGTTCATTCCACCCCATGGTCGCCTTCGCTGAGCAGGAGGCTGCCGTTGCAGCGCTACGGGGCGCCACCATCGCGTTGGAGGGTGACGAGGAACTGGTGGCACGACTGGGCCAGCTGGCCATCGACATCGGTGCGCAACCGGTCCGTCTACCTCCGACAGGGAAAGCCGCCTACCATGCCGCCGCCGTCCTCGCTGGCGGTGGCGTCCTGGGACTCCTCGACGGTATCGCTGAGGTCGCACGAGGTGCGGGACTCGATGAGCGGGGCGCCCTGGCCATCTACCTGCCACTGATGCGGCAGGCGCTGGCGAATGCCGAGCGCATGGGCATCACCGATGCCCTGACCGGCCCCTTCGTGCGCGGCGATGTCGGTACCGTTCGGGATCACCTGGCCACGCTCGCCCGCCTGTCACCGGGTGCACTGGAGCTCTATCGCGCTACCGCGCGACGCGAGCTGGCGATGGCGGTGCAACGCGGTGAGCTCGACGATGGACGGGCAGAGCCGCTGCGGCGCCTGCTCCAGGACCGATAGGCGGTACCATCGCAACATGCAGCGAGGCGTCGGCTCGATCCGGGTGTCACACCGAGGGACGCGGTTCGTGTCACCCGCCGGCTCGGGCCGTCATCCGCATCCGCTGTCTCGCGGGCACTCACGCATCAAGCCGCCCATCCCCCGCTCGGCTCGCGCGGCTGCCGAGCGTGACCCGCTCGGCGCCGTGCGCCGATCGGCCCGCAGCCTGACCCCGGACCGATCCAGCTCGCCTGTCCCCAGCGTGACCATCCGGCGCGCTTCCATGCATTGGCCGATCCCGCGCCGGACGCTCCGCGACCCGCGCTCGTTCCGCGCGGTGCCGCCGCCGCGCTGACGTGGCGAGCACCAGGCTCCGTGCTGACCGCAGCGTCCCTGTCGAGAACGCCTTTTCTGCTGGAGGCGTCGTGATCCGCGATGGGTCCACGGGACCGGAGCTGGTGCTGGGGCGCCGAAGACGAGATCGCCGTCATGCGATCTGGTGCCTGCCGAAGGGCACCCCCGATGGCGTCGAGACGCCCGAGGAGACGGCGCGGCGGGAGGTCACCGAGGAGACCGGCCTCGAGGTCCGTATCGTCGATACCATCGGCGATATCCGCTACCGTTTCGTATGCGATGGTCGGCGCATCAACAAGGTCGTCCGCTACTACCTTATGGAACCGGTCGGTGGCGACCTTCGCGATCACGATCACGAGTTCGAGGAAGTGCGTTGGTTTGGGATCGGGGAAGCTGAACATGTCATGCGCTTTCGTACCGAGCGTGACATCGTCGCCCGGGCGCTGCCCGTCGCTGGGCTGGCCTAGCTCGTGACGGCCCGACGTACCGCGCTGCACGACATCCACGCCGGTCTGGAAGCTCGCTTCACCGAGTTCGGTGGCTGGGAGATGCCGGTCCGCTACGGCTCCATCATGGACGAGCATCAGGCGGTGCGCCGAGCGGCGGGGCTGTTCGATCTCTCGCACATGGGCGAGTTGCGCGTGAGTGGTGCCGAAGCCGCGCCCGGGCTGGCCGCCGCGCTGGTGAATGACCCCGGACGACTGGCGCCCGGGCGCGCTGGCTATTCGTTGCTGTGTGCACCCGATGGCGGCGTCATCGACGACCTCATCGTCTACCGCCTCGCTGAGGACACCTTCCTGGTGGTGCCCAATGCCTCGAATCGCGAGGTGGTGGCGGCCGAGCTGGCGATCCGACTGGCTGGCCTGGACGCGGCGCTCGCGGACGAAACGCTGGGGACGTCCCTGCTGGCCATCCAGGGGCCGGCCGCGGTGCGTATCCTCGCGCGCCTGACCGACCTCGACCTCAGCGCACTGCGCAACTACGGCATGGCCGGGGCCGACGTGGCTGGTATCCCGGCCCTGGTGGCACGCACCGGCTATACGGGTGAGGATGGTTTCGAGCTGTTCGTAGCCTGGGACGATGGGCCCGACCTGTGGAGGACACTCGTGTCCGCCGGGGCCGGTGATGGCCTGCAGCCGTGTGGGCTGGGCGCGCGTGACACCCTCCGTCTCGAGGCTGGCATGCCGCTCTACGGCAATGAGCTCGATCGCGACACCACACCGCTCGAGGCCGGTCTTGGCTGGGCCGTGGCCCTCGATCACGACTTCGTCGGCCGCGACGCGCTGGCTACGATCTCGCTCGGGCCGCTCCGCCGGCAGCTCGTCGGTCTGGTCGTGCGCGGCCGTGGCATCGCCCGCCACGGATACCCCGTGACACGGGCGGACGATCCGGCAGCCATCGGTGTCGTCACCAGCGGCAGCCAGTCGCCCACGCTGGGGGAGGCCATCGCCATGGCCTACGTTCCGCCCATAGATGCCTCCGCGGGTACCATGCTCGACATCGTCGTCCGCGGGACCCCCGTGCCCGCCGAGGTCGTGCCATTGCCGTTCTATCGCCGCGCGGGTCGCTGAGCCCGTTCCCGGTTGAGGCCCACCGGGGGTTGTCGGGCCGAGGATGACTGCTGGAGGACACCAGAGGTGGATATACCAGAGACGCTGCGCTACTCCGATGATCATGAGTGGCTGCGCGCCGAAGGCGGAGAGGCCGTCATCGGCATCACCGCCTACGCCGCCGACGAATTGGGCGACGTGGTCTTCGTGGAGCTGCCCCAGATCGGCCGCAAGCTGGAGAAGGACGAGGCCTTCGGCGTCATCGAATCGGTCAAGACCGCCAGTGATCTGATGGCCCCCGTGGCGGGTGAGGTCATCGCCGTGAACGACGCGCTGGCCGACGAACCCGAGCTGGTCAACAGTCAGCCGTACGAAGGCGGCTGGATGGTGCGTCTGCGCCTGGCCGATCCCGCTGCCGGCGCGGAGCTGATGGACGCCGCCGCCTACGCTGAGTCGATCGGCAGCTGACGGCGTGGTCTACGGCCCCCATACGACAGCTGATCGCGAGCAGATGCTCGCCGCGCTCGGTATCGATTCGGTCGAGGAGCTCTTCGACGACATCCCCGAGACCGTGCGAGCCAAGGGCCTCGACCTGCCTGGGCCACGCTCCGAGCTGACGCTCAGCCGTGAGTTGGCGGCCCTGGCAGCGCGCAACCGCGTCGACCTGGTGTCCTTCCTGGGCGCCGGCGTCTACCAGCACCACATCCCCGCAGCCGTCGATGCGGTGCTCTCGCGCGGTGAGTTCTACACGGCCTACACACCCTATCAGCCCGAGATCAGCCAGGGCACGCTGCAGAGCATCTACGAGTTCCAGTCGCTCATCGCCGAGCTGAGTGCACTAGCGGTGGTCTCGGCCTCGCACTACGACGGCGCCTCCGCCACTGCCGAAGCGGCTCTGATGACGGTGCGAGCCACTCGCCGCGAGCGTGTGCTCATCAGCCGCGCCGTGCATCGGCACTACCTGGAAACGGCCCGCACCTACTTCGCCCCCGGCAGCCGCCAGATCGAGGAGCTGCCGACCGTACCCGACGGCACGACGGACCTGGCCGCACTGGAGGCGGCGCTGGCCGACAGCGAACGGCCCGTCGCGGGGGTGGTCATGGGCCAGCCCAATGCCTTCGGTCTCCTGGAGCCGATGGCACAGGCAGCACAGCTGGCACACGCCGCTGGTGCCCTCTTCGTGGCCGTGGTCGAGCCGGTATCGCTGGCGGTGCTGGCGCCGCCGGGCGAGTACGGCGCTGATATCGCTGCCGGAGAAGGACAGCCGCTCGGCATCGCACCGCAATTCGGCGGGCCCTACCTGGGGCTGCTGGCTTGCACGCAGCCCTTGCTGCGCCAGATCCCCGGTCGTCTCGTCGGTCGCACCGAGGACCTCGACGGTCGCCGTGCCTTCGTGATGACGCTGCGTGCGAGAGAGCAGGACATCCGTCGTGACAAGGCCGCCAGCAACATCTGCACCAACCAGGCGCTGTGTGCCCTCGCCGCCACGACCTACCTCGCCACCATCGGGCCGCACGGACTGCATGACGTCGCCGCCGCCGGTGCCGCCGCCGCGCAGCGCCTCGAGACCGCGCTTGCGAGGGCCGGCTTCACGCGCGCGCACGCGGCACCCTACCTCAATGAGTTCGCCGTTCGTGTCCCGGGCGCCGCGAGCGCCCACGCCCAGCTGCTCGCGAAGGGCGTGCTGGCCGGACTGGAGCTGGTCCGCTGGTACCCCGACGACCCCGAACTGGTCGATGCCCTCCTGGTGTGTGCCACCGAGCTGACCACCGACGAGGATATCGAGCGCCTGGTCACCGGACTCGTGGAGGTGACCGCGTGACCGAACCCTATCTCGCCACCAACCGTCCACGTCCGATCCTCGTGCCGGAGAACGCGCGCCGGTCGGCCGTCGGCCCAGACCTGCAGCCGACGCTGGCGGAGCTCCACGCGCCCGGTCGGTCATCCTTCAAGGTGCCGCATGCGCCTGCCGATGCGCTCGAGCGCCTGCCCGCAGAACACCGCCGCGCCACGCCGGCATGTCTGCCGGAGATCGACGAGCCGACGGTGGTACACCACTTCGTCCACCTCTCGCACCTCAACTACTCGGTCGATGGCGGGTTCTATCCCCTGGGCTCCTGCACCATGAAGTACAACCCCAAGGTCAACGAGTGGGCCGCACGTCTACCCGGTTTCACGGGCCTGCACCCGTTGGCACCGGACGAACTGGCGCAGGGCACGCTGGAGTTGATGTGGACGCTGCAGCAGCAGCTGGGCGAGATCGGCGGCTTCCCGGCGGTATCACTGCAGCCGGCCGCCGGTGCGCACGGCGAGCTGACCGGCATCCTCGTGATCCGCGCCTATCACCTTGCCCGCGGCGATGTCGAGCGCGACGAGGTCATCGTTCCTGACTCTTCGCACGGCACCAATCCGGCGACGGCCTCCATGGCCGGCTTCAAGACCGTCACCATCACCTCGGGCGCCGACGGCATGGTCGATATCGAGGCGCTCCGTGCGGCCCTGGGTCCGCACACCGCGGCGGTGATGCTGACCAATCCTTCCACGCTGGGCCTCTTCGAGCATCAGGTGGTGGACCTGCTCGAGGCCGTCCATGCCGCGGGCGCACTGGCCTACATGGACGGGGCCAACATGAACGCGGTGCTAGGACACTTCCGACCCGGTCAGGCTGGCTTCGATGTCATGCATTTCAACCTGCACAAGACATTCTCCACGCCCCACGGTGGCGGCGGCCCTGGGTCCGGCCCCGTCGCGGTGGCGGAGCATCTGCGCCCCTACCTGCCGGAGCCGCTGGTGCTCCGGGACGGCGATGACGGCTTCCGACTGGAGCGTCCCGGTGAGCGGCCGGCTTCGATCGGCCGCATGCGCGCCTACCATGGCAACGCGGGGATCCTCGTGCGCGCCTTCGCCTACATCCGCGCCCACGGCGCCGGGGGCCTGCGCCAGGTCAGTGACGACGCCGTGCTCGCAGCCAACTACCTGCGGCAGCGGGTGGGGGAGGCGTACGAACTACCCTATCCCGGTCCCTGCAAGCATGAGTTCGTGGCCAGCGCGAGCGCCATCAAGGCCGCCACCGGCGTCCGCACCTACGACATCGCCAAGCGTCTCATCGACCACGGCTACCATCCGCCCACCATCTACTTCCCCCTCATCGTGGACGAGTGCCTGCTCATCGAGCCGACCGAGACCGAGTCGCTCGAGACGCTCGACGCCTTTGCCGACGCTCTCATCGAGGTTGCCCGAGAGGCTCAGCAGGATCCACGACTGCTCGCCGAGGCACCGCATGATGCGCCGGTCCGCCGCCTTGACGAGACCACCGCTGCGCGCAAGCCCGACCTCCGCTGGCAGTCCATGACCGGCGCGGAGACGCCGTGCCCCGAGTGATCTCGATACACCGGCTGGGCCTGCCGGGGCTGGCGCTGGTGGGCCTGTTGGCCGTGAGCGCCTGCCTTTCCGACCCCACGCCGTCTCCGTCACCCAGCCCGGAGATGACGTCGGCACCCCCACCGACCGCTGAGCCCAGTGTGTCCGCGACGCCCCCGCCACGGGCGAACGACGGCAAGACGCTGGTGGTGATGGCGCCGGAGCATCCCAGGCGCCTCCTGCCGGGCGACAATCTCAACGCCACCGAGAAGCTCCTCGTGGACGTGCTCTACGACCCGCTCTATCGGCTCGACGAGCAGGAGCGGGCCGTGCCGGAGCTGGCCAGGGGCATGCCCCAGATCAGCGATGACGGTCTGACCTGGAAGATCCCCATCAAGATCGACGCGCGCTTCCACAGTGGGGCCAAGGTGACCGCCGATGACGTCACCTTCTCGTTGCGCATGGCCGCATCGCCATCCTGTCCTCTCGGCCGCACCCTGTGCGAGACCGTGCGCACGTACATGGACGGCAATCCCGAGCGTGACGACAACCTGGTCACCATCAAGCTGACCGAGCCTTACGCCCCCTTCCTTGCCGAGGCGCTCGGCCGCCTTCCCATCCTCAGCGAAGACGATGTCAAGAAGGCCACCGATGAGCTCATCGACGAAGCCGGCCGGCTCAACGACAACCGGCCCGACACGGTCATCAGCAACATCACCCAGCAGACGCTGCGCGATGAGTGCCTGGAGGTGGATCCGCCCAAGGGCTGCATGCTGCGCGACTATCGCGCCGATCTTGAGCGCATCTTCACGCGAGCCCGTATCGACCTGCCGCCCCGCGCACCCTACGTGGACGAGACCGGGCTCTTCGACGAGGATGCCTACCTGGGTGACCTGCTCAAGCGCCTCGAATCACTGGCGCAGGTCTTCGACAGCGCGGACCGCGACAAGAACTCGGCAGCGCTGGGCCTGCTTGATGCCACGGTGAAACCATTCGGTGGCGGCCCCTACAAGCTGGTGAGCATCGAGGAGGATGGCAGCTTCATTCTCGAGGCCAACCCCAAGCACACTCGCAGCGCTCCCAAGATCGAGCGCATGGAGGTGCGTATCGAGCACGATCCGTCAGTCGCCACCACGCGCTTGCTGACCGGCGAAGCCGACTGGATCCTGCAGGTGCCGCCCGAGCAGGCCAGGCTCATCGACGGCTCACCCGGTTTCAGCGCGGCATCGCGCCCGATGGACACGCAGTTCGGCATCCTCTTCAACGTCCGCCCGGACCGCATCTACTTCGACCTGGACACGCGACGGGCCTTCGTCATGTGTCTCGATCACCAGGGTCTGGCCACTGCCCTTGACGACCAGCGGCAGCTGGCCACCACGCCCTTCACTGCCACTTCGTGGGCGGCGCCCCAGGTGGGCCTGAAGGAGCGTGATGTAGAAGGCGCCAACGCCCTGCTCGATGCCGGCGGCTGGCCCATGGCCACCGACGGGATACGCGTGCGCGAAGACGGCACGCGCCTCTCTACCACCATCGCCGTGCGCCCCACCAGCGTCGATCTGTTCACCTTCGCTGGCCAGGCCGCTGAGCAGTTGCGTGACTGCGGCATCGAACTCAACGTCGAAGAGCTCGATCTCACCGGAGATACCATGCTCAACCAGCTGCGCTGGCCCAACGATTTCGACACCATCCTCTGGCTGCGCCGACTTGGCGCCGACCCTGACAGTGCCGTGCGCGCGTTCGAGTCGTCACGCATCACGACCGAGCAGAATGTCGCCGACGAGAACCCCAGCGGCTTCACCTCGGAGCTCATCGATTTCCTGGTGGCCTCCGCTCGAGACACCTACGACGAAGCGGAGCGCATCTCGGAGTACTCGCAGGTGCAGGCGGAACTGGCGAAGCTCGTGCCCTACTGGCCGCTCTGGTACGACTCGGCCATCAGTGCGGTCTCTTCGCGCCTCAGTGATCCCGATGGCCCCATCGACCCATCGGCCGCGCGCTACGACTGGGATATCTCCAGCTGGACGCTGGCGGCCGGCGCGCAGCCGTAGCGGACCCCTTTTTGGACCCCTATCCGGAGGGAGGGCTCATCGGCGGGCGATGGAGGGACCAATGGCACTACGGTGGACCCGTCGATTGAGCGTCTATACAATCCAACTGCTGCGGCACCTCCACGGGAGACGTGTACCTGCGTGTGCGCGGATAGGAGGAGCGGCAGCAGTGACGAGCCAACCCGCGATCGTCGCCACCCAGGCGGGGACGCGCCACAGAGGAGGAACCTCTCTGATGAGTCATCGGACTCGAACAAGCTTCGCCCTCGGCGCGGCGTTCGTCCTGGCAGCCTCGGCGCTGTCGGCCGTTCCCGTCGCGGCGCAAGACGAGTCATCCCTCGTCTATGCCATCGACGGTGAGATCAGCGCGCTGAACAACGGCGCCGACGACCTGCCGACCGCCGAGGCGATCCAGTGGCTGTACAACGGCCTGTACGCCCTCGACGAGAGCCTGACCCCGGTCCCGGACGCCGCTGCTGAGCTGGCTGATATCAGCGAAGACGGTACCGTCTGGACCATCAAGCTCCGCGACGATGTCTACTTCCAGCCGAGCGGCCAGCAGATGACGGCAGATGACGTCGTCTTCACCTATGAGCTGGCCAACAGCGACAACTGCAAGTTCAACCCCGACAGTTGTCTGGCCTTCGTGACCGTCACCCCCGAGGGTGCCACGGAGCCCGTGAAGGTACTGCAGAAGGTGGAAGCGCTCGACGACTTCACCGTCCAGTTCACCCTGGCCGACAAGTACGCGCCCTTCTCCACCGTTTCGCTCCCTGGTCTCTACATCGACAGCAAGGACGCCGTCGAGGCGGCCTTCGCCAAGTTCCAGCAGCAGACCGCCGACGTCGACGCTGCTGCGGTCGATGCCCTGCTCGCGGCCGGCCCCGAGTCCGAGAACTTCCGCCGAGATGCCGAGGGTCTGCTGATCGCCGCAGAGTTCCCCCTGCCGGACGAGGCCCTCTACACCGACGAGAGTGGAGCCCTCGACGAGGCCAGCTACGCGACCGCCCTCAACACCAGCCTCGACGAGCTGTCGACCATCCTCAACGCCCAGGCCATCGACCAGATCGCCGCGGCCTACAAGCTCATCGACACCGCCCGCATGCCGGTCGGCACCGGTCCCTTCTATGTGACCGAGTTCCGCCCCGGCCAGGACATCACCGCTCAGCGCAACGATCAGTATCACTGGGGCCCCTCGGCCTTCGAGAAGCTGTACATGCCCATCATCAAGGACGACGTCGCGGCATCCGCTGCGCTGGCCGGTGGCGACATCGACTGGAAGTACTCCCTGACCGCTGACGGCTATGCGCAGCTGCGTGAGGCCGCCGGCCTGAAGTTCGCCCGCTATCCGGACTTCGGCTACTACGACCTGCAGTTCAACCTGCGCCCAGGTCGTCTCTTCTATGAGAAGCCGGTCCGCCAGGCGCTCGCCTACTGCATCGACAAGGACGCCACGGTCGAGGCCGCGACGGATGGCCAGGGCGTGCCCATCTACTCTGATATCCCACCGGCCAGCTGGGCCTACAACCCGGACGTCCCCAAGTACGCGTACGACGTCGACAAGGCCAACCAGATCCTCGAGGATGCTGGCTGGACCATGGGCGATGACGGTGTCCGTGTCAGCGCGGAAGGCCAGCGTCTCGAGACCCACATCCTCCTGCGCGCCGGCAAGCCCGACCGCACCAAGTTCATGCAGCTCCTGGCTGACCAGGCCAAGGACTGCGGCTTCAACCTGACTCTTGAAGAGGCCGACTTCGGCACCGTGCTGCTGCCGGGCCTCGAATGGCCGCTCATCATGGCCGGCCAGAATCAGCAGTGGGACGCCTATTTCGGTGGCTGGAGCACCAGCTACGATCCCGATCCGTACAGCCTGTATCACAGCAGCCAGTGCGTGACCGCGGACTTGCCGGACACGTACAACTACATCTGCTTCCAGAACGAGCGCGCTGACCAGCTCATCGAGGCTGGCCTCAAGGAGCTCGATCAGGCCAAGCGTGCCGAGATCTACCAGGAATTCGAGGCCATCATGGCCGACGAGCTTCCCGCCCTGTGGGCCTGGTCCGACGAGGCCAAGGAAGGCCTGACGGTCGCCGTCCAGGGAGAAAATGCCTGGACCGAAGAGATCATGAGCACTCCTACCTGGTTCTACGAGCTGCAGAAGATCAACAAGGGCGGCGCCACCGTCGCCGAGTGATCATCCAGTAGCGTCTCGGGCGTGACGTAGGTCACGCCGTGGGGGGTCGTGCAGGCGCCCAGCGCCCAGCGCGACCCCCCACACGACTACCTTCCGCATTGACAGAGAATGTGTCCTACTCCACCCGGGCCATGTCGCCGCACCAGGTAGCCAGCTGATGGCTCAGTACCTGGCTCGACGCCTGCTTCAGGCCATCCCCATCGTCATCGGTGTCTCGATCATCGTCTTCATGATCGTGTATGCCTCACCGGGTCGATCCCACCGACCGCTTCCGCGTGCCGCGTGTCCCGCCGGAGCAGATCGAGGCGCTCATCCGCTCCTACGGTCTCGACAAGCCGTTACCAGAGCAGTACCTGGCGTGGGTGACGACCTTCTTCCAGCCTTGGCACGTGGAGGCCTGGGGCTACAGTTTCACCGATGGCGTCCCCGTCATCGAGAAGGTCATGCATCGCCTGCCGCCGACCATCCTGCTGATGGGCACGGCCCTCATCGTGACCATCATCTTCGCCATCCCCATCGGCATCATCGCCGCGGTGCGCCAGTACAGCTGGACCGACAAGATCATCACCACCTCGGCCACCATCGGCTACGCCCTGCCCTCGTTCCTGTTGGGCACCTACATCCTCTATCTCGGTGGCGTGCTGATGAAGCAGTGGACCGGCGGCGCCATCGGCTTCCCCCTCTTCGGTATGGAGAGCCTCGGTTCGCGCGGCGACCCGGTGGACATCGCCTGGCACCTGTTCATGCCGGTGCTCTCATTGGCCATCCTCAGCATCGCCGCCTGGAGTCGCTACACGCGCTCCTCCATGCTCGACGTGTTGCACCAGGATTACGTGCGTACAGCCAAGGCCAAGGGCCTGCCTCGTCGCACGGTGTTGTACAAGCACGCCCTGCGCAACGCGATGATCCCCATCGTGACGCTGCTGGGCCTCTCGATCCCAACCCTCATCGCCGGCGCAGCCATCACCGAGACCATCTTCAGCTGGCCCGGTCTCGGATCGATGTACGTGGAGTCGGTAGGCAACAAGGACTACCCGGTCATCATGGCCCTGGCCATGCTCAGCGGCATCGCGGTCATCCTCGGTAACCTGCTCGCTGACGTGCTCTACGGCTTCGTCGATCCGCGCATCAAGTACTAGGGAGTGACGTCATCGCTACGGTAAAGCCCCAGGACACCGCGAGCCCCATCGCGGTCGTACCTGCCGCCGCGGCCGACTCCGATGATTTCGACGAGGTCGATCTCGTACCGGTCCGCACGTACTGGCAGCTCGTCCGGCGGCGCTTCCTGCGCCACCGCATGGCCGTCATCTCGCTGATCGTCCTGGCAGTCCTCATCGCTTTCGCAGTCCTGGTGCCGGTGTTCACCGGCGACTTGTACAAGGATCCCAGCCTGGCCAAGATCTACGCGCCACCGGAGTTCCCGAACGCACCGTTGGGCTACGACGAGATCGGCCAGAACGTGTTCGTGCGCCTGGCCAAAGCGACCCAGACTTCGCTCATCGTGGGTTTCAGTGCCGTCATCATCATCGCCGGCCTCGGCAGCCTCGTCGGTGCCGTCGCGGGCTATGTGGGTGGCTGGGTGGACAACGCCCTGATGCGCTTCGTGGATGTGGTGCTCACGCTGCCGATCCTCTTCATCATCCTGATGATCGTGTCCTTCTTCGGGCAGGGAAACGTGTGGGTCGTGGTCATCGCCATCGGCATCACCGGCTGGACGCTGGCGGCACGCCTCATCCGTGGGGAGTTCCTGATGCTGCGCGAGATGGATTTCGTGCAGGCTGCGCGGGCCCTCGGCGCCAGCCATCGCCGCATCGTCTTCCGCCACATGCTGCCGCCGGCCACGGGACCACTCATCGTGGCCGCGGCCATCGGCGTTGCCGACGCGGTCGTGATCGAGGCGGCCCTGTCATTCCTCGGCTTCGGCATCAGCCTGCCTGAGGCCAGCTTGGGCAACATGCTCAACAATGCCCAGACGTACTTCATCCGCGCGCCCCTCATGGTGGTGTGGCCCGGCATGATCCTGGTGCTCATGGTCCTCTCGGCCAGCTTCCTCGGCGATGGACTGCGCGATGCGCTCGACCCGCGCCAGAAGATCGACGTCAAGTGACCGCCCAGTTGGAGAAGCCGGCCGTGACTGATACCGGCGACCACGACATGATCCTCGAGGTCGACGGCATGCGGACGTGGTTCGACACGCTTGACGGCACCGTCAAGGCCGTCGACGGGGTCAGCTTTGCCATCCGGCGCGGCCAGACGCTGGGCATGGTAGGGGAATCCGGTTGTGGCAAGAGCGTCACGGCGATGTCCGTGATGCGACTCATCGAACGCCCCGGCCGCATCGTGGCCGGCACTGCCCGGCTGCGCGGCGTCGACCTGCTGGGCCTCTCGGAGAAGGAGATGGAGTCCACCCGGGGCAACCGCATCTCCATGATCTTCCAGGAACCGATGACCTCGCTCAACCCGGTGTTCACCTGCGGCGACCAGATCAGCGAGGCGCTGACCCGGCATCGAGACATGGGCCAGAAGGAAGCCGGCCAGCGTGCCGTCGAGATGCTGGCGCGTGTCGGCATCCCCGAGCCCAAGCAGCGTGCTCGGCAGTACCCACACGAGCTCTCGGGGGGCATGCGCCAACGCGTCATGATCGCCATGGCCCTGTCGACCGAGCCCGAGCTGCTCATCGCCGACGAGCCCACCACCGCGCTCGACGTCACCATCCAGGCCCAGATCCTGGAGCTGATGAAGGAGCTGCGTGAGCAGAACGACATGGCCATCATGCTCATCACGCACGACCTCGGCGTCGTGGCCGAGATGGCCGACGAGGTGGTGGTGATGTACGGCGGCAAGGTCGTCGAACGCTCCGACGCGATCACCGTCTACGAGCAACCACACCACCCCTACACCAAGGGTCTGCTGGCCTCCATCCCCAAGCTGGGCGAGCGCCGTCGCCGACTCGATGTCATCCGTGGTGTCGTGCCCAACCCGCTCAATCTGCCCAGCGGCTGTCTCTTCAAGCGTCGCTGCCCCGTGGCCATGCCCGTCTGCGACGCGGCACCCCCGGTGCGCAGCCTGGCCGCGGATCATGTCTCGCGCTGCTGGCTCGACCCCGACGGCGCGCCGCCGGCGATCGGCGCGGAAGCGGCGCCGGACGTGGCTGCCGCTGCCGCGTTGCAGCTGTCGATCGAGCCACCGGTGCTCGACGAGCCCGTCAGCGACGAGGCCGCCAGTCGCCGGAAGGGGAAGGG
Source organism: uncultured Chloroflexia bacterium (assembly GCA_963724095.1). Classification (GTDB taxonomy): domain Bacteria; phylum Chloroflexota; class Limnocylindria; order Limnocylindrales; family CSP1-4; genus JAFMJV01. The sequence goes on from CAVRTH010000005.1 coordinate 75,541, forward strand.
CTCGTGACAGAGCAGTCCTTCGTCGAGCCCAACACGCTCAGCGTCCGTCCCACGTCCGGTACCGATGTGCCCCTGCTGCGCGTCGATGACCTGGTCAAGCATTTCCCCATCAAGGGCGGGTTGTTCGGCTTCAATACCGTGGCCGCCGTCCGCGCTGTCGACGGCGTCTCGTTCGACGTCAGGCGCGGTGAGACGCTCGGCCTGGTGGGCGAGTCCGGTTGCGGCAAGACCACCTTGGGCAAGGTCATCCTGCAGCTCCTCGACGCCACTGGCGGGCACATCTACCTGAAGGGCAAGGACGTCACCACCATGTCCAAGTCCGAGCGGGCGGAGGTCCCCAAGCAGATGCAGGTGGTCTTCCAGGATCCGTACGCCAGCCTCAACCCGCGGATGACCGTGGGCGAGATCGTGGGCGAAGGACCCATGGTCCACGGCATGAAGAACAAGACGGAACGGGATGAGCTGGTGCGCGATCTGCTGGCCAAGGTGGGTCTCAACCAGAGCCACATCCACCGCTACCCCCACGAGTTCAGCGGTGGACAGCGCCAGCGCATCGGCATCGCCCGTGCACTCGCCCTGAATCCCGATTTCATCGTGCTCGACGAGCCCGTCTCCGCTCTGGACGTCTCCATCCAGAGCCAGGTCCTCAACCTGCTGGCCGATCTGCAGGAGGACCTGGGCCTGACCTATCTCTTCATCGCCCACAACCTGGCCGTGGTGCAGCACATCAGCGACCGCGTGGGTGTCATGTACCTGGGCAAGCTCGTGGAGCTGGCCGATGTCGACAGCCTCTACGCCCAGCCGCGCCACCCGTACTCGGTGGCGTTGCTCTCGGCCGTACCGGAGGCCGATCCGCGGCGCCGCAAGAAGCGGCTCGTGTTGAAGGGCGATGTGCCCAGCCCGGTGGCGCCCCCGTCAGGCTGTCGCTTCCACACGCGCTGCTGGCTGCGTGAGCAGCTGGCCAACCCAGAGATCTGCGAGACCGAGGAGCCCCAGCTGCGCGCCGTTGGCCCCGGCCATCAGAGTGCCTGCCACTTCGCCGAGGACGTGACCGAAGGCGCCGTCACTGCCGCGGCGGAGGCAAGCCGAGAGAGCCTGATCCCGTCGTCTCCCGTTCTCGAAGTGGACGCTGACGCGGCCTGACCTCGAGATCAGTGTCGGGGCCTGACTTTGGTATGCGGGGTGACCGTCGCGCGCGGAGTGACGGACCTCAGTTCGTCATCCAGTCGATCCGTAGCTGCCAGGTCTTGCAGTCGGGGTCGCGTTGCTCGAGCTTGTAGGTGCCCTGGGGCAGATCGTTGACGGTGGCGTTGAATCGCGCCGAGGTCGATGCCTTGACGTACTCGAAGTCGCCGTCCTGCTGGACCACTGCGACCTCGACACGCTCACACGCATCGGGGGAGTCGTCGGGGGGTGTGTCCCAGGCCAGCCGGTAGCGACCGCTGATGAGGCCGAAGGTGGCAGCGGGATCGTCCTCGCTGGTCTGGGCGGCCTTCTTGGTGAACTCGGGCAGCGGCGTCGTGTCTGGCGCGCTCTCGATGGCTGCCGTGGTCGCTGCGCCCGCCTCCGCAGTCGTGTCGGCGGCTTCGCTGGCGGCGGGCGCTGGTGTGCCCTCGTCCACCGCTGCTGGCGTGGCGCTGTCTCCACCGCACGCCGCAGCAGCGAGTCCGATGGCCAGGATCAGAGCGGCGGTTGCGGTCGGCCTCATTCGCTCCCTCACATGCGAAGCATCAGGCAGCCAGCCTAGCATGGCCACCGGCAGTGCCGGCATGGCCGCAGCCGCGATGGACGAGCTACCCGAGCCACCCGAGCCCTCACGCCACCGATGCCGTCCAGCCGCCCCTCCGCGTGTCGTCGGCGTGCCACGACACCGCGCCGCAGGCCATGGCCATGACTGCCGGACCGCGGTCGGCCCCACCGGCACGCTTGCGGCCTTCGCCAGTCCTAGCTGACCACTTCCTCGATCCGTGAGGCCTTCTCCAGCTCGATGGCGCTGGTCTCACGGAAGTGACAGGCGACCAGTTGCTCCTCGCCATCGTTCGGCAGGGGGTCGATGAGCTGCGGGACATCGCCTGAGCAGATGTCGGGCTCCCCCAGACGACCTCGCAGCCAGCAGCGCGGATGGAAGTTGCAGCCCTCCGGCGGGTTCACCGGACTGGGCACGTCACCGCTCAGGATGATGCGCTTGCGTTCGAGCGTGGGGTCGGGGACGGGGATGGCTGACATCAGCGCCATGGTGTACGGGTGACGCGGGTCGCGGTAGAACTGCTCGCGGTTGGTCAGCTCGGCTACACGTCCCAGGTACATCACCGCCACACGATCGCTGATGTGTTCGACCACGCCGAGGTTGTGGGCGATGAACAGGTAGGTCAGTCCGAACTCCTTCTGGAGCGACTTGAGCAGGTTCAGCACCTGCGCCTGGATGGACACGTCGAGCGCGGAGACGGGCTCGTCGCAGACGATGATCTCCGGCTCCAGCACGAGGGCGCGGGCGATGCCGATGCGCTGCCGCTGGCCGCCGGAGAACTCGTGCGGATAGCGGTCGGCGTGATACGGCTGTAGGCCCACCAGGTCCATGATGTCGGCGACCTTCTGGCGCCGCTCCGCGGTGGTGCCGAGGTCGTGGATGCGCAGGCCCTCGCCGATGCTGTCACCCACCAGCTGGCGCGGATCGAGCGAGGCGAACGGGTCCTGGAAGACGATCTGCATCTTGCGGCGATAGGGCTGGAGCGCCTTGCCCTGGAGCTCGGTGATGTCCGTGCCGTCGAAGATGATGCGTCCGCCGGTGGGTTCGATGAGGCGCAGCAAGCAGGCGCCCGATGGTGGTCTTGCCGCAGCCGGATTCGCCGACCAGGCCCAGCGTCTCGCCGCGACCGATCTCGAGGTCCACGCCGTCGACGGCGCGCACTTCGGCCACCGTCCGTTGCAGCACGCCAGCCTTGATGGGAAAGGCCTTCTTGAGACCCTCGAGGCGGATCAGGGGGTCCTTGACCCTGGTCGTGCCGAGCGTCGTGAGCACCTTGGCGTCAGTCATGCCCCAGCCTCCGGCCACTCGTTCGGGTCAGGACGGGGACTGCCGTCCTCATGGTGGTAGAGCCAGCAGCGCACCAGGTGACCCTGCTCGACCGATCGCAGCTCCGGGTGGGCTCGCTCAGCGAGGACGTTGCCGTGCTACCTCGCGAGCGCGGCAGCGTGGAGCGAAGCGACAGCCAGCGGGTAGCTCGATGAGGTTGGGCACCGAATCCGGGGATGGTGGCCAGCTCGTCGAGGATCTCGCCCGGCACCGGCACTGCGCCGATGAGGCCCTGGGTGTAGGGATGCTTGGGGTCGGCGAACATCGTTCGCACATCGGTCTGCTCGACGATCTCGCCGGCGTACATGACCGCGGCCCGATCGCACATCTCGGCGACCACGCCCAGGTCGTGCGTGATGAGGACGATGGCGGTGCCGGTCTCCTTCTGGAGCATGCGCATGAGGTCGAGGATCTGCGCCTGGATGGTGACGTCGAGCGCCGTGGTGGGCTCGTCGGCGATGAGCAGCTCCGGCTCGCACGAGAGCGCGATGGCGATCATCACGCGCTGGGCCATGCCGCCGGACATCTCGTAGGGATAGGCCTCGTAGCGCGCCTTGGGGTCGGGGATGCCGACCATGTCCATGAGCTCGAGGCTGCGCTGCGCGTGCCCGGCCTTCTCGTCGAGGTCGCGATGGATCAGCAGCGCCTCGGCGATCTGCGGGCCGACCTTCATGACCGGGTTCAGCGACGACTGCGGTTGCTGGAAGATCATGGCGATGCGGTCGCCGCGGATCTTGCGCATCTCGTCATCGGACAGCGTCAGCAGGTCCGGCCCCCGAAGAGGACCTCGCCGCCCTCGACCCTGCCGGGTTCGCCCACCAGGCCGAGGATGCTCAGCGAGGTCACCGACTTGCCGCAGCCGGACTCACCGACCAGGCCCAGGACTTCGCCCTTGTTCACGTGGAAGTCGACGCCGGTGACGGCCCGGATGATGCCGGCGCGCGTGTAGAACGACGTGCTGCAGGCCCTTGACCTCCAGGATGCGCTGCGCGTCTTGGTGACTGACGCCATTCACGGCAGCCGTCACCTGTTGAGCCTCGGATCGAGCGCATCACGGATGCCGTCACCAAGCAGGTTGAAGCCCAGCACCATCACCGTCAGCGCGAAGGCCGGCGCCAGCACCAGCAGGGGACGACGTGAAGATGGAGTTGAAGTCGCGCCCGATCATGGCGCCCCACTCGCGCTACTGGCTCTCGGATGCCCAGGCCCAGGAAGGACAGGGCGGCGACCTCCAGCACGGCCGTGGCGATGCCGAGCGAGCCGGCCACGATGAGCGGGGTGATCGGAGTTGGGGATGATGCGCCGACGCAGGATGCCGGAACTCGACTCGCCCAACGCCCGCGAGGCGGTGACGTAGTCGCTTCTCTCGGGTCGAGAGCACGGCCGAGCGCGTGAGGCGTGCGTAGAGTGGGATGCTGACGATGACCACCGCGGCTACGCGCGTTGTAGCAGGCCATTGCCGATGAGCGTGACGATGGCGATGGCCAGGATCAAGGCCGGGAAGGAGAGCACGATGTCCATGATGCGCATCAGGACGTTGTCGGGCCAGCCGCTGGCCCAGCCGGCGACGGCACCGAAAAGCGCGCCGATGAGGATGGCGAAGCCCGACCACGGGGCCCGAGGGGGAGGGAGATCGCGTGACCCGTAGCACGACGCGACTGAAGATGTCGCGACTGTTGCCGTCAGTGCCCAGACAGGTCTCCATCTGGTCTGCCGGGCATCCCCAGGCTCCCAGCGACGGGCAACTCATAGAAGAGGTGGATACAGGGCTCGGCTCGCCTACCGGGTTCGCCGGGACCGTTGAGGTTGCTCGGTCTCGGCGCGTAGGGTGCGATGAAGTCGGCGAAGATCGCGGTGAACACCAGGATGGCCAGCAGGAAGAGGCCGACCCGCGCCGAGCGCTGCGCCAGGATGTTGCGCAGCGTCTCGCTGATGCTTGGCACTGCGGGCGGAGCCGGAGGTCTGGGCACTCTGCCGAGCCGCCACGTTCTCCCTGTTGCCGCCGAAGTCACGCGGTCACGATGCGCGGCTCACTTCAGCCGGATCCGCGGGTCAAGGAAGGCGTAGGAGATGTCCACGAATGAGGTTCACGCGTCAGGTAGATGACGGCGATGATGAGCGTGAACGCCTGGACCACGATGTAGTCGCGCGCCACGATCGATTCGTACATGGTGCGACCCACGCCGGTCAGGTTGAAGACCGTCTCGGTCAGCACGGCGCCGGCCAGGAGCAGGCCCAGCTGCAGGCCGATGATGGTGACCACCGGGATCATGGCGTTGCGGAAGGCGTGCTTGCGCAGCACGTTGCGCTCCGACACGCCCTTGGCGCGTGCGGTGCGGATGTAGTCGAGGCCCAGGACCTCCAGCAGCGACGAGCGCGTGATGCGCGCGATGATCGCCAGCGAGATGGTGCCCAACGCGATGACCGGCAGGATGAGGTGCTGGACCGCGTCGATCCACTGGTCCCACTGCAGCGTGACCAGGAAGCTGATGGTGTAGAGGCCGGAGAGGAAGTCGAGGCACCGCCCGCGATGCCGCCGACGTCCTCCAGGCCGAAGGCCTGTGGGCAGGGTCTGGTACTCCAGTCCCGGTGACAGTCGACCCGACGGCGGGAGGCCGATGCGCACCCCGAGCAGGTCGTTCGGTGATGTTGGGCAGGGCCACCGCGAAGCTGAACTGCAGCAGCAGCGCCAGCACGAAGATGGGGATGGAAACGCCCAGGATGGCCACGAACATCGTGGTCACGTCGGTCCGCGAGTTACGCCGAAGTGCCGAGATGAGGCCCAGGCTGACACCGGCGATCGAGGCGAAGATGCAGCGAGTAGGTCGCCAGTTCGACGGTGGTGGGCAGGCGCTCGATGAGGATCTCGGTGACGGGCCGTCCGTAGCGGATCGAATCACCGAGGTCGCCGGTGAAGAGCTGCTGGATGTAGAGGACGAACTGGACGTAGGATGGGCTCGTTCAGCCCGAAGCGTTCGTTGAAGTCATTGCAGATGGCGTCCGTGGCGCGCTCTCCGAGCGCCGAGAGGCAGGGATCGCCCGGCAGGAGCCGAGCGATGACGAAGACGATGGCGATGATGCCGAACAGCGTGATGAGGCTGAGCAGCACGCGCCGGATGATGTATTGGGTCATCCCATCCCGTACGGTGGTTTGGACCGGCATGGTCCGGTCAGGCGTGAGATGAAGGGCGCCGCCTTGAGGCGGCGCCCTTCGTCCCTACGACTCGAAGGGTCGACTACTCCTCGGCGGAGGGCGGGTTCAGGAAACCACCCCACAGGGCCGGGAAGTAGGTGAAGCTGCCGTCGCGCCCGACGTGCAGCGGGTTGGCGGCATCCCACTGGACGGCATACGACGTCACGACGTCGTTGGCGTCGAGCGCGGCGCCGTTCTGGAACGTCACGCCATCCTGCGGAGCGTGCAGGTCCAGACGGTGAGGTCCTCGTTGGCGGTGCACTCCTTGGCCAGGCGCGGCATGGTGGCGGTGCCACCGACCTCGAAGGCGTAGAGCGGCTCCATGATCTGCTCGCAGGCGCGGAGGGACTCGCCGTCGGTCTCGTCGGCACAGTACATGCCGATGGGCTCGGCGTTCTGCATGAACACGAGCTGGTCATCAGCACCCGGGCCGACGGCCGCGAACTCCTCGTTGCCGAGCGGCGAGGAGTGTGCTCCCTCGACGTCGGCTCGCCATGCCGTGGACGAACCACCGCGGGCGATCGGGACCATCGGGCACGTGCTGGGCAAGCAGCGTGTTGGCCTCGGCATAGGCCGCCGCGCGGGCGGCCGGGTCAGCGCGGTCGCGCCCTGCTTCAGCGCCGCATGGATGTCAGCGAAGCCGTTGCCGAACTGGTTGCTGGCACCGGGGCCGAAGTGGTAGTCGAGGAAGTTGGTCGGATCGGGGTAGTCGGCGTTCCAGCCGAGCAGGTGGAAGCCCGCCAGGTTGCCGGCGTCCGAGTTGTCGATGAACGTGCCCGACTCCTGGACGTCGATGGTGGTGGTGATGCCGAGGTTCTGCTGGAGCTGGTCCTGGAGGTCGACGGCGACCTGCTCAGGGAAGGGCAGGTAGGAGCGGTCGACGACGCGCAGGGAGATGGGAACCTCGGGGAAGGCATCGAGACCCTCCTCGGCCAGGCCCTCGGCCAGCAGTACCTTGGCGGCCTCGGGGTCGAAGGACGGGAACGGCATCGCCTTCACAGGCGAAGGGGATCGAGCACGGCGTGAAGTAGTCCGCCACGGACGAGCCCGGGCTGTAGAACTGGTCGACGATGCGGTTCTTGTCGATGCCCATGGCGATGGCCTGGCGGATCTTCTCGTTGTCGAAGGGCGGGTACGTGTTGTTCATGCCCACGTAGAAGATATTGAGGCCTTCGCGCGGGAGGACCTCCAGCGCCGGGTCGGCCTCGATGGCGTCGAGGTCATCGACGCTCGGGTTGTCGATGCCGTCCACGGTGCCGGACTGCAGCTCGATGAGCTTCTGGCCGGGCTGGGACGACCATCGCAGCACGGTTCGGTCGTTCATCGGCGCCTCGCCCCAGTAGTCGGGGTTGGCCGCGAAGATGAGTTCCTGACCGCGTCGCCACTCCTCGAGGCTGAAGGGGCCGGTGCCATTGGGATGCGTCGACGAGGCTCCCGCCACCGCCGGTCTCGATGAGGTAGTCCGCAGTCGTTGATGGCGAACGGCGAGAAGGCGACCTTGGGCAGGAACGCCGGATCCGGGTTGCAGAGGGTGAAGACGACGGTCGAGTCGGCGGTCGCCTCGATCTTGGCCAGGTTGCCGGTGTAGTCCCCGCCGTTGAAGGTGCTCGTTCGCGCAATCGACGTCGGCATATGTGGGATAGGCCGCGTAGCCGCCCTCCGGCGGTGCTTCAGGCGCGCCTTGGGCGAACACCGGAGCGGCGGACATCGCCATTAGGGCGACGGCGCCGCCGATGGCGGCCGCAGACGCCCATGTGGGTCGTCGGGTCATCGTGTCTCCTCTTGCTTACCGCGACGGAGACGGGGGGCACTCCAGGGAGGACCGCGGCCAAGCGCGGATGCCTTGGGTGGCAACCGGCCTCGTCCGTGCTGTCCTTCTCAACAGCCAGCCCGCAGGTGCGCAACACGACACAGTGCTCGCACCCTTCGCGGCGTGTCCGAAGACTAGCACCGTGCTGCCAGCGTCGTCACGTCCGCAGCCAATGACGGCCCCAGAGGTGCTGCCACCAGCGCCGCCGCGTCGAGGGCACCGGTCCGCCACGACCGACGCGCAGCGGCGGCATACACTGCAGCCATGGCACCCCTTCGCGTCGCCCTTGCCCAGGTCGCGCCTCGCCTCGGCGACCTCGAAGCCAACCTCGAACGGCACCATGCGCTCCTCACCGGGGCGCGAGAGCAGGGCGCCGACTTGACGGTCTTTCCTGAGCTCGGCCTGACCGGCTACCTGCTGCAGGACCTCAATGCCGAGGTCGCCATCGGGCGCGACGATCCGCGGCTGCTGGAACTGGCCCGCGCGGCCGGCGACATGAGCGCCGTGGTCTCATTCGTGGAGGAGTCGTCCGACCACAAGCTCTTCATCGCAGCGGCGCTGCTGGAGGCCGGCGAGGTCCGTCACGTACACCGCAAGGTGTTCCTGCCGACCTACGGTCTCTTCGACGAACGCCGCTTCTTCGCGCCCGCCTCGACCATCCGCGCGGTGACGTCCGAGCGACTGGGGTTGCGCCTCGGGATCAGCATCTGCGAGGACTTCTGGCACCTGGCCACGCCACAGCTGCTGGCGCTCGACGGTGCACAGGTGCTCATCAACGTCTCCTCCTCGCCGGGCCGCGACGTGGCCGCCATCAACGAGACCGGCCTCGGTACGGCCGAGTCGTGGCGCTCGCTCAACCGCACCTACGCGCAGTTGACGACGAGCTACGTCATCTTCGTCAATCGCGTGGGCGTGGACGAATCCATCACCTTCTGGGGCGGCTCGGAGGTCGTGGCCCCCGATGGCGGCAGCGTGTTCCGTGCACCCATCCAGGAAGAGGGCCTGTATCTCGCGGAGATCGAGCCCGCGGAGCTGCGTCGCGAGCGTATCGCCTCGCCCCTGCTGCGTGACGAGCGTCCGGAGGTGGTCATGCGCCAGCTGGACCAGATACTTGCCGAGCGGCTGGAACGCAACTCCCGCAGCGCCAAGCGACCGTGACCACGCCGATGGTCCTCGATCTGCCGCTGGAACTGGCGATCGACACGGCTGCCGCGCGCCGCATCATCGGCGAGTTCATCCGTGCGCAGCTGGACCAAGCGGGCTTCGCCAAGGTGCTCCTGGGGCTGTCGGGCGGCATCGATTCGGCGCTGGTGGCCTACCTGGCAGCGGAGGCCATCGGCGCGCAGAACGTGCTCGCGGTGCTGATGCCCTACAAGACGTCATCGCCCGAGTCGCGCGGTGACGCTGAAGAGGTGGTTCGCCGCCTCGGTTGCCCCAGCGAGCTGGTCGATATCAGCGGCATCGTGGATGGCTACTTCGAGCACGGGCGGCAGGGTGCCGCGCCATTGCGGCGTGGCAACTTCATGGCCCGCGCCCGCATGATGGTGCTGTACGACCACTCGGTCACGTGGGGCGGTCTGGTCATCGGGACCGGCAACAAGACCGAGACGCTCATCGGCTACAGCACACTGTGGGGAGACAGCGCCAGCGCGTTCAACCCCATCGGCGACCTCTACAAGTCGCAGGTCCGTCAGCTCAGCGCGGCGCTGGGCGTGCCCGACGCCATCATCACCAAGGCCCCCTCCGCCGACCTCTGGCCCGGCCAGACCGACGAGGAGGAGGTGGGCTTCTCCTACGCCGATGTCGACCGCATCCTTTTCCGGCTGGTCGACCGTCGCCGCTCCATCGACGAGGTCGTGGCGGATGGTTTCTCGCGTGATCTGGTGGACCGCGTGGACCGCATGGTGGCCGGTTCGGAGTTCAAGCGCCAGGTGCCACCCATCGCCAAGATCGGCCCGCGTACCGCCGGTATCGACTACCTCTATCCGCGACGCCGACCACGCTCGGCGCGTGACTAGCCGGGCAGGGGAGGGCGCTCGCGGCACCCTCTTCGTGGTGGCCACGCCCATCGGCAACCTCGGCGACATCACGCTGCGCGCGCTCGAAGTACTGCGTGACGTGGCCGTGGTAGCCGCGGAGGACACGCGCGTGACACGCAAGCTGTGGGCGCGCTTCGATATCGAGACGCCGCTGCGCAGCTATCACGCGCATAGCGACGACCGCCGCACCCTCGAACTGCTGGAGCGGCTGGAGGCTGGTGACGACGTCGCTCTCGTGAGCGATGCGGGTACGCCCCTGCTGAGTGATCCAGGTGAGGTGCTCGTCAAGGCCTGGGTCGAACGCGGGGGCAGGGTGGTCCCGGTCCCTGGTGCCTCCGCTGCCCTGGCTGCGCTGGTGGCCTCGGGTATCCCGGCCCCGCGCTGGGGTTTCGAGGGCTTCCTGCCGCGCAAGGGCCGCGAGCGCCGCGAGCGCCTCCAGCGGATCGCTGCCGACGACCGCGCCACCGTGATCTACGAAGCACACGGACGGACCGCGTCGACCCTGGCCGACCTCGCCGCGGCCTGTGGTGCGGATCGTCCCGCCGCGGTCTGTCGCGAGCTGACCAAGCTTCACGAAGAGGTCCGCCGTGGCTCGCTGGGTCGGCTGGCGGTCGAGCTGGCCGCTGCCAGCGTCAAGGGCGAGGTCGTCATCGTCGTCGCCGGCGCCACTGACGTGACGGTCGCGGTGGCCAGCCTGGAGGCCGGCCGGGCGCGCGTGGAGCGGCTCGTGGCCGAGGGTGTGAAGCGCTCGGCCGCGGCCCGCATGGTGGCTCAGGACACTGGCCTGCCTCGCCGCGACCTCTTCGCCATCGAGGAAGGCTAGCCTGGGTTCGGCGCGCGGCCGGTCAGCGCTCAGCCCTCCGAGCGTCGTGCCAGTCGTGCCACCAGCTGGCGCGCGAGGGCGCGATCGTCATTGCTGAGTCGCTCGAAGTCCGAGAACAGCGGTTCATCGGCATAGGGCACCGGATGCGGACGATCGGAGCGGCCGAGGAGATAGTCGGTCGTCACCTCCAGCGCCTCGGACAGCCTCCGCAGGTTGCGAAGTGACGGACGCCGAGAGCCGCTCTCATAGAGCGAGACGGCGGCCTGCTGGAGCTGCGCGCGGTGTGCCAGCTCCAGCTGACTGAAGCCGCGCAACTCGCGTGCGCAACGGAGGCGCCGTGGGAATGGGCCTGCTGAACGAACCGAGCCTGTCATGTCGAAGTCGTGATAACTTAGAGCACGAACCTGACATACGCAAGGGTCACACGATGCCGAAACCATCGATCGAGGGGATCGCCGAGATCGCCGAAGGCCAGGAGCCGATCGCGGCCACTGCCGTCCACAATGGCCACGACCTGCGAGAGGAGGTACGCGCGGTCATCGCCCTGCCCGAGGCAGACCGCCTGCGTGAGGAGGATCCCTACACGGGCATCTGGACGACCATCGCCACGACGCAGCTGGTCGCCCAACGGTCGCGCTTCGAGGTCGACCTCAACCGCCCGCGTGACATGGCCGTCTATCGGACAGCTGAAGATGCCTGGGGGCTGCACCTGTGGGGGCAGGAGTTGCCGGACGGTCTGGTGGAGCGGTCCCTCGCGGAATATGACGCCTTCTACGCGGAGGCTGAGCGGATCTTCAGCGAGATGGAGCGGCGCTACGAGAAGTTCGTCGTATTCGACTTGCATACCTACAACCATCGTCGGGCGGGACCGGACGCGCCACCGGACGATCCCGCCCGCAACCCGGAGGTCAACGTCGGGACCGGCTCACTCGACCGCGAACGCTGGAGTCCACTGGTGGATCGCTTCATGGCGGACCTCACGGCCCACGAATTCCTCGGTCGCCACCTCGATGTGCGAGAGAACGTTCGCTTCCAGGGTGGCTATCTCTCGCGCTGGATCCATGAGCGCTTCGGCGCATCGGCCTGCTGTCTGGCCATCGAGTTCAAGAAGTTCTTCATGGACGAATGGACCGGTCGACTCTCGCCCGAGGAGTACGAGGCCATCCCGCAAGCGCTGCAGGCCACGCTGCCGGGCATCCTGGAATCCCTCGAGGCCGTGCGTACCGCTGACCGATGATCGATATCGGTCTGTCTCCCCGCCGGGCCGGGGTCCGGGCCGGGCTCGATCATCCCCGGGGGTCACAGACCGCGCCAAGGTCGATCACGAGTGCGTTCGTCGAGGCCGCCTGTCAGCGCGTCCGTGAGGGCAAGCCGCTGCGGCGCAAGATCGAGCCATGGGGTCGGGTCCATGTCGACCGTCCCCTGCCGTTCCTGATCGTCTACCGCCGCCCCGTGAAGCGTCGCGACGCCGACACCGAGTCCCTCATCGTGGGCGAGGCCTCGTACGTGATCGCGCCCGGTGGAGGGCGATCGCAGGCCGGTGTCACGGCACTGGTCGAGGGCATCGCCGCGGCGCAGGTCGAGAGCTTCGGATCGCTTCTGATCGTGGAGGTCTGGTCCACGCCTGATACGGACCTGCCGGAGGGCCAGACGACCTGGGAGCCGGGCTTCCGCATCCTGCGGCCGCGCAAGAGCCGCCTGACAGCCACTGTCGCGTCACTCGACAGTGCCTTGTCTGAGATCAGGGTCAAAGGCCGGATGGCCAACGTGGAGATCGTTGGCGTGACCAGCGCCAACCCACCTGGGCTGCAGCCGTTGTTGACGTCGGCACGGGCGGCGGAACTGGGCGTCCACGTCATCGGCCTGGAGTTGCAGCCCGTGTTCCGAGATCCCGCCCAGACCGAGAGCTACCCTCTCGTGCATCGAACGCTGCACCGGGGTATCTCACGGGCGCTCAAGCGAGCGGTGTTCGAGTTCACCCGCTTGCGTACCTCCCACCGCCCACCCAACTATCATGCCCTCGGCCGTCACAGCGTCGTCAAGGCCGTGTGGGACGTGGACCGTCGGCTCGCTGCGGTCAGCAACCAGTTCGACTTCATCCTGCAGGTCACGCCGACCAACGCTGACGATGCCTGGGCCGAGTTCCGACGGCGCCGCTTCGAGGTCGTGCCGGAGTTCTCGTCGCGGCCGCTGAAGCTCGACACAGCGCTGGTGAAGCGCGAGTTGTTCCGCATCCCCATCGAGCGCATCGAGGATACCCACCCTGGGGCAGCTCTTCCGCGATCAGCAGACCTCCCTCGATCGCAAGCTGACCATGCTCGGCGACCGTGGCCGTCCGGAATTCCTGTACGGCAGCCTCCAGCTGTTCGGCGGCGTGGACGATACGTTGCTGGACCTGGCCTACGAGGTGCTCGACCGCGTGCCCTCGAGGAGTCGCGATGAGTCTCCCCGAGGTGCGGCCGACGCGAAGGCCTTCGCTGCCCGCGCGACCGAGGAGATGGAGTACTACCGGCGTATCCACCCCCATGTATCGGGAGCGGTGGAGATCCGCAAGGACATCCTCGGGGTCATGGTCTCGCATGGTCGGCTGCTGGTCGGTGCTCGAACCAGCGTCCCGACCTCGCGCATCGAGGCCTTGCTCGCGCACGAGGTCGGCACACACGTGGTGACGTACGTGAATGGCCGCGCCCAGCCGTTCCGCCAGCTGGCCATCGGCCTGCCCGGCTACGACGAGCTGCAGGAGGGCATGGCCGTGCTCGCGGAGTACCTCGTGGGCGGCTTCAGCCGGCCGCGCTTGCGGCTGCTCGCAGCACGTGTGCTGGCGGCGCACCGGATGCTGGAGGGCGGGGACTTCGTGGAAGTCTTCCGCGAGCTCGACCGGGCCCACGATTTCGCCCAGCGCACGGCGTTCTCCGTGACCATGCGCGTGTTCCGTGGCGGTGGATTGACCAAGGACGTGGTCTACCTCCGCGGCCTCCGGGGTGTGCTCGACTACCTGCGTGAGGGCGGAGCGCTGGAGCCGCTGCTGGTGGGCAAGCTTGGCCCCGACCATATCCCCATCATCGAAGAGCTACAGTGGCGCAAGGTGCTGCACCCGCCCCCGCTGCGGCCGCGCTATCTCGAAGACCCGGCTGCGCTGCAACGATTGGACCGTGTCCGCCGGGGGGTGTCTGTACTAGACCTCGTGTCGAAGGGAAAGAGATGAAGATCGGCTTCATGGTCAACGACATCGCCACCGAGGAACCGGGGTACACCACCAGCCGGCTAGCGATGGCTGCCATCAACCGCGGCCATGAGGCGTGGGTCATCGGTTCGGGCGACTTCGCCTACGACGCCGACGAGAACGTGCGTGCTCGCGCGACGTCCGCGCCCAAGAAGACCTACAAGTCGTCGGAGACCTACATCGTCGACCTGAAGGGGCGTCGCGCCAAACGGGAGCGCATCAGCGTCGATGAGCTCGACGTGCTGCTCCTGCGCAGCGATCCCTCCACCGATCTGGGTTATCGCGCCTGGGCGCAGTCGACGGGCATCATCTTCGGGCGCGTCGCCATGCGCAGCGGCCTCATCGTGCTCAATGATCCCAACGGCCTGGCCAAGGCCATGAACAAGATGTACTTCCAGTTCTACCCGGAGGAGGTCCGACCGCGCACGCTCATCACGCGCGATCGCGACGAGATCCGGGCTTTCTGGAAGGACGAGGGCGGCACCATCGTGCTCAAGCCGCTGCAAGGCTCGGGTGGCTCGGGCGTCTTCCTGGTGCGTCCCGGTGACGGCTCCAACCTCAACCAGATGGTCGACGCCGTGAGCCGCGACGGCTACGTCATCGCCCAGGAGTACCTGCCCGCGGCCGAGGAAGGGGACACGCGCTTGTTCCTGATGAACGGTCAGCCGCTGCGCTATCGCGGCAAGTACGCGGCCTTCCGTCGTGTCCGCTCGGGTGACGACATGCGCAGCAACATCCACGCCGGCGGCAAGCTGCGTGAGGCGGTCATCACCGACCAGCACCTGCGCATCGCCGAGATCGTGCGACCCAAGGTCGTGCAGGACGGCATGTTCCTGGTGGGCCTGGACATCGTGGGTGACAAGCTGATGGAGATCAACGTCTTCAGCCCCGGCGGGCTGGGCAGCGCGCAACGCTTCGAGAAGGTCAACTTCGCCCACGCTGTGATCGAGGCGCTGGAACGCAAGGTCGACTACATGACCTTCTACCGGCGCAACTTCAACAACGTGGACATGGCGACGCTGTAGGCAACGCCGGCGCACGCCGGGGTCGGTCCTGCCGGCAGGTGCCCCCGTCGCGTCTGTGCGCGTCCACCGTCGGGGAGGATTGGCAGCCGACGGATCCATGACATACCTAAGCGCGATTCACGCTCTCTTCACATATCGGCGCCCAACATGTGGCTCATCGATCGCACCGGGTTCGCGACAAACGGTCGCACGGAAGCGTGGAGCAGGGGCCTCGGGCTCCGAGATGGTGAGAAGGAGCAAGAGATGTCGGTAATGGCAATGGCATTCCCCATCCTGCCTGGCAAGACGGCCGCGTGGCGGGCGTGGATGGATGAGCTCAACGGTCCCCGGCATGAGCAGTTCGTCGAGTCGCGTAGTCGAGCAGGCGTCGAAGAGCGCACCTTCCTGCAGCAGACACCGACAGGCGATCTTGTCATCGTCACACTCAGTGGCGATGACCCGGGCCGAGCATTCCAGGAGATGATGGCTGCCACAGATACTCGTTCTCGACCTGGTTCCTGAGCCAGGTCAAGGAGATCCATGGCATCGATCCGAGCAGGCCCATCCGCGGTGTTTCCTCAGAGCTGGTCGTCGACTCACGGGCGGTAGTAGCCGTGTAGCTCTCGACTAGCTTCTTCCTCCTCCCGCATGAGGCCGCTCGTCTCCCCGAGCGGCCTCTGTGTGTGAGCTGATCGGTAGCCAGAACCAGAACACCGCACCCGCGTCGCTGCCGCGGTAGCCGATCTGTCCGCCCTGTGACTCGACCGCCGCCGCAGCAGTCGCCAGGCCAAGCCCGTGGACGGGTGAGCCCCCGTCCCCCATTGCGAAGGGCACGAAGAGCTTGTCGCGTTGGCCGTCTTCGATGCCAGGACCTTCGTCGGTCACCTCCGTCATCACGACCGCTCCGCCATCGCGCGCGGTTTGCACGCAGACTGACAGTCTCACGGTGCCGCCGGCCGGGCTGTAGCGGATGGCGTTGGAAAGCAGGTTTGAGAGCGCCTGGTGGAAGCGGATGCCGCTGATGCGGACCGTTGCCTCAGCCACCGACTGTTCGATGTGGACACCGCGCTGGCTCGCGTCCCACTCACACTCCTGCTCGGCCCGCGACACGAGCATGGGCAGCAGCTGGTCTTCGACGGCGTCATCGAGCCCCTTCGTCTGCGCCACCGCCAACCCCAACAGCGCATCGGCCAACTCGCCCAGGTCGATCGCGTCCTGCCGCGCTTCCTCCAGCGGTGCACGGGTCTCGTCGTTGATGCGATCTCCCCTGAGCAGGACGTCGAGTTGCATGCGGAGCGCAGCGATGGGGGTGCGCAGATCGTGCGCCGCGCCGGCGATGAATGCACGCTCGTGATCGACGCTGTTCTCGACACGCGCCAGCAGGCGGTTGAGCGTGTCCGTCAGTCGGCCGATCTCGTCCTGCTGCCGCACGACCGGCAGTCGACGACTCAGCTCGTGCGGACCGATCGCGTTCGCCTCACTGGTCAACCGACGGATGGGCGACAGAGCACGGCCCGCGACCCACCAACCGCCCACCAACGAGCCG
Organism: uncultured Chloroflexia bacterium; assembly: GCA_963724095.1. GTDB lineage: Bacteria > Chloroflexota > Limnocylindria > Limnocylindrales > CSP1-4 > JAFMJV01. The sequence goes on from CAVRTH010000005.1 coordinate 92,252, forward strand.
ATGACACCGACGCTGCCGATGACCAGCAGCAGCTCCGGCAGCCGGGCCGCGTTCTCATCGACCAGCGAGAGCGAACGGCCGTCGAGGAGGACGCGGCCATCGGGCAAGGGCATCGAGTAGAAGGCATAGACTGGCCCGCCCTCCACGAGTTGACGGTTCGAGGCGCCGAGCGGCAGCGGCGGCAGGTCGCGCGGTACGCCGGGACCGGCTTCGATGCTGCCCGTGGCCGGGTCCAGGATGGCGGTGAAGATGCCCGGAAGAGCGGGTTCCAGGGCGAGCAGGTCCTGGGGCGCCTTGCGCAGGTCGCTCGCGACGTCGGTCGCATGGATGCGCAGCGCATCCTCCGTGGAGGCCCGCAGGCTAGCCTGCAGCTGCCACCAGACCACGGCACCAGCGATGGCGATGAGCAGCATGAAGGTCACTCCGTACCAGATGGTCAGGCGCGATCGGATGGTCATGACGCGTGGCCGTCCTCGCCGCTATCGAGCGCGCGCAGAAGGAAGCCCGACCCGCGGATGGTCTCGATGGTGGGAGCACCCGGGGCATCGCGGAGGATGGCACGCAACGCGGAGATGTGGACGTCGATGACGTTGGACACTCCGTCCCAGGCCCAGTCCCAGACGTGCTCCATCGATCTCCGCTCGCGTCACCAGCAGACCCTGCTGCCGGGCGAGCAACTCCAGGATGGCGAATGGCCGGCCCGAGATCGGTAGCGACTCGATCGACCCACGCTCACGCGCCTGGTCGCCGGGTCCAGGCGCATCGAACCGACGATCAGCACACTCGGTCGTTCGACCTGGCCTCGCCGAAGCATGGCTCGCAATCGGGCGATGAGCTCATCGAAGGCGAACGGCTTGGCCAGGTAGTCGTCGGCCCCTGCATCCAGGCCGCGGACGCGGTCGCGAATCTCGCCGCGGGCCGTGAGCATCAGGATGGGGGCCCACACCCCCTCGTCTCGGAGCGTGGCACAGAGTCCGACCCCATCCCCGTCGGGCAGCCCAACATCGAGAACGATGGCGTCGTAGGGAGCCTCATTCGCCATCCAGCGGCCGTCTTCGGCGGTCTCGGCGACATCGACCGCGTAGCCCTCCGCCCGCAATGAATCGCCCAGCGTCGTCGTCAGGCGTTGGTCATCCTCGATGATCAGGACACGCATCTCTCACCTCGCAGCCCTCGCAGCCCTCGCTCATCTGAGTCCCAACGGCTCAGGTCCATCGCGGGCCGGTGCTGGCATCCCATCATCGACGTTCCTTGGCCTGTGCGCTGCGCGCAGACAAGTGGCAGCAGCATCCGCAAGCACCTCGATTCATGCTTTCTTCAGCGTCGCGGTGCGAGCATGCATCTGCAACCGATGAGAGAGAGAGGAACCCTCACCGTCGATGCGCCACCTGAAAGGAGGCCAGCCATGTTGACCACATACCCCGACGACGCCTTCATCGCCGACTGGAACGACCGTCCGCCGACGCGGGCTCCGATCCGCCCTCGCTACCAGCAGCGAGCGCTGCTCATCTGGCCGGGTCTGGACCGCGCCAGGTTGCGACGGACCGACGGTGACCCGTGGAGGATCGCACGGCTGGTGGAGAGCCGAACGGGCCTCACGATGGAGGACATCCTCGTGCTCCTGATGGGCCCCGATCTCGGTAACCATGATCCTATCGCCTCCACGACCGCTCATGCCCCGCCCGCCATCTGACTCGTGGCGGGCGTGAACCCGATCGTGCTGCTGCCGACTATCGCCATGACTGCGGTCTCGGCCGCAGCAGGCTGCCATACTGCGGTCACCCAGCAGCATCGCGTGGGCTTCCGGCGGGTCCCGCCGCAAGAGTACCGTCGTGGAGCAGACGAGCGACATGGGCATCGTACCCGGGTCATCGGCGGGAGAGGGTAGCGGTCACAGCCGCGTTCCTGAGCCAGGTGCTCTCTCCATCGTCAGCGTCAAGGACCACGAGCTCGTTGCGTCCACCTCGATCGACGACCTCGCCGAACGTCTGCGCGACGAAAGCGCCAACGTCTGGATCGACCTGACCGATCCCTCGCCCGGGCTCGTAGCCGCGGCCGCGTCTGAGCTGGGCATTCATCCACTAGTCGTGGAGGACATCGTCGAGACCGATGGCCGGGCCAAGCTCGAGGCTGTCGGTGACGTCCTCCATATCGTCTTGTTCGCCCTGACCCGCAGCGATGAGATCAGGCTCCACGAGGTCGATTTCGTCCTTGGTCAGAGATCCTTGTTGACTACCCATTCGCGCATGTGGAATCCACGCGCGTCGCACCAGCTCCGAGTTGGCCTGGGTTCCATCCTGAACCGGGGGCCCGACGCGCTCCTTTGGGCGCTGGCCGACGCCATCGTCGACGGGTACTTCCCCATCTTCGACCGGCTGGCCGATGAGATCGATGACCTCGAGGACACCATCCTCGAGCGCCCCGATCGGGAGTCGCTTCAGAAGGTGCTGGTGATGAAGCGAGAGCTCATCAAGATCCGCCACGTCGTGGCGCCTGGCCGGGAGGTCTTCAACCAGCTCACAAGCCGTCAGCACGAGTTGATCGGGGAACCCCAGGTCCTCTACTTCCGCGACATCTACGATCACCTCATCCGCTTGACCGACGAGTTCGACAGCTTCCGTGAGTTGACGGCGGCGACGATCGAGCTCTATCTCTCTACCGTCAACAACAACCTCACCGTCATCATGAAACGGTTGACGGGCGCGACCGTCGTGCTGGCGGGGATCGCTGCGGTCGCCGGTCTGTTCGGGATGAGCGAAGCATCGGCTGCATTCGACGGTCACGAAGGCCTGGGCTTCTGGGTCATCACCATCGTCACCATCCTGGCTGCCGGAGCGGTGCTCGCCCTCCTGCGCCGCATCGGTTGGGTCTGAACACGCCGACCCGTCAGCGGGCTATCGCGAGCATGTGCGGTCGTCGGGTACAGCAGCGTAGCTTCAGCGCGGATCGCGGTATCGGTCCATGCCTTCGGTCCAGATCACGCGGTCGCTGGCGGTGATCACGCAGCCCTCGTAGTCAGAAAGCGAGGCGATCCATCGGGCGGCATCGTCGCCCATCGAGAAGGCCGCCGTGGCATAGGCATCGGCAAGCGCCAGCTGGGGGCCTACGACCGTGACGCTCAAGATCAAATCGAGCGCTGCCGACCCGCGCGGGTCGATGATGTGGTCGCCCCGTTCATAGGCGCCTGAGGTCGCGACGGCCATATCGGTCCCGCTGACGACGGTCGCGATCGCGTCGCTCCGTCGCGGGTGCTGGATGCCGATGCGCCAGGGCTTCCCCGGGCTGGGGTTCCCACGTACCAGGATGTCACCGCCGGCGTTGATGGACCAGTCACTGATCCCGGCCGCGTCGAGGAGCGATGCGGCGCGGTCGACCGACCAGCCTTTGACCAAGCCGCTGGGGTCGAGCAGGCCGTCGGGGCGATGCTTGCGGATGTCGAAGGCACCCCCGCTACGCACCCACACCGCCTCGCAGGCATCGATCACCTCGCGGATGTCGGGGTGCGCGTCGGACTCCGGGAGCTCGCCCCGCGCCACCCGGCTCATCTCGCTGTCCGGTCGGTACAAGCTGAACCGGGCGTCGACCTCGCGGAACCAGTCGAAGACATCATCGAGCAGCGGCTCGCGCCCGCCACCCTCCGCCAACTCCGCCCTGATGACCGTACCCATGATGTGCTCGACCCGAACGACACGGCCGGCCACGGCAGGGCCGGCTGAGGCCGACCCTGGCCGTGGGGCCGTGTCCCGGGCTCGGGCTAGTGGCTTCACGCTGGCGCGTTCACCGACGCGACGGCCTGGTCGAGCGCGGATTGCAGCGACATCGCATACCCCTTGCTCGTGTACGTGGCACCAGAGATGAGGTTGATATCGGCACTTTGCGCTTGCAGGGCCTCGTCACGAAGCATGGGCTCCACGACCTGGCTGATACGGGCCGAGTAGGAACGATCGTAGGGGAGTTGGAGGGCTTGGACATCGGTGATGCCATCGGGGCCGATGGTCACCTCGACCTGCACCGATCCGTATGGCGTCCGAACGGTCTGGCCGGGGACGACGAGCGAGGCAGGCGGCTCCGTCGCCGGTGGCTCCGACGGCGGTGGCTCTGACGGCGGCGCGGTCGAGGGCGGCTCCGTGGTCGCTGGGGAGGCGGTCGGTTGGCCTTGGGCCTGTGGCGTCGCCGCAGCCATGCTACTGGCCGTGAGGCCGCTTCCGAGACCTGACGTCGTCGTGGTCCGGGGCTCGTCAGTCGCGGGCATGACGGCAGCCGTGAAGCTGTCGAGCGGGCCGCTGGCGAACATGTCCGCGGGTGTCTTGAAGCTGAACAGCAGGGCCGTTGCGGTGGCGGTGAGTACGAGTGCCGCCAGGCCACGCCGAGGGACTCGGCCCGGCGTCCGGGGGCTAGAAGGCGAAACGTTCGGCATGGACTTGGTCTCCTCGTAGGCCGAGCTTCCTCAGGCTGCTGTGTACGACGCTGATGAACCCGTCCGATCCGCTGACGAAGACGTCGCGAGCGGCCACGTCGGGGACGATACGGGCGATGGACTCGGGCGAAAGCGGCTCGCCCTGCATGTGGGGATCGCTGCGACGACCCACCAGGTAGATCACGCGCACGCGCCGGGCTGTCGCGATGGCGTCGAGTTCGCCCCGGAAGGCGACGTCCCCCCAGGATGAGGCGCGGTAGATGAGCACGATATCGCCGTGGTCGTGGGGAAGCTCGTCGAGCATCGCGCGCAGCGGCGTGATGCCGATCCCCCCGGCCACGAAGAGTGCCGACGGGCGCGTGAGGCGATCCGCGGTGAAGGCCCCGTAAGGTCCCTCGGCGAAGACCCGCACGCCCGGGCGTAGCTGGAGTGCCAGATGGGAGTCGATGCCCTGACCCTTGATGGTGATCCGCAGGTAGCGTCCGTCGGGCATGGCCGAGAGGGAGTATGGATGCGCTCGCCACCAGCCGCCCCCGGTGAGGAAGCGCCACTGGAAGAACTGGCCGGCACGAGCGTGCAGGGCCTCGAGGTCGTGGCCGCCGATGTAGATGGACACCGTTCCCACGGTCTCGGGCACGACGTGGGCCACGAACAGGCGATGGCGCAGGTTCAGTGCGATGGGGCTTCCCACGCGGAAGACCAGGATGAGGCCGAAGGCGAAGGCATACAGGGCCAGCCAGTAAGCCGAGGCGACGGGGTCGGCGAGGAAGTCAGTGCCCACGAACAGCGCGTGGAGGAACGCCAGGGCGATGCCGATGTAGGCGTACAGGTGCAGGCCATACCAGGTCTCGTAGGAAAGCCGGTTGCGTGCCCAGCGCATGGAACTCAGGCCCACCGCCACGAAGGCCACGAAGCCGACCGCCGCCATGAGGACGTACGCCGAGTTCAGGAGCAGGGACACGAACTCATCGATCACGCCGACCCCCGCCGTCGCTCCCCAGCCGATGGTGGTGAAGACGATGTGGCCGCTGATGAGCCACAGGCAGGCGAAACCGACCCAGCGGTGCCAGCCGATGAGGCGGTCCGTCCCGACCGTGTGCTCGAGCCAGGGCGTCCGTGAGAGCAGGATCAGCTCCAGGAGTGCCGCAAAGGTCCCCCACAACGCCGTCAACTGACCGGCCGCGGTGGCCATCCCGGCAACGGTCCCCATCTGCTCGAGCCCGCCGTGGCGGAGCCACATGGCGCCGATCAGGATGACGTTGCCGGCCACCACGAAGAGCACGTCGGTCGGACCGATCGACCAGGTCGTGCGCGATGAAGCGTGGCGAACCCCGGACATCAAGCGGGTCGTCCCCTGCGCCACGTTCACTGCACGAGATCGGCCGGGCGAATCCCGAGGGACACTTCCCGCTGCAGTGTTCGGCCACCCCGCTGGACCGTCAGGTCCACCGTGTCACCGGGCTCATGCTCGAGCAGGGATACATCAAGTTGATGGGTGGCATCGATGGGCTGACCATCGATCTGGGTGAGGATATCGCCATCCTTGAGGCCAGCGACGTCCGCTGGTCCGTTGGCGATCACACCCGGCTGTCCCTGCTGCGCGTCTCCGCGGATGAGGACGCCGCTGTCGACGGCAAGGCCCTCGTCCTGGGCCAGCTGTGCATCGATCTCGGTGAAGAAGATGCCGATGTACGGACGCTGGATCGGGCGACCGGACAGGACCTGCTTGACGATCGGCTTGGCCAGGTTGATCGGGATGGCGAACCCGATCCCCTGAGACCCACCTGCGATGGCCGTGTTGATGGCGATCACGCTGCCGTCGCCGGCGAGCAGGGGACCACCGGAGTTCCCGGGATTGATCGCGGCGTCGTGTTGGATGAGGTGTCGCAATGATTCCGCCGGCTGGCTGCCGGTCGCGTCGCTCACCATGATCTCGCGCTCCAGGGCACTGACGATGCCGGCGGTAACGCTACCGGGCAGGTCGCCCTCCGGATTTCCGATGGCGACAGCCAGTTCGCCCACTTCGACCTTGGACGAATCGCCGAGCGTCGCGGCCGGCAGGTCGGTGGCATCGATGCTGAGGAGAGCCAGGTCGGTCAGGGTGTCGATGCCTTCGACGGTTCCCTTGAAGTCTCGGCCGTCCGGCAGGTAGACGGTCAACGACCCGCCATTCCCGACCACGTGCCGGTTGGTCAGGATCAAGCCGCTGGGATCGACGATGACGCCGGAGCCGGCACCCTGGAACGTGTAGCCGGCGACTCCCGAGCCCGTTTCGCCATTTATCACGATGGCCACCACGGCGGGTCCCACCTGCTTGGCGATCTGGCTGACCTCGTTCGTGGCGTCCAGCGCGATGGCGCTCACGGTGGTGCCGGAGGCAAGGGCCGGTGCTCGCTGGGTCGTGTTGGCAGGAGCGATCGCGGCAGGGCTGAGGGCCCCAGCTGTCACGGCGCCCCCCGCCAGTGCGGAGGCGATGGCAAGCGCAAGGGCCGTGGTCACTCGGACCCGGCGTGGCGGATGCCGTCTTGGAGCGCCGTGGCCTGTGCCGGTGGGGGGATCGACGTTGATCGCGGCAGAGTGACTGGCGCGGTACTCGGTCGTCGGTTGGATCGTCATTCGAGAAGAGCCTCATCCTGGATTCGTCGTGTCCCGGGACAGGTAGGCCCCGGCCCTGGCTTGATCAGCGATCACGCCAGCGTGCGAGTGTTGTATCGAAACCAGATGAGAAAGCCATGAGAACCGCGCCGGCCTCGTCAGGCGAACCGAGGTGCGGTTGTCCTCTTGTCAGGTCAGGACTGGTCGGAGTCCACGCTTGGGGGCCGGGCTCCATCTCCATAGTCAGCTGTCGGCGGCGAGTCCGAGTGCGAGAGGCAGGGTATGACGACGCTGAAGCGCGCCCCGCCCTCTTCCCGGTTGGAGACGCTGATGCGACCACCGTGCCGCGTCACGATGTTCTCCGCGATGGCCAGCCCGAGCCCTGCGCCGTCTCGTTGCTGGCCGCGACCCCGCCAGAACCTGTCGAAGACGTGAGGCAGGTCCTGTGGTCGGATGCCGGGGCCTTGGTCATCGACGATGAGCGATGCATCGTTGCCTTGCTCGCGAACGCGTACGCTGACCACCGTGTCTGCCGGGCTGTGGCGGACGCTGTTGTCGGTGAGGATGGTGACCAGCTGGCGGAGTCGGACGCGATCACCACTGACCATCACCGGTTCGGGGTCGATGGCGATGGTCACGCCACGCTGGGCGGCCGGCCCGGACATCGCCGCCGCGGCACTCGCTGCCACGTCGCCAAGCTCGACCGGCTCGAAGTTCAGGTCGAGGGCACCCGACTCGGCGCGCGCCAGGAGCAACAGGTCGTCGACCAGCCCGGTGAGGTGCGCCACCTCTGCCTCGATGTCGTCGAGCGCTTCACCGACCGTGGCGACCGGCTGGTCGGCATGCAGTCTGAGGTCGTCGACACTGGCGAGGATGATGGTCAGCGGCGTGCGCAGCTCGTGACTGGCATCGGCTGCGAAGTCGCGTTGTCGGCGCAGGGCACGTCGCTGGGCGGTCAGCGATTCACGGATGGGGATGAGCGCCCAGCGTGAATACAGCGCGCCGGCGACCAGGGCCACCAGCACGGCGAATAGGCCGCCCACGATGATGATCTCCCGCAGGAGGTCGAGGGTTCCTTCTTCGGCCACGCGGTCCTCGACGACCTGGATCGCGCTGATGGGCACGCGCCCCCGGGAAGTGCCCGCAACGCTGCCGGCCACGGGCAGGCTGAGCACGCGGAACGGGACGTCATCCTCGACGACCTTCTTTACATCTCGTCCAGCCGCCATCGCGGCGGCCACCGAATCGGCGTCGGGCAAGCTCGCCGGTCCATCGAACGGCGGCCGGAAGACCTGGCCGTCGGACGCGATGAGGTAGGCGAACGTGCCGGAGCTGGCCCCACCCATGACCAGCTGTAGTGGGGGCATGTCATCGAGGTCCGTCGGTCCGTCGGGGATGACCTGGGACAGCCGTGCTTCCAGTCGCGCCACGCTCGCTGCCTCGAGCTGGCGGTCCACGACGGTGTAGAGGGCCGTGCCCAGCACCAGCAGGATCAGCAGCGTGATCCCTCCGCTCCAGGCGACCAGGCGCCAGCGAACACGCTTGAGGAGAACGGCTTCGCGTGCCATCGACTCACGCTCGGACTGGTCGGGTTCAGGTCCGGACCGTGGGTCGCTCTGGGGCAAGCTACTCGTCATCGAGTCGGTATCCGTATCCGCGAACCGTCACCAACAGCGGCGCCGCATCTCCCAGCTTCTCGCGCAGGTAGTGCACGTAGGCGTCGACCGCATTGGGCGTGACCGCAGCTCCATAGGGCCAGGCATGATCCAGCAGTTGATTCCGGCTGAGCGTCTGGCCCGGGTGCCGCAGGAAGCACTCCAGAAGGGCGTATTCGCGGGGGCTCAGGTCGACCCGGCGATCAGCCACGGACACCTGGTGTGACGCCTCGTCCATGCCGATGGGTCCGTAGCTCAAGACCGTCTCGGGCCGGGGTGGCCCAGCGGCGTTTCGGCGTCCCATGGCACGCACCCGCGCGGCCAGCTCGGCGAAGGCGAAGGGCTTGACGAGGTAGTCGTCGGCACCGGTATCGAGACCAGCCACTCGGTCGGCCACCGTGTCACGGGCTGTCAGCATGAGGATGGCGATGGGGAGTCGCCTGGCTCGGATGGCCCGGGCAACGTCCAGGCCACTCATGTCAGGCAGGCCGATATCGAGGATGACCACGTCGATGCCGCTGCCCATCTCGGCAAGCTCCAGCGCCTCCCGGCCATCAGCGGCAACCTCCACCACGTGCAACTGCTCCTCGAAGAGTCGCTTGAGCAATTGGCGCAGGCGGTCATCGTCTTCGACCAGGAGCAGATGCATGGCCGGCAGCCTAGCGCGGCTGGCTGAGAAGCCGATGAGAGGACCAGCGTCGTCGGCTCATCGGCCCTGGCCGCTTTCAAAGGACCGGCGCGGATGGGAACCACGCCCGAGCACCAACAGCGACGCGAGCAGGAACGCCAGCCCGGGCCGGATGCCGCTCATCGTGCGTTCAGGTCTGTGTGCGTGTGACCTATCCCTGCCCTCGGCGCTCGTCTGCCCTGCGGTCGCGGCAGGACTACCGTAAGGGCGGCGATGGGTAGCAGGTGCCCTTCGCATGCCTTCCTGTCGAGCCCTTACTGGTCACTCGAACTCCACGACCCGACCCCCGAATTCCGTCCGGCGTCCGGATATTCCTCCTCGTGCTTGATGCCGACCTCTGACAAACCGAGGGCGTCAGCCGCGGCGTCGGTGAGGAAGAGGTACGGGCGGAAGCCGATGCGCGTTCGAACGGTGTTCTTGAGCAAACGGTGTGCGATCGTCACTGCCGGGCCCAGCAGCTCGCTGCCAGACCCCACCGACTGGCGGACGGTGTGACCCCGATGGAGGATCACCTTGAGGTCGAGATCGGAGACAGCCGGACAGGCTGTGCAGATGTGATCGATCGATCCTCGTGCCCGCGCGCGACCTTCGATGAATGCGTGGTACATCGCCCCGAGCTTCATGAGCACATGCTCACCTTGGCCATCCAGACTGGCCGCCGGCGCGACGGCGAAGACGGCATCGCCCTCGAGTTTGACGAGGGAGAAGTCTGGTGCCACGCCCTCGGTGATGGCGTCCAGAAGGGCACCCAGCACGGAGTAGGCAGCCGGGATGCCGGCACTGAAATCGACACCGTGCATCTGCTCGACGCCAGCCATGAAGCCCGTGTAGCCGGAGATGTCGGCGAGCAGGAGGTACCGCTCGCCAGCCGGCGCTTCTGCTGCCGGGGCCGACCCGACTCCCTCTGTTCGCTCCACATTTTCTCCTATCCCCAGACCGCTAACGCGGGCGTGTTCTCAGTCGGGAGCATGGTAGTCGGGCCTGCCGTCGCCGGGAAGTCCGACTCGTTGATGCCGTCGTGGTCGTGATACCATGGTGGTTCGCCCGTTACCGTGGCGATGCTCCGCGTGGTCGACCCCTCTTCTCGAACGGACCCTGCGCCTGCCCTCCCTGTTCGGGAAGCGCCAAGGAGGTCCCCATGACCACCGGTACCATCAAGAAGATCGTCGCCGAGCGCGGCTTCGGCTTCATCACCGCGGAGGATACGAAGGAATACTTCTTCCACCGCAACTCACTCGATTCCTCGCTTGACTTCGACCGCCTCGTCGGCGGCGAGCGCGTCATGTTCGAGATCGAGGCGAGCCCCAAGGGCCCGCGCGCCGATCAGGTGCGCGCAGCCTGACGCCACCGGGATAGCCCGTTGACCTATGGGCTATCCCCGTTGCACCCGGCGGGCGTTCCATGCGCATCAACTCGACCCAGACCCACGCCGCAGCAGCGGCCTGCCCCGTCGCGTCCGTTGGACCGAGGGCTACGAGCGACGCTCAGTGGCGCCCGGGACACGGAGACGCCGGCGAGCCCGTGCTCTCGTCCGGGCGACAGCTGGGCTTGGCCGCACGGTGAACCCCGGCCGGAGAGAAAGCCGAGAGGAGACTGTCCCCGGACCCGCGACGACGGACGAGTCGAGGCCTTCGCTACTCCGTCTCGTGGGCCCGAGCGGAGCGCTCGACGTATGGCTCGGAGCAGGAGACGATCACTCGGCTCTTGAGGCCGATGTCCGTGACGTGAGCGATGGGGGTATCAGGGCTCTCCCGGCCCTGGCGATGGCTCTCGGCGATGTTGCCAGCAGGCACAAGCTCGAGGTGCGGGTCATCCCCAGGATGAACCCTGCCGGGCCCAGTGTGCTCGTCCTCTTCGGCAGCCGGACGTACCGCGCCAAGTAGGAAGTCGGGCACGAATCCAGCTCTCCCCAAAGAGCGCTCAGCGGGCCTGCGCGTCGACTGATACGCCCCCCACATCCGGCGGCGATGACGGCACCGATGAACGCTTCGCGGTCACGGGGTTCGACATCCACTTGGTGGTCGTGGGCGCGTCCGGTCGTGCCCGGCTCGAGCGTCGATCAGGGCTGGGACAGCGTCCGAACCAGGAAGGCGACCTGCGCCTGGCTGGCTCGATCGAACGCCGCGCTCGGGTACTCCAGGAGCCCGAAATGGCCCCCGCCCACCTCGACGAGTTCCTTCGACCCAGAGAGGCGATCGAAGACTGCCCGGGTGACTTCGCTGACCGCGCCCTCCATCTCGTCAGCAGGCGACATCGCGAACATGGTCGGGACGTGTACACGAGGGGCGCAGGCGAACGGGTCGAAGGCGGGCGCATCGTGCGACGTCGTGAAGACCACCCGGTTCGTCCATCCGCTGCCGTAGCGCCCACCGTATTCGATGAACCATCGAAACGCCGTCAAGGGTTTGAGGGCGGACGGGCTCGTTGACTGGTCCGCAGACACGACGGCTGACGACGTCCACATATCCGATGGTCGGCGCAGCTGGCCGGCCTTCAGGAACCCTTCCATGGCGGTCATCCGCGTACCGTCGGGGTCCTCGACACTCGGCGCGTCGCCCAAGGCGGGAACCTGACAGACCAAGGCGCTGACCCGACCGTCGAGCGCCGCCACGCCGAGGGCTACTCGCGCGCTCATGCTGTCACTCCAGAGTGCGACCGAGGACGATCGTATCTCTACTACCGAGTGGGCGGCATCGATCGCGTCGATATACCCACGCGCCTGCACCCAGTGGTTGATCTCGCCCCGCGGATCCCCGTCGCTCGAGCCGTGTCCGCGATGGTCGAACGCCAGGACCGCGAGACCACCCGCGCGGAAGGACTCGGCGTACTTCTCGAGGACCATCGGGATCGTTGCCGAGAAGCCATGTCCCATGACGATGACCGGGGCGTTGCGTCTGTCAGGCAGGTAGAGTCGCCCTCGTAGCGTGGCCCCATCGGACGGGAATTCGACAGTCCGGTACCCGGGGATGGGTGATTCCGTAGGCGCCGGCTGGCCCCGTGGCGAGGCCCCGCGGTCGAGATCCGGCATGTCGCTCCCTCATGTTCGCGGCGCCGCCGCCGATCGACCCCTTCGGACCGTACCACGGCCATCGGCGAGAGAGCGACGTCTGCGTCGCGTCGCAGGCGGCCCGGTCTTTTCCAACAAGGTGAACTAGCGCGGCAGTCGCCAACCCGGCCAACCCCACGCGCGGCGCTGCGAGCCAGAAGAAGGGCGCAGATGGACCAGGAAAGTCGCCGCACGAGATGCCCAGTCGCTGTCAGGCGCGCCAGCGGTTGGGGCAGGAGCCGGTCGAGCGGCGCTCGACCAGGACCTTGGGTCTGATTCACCAAACCTTCACGGTTCCGAGGGCAGAGTGCCGGCTCGGTCGTGGATTCGGCGGATGACATTCCGACGCGACCGGTCTCGCTAATCGCAGGCCGTGAGGTCAGGGCAGACCCCCGCGCTTGCCTCATCACTTGGAGGTCGTCATGTATCGCAGATCGATCGCCCTGATCGATCGGAAGCGTCGCGCTTCTCGTCGCTGGGAGCACGCCCGTGTGGGCCCAATCGGCATCGCCCGCCGCCTCCAGTAGCCCACCGGTCGTCGTGGCGTCGGGGTTGGACAGCCCGCGTCACATGGCCTTCGGGCCCGATGGCAGTCTGTACGTGACGGAGGCCGGCGCCGGAGGCACCGCTCCGTGCGTCGACTCACCCGAGGGGCAAGCCTGTTTCGGCGCCACCGGGAGCGTGACCAGGATCGCCCCGGACGGCACGGTCTCCAAGTTCATGGAGGGACTGCCCTCGATGATCTCCTCCGAGCAGGGCCAGCAGGATACCCTGGGCCCGTCGGCCATCAGCTTCGGCAGCAATGGCGACATCTTCCTGGCCATTGGTGGCGGGAGTACCCCGGAGTTGCGTGACCAGGTCGGCTCGCCCCTCAACGACACGATCGGCTGGGTCCTGAAGGTCGCGGCCGATGGGACGTGGACGAAGTTCGCGGACATGGTGGCCTGGGAATCATCCAACAACCCGGACCAGGCTCAGCCGTCCTGCGTGGGAACCCAGTGCGGCCCCACGACGGTCGCAGACTCGGACATCGCCGGCGTGGCCGCGACCCCTGACGGGGGTGCGGTGGTCGCGGACGCGGGTGGCAATACCCTCGTCGCCCTCGACAGCTCGGGTGCCGCGTCGCTGGTGGCCATGTTCCCGGTGTCGATGAACCCGCTGCCGGCCTCCGCGCTTCCCTCGCCGGCTCCTGACGCTTCGCCCGCAGCACCTCCTGATGTGCCCACGCAGGCCGTCCCCACGGCGGTCCAGGTGGGGCCTGACGGCGCGTACTACGTCAGCTTCCTCACCGGCTTCCCGTTCCCGCAGGGTGGTGCCTGGGTCGCCCGAGTGGAGCCCGGTCAGGATCCTACCGTCTATGCGTCCGGTTTCACGAATGCGATGGATCTCGCCTTCGCACCTGATGGCAGCCTGTACGTCCTCGAGATCGCCCACAACGGGATGCTGTCGGGCGATACCACCGGTGGCCTGTGGAAGGTCCCACCTGGTGGCGGCCAGGCAGAGTTGGTCATGACTGACGGTCTCGTGATGCCCGGTGGGATCGCGGTCGACAAGGACGGCAACGTCTACGTGGCCAACATGGCGGTGTCGCCGAACGGCGAAGGAACGATCATCAAGATCGCTCCGTAGGTAGCACACGCCCCGACCCGCTCTCGGCCCCCAGCGGCAACCCCGCCGGGGGCCGCGTCCGTCTCGCCGGCAGCCGCGGCCGCAGCGGACCGTGGAGGTGCGGCGCAGGATCCAGCCGGCGAGTTGGCTCGCGAAGGCCTCGGATCAGCGCTCTCCGGCTCCCTGGCGGCGCAGCGATGGCCGCGGTCCGTGTTGATCCACGGCAGTGCACTCGCACACCAGGAGCCGGTAAGACCATGCATCGAACTTCGCCGGGTCACGCAGCCGGGGCAGTCTGCGCCATGTCGGCACCAGCGCCTGTTGCGTCACGTCCTCCGCGAGCGGACCGGTCCCGGAGGATGCCGTACGCAACGCCGAGGAGGCGGGGCCTGATGCCCAGGGCCAGGTCTGTGAAGGCCTCTCCACCGCCCTGCGGCACCCGGATTAGGAGATTGGCGTCCATCGTGGCCGACGATCCCCCGCACCGTCTGCGCGGTGCCTCTAGAGGGTAAGAGGGCCGGGAAGCGTCGGGTTACTGATCGTTCCGGTGGGCGAGCTCGAACTTGAGCTCGGGCTCCAGTGTGCCCTCGATGTGAAGGTGGAGCTCGGCCTTCGGGATGGCTCGGATGAAGTCGTCGATGTCCACGATGTCGCCCCGCGATACGGTGTCTGCCCCGATGCTATCCGCGGCCACCGGGCGCCGTCGATCCACTTCCTCGCCATCGGCACCGGACCACGAGTCATAGTCGCGCGCGTAGGACTTGACCGCGAGGTTGATCAGCACGGCGTCAATCAGCGCTCGATGCGCCGATGGTGGCGGTCGAGGTCCGCTACCGGAACAGCCCAGGCACGGTCCGCCATCGCGCACAGACTGCGATGGGTATCTTGGTCCTGTCGCGGCGCCAGATCAGACCCTGCGCCAGCGATCGTGTAGAGGAGGGGGCGATGGGTCAGACACGCGAGATCGCACCGGACGTCCACTGCCTGGGTCCGCACGGGCACACACAGACCAACGTCTACTTCGTGCGATCGAGCGAGTCGTGGGTATTGGTCGATGCCGGTTGGCCGAGGGACTCTGCCCCGCATCGAGAAGGCCACAGCCGAACTCGTCGGTCATGACACGGTCCCAGCCGCGATCGTCCTCACCCACGACCATCCCGACCACGCGGGTGCTGCACGCGCCCTGGCCGAACGATGGGCGTGCAGGGTGTTCGTCCACCCTGCCGAGTTGGCCATCGCCCGCGGCAACTTCCCTGCGATGTGGCGGCACGCCGGGCCGCTCGACCGCTACGTGATCCTGCCAGCCATCAGCGCCCTTGGCCCACGACGACGCGACTCCATGCTCGAACGGAACAGCCTGACCTCCGTCATCGAGGTGCTCGGGCCCGATGGCGGGGTCCCGTGCCTGCCCGGCTGGCGATGGGTGCACACCCCCGGTCACACCCCCGGTCATGTCTCGTTCTATCGAGCCGCCGACGGTGTGCTCATCAGCGGTGATGCGCTCGATCACGCTCCAAGTCAATGCGCTCGCGGGGATGGTATGGGGTCGCCAGGGCGTGTCCGGTCCGCCCTGGTATACGACCGCCGATGCGGCGTCGGCCCGTGCTTCGATCAGGACGATCGCGGGCCTCGCGCCGCGCGTCCTCGCGAGCGGGCACGGCCATCCTCTGGTCGGTCCAGACACGGCCGACCGTGTCCACGACTTCGCGGACGCATTCTGAGCATTCGGCACGAAGTGGCGATGGTGTGGCTGCGGATGGCCGGCTCAGAGCTCACCTTGTGCACGGTGCAGCCACTCTCGCTCCCAAGAGCCATGGCGTCGGCTTCAGGATGGCGACAGAGATTGCGCGCTCCCACCGGCGCAGGGGCCTCCTAGTCGTGCCGCAGCATCCTCGATAGCCAAGCCAGCGTTGTCGGCGAGGAGCCCATCGACCCAGCGGTAGTGAGCATCGAGCGCGGTCGTAGCGGGCCACCTCGACCGTCGATAGTGCTCGACCACACGCTCAAGCCGTGACCGGTCGCGCAGCCGGAGCGCCATCCGAGCGACCGCGTGAGCCACATCGAGCCAGAGGATCTCGCGTAGGAGACACTCCTCCTCAAGGGCGGTTGCGAGTTCGCCAAGCCCGGTAGCAGGATCGTGGGGCCAACCGGCCCAGCCGTGCGCGAGCAGCACCTCCGCGGCGTTCTGAGGCTGGACGGTTGTCCCGGAGGCCGCTGCGGCCGACTCGTCAGACTCGGCAGCGCTCGTGTCGTCGCGGAGGCGATGGATGACCGCCCGGTTCGGTAGCAGCGTCCCGCCGGTCGATCACTGCTTCGTGATGGCTGGATCGAACAGGTCGGACCGGTGGCGTTACCGCCCTTCGTGTGTGCGGCTCGGTCGGACAGCCGCAGCGTCGCCTTGCTTGGTGCGTGCACCTTGCCCGACTTCCTCGCTTGACGGTACCGGGGCAGACCATGGTGCTGGGCCGGACCCGACCGGGTCTGGCTCGACCGGCACGGTGGCCCAGTTCACGACGGCGCTTCCCCGCGCGACTCGTTGCCAGGACTCGAACGGGATGCCCAGGAGTCCCGCCAGCATCTCGATGTCTCGAAGCTGGGCGAGTGTGACGGTCGCGTCGGTACAGGCCCGTTCCCACGTCCTCGCGACATAGCCACGATGCAGACAGGCGGCTTCCAGGGCGCCGATGCCCCAGTCGGTCGCGCACTGCCTGAGTCGGCGCACCTCGGCAGCGGTGATGACGCGGTCCTCCAGGACCTGATCCAGGAGGTCCAGGTACGCCACGGCGGCATCGTGGGCCCAGTCGAACGGGACGCCGGCGAGCGTGCGTGACTGCGGGTGCTGCCGCGTGGGGGAGGTCGGTCGGTCCTCCCACTCACGGGCAGCCGCCAGGCGGGCGAACAGGGCTCCCGTGGACTCGGCGTCCCCGAAGGCATTGTCGTGGTGTCCGTGCTGGAACTGCGGGGGTCGTTGCCAGGGGCGGGATGGACGCTGGCTCATCGCAGGCGATGCATCGGTGGTCCACGGTCGTGAGCGGTCCTGCCTGGGCGATCGAGTCCCCGGTTGGTCCCGGTCGAGCCGGCGGCGGCGATCATCCATGGCGGTGTCCCTCGAGTCGAGGACTCGATTCTACGCTCGGACGGAAGGGGCCCGGACCCGACGGACCGACTGTCAGCCGCTGTGCTCGGTCCCAGGTGGGATGGCACAAAGCAGCGACGAGGCGCGTGGTCGGCACGAGCTTCGCGTCCTCTCGGGGCGACGTCGACGGCGTGTCGCGGTACTGCCTCGGCGACCTCCGCCGACCACGGCCGTCACCATGCCCTGATCGTATCGATGGAGGGAGGGCGGAGGTCGGGCCATCCCGAGTGTCGGTGGTCCCCATCGGCCCAGCCGCGGCATCGCTCGCCAGCTCGATGACAGGCCGGACGGTGGCCGCAGCGGTGCGCCAGATCTGATGACACCGCGACCGGATCCCCGCCGCCGCAGACCAGCAGGGAACGTGGAACGCCTTCGCGTCCTCGCGACACCAGCCAGGTGAAGGCGGGAAGCTGTGAGGCATGGCCTGTTGACCTGGGCGCCGTTGACCTTGGGCGCCTGGACCATGCCGAGCCACTGGCGAACCCGACCCGCCGAACCAGGGAGAGTCCACGATGGTCGGCCCGTCGAAGCACCGAGTGCTTGTCCTTGCGTCCGCTTGCGCGCTCGTCGGTGCGGCCCTGCCCGGGGCCGTGACAGCCCAGCAGGTCACCCACTTCAGCGGCTCTGTCACCGACTCTCAGCAGCTCGTGAAGGTCGCGGTCGGCGACGCTCCGATGAGCCCGTGCGGCCTGGATGAAGTCGAGATCGACTGGAGCGCCCCGACACACACCGCGGTCCGCTCCGTCACCGGCGACCTGATCGCCGGCGCGGAGCTGCTCACCGAGGAGGTGGAGCCGGGCGTCCTGAAGGTCCTGAGCGACGGCGTTCGCAGCACTCTCGGGGGCAATGAGGACATCGCCGTCGCGGCTGACGGCGATGTCTGGGTCTTCAAGGCTCGGCAGTCCTACAAGCTGGGCGATGCCGAGTCGCACGAGTGGGAGAACGACCTCTTCGATATCGGGCAGGACAGCAGCGAGGACATCGAGGTCGCTCCCGACGGCACCCTCTGGTGGGCCGATCGCGACGGCGACGGGTTGAAGTCCGTCGATGGCAGGGCCTGGACGGTCAGACGGCCGGCACCGAAGGGCGAGCAGGGCAGCGTGGACCAGGTGGAAGTGCTCGACGACGGCACGGTCCTGGCTTCGTGGTGGTCGGGCGGCCGTGGCGACGGCCAGCGTGAGGTCGGCAGGCTCAGCGAGGATGGCTGGCAGATCATCCACAGCGTCGGCGGCAGCCGGACGCGTGGCTCGGAGCGAACCAGGCCGGCGACGTTTCACTCATGCTGCAGACCGAAGGTGATCAGCCCCTCTATCTCGAGGTGTTCCCGAGGAGTGCCGACGGCCCGGCCGGCCGAGCGGATCGTCCGCAGGGACGGATCGAGTGGATGGATGTCGGCTTCGACGGGACGCTCTGGATCTCGCTCGAGCGAGGAGGACTCGCACGACACGATGGAGACGGCTGGGTCGGTTCGGGCTACCCGAGTGGCTGGACGGCCTGGGTGGGATCCAGGTGGCCCCGGACGGGCGCGTGTGGTCAGCCACGTGCAGCTGGTCTGCGAACGGCTGCGAGCTGCTTCGCTTCGACGGCGAGGCATGGAGCCGCTTTCTCGGCAGCCTGGGACTCGGCGACATCGACGAGATCGCCTTCGCGCCGGACGGCACGGTGTGGTCGATCTCGGGTGCGAACGACCTCTACATCATCCGCCCCGAAGCTGTGGCGGCCACCGCGTCGTCCTCGCAGGCGCTCCGACACCATGACCGCATCGTGACGATCAGTCGGTCTGGTCTCCAGCAGCACCGCGAGCACCGTGTCGGCGTCAGCCTCCGTGCCTGCCTTCGGCACGGGCCGTGCTCCGGGCCGCCGGGGGACAGGGCCAAGGCATCAATGCCTACGCGTCTGCGGCCGAGCACTACGAGCGTCATGCGGTAGCGAGGATATGGTGCGGGGCGCGGCCGAATCGGGACAGGGACTGCAGCTCGCGATCGCCCTGGACTCGGCGCTGATCCCGGTCCTCGACAACAACTTCGGCTACCTCGGCCGGGGCTTGGGGATCTGCGGCCCGAAGCCGAGTGCGGGAGCAGTCCCTCCGCCTGGGCGCTCGCTTCGGGGATACGTCCGTCATGCGCTTCGCCCGCGACGCCGTTGTCAGCTGTGCCTACCCGCTCGGACGCTGGGACGAGTGTCTAGAGCGTGCCGATGCCTTCGTCACTGAGTGCGAGGCCGGAGCGGCCCATCACCTGGATGCCGAGGTCCGCCAATGGCGCGCCTCGGTCCGGTATCAGCGGGTAGACCTCGAGAGCTCGGCGAGCGACTCCGAGCTGGCGCTGGCGCGGGGACGGGAGGTCGGGGATCCGCAGATCCTGCATCACGTCCTCGCCTCCAATATCCGCATCGGCGCGGAGCTGGGACGGCTCGATACGGTCGGACGGCTCACCGAGGTCTGCTGGGAGGCGGAGGCGCGCCTGCGTGCCGGGCTGCGGTTGCGAGAGGCTGGTCGATCTGCGGAGGCCGAGGTCCAACTTGGCCGGGCGCGGGAGTTCTTCGGCTCGGTCGCGGCTACCCACCGGCCGCCGCCATCGACGGCACGAATTCGTGATGCAGGCGGCGCGAACCCTCGGCTAAGTGACACCCGCTAGGGTGTGCCG
Organism: uncultured Chloroflexia bacterium; assembly: GCA_963724095.1. Classification (GTDB taxonomy): domain Bacteria; phylum Chloroflexota; class Limnocylindria; order Limnocylindrales; family CSP1-4; genus JAFMJV01. The sequence goes on from CAVRTH010000005.1 coordinate 112,042, forward strand.
CATCCACCGCCGGGGACCCGCCGAAGTCGATACCCGCCATACGTGTCGATGGCCGGACGCTTTGTGTGATCGTCCGGCAGGGAGGTGTTCTCATGAATCGTGTCCTGCTGACCGGCCGACTCACGCGCGATCCCGAGTCGCGCTCACTGCCCAGTGGCAAGATCGTCACCAACTTCAGCGTGGCCACCAACGAGTACCGCGGGGGAGAGGAACGCACCGAGTATCACTCCGTGGTCACGTGGGAGCGTCTGGCAGATATCTGCGGCCAGTACCTGGGCAAGGGCCAGATGGTCTCGCTGGAGGGTCGACTCCAGACGCGCCGTTGGGAGGATGACCGCAAGATCAAGCACTACCGCACCGAGATCGTGGCCAACAGCGTGGAGATGTTGTCGGGCCGCCGCAAGAAGGACTACGCAGCGGAGACCGCAGCACAGGCGCTCGAGACGCAGGCGGAGGTGATGGGCCTCGACCCGCTCGGACCCGAGGACTACCAGGAAGTCCTCTCCGAAGGCGTCGAGGTCGAGCCTGAAGAGGCTGACGCCGTGGCTGCCTGACGACGAACTCTCCTACCCCGAGCGGCCGGCGCTGTGCTCCCCTCCGGCGCCGGCCGCTCGACGCTTCCCATCGGGTGCGCACGAGTATCCTTGTGAGGTACGGCGCAAGCCGCCACCAGAGTGCATCGAGCGGACATCCCGGGGTCCATCCACGAGGCATCCGGGTCCGCGAAGGAGGGGTCATGTTCCGTTTCGTCCTTGGTCTGATCACCGGTGTAGCCGTCGGCGTTGCCGCTGCGACCATCAGCTCGAGCGAGTCCGGCCAGGACATCCGCTCTGAGCTCGAGCGCATCCGCTCTGATATCGAGAAGCGCGACTTCGACGCACTCGGCTCCCACCTCGAAGCCCGCTTCAAGGATCTCCAGGCGAGCCTCGAGCAGCGCTTCGCGGAGGTGGAAGAGGCAGCTGACGAAGCCGCGGCCGAGGCGGCCGATGCTGCCGAGGAAGCCGCCGATGCCGCCGAAGACGAGGCCTCGGCCTAGCTCGCACGGACTCCCATGGCGGCCGCCGCGGGGACGTTCGCTATCATCGCTCGAGTCGATCGCGGGCCGCCGTCCGTCGCAGGGGAGTGGAGCCATCAGCAGCATCGAAGTGGTCGCCCGGCCCGGGCGACCGTCGACGAGAGACGCCACTGACCGTGTGGTGGGTGGCTGATGCCAGCCAGCGTGATCGTCGGCCTGCAATGGGGTGACGAGGGCAAGGGCAAGGCGGTCGACCTGCTCTCTGAGTCGGTCGACATGGTCGTCCGCTACCAGGGTGGCGACAACGCTGGCCACACCGTCGTCATCGGTGACGAGGTCTTCAAACTGCACTTGGTGCCGTCGGGCGTGCTGCACGATCACATCACGCCGGTCATCGGCAATGGCGTGGTCGTCAACCCTCGGACGCTCATCAACGAGATGGGCATGCTCGCCGAGCGTGGCATCGACCCCCGTCGCATCCGTGTCAGCCGCGCCGCGCACGTGATCATGCCGTACCACGTCGCGCTCGACGGAGCGGCTGAGGCGCGGCTCTCCGGTTCGGAGATCGGAACCACGCGCCGCGGCATCGGGCCGGCCTACGCCGACCGCGCCTGGCGAGCTGGTGTGCGCATGGGTGACCTGCTCGACCCAGCTGTGCTGCGAGCTCGGCTGGCACGCGTCCTGCCGGAGCGCAACGCGATCTTGCATGAGTCCTACGGCCAGCCCGGCTTCGACCTCGGGGAACTGCTCGAGGAAGCCAGCGCCTGGGGCGAGCGGCTGCGCCCGCACATCGTCGATACCACCAACCTCGTTCAGGATGCACTCGCGGCCGGCAAGCACGTCATCTTCGAAGGCGCCCAGGGCACGCTGCTCGACCTCGATCACGGCACCTACCCCTTCGTCACCTCCAGCAACCCCGTCGCCGGTGGCGCCTGTACCGGCGGAGGCGTAGGCCCACTCCAGATCGAACAGGTCATCGGCATCGTCAAGGCCTACTCCACGCGAGTCGGCTCCGGTCCCTTCCCGACCGAGCTCGATGACGAGGCCGGCCGCTACCTGCTCGAGAAGGGCCACGAGTTCGGCACCACCACCGGTCGGCAACGTCGCTGCGGCTGGCTGGACGCGGTGCCACTGCGCTACTCCGTGGCCGTCAACAGCGTCAGCGCGCTCATGGTCAACAAGCTCGACATCCTCAGCGGCCTGCCAGAGATCCGCATCGCCACCTCCTATCGCGTCGATGGCCGTGAGGAGCGCTGGCCCCTGACGCTCGAGGAGCTGCAGCGAGCAGCGCCGGTCTACGAGGTCTTCCCGGGCTGGGAGGAGGACATCTCCGCGGTCAAACGAGTGCAGGACCTTCCCAGGACCGCGGTCGAGTACATCGACGCACTCGAGCAGCTCGCAGGTGCGCCTGTCGCCATCATCAGCGTGGGGCCGGAGCGGACCCAGACGATCATCCGCAAGGAACCGCGATGGAGGCCCCGGGGCGACGCGTGATCGGTCGCTACACGCTGCCCGAGATGGCGGAGCTGTGGTCCGAGCGCAGCCGTTTCGAGTACATGCTCCGCGTCGAGTTGGCGGTCCTCGCGGTCCTGGCCGAGCGCGGCGACGTCCCGGCTGAGGCAACCGCCACGATCGAGGCGCGAGCACGCGTGGACATCGACCGCATCAACGAGCTGGAGCTGACCACCGACCACGACATCGTCGCTTTCGTCACCCAGGTGGCCGAGAGCGTCGGCGACGCGGGGCGCTACCTGCACTACGGACTGACCAGCAGCGACGTCGTCGACACCGGCCTGGCGCTGCAGTGTCGCGCGGCCGCGGACCTCATCCTGCAACGCCTCGACGATGTCATCTCGATCGTCGTGGCCCGGGCACGTGAGCATGCCGGCACGCTCCAGATGGGCCGGACCCACGGGGTCCACGCGGAGCCGCTGACGTTCGGGCTGAAGCTGGCCACCTGGGCCTTCGAGCTGGACCGCGCCCGGACCCGCCTGCGTGCCGCTGCCGCCGATCTCGCCACCGGCAAGATCTCCGGACCCGTGGGTACCTACTCGCAGCTGCCACCGGAGGTAGAGGCGGCGGCCCTCGGTCACCTCGGCCTGGCAGTCGACCCGGCCAGCACGCAGATCGTGCAGCGCGATCGTCATGCAGCCTTCCTCGCCGCCATCGCCATCACCGGTGGCTCCATCGAGCGCTTCGCCGTCGAGATCCGCAATCTCCAGCACAGCGAGATCGCGGAAGTGGGGGAGCCCTTCAAGCACGGCCAGACCGGCTCGTCAGCCATGCCGCACAAGCGCAACCCGATCCTGGCCGAGCGTCTCACCGGCATGTCGCGGCTGCTGCGCGGCTATGCCCTCGCCGGCATGGAGGATCAGGCACTGTGGCACGAGCGCGACATCAGCCACTCCTCGGTCGAACGGGTCGCTCTGCCGGGCGCCACGACGCTGCTGCACTACATGCTGGAGCGTTTCGCTGGCCTCGTCGAAGGGATGGTGGTGCGCCCCGAGCGCATGGCGGAGAACATCGAGCGCGGTCACGGTCTGCATGCGTCTTCGCGTCTGCTGTCGACGCTCATCGATGCGGGCATGTCACGCACCGACGCGTACACGATCGTCCAGCGCAACGCCCTGCGCGCGGCCGACGAGCGCACCACTCTGCGGTCGCTCGTCGAGGCCGACGTCGCCGTCACCGCCATCCTCGATGCCGACGCCCTCGATCGCTGTTTCGACGACCGGGCCTGGCTGGTGCATGTCGACGAGGTCATCGCACGACTGGCGCGCCTGGACCCATGACTGCTGGAGCGACCGGACCCGTGACCGATACTCCCCGACCTCGAGCCCTGCTTTCGGTCTCTGACAAGACCGGCCTGGCCGAACTCGCAGGGGCGCTCGCCGAGCGTGGATTCGAGTTGGTCTCCACCGGTGGCACGGCTCGCGCCATCCGCGACGCAGGCCTGGACGTCACGGAGGTGGCCGACGTCACCGGCGCTCCCGAGATGCTCGATGGCCGCGTCAAGACCCTGCACCCGCGCATCCACGGCGGCGTGCTGGCCGATCTTCGCGACCCCTCCCATCGAGCACAGCTCGCCGAGCAGGGCATCGATCCCTTCAGCATCGTGGTCGTCAACCTCTACCAGTTCGAGAAGGCCGCGGCGCAGGCCGACATCAGCCACGAGGACCTCATCGAGGAGATCGACATCGGGGGTCCCGCGCTGGTGCGGGCAGCGGCCAAGAACCACGCCTCGGTGGCCATCGTGTGTGACCCGGCCGACTATCCACTGATCCTGGCCCAGATCGACCTGCACGGCGTCATCCCGCTCGAGACGCGGCGCCAGTTGGCACTGAAGGCTTTCCGCCGCACGGCCGCGTACGACGCCGCCATCGTCGCCGCGCTGGCTGCTCGCTGGGCTCCGGAGGCCCGCACGCCTGAGACGCTGCCACTGACACTCCGACGCACGCTGCCGCTGCGCTACGGCGAGAATCCACACCAGGAGGCCGCCCTCTACGCCATCGTCGGCAGCGATCCTTCCGCGGGGCCCTTCGTCGAGGGTGCCCGCCCGCTACAGGGCAAGCCGCTTTCGTACAACAACCTGCTCGATGCCGGGGCCGCAGCGGCCATGGCCCGGGACCTGCACGGCGACGCTGTGGTCATCGTCAAGCATGGCAACCCCTGCGGCGCGGCCGAATCCGCCGATCTGCTGACGGCCTGGGAGCGAGCCCTGGCGGCCGACCCTGTCAGCGCCTTCGGCGGTGTGGTGGCGGTGCGAGGCAGGGTGGAGCGGGCATTGGCGGAGCAGCTCACCGGCCTGTTCCTGGAGATCGTCGTAGCCGAGGCCTTCGACGACGAGGCCCGGGAGAATCCTCGCGCACAAACCTGATTTGCGTCTGCTGGAGGACCCGACCATCATCCGGCCGCCTCGCCCGGCGCTGGAAGCCAGGGCGGCCGGCGGCGGCCTGCTGCTCTCGATGTCGGACGTGCTGCCCGATGACCCGGCCTCGTGGCGAACAGTCACGCGGCGCGAGCCAGATGAGCGCGAGCTGGCCGATCTCGACTTCGCCTGGCGCATGGTGCGTCACGTCAAGTCCAACGCCATCGTGCTGGCACACGATGGCGCCATCGTCGGCGTGGGTGCCGGACAGATGAACCGTGTCCAGAGTGCTCGGTTGGCGGTCGAACAGGCCGGCCAGAAGGCACTGGGTGCGGTCTGCGCGTCCGATGCCTTCTTCCCCTTCGCCGACGGCGTCGAGACCTGTCTGCGCGCCGGGGTGACCGCGGTCATCGAACCCGGTGGCTCCAAGCGCGACGCCGAGGTCATCGAGGTGGTCGACGCGGCCGGAGCCTCGATGATCTTCACCGAGCGGCGCCACTTCCGCCACTAGCCTCGGTCGCTGCCCCGGCCGCCGGCGCCGGCGCAGCGCTCGGACCCGCTATCCGCCGGGCTGGAGCCGCCACCGCGGCCGAACCAGCCTGTCCGCCGCTGCTCGGACACCACCGCTACCATCGACGTGATGACGCGACCGATGGCCGACTGCCACAACGACCTGTTGCTGGCCGTGCAAGTCCAGCGTGACCTGGGGATCGACCGATCCGTTCGGCGAGTTCTGGCTGCCGCAGCTGCGGGCCGGCGGGGTCGTGCTGCAGGTGCTTCCCATCTGGACCGACCACCAATTCGTTGGGGAGGGAGCCTTGCGTCGGGCCCTGCAGACCGTCGAGACGGCGCGCCAGATGATCCATCGTCACAGCCATGATGTGGTCCTCGTCGCGAACGCGACCGAGCTGCGGGCGGCGCTGGCCGACGGGCGTATCGCCTTGCTGCTGTCGTTCGAGGGCATGGAGCCCGTGGGCGCTGACATCGACCTCGTCGACACCTTCTGGCACCTGGGCGTGCGCATGGCCTCGTTGACCTGGAACCGGCGCACACCGTTCGCCGATGGGCTGGCAGAGCGCGAGACCGGTGCCGGGCTCACGGCGTTGGGCGTTCGGGCAGTGGAACGCATGGAGTCGCTGGGCATGATCGTCGATGTCAGCCACCTTTCCGACGCCGGTTTCGACGACATCGCTCGCGTGGCCACACGCCCGTTCGTGGCCAGCCACTCTTCCTGCCGCGCGGTCAACGATCACCCGCGCAATCTGCGCGACGACCAGCTGCGGACGATCGCGGCAGCGGGCGGGTTCGCCGGCATGAACGCCATGGCCGAGTTCGTCGGCGGCAACGGATCGATCGACGCCTTCCTCGACCACGTCGCCCACGCCGTCGACCTGGTGGGCCCCGGGCACGTGGCGCTCGGTCTCGACTTCCTCGCCGATGTCGATGCGCAAACCCTGCCGGCCGATGCACAGCGGCGCGATACCTTCATCGAGGGCATCAGCCACCTGCCCGACCTGCCCCTGCTGGGTGAGCGTCTGGCCGAACGCCTGGGCGGTGATGCCGCAAGGCGTGTCTGCAGCGACACGATGATCGAAGTCCTGGGGCGGCTCCTTCCCGCCTGAGTCACGTCGTCATGCCCGTGCTCAGGTAGCATCGACACACCCATGACACAACGACGTCGTTTCTACCTGACCACCGCCATCGCCTACGCCAACAATCGGCCCGGCCTGCACACCCTCTACGAGGTCGTCGGCTGCCGACGTCATCGCCCGCTGGCATCGCATGATCGGCGACGACACCCGCTTCCTGACCGGCACCGACGAGTACTCGGTGAACATCGCCACCACGGCCGCCGAGCCAGGGTCTGGAGCCCAAGGCCTTCGTCGACGAGATGGTGGCGCTCTTCCAGACCGCCGAGGACGCCCTCGGCATCAGCCCCGACCGCTTCATCCGCACCACCGACCCCGACCACACCGCGGCCGTCCACGAGATGATCCGCCGGGCTCACGCGAACGGTGACATCTACCTCGGCAAGTACGAGGGCTGGTACTGCCCCAACGAGGGCTTCCGCGCCAGCAGCGATCTCGTCGAGGACGAGTCGGGCATGCACTGCCCCAACCACCCCGATGTGGAGCTGCAGTGGCTCACGCGAGAACAACTGGTTCTTCCGCCTCTCCGCCTACCAGGAGCGCCTGGAGCAGTACTACGCCGACATGCCCGACTGGGTCCAGCCGGAGTTCCGCAAGAACGAGATGCTCGGCTTCATCCGCAAGGGCCTGGAGGACTTCAGCGTCAGCCGCGAGGGCGCGACCTGGGGCATCCCCTTCCCGATCATGCCCGACGGCTCCAGTCGGCCAGGCGCGACGACGGTAGCTGGGACCGGCCGCGGGCACCGTCTACGTCTGGTACGACGCGCTCATCAACTACATCACCGGCGCCGGCTTCCCCGGCGATCCCGAGCATGTTCGAGCAATGGTGGCCGGCGGACCTGCACGTCATCGGCAAGGACATCAACCGCTTCCACACCATCTTCTGGCCGGCCATGCTCATGAGCGCCGGGCTGCCGCTGCCCAGGCGCGTCTGGGTCCACGGCTGGCTGCTGGCCCAGGGCGAGCGCATGAGCAAGAGCCGCGGCAACTTCCTCGACCCGCATCGACGTGGTGGCCGCGCTCGGTCGCGACGGCACTCGCTACACCGTGCTGCGCGAGGTCGCCTTCGACCGCGACAGCGACGTCTCCTGGGACACCTTCGTGCGCCGCTACAACGCCGACCTGGCCAACGACTTCGGCAACCTGCTCAACCGCTCGCTGTCGATGACCGAGCGCTACCGGGAGGGAGCACGGTCCGCTCCGACCGCAGGGCGCCCTGGCGATGGCCTGGGCCACGACCTTCGAGCGCTACGCCGAGAAGCTGGAGGCCTGCCTCCTGCACGAGGCGCTCGATACGCTCTGGGGCTTCGTCGGCGAGGCCAACAAGTTCGTCGAGGCGCGAGCAGCCGTGGACGCTGGCCAAGGCGGCCAAGACCGGCGATGGCGTCGCCGACGCTCGTCTCGATGGCGTGCTCGGCGACCTGCTCGAGGCCTGCCGCGTCATCGCCTTCGCTGCCGCGCCGTTCATGCCCGGAGGCGGCCGCCCGCGCGGCCGCGCCAGCTGGGCGTGCGCCTACGACTACGCAGCCGACGGCAACGGCGGCCCGCCGCTGCAGCGAGCTGGTGGCGCTGGGGTGCGCTCGCGCCCGGCGGTAGCATCGGCGCTCCGGAGCCCTTGTTCCCGCGGCTCGAGGTGGACGAGGAAGCGGAGAACGAAGGAGAAGCCTGATGGCTCATGGCGAGATCACGCACCTCGAGCTGCCCAGCGACGACCCCGGTCGCGCCAAGGCGTTCTACGAGGGCATGTTCGGCTGGCCCATCAAGTCGCCGCCTGGCCACCCCACCTACCAGATGTTCCACGCGGGCCCCGGGGACATGGGCGGCACCATCGGCCTGCGCGGCAAGAACGCACCGACCAAGCTGCGCATCTACGTGACCGTCGATTCCCTTGACGAGGCCCTGACCAAGGTCGAGGGGCTCGGCGGCAGCATCGTGGTCGAGCGGACCGAGGTTCCGGGCATGGGCTGGTATGCCGCCATCAATGACAGCGAAGGCAGCGAGATCGGCCTCTGGGAGGCTCTGCCTGCCTGAGCTCGAATCCCGGCGGGCTGCGGCTCGTCGACTCCCACGCCCACCTCCAGGCCGATGGCCTTCGAGCACGATCGCGACGACGTCCTGGCCGCGGCCTACGCCGCCGGTGTCGAGCGCCTGCTCATCCCGGCCTGGGACCTGCCCTCGACACACAGCGGGCTCGAGTTCGTGCGTCGGCACGGCCTGCGAACGACCGCCGGCATCCATCCGCACATCGCGGCGACCGTTGACGAGGCCATGTGGGATGCCAGTCCGGGAGCTGAGCACGTCCCGAGGACGTGGTCGGCATCGGCGAGACCGGCCTCGACTACGACCGCGGCTTCAGCCCGCGCGAGGACCAGCTGGCCAACCTGCGTCGCCATATCGAGCTGGCCTACGAGGTGGGCCGGCCGCTGACCCTGCATTGCCGCTCCAAGCCCGGCGAGCGCGATGCCCAGGACGACCTGATCCGGCTGCTGCGCGAGGGCGGGGCCGGGAGCTCCGCAGTGGCGTGAGCGCTTCGGTCGTCGCCCACCGGGCGTGCTGCACTCCTTCAGCGGCCCCGTCGACTATGCCGAGACCGCCCTGGAGATGGGCTTCTTCATCGCCTTCGGCGGGCTCGTCTTTCGGCGTGGGGAGGAAGCTAGTGCCGAGGTTGCGCGCATCGTCCCGCTCGATCGCCTGCTGACCGAGACCGACTCGCCCTACCTCAAGCCGAAGAAGGTTCGCGGCAGCCGCAACCAGCCCCTGAACGTGGCTGTCACCGCCAACTGGCTGCGTGACCTGCGTGACGATGATCCCGGGACGTTCGGCCAGGCGCTGGTCGACAACTTCGATCTCTTCGTCGGCGCTACACGGCAGAGCGACTGACCAAGCGCCTTCGTCAGCTCAGCGCCGCTGCCGTCGCTGATGCGGCAGGCCACCTGCGTCGCGCTCACCGGCCAGCACTCGATGGTGATGGGCGTGCCCGGCAATGCCGGGAGTGCGTAGCCGATGCGATAGCAGTCTGGCTCGACCAGCCGCCTCCCGTCGGGCATCCGCGACAGAGCGTCGTCGACCATGTCCACGTACGCCGCGTTGTTCATGTGTCGCATCGGATCGACGTCAAGCGGCCGCACCCGTGTCGAGAGCCTGGTCACCTCGCCGGTCGGCTCGGGCAATCCGATGCGATCACGTACGAACCCCTGCCCGGTGGAGAAGTAGCCGGCGATCTCGCGGGGCACCTTGGCCGGCCGACCGGCGTTCGTGAGCAGCACCCAGTCGGTATCAACGGTGGCTGCCTCCGCGCCGGACGCGTCGCCGGCGCTGGAGCCAACCCGCCGGATCTCGGTACGGCGTCGTGCCCACACGTGCCTCCAGCCGATGACCTCGGTGCTGATGGCCAGCGTGTCACCGTAGGTGATCGGGCGCGCGATCGACACCTTGACGTTGCGCACCAGCCAGTTCATGCCGCGATCGAGGTACCAGTCGCGATCGAAGCCGGCCTCCTCGCTGTGCCGCCAGGCCATGTCCTGGGCGTAGCGCAGCAAGCCAGACGCTCGCAACCAGCCGTCGGCATCGGCCTCGTCGAAGCGGACCCGGTACTCGTGCTCGATGCGCCGCGGTCGTTCCACCGGACCAGTGTATGTGGGGCTGGCGCACCCGGCGCTGTCGGCGATCGGGCACTATCGCGGGGTACCTTTCCCGTGGGATGGCCGACGGGGACTGCAGCGGGCTGGCCCGGGAGCGCCAAGGTGGTGGCCTGCTGGGCTGCCGAGCCTGCGGCGTCGCGCTCACCGAAGGTGCACGTTTCCGTGCCTCTTGTGGGATGCCGGAGCGTGACCGCCTGCTCGAGCTGCTGGGCCGTGCTTGGCCACGCTGCTCTTCGCCGACATCGTCGGCTTCACCGGCCTCAACGAGAGTCGAGATCCCGAACCGGTGTCCTCGAGGACGGCAGCACCATTCGAGCGCCTCTCGCGTGAGTTGGAACGGTATGAAGACACGATCGAGAAGTTCGCCGGCGCGGCATGCTCGCGGTCTTCGGTGTGCCCACGGGCCACGAGGACGACCCCGAGCGTGCCGTCCGTGCGGCCCTCGAGATGCAGGCTATCGCCGGGGGAGTGGGCTCGGAGGCTGCGGATAGCTCCGACCTGCAGCTGCGCATCGGTATCGAGACTGGTGAAGTGCTCGTCGACCAGACGCGCGCGGCGACCGCACGTGGGTGAGGCATGGCGCCTCTGGCCGGAGGATCCACAGGCATCGGCGGCAGCGCTCTCGACCTGGGCCAGCGACCACCCAGACCTTTTTGACCTCGCCTTCCAGTCTCGCCCGGGCGCTCTCTCGCATGGCCCTGCGGGTCGTCGAGGACGCTGCCAGCATGCTCGAGGAGCAGGGTCTGCTGCTTCTCGCCGCCGACGCCTGGGCGGATGCCGCCATCTTGGCTGCCCGCGCCGCCATCGAGTCAGACGCCGAACGCCGCGCGATCGGACTCTGCGAGCGGATGGGCGCGCACCCGCTGCTCGGGCCAGTGCCCGAGAGGCGCTGGCGAGACACGGCAGCAACGAAGGAAATCTCGTCGGGCGCTTGACACGGCGTGCCGCTTGTCCTACAGTTCTGGCACTCTCACCTTGAGAGTGCTAACCAAAGAAGCGATGCGGGTACAGGGCCCCTGGCCTAGCCGGGCGAGGCCCCCCGCCGCGAGAACACCACACCTAGGAGGGAACCGCGTTGGCGACTGCCACCAAGCTCCGCCCCCTCGGCGATCGCGTCGTCGTTCAGCCGACTGCTCGTGAAGAGATGACCAAGAGCGGCATCGTCCTGCCGGACACCGCCAAGGAGAAGCCCCAGGAGGGCACCATCATCGCTGCCGGCCCCGGCCGCCTCACCGACGATGGTGAGCGTGAGGCCATGGACGTCAAGGTCGGCGACAAGGTCCTCTACGCCAAGTACGCCGGCACTGAGTTCAAGGTCGATGACGAGGAATACCTCATCGTCAGCCAGAAGGACATCCTCGCCGTCGTCGAGGCCTAGACCCACGCATCGATCCGCAGCTCGGCCGAGCCCGTAGTGGGTTCGGCCGCTGTATTCCAAGGAGGAAATAGCACACCGTGGCCAAGCAGCTGATCTTCGACGAGACCGCTCGTCGCTCGCTTAAGAGGGGCGTCGACGGACTCGCCAATGCCGTCAAGGTGACGCTCGGTCCCAAGGGCCGCAACGTCGTCCTGGACAAGAAGTTCGGAGCTCCCACCATCACCAACGATGGCGTCACCATCGCCCGTGAGGTCGAGCTCGACGAACCCTTCGAGAACATGGGCGCCCAGCTCCTCAAGGAAGTCGCCACCAAGACCGACGATGTAGCCGGCGACGGCACCACCACTGCCGTCGTGCTGGGCCAGGCACTCGTGACCGAGGGTCTCAAGAACGTCACCGCCGGCGCCAACCCGATGATCGTCAAGCGCGGTCTCGACAAGGGCGTCGACGCCATCGTGGAGCGTCTCAAGGCAAATTCCATCCCGGTCGACACCCGTGAGCAGATCGCGGCGGTGGCCGGCATCTCTGCGGCTGATCCGAACGTCGGTGAGCTCATCGCCGAGGTCATGGACAAGGTCGGCAAGGACGGTGTCATCACCGTCGAGGAAGGTCAGTCGATCGGCCTCGACAAGGAATACACCGAGGGCATGCAGTTCGATCGCGGCTACATCAGCCCCTACTTCGTGACCAATCCCGATCGCATGGAAGCGGTCATGGAGAACCCCGCGGTCCTCATCACCGACAAGAAGATCTCCAGCATCAATGAGCTGCTCCCGGCGCTCGAGAAGGGGGTCCAGCTGGGCCGCCCGGTCTTCGTCATCGCCGAGGACATCGACGGCGAGGCCCTGGCCACGTTGGTCGTCAACAAGCTCCGCGGCACCGTCAACGTCCTGGGCGTCAAGGCGCCGGGCTTCGGCGATCGCCGCAAGGAGATGCTGCGCGACATCGCCATCCTCACCGGCGCCAGCGTCATCAGCGAGGAGGTCGGCCGCAAGCTCAATTCCGTCACGGCTGAGGACTTCGGTGGCGCACGGCGCATCGTCTCCACCAAGGACGACACCACCATCGTTGACGGCACCGGCGATCCCGCGGCCATCAAGGGTCGCATGGCGCAGATCAAGGCGCAGGTCGAGGAGACCACCTCGGACTATGACCGCGAAAAGCTACAGGAGCGACTCGCCAAGCTAGCCGGCGGCGTGGCCGTCATCAAGGTCGGTGCGGCGACCGAGGTGGAGCTCAAGGAGCGAAAGCACCGCATCGAGGACGCCCTTTCGACGACTCGTGCCGCGGTCGAGGAAGGCCTCGTCGCTGGTGGTGGCACCGCGCTTCTACAGGCCATCCCCGCGCTTGATGACCTCAAGCTCGAGGGTGACGCCGCCATCGGCATCAGCATCCTCCGACGCGCCCTCGAGGCACCGGTGCGCCAGATCGCCGAGAATGCGGGCCAGGAGGGTTCCGTCATCGTGGCGGCCGTCCGCGATCTGCCCCTCGGCTCCGGCTACGACGCACTCAACGGCGTCTACGGCGACATGTTCGAGAAGGGCATCGTCGACGCCGCCAAGGTGACTCGCTCCGCACTGCAGCACGCGGCTTCGATCGCCGGCATGGTCCTGACCACGGAGACGTTGGTCACCGATCTGCCCGAGGAGGAGAAGTCCTCGGCCGCCGGTGGTCATTCCCACGATTACTAGTCGTCGACGCTGACCGACGGGTCAGCCTCCCTACCTGATGACCGGGGAGCCCGGGCCGGTGAGGCCCGGGCTCCCCGGTCTTTCCGGCATCGGGCCCGGAGGGCCACCGCCGGCAGGAACGTGCGGTCCGCTCTAGACTCCGCCGCGATGAGCCGTGTCCCCTCCGTCGCGTCTGCGCGCGTCCGTCGTGCCCTCGGGTGGGCCGCTTCCGTAGCACTGCTCGCGGGCAGCCTCGGTGTCCCGGTCGTCGCGCAGGACCTGCCTGCCTGCGGAGACGAGCGCGCCTACGACTGCCGCTTGCCCGACTGGTCCGATGCCGTCGATGGCGATCTACCCAGCCTCTTTGGCCAGGTGCAGGGGATCGTCTGGCTGGACGATCTCGAAGGTGACGCCGGGCCGGGCGGCCTTGACATCCTGGGGGTCGGCCTTGGGCGAGTCGATATCGCCGATCCGGGTGCCATCCGCGGATCGGATGAGCTGCTCAAGGCGGGCAAACGCAAGAAGGCCGTCTCGGGAGGGCCGGGGGTGCTCGTCCGCATCGTTCTTGATCGTCCTCTCGACCAGGTCGACGCGAACCACTCGGGTGTGCACGTGGCCACCGATGTCGACAACTCCCGCAGCAACAATGCGCCCACCGGGGTCGCTGCGCCCGACAGCCCGTTCGCCGCCAGTCAGGACATCTACTCGCTCACCTGGGCGTCGACCACCGGCAAGACTGCGCTGCTGGCGAGCAACCTGGCCAAGGGCTGGTATGGCGCCAAGACGCCCTTCGCGGCGGCGTGGGCGGCGCCCAACGTGCTGGACATGCTCTTCACCCCCGAGAGATTCGGACAGGGCTTTCGTGTCATCACCCACGTCGATGGCGATGGCGATGGCGACCGCTACGACAGCGTCTCATTCGGCGTCGGCCCGATCCCGAGCGATGGCCGCGTCGCACTCGTCCCCACGTGTATCGAGGGTTCCATCAGCGCTGAGCCATTCATGGTCGAGCAGATGGTCGAGAACGGGCAGACCCTGCGAGACGTGGAGGCGCCGGCTTCCTGGCGCGGTGGCGCGAGCCTGCCGGTCGATGACGACACACGGTCCGCCCTCGGCGCGCTCATCGAGGCCAACGGGGCCGAGGCTGATGGCTGGATCGGCATCCCCTCGACGGTCAGCCTATTCGAGGACGGCCTCGTCATCCGTCAGCGGCCGCAACTCCAGATCGCCCTCGATGGCGACCAGGCACAGCTGGCGGTCGAACTGGGTCTGACGCGGCGCGGGTACAACGTCCTGCGTGATCTCGAGCTCGAGCCGACCGGTGACCAGCGGGTTGACGCCTGGCTTCAACGTGCGACCGACTCGGTCAGCGAGTACCTGCCGCCGTTCCGCTCGACCAAGCAGGTCGGCCTGGTGGCTGGAGAGGGGATCGGCAGCTGCATCCCATGGCTGGCAGCCGAGCCTGGCCCGGCTCCAGTGGCCTCCGGCGAGCCCGCCTCCGATGTCCCTGCGGCGAACGCCTGAGCGCAGCGCCGACGTTCTCTAGACTGTCCTCATGACCAGCGGCTGGATCCACCTCATCACCGGCTGCATGTTCAGCGGCAAGACCGATGAGATGCTGCGCCTCATCCGACGCGCCGAGATCGCAGGCCGGCGTGTGCTACTGATCCGCCCGGCGATGGACAGCCGCACAGAGGCTGGTTCGGTCGAATCGCGTTCGGGCGTGACCTACCAAGCTCGTTCGGTAGCTGACAGCCGTGACATCCCTCCCATCGTCACCGGCGAACGCGCCTCGGTGGTGGCCATCGATGAGGCGCAGTTCTTCGATGCCGGCCTGCCGGAGATCGCCGAGCTGCTGGCAGCCGAAGGGCGGTCGGTGCTCATCAGTGGTCTCGATCAGGACTTCCTGGGCCGGCCGTTCAACTCCATGCCGATACTACTGGCGCTGGCCGACGAGGTGACCAAGCTGACCGCCATCTGCACCGTTTGCGGTGCAGAGGCCACGCGCACCCAGCGCATGGTCGGTGGGCGCCCGGCTGCGCTGGACGACCCGCTCATCGTGGTCGGTGGCATGAACGACGACCGTTACGAGGCCCGCTGCCGCTCCCATCACGTCGTCGGCACGGCGCGCGGAGCGACCTCCTCGCCGATCTGGGAGAACCTGCCTTCCAGTTAGGAGACCGGTCGCGATCACGCTCGCACTCGTCACCACACCAGACCACCCTCTGCCACCCCGGCCCCCACCCCTGAACACATCGACCCGATGGGGCCATGACCTCCGGCGAGTGGTCCTCTCTCCGCTCAGCGTGCAGAGTGAACGCATCCAGCCGCGGACCGAACCGGTCGCGCCGCCGGAGCCCTGTCGCCTCGACAGCGCACGCGAAGATTCGTCCCGCACCGGAGGTAGCCCGATCATGCGACGTCGATCACCCGGCGCGACCACGCTCGCTTTCAGCTCGATCATGGTCGGGCTGTATTGTCAATCCGCCGCGCTCGCGCTCATCCTGACCGGCTCGGTATTCGCCGCTGCCGGCTCCCTTCATGGCGCGGTCACCCTCGTCACCGGTGCCGTCTTCCTTGGGCTCACGGTCGCCGCCTACCTGGTCGGCTACGGGTTCTGGACGACCAGGCATTGGGCATGGGCCGGCGGCATCGTGCTCTTCGCCGTGTTCATGGGCTCCAACATCCTGCTGTCGATCATCGCCATGAGCTTCATCTCGTCGTTGCTGCCCTCCATCGGCGCCGTGGTCGCCATCGCCTACCTCCAACGGCCTGCCGTCCGCGCAGAGCTGCTGGGAACGGGGGTCACGCTCGAGGCGACCGTTTCCCCCGCGGGCCCTTCAGCGGCGCGGCAACCGCCCGCTAGCCTCCGCGGGTCCGCGGCCGGCGCTCGGCCACTACATCCCCAGCCTTCGCGCCGCAGCCCTATCATCGGGCGAGTGCCGGATCCCAAGGATGGCGCGCAGCGGGTCCGCCGCTGCCGCCCGACCCACAAGCCCCCGCCTTCGATGGTTTCTTCGCGCCCCACGAACTGGCGCCTCCGCCAGCGGACGATGATGCTCCGCCAGCACCCCAAGGCGGGCCGCGGGGACGACGAGACCGCGGGTCGCATGGGCGCCGCCCCCTCCACGCGCCTCGACCCGGCCGCAGAGCCTGACGATGACGAGGAATGGTTCTCCATGGTCGCTGCGACAGCCGGTGAATCGGCTCCGGCGCGCGTCGGCGCCAGCGACCAGGATCGGGCCAAGCGAGCGGGCGACGCGAAGAAGCTGGCCGCGTCGATCGTCAAGCGCCTCAATCCCGAGCAGGCACGCGCTGTCACCACCACACAAGGGCCGCTGCTGATCCTCGCTGGCGCCGGCTCGGGCAAGACGCGCGTGCTGGCCCATCGCATCGCCTACCTCGTCGGCGTCGAAGGCGTGCAAGCCCTGGCAGATCCTGGCGGTGACCTTCACCAACAAGGCTGCCGCCGAGATGCGCGAGCGCATCCTGGCGCTGGTCGGCGACGAGGGCGCCAGGGTGGCGATGGGCACCTTCCATGCTCTCTGTGCGCGCGTCCTGCGCCGCGACGGGGCCGCCATCGGCATCGACCCGCGCTTCGCCATCTACGACACCGACGACCAGACCGGCATCGTCAAGGCCGTCCTGCGCGACCTGGAGCTGCAGGGCACCGGCGAGCTGCGGCCGGCGGCGGTGCTCTCGGCCATCAGCCGCTGGAAGAACGACATGGTCAGCCCGGCCGAGGCCGACGAGAGCGCGCGCGGCTACCTGGAAGCGCAGTACGCCACGGCCTACGCGCGCTATGCCACGCCGCCTGAAGGCGGCCAGCGCGCTCGACTTCGACGACCTGCTCATCGAGGCCGTGCGGCTCTTCGATGAGGCGCCCGCGGTCCTGGCCGCACTACCAGCAGCGCTGGCGCTACCTGCACGTCGACGAGTACCAGGACACCAACCGGGCCCAGTACCTGTGGGTGAAGCGCTCGCGCGGGAGCACCGCAACCTCGCCGTCGTCGGCGACGACGACCAGTCGATCTACAGCTGGCGTGGCGCCGACCTGCGCAACATCCTCGACTTCGAGGCTGACTATCCCGAAGCCACGGTGGTCAAGCTGGAGCAGAACTACCGCTCCACGCAGCTCATCCTCGACGCCGCCCACGCGGTGGTGGCGCGCAACGAGGACCGCAAGGACAAGAAGCTCTGGACCGAGAACCCCGCGGTCAGCTCATCGAGCGTTTCGAAGCCGACCGCGAGGATGAGGAAGCCGAGTGGGTGGCACGCCAGATCGAGGCGCTGGTGGCCGGGCGAGGCAGCGCCGGCTCGATCCTCTCGCGGCGGGCCGACGACGGCGACGACGAGGAGTACCGCCTCCAGGACATCGCCGTGATGTACCGCACCAACGCCCAGAGCCGTGCCATCGAGGAGGCCTTCCTGCGCTACGGGCTGCGCTACCAGCTCGTCGGCGGCACGCGCTTCTATCAGCGCCGCGAGGTCAAGGACGCGCTGGCCTATCTGCGCTGCACTGCGCAACGACCACGACGTGGCCGCCTTCGAGCGCATCGTCAACGTGCCGCCTCGCGGCATCGGCCAACGCTCGCTGGAGGCGCTGCGGAGCCTGGCCGAAGACCGTGATTCCGACTACTGGGCGGCACTGGCCGCCGTGGCCGCCGACGAGGGCGAGCTGACGGCGCGCGCTCGCAACTCGTTGATGGCATTTCGCACGCTCATCGAGCGGCTGCGCTCACGCGTGGGACTCATGGCCTTGCCCGAGCTGCTCGATACGGTGTTGGAGGAAAGTGGCTACCGCGCCATGCTGATGGACGGCTCCCAGGACGGAGAGGATCGCTGGGGCAACCTCATCGAGCTGCGCGAGGTGGTCGACCGCTACGGCGACCTCGATCCGAGCGATGCCCTGGACCGATTGCTGGAAGAGACGGCGCTGGTGGCCGACCAGGATGCCTACGCTGGCGATGCCGACAAGGTCACCCTCATCACGCTCCATGCGGCCAAGGGGCTGGAGTTCGATGTCGTCTTCATCAGTGGTCTCGAGGAGGGCGTCTTCCCCCATGCTCGAGCGCTGGAGGACCCGCGCCAGATGGAGGAGGAGCGACGCCTGGCGTACGTGGGGCTCACGCGCGCCCGCCAGCGGCTCTATCTCACCCACGCGGCACAGCGCGCCACCTGGGGTCGTTCTGGGTTCTCCGTGCCCAGCCGGTTCCTGCTGGAGATCCCCGAAGAGCTGATGCACGGGCCACGCCTCGTCTCGCTCGACGAAGACGACGATCAGCGTCCGCATGACGAGCGCGCCGGCTACGATCTCTCGGCGGTCATCGGCCGGCGTGCCTCCGACACGCGGCTGGTCGGCCGGCCGCCGGTGGGTCCGCGTGGCGGCCGGCGATTGCCACCGGGTGGCGGCTACACCCCCGCGCCGGGGGCGCCTCGAGCGGGCCAGACGTTCCGTACCTCGCGGGACCTCGCAGCCAGGCGCGAGGCCTACTACGGCCGCCTTCCCGATGCTGACTCGGAGCCGCCCGATGAGCCGGTGGCGCCGCCGCCCGACGAGTGGCGAATGCCCCCCGAGTCGAACGTTCCCGGGGAGCACCGCTACCGCGACGGCCAGAAGGTGCGCCACAAGGTCTTCGGCGAAGGCCACGTCGTCTCCTCCAAGCTCACTCGCAACGACGAGGAGGTCACGGTCGCCTTCCCCGAAAAGGGCATCAAGAAGCTCATGGCCAGCCTCGCCGACCTGGAGGTTCCGGGCTAGTCGCGCGCCCCTCGAGCATGCTGGAGAGCCTGTTGATGACGTTCGGCACTGATGGTGCCGTCGCTGCCGTTCGGCGTGACCTGGGGCGATCTGGTGGGGGCGACATCGGTGCTGGTGCTCTTCGCCCTCGTCGGGACCGGTGCCGCCATGGTCCTCGGCGCGCTGGTCTTACCACTCGGCGCTGGCCGACATCCTGATGCAGATGGTCGTGCTGGCCGCCTACGCGTTCGTGCTCGTCGGCATCGGCACATGGGGCCTGCGCCGCCCGCTCACCCGCGGCTAGGCAGGCGCTTCGGATCGCCCCCCGGCAGCGGCAACTCGTCGGTGACATCGCGGAAGTCGTAGAGGTGATCGTTGTCAGGCCAGTCGTACGAACGGTTGGGCAGGTCCGGCAGGTCGGCACCAAAGTACTCGCGGAACAACATCCGGAAGATGTTGACGCCGGTGTCGTCGGGCGGCACCTGGTAGTCGAGACCGGGCAGGTAGTAGCCGCGCAGCGTGCCGAAGCGGATGCCATACGACTCGGGTGTGCGGTCCACGCAGTCGGTGTTGTAGCAGATGAACGGCCCCTCGTCGGCGGTGACGACGATGATGGGCTGTTCCTCGGGCGGTCGGTCCAGCAGGGTATCGATGGTCTCCAGCATCTTGGTGTTGGTGAAGGCCAGCTGCTCCGCATACAGGTCGCCCTCGCGACCTTCGGCCACTGCCGCCAGCTCGTCGGCCTTGAGCACGATGTCGCCCTTGGCGTCGAAGCCATAGGGTGGATGCGGCAGCAGGATGTGGGCGAAGACGAACTTGCGACCCGGCTCCCCGGCGAGCCGCTGGATCTGCCGGAATTCGAACAGGGACTCCTCGCGATGGCGGTTGCGGAATTCGTCATCCTCGACCGGGGTGCCGGTCAGCCGCTCGAGTGCTGGCAGGATGCTGGCATCACGCAGGATCTGCTCGAACTCGGTGGTCCGGCCCCAGGCGCGGACCTCGTCGGCGATGGGGTTCGTGCTGGTCGGTCCATACCAGGCGCCCAGGTGGTAGTAGCGGTAGCCGTTAGCGCGGAGGAAGCGTCCCACCTCATGGTCGCCCAGCTTGGCCCGTGCCGGTGTGCGGTCGTTCGACACTCGCCCGACCGACGCGGTCAGATCGTCGAGCATGTTCATGCTGAGCATCGATGCCAGGCTGAAGTCCGTGGCACGGTAGTTGGCGCGAGCGCCGGGAATGACCTGGAAACCCCGTTCGGCGAGCGCCGGGTAGATGTCGTTGCCGATGCCGAAGCGCTCGTTGATGGACCAATCAGAGCCATAGCGGTCGAATACGAGGAAGTAGATGTCACGCTCCGGCAGTCGCGTCGCCTGCGCCATGGCCTCACCGCTGACCGGCTCAGCCTGCGACGCCCGGGTCGCCCGGGAGGTCTCGGCCGGGATGATGGTGGCGAGCGTGATGGCCACCAGTGCCAGGGTGAAGATGTTGAGCGCGGTCGTGAGGCCGTTGAGTGATGCCTGCGCACGCCAGGCGTATACGCCGGCTGCGATGATCAGCAGCGCCCACGTCAGCAGCTGCAACGTCTCGCCGACCACGGCCTCATCCAGTTGCGAACCCAGGTGTCCGAAGAAGGCGATGGCCAGGATGATGGCACTCGCGAGCAGTGCGCCGCGTCGGGGGTCGCGGTAGAGGAGGGCACAGACGGCCAGTATCAGGGCTGCCGCTCCAAGCGCGAACAGGAGCGGCCCGACCAGGTCGGACGGCAGCACTTCGCCGATGTTGCCGGCATACACGAACAGCACCGCGTAGGCGGCCAGCAGGAGCGGATGGAGCGGAAGACGAGCAAGCAAGCGCATAGCTCGCGGCAACGTAGCACGACTGGCATCTTCGGACCTATGCTCGCTTCGATGGACGAGCACGACCAGGCCCGCGCCACGCACCTGCGCGAGGTGCTGGACCGTGCCAACCGGCTGTACCACGAGCAGGACATGCCGGAGATGCCTGATGCCGAGTACGACCGCCTGTTCCGTGAGCTGGTGGAGCTGGAGGCCGCGCATCCCGAACTGGCCACGCCCGATTCGCCTACTCAACGCGTGGGCGCACGGCCGGAGGGCTCTCTCGGCGATGTCGAGCACCGGGTGCCGATGCTGTCGCTCGGCAACGCCTTCGATCACGACGAGCTGCGCGCCTTCGATGCGCGTGTGCGCAGGGGATTGGGCCTGCTCGAGGGCGAGGAGGGGCCGCGCTACGTGACCGAGCTGAAGATCGACGGGCTGGCCATCAGCCTGCGCTACGAGGCTGGACGTTTCGTGCTTGGGGCCACACGCGGCGATGGCCGCACCGGTGAGGACGTCACGGCCAACCTGCGGACCGTCGAGGCCATCCCGAAGGAACTGCAGGAGCCCCTGACGCTCGAGGTCCGTGGCGAGGTCTACATGCCCAAGGCCGAGTTCGCGCGCATCAACCTGGAGCGCGAAGAGGCGGGGCTGCCGCTCTATGCCAACCCACGCAACAGCGGCGCGGGGTCGCTGCGGCAGTTGGATCCGGCGGTGACTGCCAGTCGAAACCTCTCAGCCTGGTTCTACACCCTGCTCGAGGACGAGGGTCCGGCCCGAGCCGCGCAGTCGGCCGCCCTGCAGCGACTCGAGACACTGGGCTTCCCCGTACAGCCCGACCACGCCTCGGATCTCGATATCGATGGCGTCATCGCCTTCGCCGAGCGCTGGCGCGAGCCTCGCCATCAGCTGTCCTACGAGACCGACGGGGTCGTGGTCAAGGTCGATCGCACCGACCTGCAGGCCCGACTCGGCATGGTCAGCCGCGCCCCGCGCTGGGCCATCGCCTACAAGTACCCGCCCGAGCAGGTCGAGACCGTGGTGGAGGACATCGTGCCCTACGTAGGTCGCACCGGGACGCTGACACCGGTAGCGCACCTGCGGCCGGTGCTGGTGGCGGGCTCGACGATCTCGCGGGCCACGCTGCACAACCTCGACGAGGTTCGTCGCAAGGATGTTCGCATCGGCGACCGCGTGGTGCTCCACAAGGCTGGAGACGTCATCCCGGAGGTCGTCCGCGCCATGGTCGAGCGGCGCGATGGGTCCGAGCGCGAGTTCGAGATGCCGGCCCGATGTCCGGTCTGCGCGGCCCCGGTGGTGCGAGACGAGGGTGAGGTCCGCTATCGTTGCAGCAACCCGTACTGCCCGGCGCAGGTGATCCAGGGTCTCTCGCACTTCGTGGGCCGTGCTGGTATGGACATCGAAGGTGCTGGCTTCGCTGTGCTCGAACAGCTCCTGCGGCGAGAGCTGGTGACGGGACCGGCCGACTTCTATCGCCTTCGCGCCGAGGACCTCGTGGAGTTGGAGCGCTTCGGGCAGAAGAGCGCGGACAATCTCATCGCGGCCATCGACCGCTCGCGGCGTCGACCGCTCGCGCGCATCCTGGCCGCCCTCGGCATCCGCCACGTCGGCGAGCAGACGGCGATCGACCTGGCACGTTGGATCGGCGCCACCTGGCCACCCGGGGAAGGGGAGAGCGAGGCCGACTGGACGAGCCGCATCGCGCGCGAGCTGGCCGGCGCCGAAAACGACCGCTTCGAGGCGGTGCCCGGCATCGGCGGCGTCGTGGCCGCCAGCATCGGCCGCTTCTTCGAGGACCCCAACACGGCCGACTTGCTGACCGACCTGGCGGCGGTCGGGGTCGTGGCCGTCCCGCCCGAGCCGCCCGATGCGACAGCGCCCGGGGGACCGCTCGCAGGCAAGACCGTCGTGGTCACCGGCAGCCTCGAGGCCTTCGATCGCAAGTCGGCCGAGTCTGCCATCCGGGCTGCCGGCGGCAAGGCTTCCGGTTCGGTGAGTCGAAATACGGATCTCCTGGTAGCCGGGGAGAACGCCGGATCGAAGCTGGCCAAGGCCCAGGAGTTGGGGGTGGAGGTGCTCGACGAGGCTGCCTTCCGCGTCTTGCTGGGCGATCGGATCGACCTTACCGACTGAGCCCCGGCAGCCTCGCTATCCTTGCCTCGTGGACACCCTTTCTCGTCGCGACGTCGAACACGTCGCGCATCTCGCACGCCTGGGGTTGTCCGAGGACGAAGTGACGCTGCTGCAAGGGCAGCTCAACCACATCCTCGAACAATTCGCCGTGCTTTCCCGACTGGACACCGACGGCATCGCCCCCACCGCTCGGGTCATCGAGCTCGAGAATGTCCTGCGCGAGGACGTCGTGCGCCCGGGCCTTCCCGTCGATGCGGCGCTGGCCAATGCCCCCGAACGCTGGGGGGACCACTTCGTCGTGCCGGCGGTGCTCGTTGACGAGGGCAGAGACTGAGCGAATGACACCCGACCCGGCACTGACGCGGCTCTACGTCCACGAGATGGCGGATGCGTTGCGCTCGGGCGCGACCAGCAGCGCCGAGCTGACCGAGGCGCATCTGGCTTCCATCGAGGCGACCGATACGGCCATCCACGCCTGGCTGGCGATCGACGCGGATCGCGCTCGCAGGGCCGCCGACGTGGCGGACGGCCGTTTCGCTGCCGCCCGACGCGAGGGCAAGGCCGCCGGGGCGGCGCTCCCAGCGCTCCTGGGCATCCCGCTAGGGCTCAAGGACTCTCGTCATCGCGAAGGGCCGCCAGGCGACTGCCGGCAGCCGCATCCTCGAGGGCTTCGTGGCGCCCTACGACGCCCATATCGTCGAGCGGCTCGACGCCGCCGGTGCGGTCATCGTGGGCAAGACCAACATGGACGAGTTCGCCATGGGCTCATCGACGGAGCACTCGGCCTATGGACCGACCGCCAACCCGTGGGACCTGTCGCGTGTTCCCGGAGGCTCATCGGGCGGGTCCGCCGCGGCCGTGGCTGCCTACCATGTCCCGCTCGCCATCGGCACCGACACCGGTGGATCGATCCGTCAACCCGCTTCGCTCACCGGCACGGTGGGCATGAAGCCCACCTATGGGCGCGTCAGCCGCTACGGCATCATCGCCTTCGCCTCATCACTCGACCAGGTCGGACCCATCGCTCGAGACACTCGAGACGCCGCGGTCTTGCTACAAGCGGTCGCCGGTCATGACGAGCGCGATTCCACCTCGACACCACTGGAGGTGCCGGACTTCGCCTCGGCGCTGGCCGAGAGTGATGACGAGGCCGCGGCATCGTTGCGCGGCCTGCGCCTGGGCCTCCCGCGCCAGTACTTCGTCAAAGGCATGGAGCCGGGCGTGGCGGCACGGATCCGCGAGGCCGTGGCGGCGATGGAGGCTGCGGGGGCGGAGATCATCGACGTGGACATGCCCCACACCGACTACGGTCTGGCCACCTATTACATCGTGGCCCCCGCTGAAGCCTCAGCCAACCTGGCCCGTTACGACGGCATCCGCTACGGCCATGCCGTGCGCGACGGCGATGTGTTGGCCAACTACCTGGCCACCCGCGACGAGGGCTTCGGACCGGAGGTCAAGCGTCGGCTCATGCTCGGCACCTACGCGCTCTCGGCTGGCTACCGCGACGCCTACTACATCAAGGCGCAGAAGGTCCGCACGCTCATCAAGGGCGACTTCGACTCGGCCTTCGAGACAGTCGATGCGCTCGTGGCGCCGACGAGCCCGACGGTGGCCTTCCCGCTGGGGGCCAACCTGGACGATCCCGTGGCCATGTACGCGCTCGATGCCTGCACGCTGCCGGTGAGCGTGGCCGGCTTGCCTGGGCTGACGGTCCCGGCCGGTCTTTCGGAAGGATTGCCTGTTGGATTGCAGTTGATCGGTCGGGCCTGGGACGAAGCCAGGCTGCTGCAGCTTGGTCGTGCTTACGAAGCCGTTACCGCCTCGGCCGACTGGCGACGCCTGGAGCCGGCTGACCTGCTGCGCGCCGCCGATCCGAAGACACTGCCCCCAGCGCTGCCGCACGCGTAGGCAACCTCGAGACTTGCCGACCTCCAGCGCGAGGTTGACGGCAGCATCACGGCGATCCCAGCTCGGACCCTGGTCGGTGAGTGCCCTCAGACGGAGGTGGGCTTGTCCGTATCGCTCGGCTCGGGCTCGGCTCCGGCTCTGGTTCGGGCTCGGGCTCCGGCTCGGGCTCCGGCTCCGGCTCGGGCTCCGGCTCGGGCTCTGGTTCGGGCTCCGGCTCCGGCTCTGGTTCGGGCTCGGGCTCCGGCTCTGGTTCGGGCTCCGGCTCCGGCTCCGGCGCCACGATCACGGCGGGCTCCGCTACCGGCTCGGGAGCGCTCGGGACAGCGACCGGCTCCGGCTCGGCCGCCTCGGCCGCGGCTGGGGCTGCCGGCGCGACCGGCTCCTCATGCGACCCATCGGTCGCCGTCGTCTCGTCCTGGATCTTTCCCTCTGCCCGCAGCGAAGCCTCATTGGTGCCGCCCTTGACGACGAAGCCCTCGGGCAACTCGGCCAGCGGCGAGCCCAGGCGGATCGCTTCCTTGGCGTCGAGTACGGCCTTCTTGAACTGGATGCCGTCGAGCAACTGATCATAGGTTTCGTTGGCCGTGTCGGACGCGGTATACAGCGTCAGGCTGCTGTAGCCGAGCATCCGGCCGAACGTCGTCTCGGTGAGACTGATGTCGTTGATCTGTTCGAGCGACGAGTCGAACGTGCTCTTGCGGAACAGGCCCTGCATACGAATGGCGCGTCGGTTGGTCAGGACGTAGCGCCGCGTATCCCACTGGATGAGATCGACGGGCAGCCAGACCACGGAGACGACGATCATGATCGCCATGGCCAAGCGGATCAGGTCGTTGATGATGTTCAGGAGGCCGTCGTCATTGAAGTCGAAGACCTGGTTGATGATGAACAGGCCGACCACCGCGAGGAGCAGCAGGATGGGCCGCATGGCATAGCGCACCGCCGCCATCCAGTGCTGCTGGGTCTCGATCAGCACGACTTCGCCGGTCGAGAGGTACTCCGTCACTTTCGATTTCGCCACGGCTTTGGCCATCCTTCTGACTATCGTTACACCCGCTAGGCTGGGTCGTAGTGTCCCACACCAGTTGAAGCGAGGGCGTGCCCGTATACTGCGCAGGTCCCAGCCCCACCCGACCGCTCGCCCCGAGGCCGAGATGACCACCGAATCGACCGCTCGATCGCGCCTGTCCCGGCGCGTCCAGGATGTGCCACCCTCGGGCATCCGCAAGTTTTTCGACGTGCTGGCATCCATGCCGGACGTGATCAGCCTGGGCGTGGGTGAGCCCGACTTCGATACGCCCGCGCTCGTCATCGAGGCCGGTATCGAGTCGCTGCGTAGCGGGCGCACCCATTACACCAGCAACTACGGCACCATCGAGTTGCGCGAGGCCGTGTCGGCACAGCTGGCCGGTCTCTACGGCCTCTCCTATGACCCGGCCGGCGAGGTCCTCATCACCGTCGGCGTCTCGGAGGCACTCGCCGCGGCCCTCTCAGCCATCGTCGACCCGGGCGATGAGGTGGTGCTCGCGGAACCCTCCTACGTGTCGTACGTGCCGGGCATCATGTTCGCCGGCGGAGTGCCCGTGTTCGTGGCCACGCGGCCAGAGGATGCCTGGCAGTTGGACCCCGATGCGGTCGAGGCGGCCATCACGCCGCGAACCAAGGCCCTCTTCCTGGGCTATCCCTGCAACCCCACCGGCGCCATCCTGGATCCTGACACGATGCGGGCCCTGGCGGCCATCGCCGAGCGCCATGACCTGCTCGTCATCAGTGATGAGATCTACGACCGACTGGTCTACGGCGGCCACCGCCACGAGGCCTTCAGCGCGCTGCCGGGCATGCGCGAGCGAACGATCCTGCTGGGGGGCTTCTCCAAGGCTTACGCCATGACTGGGTGGCGCATCGGGTACGCCTGCGCACCACGTGACCTGCTCGACGGCATGCTCAAGGTCCACCAGTACATCATCATGAGCGCACCGACCACGGCGCAGGACGCCGCCGTCGTGGCACTGCGGGAAGGTGAGGGTGACGTGGAGCGAATGGTCGCCGAGTACGATCGCCGGCGCCGCATGTTCGTCCCCGGGCTGGAGCGGATCGGCCTGCCGACCGTGGAGCCGCGGGGTGCCTTCTATGCCTTCCCCAGCATCGCCCCGACCGGGCTGAGCTCCGACGAGTTCGCCACCCGCTTGCTGCGTGAGCAGCACGTCGCCTGCGTCCCTGGTTCGGTGTTCGGGCCCACCGGTGAGGGCTACGTGCGAGCCACGCTGGCGACGGCCTATGAGGACCTCGAGGAGGCCCTCGTCCGGATCGAGCGTTTCGTCTCGGGCCTCTGATGAGCGTCGCGATACCTGCGGCCGCCCTGACCTTCGAGGCCGTCATCGGCATCGAGATCCACGTCCAGCTGCGCACGGCGTCCAAGATGTTCTGCGGCTGTTCCAATGACATCAGCGACGCTGCTCCCAACGCCAACACCTGCCCGGTGTGCCTGGGCATGCCAGGAGCCCTGCCGGCCATCAACCGCGAAGCGGTGCGGCATGTGCTCGCCACCGGCGTCGCCATCGAGGCCACCACGCCGCAAGTCACGCGCTGGGACCGCAAGAACTACTTCTACCCGGACCTGCCCAAGGGCTACCAGATCAGCCAGTACGAGCTGCCGCTCGCGTCGCATGGCCGCCTCGCAGTGGAGACGTCACGCGGCACGATCGAAGTGGGCATCACGCGTGCCCACCTCGAAGAGGACACCGCGCGCCTGCAGCACACCCGCGAGGATGGCCGCCCGGTCAGCCTGCTCGACTACGACCGTTCGGGCGCGCCGCTCCTCGAGATCGTCACCGACCCGGTCATCCACGATGCCGAGACGGCCCGCTGCTATGCGGAGGAGCTCCGACTGCTGCTCATCACCATCGGCGCCTCGCACGCGGCCATGGAGAGCGGCCAGATGCGCGTGGAGGCCAACGTATCGTTGCGCCCGCTCGGGACGGAGGCGTTCGGAACGCGGATAGAGGTCAAGAACATGAACTCCTTCCGCTCGGTCGAGCGAGCCATCGACTACGAGATCGATCGCCAGGAAGCCGCGTTGCGAGCCGGTGAGCCGCTCATCTTGGAAACGCGCGGCTGGGACGACGATCGCGGTGTGACGTACCACATGCGTACCAAGGAGACTTCGGACGACTACCGCTACTTCCCCGAGCCCGACCTGCCGCCGCTGCGAGTCGATCCGGCCTGGCTGGAGGAGATCCGCGCCGGGCTGCCCGAGCTGCCGGCGGCGCGCCGTACCCGCTACCGCGAGGAGCTGGGGCTGTCGGCATACGACGCTGACGTGCTCGTGACCGACGCCGCGGCGTCGGCGGTCTTCGAGGCCGCCCTTGCAGTCGAGCCGGACCTGTCGGCCAAGAAGCTGGCCAACTGGGTCAGTGGCGAGTACCTGCGCCTGGCCAAGGGCGAGGACGCCGAAGTCGATGTCGGGCGCATCAACGGAGTGCAACTGGCAACGCTCGTGCGGCTCGTCGAGGAGGGCCAGATCAGCGGCACCAACGCCAAGCAGGTGCTGCTGCAGGTCGGTCGAACCGGCCGGTCCGTGGCCGACATCGTGGCCGAGGCCGGTTTCCACCAGATCAGCGACTCGGACGCGCTGCAGGCTGCCGTCGACGAGGTCATCGCCGAGAACCCCGGGGCCGTGGCCGACGTCCGGTCGGGGGCACAGAAAGCTGTCGGCTTCCTGACCGGCCAGGTCATGAAGAAGACGCGCGGTCAGGCCAACGCCGGGGTCGTGCAGGGACTCATCCGCGACACGCTGGAGGTCGACTGAGCGTGGACATCATGGGACTGCTGCTCATCCTTGGCGGGGTCGCCGCCATCGCCATCGGCGCCTTCCGGGTGCGTGGCCCGCTGGCCACCATCCGTCGCCTCGATGCGACCGAGGCGAACCTCTCGCGCTACGAGACGTGGCGCGGCAAACGGACCGGGATCGAAGCTGAAGGTCCCACCGGGGCCGACGAGATGCGCGCGCAGATGCGACAGCGCGTCCTGCTGTGGGGTGTCGTGGCCGGCGCCGGGGCGGTCTTGGTGGTCCTCGGCCTGGTCGTGCGCTAGGGTCGCTGAGCGTGCGCTCGGGCCGCTGAGCGTGCGCTCGCTGGAGAGCCTCGGCTACCCGGCGCTGTCCGTGGCCGCGGGTACCGGGGTCGCCAGTCCGCCATCGAGGCTCAGGGGCTTGCCGCAGTCTTCTCCGCAGGTGTCGATCTGGCCGGTGAGGATGCCGGTCTGGGCTGCCTGGTAGCGCTCGGCGGTGTCCACCGGCAGCGACTGCCGCGGCCAGATGACGGCGACATGGTCGTCTTCCAGGTCGTAACGGACGAGGCGCTGGAGTGCACCCCCGCGAGCGAAGGCGTACTGAGCGTAGTCGTACATGGCCTGGTACACGGCGCCGCCGAGGTCCTTCGTGACGCTGGTCAGCACGCACTCAGCCAGGTCCGGGTTGGCTGCTGCGACATCGATGCCCGTTCCCACCGCCAGCACATCCCCGGCCTCGCAGGCGGCCTCGATCATGGCGGTCGAGACACCTCGGCCCAGCGGCAGCAGCACGTCCGGCTGGTAGATCTCGATGAAGGCCTGGGTGAAGGTCTTGGCGCTGTCAGCATCACTGAAGGCGGCGGTCTCGCTGTCGGCGAGGTAGGCGAGCTCGATCGCGATCTCGGGCTTGAGGCTTCGGGCGCCATTGACGAAGCCGCGGATGTAGCGGTTGCACTCGACGCAGTCGGCCGCCCCGCTGACGATGCCGATGCGTTCGTTGCGGCTGGCAGCCGCGGCGAGCAGGCCCGCCAGGTAGGCGCCGTCCTCGACAGCGAAGTCGACTGCCATGTAGTTCGAGGGGATCGCCCCCTCACCGCCGGCGCAGGTACCTGACGGGTCCGGCTTGCCATCCTCGGTGACGCACGGCCCGGCTTGGCCGAGATCGATGAGCTGGGTCCGCTCGGCGCTGCGAGCCACGCCCACATCGGCCTGGGCGTCGCCACCGGAGATGACCACGATGGTGGGCTGCTCCTTGGCCACTTCCAGCAGGGTCTCGGTGATGGCTTCGGTCGATGGTTGTGGTGCTTGCGGAAGCCAGCCGTTGCCCTTCTTGTTGCTGGCCACGCCGCCCGCGTCGAGGTGGAAGGCCAGCGCGGTGTCCTCGATCAGCCGGTTCGTGCGCGAGTCGTCCAGGGCGCTGGTGATCACGACCGTCGTCAGCCCCGGGATGTCCGGCGGAGGCTCAAGGGAGGTCTGTGCGTGGATCGCGCTCGAGGCCAGCAATGTCAATGCGGCTGCTCCGATGGCGATCCGGGACATGGGCTTGCTGCGCATGGGTTCCTTCCTCGGCAGACTCGTCGACGACGTGGGCATGGTAGCGAGTCCGACCCCGAGCGTGCTGCATGACCATCGGCCGTGCGGAGATGGACCTTCGCGTGTGCTTCGGTGCGGTCGCCGGTCCTCGCCGCTGGACCTACGTCTGGCCGCTGATCGAGCGCAGGCGGCGGTGGTCGATGGCGGTGCAGCGGTCCATCACGACGCGCATGCCGCCATCGTGGGCGATGCGGGCGGCTTCCACGCTGATGACACCCTCCTGCAGCCACAGTGTCCCGCAGCCGAGCGCGACCGCGGCGCGGGCGATATCCGGCGCATGCTCCGCTCTCCGGAACACGTCGACGATGTCGAAGGGGCCCCCGGCCGCGGCGACCGCCGCGTCCAGCGACCCGTAGCTGCGCCGGCCCAGGACCTCGGTGGAGACGGGCGTGACCGGCACGCATGTGTAGCCTTGGCCCATTAGGTAGCGCATGACCATGTGCGAGGGTCGCCAAGTGTTCGTCGACGCGCCGACGACCGCGATGGTGTTGGCCGTCCGCAGCACCTCGAGGGCACCGCTGGCGTCGAGGACCGGTACGGAGTCTGTATCGGCCTCCGGCTCGTCGATGAGACGGATCGGTCGCCGCGGAGCGTTCATCGCCACAGCCTACCGTGTCTCCGCGCGAGTGCCGGTGGCTGCGTCCCGAGTCCAGCCCCCTGGCTAGGAGGCACTTTCGCGTTCATACGGTTTGCCCACCGCGGCCGGGGCCACGCTCCGTCCGACAGCGCCGGCGAGGACGATGATGGTCACCAGGTAGGGCAGAGCAGACCAGAATTGGTCGGGGATGGCGGTCAGGATGTCGCCCAGCTGACCGGTCGGCGGAATGGTCCGGATGGCGATGCTCAGCGAGCTGGCAGCGGCGAACAGCATCGCGGCACCAAAGGCGCCCAACGGTAGCCAGCGACCGAAGATCAGTGCCGCCAGGGCGATGAAGCCGCGGCCGTTGGTCATGCCCGCCTGGAACGAGGTACCGAAGTCGAGGGTGAACCAGGCACCCGCCAGACCGGCGAAGATGCCGCCGAGGATGACGTTCCGATAGCGCAGCCTGATGACGTCCACGCCGACGGTCTCGGCCGCCCTGGGATGCTCGCCGACCGAGCGCGTGCGCAGCCCCCAGCGTGAGCGGAAGAGCAGGACGTTCAGGATGAGCGCCAGTACCAGCACCGACATGGTGATGGGTCCCTGGTTGAGGAACATGTTGAAGATCCAGCCCACGAACGGCAGGTCGACCAGTGCCTCGGGCGGCGTGAACGGGGTGAAGCGACCGGCGGATGGCGGCGACGACGCACTGATGATGATGATGAGGTAGCCCGTCGCGCCCAGGGCTACGATGTTGATGATCGTCCCACTGATGATCTGGTCGGCCTTGACGGTGATCGATAGCCAGGCGTGTACGGCTGACACGAGCATGCCCGTCAGGATCGCCGCGATGAGGCCCAGGACCAGCGCCGGGGAGGCGCCGAAGAGGAAGTCTGCCTTGGGCTGGTCGGGGAACGCCTGCACCACCATGGAGGCCACGAACCAGCCGGTGAAGGCGGACGCGATCATCATGCCTTCGATGCCGATGTTGACCACGCCGGAGCGTTCGTTCATGAAGCCGCAATAGGCACCCAGCGCGATCGGTGCAGCCAGCGCCAGGATGACGGCGCCGTTGATGGTCAGCACCTGGATCATGTAGTCGACGAGCTGGAAGAGGATGCCGATCAGCGGGATGTCGAACAGGATGCCCACGGTTACGCCCTCAACCCTTGGAGGCGGAAGATCCGCCGTAGCTGCTGGTCACGGTCGCGAGCTCGTCCACGCTGCCGGCCTTGGCCTCCCGGAGGCGGAAGACCCAGCGCACGATGAGGTCGGCGGCCAGGAAGAACAGGATGACGCCCTGCAGGATGTCGATCATCTGCACGGGCACTCCCGCCTTGATCTGCATCAGGGGCGCGCCCGCACGCAAGGCCCCCAGCAGCAGGCCGCCGAACAGGATGCCCCAGGGATTGGCCCGGCCCAGCAGTGCCACGGTGATGGCGTCGAAGCCGACCGTGGTGGCGTAGGCTGCCGGCAGGTAGTGCTGCACCCCCAGGATCTCGATGCTGCCGGCGAGGCCGGCCAGCATCCCGCTCGCGCTCATGGTCAGGACGATGAGCATCTTCGGGCGCATGCCGGCATAGCGCGCAGCGTCGGGGTTGGCACCGACCGTGCGGATCTCGAAGCCGATCGTGGAGCGATACAGCACCCACCACACGATGGGGACCGCGGCGAATGCGATCAGGACGCCCGAGTGGAGCAGGTGCCCGGTGCTCCCGGCAAGGACCGGAAGCGTCGCTTCGCCGACATCCGGCGTGCGCGCGAAGGTGGCGCCGGCCGCGCGTAACGGCCCGTTGACGGCCCAGGAGATGATCTGCAGGGCCACGAAGTTCAGCATGATGGTGACCACCACTTCATGGGCGCCCGTGAAGGCCTTCAGCCAGCCCGGGATGAAACCGTAGGCGGCACCGGC
The DNA here is from genome assembly GCA_963724095.1 of uncultured Chloroflexia bacterium. Lineage (GTDB taxonomy): Bacteria > Chloroflexota > Limnocylindria > Limnocylindrales > CSP1-4 > JAFMJV01. Next base: position 144,774 of record CAVRTH010000005.1, read on the forward strand.
GAGCAGGCCGATGAGCAGGGCGATCGGCACCGCGATGATGGACGGCGCGTCCGCCAGCACGATGGCGGCGGCGATGGCGCCGAGCGCACCCATCAGGAACTGGCCCTGGGCACCGATATTGAAGAGCCCAGCCTTGAAGCCAAGGCCCACCGCGAGGCCGCCGAGGATGTACGGCGTGGCGCGGACGAGCGAGTCGATGATGCCGTTGAGGCCCTTGAAGTCGACGCTGAAGGGATCGAAGTTGATGGCGATGCCCGTGGCGCCCTGCAGCAGCGCCAGGTAGGCCTCGGCCCACAGCCAGGGGTCCAGACCCCCGGTGATGATCGGGCTCGTCAGCACCATCACGATGGCGCCGACAAACAGTGCCAGCACGATGGCGCCACCAGTGATCGCCAGCTGGCCGCGCAGCGACCGGCTCAGGAGTCGGTCGATCACACTGACGCCTCGCTTCGCTCCACGGCTGCTGGGTCCTTGCCACCGGTGGCCATGAGCAGCCCCACCGCTTCCTTGTTGGCGGTCCTGCCATCCACGATATCGACGATCTTGCCGCGGTACATCACCGCGATGCGGTCGGAGATCTCCAGCACCTCGTCGAGCTCGGCCGAGACCAGCAGCACGGCCGTGCCGGCGTCGCGCTTACGGATGATCTGCTTGTGGATGAACTCGATGCTGCCGACATCCAGGCCGCGTGTGGGCTGGTCGAGGACGAGCAGCTTGAGATCACGGTCGAATTCGCGTGCCACGATGAGCTTCTGCTGGTTGCCGCCAGACAGCGTCCCGGCCGTGACGGTCGCGCTCGGCGTGCGCACGTCGTACTGCTCGATGGCCTCGCCCGCGCGCTTGGCGATCGCCGCCTCGTCGCGGACGATGCCGCGGGAGTACGGCTCCATGTAGTAGTCGGTGAGGACAAGGTTGTCGGTGAGCGGGAACGACAGGACCAGGCCGAAGCGCTGGCGGTCTGCCGGCACGAACGCGACCTTCTTGCCGTGCAGGTCGCGGGGACCGTCCTGCGTCACGTCCTCACCATCGAGCGTGATCGACCCGGCGCGTGGCTGTCGCAGGCCCATGACCGCCTCGACCAGATCGTCCTGGCCGTTACCGGCGACTCCGGCGATGCCGAGGATCTCACCGGCGCGCACCTCGAGGCTCACGCCGTCGACGCTGTCGCCACCCCGGTCACCGCGGACCCGCAGGTCGTCGATACGCAGCATCGGCTCGCTGGGGTGACTCTCCCCGCGGTCAACGGTGAGCTGCACCTCGCGGCCGACCATCAGCTCCGCGAGGTCGTCCTCGTCGGTCTCATCGGGGATGCGACTGCCGACGACCTTGCCGCGCCGGATGACGGTGATGCGGTCTGCGACTTCGAGGACCTCGTACAGCTTGTGGCTGATGAAGATGATGCTGTGCCCTTCCGCCGCGAGGCGGCGCAGGACGGCGAAGATCTCGACCGTTTCCTGTGGCGTCAGGACCGCGGTCGGCTCGTCGAGGACAAGGATGCGCGCATCGCGGTAGAGCGCCTTGAGGATCTCGACGCGTTGCTGCCAGCCGACCGAGAGATCGCCGACCTTGGCGTCCGGATCGAGGTCGAAGCCGAAGCGGTCGCCCAGCTCCTTGATGCGTCGCCTGGCCTCGTGCTGATCGAGGAAGACCGGGCCGCGCATGACCTCCTTGCCCAGGAGCACGTTCTCGGCCACGGTCAGCACGGGCACCAGCATGAAGTGCTGGTGGACCATGCTGATGCCTCGTTCGATCGCGTCGGTCGGCCCGTCGATCTCGATGACCTCACCATCGAGCAGGACCTGGCCCTCGTCCGGCTTGGCCAGGCCGTAGAGCACGTTCATCAGGGTGGACTTGCCGGCACCATTCTCGCCCAGCAAGGCGTGGATCTCGCCGGGGCGTACTTCAAGGTCGATGCCGTCGTTGGCAACGACACCCGGATAGCGCTTGGTGATGCCACGCATCTCCAGCGCGGGGGCGGCGATCCGTGGGGCTGGCTTGTCGGGCGTGGGCGCGGTCACGTTCGCTCGGTCCTCACCTGCAGCGTTCCTACGTATGCGGGGCCCGCTACGACGAACGGGCCGACCCGGCGGCCGACCCGTTCGTCATCGTTTCAGCTTGCGCTGTCGGAGTGAGGTGCTACGGCAGCGTCACCTCGCAGAAGCCGGTGGGTTCCTGCGTCTTGCAGGGGATCGACCGAGCCGTCGATCATGCCGGCGGTGGCGGCAGCGACGGCCGCGATGGCCTCGGCGCTGACCACGCCCTCATGGTCGTGGAATGGGCTGATGCCGACATCGCCTGTCGAGATATCAAGGAACAGGGCACCGCCGTGGTCCTCACCCGCCGCGATGCGCTCGATGGCGGCCTTCACAGAGTTGGAGAGCTTCTTCTCTGCGCTGGTCAGCGTGCAGGCGGCCGTCTCCGGGGTGGAGAGCCACTGGTCGACGTCGACGCCGATCGCCCAGATGCCCGCGTCGCACGCGGCCTGGAGGACACCATTGCCGGTCTTGCCGGCGACCTGGAACATGACATCGATCTCAGGATCCTGTGCCAGCAGTTGCTGCGCCAGGGCCTGGCCGCCCGCGGGGTCGTTGAAGGCCGCGGCGTCTGCCGCACCGGAGACGTAGGTCACGGTGATGACGGCGTCGGGGTTGTACGACTTGACGCCGTTAGCGAAGCCCTCGATGTAGTTCGGGACTGCCGGTACGGTCGCGGTGCCACCGATGGCTGCGACATGGCCGGTCTGGCTGGCGTCGGCGGCGACGATGCCGGCGAGATAGCCGGGCTGCTGCTCGCGCCAGTTGAGGCCCTGCAGGTTCGGCAGCAGGGTGGCGGGGTCACCAGCACAGGTGAAGGTGGTGTCGGGGTCGCCGTTCTCATCGATGCAGGGCGCCTGGTCGACGCCGATGAACTTGATGTCCGGGTTGGCCTTGGCGGCCACGATGGTGTCAGCGCCGGCAGCGAAGCCGACCGTGACGATGACGTCGTACTGCTGGTCGACGAAGGCCTGGATGTTGGGCGCGATGTCGACCGACTGCTGGCTGATGGCGTACTGCGGCTCGGCGGCCCCGACGGCCGCGGCACCGGCCTGAGCGCCTTCCCAGCTGTACTGGTTGAAGTTGCGGTCGTCGATGGTCCCGACATCGGTCACGAGGCCGATCTTCAGATCCGCTCCATCCTGGGCCAACGCCAGCGCGCCGCCGGCGAGGATGCCGGTGGCCGCCATGGTGAGCGCCAGGGATGCGGTGGTGAACCTGCGCATGTGTTCCTCCTCTGTCTCGGGCCACGCGCAACAGCGTTGCCCCCGATCAGTTCTGGACCGTTCAGCGTTACAGCGCGGGACGGCATCTTTGAGCATCGTAGCGGGTTCGCGCGAGCGGCGGAAGCCGGCCTCGATGCCGCCGGCCGGGCTATTCGGCGGTCACGCGAACCTGGTCGACGGCGGCCTCCACGGTGGCGCCAGCAGCGGCATCGATCGCCACCAGCTCGATGGCCACACGCTGGCCACCCAGGCGTCTCGGCAGCGAACGCCTGAGTGACTTCCAGGCCGGCTTGCGCTTCTCGCCCTGGCCCGAGACTTCGAGCAGTGTCGTGAGGCGGTCGCCGTCGCGATCCACCAGGTAGATGCGCAAGCCGTCGCCCTTGCCGGCCGACCCCGCCAGGCCTACCCAGTAGCGCAGTGACAGCGTCGCCTGCCCGTCGTCGGGCAAGGTGATGAGTGGCGAGCGCACGCTGGTGCGGCCACCGTCGACGTCGTGAGCGGGCTTCCTGCCGGTGACGAGCACGGATGCGCCCGACGCCGCCGATCCCAGCTGCAGGTCATCCTTCACCGGGTCGCCCCGCTGCCAGCGACCGTCGGTGGCGGTGTCGGTGCCGTCGGGGTTCACACGCCAGCCGCGGGCGATCTCGAGGTCGTCGAAGAAGGGACCGCAGTTCAGCCGCACCGCGGTCCTGCCAAGCGCGGCATAGGGGCACACGGCCCGGCCCATGAGGTACAGCACCGCGTCCCGGTTGCGCCGTGTCTGCGGCCCGATGACTTCGTCAGCTGGGTAGTAGCGCCCGGGCGCCCTGCCGCCGCGCGGGTAGAGCTCGAAGGTGAAGGAGAAGATCCGCTCGCGAGCGTAGGTCCAGTCGATCAGGTCGCCGTCGGTGGGGTACAACGCGCTCGATCGCCTGGCGCGGTAGCCGTTGGTCGCCGCCATCGCCCGGCCCATGGCCCGGAAGGTGCGCAGGTCGAGCTCGGTCATGTCCGAGGGCAGGTCCGCGGTGGTGTAGCTGTACGGCCACAGCACCATCTCGCCGGCGGTATGGAAGCTGATGTGCGTGCGGATGCGCTGCCGCCCGCCGCTGACCCGGCTCCGGATGAAGTCGCGCATGGCTCGTGATTCGGGCGTCGACCAGGCCCGCGGCCCGCGGTAGTCCCAGGCACCCGGCTTGCCCGATGAGCCGCCGCAGCAGCCGAAGTGATAGCCGTAGTTGCGATTGATATCGGTACCGATCTTGCTCGACCCCGGCGTGGGCTGGCGGTTCCGTCGCCACGAGCGGTAGGGGGAGCCGGTGAGGTCGTACTGCAGGCCGTCGGGGTTGACCATGAAGACGATCCAGGTGCGGCGCTTGTCGACCAGCTTGGTGACGCGCTTGCCCAGGTCGGTCGACTCGCCGTACTTCCCCGTCAGCAGGTCAAGGACGTAGATGGCCATCTCCGCACTCAGGTGTTCGCGCGCGTGGTGAAGACCGTCGAATAGCACCTCCGGCTCGCCCTCGTTCGCTCCGGGGTTGTCGCTCACCTCTGCCGCCCACAGCTCGCGGCCCTGCTGGCTCTGGCCGATGGAGAAGAGCCGCACGATGTCGGGGTTGTCGGCGGCGACGGCCCTGATGTGGGCGACCATCTCCGGGTAGGAGTGATACCCGGCGTCAGCCGCGGGGTAGTCGGCCGCGGTCACGGGTGGCGGCAGGGTCAGGCCGATGAGCACGGCGATGACAAGCGGGAGGGACGTACGCATACCCATTCGATGCTAGGCGGGCTCCGCCGATGGGGTGGGCCGATGCTGCAGGCGCAGCCCGAGTCAAGGCATAGTACTTCCGGATGGGCGACCGGATCGCCGGCGGCGTCCCGCGTGAGGAGTCCGGAGTGGTCTGCACCCGACGGCTCCGTTGCGGGCGGATGCGGTGCACTTCAGTGCGAGAGGGTAGAGTACGGTCCGGAGAAGGAAGGGCCATCTGGTGCAAACATGCACCGCTTATGGCCCGGAAGTACGGGGGCCCCTTGCTATTTGGTCTCTGGGACCAGAGACTATCGATTCTACAGCAACGCGCGTGCCGAGCATTCACGTTCGTCCGCTGTGATGGCTCCGGGTAGATAGAGCGGAGCGCAATCATCGATCAGATCGCGATCATCGATCAAGCGAGCGCTTGATATTCGGGTAGTCCCTAGCCCGAGAAGGAGAGGCATCGATGTACACATCCAGCGGCGGTGGCGCCACCTCACGGACCACCTGGCTCGTGGTCCTCCAGACGTTCCTGCTGATGTCAGTGCTCGTCTTGACCCCGGCCTCGGCCATCGCACAGAACGCGGATGCGTCCGTCGCCAATGCTCCTGACGCGACCGAGCCGGCGAAGGACGCCGCGGCCGATACCAAGGCGGCCCAGGCCGCGCCCGACGTGAAGCTGCGCATCTTCCCCAAGAAGGTGAAGCTCTTCGCCGGCGGCAGGCAGACCATGAGCGGCTGGCTCTGCCCGGCGGACATCGGTGCCTCCTTCGGCCCCGACAAGGAGCCCGGCACGGCCGACGACGACTGTACCCGCGTGCAAGGCCGATTGGGACGTGCAGCCGGCGAGTGCCGTGCGCCTCACCAAGTCCACCGGCTTCCAGACCCGCCTCACCCTGCTCGGCGACACCGATCTCGATGTGACCGCCAAGGTCAGCGGCACGATATGCCTCGACCGCCGCCAAGGGCCGCATCATCGCCGGCGAGCAGTCGGTCAAGGTCGCGCCCAAGGCCGGCTGAGCCTGCGGAGCCCAAGACCCAGACGAAGTCCGAGTCGGCCCCGAAGAAGACGGCCGACGACTGCGACGTCGATCCCCTCACTGGCGAGTGCCTCCCCGCCAAGGAGCCGGTGGTCGACGAGCCCGTCGTCACGGAGCCCCCGGCCGACCAGACCACCACCGACCAGCCCAAGAAGGCCGCCGCGCCCAAGTGCGACGTCGACCCCCTCACCGGCGACTGCCTCGTCAAGGCCCCTGCGGCTGACACCAAGTCGCAGCCCAAGGACAGCAAGGCCACCAAGCAGGGGGCCGTCAGCCTCGCTGCGGACGTGTTCGACACCGATGGGGCCGCTGACCTCGATCAGTGCGCCAATGGCACGAGTGGCGTCGGCACGACCTGCACCGATTGGATCAACGGCAACCTCAACGGGAGCAAGGCCCGCTACAACGAGGGCGACGTCGTCCCGTATCGGATGCTGCTCTCCAAACTGCCGACCGGCGGTGAGATCAATGCGCTCACCATCGAGTGGGACACGACCGAGAAGACCGACGTTCACGCCCTCGACTACATCACCAGCTACGACGTCACCGTCACCGGCGCCGACCCTTGCGCCGGCGTGAGCAGCTGCACCGGTGGGTCCGACGCGCCGTCGCCATCCCATCCGATACAAAGGTCACTGGGGGCGTAGTCCCCATCCCCGGCGCCTTCCGGATCTGGGTGGCACCTTCACCGGTATCTGCCCGATCACCTACCCCGATGGCGCCGGCTTCGAGGGCAACAAGACGGCGACTATCACCGTCTACTTCACCGCCGACAGGCCGATCCGGTCATCGCGTGGGGCGGTCACATCGCCAGCCGCTTCGACTCGGTCGGTCCCAGGCCGCCGGCGCTGGCTCGATCCACGGTTCCCCTACCACATGCGCAACATCGACATCAACGGCAAAAGGCAACCAGGACCGTTCACTATCCACGTCCGCCGTCTTCCTGGAGAGCCGCATCGCGATCGTCAAGGAGGCTATCCCCGCCGACGACACGTGGTTCGGTTTCACGGCCACCGGTGGTCTCAGCCCCACGCCCTTCACGCTCACCGACCCGGCGTCTGACTCGCGCACGTTAGACAGTATCTACGACTACACGACCTATACCTTCACCGAGGATGCGGCTCCTAACTGGGACCTCACCTTCAATGACACCGGTCTTTAACATCGCCTATAGAATTCAGCGGTACTCGAGTCCGCCACTGGATCTAGATCATGATGGTCAACCTGGAGGAGGCTGAAGCTTGTCACCTGTGTACCTGCAAGAACGACCTGCAGGCCGGTGCCCTGATCATCGAGAAGACCGTGGTCAACGACAACGGCGGCGACGCCGTGGTGGCCGACTTCGGCATCAGCACCGACGCGGTCGGCACGCTGAACTTCACGCCTGACAGCGGCACCAGCACCATCGTCTACACCAGCCAGACCATCACCGTCGACGCCAACCACGCCTACTCGCTCAGCGAGTCCGACGTGACCGGCTACAGCGAGGGCAGCTGGTCCTGCGACGGCAACAACGGTGGTGGCGGCGCCTTCGACGCCGGCACGGTCACGCTCGACCCGGGCGAGACCGTCACCTGCAAGATCACCAACGACGACCAGGCCCCCGGCCTGATCATCGAGAAGACCGTGGTCAACGACAACGGCGGCGACGCCGTGGTGGCCGACTTCGGCATCAGCACCGACGCGGTCGGCACGCTGAACTTCACGCCTGACAGCGGCACCAGCACCATCGTCTACACCAGCCAGACCATCACCGTCGACGCCAACCAGGCCTACTCGCTCAGCGAGTCCGACGTGACCGGCTACAGCGAGGGCAGCTGGTCCTGCGACGGCAACAACGGTGGTGGCGGCGCCTTCGACGCCGGCACGGTCACGCTCGACCCGGGCGAGACCGTCACCTGCAAGATCACCAACGACGACCAGGCCCCCGGCCTGATCATCGAGAAGACCGTGGTCAACGACAACGGCGGCGACGCCGTGGTGGCCGACTTCGGCATCAGCACCGACGCGGTCGGCACGCTGAACTTCACGCCTGACAGCGGCACCAGCACCATCGTCTACACCAGCCAGACCATCACCGTCGACGCCAACCACGCCTACTCGCTCAGCGAGTCCGACGTGACCGGCTACAGCGAGGGCAGCTGGTCCTGCGACGGCAACAACGGTGGTGGCGGCGCCTTCGACGCCGGCACGGTCACGCTCGACCCGGGCGAGACCGTCACCTGCAAGATCACCAACGACGACCAGGCCCCCGGCCTGATCATCGAGAAGACCGTGGTCAACGACAACGGCGGCGACGCCGTGGTGGCCGACTTCGGCATCAGCACCGACGCGGTCGGCACGCTGAACTTCACGCCTGACAGCGGCACCAGCACCATCGTCTACACCAGCCAGACCATCACCGTCGACGCCAACCAAGGCCTACTCGCTCAGCGAGTCCGACGTGACCGGCTACAGCGAGGGCAACTGGTCCTGCGACGGCAACAACGGTGGTGGCGGCGCCTTCGACGCCGGCACGGTCACGCTCGACCCGGGCGAGACCGTCACCTGCACCATCACCAACGACGACATCGCGCCCAAGTTGACCCTGACCAAGGTCGTCCAGAACGACGACGGCGGCCAGGCCAAGCCCGATGACTTCAAGCTCACCGTCGGCGGCGACGCCGTCCTGAGCGGGGTCACCAACACGTACCTCGCCAACGTGGCCCTCGCGCTCGACGAGACGATGGTCACTGGCTACGAGTTCGTCTCCATCACCGGTGACGAGGTCTGCCCGGCCGCCCTCGGCGGCACGGTCACCCTGCAGCCCGGTGACGACGTCTCCTGCACCATCACCAACACCGACCAGCCCGCGAGCCTGACGCTCGTCAAGACGGTCGTCGGTGGCAGCGCCACCACGGCCGACTTCGATCCCTACATCGACCAGACGATGGTCACGTGGGGCTCGCCGGTCGCGCTGGTGCCCGGCACCTACACCGCCTCGGAAGTCATGAACGTCGCCGACTACGTGGCCGGCGACTGGGGCGGCGCCTGCGCCCCCGACGGCACGGTGAGCATCGCCCTCGGCGAGGACCTCACCTGCACCATCAGCAACTACTGTGTCGACTAAAAAAAACAACGACGACGACGACGAGGAGCGTGGCTGATTGACTCGACGCTGTGCGGTGGGGCGGATTGCCCTGAAGCGGTAAAAAAAAAAAAAAAAAAAAGATCATGACCTGCACAACGCGACGCACAACCTTCAGCCAGGCCGAGCTCGATGCCAACGGCTCGCCCACGGCTGCCAGCGGCGTCCTCTACAACTTCGTCACGGCCTCCTCCAACGAGGCCCCTGACGCCACCGACGACCTGAGCATCCCCATCAGCCAGGAGCCGGCCCTGACGGTCGTGAAGTCCTCGACCACGTCGAGCCTCTCGGCCCCCGCCACGGTCGACTACAGCTACGTCGTGACCAACACCGGCAACGTCGGCCTGACCGGCATCAGCCTGTCCGACGACAACGACAACGACGACATGGACTGCCCGGCCACGACGCTGGCGGTGGGCGCGGACATGACCTGTTCCGCGACCCATACCTTCAGCCAGGCCGAGCTCGATGCCAACGGCTCGCCCACGGCTGCCAGCGGCGTCCTCTACAACTTGGTCACGGCCTCCTCCAACGAGGCCCCTGACGCCACCGACGACCTGAGCATCCCCATCAGCCAGGAGCCGGCCCTGACGGTCGTGAAGTCCTCGACCACGTCGAGCCTCTCGGCCCCCGCCACGGTCGACTACAGCTACGTCGTGACCAACACCGGCAACGTCGGCCTGACCGGCATCAGCCTGTCCGACGACAACGACAACGACGACATGGACTGCCCGGCCACGACGCTGGCGGTGGGCGCGGACATGACCTGTTCCGCGACCCATACCTTCAGCCAGGCCGAGCTCGATGCCAACGGCTCGCCCACGGCTGCCAGCGGCGTCCTCTACAACTTGGTCACGGCCTCCTCCAACGAGGCCCCTGACGCCACCGACGACCTGAGCATCCCCATCAGCCAGGAGCCGGCCCTGACGGTCGTGAAGTCCTCGACCACGTCGAGCCTCTCGGCCCCCGCCACGGTCGACTACAGCTACGTCGTGACCAACACCGGCAACGTCGGCCTGACCGGCATCAGCCTGTCCGACGACAACGACAACGACGACATGGACTGCCCGGCCACGACGCTGGCGGTGGGCGCGGACATGACCTGTTCCGCGACCCATACCTTCAGCCAGGCCGAGCTCGATGCCAACGGCTCGCCCACGGCTGCCAGCGGCGTCCTCTACAACTTCGTCACGGCCTCCTCCAACGAGGCCCCTGACGCCACCGACGACCTGAGCATCCCCATCAGCCAGTACGCCGAGCTGAAGATCACCAAGTCCGCCGACCCCTCGTTCTACAACGCGGTCGGTGACCTGATCACCTACACCATCACCGCCACCAACACCGGTGCTGCCACGCTCACCAACGTCGACGTCAGCGATGCCCTCATCGACGGCCTCGGCAGCTGGGAGTGCACGCCGCCCGACGGTTCGACGCTCGCCCCCGGCGAGTCCATCGTCTGCACCGCCACCTATTCGATCACCGCGGACGACCTCGAGGCCGGCCAGGTGGACAACACCGCCTGCGTCGTGAGCGACGAGCTGGCCGAGCACGAGCCGCCCATCTGCGACTCCGAGACCGTCCTGCGCTCCGACCTGGAGATCGTGAAGGAAGCCGACGTCGACTACTTCAGCGCCGCCGGTGACCTCATCCACTACACCATCACCGCCACCAACACCGGCGAGATCACGCTCCAGAACGTCGATATCAGCGATGCGCTCATCGATGGCGTCGGTGACTGGACGTGCACACCCAACGACGGGTCGGACCTCGCCCCCACCGAGTCCATCGTCTGCACCGCGACCTACGAGGTCACCGCGGCCGACGTCGAGGCCGGCTCGGTGCCGAACACGGCCTGTGCCGTCAGCGACGAGACCCCCGAGGTCTGCGATGACCTCGACATCCCGCTCGCGGAGCTGAACATCGTCAAGTCGGCGAACGTCAGCACCTACAGTGCCGTCGGTGACGAGATCGTCTACACCGTCACCGCCACCAACACCGGTGAGGCCACGCTCACCAAGGTCGACATCAGCGATGCCCTCATCGACGGGCTGGCTGACTGGACCTGCAAGGTCGGCGACGCCACGGTCACCATGCCGGTGGCCCAGCTGTCGAGCGGCCAGGCCATCACCTGCACCGCCACCTACGCGGTCACCGCGGCCGACATGGAGGCCGGCTCGGTCTTCAACCAGGCCTGTGTCGACAGCGACGAGACCCCCGAGGTCTGCGACGACGTCGACATCCCGCTCGCGAAGCTCGAGATCGTCAAGTCGGCGAACGTCAGCACCTTCAGTGCCATCGGTGACCAGATCGTCTACACCATCACCGCCACCAACACCGGTGAGGCCACGCTCAGCAACGTCGACATCAGCGATGCGCTCATCGACGGGCTCGACAGCTGGGCCTGCGTGCCGGAGATCCCGGCCACGCTCGGCGCGGGTGAAGCCATCACCTGCACCGCCACCTACGCGGTCACCGCGACCGACATGGCGGCCGGCTCGGTCTTCAACCAGGCCTGTGTCGACAGCGACGAGACCCCCGCGGTCTGCGACGACGTGGACATCCCGCTCGCGCAGCTCGAGATCGTCAAGTCCGCCGACGTCAGCACCTTCAGTGCCATCGGTGACCCGATCGTCTACACCATCACCGCCACCAACACCGGTGAGGCCACGCTCAGCAACGTCGATATCAGCGATGCGCTCATCGACGGGCTCGACAGCTGGGCCTGCGTGCCGGAGATCCCGGCCACGCTCGGCGCGGGTGAAGCCATCACCTGCACCGCCACCTACGCGGTCACCGCGGCTGACATGGCGGCCGGCTCGGTCTTCAACCAGGCCTGTGTCGACAGCGACGAGACCCCCGAGGTCTGCGACGAGATCGACATCCTCGGCCCCATCGCCATCTCCATCGTCAAGACGGCCAGCGACGTGGCGGTCACGAGTGGTGACACCGTCACCTTCACGCTCGAGTTCGGGCACGACCAGTCGTTCCCCCTCTACCTCGTCTCGCTGGACGACGACATCTATGGCGACATGCTCGACGCGAGCAATCCGAACATCGTCGCGGGCACGAATACCTGCGCCAACGTGACGGTGGGCTACGAGCTCGAGGTCGGTGCCACGTATCGCTGCCAGTTCGACGCGGTGATCACCGGCGACCCCGGCTTCATCCACCGCAACGTCATGACGATCAAGGCGACGGACGTCGACCCGCTGGGGCCGGAGTCCGAGAACCAGCGCTTCGCCGAGTCGTCCGATGACGCGGCGGTCGAGGTCATCCCCGTCAAGAGCATCCCCACCCCCACCCCGAAGCCTTCCACGAGTCCGCAGCCGGAGACGAACACGCTCCTCGCGACCGACACCACCGCTGGTGGCGACGCAGGCAGCGGGCTCGGTGACCCGATCACCTGGGCCATCTGGGTGCTGCTCAGCGTCCTGCTCGATCCTCAGCACCGGCTTCGTCATCCGCCGGCAGCGCCTCGCGGAGGTGAGTAGCCACCGCTAGCGCCGACCGATCTCGCCAGCAGTGCGACGGCCGGGTCCCACGAGGGCCCGGCCGTCGTCATGTGTCGCGGCGCGTCGCGAGGGGCACTCGGACTCCCGTCACTACGGTCGGCGCGCCACGTAGACAGCCACGACGGTGGCACCAAAGAGAGCTGCGCCGCTGCCCAGCACGAGAGTCACGGCATCGACAGGCGCCGTGGCTTCAGCTGGTTGGCGGAGCGGCCGTCGCCTTCGGCTTCTTGTTCCCCGCCTTCGTTGACTGCCGCGGCTGCCAGCAGAGGCGAGGCTTGGCCTTGGGTGCCGGCTCGCTGGCTTCCTCGGCTCCGATGAGGACGGCCGCCAACTGCAGCTTGGGATAGGCGCCTGTCGGACCCGTGCTCGTCTGCAGGACGAGTCGGTGCTCACCCGAGCGAGTGCGTTTGGCGATCGACCGATCGTAACTGGATGCGCGTTGCCTGACCTCCTTGATGCGGTATCGCAGGAGGCGCCCGTCCTTCGTCTGCAGTTCCACGATCTTGCCCATCAGACCGCTGCCGTTGGTCCTGTTGGAGATCTCGAGAAGCGGCAGGAACATGCCCGGCTGCGCGTGCGCGTAGATCCAGGTGGTGCCCGGTGCGCCGGGTCGCTGGAAATCCGTCCACCACTGCGCCACGTCACAAAGCGGATAGCCCGCCGGGTTGCCCGGCAGGGTCCGCTTGCTCGATACCACCGGCAGATCGATGCCGGCATAGGGAACCTGGATCCGCACCGGCACCGAGCGCTTGTCCAGCGGCACGTCAGCCGCAGCGACCGTGGCGGAGCGGGGAAGGGGCACGTCCGGGGCGAACGTCGTCAGCGCTGGCAGGGCCAGTGCGAGCATGCCCGCGATCGCGAAGACCGCCCCTGCGCGGGCGATCCAGCGGCTCTGGCGGCGTCGATGGGCCGGCCGAGGGGTGCTGACCATGGCTACACGCTAACACTCCCTCTCAGGATGTTCGCTGGGCCCATCGGCGATGTTGCGCGCGCCGGTGGTGACGAATGTCAACGCTGGGTATACTCGCTCCTGATCCGCGTCAAGTCGTCGTGGCGCAATGGAGGGAGACCGTTGCAGGACACTGCCCACTGGGGGACGAGGCGTCCCCGCGTGGCAGTCATCGAGGATGACGCTGCCGTCAGGCGCGTCCTGGGGAGGATCCTTGAGGACGCCGGCTATGGAGTCATCGCCGTCGCCGACGGCGAGAATGGACTGCGCGCGGTCTCCGAACACCAGCCCGACATGCTCATCCTCGACCTGACGCTTCCGCGCATGGACGGTCTTGAGATCTGCCGCCGACTGCGCGCCGACCCGCGCACCGTGACGCTACCCATCATCGTGCTGACGGCGCACACCTCGACGTCGGACATGGTGGCCGCACTCGATGCCGGCGCGGACGACTTCGTGACCAAGCCCTTCCAGCAGGTCGAACTGCTGGCCCGGTTGCGCAGTTCCTTCCGCACGCGTGAAGTCATCCGCCGCATGGAACAGGCCCATGACATCGTGGTGGCGCTGGCCAACGCGGTCGAGGCCAAGGACCTGGGGCTCAAGGATCACTGCCGCTACCTGGCCTATCGCTCCGCTCGCCTGGCTGCCTACGTGGGGCTGCGTGACGGCGAGCTCGAGGGCGTCGCCTACGGCGCGCTGCTCCACGATATCGGCAAGATCGGCATCGCAGAGCACGTCCTGCACAAGCCCGGCCCGCTCACGGACGACGAGTTTCGCATCATGCGCGAGCATCCCGAGATCGGTGAGCGCATCTGCGACCCGCTTCGCATGTCACGCGACTTCACGCCCATCATCCGCCACCATCATGAGCGCTGGGACGGGGCGGGCTATCCCGATGGGCTCGAGGGGGAGCGAATCCCGCTGGGCGCCCGCATCGTCGCCCTGGCGGACGCATTCGATGCCATCGTTCGTGGTCGCCCCTACCGCGCCGCGCGCACCGTCGAAGAGGCGTTCGACGAGCTCCAGAAGCACGCGGGCAAGCAGTTCGATCCAGGTCTCGTGCCCCTCTTCATCGAGGAGGCCGACCAGATCGAGTCGGGTATCGCGCCGAGCGTAGAGTTGCCCCGGGTAGCGCTCCTTGCCCGCGAGGCCCCCATCGTCACCGGTGCTCCGAGCCGTGCGGCGGCGGCCGTCCGCTGATCTGGCGGCTCGGTAGCGAGTCCACGCCGTGACCGCCGCACCGGTCCCGCCGAGTCCGTTCCGCTACCAGGCGGTCCGGCTGGTGTTGAAGGCTGTGGCGAGCGCCTACGTGCGCACGACCGTCGACGGAGCCGAGAACGTTCCGCCGACTGGCTCGTACATCATCTGCTTCAACCACCCCTCCTGGCTTGACCCCATCTTCTTCGCCGCCTTCTGGCCCGACGGCGCTCGGCTGCTCTACGTCTTCGGTCCACGCGAGCAGGACATGAGCACCGGCATCCGCAATCGGCTCATCAACTGGACACGACGGGGGGTGCCCTTCAAGCCGGCCGGACAGGATGTCGCCGACGTCACGCGCCGTGCCGTCAGGGTGCTGAAGACCGACGCCTGCCTGGCCATCGCCGGGGAGGGGCGGCTGAGCGACCTCGAGGGCGAGATCCTGCCGCTCGAGACCGGGCCGGCGCACTTCGCCCGCCTGGCGCACGTGCCCATCGTGCCAGCGGCCATCATCGGTTCGCGCTGGGTTCACTTCGGCAGCCGTGTCGACTTCCGCATCGGTGAACCGGTCCACCCCGATGGGTTCGGGCGTGGCAGGGCGGCTGCCCGGGCCATGACCGACGTCGTCCAGGTACGACTGCAGGGGTTGCTCGATGGCGTCGAGGAGCGTGACCCGCCGGGCTGGTTCGGTCGGACCATCTCGGACGCGTTCAACGATCGGCCCTGGCTGGATGAGCCCGGAAGCGAAGGAGCCGGCTGATGGCACCTGCCACGCTCGTGCGTGGGCTGGTGTATCACGGTCGCAACCGACCACCCACCTTCGAGGAGCTGCTCCTTGACCCCCCGGGGACCGGCGAAGTGCAGGTTCGCATGGTCGCGGCTGGCGTGTGCCATTCCGACCTTCACGTCGTTGATGGCGACTGGGACCGGCCTGCCGAGATCGTCCTGGGACACGAAGGCGCTGGCATCGTCGAAACCATCGGTCCCGATGTCCGGGTGCGACCAGCCGGCGCATCGGTCGAAGATGGTGGGTTGCGCGTGGGCGATCTGGTCGCGCTGACCTGGACTGCGCCGTGTGGCACGTGTCCGGCCTGCGTGCGGGGCGAAGGTTGGCTCTGTGTTTCCCCCCGCGGTTCGGGTCATCGTCTTCATCGGGACCTGGTCCGGCTACGACGGGCTGACGGCCGTGGGGTCGGCGTCTATTCGGGTATCGGCACGTTCTGCTCCCGACAGGTGGTCGCCGCAGAGGCGGCCGTGGCGGTGGACCCTCGGACGCCGCCGGAGATCGCTGCGCTCATCGGTTGCGCGGCGTCGACCGGCATCGGTGCGGTGCGCAATACGGCTGTCGTGCGGAAGGCTGAGTCGGTCGTGATCATGGGCCTGGGAGGCGTGGGGCTGTCGGCCTTGCTGGCGGCGCTGGACGCAGAAGCGGATCCGGTCATCGCGGTCGACCTCGAGGACCAGAAGCGCAAGCTCGCGCTTCGACTCGGAGCGACGCACGCGGTGCACCCGGACGACCTGCCTGCCTTGGTATCGACGCTTCCGTCAAGTGGGTCTGACCATGTCTTCGAGTGCGTCGGCCTGGCTGCGGCTGCGGAGTCGGCACTGCGAGTGGTGCGGCCCGGTGGGACCGTCACGCTGGTGGGGATGCCCGACATGGGCTCCACAGCCGCCGTGGACGTCTACCGCTTCGTGGAGGACGGCAAGCGCCTGCAGGAATCGAACTACGGCTCCTCTGTCCCCGCCCGCGACTTCCCCCGGGTGGCGGCCGAGGCGGTGAGTGGTCGCCTGCCGTTGGCTGAGCTGATCACCCGGACCATCGACCTCGACGACATCGATGGGGCGTTCGCAGCGATGCGCCGACGCGACGGCGGGCGCCACATCATCCGCTTCGAGGATCCCACGCCGCGGGGATAGGGGACCAGGTCCGCTACTTGCGGCGATCCAGGACGAGGATGGCGTCGAGCCACACCATGGCGCCAGACGACTTCGCCGAGCCTGTCCCCGTGACGCGGAGCTTCACCACGTGCTTGCCCTTGGGCACGTTGCGAACGTGGACGACACGTCGGTCGTCTCTCTTCGTCGCATAGAGGTCGACCGTCTCGACATGCTTGCCGTCGACGATGACCTTGAGGTGGCCGCCGGCCGGGCCTCGCCGCGCAACCACCGCGAACTGGGCGCCGCTGAACCGGATCTTCGCGGTGGCACCGCGGGTCGCGGTGCGCGCCAGCGTCTTGCCCAGCGAGGCCTTGTGCTTGCGTGTCTTCCAGTCGCCGATGAGCCGGACTCGCGTGGAGCTCTTGCGCACATCGGAGACCTGGATCCTGGGGCTGAGGGTCTTGACGGTGCGATGCCCTGCCACATCGTTGGCCGTGCCTTCCAGGGCGCAGCCGCTGCGATCGAGTTGGACGGTCAGGCCGGTGTCGCCCGCGGGGCTGACGTCGAGGGCACGCGTGTTGCCACTGCACACCGCCGCCAACGTCGTCGAATCGAGCCCGGAGGTCTCGTCCTTGGCCGCCATCGCTACCGTCGTCGGGATCCGTGCTCCGCTCTTCTGGAGGCGGACGCCAGCACGCAGGTCGACACGGGGACCCGAGACCTTGGGCGGCACCGAATCGAGCCGGATACTCTCGGCGATGACCGGCGACTTGACATTGCGGAAGCTCCGCAACTGCAGGCGGACATCCTGCTTGCCCTGCACTTCTGAGAGCTTGAGGTCGAAGCGACCCCGGTATGGCTGCCACGGCCCGAACGGCTCGTCGGCGTAGGCATACCTGACCTCCTTGCCGTCGTAGCCCCGCAGATCCGCCTTGACCGCGGGGCTGGTGGCCCACTCGGCGCCGTCGTCGAGTTGGGCCTCCCGCTGACGTTCGAGGCGAAGCTTGCCCGTGGTGGCCGCATAGACGTTGAGGTCGAGCTTGCCGTCGACACCCAGACGGAACTGGCCGGCCTGCCAGAAGAGCCAATCGCTCCATCCATTGGGCATGTGGATGGTGTCACAGCTCCAGCAGGCGACCCACAGCGGGTACTGTCGGAAGCTGCTGGGCGCGCCCACGACCTTCTCCCACATGTGCCGGCTGGTGTAGATCATGGGGTAGCGCCCGGTCTGCCGATAGAGCTCATCGAGCATGGCGTGCAGGCGGGTCCTGGCAAGGGTCTTGTTCGGTGTCCCCATCGACCCCAGCGTCTCGACGTCCACGACGAGCGGCAGGAGGCTGTCCAGACCGGTGGTGGCGCGCAGCGTGTCGAGGTAGTGCTTCGCCTGGGCTATGCCGCCCTTGCGATAGTCGAAGAAGTGATAGGCACCCGCGATCAGGCCCGCTTTGCGCGCCTGCCGCGTCTGCCGCTGATAGGTGTCGTCTACCAGGGAGGTGCCCTGGGTCGCCTTCGAGAACACGAACTGCATGCCCTGGTCCCGCAGTGCGGCGAAGTCAGGGTCGCCGTTCCAATGGCTCACGTCGAGGCCCTTGATACCGGGGGGCATCGGCCAGGGCGTCGGCTTCGGAGTCGGAGTCGGCGCGGGTGTGGGAGTGGGCGCGGGTGTGGGGTTCGGAGTCGGCGTGGGTGATGGCGTGCCGACGGCGTCGGTGTCGGCGAGGGATCACTGCCTTGCGCCAGGATCGGGCCTGCCCCGACGCTGCTCAGCAGCAGTGACAAGGCCGCAGCGCCAGCTATGGCAGCTTGCCGCCAGCGGGGCGGCAGGGCCCGCTCCTGGTTGCGGTTGCCCGCCTCGTTGCGCTTGCCCGCCTCATCCGGCCAACCTCCGGCTCGCCGGACGCGGAAGTGTCGTGTTCCTTGCGAGCCAGGGCGACGTCCGACGCGCGCGGAACCGGGCTGCTTGGCATTGGCGACGCGGAGCCTCGCGGAAGGGGCATGGGCAGGGGCGCCTTTCTGGGGAAGGCTATCGATCACGGCGGAGCGCTGGTGCTGATTCTATGGAAAGTTCCCTCCGCAGTCCAGCGGGCGACTGGGCTATCCCCGGGCTACCCGTTCGACGCCCCCTTGACGGCGCGCTCCACTCTCCGCTGACGGCGCGCTCCACTCTCCGTTGCCGAGGCAGAATCGCCAGTCACCGGACCCACGTGAGCGTTGCCCGACCAGCAAGACTCCTTGACGGGACCGCACGCATCTACCCGCTGCTGATCAGATGACCACGATGCCGCTATCGGACGGGAGGTGGCCTTCTCTCAGCGCCCGGAGCACGGGTCTCGTATCCAGCGGGTAGCGGCCCCGCAGCAGCTCCCGAAACTCCTTCAGCACGCGCCGGTTCCGTTTGGTGTCCGCGACGAGAAGGATGACCCGCTCGACACGGTCGTCCGCCATCTTCAGCGCGATGCGCCGGTCCATCGCCTGGATGTCGTGGAGCACGGTCTCAGCCTCCAGCTTGACCGAGTCGTCCCCGAGCCTGAACTCGCCGTCCCAGGCACGCAGGTCCTGGCCGAGGCGGAGGGGCACTTCGGTCCGGAACTCGAACACTCCTGGCAGCTGCGTGCGAAAGCGAGTGATGAGACGAGCGTGGGCGGCGTCACGGATGGGGGACCCGTCAGGGTAGGGCCGGACGCTGAGCCTGTGGCCCAGCACGGCGAACAGCGTCGCAAGCCGGACCATCGAGACCTCCGGAAGCAGGGCCCGCTCCACCCGCGACACTGTCGACCCGCTCACGCCCCCAGCCCGCCCGACGTCCGCCTGGCTGAGACCGGCCACGAACCGCGCGGTGCGCAGTTCTCCACCCAGGGTGGTGAGGAGGCGCCGTCCGTGGCTGCGCCCACGTTCCGAGCGGCGTTGCGTTGCTGGCATCCCGCCATGCTGAGAGGCGGCGCTTATCGCGGGCTTGGCCGGGTTCCTCAAGCGAATCGAGCTGGGTCGGACCGGACAGGCAACGGACGGGCAGTCACCTGACCGGGTGTGCGGCGGACCGGACGGCGGCGAACCGGGTAGCGGGCGGACTCAGCTCGCGACAGCGGACTCAGCTCGCGACAGCCCCAGCGCTGAGACTTGCAACCGCTGCACGAACCAGCCGACGAGTGCCGCGATCTGCCTGCAAAGTCCGGCTCTGGCCTGTCGGTTGGCCGCATTGTGCACTGGGCTCACGAGACAACCAGGGAACCGCTGCCCTACGGGCCGCTGGCGAGGTGTTGCGCCGCTCCGTGGCTCGTCCGTGCATCAGATGCACGAGAGCGGCGCGGGCGGCCAAGACAGGACGACCATGACCGGCTCCCAGGACGACCATGACCGGCTCGCTGGATGACCGATGCACCGGCTGCATCACACCGGCCATAACCCCCGGCCACAATCCCCCGCTGCCCCCGCTGCTAAACCCCCGCTGCAACACATCGGCCCCAATCCCCCGCCACAACCCCCCTGCCACGAACCCCGACGGGAGGGGATACCATGGCTTTCCCGTGCCGATCGCTCCCAACGACTTCGTCCACCTCCACCTACACTCGGAGTTCAGCCTCCTCGACGGCCTGGGTCGCATCGACGACCTCGTCAGCGAGGCCTCTGCGCATGGCTTCGACGCCCTCGCTATCACCGACCACGGCTCTCTGTACGGTGCGGTGGCGTTCTACCAGGCCTGCA
Source organism: uncultured Chloroflexia bacterium (assembly GCA_963724095.1). GTDB lineage: Bacteria > Chloroflexota > Limnocylindria > Limnocylindrales > CSP1-4 > JAFMJV01. The sequence goes on from CAVRTH010000005.1 coordinate 165,164, forward strand.
AGGCCAAGCAGATCAAGCCCATCGTCGGCGTGGAGGCCTACGTCGCCCGGCGCAGCATGTACGACCGCGAGGGCAGGGCTGATTCACAGCCCTACCACGTAACGCTTCTGGCCAAGGATTGGAACGGCTACCAGAACCTCTGTCGCATCATCACCGCTGCCCACCTTGACGGCTACTACTACAAGCCTCGACTGGACCGTGAACTGCTGGCCAAGTACTCCGAGGGCATCGTCGGCATGTCCGCCTGCCTTGGTGGCGAGGTCGCCAAGGCGCTGGAGGTCGACGACTTCGAGAACGCCCGCCGGATCGTGGGCGAATATCGCGACATCCTGGGCCCGGACGGCTTCTGGCTGGAGATGATGGATCACGGGCTGCCCGAGCAGACAGCGCTCAACCCCAAGCTCCTGCGACTGAGCCGCGAGACCGGTGCCGGCGTCGTCGCCACCAACGACCTCCACTACGTGCGCAAGGACCAGTACGAGGCCCACGACGTGTTGTTGTGCGTGGGTACCGGCTCCAACCTCGATACCCAGAACCGGCTCCGTTTCGAGACCGATGAGTTCTATCTCAAGACCGCCGCGGAGATGGAGCGTCTCTTCCGGGACGTGCCAGAAGCGCTGACGAACAGCAAGGTCATCGCCGACATGACCGACCTGCAGATCACCTTCGGTGAACTCCGCCTGCCGCACTTCCCGGTACCAGACGGCTACACCGTAGAGACGTGGCTGCGCGAGGAGTGCGAGCGCGGCCTGCGCCGGCGCTACGGCACCGTCACAGACGAGCTCCAGCAGCGCCTGGACTATGAGCTGGGCGTCATCATCTCCATGGGCTACGCGGCCTACTTCCTCATCGTGGCCGATTTCGTGCGCTACGCCAAGGAGCAGGGCATCGCCACGACCTGCCGCGGGTCCGCGCCGGGGTCCATCGTGACCTACACGCTGGGCATCACGCCGGTGGATCCCATCCTCTACGGCCTGCCCTTCGAGCGCTTCCTCAACCCCGACCGCGTGACCATGCCCGATATCGACGTCGATTTCGAGGACGCCCGCCGTGACGAGGTGATCAACTACGTCACGCGCAAGTACGGCCAGGACCACGTGGCCCAGATCATCACCTTCGGCACCATGCTCGCCCGTGCCGCCGTCCGCGATGTCGGCCGCGTGATGGGCTACGGCTACGGCGAGGTCGACCGTATCGCCAAGGCCATCCCGACCACGCTCGGCATCACGCTCGAAGAGGCGTTGCAGCAGGCGCCACCATTCCGTGAGATGTACGAGGGCGACCAGGGCATCCACAAGATGGTCGACATCGCGCGCCAGCTCGAAGGCGTCGCCCGCAACGCCTCCACGCACGCGGCGGGCATCGTCATCAGCCGCGAGCCACTGACCGAGCTGATGCCGTTGCAGAAGGCCACCAACTCGGACGCGCTCATGACCCAGTACGAGATGCACGGGGTGGAGGCGCTGGGCCTGCTGAAGTTCGATTTCCTGGGTCTGTCGAACCTGACCATCCTGCGCCAGGCGGTCGATCTCATCGACCAGCACGCCGGTGTCCAGGTGGACCTCGATGACATCCCGCTCGATGACGACAAGACCTTCAAGCTCCTCTCGAGCGGCGAGACCACCGGTGTCTTCCAGCTGGAGTCAGCGGGCATGCGCCGCTACATCAAGGAGCTGCGTCCCACCTCGGTCTACGACCTCGCCGCCATGGTGGCGCTCTTCCGCCCAGGTCCGATGGACAACATCCCCGCCTACATCCGCCGCAAGCACGGCCAGGAGAAGGTGTCCTACCTCCATCCGTTGCTGGAGCCGTACCTGGAGAAGACCTACGGGATCTTCGTCTACCAGGAGGACATCATGGCTGCTGCCATCGCTCTGGGCGGCTTCACCGGCCCGGAGGCGGACACGCTCGGATATGCCATCCGCAAGAAGAAATCCGACGTCCTGCGGGCGCAGAAGGACAAGTTCGTCAAGCAGGCGGGAGAGCGCGGTGTCGAGGCCGGGGTCATCGACGCCGTCTTCAAGGCTTTCGAGCCCTTCGAGCGCTATGGCTTCAACAAGGCGCACGCCACCTGCTACGGCCTCATCGCCTACCAGACTGCCTACCTGAAGGCCAACTACCCCGTCGAGTACATGGCCAGCGTCCTCACCGCCTTTCGCGACAACACCGACAAGGTCGCGGGCGCCATCGCCGAGTGTCGCCGCCTGGGCATCGAGGTGCTCGGACCCGACGTGCGCCACAGCCACCTGGACTTCACCGTGGAAGGGAAGTCGATCCGCTTCGGTCTGCTGGCCATCAAGAACGTCGGCGAGGGGGCCATCCGGTCGATCATCGATGCCCGCGAGGACGGTAGCGAGTTCACGTCGCTGGCCGACCTCTGCGCTCGCATCGATCTGCGTCTCGTCAACAAGCGCGTGATGGAGGCGCTCATCAAGGTCGACGCCCTGCGTTCCCTGGGCCACCCGGCACAGCTGCTGGCGGGCCTCGATGAGGCCATGGCCTTCGGGCAGGCGCAGGCGCGTGACCGTGCCACTGGCCAGGGGTCGCTCTTCGACATGCTGGGTGAGGAGGAGACGTCCCTCGAGCGCCGGCTACCGGTCACCACCGAGGCCCCATCGCGAGAGCGCCTCCGCTGGGAGAAGGAGCTCCTGGGTCTGTACCTCTCCGACCACCCGCTCGGTGAGATGGCTGCCGAGATGGGCCGCTACGTCAACGCCTGGACCGGTGATATCGGCGAGGGTCTCGATCAGCAGCGTGTCGTCGTAGGTGGCATGGCCGTGGGCATCCGGCGTGTCATCACGCGCAACCAGGAGTCGATGGCGGTCGTCACGCTGGAGGACCTGCAGGGCTCCGTCGACGTCGTCATCTTCCCTCGCACCTATGCCGATGCGGGCGTGGCGACCAAGTTGACCGACGACGCCGTCCTGCTGGTCGCCGGCCGCGTCGACCACAAGGGTGACGAGACCGTCGTGCTGGCCGATACCGTGTGGACCTGGGACGAGGCCACGGCGATGGGTGAGGAGTCGTTCGTGCAAGCGATGGCGGCCGGCGATCGTGGGCGTCGCAGTGGCCACCGGCGACACGGTGGCGACAACGGCAATGGCCCGCGCAGGTCGAGCAACGGCGCGCTGCGCGGGATCCGTTCCCGCGTCTCCCCGGGACGCGCTGCCCGGGCCCGCGGCTCCAGCGGCCGTGGAGACGATGGTCATCCCGCGAGTCTCGCCCCTGCGGGGAAGCGAGCCGGCTGGCACCGATCACGCTCACCATCGGCGGCCCTCCTGCTCGCCCGTCTTCCATTCCAAGCGCCCGTTCGCCCGGGGGCTCACGCTCCGAGCTGTCCCCGCCCACCGGGTTCCCAGCAGCAGGGCCGCCGGAGCCGCTCTCCGGACCCAGCACGCCCGATGCCTTCGAGGCGCTGGTCCCCGGCGGTCCCGACGAACCACCGCTTCCCGATGAAGCCCGCGCCGTGGTGGCCGATGATGCTGCGGCCGCGACGGCTCCAGTCGACGCGGGGCCGGAACAGGTGCTGCATGTCCGTTTCGCGCCAGCATCCGACGATGCCATCATCGCCGCCTTCGGCGACCTCAAAGCGGTCATCAAGTCACGTCCCGGCGCGACGCCGATCGTGCTGCACATCCCGGCAGGTGCTGGACGCGCGCAGGAGATGCGCCTCGGCGTGGGGATCGCCTACGACGCGGAGCTGCTGGCGGAGGTCCGCCGCCGTTTCAACGGCCTCCTGCAGCTCTCCTTGGTCTAGTGTCCTAGTTGAGGACGAGCCAGCCGACCGTCGTCTCCTCCGCTACGGCCTGGTTGAGCCGCACCACGATGACGCCCTCCTCGGCATCGAGGACATAGGCAGCCTCGACGTGCACGCCCGGCCGGTGATCCTGCAGCGTCGCGAGGACGAGCGACTTGTCGCTGAGACTGCCGGTGACGGGGATCGACGAACTCGGCGCCGCCCTCCGATACAGGGGCTCGGCCCGATCGCCCGGTCAGCTCGATGCGGCCCTTCGTGCGCAAGGCCGTGCCGCTCTTGTCCGCCACGAACTCGCCGGCCACGCCATCGGGCGACTGGGCCAGGCCCTGGACGCCGACCGTCTCGCCCTTGGCCGCAGTGGCCTCTCCTTGCACGCCGATGCCCTTGGGAGCATCAGCCACGCCGCGAAGTCCGACGGGCTCCTTCTTGCTGGTCGCTCGGGCCTGGAGCGCTGGACCCTTGCTCGACTCGATGCTGGTCGGTTTGCTCGCGGTGGTCTTGTCACCGGCCTTCAGGGTGGAGCCATTCTTGGCCGCGGCGGCAGAGGTGATGCCGAAGACGCCCAGCACGCCCGCGAGCGCCGCCACACCGCCGCTTCGCAGTAACTCGCGGCGCGAGCGAGGCTCGTCGATGGCTTCGATCGCGTCGATGACTGGCTCGTAGTCCGTGGACGGGTTCACCGTATCCTCCTGTGGGTCGGGCGCGACCACCCGATGACGACTCCCAACGGTTGATGATCGTAGCGCAGGCCTCGATCGATCGACGCCTGAGCACACGGTGACACCCCAGCATCGAGGCCAGATGCGTCAGGGCTACCCGGCGGGCGCGTAGCTCACCTGCAGTGAGCCATCCTCATCTCGCAATTCGAGGTTGCCCGCCGCGTCGACCGACCAGGTCGACGCCTCCAGGAGCGCGCTGAGGTACCAGCGTGATTGCTCGGCAAGCGCCTCGTCGGCGCAGGCCATCATGGTGGAACTGATGCATCTCGTCGATCGAGATGTTGTCGCCATCGACCGCATAGACCGTGAAGTAGCCGTTGCAGCCGTCGAAGCCGGTGAGGTCTCCATCGGAGCTGAACTCTGCCGTGACCTGCGAAGTCGTCTCCGACGATACGACACCCGCCTGCTCCTGCTGGTTGTTGATGCCCGTGGCCACCCAGGAGCCCACGATGGTCGTCTCGGGTGCCGCTTCGAACTCGAGGATGGTCGTTCCGCTTGCGTCGAGGAGTGCCATGAGGCCGCCCATCAGCTGGTAAGAAGCGACGTTGGCGAGATTGGCGAAGTAGGCCTGTTCGAGAGTCCATCAGGGGCGGCAGGCAGGCCATCATGGTCGATCCGATGTCGCCGAAGCTGAGCGCTGAGCCGTCGAGTCGGTAGGAGGTGAAGTATCCGTTGCAGCCACCCTGGCCGCCCGCCTGACCGCCATCCATCAGCAATGAGATGAGCGCGCGGTCCGGTACCGCGACCAGGTCGCCGTCGATCGCCTGGCTGGACAGGACCCAGGTGACACCTTCGATCACGTCGACGGACATCGGTGGCTCCTCGGGCTCACTGGTCGCAACCACAGCAGCGCTGAGGCTTGCCACCAGGGTCATGGCTGCGAGTGTCGCGACCGTGCTGCGGAGCTTGATCATCGGGTGCATTCCTCCGTGGTGAGTGCTCGCCTGGCTCTTGGGCAAGCGTAGACAAGGTGATCATCGTAGGCCTGGACGCAGTCTACGGCGCCCTGCTTCCCCCGGGGCCCCGAAGGCCGCTCCGGACCGCCGTGTCCTCGGACTCCGTGCCGAGGAAGCGGTCGACGAAGCGATAGCGCCAGAAGATCCACACCAGCACGGCCCAAGCCGCCAGGCCCAGGAACACGATGGCGGCGTCACGCGCGCCGAGGAGCGACAGATTGAAGAAGTCACGCAGTGGCGGGATCAGCATCACCAGCACGTATGACACGCTGAGGGAGATGGCGAGGTAGGTCGGTCGGCGATCGGGTGAGACCGGCTCGATGACCGCGAAGAGGCGGTTGGGTGGTTCGACGAACAGGAGCACGAGAACGCCCACGTAGATGAGGAAGGTGGTCACGGAGGTCTTGGCCGCCACATCCACCGAGGCCCGACTGACAAGTCCGGCATTCGAGTCGCCTTGTCCGAGGAGGAAGATGCCGGTGACGACCAGCAGGCCGATCACCGATGCCAGGCCTGCGGCAGGGATGACGAAGCGGGCCAGTGTCTGCTGCAGCGTTTCCCGCGGCAGCGGGCCCGGCCGTGCCCAGACTGCCAGCAAGGCAGTGGGGATACCCACTGTGAAAAGGGTGATCGCGGAGGCGTTGCGCAGGTCTACCGGGAAGAAGCCGCTGGTCATCAGCACCAGGATGAGCATTCCCAGCGTCAGGATGCGGGTGAGGAACACGCGCAGGATGTCCTGCATGCCGTTGAGGATGCGCTGGCCCTCGCTGATGGCGGAGGCGAGTGCCGAGAAGGCGTCCTCGATGAGGATGAGGTCAGCGACGCCGCGGGCGGCCTGGGTGCCGCTGCCCATGGCGATGGCGAGGTTGGATCGCTTCAGCGAGAGGACGTCGTTGACACCATCACCGGTCATGGCCACGTAGTGACCATGGTCGCGCAGCGTCCCCACGAGCCGCTCCTTCATCTCCGGGGTGATGCGACCGAAGATCGTCGTCTGCTCGACCGCAGCATCGAAATGTGGTTCATCCATGGCCTCCAGGTCAGCACCGGAGACCACGCCGCCGCTGATGTCGAGCCCGGCTTGGCGGGCGAGGGTGGCGACCGTCTCGGGGTCATCGCCAGAGATGATGCGCACGTCGACGCCCATCTCGCGGAAACGGGCGAGCGTCGTGGCAGCTTCCGGTCGCAGCAAGTCACGCATGACGACGATGGCATATGGTTTGCAGTCTGTCGGCAGCGTCGAGTCGTCGCCTTCGTCCTCGAGGGTGGTCGTCTGGCTATGGGCCGCCAGGAGCACGCGCATGCCCTTGGCGGCATGGTGAGCGACGAGCACCCCGATATTGCGCCACTCGGCCTCGCTGACATCGAGGTAGGGCCGAAGGAACGAGGGCGCGCCCATGGCGTACGTGCCCGCCGGAGGATGGTCTGGCGAGACACCTGCTGGCAGCGCTACCGCGCTCCACTTGCGGTGGGATGAGAAGGGCATCTCCTCGAGCACTTCGCGCGGCGCGACACGGATAGCCTCAAGGATGGCTTCGCTGGTCTTGTTGCGTGCCCGGCCACTCGCGACCATCAAGCCGACCTTGGCGCGCGCGCCAGCCTCGTCTCCTTCGAGCGGCAGCACCTGTTCCAGCTCCAGCTGGTTGGCGGTAAGCGTGCCGGTCTTGTCGACGCAGAGTGTGTCCACGTGGCTGAGTGACTCCACGGCGTTGGCCTGCTGCACCAGCGCGCCCACGCGCGACATGCGTACGGCAGCCAGGGCATAGGCGATGGCGATCGATACGAAGAGCCCGTTGGGCACCAACCCCACGAGCACCGTGGCCTCGATGATGGCCTGGTCAAGCGGGGTGTCATCGACGACGTTCTTGACGACCAGCAAGAGCTGCAGGTAGAGGACCACGCCGAGGGTCACGCGGATGACTGTCTGGATCTGGCGCTGCAGCGGTGTCAGCGTACGGCGGAACGTTCGTGCCCCGGCCGTGATGCGCCCCGCCAGGCTTGATTCGCCGACGGTCTCTGCCACATAGCGGCCATACCCGGAGATGGGGTGACTGCCGGAGTAGACCTCGTCGCCCACGCGCTTGGGCACCATGTCCGACTCGCCGGTCAGCTGCGACTCGTCAACCTCCATGCGGCCTTCGGCAAGTCGTCCGTCGACGACGAACTGGTCGCCCGCCTCGATGGCGATGAGGTCGCCCACGACGAGTTCCTCCGGCCCTACCATCCGCTCCTCGCCGTCGCGAACGACGCGAGCCGTCGGTCGCGTCAGCAGGGCGATCTCGTCGAGCGCCTGCTTGGCCCGGACCTCCTGGTAGATGCCGACCGCGATGTTGGTGCCGATGACCACGAGCGAGACGAAGGCATCGAACGGTCGGCCCACGATGACCAGCGCGAACCCGAGGAGGAAGAGGACGTTGTTGACGAAGGTGAAGACGTTCTCGCGGACGATGGCGCCGTAGGACCGCGTCGTCGCCGGTGGTGCCGTGTTGCCCAGCCCCTGTTTGCGGCGCTCGGCAGCCTCGGCATCGGTCAGGCCGGTCGATGCGGTAGGCGCGAGGGACTGGGGCTCCTCGCTCATGGGTTCGGTCGACCCAGGACGCGATAGTGGAGCACGACATCGCCATCGGGGCTGGTGCTCGATCCGAGCGTGGCCAGCGAGATGGCGTTGTCGCGCGACCAGCCGGGGCCACCAACGGCTGTCGGAGCGGTCGAACCACCGAATAGCAGCGGGGCGATCGCGACCTGCAGCTCATCCACGAGATCCGCGTCGAGCAGCGCTGCCACGAGCGTGCTGCCGCCTTCTACCATGAGCTGCTCGATCCCGCGCGCAGCGAGTGCGGCCAGAGCGGCCGTCAGGTCGACGCGATCGTCGCCCTGGACAACGACGTCCGCCCCTTCCTGCTCGAGCCAGGCGATGGCGGCGGCGTCGGTGCGACCGGAGGTACAGACGATGACCTTGCCGCGGCCATCGTGCAGGAAGCGGCTGTCGGTGGGTAGTGCGTCCATCTCACCAGGGACACCGATGCGCGAGGTGATGGCGACCTTGGTCGGTTGCGCCGGGCGGCCCTGGCGTTCGCGCGCCTCCCGAAGCGACTCGTCACGCACCGTCAGTCGTGGGTCCTCGGCCAGCAGTGTTCGCCCGCCGACCATGACCGCATCCGAGTCCGCTCGCAGGCGATCGACGCGCAGCGTGTCTGCCGCTCCGGAGATGCGTGCGCCTCGCCGCGCGACGGTGTCGATCTTGCCGTCAGCGGTCATGGCCATGTTGACGAGGACGTGCGGGCGGGCGTTCACGGGCCGTAATCGTAGCGGTCCGGGTCAGGCGTGGCTGCCCATCCGCTGCAGCAACAGCGCGAGGCCCGCCTCCTCGACGGGCCTCGCGCCTGATGTCGTCTCTTCGGACTCGTCGACGAGCCGTTCCTGATCATGCTCGACGGGCGGGTCGTCGTCACCGGTACCAAGAGATGGTGCGGACCGACCCCTGGTCGGGGTCGCCGAGGCCGAGCGGGTGGGTCCGGTGAGGAGGTAGGCGCACCAGGGCGACGAGGACGGTGGCAGGATTCCATGCGTGGATAGACCGCACGTCCCACGGGCTGCCATCGCGGCCGACCTGCGCTCGCTCGGCGTGAAGCCCGGTGACGTGATCATGGTGCACGCGTCTCTTCGGCGCATCGGGCCGGTACAAGGCGGCGCCGATGGCGTCATCGATGCCATCCGGTCGGCCGTTGCTCCTGAAGGCACCATGCTGATGGTGCTCGGGGCGCTCGACGAACATGCCTGGATCAACCGGCAGCCCGAGCCCGAGCGGGTCTCGCTCCTGTCCGATGCGGATCCCTTCGATGCTGCCAGCACGCCAGCGGCTCCTGACGTGGGCATCCTCGCGGAGGTCTTCAGGCGGCGTCCAGAGACACTGGTCAGCGACCACCCTGAAGGGCGCTTCGCGGCTTGCGGGCCGGCCGCCGCGTCGCTGCTCTCGGACGTTCCCTGGCACGACTACTTCGGCCCTGGTTCACCGCTCGAGCGGCTCATCGCCTGCGGAGGCAAGGTGCTGCGGCTAGGCGCCGATATCGACACCATGACGGTCCTGCACTACGCCGAGTACCTCACCTCGGTCGAGCCCAAGCGACGCGTGCGACGGCACCGGCTGGTGGCCTCCGGGAGTGGTACACATGTGCGCGTCGTGGAGTCTCTCGATGACGAGCACGGGATCGTCGGCTACCACGGGGGTGACTACTTCGCCGACATCCTCCTCGCCTACCTCGACTCCGGTGCTGCCCGGCTCGGGACCGTTGGTGACGCGGCCAGCGAGCTGATCGATGCCGGGGACATCGTGGCGTTCGGTGTGCGTTGGATGGATGAACACCTGCGGGCGGGACCAGAGACCAGTGAGGTGGCCCGACTGCAGTCCCGTCTGGATTCGGATCTCCATCACTGCTCGCCGCCGACACGCCGACGCGGAAGTGGCCGGCATCCGCGCCCTCAAGTCGGCACTCGCCAATGCCGAAGCCGTGCCGCTCGTCGAACGGCCGTTCGAGCTGATCGAGGGCAGCGCCGACGTGCCCAGGCGGCGACTCGACCGAAGCGACATCGCGCGCGTGGTCACGGCGGAGATCGACGAGCGCCAGCGTGCCATCCGCGAGTACGAGCGCCTGGGAGCCGACACCACCGCGCTGCGAGTGGAGCTGACGACGCTGCAGCGGTACCGCGAAACGAGCTGAGCGAGCCGAGCGGGAAGGCCGTCTCGGTGCCTACTTGGCGAGGGCCTCCTTGATGGCCGCGTCGAGCTTCTCGGCGGTGGGGACACCGACCAGTGGCACCACCTTGTGGATACCTTCGACCTCTACCCAGTCGAGCTCCATGCCGGGAGCCGTCAGCACGATCGGGATGTCGGGGTGCATCTCGCGCAGTCCCTCGATCAGCGTGCGTCCACCCGCGGACTCGGACGTGGACCAGACGTCGTACACCAGCACGTCGGCGTCGTGGATATCCGGGCAGTGCTCGCCGCGCAGGACCGGACAGGGCGCGCCGGAGGGACCAGCACAGCCGAACGGCTCGTATCCGAGCCGGCGCAGTGAGTCGATCTCCTGGTCTCCGATGTCGATATCGTGATGAACGACAAGTACGCGCGTCATGGTGGCTATCCTCGATGCCGCGGCCCAGGGGGCGGGTCGACGGCGCCAAGTATGCGCGGCCGACACTTACCCTTGCACGCTGCGTGGTTCGCCGCTCTTGGTGCCGAAGGTGGGATTCGAACCCACACTAGGTTGCCCTAAGAGGTTTTTGAGACCTCCGCGTCTGCCATTCCGCCACTTCGGCACCGGAGGCCGAATTCTAGGGCCGCTGGCCCGTATCGGTGGCGACGCCCGCGGGGACGCTCCCGCTGCGGTGTAGACTCGCCTCGGCCATCCACCCAGGGCTCCGGGAGGGAGTCGTCGTGAACGACCGGAACCACGCCCGATACGCGGCCACTGCATCCTGTCACCGGGGGGGCGACTGAAGATGCCGGCCATCCGACCGCCACGGTTGCCCGTGCGTCCGGTACGCCGCGCGCCGCCCGTTGCCCCGACCCCGGAAGAGGCCATGCCTGAGCCGGCCATCATCACGACCAATGGCATCCGCTGGGTCCACATCCCCAAGCCGCGGCACTACGCGCAGGATTGGCTGCAACGCAACTTCGAGTTCCACCCCCTCGACTACGAGGACATCTATTCGCGCAACCAGCGGCCCAAGGTCGACCGCTACGACGACTATCTCTTCGTGGTGCTCCAATTCCCGCGTTTCGACCGCGACCGCGAGCGTCTCAACGTGGTGGAGCTGGACCTGTTCATCGGCCCCGATTACGTCATCACCTTGCCCAATGCCGACCTGGAACCCATCGATTCCCTGTTCGCGCGTTGCCGCGAGAGCGGCGAGGTCCGTGATGGCTACTTCGAGAAGGGTGCGGCCTTCCTGCTGTACAAGATCGTCGACCACGCCGTGGATGCTTCGTTCCCCATGCTGCGCAAGATGGGCCAGAAGCTGGAGCGCATCGAGGACGACATCTTCGAGGGAAAGTCCGACGAGATCGTGCGCGACATCTCCAACGCCAAGCAGGAGATCATCACCTTCCGCCGCATCGTGCGGCCGCAGCGTGTCGCCTTTCGAGACCTCGAACGTGCCATGGAGGTGGCCAGTCCCGAGGAGTTGGACGTCTATTTCGATGACGTCATCGACGCTTCCGAGCGGATCTGGGACACGTTGGAGAACTACAAGGAGGTCGTCGAGGGCCTCGAGGATTCCAACGAGTCGGTCATCAGCCACCGCACCAATGACACGCTGCGCGTGCTCACCTCCATCACCGTCATCGTGCTTCCGCTGACGCTTCTGGCGAGCCTGTTCGGCATGAACGTGGACTTTCCCGGCGAAGGTTCGGACGTCGCCTTCTGGGTCATCATGGTCTCGATGGCGAGCGTGCTCGTGGGGATGGTCCTCTTCTTCCGGAGCCGACGCTGGCTCTGACGCGGCCGATGGATCGAAGCTCCGAGAATGCTCGCGACCGAGTGCTGGTGGAGCAGGCCAGGGCGGGTGACCTCGGAGCATTCAACCAGTTGGTCGAGCTGCACCAGGACTACCTGTTCGCGATGACGGTGCGGGTGGTGCGTGATCGCGACACGGCGGGGGACGCCGTCCAGGAGGCGTTCTTCAGTGCCTACCGGAACCTGGCCAGCTTCAGCGGCCCGTCCTTCCGTGCCTGGCTGACCCGCATCGCCATCAACGCCGCGCGCGACATCCTGCGCAAGCAGAAGCGCCGCCCCAGCGAGCCCTATCCCGAATGGGAGGACGACTCGTGGCAACCCCCGGCACCCGCGACCGAGCGCCCCGAGCAGGTGTCGTTGCGCAACCAGCAGCGCGCCGCCATCGCTCGCGCCATGGCCACCATCACCGTCGACCAGCGGATGGCCATCGTGCTCTACGACGTCGCAGGGCTACGACTACGGCGAGATCGCTGCCATGACCGGGGTCAGCGTCGGCACCGTCAAGTCGCGCATCCATCGCGGGCGACTGGCACTGCGGGAGAAGCTCGGCCTGGACATGGAACTGTTCCGTGGCTAGGGGCGTCCAATGAGCGACATGTCACGCCCGCGTTCCTTTCCTGCTGCGCCCGACCATGAGCACCACGATCAGCTGCTGGTGGCGCGATACGCTGCGGGTGACGCCCTCGGCGAGGGCGAGCGACGAGACGCAACGGCGCTCGTGACCGGATGTGGTGCCTGTGCCGCATTGGCGGCCGACCTGCGACAGCTGAGCCGGCTGGTGGCCTGGGAGCCGGTGCCGCCTCGCCGCCGCGACTTCCGCCTGGGTCCGCAGCAGGCCGAGCGACTCGGCGGCAACGCCGCGAGCCGCTTCCTGCGTCGGCTCTCCCTGCCGCGGTCGAGGGCCTTCGGCCCGGCCGCCGCCGGTCTGCTGTCGGTCGGCCTGGCCTTCATGGTCGTGGGGTATGCCTGGCCCGGCGGGGGCACGCTGGACATGGGTGGCGAGTCGATGATGGCGCCGGCCGTGGTCGAACCGTCCTCCGCCAGCCCGGTGCTGCTACCGCAAGCGCCAGTCGCCGCTGGCGCTCTGGACGACGTTCCCGCTGAGGCCAACGGCCTCACGCCGGAAGAGGTCTTGGAGGGTGCCCAGGCCCCCGGCCTTGCTCAGAAGAGCAGCGCCGCGCAGGTGGAGTCGGCCGATCGACGTGCGTTACGGGCCGAAGCAGACACGTTCGCCGGCGCGGCCGCTGACGAGGATGCCAGCTCTGACCTCGCTGAGCCCGAGCTGGGCGTTGCCAGCAGCGACGCCGTCGAGGCCCCCGTGCCCGAGGCGCAGGACGTGATCGACGCTGTCGGGGGTGATGAGTCTGCAGTCGCCGCGCCCATGGAGGATGGCTCTGCCATCGAGGCCGCGCTCATCATCGTCGGCCTGGGTCTTGCCATCGTCGGCGGTCTCTCGTTGTTGCTGGCCTGGCTCACGCGCCGTGCCGGCGACCCGCTGCTGCGGTGAGGGACTAGGCGCGCGGCTACACTCGAGCCGTGGAACGGCTCATGTTGCTCGACGCGCACAGCCTCATCTATCGAGCCTGGTTCGCGCTGTACGAGACACCGCTCACGACGAGCAAGGGGCAGCTGGTCAATGCAGCCTTCGGTTTCTGGTCGATCGTGCTGCGGGGCTTCGCCGACATGCAGCCGGACCACGTGATGTGCTGTTTCGACGTTGGTCGCTCCTTTCGCGCTGACCGCTACGAGGGCTACAAGGCCACCCGGCGCCCGACGCCTGACGATCTGCGTGAGCAGTTCCCCATCGTGCGAGAGACGCTGGAAGCCTTCGGCATTCCCATCTACGAGATGCCAGGCTACGAGGCGGACGACCTCATCGGTTCGCTTTCGCGTCAAGCCGAGCTGACTGGTCTGGAGACCATCATCGTCTCGGGGGACCTGGACATGCTCCAGCTGGTCACTCAGCAGACCAAGCTGATGACGACGCGACTGGGCGTGCAGTCGACGGTCATCTACGACCCCGAGCGCATCCACGAGCGCTACGGCCTGGCGCCGGGCCAGATGATCGACTTCAAGGCCCTGAAGGGTGATTCGACCGACAACATCCCCGGCCTTCCCGGTGTGGGTGACAAGACCGCCGCCAAGCTGCTGGTCGCCTTCGGATCGCTCGACGAGGTCTACGAGCGCATCGACGAGGTCAAACCCGACAAACTGCGGCAGAAGCTCGTGGATCACCACGATGATGTCTTGCTCTGGCGGGAGCTGGTGACCATCGACCGCGGAGCCCCCATCGAGATGGACCTCGATCGCGCTCGACTCGGCGATTACGATCGCTCCGAGGTCATCCGCCTCTTTCGCGAGTACGAGTTCCGCACCCTCGTGGAGCGCCTGCCCGGCGTGGAAGGTGAGGATGCGCCGGCTCCGGGTGACCTGCTCAGGGAGGCTGACCGGCATGGTCCGGTGGCCGCTGCGCAAGTGGCTGGTCGCGGATCGCGGTTGGCCCCATCGGGCCCCAAGGCGCCGGGGAGTGGCCTGCAGTTGACGCTTGACTTCGCGGCGGTGGCTGGCTCCAGCGTCCCGTCAGCGGGCCTCACGCCTGGGTCGGATGGCTCGGTCAGCACCGAGGGCCTTGACGCCCTGGCCCGACTGCGGGCGGTCCTGGCCGATCCTGCGGTCGCGGAGCCCTACAGCGATGCCGATGGCATGGCCGGCTGGCTCGGGGCACAGAAGGAGCTGACCGTCGGTGTCGTCTTCGATGACGATCGTCCGCGCCGCGGCACGTTGCTGGCCCTGGCCGTGATCGGCTCCGATGGCCGCGTGGTAGCCGCCGTGGACACGGCTGCGGCCGATCTCGGCAAGTCCCTGTTCGCTGCCGGCCGACCGCTCGTGGGCCACGAGATCAAGCCGCTGCTGGTGTGGGAGCTGGCGCGGCGCGATCCGTCCGCTGCCTCGTCACTCAGTGCTTCCGGCGACGAGCTGCCGCCACTCGAGTTCGATACGCAGATCGCGGCCTACATCCTCAACGCCGCGCTGCGTAGCCAGTCGCTCTCCGACATCTGCTCCGAGCGGCTCGACATCGTGCTGCCCCCGGCCGGTGAGCTCGACCTGGGCGCTCGTGCGGTGGTAGAGGCAGCGGCCGTGGCGGCGGCCCGCGAAGCGCTCGAGGCTGCGTTCGACGAGCAGCCGGAGTTGCGTCGGATCCTGGATGAGCTGGAGCTGCCGCTGGTGCCGGTGCTGGCCGACCTCGAGGCCACCGGCGTGGCCATCGACCGCGGCTCCCTCGACGCCCTCGCGACGACCTTTGGCGAGGCCATCGGTCGACTGCAGGAGGACATCTACGCGGCGGTCGGCCACGAGTTCAACCTGGGCAGTCCCAAGCAACTCGAGCAGGTGCTCTTCCATGAGCTGGACCTACCCAAGGGCAAGCGAACCAAGACCGGCTACTCCACCAGCGCACCGGTGCTGGAGGGGTTGCGTGAAGCCCATCCGATGGTGCCGATGCTGCTCGACTGGCGCGTCTACACCAAGCTGAAATCCACCTATGTCGACGCCTTGCCGCTGCTCATCGACGGGCGAACCGGACGGTTGCACACGACGTTCCAGCAGGCCGTCGCCTCCACCGGGCGCCTCTCCTCGTCCGATCCCAACCTGCAGAACATCCCTATCCGCAGCGAGCTGGGGCGCAAGATCCGCAGCGCCTTCGTGGCCGGCGGCGATGACCTGCTGCTGCTGGCTGCCGACTACAGCCAGATCGAGCTGCGCGTCCTGGCGCACGTGTCAGGCGACGAGCATCTGAAGGAAGCCTTCGCGCGGCGT
Organism: uncultured Chloroflexia bacterium; assembly: GCA_963724095.1. GTDB lineage: Bacteria > Chloroflexota > Limnocylindria > Limnocylindrales > CSP1-4 > JAFMJV01. The sequence continues at coordinate 180,927 of CAVRTH010000005.1, forward strand.
GCCGACATCCATCGCGAGACGGCCGCGCGCGTACTGAAGAAGGACCCTGCTGACATCACCGCCGACGAGCGCTCCAAGGCCAAGATGGTCAACTTCGGCCTGGCCTATGGCATGAGCGACTACGGTCTGGCGACGCGAGCCGGCATCCCGCGAGAGGAAGCGCGTGCCTTCATCGACTCCTACTTCGATGCCTACAACGGCATCTCTCGCTACATGTACCACATCAAGGAGATCGCCCAGGAGCAGGGCTATGTCGAGACGCTGCTGGGCAGGCGACGCTGGATCCCGGAGCTCTCGGCTCGAAACAGCCAGTTGCGCCAGGCTGGTGAGCGGATGGCCATCAACATGCCCATCCAGGGAACGGCCGCGGACATCATGAAGATCGCACTCATCCGTCTCCACGAGCGATTGCGTGCCGACGACTCTCCGGCACGGATGCTGCTCTCGGTCCACGACGAGGTCGTGCTGGAGGTGCCACGCAGCGAGCTCGAAGCACTGGCGCCCATCGTGCGTTCGGTCCTGGAGGGCGCCCTGAAGCTGGACGTTCCGCTCGACGTCGACATCAAGGTCGGGGACGACTGGGAGTCGATGTCAGTGCTGGAGCGCGCGTAACGACGCATGCCCGAGCTGCCCGAGGTCGAGACCATGGCGCGAGACCTGGCGCCGCTGCTCGTCGGTGCGACCATCACTGGCGCGTGGTGGGACTGGCCCGGCGTCATCCGCTATCCCGGGCCCGAGGCCTTCGAACTTGGCATCGTGGGGCGACAGGTGCGGCACGTCGGTCGCCGGGCCAAGTGGCTGCTGCTCGAACTCTCCGCTGACGCGGCGCTGGCCATCCAGGTGAAGATGACCGGGCAGCTCTTCGTGCTGCCGGCCGGCACGGTCCACGACCAGCACGTGCACCTTCGCTTGAGCCTCGATCCCGGGCCGGTAGTGGGCGGCGGCCGGCACGCCGGCCCACGCTGGCTGCTGTTGCGCGATGTGCGCAAGTTCGCGCGGGTGGGGCTGTATCGCGTGCGGGGCGACGGCATCGATCCTGGGTGCCGCTGAGACCGGCGAGCTGTTCGGCACCTTCGGGCCCGAGCCGCTGGATGCGTCCTTCACCCTGCGCGCGTTCCGCCTTCGGCTGCGGGCCCGCCGGGGCCGGCTCAAGTCGATGCTGATGGACCAGTCGTTCGTTGCCGGCGTGGGGAACATCTACGCCGACGAGGCCCTGTGGCGCGCACGCCTGCACCCACTGCGCTCGGCGGCGACGTTGAACCCGCCGCAGGAACGTCGGCTCTACCAGGCCGTCCGTGGCGTGCTCAGCAGAGGCTATCGAGCGTCGCGGCTCATCGGTCGACGACTACACCGCCCCCGAGGGTGAGGGAGGCATGCAGGACTACCTCGATGTCTACCAGCGCACCGGACGACCCTGTCGACGCTGCCGTCGACCCATCCGGCGGTTGGTGCTGAACCAGCGGGGTACGCACTTCTGCTCCTGGTGCCAGCGGTTGCCGGCAGTCGACCGCTCCGGCACCAACGCAAGACTGGCAGCCAGCGCCACGCGTTCGGTCCGGCGCGGACGTAACTGGTCGGAGCTGGGCGGACCCGAGCCGGTCGTCTGAGGGCACACTAGGGGCATGTCTATCCTGCGCCTCGACGGTGTGCGTCGCGAGATCGGCGACTTCGTCATCCTCGACTCGGTCAGTGCCGTCCTTGCGCGCGGCCAGCGCGTCGGCCTGGTCGGTGGCAACGGGGCCGGCAAGACCACGCTGCTGGAGATCATCGCTGGCGCCGAGGAGGCCGATGGTGGCGAGGTGCATGTGGCCAGAGGCGTCCGTCTCGGGCTGCTGACACAGGAGGCCAACCTCGATCACCGCTTCATCACCGCGCCCACCGTCCGGGCCGTGGTGCGTACCGGCGCCGTCGAAGTCGAGCGCATGGAGCGTGAGCTGGCTTTGCTCGAAGCGGACGGCGCAGAGGCCGTGCAATCACCCCGCTACGCTGCCCTGCGCGACCGTTTCGAGGCCGCCGATGGCTATCATCTCGACCAACGCGTAGAGGAGTCACTGGCCGGCCTGGGCATCCCGCGGAGCCACTGGGACCATCCGCCCTCCGAGCTTTCCGGCGGTGAGCAGACGCGAGTCGCGCTGGCACGCCTTCTCACTGCTGACCCGGAACTGCTGATGCTCGACGAGCCCACCAATCATCTCGACATCGCAGCCCTCGAGTGGTTGGAGGCGACGCTGGTGCGGCGCGCCGGGGCCTTGCTGGTCGCGTCGCACGACCGCGCCTTCCTCGACAACGTGGTGGAGCGCGTGTGGGAACTGCGGGCGCGGCATCTGGCCTCCTTCAAGGGCGCCTATTCGGCCTACCTCCTGCAGCGTGAATCTGCCGACGCCCGGGCGCGCAACGTGGCCGATTCCACCGCCACCGCCATCGCCCGGGAGGAGGAGCTGGTGCAGCGCTATCGCAGCCAGCGCAAGCACGTCAAGATGCACGAGCACGAGCGGCGGCTGGCGACGCTGCGCGAAGGCCGCGCCGAGGCGCCCAGGTCGGCGGTGAAGCTGAGCTTGCCCGGTTCCGGCATCTTCGGCGGGAGCGCCGTTCGCGCGGCCGAGATCGTGGTCTCGCTCGACGCGGTGCTGTGTGGCTATCCCGCGGCCGACGGCAACGTGGCCGTGCCCATCACGCGAGTGGCTCGGCTGGAGCTCCGACGTGGTGAGCGCGTCGGACTCGTCGGCCCCAACGGCGCAGGCAAGTCCACCCTTCTGCGCACGCTGGCCGGTTCGTTGGCGGCGCTCGAGGGTTATGTGCGCATCGGCAAGAACGTCATGCCCGGCTACCTCTCGCAGTTGCGCGACCGGCCGCTCGGCGGCACCAATGTGCTCGACGCACTCGTCGCGACCGCGCCGGTGACTCCCGGGCAGGCACGCTCGTACCTGGCCCGCTTCCTTTTCCGTGGGGATGACGTGCTGAAGCCGGTCAGCGCACTCTCGGGCGGCGAGCGTTCGCGGCTCGAGCTGGCATTGCTGGGCGTGGGCGCCACCAACCTGCTGCTGCTCGACGAGCCCACCAATCACCTCGACATCGCGGCACGAGAGGCGCTGGAGACCTTCCTGCGCGAATTCGGAGTCGACCTTGCTGATCGTCTCCCACGACCGGCGCCTGCTCGAATCGACCTGTCAGCGGCTGTGGGTCGTCGAACCGGTGCCGGGGCGAACCCGCGTTGGTGGCGCCCTTCGATGGTGGCTATCGCGAGTGGCGATCCGCGGTCGCGGACGGTTGGACGGCGGCCGCTGCCATCGCGCTTGCGACCGGCTCACCCGTGGGCCGCCCCGACGCTGCTCCCGAGGTTCCGGCTCCCTCGGCACCTGCCCGCAACCGCGAGCGGACGACGAACGGGCGGCCGCCGCTGTCCAAGGACGCCTATCGTCGGGAACGTGAGCGCATCGAGGCCGACCTCACGCGGCTGGGGCAGCGCAAGGCTGAGCTCGAATCCGGTCTGGACGATCCCGCGGTCCAGGCCAATTTCGTGGAGTTGCGGCGGCTCGGCAGTGAGTTGGCCGACGTGGACAGCGCGTTGAGCCAGGCCGAGGACGCATGGTTGACGCTGGAGGAACGGGCACCGCGATGAACGAGGAGCAAGAGGCCTCCCGCGAGGTGGGCCAGCCGGGGATCGCTCCGGTCATCATCGGACTCACCGGGCCCATCGGCTGTGGCAAGTCCACCGTGGCTGCCATGCTGGGCGATCTGGGTGGGACCGTCATCGACGCCGATGGCCTGGCGCACGAGGTGACGGCTCCCGGTCAGCCGGCGTTGGCGGCTATCCGGGCCCGTTTCGGTGACCTTGTCTTCGAGTCCTCCGGCGCGCTTGACCGGCGCGCCCTGGCTGCCGTCGTCTTCACGGACCCAGGGGCCCTTCGCGACCTCGAAGCCATCGTCCATCCCGGCGTGCGGAGTCTCGTGGAGGAGCGGCTCGCGCGGGCCGGTCGCGAGGGCGACCCGTTCGTCGTCGTGGAGGCGATCAAGCTCGTGGAGGGCGGCCTGGCCGAGCGATGCGACGAGGTCTGGCTGATCGAATGCTCCGCCCACACGCAACGGACCCGGCTGGCTGAACGAGGCATGGAGGCCCCGGACATCGAGCGACGCCTGGCAGCACAGGGCAGCGACCTGGCCGGCCGACTGGCCGACTTCGCGGACCGCCGTTTCGACAGCAGCGGCTCCAAGGAAGACATCCGCGAGCGCGTCGAGGACGCACTCGCGGATGTGCTTGCACCAGTCTGGGCGGGACCCCTGCTGGGTCCGGTGGACCGTCGCTAGGGCTGTAGCGAAGCCTCCGGGGCCGGGCTCCCGAACTCGGTATCGATGGGGATCTCGACGAGCGCGCCATCCGGCGTCGGCGAAGGAGTGGCGGTCAGGTCGATGTATGGCTCCGCCGGGAACGGAGAGGGGAAGTAGATAGGCTGCGGGTAGGTCACCCCGTCGATCGTCTCCGGCACGCGGAAGTTGTAGCGAGTGAGCAGGGTGTCACTGGTCTCGCCGTAGGTGCTGCGATCCACGTCGCGGGTATCGACGGCTGGGCGAAGGACCATGGTGAACTGTGCGCCCTGGTTCTGTGCCTGGGCGATCTCCTCGGCCGTTTGCAGGTCGGCCCGGATCACGTAGAGGTCGGAGTCCGCGGTGTGCGCGATGATCTTGACGTCAAGCCACATCAACTTGGTCGATGAGCCCTGCTCGTAGGTGAATGGCTGGCCGGTCTCAGGATTGGTCGCCGTGGGCTCACCGGTGTTCGGGTCGATCGGCAATGTCACCGCCATGGGGAAGGTCGCGATGATGTCCACCCGTTGACCATCGGCCACCAGGCCCGCGACGGCCCGGTCGGAGGGCACGGTCAGGCTCACCGCCCGATATGGTGGTGAATCCGGAGCTACCGTCTCATCGGCTTCGAGGATGTCGACCTGGCCTACGCCGACCGCGGATTCCAGCATGTTCGCGGTGATGGGCTGGTTCGGCAGGATCGGGATGGCCGCGATCTTCCCGACGACATCGAGGGGATCGGTGAAGACCCCCTGGTGCGTCGCATCGCGGGGGACCGTGAGCACCAGCAGGTCGACCGCACCGATCTCCTTGCGGGCCTCGATCAACTGGGCGGCGACCACGATGTCGATGGTCGGGATCGTGTCCTTCGGTTCATCTGTGCCCTGGCTGCTGAGCATGAACGCGGCCGCGCCAGCTCCGAGTGCCAACAGCACTCCGACGACAAGCACCAACGTCCGGCGTCGGCTGTTGTCCTTGAACTCCATCTCCATGGTGGCAGGCTCCTGTGCGCAAGTCGCGGGTCAGCGGGGACAGGCAGTGCGGACACGCGCCGCCCTAACCGTGCAGCCGTCAGCATCCGTGCCCGTGTCTGACCCCGCCATGGACCCATCGGGTAGCGGCCCATAGGACTCTTTACTGCCCCACACCCCCGCGAACCGCACTGGTCCACAGCAGAATACGACGTCCGCGCGGTCTGGAGGCGACCCGGGGGCTTGAACGGACGTTCGGTTTCACGCTCGTTCGGGTATCATCGCTGCATGGCGGATTTCGAGCTGGAAGCCCCCTTCCGACCCACCGGCGATCAGCCCCAGGCCATCGAGCAGTTGGTGGCGGGCCTCCGCGGGGGCAGGAAGCACCAGGTCCTGCTGGGCGCGACGGGCACCGGAAAGACCTTCACCATCAGCGAAGTCATCGCACAGGTCAACAAGCCCACGCTGGTGCTGGCCCACAACAAGACACTGGCCGCGCAGCTCTACAGCGAGTTCCGGGACTTCTTCCCCGCCAACGCCGTGGAGTACTTCGTGAGCTATTTCGACTATTACCAGCCCGAGGCATATCTGCCCCGCAGCGACACCTATATCGAGAAGGACTCCAGCCGCAACGACGAGATCGACAAGCTGCGGCACGCGGCCACGCGGTCGCTGTTCGAGCGGCGTGACGTCATCATCGTCGCCAGCGTCTCCTGCATCTACGGCCTGGGCGCGCCCGTCGACTATGGGGCCACCGTCCTGCGGTTGCGCAAGGGCGGCAGGTATCGTCGGGATGGCGTGCTTCGCCAGCTGGTGGATCTGCAGTACTCGCGCAATGACCAAGCCCTCAGCCGTGCGAAGTTCCGGGTCCGCGGCGACACCCTCGAGTTGCAGCCGGCATACGATGATTTCATCGCCCGCGTCGAGTTCTTCGGCGATGAGGTGGAGCGAGTGACGGAGCTCGATCCCCTGACCGGGGAGGTGCTGGCGGAGCGCAACGAGCTCAACGTCTACCCTGCCTCCCACTACGTGACGCCGCAGGAGAAGCTGGTCGCGGCCATCGACGACATCGAGGCCGAGATGGAGGCGCGCACCGCGGAACTGGAGCAGAAGGGCATGGTGCTGGAGGCCGAGCGCCTTCGTCAGCGCACCACCTTCGACCTCGAGATGATGCGCGAGCTGGGGTTCTGCTCGGGCATCGAGAACTACAGCCGACATCTCTCGCGGCGCGAGGCCGGATCGCGGCCATGGACGCTACTCGACTATTTCCCGCCCGACTGGCTGCTGGTCATCGACGAGAGCCACATGACCATCCCGCAGGTCAACGGGATGTACAAGAACGATCGTACCCGCAAGGAGATCCTCGTCGACTTCGGCTTTCGTCTGCCCTCCGCGCTCGACAACCGGCCGCTGACCTTCGACGAGTTCGAGGCGCACCTCGACCAGGTGGTGCACATGAGCGCCACACCTGGGCCATGGGAGCTGCAGCGCGCCGAGGGCGTCGTGGAACAGCTGATCCGCCCCACCGGCATCGTCGACCCGGCCATCGAGGTGCGCCCGACCGAGGGCCAGATCGACGACCTCATCGACCGCATCAAGGAGCGCGTCGACCGGGGTGAGCGCGTCCTGGCGACCACGCTCACCAAGCGCATGGCCGAAGACCTTGCCGACTACCTTCACGAGATGGGCGTTCGCGTGTCGTATCTCCACAGCGAGGTGGACACCCTGGAGCGAGTGCAGATCCTGCGGGACCTGCGCCTCGGTGTCTACGACGTCCTCGTGGGCATCAACCTGCTGCGAGAGGGCATCGATCTGCCGGAGGTCACGCTCGTGGCCATCCTCGATGCCGACAAGGAGGGATTCCTGCGCAGCGCCTGGTCCCTGATCCAGGTCATCGGCCGTGCCGCCCGCAACATCGGGGGCCAAGTCGTGATGTATGCCGACCGGGTCACCGAATCGATGCAGGTGGCCATCGACGAGACCGATCGTCGCCGAGCCATCCAGGTTGCCTACAACCAGGAGCACGGCATCGTTCCCACGACGATCATCAAGGAGATCCGTGACATCAACGACCGCTTGGCAGCCGTGGCCGAGTCGCCGGGCGCCTACGGGACCGATGGCAGGGAGCTGAGCGAGCTCAGCCAGGCACAGGTGGAGAAGATGGTCAGGCAGCTGGAGGCGGAGATGAAGAACGCGGCCAAACAGCTCGAATTCGAGCGGGCCGCCGCGCTGCGCGATGAGATCCAGGACATCCGCATCCGGGTGTTGGAGCAGGATGCCTCGGTGGCGGTGCTGAAGGGGGCCGAGCGGGCGGCAGCGTCGGGCCTGCTGGCGACCCCTACGGCCAAGCCGTCCGAGCGGGCGGCAGCGCGCAAGGCCGGCGAACGTCGTGGCCACCACGACAGCGCCGCTCAGTCTGCGCTCGAGGTGACCGAAGTGCGAGTGCTGCCTGCAGGCGAGGAGCCGCTCGATATCGACGAGGGCACGGCTGCCGACGTCTTCCCCGGCTTGAAAGACGCGCACGAGGATGACGATGAGGGCTGGATGGCACGCTGGCTCGACAAGCCGACCTGGGATCGTCGCGTGACGCCCAACGTCATCAAACGGAGCGGTGCCCGGCCCAAGAGACGTCGCTGAGCACTTCGTCCACAGGGATCAAGCGGCCGCGGCGAGGCGGCCCCTTGATCGAGTGGTCCCGAATGCCTCTCTAGCTGGTCGGCTTGTCCTCGCCCTCGGCGGTCTTGGCCGCTTCGGTGATGTCCTTGGCGGTGGCCTCATCGACTTCAGCGGTGGTCACCTTGGTCGCCTCGGGGATCTGCGCCTTGACCTTGTCCACGTCGACGGCATGCACCAGCGCGATGATGCCCGAGTGGTTGGGCTCGAGGGCGCCATCGAGCTCGTTCGAGACCTGGTGGCGATGGTGCAGGTTGCGAAGCTTGCCCAGCACGCCGCCACCGATGCCCCAGCCGACCATGCTGGCGATGATGGCCGGCGGGAACAGGATGCCCACCGCCAGGCCGGCTGCCGCCCCCCACTTGACACCCGTCTTGGTGCTGTGCTCGGTCATCTTGTCGATATTGAGTTCGCCCTTGTCGTTGGCATGGACGGTGAGCACGCCGTCGATGCGAAGCACGCCCTGCAACTCAGCGTTCAGTAGCGTCATGTAGGCCGCAGTGGCGGCATCGCGATCCGCGAAATCTGCCACCAGCAGGGTGTTGAAGTAGTCGGTCTCCAGCACCGCCGCAGCCTGCACGCCATCCTTGTCGCCCACCGCGGCAACGACGGTCGCGCCGCTGGCGTCCGCCTCGCCGGCGACGACGGCTGCGACCTCACCCTCACCGGTGGCGCTCGTGTCGGCCACTGGGGCCTGGTCCTTCTGCTGGTCGTCGGTCATCAATTCTTCCTCTCTATCGCTTGCTGGTGTCCATCGGTGGTCTCGATGGATGGGTGAGACCACAGCTATACATTTTGCATCAGATCAGCCACGGGGGAAGCCTGGCCGCCCCATCGGCATCAGCGCCACGACGGTCGGTGTCGAGCATGGACGCTGTGGCGGGAGGCCGGACGGCAGGCGATGGGCGTGACCGTGACCGTGAGGAGAGCATGAGCACGACCGAGCGATGGCTCAAGGGTCGGGAGCCTCGCGTCATGCGAACGGATTTGGAACGTCTGGTCTAACGCTCACTGCTGCACTAGACTGCGCTCGTGCCACAGGATCTCCTCGTCGTTCGCGGTGCCCGCGAGCACAACCTCAAGAACATCGACCTGGAGCTGCCGCGCGATCGCCTGATCGTCGTCACCGGCCTCTCCGGCAGCGGCAAGTCCAGCCTGGCCTTCGACACCATCTACGCCGAGGGCCAGCGACGCTATGTCGAGTCGCTCTCGGCCTACGCTCGCCAGTTCCTGGGCCAGATGGAGAAGCCCGACGTCGACCAGATCGACGGCTTGTCGCCGGCCATCTCCATCGACCAGAAGGGCGCCTCCCGCAATCCGCGCTCGACCGTCGGCACCGTCACCGAGATCTACGATCACCTGCGCCTGCTGTACGCCCGCGTCGGCCACCCTCACTGTCCCAAGTGCGGTCGCGAGATCGCGCGCATGACGGTGCAGCAGATCTCCGACCGCATCCGCCGGCTACCCGACGACAGCCGCATCCTCGTGCTGGGCCCGCTCATCAAGGACCGAAAGACGGAGGGTGAGCGCGTCTTCGCCGCGGCCCGCCGGCAGGGGTTCGTGCGCGTACGTGTCGACGGTGAACTGATGGATCTCGACGAGGCGCCGGCACTGGACAAGTACAAGCGCCATTCGATCGAGGTCGTGGTCGACCGGCTGATCGTGCGCTCCAGGGATGCCGAAGGCAGGGCCTTCGGCCCGGACAACCCCGACCCCGATGCCGCCCGCTTGGCCAATTCGGTCGAGACGGCGCTGCGTCTGGGGGAGGGTGTCATGCTCGTCGCCCCGGCTGACGAGGGTGCCTTCGAGGAGCAGCGTTACAGCGAGAAGTACAGCTGTGCCTACGACGGCACCACCATCGACGAGCTGGAGCCGCGATCGTTCTCGTTCAACTCTCCCCACGGCGCCTGCCCCGATTGCACCGGGCTGGGCATCCGCCTCGAGTTCGCCGTCGACCGCATCATCCCGGACCGCAGCAAGTCCATCCCCGACGGCGCCATGGTGCCGTGGCGGACCGTGCCCACGGAGCTCTCGTGGCGACTGAAGACGACCAAGGCCATCATGGACGCGCACGGCTGGGACTACCACGCAGCGGTGCGGGATCTGCCAGCGGCGGCGCTCGAGTACCTGCTCTACGCCCGGAAGAGCGAGAAGGTGGAGGTGCGCTACCGGCACGAGCGTGGCGAGAACTCGTACGTCGCCACCTTCGAGGGCATCGTCACCAACCTCGAGCGGCGCTACCGCGAGACGGAATCGGACTACATTCGCACCGAACTCGAGAAGTACATGGTCGAACGACCCTGTCCCACCTGCGCTGGCAAGCGTCTCAAGCCCGACGCGCTGGGTGTGACCATCGAGGACCGCAACATCAGCGACGTCTCGGCCATGTCGGTCGGCGACGCGCTGGCGTGGGTGTCCAGCCTGTCCGGGGTCCTGAGCGAGCGTGAGATGACCATCGCGCGGATGGTCAACAAGGAGATCGGCGATCGCCTCGGTTTCCTTGCCGATGTCGGCCTCGACTACCTCACCATCGACCGCACCAGCTCCACGCTCTCGGGCGGTGAGGCCCAGCGCATCCGCCTCGCGACGCAGATCGGCTCCAGTCTCGTGGGCGTGCTGTACATCCTCGACGAGCCCACCATCGGCCTGCACCAGAAGGACAACGCCAAGCTCATCTCGACGCTCGTCCGGCTTCGCGATATCGGCAACACGCTCATCGTCGTCGAGCATGATGAGGAGACCATCCGGGTGGCCGACTGGGTGGTGGATATCGGCCCGGCGGCCGGCGAGCACGGCGGCGAGGTCATCGCCAGCGGCCCACTCGCGGCGGTGCTCAAGGAGAAGCGGTCGGTGACCGGTGCCTTCCTGCGCGGTGAGCGCATGGTGCCGGTCCCGACGGTGCGGCGCGAAGGCAACGGCAGGGCGCTGCTGCTCAAGGGCGCGCGTGAGCACAACCTCAAGGACCTCGATGTGCGCTTCCCGCTGGGTACCTTCACCGCCGTCACCGGCGTGTCGGGTTCAGGCAAGTCCACGCTCGTCACCGACGTGCTGTACGGGGCGCTGGCGCGGGCGGTCAGCGGTGCTCGCGTGGAGCCCGGTGCCCACGATGCCCTCGAGGGCACGGAGGCGGTCGACAAGATCGTGGAGATCGACCAGAGCCCCATCGGCCGCACGCCGCGCTCGAATCCGGCGACCTACACGGGTTTGTTCGGGCCTATCCGCGAACTCTTCGCTGGCGTGCCCGAGGCCCGCGTCCGCGGCTATGGGCCTGGCCGCTTCAGCTTCAACGTCAAGGGCGGGCGCTGCGAGAACTGCAAGGGCGACGGCATCCTCAAGATCGAGATGCAGTTCCTGCCGGACGTCTACGTGACCTGCGAAGTCTGCGCCGGCAAGCGCTACAACCGTGAGGCACTGGAGATCCACTACCGCGGTCATTCCATCGCCGACGTCCTGCAGATGACGACCGAGGAGGCGCTGGAGGTCTTCAGCGCCGTGCCCAAGGTCCGCAACAAGCTGGCCACCCTGGTGGACGTCGGTCTCGGCTACATCCGACTTGGCCAGCCCGCTACGACGTTGTCGGGCGGCGAGGCGCAACGCGTCAAGCTCGCCACGGAGCTCTCTCGGCGAGCCACCGGTCGCACCGTCTATATCCTCGACGAGCCCACCACCGGGCTGCACTTCGCCGATGTCGAGAAGCTGTTGCAGGTGCTGCATCGGCTCGTCGACCACGGCAACACGGTCATCGTCATCGAGCACAACCTCGACGTCATCAAGACGGCCGACTGGATCGTCGACCTGGGTCCCGAGGGCGGCGCTCGTGGCGGCCGCATCGTGGCCGAGGGGACCCCAGAACAGGTTGCCGCGGTCGAGGAGTCTGCCACGGGCGAGTATCTCGTCCACGTGCTCAGGGGCGAGCCCGTGGTCCCACTCTCCGATGCCAAGTTCCGGGCGGCCTCCGATGGGCGAGACAGCAGCAGTCCAAAGCGCTCTCGCACGAGAACCGAAGCTGCTGCAAGATAAACCACGTGGCAGGATGAAGCCCCGTTTCGCCAGCGCGTCGAGAGATTCGACGGGACCTCCGAGGAGCACGGTATGAGCGCACGTATGATCGAGATCGAACGCATCGTGGATGCGCCCCCCGCGCGGGTCTACCGGATGTGGTCTGACCCTGAGAGCGTCCGTCAGTGGCTCTCCTACGAAGTCGAGGGCTCGCTCATACCCGGTGCCCGATCCGTGCTGATCTTCCCGCGCCGGCAGATCGACGTCCACGTGCTGGAGGCCGAGCCCAACACGCGCTTCGTCTTGCGCTGGTCGCATCATGAGCCCGAGGGCGTCGAGACGACGGTCACCGTCACCATCCGCTCGAAGGGCTACGGCTCCCTGGTGAAGGTGACTGACGGCCCCTACGACATCGGTGATGAGGCGATCCTCGACGAGTACGCGCGAGCCATCGAGGTCTGGGCGGTCGCGCTGGCCCAGTTGCGCGCCACCATCGACTACTCGGTGGACCTCCGCAGCGAGCCCTGACTCGACCGCCCCACGAGCCAGCCCGCTTCGTCGAGGATGCCCAGCCGCGACTCGGCATCATCGCGGGCAGCCCACACTCGAGATCACGCCAACTCGTCAGGTGTGAATGCCTCGAGCACGAAGCTGGACGGAGCACCCGGGTCATACACGATCGTCAGCGTCCGCACCGCACGCGTCCAGGCCACATACGCCAAGCGCCGTTCTTCTTCCAGCACGCGCACCGGATCGGCAGCCTCGCGCAGCGCACGTCCCGAGGGGAAGGTGCCCTCGTCGTGGCCGATGCAGGCGACATGGTCCCACTCCAGGCCCTTGGTGCCGTGGATGGTGGCAAGCGTCAGCCCGGGGTCGCCATCTCTGCGTCGTTCAGCGGCGACCCGGCGCTGCGATAGCGCCAAGCGGAAGGCGGCCCGGTCGGGATAGGGCGCGGCCCAACCGAGCAGTGCGGCTGCCAGATCAGGCGCTAGCGCGGCGCGTACGGCGGCAGCCTGCAGGGCCGGGAGGAGCGGCCCCTGGTCGTCCGTGAGGTCGATGGCGGCCTCGATGTGCTCCTCATCGAGCAGCAGGTCGTCAGCCTCCACGCGATAGCCCATGCCCAGCTCCAGCGCCAATGCAGCGAAGGGCAGCAGTTCGCGGTTCGTGCGCGCCAGGACGGCATGGCGCTCACCGCCGGGCTCCCGCGCCCACGTCTGCAGCAACAAGCGTGCCCGCGCGACCTCGTCACCCGGGTCCGGCAGCAGCGTCACCGACCCTCGCGCGTGCTCAGAGGCACGGATGTCTTTGTCGAAGCGTTCCTGGTTGTGGGCCACGAGGCGAGCCGCCCGGCGCACCACCTCGGGTGCGCATCGGTGGTTCGTCTGGAGGTCTACCCGCCGCAATCCCGGCAGCCGCGAGGCCAGTCCCAACACGCGCCGCACGTCGGCAAGGCGCCAGGCATAGATGGTCTGGTCATCGTCGCCGACGAGGAAGATGTCGCGCCGCTCGCCGGCGAGCAGGATCGCGAGGTCGAGCTGGGTCTTGTCGAGGTCCTGGGCCTCGTCGACGAAGAGCACGGCCGCTCGTGCTCGCCAGCGTGCCAGCAGCGCTGGGTCGTCGGACAGCGCAGGCACCGCCCGCGCGACCAGGTCATCGAGATCGATGGCTCCCAGCTCACGCAGCCGGGACTGGTACGCGGCGAACGCGGTCAGGGTATCCACGTCCTCGGGCCCAGGGCCGCGCTCGGGATCGAGCTTGAGGCGGGTGAAGGCGTCATCGAGGTATCGCCAGGCTGTGGGAGAAAGCGGCTCGCCGGCCAGCTCCTGCAGCAGGTCGGCGCGAACGACGATCCGGCTCACGTCCACTCCGGCATCGGCGAGGATCTCGCGTCCCAACGCGTGGAACGTTCGCACTCGCACCGCCCCGGCCGCATGGCCGAGCTGGTGCAGCGCGGCGTCGGCCCGTTGCTGCAGCTCCTCCGCCGCACGTCGGTTGAACGTGAGGGCGCAGACCGAAGCTGGATCGAGCCCCTGGGCCACACGCCAAGCCAATCTGGCCACGACCGTCGTGGTCTTGCCGGAGCCGGCCGGGGCCACACACAGGACCGGACCCGGTGCACAGGTCGCCGCCGCACGCTGATCGTCGGCCAGTCGCTCCAGGCGCTGGTTCACCGCCGGATGGATCGACGTGCGCATGCGCGCATGCTGGCCTCCCGGCCTTCACCTGTCCTTATCGGCTGCTTGAACCGGTCACGGCGTAGACGGGCTCCCCGCCGAGCCCCCCGGAAGTACTCGCCCGGTGACCATCAGACAGGCAGTTTCGGTATCGGCGGAGGATGACACCGTCGCCCCGCACGCCTACGCTCGGGTCATGCGCGCACGATGCCACTCCACGCTCCTGACGGCGATGGTGGTCGTGGCGCTCTTCACCACTGCGGTGCCAGCCGTGGCCTCATCGGGCCTGCCGGCAACCATCAGCATCGATCCCGAGGCGGCCGGACCCGGATCGGTGGTGGCGGTGAGTGGCATCGACTTCCCCGGTCACCAGGTGGTCGAGATCGAGCTGCTCACCGACGCCGGCAGCAGCGGCCTCGCGGTCATCATCACCGCGGATGGCGGCTACTTCCGTGAGTTCGTGAGGTTGCCAGCTGAGATCCCCTGCGGGCGATCGGGTGCTGCGAGCGACGGCGATCGACGGGGTCACGGCCAGTCACGCGTTCGCATCCGGCTCGGCAGGCAGCATCGACGCCTCCGATCCGTCGACACCCAGTGTCGAGGCCGGCTTGTCCGGGGGCGGCGGCAATACCAGCACCGACATCATGGTGATGCTGGTCCTGGCGGTCCTGCTGGCCGCCATCAGCGGTGGCGCCGCCTATGCCTGGCGCGAGGTGCGCGGCGAGCGCAGCCAGCCCGGCATGGGTGCCGGCGACGATCCCATCTGGAGTCTGGCCGAGGGTGGCGAGGCGATGTCCGAGCTGACCGCCGCCAACGATCCCGACTGGAGCATCCCCCACAGCGGGTCCTGAGCGCTCGACACCTGTCCCCTTGGTCGCGCCGTTGGAGCAGCTACCGCGATAGCATCCGCTGGTGACTCCATCCCCTCGCATCGCCGCCACGCTCAAGCACCTGCCGGACAAGCCCGGCGTGTACCTCATGAAGGACGCCCAGGGCCGGGTGCTCTATGTCGGCAAGGCGCAAAGCCTGCGCAACCGGGTGCGTCAGTACTGGGGTGCCGGACGCTCGGCGGCGCCATTGCGGATCGAGTCCTCCATCGGCCAGGTCGCCGACCTCGAAGTGACGCTGACCGATAACGTCAGCGAGGCCTTGCTGCTGGAAGCCAACCTCATCAAGCGCTTCCAGCCACGCTTCAACGTCCGCCTGAAGGACGACAAGTCGTACCCCTTCATCAAGATCACCCTGGCCGACGATTTCCCCCGCATCGAGCGTACCCGCAAGCTGCCCAACGACGGCAGTCGCTACTTCGGCCCCTACGCCTCGGCCAGCAGCGTCGACGAGTCGATGAACCTGATCCGGCGCATCTTCCCCTTCCGCACCTGCACCATCGACATCACCGATGGGGAGCGAGCGCTGGACCGACCTTGTCTGCTCTATCACATCAAGCGTTGCCAGGGGCCCTGCGTCGAGGCCATCAGCCAGGCCGACTATGCGGCCGATATCGAACAGGTGATGCTCTTCCTCGAAGGCCACCAGGAGCAGGTGAGCGCGGCCTTGCAGGCGGATATGGAAGCCGCCGCGGAGGCGCTCGAATTCGAACGCGCCGCGGCGCTGCGAGACAAGGTCCGCGCCATCGAACGGACGATGGAAAGCCAGAAGATGGCCGGCTTCGCCAAGCGCCGGCTGGATGTGCTGGGCTACGCGCGCTTGGGCAACGAAGCCGCGGTGCAGCTCTTCGCCATCCGTGACGGCAAGACGCCTCAGTCGCGACATCTTCCTGCTGGAGAATGTGGCCGATGACACTGACGAGGAGGCGCTGACCTCGTTCGTGAAGCAGTACTACGCCCGGGCCGGCTCCATCCCGCCACGGGTGCTCGTCCCCTTCAGCCTCGCTGAGCAGCCCGAGTTGGCGGAGTTCCTCTCCAGCCGGGCCGAGCGCAAGGTCGTGATCGACGGTGCCCCAGCGGGGTGAAGGCCGCAAGCTCATGGCACTGGCCGCGCGCAACGCCGCGGAGACCTTGCAGCGGGAACAGGTGCGCTGGCTCGCCGACCAGGGCAAGACCGAGCGCGCCCTCGACGAGCTGGCCGATGCCCTCGCCCTGGCGGGACAGCCGGGGCGCATCGAGTGCTACGACATCAGCACCATCCAGGGCACCAGCACCGTCGGCAGCATGGTCGTCTTCGAGGACGGCCAGCCGCGGCCCGGCGAGTACCGCCGCTTCCGCATCAAGGGCGTGCCGTGGCCAGGACGACTTCGCCAGCCACCAGGAGGTGCTGCGCCGGCGCTTCCGCCGCGCGCTCGAAGCCGAGGAGGGCGGCGCCGAGCAGCTGCGCTGGCGGCATGCCCGACCTCGTCATCATCGACGGCGGCAAGGGCCAGGTCAGTGCGGCACGGGACGTCCTCGACGAGCTGGGCCTTCACGAACTGCCCCTGGCCGGGCTGGCCAAGGAGCGCGAGGAGCTGTTCCTGCCCGGGCGGCTCCGAGCCCATCGTGCTGCCGGCGACCTCTGCGGCGCTGTACATGCTCCAGCGACTGCGGGACGAGGCCCATCGCTTCGCCATCACCTACCACCGCCAGGTGCGAGCCAAGGCGGCCACCAGGTCGGCGCTCGATCGACCTCGCTGGCGTCGGTCCGGCCCGCAAGCGGGCGCTGCTACGCGTCTTCGGCTCCAGCCGTGGATTGCGCAGCGCGAGCGTCGAGGAGATCGCGGCAGTGCCGGGCATCGGCCCGGCGATGGCGGCGCGGATCCGCGAGCATCTCGACAGTTAGCACCGCGCAGAACCTGGGTCGCGGCGCTCCAATCCGGCGTCCCACGGCGCAGCGGCTCGTCTCTCTGCTACTGTCGCCGAGCGATGCAACGCGTCGCTTCCGTACCTCGTTCTGGCCCTATTCATCGTCGCCCTGGTCGTGGCGTTGGTGCCGGTTCCGCGCTTCTGGTCGGGCAGCGGCGGCAGCATCGAGACGAAGCTGGGCCTGGACCTCATCGGCGGCCTCCGTGGCGAGTACCAGGTCGTCGCGACCGACGCTCAGCCGGTCACCCCGGAGATCCTCGAGCAGACGCGCACCATCATCGAGAACCGCGTCAACGCTACCGGCGTGGCGGAGCCCATCGTCGTGACCCAGGGTGCGGACCGCATCTCGGTCGAGCTGCCCGGCGTCGAGGACGAGGCGGACATCCGCAGCCTCATCGGCACCACCGGCGTCCTCGAATTCACGCCCGTGCCTCCGGAGCTGCAGGGCAGCGTCGGGGAGGGCCCCTTGCCGGCAGGGCATGCAGGACATCGAGCCGCTGTTCACCGGCGTCGAGATCGCCAGCGCCGCCATCGCCCAGGACCAGACCACGCGTGAACTCGTCGTCGACCTGCAGCTGAAGGAGACTGGCGCTCGCCTTTTCGACGAGTATGCGGCCGACCACTATGGCGAGCAGTTCGCGATCGTTCTCGATGGTCAGGTCATGTCCGCACCGGCCATCCGGGCCACGCGTTTCGGCGGGCGCGCCCAGATCTCGGGCGGCACCGGCGGCTTCACGGCGAGTGAGGCTCAGTCGCTCGTCACGGTGCTGAAGTTCGGCTCGCTGCCGCTGGAGATCCGGGAGGTCAGCTTCAGCAGCATCTCGGCCACGCTGGGCCTGGACTTCCTGCATCAGACCATGCTCGCCGGTGCCGTCGGCATCGCGCTGGTCTTCGCCTTCATGTTGCTGTACTACCGCGTGCCGGGCCTGGTGGCCTGTCTGGCGCTGATCTTCTACGGCATCCTCGCCTACGCCATCTTCCGACTCATCGGGGTGACTCTGACGCTCGCCGGCATCGCCGCCTTCATCCTGTCGGTGGGCATGGCGGTGGATGCCAACATCCTCATCTTCGAGCGCACCAAGGAAGAGCTGCGTGCGGGCAAGAACCTGACCGCGGCGGTCGAGGCCGGCTTCAACCGCGCCTGGACCTCCATCTTCGACTCCAACGTCTCGACCCTCATCACCGCCACCATCCTGTACTACTTCGGGACGTCGGTGGTGAAGGGGTTCGCGCTGGTGCTGGGCATCGGCGTGCTGGTCTCGATGTTCACCGCCATCGTCGCTAAGCCGCATGATGCTGCGCTGGGTCGTGCAGCAACGGCGGGCCCGACAGGCGCACCTCTTCGGCATCGATGACTCCGAGGTTTCGCTCGACGCGCGCGGCGCCCGCGAAGAGGCAGCCGGTGTTTGACATCATCGGCAAGCGCCGCTACGGGTATGTGCTGAGCGCGATCCTGGTCACCATCGGGCTGGTCTTCATCCTGGCCACCCTGGTCCCCAACGCCAACGTCGGACTGCAGTTCTCCATCGCCTACACGGGCGGTACCGTCTGGGAGGTCCACTTCAAGGACGGCACGCCCGATCCCGTTGCGGTCCGTGCCGTGCTCGATGAGCAGGGACTGCCCGGCTCGGAGGTCGCCATCACCAGGACCAACGATCGTGAGTACGTGCTCGTTCGAACCGAGGCACTCAACCTGCAGGCGCCCGAAACCACCGGGGGGTCCGCGGCGCAGCGCAGAGGCGTCAGCTGCCCCCGACGCCTCGCCGGGCGCATCCCAAGGCCCGACCGAGTCAGCGTCGCTGACTCCCGCCGGGTCCCTCGCGCCCGCGGCGTCGCTGACGCCTGCCGAGTCCCTCGCGCCCGCAGCGTCGTTGACGCCTGCCGGGTCCCTCGCGCCCGCTACATCGGTGGCCCCCGCCGATTCCCTCGCGTCGCCCGTTCCGGCCGTCGTGATCGCCACCGGCGAGCCTGTCGCCTCGGTCGAGCCGAGTGCCTCGCCGGCGCCCGTGCCATCGGCCGCGCCGGATGCCTCCATCGCACCCGTCGCCGGCAGCGCCGACGGAGGCCCCACGGTGAACCTGCCGACCGAGGGCAAGTTCGGCGAGCTGGCGACCGCGCTGCAAGCCGCGTTCGGACCGATCGACGAGGTTCGTCAGGAGAACTCGGTCGGTCCGGTCGTGAGCGCCGAGCTGATGCAGCAGACGTTCCTGCTCATCCTGATGGCGGCGGTCGCCATCATGATCTGGGTCAGCTTCCGCTTCCGCGACTTCCGCATGGGCGTCAGTGCGATCGTGGCGCTCCTCCACGACGTCATCATCACCGTCGGCGCCTTCGCCGTCCTGGGCACGTTCATCGGCCTGCAGATCGACGCCCTCTTCGTGACTGCCATGCTCACCGTCATCGGCTTCTCTGTCCACGACACCATCGTCGTCTTCGACCGCATCCGTGAGAACCGCCAGCGCTACATCGGCGAGCCGCTCGAGGAGATCGTCAACCACAGCCTCGTCCAGACCCTCGGCCGCAGCCTGACCACCTCGCTGACGCTGGTGCTCACGCTCATGGCGCTCCTGTTGTTCGGTGGTGAGGCGATCCGGCCCTTCACCTTCGCGCTGCTCGTCGGCGTCATCGCGGGGACCTACTCGTCGCTGTTCGTGGCCACCCCGCTCTTCCTCGACTGGCACCTGTGGGCGGATCGCCGCAAGGCCAGCCAGCCCAGCGAAGCCAGGGCCAAGACCAAGACCAGCACGGCGTAATCCCGGGTGCAGCCGGAAGGCCAGACTGGCTCCTCATGCCGGAGCTGACACCGCACTACCACTGGGTCGTTCCCACAGCGCACCCCATCTCTGCCGCCACCATCGCGGACGCCAAGCGCCGAGGTCTTTCGGCAAGAGCCCTGCGCGTGTTGTCGCGGCGCGGTCCCGTGGATGCGACTGAGCTGGCCTCACGTTTCGATGCCCCTGAGGCTGGTCTGCACGATCCGACGCTGCTGCCCGACGCGGAGGTCGTACTCGCTCGC
This sequence comes from uncultured Chloroflexia bacterium, assembly GCA_963724095.1. Classification (GTDB taxonomy): domain Bacteria; phylum Chloroflexota; class Limnocylindria; order Limnocylindrales; family CSP1-4; genus JAFMJV01. Next base: position 200,857 of record CAVRTH010000005.1, read on the forward strand.
GTGCGCACGGCCCGTGAGGCAGGGGAGTCGGTGCTGGTGCTGGGAGACTTCGACGCTGATGGGTTGACCGGTCTGGCCATCCTGAGTGAGGCACTCGGCCGGCTGGGCATCCACGCTGAGCCGTACGTGCCAGACCGCACCCGCGAGGGCCACGGTCTGTCGATGGATGCGGTGGAGCGTGCCCGCTCAGCCGGCCACCGCCTGATCATCACCGCCGACACCGGATCGACCAGTGTGGCGGAGGTGGCTGCTGCTCGAGTCGCGGGCATCGACGTCATCATCACCGATCACCACGTCCTGGGGACAGAGCGACCAGACGCCCTCGCCCTCGTCAATGCGCAACGCCCCGATAGTGTCTACCCCGACCGGCGGCTCTCGGGGGCCGGTGTCGCCTTCAAGGTCGCGCAGCTCCTCGAGGGGGGCAGCGGTGGCGGTCGCGCGTCCGCCTTGGACCTGGCCGACCTCGCCGCCATCGGCTCGATCGCTGACGTCGTGCCGATCGAGGGTGAGAACCGGTCGATCGTGCGCCTTGGGCTGGCACGGCTGGCAACGTCACCGCGTCCGGGGCTGGCGGCACTGATGGACGCCGCACGCGTGGACCGCGCGAGCGTCTCCATCGATGACATCTCCTTCGGGTTGGCGCCCCGCATCAACGCCATGGGGCGCATCGGCGATGCATCCGTGGCGGCCCGGCTGCTGATGGCCGCTGACGCCGATACGGCAGCGGCACTGGCAGAGGAGCTGGAGCTCGCCAACCGGCGCCGTCGCGACTTGACGGTGAGTGCCATGCGAGAGGCGCATGAAGCCCTTGCCGCCCAGCCAGATGACGCCTTCATCGTGATCGCCGGCGACTGGCCGGTCGGGATCGTCGGCCTCGTGGCCGGGCGACTGGCAGAAGAGCAGGGGCGACCAGCGCTCGTGCTCTCGAGCGCTGTCGAACCCTGGCGCGGCTCAGCCCGCAGCGCGGGAAGGGTCGACCTGGCCGCTGCCTTCGCGGCTTGCAGCGACCTCTTCGAGCGCTTCGGCGGTCATCCGGCTGCCGCCGGCTGTCATGTCGAGGCCGCCCGGGTCGACGAGCTCGGGATCGCCTGCTGGCCTACGTCGGGGCGCACCCCGCGGTAGATGAGCGGCCCTCCCTGCGGGTCGACCTCGTCCAGAGCGCGGATGCCGCGGATTACGTACTCTTGCGCGAGTTGGCGCCACTGGAAGGCGCCGCAGACGCTCCTCCACTCGTCGGCATCGCGGGCCTCGCCGTGAACAGGGTCCGTGCCGCGAACGGAGGTCATACGCAACTCACGCTGCGTCGGGGGCGTGAGGTCGTCGACGGTATCTGTTTCGGCCGCGCCGACCTTCCCGAGCAGCTGACGGAGGGTTCTGAGATCGACGTCGTCGCACGCCTCGCCAGCCGCATCTTTGCCGGGGTCGAGACGCTCCAATTGGATGTCCGGGACGTCGCTCCGGCAGGTTGGCTGCGCTCGCTGCGATCGACCACAGTGGTGAACCGATGACGCAGCCGCCCCCCGGTTCTGGCGGACCCTATCCGCCCCGACCAGCCGCTCCTGGCAGCGGTCATCCGCCGCTGAACCCGCTGGCGCCGGAGTATCGCGGGCCGCAGGACGTCCCGTCTCCATACCGGCCCGGACAACAGCCGATCCCACCCCGCCCGCCACGCCGCAACTCGCCGCTGCTGGCACCGCTGCTGGCCTTCATGGGGCTCATCCTCGTGGGCGCTGCCAGCCTGTGGGCCATGGGCTTCCTCGACTCCACCATCGGCGATGCCACCGCTTCCCAGCCCACCGCGACACCGGATACGGTGGTCGCCCGCGCGAGCCGGGCTCCCGACGCCACGGACGACACCGCGGTCAGCACGCTCGAACCGGACGTCGTGGTGACCGCGCCGCCGGTCGCCCAGCCACCCTCGGATGAACGTGCCGACATCACGGGAACCATCGTCTACACGCGCAACAGCGGTGATATCTGGGCAGCATCAGGGACGACATTGCGGCCGCTCACGCAAAGCAATTCCATCCGCGCTGATGCCAACCCCGTGTGGTCGCCCGACGGCAAGTACATCTACTTCATCCGCACGACCAAGCGCGAGACCAACAAGACCCGGCCGGGCGGCAAGTACACGCTCTACCCGACCGATCTGATGCGCATGAAGGCCGACGGCAGCGACCGCAAGAAGGTCTACGACGCGCTGATCAAGGATGGTCGCGGTCTCTGGTTCAGCCACTTGGTGCAACCGTCGGTCAGTCCCAACGGCGTCGATGTCGCGGTCGTCAGCGATGGTGCCGACGGCACTGATGACCAGGTCACACTCCACATCGTCAATACCAAGAATGGTCGGCTGCGCAAGGTCGCCACCCCGAGCGAGCCGAAGCTGGGCCATAACGACCCGGCCTACAGTCCTGACGGCACCAAGATCGCCTTCACCTACAACGACGCCAAGGGTCCCGACGGCGAGCCCAGGATCGGCATCCTCACCTGCCAGACGAGGTCGAATTGCACGCAGGGTAAGGTCAAGTACCTCAAGCCCGGCTACGCCAACCCTTCCTGGTCGCCCGACGGTGATCTGCTCGCCGTCGAAGCCACCAACGGCAGGGGTCGCGACATCGTCCTCGTCAACGCTCGTCGCGGTGACGTCCGTGTCGAGCTCACGACCGATGGGAACAGCTTCGCTCCGGCCTTCTCACCCGCTGGCGACCAGATCGCGTATCTCCATCGAGACGGGCTCAACATCGACCTGCGCGTGATGACGCTCGCCTTCGATGAGCTTGGACGCATCACCAAGGTCGATGACCGTGCCGTCACCAGTGATGGCTTCGTCGACGGCATCTCCACGCCTTCCTGGTACATCCCGCCTGCCGAACGTGCCGCTGCAGCGTCTGCCGACGAGGCGCCGGTCGCAACGGCACAGCCTGACAACGAGGCCAGTGGTGAGGCGCCACCCCCACCGCCGGGGTCATAGCCGCCCGTCCGATATGCGCCAGGGTGGTGCTAGGATGCGTAGGTCTGATCCACGTCGTCGGAGGATCGCATGCCCTTCAACGTAGGGCCCCTCGAACTCATCATCGTCCTGGTCATCGCCCTCCTGGTCGTGGGACCACGGCGCCTGCCGGAGATGGGCAGCGCCCTCGGTAAGACCATCCGCGAGTTTCGCAAGGCCTCCTCGGACATCAGCGAAGCGGCCTCGATGGGATCGCCCGCTGTCGATGACGCGCCCAAGCCGAACACCTTGGTCCAACAGGCCGAGCCGAACACGATGAGCCAGCCAGCCCAGGTCGGGCCGACGGACGAACCCAAGGCAGCCGACGACGCCTAGACGCGTGACAGGCGGCTCGTCGCGAGGCCGATGACGACCGATGAGTGACGTGAACGGAGTTGGCACCACGGCGGTACCCGAGCAGGCGGTGCCGCGCCCGGCACCCGGACCATGGGGCGATGCGGACGCCATGCCGCTGGTCGAACATCTCGTCGAGCTACGGCGCCGCGTGGCCATCAGCGTCATCGCCATCGCGGTCGGGTCGGCCATCGGCTTCATCTTCGCCGAGCCCCTCATCGAACTGCTGCTGACGCCGCTACCCGACAACGAGGTCGTCTTCCTGACGCTCTCCGGCGGCTTCATGGTCTACCTGCGGGTGGCCGTCATCGTCGGCATGCTGCTGGCCTTGCCGGTCATCCTCTACCAGCTCTGGGCGTTCGTGGCACCGGGACTGCTGCCCAACGAGCGGCGCGCGGCGTTGCCCTGGATCCCCCTGAGCGTGGTGTTCTTCCTGCTGGGCGCGCTGGTGGCCTGGGTCACGCTGCCGTACGCGGTGGGCTTCCTGCTCAGCTTCCAGATCGAGGGCTCACTGGTGGCCCTGCCCAGCGCCGAAGCCTACTTCGGCTTCGTGACCTTCCTCTTCCTCATCTTCGGCCTGGTGATGCAATTCCCCATCGTGCTCATCTTCCTCGACCGCATCGGCGTCCTGCGTGTCGAGCAGTTGCAGACGATGCGCCGATACGTGCTGCTGGGCGTGGTCATCTTCGCGGTCGTCATCACTCCCGGCGGCGATCCCATCAGCCCCATGGTGCTGGCGGGCACGATGTATGCGCTCTATGAGTTCACCATCTTCGTATTGCAGCGCCGGCGGCGCGAGAAGGGGGCCGATGCCTGAGCGACTACCGCCCGCACACGCGCCGGGCAACCAGCACGTGGCCATCATCACCGGACTCTCCGGAGCCGGAAAGACCGCTGCCAGCAAGATCTTCGAGGACCTCGGATACACCGTCGTCGACAACGTGCCAGCCGAGCTGGTGCGTGACCTCGCCGAGCTGGTGGCCAACGATCCGGTGCGCTACGACCGCGTCGCCATCGTGCTCGACGTGCGCCAGGGGGATGCGCCGCTGGCGTTGGCGGCGGCGCTGGGGGCGCTCCACGGCCGCGACATCCAGCCGCAGATCGTCTATCTCGAGGCCAGCGACGAGGTGCTCGTGCGCCGCTATTCGGAGACGCGCCACCGCCATCCGCTTGATGACCGCAACGACGGCGTCCAGTCCGCCATCGCCCGCGAGCGCGTCATGCTCGACGAGGTCCGGGACATGGCCCAGACCACCATCGACACGTCCGACCTCGCGTTCAAGCAACTTCGGGAGCGCATCATCGCCGCCCTGGGTGCGCAGCCTGGTCCGGAGCAGCTCTCGCTCCAGGTCATCAGCTTCGGCTTCAAGTACGGGGTACCACTGGAGGCCGACCTCGTGTTCGATGTGCGTTTCATGGAGAACCCGTTCTACCGACCCGAGCTTCGTGAGCACTCCGGCGAGACCGAAGCCGTGCGTGAGTTCGTCCTGGGCCAAGCCATCACGCAGGAGTTCCTGCAGCACCTCGACGGCTTCTTCGCCACGCTCATCCCAGCCTACCTGGCCGAAGGCAAGACACGACTCACCATCGCCATCGGCTGCACTGGCGGCTTCCATCGCTCGGTGGCCATCGGCGAGGCACTTGCACAGCAGCTCTCGTCACTTCACATGGGCCCCGTCAGCGTCTGGCACCGGGAGCTAGAGAAGCGACGATGAGCGGCGCAGGGCAGGATGGCCGCATGAACCGGCTCCGTCGCTGGCTGCGACCGGGCATGGGCGTCAAACGCTGGTTGCTGGTGATGTTCCTGGGGCTCACCATCCTGGCCACCGCCGGTGCGTTGTTCATCCGCATCCTCTTCCGCGAGGTGCCCGCCGAAAGCCTGCCGGGCCAGCTGTTCGAGATCGCCAGCTTCAACTTCCTGCCCGATCCCCTGCGACCACTGGTCGTCATCGGCCTCGGCATCGGCGTCTTCCTGTATGGCCTGTGGCGCCTACTGGATGCGCTGCTGGTGCCATTCCCGGCACGCCACGAGCCGCTCGTGGAGCTGGTGTATCAGAAGCGTTCGCTGGCGCGCGGTCCGCGGATCGTGGCCATCGGCGGCGGCACCGGCCTGTCCACGTTGCTGCGGGGCCTGAAGGAGGTGAGCAGCAACATCACGGCCGTCGTGACCGTCGCCGATGACGGCGGCTCCAGCGGCCAGTTGCGTCGCGAGCTGGGCGTGCCACCGGTCGGCGACATCCGCAACTGCATCGCTGCGCTGGCCGATGTCGAGCCCACCATGTCCAGCCTGATGCAGTACCGCTTCCCGTCCAGCGACGCCCAGCCGGGACTGGCCGGGCACGCGTTCGGCAACCTGCTCATCGCCGCCATGGCCGACATCGCCGGCGACTTCCAGGAAGGTGTGCGCCAGTCCAATCGCGTGCTCGCCGTGCGGGGCGAGGTGGTGCCCGTGGCTGGCGAGGCCCTCAATCTCAGTGCCGAGCTGGCCGATGGCTCACAGCTGCAGGGCCAGTCGCGGATCATGCGTTCGCGTGGCATCCGCAGGGTTTGGCTCAGCCCGGCCCGTGTGGAGGCCAACCCGGAGGCGGTGGAAGCGATCCGCGTCGCCGATCTCATCGTCCTGGGCCCCGGGTCGCTCTACACCAGCCTCCTCCCGAGCCTGCTGGTGCCAGGCATCCGCGCTGCCATCGAGAGCGCTCCCGGTCTGCGCGTCTACGTCGCCAACGTCGCCACCCAGCCCGGGGAGACCGAGGGCTACACGCTCTCCGAGCACGTCGCCGCGCTCTCTGCGCACGGCGTGGGCCACCTCATCGACGTGGTGCTCGCCAACGACGACAGTGGTGCCCGCGTGCCGGCGGGCTACCCTGCCGAGCCCGTCCGCATCGATCTGCCGCGCAGCGACGCGCGGCCGCGACTCGAGCTTGCCAGCGTGGTCGATCCCGACAACGCGCATCGTCATGAACCACGCCGCCTGACCGAGGCCCTGTTGCGGCTGCTCGCGGAGCGCCCCGCGGCTCGTCCGGTCGCGCCTGTCCGTAGCGCCTGAGCGGAGCGCACAGCGGTGGCCGACGCTCGCGAGCGTGAACTGGTCCAGGCGATCCGCGCCGAGTTGGCGGCCATCGACCCGCCGCGCGCCTGCTGCCGAGCAGCCGAACGTGCTGGGCTGGGCCCCGCAGCACAGGGCCATGCCCGATCACCAGTGGTGGCGCGGCTGGCCGTCCGTCTCGATGAGCACGTGCTCGGCGGGGGAGCGTCGCCCGCCTCGACCTTCGACTGGGAGTCCGCCCGCCATCACTGCCGTGCCGCCTGGCTGCGAGGCCGCTTCCTCACCACCGGCTCGCTTAGCCTGGGCGCACGCGGAGCCCACCTCGAGCTGGTCGTTGCCGCCGACGCGGGTGAGCAGTTGTGCCGACGCCTGCAGGATGCCGGCTTCGAGCTCTCACTACGGATGCGCCGCGGGCGTGGCGTCGTCACCAGCAAGCGCACTGAGACCATCCTCAGCCTGCTGCGTTTCTGCGGCGCCGGTGCCAGCGTGCTCGAGATCGAATCCCGCCTGGTCTTGCGACAGCTGCAGGGTCACCTCAACCGAGTCCTCAACGCCGAGACAGCCAACCTCGAACGCAGCGTGGCCTCCAGTGCTCGCCAGGTAGCGGTGATCGAGGCGCTCGAGTCCGATGGTCGGTTGGGTGAGCTGTCGACGGTCGACCAGGCTGTCGCGCGTGCCCGCCGTGACGCGCCTGAGGCCTCCTTCACCGAGCTCGCCTCGACGCTGGGACTGAGCCGCGCACGTGTGCAACGATCATTCGGGCGCATGGAGGCGAAGGCTTCCGCCACGGTCTCCGCCGGCGACCTATGATTGCTGCATGCGACCCGTCATCATCACTGCCAACTGGAAGATGAACACTTCCCCAGCGGACGCCGGTCCGCTGGCCGCCGCCATCGCCAAGGCCACTGACGTGGCCGGCGTCACCCGCATCATCTGCCCGCCCTACGTGGCGCTGGCGGCCGTCAAGGACGCGCTGGCCGGCACGGACGTGGCCGTGGGTGCTCAAAACGTCCACGCCGAAGCCAAGGGTGCCTACACGGGAGAGATCTCCGCGAGCATGCTGGCGGGCCTCGTCTCCTGGTGCATCGTCGGTCACTCCGAGCGTCGTCGTGACCAGTTCGAGACCGACGATGTCATCGGCCACAAGATCGTCCGGCTCGTCGAAGCCGGCATCAGCCCCATGCTCTGCTGCGGTGAGCAACTCGAGGAGCGCGAAGCAGGCAAGGCCATCGAGACCGTCCGGTCGCAGGTGAAAGCCGCGCTGGAAGTGGTGCTGGCGGAAGGGAAGGGCCTGCCCTCTGACCTCGTCATCGCCTATGAGCCCGTCTGGGCCATCGGCACCGGCAAGACCGCCAGCGGCGCTGACGCGGCTGAGATGGCCGATGCCATCCGTGCCACCGTGGCCGATATCGCAGGCGCCGCGTTTGCCGAGGCCACACCCGTCCTCTACGGGGGCTCGGTCACGGCCGATTCGTTCGCGGAGTTCATCGACGAGCCAGCCATCGACGGCGCGCTCATCGGCGGCGCCAGCCTGAAGCCGGACCAGATGTCCGGCATCGCGGCCACCGCGGCCGAGGCTGCGGCAGCCCGCGCCAAGAGCTAGCGCGCACCCACCCGCACCGCGATATCCGCCTCGCGTCAATCGCCCGGAGCACCTCGCTCCGGGCACCCTGCTGAAAGGGGGAATCATCACGTGACCACGAGGGCCCAACGACCCTGCCCGGTCGTGCTCATCGTCGTCGACGGCTTCGGCTACGGTCCCGATCCTGCCGTCGACGCCATCGCCGCTGCGCAGATGCCCCGCTGGCGGGCGCTCCTCGCGGAGTGGCCCAACTCGCGCCTGGATGCTTCCGCGGGAGCTGTCGGGCTACCGGAGGGGCAGATGGGCAACAGCGAGGTGGGCCACCTCAACATCGGTGCCGGACGCCCGGTGCTGCAGGACCTGCCGCGCATCGATGCCGAGATCGCAGACGGCTCCTTCAAGCGGAACGAGGTGCTGCTGGCGGCTGTCAGGAAGGCGGCGGAACCGAATTCTCGCTTGCACCTGGTGGGCCTCATCGGCCCCGGCGGAGTCCACTCCACCGATGGCCACGCGGTCGCCATCGCAGAGCTGGCGCGCGAGGCCGGAGTGACCGACCTCGTCGTCCACGGACTGCTCGATGGTCGCGACACACCGCCGCGCTCGGCGGATCGTTTCATCCCTGACTTCGAGTCGCGCCTGGTGGCGGCTCACCCCACCGCTCGCTTCGGCATGATCGGTGGTCGCTACTACGGTATGGACCGCGACAAGCGCTGGGAGCGCACCAAGGCCTGGTATGACGCGATGGTCTATGGATCGGGCTTCGGGACGGATCCGGCCCCCAGTGCCGAGGCGGCGCTTGCCGCAGCGTATGCACGTGGTGAGAACGACGAGTTCGTCAAGCCGACGCTCATCGAGGGTGTCGACGGTACCGTCCGCGACAACGATGTCGTGATCCACTTCAACTTCCGTGCCGATCGTGCCCGCCAGCTCACGCACGCGCTGGTGGACCGGGAGTTCGACCACTTCGATCGCGGCTACGTGCCGCCCTTCCCGACGGTCGTGACCTTGACCGAGTACGAGAGCGGCCTGCCCGTCGATGTGGCGTACCCGCCCATGGTGGTGGCCAGCCTCGCCGAAGTCGTCTCCGGCCTCGGCTGGAAGCAGTTCCATGTGGCGGAGACGGAGAAGTACGCCCACGTGACCTACTTCTTCAACGGTGGCGTCGAGGACGCCTGGCCGGGAGAGGAGCGCAAACTCGTTCCCAGCCCCAAGGTGGCGACCTACGACCTGCAGCCGGAGATGAGCGCTGCGGGCGTGACCGACGAGATCGTGGCCGCGGTCGAGTCGGGCATCTACGACCTCATCATCGCCAACTTCGCCAACGCGGACATGGTCGGCCACACCGGCGTGTGGGAGGCTACGGTGGAGGCCTGCACCTTCCTCGACGGTTGCCTTGGCCGCGTCGCGGACGCGGTCCTGGCGACCGATGCGGCCTCCGTCGCCGCCGGTGGCGAGGGCGCCATCCTCGCTGTCACTGCCGACCATGGCAACGCCGACGTGATGAAGGACGGGGAGGGCAACCCGGTCACCAAGCACTCGCTCAGCCCGGTACCGTTCCTGCTGGCCGGTTCGGCGGTGCGGGGCAAGTCCCTCGTCGATGGCGTCCTGGCCGACGTCACGCCCACCCTCATGGCGCTTACCGGCGTCACGCCGGCCGAGGGCATGACCGGCCGATCGCTGCTCGAAGACTGAGCGCGCGCCAGGAGCAACCAAGAGAGGGCTGCGGCCCGCCGTGCTATCCTCCGGCGGTTGCACAAACGACAGGAGTCGAGTCCTTACTGTGGAATTCTTCCTCTTCTTCGCGCTACTGGTCTCGGCCATCGGCCTCATCGGAGCCGTTCTCATGCAGTCGCGTGGGTCCGGGCTGGGTGCCGCCTTCGGTGGGGGCGATGCCTCCACCTTCCGCACGCGCCGTGGGGTGGAGCAGCGCCTCTACCAGTTCACCATCGTGCTCTCGGTGCTCTTCGTCTCCGTGTGCATGATCGTCTATATCGCGGAGTAGCCGCTCAGAGTCGAAGGCCTCCACGGCCTTCGTGCTACCATCTGGCTCCGCTCGCTGAGCGTTGTGATCGATGGCGTGCCGCGGTGGCGGAATAGGCAGACGCGCTAGGTTCAGGACCTAGTGACCATTACGGTCGTGTGGGTTCAAGTCCCTCCCGCGGTACCAAACTCGATCACGCTTGGAAGCACCTGGCCCAGGTGGCGGAATTGGTATACGCGTACGTTTGAGGGGCGTATGAGGCAACTCATCCGGGTTCAAGTCCCGGCCTGGGCACCACCCTCTCCCTGACTCGCAACGGGCGATCGCCCGTGCCCGCGGTACCATCGCGACATCCGTGGGCGGTTAGCTCAGTTGGTCAGAGCGCCTCGCTTACACCGAGGAAGTCAGAGGTTCGAGTCCTGTACCGCCCACCACTCTTCCAGGGGTCGTGAACAGGGAGTCACGGTCATGCAAGTGATCGACTTCGGCGCCGCTCGACTGTCCCGATTGCGGCGCCGCGCAGCTGCGCGCGGTCTCGAGATCGTGGAGTCCGCGTCGCGGCCAGATGCCTACTCGCTCTACAGTCACGATCTCCGCACCGATGTCATCCCGGGCGATCGACCCTCACGGCGGCGCGACCTCTCCCTTACAGAAGTCGCCGCGATCCTGAACGACATGGACTCGCGGCTCGGTATGGCGTAGAGGGTCACCGGCATTCGCCGCTGGACACCCGACGAGAACTGGATGTGGGTGAGTCCTTCGTAGGCGCCGGCCCTGATCGATGGGCCCCGTCGCGGCAGGCCTGGCCGGCGTGAAGCGCTACGATCGAGCCATGACCATCACTGCTCGCCGTGCATGCAGCACCCTGCTCGCTGTCACCCTCGGAACCATCGTCGCTGCCGCGCCGGCTTTGGGCGACGAGCCGCAGACAGCCGCGGAGTGGACCCCATTCGACGGCGGCCCCGATACGACCTGTGCTGACGGCAGCGAGGTCCACTTCCTGGAGCGCATCGCCGATCCGAAGAAGGTCGTGCTGTACTTCGAGGGTGGCGGTGCCTGCTTCAGTGCGGAGACCTGTGCCTTCGATGGCCCCGAGCGGTCGTACTTCCCAACGAGCCTGGCCACGCCCGAGTGGCTGGCTGACCGTGGAGGCATCTTCGATGCCTCCGACCCCCAGAACCCACTTGCCGACTATTCGTTCGTCTACGTGCCCTACTGCACCGGCGACGTCCATCTCGGCAACCGCACCACCGAGTACTCGTCAGACCTCAGCGTGGAGCACCGCGGCTTCGTCAACGGCACCGCGGCACTCGATCACCTGGTGGCGGCCTATCCGGACACCAGCGAGCTCGTCGTCGCGGGCATGAGCGGCGGCTCCATCCCGACCCCGTTCTACGCAGGGTTGGCGGCGGACGCACTTCCGGAGGCGCGCATCACGACCCTCGGCGATGGCTCCGGCGCGTTCCCCAGCGACCCCTTCCTCAACACTTTCGTCGGCCTCCTGTGGGGCACGGCGGATACGATCCCCGACTGGCCGGAGACCGAAGGGCTGACGGTCCGCGACTGGGGCATCCCGGACCTCTATCGCTACGCCGGCGCGCATGCCCCAGAGGTGACGTTCGCCAAGATCGACTTCGCCTACGACGAGACGCAGTCCTTCTATGCGGACCTGGTGGGTGTGGCCGCAGACGACCTGCTCAGCCTGATCGACCAGAACGAGGCCGACATCGAGGCCGCCGGTGTGCCGGTCGCGAGCTACATCGCGCCAGGGACGAACCACACCATCCTCGACAGCGATCGCTTCTACGAGCTGGAGGTGGAAGGGGTCCGGCTCGTCGACTGGGTCAGCGACGTGGTCCGCGGTGAGGCCCCCGCGGACGTCCACTGCGCGGAGTGCGACTGAACGCTGACCGGACAGAGAAGACCCCCGTTGACCGGGTGGTCGCCGGGGGTCGTTTCGAGTGGCCTGTGCCGCTGCCCACGGAGGCAGCAGCGCGAGCCGTCGTTCCCTACTTCGGGTGCAGGAAGGTGTTGATCCAACGGAGGTCGTCGCTGCGATCGATGCGGTAGACGCCGCCAGTTCCGCTGCATGTGCCGTTCATGCCGAACGACGTGACACCAGCGATGACCATGCTGTCCTTGAGGAAGTTGGGGCCGCCGGAGTCGCCGAAGCAGGTGCCGCCGGTGTTGGCGTTGTTGGAGAGCAGGAGCGAGTCCATCCCGGCGATGCCACCGTTGATCTGGATGAGCCTCGGATAGGCGACCATGCGAATCGTCGGTTCGACTTCTCGCCAACTGGCCGCGTTCGAGAAAGACTTCTGCATGCCGTAGCCGACAGCCGTGAACCAGGCCTTGTTCTTGCCACGCATCGTCTTGAACTGGTCGAGTTCGTTCAAGGCCGGGAGCTCTCCATAGCCGGCCCGATCGATGACGACACGATCGATCCAGGACGACCATGCCCAGGTCGTGTTGCCAGAAGGTAGCGTGATCGAAGAGGGGATGGGTGTACACGGTTCCGCTGACTTCACCGTCGTTGGGGTAACCATTGTCCCGAATGCCGCTCTCCACGTCCGCATCGAACCAGATTTCCGCGGTTGCTGCCGGCGCCTCTGTGCAATGACCAGCGGTCAGGAAGAGTGTCGGCCGGATGAGCGTACCGCTGCAGCGCCAAAGCGGTTTGCCGTCCTCGTTCTTGGCCACCATGAGTCCCACACCTGGATGGTTCTGCCCGTCGAGTTCACCATGCGTCACGGCCAGTGCCGGCGTCGCGGTGAAGACCATCAGCAGCACAGCGATGGCCAAGATCTTTCGCATGTCCCCTCCTCGGTGCCTGTAGGGTGGCACCCTGCGATATGAAGCTCGGAGCGGCAGGATACGCCCGCCACATCTCACCTGCACGGCCAGCGATGTATCGTCCGGCAGCGCACCAACCGAGTATCCGCCGATGGTCCCGCCGGGCGGTGGCCGACCTGCACATGCGACCACACCCCGCGAGCGAGTACCCTTGTGTCGATGGCAAGCGGCAAGGCTGCCTGACACCGATCGGAGGACTTGATGGAGATCTTGTTGATCGTCGGGATCGTCGTGGTGATCCTGTTCGCCGCGGGCATCCTCATCTACAACGGCCTGGTGCAGCGCCGCCTGCGCATCGATGAGGCCTTCGCCCAGATCGAGGTCCAGCTGAAGCGACGCTGGGATCTCATCCCCAACCTGGTCGATGCCGTCAAGGGCTACATGGGCTTCGAGCAGTCCGTGCTGACCGCCGTGACCGAGGCGCGTGCCAACGCGGTCGCCGCCGGCGCCAAGGGAACCCATGAGCAGGCCGCCGCAGAGAATGCCCTGACCGGGACGCTGCGCTCGCTGTTCGCCACCGTGGAGAACTACCCCGAGCTCAAGGCCAACCGGAACGTCCTGGAGCTGCAGGAGCAGCTGACCACCACGGAGAACCAGATCAGCTTCGCACGGCAGCACTACAACGCCACGGTCCTCGACTACAACACGTCGATCGCCACCTTCCCCAACGCCGTCATCGCGGGGCCGCTCGGATTCAGCAAGCGCGAGTTCTTCGATGCCGAGCCTGAGGCCGAGCAGGTGCCGAAGGTCGACCTCGGCTTCGGCAAGGACGACGACAAGCCCGCGTCCTAGGAGCTGCCGGCGCAGTACCTGCAGCTCGAACGACCTAGCGTGCGTGGGGTAGTCAGATGACGGTCGCCCGCGAGACGTTCTACGAGCAGATCCGCTCCAACAAGCGGCGCTCCATCCTGCTCATCGCCGTCGTCTTCGCCATCTTCATCGCGCTCAGCTGGTTCATGGGCTTCTACTTCGCCGGTGACCCTGCCAACGCCGTCTTCTTCATGCCCATCGGCGGCCTCATCGCGGCGGGTCTCAGCCTCGGCGCGTTCTACGGCGGCGACGCCATGGTGCTGGGCGTGTCACAGGCACGCCAGGTCAGCGAGACGGAGGCGCCGCAACTGGTCAACGTGGTGCGCGAATTGAGCATCGCCGCCAACGTGCCGGAGCCCAAGGTCTACATCATCGACGACACCGCGCTCAACGCCTTCGCCACCGGCCGCGATCCCGAGCACGCCAGCGTCGCCATCACGAGCGGGCTTGCTCGATCGCCTGGACCGCGAGGAGCTGCAGGGCGTCATCGGCCACGAGCTGTCCCACGTCGCCAACTACGACATCCGCTTCAGCCTGCTGGTGGGCGTGCTGGTCGGCTCGATCGCGCTGCTGGCGGACATGCTCGCGCGCATGACCATCTGGGGCGGCATGGGCCGCGGTCGGCGCAGCGGGGGCGGCGGGGGCCAGGCGTTCATCCTGGCGCTGGGCCTGCTGGTGGCGATCCTGGCGCCCATCTTCGCGCGCCTGGTGCAGATGGCCGTCAATCGGCAGCGCGAATACCTGGCCGACGCTTCGCAGCGTGGAGCTAACCCGCAACCCCTACGGGCTGGAGCGGGCGCTGGCCAAGCTCGAGCTCGACCAGGAGAAGCTGGAGGTCGCCAACCGGGCGACCCAGCACCTCTACATCGTCAATCCCGTCAAGAAGCTCGATACCAACGCGCGTGGTCTCTTCAGCACGCACCCCGCGACCGTCGATCGCATCAACCGCCTGCGGAAGCTGAGCGGCCAGCCGGAGATCGACGAGAGCGGCGTCGCCCAGCTGGCGGGGCTGCGCTGACAGCAGCGGATCCCAGGCGAGCCGCTGCGCGACGGGGGACCCGCGACAGGCCGGACAGGCGCGCATAGACCACGGCTCCTGCCACCATCGAGGTGGCACAGATGAGCAGGCCGCCGGTCTCGTCGATGAGGCCGGCGCCGATGGGTGCCATCACCACGAAGGGCATGAGCAGCCCGCGGAAACCCATGATGGCGTTGAGGCCGGCGGCGACCTCGCCCTGGCGCTCGGCCGGAGCATGGTCGGCGATGAGCAGGGGCCAGGAGGTGTCGACCGCGGCACCCGCGGCCCCCAGCAGCATGGTGGCCACGAGCACGACCGGGAGGCTGGGTGCGAGCGCGAACAGGGTCATCGCCATGACGCCCACGATGGCGCCGGACGAGATGGTCATGAGCGCACCGACCCGGCTGGCCAGGCGTCCCCAGAGGCTGAAGGTGATGGCGGTGCTGCCGTAGCTGACCAGACCCGCGAGGGCGATCTGCTCCACGCCCAGGCCCAGCCGGTCGATGTGGACCATGGCGATGAGCGCAGGGGCAGCCACGAAGCCACCACCGAAGAGCAACTGGGCGGCCGTGATGCGGCGGAGCATCGGCTGGTCGGTGACGGAACGGATCGAGTCGCGGGCGCTGAAGCGGTGGTCGATGTCCACGCCGGGCGCAGCCATGCGGCTGAGGGCCAGGCTGCAGATGGCAGCGATGACGGCCACGACCGCGACGATGGCGACCCAGCCGGAGGCGGCCGCCAGGAGCGTGATGGCGAGGAGTGCCGCGGTGCCGGCCGTCGAGCGGGCGGTGCCCACGTATCCCAGCATGCGACCGCGATCGCGGGTCGGATAGATGGTGGACCAGAGGCGTTGCTGCATCGGTGCGCCCAGGGCGAACATGATCCAGAAGCCGAAGATGGCCAGCGCGATGAAGAGGGGATCGGGCGCGATGACCACCAGCAGCACGCCGAGGGCGCCGACCGAGCGGAAGAGTGCCATGCGCGTGGGTGTGCGCGGGCCGATGCGACCGGCGAACAGCGTCACCAGGCTGGCGAGGAAGGGCAGGGCAGCCAGTGCGGCGAGGCCCATGGAGTCGAGGCCCTCGCGCCGCGCGACCGACGGGAGCAGCACGCCCACGACCGCGAACATGCCGCCCAGACCCACGGCCGACGACAGGTCCAGCGCCAGGTTGCGCTGCTGCGTGGTGGGGCTGCGGAGCGCAGCAGCATGCGCGGATACGGAGAAGGCGATGGACTGCGGCCAAGCCAAGCGACGACACCTCGATCGAGGACACGGCTTGGCCTGCGAGGTGAGCTGTCGGGCTCGGCTACCGAAGTAGCCTGCGCGGACGTTCCGCGGTTCGCCCCAGGTGGGAAAGTTCCCCCGGTCGGGATCGGTTCCCCCGTCCCCCGCGCACGGGGGTTCGGCCAGCCTCAAATCTAGCACGCGCAAACGTTCTCGTTCGGGGGGCGCCGATGAAGAATCGCTAACCCGCGGGGCGACACACGGCCATGCCGGCCCCGGTTGTGCGGAGTTGCCCGGATGTGGTCTAATATCCGGACCGCACCGGCGGGCCGAGATAGCTCAGTTGGTAGAGCACGCGACTGAAAATCGCGGTGTCGCCAGTTCGAATCTGGCTCTCGGCACCACATACAATGGCGTCGGTCGGTCGCTCGTCGAGATCGGGCGGAAGTGGCTCAGTTGGTAGAGCATCACCTTGCCAAGGTGAGGGTCGCGGGTTCGAGTCCCGTCTTCCGCTCCACTCCTTCTTCCCACCTCGTAGACTGTCGGGGTTCGTCGGTGCCCCTTCGTCTAGTGGTAAGACGCCGGACTTTGGATCCGTGAACCGAGGTTCGAATCCTCGAGGGGCAGCCACACCCACCCGGTGTGTCGAAGCCGACGGCGAATCTGGGCGACGTAGCCAAGTGGCCTAAGGCGATGGTCTGCAAAACCATTATTCACCGGTTCGAATCCGGTCGTCGCCTCCACAGATTCCCGGGCGCTGCACTAGTTCGGGCGCAACGCGGGCCGCGAAGGCTTCGTTCTGCGGCGTTACCCAGGCTTCCGTCTCGTCGGGGATCGCGTCGGGCGCATCGAGCAGCCCAGGCTGACCGTCGCCCCAGGAGACGTACAGGGGCTTGCCCTCCAATGCCGCTGCCATGCCCACGGGGTCGTGGGCGGCCCAGATGTCAGCCTTCCCTTCACGAGTGCCCCAGAGCAGGTAGTCCCAGAAGAAGTCACTGCCGAGTGGGTCGAGCACGCCGCTGAAGGACGCCGCTGCCCGGAACAGCTCCGGATGGGCCGACGGCGGCTCGATGAACGCGATGGTCTGTCCGCCAGGCAGGCCGGCCTCGACCGAACGCGGCGTTCAGTCGCTCTCAGGGCTGGGAGCGGTCGTCGCCTCGACCGAGACCGCGGCGGAGACAGGCTCGAGCCCCACGCGCCAGCCGGCATAGTCGGCATTCGGCTCGAAGACGAGGTATCCGTTCTCGTCGATGGACCAAGACTCGACGGACCCCAGGACGTTGCGGTACAGGTCGGCCAGTCCCTGGTCGCTGTAGCTGCACGCTGTGGCGCTGCCTGGGACCTGCTGGATCGCGACCTCGAGCCCGCCCGCCTCAGCCTGGTACGTGCCGGTGTACGTCGCACAACCCGTCATGACCGTCAGCGTGCCATCAGACCCGAACTCGGCCGTCTGGTCGAACTGCAGATGGGCCGGCGTGGGCCCGATGTTCAGCACGTGCCAGGCGGTCCCGCTGAGCCCCGTGTCGGCGGTCGCCGGAGACGCTTCGACCAGCGGCGCCGGTGATGCCGATTGCGCCATCGTGAGGCTGGGCGTGAGCGTCAGGAGCAGGACCGACAGGGAAGTGGTCGTCGCGAGTGTCCGGCGGTGGCTGGTCTGCGCGGCCCTCCGTGCGTCAGGCACGGTCGCCGATGCCGGTAGCGCCCAGTTGCGGCGCGAGCGAGTGGTGTCCATCGGACCCTTCCTTCCGCCCCCAGCGTGGCCGTCACCCGCAGGCTGCGGCAGTGACCGCAGGGCGCGACCATGAGGGCGGAAATGTACAGCGCGGGGGTATGGAGTGTCCACGCAAACGTCTGCGCCGCGAACGTTTACCTCCCCCGACGCCACGAGGAGGCTCGCCCCTCGCGGGACGGGCCTGTGAGAGGTCGCCGGGTCTACCTCGGCGGGGCTCGGCGAATACCGGAGCTATCGGCGCGGTACCCAGAAGACGTGTGTGATCCGGGTCATGCCATTCGCCAGGTGGTCGACGTAGACGTCGCCGTTGGCACGACTTGCCTGCGAGAACGGGGGCGCGCTGCCTACCGACCCGGCGCATTTCGCACTCCGTCCCTTGCAGCCACCGCCACCGCACCGCCACCGCCACCCGAGCTGCTGTCGAGGTGGGCGTAGATGGTCCCGAGCTCATCGTAGTCGTGCTGGTTCGGGTGCTGGTTCGTCGTCGGGTCGTTGGTGTAGTCCATGCAGGTGCCGAGGTTCGGGTTGTTGAAGTCCTCGTCCTGGTGGCCGAGTCCGAAGGTGTGCCCGATCTCCTGGCACATCACCATCTGCCGCCAGGCGTCAGAGTCGTACGCGCCACCACCGCGGAGGAAGGTGTCGTTCAGCTTGACCGTCGCCTTGGTGATGTGGTCGCCGGAAGCCGAGATGGTCGCGACGCCGAGCCAACCACCGTTGCGGTAGCCATACGTGTCGTTGCAGACCTCGACCCGACCGGCCACCGCGCCGCAATTCTTCAGGCCCGCGCCGGTCGCCAGTGACAGGCCGAGGACGGTGGACTTGTTCCAGTCGCTCAAGGCGGTGCCGAAGTTGCAGGCATACCCCCCGTCGAGGTTGCTCGCGATCACGAGTTGGAGCGGGTTCGAAGAGCGCTCCCAGTGATAGTTGCCCCAGGCATGGTCGGCCAGGGCTGCGCTCCCGCTGACCAGGACCAAGGTCAGACCTCCGACCAGTGCCGCCAGTCGGCGCATCGGCCGATCCTCCATGTCAGTCGCTTGTTCACGTAGAGATCCTCCGCCCCCCGCCGTGGCCGTCACCCGCAGGCTGCGGCGTGGACCGCAAGAGTGGGACCGTGAGGGCGGAATGTACAGCGTGGCGGTATACGTTGTCTACAGAGCGGGAGGTAGGCGCTGCCCGCGAACTCATTGCCATGTCCGACCACGACGATGCCCACATCGCCGAGACCAAAGCCGTCGTGGCCGAGCTGGAGCATGCCGGCCTGGTCACCGTCGCGCGGCGCGAGGATGGCGAGCCGTCTATGTGCTGACGCCGACAGGGGAACGGTTGGCCCGGCAGATGGCGATGTCGAGCTAGGATGGCGCGGGCCTGCCGCTCGATGCGCTGCCGGAAGGCCGAGGGCCGTCCCGCCCTTGACTCGTTGAGCGCGGCGCAGACGATGAGAGCGAAAGGGGTGAGCGATGCGGACGCTTCTGGCTGCGGGTCTACTGCTGGCACTGCTGGTCCCAGCGGGTGTGGTGGCCCAGGATGACGAGTGGCCCACGGCCTATGAGGTGCGCCGCGAGTTGCAGTCCATCGGGTATGAGTTCGGCCTATCGGACGGCGGATGGGCAGGTGGCCGCGAGGTCTTCCCGACTTCGGTCTCAGCAGATGGGCCCAAGCGAGCCATCAACCTGATCGACACTGGGGCGGGAGCCGGGGTCTGGCTGTCCATCGGCAGTGATGAGGATGGACTCGACTGGCCGGCGAGCACCCTGTCCGCGCTCACGGCGTTCATGGAGGTCCTGGACATCATCCCGACCGACCAGGTGACGCGTCAGGGTCTCCATGAGCACATCGCGGGTGATGCCGTCGGCTGCTGGGAGCGCTCGTTGCCGCATGGCGGAATGGTGTCCATGGAGCGTACCCATGCCGTCGACCCCTGGTTCGTGATGGTCGTGCCCGAGGGCTGGGACCGCCTCTGCACGGACCCGCTGGTGATCGGTGTCGACGAGGCGAGACCCGAACCGACGCTGGAACACGGTGTTGCCTTCCAAGTCGCGCCTGCCGATGCCGTCGCCATGATCGAGTCTGGCGATCGCATCGTCATCGACGTCCGCACCCCGGCCGAATACGCGCAGGCACACGTGGTGGGTGCGCTGAACATCGACGTCGAGAGCGCGGATTTCGCCGATCGGATCGCCGAGCTGGACCCTGAGCAGCCGTACCTGGTGTACTGCCGCTCGGGCAATCGCAGCGCCCTGGCAGCCGGGCAGATGGCCGACATCGGCATCAAGGACATCGCCGACGCGGGCGGCTTGGCCGACCTAGCCCGGGCTGGCGCGCCGATCGAGTAGGAGGTCGTGGGACACAGCGGCCAGGACTGGCTCGGTGCCAAGGGTGACACGCTGCTGGTGGGTCGCGGCCGAGACAGCGGCAGGTGGGACCGCGGGCTCGACCGGGTCTCGAGTGTCGAGGAGTGGGATGAGTCCCAGCGGCGCCTCCACTCCCTCCCGAACGCCGACATCGCCGTGTGTGGAGCGATCGCCGTGTGCGGGGTGTTGGACATCGCAGTCACAAGCGGCTAGCGGCCGGCCCGGCTGCCCATGCGGATCCGGACCTTCGTCTGCTCCAGCGTGCTCGTCAGCCGGAGCGATGCCGATCCTCGCTAAGTGGGTGGTTCGGGCGTCCGCCGTGGGGTACCGGGCCCGGCGGACCATCTGCCGTGTTCGACGCGTGTTGCCATCAGGGGTACCCTTGGTGACCGGCACGTGGGGGTGAGCCTGCCCGCTCAGCCGCTCGCCGATACGACCGATCCAGGAGGAAACCCGAACATGACGAGACGAGCTACCGCCGCGGCCACCTTGGTCGCCGCCCTCGCGCTGAGCAGTCTCGCGGCAGGCGCCGCGGCCCAGGAACCGCTGGAGCCCACTGACGACTCGATCGCGCCCAAGACGACCGCTGGCACCATCGTGGTGGTGGAGAACCCGGATGGCACGAGCACGTACTACCTCGACGTGGACGGCCCGGGCGCAGACGGCCCGCTGGTCAAGCTCAGCTTCGGTCCGGCGTGGTTCTGGGACTTGAGCAAGGTGTGGGACGGCGCTGTCGCTGATGGCGAAGAGGTGGAGATCGTCGGCAACCTGCGCGACGGCATGCCCAACGAGAACGCCTCGCCGGTCGCCCAGGCCAAGGCAGCCAAGGACCCGATCATCAAAATCAACGGCATCACGGGCGCGGAGCGCCCCAAGGGTCAGCCGGCCTGGGCTGGTGGTCCCAAGAAGCAGCTCGAGGCCCATCCTAGCTACGACGGCTGGTCCAAGGGCCAGGCCAACAAGGCCGCGAACCAGCCGCCGAAGCCTGAACAGGCGACCAAGCCGGTGAAGGCGGAGAAGCCGGACGAAGCCGGAAGCAAGCCGGGGAAGCCCGATCGCGCACCCGAGGAGTAGTCACAGGGTCGCCCCGGGCGACCATCACCCTGAGGACAAGAAGCCCGTCCACTGTGGACGGGCTTCTTCGTGGCCGCCGCTCGACTCTGCGTTGGAGAGGCATGGTGCCTACAGGCACCGGGTCGGCTGTGTCCACTGACAGATGGCACAAGATTTGATTGACGTTAGTTGCCGTGGAGGCGGTGGTCGTCGAGAAGGGAGGCGTCGCGATGGCGGCGGCCAGGAAGGATGCGCGCGGCGTCCGATCATGGGTCGTGCCCAAGCGGCAGCTCGTCGCCGCCGAGCGGTGATGGCGGCGGTCAGATCACTCCCGGCTGCCCCGCAGCGCGTATGGCGGGAAGGGGTGGAGGCTAGGCGTCCTTGATGATGGCCAGGAGGTCGGCGGCCTCGATGACGAGGTAGTCCTCGTCCTCGAGCTTGATCTCGGTACCGGTGTACTTGGGGAAGAGCACGCGGTCGCCGACCGCCACCTTGATCATCTCCTCGTCGTCGCCGACGGCCACGACCTCGCCGCGCTGGGGCTTCTCCTTGGCCGTGTCGGGCAGGACGAGGCCGCTCTTGGTGGTCTGCTCGTCGGGCGTGAGCTTGACGAGGACGCGGGCGCCAAGGGGCTGCAGGGTATCGGACATGGGTCTACCTCCGGTGTGGCTGAGCGGGATCAGTGGACGGGCGTGCCGGCCTTGAGGCCGAGGAGCGAGTCGATCCTGGCCTGGTCGAAGCCGACGATGGGCTTGCCGTCGATCTCCACCACGGGCACGCCCATCTGCCCGGTGCGCCGGACCAGGTCACGGGCGGCAGCCGGGTCACGGGCCACGTCCACCTCGCGGAACTGGACGCCACGGGACCGCAGGTACGACTTCGCGCGCGTGCACCAGGGGCACGTGGGCGTGGTGAAGACGATGACGCGGTGGCGGCGGCCGTCAGGCGCGGGCATGGTGGTGGATCTCCTCGGTGGGTGGTGTCAGTGCCGCGATACTAGCATCTAGTTGCGTATGTGCGCAAACACGCAATTACGATGACTGGGTCTGATCGCAGGGCAGGGGACCGCTACAGTGTGGCCGTGGACGCGGTCCGCATCGGCGATCGGGCTGGAGTGGCGGAATGGCAGACGCGGCGGTCTTAAACACCGCTGAGGGGTAACCCTCGTGTGGGTTCGAGTCCCACCTCCGGCACCACATTCTGAGCGTGAACTACGCTCAATCCTTCTCGGTGTCGTCGGCGACGCACCGGCTTGAGAACGATGGTGGGGCATGGCTCGGCGATGCCACCGCCAGCGTCACCATCGATGACGTACGCGAAGAGGCGAGATCGCCATCTCGCCACAGGTCGTGGTCTTCAGCGGATCCGGTGGCTACGAAGGTCTGACGGCCATCGCTTGGTGGCAGCCGCCGGGCACCGCCACAGACCTTCGCGGGGTCATCATCCCGGACCCGCTCCCGCCTACGCCGCCATCTGCCGACTTGTTCCCGTTCCTGCCCGCCGAGGAGGACTAGGGGCGCGGCCTGTTGCTCCGACCACGCTCACCCGGTGACCGACCATCGCCTCACCCACCCCGGCCTCGGCTTCTACGTCGGTGTCTCCGTTCACTAGCGCGACGGGCGCTACATGGCGACCGCCGACCTTCGTGAGGACTCGCGGGATGTCGGAGTGGGGGACACGCCGCAGGGGGCGGTCAGGGCTGCGCTGCGGTCGCTGGGCGAGCCGTACGCGAGCGTGATGGCGAGCGTGCGGGACGACCGACTGACCCAGTAGTCAATCCTTCTGCCTCGCTGAGTCGTCTGGTATGTGTGGAAGCAGGACAGCGCCCCTTGACCGATGCCCCCACCATGCCTGTAGGGGGACGTATGCAGGAGACCGAGGCCGACCGGATCGCCGCGTTCCAGCGACTCGCTGATCAACGTCTGGATGCCAGTTACGCCCTGGCGACCGCCATCCTCCGGAACGACGCAGATGCGCAGGACGCCGTCCACGATGCGGTCATCCGGGCATGGGGGCGCTGGGGATCGCTGCGAGACCGGACGAGGTTCGATGCCTGATTCGATCGCATCGTCGTCAACATCTGCCGGGACCGGCTCCGCGCCGCCACGTACCGCGCAGCGACCGACATCGCATACGCGGCGACCGTCAGCACACCCGACACGACAGCCGTCGTGGATGATCAGATCGTCGTGGGGCAGGCCCTCGACCGCCTGAAGCCCGACGACATCCTGGTCTTGACCCTGCGGCACTTCCTCGATCTTCGACTCGACGACATCGCGGTCCTGCTGGACGTGCCGGTTCCCACGGCGAAGACTCGCCTGCGGACAGCGCGAGAGCGACTGCGAAGCCAGCTGGAACGCGACGGAACCGACGCGGTGACCCGATGAACGAACGAGACCTTGACCTCGCACTCGCCCGACTCGGGGCACAGCACGTTCGCCGAACGGCTCCGCCGGCCCTTCGTGAGCTGGTCCGCGCCGTCCCGGTCGAAACACCACAGCAGCGGTCCTGGCTGCCGCATATCGACACAGGGGGGTTCACGATGTTCTCCGCACTCAAGTTCATCGCCGCAGGCGTCATCGTGGCGCTGTTCGGCGGCTTCCTGCTCGCGGGGGTCCTCACCACGCCACAAGGTGATGACATGGCCCCGGCAGCGGTGACCGCCTCACCATCGCCGATGACGACCGACGAGTTGCTGGCGGGCATGGTCACCGAGGAGGTGGAACCGGGGGTCCTGCGGGTCGTCAACGATGGCGTGCGGGACCTCGGGACGCTGGGAGGATCCTGGGGCAACGATGGAGGCGTGACCATCGGGGCCGACGGAACCGTCTGGGTCCACGCGGCCAACGGACGCTACTTCCGGGTCGGCGAAGAGCCGACCCATGACCTTCCGAAGGAGTTCCTCGACGTCGAAGACGCAAACGCGCAGGCCTTCGGCGCCGATGCCCTGCACGCAGGACCATCAGGCCAGCTCTGGGCCAAGGATGCGAAGTCTGGCCGCGTGAACGCCTGGATGCATGACCAGTGGCTGGCGCGGACGGACCCGGCGATCGACTCCATGGCGGTCGATGGCGACAACCAGGCCTGGGCGGCTAGCCAGTTGGGCCTGCTGCGAGTAGGCGCCGAGGGTGAGACGCTCATCGCCTGGCCCGATGATCCGACGCGGCGGGTCAGTCCAGGGACGCTCGATGCAAGCGCCGATGGCATCCCCTACGTACTGTCGGGGCCTGTATACACGGACCCGGACAGCGGCTCTCTCGATACGCTGCTCCGGTACGACGGAACCCGCTGGATCGAGACCGCTCTGCCGACCCCGATCTCCGTCTTCTTCCCCGGCGGCGGGATGGGCGTCGGCGCCGACGGGACGGTGTGGGTCGCTGGAGATGACCATGGCGACACGGACTACATGCACCACAGCCTGGCGCGGCTCGACGGTTCGGAGTGGACGATCTTCACCGCTGACGACGGCGTCAAGCCCTGGGGTGGCAAGAAGGGGTTCGTTCCCGGCGAGATGCTCGGTGTCAGCAGCGACGGCAGCGTCTGGGTCGATGCCGGCACCCTGGAAGAGGAGGGCTGGTGGGCCGGGTGTGACGGGATAGCCCGTTTCGATGGCGTCACCTGGTCGCAGTACCTGTCGGGGCGCTGCCTCTCCGACATCGACTTCGCGCCCGATGGCAGCGCCTGGGTGCTTGCCGATGGCGATGTCTCTCCGGTCGAGGCCTACGTCATCACCCCCGAGGCCACGGCGACCACCGAGTAGTGGGTCGCGGCCACGTTCGCGGTAGCGGTCACCCACCGCTCGCTTCCCTATGCTGTGGGACGTGTCTGGACAATGCCTACCAGCGCGCTGTACATTGCCGCCCTCAAGGTCTCCGCACCCGCGGTCACTGCCGCAGCCGGCGGCTGACGGCCACGCTTGGGGGGAGAGATGGAGGAGCACAGATGCGCACGTTTCCGGGAGCCTCCCCGGTGACCGCCGAGCATGTTCCGGACACCCAGGCCGAACGCGACAGCGACGCGATGCGCCGACTCCGCGAGGCGGTGCCGAAGGGCTGGGACATCGACGCACGCGGCCCCATCCACTATCGGTATGGTGTCGTCGACTGGGAGGTCGAGGTGTGCGACCCGAGCCATTCCCACTGTGATCGTGGCTACGGGCCCTCGCTGGACGCCGCCGCGGATCGGTGTCGGGAGGCTCTGGGTATGGCTGCTGGCCGCTGAGGATCGACGCGCAAGCGCATGAAGAGGCCCGTCCCGCTCTGGGGCGGGCCTCTTCGCCGTTGTCGGAGATGGTTCGCGGCAGCCAACCAGAACACCTCCCGACCAGGACCCGACCACACGCCACGCTTGAGCGCCGCGACGACACTACCCGTCAGGCCCGTCCACGTTGACGACCGTCGGCCCGTCCCCGATGCGGACGACGACCGCCTCCGCCGGCTCACCCGGCGGCGTGCCCTCACGATGGATCGCCCCCGCCGGGACGCAGACGAAGTCGCCGGCCACGGCGGACGCCCGCTCCTGTCCATCGGCGCCGAACTCGAGGTCGATGGTGCCCTTGACCATGTACACGTAGGTGTCGTGTTCACCGTGGTGGTGCCAGCCGCTCATGACTCCCGGCACCGTGGCCGTGTAGCCGATCCAGCGGCCCTCGTCGGCGAAGGCCTCGAACCGTGCCAGTCCAGCCGTCCCCTGGCTGTCATCACCGGAGTTGCGCGGGACGATGCGCACCGTGGATCGACTCATCGGGCTACCTCCTGTGGCGCTCTGATCTAGCAGCGATGTCGCCAGCGCCATCCTAGACCGGCGCCGCGTGTCTCTGGAGGCCCACGGGGCGTCCCGTCACTCGCTCACGCCCAGCCCTGGCCCTGACGGCGCCGCGAGCCAGATCATCCATACAGTCATGCACTCCGACATCATCGGACCACTGGTCGCCTGCGGTCGGACGTTTGGCGTGATCTCGAGCAGCTCCAGCACCTAGAACAGCGCCGTCGCCTCATGCGCCGCAACCGCCGCCGTACCCACTGCCTCCGCCGACGTGGCAGCCACCGCCACAGGGCGAGTCACCGGGGCAAGCCCCGCCAGGGCAGGGTCCGGTTCCGTGGGGTCCGCCTCCTCCGCCGCGCCCTCCTGACCGGCCTCGCTAGTGAGGAAGTCGCGCCCGACGCACCCGCGCCTCGACTCGTCCCGCGGATCGCGAGTCCTCGACGAAGTTGGCCAAGAACGCAGGTGGCAGGCCCTCGTACCCTATAGAGGACCGGATGTGTCTCGGTCCCCTCCGGCTGCCAGCAGGCGGTCGGCCATAGGGATGTGGGGGCATGGACCAAGCACTTGTGGCTCGGGTTCAACACGGCGACCAGCGGGCCTTCGAGGCGCTGGCGACCGCCGACCACCCACGGCTGTATCGGGTGGCCTACGGCGTGATGGGCGACCATGCGCTGGCGCAGGACGTCACGCAGCAGGCCTTGCTCGACATCTGGCGCAAGATACGCCGCCTGCGTGATCCAGCGAAGTACGAGGGCTGGTCCTACCGGCTCCTCGTGCGGGTCTGCTACGCCGAGGCCAAGCGGCAGCCGGATTGGATGTCGAACGACGACCTCTCGCCCGCCGCTGAGCCACGGGCTGCCGACGCCTACGGTGTCATCGCTGATCGTGAACAGTTGGAGTGGGGCTTCCGGCGCTTGTCGATGGAGCATCGTGTGGTGCTCAGCCTGCGTCACCTCCTGGGCATGACCCCCGAGGAGGTGGCTTCCACGCTGGGCGTCTCCCGCTGGACCGTCTACTCCCGCTTGCAGCGGGCCACGAAGGCCATGCGTGCCGCCCTCGAAGCGGACGATCGGACGGTCACGGCCAGCACGGAGCGGCAGGGGGTCCTGCGATGAACGACGAGCGCATGCAGCCCCTCCTCGACGCCTGGTTCACCGACCGGGACGAGGCCGCACGCGACACAAGTGGCGACATCGCCCGGGTCATGGCGGACGTGCCACGGACCCCTCAGCGAGGTCGGTGGTGGTCGCTGCCGGTGTTCGACCGCCCGGTGTCCACGTTCCCCCGTCGGGAACTGGCCCCTGCCCCCATCCCCAAGACGAACGGGCCTATGCCCGCAAGGGGGTTCACGATGTTCTCCGCAGTCAAATTCATGGTCGCCAGCGTCATCGTGGCGCTGTTCGGCGGCTTCCTGCTCATCAACGTCACGCCCATGCCACCGGGCGATGGGGTCCTCCCGGCAGCGGTGACCGAGTCACCCTCGCCGATGACGGAGGGTCAGGCAGCCGTGATGGTCACCGGCAGGCAGTCATGTGACTTCCGGACTGGCCTCTGTACGTTCGACCTCAGCGATCCCCGCGTGACCGGCACCGGCACGGTCAGGTCCACGGGTCGCACCGCCTCCACCGATCAGGGGGTCCCGGTCTTCGTCTGGGACGAGGTCACGATCGATGGACCGGACGGGACCTGGAGTGGTCACCACTACGCCCTCGCCGACGAGGAGGGGACGGGGTACGTGTTCATGCTGCTGAGCGGCGCTGATGCCTACGAGGGCTGGCAGTTCGTGGCCACGGGCACCGATCCCTTCCCGTACGGGAGCCACGACCTCATCGGTGCGCTCTACGAGGGGCCGGTGCCCCCGGTCGGCGCGGTGGTGCCGGGGGTGGCCGAGGAGTGACGGCGCCCGGTCTGCCGTGAGGTCGGCGGAGCCGGATCGATCCAACGGACGAGGCTCGTCCGCCGCGAGGTTCGCCGTGCGAGGGGCGGGCCTCTTCTTTGTGTCGGTGGATGGGTCGCGGCTATGGAGTTGCTGTGCGGCACCAGCGCAGCCCGACACCAGCCCAGTCTCGGGTGTCAGCTTCCACGCACGCGATCGACTCGGGGACCAGCCCATCAGCAGTCCGTGACGTGACCAGGGTCTGAGCGTGAGCAGGGCGATGCTGTGATGGACCACCACCACGATGGTCGCCGCGAACCAGAGCCCCTCTGTGATGAGCATCCACCCATGATGTGATCGACACCCACATCAGCGCCTTGACCCCCGCTCACCCACGCTGCCAGCCGGCCCAGGCCCAGGAAACGACGCCGCCACCCCGCGTGCATGTGACCAGTTGCAGCGAGGGCTACCATCAGGACAGACGGTCACTCCGCCCCTCGTCGCGGCGAGGCGTAGCCGGAGGCCGATACAGCCCGAAGGCGGTCACCTTGAACAAGGTCCGCGACTACCGCGCCCTCGAGCGCGAGTACATCACCTCCCAGGTGTCCCTGCGTGAGCTATGCAGGCGCCACGGCATCAGCGCCCACTCCGCCGTCGTCACCCAGGCCCGCAAGGGGGACTGGGAGAGGAAGCGCGAAGCGTATCAGGCCCGCGCCTCCGACTCGTTCATCAGGAACCATGCCGACCGCATGGCAGCCCGTCAGGCCGAGCTCCACGACGAGGCCATCGAGGCCATCGCTGAGGCCTTCACCAAGTTCCGCGAGGACATGCGGGCCACCAAGCCGGTCAGGCAGCCCGACGGCAGCGACACCGAGGAACCCGCCTGGTTCATGACACCCCGCGACCTGTGCCTGATCATCGACAGGTTCCAGGTGCTGTTCGGGCGGACCTCCACCATCAGCCAGCACCAGGGCCTCACCGTCACGTCGGAGATGTCCCCGGACGCCCTCAGCCGGTTCATCGATGCCACCCGTGGTGTCGATGAACCGCCGTCGGTGGCCTCACCGATCCCGCGATTACCGCGCCGCCTGGACGACTGAGCCTGACCCCAACCGGCCCCCTCGATGCCACGCACGTCGCTGGGCCGTCCGGCCCTTGACCCGCTGACCGGGGCGCGGAGGATGAGGGCATCCGCAAGGGGAGTCCAGGATGTGGTACGACCGCGTGGGGCGCCGCCTGGTCGCTTTGGGAGTCGCTGTCGCCGGGTCGCTCGGCGTGTTCTTGTTGGTGAAAGCCGTGGTCTTCCACGCCGAGGTCGGTTTCATGTCGATGCGTATTGAAGCCCCTCTTGTACAGGTGCCTCTGCTAGCCATCCTCTTCGGCTACGTGCTCCTGCTCGTGCAGATGCTCAGGAATGTCACCGCTGCGCTCGGCTGCGGCGGCCTTTTCGGACTGTTCCTGGCGCTGGCCGGGTTCGGCTTGGTCATCACCGGCGGCGCCTCCGGGGGCACTGACTACGATCTGGCGTTGTTCCTCGCCATGGGCGCCGCTGGCCTGGCGCTCGCGGTCGGCGCTCTGCTCCGGCTCGTGGCTCGCCGCGTACCACCTCCTGCCAAGCCGTCTGGTCCCTGACGCTGGAGCGCGGCTTGCCCACCGAGACCCTCGAGTTCCTGCCCGCCGAGGAGTAGGCCACGGCTGCTGTCGAAGGCCATGTACTCCGCATTGGTGGACACGGTGGACATATCAAGTGGACATGTCCACCAGCCCGCCTTCTACTTCGGCTATCGGTTGTGGCTATGGGAGTCCAGACGTGAACCATCGCTCCCTGCGGCCTCGAGCGTGGCTGAGCGTGAAATGGGGGTCATCTGTCCCCTGCGGGCGCTGACTTGAACACCGCTGAGGGGTGACCCTCATGTGGGTTCGAGTCCTACCTCCGGCACCACGTTTGAGCGTGAAACGGCGGAGACATGGCCCGAGGTCCACGGCAACGCGCCCGAGAGCCGGTACGTCGGCGGGCCCGGCGGGGAGGAGTGCTATCGGCAGTGGTCGATGTACACCTTTGGCCTCATCGAATAGCCAGTGGTCGGCAAGCGGTCACGAGAGGACAGCGGTCGGGCAGACGGAACTGCATTGCGTGGAGGAGATGGCACGGTGTCTGGGCGAGTCGAAGACCGGGCGGTGGTCGAGGTGTCGCTGCCTCCTTGCCTGGCGGTGGATGATTAGGCCACGCAAAGGGGGGATAGGCACATGCGAGCCATCATCGCCGCCATCGCACTCGTCCTGGCCATCGGGGCGGTGATGCCCACCGAAGCCGATGCCCGCGCCCCACGCAAGGTCGAGAAGTGGGGCTGCACCTTCAAGTTCGGAGGGTGGGACGTCAACTCCATGGCGCTCCCTCCCATCTGGTTCGGATACGGCCTCGTCCGCCACTGTGACAAGACCCGCAAGTACGTCGTGACCGAGGAGGTCTACAAGGCCATCCCCGGCGCACCCGACCGCCTGTTCCGCCAGAACAAGTACGTCTGGTGGCTGGGGCACGACTACAGCCCCCTCGGGGTCGGAGGCAATCAGTGCACGCCAGAGGGCCATCGACTGAGGTACCCCGTCTACTACCAGATGACGGTCAAGCGCAAGGGCCGGCCCGGTATCGTGCGGGTCGCTTCAGCCAACAGGGCCAACCCGTGCCCCGCTGGGACCTGGCCCACCCCGGGGCTGGGACCTGGCCCACCCCGTGGAGCTGACCTGACGTACGTGGGCCACGCCGCCGGCTCGCTCGACGAGCCGCACGGTCATGCTCAGAGGGGCACAGCGCCACGGCGGACGCCAGCCGACAGTACGGGCAGGCCTTGAACAGCGCTGAGGGGTGACCCTCGTGTGGGTTCGAGCTCCACCTCTGGCATCCGCCTGCGTGGCCTCCTGGGACACAGCACCGCCGCGACCACGATGAACGTCTACGCCGATAGCAACGAGGGGCGCAAGCAGGACGCCGTCGAGCGGCTAGGCCAGGCGATCGGGCCCGGCCATGCGAGCCAGTGACCGAACGAACCCAACTGGCCTTCGGCGGCCCCAGCTTCGGTGTCGTCCCCGACCATCGCAGTCCTCCTACTGCTGCTCTTGTGCGCAGCGAAGGCGGCATCGACATCTGCGTCAGAGCCACCCGGACGGCCGATGACAGGCCGATGGAGTAGAGAGCCGTCTCGACGCGCTGGAGCCCTCTGAGACGCCATAGGACGCTCAGGATGGCGTCTACGAGGGGCTCCTCGATATCTCGGTGGAGACACCCCTGGTGGAGATCAAGCCCTGCACGCCCCACGGCTTGACGCCATCGCCCTTGCGCCGATCTGCTCACCGTCGCGCCCGACGGCAGCCTCTGGCTCAACGGCAGCTCGACCGAGGACGGCTGCGGTGGCGTGGCGCACTGGTACGGCACGACCTGGACCTCGTGTCTCGTCGACTCCTGCAAGAACGTCGACGCCATCATGGCTACCTTCACCGACCGGGACACCTACGACCAGCTGACGAGGTCGTCGTCCGCCGAGTAGGCCATTGGTGGACGGCTGGGCCCGTCCCGCGCTGGGGCCGGCCTCTTCTTGTCGTCGGAGGAGGTTAACGGCGAGGTGTGCGGCGACGGACATCGGGAGCAGAGTCGCCGCTGCGTCGACCGTGTTGATGACCTCTGCCTCTTGCAGCGCGCGATAGCGACGTGGCCTGATACCGGGTGAGCGGGAGGCGATGAGGCGCGGCCCACACCATGGCCGCCGGGACTGCGCCGAGCCACTGGCGGACCCGACCCGCGCATGAGCCGAAGAAGGCTGTCATGCGTAGGTCGTGGGCCGCTGGCGCGGCGATGTCGACGTTCCTCGTGATCGGTGGGGTACCGGCGCTGGCTCCGGTCGCTCAGGCCCAAGACGGTGGGAGCGTGACCACGACAAGCGCGGACGGCTGGACAGCCACCGTGTTGCCCCAGACCATCGGCACGACCATGGTTGTCGGCGTCGCGGTCGGGCCATCATCGATGGTCGCGGTCGGGCAGCGGGCCTGCACCCTTGTGCGACGCGAGACGTCGCGCTGCTGGGGGCCGGCGTGGACAAGCCCCGATGGCACCACCTGGGAGGCCGTGGATCCGCGCTCATCCGGCCTCGACCTCGGACTCATGCGGCCGTCCATCAGCGGCCCGGAGATCGGCCTGCAGGGGGTTGCCTACGGCCCTGCGGGCTTCCTCGCCTTCGGGCGGGTGGCCGAGCAGAGCGGTCAGCGCTCGGCGGTCTGGCGCTCGGGCGATGGGACATCCTGGGAGCGGGTCACCGCCAGTGATTCCTTCCCGACGGTCGCCCGGCTGCGCACCATCCTCGGTGCCGACGACGGTTACCTGCTGGGCGGCGTCAGCTACTTCGAGAATGCACCTCGCGCCGCCATCTGGTCCAGTCCGGATGGGCGGACCTGGACCCAGGCCAGGGCCAAGGAGGCCTTCGAGATCGGTGGCTATATCGACACCATGGAGGATCCGCAGGCTGGGGGCGTCGATGCCTTCGCCCTGTACCCGGGTCCGTCGGGCGGCATCTGCTGGGGGCAGCTCTGGCGCTCGCCGGATGGGCTCTCGTGGAAGAAGGAGGAGGGCGCGATGCCCCGTCCCCATGGCGCCATCACCTCGGTCGCCGCAGTGGCAGAGCGGCTGGTGGTCGATGCCCCCATCTGCTTGGACCCGTGCGGCTCGGCTATGCTGCTCACCCCTGACGGCAGCGAGTGGCACGTCGCCTACGGCAGTCCCGTGGGCGGCGAGCTGAAGGCCCTCACCGTCCAGGGCGGCCACTTCTTCGCCCTGCTCGCGGGCCCGAGCGCGCAAGGGGGCCAGGACGGCGACCTGCTGGCGCTCTGGGCATCCGGTGACGGCGCCGACTGGGCACTGGAGGAGGCACAGCCGATACTGCCAGTGGCCGGCATGTGGATCTACGACGTGGACATGGCCGTCGCCGGCGATCGCCTGATCCTGACCGTCTCGGGTACCACCGATGACAGTGACCTCGTCTCCGTCGCGCTCCTCAGCCCACCCCAGTCCTGACGAAAGGAGTCGCGCACCTCACAGGCGATACCTACACCCCGAAGCCCGTCCCGCGAGGGGCGGGCCCCTGCTCAGAGTCGGAGGATGGACGATCCTGCCATGGACGCCAGGCCCTAGGTCAGGCACCGGTGAACCGGCCCGGCCCACCGGATGGGAACCCGAGGCGCTGTCCGCCCCGTCCCGTGTGCCGGGCCATCGACTTCGCCCTCGGTCGAGATGATCGGGCCAGACGAAGTTGGCGACTGGTGGGCCTGACGCTGCGTCTTATCCTATAGAGGAACGAAAGAGGCTCGGTCCTCGGCGGTCCGAGTGGCCGCCAGTCGAAGGGATGCGGGGGGATGGACGCAGACCTCGTGGTCAGGGCACAGCAGGGTGACCAGCGAGCGTTCGAGATGCTCGCCGCCGACGCATACCCCCGCCTCTACCGCTTGGCACACGGCATCCTGCGGGATGGGGCGAAGGCTGACGACGCGACCCAGCAGGCCCTCGTCAGTATCTGGCGCAACCTGCCGCGACTGCGCGAGGCATCGCGGTTCGAGGGCTGGTGCTGCCGGCTCCTCGTCAACGCCTGCCACGATCAGGCGCGGCGTGCGTCGAGGTGGGCCTCCGTCGCCACCCTCTCCCGCAGAGCGGAGCCGGTCGCTCACGACGACATCGCGCTGGTCGCCGACCGCGATGCGCTGGAGCGGGCGCTGTGCCGCCTCTCGCTCGAGCACCGCACGGTCCTCGCGCTGCGCTTCCTGCTCGACCTGACGCCCGACGAGATCGCCGAGACGCTGACCATCCCACGCAAGACCGTCTACTCCCGTCTCGGACGTGCCGTGGGCTCGCTGCGGGCTGCGATGGAGGCCGGCGCCCGACCGGAGATGTCAGCCGTCGTCCCACCGGAGGCCATCCGATGACCGAGGACCGACTGCAAACCATCCTGGAATCGTTCTACCGAAGCACCGCCCTGACACCGCCCGACCCGTCGCGCAGCCTCGAAGAGGTCATGGCCCGAGTGCCACAGACCCGCCAGCGAGGCCGCTGCTGGCCGCTGCCCAGCTTGGGGCGAGCCTCGGTCACACCGCCAGCCATCCCCAGCACCGCGTTCCGGCCCACACCAATGCCGGCCACGACCGGCCATGTACCCACCATCACCGGGAGGACCTACACCATGTTCAGTCCAGTCAAGGCTATCGTCACCGGTGCGGTCGTCTTCGCCCTCGGCGGCGTCTTCCTCATCGCTCAGCCCTTCGACCAGCAGGGAGGAGTCGTCCCCGGTGCACCTGCCGCATCGACGCCCGCTGTCGCCGTCCACGTCAGCGGGACCGACGGCGATCCGACGTTCCTCATCGACCCCACCCAGGTACGGGTCGGCGACGTCACGCAGTTCCGCGGTGGCCTCTTCACCCAGACCTCGAGCATGGACGACCCGCGTGTCAGCGGTGAGCTCACGTTCACCTGGAGCGGCGACGTCTACGGCGTGCCCTTCGTCGATGCGGCGACCGAGTGGGGGACCATGCGCATCGCGAACGAGAGTGGCACGTGGGAAGGCCCCTGCAGCGGCGGACAGTGGGGAGACACCACCTCCATCCTGAGCTGCTGGCTCCCCGGCAGCGGCGACTATGAAGGCCTCACCTACTACCGCCAGTTCGACTGGCCTCCTGAGGTGGGGGTCCGGGGGGTCATCTTCCCCGGTGTCCCACCGACCGAGTTCCCCGCGCTCCCCGCGTCAGTGAGCGAGTAGCGAACCGCGTCACCACGGACCGAGGCCCGTCCCGCGAGGGGCGGGCCGCATCTCGAGTCGGAGATGGTTCGCGGCGACCAGGCGGCATGGCAGCAGGCAAGGACCTTCGCCATGATGGTCGTCGTCCGAACCCCCGACGACCGAGCAGGGCGGTCGCAAAGATGGACCAGAACGCCCCACCAGCCATTCATAGAGATAGCGGAAGGCTTCGAGGCGCGGCCCCTTGATCATGGCCGCCATGGACTGCACCGAGCTACTTGCGAACACTGCCCGCATTGGAAGGGGGTACATCATGCGGTCGTTGCGGCTGTCGCTGGCCGGGACGCCCATCCTCGTGCTGTTCGGTGGACTGGGTGCCGCGGTCGTGGCGCAGGGGAGGGCGCAGGTCTTCACTACGTTCGGTTCAGCGGGACGGTGACCGCGGAGCAATGGCACGGCGAGAGTGAGGAGTCGGGGGAAGACGTGGCCATCTGCCACTCGCGTGGGACCGTCGGCGAGTGGACCGTCGAGTGGACGGACCCGCGCCTGCCATCGACGATGTGACACCGCATCGACGACGAGGGCTACGGCTGGGACGACGATGATCCCACGATGAGACGACTACGGGTGGCGCTCTCCCGGGGGCTCCCGCTCTTGGCGGTCGCCGCTTCGGGGCTGAGCGCGAACGGACGCCTATCGACCCCAGCCGTCCCGGGACATCCCGTGTTGACCTTCGACGCGGGTGGGTCGGTACCTCCGGCCGATCGACGCGTGGCCTGGATGGAGCCATGGTGCGTGTGATGGACTGGGCCGCGATCTTGTTCATTCTCGTCGTGTCGGGGCTACTGGCGGTCGGCCTCACGCCCCATCGCTTCCGCCTGTAGCCAGTTCGGCAAGGTTGTCAGCGGTAGCGATCGACGCGTGCGTCCGCATGGCAGGATTCAGTCCATGACGACTGCTGTTGACGATCCTGCACCCCGATGGCACATCCGTGTCCCGGCGCCCGACCAGATGCGCACCTACATGGTGCCTGTCCAACTGGCCTTCGCCGAGACCTTCTCCGAAGCCGAGGTCGACGACTGGCTGAAGCTCGTCGAGCCAGATCGCTGGCTGGGCGCGTTCGAGGATGACGCCAGCGAGCTCGTCGTCGGCTGCGCTTCAGCCCAGTCGATGCGCCTCACGGTACCCGGTGGGGAGGTAGCGGTCGCGGCCATCACCGGTGTCGGCGTGCGACCCGACCATCGCCGACAGGGCGTCTTGCGTGCGCTCATGCGCCGGCAGCTCGCCGACGTCCACGAGCGGCGCGAACCGGTGGCCGCCCTCTGGGCCTCGGAGGGTGCCATCTACGGGCGCTTCGGTTACGGGCTGGCCGTGCTGGACGGATACATCGAGGCCTCCACCGGGCGTACCGCCTACGCCCGTCGCTGGCCACAAGAGGGCCGTGTTCGCATCCTCGAAGAGGAGGAATCGGCGGAGCTGATCCCGGCGGTCTACGACGTCATGCGCGCCGAGACACCCGGTGCGCTCTCGAGGAGCGATACCTGGTGGCGCAGCGCCATCCTGGCTGACCCTGAGTACAGTCGCCACGGCGCCGGCCCGAAGTTCCGTGTCGTGTATGAATACGAAGGCCGCCCGGAAGGCTATGCCATCTACCGCGTCAAGGATGACTGGGACCACAGCGGGCCAAAGAATGTGCTCCTGGTGCGCGAGGCCGTGACTACCACACCACGCGCACTGCGGGAGTTGTGGCGCTATCTCTTCGATGTCGACCTCGTGCGTACGGTGCGGGTACAGCGCGCGCCGGTGCCGAATCCGCTGCAGTACCTGCTGGCTGAGCCGCGCGCGTTGGGCCTGCTGGCCAACGACGGCCTGTGGCTCCGCATCGTGGACCTTCCCGGGGCCTTGGCCGCTCGTCGATACGGGACCGCGGACGAGCTGGTGCTGGAGGTGACCGATGAATCCTGCCCATGGAACGCCGGCCGCTGGCGACTCCGCTCGCGGGACGAGTCAGGGTCGGTGACCGCCGCCGCGACACGGGTGGATGAAGAGCCGCACCTGGCTCTCGATATCGCCGATCTGGCCGCCGTCTACCTCGGAGGTACCCGGCCGTCCGACCTGGCGCGGGCCGGTCGCATCGAGGAACGGCGCCCTGGTGCGCTGCGACGTGCGGACGCCATGTTCACGGCGGAGCGCACGCCCTGGTGCACCACCATGTTCTGAGTCCACCTCGGCGCAGCCGCGGGAGCTGGTGCCTACTGTCAACGGTTCGCCGGTGCTTCTGCGCACCACACCGTTGCCATGGTGCAGGGCGTTCCGGAGCTGGTGGTCTCGGCGGGCTTCCGCCTGCCCGTGCTATCCTCCGCCAGTCCTTTCAGCCTTGCCGTGGGGCGACTACGCCCGGCACATGAGTGAGGCAAACCCATTGGGAGGAGTGAACGCTGATGCGTCGCTATGAACTCATGCTCGTCCTGCGGCCGGACACCGCGGACGATCGTGTCCAGGCCATCCTGGACCGAACCACCCGCGGGATCTCTGCGGGTGATGGCCAGATCGTGAAGGTCAGCCCCTGGGGCCGCCGTCGCCTGGCCTACCCCATCTCCGGCTTTCGCGAAGGCTCGTACTTCATCGTCGTCTTCGAAGCTCCCAGCGATTCCATCGAGGAGCTGGAGCGTGGCCTCAATATCACCGAGGAGGTCATGCGCCACCTCGTCACCCGCATCGAGCGCCCGGCCTCACGTCGCAGCGAGAAGCGTGAGGACGGGTCGGACGATGACGAGCCGGACGACTACGACGATGATGACTACTCGCCCCCCGACGAGGATGAACTCGACGACGACGGTGAGAAGATCGACGAGTCCGAGAGCGAGGCCGCTCCCCGCGCGACCGACTAGGCGCGCACCAGTGGAGGATCAGCCATGTCACTGAACAAGTGCATGATCATCGGCAACCTCGGTCGCGACCCGGAGATGCGCTACACCCCCAGTGGGCAGGCGGTCACGCAATTCAGCGTGGCCACCAATCGCAACTTCCGCGACCAGCAAGGCGAGTGGCAGAGCGAGACGGAGTGGTTCCGCGTCGTCGTCTGGGGTGATCGCGGCGAGCGCGCCGCCGAGCAGCTTCGCAAGGGGCACAAGGTCTACGTGGAAGGGCGCCTCCAGACTCGCCAGTGGGAAGACCAGAGTGGCAACAAGCGCTACACCACCGAGCTCATCGCGGACCGTGTGAGCTCGCTGGAACGACGTGACCGCGAGGATGGTCCGCCCTCACCTGGCGATGCGCCGGGCGGCCAATCCGGCTCCGGCTCCGGCTCCAGTGGATCAGACAAGGGTGCCTCTGGCTCAGCCGGACCGTCGAGCTCGGCCGAGGATTTCGACGACCTGCCCTTCTAGCCGCAACGGCGGCATGTCCACCACGACAACGACCGATCGACCATAGAAAGGAAATGAACCGATGCCACCTCCTCGCAAGCGCCGAGATGACTTCTACCGTGATCGCCGCCGCCGCAAGGTGTGTGCGTTCTGCGCCGACAAGTCCAAGTCCATCGACTACAAGGAGGTGAACCGCCTCCGTCGGTACATCAGCGAGCGGGCCAAGATCGAGCCGCGTCGCAAGACCGGTACCTGTGCGCAGCACCAGCGCGCGTTGGCCGTGGCGCTCAAGCGTGCCCGTCACGTCGCGCTGCTGCCGTACGCGCCGCAGCACATGCGCCCCTAGACCAACGCATCCGCTCGACCGCGAGGTCGGGCCAGCCGCTCCCTGAGCAGACCCGGTCCCTGTGGCCAGGTCTGCTCGTATCCCGCGACGGGCCGGGCAGGCAAGCATCGGGTTCGACCTCGCGGGGCGGCCGCGTATACTCCCCCGCATGCTGACCCAGAACCCCAACCCCACACCGACCGAAGTCCAGTCCGATCCGCACGCGCGTCGCCCAGGTTCGCGCCCACAGGACGACACGGTGTGCTGGTTCGAGGATGCGTGGACGTCGCTGGCCGACGCCAAGGTCAGCATCATGACCCACTCGTTCCTCTATGGGACCGCGGTCTTCGAGGGCATCCGTGCCTACTGGAATGCGGAGGAGGAGCAGCTCTACCTGCTGCGTGCGCGCGAGCACTTCGAGCGCATCGTCGATTCGTCCAAGATCCTGATGATGGATCCGCACTACAGCGTGGACCAGATGGTCGACATGACCATCGAGCTGCTGAAGCGCAACGGCTACCGCGAGGACTGCTACGTGCGCGCCACCGTCTACAAGTCGGACGAGGCCATCGGCGTCAAGTTGCACGGCATCGAGTCCAAGCTGAACCTGCTCTCGATCCCGTTCGGCGACTACATCTCCGTCGACGAGCCCATCAGCTGCGGCACGGTCTCCTGGCGTCGCACCGGCGACCTCAACATCCCTTCCCGCGCCAAGGTCGTGGGCTCGTACGTGAACCCGGCCTTCTCCAAGACGGAAGCGTCGCTCAACGGCCACGAGGAGGCCATCGTGCTGACCCAAGAGGGCAAGGTGTCCGAGGGCAGCGCGGAGAACCTCTTCATGGTGCGCAAGGGACGGCTAGTGACGCCCGGCGTCAACGCCGACATCCTCGAAGGCATCACGCGCTCCGGCATCATCGAGATCGCCAGCGCGAACTGGGCCTCGAGTGCGAGGTCCGAGCCATCGACCGCAGTGAGCTCTACGTGGCCGACGAGGTCTTCCTCTGCGGTACCGGCGCGCAGGTCTCACCGGTCGGCGTCGATCGACCATCGAGTCGTTGGCAGACGGCGAGGTGGGGCCGGTCACCGCACGCATCATGGCCACATACTTCGACGCGGTGAGGGGCAAGTCGGCGGCCTACGGGGACTGGGTCGTCCCGGTCTACTAGCGCGGCAGTCGACGTCGGCGACGGTCGACGGCGCCCGCCTACGGCTTGAGCGCCTTGGTCTTCTCGCCGACGATGATGACGATGTCCGCGTCCGCTCCAGGCTCATCCTCGTAGCGCAGCTCGCGCTGCTTGTCCTTGAACGTGCTGCTTCAAGCTTCTTGACCGTC
Source organism: uncultured Chloroflexia bacterium (assembly GCA_963724095.1). Lineage (GTDB taxonomy): Bacteria > Chloroflexota > Limnocylindria > Limnocylindrales > CSP1-4 > JAFMJV01. The sequence goes on from CAVRTH010000005.1 coordinate 240,284, forward strand.
TCCGGCATCGCATCCTGCGGCGCCGTTGTAGAAGGTGATGACGGTCCCGCTGAAGTCCTCCGCGTCGGCCCGGCCGCCGTTGAACGGCGGCACGAGCGCGTCGATGCCCTTGCCGCCCAGGTTGGAGGCGATGTTGACGGCCTTGGTGTTTGGTCCGCCCTGGCCGTTGAGTGACGTGGACCACGGCAGCCTCGTCCCGGATGGCGTTGATCGCGCGCGCCTGCGCCTTGGTGGTGCTGAAGACGTTCTGGACCGCTTGCTTGATGGCGGCGGGCTTGGCCTTCAGCATCCACAGGCCGGAACTGCCACAGGGGTAGCAGGTGTCGACGAATGCAGCTGGTCCCCAGGACCAGGTTCTCGCGACGGTCGAGGTCCACCTTCTGCGCCAGCGAGAGCAGCTTGGGCACCAGTTGCGGCGGGATGTTCGTCTTGACCTCCTTCTTCAGGTTCCTGATGAGGTCGTTCAGGATGCCCGGCTGCGAGCAGGTCGTCGATGTCGGTCTGTTCGCGGACCGAGGTGATGACGCGCTGCTGACGCGCGGAACGGTCGAAGTCGTCAGAGCCGTGGCGGGAGCGCGCGTAGGCCAGTGCCTCCTGGCCGTTCATGCGGGCCATGCCCGGCGGGATGTAGAGCTTCAGCTTGCCGCGACCGTCACTGGCGGAGTAGCTGTCATCCATGACCGGCTTCTGCACGTCGACGATGACGCCGCCGAGCGTGTTCACCACCGCGCGGAAGCTGTTGAGGTCCACGGCCACGTAGTACTTGATGTCGAGGCCATAGAGCTCGCCCAGCGCGCCCATGAGCCCCTTGAAGCCACGCTCCTTGTCATTGCCCGGGAAGAGGTCGGGCCGGCTGCGCGCCAGGTAGTAGAGCGTGTTGATCTTGTTGTTGTACTTGCCGCCGAGCGCGCTGTAGGCTCCCCAGTTCCTCGGCAGCGGCACCCCGGACGTGTCGCGGGGAAGGGAGATGAAGGCAAGCCGTCCGGTGGTGGGGTCGACGCTGACCGTGATCATGGTGTCAGTCAGCAGGCTGGCATCACCGCCGCCCTGGCGTCCGCCGTCCTGGCCGATGAGCAGGATGTTGAGGCGCTCCTTGCCGTCCCAATCGGCGACCTGCACCTCCTGGGTGGGCTCCGGGGTGGCCGGCTCCGCCGTCGGCGTCGCTTCGGGCTCGCCCGGCTGGCGTGACGCGCGCGGGCGGTCCGGCTTCTGGCTGGCCGTCTCGAACTGCTCCTCGGTGATGAGCTGGAAATCCTGGCCACCCTGCTGTTGCAGCTCTTCGGGGCTGAGGACCACGCTGCTATCACCGGCGTTGTAAGCGATGTCGCGATAGAGGTCAGTGGCGAAGAAGATGGGTCGCGCCACCACCACGTGGCTGCCCACCAGTACGATGACCAGCGCCATGAGGCCGGCCGTCGAGGCGGTGCGGGTGGACGATCGATCCGACGCTGCGATCGGTCGCGAGGCGGTACGCGTCGAGCAGCGCGAGGAGGCGGTAGATCACGTCCAGGGCGAGGAAGATGAGCATGGCGTTGAGCACGCCCGGGTCCGCTACCAGCTCCACCAGCTCGCTGCGCCCGCCACTCACGACCCGGCCGGCAGCCGCGGCGATGAGCACGATCGGGAGCGCCGCCCAGGCGAGGGCTCGCAGCCAGCGGCCCAGGTAGGCGTGGCCGAGGCCGGGGAAGATGAAGGAGAGGAATGCCGCGGCAAAGGCGCTTCGCCTGGGACGCACGGCAACGTCGCTGGGGGCCATCGAACGGCATCGTAGCCCGTCTCCCCGATGCGTGCCACAGCCGCGTGTCCGTGGTGCAGCCGGGCACCACTCGGTGTAGCCCGACGCTCGGCTAGACTGCACCTCCCGATGACACACAGTCCCTTCCCGGCTGTCGCAGCGCAGCCTGACCTCGCTGCCCAGGAACATCGCACGCTCGACTTCTGGCGAGAGCGGTCCATCTTCTCCAAGCTGCGCCTGCAGAACGCAGGCGGCGACCACTGGTCGTTCGTGGATGGGCCCATCACCGCCAATAACCCCATGGGCGTGCACCACGCCTGGGGTCGTTCCTACAAGGACGCCTTCCAGCGCTATCACGCCATGCTGGGCCAGGAGCTGCGCTGGCAGAACGGCTTCGACTGCCAGGGCCTCTGGGTAGAGGTCAATGTCGAGCGCGAGCTGGGCTTCACCAGCAAGAAGGACATCGAGTCATTCGGCATCGCTGACTTCGTGCGCTTGTGCAAGCAGCGCGTGCTGACCTACGCCGCGGTCCAGACCGAGCAGTCCATCCGCCTGGGCTACTGGATGGACTGGAACGACCCGGACGAGCTGCGCCGGCTGCGCGATCTCCTCGAGCAGGATGCGAGCCAGGTGATCACCGTGGAGGGCCCGCACGGTCCGGTCACCGATACCGTCGAGATGATCGTGGGACGCCTCGGCTTGCCCGAGATGGGTGGTTCCTACTTCACCTTCAGCAACGAGAACAACGATCTCATCTGGGCCTTCCTGGCCGAATGTGACCGTCGCGGCTGGCTCTATCGCGGCAAGGATTCCATGCCCTGGTGCGCCCGCTGCGGTACCGGCATGAGCCAGATGGAGATGAACGAGGGCTACGCCGATCGCGAGGACCCAGGCCTGACCGTGCGCTTCAAGCTGCTCGACCGCCCCGGCGAGTCACTGCTGGTCTGGACGACCACCCCCTGGACGATGACCGCCAATGTCGCCGCGGCCGTCCACCCCGATCTCGACTACCTGCTCATCGAGCAGGGCGACGAGCGCCACTGGGTAGGCAAGGTCGCGGCCAGGACGGCCGTGCAGGGTGACTTCAAGGTGCTCGAGGAGCGCAAGGGTGAGGAGCTGCTGGGCTGGCACTACCGGGCCGCCTTCGACGACCTTCCGGCGGTGCAGGAAGCCTTCGCCGGGGGTGTCGACGAGGAGGGCAGCGCGCCCTACATCCATCGCGTCATCGCCTGGGACGAGGTTGGCGAGGACGAGGGCACCAGCATCGTGCACATCGCCCCTGGTGGTGGCGCCGAGGACTTCGGGCTTGGGCCTGAAGCTGGGCCTCCCGGTCATCGCGCCACTCGATGAGGCCGGCCACTACCTCGATGGCTTCGGTCCCTTCAGCGGCAAGGATGCCGCCGGCATCTGCCGCCGAGATCATCGAGGAACTCGAGGCGCGCGACTTCTACTACCACCTGGAGCCCTACACGCATCGCTACCCGCACTGCTGGCGCTGCGGCACGGCATTGCTCTTCCGCGTCGTCGACGAGTGGTACATCTCCATGGGCCCGGTCTACGACATCCCGCGCGACCAGCTCAGCGACGAACAGAAGGCGGCCAGCCTGCGCTACCAGATCATGGACATCGTGGACCAGATCAAGTGGTATCCGGGCTTCGGCTACGACCGCGAGATCGACTGGCTCTTCACCATGTCCGACTGGATCGATCTCCAAGAAGCGCTACTGGGGCCTGGCGCTGCCCATCTGGGAGTGCACCGAGTGCGACGGCTACCAGGTCATCGGTGGTCGCGAAGAGCTGGGCCAGAAGGCCTCATCGGGCTTCGAGCGACTGGAGGGCCGGTCACCCCATCGGCCCTGGGTGGACGAGGTCATCGTGCCCTGCGCGGCCTGCGGAGCCGAATTCGCGACGCATCCGCGACGTCGGCAATCCCTGGCTGGACGCTGGCATCGTGCCCTTCAGCACCTTGCACTACCGCACCGATCCGGACTACTGGCAGAAGTGGTTCCCGGCCGACTTCGTGACCGAGTCGTTCCCGGGTCAGTTCCGCAACTGGTTCTACTCGATGCTGGCGATGGGCACCGTGCTGCGCAACGAGCGCCCCTTCAAGTCCCTCTTCGGCTACGCCACGCTCTACGGCGAGGACGGCCGTCCCATGCACAAGTCGTGGGGCAATGCCATCGAGTTCAACGAGGCCGCGGAGCGCATGGGCGTGGACGTGATGCGCTGGATGTACGCCAGCGCCCGCCCCGAGGACAACATCCTCTTCGGCTACCACACCGCGGACGAGGCTCGTCGCGAGTTGCTGGTGCTGTGGAACGTGCTGGCCTTCTTCACCACCTATGCCCGCCTCGGAGGGTGGCAACCTGGCCGCGCTGTCATCGGCGGGCAGGCAGCGGACCCAGCCCGCAGCCTGCTGGACCGCTGGGTCATCTCGCGCGCGGCGAACATGGCTTCGGTGGCAGGTGACTGCATGGCCGAGTACGACACGCGAGGAGCCACCCGTGCCATCAGCGGCTTCGTTGACGACCTTTCCACGTGGTGGCTGCGGCGCTCCCGCCGTCGCCTCTCGCGCGGTGATGGCGGCGCTGACCGCGACGCCGCCTTCGGCACGCTGCACCTGGCCCTGGCGAGCGTGGCCCGCACCATCGCGCCACTGTTGCCGTTCCTGGCCGAGGAGTTCCACCAGGTGCTGGTGACGCCGGCCCAGGCGGATGCGCCCGAATTGGTCCATCTGACCCGCTGGCCAGCCGACGACCTGGCGCCCTTGCGCGATCTGCAGCTGGAGCACGCCATGGCCGACTTGCGCCGCGCGGTCGAATTGGGCCGCACGCTGCGGAGCCGCGCCGGCATCCGTGTACGCCAGCCGCTGGGTCGGCTGTGGCTGGCGATGCCAGCCGGTTCGCTGAGCGAGGGCCTGGAACCCGGCGCGGCTGCCGAACTGCTGTCGCTGCTGAGCCGACGAGCTCAACGTCAAGTCGGTCGAGATCATCGGCGATGAGTCGGAGCTGGTGGATCGACCGCGTGAAGCCGCTGCTGCCGGTCATCGGCCGCAAGCACGGGAGCGCCATCCCGGCCATCATGGCCGCCGCTCGCGCGAACGAGGTGGAGTACCACCAGGACGGCTCGGTCGAACTGGCTGGCGTCACGCTCGGTCCCGACGAGGTCGAGATCCTGGCCACGCCGCGGCCGGGCACCGCCGTGGCACACGACGAGGGCATCGTCGTGGTCATCGACACCGAGCTCACGCCCGAGCTGCTCGCCGAGGGCGATGCTCGCGAGCTCACGCGCGCGGTGCAGGACCTGCGCAAGCAGGCCGAGCTGGCGCTGGATGCCCGCATCCGGCTGTTCATCGACGGCCCCGCGGATTCGCTCGACCGCCTCGCGCCCTGGTTCGGGTCGATCGCCGCTGACACACTCGCCGATGAGGTCGTCCGCGGTCCTGCGCCGAGAGGTGGCAGTGCCGCCACGCTCGCGCTTGACGCGGGCAGCGTGACGGTCGCGCTGGGGAGCGGAGGTGGCTGAGGCGCCAGCCTCGGCCAAGAGGGACGAGGCCCGCGAGACCTCGCGGGAACGACATCGGCGCTGGGCGCTCTTCGGCGGCCTGGCCGGTGCCGTGGTGCTGCTCGACCAGGCCTCCAAGGCGTACGTCGACAGCTCCTTCGAACTGGCCTCCAGAGGTATCCCCGCAGGTGACGCGGGTGGACCGTCGGAGGTCATCGGCGCGCTCGTGCGTATCGCCAAGACCTACAACGACGGGGCCATCTTCGGCTTGCTTGACACCTCGGCGCTGCTGATGGCAGGCCTGTCGGTCCTCGTCATCGTCGGCATCAGCTGGTACGAGTGGCGCCATGGCGCCGGCCTGGGTGCGCTCGTGACCATCGGCCTTGGCCTGCTGCTGGGTGGCGCCATCGGCAACCTCATCGACCGCGTCGCTGCACGGCCATGTCATCGACTTCGTGGACATGGGCATGGGCGACCACGCGCTGGTATACCTGGAACATCGCCGACGCGGCCGTCTTCCTCGGCATCGTCGTGCTGTTCGCCGCGGCCCTGCTGGGCGATCGCGCGGTCCCAGGCCGACGCGGCGCGGACGAGACCGCATGAGCGGGGTCATGCGGGTGGACGGTGCCCGAGGGGGCCGACGGCAGCCGCGCCGATCGCTTCATGGCCGACGCCGCGGGCCTCTCGCGCGCCTACGTGCAGCGGCTCATCGCGGATGGGCGGCTGACCTGCGCTGGTGAGCGCGTGCGGTCACGTGACCCGGTCCGACCCGGGATGACGCTGGAGCTCGACGTGCCCGAGCCGAGGGTGGACGAGCTGCTGGCCGAGGACATCCCGCTCGAGGTCGTCTATCGCGATGACGACGTCATCGTCATCGACAAGCCTGCCGGGCTGGTGACGCATCCGGCCCCCGGCCATGCGAGCGGCACGCTGGTCAACGCGCTGCTGGGGATGGAGGCGACAGCCGGAGGTCTGGCGCATCGTGGCGGGTGTCGAGCGGCCCGGCATCGTGCACCGACTCGATCGGGACACCAGTGGGCTCATCGTCGTCGCGCGCAATGACGCGGCGCAGCTGTCGCTGCAGGCACAGCTCAAGGCGCGCCGCGTTCGCAAGACGTACCTGGCGCTGGCCGGCGGCGTCGTCAACGCGCAGCTGGGCCGCATCGAGAAACCCATCGGCCGCGACTCGCGCAATCGCATGCGCATGGCCGTCACGGCCGAGGGCAAACCGGCCATCACCGGCTACCGGGTCCGCGAGCGTTTCACGCGAATGGACACTTGCTCGAGCTCGACCTGGTCACCGGGCGCACACATCAGATCCGCGTCCACCTCGCTTCCATCGGCCATCCGGTCGCCGGCGATCCCGTCTACGCCAGTGGTGCGGTCCGCCGCGGGACCAGAAGGCCTCGGATCGGCTCTTCCTGCACGCCTGGAAGCTGGAGTTCCTGTCGCCCGGGTCCGGTCGGCTGGTCCGATGTGAGGCACCATTGCCGGAGGCGCTGGAGTCGGTGCTCGATGGGCTCCGTGCCGCCGACGCAGGGAGGAGCTGACGATTTGCGCGATCGAGGGGCAGCCGGGCGCGCAGCTGGTCGATCATCTCCGGGCCGTCGGGCGTGGGCAAGGACACCATCATCGAGGCCATGCAGCGGCGCCACCCGCGCCACCCGCGCCACTACGTCATCACCGTCACCACCCGCGCCCGCCGCCACAACGAGATCGACGGCGTCAGCTACCACTTCCTCTCGCTTGACGACTATCACCGTCTGGCGGCAGCCGATGGGCTGCTGGAGGCCAGCGAGGTCCACGGCAACTGGTACGGCACTCCCCGCGACCAGGTCCAGTCGGCGCTGACGAGCGGCCGCGATGCCATCCTCAAGATCGACGTGCAGGGTGCTGACAAGGTGCGCGAGAGGGTGCCCCAAGCGTTGCTCATCTTCGTCGTACCGCCCTCGCTCGAGGAGCTCGATGCGCGGCTCGTGGGGCGCTCCACGGAGGCTCCGCATGACCTCGAAGATCCGGCGCCGCGACGCGGCGGTCGAGCTGGCGCGCAAGGACGAGTACGACCACGTCGTCGTCAACGAGACCGACCGCATCGACGAGACCGCCGAGCAGATCGACGCCATCATCGCTGCCGAGCACGAGCGCTTCGCCGACCGGCGTATCCGCGTCTAGGCGCCAGATGACGGAGCCGCGCTTCGTCGAGGTCGCCGTCGATGCCCCCGGCGTTCCCGGAGGGCGCACCTTCACCTATCGCGTTCCGACGGCCCTCGCCGGCATCGGACTGGGTGAGGCGGTCATGGTCGAGTTCGGGCGACGCCGCGCGGTGGGTGTGGTCCTGGCGGAGGCCGCAGCGCCGGAGATGGAGACCAAGCCACTGCTGAGCCTCGTTCGCTCCGACGGCCCGCTGCTGGGTCGGCTGTGGCGTCGGCTGGCGCTGCACGTGGCGGAGCACTACCTGGCGCCGCCGGGCATGGTGGTGCGGGCGATGCTTCCGCCGGGCACGCTCGAGCACATCGAGCTCTTCGTAGTGGCGCAGGCTGATAGCGCTGCCGATGCGGGCACGCTTCTGGCCGCCGTGGTGGCCGGAGGCGAGGCTGGCGTTCGCGTCGACGACCTGCCGCCGTCGGCCAGCCGGGCGACGTTGCTGCGCTCCCTGCGGTCGCTGGAAGCCGATGGGCTGGTGCGGCTCGAATGGCGGGTCGTGCCGGCCTCAGCCCGGCCTCGGCAGCAGCGATGGGCGATATTGACCGCAGCCGGCCGGGATGCGGCCGCCCTGCTGGCCACCGGCGAACGACCGGCCGGGGCCGCCACTCGGGCCTCGCCAGCGCGCGCTGCTGGACGGATCTGGCGGGGCCGGGCCGAAGCGGGGAGGAGGCAGCGCCGCGGTTGGCTGAGCGACACGGACCGTCTGCGGTCTCGGGGCTGGTGCGGCGAGGGCTGCTCGACCTGGAGGTTCGCACGCTGGAGCGCCGCCCGCTGGCGGGCCGGGCCGATCCGGTGCGCGGCAGCCGGCCGAGCGGTTCACCGCTGGATGGCGAGCAGGCGACCGCACTGGGGTTCGTCACCGCTGCCATCGATGCCGCTCGCCACGAGACCATCCTGCTGGAGGGTGACACCGCCAGCGGCAAGACGACCATCTACGCCGAGGCCATCAGCCACGCGCTCGCGGATGGGCGGGGAGCGTTGGTGCTGGTGCCGGAGATCGCTCTCGCCACTCCGCTCATCGATCGCCTGCAGCACGACCTCGGGGTCGAGATCGCCATGCTCCACAGCGCCATGAGCGATGGCGAGCGGAGCGACGAATGGCGCCGCATCGCCAAAGGCGAGGCAGCGGTCGTGGTGGGGACCCGTCTGGCGGTGCTGTCACCACCAGACCCGCTGGGTCTCATCGTGGTCGACGAGGAGCACGACCCGGCCTACAAGTCCGACCGCACGCCGCGTTACCAGGCGCGCGACGTCGCCATCGCGCTCGGTCGCCAGGCCGGGGTTCCGGTCGTGCTCGGTTCGGCCACCCCGGACATCACCAGCCTGGGTCTGGTCCGTGAGGGACGGGCGCGACATCTTCGGCTGCGCGGTCGCCGCGCCGGCGCGCCGGTGCGGGTCGAGATCGCGGACATGCGCGAAGAGTTGGCAGAGGGCAACCGGGGTCTGCTCTCGAACGTCCTGGCCGCGGCCCTGACGGAGCTGGATCGCGACGCCGGTGACCGCGCCATCCTGCTCATCAACCGGCGCGGTGCCGCCAGCGTGGTCCTCTGTCGCGACTGCGGATATGTCCAGATCTGCCCCGAATGCCAGCGTCCCCTCGTCTTCCACGCCTCCGTGGTGGCGCTGCGCTGCCATCATTGCGGCGCCAGCGCGCCCGTGGCTCGGCGCTGCCCGGCGTGCGGGTCGGTTCGCATCCGCTATCTCGGCGGCGGCACCGAGCGCGTCGAACAGGAGCTCAACGTGCGCTTCCCGACGCTCAGGGTGGCGAGGCTCGATCGCGACGTGGTCGAGCGCAAGGGCGCTGCCGCTCGCATCATCGACGACTTCACGGCCGGTCTGTCCGACGTGCTGGTGGGTACCAGCCTGGTGGCCAAGGGCCTCGACATCCCCGAGGTCACGCTGGTCGGCATCGTCTCAGCCGACATCGCGCTCAACCTCCCCGACGAGCGGGCAGCCGAGCGTACCTGGCAGCTGCTGACGCAGGCGGTCGGCCGCGCCGGTCGTGGCGACCGACCCGGCCGCGCCATCGTGCAGACGTATCAGCCGGAGCATCCTGCCATCGCGGCCGTGGCTTCCGGCGATGCCGGGGAGTTCGTGGAGGGGGAGCTCGACCGCCGCCGGCGCTTCGGGTCTCCGCCGTATGGACGGCTCATCAAGCTGACGGTGGCGCTGCCCGAACGTGACGCTGCCATGGAGGCCGCCACAGCCATGGTGACGCGCTTGCGCGCTCGCGCCACCGACCTCCACGCTCAGGTGGCGGTGCTGGGCCCGGTGCCGGCGTATGTCGCCCGACGCGGGGGACGCTGGCGCTTCCACGTGGTCCTGCGCGGTCCTGATCCGGCGGCCGTCCTGGGTGGCGATCCCGGCGCCCCCTGGTCGGTGGACGTAGACCCGGAGAGCCTCCTGTAGGAGGCGCCGCCTATACTTGCGGTCATGACCGTAAAGCCCATCCTTACCCTCGGTGATCCACGGCTTCGCCTCAAGGGCGAGCCGGTCGACAGCTTCGGCAAGTACCTGCACGAGCTCCTCGACGATCTGACCCACACGATGCGTGACGCGCCCGGCGTGGGCCTGGCGGCGCCACAGATCGGCGAGGCCCTGCAGGTCTGCGTCATCGAGATCGAAGGCCAGCTGTACGAACTGGTCAACCCTGTCATCACGCGCTCTTCGGGCGAGGAAAACGACCTCGAGGGCTGCTTGTCCGTGCCTGGCTACGTGGCCTACGTCAAGCGCAAGCACAAGGTCTGGGTGGAGGCGCAGGATCGGAACGGCGGGCGTATCCGATCGGTCGGCACCGGCCTGCTCGCGCGCGCCATGCAGCACGAGCTGGATCACCTCGACGGCAAGCTCTACATCGACTACCTCGAGTCTTTCGATGACCTCATCCCCGTCAGCCGGATGGAGGATGAGCTGGAGGGCTCGGACAGGGAGATGCCGGCGCTGGCCTGATCGCTGCACGAATGGTCACTCCCGTGCGCACGCTCTTCTTCGGCAGCGGTCCGCTGGCGCTGCCAGCGCTGACAGGCCTGCTCGATTCGGGGCTGGTCGACATCGTCGCGGTCATCACGGCGCCGCCCCGACCGAGCGGTCGTAAGCAGACCCTGACGCCGACACCCGTCGCAGAGCTGGCCGATGCGCGTGGCCTGGTCGTTCTGGCGCCCTCGTCCCTGCGGGGCGAGGGCGTGCTGGAGGAGCTCCGTTCCACCGACGCAGAGCTCATCGTGCTGGCTGACTACGGTCGCATCATCCCGCCTTCGGTGCTGGCACTGCCGCGACTCGGCGCGCTCAATGTCCATCCCTCGCTGCTGCCGCGACATCGCGGCGCCGCGCCGGTCCAGGGCGCCATCGCTGCCGGCGACACGGTCAGCGGCGTCACCATCATGCGCATGGACGAGGGCCTCGACAGCGGTCCCATCGTGGCCCAGGTCTCGCTGCCGCTTGCCGGTGATGAGGTCGCCCCGGCGCTGGAGGCGCGCCTGGCAGCGTTGGGCGCGAACCTGCTCATCGACGTGCTGCCCGATTGGCTGGAGGATCGACGCCCGGCACGGCCCCAGCCCAGCCATGGCATCAGCCTCACCCGGCCACTGCAGCGGGAGGATGGACGACTCGACCCCACGCGCTCCGCGGCCGAGCTGGAGCGCCTCGTGCGGGCGTACCAGCCCTGGCCCGGCACCTTCGTCGAAGCCGAGGGGAAGCGGCTGAAGGTCTGGGCTGCTGCCGTCGAGCCATCGGCACTGCCGGCTGGGGCAGTGGCGTCCGGCGACCTCGTGCGCTGCGGTGACACCGTGGCGCTGGCCACGGCCGACGGGCTGCTCAGGCTCGACGAAGTCCAGCCTGAGGGAGGGCGTCGCATGTCCGGCGCCGACTACCGCCGCGGCCAGCGTCTCTGACGAGCCCGCGACGGTCGGAGGTCCGGCCCACGGCCACATCCGCACTTCGGCGCTACCATTCGGCCTCGATGCCCAACCCCCGTCCCTTCCCGGTGCCTGCTCCCGCCTCGATGACGGTCGATGGTGCCGGCGGCGCGCTACCCCTGCTGGACCTGCCGCCCCGCGGACCACAGGATTCCCGGCCTGGGGATCTCCGACGCCTCACCCGCGGAGCTGCTCTCGTGGTTCTCCGACCACGGTGAAGCCGCCTTCCGGGCGCGCCAGCTGGCGGACCACGTGTGGTCCGGTCGCGCCCGGGGCTTCGAGGATATCCACACGCTCCCGGGGCCTCTGCGACAGGCGTTGGAGCAGACGTATCGCTTCTTCACGCTGACCGACACGGAGCGTCGAACAGCCGACGGCGGACTGACGGACAAGGCACTCCATACGCTCGACGATGGTCGTGTGGTGGAGTCGGTGCTGATGCGCTACCCGGCGCGTGGCTCCCGGCGTGAGCGCACCACGCTGTGCATCTCCAGCCAGGCCGGCTGCGCGGTCGGCTGCCCCTTCTGTGCCACCGGTGAGCTGGGATTGTGGCGTGACCTGCGGACGTCGGAGATCATCGACCAGGCGCGCTACTGGCGCAACGAGTTGACCGCAGAGGACCGCCGCCTGACCAACATCGTCTTCATGGGCATGGGCGAGCCGCTGCTCAACCCGGATGCCGTCCTGGCTGCTTGTGGCGCCTTGAGCGATAGCACCCGCTTCGGCCTGGGTCAGCGACATATCACCGTCAGCACCAGCGGCGTCGTCCCCGGCATCGAGCGTCTTACCGACCTGCGCCGGCAGTACAAGCTGGCGGTCTCTCTGCACGCGGCGCGCCCGGAGCTGCGCGACGTGCTGGTTCCGCTGAACCGGCGCTATCCGCTCGAAGATGTGGTCGCGGCCGCGACTGCCTACTCCGCTGCCACCGGGCGCCGCATCACCTACGAGATGGTCATGATCGACCGCATCAATGACACGCCGGCGGACGCTCAGGCGGCCGCCGAGTTGCTGCGAGGACGGCTGGCGCACGTCAACCTCATCCCCATGAACCCCGTCGCCCACACGCCCTGGCGTCCGTCATCACCCGAGCGTGTCGAGGCCTTCGCCGCCACCCTGCGCGCCGTCGGCCTGCACACCACCGTCCGGCGCAATCGCGGCGTCGACATCGGTGCTGCCTGCGGACAGCTGGCGGCCGAACGTGCCGGGCAACCGGCGCCGGCTGCGGTGCAGCACCGCCGGGATGTCATCGAGCGCCGCAGTGCCGCCGCACTGGTGGGGAAGCCGGAGCGCTTCGCGCAGCCCGGGAGCGGTGCATGACCGACGAGCGGGGAGTGCTGGTCTCGGCCAGCATCCTCAATGCCGACTTCAGTCGCCTGGACCGCGTCGTGCACAAGTTGGAACGCGCCGGCGCGGATCGGCTTCACCTCGACGTCATGGATGGCCACTTCGTCGATAACATCACCTTCGGTCCCGACCTCGTGGCGGCCTTCCGCCGACTCACCGACATGCCCCTCGACGTGCACCTGATCGATCTCGGAGCCCGCCCGCTACATGGACCGCTTCATCGAAGCCGGCCCGCAGACCATCACCTTCCACGTGGAGTCTTCCGAGAGCGCCGAGCGCAAGAGCGCGGCCATCGCCGCCATCCACGAGGCGGGGCAGGGGGCCGGCCTGGCCGTCAGTCCCGACACGCCGGTCGAGGCCGTGAGCCCGTGGCTCGGGGAGCTCGACATCATCATGGTCATGAGCGTCTACCCCGGCTGGGGCGGTCAGGGGTTCATCCCCGAGACCGCACCCAAGATCGCCCAGGCGCGGGCCCTGCTGGCTGCGGCCGGCCGGGGCGGACTGGTGCACGTCGATGGCGGCGTCAACAGCAAGACCGCCGAGATCGTGGGCAGCCATGGCATCGACGTCTGTATCGTCGGCTCGGCACTCTTCCAGCGAGGCCAGGATGCATCCCATGAGGTCGAGCTGGTGAAGGAGCTGGCCGGCCGCGGTCGCGAGGCCTTCGGCACCGGCAGTCGCTAGCCGATGCGCGTCCTGCTCCAACGCGTCACCGGGGCAGAGGTCCGCGTGGGCGGCAACGTTCGCGCTGCCATCGACGCTGGCCTGCTGGCGCTGGTCGGCGTCGGTCCGCGGGACACTCCCGCCATCGCCCGCGCGTTGGCCGCCAAGTCGGTCGATCTGCGCATCTTCCGCGACGACGAAGGCCGGACCAACCGCTCCCTGGCCGACGTCGCCGGAGCCATGCTGGTGGTCAGCCAGTTCACGCTCTATGGAGACACGCGGCGAGGCCGGCGGCCGTCGTTCATCGGTGCCGCCAAAGCGGACGTGGCAGCCGACCTGGTGGAGGTCTTCGCCACGGCTGTCGAGGCCTGCGGCATCGAGGTCGGACGAGGGCAGTTCGGCGCGGAGATGGAGGTCGAGCTCGTGAACGATGGGCCCATGACCATCTGGCTCGACAGCGACGCCTGACCGTGGCCAGGGGTCCGCTGCTCCCCCGCGCCCGCAACCGTATCGAGCGGCTGCGGCAGCGACGCTGGCGGATGGCTGCCTACCACTCGAGCCAGCCGCATATCGTGATGGGTGGCGCTCCTCGCAGCGGCACCACCGTGCTGCGCAAGCTCTTCGACCGTCACCCGCACATCCGCTGTGGTGCCGAGACCAAGATCTTCGTGCCCGCGGCCTTCAACCTCGCCTGGTTGTCGACGTCCTACGCCATCCCACTGCCCGAGCTGCGATCCATGCGGGAGGGCGCCCGATCGCAGGCCGCCTTCATCGATGACTTCGCCGCGCGCGTGCGGGCGGATGCCGGGAAGACACGCTGGGCGGAGAAGACACCGCAGAACATCCGCAACCTCGACTGGATCATGGCGCGCTTCCCGCAGGCCTCCATCATCCACATCATCCGCGACGGCCGCGACGTGGTCTGCTCGATGCGGCAGCACCCCGATTGGCGCTGGCTGGACGGTGAGTGGCAGAAGGTGCTCGTGCCACGCTCGACCGAGTGGTACGCGCGACGCTGGCTGGCCGACACCGCTGCCGGCATGGCCTGGCGGGACGACCCGCGATACCTGGAGGTCCGCTACGAGGACCTGGTCGCCCATCCGTCGGCCGTGCTCCGCGCCATCTGTGAGGGCGTTGGCGCCGCCGATGATGCTGACTGGCTGGCGGAGGTGGGTCAGCGTGACGAAGGTGCCGGGCACACGAAACGCCCCGACTACGAGGGCGCCTTGAGCGCTGCCTCGGTGGGGCGTTGGCGGGGAGACCTGGGCGCTGCCGAGCAGCGGGAGGTCGAGCGGCTGTGCGGGCCGCGATTGCGGGAGCTGGGGTACGAAGCCTGAGCGGTCGCGCCTAGGAGGCGGACTTCATCAGCGTGCGACGACAGCGCGTGCAGATGAGCGTACGCGTGACCTTGCCGCCTTCGTGGACCTTCAGCTGCTGCAGGTTGACGTTGTAGCGGCGACGCGCACGGACGCGGTTCATCCCCGACGACTGGGGGTTGTATCCGCCCATGGAGGTCTTGCCGCACTTCGCGCAGGAGCGAGCCATGATCATCCTCAGGAGTAGCTGGACAGGGGTGGGTCGGCGATACGACCGCACGGCCGCGTACTATACCATCGGCCCGCGAGAAGGGAGGAGATCCGTCAGTGACCGAGGACAGCCAGGCAACGGCGGCGTACCTGCCCGCGATGTTGCAGCACATCCGATGACGCGGCTGTCCGTCGATGGGCCGACCTTGATCCGTGCGGTGGCGGCTGCCACCCGGAATCTCGAACGCCACGTCGAAGAAGTCGATTCGCTCAACGTGTTCCCGGTGCCCGATGGCGACACCGGCTCCAACATGCTGGCCACCATGCGCGCGGCCCTGGCCGAGGCGGAGGGACTGCCCGACGACGGGCGTGACCTCGACTCGGTGGCCGAAGCCCTGAGTCGTGGCGCGCTCACTGGAGCGCGTGGCAACAGCGGTGTCATCCTCTCCCAGATCATCCGCGGCATGACCCACGGTGCGGACGGTCGGCGGCGAGCGACCGGGCTCGATCTCGCCCAGGGCCTGCGCAAGGAATCCGAGGTGGCGTACGAATCGGTCTTGACGCCGGTGGAGGGGACCATCCTCACCGTCATCCGCGACGCAGCCGACGCAGCCGAGAGCGCCGCCGGTCGCCAGCCACACGTGGAAGCGGTGCTGGCCGACGTCATCGAGGCAGCCGCCAGTTCGGTGCAACGAACGCCCACGCTGCTGCCGGTGCTGTCGGATGCGGGCGTGGTCGATTCAGGAGGCCAGGGGCTCTACCGCGTCCTCGAGGGGATGCTGCAGGTTGAAGGTGGCAGGCGGCGCGCCAGCCCGCGTCGGCCTGCCGACGCAGCGGCGGCGGAGTCCGATCCCTCGGCGGTGTCCCGCCAGGACCGCAGTCAGCCGACGGGTGCGCACATCGGCATCGGCCTGCACGGCTACGAGACCCAGTACCTGCTGACCTCGCCCGAGAGCGGCATCGACGTGGCGGCTCTACGCCAAGCCATCCTCGACATCGGCGACTCGGTGGTCGTGGCCGGGGACGAGAAGCTGGCACGAGTCCACGTCCACGGCGAGCGCCCAGACCTCGCCATCGCGGCCGGGCTGCGCTGGGGGCGACTGAGCCAGGTCGAGGTGCTCGATCTCGATGACCAGGTAGCCCACCACACCGGGGCCGAGCCGGTGAGCGAGGACACCTCGACAGCGCCCGCGATCGCGATGGTGGCAGTGACGGGAGCGCCCGGACTCGCGCGTGTGCTCCATTCGCTTGGTGCCCACATCGTCACGCCCGGGCACGGCACACGTCCCTCGGTGGGCGAGATCGCCGAAGGCATCCTGGCCGTCGGCGCCGGCAGTGTCATCGTGCTGCCCAACGACCGCGATGCTGTCCTGGCCGCTCGCCAGGCCGCGCTGCTCACGCCTCTCATCGATGTCGAGGTCATCCCCACCCGCAATGCCGCGGAAGGCATCGCCGCTGCCGTCGCCTTCGACGTCAGCGCCTCACTGGCGAGCAACGTGGATCGGATGAACGGGGAGTCGTCGGCACTGCGCTCCTTCAGCGTCGTCACTGCCGCCAAGGATTCGGTGGTCGACGGGAAACAGGTCCAGGGGGGCCAGATCATCGCGCTCGATGCCGCTCGTCGCCTGCTCGCGAGCGGGGTCGACGTGGAAGCCGTGACGTTGCAGGCGCTCTCCCGCTTGGGGGACTTCGAGCTGGTCACGATGTACTGCGGCAACAGCGAGGGTCCGGGCAAGAGCCGGGCCCTGTGTGAACGCATCGAGTTGTCCGGCTGGTCGGCTGCGGTCGAGGTCGTCGAGGGCGGCCAGCGGCACGACCACCTGCTCGTCGCGGTCGAGTAGCGCGTGGCGCGGGCCACCCGGGGCGTGGCCCCCGCCGCCCTGGGTCTACAGACCCCCGTGGGCGACTCCGGCCTGCCCGGGGCCTCGGTGCTGCGGCGCCATGGACGGCGCATGGGCATCAGCACGGTCGGCCAGCTGCTGACGACGTTCCCGCGCCGTTACGAGGACCTGCGGGAGTTCACCCCCATCGCACGGCTGCTGGACATGGAAGCCAGGACCCCGGTCACGGTGCGAGCCACCATCGACTCCATCCGCGTGGAGCGGACCTTCCGTCGCAGCGTGCCGCGCACCACGGCGGTACTCCGGCAGGGGCATCACACCGTCGATGCAGTCTGGTTCGGACGACGCTACATCGACCGGCAGTTGCAGGCGGGCGATCAGGTCGTCGTCAGTGGCAAGCTCAAGCACTTCCGATCCCATCCGCAGATCGACAATCCCGAGTTCCAGCGCGACGACGGTGGCGACCTGCTGCACGCCGGGCGCATCGTGCCCGTCTACCGACTGACCGCGGGGGTCACGGCCAAGACGCTGCGTGCCGCCATCCGCGCTGGACTCGATGCCTACGGCGACCAGCTCGTGGAGTACCTCGCGCCAGAGCTGCGCGGCGCTCAGCCGTCGGTCCGCGCGGCCGTCACGGCCGCCCATTTCCCCGACGAGTTCGAGCAGCGCGATGCTGCTGTGCAGCGCCTGGCACACGACGAGCTGCTGGCGCTGCAGGTGGGCATGGTGCAGCGGCGGCGGCAGCGTCGTGAGGAGCGCCGATCGTTCATCAGGGTCGCCGATGGGGACGACGCTGGACTGCGCCTGGCCATCACCGGCGGCCTCGTGCGGCGCGTGGGACGGGAGGTGTCGCTCACCGCCGACCAGGAGGCTGCCATCGTCGCGATCCGCCACGACCTCGGCGAGTCCATGCCGATGTTGCGGCTCATCCAGGGCGACGTGGGCTCGGGCAAGACCGCCGTGGCGGCCTATGCCCTTGCAGCGGTGGCGCGAAGTGGTGGCCAGGGCGCGTTGCTGGCACCGACGGACCTGTTGGCGCGGCAGCTGGCGGAGACCATCGGCGACCTGCTCGCTGACGCATCGTTGCCGGTGACGCTGCTGACCGGGTCACTCGGCGGCCCCGCACGCCGGGCTGCAGTGGAGGCCATCGCGGCAGGCCAGGCGCAGGTGGTGGTGGGTACCCACGCGCTGCTGCAGGGCTCGGTCTCCTACGCTCAGCTCGATCTGGTGGTCATCGACGAGCAACACCGCTTCGGAGTGGCGCAGCGCGAAGCGCTGGCAGCCAAGGGCCAGGCGCCGCATGTCCTGCTGATGACGGCGACGCCCATCCCGCGCACCCTGGGCCAGGTGCTCTACGCCGACCTCGACGTGTCAGACCTTCGATCGGCTCCGGCTGGACGTCCCCGGACCATCACCGGCGTCAAGGCACCCGACGATCTGGTCGGCACCTGGGAGCAGGTGGAGAAGGAGGCGGCGGCCGGGCACCGTACCTTCGTGGTCGTGCCTCACATCGACCCCCAGGGCACCGACGATGGCGACGACACGGCCGAGCTGCCGCCATCACTGCCGGCCTTGGGGGGGCTCGAGGAGGCGCGCGGTGCCGAGGAGGTGGTGGTCCGCTTGCGCCGGCAGTTGCCCGGGCTCCGCATCGGCCTGGTCCACGGTCGCCTGCGCGCTGACGAACGCGACGCTGAGATGAGCCGCTTCCGTGACGGCGAGCTGGACGTGCTGGTGGGCACGACCGTCATCGAAGTCGGCGTGGACGTCCCCGAGGCGACGATGATGGTCGTGCTCAACGCTGACCGCTTCGGACTCTCGCAGCTCCATCAGCTGCGCGGTCGCGTCGGGCGCGGCACCGCGGCCTCCTACTGCGTCCTTGTCGCTGACGTCAGCCAGGACACGGTCGCGCGCGCACGACTGAAGGCCATCCACAATTCCAACGATGGTTTCGTGCTGGCCGAGCAGGATTGGCGCTTGCGAGGCGAGGGCGACGTGCTGGGGCTGACGCAGAGCGGCCTTCCGCGCATGCGCCTGGCGCGCCTGGCGGACGAGGACGACCAGCAGCTGGCGGTGCGCTGTCGCGAGAAAGCAGAAGCGATGCTGGACGCGCATGGACGCCTGCTGCCGGAACACGCTGCCTTCGGGCGCGAGCTGGAGACGGGCTGGCTGGCAGACATCGCGGCTGGCGAGGGTGCCGACGAGGACGCCGTCGGTGCCTGACGCCGGCCGCGTCGTCACCGGTGTCGCCGGTGGCCTGCGCCTGGAGGCACCCGGTCCCGGCACGCGACCGTTGAGCGACAAGGTCAAACAAGCGCTCTTCTCCATCATCGAAGCCGAGCGCGAAGACGCCTGGGATCGGCCCCTGCTCGATCTCTTCGCCGGCTCCGGCGCGGCCGGTATCGAGGCCTTGAGTCGCGGCGCGCTGGCGGTCGTGTTCGTGGAGCAGGACGGCCGCGCGGCGGCGGTCATCCGGCGCAACCTGGAACGCACGCACCTCACCCCCGGAGCACGTGTGGTGCGGCGTGATGTGCTGGCCTTCCTGGCAGACATGAGCGAGGTCGCGGAGGCACCCTTCGGCAGTGTCGTGCTCGATCCGCCCTATCCGCAGGTGGCGGACCTGGTCGCCGCCCTCGAGCGCCTTGGTCGGATCGAAGGCGGCTGGCTCGACGATGACGCGGTCGTGGTGGCCAAGCACTTCTGGAAGGACGCTCCGCCCGACCACGCTGGCGTCCTCGGGCGTGTTCGCCAGCGCCGCTTCGGCGAGACCGCTCTCAGCGTGTATCGTCGGATGCCTGACACCGTTGCAGGAGGAGCCTGATGCGCTTGGCCGTCTATCCCGGCTCGTTCGATCCCATCACGCGCGGCCATCTCGACGTCATCGCCCGCGCCTGCGTCGTCTTCGACCGCCTCGTCGTCGCCGTCCTCATCAACACGCGCAAGACGCCCAGCCTCGGGGCGGACGAGCGGGCGGAGATCGATCCGCGAAGCCGTCATCGCCGAGCTCGGAGCGGACCTGGCGGCCCAGATCGAGGTCATCACCTACGAGGGCCTCACGGTCGAGCTCGCCCGGGGGATCGGTGCCACCTCGATCGTGCGTGGTCTTCGCGCACTGTCGGATTTCGAGAACGAGCAGGCCATCGCTCATCTCAACCGCAAGCTGGCACCCGAGATCGACACCGTCTTCTTCATGACCGGCATCGAGCACGCGTATCTCAGCTCCAGCCTGGTGCGTGAGATCGCCACCTTCGGGGGCGATGTCAGCGCCATGGTCCCCGACACCGTCGCCCGGCGGCTGGAGGGGCTCCGCCGCCGCTAGACACGTCTGCGTCCCCCTGACCCACGTCTGTGTCCCCCTCGACGGGTCCGCTAGAGTAGAGAGGCAGGGGAGTTGGGCTACAATCCCCAGTCGTCCTTCCCTGTTCAGCAGGAGTCCGTGCCATAGACCTCATGTTCCTCATCGAGCGACTCGATGCTCTCGTCGAGCAGGGTCGCCGACTTCCCGGTACCAACGCCGTGATGGTCGACAAGGTGGCTGCCACCGATCTCATCGAGCAGCTGCGGGTGGCCGTGCCCGAAGAGGTCCGCCAGGCCAAGCGCATCAACGAGGAGTCATCGCGGCTCGTCGAACGTGCCCAGGACGAGGCCGAACGGATCATCGCGCGGGCACAGGAGCAGGCGGCGTTCCTGATCGAGGAACGTGAACTGACCCGTGCTGCCGAGCAGCGTTCGGAAGAGATCATCGAGGAGGCCAAGGGCGAGGCGCAGGAGGTCCAGCAGGGTGCTGATGCCTACGCTGCCAACGTCCTGGTCAAGCTCGAGGGCGAGGTGGTCAAGGCGCTGCAGTCCATCCGTCGAGGCCTCTCCGCTCTCGACGAGCGCTATCCCGCCGACGGCAGTGACCCGACCGAGGCCGAGTCCGCGACCGACGAGCGGACACATGCTCAGCTATAACGTCGCCGACCTGTTGCGCTCGGCGCCGGGCACCAGCGAACGCCACCACGTCACGGTGACGGCTCTGCCGATCGCCCACGAGGTCGCGCTGGCGGGACCGGTCACGGGCGAGGTGCGGCTGACCCACTCCGGTCGCAGCATCCTCGTGCGGGGACACCTGGAGACGACCCTGGCCGAGCGATGCTCTCGCTGCCTGCGTCCCGCCCGTGCCGCGGTGGCCGTGGACCTCGACGAGGAGGCGCTACCCTCGATCGATCTCGAGAGTGGCGCGCCGCTCGTGTCCGCCGATGAACTCGAATTCGCTGCGCCTCTCGGATCATCACGAGCTGGACCTGGCGCCTGCAGTGCGCGATGCCATCTCGTTGGCCGAGCCCATCGCGCCGCTGTGCCGGCCAGATTGCCCAGGGCTATGCCAGAGCTGCGGTGCGGACCTGACCGACGACCCACACCACAGCCACCCAGACGTTGACGTCGATCCGCGCCTGGCGAGCCTGGCCGGCCTGCGCGACCAGCTCCGGTAGCGCGCGTCAGCACCCAGCGATCCACACAGAAGGAGTAGAGAGAACCAATGGGAGTCCCCAAGCGACGTGTCTCGAGCACCCGCAAGCGCGAACGGCGCTCGCACCACGCGCTCTCGGTCCCGAGCCTGGAAGAGTGCTCGCACTGTCACCAGCCCAAGCGCCCGCATCATGCCTGTCCCAACTGCGGCTGGTACGGCGGTCGGGAGGCTGTGAAGATCCGCGAGAAGAAGCCCGAGCAGAGCGCCTGAAGCTGATCAGCCAGCACCCCTACCAGGCCGCCTGAGGTGGACGTCGAAGCCCTCAACCGGGGCAGCCGCGATGGCCAGCTCGATCGTCCGCGCGTGGCCGTCGATGCCATGGGTGGTGACCACGCACCCGAAGAGGTCGTGCGCGGCGCCGTGGACTGGGCCCGCTCTCACGACGATGTCGAGGTCATCCTCGTCGGCGACGAGGCCCGCATCATGCCGTTCATCGACGAACCCCTGCCGACGCATGTCCGCATCGTGCAGGCGTCACAGCTGGTCGAGATGGGCGAGGCACCGGCGGTGGCGGTTCGACGCAAGCGGGATGCCAGCATCAACGTGGCCATGCGCCTGGTGCGCGATGGTGAGGCCGATGCGGTCGTCACCGCTGGTCATACCGGCGCCGGCGTGACCAGTGCCATCCTGCACCTCAAGCGGCTGCCAGGCGTCGACCGCCCGGCACTGGCCGTGCAGATGGTCACCCAGACCGGGCCGTTGACGCTGCTCGATATCGGCGCCACCACTGACTCGACTGGTATCAACCTGGCCCAGTACGCTCACATGGGTTCGCTCTTCAGCGAGCGTGTGCTGGGCGTGGAGAACCCCACGGTCGCGCTGCTTTCCATCGGCGGCGAGGAGGGCAAGGGCGAGACGCGCGTGCAGGAAGCCACCGCGCTGCTGAAGGATGGCCACCTCAATTTCGTGGGCAACGTGGAGGGCCGAGACGTGCCCCACCACCCGGCCGACGTGGTCGTCTGCGACGCCTCCGTGGGCAACGTGGTGATGAAGTTCTTCGAAGGGCTCTCGACGGTCATCTTCGACCTGCTCAAGGCGGAGTTCAAGCGTCCACCCTGGGGGCCGTTGGGCTATCTCTTCATGCGCCCCGGTATCAAGCGCATCCGGGGACGCTTCGACTACGAGAAGCTCGGTGGCTCGCCGCTGCTGGGGGTCAATGGCACCGTGCTCATCACCCATGGCAGTGCCAAGCGACGCATGATCGGCTACGCCGTGGAGGTCACCGCCGCCGCGGCGCGAGCCAACATCCCCGAGCGCATCATGGCGACGCTGGCTTCGGAGGGCGTGGACAAGTCGACCGCCCAGAAGCGGGCCGCGGCGCTGCGCCCGGCCGATAGTGCCGCGCCCCTCGGCGAATCCGCCGAGGGTGCCTGAGAGCACCTTGGCGGAGGGAGCGCGCAGCGGCAGCAGTGTCCACGCACCTGAGCGGGAGGGGCGCCGGCTGGCGTTGGCTGCCGTCTTCGAGGCCGAGTTCGGGCAGCGCACCGCCACCACGGCACTCTCGCGACGGCTGCTCGAGGGCGACATCGGCGACCGTGCCGCGGCACATGCGCGGCGCGTCGTGGAGGCCGTCGTCAAGTATCGAGACAGCATCGACGCCCGCATCGAAGCGGTGGCGCCCACCTACCCCGTCGTCCAGCTCGCGCGAATCGATCGCGCCTTGCTGCGTTGCGGCATGGGTGAACTGCTACACTGCGCGACGACGCCAGCCCGGGTCGCGATATCGGAATGGGTCGAGCTTGCTCGAACCTACAGCGGAGAGCCCACCCGGCGGCTCATGAATGGCGCTCTCGGGCGTGTCGCACAAGAGGCGGCCGAAAGCGAGCAGATCGAACGGGACGAAGGCCCCGCCGGTCCTGAGAGCCAGACCGATACAGTGACCACAGCCCATACGGAGGGACCAACAGAGTGACCGCTTCGACCTACGAGCGACTCATCAAGATCGTCGTCGAGCAGCTCGGTGTGGACGAGGCCGAAGTCAAGCCCGAGTCTTCGTTCGTGGACGACCTGAACGCCGACTCCCTTGACCTCGTCGAGCTCGTGATGAGCCTCGAGGAGGAGTTCGGTACCGAGATCTCGGATGAGGACGCGGAGCGTATCCGCACCGTCCAGGACGCAGTCGACTACATCGACGAGCACCTCAACCAGTAATCCTCGACCGGAGTCGATGCCCACGAGCGCCGGCGATCTCGCCCATCGTCTCGGGCTCCGATTCGACGACCCCGCACTGCTGACCGAAGCGCTCGTCCACAGCAGCTATGTGAACGAGCATCCCGAGAGTGCCACCGAGTCCAACGAGCGGCTCGAGTTCCTCGGCGACGCGGTCCTGTCACTGGTGATGTCGGAGGCGTTGTTCAAGCGCCATCGCGATGAACCCGAGGGCGTCCTCACTACCCGGCGTGCGGCGGTCGTCTCGACCCACGGCCTGGCCCGTATCGCCCGTCGACTCGACATCGGTGATGCCCTGGTCATGGGCCAGGGGGCGGCGAACTCCGGCGAACGTGGTCGTGCGTCCGTGCTGGCTGGCCTCTTCGAGTCGATCGTGGCTGCCATCTATCTCGACCAGGGCCTTGAGGCGGTACAACGCTTCATCCTCGAGGCGGCGGCACCAGAACTGGATGCGGCCCTGCCCGTGGATGCCCTCAAGGCACCCAAGAGTCGCCTCCAGGAGCGCGCCTTCGCCAGCAACGGCAGGCCGCCCGCCTATCACATCCGTAGCAGCGAAGGTCCTGATCACGACCGCCACTTCGTGGTAGAGGTGGCCATCGATGGCGAGGTCTACGGTGTCGGCGAGGGTCGTAATCGACGGGAGGCGGAGACGCGGGCGGCCGAGGTCGCCCTGGAACGGCTTGAGGCAGGCCCGGCCGCCACGACGAGCGGCGCCACCGAATGAGCCTGGCCCGCCTGCGGGAACTGCGCATGGTCGGCTTCAAGTCGTTCGCCGAACGTACCGTGGTCGAGTTCGGGCCCGGCATCTCGGCCGTGGTGGGCCCCAATGGCAGCGGCAAGTCCAACCTCGCCGACGCCCTTCGTTGGGCACTCGGGGAGCAGGGCCGTGCGCTGCGCAGCCGCCGTGCCGAGGACCTCATCTTCGCCGGCAGCGCCAATCGACGTGCGGTGGGCATGGCTGACGTCAGTCTGCTCATCGACAACGAGGACCGTCTGCTCTCGGTCGACTACGGCGAGGTCGAGTTGTCGCGTCGGCTCTTTCGCTCGGGTGAGAACGAGTATCTGCTCAACCGTCAGCGCATCCGTCTGCGCGACCTCATCGAGCTCCTCGATGACGCCAACATCGCCGACAACGCCTTCCTCTTCATCGGCCAGGGCATGGTCGACCAGGCGCTGGCACTGCGACCCGAAGAACGTCGCCCCCTGTTCGAGGAAGCGGCCGGCATCCGCCGGCATCAGCGGCGCCGCAAGAAGGCGGAGAACGAGCTGTCCGAAGCCGAGACCAATCTCGAGCGGGTGCGAGATGTGCTCGCTGAGCTGCGGCCGCAGGCTCGGCGACTCGCCGTCCAGGCCGAACAGCAGGAGGCGCGCATGGCTGCCGGCGCCGAATTGGCTGAGGCGCTGGTGGCCGGCGCGCGCGCTCGCCTCGCTGTCGCCGAGCGTGAATCGCAACGTCACGCCGCGTCGCTGGCGGTCTCTCGGAGGGACGCCGATGCTGCTCTTGGCGCACTGCGCGATGCGGAGGAGCAGGCAGCGGCGCTGACGCGAGCGCTCTCCGAGCGAGCCGACGCCGAGCAACTGTTGCGTGATCGCCTGGACGACGCGCGCGCCGTGGTGCAACGCATCGAGCTCGAGCGCACGCGCTCGACCAGCGAAGCGGCGGCGCTGGTCCGCGAACGCGAGCGCCTGAGGGAAGAACGTGCCGCTGCGGGCGCACGCGCAGAGGAGTCGCGCCGTCGCATGGCAGCAGTCCTGCCTGAGCCCGACCGCGCCGCCGAGGATGCGCTGGAGCAGGCCGAACAGCGCTTGGCCGAGGCTGCAGCTGATGCCCAGGGACTGCGGGAGGCCGGCCGCGCCGACGCTGAGCGGGCTGCTACCGCCCGGTCTGCCCGCCAACGGCTCGCGAGCGACGCCGATCGTGCCGCGCGACGGGTAGCCGAGGCCCAGCGCCGGCTCAAGGCACAGCAGGAGGAGGTCGCAGGCGTCACCGAGACTGCCGCCACCACCGCCGCAAGCGCGGAGGCGGCGGCCCAACGGCGTGCGCTTGCCCATCGCGCAGAGGAGGCCGCCGAGGCCGCGGCTGCCGCTGCCCGCGTGGCTGCCAACGAGGCCGACGCGGCCGCGGCCGCGGCCAACGAGAGGCTGAGCCGGTTGCGCGCCGAGGATGAGGGCCTGCGTGCCAGGTGTGATGCGCTCGACGGGCAACTCGAGAGTGGACCGGCCAGCGAGGTGCTGCGCTCGGCGCGTGCGCGCGGTGGCCGTCGTCTGACCGATGGCCTCGAAGTCGATCCCGAGTTGCGACTGGCCGTGGAAGCCGCACTGGGCGAGGTCCTCTCCGGCCTGGTGCTGGGTCCCGACGATGCCCTTGCCCTGGCCGATGCGGCTGCCGTACTCGTGTTGCGCGATGGGGGTGACGGCCGCAGCCGCGCTGGCGACCGGGCCGCAGCCAAGCTGGAGGAACGCGTCAGCGAAGTCGGTGGGGGAGCGTTGTCCGGCGCCCTGCGGCTCGATCCCGACGCGCACGTGGCACGTCTGCTGGCGCGCTGCGCCTGGGTACCTTCAGTGGCCGATGCACTGGCCTTGCGCGAGCTCCTGCCGCCCGGCTGGCGCTTGGTGACCCGGGATGGCGTGGTGCTCGATGACCTTGGCGTCATCCGTCCGGCCCCCGGCGTCTCCACCTTGGAGCTCCGAGCAACCCGCGAAGGACTGGCTCGGCGACTGGAGCTCCTGGGGGCTGAGCTGGAGACCGCCGCGGCACGTGCCGGCGACGCCCAGGCTGGGCGCGCAGCTGCCGCATCCGCAGTGCAGGCCGCGCGCGAGACCCTCGATGCCACCCGACGCGAGCGCCACGTTGCCGACGAGGCCGACCGCTCCGCTGCTTCGGTCGCCGAGAACGCCGGACGTGAGCTGGCATGGCAGGAAGCGCAGCTGGAGCGCGCCATCAACGAGCTCGCGACGGCGACCGAGGAAGCTCGCCAGCGGACGGCCGAGCTGAAGGACCTCGACGATAGCGAGGCCGGGGAGGGGGCCAGCCCGGAAGCACGAAGTGCACTCGAAGCACTCGAAGCACGTGTGGTGGTGCTGCGACGCGAGCGCGATGCCGCAGCCAACGTGGCCGCTGAAGCTCGCACCGGGCGGGACCGGGCCGTGGAGGATCGCCGCCGCGCGGAGGTGGGGCTGGGTCTCGCCGAGTCCCGCATCGAAGACCTCGCTCGGGAGGAGGTCGCGCTCAGCGGCAGGGAAGCAGACCTCACCAGTGAGGCTGAGCGGCTGGCTGCTGAGTCGGCAGCGGCGACGGCGAGACAGGAACGGGAACGCGAGGCCTTCGAAGCGTCGGTCGCATCGGCCCGTGACGAGCGTAACCAGCTGCTGGCGGCCGAGTCGGCAGCCAGCGCTGCCCGCGAGCGCCTACGTGCCGCCGAGAGCCGCAGCCGGGGGAGCGAGGTGGCGGAGATGGAGGCACGTCTGCAGGTCGATGCGGCTCGCGAGGGGCTGCTGGTGGAGCTGGCATCGATCGGCGACGACGGCTTGAAGACGCTGCTGGCCCAGAGTGAGCAGCCGCTGCCCCAACAGCCAGCCAGCAGTGACGAGTTGCCAGAGGTGCTCGAAGTGGCGCTCGACGCTGCGCTCGATACCTGGCGTGCCGAGGCCCCGGAGGGCGACGGTTCGCCCGAACCACCGACGCGTGCCCGCATCGCCGCGCTGAGGCGTCGTTTCAACGACGTTGGCGCCAGCAACCCCTTCGCGGTGCAGGAGCTGGCCGAGGTCAGGCAACGGCTGGAATCGCTGGAGGCGCAGCGCGAGGACCTCGAGAAGGCCATGCGCGACACACGCGAGATGATCGCGCGACTGGGCAACCTCATGACCGAGCAGTTCCGGCAGACATTCGAGGCGCTCGAGGGTGCCTTCGGACGTCGCTTCCAGCAGCTCTTCGGTGGCGGCGAGGCTCAGCTCGCGCTGACCGATCCGTCGGACCTCTCGACCACCGGCGTGGAGATCACAGCCCGACCACCGGGCAAGAAACGGCAGCCGCTGGCGATGCTCTCGGGTGGCGAGCGTGCCCTGACGGCCGTGGCCCTGCTGATGGCGATGCTGGAAGTGAGGCCCGTGCCGTTCTGCGTGCTCGACGAGGTGGACGCTGCCCTCGATGAGGCCAACATCGGTCGTTTCTCATCCGCTCTCCGCTCCCTTGCCGAGGAGATCCAGTTCGTGGTCATCACGCACAACCGCGGTACCATCGAGGCCGCCGACGCGCTCTACGGCGTCACCGTCGGCGACGATGCGGTCAGCCGCGTCATCTCGCTGAAGCTGGCCGATCTGCCCCAGGACGACCCGCGCGTTTCCGGACGTGTGCGGGCATGACCGGGTCAGAGCGCCCGGTCCTGCCGCCCGAGCGGATCCTGTTGCAGAACGCCTTGAAGCCGACACGCCTGGGCTTTGCCGAGCGCGTCAAGAGCCTGCTTGGGGCGGGAGCTGCCGACGACGAGACGTGGGAGGAGGTCGAGGAGGCGCTCATCTCGGCCGATCTTGGGGCGGAGCTTGCCGTCGAGGTCTGTGACCGTGCCCGCGCCCGCACCGACGTGGGACCGCAGAAGGCACTGCAGCTGGAACTGCTGAACCTGTTCGCGCAGCGCAAGGCAGCGTCGTGGCCGCGCATCCCCGGCCCCGGCATCCCGGCCGTGATCCTGGTCGTGGGTGTCAACGGTACCGGCAAGACCACCACCATCGCAAAGCTGGCCTACCGCTTCAAGGCCCTTGGTGCCAAGGTCTTGCTGGCCGCTGCCGACACCTTCCGGGCCGCGGCCATCGAGCAGATCACCACGTGGGCCGAGCGCATCGATGTACCCGTCATCTCTCACGCCGCGGGCGCCGATCCTTCCGCCGTCGTCTTCGACGCCATGGATGCGGCCAAGGCGCGTGGCATGGACGTGGTCATCATCGATACCGCCGGACGGCTGCATACCAAGACCAACCTGATGGACGAGCTGGCCAAGATCCGCCGCACCATCGGCAAGCGCATCCCGGAGGCTCAGCCGGAGGTGCTGTTCGTGCTGGATGCCACGACCGGCCAGAACGGGCTCATGCAGGCCAGGGCATTCAACCAGTCGTCGGGCCTGACGGCCATCGCCCTGACCAAGCTCAATTCCACTGCCAAGGGTGGCGTGGCCTTCGCCATCGAGCGCAGCATGGATGTGCCCGTGCTCTTCGTCGGCCTGGGCGAGAAGCTGACCGACCTGCGTGACTTCGATCCCAACGCGTTCGTGGCTGCGCTCTTCGCCGTCGACGCACCGCCTCTCGGGTAGGTCAGCCGGAGCGGCTGTCGAGCCGGCTTCGGCGTCATGGGGCAGGGCCCCTTCCGCGCTCGCCGCTAGACTGAGGCGCATGTTCGACGCTCTTTCCGATCGCCTCCGCATCGCGCTCTCCGGCCTCACTGGTCGCGGCCGTATCACCGAAGAGGATGTCAACCTTGCCATGCGCGAGGTGCGGCTGGCCCTGCTCGAGGCTGATGTCAACTACAAGGTGGTCAAGGACTTCGTCAGGCGTGTCAAGGAACGCGCCATCGGGGCAGACGTGGTGGATAGCGTCAATGCCGGCCAGATGGTGGTCAAGATCGTCCACGAGGAGCTCACCGCCATCCTTGGCGGCGGGGACCGCACCTTCCACTACGACGGTTCGCCGGCCGTCATCGCCATGGTCGGCCTGCAGGGCTCCGGCAAGACCACCTCGTCTGCCAAGCTGGCGCGCTGGATCGTGCGCCAAGGGCGCCAGCCGCTGCTGGTCGCCGCCGACCCCTACCGCCCCGCGGCGGTGGATCAGCTCGTCACCCTGGGCAAGAGCCTCGACATCCCCGTCTACAGCGCGCCCAGTGGTACCCGCGTGGTTGACATCGCCACCGGCGCCATCGCCCATGCTCGCCAGACCGGTCGCGACGTGGTCATCCTCGACACCGCCGGCCGCCTGCAGGTGGACGAGGCGCTCATGGCCGAGATCCGCGAAGTCCACGCCGCGGCGCAGCCCAGGGAGACGTTGCTGGTGGTCGACGCCATGGTCGGCCAGGAAGCGGTCTCGGTGGCTGAGGCCTTCCACGAGAACGCCCCCGTGACCGGCCTCGTGTTGACCAAGATCGATGGTGACGCCCGCGGTGGTGCGGCGCTCTCGATCTCCGCGGTGAGCGGCCTGGCCGTCAAGTTCATGGGCACCGGCGAGAAGACCGATGCCCTCGAAGTCTTCCATCCCGACCGCCTGGCCGGGCGCATCCTGGGCATGGGCGATGTGGTCAGTCTGGTGGAGCGCGCGCAGGAGACGTATGACGCCAAGGAAGCGGAGAAGCTGGCCGAGAAGCTCAAGAAGAACGCCTTCACGCTCGACGACTTCCTGGAACAGATGCAGCAGGTCAAGAAGATGGGCCCGCTGGGTTCGATCATCGACATGATCCCGGGACTGGGAGGCGCAGCCAAGCAGGCACAGCAGGCCATCGATCGTGGCGAGCTGGCCCACGTCGAGGCCATCATCCGCTCGATGACGCTGGCGGAACGCAACGACCCTGGCATCCTCAATGCCTCGCGCCGCCGCCGTATCGCGCGTGGCTCCGGCACCAGCCTGCCGGAGGTCAACCGACTGGTGAAGCAGTTCGGTGAGATGCAGCGGGTGATGAAGATGATGCGCGGCAGAGGGGGCAAGATCCGGGTCTGCCGATGGGACCGCTGTCCTAGCTTGAATCACGGGCCAGCGGTGAGACAATGGCCGCGTTGAGATCGATCCAGCCACCGACACGACGCCATGGAGGTTTGAATGTCTACCCCTACCGCGACACCTGTGCGTGGTCGCCCTGGCCTTTGGCGCTGGGCTATCGCGCTTCTCGCGACCATCGCGCTGGTCGTGTCGGGCTCCGGCCTGGTCGTCTTTGCCCAGAGCGGCGCCGGCGAGTCCCAGGGTCCGGCGTTCGTCCCCGCTGATGCACCCATCTATATCGAAGCCCGCCTTGACATGCCCGGCGGCCAGGATGCGGCGTTGGCGCAGATGCTGACCGCCTTCCCAGGCTTCGCCGACGCCGGCAGCTTCGGGCTGAAGGTGGACGAGGTCCTCGCCGGTTTGGCCGGCCAGATGGGCGCCGAGATGCCGGAGGGGAACCTCATCGGTGACGTCCTCACCGGCGAGATCGGTTTGGCCGTGGGTGACCTCGAGACCGCCGTGATGGGCAGTGGCGACCCCGCCATGCTCATCGGCATGGCCGTGGCCGACGCCGAGATGGCGACTTCGATGCTAAACACGCTCGCGAGTGGGGCCAGTGAGTCCAGTGGGGCCACCGAGGAGATGTACGCCGAATTCGGCCATCATCAGCAACGACTCGACCAGCGGTGCTGTCCACGGCGACTGGCTGCTGCTGAGCAACAGCAGCGACCAGGTGAAGGCCGCCATCGACGTCCTCGACGGCAATGCCGCCAGCCTGGCCGACGATCCAGCGTTCTCCTCGGCGTTCGCCCGTGTGCCGGCTGGCCACCTCGGTGCCGCCTACGTGAACATGCGGTCCTTCGGTTCCTTCATCGACCTCGCGGGCATGGCAGCCGCGGGGCAGACCGGCATGGACCTGCCGATGGCCGACCTGGCCGGGCTGCTTCCCCAGGACATGATCATGTACCTGGTGGCTGAGGCTGACCGCTTGAACCTTGACGTGGTCGTCACCCCGGGCGAGGCGAACCCCAGCGTACCGATGGGTGAATCCGACCTGGCCGGCCTGTTCCCTGCCGACACGCAGGTCTTCGTGGAGATGCGCGAGATGGGCGCTGCCGTCGAATCTGCCCTCAACGGCCTGGCGGAGTTGCTGGCCAAGCAGGCGGAGCTGATGCCGGCTGATGGCTCCGCGGACGGCTCGACGGGTGCGTCGAGTGGTCTTGGTGGCCTCTCCGACATCGAGACGCTGTTCGGCGAGAACAGCCCCGTCACCGGCCTGTTGCAGGGCGTGCCGCTGCCACAGTTCCTCGACTTCGTGGTGGATGCCAGCATGGGCGCGGGCCTGAGCTCGGATGGCCTTTGGCTGGGCATCGCCGGCGAGGTCTCGGACGAGGCCATCGCAGCTCAGCGCGTGAATACCGTCATCAACCTCATCATGCTGCTGGGTGGCAACCCTGCCGAGACCGGCATCAGCGTCGCGACCGAGATGGTCGGCGACGTCGAGGTCACCACCGTCACCCTGCCGCTGGACGAGATGGTGGCCCAGTCGGGCCTGCCCATCAGCGTCGGCGACAGCATCAGCATCGCCGTCGCCGACGGCAACCTGCTCATCGGCTCGGGTGACTTCGTGCAGTCCGCGCTGACCGCCGACGGCAGCGACACGCTCGGCACCAGCGCTGGCTACCTCGATGCCGTCGGTGCCGACACCGTCAACAGCGGTCTGATGTACGTGAACGTCAGCTCGTTGCTGGCCGAGCTCGATCCGATGCTCTCGATGATGATGCCCCAGTGGGCTGACATCGCGCCCTATGCCACCGGCATCGACCGCATGATCGCGGTCGGTACGGCCGATGGCGAGGTCATGAGCGAGCGCCTCACGGTCATCACCAACCAGTAATCCGCCAACGCGGTACCATTCGCCGGGCGTCGCGTCGCGTCGCCCGGCGTCTTCACGCCCGCGCCGCAACGTTCGCGGCGACGCCTTCGCCCCACAGGAGGTCTCCGAAACCGTTGGCAGTCCGAATCCGCCTCACACGAGTCGGCGCGACCAAGCAGCCCAGCTACCGCTTCGTCGTCGCTGACAGCCGCAACGCTCGTGATGGTCGCTCCATCGAGACGCTGGGTCACTACAACCCGCGCAGCGAGCCCGTCGAGATCAACGTCGACGCCGAGAAGGCCAGCAAGTGGATGGCGCAGGGTGCCAAGCCCTCCGCTACCGTCGAGCGCCTCTTTCGCCAGGTCGGCATCCTGCCCGACGCCAAGTAACGATGGCTGCAGTCGAACTGGTCACCTACGTGGCCAAGGCCCTCGTCGATGATCCCGACGCGGTCAGCGTCCAGGTCCACGAAGAGGATGGCGGTCAGGTCATCGAGCTCAGCGTCGCCGAGGATGACATGGGCAAGGTCATCGGTCGCAACGGCTCCGTGGCCAAGGCCCTGCGCACGTTGCTGAAGGTCGTGGCCACCCGCGATGGCGAGTCCATCTCCCTGGAGATCGTCTAGTCGATCGTGACGATGCTCGCTGATGAGCGCGTCACGGTGGGGCTCGTGCGGGGACTCCACGGGCTGCGGGGCGCGGTCCGTGTCGAAGTCCTGAGCGACGACCCCGAACGCTTCGCGGTCGGCGCGGTGCTGTTCGTCGAAGGCGACGAGCGTCCACTCACCATCACCTGGAACGGCCCAGCCAAGCCCGGTCTGCTGCTGCAGTTCGCGGAGGTCCAGACGCGTGAGTCGGCCGAGTCCTTGCGGGATCACTACCTCGAAGTGATCCCGACGGCCCCGCTGCCTGCGGGCAGCTACTACTGGCACCAGATCCGCGATCTCGAGGTCACCACCACGCAGGGTGAGGTGCTCGGCCGCGTGGTCGACGTCTTCCGCGCCGGGGCAGGGGAGGTCTACGTCGTCGAGGGCCCCCGGGGTGAGGTCCTGCTACCAGCGGTGAAGGACGTCATCGTGGAGCTCGATCCACCCGCCGGTCGGCTGGTGGTCGACACGATCGCGCTGGACCTGCCTGCCAGGCCACCGCGACGACGACGTCGCCACGAGATCAGCCGCCAGGACCGCAAGGCGGCGCGAAAGCGACCAAGGCGGGCGCGTGTGGCGCCGGACACCGGCACACCACGGGCAGCCGCCCCGGAGGCGGCCAAGCCTGTCGGGCCCATGCACTCAGGCACTGACGTCGACACCTGATGCGCATCGACGTCATCACGCTGTTCCCGGCCATCTTCCCGGGGCCGCTGAGCGAATCCATCCCCGGCCGAGCGCTCGAGCAGGGTCTCGCCGAACTGCATGCCCATGACCTGCGCCAGTGGGGGTTGGGCCGGCATCGTTCGGTGGACGACTACCCCTACGGAGGGGGCGCCGGGATGATCTTGCGGCCGGAACCGGTCGCCGAGGCACTCGACGCGGTCGCGCCGCCCGGGTCGCCTGCTTTCCGCATCCTCCTCGACCCCGGCGGCGAGCCCTTCCGCCAGCAACGCGCGCAAGACCTCTGCGAGCGGCCACATCTTGTCTTCGTCTGCCCTCGCTACGAGGGCATCGACGACCGTGTCCGCAGCCTGGTCGACCTCGAGCTCTCGGTCGGGGACTACGTCGTCTCGGGCGGGGAGATCCCGGCACTAGCGGTCATCGACGCGGTGCTGCGCCTCCTGCCGGGGGCCATCGACGACGCTTCGACCGAGGTGGAGTCCTTCTCGCACGGCTTGCTGGAGTACCCGCAGTGGACGCGGCCACCGGAGTTTCGCGGACAGAGAGTGCCCGAGATCCTCGTGAGCGGCAACCACGGGGCGGTGGACGCCTGGCGACACGAGCAGGCCCTCGAGCGCACGCGACGCGATCGGCCCGACCTGTTGCGCGGCCAGCCGGGTGGGCCCGACTGAGAGCCAGGCGCGCCTGGCCTGCTATACTCCGCCATCGACCCAGACAGGAAGCGTCTGTCCACGCATGCCTACCGCGGACAGCGGCCGAGGCGCCAACACCAGGAAGTGACCGAAGTGACCGTTCTCGACGAGATCGTCGCCGACCAGATCCGAACCGACCTGCCCCACATCGCGCCCGGCGACACGGTGCGCGTATCCGTCAAGGTCGTCGAGGGTAACCGTGAGCGCATCCAGGTCTTCGAAGGCACGGTCATGCGCATGCGTGGCGGCGGCATCACCCGCTCCATCACCGTTCGCGCCCTTCGTAGCGGCGTCGGTGTCGAGCGCACCTTCAAGGTCAACTCTCCACGCATCGAGAAGATCCAGGTCGTGCGCCACGGCGTCGTCCGCCGCAAGCAGCTGTACTTCCTGCGCAAGCGTGTCGGCAAGGCCGCGACCCTTCGCGAGCGCCGGGCCTAGGTCCGTTTCGCGGTCGCCGTGACCGCTGGTACCGCTGGTAGCGGCCCTCGCTGCGCCATGGCCGGCCCGCGGTAGCCTCTTCGTCGTGCCAGCACGCCAGCCACATCTGAAGGCCGAGTTCGCGTTGTGGAGCGTCGGCTCACGCCTGGTGGTGGGCGTGGACGAGGTCGGGACCGGTGCCTTGTGTGCCCCGGTCGTCGCGGCGGCCGTGCTGCTGAAGCCACACACACGCAAGATCAGCGGCGTGCGCGACTCCAAGACGCTGAGTGCCCGCCAGCGTGAGAGGCTCGTCGACCAGATCAAGGCTCGCAGCCTGGCCTGGGGGATCGGCGCGGCGTCGGTGGCGGAGATCGAACGGCTCAACGTGCGCAACGCCGCCCATCTCGCGATGCGACGCGCCCTGCGCCGTTTGCCAGCGTACGACCACGTCCTCGTCGACGGCCAGAAGATCACCGGTATGGAGGACCACATCGGGCCCTACACGCCCATCGTCAAGGGCGACGCTTCTTCGTATGCCATCGCCTGTGCCTCGGTCATCGCCAAGGTGACGCGTGACCGCCTGCTGACGCGATTGGCCCTGCGCTACCCGGGATACGGGTGGGAGCACAATGCCGGCTACGCCACGCGCGATCACGTCGCTGGCCTGCGCGAGCTCGGGGTCAGCCCGCATCACCGTCGGACCTACCAGCGCATCCGTGCCATCCTCGAAGGCGACCAGCTGGCCTTCGAGCTCGACCGCGACGTCGACGGGGTCGAGGCAGGATCAGCCCGAGGCGGCGCCGGATAAGCCCGAGTGAAGTGCTGCTCGGCAGCATGGCTGCATGCTGTTCGACGCGCGACCTCCGGCTGGTCCCCGCGGCGCCATCGGCGCTGCCGCTGAAGAGGCTGCCGCGGCGTACCTGCAGCGGATGGGCTGGACCGTCCTGGCTCGCAACCTGCAATTCGGCCAAGACGAGGTCGACATCGTGGCGCAGGAGCCGGGAGATGTGCTCATGACGGTGGTGGTGGAGGTCCGTTCGCGCACGGGGGTGCGATTTGGGACGGCTCTCGAATCGGTGGACGGGCGCAAGGTCGCGCGTCTCTACCGTGCCGCCATGACGTTGCGCCGTCGTGGGCATCCTGCTGTCCCGCGGGCGCTGACTGCGACGTCCGACTGGCGCGTGGACCTGCTGGCACTTCAGCGGACCGGCCGGGGCTGGGTCGTGGAAACACATCTGCGTGGGCTGTCACCACCGCGGGGATAGCGCCGCCGTGCCAGCCGCGCGGATCGCACGGCGGCATCGGCACTGACGGTCACCTCCGTGATAGACTCCCGCGGGCCCCCGGCCACGAGGGCCACGAGCGCAGCACCTGCTGCGTATCACACACGCGTGCCGCTCCCCGCAGGGGTGCCGCGCGACCCGAGGACGGTCGCAGGTCTGCGGATCACGAGGCTCGCGGAGGTACAACCGAACAGGAGGTTCACGCCCCATGCCGTCCATCTCGATGCGTCAGCTGCTTGAGGCCGGTGTCCATTTCGGGCACCAGACTCGCCGCTGGAATCCCAAGATGAAGCCGTACATCTTCGCTGAGCGCAACGGCATCCACATCATCGACTTGGCCCAGACGGTCAAGCTGCTCGAGGAAGCCCTCGACTTCGTCACCGACACCGTTGCCAATGGCGACTACATCCTGTTCGTCGGCACCAAGAAGCAGGCCCAGGAGCCGGTCCGCGACGAGGCCGCGCGTGCCGAGATGCCCTACGTCAATCACCGCTGGCTGGGTGGCATGCTCACCAACTTCGTGACCATCCGCAAGCGCGTCGGCCTGCTCGATCAACTGGAGGCGCGCCAGACGAGCGGCGACCTGGACCGTTTGTCGAAGAAGGAGGCCTCGCGCCTCACCGACGAGATGGCCCGTCTGCAGCTGAAGCTGGGCGGCGTTCGCAAGATGCGACGCCTGCCCGGAGCGGTCTTCGTGGTCGATCCGCAGCGGGAGAAGATCGCGGTCACCGAGGCGCGCCGCCTGGAGATCCCCGTCATCGCCACCGGCGACACCAACGTCGACCCCGACATGATCGATTACATCATCCCGGCCAACGATGATGCCATCCGCGCCATCCGCCTCTTGTGCAAGCTGATCGCCGATGCCGCGATCGAGGGCATGGGCGCCCGCGCTGCCCGTGCGGCCGAGGAGCCCATCATCGGAGCCGATGTGAGCGATGCCGAGACCGCCAGTGACGAGATGGTCGCTGCGGTCGCCGCGGGCGGCACCTACAGCTTCGCGCCGGAGCCCGACGACGACGAGGCCGTGCTGCCGGGTGAAGCGGGGGCTGAGAGTCCTGCCCAAGAGCCGACCGAGACGGCGGCCGAAGGGACGGCGGCTGGTGCCGTCGGCGAACCCGTGGCCGATGCACCGACCGAGAGTGCTGCTGCCGAGGCTCCTGCCAAAGACGCGGAAACGGACGCCGCCCCCGGAGCGGGCGAGGCGCCTGCGGCTGCCAAGCCCAGGAAAGCTCCCGCCAAGAAGGCGACCAAGGCCAAGGCCGAGCAGGCCAAGGCCGACGAGGGCAAGGCTGACGAGGGCCAGGCTGACGAGGGCAAGGCTGCGACGGACCCGGCAGCTGCCGTTGAACCGGAAGAGAAGGACGGGGCCTCCGACGAGGCGGCCTCCTAGTCAACGATACGAAAGGGATAGCCACGAGCATGGCAACTGCGATCACGTCCGCACAGGTCAAGGACCTCCGCGACCGGACCGGTGCGGGCTTCATGGACTGCAAGAAGGCGCTCCAGGAGACCGGCGGCGACATCGAGGCCGCCATCGAGTACCTCAAGGAGAAGGGCCAAGCCAAGGCTGCTGGCAAGGCTGGCCGCGACGCTCGCGAGGGCCAAGTCGCATCCTACATCCACGCCGGCGGTCGGATCGGTGTGCTCATCGAGGTCAATAGCGAAACGGACTTCGTCGCTCGCAACGAAGACTTCCAGAAGCTGGTAAGGGACATCGCGATGCAGGTGGCGGGCCTTGCCCCCAAGTACGTCACCATCGAGTCGATCCCCGCCGCCGACCTCGAGGCCAGGAAGGCAGAGCTGCTCGCTGACGAGGCCACGAAGCAGAAACCCGAAGAGATCCGCGGCAAGATCGTCGAGGGGCAGCTCAACAAGTGGTTCAAGGACGTCGTGCTGTATGAGCAGACCTTCCGCGATACCGAACTGACCGTGGGCCAATTGATCACCGAGGCGGTCGCCCGTATCGGTGAGAACATCCGCGTCCGCCGCTTCGTCCGCTACGAGCTCGGGGAAGCGCTGTGACCGACGGCTCCGTTCGAGCCGCCGAGGCCGGGGCGCCCTCCGAGGGTGCCCGCTACGGCCGCATCCTGCTCAAGCTTTCGGGGGAGGCGCTGCTGGGTTCCCGACACTACGGCGTCGATCCCGAGAAGTGTGCGTTCATCGCCGAGCAGGTCCGCACCGTGCGCGATGCCGGTGTGGAGGTCGCCATCGTGGTCGGTGGCGGCAACATCTTCAGAGGGCTGGCCGCGTCGGCCAGGGGCATGGACCGTGCTACGGGTGACTACATGGGCATGCTGGCCACGGTCATGAACGCCTTGGCCCTGCAAGATGCGATGGAATCGGCCGGCATGGAGACCCGTGTCATGACTGCCATCGGCATGAACGAAGTCGCCGAGCCATATATCCGCCGGCGGGCGATGCGGCACCTGGAAAAGGGTCGCTGCGTGATCCTCGCGGCCGGCACCGGCAATCCCTACTTCACCACCGACACGGCTGCCGCCCTGCGCGCAGTGGAGATCGGCGCCAGCATGCTCTTGAAGGCGACGAAGGTCGCCGGCGTGTATAGCGCTGACCCGGTCACGGACTCGGCCGCGGTGCGATACGAGGAGTTGACCTACACCGAGGTGCTCTCGAAGCGCCTCGCGGTGCTGGACTCGACGGCGGTGAGCTTGTGCATGGACAATGAGATGCCCATCCTCGTGTTCGACATCAACGAGGAAGGCAACATCAGTCGGGCCGCGCTCGGCCAGCCGGTCGGGACGCTTATCCACGGAGGGACGAAGGTATGACTGACGCTCAAGACCAGCCAGTCGAGGCGCGCATGTCCGCCGCCGTCGAGGCGATGGACCGCGACCTCAACCATATCCGCACCGGGCGCGCCTCGACCTCCCTCGTCGAGCGTGTCCAAGTGGACTATTACGGCACCCTGACGCCGCTGAACCAGCTGGCCAGCATCAGCGTGCCCGAGTCGACCACGGTCGTCGATCCAGCCCTGGGATCGCGGCGTCCTCGGTGCGATCGAGAAGGCCATCCAGAAGAGCGATGTCGGCATCACGCCCAACAGCGACGGGACCGTCGTCCGGCTGAACATCCCACCCCTGACCGAAGAGCGTCGCAAGGAGCTGGTCAAGCTCGTGCACAAGCGCATGGAAGAGGCAAAGGTGGAGATCCGCAACCACCGCCGCGACGGGATCGACGACATCCGCCAGCAGGAGAAGGCCGGCGAGATCGGCGCGGACGAAGCGCACCGGCAGCAGGAGGCCCTGGAGCAGCTGACCCACAAGTGGACCGACGAGGTCGATCGCGTGGGCGCCGCCAAGGAGGCGGAGGTCCTCGAGGTCTAGGTGGCCGCGGCGTCGGTGACGAAGGGAGCGGACGAGCCCCTGGAAGCCACGGCCCCTGAGCAGCGGCTGCCCCGGCACGTTGCCATCATCATGGACGGCAACCGTCGCTGGGCGCGCGCCAAGGGTGTGCCGGAGGTGCAGGGCCACGCTGCCGGCGTCGAAGCCATCCGGCCCATCGTCGAGCATGCCGCTGCGCGGGGTATCGAGGTCTTGACCATCTATGCCTTCAGCCGTGAGAACTGGCAGCGCTCCAGTCATGAGGTGGAGGCGCTCATCCGCCTCCTGGACGCGACCATCCGCGACGAGACGCCGCGGCTCATCGAGGAAGGCGTGCAGGTTCGCCTGGCGGGTCGGCTTGACGAACTGCCGCCGGAGACGCGCGCCTCCATCGAACAGGCCATCCTGGCCACGGCGGGTGGTGAGCGGATGGTGCTCAACGTTGCGTTCAACTATTCGTCGCGGACCGAGATCGTCGATGCCGTGCGTGCCTACGTCGACGACGGCAACACGCTCGCGGGACTGGACGAGGAAGGGCTCGCGTCCTACCTCTACACCGCCGACCTGCCCGACCCCGACCTGCTCATCCGCACCGGCGGCGACCAGCGCATCAGCAACTTCCTGCTGTGGCAGGCCGCCTACGCCGAGCTCTACTTCTGTGACTGCTACTGGCCTGACTTCGGGCCGGCCGAGCTTGACGTGGCCATCGCCGAGTTCGCCAACCGCGCCCGTCGGTTCGGGCGCTAGGTATCCAGACGATGCGTGAACGTGCCGTCTCGGCAGTCGTCATCGCCGCAGTCGTCATCGTCTTCTTCCTGTCGGGGCAGCCCTGGCTGACCTTCGGTATCGCCGCCCTGGCACTGGTCGCAGCCATCGAGGTCTTTCGCTTGCTGCCGCCGGCCGGCTTCCCGGTGCAGCTGCTGCCCGGCGTGATCTTCCCGCCGGTCGCGGTCCTGGGCATGGGCTGGGAGGACCTCCAGCAGGGCTTCATCGCGGTCTACCTAGCCGTGGTGCTGCTGCTGCTGGCGATCGACGCCTTCCGTCGCGTGGAGGTCCGTGACGGTTTCCTGGCCTGGATGGGGGGCAGCTTCGGCGCCCTGTATCCCTCGCTGCTCGCCTTCATGGCCGCCATCCTGGTAGCTGCTCCGGCGGTGCCCGACGACGCCTTGCTGAGCGGCTACTTCAGCCCCGGCCAAACGTGGCTGCTGGTGCTGGTGCTGACGGTCTGGTCATTCGACACCTTCGCCTACCTCTCCGGCCGCACCTTCAAGAAGGGCCGCTTCCTCAATCACATCTCACCCAACAAGACGTGGAGTGGCGTCATCGGGGGCACCGTCGCGGCCGTCATCGTGGGTGGGGCCCTTGCGGTGGCTGCCGGCCAGTCGCTGCCGGGTGGCCTGCTGATGGGATCGCTGGTCGCCATCGCGGGCCAGGCCGGCGACGTGGCCGAGTCGATGCTGAAGCGCACCGCTGGCGCCAAGGACTCGGGCAACCTCATCCCGGGTCACGGTGGCATCCTTGATCGCGTCGACTCCTTCCTGTTCGCGGCACCGGTGGTCTACGCCTACCTGCTGATCGTCGGCAGCCTGATGGCTGCTCCAGTCCAGCAGCGGGGAGCGCCGACAAGGGTCGCCCTGCTGGGCTCGACCGGCTCCATCGGCCGCCAGGCGATCGACGTGCTCACGGCGGTCGCAGGCCGCCACTTCGAGGTAGTCGCCCTGGCCGCCGGCCGGGACGCCCACACGTTGTCCGAGCAGGCCGCCCAGCTTCGGCCACGCGTGGTCGCCCTGGCCGATCATGAGGCGGCGGAGAGACTGCGACTTCCCGACGCTACCGACCACCTCGACACCGATGATGCGATGACACGGATGGCGACGCGGGACGACGTCGACCTCGTCATCGTGGCCACCGGCGGCGTGGTCAGCCTGCGGCCCGTGCTGGCCGCGTTGCGAGCCGGCAAGGTGGTGGCCACTGCCAACAAGGAGACGCTGGTCTCGGCCGGCCACCTCGTCATGCCGCTGGCGAAGTCGCTCGCGAGCGACGCCCGTGCCGTCGATCCGCGTTCGCCGATGGCATCTCCGCTTGCCTGGCTGCGTCCCATCGATTCGGAGCACTCAGCCATCTGGCAGTGCCTGGTGGGTGAGAACCTCGAGGAGGTCGCGCGGCTCATCCTCACCGCATCAGGTGGACCGTTCCGCGAGTGGAGCGCCGAGCACATGGCCGCTGCCCGACCTGCGGACGCGCTGAAGCACCCCAACTGGGTCATGGGCAACAAGATCACCATCGATTCAGCCACGCTCATGAACAAGGGCCTGGAGGTCATCGAGGCCCATTGGCTCTACGATGTGCCCTACGAGGACGTCGACGTCATCATCCACCCCCAGAGCCTGGTCCACTCCTTCGTCGAGTTCGTCGACGGCTCGACCAAGGCCCAGCTCGGCCTTCCCGACATGCGCATCCCCATCCAGTACGCCGTCACCTACCCCGGGCGTTCGAACGGGCCGGCCCCACGGCTCGATCTCATGGAGCATCGCCAGATGACCTTCGAAGCCCCCGACGAGGCACGGTTCCCGGCCATCCCCATCGCCCGTGCTGCCGGGATCGCTGGACCCGGTGCCACCGCCCCGCTCATCGCGGCCGACGACGTGGCCGTGGAACGATTCCTGGCCGGCGAGCTTTCGTATCGAGGCATGGCCTGGCTGGTGGAGGCCGCGGTCGCACGCTTCAGCGTCGCGCACGCGCCGGAGCTCGAGGAGCTGGAGGGCATCGACGCCGAGGTGCGGGCGTGGGCTCGAGGCGCCCAGGAGCCGGCAGCATGATCGACACCATCATCAATGTCGTCCTGCTGCTGGCGGTGCTGACGGTGCTGGTGCTGCTGCACGAGCTGGGGCACTTCGTCACCGCGCGTCGCGCCGGCGTGAAGGTGTACGAATTCGGTATCGGCTTCCCGCCACGTGCCAAGGTGCTCTTCAAGCGTGGGGACACGACCTACACCCTGAACTGGCTGCCCATCGGCGGCTTCGTGCGCATGGAAGGGGAGGAGGTCAGTCCCGCTGACGGAATCCGAGCCCGAGCCTGACGAGATGGCCGAGCCCGGCCATGAGGTCGACGCGTTGCCGCAACGAGAAACGCTCGATCCGCGTGCCTTCGTCAACCAGCCGCTGCGCACCCGTCTCGTCATCCTGGCCGCCGGCGTCGTCGTCAACTTCCTGCTGGCCTGGGCCATCTTCACCCTCATCGCCTTCTTCGCCGAGCCGACCTGGAAGGTGCAGCTCGCCCAGGTCACGCCAGGCTCGCCCGCGGCGGCGGTCGGGCTGGTCGGTGGCCAGGTCATCGAGCAGCGCGAGTTCCAGGTCACCGATGAGAAGGGTCGATCCGACCGGCGAGGTCATCCCGTACGACGTCTTCGACGACTCGGGCGACACCATCCTCGCCATCGACGGGCAGACGTTCCCGGTCTTCGACGACATGGCCGATCCTGATGCCGCCGACGGCCGCATCGCGCCCATCAAGTACCTGGCCGACCGCCCCGGCGAGACGGTCACGCTCACCGTCGAGCGGGCCGATGGTTCGATCGCTGAGGTCGAGGTCACACTGCGTTCCGCCGACGAGATCGCGGCGGGCCTGGGTGCCCTGGGATTCCGGCCCGGGCAGTACAGCTTCGCCGAGCAGCAGAATGGCCCCGTCGACGCGGTCGCCATCGGCCTGCAGCGGACGGTCGAGACGTCGACACTCATCCTGCGCGCGGTCGGTGGGCTGATCGTGTCGATCTTCGACGGTCCCAGCAACGCACTCGATGACATCGCAGGGCCGCTGGGTATGGTCGACATCGTGGGCCAGGTGCGAGTGGCCTTCCCGCCCGTGTTCCTGGTCTGGTTCGTCGGCCTGCTCTCGGCCAACCTGGCCGTCATCAATCTGCTCCCCATCCCGCCGCTCGACGGCAGTCGCATGGTCATGAGCGTGGTGCAGGCCGCCAGCGGCAACCGCGTCAGCCCGGAGGCTGAGCGGCTGGTCTACTTCACCGGCTGGCTGGCACTGATGGCATTCCTCGTGTGGGTCACGATCTCCGACATCGGCAGGCTGGCC
This sequence comes from uncultured Chloroflexia bacterium, assembly GCA_963724095.1. GTDB lineage: Bacteria > Chloroflexota > Limnocylindria > Limnocylindrales > CSP1-4 > JAFMJV01. The sequence goes on from CAVRTH010000005.1 coordinate 283,395, forward strand.
TCGTGACCCCCAGCGGGCGCCCCGGCCGTCGCCGGAGCGTGGGTGTCGAAGTGGGAGGCGTGGTCGTCGGATCAGACGAACCCATCGTGGTGCAGTCGATGACCAACACCGACACGGCCGACGTCGATGCGACTGCGCTGCAGGTGGCGGCCCTGGCGCACTCGGGTTCCGAGCTCGTCCGCATCACCGTCAATAACGACGCTGCCGCGCGGGCCGTGCCGCTCATCCGCCGCAAGCTCGATGACCTCGGGATCGGGGTTCCCCTCATCGGCGACTTCCACTACAACGGCCATCAGTTGCTGGTCGAGTACCCGGACGCGGCTCGGGCGCTGGCCAAGTACCGCATCAACCCTGGCAACGTCGGCTCCAGGCGCCGTGATGAGAACTTCGCCACCATCGTGCGCGTCGCGGTCGACAACGACCGGCCCGTCCGCATCGGTGTCAACTGGGGCTCGCTCGACGCCGATCTGCTGACCCAACTGATGGACGCCAACGCCCGCTCGACCGCACCGCTCGACGCACGCGAGGTCATGATCGAAGCCATGCTGCAGTCGGCGCTGCGCTCTGCCGAGCTGGCGGAGGCGACCGGCCTTGGGCACGACCGCATCATCATCAGCGCGAAGGTCAGTGGCGTGCGCGACCTGGTGGATGTCTATCGTCGGCTGGCGAGCCGTTGCGACTATCCCCTGCACGTGGGCCTGACCGAGGCCGGCATGGGCATGAAGGGTACCGTCGCCTCGGCGGCCGGCCTGGCCATCCTGCTCGATGAGGGCATCGGCGACACCATCCGTGTCTCGCTGACGCCCACGCCAGGCGGTGATCGCACCGAGGAGGTGCAGGTGGCGATGCAGGTGCTGCAGTCGCTGGGATTGCGCTCCTTCCGACCCCAGGTCAGCGCCTGCCCCGGCTGTGGCCGGACCACCAGCACGTTCTTCCAGGAGATGGCTCAGCGCATCGAGGCACACATCGCACAGCGCCTGCCGGCGTGGGCGGAACGCTATCCGGGGGTGGAGGACCTTTCGGTCGCGGTGATGGGCTGCGTGGTCAACGGCCCCGGCGAGTCCAAGCACGCCGATATCGGCATCAGCCTGCCGGGCACCTTCGAGGAGCCCAAGGCCCCGGTATTCATCGACGGGGCCCTGTACGACACGCTCCGTGGCGAGGACCTGGTCGAAGAGTTCATCCACATCCTCGAGAGCTATGTCGAACGGCGCTACGGAGGTGTCGCCACCTCCCCCGCATAGCGTCGGGTCGGCTCGCTGCGCTACGATTTCGCTGCTCGCACCCATCGACCCACCAGGAGGCCCTGTGTCCAAGTCCGGTTTCGTCAGTGAGCTGACCCGTCAGTCGGAGGATTTTCCCGGCTGGTACAACGACGTCGTCCTGAAGGCGCAGCTGGCCAGCTACTCGCCGGTGCGGGGCTGCATGATCATCCGCCCCTACGGCTTCGCCATCTGGGAGTCGATGCGCGATGAGCTGGACCGGCACATCAAGCGCACCGGGCACGACAACGTCTACTTCCCGCTCTTCGTGCCCAAGTCACTGCTGGACCGCGAAGCGGACCACGTGGAGGGTTTCAACCCGCAAGTGGCGTGGGTCACGCGCGCCGGCGGCAACGATCTCGACGAGCCGCTCGCGATCCGTCCGACCAGCGAGGCCATCATCGCCGAGGCTGTGAAGGACTGGATCCAGTCGTACCGCGACCTGCCCCTGCTGATGAACTCGTGGAACAACGTGGTCCGCTGGGAGATGCGCACACGCCTCTTCCTGCGCACCACCGAGTTCCTGTGGCAGGAGGCGCACACCTTCCACGCCACCGAGCAGGAGGCGGCCGAGGAGGTCGCCACCGGCCTCGCCGCATACGTGGCGGTATCGGAGGAGTGGCTGGCGATCCCCGTGGTCCAGGGCCGGAAGAGTCCCGCCGAGACGTTCCCCGGTGCCGACTACACGCACGCCATCGAAGCCATGATGCGTGACAAGAAGGCGCTGCAGGCGGGCACCAGCCACATGCTGGGCCAGAACTTCGCCCGGGCCGCGGATATCACCTTCCTCGACCGCAACAACGAGCGTGTCCATCCCTACGGCACCTCGTGGGGCTTCTCCACGCGCATGGTCGGTGCCACCATCATGGCCCACGGCGATGACTACGGACTGGTGCTTCCCCCCAACGTGGCTCCGACGCAGGTGGTGGTGGTACCCATCTTCCGCAGCGAGGAGGACCGTGTATCGGTGGCTGCCGCCGTGGAGAAGCTGCAAGCTTCCCTGGCCGATGTGCAGACGGCATCCGGCCCGCTGCGCCTGAAGGTCGACTGGCGCGAGGAGACACCCGGCTACAAGTACAACCACTGGGAGCTGCGAGGCGTGCCCTTCCGCCTGGAGATCGGGCCGCGCGACGTGGCCAACGAGTCGGCCGTGCTGGTGCGCCGGCTCGATCGTGCCAAGGAGCCGCTGTCGATGGCCAGCCTGGCCGAGGAGCTGCCCACGCGCCTGGAGGCGTACCAGGCTGACCTCTTCGAGCGGGCGCGGTCGTTCCAGACCGAGAACACCCACAGCGTCGACACGCTGGGCGAGATGACCGAGGTCCTCGACGGCGTGGGCGGCTTCATCCTGGCACCGTGGTGCGGTTCGGCTGTGTGTGAGAAGGCCGTGTCGGCGGAGAACGGCGCCACCATCCGTGTCATCCCCTTCGATTCGCCCGACGAGCCAGGTGCGTGCGTCATCGACGGCGCGCCCAGCGAGCGACGCGTCCTCTTCGCGCGTTCGTACTAGGCTCGCCGACTCCTCCGGACCGTCCCACCCGCATGGCCATCCTCTGCCGCGACATCGGCCTGCTGTTGCTGCAGGCGCCGCACACCGGCTCGACATCGCTGGGCACCCTGCTGCGCGAGGACTTCGGCGGCGTCAAGCTGCTGGAGGATCGCGTCCGTGACAGGCGAGGACACATCCTCCTGCGCCAGAAGCACCAGACGTTGGCGCAGCTCATGGAGGCTGGCCTTGTGACGGCAGAAGAGCGGAAGGGCCTGCTGGTCGTGGTCGGGGTGCGCAACCCCTTCGACCTGGTCCTCACCGAGTACGCCCGCAATCGCGAGGCCGGGGCCGTCTCTGCCTGGCAGCGCTTCTTGCGGCAGCTGCCCGGCATCAGCGAGGACTTCTCAGCCTCCGACTTCGAACGCTTCGTGGTGCGGCGCTATGCGCCCAACAGGCTCTACCGGATCCTCGGGCGCAGACCCCTGATGCCGGTGGACTGGACCGCCGGTGCCGACCACATCATCCGCTTCGAGGACATGCAGGCCGGTCTTGACGAGGCACTGCACAAGGTGGGTGTGACCGGGCAGCATCCCCTGCCACACCGCAACCCCACATCGTCCCGTCGAGACCGTGATTACCGACGCATCTACACGGCGCGGGCGCGCCAACTCGTGGCGCGCGCGTACGCTCGCGAGTTGCGGCAGCAGGGCTATGCGTTCGAGGTCGCGGCCGACTGAGAAGCGAGGATGGGATGATATACTCGCCGTCAGATCGATCTGGCCGCTCAGAACGTGGGTGACCCCCACGTTTTGTTGTGAGCGGCGGTATGCGAAGACCCGAAAGGAGGGCGACGAATGAGCCGGGACTTCATCGGCGCGCTCCTGCAGCTCAATGCTGAGAAGGGCGTTCCTCGCGAGCAGCTCGTCCGCACCGTCGAGGACGCCATCCAGAGCGCCTACAGACGCGTTGCACCGGGTTACGAGGACGTCTACGTCAGCCTCGACACCGAGACCGGCGAGATGCGCATCTACCGCGCACGGATGGTGGTGTCCGAAGTCGAGGACGAGACCACCGAATGGTCCATCGCCCAGGCGCAGGAACACGACCCGAGCGCCAAGCTCGGGGACCTCGTCGAGTACGAGCAGCTGGAGCCCACCCACTTCGGCCGCGTCGGCGCTCAAGTCGCCGGACAGGTCGTGCGCCAGCGCCTGCGCGAAGCTGAGCGCGAGACGTTGTTCGACGAGTTCGCCCACCGTGAGGGCGAGATCATCACCGGGTCCGTCGGCCGCGTGGAGCCGGCAGGCGTCATCCTCGACCTGGGTAAGGCTGAGGCCATCCTACGCTCGACTGATCAATCGGCGACCGAGCACTATCGCATCGGCCAGCACGTCAAGGCCTATGTGCTGGAGGTCCGTCGCACCACGCGCGGACCGCTCATCTACGTGAGCCGCACCCACAAGAACTTCCTGCGCCGGCTCTTCGAGCTGGAGGTGCCGGAGATCCAGGCCGGCACGGTCGAGATCCGCGCCATCGCTCGCGAGGCCGGCAGCCGCAGCAAGATGGCCGTGTCCAGCCGCCAGGAGGGCCTCGATCCGGTCGGCGCCACCGTCGGTCAGCGTGGCGGCCGCGTCCAGGCCGTGGTGGCCGAGCTGGGCGGCGAGAAGATCGACGTCATCCCCTGGTCCGACGACCCTGACGTCTTCGTCGCCAATGCCCTCAGCCCGGCCCAGGTCGTGGCGGTCGAGATCGACCAGGACGAGCGCATCGCCTCTGTCACCGTGCCCGAGCGCATGCTCTCGCTGGCCATCGGCCGCGAGGGCCAGAACGCACGGTTGGCCGCCAAGCTGACCGGTTGGCGCATCGACATCCGGTCGGAGACCAGGCCGAAGCCGACGACGGTGGGGGCGTGGCCCCACCCGAGGTGGTCGCGGAGCCTGACGAGGCGGAGGTCGCCGAGCCCCCGACGGCGAACGACGAGCCCCTGACGGCGGAGGGCCAGCGCCGAGGCCGCAGATGCCGCGGAGGTGCCGCAGTAGCCGCGGCGAGGGTCGCAGAGGTGCGACACGTTCCCACGCGGACCTGTGTCGCTTGCCGGACGCGCCGTGACAAGGCTGCTCTCGTCCGCATCGTGCGTCGGCCGGATGGCCATGTCGAGTTGGATCGCATCGGCACGCTCGAAGGCCGCGGCGCGTATCTTTGCGCCGACGGCGAGTGCCGGGACATCGCACTCAAGCGCGCCGCCTTGCAGCGAGCGTTGCGAACATCACTACCCATAGAGCTGAGAACACGACTGGAGCACGGTGACGTGGCCGAACTCGGCACCACGCGTCCGACCCACGGGGCTCCTGCATCGATCACAGGAGGCACCCATGGCACGTAGCCGCAGCGGGACCCGCGGACGGCGGGGCCCCCGCAAGCCGCGCAAGCGCAACGACAACATCGAGAGCGCGGTCAAGATCGCAGATCCGGCGACGCGCGGCGCGGTCGAGATCCCCGAGTCAGTCACCGTCAAGGAGCTCGCGGAGCTCATCGGCATCAACTCGGCGGACGTCATCCGCGAACTCATCCGCAGTGGTGTCTTTGCCACCATCAACCAGAGTATCGATCGTGACACCGCAGCACTGGTGACCGAGGAGCTTGGCTTCCAGGTCGCCGAAGGCGGTCCGGCAGAGCCCGGCGACGATGAAGCGGAAGCCGCTCCGGCCCCCGCCACCAAGGTGGACCTCTTCGACGAGCCCGAGCCCGAGAAGCTCGTCGAGCGTGCGCCCATCGTGACGGTCATGGGTCATGTCGACCACGGCAAGACCAGCCTGCTCGACCGCATCCGCGAGTCGGCCGTCGCCGAGGGCGAGCGCGGTGGTATCACCCAGCACATCGGCGCCAGCGAGGCCACCATCAACGGCCGGCGCATCGTCTTCCTCGACACGCCCGGCCACGAGGCCTTCACGTCGATGCGTGCGCGCGGTGCCAGGGTCACCGATATCGCGGTGCTGGTGGTGGCGGCTGATGACGGGGTCATGCCCCAGACCATCGAGGCCATCGATCATGCCAAGGCGGCTGGCGTGCCCATCGTCGTGGCGCTCAACAAGATCGACCTACCCGATGGCAAGCCCGACCGCGTCAAGACGGAACTCTCCGAGCGCGGCGTGATCATCGAGGAATACGGCGGCGAGACGCCCTTGGTCCCGGTCAGTGCCAAGACCGGCGAGGGCATCAAGGACCTGCTGGAAACCATCCTGCTGACCTCCGATGCGAACGTGGAACCGAGGGCCAATCCAGATCGGCCGGCCATCGGCACGGTGGTCGAGGCGGAGCTCGATCGGGGCCGCGGTCCCGTCGCCACCATCCTCGTCCAGACTGGCACGTTGCGACAGGGTGACGCCGTCATCGTGGGCAACACCTACGGCAAGGCTCGCGCCCTCGAAGACGGCAGCGGCAAGCGCATCAAGAAGGCCGGCCCATCGACAGCCGTGGTCATGCTGGGTCTGTCGGCCGTTCCCGAGGCCGGCGACGTCGTACGCGTCGTGGACAGTGAGAAGATCGCCCGCGGCCAGGCCGAGGATCGGCTCCTCGCGGCCACGGACAAGTCGGAGGCGTCGGGCCACACCACCCTCGAGGACCTGTATCACCAGGTCCAAACCGGTCAGACCAAGGAGTTGCGCATCGTCCTCAAGTCGGACGTGCAGGGCTCACTCGGAGCCGTGGTGCACGCGCTGGAGCAGATCCAGAACGACGAGGTCCGCTTCAACGTCCTGCTGGAGGGTACCGGGGACATCACCGACAACGATGTCAACCTCGCCGCAGCTTCCGACGCTGTGGTCGTCGGCTTCAACGTGCGCATCGGCGGTACCGCCAGGGCCATGGCGGAATCCGAGGGTGTGGAAGTCCGGCTCTACGACATCATCTACAAGCTCACCGAGGACATGGAGGCCGCGCTCGCCGGCATGCTCGAGCCCGAGGTCGTGGAGACGATCCAGGGTCGTGCCGAGGTGCGCCAGATCTTCCGCGTGGGCAAGAGCCAGCAGATCGCCGGCAGCTACGTCACCGACGGACGCATCGTTCGTGGTGGCGCACGCATCTACCGCAACGGCCAGCTCATCGCCACCGACAAGGTCTCATCGGTGCGCCGCTTCAAGGACGATGTCCGCGAGGTGGCCGCCGGGTACGAGTGCGGCATCGCGCTGACGGGCTTCCACCAGCTCGAGGAACTCGACATCATCGAGTCGTTCACCACGGAGACCATCGCCCGGGCCGTCACGAGGTAGCCCGTGAGCGAGCGCAGCCGGCGCGTCGACCATCTCCTGCAGGAAGAGATCAGCGCCATCGTCCAGCGCGAGGTGCATGACCCACGGGTCGGCTTCGTGACCATCACCAGCGTCGAAACCGCGCCGGACCTGCGACATGCCACGGTGTGGGTCTCGGTCATCGGCGATGCCGACACAGCGCAAGGCCAGCCTGGCGGCGCTCGGGCGGGCCATGCCCTTCGTGCGTCATCAACTCGGTGGGCTGCGCCTGCGGCGGATCCCGGAGCTGCACCTGCGTGAAGACGACAGCGCGCAGCGCGGCACGCGTGTGATGCAGTTGCTCGAACAGGTCGAGGCCGAGTTCGAAGGCCGGGGGCGAGCACGTCGATGAGGCGGTGGCCGATGGACCGCAGCTGCCCCGGCCGACATCGTTGAACGACCCGGCCGACGGCGAGACGCTGTGCCGATCCGCTGCCCGCCGGCTATCGTCGTCGCGTGGACCGGGTGTCTTTGCGCAAAGCCAGGCAGCGTCGTGGTCGCTGAGGGCATGCGCTCGCTGTTGCCGGTCGGACCTCGACGCGGTGCCGGCCGAGGTGCCTTCGTGGCTGCTGCGGGGCAAGCGCGTGATGACGGTATGTCACGAGAACCCTGAGGCCGATGCCCTTGGCTCGGCGCTGGCCGTGGCCCTGGCGCTGGAGGCGAAGGGCGCCCGCGTCAACGCCGTCTGTGCCGACCCGGTGCCGCAGATGTACGACTTCATGCCGCAGATCGAGCGCTTTCGGCAGGCCCCCGAGCCCGACCTTGATCCGGACCTCATCGTCGTCTGCGACTGCGGTGACCTCGAGCGCATCGGCGCGGTCCTACGCGAGAACGCCGCGCTCTTCGAGCGGGTCACCATCGTCGATATCGACCACCACATCTCGAACCCGCGTTTCGGAACGGTTGACTGGGTCGACGCCGCGGCCGCCGCGACCTGTGAGCAGGTGACGCTGCTGCTGCCGCATCTGGGACTCGGCTTCGACGCCTCGGCGGCGACATCGTGCAGAACCTGATGGCGGGCCTGGTCTTCGACACGGCCAACTTCGCGCACACCAACACCACCCCGCGAACGCTGCGCGTGGCGTCAGAGCTGGTGGCCGCCGGCGCCGAACTGCCCATGATCGCGCGACGCATCTATCGCACCAAGCCCAACGAGCAGCTGCGCCTGTTCGGCCGGGTGCTTGGCGCGGCTGGAGACATCGGCCGATGGCCGCGTGGTCTGGTCGGTGGTGAACGACGGAGGACTACCTGGCCGCGGCGCCAGCAAGCAGATGTCCGAAGGCCTCATCGACCTCCTGGCAGCAGTCGGCCACGCGCCGAGGTGACGATCCTGTTCAAGGACCTCGGGTGACCTCGTTCGGCTCTCGGTGCGGACACGCGATGGTGGCGTCGACGCCGCCGCGCTGACGGGCGCCTTCGGCGGTGGCGGTCATGCCCGCGCAGCCGGTGCCAGCGTGGAGGGCGACTTCTGGCGGAGGCACAGCCGCTGGTGCTGGAGCTGGCGCGAGCGCCTGCTTGCCGAGTCGTCCGCTCGCTGATGGCGCGACGACGCGACGACGGGCCTCGCATCGACGGCATCCTCGTCGTCTCCAAGCCAGCTGGGCCGACCTCGCACGACATCATCGACACCGTCCGGCGGCTGACGGGCGTTCGCCGGGTCGGCCACGGCGGCACGCTCGACCCGTTCGCCATGGGCGTGCTGCCCGTCTTCATGGGCCGGGCCACGCGCATGGTCGACTATCACCGCGGCGACGAGAAGGCTTACCGTGCGTCGGTCGTCTTCGGCGCCAGCTCCACGACCGACGACATCGACGGCGAGATGACCCCGGGTGAGGCGCCGCCGTGCCGACGCGCGACCGTGGAGGCGGCGCTGGCGGGGTTCCGGGGCGAGCTCGAGCAGGTGCCACCGGACCATTCGGCGGTGCATGTCGGGGGCAAACGCGCCTATGAGCTTGCCCGGGGAGGGGAGAAGCCGGAGCTGGCCGCCCGCCACGTGACCATCCACGCGCTGGAGCTGGTGGAATGGGACACGGCCGATCCCGAGCCGGCCCATGGCCGTCCTCGATGTGCGCTGTAGCGCCGGCACCTACGTGCGCTCGCTGGCGCGAGATCTCGGTATACAGCTCGCTTGCGGCGCCTACCTGGGGGCACTGACCCGCACCGCCAGCGGCCCGTTCCGCATCGAGGACTCGCACTCGCTGGAGCACGTGCGCAAGGAGCTCGCCGCTGGCAACGCGGAGGCACTGCTGCTCTCACCCGACACGGGGCTCGATCACCTGCCCCTGCTGCGCGTCTCAGAGCAAGACAGAGAGGGCATCGCCCGTGGCCAGATCATCCGGGTCCGCGGCCAGGTCGCCGGTCCGGTCGACCCTGCCATGGTGCTCGAAGCGGCCGACGTTGTCCGCGTGCTCGATGAGGGCGGCAAGCTCGTGGCCATGGCCCACGTCAGCAAGGGCCGGCTCTACCCCGACAAGGTCTTCATCAGCCCGGAGGATCCCGAGCTAGGGATGGACTACATCCTGGGCATCGACCAGTTGCCGCGTGACACCCGCCTGGCAGTCACCGTCGGCGTCTTCGATGGTGTTCACCGCGGGCACCAGCAGGTCTTTCGCGTGCTGGAGGAGACGGCGCGCCGGCTGGGCGCCATGCCGGTGGTGGTGACGTTCGACCCACATCCTGACGCCGTCGTCGTCGGTCGAGCCCCAGACCTGCTGATGGATCAGCATGAGCGCCTCGAGCGATTGGCAAGGCAGGTGGCCGGCATCGTGGTGCTGCAGCGCTTCGACGAGGTCTTCCGGCGCACGACCGCTGAGGAGTTCGTGGCACGGCTCGGTGGGGGGCGCAACCTGGCTGCTCTGGTGATGACCAGGGTCTCCGCCTTCGGGCGCGACCGCGGTGGCACGCTGCCGGTGCTGCGCGAGATGGGCGTCGCGGGTGGCTGGGAGCTGGTGGAGGCCCCCACGCTCGATGAGGCTGGCACGCGGGTCTCGAGCGCCCGTATCCGGAAGCTGGTGGTCGAGGGACGATCTGGCGACCGCAGCCGAGCTGCTGGGCCGGCCGTTCGCGCTGGTGGGCTCGGTCGTTCACGGTGAGCAACGCGGGCGCGAACTCGGCTTTCCCACGGCCAACCTCGATTTCTCGCAGCCGGTGTGTCTGCCGCCCGACGGCATCTATGCCGCGTCTGCCACGTGGGGCGGCGATCGTGTCCTGGAACCGCGTGACGGCGCCGACGCTGTCATCTCGCTGGGCACGCAACCGACGTTCGGTGGCCGTGTACGGCTCATGGAGGTGCACCTGCTGGACCGTACCGAGGACCTCTACGGCGAGCGCGTGCGCGTCGAGTTCTCGCAGTGGATCCGCGGTCAGCGACGCTTCGAATCGGTGGACGAGCTCATCGTGCAGATGGGTGCTGACGTCCAAAGCGCACGCGAGGTGCTGGCGAAGGAGTCAGCGCCCCGCGACTGACCGCGCCGTCAGGCTCTCTTGATGGGCTGATCTGGCCCGCCACGGAGCGAGGGGCTCGTGCAGGGAACACTCGCTCATCGTCGTTCACCTTCGAACCAGGTCCACACCGGTCGCACGTCACCGACGCGCAAGGCGAAGGCGCCCTCATGCTCGGCGTCCCAGGCCACGATGTCGGCCGCTCGGCCGGGCGCCAGGGTGCCGATCTCGTCCGCCAGGCCCAGCGCACTCGCTGCACCTCGCGTCGCGGCCCGGATGGCCTCGTCGAGGGTGAAGCCCAGCACCACTGCCAGTCCGATCGCCAGGGCCATCGAGGGCTGGCCGAAGGTGCCGGCGTTGGCGTCGCTACCGATGGCCACCTCGGCTCCGGCATCCAACAGCGCCCGTACCGGGGGCGACCCTGATCGCAGCATCAGCGCTGGACCGGGCAGGATCGTCGCCACCGTTTCGCTGGCTGCCAGAACCCGCGCGTCGGCCTCATCGATCTGCTCGAGGTGGTCGACCGACAAGGCCCCCAGCTCCGCACCCAGCTGAGCGGCCCCTGAGCGAGCCAATTGGTCGGCGTGGAGCTTGAGCGGGAGGCCATGACCAGACCCGGCGACGGCGATGCGTCGGGTGAGCTCCAGGTCGAAGAGATCGGGCTCACAGAAGACGTCGATGTAGTCAGCCTCGGGCGCGACCATCGGCAGCATCGCGATCACCGCGTCCGCCTGAGCTGTGGGCCAGGAGCCCGCCGGCACGGCGTGGGCGCCCATGAACGTCCGCCGCACGCGCATGGGTAGACCCGCTGCAGCCCTGGGGATGAGGTGGAGCAGTCGTCGCTCGGCCGCGGCTGTCAGGCCGTACCCGGACTTCACCTCGATGGTGGTCGTCCCGGCCGCTGCCGCCACGCGGAGGCGCTCCAGGGTCAGCGCAACCAACGTTTCGTCGCTCGTAGCAGCCGTGGCTGCCACCGTGCGCAGGATGCCGCCCCCGTCATATCGCTCGCCTCGGCTCCGGGCAGCCGCCTCGTCGCTGCGATCTCCGGCGTAGATGAGGTGTGTGTGCGGATCGACCAGGCCGGGCGTGCAGAGCGCGCTTCCTACATCCTGGATGTCATCGGCATCGCCCGGGCGCAAGGTCCCGGCGCGAACCTCGCCGACACGACCGGTCTCGATGGTGACGACCCACGGCCCCTCGATGAGACCCGTGTCCCCGCAATGCGGGCCGCTCATCGTCAGCAGGCGGCCACGTCCGACGATGGCTCGACGGGTCATCTGGGGTCCGGGCCCAGCCAGGAGGTGCCCACGCTCACCGGAGGATCCGCCAGGTCGGCCAGGACGCCGTCGTGGACCAGCTGGGTGGCGGCCGCGATGTCCGCTCCAGGTTCACGGTCGCTCTCCAGGCGCCGCACCACCGAGCGGATGCGGGCATGTGCCTCGGCGACCCCGCTGCCGGCTGCGGCCCCCGGCTGCAGGTCGAGCCGCAGGTCCAGCCCCTGCGCCGCACAGATGAGCTCGAGGGCGAGGATGCGTTCGCTGTGCTCGAGGACCCGTCGGGCATGGTGCGCCGCGATCGACCCCATCGACACGTGGTCCTCCTGGTTGGCGGAGGTGGGGATGGAGTCGGCCGAAGCGGGATGTGTCAGCACCTTCGACTCCGAGGCCAGGGCCGCGGCGGTGTACTGCAAGATCATCAGTCCTGAATCCAGTCCCGACGCGGCGCCCAGGAATGCTGGCAGCCCGTCGTTGAGCCGGGGGTCCAGCAGCAGGGCGATCCGTCGTTCGCTGATGGCGCCGATCTCGGCGATGGCCAGCTTGGCGAAGTCGAGGGCGAGCGCGACGGGCTCACCGTGGAAGTTGCCGCCGCTGATCACCCGGCCGCGAGCGGTGGCCAGCGTGTCCTGGGGCACGTTCCCACCCTCGGGGAAGACGAGGGGATTGTCGGTGGCGGAGTTGATCTCGATGTCGAGGACGCGTGCGAGGTGATCGAGCGCATCGCGGGCTGCGCCGTGGACCTGCGGCACGCAGCGCAGGGAGTACGGATCCTGAACGCGGTGGCTGTCCCCGTGATGTGACTGCTGCAATGTCGAGTCGCGCAGCAGCCAGCGCAGCTCCGCCGCTGTGCGCACCTGGCCCGGGTGCGGGCGCGTCGACTGGTAGGCAGCACTGAAGGCGACCTCAGTGCCGCGGAGTGCCTCCACCGAGACTGCGGCGGCCACGCTGGCCGTCCTGGCCAGTCGGTCGGCGTCGGCCAGCAGCAGGGCACCGATGGCGCTCATCATCTGCGTGCCGTTGAGCAGTGCCAGTCCTTCCTTGGGCTGCAGTACCATCGGTCGAAGGCCGGCCGCAAGCAGCGCTGCCATCGCCGGCATCACGCGGCCGCCCACCTCGACGCGTCCCTGGCCGATCACCGGCAGCGCCAGGTGGGCGAGGGGAGCGAGATCGACCCGAGGCGCCCACGCTGCCCTGGGACGGCACCAGCGGGTGGATGCGCTGGCGCAGCATCTCCAGCAGTCGGTCGATGAGCTCGGGCCGGCAACCCGAATGGCCCAGCGCCAGCGTGTTGGCCCGCAGCAGCAGCATCGCGCGCACGACCTCGGTCGGGAGTGGTTCGCCGACGCCCGCGGCATGGCTCAGGAGCAGCCGCTCCTGCAGTTCTCGGGCCCGCTCGGGCGGAACGAAGGTGCTCGCCAGCGAACCGAAGCCGGTGGTCACGCCATAGACGACTTCGCCTGAGGCCACCAGCCGCTCGATGACAGCACGCGCCTGGGCCACGCGCTCCCGGGCGTCGTCCGCCAGCACCGCCGTACGGCCACCACGCGCGACAGACTCGACATCGGCAACGGTCAGCTCAGCACCGTTGAGGACGAGAGGGTGTGCCGAACCGCTGCCGCGCGCCGGATCACCCATCGAGCATGGGGATATGCACGCCACGCTCGCGGGCGACATCGATGGCACGCTCGTATCCGGCATCGACGTGCCGCACGACGCCCATGCCTGGGTCGCAGGTGAGCACACGCTCAAGCTTCTGGGCTGCGAGGTCGGTGCCGTCGGCGACCACGACCATGCCTGCATGTTGGCTGTATCCGATGCCCACGCCGCCTCCATGGTGGATGCTGACCCAACTGGCCCCCGCCGCCGTGTTGACCATGGCGTTGAGCATGGGCCAGTCGGCGACCGCGTCCGATCCATCGCGCATCGCCTCCGTCTCGCGATTGGGCGAGGCCACTGAGCCCGCGTCCAGGTGGTCGCGACCGATGACGATGGGCGCGCTGACGGCTCCGCTGCGCACGAGCTCGTTGAAGGCGAGCCCGGCACGGTGGCGTTCGCCGTATCCCAGCCAGCAGATACGCGCCGGCAGGCCCTGGAAGGCCACCAGATCCCGGGCCTTGTCGATCCATCGACGCAGTCCCTCGTCGTGCGGGAAGAGCTGCAGGAGGGCTTCGTCGGTGGCTCGGATGTCGGCCGGGTCACCCGAGAGCGCGGCCCAGCGGAAGGGTCCCTTACCCTCGCAGAAGAGCGGTCGGATGAAGGCCGGCACGAAGCCGGGGAAGGCGAAAGCGTCTTCGACACCGCCGCTCTGGGCCTGGGCCCGGATGTTGTTGCCGTAGTCGAAGGTGACGGCACCCGCCGCCTGCAGCGCCAGCATCGCGCGGACATGGGCAGCCATGGATACCACGGCCCGCCGACCGTACTCGGCTGGATCGGTCGTGCGAAGGTCGGCTGCATCGTCAAGCGAGAGTCCGGCCGGGATGTAGCCGTTGAGGGCGTCGTGGGCAGAGGTCTGGTCGGTCACGGCATCGAAGCGCTCTCCGCGACGGACCAGCTCTGGCTCGACTTCGGCCGCGTTGCCCACGAGGCCGATCGACAGCGCGACACCGTTGGCCACAGACTCCCGCGCCCAGCGCAGCGCTTCGTCGAGGTCCACCGTGGAGCGATCGAGATAGCGCGTCCTGAGACGTCGTTCGACACGGGCGGGATCGACCTCGATACACAGCGCCACACCATCGTTCATCGTCACCGCCAACGGCTGGGCACCACCCATGCCTCCGAGCCCGGCCGTCAGTACCACGCGCCCGCGTAGCGATCCACCGAAGTGCTGCCGGGCCAGCTCGGCGAAGGTCTCGTAGGTGCCCTGCAGGATGCCCTGGCTGCCGATGTAGATCCACGAGCCGGCGGTCATCTGGCCGTACATCATCAAGCCGGCTCGTTCCAGCTCGCGGAAGACCTCCCAGGTGGCCCACTTGCCCACCAGGTTGCTGTTGGCGATGAGCACGCGCGGCGCCCACGCGTGGGTGCGGAAGACCGCCACCGGCTTGCCCGAGGCGACCAGCAGGGTCTCGTCATCGGCCAGGACACGCAGCTCGCGCACGATGGCATCGAAGGCCTCCCATGAACGTGCGGCACGGCCGGTCCCGCCGTAGACGACGAGGTCATCAGGACGCTCGGCAACCTCCGGGTCGAGATTGTTCATGAGCATGCGTAACGCCGCTTCCTGCTGCCAACCGCGGCAACTGAGCTCCGTTCCCCGTGGTGCACGCACCGGACGCGGTCCGCTGGTCGTCATCTGCATCCTCCTGCACGAGACAGAGTAATCCGTCAGAATGGTGCGCAGACAGCCGACGAGCGCCCGCGCCCGATGCCAACCATGCGGCGGCTCGACGGTGTTTCTCGCGTGGCTGGGTGCAGGCCTATCCTGAAACGCTGTGCTATGCTCCGCGCGATAACAGATAGGTAAATGGATAGGCTGGAGGACCAGTTGCCGCTCACGCGGGAAACGAAGGCAAGCGTCGTTGCCGATTACGCCACCAAGGAAGGTGACACCGGATCGCCTGAAGTCCAGATCGCGCTGCTCACAGAGCGGATCGGCGGGCTGACAGAGCATCTTCGACGCTACCCCAAGGATCACCACTCGCGCCGCGGCTTGCTCAAGCTCGTTGGCACGCGACGTCGCCTTCTTGCGTACCTGATGCGCAAGGACGCTGCCCGGTATCAGTCCGTCATCGAACGGCTCGGCCTGCGCCGCTAAGGCGCAGCGGCCCCGGCGGGCGATGCCCGCTCTCGATACCACATCGCAGGCGCCAGGCAGGTCTCAGGTGAGGCCTGCGCGGCAGCACCCCAACGTGCCCGGTCCGTCGGTCGTCCCCTGGAGGACAGATGACGGTAACCACCCTGACCACCGAGTTCGGTGGTCGTACCCTCACCATCGAGACGGGCAAGCTCGCTCTGCTCGCCGGTGGCTCCGTGACCGTGCAGTACGGAGACACCATGCTGCTGGGAACGGCCAATCGAGCCGAACCCCGCCCTGGTCTCGACTTCTTCCCGCTCACCATCGACTTCGAGGAGCGGATGTACGCCGCGGGCAAGATCCCCGGAGGCTTCATCAAGCGTGAGGCTCGCCCCTCGGAGGCGGCGATCCTGGCGGCCCGCCTGACGGACCGCCCCATCCGCCCCCTTTTCCCCGAGGGCTACAAGGACGACGTCCAGTGTGTACTCACGGTGCTCTCGACGGACCAGGAGAACAATCCTGACGTCCTCGGAACCATCGCGGCATCGGCTGCCCTGTGCATCAGCGAGATCCCGTTCCTGGGCCCGGTCGCGGCCGTCCGGATCGGTCGCATCGATGGCGAGTTCGTGGTCAACCCCACGGCCAGCCAGATGGACGAGTCGGAGCTCGACCTCATCGTCAGCGGTACCCGTGACGCCATCATGATGGTCGAGGCCGGCGCCAAGATACCTGCCCGAATCGGTCATGGCCGACGCCATCATGTTCGGTCACGAGAGCCTCAAGCCGGTCATCGAGCTGCAGGAGCGGCTCCAGGCCGAGGTTGGCAAGGCCAAGCGCATCCCCTACATCGAGCCAGCCGTCAGCTCCGTCATCGACTTCGTCGAGGCTATCGACGCCGGTGAGTCGTTCGTCGTCTTCGACACCGAGACGACCAGCAGGGATGCCCGCACGGGCGAGCTCGTGGAGATCGGCGCTGTCCGCCTCAGTGGCGGCAAGGTGATCGACACCTTCGAGACCCTCGTCAAGCCCACCCGTGGCATCGTCGGCAAGCAGGTCCACGGTCTCACCAGCGACGACGTCGCCAAGGCGCCCAGCCCGGCCGAGGCTGCTGCCCGGTTGCTCGACTTCGCCGGTGAGGACCTCCTCGTCGGCCACAACGTCGGCTTCGACATCAGCTTCATCGAAGCTGCGCTGGCCGATGGCACTCGTATCGAACCCGGGACCTACCTCGATACGCTCGTGCTGGCGCGCGCCGGCTATCCCGACCTTGACGCCCACAAGCTGGCGGACCTGGTCGACTTCTTCGAGCTGGAGGTCGAACCCAACCATCGTGCGTTGGCCGATGCCGAGGCCACCGCTGCGCTGCTGGGCTACATGGCCGAAGATCTACCTGCCCGCGTCAAGGCGTTCAAGTCGGCCGTGGCTGACTCGGTGCGCCTGCGCAAGGGCGGCGGTGACAGCGATGTCGCCGACGCCGCCTTCGAAGCGGCCCTCGTCGCCTCGGGCATGAGCAAGAGCCTGACCACCCTTCTGCACAAGAAGACCGTGCGTCAACTGGTCCTCGACGAGGGCGTCCGCATCGACGGCCGCGACGTCGATACCATCCGGCCGATCTCGGTCGAGGTAGGGCTGCTGCCGCGCGCCCACGGCTCAGGCCTCTTCACTCGCGGCGAGACGCAGGCGCTCACCGTGGCCACACTTGGCCCCTCGAGCGACGTGCAGCGCATCGACACCATCAGTCCCCAAGAGTCGAAGCGCTATCTGCATCACTACAACATGCCGCCCTATAGCACCGGCGAGAACAAGTTCATGCGCGGCCCTGGCCGACGTGAGATCGGCCATGGCGCCCTCGCCGAGCGTGCCCTGCTGCCCGTGCTGCCCGACCAGGAAGACTTCCCCTACGTCATCCGCCTCGTGAGCGAGTGCGTCACTTCCAATGGCTCGACGTCGATGGCGTCGACCTGCGGCTCGACGCTGGCGCTCATGGACGCCGGTGTGCCCATCAAGGCGCCGGTAGCCGGCGCAGCCATGGGCCTGGTCACCGATGGCGACCGCTTCACCGTCCTCACCGACATCCTGGGCAAGGAAGACTTCTTCGGTGACATGGACTTCAAGGTCACCGGCACTGCCGAAGGCATCACGGCGCTGCAGATGGACATCAAGGTCCAGGGCATCAACGAGGACATCATCCGTCAGGGCCTGGAGAAGGCCCATGCGGCGCGCCTCTTCATCCTGGACAAGATGACCGAGGTGTTGCCCGCGGCTCGTGGCGAGGTCAGCGATTTTGCGCCACGCATCATCACCATCAAGATCAACCCCGAGAAGATCCGCGACATCATCGGCAAGGGTGGTGCCACCATCCGCAAGATCCAGGAAGAGACCGGCACGGAGATCAACGTCGAGGACGACGGCAGCGTGGAGATCGCGGCTGTCAGCTCGGAGAACTCCTCCAAGGCCATCCAGTGGATCGAGTCGCTCACTCGTGAGGTCGAGGTCGGCTCACTCTACCTGGGCAAGGTCACCCGCATCATGGGTTTCGGCGCCTTCGTCGAGATCCTGCCCGGCAAGGAGGGCCTCGTGCGTATCGGCGAACTGGCCGACTACCACGTGCCCACGGTCGAGGATGTCGTCCAGGTGGGCGACGAGATCATGGTCGTGGTCATCGAGATCGATCGCCAGGGTCGCGTCAACCTCAGCCGTAAGGCCGCCATGCAGCGGCACCTGGCCAAGGATGGCGGGGAGGCCTGACCTCCCACGCGCTCAATCGCCGAAGTCCGGTTCCCTGAGCGCGGCTCCGTAGACATCGCGCGTCGCCTCGGCGACGCGCATCCAATCGAACCGCTCGAGGTCGGTGCCGTTGTGACGGCCCATGGCGTCGAGATTCGCCACCATCGCGACCCGCAGTGCGCCTTCGAGGCCCTGCGGGTCGTCCGCGTCATAGAGGATGCCGCCGTCGTCGTCGAGGACATCGGTGACGCAGCCGCGTCGGGGGGCGATGACGGCGCGATCGAAGGACATCGCCAGCAGCACCGAGCCGGAGGTGAAGATCTCAAGGAAGGGGGCGGCGACCACGTCCGCCGCGCGCAAGTAGACCTGCAGGTCCTCGTCGGGAACGAAGCCCAGTGACAGGTGGACCCGCTCGTCGCCCTTGGCCGCTGCGGTCAGCCGGGCGGCGTAGGCTCCATCGACGGCCTGTCCGGCGATGACCAGGCGTGCGTCGGGCTCGTCGAGGTGGCTGAAGGCTTCGAACAGCTCCCAGACGCCCTTGTAGGATCGCACCCAACCCACGAAGGCGACGATCTTCGCGGATCGGGGCAGCGCCAGTCTTTCGCGTGCCTGGGAGCGCGTGATGGTGTCCGGATAGGCGCCGCGGTAGTGACCATGTGGAATGATGGCGATCTTGTCGCGATCCACTTGCCCGGCGCCCAACGTCTCGAGGAGGCTGTCGGCGGCCGCGGTGCAGTGGACGATGACCGCATCGGCGAGTTCGAACAGCGAGCGCATGAAGGCGAGCTCGTTGGGGTCCTCACGACGGTCATGCCGGAACAGGTCGTGAGCGGTCCAGACGATGCCCATCCCGGCGCGCTTCGCGACCCGCAGCTCGATGAGCGTGCGCTTGGCCTTGATGCGGCTGACCTTGCTGCTGCCGCCGGCGATGTAGGGCTCGGTCCAATGGACGTGGATGATGTCCGGCCGGCCGTGGCGCCGGAGGGCCTCGGCGACGGGCAGGATCCGGCGCGAACCGGTGGGGTCGGCTGTGACCGTCACACCCAGCGTCCTGAGACTGTCGGAGAGCGCGCGCTGGTAGGCATTGGCTTCGGAGTAGTCGGGCAGGAACAGGACCTTCACGTCGTCAGAGCCCCAGCTCCCCGTAGAGGCGCAGCAACTCACGGGCCTGTTGCTGCCACGAGTAGGTCGAGCGGGCCGCAGCCAGGCAGCGAAGTCGCAGCGCCAGCCGCTCCTCCGCGGGAGCATCGATGATGTCGCGGATGGCCCGCGCCACGTCGACGGGGTCGGTGGGGTCACACAGCTGGCCGCAACCGGTCTCGTTGACGATGGGAGAGATGCCGGGCAACTTGCTGGCCACGACCGGCACACCCACGCCGATGGCGTCGTACAGCTTGGTCGGGGTGTTGAAGCGATGATTGAGCGTGTCGGGTTGGACCGGCATGGCCGAGACGTCGGCACCGCGCGTCCACTCGGGGATGTCCTTCGGTGGCACCGAGCCAGCGAAATGGATGCGCTGATGGTGGGGGAGCGCGTCGGCGATGCGGCGATAACGCTCGTAGTCGGGACCGAAGCCGGCGACGACCAGGTCAGCGTCCTCGAGCAGGGAGATGGCCTCGAAGAGTTGACGCAGGCCACGACCGCGCATGACCTGGCCGATGTAGAGCACGATGCGCCGCTCGCTGGGAAGATCGAAGCGGACATGGAAGTGGTCGCTGCGCTCGACGTCGGCGGCGACCGGCTCGGCCTCGGGGTCATCCACGACCGCGGCGTTGCGCACGACCGCGTCCACCGGGCGCCCAAGGATGCGGGCCAGGATCTGAGCGTAGGGGTCCGACACGGTGACCACGGCATCGGCCGCGCGGGCCAGACGTCGTTCATGTCGCCGCAGCAGCTGCTTCCACGGTCCCGGCAGGCTCGCCATGCGTCCCGCCTCGCTGTCGATGTCGTTGGCATCGTAGATGACGAGGCCGCCGAAATGCTTGCGCAGCGACACGGCCAACGAGAGCGTGATGACCAATTCGGCCTGCCACACGTCGGCCTCCTCCACTTGCCCGGCGATGACCTTCGACCACGCCCTTGACATGCGCAGGTAGCGCAGCGCCTGGGCGGCTCGTCCCACACTGTCACGCACGCGCCTGCGCAGGCCACCGGTGCGACCACGTGGATCGTCACCGGTCTCAGGCAGGCTGGGGGCGGGCAGCCAGGCGAGCGGCTGTGGTTGGCGGATGCGGGTGACGGTGTGGTGGTCGAGCCGCTCGGTCGTGGCCAGACCCGGGCCCCAGCGAGCGATCACGGTGACGGCGTAGCCGGCCTTGCCCAGTGACACCGCCGTCTTCCAGGCCCGGGCGTCCGCCACGTAGGTGTTGTTGATGAGGATGGCGACCCGCACGGGAGTGTGTCTTACCGTGGGCATGTCCCTCCTTGGTCGATGTCGGGCTTGCGGCGGCACGGCGTGGCCCCGGAGCGATCGCAAATCACCATTCCACGGTAGCGTACGCGAGGTCGAGGGAGCGCCATTGACGCGGTATCATCGTCACGTGCCCTCGATGGAAGTCCTACAGGAATAACGCCATGCCCATCGAGTCCCCTTCCCGCCCCCTCGTGGTCGCCGTCGTCGGTGCGACCGGTCTGGTGGGGCGAACCATGATCGAGATCCTCGCCGAGCGGGACTTCCCCGTGGCGGAGCTGCGCCCGCTGGCATCGCGTGGCGACGGCCGGACCGTCGAGTTCGGCGGTCGCGACTGGCCCGTGCAAGTGACGACAGCGGATGCCTTCGAAGGCGTCGACATCGCTATCTTCTCGGCTGGTGGCGGCACATCCAAGGTCTTCGCGCCCGAAGCCGCCTCGCGCGGCGCGGTCGTGGTCGACAACTCCAGCCAGTGGCGCATGGAGCCGGGCGTGCCGCTGGTGGTCGCCGGCGTCAACGACGAGGACGCCGCGGAACATGAAGGCATCATCGCCAACCCCAACTGCTCGACCATGCAGTTGATGCCGTTGCTCAAGGCGCTGCGGGACAGCGTCGGCATGGAGCGCGTCATCGTCGACACCTACCAGGCCGTCAGCGGCAGTGGCAACAAGGCCGTCGTGGAGCTGGAAGACCAGGTGCGAGCCCACGTCGCGGGCGAGGAGCTGGTGGCCTCGGTCTACCCGCACCAGATCGCTTTCAACGTGTTGCCCCACATCGACGTGTTCCTCGAGAACGGCTACACCAAGGAAGAGTGGAAGGTCATCGTCGAGACGCGCAAGATCCTGCACCTGCCGGAGTTGGCCGTGTCCTGCACCGCGGTGCGTGTGCCGGTCGTGACCTCGCACTCCGAGGCCGTGCACGTCGAACTGACCGGTTCGATGACGCCCAACGAGGCGCGAGAGCTGTTCGCCACGGTTTCCGGCGTGATCGTCCGCGATGACCCTGCCAACAACGTCTACCCGCTTGCCACCGAGGGTGCCGGCCGCGACGAGGTCTACGTGGGCCGGATCCGTGCCGACGCCTCGCTGCCGGACGGCAAGGGTCTGGCGTTCTGGGTCGTGTCAGACAATCTGCGCAAGGGTGCCGCCACCAACGCCGTCGAGATCGCCGAGGTGGTCGTGCGCAATGGCTGGCTGGCCAAGGCGTCGGAGCGCGCTGCCGGGGCCGCGTGACGAACGAGCGACCGCAGGACCGCCCTGGAGGCCATCGCGGCCGAGGTTCGAGTCTGCGATCGCTGCCGTTTGGCCGCCGGGCGCACCAACGCAGTCCCGGGGGAGGGGAGTCCCGACACCGAGGTCGTCTTCGTGGGCGAGGGTCCCGGCCAGAACGAGGATCGCCAGGGGCGACCATTCGTGGGTGCTGCGGGTACGCTCCTGGACGAACTGCTGCGCCTGATCGGCTGGCATCGTGATGATGTCTTCATCACCAACGTGGTGAAGTGCCGGCCGCCCAACAACCGCGATCCCGAGCCGGATGAGATCGCGGCCTGCGCGCCATTCCTACGCCGCCAGCTGGAGGTGCTCGACCCGGCCGTGCTGGTCACGCTGGGCCGCTTCAGCCTGCAGACATTCATGCCCGGCGACCGCATCAGCCGTGTCCACGGCAGCGAGCGGTCCATCGACCCGTCCACTGGCGCGCCCGCCGCCGTAGGCTATGCCATGTATCACCCCGCCGCTGCCCTGCGCCAGGGGTCTCTCAAGGAGACGATGCAACGCGACATGGCTGCCATACCGGAAGTCCTGATCCGGGCCCGCACCGGACGAAGCGGTGCACGCGAGCCAGGTCCCGCGGTGACCACCCCGGACATCGATCCTGTCGCCGCGGCCACAGCCACTCAACCACCCACCTCGCCCGCCTCGCTGGCGGCCGACGCACCAGAGGATGACCCCATGACCATCCGCGACGACCAGATCGGACTCTTCTAGATGACCGTCAAGCGCGCACCCAGCTCCTCGCAGGAGATCCTGCGCGTCGTGCCGCTCGGCGGCATCGGCGAGATCGGCAAGAACATGACCGTCTTCGAGTTCGCCGACGAGATCATCGTCGTCGATTGCGGCCTGACGTTCCCCGATGAGGAGATGTACGGGATCGACATCGTCATCCCTGACATCGCCTATCTGCACGAGAAGCGCGAGAAGGTCAAGGCCTTCGTCATCACCCACGCGCATGAGGACCACATCGGCGCGCTTCCGTACGTGCTGCCCGAGTTCCCCGGAGTCCCGGTGTATGCCTCGACGCTCGCTCGTGGCCTGCTCAGCAACAAGATCAAGGAGCACAAGCTCCGCAACAACCCCCTGAAGGCACTCGACCCTGGTGAGACCGTCGAACTGGGCCACTTCGACGTCACCGCCTTCCGTGTCGGCCACTCCATCCCCGATGCCATGGGTCTGCGCATCCGCACGCCCTTCGGCGACATCATCCACACGGGTGACTTCAAGTTCGACCAGACACCAGTGGATGGCAAGTCGGTCGATTTCCAGGACATCGCTCGCTTCGGGGAGGAGGGTGTGCTCTGCCTGATGTCCGACTCGACCCGCGCGGAGGTGCCCGGCTGGACGCCCTCGGAGCGCACCGTCCTCGATGCCTTCCACGACATCATGGAGGGCCTGAAAGGTCGCGTCATCGTGGCGACGTTCGCGTCGAATATCGCCCGCGTCCAGCAGGTCTTCGACGCGTCAGAGACGTTCGGTCGCAAGGTCGCGGTCATCGGCCGTTCGATGGAGCAGAACACCCGCATCGCTGCCGATCTTGGCTACCTCCACGCGCCTAGCACCGGTCTCGTGGCGAAGGGCAAGATCAAGGACGTTCCCGACGACAAGCTGACCATCATGACGACCGGCTCACAGGGCGAGCCCATGGCCGGCCTGGCCCGCATGGCCAACCAGCGATCACCGCTTCGTCGAGATCGGCCCGGAGACACGGTCATCGTCAGTGCCAGCCCCATCCCCGGCAACGAGGAGTACGTGGCGCGCACGGTCGACAACCTCTTCAAGGCTGGTGCCAACGTCTACTACTACGCCATCAAGCGCGCCCACGTCTCTGGCCACGCGAGCCAGGAAGAGTTGAAGCTGATGCTCAACCTGACCAAGCCGAAGTACATCATCCCCATCCACGGTGAGTTCCGCATGCTCGTCCAGCACGGCCGCCTGGCCGTGGACGTGGGCCTCGATCCCGAGAACATCCTGATCCTCGAGAACGGTCAGCCCATCGAATTCCTCGCCGATGGCTCCGCCCGGCGTGGCGAGAAGGTCGAAGCCGGCTACGTCTACGTCGATGGTGTCTCGGTGGGAGAGGTCGGCGACATCGTGTTGCGTGACCGTGGGGCCCTGGCGCGGGACGGCATCTTCCTGGTCGTGGTCACCGTCGACAAGCAGAACGGCAAGCTGGTCGGCGCACCGGAGGTCGTTACCCGTGGCTTCGTCTCGGAAGCCGACGAGAAGCTGCTGGCGGGCGCGGCCTCGCGCATCGCGGCCTCCATCGAGCGACCCGGTCAGCACCTTGCCGAGACCGGCCTGCTGAAGGCACAGATCAAGGACGTGCTGTCCACCTACCTCTACGAGCAGACGCGCCGTCGGCCCCTGGTCTTCCCGGTGATCGTGGAGGTCTAGCGCATGGCACAGCGCAAGAAGAGCACACGCAGCACCAGCCGCAGCCGGGCCGGCTCGAAGAAGAGCCGCCCCCCCATCGTCTCGCCGGCGACTCTGCGCTCGGTGGTGGCGGTGGTCCTGCTGGCCGCCGGCGCCATCACGCTCATCGCGCTGTTCCTGCCGGGTGGTGGACTACTCAACGGTTATGTCGACGGCTTCCTCCGTCCGCTCTTCGGCCAAGGTGCGTGGCTGTTGGGGATCCTGTTGTTGGTCGCCGGTGTGCTGGTCGAGCGGGCGCCCAGCGTCGACTACAGCTGGATCACCGTGGCCCTGGGCGGGCTCATCGTCTTCGTTGGCGGCCAGGGCCTGATCCACCTCTTCAGTGGCAAGGGCGGCAGCGATGCCGATCTGCAGCAGGGCGGGGGGCGTTGGGGTACGCCCTCGCCTCCACGCTGTCGGATCTGGTCAGTCCCGTCGGCGCCTTCGTCGTCCTCATCGGCATCGTGCTGGTCGGGATCCTGCTGCTCTTCGACATCACCCTGGTGGCGTTCGTGACGCCGTTCATCGATGGCGGCCGCGCTGCCTGGGCCATGGCGGCGACTGCCCTCGCCAGCATCGCGACGGCGCTCCGCTCGCGCCGACGGGCGGAGGCCCGTGAGGCGGTGGCCATCCCCATCGCGGCCGCAGGCCGCGGCCGTCGACGGTCCGCTGAACCGGCTCCCGATCTGCCCGAGCCGATGCCCAGCCCTGCGCCCATGAGCCAGACGGTCTGGATGGGTGGCGGCAAGCGCGACAAGGAGCCGGCCGCGGCGTCCACTTCATCGGCTGAGCCAGTGCCTGCGGCGATCATCGCTGCGGGTGCCTCGACGTTGGACGCGCCGGGGGCCGTGTCCACGAACGGCACCGTAGCACCGGCTGCTCCCCCCGGGGCCGCCGCGTCACGGGAGCGGAACACCCACCCCGATGCGGCTGAAGTCGCCCGCTTGCGACTCCACCAGAAGGAGTGGCGGCTGCCCAGTGTGACGCTGCTGGACCCGGCCACCGAATCGGCCGACCTGGCCCGGCACGACCACGTCCGCAACGTGCGCATCATCGAGGAGAAGCTGCGCTCGTTCCAGATCCCCGCCACCGTGGTGGGCACCAACACCGGGCCGGTGGTAACGCAGTACGAGGTGCGGCCCGATGCGCGTATCAAGCTCTCGCGCATCGAGGGCCTGGCCGACGACTTGGCCATGGCCCTCGCTGCCCGAAGCATCCGCATCGAGGCGCCGATCCCTGGGCGTGACGTCGTCGGTATCGAGATCCCCAATCACTCCTCCGAGATGGTCGGCTTCCGGGCCGTCTTCGAGGACGCCAACATGGCCGAGGCCACGAGTGACCTGACCTTCGCCCTTGGCCGAGATGTGTCCGGCAAGCCCTACGCGGTCGACCTCGGGCGGATGCCGCATCTGCTCATCGCTGGTGCGACCGGTTCGGGCAAGAGCGTCTGTGTCAATGCCATCGTCACCAGCATCCTGATGCGGGCCAAGCCGACCGAGGTGCGCTTCGTGCTGGTCGATCTCAAACGCGTGGAGCTGGCACCATACGGGCGCATCCCGCACCTGCTCACGGACGTCATCATGGAGGCGCATGAGGCGCGTTCGGCGCTGGCGTGGGCGGTCGGTGAGATGGAGGAGCGCTACAAGAAGCTGGCCAAGTCCACGACTCGCAACATCGCGATCTACAACTCGCTGCCGGAGCTCGACCCCGAGGATCGCATGCCCTACATCGTGCTGATGATCGACGAGCTCGCCGACCTCATGATCCAGGAGGGGCGCAAGGTCGAGGAGCCCATCGTGAAGCTGGCACAGAAGGCACGCGCGGTAGGTATCCACCTGGTGCTGGCCACCCAGCGGCCGAGCGTCAACGTCGTGACCGGGCTCATCAAGGCCAACGTGCCCAGCCGCATCGCCTTCGCCATGGCCTCCAACGTCGATAGTCGCACCGTGCTCGACCAGCCCGGGGCGGAGGACCTCATCGGGCGCGGCGACATGCTCTATCAGCCAGCGGACCTGCCACGGCCCGTTCGCATCCAGGGCGTCTTCGTCTCCGACGCCGAGGTCAGCGCCGTGGCTGACCACTGGCGCGGACAGGAGCCCGAACCGCCCTATGATCCGGAGGTGCTGGCGGGACTGGGCGACGGCGACGGCGGTGACAACGGCGAGTTCGCGTGGCTGGCCAAGATGGCCGAGGACGATCTCACCCCGCGCGCCGCAGAGCTGGTGCTGCTGACCGGCAAGGCCAGCACGTCCATGATGCAGACCAAGTTGAAGGTCGGCTTCAACCGCGCCAGTCGCATCATCGACGAATTGGAGCAGGTCGGCATCGTTGGACCACAGGATCCGCGCAACCCGGCCGTGCCGCGAGCAGTCTACGGGCCCGAGAACTGGCTCAAGTCCGCGGAGGATGTCGACGCGCCCTAGTCTTGGCCCGATCTTCGCCGACGTGCTGGTCACGAACCGCTTCGAACGAGTAGACTGCCCATAGCGTCGCGACTGCCGTGGTCGCGGCCGAAGCTGTGTACGAGTGAGGGCTCCATCGCCGGATGACCGCGCGCCAAGAAGCACGCGTCGGGACTCGAGCGACAGGAGGGGAAAGCTGGTCATTCGAGACCCAGCGTGCCCCCCATGTCGGTGAGATCCTGCAGACTGCCCGCGAACGCAAGGGCGTGGACTTGT
This sequence comes from uncultured Chloroflexia bacterium, assembly GCA_963724095.1. Lineage (GTDB taxonomy): Bacteria > Chloroflexota > Limnocylindria > Limnocylindrales > CSP1-4 > JAFMJV01. The sequence goes on from CAVRTH010000005.1 coordinate 310,378, forward strand.
CTCGCGCCGAACGCGAGACCAAGATCCGTGCGCGTCACCTCGTCGCACTCGAGAGCGGCGATATCGCCGACCTTCCCGCCGCGGTCTACGCCAAGGGCTTCCTGCGCAACTACTCCACCTATCTCGGTCTGGACGCGGACGAGATGCTGGCGCGCTGGCGCAAGGAGATCGACTCAACCACGTTCCGCGGACACGCCCAGCATCAAGCCCCCGCCGCAGCCCATCACCGCGCCCAGTCGTGGCCTCAAGCTCACCAGCGGTCTGGTCGTCGCCCTCGTGCTGGCCACCATCGTCTTCGCCTTCGTCGGCTATGTCGGTCTGCAGCTGGTGCGCTTCACGCAGAATCCCGAGATCACGCTCAACGGGCCGGCCATCCGCCAGCTCCAGCCTGGTGCCGAGTTCGTCCAGCTGAGTGGTGGTGGTTCGGCTGGTACCGAGGTCACCGCTACCGGTCCCGACGATGTCTTCCGCCAGACGACGACCGACAGCCGGGGCCAGTGGACCCTGAGCCTGCCTGTGAACAAGGGTGACAATCACTTCACCATCCTCGGCACCGACCCGGAGACGGCGCGGGACTCGACTCCGCTGCAGGTCATCGCGAGCGTCGACGTCCTCGGCACGGAGGTGGTTCTGGGCAAGGATGGGCCGGCGCTGCCTGAGGGCGTGGCGGACACGAATATCACAGGGATCCCTTCCGCGGAAGTGACCTTGACGCAACCGCTGCCGAACCTGCAGACCGAGAACGGAAAGGTCCGCATCGTCGGCACCAGCGATGCCGACCAGGTGGTCATCAGCTTCGGCTGGCGGGGCAACATCGACAAGGAGAAGACCCCGCCCCCGCCGGCCACGGTGCCCGTCGAGAACGGTGTCTTCCGCGGGACCTTCCAGTTGCCCAAGGGACGCTGGTACGTATATGCGGCCGCGTCCATCGATGGCGGCTACCCGGCCGTCGAACAAGTGCCCATCAAGTCCCTGAACGACAAGATGCTGGTGAAGGTGGAGGCGATCAACGGTCAGACACGAGTCCAACTGACCGATGCCGGCGGAGACGTGATCGACGCGCGCGTCCTCATCAAGGAGGGCCAGAGCAAGTCGTGGCGGGTCGACCCCGACGTCATCCTTCGTGTCGGCAACGCGCGCGCGGCCAGCGTCACCGTCGACGGGCAGGCGCTTGGCGCCATGGGCAGCAAGCCGGAGGTGAAGTCATGGCGCATCACGCAGGGCGAGAAGCCCAAGACGATCGACTGACGCCCGCGCCCGAGCCGTCACTGCCGGAGCTGGCTGCACGTCTCCAGGCGTTGGCGCTCGATCGCGGGATCAGCATCGCGACCGCCGAGTCCTGCACCGGCGGGCTCATCGGCCACGCTATCACGACCATCGCGGGCTCCAGTGGCTACTACCGCGGGGGCATCGTCAGCTATGCCGACGATGTGAAGGTGACGGTGCTGGATGTACCCCGTCCCACCATCGTGCACCACGGCGCCGTCTCTGCGCAGGTGGCGGTGGCCATGGCCGAGGGCGCTCGCCGTCACGTCGCCTGCGACTATGGGGTCGCCGTCACCGGTGTGGCCGGGCCATCGGGTGGCAGCGAGGCCAAGCCGGTGGGCCTGACCTATGTGGCCACGGCCGGCCCGGATGGCCAGCAGGTGCGTCGTTACGTCTGGGACGGCGATCGGGCCGCCAACAAGGAGCGGAGTGCGGCCGCCGCGCTACGGTTGCTGCTCGAGGTACTCGCGGACACCGGGCAGAGGCGCGAGTGAGGGGAAGCGAGGAGATCGCGCGAGGTCTGGCGCCGGCGCGAGCAGGGCGGGCTATCGCGCTCGGTGAGCGCATCCACGTGATCGGCGCGGCCGGCGCTGGTGCGTCCGCTGCCGCGCTCCTGGCGTACGAGGCTGGCGCCCGCACAGATGGCTGCGACCCCGGCGCCCCGTCGCCGTACACCGCTGCGCTCAGTCAGCGTGGCATCGCGATCGCGAGTGGCCATGACGCGGCACATGTCACTACCGGGGATCCTTCGCGATTGGCGGTCACCAAGGCATTGACGTCGATCCAGCCGGACCACCCGGAGTTGCTCGCTGCTCGTCGGGCCGGCATACCCATCGAAGCGTGGCAACAGACGGTCGCTGACGCTGCGGTCAGCCAGGGTGGCCGGCTGGTCGCCGTTGCCGGCACGCACGGCAAGTCCACCTCCGCCGGCTGGCTGGTCCACGTCCTGGCGGAGGCTGGTCGCGACCCGGCTGCCTTCGTCGGGGCACTCCTGCCCGCGGAGCTCACCGGTGGTGTCTCAGCCACCGCGCGCTGGGGTCAAGGCGACGTCTTCGTGGTCGAAGCTGACGAGTACGCCGGCAACTTCGATGCCTACCGACCCGAGCTGGCCGTGGTGCTCAACGCCGAGTGGGATCACCCCGATGTCTTTGCCGACCGAACCGCTGTCGTTGACACCTTCGAGTCCTGGCTTCGCGCGCCGGGGTCCGCAGACCGGCACGTCATCATCCACACCGGCGACCCAGGTGCTGCCGAGCTGGCCGCGCGGCTGGCCGACTGGGGCAGCCGCGTCGTGAGCGTCGCACCCGGACAGGCTGCCGGCCCCAGCGTCGGCTACGAGTCGGATGGGGACCAGCTGCGGCTCGTTGGGCTACCCGGCGTGCCCGGGATGGTGGAGACCGCCCTGAAGCTGGCTGGGCTGCACAATGCTGCCAACGCTGCCTGTGTCGCGACCGCGGCGGCGATCCTTGGACTCGATGGCGTGGAGATCACCGCTGGCCTCGGTTCGTTCGACGGCGTGGGGCGTCGCTTCGACATCAAGGGTGAACCTGGCGGCGTCCTCGTCATCGACGACTATGGGCACCACCCCACCGCTATCAGGGCCACCGTCGAGGCGGTCCGCAGGCGGTATCCCGGTCGCCCGCTGTGGGTGGCACACGAGCCGCTGACCTTCCACCGCGCGGCCGCCATGCTTGACGAGCTGGCGGCTGCCCTCAGCACCGCCGACCACGTGGTCATCGCCGATATCTGGGCCGGTCGTGACCCCGACACGACCCTCACCAGCGCGGCGGAGCTGGCGGCCCGGGTAGCGGCGACCAGCGGGCGGGATGCCGTGGCCACCGGCTCCCCGGAAGCCACCGCGGACTATCTCGCCGCGATCGTCAGGGCAGGCGACATCGTGCTGGCGATGGGGGGAGGGCGCTCGTATGTCATCGCGGACCGACTGCTGGCGCTCGTGGCGCGACGTGGCGGCGGGTAGAATGCACGTGTGCACGATCTATTGACACCCGGTGACGGACAGGACCTGTTCGCCCGCTTCAAGAACGCTCGCGAAGAAGCGCGATCCCGACGCGATGTTGGAGCTGTACAGCGCCATGGCCGAGTACGCGCATCGATCCGTTCGCCCAACCGCTCAGGGGCCTCAACGAGATCCGCCGAGTACTGGAACGCCATCGTCGAAGAGCAACTCCACGTCGACTTCGATGTCGAGCGGGTCTGGGTCTCCGGGCGTGTGGTCCTCGCCAGCTGGCACGCTGCGTTCACTCGTGCGGCCACTTCGGTACGGGTCCGTGTCCGTGGCTTCAGCACGATGGAGCTGGATGATGCAGGGCGGATCGAACGGATGAGGGACTGGTCGTTGATGCGCGATGTGGGTATCGATAGCGGCCACCGGCCCGCGAACCCTTCCGACCAGGCAGGGGAGTAGCAGGTGGCAAGCAGCGTCTCATTCGATGTCGTCAGCGAGTTCGATCGCCAGGAACTGGTCAATGCCCTCGACCAGGTCCGGCGCGAAGTCGCCACGCGCTACGACTTCAAGGGTTCCAAGGTGCAGATCGACCTGGGAGAGAAGGACGTCACCGTGCTGACGGACTCGGAGATGCGTTCGGCAGCCATCCAGGACCTCATCGGCTCCAAGGCCATCCGTCGTGGTCTGTCACTGAAGATCTTCGATTGGGGCGATGTCGTCCCCGCGGGCGGCATGACCTACAAGCAGGTCGCTGGACTGCAGCAGGGGTTGCCTGAGGACGTCGCCAAGAAGATCACCAAGCTCCTGCGGGACGAGTTTCCCAAGGTCAAGGGCCAGATCCAGGGGGGCACGGTGCGGGTTAGCAGCAAATCCAAGGATGAGCTGCAAGCTGTCATCGCCCGACTCAAGGAAGAGGGCGAAGGGTATCCTGTCGCCCTCCAGTTCAAGAACTACCGCTAGGTCGACATGATCGATACCCAGAGCCGAACCGCCCGCCTCATCCTCGCCCTCATCGCCGTGTTCATCATCGCGTCGCTGATCTTCACGCTGGTGCAGTAGTTTGACCGAAGCAGAACACGAACATACTACCGGACCAGCCGGTCCAGCCGACCGAGATCGAGGCGGAACCCGAACCCGATCGTTCAGCGCCGCCACCCGTGGAGCCAGAACGGGCGGATGCGGAGACAGCGAAGCCGGAGCCCGACGCACCCCTGCCCGAGGCCGCCCGTGCGCGAGGAGCCCGACGCACCCCAGCCCGAGGCCCCCGTGCGCGAGGAGCCCGACGAGCTAGCTGTGTCACCTCCGGGCCCCCCACCTCAGCCGCCGCTGGTTCGCCGCACGGTGGCGGCGGAGGTCGCGCGCCAGTTGCACGCCGCGGGTGCCCGCTTCTGCTTCACCGTCCCGGCCGAGCCGATCCTGCCACTCCTTGACGAGCTGGTCGCTGCTGGTGTCCGTGTCGTCACGACCCGCCATGAAGGCGGGGCGGCATTCATGGCAGAGGCGCTGGCCCAGTCGACGGGCCGCCCGCAGATCGTCGCTGTCTCGAGGGCCGTGGGTGCCTCCAATGCCGCCATCGGTATCCACACCGCGCGCCAGGACTCGGCATCGCTGGTTGCCTTGGCGGGCCAGGTGACGTCAACCTTCAGCGGACGGGAGTCGTTCCAGGAAGCCAACCTCGTGGCAGGGATAGGATCGATGGCCAGTTGGGCAGACCAGATCGACTCGCCCGACCAGGCGGCCGCCGTGCTGGCTACGGCGTGGAATCGTCTCCATACCGGCCGGCCGGGGCCGATCGTGCTGTCCATACCGGTCGATGTGCAGTCGGCCGAGATCGAGCTGCCAGACGAGCCGTTGCCCAAACCCCCCGGTGCCCGCGGACCTGCAGCGGACCGAACCGTGGTCAGCCGCGCCATGAAGATGCTGGCCGCTTCCGAGCGCGGTGTCATCGTGGCTGGAGCCGGTGTCTTGCGCGCTCGCGCCACCAAGCGGCTGATCGCATTGTCGGAGGCCCTGGCAGTCCCGGTCATCGCTGCCTGGCGTCGCCCGGATGTCTTCCCCAACGACCACGTCAACTACCTGGGCATGACCGGCCCGGCGAGTGCTCCGACAGTGGCGCCGCGTCTGGCTGACGCTGATGTCATCCTGTTCATCGGGACGCGCCTGTCGGAGTTCACCACTGCGGGCTATGCGATCCCGGCACCTGGAACACACTGGATCCACGTGGACGTGCAGCCTCGGACCGAACAGGCCGGCTTGCCGGCACCAACGCTGTCGATCACTGCCGATGCTTCACGCTTCCTGGACGCGGCGTGGTCGGACCTGCGGGCGGCAGCGCTGGACAACGAGATGCGCAGCCGTCGCGAGGCTCGCATCGCTGCCGACCGTGAAGCCTATCGGGCGGCCTGCGCGATGGGGCAGGGGACGTGGGATCGCCCGGGTCTGCACCCGGGCCGCCTGCTCCTGGCGTTGCGTGCTGCCCTGCCGGACAATGCCGTCATCGCGACCGACGCTGGGAATCTTGCGTCCTTCCTGTCGCGAAGCTTCCGCTTCCGGCGGGCAGGGACATTCCTTGGTGCCACATCGGGCACGATGGGTTTCGGCCTGCCGGCAGCGATCGCGGCATCGCTCCTTGACGCCGATCGCATCGCTGTCGCCATCTGCGGCGACGGTGGCTTCACCGCGACCATGAACGAGCTGGAGACGGCGGTCCGCGAGGGAGCCCATCCCATCGCGATCGTCCTCGACAACGAGCGCTACGGCACCATCGCCGCGCAGCAACTACGCGATGGCCGACCCACCGCCTCGACGAATCTCGGGCCTATCGATTTCGCCGCTGCCGCCCGTGCGTACGGTGCTCTCGGCTTCAGCGTGACCGACGAGGCCGGCTTCCTCCTCGCCCTGCGCGAGGCCATATCCGCGAGGCAGCCATCGGTGCTCCACGTCAAGGTCGATCCGGCCTGGCGCTCGGTCGACGACAATCCCGCCGTCGTGCTCGGCTGAATCCAGCACGCTCTGACCAACGCCCTCGCGCCGTACGGTGTGCACGCAACGACAGCTACTGGTGCGTCCGCGCACCGGCGCCATGGTGCGTCTTGGCAACACCTCGATGATCCCCAGTGATCCGGGAGTCGATCGCTCGGCGCATGGCGATGGCACCGAAGCGGGCACCAGCGGCAGCGTCCTGTCCGCGTGCGATTGGCGCGAAGCCGATGTCGCGATAGAAGTCGATCGCAGACCGGTTGCCAGCGAGGACCCAGAGGATGGTCTCATCGGCGCTCCAGCCGGATGCCCACACCTCGAGTGCACCGATGAGTTCGCGACCGACACCTCCTCGTCTTGCGGCTGGATCGACCCACATGCTGAACAGCAACAGCGTCGAGGGGCGGCGTCTGCGACCTTGCACGATGCCGATCGGCCCGTCCGATCCTCCGCGATCAGCCAGGTGCGGTTGTCGCCATGCGAGGCTCGGCGCGCACTGCGCGACCACTCGATGTCCGGCCGGGCGCGGGCCTCCTCGAGTGACTGCCCGAACGCATCGGGCGACTCACCGATGCTCCGCAGTCGCAGGTCGCGCAGGGTCGGCCCGTCCTCCGAACCGATGCGTCGGATCTGGATGCTCGCGGGAGTTCGCACGGCTCAAACGGTAACAGCGCTCCGGTCCGGTCGAGCGACAGAGCCGGAAGGGTCAGCCTCTCTCGGCCGACCCTCTGTGCCGAGCGTGGCGCCTAGGCGGCGGGCGGTGGCTCGGGCAAGTCGGTCGTGACCTGCACGAGTCTGGCGTTCTTTGCCTTGGTGCCGACGAAGATGAACTCGTAGCGCTTGAGCGCCTCGGTCTGGAAGACGGGCGACGTGGCCAGGACGATGGCTGGGTCGGGGCGGGTCACCTTGACTTGCACCACGAAGTCCGGATTCACTGCAGTCTTTCCCATGTACTGGGACCCCTTCTCGAACGCCTCCGGGTCGTCCACCGCGAGCGTGGGTTCGAATGGAAGGTCTGGATACTCCGGAACGACCTTCCAGAATCCACGTCGGAAGTGCACTGTATTCCAGCTCAAGTCTGCTGCATGCCGGAGCGCGAGGCGCCCCTCCCCGGCCATATCGACCGTTGTGGGATTCCCGAAGACCAGCACCTTGGGCGACTTGGCCGTAACGACGATGGTCTTGTCGGAGCCAGCAGGGAATGTCACGTTGCGTCCCGCGAGGACCTTGCCCTTGCACGTTCCGCGGCCGGCCGTGCGGAATCGAAGCTTCTTGGAGCCGGTCAGTCCCTTCTTGTAGACGCCGCCGTATTTGAGCCCGGAGCGAAGCTCCTTGGTCGAACCGATGCACACGTCGATCTTCTTGCCCGCGATACCGTTGACGATGGTCATCCGAGCGCCCGTGCCGGCGACAGCGGGAGCGGCTAGTGAACTGAGTGCCAGCGCCGTGATGACGCCGGTCGCGATGAGTGCCCTGATGCTTCGCATGTGCGACCTCCCGAAGACTCGCCGGGCCGACGACCAGCCCACTGCTGAGTGACCGAGCCTAGTGCATCGATGGACTTTCGTCTATCGGGCAGCGCACGAACGGTTCGGGGAGTGGTGTCTCCCGACAACAGTCAGGCCATCGAGCCGTCCGTACGCAAAGACAGTGATCGAGCTACTCGACGGGAGCACCGTTTCTGGCAAGGTCGGGCAGCCCGCCAGCATCGGCGATGTCCTTGATGCCGGCGTCTGCCATCTGCTTGGCGGCGACGGCGCTGCGGCGGCCGGAGTGGCAGTAGACCAGGTAGGGCGTATCGGGATCAAGCCCGGCGATCTGGTCGGCGAAATCAGGGCCTTCCACGTTGAAGTTGAGGGCACCCACGACATGCGCCTGGGCGTACTCATCCGGCGTGCGAACGTCGATGACCGTCCGCTCGCCCGACTCGATCATGGCTACTGCTTCCGCAGGGGTGACCGTATGAGCGCCGGGGGCGGCAGCTGTCTCATCTGAACTGCATGCGGTGATGGTGAGCAGCGAAGCAAGGGCGAGCGTGACAAGCAGGATGAGGCGACGAGGCATGAGAAACCCCCAGTACTGATGCGCTGGCTTGCGCTGGCCTAATCATTCCAGTATTTGCGCAATCACGCAAGTGCATTACCCATCGGCCCGATGGGATGCCCTGGGGCGCGCGTTTGAACCGATGTCAGATGCGGTCGAGGAAACGGATCACCCGCCTGGTGAGGAGCGCCGCCCCGTCGACGTCGTATGACGGGAGCGAGCGGTCAACGAAGTAGTGCTGATCACCGGGGTAGAGGTAGAGCTCTGCATCCTGGGCCTTCGCCACGATCTCGCGGGCGGCCTCGATGTCACCTTCGCCGACGAAGATGGGGTCGGCGTCCATACCGTGGATCTGGACGGGGACGCCTTCCGGCCAGGGCCCGTAGGACCAATCGCCGCTGATCGGAAGACAAGCGTGGAAGAGCAGGGCTCCCTGGGCTCCGGGCCGAAACTGGGCGAGCTTCCGTTCTGGCAGCACGCCAAGCGAGAACCCGGCGTAGACGATCTCTCCGGGAAGATCGTCAGCGGTTCGGACGCCGCGTTCGCGGATGACTTCGAACCCGATGTCGTGCGCGTAGGCAAGACCATCGTCCAACGCCTGGAACGTCAGCCCGTCGTACAGGTCGGGCGTAAGGCGCGCACGCCGGTAGTGAGCCCCTGGGCACGGTGGAACAGCGGGACCTCAGCCACGAGGCCTCGGAGGACGGATGATTGACTTCGACAAGGATACGGTCTCTATCGACTGCGACGGATGAGCCGACGGTGTCAGGCGGACGCGATCTGGTCCAGCCAGTCGGCGAGGTGACCGACGACCTCGTCGCGGTTGGTCTCGTTCAGCACCTCGTGTCGCGCGCCGTCGTACACGTGGACGGTCAGGTCATGGGTCGGCATCTGCCGGACCGCCTCGAGAGACCGCTCGTACGGGACGAACGGATCGCTGGTTCCATGGAGGAACAGCACCCGCATGGTCAGACGATCGATGTCCCGATCGAAGCTGTCGAGGGTGCTCACCTCGGCTTCAAGGAGCCCGCGCTTGTACTGGCCGTGGTAAACGAGCGGATCAGCGGCGTACGAGGCGCCGACCCGTGGATCACGGGACAACGCCTCTGCATCGAAGGGGACGTGCGGGAGCTCGGGCAGTGCCAATACGTCACGGGCCCACTGCCAGTCGCCGATGACTGCCCCGCAGAATGCCACTCCGGCTACCTCGTCTGGCCAGCGCTGGGCGAACCGCGCCACGAGAAGGCCTCCCATCGAATGACCGACCAGGACCAGGGGGATCCCGGGATGCTCCGCGCGGGCGATGGCGCCAAGGGTGTGGAGATCCTCGACGACGTGCTCGAAGTCAGTGATCAGGGCCCGCTCGCCGTCAGAACGACCGTGACCCAGGTGATCATCGGCGTACACGACGGACCTCCGCCGGGTCAACATCTCGGCCACATGACCGTAGCGGCCCCCATGCTCGGCATAGCCGTGAACGATGAGGACGATGCGGACCGGAGGGACCGCTGGATCCCATCGCCGGTAGAAGACCCGACCCTCGGAGCCGTCGAAGAACGCCTCGAGCGCTCGGCCGACCCGTGTCATCGTGCAACCACCTTCGTCAGCACGATGGCCACCTCCGTCATTCCAGGGTGTGTGGCGGAAGACGGGCACCCGGGTCCCGCGCACTCATCGCCACCCGCTCAGCGGAGATTAGGCCACAGAGATGGCACCGGCTGCAAGAGGCGGAGGACACGTTCACCCCTCAGCGCCGATCCACCGCCCCGACGACCACTCGGGCTGATCGCCGATGAGGCGCTCGGTCACTGATGTCGCGACTTTGGCCCGGGGGGCTTCGGGAGGCGCCGGGTCCGGCTGTACCATGACGGTCGTGGAGCAGCCCGTGCCGCCCGATCTCGCCGCCCGGAGTACCTCCGGGGCGGCCAGTGGCGCGGGCCTCGCCTCCGCTCCGTGACCCGTTCCCCGCGGGGAGGTGTGGCTGCGCTTCGCCGCTACGCGAGTAGCTTCACCGGCTTCGAGCGCGACGCACGCATCTTCCTGGTCACGACGCTCATCTACGGCATCGCGCTCAGTCTGTGGTGGGTCGACTTCAACCTCTACCTCACGGCTCTCGGCTTCGACCCGGCGTTCATCGGCATCAGCGGCACCGTCGGGTCCGCGGCCGGAGTGCTGGTGGCCTTCCCGGCCAGCATCCTCTCGGATCGACTTGGACGCCGGATCATCCTGGCCCTCGGCGCCGCCGGCTCGACGCTCGCGATCGCCGGTCTCATCATCGTCACGTCGCCTATCGCCATCCTCGCCCTGGCGGCCGCGATGGGTGCCGGGAGCCAGGCATTCTTCGTGATCCAGTCGCCGTTCCTCATGGAACACAGTCGACCGGAGAACCGCAACGAGCTCTTCTCGCTCCAGTCTGCGGTCATGCCGGTGACCAACGTCGGCGCCGCGCTCCTGGGCGGAGTCATCGCCCTCATCGTCGGGAGCGTCGCCGGTGTGCCCTCGAGCGACCCCGCGGTGTACCGCGTCTTGCTGTTGGTCATGGCCATCGCCGCCGCCGCGGCGACCGTCAGCATCTTCGCCATGCGCGACGACCGACCCCGGCGGGGACGGACGCTGGAGCCGGCACCGTTCGATGCATCGGTGGTCGAGCCGATCGAGTCCCGGCCGGACCGGCCGCCCTTCATGCGCCGAGTGCGGTTGGCGATTCCTCGCCCGGCTCGATCCGGCCACCTTCTGGCGCCTATTGATCCCGGGGTTCCTCATCGCGCTGGGCGCCGGCCAGGTGATTCCCTACCTCAACGTCTTTGTCGAGCGCAAGTTCGACCTCGATCTCGCCTCGCTGAACGTGATCTTCGCCGTCACGAGCCTCGGGACGGCCTTCGCCATCATGGTCCAGCCGGCCCTGGCCCGACGTCTCGGCAAGGTCGGCTCGGTCGTGCTGGTGCAGGGTGTCAGCATCCCCTTCCTGGTCGTGCTCGGATTCAGCCCCATCCTCTGGTCAGTGATCCTGGCGATGGCTGTCCGCAACTCGCTCATGAACGCCGGCAACCCCATCGCCAACGCGTTCGCGATGGAGCAGCTACGCCCCGCGGAGCGAGCCACCTACGCCGCCACTGCCAGTCTGCTGTGGTCGCTCGGCTGGGTCATCGCCGGTCCCTGGTACAGCATCCTGCAGGCGACGCTCGGCTTCGACGCCGGCTACGTGGTCAACTTCGCGACCGTGATCGTGCTCTACAGCATCGGGACCTGGCTGTACTGGTACTGGTTCCACGGGGTCGAGCGTCCCCCTACGGCTGCAATGCAACGGGCGAATGCGTGACACCTCCGTCGTATGCGCGAGCGTGCGGGACTCATCCTTACGACGAGTCAACGCATCGCGGAGGCGATCCTCGGCCCGCGCAGCCACGCATGCGTTCCTGGGGTCATCGTGACCACGTGCCGGGACGCCGGCGGTGGATGTGCCTCGACTCTCGAGGACGACCATGGGCATGTCCGATAGCATGTTCGCCAAGGGCACCCCGGAGCCGGACGCCGCATCGCCCGGGTGGATCGACCGCGGCCGGGAAAGAGAGGACGACTCCATGAAGATCGCGGTCGCGACCGATGACGGACAGACCATCAGCCGGCACTTCGGCCGGGCCAGGAAATATGCCGTGCTGACGGTTGAGGACGGGAAGGTCGTGTCACGCGAGTTGCGGGACAAGTCTGCCCCTCACTGGCAGGCCGAACGGTCGCCGGAGAGCGAGAAGGAAGAGGCCGGTAGCGAGGGGAAGGGTCACGCTGATCGGAGCAAACACTTGGACATGCTCGCCGCGATCGACGACTGTGCGGTCATGATCGCCGGCGGGATGGGCAAAGGTGCCCACGACCACGCCACTGCCGCAGGCATCCGCCCCATCGTCACCTCGCTGCGCGACATCGATGAGGCTGCCGTGGAGTGCGCAGCCGGTCGGATCGTCGACGAGGTGGGGCGCCTCCACTGACCTCGTCATCGTCGTGACTCCCGGCCACTGCGTCGCGCGCGGGCGTCGCAGTTGCGCGTCTTTGCGCAGAGACGGGTGACTTCTACCGTGGTGTCGGGGGCAGGCAGGCTCCGATAGTGCACGCGGACCCATCTTCGGCGCCCACCGGTTCGCCAGCCGACCCAGGTGCGTGGGCAGGATTCCTCGGAAGCCTGAGGACTGCCCGCGCTGCTGCTGCGTGCCCTGGTCCGGCGGGATCATCCTGGATCTACTCGGGTCGCATCAAGCCTGGGTCAGCCATTCGGCGATATCGCCTGACGAGGGGACACGACCGACACTGACGACCTTGCCGTCGATGACCAGACCCGGGGTGCTCATCACCCCCCGCGCCATGATCTCGGGATAGTCGGTGACCTTGATGACCTCGGCCTCGACACCGGCCATGCCGGCTGCCTCCCGGGCATTCTGCTCGAGACGCTTGCAGTTGGCGCATCCGGACCCCAGGACTTCGATGGTGACCATGGGTGACCTTCCTTTCAGGTGCTGACCAGGTTGAACAGGTAGCCGACGACGACGATGCCGCTGGCCACGACGATGACGAACGTGGCGATGAGCTGGCGCTTCATGACCCGGCGCAGGATGAGCAGCTCGGGGATGGACAGCGCGGTCACGGCCATCATGAATGCGAGCACCGTGCCGATGGGCAGACCCTTGCCCAGGAGTGCTTCGACGATGGGCAGGACGCCCGCGGCATTGGCGTAGAGCGGCACGCCCAGCATGATCACCAGCGGTACCGCCAGCGGGTTCGATCGTCCGCCGACCTGCGCCACGAGGTCCATCGGCGCGTAGCCGTGGATGAGTGCCCCGAGCGCGATGCCGATCGTCACCCATGGTGCGACGCGCCGGACGATCTGGCGGGTCGAGATCCAGGCGTCGCGTACCCGCTGCTCCATCGTCAGACGCAGCTCGATGGCAGTACCGGCGTGGATCTCGTAGACATACGGTTCCACGTAGCGCTCGAGCCCGAGGCGTCCGATGACCAGCCCGGCACCGATAGCCACGGTCAGGCCGGCGATCAGGTAGGCGATCGCGATGGCGGGGCCGAAGAGACCCCAGAGGAGGACCAGCGCTACCTCGTTGACCATGGGCGAGGCGATGAGGAAGGCGAAGGTGACACCCAGCGGCACCCCGGCCTCGACGAAGCCGATGAACAAGGGCACCGCGGAGCAGGAACAGAACGGGGTGATGATGCCGAACCCGGCCGCCGCGGCCGCACCCTTGACCACGTTCCGGCCCGCGAGGGCATGGCGCACCCGGTCGGGGGACACGAACGAACGCAGGAAGCTGACCAGCGTGACCACGCCTACCAGCAGCAGCATCACCTTGGGCAAGTCGAAGAGGAAGAAGGCGAACGCTGCGCCGAAGCCCTCGCTGGTGTCCAGCCCCAGGACGTCGCTGGTAAGCCAGTCCACGGCCGGGGCTAACAGGATCCAGGCCACGAACCAGGCCGCCACTGAGACCGTGACGACGGCCCAGAACGGCACATGAGCACGCCGGAGCGCGAGGGTCGTCATCCGAGGATCCGGAGCACGGCCGATCGCGCAGCGGCGATGGCCTCCTCATCCCGTTCGTAGTAGATCCAGCGGGCATCCCCGTCGTGACGGCTGGTGCGGACCAGGCCGGCATTGCGGAGCTTGGCCAGATGGTTGCTGACGTTGTTCTCGCGCTCGCCGAAGGTGGCCGCCAGCTCGCATACGCAATGCGGGCCGTCCTGGAGCAGGGTCAGGATGCCGGCGCGCGTGCGATCGGACAAAAGCGCGGCGAGCGCAGTCACCTCGCTGACGTCGGGGGCGGAGAGGTCGAAGCGAGGGCAAGGGCGTGTCTCAGTCGGCATGGGCGGCCTCCGGGATGGGATCCGCGCCGCTGGTGGGGCGGTCGGGGAACAGTCGCGGGCGGAGCCGCATCGCGGCCCAGACCAGGAAGAGCATCACGGGGACCTCGATGAGCGGTCCCACGACCGTGGCCAGCGCGACGGTCGGGCTGAAGGCGGTGATGGCGATGGCGATGGCGATCTCGAAGTCACGGCCGGTCGCGTTGAAGGCCACCGCCACCCCGTCCTCGTAGGGGAAGCCCAGGCGCGAGCCGATGGACAGGGCCAGGAAGAACATGAAAGCGAAGAAGATGGTCATGGGGATAGCCATCTCGACGACGATGGCGGGCCGCTCGAGGATGAGGTCGCCCTTGAGCGCGAACATCACGATGAGCGTGAACAGCAGGCCCAGGATGGACAGCGCGTTGAGGCCCGGCTTGAGCCGGTCCATGGCCGCTTCGCCCCCACGCCGGACCACCAGCATTCGCGTCAGCACGCCCAGGACCAGCGGCAGGCCCAGGTACAGCACCACGCTCTCGCCGACCACGAGGACGTCGAAGGACACGTCGCCGATGAGCAGACGCGCATACACCGGGATGAGCAGCATCTGGAGCACCGAGTTGAGGGCCACGAACACCAGGGCCATGGGCACGTTGCCCTTGGCCAGGTTCGTGAAGATGATGACCATCGCGATACACGGTGCCAGGCCATACAGGATGAGCCCGGTCCGCAGCTCCGGGTCGGGGATCAGGAGCGTGGCGAGCGCGAACATCACGAACGGCGCCACGAGGAAGTTCAGGATCAGCACCACGGCAAGCTGCCGGGGCGAGCGAACCGCCGCGCCCACCCGGTCGAGGCGGACGTTGGTCATCGCCGGGTACATCATCATGAACAGGCCGATGGGCACGCCCAGCGAGATGAGCGCCGGCACGCTGGCCTCGAACGTCCCGCCGGCGATCGACTTGAGGGCGTCGATGGGCGGGGTGAGCTCGAAGTCAGAGATGGATAGCGCGTTGCCGATGGCGATGCCGATGGCCATGCTCACGAGGACGAAGATCGGGAGCAGGCGGAAGTCTTCGAGCTTGGCAAGCAGACGGCTGGTGGTCACGATACGTCCTGCGAGTCCGGCGTCGGGATGGCTTGGTCGATCACGATCGGACAGGCCTGGGCCAGCGTCCGCGTGACGGTCCGGTGGGGGAGCGCCAGCTCGACCATCCGATGGATGCGCTCCGGCTCGGCGGCCGGATGGTCGAGGTCGATGACCAGCGGCGCCAGGACGGGCGGGTCGTCTGATCGGCTCGGCGCCACGCGAAGCACGACCCGGTCGAGCGCGATGTCCGCGCCCTCGACCTCGGAGGCCAGGCCTCGGATGAGGCAACCTGCCAGAGCGCCCAGCAGCGACTCCATCTGCAAGGGCCCATCGCCGGCATCGTCCGCCGTCGCATCGAGGACGCCGCTCGGGAGCGGGCCATCGACGTGGGTCCGCTCACCGTGCCTCGCCGTCACCTTGAGGAGTGATGGGGCTCCGCCCGCATGGTATCGATGCGCTGGGCCAGCGGGAAGCGGGTTCATGGTCTCGATCGCCGGTAGCATCTCACTGGTCACTGTGGCAGTTTTGGATGATATGTCGAACGGGCCACCGGTCAGGAGAAGCGGGGCCGAATGGACCCTGCTCCTCCATGGGACCTGGGCTTCATCCACTCCCGCTCTAGCGACGCCAGATGGCTCCCGAGCGGATGGCGCCCAGGGTGCCCGCGGACACCGCTAGCCAGAAGGCCACGAGGACGATGAACAACAAGGTTGCCAGTCCCTCCAGGACGTCGATCTGCCACGCGCGCCCGAGCCCCAGTGTCGCGGCCGTGAAAGCCCCCAGCGGGAAGGTGAAGGCCCACCATCCGAGCCCGTAGGGCAGCCGGCCGCGGCGCAGGTAGGCGCCGAGCAGGAGCAGGGCAGCCGCGAG
This sequence comes from uncultured Chloroflexia bacterium, assembly GCA_963724095.1. GTDB lineage: Bacteria > Chloroflexota > Limnocylindria > Limnocylindrales > CSP1-4 > JAFMJV01. Next base: position 326,424 of record CAVRTH010000005.1, read on the forward strand.
CCACCACACGCCGAAGCCCCAGAGCACGGCCGCTCCGATGCTCGACACGGCGGTCACCGCCGGCGCGGCGTCTCCCCATAGCGATGCGCCTCCAGCGGCGAGGCCGAGCAGCGCGAGGCTGCCGACCCCGATGGGGCCCAGTCCGATCCAGAACGAGGGTGCGAGCGGCGCCGCGGGCAGCGGATGGAAGACCATCCGGTCATAGAGCAGGGAAGCCACGAGCACGAACAACAGGATGCCCATGCCCCAGGACGCGTACCCGGCGAGTACGAGCAGGGGGATGTCGGTGCTCGCCACCCACGGCACGAGCGGCATCAGCACCATGGGTACGATGATCATCACCACCGGCGGGATGAACCAACCGCCGTTCGCGGCCTGCGGCTCGACGCCATGGCCCACGAACAGCAGCGCCGCGAAGACCACGCTCATGGCGAAAGCGAGCACGATGCCGACGACCGCGAGGACCGCCACCAGCACGGCCGAGGTCTCTGCGGACAAGACGGACGGCCCGACGGTCGCGAACCCGACCGCAAGCACCAGGATGCCGGCCGGGAAGGTGGCGTACAGCGCGCCGGTCACCGGGTTCGCCATGTCGGCGCGGGCGGCGTCCGGGTAGCGCAGCCAACGTGCGACGTACGGGACCCCGAGGCCCACCGCGAGCAGGGCCGCAAGCCCCACCATCAGGACTCCGAATCCCTTGGCCGCATCGCCCAGCCCTGGGATCTGCCCCGGGTCCTGGTAGGCGATGATGCCCACGATGGCCGTGCCCATCACCGCGCCATACCACCCCGGGTGGAATCCGCGCAGACGGGCCAGCGGTGGGGATCCCGGTCGATCGTCAGTGGCGGAGGCGTTCATCGTGGTCCCTTTCGGTATGGCATGGCCGGGCGGGGCGAGGCATGGCGACGCTCCTCACCCTGTGTGACTGGGTTCATCCGACGAGGTCCAGGGCCATCTTCGCGGCGATGACCCAGAGCAGGATCCCGATGAAGCGCTTGAGCTGGGCACTCGTGAGCCGAGTCTGCATCACGTGCGAGCCAGCGAGCGATCCGGCGGTCGCGAGGACCGCCATCGTGACCAGGAACGCCGGATCGAGGCCACCGAGCGCCATGTGGCCCAGGAAGCCGGACAGCGAGGCGAAGACGACCACGAGCGCCGTCGTGCCCGCGGCGATCTTGGCCGGCAGCCCGAGCCAGGTGAGCCCGGGCAGGACGATGTTGCCGCCACCGACACCGAGCAATCCGCCGAGGAAGCCGGCCACGCTGCCCAGCGCTGCACCGACGCCGGCCTCGGCCGCTGGGCCCCGGTCGCGGACGTTCGCGCGCGGACGGTAGAAGAGCATCATCGCGCCCGCGAACACGAGGAAGCCCACGAAGAGCGCGAGCAGGACGGTGCGGTCGATGTGCGGCGTGAGCGCGGCGCCGAGTGGAGCCAGGATGACCGCCGCGATGAGCACGGGGATGCCTGCACGCCAGTCGATCAGGCCTGCCCGTGCGTAGGCGATGGCCGCGGCCGAGAGGCTCACGGCATTGAGCAGCAGGGCCGTCGAGGTCGCCTCTCCGAGCGGCACGCCGAGGTAATAGAACAGGGGCACGAACAGGAACGCCGCGCCCAACCCGGCCATGGCCATGACGCCGGAGCCGACGAAGACCGCCAGCCCGCCGATGAGGTACAGCGCCATGGCTCGGTCCTAGCGAGTGGTGTGGCGGTCGGTCAGCGCGGATAGCCCGAGCAGGACATGCAGACCGCGGTGCCCTCGACGACCCGCAGGTACGGCTCCGCGACGAGTTCCTCGCAGCGTGGGCAGATCGCGAAGCGGACGACCTCCTCGGGTTCGCTCCAGGCGCGTGTCTCGACCGGACCGACGGTCATGATCTCCACCGCCGGAGCATCCCAGATGAGGTGGACGACCTCCATCTGCTCCTCATCGGGGATCTCGGTCGGGGGCACACCCGCGGCGCGCTTCTGCATGAACGGCGTGGCCTTGATACGTGGCTGCAGCGTGGGTCGGTAGGACACGCGGACGGCCTTCCCGGCGGCCTTGTCGAACAGCGTGACGGCGAACTTGCCCTCGCCCGACTTCTCGATGTTTCCTTTCCCGAAGGTGCAGCCGGTGGTGACCTGGATGCCGTCGCCGAAACACATGCCGCCGTGGTAGTCGCCGGTCTCGATGATGGCGTGGAGCTGTTTGGCGCCCGAGCGTGACGCGCCGAGCGCGTCCATCGCGGCGAGGCCGAGGCGCACGCCCGCGGCACTGGCCCAGCACTTGTGGCCGTGGAAGGCGAGGGCCTGGTCGAGTATCGCGGTGTCGTTCATGAGGGTCACTCCTCTGTGGTAGTGCGGTGGGCGGCATGATCATCGGCCGCCAAGACGGCGAGCCGTGGCTGATATATCTCACGCTCCACTGTGTCACTTCACGCTGAGATGGCACAGGGCTGATGGGCCTGCCTGCGTGGGCTGGAAGGCCTGATGCCCCGACCTGATCACGTCGTCGGTTACTCGCAGGGGAGGAGGTGGGCCAAGACAACCTTGATCGTTGCTCGGTGCCACGGCGCGACCCCGTCTTTGCGCAAAGACAGCGAGGCAGCGGAGTCGGCCATGGCACCGGTACCGGGACGCCTGTCCGCCGAGACGATCATCGTTGCCACAGGGACGACAACGCTGTGTCGCTGTCGAGATCTCCTGGTCGATCGTCAGTGACCACCGGGTCAGCGCGCGCCGCGTTCGAACACCTGGCGCAGGTCTCGTCGCTTCACCATCCGCACGCATCAGCGTAGATGTTACATAACTTACCTTATCGGAACTGTAGTCTGCGCGATAGGGGGCGCTGGCGTGAGGACGAACTTGCGGGACATGGCCGAGCGGCTTCCTCGAGTTGAGATGGTCGATGCCCATGATGTGCTCAGTCCGGTGCTGGTCCCGCGGTGGCCCGAGGGTACGCTCGCAGCCGGGATCTGGTCGGTACCCGGACCCCGGGTGCGATCTCGCCAGACCTCGGGCCAGCAGTGGTCGCTCGAGCGTACACTCCGGGGCGATGGTCGCATCTGTCGTTCCGCTCGCCGAGAGCCTCGCCTCGACCCTGCCCTTTCATTCCATCCTGTTTGCCTTCTACCCAGTCGTCCGTCTCTACGGCGAGAACGCCAACGAGGTCGAGCTCGCTGACGTCGTGGCGCCGGTGGCCCTGCTGCTGGCCGTGACCCTGGCGGGGTTGCTGCTGCTGTCGCGCTTACTCCGCGACCCGCGACGTGCCGGGATCATCGTCTCCGCCATCGTCCTCGTCGTGCTGATGTCCGGTCTGGTGGCGGAGGTGCTGGCCCCGACATTCGGCGATGTCCGAAGCCTGCTGCTCCTGGCCGGGGTCGGGTTGGTGGTCGTGGCAATGCTGGTGGCCTGGCGCGCGGGCCCGCGCCTTGGGCCGATCACGCTGGGGCTGAACGTCATCTCCTTGGTGATGGTCCTCCTGGCCCTCGTGCCGGCGGCCCAGGGCCTCGCTGCGGGGATTCGCGATGAGGCCGAGGACAGCGGCCGCACGGTGACCGGGCAAGCCGCCGCCGGCGCTCCGACGCGGGACATCTATCACCTGGTGCTCGACCGCTACGGCTCAGAGGCCTCACTCGCTGCCGGCCTGGCCATCGACAACGAGGAGTTCATCTCGTGGCTCCGCGACAACGGCTTCCACGTGGTCGACGACGCCCATGCCAACTACACCAAGACGACCCTGTCCCTGGGGGCCACGCTGGGCATGAGCCTCCTCGATACCATCAGCGAGAAGATGGGTCCGAGAGCAGAGAACCTGGCACCGGTCGTTCGTCGCATCATGCACAGCAAGGCCGGCGAGTTCCTGCAGGGTCAGGGCTACGAGTACATCCATATCGGCTCCTGGTTCAACCAGAGCCGCGACTCGAAGATCGCCGATCGCTCGTACAGCCCCGAGACCGAGGTTTCCTTCGGCTCGACCCTCTATGACCAGAGCATCCTGCCGGTGCTGGTCCAGCGTCCATCGGCGACTTCTGACTTCGCCCGCAAGCATGCCAATTCGGCGTTGTACCAGTTCAAGTTGCTCGATGCGCTCGCCGATGAGCCGGGTCGAAAGTATGTGTTCGCACACATCCTCCTGCCGCACGATCCGTACGTCTTCCTCGAGGACGGCACGTACGATTCCGATTCGGCAACGTACGAGACGCAATTGGCGTTCACCAACCGGCGCGTGCGTCAGTTCATCGAGCCGTTGCTCGCCCTGCCCGAGATGGAGCGCCCGATCATCATCTTGCAGGGTGATGAAGGGCCGTACCCCGATCGTTTCCGTGCCGACCAGGACGGGTTCGACTGGTCCACCGCGACCGACGACGAGATCGTCACCAAGTTCGGCATCCTCGACGCCATGTACCTGCCCGGGCCTGAAGGAGAAACGCCCTTGCGGAAAGACCTCACTGCGGTCAACACCTATCCTGAGCTGTTCCGCCGCTACTTCGGGGCGGACTTACCCGATGAGCCCGACAGGGTCCTCGCCTCGAACCGGGCCCGGCCGTATGACCTGCTCGACATCACCGACCGTCTGGAGTCGATCGAACAGGACGGCGAAGCTGGCTAGCAGGGGCAGGCCGCCCGTCAGCGACGCTGAAGGTGGAAGAGCGTCCTGTGGCTGCCCTCGATGCGCGTTTCGCTGACGATCTCGAAGGTGTCCGCGAACGCTGCGCGGAAGCCCTCGATGGTGTAGTCCGCGAAGACATCACGGCGTACTGCCAGGAGGCGTTGCACCATGGCGTCCTCCTTGGGCACCCACTCCACCACCGCATGAGGCGCCAGGCGTGCGAACAGGTCGGCGATCATGGGCAGCGGCACGTTCGAGCCGACTGCGAGGTGATGGACCAGCGCCAGCGCCAGGATGACGTCGGCATCGATGCGGTGAAGCAGGCCGGCGCGTTCCGCACTCCCCCACCCCAGCGCCGGGCTGGGGTCGGTGATGTCGGCCAGCAAGGGCAGGATGTCCTCCCGACCGTCGGCCTTGATGGCACGATAGCCACGCTCCACCGCGGCCGGATCGATGTCCAGGGCCACCACCCGGTAGCCTGCGTCGGCCGCGATCCGGCTGTAGCGGCCGGTATTGGCTCCGAGGTCCCAGCAGCGGCTGCCCTCGGCAGCGACCAGCGCCGCACGCACGGCCGCTGACTTGGCGGCCGTGGCGTCATCGTCATAGCTGGTGTTGTCGGCGTAGTCGGCCCAGACCGTGCCCCGGGGTTCCCAGGAGAGACCGGAGACGGTGGTCCCGAGGCTTTCGATGAGCGTGGCCAGCTTCTTGGCCGGCATCGAGGCCTCGCGGCCCTCTTCGGGACGGGCGTTGTCGGCTGCGTGCTCTCGCTGCGCCCGTGCGTGCAGGTGGATGTGCGGGCCGAGACCGAAGGAGAACCTCGTGCGCCCGGGCAGCAGGCGCGCGGCGAGATCGAGCGGGATGCCTTCGAGGTGGTCGCGAAGCAGGCGCCCGAGACGGATGTCGACTCGGGCCATCAGTGCCAGCGGAGCGAGGAAATGCTCACAGAACTGTCGATAGGCGACCCAGGGTCGGTCGGGTTCAGCACGCTCGAACGACAACGAGTCGATGAGCGATCGGTCGCCCACGGAGGAACTGGATGTTGTAGGCCGAGGCGTCGCGCAGCGTCATCCCGGACCCCATCGCCTGTGATTGTGCGTCCAGGGTCAGGAGTGCCGCGTCCTGGAGTTGACTGAACGACCACTCGTAGGGATAGGAGATGACCTCGAGTGGCTCGGGCCGGATGACGCGATACGCCGGCGGTTCCGCGGCGAGGCTGGGATCGGCCTCCTCGTGGGTGATGACCGTGCCGGCCGCGGCGAGGCGCGCGTACAGCCCCGACGCAAGATAGTGGTCCCAGTCGGGCGCGAAGGAGGCGTCGATCTGACGGTAGACGACGCCATCTCGCCGGAAGACAAAACCAGCCGGGTCACGATATGACCCGGCGTCGCGTATGGCCGGGATCTTTCCCAGCCGGCACCCGAAGTGCAGGCTCAGGGGTGATCGGCGGTGTCATCCTGCCCAGCATCGGCGCTGCTGTCGATAGTGACGCTGGCAGTGGTGCTTGCGTTAGCGGTCTGCTCACTGTCACCGCGCCAGTTGCGCGCGAATCGGGCGATCTGGTGGCGGAAGAATACCGGGATGGCCACGAGGCCGGCGATGGCAGCCTGGATCAAGAGGCTGCCCGATCCCGGGTCGATGTAGGCGAAGATGGACTCCATGGTCGACTCCCCTGGAAGTGATATCCCAGCGCGACGCCCAAGTCCCCGTCGCATCGATGGTCACCATACCACCAACCTCGCCCGATGCCGCAACATGTCGAGAACCGCGGCGCACCTACCGAGCGCCGATGTTCCTGGCCGGGATGCACGTCGCAGGCCCATCGTGGATGACCGCCTCCGTCGCCCTGGGAGAGGCCGAGGTCGAACGGCCCCTCGAGTCGGCCAGGAAGCCCTCGCGGGCAGAGACGACCTTAGCCGGAGGTGAGCGCCATCTGACGGCGGATGTTGGCCTCGTAGCCTGGAAAGTAGCGCTCGATCACGGGCAGCTCGAACCGCCGCAGGATGGACTCTCGCGGTTCACGCTCGAGCAGGAAGGCGAACGAGGCGGTCACCAACTCCTCGGGGTCGTAGTGGCCCGGGGCCAGTGTGGCGAGGTCTTCCTGGCTCACCGAAACGACATGATGCGTGGCACCTGGATCGGTACCGACGATGACGTCGCAGGCGAAGCCGTCGGGTGTCAGACGGCAGCTAACGTTGACCTGCTCGTTCACCGGGCCGCCCCTGCCTGCGCCGCCCCCCAGCGTGCCGAGGCTGCCCGCAGCTCACCTGCCAGCGACGGCACGACCCGTCCACTGACGTGGACATCGGTGCTGCGGTACTCCACCTCGACGGTGCCACGTTCACGCACTCGCGCCAGCAGCTCACCCTCGGCGTAGGGCAGCGTCACGTCGATGTCCTCCCACAGACTGGAGATGGCGCTCGAGAGTGAGACGCGTAGGGAGTCGAGCCCGTACCCGGTCAGCGCCGACACGGGCGCGACGTCCCCCAGCAGCGGGGCAGGATCGCTCGGGTCAGCAGCATGGGCCGCGTCGTAGAGGTCGGCCTTGTTGAGGGCGACCACGCGTGGCTTGTCCCCTGCCCCCAGTTCGTCGAGCACGGCCTGGACGGTGACACGGTGCTCGCGCGCGTGGGCATCAGCACCGTCGACCACCTCCAGCAGCAGGTCGGCTCGACTGACCTCCTCCAGCGTGGCCCGGAAGGCGTCGACGAGCTGGTGCGGCAACTTGTGGATGAAGCCCACGGTGTCGGTCAGCACGGCCGATTGTCCGTCGCCAAGCTTGACCTGGCGGCTGGTGGGATCGAGCGTGGCGAACAGCTGATCCTCGGCACGCGCCGCCTCGCGTCCGCTCAGGGCGTTGAGGAGCGACGACTTGCCGGCGTTGGTATAGCCCACGATGGCGACGGTGGGGACGAGGCGTCGGTCTCGGGATCGACCGGCGGTCTCGCGCTGTCGGCGCACACCGTCCACGCGCTCCTTCAGCTTCTTGATGCGGCCGCGGATGACGCGACGGTCGGTCTCCAGCTGCGTCTCGCCGGGGCCGCGCGTGCCGATCCCGCCGCCGGTGCGCGAGAGGTGGGTCCACATCCGCGTGAGGCGAGGCAGCTGGTACTCCAGCTGTGCCAGTTCCACCTGCAGGCGACCCTCGTGGGTGCGCGCATGCTGGGCGAAGATGTCGAGGATGAGACCGCTGCGATCGAGCACCTTGACGGAGAGCAGCTCCTCGAGCGCCTTCTGCTGCTTGGGGCTCAGCTCGTCGTCCGCGACGAGCATGGTGAAGCCGGTCTCATGCTTGGCCGCGGCGAGCTCCGCGGCCTTGCCCTTCCCCAGGTACCAGTTGGGGTCGACATGGCGACGGTGCTGCCACTCGGCGCCCACGACGGTCGCACCGGCGGTGTGGGCCAGGCTGGCCAGTTCCGTGAGGGAGTCCTCAGCCGTCCAGCCATCCGCGTCATCGGTGTCGACGGCGATGAGGAACGCGCGCTCCACTTCGGGGCTCAGGTCGATCGGTTCGGTACGGCTCATGGCAGCCCAGCATAGTCGTCGCATCCGACTTGCCCAAGGAACCGCGACAGGAGACGTTCGGCGGCCGCCCCGGACCCCTCCCCCGCGTCGAGCCAGGCGATGCCTGGTTCCGAGCGGAACCAGGTGCGTTGGCGACGCGCGTAGGCCCACGTACGCGTCGCATCGCGAGCCTTGGCGGCGGCGAGATCGAGGCGGCCAGCGAGGACGTCAAAGGCCTCGCGGTATCCCATCGCGCTGAAGGCCGGCAGATCCTCTCCATAGCGGGTCCGGAGGCGATCGGCTTCGTCGAGCAAGCCAGCCGCGAAGTGTGCCTCGACTCGGGCTTCGATGGCGCGCCGGTGGGCTGCGGGTTCGCAGCGCAAGCCGAGCCAGTTGACCGGTGCGGGATAACCCCGTGGCGCAGCGGGCATGGACGAGCCGGTCAGGATGGCGCGTTCAAGGGCTCGCGTTACCCGGCGCGGGTTCCGTAGGTCGACCTTGCCCGCGGCGGCTGGGTCGCGCTCGAGCAACTCCGTGACCAGCGACTCCAGGCCTTCGGCGCCCACGCGTGCGTCGAGCCGGGCGCGAAGCGTCCGATCGCTGCTGCCCTCGTCGAGGGCAAAGCCACGGGCGATCGCGCGGAGGTACAGCCCCGTGCCGCCGACCATCAGCGCGATCCCGCCACGCTGTGCGATGCCAGCGAGTGCGGACAGTGCCTCGCGCTGGTAGTCGGAGGCGCTGAAGGGCACGTCGGGATCGACCAGGTCAAGGCAATGGTGCGGCGCGGCTGCGAGTTCCGTCGTCGTCGGCTTGGCCGTGCCGATGTCCATGCCGCGGTAGACCTGCCGAGAGTCGGCAGAGACGATCTCGGCACCAGGGAGCCCCCGGGCCAGCCTGACCGCGAGCGCGGTCTTGCCACTGGCGGTGGCACCAGCGATGACGACCAGGGGCGGCAGCTCAGGCGTCGTCGGACACTCCCACCTGGCGCCCCGATAGTGCGTACGGCCCGGCCCGGACGATGTCGACCTCGACAAGCGTGCCGACGAGTGTCTCGGGGCCATCGAAGTGCACCAGCTTGTGCTCACGGTTGCGGCCGACGAGACGCGGCCCGGGGCTCGATCGCAGATCAGCCCCGTGGTCGTGGCGGCGAGGTTGGCGTGCCTCATCGACGAGCACCTCCGTCCGTCGCCCCACCCAGGCCTCGTTGCGCTCCATGCCGATGCCTTCCTGGAGCGTCAGCAGATCGTTGAGCCGGCGCTTCTTCTCGACCGCAGGAACGTCATCGGCGAGGCGCATGGCCGGTGTCCCCGGACGCGGCGAATAGGCAGCGGCGAAGACCTGATCGAAGCGCACGCGGCGTAGCAGGTCGAGGGTGGCCTCGAACTGCGCCTCGGTCTCACCGCAGAAGCCGGTGATGATGTCCGTGGTCAGGCTGATGCCGGGAACGGCGACGCGCAGCCGTTCGACGAGGTCGAGATACGCCTCGGCGCTGTACTGGCGACCCATCCGGCGCAGCACATCGTCATCGCCCGATTGCACCGGCAGATGCAGATGTTCGCAGACGGACTCGCACTCGGCCATGGCGCTGATGAGTCGGTCGGTGAGATCCCACGGGTGCGAGGTCACGAACCGAACGCGTCCGATGGCCGCTCGTCCGCCGGCATCGCGGCCGGCGTCGATGGCGCGGAGGAGCGCGGCGATATCGGGCCGCCCGTCGCGGGCTTGTTTGCGCCCGAGTTCGCGCTGACCCTCGACATCGGCGAAGCGGGGGTCGGGAGCCAGGTCATGGCCCCAGGAGTTGACATTCTGTCCCAGCAGCGTGATTTCGCGGTAGCCACTCGCGCCCAGCCGCGCCACCTCGGTCAGGATGTCGTCGAAGGGCCGGCTCCGCTCCGGACCGCGCGCGAAGGGCACGATGCAGTAGGTGCACGTCTTGTCGCAGCCATACACGATGGGGACCCACGCCTTCACGCCACGACCGCGAGCGATGCGATCCTCCTCCACCGCCGCGGCCCGAGTACCCGCCAGGCGGTCGGCGGTGGCGGCGACCGAGCGGCCTACGCGCTCGAAGCCAGCCGCGCCGAGCTGGTCGGACGTGGTCAGACCCGCCAGGCCCAGCCGGGCGGTCAGCTCCGGCTCTTCGTCGGGCCGCAGGAACAGGTCCACGGCCGGGTAGCGGCGCTCCAGGGCGCCCTCGTTGTCGGCGCGGACCGAGCAGCCGGTCAGCACCACGCGCAAAGCTGGATTGGCCTCCTTGAGCTTGGCGAGCACCCCCATGCGACCGATGACCTTCTGCTCCGCGGCCTCGCGGATGGAGCAAGTGTTGATGACGACAAGGTCCGCTGTTTCGGGTCCCGTGGCCTCGGGACAACCGGCGGCCAGCAAGGCACCGGCCATCTCCTCTGAATCGGACATGTTCATCTGGCAGCCCAGGGTCCAGACATGGAAGCTCGGAAGCACCCCCGCCAGCGTGCCGAACTCCTCCAGCCTGGCATCGAGGCGGACCGGGGCACGTGCGGTGGGGACGGTCGGAGGCGACAGCTCCAGCACCGGCAGAGCGGGTCGCTCAGAACGGAACGGCATGCTCCCCCACCTCGGCGGCGACCCAGCGGAAGGAACGATCGTGATCACGCGCAAACGTGTCCCACGTGTCGTCGTCCCTGATACGCGGATCGCGGATGCACGGGCCGCAGAACTCCGGCAGCACCGTGGGGTCGGCCATCACTTCGCTGCCAGCCTCGACAAGACGAGGTCCCAGCTTGGTGACGATGGTGTCGGGGCCACGCCCACGTACCACTACGCTGCGGGCTCCGAAGGTCGCGATCCTCATGCGCCCCGCATGGTAGCGCTGAGCCGTAGGGCTTCGAGCAACCTCACTCCGACCTCGTCAGGCACGTAGACGGTCGCCTGGGCCTCGGCATAGGTGCTGGTGTCGCCGTGGTAGTCGGAGCCGCCGGTATGCAGGAGTCCACGCTCGTCGGCGAAGGCACCCATTCGCTCGGCTCGCTCATCGTCCCAGTGGTGGTAGTGCACCTCGAGTCCGCGCAGACCCCAGCGCATGAGCTCATCGATGACGACCGGCACGTCCGGCGCCCAGGGCGCGTGGGCCAGCGAGGCGATGCCGCCAGCGGCGGTGATGGCCTCGATCGCCGCGCGCGGGCCGAGTCCTTGCCGACGGACGTAGGCCGGCATGCCGGGCACGAGGTAGCGGTCGAAGGCATCCTGCACGCTGCTGGCATATCCGGCCGACACGAGCGCCCGGGCGACATGCGGCCGCCCGAGGGAGTCGATGCCACCCTCGACCCGCGGGAGGTGTGCCCCCACTTCCAGGTTCATGTCGCGCAAGCGCTCCAGGGTGAGCTCCAGGCGACGCTGCCGGCCGCCCCGCTGATCCCGGAGTACAGCCTCGAAGTCTGGGTCCTCTGCGTCCACGCCAAGCCCCAGGATGTGGATCTCGCCCAGCAGCTCTTCAGTGCCTCCGACGGCCTCGATCTGCTCGTCGATGGCGGTGTTGATCTCCACGCCCACGATGATGAGCGGGCCTTCCGAAGCGGGACCGCCGTGGCCATCGGCGAGCAGTTCGCGCGCACCGGCCAGCGTGTCGTGGTCGGTGATCGCGACAAGGCGGGAGCCCCAGTCGCGCATCCGGGCATACAGCTCGCGTGGTTCCAGGACGCCATCGGAGCGGGCGGTATGGGTGTGCAGGTCGATGGTGTTTCGCCGCAGCGTGGTCACGCCTCGAGGATGCGAGAGATACGCTCGATGCTGTGCGCCCGGCCCTTGGCGGGGTCGATATCGATGAGCACGGCGTTGAAGACGACCGGTCCCGTGCCAACGGCAAAGCGGGTGGGTAGCCCATTGATGAAGCGCGGTAGCACGGTCGCCGGCTCGAAGCCGATGACGCTGTCAAGCGGTCCGGTCATGCCCAGGTCGCTGACGTAGGCGGTGCCACGAGCGAGCACCCGCTGGTCGGCCGTGGGCACGTGCGTATGCGTGCCCACCACGGCGCTGACACGGCCGTCGAGGTGCAGGCCGAAGGCGTTCTTCTCGCTGGTGAGCTCGCAGTGGAAGTCCACCAGGCGCACCGGCGGCAGCTCATCGGCGGCTTCTTCGAGCAGCTTGTCCATCTCCGTGAACGGGTTGTCGATGGGGATCATCGTGCTGCGGCCCTGGGCATTGATGACCGCGACCTCGGTGCCGTTGGCGGCGTGGAACGTGCCCCAGCCATGGCCGGGCACACCCTGTGAGCCGTAGTTGAGAGGGCGCAGGATGCGCGGCTCACCGTCAAGCTGCGGGATCAGCTCCCGCTTGTCCCAGATGTGGTTGCCGCTGGTGATGACGTCGACACCGCTGTCGAACAGCGCACCTGCGGTCGAGAGCGTGAGGCCCATGCCGCCGGCGACGTTCTCCCCATTGGCCGTGACCAGGTCGATCCCGCGCTCCTCGCGCACGCCGTGCAGCTCCCGCTCCATGGCCTGGCGCCCTGGTTTACCGATGATGTCGCCGATCATGAGCACCCGCAGCGTGCCGCGTTCCGGCAACAGCGGTAGCCCCGGGAGCTGATCGGCTGCAAGCGTGCGGACCTTTTCGCGCCGGATCACCGGATGGTACGGGCCCCTGCCCCGCTGCCCCTTTGCGGCGGCAGGGTCACTTGGCGTACTCCACCGCGCGCGTCTCGCGGATCACCGTGACCTTGATCTGGCCGGGATAGGTCAGTGTCTCCTCGATCTGGCGCACGATGTCACGCGCCAGACGAGTAGAGGCGAGATCGTCGATCTCCTCGGGCCGAACGAGGATGCGCACCTCGCGTCCGGCCTGGACGGCGAAGGATTTCTCCACGCCGGGGAAACCATCGGCGATCGCCTGGAGCTCCGTGAGGCGCTTCACATAGGTATCGGTGGACTCTCCACGCGCGCCCGGTCGCGAGGCGCTGATGGCGTCCGCGATCTGCACGATGGGAGCCTCCTGGCAGGTGTAATCGACCTCCATGTGGTGTGCCGCGATGGCGTTGATGGCCTTTGGTGAAAGGCCATGGCGAGCTGCGATCTCGGCACCGATGGCGGCATGTGGACCTTCGATCTCGTGGTCGATGGCTTTGCCCATGTCATGCAACAGACCGCCGAGTTTGGCGGCCTGCACATCGGCACCCAGCTCGGCGGCGATGACACCAGCGAGGTAGGAGGTCTCCTTGACGTGGTTGAGCACGCTCTGGCCGAACGAGGTGCGATAGCGAAGGCGGCCAAGCAGCGTCAGGATCTCCGCCGGCAGGCCGGGAACGCCGGCGTCATAGGCAGCCGCCTCGCCGGCCTCGCGAATGACGACATCGACCTCCGCCTGTGCCTTGGCGACGACGTCCTCGATGCGGCCGGGATGGATGCGGCCGTCCTGCACCAGCTTGGTGAGGGCCAGCCGGGCGACCTCGCGGCGGACGGGGTCAAAGCCACTGAGCATGACCGAGTCGGGCGTGTCGTCGATGATGAGGTCGACGCCGGTGGCCTGCTCGAGTGCGCGGATGTTGCGGCCCTCGCGGCCGATGATGCGGCCCTTCATCTCGTCGGATGGGATGGGCACGACCGTGACCGTCGCTTCGGCGGTGTGGTCGACCATGACCCGCTGGATGGCGGTGATGACGACGTCGCGGGCCTTGTCCTCGGCACCCTCGCGAGCGGATCGTTCGATGGCCCGGACGAGGCGGACGGCGTCCTTCTCAGCCTCCTCTCGGACCTCCTCCACGAGCACAGCCTTGGCTTCCTCGGCGGTCAGTCCACTGACGCGTTCGAGCGCGGCGAGCTGATCGGTCTTGATGGTGGCCAATTCGGCGCGCTGCTTGTCGAGTTCCTGTTCGCGGATGAGCAGCTTGCGATCGCGTTCTTCGAGCATGTCGGTGCGCTGGTCGAGCTGCTCGTCTCGTTGCAGCAGACGGCGCTCGAGATTCTGCAGGTCGACGCGCTTGGCTCGACCCTCTTCATCCACCTCACGCTGGATGCGGACCTGTTCTTCCTTGGCTTGGAGGATGAGCTCCTTCTGCTGCGCTCGCGCCTCTGCGACGATACGTTCGGACTTCTCGTTGGCGGACTTGATGCCCTGGTTGGCCACTACTCCGCGTGCCAAGAATCCGGCAAGGAGCCCGCCGGCCGCCACCAACAGGATGATGGCCGCCATGACGACGGGTTCGTTCACTTATCCCTCCCGTCCAGCCCGGGGGCCGGAGGTAAATCAACGTTCTGGGTACGCCACCCGAAGGTGGCTGAGCGGCAATGACTCCCTTGGCGCCGCTCGACCGAAAGGCCAGAAGACGAAGCCTAGCGGTGCAGCGACAAGAGCGTCAAACGCCCTCGGGTTCGTCAGTGGCGTCGTGCTCTGCCACGCTCGCGGCCAGCTCATGACAGATGTCAGGTGTGAAACCGTTGCGGGCCAGAAGGGCGTACGCCTTCTGGCGTCGGCGGCGCGGGTCGATCTCTCCGCCGCAACGACGAGGCGCGCCGATCGAGCAGCCGTCGACCCGCATCGAGGTCTGCCGAAAGCGCGGCTGCGGATCCTGTATCGGCGGCGGCTGAGGGCATCCGCTGTTCGAGGGCCTCGCGGACGATGTCGTCGGACACGCCCTTGAGTCGTAGCTCGCGCCGAAGGGCGACCGCTCCGCGCGGACGTGCGCGATCCCGACTCTCCACCCACGCGCGTGCGAACGCAGCATCGTCCAGGTAGCCCAGCTCTTCGAGCCGGCCGATGACCTGATCGCACAGACCCGCGGGGTACCCCAGGTGGTTGAGGCGACGGCGCGTCTCCTCGACGGAGCGCGGGCGAACGGCCAGGAACTCCGCTGCCACTGCCATCACGACGTCGGGATCGGTGATGGCCGCGCGACGCGCACCCCGTGCCGCTGCCGCCTGACGACGTTCCTGCGGCGTCCGAGCTCGGCGGCTCACTGGCTATTCAGCCTCTTTGAGGCCCTCCACCGGGACGCTGATGTCAGCCACCTTGGCGCGGATCTCGTGCTCGAGTTGCTGCGCGATATCCGGGTTGGCACGCAGGAACTCCTTGGATTGCTCGCGACCCTGGCCCAGCCGCGTCTGGCCGTGATTGAACCAGGCGCCGGACTTGGTGACGATGTCGGAGGCGACGCCGACGTCCAGCAGGCCGCCTTCACGCGAGATGCCGGTGCCATACATGACGTCGAATTCCGCCTGCCGGAACGGCGCCGCGACCTTGTTCTTGACGACCTTGACACGAGCGCGGATGCCGATCGCGTCGGCTCCCTGCTTGATCGTCTCGATGCGACGGATGTCAAGCCGCACGCTGGAGTAGAACTTCAGCGCGCGCCCACCGGGTGTGACCTCCGGGCTGCCGAACATGACACCGATCTTCTCGCGCAACTGATTGGTGAAGACCAGCGAAGTGTTGGAGCGACTGACGATGCCAGTGAGCTTGCGCAGCGCCTGGCTCATGAGGCGAGCCTGGATGCCGACGAAGGTATCACCCATCTCGCCCTCGATCTCTGCTCGGGGTACGAGCGCGGCGACCGAGTCGACGACGACGCAATCGACGCCCCCGGAGCGGATGAGCGTCTCGGTGATCTCCAGTGCCTGCTCGCCCGTATCTGGCTGGCTCACCAGGAGGTTGTCGACATCGACGCCGCAGGCGCGAGCGTAGATGGGGTCGAGCGCGTGCTCCACGTCGATGAAGGCCACCACGCCGCCCAACTTCTGGGCTTCGGCCAGGATGTGCTGGCAGACGGTGGTCTTGCCCGACAATTCGGGGCCGAAGATCTCGGTGATGCGGCCGCGGGGCACACCACCCACGCCCAGTGCCAGGTCAAGAGCGATGGAGCCGGTGGGGATGGCATCGACCTGCTGCCGCGCATCCGACCCGAGTCGCATGATCGAGCCCTGCCCGAATTGCTTCTCGATCGACAGGATGGCAGCATCCACCGCCTGCTGGCGTTCGTTGCGTTGGCCGTCTCCGGCCCCGTTCTTGGCGATCTTACTGTTCCCGGTCGACCGACCGGCGCTGGTGACGGTCATTGGTGTCTGCCTCCAAGGCTGTCACCCGAGAGCCGGTCTGGCGAGAGGGTCCCTACTCGGACCGCTCCTCCTCGTCCTTTGGCTTCCGCTTCGGCTTGATCACCTCGACGGACGGCATCGGCGCTTGGCTCAGCGGCTCGATCGTGGCTTTCGCCTTCTTCGACTTCTTGGGTTTCTTCGCTTCACGGCGAGAGGGGGTTTTACCTGCCATCGATCCTCACGCCTCCATCTGGTGCCGCCTACTGTGGGCGGCCGGGTTTCACTCCGACTTCACCCTCCCTTCATCGGCACTCTCAGCGCCGTTCGTGCCAGCTCTGGTGGCACGAAGCTGTCGCATCAATTCAGGGAACGTGCCGGCCCGGATCGCGGACCGGATGCTGGCCATGAAGTCTAGGGTGAAGGTTAGGTTGTGACAAGTTGCGAGCCGATATGCAAGCAGTTCATCGGCGCGCACCAGATGCGCCAGGTAGGCGCGAGAGAAAGACCGGCATAGGCGGCAGGGGCAGCCATCCTGCACCGGTCGGTCATCATCGAGGAAGCGCGCGTTCCGCAGGTTCAGCCGTCCTTCGGGCACCCACAGCGTGCCGTTTCGCGCGACGCGGGCCGGCAATACCGAGTCGAACATGTCGACGCCGGCGTCCACCGCGTCGAGCAGGTCCAGGGGCGAGTCCAGCCCCATGAGGTAGCGAGGGCGTGGATCGATCGGCCAGCAACGGCACCACCACGTCGAGGGCCGCGCGGCGCTGCTGCGGGGTCTCGTCACCCGCCAACCCGCCGATGCAGATGCCGTCGAAGGGCAGCCCGGCGATGGCGGCCGTGGACTCGGCGCGCAGATCCGTCCTCCAGGCCGCCCTGGATGATCCCGAACAGCGCCTGGTCAGGGCGGCTGTGGGCCTCGAGACAGCGCTCCGCCCAGCGATGGGTGCGCGCCGTGGCGTCCGAGACTTCGGCCCGCGATGAAGCATGTGGCGGCACGGGCTGGTCGAGACAGACCGCGATATCCGATCCCAGGGCCTCCTGGATGGCGATGGCGTACTCGGGGGTGTAGTCGATCAAGGTGCCATCGAGGTGCGAACGGAAGGTCACGCCGTCCTCGTCGATCCGTCGCCGCTCGCCGAGGCTGACCACCTGGAAACCACCCGAATCGGTGAGGATGGGTCGATCCCAGCCCATGAACCGGTGCAGGCCGCCGAGACGCTCGATGCGCTCGTGGCCGGGCCGGAGCGAGAGGTGATAGGTGTTCGACAGGATGATGCTGGCGCCGACCTCGCGCAAGTCGTCCGGGTCAAGGGCCTTGACCGTAGCGTTGGTACCGACGGGCATGAAGATCGGCGTCTCGACGGTGCCGTGTGGCGTATGCAAGCGGCCGGCGCGGGCACGCGTGTTCTCCCCTGCTGCCGTCGCGAGCAGCTCGTAACTGATGGGCGAGGAACGCAGCCCCGACGTGCTCACTGGGTGATCTGGGCGCGCCATGCTGCCAGCGTGGCGATCGCCAGCGCGACCACGAGGTAGCCGAGCGACCATAGGACGGCGGTATCGGGGTCCAGCGTCGGGACGACGCCGAGGCCACCCGTGCCCAGCTCCTCGGTGGTGGGCACGACCGCGCCGGCCACGCCGAAGGGGCCGTAGATGAGCACTCCGCGCAGCATGGGCACGAGGAACAGGAACGTCTCCGCGAAGTAGAGCGCGAGACCGGCGCCGATGCCGGCCAACTGGCTCTTGAAGAGCATGGCGATGGCGAAGCCGATGGCCGCCTGTTGCGAGATGCCTAGCCAGGTGCGGGCGAGCAGGTCCGGGAACGTGGCCAGCGTGTCTGGGTCTGTGGCCCCGTCGCTGCCCATGCCGGCGATCTCCGCAGCGGCGATGGCCGCGGCGGAGCCGACCAGGAACGTCACCAGCACACCCAGCCCAAGGACGATGGCGATGGCCACGAAGGTGACGATGGTGTAGCGGACACGGCTCTCGCCCCGCGCCACCACCGAGCGGATGGTGCCCCAGGCCCAGTCGGCGCCGATGATCGCCGCACCGTAGGCCACCGCCAGTAGACCGCCGAAGCCGAGGATGACGCTGACCACCATGGTGTAGGCGGTAGGGAAATCGAGCAGGAGGCGGATCTGCAGTTCGTCGCCCACCGATCCCACCTGACCGGCCGAGACTGCGAGGGCCAGGAAGACCAGCACGATGAGCCCCGCCAGGATGAGGAACACGACCCAAGTCGCCGGGCGGCGGACGAGCTTGAGCAGCGAGATGCGGAGCAGGGCCATCTAGCCGCGTTCCCCCCAGCCCACCGCCGCGCTCGGCTGGGCCCGCGGCGGCACGGCCGTGAGCGACAGGAAGATCAATTCGAGGTCGCTGCCGGAGCTGACGGAGCTGGCGTAGATGCCGGCGACCGCCAGCGCCCGATTCACCTCCGCCGCGCGGGCCGGCTCGATGCGCACGTCGATCCAGGCCGAGCCTGGGACATCTGCCGGCCCTGCGCTCGTCGGCACGCCGAGGAGCGCCAGTGCGCGCAGGGCAGGAGATCGCTCATGCTCGGAGATACGCACTCGCACGTGGCCACCCTTGCTCAGGAGATCGGCCATCCTGCCCTCATGCACGAGTCGCCCGGCGTTCACGATGCCCACCACGTCAGCCAGTTGCTGCATCTCCGGCAGGATGTGGCTGGAGATGAAGACCGTCTTGCCCTGGGTCGTGAGAGCTCGCAGCGTCTGACGCATGGCCGCGATGCCGCCGGGATCGAGGCCATTGGCCGGCTCGTCGAGCAAGAGCAGTTGCGGGTCCGACAGCAATGCCGCCGCGATGCCCAGCCGCTGTTTCATGCCCAGCGAGTAGCGTCCCACCTTGTCACGCCCGCGCTCGGCAAGACCCACGAGGCTGAGCACCTCATCCACGCGAGTGGTGGACACCGTGGCGCCCGACGCTGCCAGGACACGCAGGTTGTCCCGGCCCGAGAGGTAGCCGTAGAAGGTCGGCAATTCGACAAGGGCACCGACGTCGAAGAGGAGCTGCCGGCGGCGCCAGTCGTAGGGCTGGCCGAGGAGCTCGATCTGGCCGGCATCGGGCCGGATGAGGCCGACCAGCAACCGCATCAGCGTGGTCTTGCCGGCACCGTTAGGTCCCAGCAGGCCGTACACCACGCCGCGTGGTACGGCCAGGTCCAGTCCCTGTAGCGCCGGCCGAGCGCCGTAGCGCTTACCCAGGCCCCGCGTGCGGAGCGCGTATCCGCCGGGCGGTGCCGCCGTGGCTGCCGTCGGGGTGGTGGGCAGGCTCACTCCACGGCCTCGGCCTCGGCGCGACCCTCGCTGGTGACGCCGTCCCACAGGCCGGGGTCATCGCGTTCGGCCCGCCGTGGCGGCGGCACCTCATAGCCCAGCTCGCGCAGGTGCTCGCGGGCAAGCTCCGTAGCCACGCGTCCCTGCGGGGTGCGGTCGAGGAATCCGAGCTGCAGCAGGTAGGGCTCATACACATCCTCGACGGTCTCCACCAATTCGCCGATGACCGCGGCGATGGCCGCGCCGCCTACCGGGCCTGAGCCGAACTTCTGGACGATGGCGGCGAGCAGCCGCCGGTCGGTGGTGTCCAGGCCGATGTCGTCGATATCGAGCGCTTCCATCGCGGCGACCGCCTGCGCCTGCGTGATGCGTCCGTCACCCTTGACCTGGGCATGGTCGCGGGTGCGTCGGAGCAGGCGATTGATGACGCGCGGGGTGCCTCGCCCACGGGAGGCCAGCATGCGCACGGCGGCCTCGTCGATCTCCACCGCCAGGATGCTGGCCGAGCGGCGCACGATCTCCGCCAGTTCGTCGGCCGAGTAGTAGTCGAGGCGGTAGACGGCGCCGAAGCGGTCGCGCAAGGGTGCCCCGATGCGGCCGGCACGAGTGGTGGCCCCTACCACCGTGAATGGCTTCAGCGACAGCCGCAGGCTGCGTGCGCTAGGTCCTCGGCCGATCATCACGTCGATGGCGAAATCTTCCATCGCCGGATAGAGGATCTCCTCTACCGAATGGTTGAGCCGGTGGATCTCGTCGATGAAGAGCACGTCGCGCTCATCGATGTTGGTGAGGATGGCGGCCAGGTCACCCGGGCGCTCGATGGCGGGACCGCTGGTGGTATGGATGTTCACGCCCAGCTCGCGTGCGACGATGTTGGCGAGCGTGGTCTTGCCCAGGCCAGGTGGCCCGTAGAGCAGAACGTGGTCAGCCGCCTCCTCGCGCTGGTTGGCCGCGGCCAACAAGATCGAGAGGTTGTCCTTGACCTGTGTCTGGCCGATGTACTCATCGAGTTGGCGCGGGCGCAGCGACGATTCGACGGTGTTCTCGTCGAGCGCCTCCACCTCCGACGAGACCAGTCGCTTGTCGTCATCCATGGCGCTCGAGTCTAGCAGAGATAGCCGCCGAATGGAACGGACGTTCTAGCGGTCCCGTGTGGCCGCGGCTCACTGGCGGAGGGCCTGCAGGGCCTCCTTGACGCGGTCTTCGAGCGATGCGCCAGGATCGAGTGCGGCCACCGCGATGCGCGCGGCTTCACGACCCTCACGGGAGCTGTAGCCAAGCGCCTCGAGGGCGGCCGTGACCTCCGTCTCGCCGCCCCCGTCACTGTGGCCTCCGCCGGCGGTCTCCACCTTCTCCTTGAGCTCCAGCACGATGCGTCCGGCCAGGCGCTTGCCCACGCCCGGCACGGCGGTGAGCACGGCATCGTCGCCCTGCAGGATGGCCAGTTGCAGGTCTGGGACCGGGCGCGAGGAGACGATGGCCAGGCCCACCTTGGGGCCGACGCCGCTGACGGTGGTGATGAGCTCGAAGAAGGCCAGTTCCTCAGTGCTGCGAAAGCCGTAGAGCGCCTGCACGTCCTCGCGTACCAGGTGGTGGGTGTGGAGCTTGACGCGCGCGCCGGTCGTGAGACCGCCGAGCGTCGACGGCCCCGCGAAGACGCGGTAGCCGACCCCACCGACCTCGAGCACCAGGTCAGTGCCGGAGACGCTGGCCACGGTCCCGTGGAGCGAGGCGATCATGTCCGCGCCAGCTGCCGTGGCGTGGCCGCGTGGGCGGTACAGACGGCGACAGCCAGGGCGTCAGCGGCATCATCAGGGCGAGGCAGCTCTGACATCGACAGCACCAACTGCACCATGCGCTGTACCTGGTCCTTGGGGGCGCGGCCGTAGCCGGTCACCGCCAGCTTGACCTCGTGCGGCCCGTACTCGAAGACCGGCAGGCCGAACTGCGCCGCGGCCAGCAGCACCACCCCGCGCGCCTGTCCGACGGCGAATGCGGTCTGCACGTTCTTGTTGAAGAACAGCCGCTCCACCCCGACAGCCTCGGGTCGGTGGCTCGCGATGAGCTCGGTGAGTCCCTCGTGGATGAGCAGCAGCCGTTGCTCGGGCGGACGGTCCTTGACCGTCTCGAGGCAGCCGTAGTCGAGCATGCTCAAGGCGCTGCCTTCGCGGCAGACGACGCCGTAGCCGAGTCGGGCAGTGCCGGGGTCGATCCCCAGCACGATCACGACGCGGCGGCCTCGGCCAGGATCTCGTCGGGCAGGTCGAAGTTGGCGGTCACACGCTGCACGTCATCGCTGTCCTCGAGTGCCTCGATGAGGCGGAGGTTCTGACGAGCCTTGTCGACGTCCACCTCGATGGGCGTCTGGGCAACCATGGTCAGTTCTGCCGAATCGACCTTGACGCCGGCTTCCTCCAGCGACCCCTGGATACCCATCAGGTCGGTGGCCTGGGTGGTGATCTCGATGGGATCAGCCTCGGTGTCCACGTCGATGGCGCCGGCATCGATGGCCATCAGGGCGATCTCGTCAGGGTCGCCACTGCCCCGTTCGACGCTGATCAGGCCACGTGTCTCGAACTGCCACGCGACCGAGCCCTGGCCGGCGAGCTGTCCGCCGGCCTTGGAGAACATGGAGCGAACGTCAGCCGCGGTCCGGTTGCGGTTGTCCGTCATGGTCTCGACCAGCAGCGCGACACCACCGGGGCCATAGCCCTCGTACACGATCTCCTCGTACTCGATCTCGTCGCCGCCACCGGTGGCGCGATCGATGGCGCGCTTGATGTTGTCGGCAGGCATGTTGACCGAGCGCGCCTTGTCTACAGCGAGGCGCAGCCGGTAGTTGCTGTCGGGGTCTGGACCCCCAGCACGGGCCGCCACGCTGATCTCCTTGCCCATCTTGGTGAACAAGGCTCCACGCTTGGCGTCATTGGCGCCCTTCTGGCGCTTGATGGTCGACCACTTGGAATGTCCGGACATGGCTAAGGATTCTATATGATTAGCGCCACGAACCCGACTTGGTCGGCCCGAGGGACGAGGCCAGCCCAGGCTGCCTCCGCCGACCCCTACTCGCTTGGAGGTCTGCGCGTGCCGCACGTCGATATCTCACGACTCCGAAACGTCGTTCTTGCCGGACATGCAGGGTCCGGCAAGACGACCATCGCCGAGCACCTGCTGCACAAGGCCGGCGTCATCAGTCGTATGGGACGTGTCGACGATGGCACCGCTTCACTCGACTTCGAGCCAGAGGAGCAGAAGCGCAATCTCTCGCTCTCGCTGGCGGCCAATACCTTCGACCGCGACGGCAGCCACGTCACGCTCATCGACACCCCTGGTTATGCTGACTTCGTAGGTGAGGTCATCAGCGGCTTCGCCGCCGCTGATGGTGCGCTCATCACCATCGACGCCTCGGGCGGGGTCGAGGCCGGCACCGAGAAGGCCGTGCGCCTGTCGCGCTCCACCCACACCCCGGCCATCTTCGTCATCACCCGCTGCGAGCGTGAGAACGCCGACCCCACGGCGGCCCTGGATGCACTGCGCGAGGAGTTCGGCCCCAAGATCGCGCCGATCCAGATCGCCATCGGCAAGGCCGACGAGTTCAGTGGCTATGTCGACCTCGTCCACGGCAAGGCCTACCACTACACCGATGGCCAGCGCCAGGAAGTGCCCATCCCCGACGACATGGTCGACGAGGTCGCGACGCGCCGCGAGCAGCTGCTGGAGGCTGCCGCCGATGCCGATGACGAGGTGCTGATGAAGTTCCTCGAGGGCGAGGCGGTCAGCGACGAGGAGCTGGAGCGCTGCTTGCACAAGGGCGTCAAGGACTCCGTGCTGGCGCCGGTGATGGTCACCTCCGCCAACCGCGACATCGGCATCACCGCCATGCTCGACGCCATCATCCGCTACCTGCCCACGCCGCTCGAGGAGCCACCGGCCAAGGCCATCGACAACCGCGGTGACGAGGTCGAGGTCACAGCCGATCCCAAGGGCCCGCTGCTGGCGCAGGTCTTCAAGACGACGGCTGACCCGTTCGTGGGCCGCCTCACCTACTTCCGCGTCTGGTCCGGCTCGATCAAGTCCCACGACCACGTATGGAACGCCGAACGCGGCGAGGAAGAGCGCATCGCGCAGGTCTTCTACATCAAGGGCAGCGAGCAGGAGCCCGTGGACGAGATCCGCGCCGGCGAGATCGGAGCCGTGGCCAAGCTGGCGCACACCGTCACCAGCGACACCCTGAGCGACAAGGACACGCCACTCACGATGGCCCCGATCGAGTTCCCCGAGCCCACCCTTCCGGTGGCCGTGGAACCCGCCAGCAAGGCCGATCTGGACAAGCTCTCGGGCGCCCTTTCGCGCCTGCAGGAAGAGGACCCCAGCATCAAGGTCGAGCGCAACCTCGAGACCGGCGAGCAGTTGATGTGGGGCCAGGGCGAGAACCAGATCCAGGTGGCAGGTGAGCGCCTGACGCGCAAGTTCGGTACCTCGATCGTCACCAGCGCACCACGGGTCCCCTACCGCGAGACCATCCGCGGGACGGCCAAGGTCGAAGGTCGCCACAAGAAGCAGACGGGTGGTCGCGGCCAGTTCGGCCACGTCTGGCTGGAGATCAGCCCCAACCCAGGCGGTGGTGTCGAGTTCGACACCAAGGTCGTGGGTGGCGTCGTGCCCAAGCAGTTCTTCCCCGGGGTCGAGAAGGGCGTGCGTGCGGTCGCCGAGAAGGGCCCCATGGCGGGCTACCCGGTCATCGACTTCAGGGCCGTGCTCTACGACGGCAGCTTCCATACCGTCGACTCCGACGAGCTCTCATTCCGCCTGGCCGGCATGCAGGCGACGCGGAAGGGCATCGCTGAGTCCAAGCCGATCCTGCTCGAGCCCATCATGGAGGTGGAAGTGCGGGTGCCGGAGGCCTACATGGGCGAGGTCAACCGTGACCTCAACACCCGTCGCGGTCGCCTCCTGGGCATGGATGCTGCCGATGGTCAGCAGATCCTCTCGGCGCATGTGCCGCAGGCTGAGCTCTTCACCTACGCCACTGAGTTGCGTTCCATCACCGGTGGTCGCGGAACCTTCAGCGCCAAACTGGCGCAGTACGAAGAGGTGCCGGCACACGTGGCCCAGAAGATCGATCGAAGAACATGAGGCGGAGGAGGAAGAGGGCTAGGTTCCGTATCCACTCTGCGCTTTGCACGCCGGTCGATCCTCGCGGTCGGCCGGCGTTCTCGTTGCCCGCTCCCTCCATAAACGGTCTGGTATCGCCACCTGGGCGTGGAGCGCGCCAAGCCGACGGACCTGTGGGGCGTCTTTCCGCCTGGCCTCGACTTGCCTCCGGAGTGTCCGGAACGGCAATCCCGACCGCATCGCAGCTCCGCGCGACAGCTGCACCGGGACCCTGGGTGGCGTCAGCACCGAGGACGCGGGACGACTCCGTCGGTTCGTCCAACGTGCTCCAAATGAAGACGCCAGCATCGACGAGCGTGCATTCCCCCTCGCTGACACGGGCGAGTGGCTAGGCCATGTCGCAGGTCACCCCGAGACGGACTCGCCAGCCACCAACCTCGCCGAGGCCGTATTCGTCGGGCTCGCCGAGTCTTGACGCGGTGGTGGCAGCCTCACCATCCGAGCATGGCGTTTACTTGACGATCTCCTCGAGCAGCGCCTCTGCCTGGAACAGGTTGATTCCGCTGTCGATGACGTCGAGCAGCGCCGTCATCGTTCGCTCTTCCTCCACCTGTTCCTCGATGAACCACTGGACGAACTGGAGCGTGCGGTTGTCCTTCGCGTCCCGGGCGGCGTTGGCGAGCGCCTCGAACTGAGCCGTCACGCGCTGCTCGCTCGTGAGCGCCGTCACGACGGCATCACGGGCGGAGCCGTATGTCGTCGGTGCGCCGCCCACCTGGGGCAGGCTGAACTCGACATCGTTATCGATGAGGAAGGTGATGATCCTCCAGGCGTGGCCGGCCTCCTCGGTCGCCTGATCGCGGAAGAACTTCGCCCAGACCTTCAGGCTCGCCCGCTCGAAGTGGAGGGCGATCCCCATGTACGTCTGGTGCGCCGACGACTCGTGGCCCACCTGCGCGATGAGGAGTCCCTTCGGCTGCTCGCTGATCATTGTCGTCTCCCTCCAGGTGTTGACGCGATATCTGCAGCAGTGTACGCGCGAATGGGGACTGCCAGCCTGCCCTCGGCCTGACGCAGCGCGGCGTCCAGAATGAGCCGGCTCTTGGCGATGGCGGGCGCCCAAGGGTGGTGGTGGCGCTTCCCGGCCCGAGCGCCCCGGACACCCGGACCACACCGTCATCGGTGACCGCCGTCCTCCGATCAGGCTTCGAGCGAACGCTCCACTGGACCCGGCGGCTGGCCACGAAGATCGAGCAGTAGGCGTAGCGTCCTACGAACGGGCGCGCTGTTCGCCCCATCGCCCCCAATGCGTGACTTCCTCGACCGGTCGCCGCCTCGGCTCCGCCCAGCGCCCGCGTGCGGGGTAGCCGAGCGGGATCAGCCCCATCGTCTTCGCGTCCCCAGGGAGCCCGAGGAGCGCACGCACGTCGTCCTCGTGCGCCGCATACAGTGATGTCAGTGTCGCACCGATGCCGTGTGCCCTCGCCGCGAGCATCAGGTTCTGCACGGCGCCGTAGATCGACGAGCCGCCCATCCGGCTCTCTCGCGCGTTGCGCTGTACCGGTATCACCCACACCGGCGCCTCCTGGAGGTGGTGCGCGAGGTGTTCGGCGGAAAGGAAGTCCCGCCGTCCGAGGCCGGCGCCGTCGGGGCCGGTGAGGATCTCGTCGCGCCGCTTGCCATAGGCGCGTTCCCAGCCTTCCAGGTACCACCCCTGGATCTGTCGTTTCACCTCGGGGTCCGTCACCACGACCCAGCCCCAGTCCTGCTTGTTGCCACCAGTCGGCCCGCGGATCGCAGCGTCCAGCAGCGTCCAGAGCACGTCCTCGGGGATCGGATCGGGCTTCAGGTAGCGGCGGGCAGGCGTCGAGTGGATCGCCTCGAGGACGTCCAGTGGTTCGCGGTCGGGCATCGGGAGGTCCCTTCCCATCAGCGTGGGTCACAGAGTCTAGTGCACGGTCTCCCAGGTCTCGCAGACGCTTGGGACTCGCGGGTGCGCCTCGACTTCTGATGCGCGAAACCCGCTGGCACTGTCCCCTGCCCGCACGAAACCGCGGTTCGTCACGACCGCGACGATGCCGCAACGGTGTGCGCGGGAGCCATGACGAGAGAGGACGTGTCGGCTCGAAGGTGGTGAATGGCTTCATTACTCGTCGGCGTGGCGTGACTGCTTGTATCGCGACCGACCTGTAGCATCGTTCGACGAAATGGAAGGACGGATCTCGGCCGATCGCGCTCGAACCCCCCGCTATCAGCGCACCCTGGCGCCCGTCCTGGGAGCGCTGCTGGTCGCCGTCGCGCTCATCGTGGGGGCGCTCCCGGGTGCCGCTGATGCCGCCCTATCGCGCTGGAGCGGCGGCATCGACCTCTACCGGCCGGGCGTGTTCAGCACCCAGAAGACGTGGCACTGGTGCACCGCGGCGGACGTCCAGATCATCCGCAACATCGTCCACCACGAGACCAACCACAAGAAAGCCCAGCAGCGCCGGTTCTTCGACTACATGCGGGCGCACGATCGCTACGCGATCCCGCTACGTGACGGCGTCGACCCGGCTGGCTGGGCGGCCGGATTCCGCCACTTCGTCGATTCGCGGTACCGCCTGGTATCGAGCCGCAGCTTCAAGGCCGCGCTGCGCTCGGCGGTACGCAACCTACGGCGCACCAACCTGCCGGTGGGGATCACCGTGGCGCACGGCAACCATGCTTGGGTGCTGACCGGCTTTGACGCCACCGCCGACCCCGCAACGACCCACCATTTCAGGGTCACCAGCGTCCGCGTGACCGGGCCCTTGTGGGGCCTCCAGAGCCGAAGCTACGGCTACGACATGCACCCGGACAAGAAGCTCACGCGGAGGCAGTTCAAGCGCTTCTTCACACCATGGCACTACGCGCGGATGCGGATGGCCTGGGAGGGCCGCTGGGTATCGGTGCAACCGATCCCGTAGATGAGGTGGCGAACTGCGGCCGTCGTGTCCCGGCCTGGGATCACCCTCGCCGCATCGGATCCGCTGCGCTGCAGGATCTCGCTGGCCACGCCAGTCGTGCACGATCCGGTGATGGTGTGCACAAGACGAGCCCAGGTTTCGTCCCCACCCTCTGGCTAGTGGCCATGCGGGCACCATCGGACAGGCAGGACGCTGCGGTCGGCGACGGCTGCCCTGGGCAGTGACTGCGCTGGATGGACCCCAACGCAAGTCTCCGCGGTGACCTCAAGAGCGCGGGGCACGGTCCGAGGTTTCTCGATGGTGAGGACGGTCTTGGGGCATGGCGGTGGTGCAGCGGCCAAGTTGGCCATCCGCACCAGGCGCCTGGACTCCACGTCCGGTGAGACCGCCGCCGACCTAGCCGAGAGCAGGATCATCATGACGTTCGCCTTCTGCGGGGCGACTCATCTCATGACGCCCGAGGACGGCGGTGTCTACCCCGCCTTGCGGGCCGCCAGCCGCATGTGGGAGCTCCCCAGCTGGCAGGACTTCTACGGTCTCAATCCATCGGGATGGCCGCTTTTTCGGGAGACGGTGCGTGAGGCACTGGCGGCTTGGGCCGAAGACGCAGGCTGAGCTCGGTTCGGCCGTCACTCTCCAACCGCCTACCGGCATCTCGACTTCACCGTCAATCTGCTCAAGGCGCTCGCGTGGTACCGCGACAGCTGCTTCAGCCCGTCACGTGACGGCCAGGAGACCTTCAAGCGGCTTGACCACATCTCGCGGCAGGCCACGAACGAGCCGACGCCCTCCGGCGCACTGACCGTGTGCGAGACGCCTGTCGCATCGACCCAGCGCGGTAGGAAACCCGCCAGCCGTCGGACTCCTCGGTCTTGATCGTGCCCCACACCGTGCAGCAGCCGTCGGGACTACGGTCGGTATGCGTGATGAGGATGTAGGTGCCACCGAGGCCCTCGGCTTCCGGGGTCAGGGTGCAAGCGTGCGACGAGCGAGGCAGTAGCCCAGAACGCTGCGTCGGTAGTGGGTGTCGGAGTCCGTCCGGAGACGCCACAATGATGCTGGTCGCTGTCTTGGGTCGTGGTTCCAAGATGGTTCGATCGCAGTGAGGGGAGTGCAGTCATGACCAATGCAGAGCTACGGGAGTTGAACAGGTCTCGCAGGATCCACCAGATCGCATGGGTTACCCGAGATCTGGAGAAGAGCATGCGATCGTGGGTCGACAACCTCAAGATCGGTCCGTGGCAGGTCCTGTCATTCACCAACGAGACGGTCGACTACCTCAAGATCGGCGGCAAGGAAGTCACCGAGCCCTTCAAGTTCCTCGTCGCCATCACCTGGCTGGGCGACATCCAGTTGGAACTCATCCAACCGGTCTACGGTCCGACTATCTATGAGGCACCACCTGAGCCGAAAGGGCGAAGGCCTGCATCACATCAAGGAGTACATCCCCGAGGAGCAGACGGAGGCCACGCTGGCTTCCTATCGCGCAAAGGGGATGGCAGTGACCCAATCGGGCAAGCTCGACGCCGACTACCACTACTATCTCGATACCGAGCCCAAGCTCGACTTCGTGCTGGAGTTGGGTAACTGCCCGGTCCTTGATCTTCCTCCGGAAATGTTCACGATGTTCCCCCCCGAGGACGGATAGTCCCCCTCGGGACCCTCGGGACAAGGCGATCGCCCCACGTGGTTCCACGACTGGGACTATCGCTGTCCAGAGAGCCTCAGCGACCCGCATATCAACGGGATCAGGACCGGCACCTACAACGACGACTACCCTATCCGTCAGACTGAACTGCGACACGGGCACGAGCCCAGCATCACTCCAGGGCGAGAAGGGATCAGCCTGACGACCATGATCCTGACCATGGAGCGCGTGCATGATGCGGCCACGGACCGAGACCCGACCCTGGCCCGCACGCCCGGTGCGCCGGACCTTCGATGCCGAGTACAAGCTCCCGACCCTTGCGGCATACGAGGCGGCCGAAGACGGTGCCAAGGGCGCCATCACACCCCGGCGTCGGTCCACTTCGGTATTGCCGACGCGGCCCGGGCCGAGCGTGGCCTCGTGCTCGACGCCGGTGCTAGTAGACGATCTCGTCAGTCTCCGGCACGTCGATGCTGTGGACGTCTCTGGCGCCGGAGCCGATCTGGGCCTTGATCACCTAGCGACCCTGGCCCTCATGCTCGAGCATCTCAGGCACCTGCCAGTCTTTCGCGCTGACATCGCCATAGTGACGTCGCGCTGCGCCACCACACCCGGACCTGGGGGCTTCTTGGTTAGTTCATGATCGGCGTTGCGACCCGCCTGCGGATGCCGAAGCGCGCGCTCCGCTACGCCTTCAGAGAACCCTGAAACGTCGACACGAACGAGGCGGTTTCCTGGTCGCAGAGCGCCTCGATGAAGCGGTTGCAGTCGGTGGGTGACACGAACTGGAAGTAGTACCTGGGCTTCTTCTTGCGCTTCCTCGCGAGCAGCGTGTTAGCCGTTCCGAAGTGGTCCATCGCGTACTTGAACTTGCCAGCGTCCAGGGCAGGATCGTCATCATCTGCTTTCGTCTCCATGACTGCGACATCGGCCGATCCCGACAGGAGGAAGAAGTCCGGGTTGAACGAGCCGCGCTTGGTTCCGCCCGACGTTTGCTTGGTAGCTGTACTCAATGTCGTAGAACCCGACATCCGGAGACTTCACCCACGACTTGACGACCGCACTGTCCTCCTGCCTGAAGAGCCGTGATACAGACTCACGCTCCGGGTCATGCGAGCCGAGAACGACGTTGACCGGGGACTCAAACAAGTAGGTGTTCTCAGCCTCCTTCGAGAAAGTGGGCACCGTCTTCGCAAGGGCCTCGGCTCGCTGCAGAGCGGCAGCGTCGTAGCGGCCCCAACTTGGCACTCTCGTCGTCATAGAAGACGCCCGGAGAGGAGGTGACTGGTGAGATCGACCTCGTGTGGTTGCCATGTCCGCGGTCCGCGTGGTTCGCAAGCCTGAGGGCTTGGTCGCGAGCACGGATCCAGGGGACCTGCTCTCGACACCCATGCCGCGGCCCCGTATCGTCGGTATGGTTGGGCTGGATCGCTCTGGTACCAGGTCGGTGCCTGCGTCCGATACCGACGAGGTAAGCAATCCGCGTGATCGATGCTGATCGGCTGGCCTTCATCGAGGGTCGTCGCACCGCCACGCTCGCAACGCTCTCGGCGACCGGCCAGCCGCGTCTCGTCCCCATCTGTTTCGTGCTCGGAGACCCGGTCCCGGGGGACACGCGCGCGGTCCTCTACTCGCCCCTCGACGAGAAACCCAAGCGCAGCGCCGACGTGCGAGCTCTGGCTCGGGTCCGGGACATCGGTGATCGATCGAGGGTGACGATGCTCTTCGAGCGCTGGGACGAGGACTGGTCGCACCTGGCCTGGCTGCGTGCCCGCGGTACGGCCTCGATCGTCGAGCCTCACGACGATGCCTTGGCGCACCAACGAGTGGTACGGGCGTTGCGGGCCAAGTACCCGCAATACCGCGAGCATCGCATCGATGCTTTGCCGCTGATCCGTGTCGTCATCGACGAGGTCGTCTCATGGAGTGCCAAGGCAGGTCCGCTCCAGCGCTAGGCCCTGAAGCGCGATCAGAAAGTGCCGCCGCTACGGGTCGGACTCGTTGGCCGCGCGCGCGGCTTCGTTGCCCTCGAAGAAGCGGAGCTTGACCTCCGCATCCTCGTAGGGGTAGTAGACCGTGACGCTGTCGAGCAAGCCCTGCGTGTCGTACGTGCTGAGCTCGATGCCCTGCAGGTCGAACGGTTCGCCGTTGATGGCCGATCCGGACCAGGTCCACATCGAACCGCCGACCGAGCCGTCATCGGAGAGCCACGACAGCCACGTATGGATGGTGGCATCGATGTCCCCGAAGAGCGTGTTGCGCCATCCCGTCCGCCACGAGGTCGAACCGAAGGCATCGTCGCCGTAGACAGTCCCTGGAGCGGCCAGCTCGTCGAGCAGATCGAGGACCTCGCCCTCGGCACCGTGGGCGTCAGGGTCGGCGATGACCTCGTACAGCAGCTCCTGCGTTGCTTTGGCCTTGTCGTATCGACCGGCAGCGGCCACGGCTTCGGCGAGCAACGCATCCCGCTCGGCTGTCACGGCGGCCAGCTCAGCCTGGACCCGTTCCAGTCCAGATGGCGTAACGGACCCTTCGTCCGACGCGACAGTCGCACCCGTGCACATCAGCAACATGACGATCGATAAGCTCGCGAGCCTGGTTCGTGGCCTGTTCATCGTGCTCCCCCTGGATAGGTGCTCGCCGAGGCTCCGTCGCCTGGCGGTCGAGTGAGCCGACAGCACCTTCAACGGCTTAGTAGGCCGATCGGAGCACCAACGTTCCACATCGCTCCAAGTGCGCAGCCCAGCGGCTCGTGCTCTTGTAGCCCGAGCAGGCCGTGGGTCGCTCGGCGGGGTACATCACAAGCCACCATCTGGGCGACGACGACCAGACATCAGCCGCCGTTCATGGCGGTTCTCGGCGCGATCGCCAACGCGTCCGAGGTATCGCAGTCTCGAGCGGGGTACCGCCGATCGCAGAGAGCTGTCGTCTGACTTCCATTCGTCTCCGTACCGCAACAGGGTGAAGCCGACCAAGCAGGGATCGCCCTCGAAGGGGGAGCGGGCCACGCTGTATACCAGCATCCGCGTCTGCCCCAGGAGCTCGGCTGTCCATTCGGCACCTTGGATATCCGCGACGAACGGGGAGTGGACCGGCCCGGGCATGTTGATGAGCAAGGTCCCAAGACGGTCTGCCATCTGCTCGAAGCGGCAGCCGTCGGCCATCTCGTCCACCGCGGTCGTCTCCAGGACCCGCTCGACGTCGCCCTGAGCCACGCCCTGGAGATACTCCCGGACGACCTCATCGGGCGTCTCTAAGCCCACGGCGTCACGGGCACCGAGACGGTCAGCGCCACCGCTGTCGCCATTGCCGCAACTCGTCTCATCCCGGACCTCCTCCATCCCGCAGCACCGCCTCGATCCTGGGTCTCGCCATCGTGCTGCCCCTTGGCTGGGCACCTCCATCGTGCGCTCCGCCCTCAACGCATCAACGCAGAGGCTCCGCACCGGTCCACCACCATCGAGTCTCAGCCAGTCAGCGCCACTCTCAGCGCACCGACCACCGGGTCAAAGGCCGGACGGCCCGGCGCCATGGCGGCGGCGACCAGACAACCCCGCTATCCATGGCGGTCATTCCCCGCGCGGGACTCAGTCCCGATGGCGGCGCACACGACTGACGTACCTCACTGGGACCACCACCAGTGCCAGGAGGTAGGCCAACCCCGCGGTGCTGGTGAAGGTCGCCCGCGCTGGTTCATCGAGCCGGTTCCAGCAACCATCCCAGCATGCCAACTCCATCCTCCACGCCCAGGAACGCGGGTAATAGGCCGGACGGCTCGGCGCCGTGCGTGCCCATGGCGGCGACGACCAGACATCACTCGCCATGCATGGCGATTCCGCACCGACGCCTGGTGGACAACCCGCCTGCTCCTCGGCGGGCAAGAGCTCGAACGTCTCGGCGATAGAGAGCCAGTGATCTTCCGTTGCTCCGGCGAGCCGCAGTCGGAGCCGCCCAGGACATGAGCCGGTCCCTATGAGGCGCCCATCGCTGGCTCCCAGACCTCGGCCTGGGCCAGAGGTGGCCCATCGCCATAGCCGCCCACGATGAGGACGCGGCCATCGAGCAGGAGGGTGGCGGTGTGGCCGGCCCGTCCCTCGGCGAGCGAGCCTGACGGGCCGAATGAGCCGGTCGCAGGATCCCACACCTCCGTCGGGCCGAAGGTGCTGCGTCGTCCGCTACCACCGACGACGAGGACGCGGCCATCGAGCAGGGGCGATGCGGCGTGATAGATGCGTGCCTTGGTGAGCGAGCCTGCTGGGCTGAAGGCCATCGTCGCGGGGTCCCACACCTCCGCCGAGGCGAGGGTGCCGCGCAGGTTGAAGCCACCGACGACGAGGACCCGGCCATCGGGCAGGAGGGTGGCGGTGTGGTTAAGACGTTCCTCGGCGAGCGCGCCTGCCGGCCCGAACGTCTTAGTCGCGGGGTCCCACACCTCAGCCAAGGCCGGATATCCCCGCTGGCCTTCACCCCCGACGACGAGGACGCGGCCGTCGAGCAGGAGTGTCGCGGAATGGCCGCCTCGTGCCTTGGCCAGCGAGCCTGCCGGGCTGAACGTGCCTGTCTCGAACGGCTGCTCGTCGGCTGCGAACGTGCCCCCTGTGGCCAGCGACAGGGCCAGGACCACGATGGCCACCATCAGTCGTGGCATCTGCTCTTCCTGCCATACGGATGGCTACATCCTCCGCGCCGCGCTCCGCGGGTCAAGGGCCGGACGGCCCGGCGGCGTGCGCAGCTATGGCGGCGACGGCCAGACATCACGCGCTAGTCCATGGCGGTTCCATGCCATGCGATCAACTCGTCGAACGACCTGCCTACTCCTCGGCGGGCAGGAACTCGACGGTCTCGGCGATGGAGAGCCAGTGATCGGGATGTGGCTGCACGTCGAGGCAGCTCAACATGGACTGGCGCCCGTCGCCCAGCCAGAAGTACATGGAACCGTAATGCACGACGTCGCCGAGGGCCTCGACGTCGAACCCCTGGACCGAGTCGATGCGCCCGGCGCTCCCACCTGGCAGGTCCACCGGGAACGAACTCGTGGCTTCACCCCCGAGCGAGATGGTGGGAACCGTGTTCTGGTCCAGGATGTCCTCCATGGACTCGCCGGTCGCGGGACTGACACCCACGGTGCAGGTCTCGGCGACCGGTCGGCCTTCGCGCACCGGAGCGACCGCGATGAAGTCGAACAGGTAGGTGTGGGTGCACGGCAGCGCCGAGAGCAGTCCCGCGACGGCCGGACCACGCTCCGGGTCGGCCCGGATCACGAGCGCGCTCAGTGCCTCGATATCACTCGACTCCGTCGCCACCCACAGCCAGCCATCGGGGAGCGTCAAGGCGAACCCGGCCGTGGGTACCTCGACTCGCCCGCCGATCCCGACCTGAGCAGGCACGGCGCTGGACCCCTCGATCACCTGAGCCTCGGCGACCGGACACGGGACGGGCGACGTCGAAGGGGCGACTTCGGGCGACCCCGACTGCGCCCGCGCATCCGACCCGAACCCGGCGAGCAGCAGACCTGCCAACAGCATGGAGATGGCGAAACGACCCATCACTCGACCCCGCCAGCGGATGCTCCCATCCTCCCCTCCCCGCTCAGCGGGTCAAGGGTCGGACGGCCCGGCGGCGTGGCTGCGCCCGAGCGGGTGTGCCCTCCGGTGTCTCGTACTTCGACGCACTGTCCATCGCTGCGGCGAGACCTGCGCCCCGAAGACGGTCGCACCTGCGGGCGCCATGATCCCAGCGACGAACAGGGCAGGCAGGTGTTTGGCTCACCCCCTAGTCCTTGAACCAGGCGGGGTAGCTTCCGATGTTCCACTTGATGCGCTCACGCAGGAGCGGCTTGTAGTAGGGCGCTCGCTCGTCGTTCATCGTCACGCCGAGCAGGCGGTCGGCCAGTTCGTAGAGCCGCGGGTCGCGCGTGAGTCCGTATGCCTGGTGCAGCCTGCTGAAGGCAACCACGCACTCGTTGCCGTCGCGGTCGCGCACGATGATCCGCTTGCACCAGCGCAGCAACTCATCGATAGCGGGCGTCGCCAGATCGACGGGATCAAGCTCGTCGCCCATCATCTCGAAGTACTCGACGATGTCAGCGGCCACCTCGTCGAAGTCACCGTCCGGATGTCCCCTCTGGTTGACCAACGCTTTGAAGTCCAATGCGGGGGCGTGTCCACTCGGGGTCGGCTCCGGGATCGAGACTTGGGGAGCGTCAGCGGGTTGACCCAGCCACGTGATGTCGCGCAACTCCCTGATGGCAAGCACCCGGCCCCCCGGCATCGCAACCAGCCGTTTCATCGGCAGACCCTTGAGTGCCGGCACTTCCTCGGCCGTCCAGTCGAAACCATCCCGCGACCTCAGGACCGACACAGGCCAGTCGCTCTTGGGGCCCCCGCGCTCAAAAGGTTCGGCCAGTGCCAGGACACCGGTGGGCCCGGCCGTCATCGCGACGATGGCTTCCTCCGAGGTGGCTACTTCGGTCCAGTCGCGTCCATCGAGCGAGTGCCAGATCGTGCTCTGAGGAGCCAGGTCGGCGTCATCAGCTGGCAAGCCACGTGGGCGCACGAGCCCGAGCAGGAAGCCGGTGGGCGTCGCTACCAGTGGGCCCCCGACCCAGTGAGGATCCTGCGCCGCCCACTCCGATGCCTCCCAGGTTCGACCATCGTCGGAACGCCACAGCCGAGGCTCCGACGTTCCCGAGTCCATGCCCACGATGACCCATGCGCCAGCAGCTGCGTGCGCCGCCGCCCCAACGAAGACGATCTCCCCTTGGCTGTCGTAGACGGGCGACGCTTCCCACTCTTCACCAGTTGCGGAGTGCCACACGCTGACGCGCGTCGTTTCATCGGCGGGGATCTCCTGTGTCACGACCGCGTAGCCATCTCGCGTCGCGATCGCCTCCACGGGCGTGGCGCCGGGGAAGGTGTGTCGCTCGCTCCAGTCGAGACCGTCCTCGGACGTCCAGACGACGCCTTGCCCGGTTCCTCGCTCCGGATCCGTGCGTGTTCCCGTCGCGACGATGCCGTGAGCGGCCGCGGCAACACTCGACACCCAGGCGTTCC
This sequence comes from uncultured Chloroflexia bacterium, assembly GCA_963724095.1. Classification (GTDB taxonomy): domain Bacteria; phylum Chloroflexota; class Limnocylindria; order Limnocylindrales; family CSP1-4; genus JAFMJV01. The sequence goes on from CAVRTH010000005.1 coordinate 362,569, forward strand.
TTTGACCCGGTGGTCGGACTTCGTCCCAGGTGATGCCATCGGCAGAGTGCCAGACGCGCGCACTGTCCCCGAGGCTGCCGACCGCGAGCATCGAGCCGTCCGGCAGCGTCACGTAGTCGTAGGCAGTGCCACCACCGAGCGGCCGACCAAGCCGTGTCCATACCAGTGGCGCTGGCTGGTCACCTTCATCGCTCCCCAATGCCTCCGCCGAGCCAGCTCCGACGACAAGGAGGCACACCACCAGCAAACCACCCAAGTGTCGTCGCATCCCCCATCCCCTGTGCGATGTCTCCATCCTCATAGGAACTCGAACGTCTCGGCGATGGAGAGCCAGTCGTCGTCTGACCAGTGATCAACGTCGTTGCGCCACGAGCAGACGCGGCCCACGTCGGTTGGCAGGACGTCAGTCCTTGATCGTGATGGTGATCGACATGGTCTCCTCGCCGAGAGGGGCGTCGCCATCCTTGATCGTGGTCACGATGACGGTGCTGTCGGACAACTCGGCTTCCGCGTCCAGCTCATCGACGAACGCTCCCCGCAGGAGGGCGTTCACGATGAAGCCGAGGCTCTCGGGATGGAACTGCTGAACCCAGGGGACGATGACGTACCCCGGATAGGAGTCAGTGCCCGTGCTCGTCGTCAGCGACGCACTCGTGAGCGCGCCGGGGGCCCCGACGAACTCGACCGAGGCATCGGACATGGGCAGGGTCGCCTCCCAGCGCAGCTGTCCGTCCGCTGTCGGGACGCCATCGACGCCGGTGACGCCCATGGAGGTGAGCCAGGCGATCGCGTCAGTCCCTGTGCCCAGGACGTGCGCCTCGGTCGTCGGTGACGGTGACTGGGCCGTCGTGGCGGAGACAGGAGCAACGCAGAGCAGGCATGTCATCAGGAGCGTGATCGTCAGTCGTCGCATCTCGGCCCCCTTGTCCGATACCCCAGGTCGGGCTTCTCCGTTCCCGCCACTTCCATCCTCCGCGGCCCGCACAGCAGGTCAAGTGTCGAACGGCCCAGCGGTTTGGCCGTCGCACCATGGCGGCGACGACCAGACACAGCTCGCCATGCATGGCGATTCCTGCTCGCTATCGGGGCATGTGCCAGGAGGCTCATCGGCCGCGGCGTCGGTGCAGGCCGCGGGGATGAGCTGACGCCTCAGCCGCAGATCGCGAAGATCATGTCGTGGCCGATGACCGTGTCGAAGAGCGTCGCGCGGCGTGTCGTCGACCAGCGCCACCTCGAGGATGAGCTGCCGGCCCTCCACTCATCGCATCGACCAGGCTGAAGACCCCGTCGCGGTAGGGCGCACCAAACCGGATCGAGTCTCCCTCGTCGATGAGCCTGCGGCGGCCAGGCAGGTCAGCTTCGGCGTCCGGGGCACGCTCGTAGATGAAGACGTATCGGCCGAGCGCCGGCTCACCTGGGCGCGCCCGCTCGTACCCGGCGCCGAAGGCCTGGTACGGATGCAGCACGCCGATGGCCTGCACGAGTCGAGCGTTCTCGTCGCTGGCGTGGCGCTCCACGCCCGTGCTCCAACACCCGCGCTCCCCGTCCCAGACCCTCGCAGCGAGCGGTCGCCCAAGGGCCGTCGCGACCCGGCCGAAGGGGCCGGCCGCGATCGCCACAGGGTCGGCGCGCGCCGCCAGCTTGAGGATCTTGTGTGCATCCGGACCCCGGACCAAGACGACGGTGTGGCCGTCCGGCGAGACGGCGACCGATGCACGCGGTCCGCTGGGTCCCCCAATCGCTCCCGCCCCCTCGTATACGCGCTCCAGAAAGTCACGATCGGGCGCTTCTGCGTCTGGGTCGAGGGTGAACGAGGTGGCGTGCGGTCTGTCATGTCGCTCGTAGCCGTCCGCCTCGAGTCGCGCCATGAACGGCCCAGGATCCCAGTCCTCGCGGAAGCGGAGGATGAAGAAGTCGAAGGCGTCGCAGCACGAGGCCTGCCATTCGAGGTCGGTGGTATCCCAGCCCCAACGCTCGGACCAGGTCCCAAGACGATCAAGCCCCAGCGGGGACGTGGTGGCCTCCTGCAAAGCGATATCCAGCATCAGCCGCTGGCGCTCGACGAGCGGGCTGGCGCTCGTCACGTCGGCGCCGCCATGGGCCGCCTTCAGCGCGGCCCAATGGGTGAACTCGAACGCGTCGATGTCCGGTGGGAGGAGCGATAGCGCCTCGAGCATCGGAGTCGAGTCCGCCGCCGGAGCGCGATCATCCTGTGCGAGCACCAGGGTCGTGCCGCCGATGCCGAGCGCGGTGGGGGCCGCGACCAGGAGAGCGAGCACGATTGCGAACACGGAACGCTTCATGACTCTTCTCCGGTGCGTATCGCCATCCTCCCCTCCCCGTTCAGCGGGTCAAGTGCCGCACGGCCCGGCGGCGGTGCAGTGGCGACGACCAGACACCACCCGCTATCCGTGCCGATCCGGGAATAGGTCTCGCGAACGCTGTGGACACCCGCGGGAGAATCGGATATAGCGGGAGGCTGACGAAGCACGGCCCACACCCTGGCCGCCGGGACCGCGCCGAGCCACTGGCGAACCCGACCCGTGCATGTGGAAGGGGGGACTCTCATGCATGCGTTGGGCTTGTTCGTGGTTGGCACGGTCACCGTGGCGCTGGTCGGGGGTTCGCCGGTGCCAGCGAACGCTGAGGAGGGAGCATCGACTGGATACGTGGTCGTCGACGTCGGCAGCATGGCCCAGCGCCGTAGCGACCACTCGGCGACACTCCTGTCGGATGGGCGCGTGCTTGTCGCTGGAGGTGGCTGGGCCGACGTCGAGGTGTTCGATCCCGCGAGCGATACCTTCGCACCGGCCGGGAGGATGGCACGGGTCCACCCGACATCGGGCACGCTCTTGCCCGACGGTCGGGTGCTCTTGACGGGCGGCAGGGATGGCAGCGCAGAGCTCTGGGACCCGGGGACCAAGACTGTCGAACCAACCGCGCACATGACGGAGCCTCGTAGCGGACATACCGCCACGCTGCTCGCCGACGGCCAGGTGCTCATTGCCGGGGGCGAGACCGCGACAGCTGAGCTCTATGTTCCGGAGACAGGCACGTTCGAGCCGACCGGCAATCTGACACGCCCGCGGACCGGTCACAGCGCGACGCTGCTCGATGATGGGCGTGTCCTGATCGTGGGCAGCGGTAGCGCCGAGCTGTATGACCCGATGACCGGCGAGTTCCAGGAGACAGGTACGCCACAGGCCGTACGACCCCATCACACGGCCACGCTGCTCGCTGATGGCCGAGTGCTTCTCGCCGCCGGGTCGACCACGTCGGCCGAGCTGTTCGATCCAACCACCGGAGAGTTCCAAGAGACCGGCGCACTTGCGGTCCCGAGGGAGGACCACACGGCCACGCGTCTCCCCGATGGGAGGGTTCTCGTCGTCGGCGGACTCAGCCACGATCCGGACATGCTGCTCGCGACAGCCGAGTACTACGACCCCGAGACTGGAGTATTCGTCGAGGCACCGCCGATGGCCAAGGCGCGCCTGCAGCATACGGCCACGCTCATGCCTGACGGGCGCGTGCTCATCGCCGGCGGCTCGCTCCTGACCGGCTCACTCTCGGACGCCGAGGTCTACCAGCCCAGCGCGCCGGAGTAGCGGCATCCCTCCGCGCCAGCTGCCTGTCTCGCCCCGCCCTCAGGGTCGACGGCCCGTCGACCCCCGGCGGCGTGCCTCGCCATGGCGGTGACGACCAGACATGACCCGCTCTTCATGGCGAATCAGCGGCGGGCCTTGCTGAGTGTTGCGGCTTGGCGAGCCTGACACGACGAGGCCCCGGCGGCTGCGTGCAGCCGGGGCCACGGGCGAGGTCCGTGCTGAGGTGCGCTAGTCGGTGGCCAGGGTCCAGGCCGGGAGGACCATCGGCGGGAGTTCGCCCTCGTAGACCAGTCCGACCACATCGAGGCGCATGCCGCCGCTGGTGGCGCTGGGGTCCGCCTCCGTCAGCTGGTTGATGAAGGCCAGGCCCTCGTATGCGCCATCGCCCTCGAGCCAGCCCATGTGGTGGTGTGCTCCGCGCTCGTCCATGAAGCCGATCGACTGCCCCTGCCAGGAACCCTCGTCGTTCGTGACCGTGACCGTGCTCCAGTAGGTGGTATTGACTCCATCCCCTGTCTTCTCGTCATACTCGATCCTCACGTCGCCCTCGAGACGCGGGTCGCTCATGTTCAGCATCTTCCCTGTCAGCGCACTACCGCCTCCCCCGGTCAGGTTCTGCGTCCCCGTTACCGTGACCCAGCTCTCGGACACGGGCGCTCCCGGCTGGTGGGCAGCCTCCGGAGGGCCACCGACCTGGACAGCCAGGAACGTGGTGCCCAGAGCCAACGCCGCGACGATCGCGGCGATACGTGTCGCTGTAAGCATGTTGCTCGCTCCTCTCACTTGTGTCCTTTCGAGCCCGACGCTTCGCGTCGCGTCGGACCGGAAGCCATGCCACCAGCGCCGGCGCTCCGGCTCGACCGTGGCGGGGATGGAATGCACGCGCTCGCTGAGCGCACCCGGGTCTGCTCGTCCGGCCCTGGAGCGATAGGCGCTCCGCAGCCGGGTCTCGAGGTCGCGCTCGTTCATGAGGCGACCTCCTGACCGTCTTGTTCGAGGATGCGCCGCAGCCGCTCGAGCGCCCGGTGGAGGCGCGAGGCCGCGGCACGCGGTCGGATATCCATGGCGGCGGCGATGTCGTCGACCTTCATGTCGCGGTAGAAGCGCAGCGCGAGCACGATGCGGTCATCGGGCCGGAGCCGCTCGAGGGCGCGTCCGATGACGATTTCATCCGACACGGCCGCGGTCGGATCGCTGCCCGCGATGTCCGGCCCCACCGAGATGTCTCGGACCTGGAGTCGATGGTTCCGCCGCATCCGGTCACGGCAGGTGTTGACGACGATGCGGTCGAACCAGGCTTCGAGGCGGTCGGGATCGCGCAGCATCTCGTACTTGCGCCATGCGATGACGAAGGCATCGTGGACAGCGTCCTGGGCCTCGGTGGCGCTGTCCAGTACGACCGTCGCTAGGCGGTAGCTGCGCTCGAGGTGCCCGTCTGCCAAGCGATGGAAGGCCAGCTCGCGCTCGGGGCGGGCGTGCTCGTGCACGACAGCGCTCGGCACTTCCTCGCCGACCGAGCGTCGGTGCTGACGATCCAGCACGTCGATGACCCCCATCACGACTACTAGACGAACCAGGACACCCGAATCATTCACCCCTCGTCAACGCCCGGCGGGGGCGGTGGCTAGCGTGTGCCCTCGAAGCGGTCGGGGTCGCCCACAAGCGCGTGGCCGAATGCCTCGGGATCGTGGCCGCATGGTCCTCGCACGACGACAAGCCGCGGTCGTGGGCGAGCCCCGTCTCACCGATGCCTTCCGCGTCATCGAGCGTTAGCAGTCTGCCAGACCAAACCCGCTATTCATGGCGATTCCGGCTGGCAAGATCACGCGGCGGGGCCTGATCCCTCGCAGGCTCCGAAGTCGACCTCGCGGATCTCCAGTGGCAACGAGCCGAACTTGAGCACGGTGACGAACCTGTTGGCTGCTTCGGAGGCAGGGCCGGAGATCTGGGCCTGGCCCCCGAAGCGAGTGGCGCGGATGGCGGGTGCCGACATGACCTCGTTGTCGAGGACGATGGCGAACTGCTCACCGTAGTGGTCGGCCGCGTACTCATCGAAGAGGCGCGCGCCGGTGTCCTTGAGCTCGAGATCGACGACGATCTCAGCGGTCGTCTGGTCCTGGTCGATGCGGGCTGCCGCGATCTCGGTGCCATCGAAGATCGGTTCGACGTCGAGCAGGCACGCTGGCAGTTGAGCACCTTCGAGGACCTGAGCGGCGCAGGCGGGCGGGACGGGAGTGAACTCGACCACACCGGTCGTGCCGATGAGGCTCCTGACGCTGCTGACGTCGGACTCGTCCTCGACGCCGGGCAGCTCGACCGAGATGCGGTCCTCGCCCTGGGTGACCACGACAGCCTCGGCCACACCGAAGGCGTTGACGCGGTTCTCGATGATCGTCCGCGTCTGCTCGAGGATCTCGGACGTGACCGCCTGATCATCGGCGGCCACGACCTGGTAGGTGGCGCAGGTCCCCGCCACAGGGAGTCCGCCCGCGCCATCCGGCAGGAGCGCCCCGACCAGCTGGCATCCCGACAGGCTCGCCGTCAGGAGTCCGAGCGCGAGGAAAGATAGGTACCGGTGCATGACGGTCCCCTCATGCGGATGCGACCCATCCTCCGCACCCCGCTCTGCGGGTCAAGGGCCGGACGGACCCACGGCCCTCGTAGCCATGGCGGTGACGACCAGACATCACCCGCTATCCATGGCGATTCGGGGTTCTGCAGACGAGTTGCCTGACGGACAAGCAGGGCGCACCCCTTTGATGGTGGGCGCCCCGGCAATGGTCGCGCCTGGGTGGCACGTCTCCCGCTGCCCCGACGGATCGGGGTCACTTTCGCGCTGCTTGCCGGGTCAGAGAGAATCGAAGCGACACACCGCGGGCTCCCCACGAGCTCGAGAGAGGAGTCTGTCGATGCCTGACTACGAGATCCGTTCCATCCCCCGCCAGGACACCGCTGTGGTGGCAGTGACTTCGCCCCTCGATGGCATCAGCGAGTCGATGGGCAAGGCGTTCGAGAAGACCTTCCACGTCCTCGGCGAATCGGGCGTGGATCCAGCCGGGCCGCCGTTCGCGCGGTACTTCAACATGGAGGAGCCCTTCGAGTACGAGGCCGGGGTACCAGTGGCGACTCCCTTCGCCGGCAGCGACGAGGTGAAGCCCGGCGAGATCGGTGGGGTCGAGGCTGCCGTGGGCATGCACATCGGTCCATACGACAGGCTCGAGCGGACGTATGCCGCGATGATGGAGTGGATCAGCGGGCAGGGTCGCACCGTTGCTGGCCCGATGTGGGAGACCTACCTGACGGATCCCACTGCCGAACCCGATCCGCAGACCTGGAGGACCGAGGTCTTCATCCCCGTGGCGTAGACAGCAGCTCCGCGTCCGCCACGATGACCAGTGGCCCGGCTCTACTCGCTCTACCACGGACATACAGCGCGCCCCGGTCGGCGGGTCAAGGGCCGGACGGGCCCGGCCGGCGTGGCTGGTGCGGGAGCGGGTGTGTTCCTAGTCGCCCGGCAGCAGCGCGTCGAGCGCAAGTGCCATCGCCTCGACATCTGCGAAGTCCAGGCCTCCGGATGCCCGGATCTCACCCACGAAGTCGGCGTTGCGCCACTGCAGCGTCGTGAAATCCCAAAGGGCATCGTGTGTCGCTCGTGACGCATCGCCGACCTGGACGACCCCGGTCGCGACGCGGGCGTCGATCTCCGGGTCACCCGAGCCGATCGGGATGGCGTGCCGCGATGGCACGCCGATCGTGCTATCCACCTCATCGCGTCGTGCGAAGAGGGTGGCTGCGTCGTCCATGCAGGAGATGGTCCCGGAGGCGGATCCGGCGCTGGGATCCTGGATGGAGAAGAACCAGCCCGGCATCCCCTGCGCCTCCAGCCAGAGCGTCTCCCACTCCCAGCCTTCAGGAAGCTGCACCGTCTCGATCGGTGCCTCGCGCAGGGCCGCTCCGCACTCCTCTGGCTGCGCCTGGGCCCCGAGGGCGGTCCCAGCCAGCAACATCAAGGCGATGGTGACGGCATTGAGTGTGTGCATGATCGTCCCCCGGTCGAAGCGGTGTCGGATACCTCCATCCTCCGCGGCCCGGTCAGAGAGTCAAGTGTCGAACGGCCCAGCGCCATGGCGGCGACGACCAGACATGACCCGCTATTCCTGGCGGCACCTGTGTCGTCCACGTGGAGTCGTGTCACGGATCAGTCGACTGTCCGCCCCTCTCGTTCGGCCTGCTGCCCAAGCCCGGCGTCTCCGTGCCGGTCGGAATAGGACACAAGCCTGATGAGGGGCGCCTCAGCCATGTGCCCATGATGCCCTCGACGGACTTGGTGAGCCGTCATCGAGGGCGTAGCCTGTCCGGGCGCAGCGCGAAGATCGAAGAGCATGTCGGTCCGCCCGCCCCGTATTAGGTAGATGCACCGAACGACGGCTGGGGGAAGCGCAAGTGGATGCAGTTTCGCGAGATGGTCGAACGGGCCGGGCGCGGCGACCACGATGCCTTCGAGGTCGTGGTCCGCGCCAGCGCCGGGCGACCGTACGCCATCGCCTACCGCATCCTGCGTAACGCCGACCTCGCCAACGACGCACTGCAGGAGGCACTGGTGAAGGTGTGGGATGACTTGCCCGCGCTGCGCGACCCGGACCGCTTCGACGCGTGGGCGGCGCGCATCACCTGTCGCTGCTGCTATCGATTGGCCAAGCGCGAACGGCGCTTCGCGCTGCCGGCGCCCGTGGAGCCTGAGCCGGACACCACCGCCTTCGTGGCCGAGGTCGCCGACCAGGACGAGATGGAGCGTGGCTTCCGCCGCCTGTCGCCCGACACGCGCGCCGTGCTCGTCCTGCACTATTACCTGGGCCTGACGCTGGGCGAGGTCGCCGACACCCTCGACATCTCACCGGGCACGGTGGGCTCACGCCTGCACTATGCCATGCGCAGCCTGCGAGCCGCACTCGAGTCCGAAGCGCGTACGGCCCAGACCTGGGAGCGATCGACATGACCCGCGACCAGGACCTCGAGCGGCAGCTGGCCGACTGGCTCGTCTCTGGGCCCAGCACAGCTCCAGCCGAGGTCATCGACCAGGCCCTGAAGCAGACCGACGGACGACGCCAGCGGCGCGGAGCCTGGCGCCTGCTGGTGCTGACGTTCGCGCGCCTCGGCCGCTGGTTTCCGGCCCACCGCACCGCCAGGGTGAGCGCGCTCGCGGCCGTGCTCGCCGGCATCCTACTCACCAGCGTCATCGTCTCCGTGCCCTTCTTGGGCGGCGGTCCTGGACCGGCGCCGCTGATGGACGCCGAAGCGCTACGTGTCGTCGCGGGCACGGCCGAGATGGATATCGCGTCCGAGACGCCCGCGGAGCTGGTCCGTTCGATCGACCTCGAGACCGGCGATCCGACGCATCGACGGCCGCGCGCGCCAGGAGCTGACCGTCGTCTTCCAGGCGGGGAGCGCACGTCAGCTGCGCGGGACCATGCGCCTGGAAAACGACTGGGGCACCTGGGAGGGACCGGTCGACATCGTCCGCTACCCATCGGGCGAGGAGTACGAGTACGCCTCGCTCAGGGGCAGCGGCGCCTACGAGGGTTTCACCTACCTGTACGTCGTTCGCCAAGCCACCGCTGAAGCGGAGCGGACGGTGGAGGGGGCCATCTGGCCGGATGAGCCACCTCCACTGGCCGACCCGTCGCTGCTGCCGTGAGCCTCACGGGCCCGAGGCCACGGCAGGTCCATCCCACCTGAGACAGAGGAGGTACGACATGCGTACCAACCAACCACGCTCGCCGCCGTGCTGTCGATCGCTCTCGCGGTCGTGCCCGGTGCGGTCGCGGCCCAAGCCGCCGACGAGGAGCTGGCGGCACCGAGCTACTGGACGAGCACCGAAACCGAAGGGCCGCATTTCCTCGATCCCCGGCGCCGAGATCGAGTTCTTCCCGTGGGGGCTACCGCAACACGATTGGACTGACAGCGACCTCCGAGGCCGACGATCCGCGCGTCTCCGGGGACCTCACTGTGGCCTACGTCATGGACTGGTCGGAAGAGTACGGCGTGGGCCGGGGCACCGGCCTTGTCCGGCTGGTGAACGAGGGCGGCACGTTCGAGGGGCCCCTCTATGTCGTTTGCTACCCCGACGGCTCGGAGCTCCGCATGGCGCTGATGGAGGGCCAGGACGGCTACGAGGGCCTGACCTCCACGATGACCAACTTCCTCAGCCCATCCGGCGAAGGGCAGCCACAGGGCCTCATCTGGGAGGGCGAGGCGCCGCCGCTTCCCGATGCGGACGCCCTGCCCGAATAGACTCGCCGTTCATCGCGGCCCGCGGCGCCCTCGCACCCAGCGGGGGCGTCTGCTGCTGCCAGCTTTCGTCGGTTCCGAGATCTGACTCGTGATGAGCAGACGGCACTCCTGGGACTCGTCCGAGACGTACAGACGCGGCTGGACGCCGAACTCGCACCGAACGGCCACAACCTTGGCATCAACGACGGCGCGGCTGCAGGCCAGACCATCGGACACGTTCACTTGCATAGGACCCCTCACTACGAGGGAGATGCACCCGATCCACGTGGCGGCATCCGGTCATGGCGGGCCGCCCGCCGCGATACCGAGCCGTGCTTTGAAGCTTGCCACCAGAACCCTGGTCGCCCCCGGGTAGATCACCATGGCGGCGACGACCAGCCCAAACCGGCCATACATGGCGGTTCTGAGTGGCGTTCGTGATGACGGGACCAGACACGACCCGCGATTTATGACGATTGCATGGCTCGCCGCTCGCGCGTCTGTAGACGGCCACGAGAGAAGGGCAGCACCGGGAAGCATTGACGCACGTCGCGCCGACCCTGGCCGCCTCGAACGTGCTGATTTGCCGGCGGATCGGGCCGGATTTCGTGCCCAGTCAGTGTCTGCCGCGGGCCGCTTAACGGTCCCTTCATGCCGCTACTGGGAATGTACGATGACGGACCACTGGATCACCCATCCCGTGGCGGCAGGGTCAAGGAAGACAGGAGGAACACGATGGCGACGTTCATCACCCTGGGCAAGCTCACCGACGAGGGAGCCCGCGACATCAAGGCATTCCGGGCGCGAGTAGAGGAGAACATGGCGCGAGCGGAGCGCCTCGGCGTCAAGATCCACGGCTGGTACCTCACCCAGGGGCGCTACGACATCGTGGTCGTGGCGGAAGCCCCGGACGCCGAGACCATGCTGTTGCAGGCCGCGGGCGTCGCGGGCACCGGCATGGTGCGCACGGAGACCCTTCGCGCCTGGACGTTGGACGAGATGGGCCAGGTCCTCGCCAAGCTCGGACCGGCCTAAGGCATAGGATCCGGGCGGCGCCTGCTCGCGTCCATCGCGCCGCCCTGGTCAACAGTGGCCCGTCCCGCGGGGCGGGCCACTTCTCAAGGGGGGCCAGCCGCTCCTGACCGTGCCGGGTTGGGAGACGACGGACGGAGAGCCGATCGTCCCAGCACGAGACCGCCCCGCCATCGAGGCTCGTCCCGCACGGACGAGCCTCTTCACGTGCCAGCCGAAGGGACTCATCTGCCCCACTCATCGGCTCAAGGGCCGGGCGGACCCTCGCCATGGCGGCGACGACCAGGCATAACCCGCTATTCATGGCGATTCGGCGAAGCTGGTCCCAAGGCGGCCAGGCGAGCACTTCCATGGCGGGACCGTTCAGGAAAGAGCCGGCACCTCTTGGCTGCCCCGGTCGAGGACGACCAGCGTGCCGCGGCTCAGTTCTCTCCCCAGGATGAGGATGGTGTCGTTCTGTGCCCAGGTCGACACCCTGCCGGTCAGGTCAGATGGAGCATTCCCGGGCTCCTCGTTCACCAGGATCGTCTCGTGGCGCGCGGCCACATCGCGGACAGCCACCTGCCGCTCCCGGTCCTCAGACGCTGAGACCGTGAGCAACAGGGACCCGTCCGGGGAAAGCCCCGCCCCGATGACCGCCATCGCCTGCGGCGACTTCGGCCGCAGCGACTCGATGGGTTCGACGGCGCCCGACACGCCATCCACGATGGCGCAGCAATCGACCAGGCCACGGTACGTGCCGGGGAGGCGAACGAGCACGTGCTCGCCACGCAGCGAGACCGCCATCACGGGCGGCGGCCAGTCATCGGAGCCCGCGACGCTGAGGAGTTGTCGGGCGTGCGTCCCATCGGCCCCGAACACCCAGATCCCGCTGTCGGGATCCAGGACGGACGCCTCCTGGCCGACGTCAGCGACGAGGGTGACGTAGAGCCCGGATCCATCTGCCGACCAGACCATCCCCCAGTGCTCGACGCCCGCGTACTGGCGTTCGGAATCGCCCAGTCGGACCGCCTCGCCACCGGTGATAGGCACCGTGGCGATGTCCACACTCTCGAACTCCCATGCCTCGTTCGGCGTGCCGGCCTCGAGCAGCGTGCGCTCGAACGTCACCGCGGTGCTGTCCGGCGTGAACGTCGGGTACAGCGCCAGCGCGCTAGCGTCGAGCAGGTTCGTGAGCGTGCCGGTGGAGGTGTCCATGAGCCACAGACCGCCAGCGGCGAAGTACTGCGGCCACAGCTCGGCGAAGGCCAGCCACTGGCTGTCTGGTGACCAGACCACCATGTCATGCCAGAGACCCGACTCGAGGTCGCTGAGGTCCGCGCAGACGCGCTCCTCGAGCGTCGCGGTCTCGTGAACGCAAAGCTCGGTGGGATTGGAGCCATCCGGGCGGGCCACCGCGATCGAGCCCCCGTCGGGCGACAGTGCGAGGAGGCGACTGCCGGGAATCTCGATGAGGCGCTGTTCGACCAGTGTGATCGTGGGCACGGCATCCGGCTCGGCGGCGGCCGCGCTGCACGGAGCCGTGCCTGCCGCGAGCATCAGTGGCATCACCACGACGGCCGCAAGTATCCGCGGCGGCGTTATGGCCAGAAACCCGGCTCGCTTGGACATCACACTCCACCTCCTGCTTCGCCACTCCATCGTCCGCGCCCCACCCACAGGGTCAAGGGCCGGACGGCCCGGCGGCGTGAGTGGCGACGACCAGACACCACCCGCTATCCGTGCCGATCCGGGAATAGGTCTCGCGAACGCTGTGGACACCCGCGGGAGAATCGGATGTAGCGGGAGGCGATGAGACGCGGCCCACACCCTGGCCGCCGGGACCGCGCCGAGCCACTGGCGAACCCGACCCGTGCATGTGGAAGGGGGGACTCTCATGCGCAGGATCTGGGGCGCGAGTGCGACTGTGCTGTGTTGCCTGGCGCTTGTCAGTGTGCCGGTGACTGCCGCGGAACCGGCCGAGGGCATCGGCCTGCCCGGCAGCATCTGGCAGCCGGCCGAGGGGGGCGCCACCTATTACTTCGTCCACCCAGACGGGACGATGGTCGTCTACCGCGATGGTGCCATCGGTCTGGGCATCTGGGAACCGAGCGGTGATGCTTCACTCGCCGGCCGCGTTGACTTCAAGTTGAGGCATGACGGCGAGTGGGGGTCGCTGGCGAACAGATCGGAATGGGCCATGGACGAGTCCGCGGACGCGGCGACGGTCACGTTGACCGAGTCCTTCATCGGGGCTGACGGCGTAGCGCAGCCGCTGCGGACCGAAGACTTGACCCTCGAGCGGCTGCACATGGCCCCGATGCCGGAGGACGCTTTCGCGGAGACGCCACCCGATCCAGGCTGGCAGCCGGTCATCGGTCCATCGCTCTACGATCGCACGGAGGCCCGGGTCTCCTACGAGCCATACTCACCGCCGAACTACTCGGTCGACCACGCTGATGGCACGTCGCTGTTCCTCAACCCGTATGTCGGTGATGGCGTCGGCCTCTGGGCTGCCATCGCGGATGGACGATCACTTGGTACTTCGTGGTATCCCAGCTGGAGAGGTAATAGCACACCGCTGGTGGGCCAGTCCACCGCCAGCAAAGGCGGCTCCCTCTCGACGCGCTACGGGACAACGGCCGGCTTCGAGGGTTCCGCGTATTCATCCCCGATGCGCTTCGAGCCGCTCGACGGGGAACTCACCGCCCCCGACCCGAGCCTGTGGCCGACGACCGGCAGCGTCTGGGTCGAACCCTCACCGAGTGACGATGGACAGATGGCGCGGACCGCGTACCTCGCTGACGGCACGCTCGTGACCGTCCACCCCCGGTATGGGGTCGGCGTGGGCATGTGGCAGCCGGTCGATGAGGACACCTTCGTCAGCAACATCCTCTACAAGGGCGGGGACTGGTCGTTGAGGGCCGAGTCCACCGTCAGCGAAGACGGGGAGAGCCTGGTCACCAGATGGCAGGCGGACGCCAACCTGGGAAACCCGGCCGAGGATGAGGCCGGGACCTCCACTGCGAGCCGGATGCACCTAGAGCCGTAGAGCGGTTCGGCTCACCTCAAGGTCTGACTCGACACGTCGGACCGTCAATTTGCAGAGGAGTTGAACCGACCTCATGGCGCGCGGACCTTGCCCAGGGGTGGAGGATCGGAGTCGCGGGAGGCCGTGAAGTCCGACTCGCATACGTTGGCCGCCTGAGTCGCTCCGGGCAAGTGGCGAACCCGAACCGCACAAGAGAGGCGGACCTTCATGCGTACGTTGCGGCTGAACCTGGCGGGGACGGCCATCCTGGCGCTGCTCGGTGGACTGAGTGGTGCGGCCGTCGCGCAGGACGACACCTGGCCCAAGGTCGAGACGAACATCATCTAAGGGAACGACGATCCAGGTCGCCAGTACATGCGCGTCTTCCTTCCCGAAACCCGGGTGGAGCCGCGCCCAGCTCTCATCGTCTTCCACGGTGGCGGTCTGGAAGTCGGGCTCCGGCCCGAATCGGTGTGGTCGATCAGCCAATTGGCCGCCAGAGGCGGGTTGGGCGAGCCGTACGTGACGTTCCTCGCTGGCTACCGGTTGCTCGACCAGGCCACGGGCGAGGTCCGTTGGCCGGCCCAGCTCCATGATGCGCAGCGGGTCGTCCGCTGGGTGCGTGCCCATGCCGACGAGTACAACGTCGACCCGGACCGCGTCTGCTCCATCGGCCACTCAGCCGGTGGCCACCTCGCAGCCATGCTCGGCGTGCTCGATACCGTGGACGACTCCGATCCCAAGCTGGACGGCATCTCCAGCCGGGTGGACTGCGCCATCACGATCGCGGGTGTCAGCGACATGACCATCCTGCCGGACGAGTTGGTCCGCGACGAGTGGTACGAGGCCATCCCGGTCGCGGAGATCGAAGCCGACCCCAGCATCGCGCTGGAGGCCTCACCCGTCTTCCACGTCGACGAGGACACCGTGCCCATGCTCGTCCTCCATGGCAACGAGGACCACAATATCCCCATCGAGCAGTCGCGCAACCTCGCCGACGCGCTCGGGGCCGCCGGCATCGAGTTCGCCTATGCCGAGCTGCCGACCGGGCACGGCTCCGGGCAGATCCTGCAGCAGCAGGCGACGTGGGAGTTGGTCGAGGCGTTCCTCAACTACCAGATGCACCCGGAGCAGTAGCCCCATCGCGCCGCCTCGGCTGTCTCCTGCTAGTTGGCGGCGACGACCAGACAAGACCCGCTATTCATGGCGATTTCGAGGCACGCGCGTCGAGCCGGTGGACGCCCGCGAGAGAATCATAGGTAGCGGGAGGCTATGAGACGCGGCCCGTGACCATGGCCGCCTTAGATCGCGTCGAGCCACTGGCGAACCCGATCCGCGCATGAGTAGGGGGAACCTTCATGCGTGTCTATCGATCATCCCTGGGCCGAGCAGTAGCGGTACCGGTCGCGGTCCTGCTCCTGGCCGTGGCCCTGACACCGGGTGCGCTGGCCGCCGATGAGGACATGGCGATGATGGCCGAACACCCCATCGTGGGCACGTGGGTCGCCGACTCATCGCCGGAGGACCCCACGAACGCGGTGGAACTGAGCGTCTACGGACCGGGCGGCACCATCGTCAACATCGGACCGGGGGGGCAATACGGCCGGCTCGTGGGTGCTGACCGGTGAGCGCACCGCCGACACGATGATCCAGAACCCGATGAGTCGATCCCGAGCGTGGCTCTCTCGGCCTCATCATCATCCGCGGCGACGCTACGGTCTCGGAGGACGGCCAGTCCTTCACCGGCACGTGGACCGTCGAGTTCCCCGCTGCGATGGTCGAGGGTGCTGGCCTACCCGCTGGCCAACTCGGACCGGGCGATGTGACAGCCCACGCGAGTCAACATCGAGCCGATGGGTGAACCGGTGGCACCGTGGCCGCCGCCCCCGCCCCCTGAGGAGGAGATGGCCGAGGAGGGTGCTTCGGAATAGCCCTATCGCGCCGCCTCGGCTGCGCAGCCATGGCGGCGACGACCAGACACCACCCGCTATTCATGGCGGTTTCTGGTCCTCGCCCCTGGAACCGACCCACGGCGAGCCAGACTACTGCTGGAAGACCACCTCCCGGAACGACGAGAGCTGCGAGCAGTGGCGGTGCAACGTGCCCGAGGGCACGCGCGGAGAGGTTCAGCGCGCTCGGCCGTCCCCCCGTCGTGACAGGGCCGATACCAGGACGACGATGCCGGCACCGATGATGAGCAGCGGCCACCAGCGGAGCAGGTCGCTCTCGAACCCCTCCTCGGAGAGCACGATCAGGCCGATGAGCGCGAGGATGCCGCCCGGGATGAGTGGCCACCAGAGGGCCTGGGCTGCGTCTCGGCTCGCACCCCTCGGCCAATCCTTGTCGCCGAACCGGAGCAGGACGCTCACGACCCAGATGGCGATGAACCCGCCCGCGATCGAGAGCAGCACGGCGGCCCCGGACCAGCGATCGTCGACGACCCCAGCGAGCACGACACCGACCCCGACACCACTGATGATGCAGCCCGGGATGAGGAACCCGTACTCGCGCTTCGGGACGAAGGCTGCCAGGAAGATGAGGCCGATGAGCAGCGGGATCCAGCGACCGATGTCGGGTATGAATTGTGCGAGCAGGAAGAACACGCCGATGCCGATGATCACCACGCCAGCCACTAGCCCGCCTCGATCCCGTCGCGGAGCGCTTGGCGGAGGAGTCGCCGGCGGCGGAGACCCGGTCGGGGGAGGCGGCGGCCCACTCGGGCCCGGCCTCGGAGCAGGCGGAGGCTGCCCTGGCGGTGGTCGATATGGGGGACGAGGTGGGGGTGGCCAGTCGTTCTTTGGTGCGCTCATGAAGTGCGAACGTGCCACGGAGCCGTTGGTGCCGACAAGAGCCAGATGGCCCCGGGCCTCTTCCCTGTCCACGTCGCGGATCAAGGACTGCAGGCCCGGCGGCGTGCCTGCGCCATGGCGGCGACGACCAGACCAAACCCGCTATTCATGGCGATTTCTGTGCTCACCTGTAGAGCCGTTGGACGCCCGCGAGAGAATGGACACAGCGGGAGGCGATGATGCGTGGCCCCAGCAGTGGCCGCCTGGACCGTGCCGAGCCACTGGCGGAACCGACCCCGCACGTAGGAGGGGATGTCATGCGCAGGCTATGGGCCGCAGGATCGGCCATCGTGGTGTGCCTCATGCTGAGCCGGAGTGACAGCACTCGCGCAGTCGGGGAGCGGCGGGGCAACCGACGAGTGGCCCTTCATCCGGACCTCATGTTCGGGGGCCGCCGGCGAGCCGGTGCGGCTGGTGGCCCTGGGGACCTCCGAGACGGCGGGCTGGGGCATCCGGGCCGATGAGCCGTACTCACCGCAGGAGGCCTACCCGGCGCGTTACGCGGACATCCTCTGCGAGGAGCTGGGACGTCCCGTCGAGCTGCACAGCTACTTCCCTAATCAGCTCAGCAACACATTGGCTCCAGTCGCCTGGTGGAACGAGCGCCTGTCCGGGGATGAGGCGATGCGGGCGGATCTCGCCGCCGCCGATGTCGTCGTGCTCTGGCCCTTAAGCGTCCACGACCTCCTCGGGGCCCTGATGTTCGGGCAGTGTCGGGGCGAGTGGCCCGATCCGCTGCGGGCCTGCTTCGAGGCGGCGACCGCCGACATCGAGCCCCAGATGGACGCCGCCTTCTCGACCATCGCGGCGCTCGTCCCGGACACCGCTACGATCCTCGCCGCCGACGCTTATGAGCCGCCGAAGAACTTCGAGGTCTGGGGAGCGGAACCGTTCTACGATGAGCTCGGGCAGCTCACCAACCCGCACTTCGTCGTCGAACGGCTGGCAGCCCAGCACGGCTTCAAGTTGGTCGGAACAGCGGCCGCCTTGAGCGGACCGAGCCCGAGCGAGCCACCGCCCGATGATCTCTTCCAGATCGACGGCCTCCACCCCACCGCTCTAGGCGAGCAGCTGATGGCAGAGGTCCTGGCGCAGGAGGATGGCCTCGGCGAATGATCCGGTAGCCTCGTCGCGCCGCCCTCGGCTGCCTGCGCCATGGCGGCGACGTCCAGACCAAACCCGCTATTCATGGCGGTCTTCGGGTTCTCTCGGGAACTGGTGGACATGCGAGAGAGAATCGTACGGAGCGGGAGGTTCTGATGCGCGGCCCGTCGATCATGGCCACCGAGACCGCGCCAAAGCCACGGGAGAAGCTTCCCGCGCATGCAAGGAGGATGTCATGCAAGTGCGGCGATTGTCGCTGGTCGGGACCGTCACCCTGATGCTCGTCGGTGCCCCGGGAGGCACGGCGGTTACACAGGCCGCTGCAGGTCCGGATTTCATGGTGGTGGCGGTCGATGACATGGCCAAGGGCCGTAGCGACCACGAGGCGACATTACTGCCTGACGGCCGCGTCCTTGTCACGGGAGGCGGATGGGCGGACAGTGAGCTCTTCGACCCAGCCACCTCGTCGTTCGAAGCGACCGGCAAGATGGCGCGCATCCGGCCGATCACCGCGACGCTGCTTGACGATGGACGAGTCCTGGTGGCCGGCGGACGCGACCGCATCGCCGAGCTCTACGACCCGACGAGCGGCGCGTTTGAGCTCACCGGAGAGATGCTCGACGCACGGACGCAGCACACGGCCACCCTGCTGCCTGACGGCACAGTGCTGGTTGCTGGCGGCGGCACCGCCTCGGCATCGATCTATGACCCAGCCACCGGGACGTTCGCAGCGACTGGGAGCATGGATTCGGCCCGCTCGGGCCATACGGCGACCCGGCTTTTGGACGGGCGCGTCCTCGTGGTCGGCGGGGGCTCGGCGATCGCCGAGCTGTACGACTCGACGACTGGAGCCTTCGAGATCACCGGTGCTGCCAGTGGCGCGCTCGACCACCACACCGCCACACTCTTACATGACGGTCGGGTACTGATCGCGGGGACATGGAATGGGCTCTACGACCCAACGGAGGGGACATTCACACGTGTCGGAGCGATGACGGTCCCGCGGTTCCGTCATTCGGCTGCGCTGCTCCAGGACGGCCAAGTGCTACTAACCGGCGGCCTCCTCGCTGCCAATCACGAGCCGACCGCGAGCGCCGAGGTCTTCGACCCGGCGACCGGCACGTTCGCCGAGGTCGAGCCGATGTCGGTCGCGCGCGCGGGCCAGACGACCACGACCCTGCCAGACGGACGGGTCCTCGTCACGGGAGGCTCGACCTCGCAGCGTGCCCTATCTGGCGCCGAGCTGTACCTGCCCGCAGGAGTGACCTCCTGACCTGCACCTCCGGTCTGCACCGACGGACGGGTTCAGCCTGCTTGTTAGCCGGAGGTGATGAAGCGCAGCCCTCGCCGCCTACTCCTCGACAGGCAGGAACTCGATGGTCTCGGCGATGGAGAGCCAGTCGTCGTTTGGCCTGCTACTCGACGGGCGATGGTGCGGGCGGGGGCGAACCAGGGAAGATGACACCGCGAACCTGAGGGTTGATGGCCGGATGCAGCATCCAGACGACGGCGGTCAAGCCCTCGTAGTCGCCGCTCCCGCTGAAGATGATGGTCTGTGGCGCGATGGCGACCTCGCCTCCTTCGCGGATGTCGTCAACCGTCATGCCCACGGTCGCCTCGCCGTGCCATACCCCGCCCTCGTTCTCGACCCGGTGCGTCACCGTCGATACCCACAGCGAGACCCCGGCCGGGACGACGTCCTCGTCTTGGTGCTGGTCGACGTTCACGAACCTCGTGTACGTCCCCGTGAAGCGTGGATCGTTGGTGCCCATCCACTGCTCGACGCAGTAGTCGCGTGTCTGCGACACGCCATCGATGACCTCGAAGGTCGCGTCACGACCGCAATCGTCGGCCGCGCCCACTTCGTGGAGTGCGCCGGTGAACCCAGCGGGCTCGACATCCTTGGACTGCGCCGTGACACCGACCGCCGTGCCTGCCAGAGCCGTCAGCAGCAGCGCCACCGTGAGAGTCACTCGCTTGCGCGTTCCTGGTCGCTGCATCGCCACCCCCTCTGAACCTCATCCTCCGCACCCCGCTCAGCGAGTCAAGGGCTGGACGGCCCGCTGCCAGGGTGGCGACGACCAGACCAAACCCGCTATTCATGGCGATTCTTGCCAAGCAGATGGACGCCCGCGAGAGAATCCGAGGTAGCGGGAGGCTTCGAGGCGCGGCCCGTGTCCGTTGGCCGCCCTGAAGCGCTCCGGGCCACTCGCGAACCCGACTCGCACAAGAGAGGGGGACTTACATGCGTACGTTGCGGCTGACCCTGGTGGGGACGGCCATCCTGGCGCTGCTCGGCGGACTGGGCGGCGCGGTCGTTGCGCAGGATGGGGCAGCTGAAGAAGCCTTGCGTCCGCCACCCCAACGCGGGATCGTCTACGGGGAGGAGGACCCACAGCGGCAGATCATCCACGCCTACCCGTTGGCACCACGGGACGCCCCCAGGCCAGCTGTCGTGTTCGTCCATGGCGGAGGGTTCATCGTCGGATCGCCCGACGACTACGCGAGTGCGATCCCGTTCTTCGTGGAGCGTGGCTATGTGACCTTCAATGCCGGATACCGTCTGTTCGACCGCGAGACTGGAGACAACGCCTGGCCGACGCCGCTCGAGGATGTCCAGCAGGCGGTGCGCTGGGTCCGCGCCCATGCCGTGGAGTTCAATGTCGACCCTGAGCGCATCTGCGCGGTCGGGCATTCGGCGGGAGGCCAGCTTGCCGGGTTGCTCGGGACCACGGACGACCCCACTGATGACGACCCACTGCTCTCGGGCATCTCCAGTCGCGTCGACTGCGTCGTGTCGCTCGCGGGCGACGCGGACCTGCTGGTCCCCTACGAACCAGACCCCGATCCCACGTGGGACTTCAACATCATCTGGGAGGAGATCCTCGGGGCACCGCTCGATGAACGGCCCGACCTCTGGAAGGCGACTTCGCCAGCCCACAACGTCGACGAACTCACGGTCCCGTTCCTGATCATCCAGGGCGCTCAGGACCGGTACACACCGGTGCAGATGGCGCGCAACCTCGTGGATGCCCTGACTGCTTCCGGGCGTGACGTCGTATATGCCGAGTTCGCGAACCAGACGCACATGGGTCTGCTCACGTACAAGCCGGCCTGGAATCTGATCGAGGCGTTCCTCGCCTGTCGATTGCACCCGGAGAAGTAGCCGTCCCCGTATGCCCGGGCGATCTGGCGGATTTCCTGCAACCAGTCGACGGGCGACCCACCGAGTCTGGACGAGTGCTACGAAAGTACCCGTGGACCTCCGCGCCCCGCTAAGTGGGTCAAGGGCCGGACGGCCCGGCGGCGTGCGCCTCGCGCCATGGCGGCGACGACCAGACCCAACCCGCTATTCATGGCGACTACTGTGACGTCCACGTGGAATTGGTGGACGCCCGTGAGAGAATCTGAAGCAACGGGAGGCGACGACGCGCGGCCCGTGTACGTTGGCCGCCTTGGACCGCGCCGAGCCACTGGTGAACCCGGCCCGCGTGAGTGAAAGGGATGTCATGAGGACGTTGCGGCTGTCCCTGGCGGGGACGGTCATGCTGGTGCTGCTCGGCGGGCTGAGTGGCGCGGTCGTTGCGCAGGACGAGACTCGAACTCTGGCTCAAGCAGACGGCGTCACCGGCACCCTCGTGTGGAGCGGCGGTCACGGAGCGGAGACCGTGTCCCTCGTAGACGGGGTCCAGCGGACGCAGGACCTGGGCTGGCAGTTCCGTGCCTTGGCGTCAGACCCACGAGTAGCCGGCACGTTCACGATGCTCGGTGAGACTCGCTACGAGTTCCCCGGCCCCATCGTCCTCGCGAAGGGCCCGGTGGAACTGGTGAACGCCGATGGCCGCTGGTTCGGGGAGTGGCAGGGCGGCTACGAACGCTCCATGGGCTCGGAGATGCTCGGGTTCCTTCGTGGCGAAGGCGCATACGACGGGCTCACCTACCTCCTACACGCCGAGCACGACCTGTATAACACCGATTTTGTCGACACCCAGGGGGTCATCTATGCGGGCGACATCCCGGGCACGACGGAGGAGGAACCGCCCGCCGAATAGCCCACGATGCCGCCCCGGCTACCTGCGCCATGGCGGCGACGACCAGACCAAACCCGCTATTCATGGCGATTTCGAGGCACGCGCGTCGAGTTGGTGGACGCCCGCGAGAGAATCATCGGTAGCGGGAGGCGATGAAGCGCGACTCGCGTACGTTGGCCGCCTGAGTCGCGCCGAGCCACTGGCGAACCCGACCCGCCGAGTCAAAGGGGTTGGCGATGCCGCACATCCACGAGGAAGTCCGGGTCGAGGCACCCGTCGAGCATGTCTGGGACTTCTACTGCGACACGTCGCAGTGGGGGAACTGGATGCCACGAGGTGAGTGGTCGGAGTTCAGCGGTCCGGTGGACAAGGTCGGCACGACGTACCTCTCATCATCGAAGTTCATGGGCTTCGAGATGAAGAGCAAGTCCGAGGTCGTCGAGGTCAAACCGCTACGGCTCATCCACGAACACCACGACACCGGCCCGATGGAGTTGTACATGCGGTTCGAGCCGGACGGCGACGCGACCAACTGCGTCATCGATGCCGACTACGAGATGCCGGGCAAGATGCCGGGCTTCGTCAAGGACATCATGAACAAGGGCTGGTTCGAGCGCCAGACGCGCAACATGCTGGGCGACTTCAAGGCCATCGCCGAGGCCAAGGTCCCGGCCAAGGCGTAGCCGTCAGCAACTGCGAGGCCCGCCTAGCGGGCGGGCCTCACCTCTTGTCCAGTCGGACGAAGCCCGACCTCCGCGCCCCGGGCACCCGTTCAAGGGCCGGACGGCCCGCGGCGTGCCATGGCGGCGACGACCAGACCAAACCCGCCATTCACGGCGATTCAGGGATGACTGATGGACGCCCGCGAGAGAATCATAGGTAGCGGGAGGCTCTGACGCACGGCCCGTGACCATGGCCGCCTGGACCGCGCCGAGCCACTGGCGAACCCGGCCCGCCGGGCAAGGGGGGTAGGCGATGCAGCACATCCGTGACGAGATCTTGTCGAAGCACCCGCCGAGCACGTCTGGTCGTACTTGACCGACGGCTCGCACTGGGACGAAGTACTCAGCCTCGGGCCAAGCACACCGACTTCAGCGGACCGCTCAATCAGGTCGGGACGACCTTCGTCCAGACCTCTCGGATGTTGGGCTTCGAGACGAAGTACGACCTCACGGTCACCGAGGTCGAGCCGCTGCGGCTCTGCCACGTCAAGGCCGAGCCTGGTCCGTGGGACATGGTCTGGCGGCTCGAGCCTGACGGCGACGCCACGCGCCTGGCCATCGAGACCGACTTCGAGATCCCGGCCCGCTGCCGGGGGCCCTCAAGAACCTCATGACCAAGGGCTGGATGGAAGGGAGCGTGCACAAGATGCTCACCGACATCAAGGCCTTCACCGAAGCCACGGTCCCAGCCCACGCGTAGGCCACACGCGTATCGAGAGGCCCGTCCCACTCGGGGGCGGGCCTCTCTTTGCCCGTCGACTGGTCGCGCCGCGCCGCGCCGCTCGCCAGCTCCATGGCGGCGACGACCAGACCAAACCCGCTATTCATGGCGATTCGGGAGAGTGGCTGCAGAGCGGATAGACGGCCGCGAGAGAATTGGGGGTAGCGGGAGGCTGTGAGGCACGGCCCACACGATGGCCGCCTTGGACCGCGCCGATGCCACTGGCGAACCCGGCCCGCGTGAGTGAAGGGGGATGTCATGCGGATGCGACGTCTGTGCTTGGCTGGGACGCTCACGCTGGCCATCGTCGGTGGGACCGCGACCTCGATGCTCGCGCAGGGCAACGGTGATGCGCCGCAGCCTCCCGAGGAGGTCGATGGCGTGTTCGGGGCGATCAGCTTCGTCTCGAACGGCACTACCGAGGACGTGGCCCTGGCGCCGTGGGGCGACGGCACCCTCGTCCGCAGCGAGAACCGCGGTACCGGAGTCCGCGTCACGGCGCGAGAGGTCAGCGACCCGCGACTGGATGGCCAGTGGGAGTTCTGGTTCGACTCGAACGCCTATGGGTATCCCGGGGCAGATCGGCCGGTACCTCGTTTGGCCTCGTACACCTGGCGCGGCAGGAATGATGAAGGCGCGTGGGAAGGGTCTGGCGAGATCTTCATCACCGGTGTCAACGACCACAGTACGGTCACGACGCTGCTCAGAGGCGAAGAGGGCTACGAGGGGCTGTCTGCGCTGCTCGAACTCCAATATGACGACACGGTGCACGAGTGGAACGTGCACGGCTTCATCTTCGCAGGCGACGTGCCGCCGATCCCCGAGCCACCCGCCGAGTAGCTCTCGTCTGTTCGTCCCCGCTGCCCACACCATGGCGGCGACGACCAGACATCGTATGCCTGGCGACGCCGATCCTCGTGGGTCAGCCCGCGGCCACCTGCAGCGCTTGTGGGAGCGTGAAAGCGCCTTCGTAGAGCGCTCGGCCGGTGATCGCCGCATCGAACCCGCGTGCAGCCAGCTCGCCGATGTCGGCGAGGCTGCTCACGCCACCGGAAGCGATGATCGCGGCACCCGGCACTGCGGCCCGCACGGCCTCCAGCAGCTCGAGGTCGGGACCGCTCATCTGGCCGTCGCGGGCGATGGCGGTGACGGCGAACCAGCGCAGGCCCGCGTCCGCGAGTCCCTGCGCCAGGGCGATGACCTCCGTGCCACGGGCGCCAGCCACCCAGCCATCACCGAGCGCCTTGCCGTCGCGGACGTCGAGGGCCGCCACGATACGGTCTGGGCCGTGCCGCTCGATGAGCGTCCTGGCCAGCAGGGAGCTGCTGATGAGGGCGCTGCCCAGCACGACGCGACCGGCGCCCGCAGCGAGCGCCCGTTCGACGGCGTCGGCATCACGGATGCCGCCCGCGACCTGGCACGGCACGTCGATGGCATCGACGATGTGGCGGATGACGTCGGCCTGCATGGCTCGTCCCTCCCGCGCAGCATCGAGGTCAACGATGTGGATACGTTCTGCACCCTGGCTAGCGAAGTCGCGTGCCCTCTCGACGGGATCGTCGCCGTACTCGGTCACCGCATCGTAGGCGCCCCGCGACAGGCGGACGACGTGCCCGCCGAGGAGGTCGATGGCGGGGATGAGCTCCATCAGCGAACCCTCGCCGAGGCGTAGTAACGTTGTATCATGCTACTATGCTAGCATAGCAAAACGCACTCGCACACTCCAGGAGATCATGAGCACCGACCCCACCGAGTGGCGCTCGGAAGACACGAGCGACCTCCTCGACACGATCCTCGCCCTGCCCGACCGTTCGGCTGCGGAGCGCTTCTTCCGTGATCTTTGCACCTTGCGTGAGCTGCATGACCTGGCCCAACGCTGGCACGTGGTGCGGCTGCTCGACGACGGCATCCCCTACGCCGAGATCTCGCGTATCACCGGCGCCAGCACGGCCACCGTGACGCGCATCGCACAGTGGCTCAAGCACGGCATGGGCGGCTACCGCGAGGCGCTCGACCGCAACACCGGGGAGGAGGACCGATGATCGCCAACTCCGAAGAGCGTGTCACCGCTTTCCCCGGCAGTGAGTCGGGCCGACTGCGCCTGGCGGTCCCCAACAAGGGCCGCATGCAGCAGCCCTCGTTGCAGCTGCTGCATGACGCCGGCCTGCGCTTCGAGGACGGCACCCGCGCGCTGACATCCAGCGTCGAGGGCTTCCCGCTGGATATCCTCTTCGTGCGCACCGACGACATCGTGGAGTTCGTGGCCGATGGCGTGGCCGACCTGGGCATCACCGGCACCAACCTGCTCATCGAGAGTGGCGTCGACCTCGACGTACTCCTCGAGCTCGGCTACGGCTACTGCCGGCTGGAGGCGGCGGTACCGAACGACTCGCCTGCGCGCACGCTGCAGGATCTCGCCGGCTTCCGCCTTGCCACAAGCCACCCCCACGCCGCCGAAACGTCGTTCGCGCAGCGTGGCATCGAGACCGAGATCGTGACCATCAGCGGTGCGGTCGAAGTGGCCCCTACGATGGGCCTGGCGGACGGCATCGTCGACCTCGTCTCCAGCGGTTCCACGCTGATCATGAACGGCCTGCGCTCGGTCGGCCCGCTCTTCGCCAGCCAGGCCATCCTCGTCGGGCGCAAGCATGCTGCCCCTGACGCTGCCGCCATCGCCGCCGAGGTGCAGACGATGCTCGAAGCGGTCATCGCCGGTCGCAGCGTCAAGTACCTGATGATGAACGCACCGACCAGCTCCCTCGAGGCCATCGAGGCCATCCTGCCGGGGCTCGAATCGCCCAGCGTGCTGCCGCTGGCCCACGAAGGCATGGTCGCCATCCATGCCGTGGTGGGCGCCAACGACGTCCACCGCATCCTCGTCCCGCTGCGTGATGCAGGCGCGACCGGCATCCTCGTCATCCCCGTGGAGAAGCTGCTGCCATGAGCGATATCCCCACCCCGACGCTACGACGCCTCCGTCTGGCCGATGCCAGCGAGGCCGAGCGTCGGGCTCTGACCGACCGAGCTTCGACCGCCACGCCGGACGTCCGCGCCAAGGCGCGCGCCATCATCGATGCTGTCCGAACGGGGGGCGATGCTGCCCTGCGTGATGCCAACAAGCGTTTCGGCGGTGGCCTCACCGAACCGGCTGCGGCACCGGCCCTGCGGATCCCCGAAGCGGACCTTCGGGCCGCCCGCGACCGCCTCCCGCTTGCCCTGCGCAACGGCCTCGAGCAGATGGCGCGCAACATCGAGGCCTTCCACGCCATCGAAGTACCGCCGCGCGCCCAGTGGGTGGAGACCGAACCGGGTGTCGAGGTCGGCCGCGTCTGGCGTGGGCTCGACCGCGTCGCCGCCTACGTCCCCGGCGGCACCGCGGCCTACCCTTCGTCCTTGCTCATGAGTGCTATCCCGGCTCGTCTCGCCGGCGTGGGTGCGTTCGTGGTGGCCAGTCCCGCCGGCGCTGGCGGTGCGCTCTCCCCTGCCCTGCTGGGTGCGGCCGGCCTGATGGAGGTCGACGAGTTCTGGGTCATGGGCGGCGCACAGGCGGTCGCTGCCCTGGCCTACGGCACCGAGTCCATCGGTCGCGTCGACAAGATCGTCGGACCCGGCAATGCCTGGGTGACCGCGGCCAAGCTGGAAGTGCTCGATTCGTGCGCCATCGACATGCCCGCTGGTCCGACCGAGGTGATGGTGGTCGCCGACGATACCGCCGACCCGGTGCACGTGGCTGCCGATCTCCTGAGCCAAGCCGAGCACGGTCCCGATTCTCCCGCCCTGCTGGTGACGCCGTCGGAGGCGCTGGCCGATGCGGTCGAGGTCGAGCTGGCACGACAACTGCCGACGCTGCTCCGGCGCGACACGCTGGCCGAGTCGGTCAAGGCCGCCGGCACCATCATCATCACCGCCGACATCGAGGAGGCGCTGGCCTTCGCCGACGAGTACGCGCCCGAACACCTGTCCTGCGTGGTGGCTGACGAGGACGCTGCCCTCGCCGCTCTGCGCCACGCCGGCTCGCTCTTCCTGGGCCCATATGCGCCGGAGTCAGCGGGTGACTACGCCGCTGGGTCCAACCACGTGCTGCCAACGGCCGGCGCCGGTCGTGCCTACAGCCCGCTGGGCGTGGAGTCCTTCGGTCGCTGGATGCAGGTCAACCGAGTCACCCGTGCGGGCTTGGCGCGCATCCTGCCGGCTGTCGCAGCGGTGGCCGAGGCGGAAGGCCTCACGGCCCACCGCCGTGCGGTCGAGATCCGCTTCGAGGACCAGGACTGATGTCACTGCAGGCGACCGAGTCCCTGGTGGCCAGCTCCAATGTCTACACCTGGGAGCCACCTGACCGCGTCATCGCTGCCCGCTACGGGCTGCGTGAGGCGGACATCCTGCGCTTCGACACCAACACCAGCCCGGCCGTGCTGTCGTACCTGCCGGAAGCACTCCAGGGGCCGTGGGACCCGCCGTTGAACGAGTACCCCGATTCCACCTATGCCGAGTTCGCCGAGGCCGCCGCGGCCTACGTCGGGGCCCGGCCCGGGGAGATCCTCATCGGCTGTGGCGCCGACGAGGTGCTCGACATCATCGCCAAGACGTTCCTCGCGCCCGACGCCACCTCGGTGGTGCCGGTGCCGACCTACTCCATGTACGCGGTGCTGACGCGGCAGCGTGGTGCCCGGCTCGAGGCGGTGCCGCGTCGCGGTCCCGAGGTCGGCTACGCGCTCGAGATGGATGCGATGACAGCCGCACTGGCCGATGCCGCGGTGGTCTGGCTGTGCGCACCCAACAATCCCACCGGCACCCCCGAGTCGACCGCCGACATCGAGGGGCTGCTGCAGGCCGGGGCGGCGCTCCCCGGTGGTGGCCCCGTCATCGTCGTGGACGAGGCCTACGTCGAGTTCCACCCGTCGTCGGTCGTGGCGCTGCGGGACCGCTACCGCGCCCTTGTCGTCGTGCGCACGCTGTCCAAGGCCTTCGCTCTCACCGGCCTGCGCGTGGGTTACGCCGTGGCGGCCCGCTCGACCATCGAGCAGCTGGAGCGACTGCGGCCGCCCGGCAGTGTCAACACGCTCTCGGCCAAGGCAGCCGCTATCGCCCTCCGAAGCCCGGAGGTGGCCGCAGCCAACGCGGAGGCCCTGGGCCACGAGCGTGCCTGGCTGGCAGATCGACTCGCGGGCATCGGCCTGCCGTCGCTGCCGAGTGTCACCAACTTCCTGCTCTGCCGCATCGGTACGCCCAGCGATGCCGATGCGGCCAACGAGGCCCTGCTGCGGGGCGGCATCGTGGTACGCACGTTCGGGTCGGACACGCCCCTGGCCGGCCACTTGCGCTTCACGGTGCGAAACCGCGAGCAGAACGCTCGCTTCCTCGACGTCATCGGCAGCTGGATGGATGGGAGGTCAGCATGAGTGAGCCACGACGCGGTTCACGCGTCCGCGAAACACGTGAGACGCGCATCATCGTCAGCGTCGATCTTGACGGCAGCGGCGAAGCCGCCATCGCCACCGGTGTCGGCTTCTACGACCACCTGCTGAGCTCGCTGGCACAGCACTCGCTCATCGACATCGAGATCGATGCCGTCGGCGACATCGAGATCGACGACCACCACACGGTGGAGGATGTCGCGCTCGCGCTCGGCGGTGCCATCTCAGAAGCGCTCGGCGACCGTGCCGGTATCGCCCGTTTCGGCGCTGCGCGGGTACCCATGGACGAGTCACTGGCGCAGTGCGCGCTGGATCTGTCGGGCCGACCCTACGCCGTCATCGACCTGCCTTTTCGTGCA
Source organism: uncultured Chloroflexia bacterium (assembly GCA_963724095.1). Classification (GTDB taxonomy): domain Bacteria; phylum Chloroflexota; class Limnocylindria; order Limnocylindrales; family CSP1-4; genus JAFMJV01. The sequence goes on from CAVRTH010000005.1 coordinate 391,686, forward strand.
GACCGCATGGGTGAACTCTCCACGCAGATGGTCGAACACGCCCTCATCTCCTTTGCCCAGGCGAGCGGCACCACGCTGCACCTCGACGGGGTGGGGCGCAACGACCACCACCTTGCCGAGGCGGCGTTCAAGGCATTGGCTCGGGCCCTGCGCATGGCCGTGGCACCCGACCCACGCCGGGTGGGGGTCGCGTCGACCAAGGGCTCGCTGCCGCCGACGGCTGGAGGTGGTGCGTGACACAAGGCATCCGTGTGGCCGTCGTCGACTATGGCGCCGGCAATCTCGTGAGCATCCGCAACGCGCTCTCGCAGCTCGGTGCGGAGGTACGCGTGGCCGAGACGGCAGCAGCGCTCGACGGCGCGGAAGCCATCCTGGTCCCGGGCGTCGGCGCCAGCAAGCCGGCCATGGGACGCCTGCGCCGGCAGGGCCTGGAGCGGCCCATCATCGAGCGCGTCCGCGCTGGCACCTGGTTCGTGGGCATCTGTCTCGGCTTGCAACTGCTGTTCGAGCGCTCCGGGGAGGACGGCGCGCAGATGCTGGGTCTGCTCAAGGGCGATGTCGAGTTGATCCCCGACGCCCCCAGCCTGCCGCATATCGGCTGGAACCGGCTGGAGTTCGGGCCACCGCACCCCGTGCTGGACGGCCTGCCCGACGGAACCCCGGCCTACTTCGTCCACAGCTACGCCCCGCTGCCTGCGGACCCCGAGGTGGTGGTGGCGCAGACCGAGCACGGCGGCCGCTTCGCCAGCCTGGTCGCTTCCGATCGCATCATCGGGTTCCAGTTCCACCCTGAACGCTCCGGGGCCGATGGTCTGCGCATGCTGAGCAACACGCTTGCGCTCATCGCCGCCGATCGACCGACGACCGCGGAGGTGACTGCCTGATGCTGCTCAAACGCGTCATCCCCTGCCTCGACGTGAAGGACGGCCGTGTGGTGAAGGGCGTCCGCTTCGTCGATCTCACCGACGAGGGTGATCCGCCCGAGCTGGCCAAGCGCTACGCCGAGGCTGGCGCCGATGAGATCTGTTTCCTCGACATCACCGCCGCGCCAGAAGGTCGCGGTACCCTGCTCGATATCGTCGAGCGTACCGCCAGCCAGGTGTTCGTGCCGCTGTCGGTGGGTGGCGGCGTACGCTCGGCGCTCGAGATGCGCGATGTGCTGCGAGCCGGTGCTGACAAGGTCGCCATCAACACCGCGGCCGTGGACGACCCCGACCTGGTCAAGACCTGTGCTCGCCGCTTCGGCAGGCAATGCGTCGTCATCAGCGTCGACGCCCGCGCCGTCCCCGGCGCTCCGGGTAGCTGGGAGGTGGTGGTGCAGGGCGGCCGGGTGCCCACCGGGCTCGATGCCGTAGCCTGGATCGAGCGCTGCGTGGCCAACGGCGCCGGCGAGGTACTGCTCACCTCCATCGACCGTGACGGGACGCAGCAGGGCTTCGATATCGAACTGCTGCGGACCGTGACCTCCCGGGTCCGCGTGCCCGTCATCGCATCGGGAGGCGCAGGTTCTCCCGCCGACATGGTGGCCGCGGTCACCGAAGGCCATGCAGACGCTGTCCTGGCGGCTTCGATCTTCCATCGCGATATCCACTCCATCGCTAGCGTGAAGGCCCAGATGGCTGCCGCCGGTGTGCCGGTGCGCCTCACCGAAGGGGTAGCCTGATGGGCGAGCGGCGACCGCGAGCGCTCGATGCGGGCGCCATCAGCTACGGTGCCGATGGTCTCGTGGCCGCGATCGTCCAGGATGCCGACGACGGCCGCGTGCTGATGGTCGCCTGGCAGGATGCACAAGCGGTGGCGGCCACCATCGCCAGCGGTGAGGTGCACTTCCATTCACGCTCGCGTGATGCCCTGTGGAAGAAGGGCGAGACCAGCGGCAACACGCTCACGGTGGTGTCGATGGAGCTCGACTGCGACGCTGATGCGGTGCTGATCACGGCTCGTCCAGCGGGACCCACCTGCCACACCGGAGCTCGTTCCTGTTTCGATGTCGCACCGGACCAGCCGGCTGCCGACAGGGGCTCAGTGGGTCAGGACTTCGCCTGGCTGGAGCGGCTGTGGGCAACCATCGACGAACGGGCCCGGACGCGACCGGAAGGGTCCTACACCAGCACGCTGCTCAACGAGGGCGTGGATGCCACCGCACGCAAGGTCGCCGAGGAGGCGACGGAGGTGGTGATGGCAGCCAAGGATGACGAGGTCGCCGAGCGCCTGGGCATCGAGCGGCCACGGGCTGAGCTGGCCGGCGAGCTGGCCGATCTCCTCTACCACGTGCTGGTCCTGTGCGCGGAGCGTGGTCTGCCGCCCGCCGAGGTCATCGCCACGCTCAGGGCGCGCCACCGGGCGTAGGCGACGCGAGGCAGCCGACATCAGTCGGCTCGGCGTCCCACGAAGCGGCGCTTCTTGCCCATGGCCACCCACCAGTAGCGGCCGGCGATGAGTGGCGGGGGGACCGCGCCGGGGTCGGTCAGCCGTTCTCCGTTCACCGAGAAGCCGCCCTGGCTGATGAGCCGACGGGCCTCCCCGCGCGACTGGCCACTTGCCGCCACGGCCACGTCGAGGGCCGTCCAGGTACCGGCATCGGGCCCGAATTCGAAGCCGCCCACGGCGTCGTAGAGCACCGCCAGCACGGCTGGATCGTCCACGGTCGTGGCGAAGGCGGCTCCCGCCACGACCACCTGCCGCTGGGCCTCATCGCGTCCATGGATGCGTTCGCTGAGGTCGAAGGCCAGCGCGGCCTGGGCCCGGCGCTTCTCCGGGGCGGCCGCGTGCTCCTGGGCGATCTGCGTCGATCTCGTCGCGGCTCTTGGTGGTAAGCCAGCGCAAGTGGTCGATGACCAGCTCGTCGTCGTCGTTGATCCAGTACTGGTAGAAGTCGTAGGGACTGGTCAGCTCGCCGTCGAGGAAGACGGCGCCCTTCTCTGACTTGCCCATCTTCTGGCCCGATCGATTGAGCAACAGCGGGCTGCACAGGCCGAAAGCCGTGGGCTCGTGCCCATCCTCACCCGTCTCGCCTTCCGCATCGCAATTCTCGACGCGGCGGATGAGCTCGAGACCAGCGGTGATGTTGCCCCACTGGTCGGCACCGCCCATCTGCAGGTCCACACCCTCGTGCTGGTGGAGGTGCAGGAAGTCGGCTGCCTGTAGCGTCTGATAGCTGAATTCGGTGAAGCTCATGCCAGCCGCCAGCCGCGCCTGCACCGAATCCTTGGCCAGCATGTAGGGCACGGTGAAGTACTTGCCGATGTCGCGCAGGTAGTCGATGACCGACATCGGCCCCAGCCACTCGAGATTGTTGAGCATCTTCGGCTGGGTCGGCCCGGGCGAGAAGTCGAGGAATCGCTCCAGCTGGCGGCGCAGTGCCGCAGAGTTGGCCTCGATGGTGGGAGCATCCAGGAGCTGGCGCTCGCTCGACTTGCCCGAGGGGTCGCCGATCATGCCGGTGCCGCCCCCGATGAGTACCACCGGGCGGCCTCCGGCCCGCTGCAGGTGTGTAAGCAGGAAGACCTGCAGCAAGTGTCCCACGTGCAGCGACGTGGCGCTGGCGTCGAAGCCGATGTAGGCGCTGGCCGGGCCCGCCGCGAGCCGCGATTCGAGGCCCTCCGATGAGAGGTGCACCAGGCCGCGCCAGCTGAGCTCGTCGAGCAGGGCGGAGGCGCTCACGCCGAGGGGTCCGGGCAGGGATAAGTCTGTGTGTGCATCCCTTCATGCTAGCCACGGCCACGAGTGAACGTGCACGCGGCTGTCAGCCGGGTCCGCCGACAGCCAGCCGGACCGATGCTACAGTCGGCCGCGAATGCAGCCCTATCCCCCATACCAACCACCCCGCCCTCCCGTCGCCCCACGCCCCGGTGCAGGCCGCAGGTCGGGTCTGCTGCGGGCCGTCGTCTTCGGCATCTTCGGCATCTTCATGGTCGTGGCGATGGTGGGTTTCGTGGGCGCCGTGGGCGGCGCGTTCGTCTACAGCCGCGACCTGCCGCCCCCCAGCGAGCTGGAGAAGATCGTCTTCCCCGAGGACACCATCATCTATGACCGTAAGGGCAAGGTGCTGGCGCGCCTCACGGCCGGTGGCGAGAGCCGCCGCACGATCGCGTGGAAGGACGTGCCGCCCGTCCTGGCCGACGCCGTCACCGCGGTCGAGGACAAGACGTTCTGGGCCAACACCGGCATCGATCCCCTCGGCATCCTGGCGGCCGCGATCGATACCTTGACGGGAGACGCCCGCGGTGGCTCGACCATCACCCAGCAGCTGGTGCGCCAGAAGCTGCTGCCGGAGGACGTCATCTCCACTTCGCAGCGTCTCGGTGACCGCAAGATCAAGGAGATCATCCAGTCGGTCCGCGTGACCGACTACTACCGCGGCGAAGCCGGCAAGCAGGCCATCCTCACTGCCTATCTCAACCAGAACTTCTATGGCAACAACAGCTACGGCGTGCTGGCGGCAGCGAAGTCCTACTTCGACGTCAACAGCCTTGACGACCTGACGCTTTCGCAGGCGGCCACGTTGGCAGCCCTACCGCAGGCACCCTCGAGCTATGACCTTGTGCGCAACGCCGAGGAGAACGAGGACGGCGAGCTGGAAGTGCCGGCCGATTCGGCCATCGTGCAACGGCGCAACCTGGTGCTGGGCCTGCTCGCGGATGACCCCACGCGGCGTGTGCTCAGCGGTGACATGTACGACACCCAGGACTACCGCGATGCGATGGCGGAGCCGCTCATCGTCACGCCCCAGTCGCAGCTGGCATGGAAGGCGCCGCACTTCGTATGGTACGTGCGCGAGGAACTTCGACAGCTGCTGTGCAAGGACGCGGAGACCTGCGATCCGCTCAAGATGGGTGGCCTGCGTGTCTACACCACGCTCGACTACGACATCCAGAAGCGGGCCGAAGCATGGGTGCGGGCCGCCGCCCTCGTGCCTCACCGCGCCGACCCGACCGGCGCTGCCAAGACGCTGAAGATCCCCTACACCGACTGGATGGCCCGACTGCGCACGCAGAACGTGTGGAACGCTGCACTCTCCGCGCTTGACTACGAGACCGGCGAGATCATCGCCTACGTCGGCTCCGCGAACTACTACGAGCGTGCCAAGGCTAACAAGAAGATGCAGCCGCAGTTCGACGTCCTGGCGGACGGCTGGCGGCAACCCGGCTCAGCTTTCAAGCCGTTCACCTACGCCACCGGCATCGACGACAGGACCCTTACCGCGGCGACGATGCTGATGGACGTCACCACGAACTTCGGGGGCTACGTTCCAACCGACTTCAACGGTCGTGAGCGTGGTCCCGTGCGTGTCCGTAACGCGCTCCAGTTCTCGCTCAATGTGCCGGCCGTCAAGTCCCTGGCGCTGGTGGGTGAGACGGATGTGTTCAACAAGTCGCAGGCCTTCGGCATGGACTTCCAGCAGGACCATCCGACGGCCGGGCTGGCGATGGCTTTGGGCACACTCGAGGTGCATCCGCTGGACCTCAACCAGGCGTACGCCACGATGGCCAACGGCGGCCTGAACGTGGGGCACACCTCCATCCTTGAGATCAAGAGCGTGAACCCCGACAACCCGGTCGAGTACCAGTACCAGACGCCCAAGGGCAAGCGTGTCATCTCCAAGCAGGCGTCCTACGTCATGACTGACATCCTCAAGGGCAACACCGACCCTTCCGTGAACCCGGTGTGGGCAGACAAGGCCCAGCTCACGGCCGCCAATGGGCAGCGCCGCCCGGCCGCGCTCAAGACCGGCACCACCAATGACGCCAAGGATCTCAACGCCTACGGCTATATCGCCCCGCCCTCCAAGCAGGGCCGCAAGAACGGCGAGTACGCCCTCTCCGTGGGTTTCTGGGCCGGTAACAGCAATGCCAGCCCTGTCACCACCGTCTCCAACCCGGTCTTCTCACTCGATGTGGCAGCGCCCGCATGGGATGCTTTCCTGACCGACGTCACCCGCAACTGGGAAGTGCGCGACTTCTCGCGACCCAACGGCATCTCCACCGCCAGTGTCGATGCCTGGACCGGTCACACCCCCTCGGAGTACTCGCGTCGCCAGGTCAGCGAGCTCTTCATCCGCGGCACCGCACCCACGGTCGATCCCTATCTCGTCTCGATGGAGGTGGTGAAGGGCACCGACGGCCAGTGGTATCGATGGAACGATCGCTGCGAAGACGTGGGCAAGCGTCGCACTCGCGGCTATCTCGTGCTCGACGATGCCGAGTCGCACACCAAGAGCTGGAATGACGCCGTCAAGGGCTGGATCAAGCGCGCCAGCGAGGGTGTGGGTGTGGGTGCCAACGTGTCCCGCACCAAGACGACCTATACGGCCTACTTCTTCGAGCCCTACTACCAGCCGTACGGTTCCTCGTGGGGTGGACCTTTCCCACCCGCCAAGTCTTGTCGCAAGGCGCCCCTCGAGAGTCCTAGTCCGGAGCCCTCGGCATCCCCGGAGCTATCGCCATCGCCCTCCGTCGAGCCATCGGCTGAACCGAGCCCGGCGCCAGAGGTCACGCCGGTTCCGAGCGCCGAGGTTGCGGTCACCCCCAAGCCGACGCCCAAGCCCACCCCCAAGCCGACGCCCGAGCCCACCCCCAAGCCAAAGCCCAAACCGACCCCAGAGCCGTCGCTTGTCCCCACGCAACAGCCATCAGCGGAGCCGCAACCGAAGCCGTCCCCGGCGGGGAGCGTCGCACCGGCGGCCGCGGAGACACCCGCGGCTGCCGCCATGGAGTCGCCCTCCGCCATGGAGTCGCCCTCCGCCGGCTGAGTCGCGATCGCCTACAGCCTCACGATGGTGGCGCCATCGCCACCCTCACCTCGATCGCCTGGTCGCCAATCGCGCACCAGCGGGTGGGCGCTGAGCGTTGCCCGCACGGCGTCGCGCATCGCGCCTGAGCCATGGCCGTGGATCACCGTCACGCGTCCGGCTCCTGCGTGGGTGGCGTCGTCGAGGTACTGGTCGAGCATGGCCATCGCCTCCTCCACACGCGCCCCACGCAGGTCCAGGCTGGACGCCACCGCGCGAGCCCGCCGGTCGCCCGCGGCTGTCGCGCGTGCCTGTGCACCACCGGTGGCGAAGCGCGACCGTGGCTCGTCACCGAATTCGCCGCGGCGCCCACTCCGCGGCCTCCCACCCGGTCCAGGCCCAGATCCCGCACCACCGCTGGACGCTGGTTCCAGCTCGTCGATCATGAGCTCGACGCGCATGCCGCTGACCTCCAGCACCGCCCGGCCCCGCGTCTCATCGAGCTCGGCGATGGTGCCATTCCAGCCGCTGGCCGCCAGCGCCCGATCGCCGATCTGCCAGCGCGGCCGTGCCCCCGCTGGCGCGGCTGCCTCCGCTTCCCCGGGCATCACACTCAGCCGGGCATCGATACGCGCCATGGCCGCGTCGAGTCGTGCCTCGGTCAGGGTCTCCCGACCGAGCGAGCCCCGCATCTCAGAGATCTCGGCCTCGATGGCGGCCAGTGCGACCTCCGCCTGGCGGCGAGCCTCCTGCGTCGCGGTGCGGCGCTCGGCACGAGCGCGGCGTCGCTCTTCCTCGGCCTCGGCCAGCGCCGCCTGCATGCGCTGTTCGGCGTCAGCCGCGCGAGCCTCGGCAGCAGCCATGTCGACCTGTGTCTCACGGATCGAGGCCAGCGTGGACTCGAATTCCTGTTGTGCCACCGAGAGCCGCGAGCGGGCATCTTCTACCAGGTGTCTGGGCAGCCCCAGGCGTTCGGCGATGGCGAACGCCTGACTGGTCCCTGGCAGGCCGATCGAGAGGTGGTAGGTCGGAGCCAACGTAGCCAGGTCGAAATCGACCGATGCATTGCGCGCCCGCGCCTCGTTGTGAGCGTAGGTCTTGAGCTCGGCGTAGTGGGTGGTCGCGATCACCAGCGAGCCAGCCTCGATGAAGTGGTCGAGCAGCGACTGCGCCAGCGCCGATTCCTCGGTCGGGTCCGTGCCGGCGCCCAGCTCATCCAGCAGCACGAGTGTGCCCGGACCGGCTTCCTCCACGATGCGGGTGATGGTGCGCAGATGGCCGCTGAAAGTCGACAGCGACTGCGCCACTGATTGCTCATCGCCGATGTCGGCAAGCACGTCACTGAAGATGGGCATGGCGCTGCCGGGTGCGACCGGGATGTGCATGCCCGACTGATGCATCAACGCCAGCAGGCCCACCGTGCGCAAGGCGACCGTCTTGCCGCCGGTGTTGGGTCCAGTGATGACGAGCGCCGTGTAGCCGTCACCGAGGTGAACGTCGATGGGCACGACCGTGCCCTCCAGCCCTGGGTGGCGTGCCGAGAGGAGGGAGACGACCGGCTCGCGGGCCAAGGACGGCCGGATCGCGTCCATCTCCTCGGCCAGACGTGCGCGGCACATCCACAGGTCGAAGCGGGCGAGAGCCTCGAGGTCGGCCGCCAGCGCTTCTCCGTCGGCGGCGACACGCGCGGAGAGCTCGTCGAGCACACGTTCCTCTTCCGCCTTCGCCGCCAGCTCGGCCTCCCGCCAGGCATTGGAAAGTTCTACCGCGATGAAAGGCTCGACGAAGAGCGTCTGACCGCTTCCCGACTGGTCGTGCACGATGCCCTTGACACGGCTGCGCGAGTCGGCCCGGACGGGCAGGACGTAGCGGCCGTTGCGCAGCGTGATGATGGGCTCCTGCAGGGCGCCTGCGACATCAGAATGGACGAGTGCGTCGAGTCGGCTGCGCAGGCGCTCATTGGCGATGCGCACGTTGCGCCGCAACCCGCCGAGGGCTGGGGAGGCGGTGTCCAGGATCTCACCCGCTGGGTCGATGCTGGCCTCCAGCCGCGAGCGCAGCGCGGGCAGCGGATCGATGCTGCGATAGAGCGTGTGCAGCAGCGGTCGGTCGAGGTCACGCAGGCTGTCCACCAGACGGCCGGCGGCGATGATGGTCTCGACGACAGCCCACAGCTCTGCCGGATCGAGTCGACCGCCTCGGGTGGCGCGGGTCAGGATGGGCTCGATGTCGTGAGCCCCACCCACACCCACGCTGGGCTTCTCGGATAGCAGCCAGCGAGCCTCGTCGGTCTCGTCGAGGCGTCGCTCGACGATGATGGGGTCGATCGCCGGCTGCACCGCCTGGGCCAGCCGTCGCGAAGGCGCGAAGGCGGCATAGGCCGCGAGCCGTGCCCGGATGAGTGGAAACTCGAGCAGATCCGCCGAGCGAGGATCCATCAGCGATGCTTCGGGAAGGGGCGACTCAGCGATGGGCTCGCGGCGATACCGAAGCGCCAGGGTCGAGTGGCCCACGTCGGACCGGCGTAGCCGACGCCGATGCGCGGACCGACGATGATGTGGCCGGACAGGACGGGATCACTGCTGTCGGAGGCCAGCCACAAGCGAGTGTCGCTGAGGAGGTCCACACCATCGAGGCTGCGGTCGACAGCGAGTGCCTCACAGGCGCGGGCCGGACCTGCGGCGAGGCGTTCGCCCGGATCGGCGTGACGGCCACGGGCAGCCCGCATGGCCATCGTGCCGATGATGGGTTCGACAGCGCGGATCAGGACAGCGGCTGCCGCGCCATCGGCGGCGCAGACGACATTGAGACAGTGGTGCATGCCGTAGACAAGATAGACGTAGGCTCGTCCCGGTGGCCCGAACATCACGCTCGTGCGCGCGGTTCGTCCGGCCCTCGCGTGGCTGGCGAGGTCCTCCGGCCCGCCATACGCCTCGGTCTCGACGATCCGCGCCACACGGCGAGTGACGCCGTCATCACGAACGAGCACCGTCCCCAGTAGCCCACGCGCGACCGCCTCTGGCGGACCCGATACGAGGTTCTCGCTGATGCGCCGCAGCCCTAGATCGTTCTCCTCGGTCGACTCGGTCAGGCCCGTGCCCGCGTGATCCGCGGTCAGGGTCAACCGAAGACCTGGCGCACGTTGGGAGGGAGGACGGGGCTGAACAGCGTGCCGATGATCGGCACCACGTGCTGCTCGATGCTGCTACCGATGCTGGAGTTGAGCAGCGACTGGTACAGGTTGGCGCTCCACTGGGGCCCACCCCCTGGCTCGACGAACGCGGGGTCGGTGCCATAGAACGTCGACAGTATGATCATCAATCCGGCGATCCCGAGGACGGCCACGAGGACGGCCACGAACGCACCCACGAGGTCGTCCATCACCTGGAAGCGCGACAGGCTTTGATCGCCACCGGTGGAGACCAGGATGATCACCGGTGCGGCCAACAGCAGGCCCACGTAGATGATGCCGAAGGCCGCCATGTCGGTGTACCTCGCGGGGTAGCTGGTCCACTGCTCAGTCAGGTACCCTCCAAGATCACCCTTGAGATGGGCAGCGACGAGGAACACCAGCACCCAGGCGCCAAGCAGCAGCAGGCTCCGGACCGCACCCCAGAAGAAGCCCACCACCAGCGCCGATACGATGATGATCAGCAGGTAGATATCGGTGGTCGCGATGGTCATGACGGGCGCCTCATCCGTGCAACGCTATCAGGCGCGCAGGCGCGCGCCAAGTCGGTCGTTCAATACCGCAACGATCCGCACCACAGCGGATTCCACGTCGTCCTCGCTCAGTCGCTCGCCCACGGCTTCGAATCGGAGTCGGTAGGCCAGGCTCTTCTCGGTCTCATCGAGCGGCGCGCCGCGGTACTGGTCGAACAGGATGACGCTGCGCAGGTCGGCTCCACCCTCCGTGCGGATGATCGTCTCCAGGTCTCCGGACGGGCGATCGCTCGCCACCACCAGGGCGATATCGCGTTCGACCCCCGGCAGGTGCTCCAGCTTGCCCACACGCTGCTGCCGTGGGATGAGGCGCCAGTAGGTGTCGAGGTCGATCTCGGCGAAGACGACATGATCGGCGCGGGTTTGGTACTCCTCCAGCAGGCGTGGATGGAGCTCACCTACGCGGCCGACGAAGGTACGCTTGCCGTCCGGTGTGACCGCCAGCACCGCCGCCGTGCGGCCCGGATGGTCGACGCCACGGCGCGGCGTGACGGGCTCGTACACCAGGCGGCATCGCAGCAGGCGTTGTGTCAGCTGTTCGAGGAGTCCCTTGGCGGTAGCGACGTCGGCGGGCCGCGCCGGGCGGTCGTGAGTGACCGGGTGCTCGCGCCCGGCGATGATGAGGCCGAGCATGCGCTGCTCCATGGGAACGCCCTCGCGCCATTCGTGCACGACACCGATCTCGAAGGCGTGGATGTCCGGCCTCCGCTGGCGTTCGTTCTCCACCAGCACGCGCAGATGCTCGGGGATCATCGAACGGCGGAGCTCCGAATGGTCGACGGTGACCGGATTGGCGGCACGGATGGTGCTGTCGCCATCTCCCAAGCCGAGGCGGGCGTGGTCCTCGGGGCCGATCAACCCGTGGGTGATGATCTCGTTCAGCCCGGCGCCCGCGAGCATGGAGCGCAACTCGTCGAACGGTCGCGCAGGATCGCTCCGGTACGCCGGCATCTCGGTGTCGGGCAGGTGTCCAGCGAGGGTCTCGTAGCCACGGACGCGGGCGATCTCCTCGATGATGTCGGCTTCGATCGTAAGGTCGCGTCGGTGGCCGGGCACGACCGCGACCAGCGCCTCGTCGGGATCGCTGACGATCACCTCGAGTGGCTCGTGGCCGGCGATGACGGGGATGACGTCGCCTCTGCGTGCGACCTCCGTCCGGACCTCCACCCGTTCCAGCAGTGCTCGCTGCTCAGGGGTGGGGATGTCCTCCCCCAGCAATCGCTGGACACGCCCGGGCCGATAGGCGATGCGCGACTGTACCGGAGGGGTGGGTCCCGTGTCGACGGCACCAGTGGCGACACGACCACCACCCCACTCACGGATGAGTGTCGCGGTCCGGTCCGCGCCCAGGCGAGCCAGGCGGTGTTCCTGGCCCTTCTCGAAGCGCAGGCTGGCTTCGCTGCGAAGTGAGTAGTGGAACGCGGTGCGACGCACGCTGACGGGGTCGAAGATGGCTGATTCGATGATGACGTTGGTGGTCTCGTCAGCGACCTCGCTGGCGGCCCCACCCATGACGCCGGCGATAGCCAGTGGGCCGCTGGGGTCGGTGATCAGCAACGTATCGGGGCTGAGTTCGCGATGGACATGGTCAAGGGTCTCGAGCCGTTCGCCAGGCCTGGCGCGGCGAACGATGATATGACCGTCGGTGACGGCATCGGCATCGAACGTGTGGATCGGTTTGCCCAGCTCCATCAGCACGTAGTTGGATGCATCCACGACGTTGGAGACGGGCCGCACGCCGGCCGCGATCAGGCGCTTCTGCACTTCCCAGGGTGAGGGACCGACGGTCACACCCTCGACGTAGCGGCCCACGAAGACGGGGCACAGCTCGGGGTCGGAGACGTCGACGCGCAGGTGCTCCGCCGTGCTGTCGCCCGATTCTGCTACCGAGAGATCGGGCCAGCGCAGCGGGGAGCCGGTGGCGGCCGCGACCTCGCGGGCGAGGCCGACGATGCTGAGGGCGTCACCGCGGTTGGGCTTGACGTCGATATCGAGCACGACGTCGCCAGCCATGTCGGCCATGTCCACGCCCAGCTCCGACGTCGGGGGCAGGATGAGGATGCCGTCGGCGTCGCTGGTGAGGCCGAGCTCGTCGCCGGAGCAGAGCATGCCCTGGCTCTGCGTCCCGGCGATGGTGGTGACGTCGATGTGGCGGTCCCCTGGCAGTACGGAGCCTGGAAGAGCCACCGGGACCCGCTGGCCGGCCTCGATGTTGGTGGCGCCACAGACGATGGACAGCTCCGCCCCACCATCGCCCGTGCGCACCCGTGTCAGTGACAGCTTGCCCGAGTTGGGATGCGGGGCGACCTCCAGCAACTCCCCCACCACGATGCCGTGCCAGTCGGCGCCGATACGGTCGATGGCGCTCACTTCCATGCCCAGGAGCGTGAGCCGTTCAGCCAGCTGCTCAGGTGTCAGGTCGATGTCGACGAATTCGCGCAGCCACGAAAGGGGGACGCGCATCTAGAGCCGCTCCAGGAAACGCATGTCGTCGGCCAGGAAGGCGCGGATGTCGGTGATGGCATAGCGCAGCATGGCGATGCGATCGGTGCCCATGCCGAAGGCGAAGCCCTGATAGTGCTCGGGGTCGATACCGCCGTTGCGCAGCACCACCGGATGCACCATGCCGGCGCCGAGGATGGTCATCCAGCCAGTTCGCTTGCAGGCCGGGCAACCCTCGCCCTCGCACACCACGCAGCCGATGTCGAACGCCACCGACGGCTCCGTGAAGGGGTAGTAGCCGGGGCGGAAGCGTGTGGCGCGGTCAGCTCCGAACATGGCGTGGGCAAAGGCGTCCAGCAAGCCACGCAGGTGCGCCATGGTGGTGCCTTCATCGACCATCAGGCCCTCGATCTGGAAGAATTCGAAGCCGTGGCTGGCGTCCACGGCCTCGTAGCGATAGCAGCGGCCGGGCGTCAGCACGCGGATGGGCGGGCTGCTGTCGCGCATGGCGCGGATCTGGCCGGGTGAGGTGTGCGTGCGCAGCAGCAGGCGATCCTCGCGCGCCGTTCCCTCCGGATCCTGCACGTAGATGGTGTCCCACAGGTCTCGCGCCGGATGGTCCGCTGGGATGTTCAGGGCACCGAAGTTGAGCTCATCGCTCTCGACTTCGGGGCTTTCGACGATGACGAAGCCGAACTGGCTGAAGATGCGCGTGATCTCGCCCTCGGTCTCGCGCAGCGGGTGCAGGGAGCCACGCCAGCGTGGTCGGCCGGGCAGCGTGACGTCCTCGGCCTCCGCTCCCAGCCGCGCCTCGAGCTCGGCCGACTCCAAGCCGACGCGGCGCTGCGCCAGCGCGGCCTCGATGGCCTCGCGCACGGGATTGGCCATGGCGCCGACCTTGGGGCGATCCTCTGCCGGCAGGGCGCCGATGCCACCGAGCAGACCCCGCAACTCACCCTTGCGGCCGAGCATGCTGGACTCGATGGCGTCGAGCGCCGCGGGCGAATCGGCGCCAGCGATCTCGCTGACGGCTCTCGCCTGCAGCTGCTCGAGTTGCGCGTTGAAGGAAGCGGCGTCCACGACGGGCTGGGCGCTCGTCGCTAGGCGGACTTGGCGACCTCGGCGATGCGCGCGAACGTCGCCGTATCGCGGACACCGATGTCGGCCAGGCTCTTGCGGTCGAGCTCCACGCCGGCGGTCTTGAGGCCACTCATCAGCGTCCCGTAGGTCATACCGTTCTGGCGCGCCGCCGCGTTGATGCGAGCGATCCAGAGCGAGCGCATCTGGCGCTTGCGCTCCTTGCGACCGCGAAAGGCATAGGCCATCGCGTGCAGCTGGGCCTCGCGCGCGGAGCGGATCAGTCGGCGATGGGTGCCGCGCTTGCCCTCAGCGGACTTGAGGAGGCGCTTGTGACGCTTGTGGGCGGTGACGCCCCGCTTGACTCGTGCCATCTAGTGGTCGTGCTCCTACAGGTACGGCAGCATACGCTTGACGGCGTTCTTGTTGGCGCCATCCAGCATTTCCTTGCCCGCATAGCGTCGCTTGCGCCGCGACGACTTGATCTCGAGGTGGTGACCGCGCCAGGACTTGACGCGGTAGATCTTGCCACTGCCGGTGGCGCCGAAGCGCTTCTGGGCTCCCTTGTGGCTCTTCATCTTGGGCACTGGCGTCAGCCTCCTGTGCTGGTCGCCGACGAGGCGGTAGCTTCGTCTTCGGCGGCCGGCGGCGCCGCCTGCGGCGGCTCCGCTTGATCGTTCTCTTGGCCCTCGGCTTCGGTCCCTGCCCTCGCGGGCGCTGGGCCTGGCTTGTGTATGGCGGTCAGGACCATCGACATGGACCGTCCCTCCAGGACTGGCGGTCGATCGACGGCTCCGTACTCCTCGACCTGCTCGGCGAACCGAGTGAGCAAGTCGCGCCCGATGTAAGCGTGGCTCACCTCGCGGCCACGGAACTGCACGGCGACTTTGACACGGTCCCCTTCCTCCAGGAAGCGGATGGCACGCTTGACCTTGGTGTCGAAGTCACCCTTGCCGATCTTGACCCTGAGCCGAACTTCCTTGAATTCGACCGAACGCTGATGCTTGCGAGCCTCTTTTTCCTTGCGCGCCTGCTCGTACTTGAACTGGCCGTAGTCGAGGATCTTGGTGACGGGAGGATTGGACATGGGTGCGACCTCTACGAGGTCGAAACCACGCTCAAGTGCCAGTTGCAGGGCCTGTGGCGTGGGCATGACGCCCAACTGTTCCCCTTCTTCGTCGATGACCCGCACCTGTGGGATCCAGGATCATCTCGTTGATTCGCAGGTCCTTACTCAGGCTATTCCCTCACCATTGCAGCGTGTCGTTTGGACGTCCCCGGGCGAGCGCGACGAGGCGCCACGACCGCCCAAGGTCGCCGGCGGACTATAGCACAGGCCGGGTAAGTCCTGGGCACGGCCGAGCCTTCCGCGCCCTCGTCGGGCCGGCTATCCCGGGCGGCGCGAAGCGGCCTCCTCGGCCAACTGCTCGGCCAACTGTTCCCAGCCGATGGCATCGAGCTGATCACCTGTCCTGGTGCGTGGCGACGCCGTACGCGCCTCGATCTCGCGGTCGCCCAGGACCAGCATGTAGGGGACCTTCTGCTCCTGCGCCATCCTGATCTTGTTCTGCATCCGGTTGGAGCTGTCGTCGACCTCCACGAACAGGCGCTTGGCGCGTAACAGCCCGGCCAGCTGCTCGGCAGCCTCGATGTGCCGGTCGGCGATGGGGATGACCACGGCTTGCACTGGAGCGCACCAGAAGGGAAAGGCGCCGGCGAAGTGTTCGGTGATGATGCCGATGAAACGCTCGAAGGAGCCATAGATGGCACGATGGATGGCGATGGGGCGCTGGGGCTGGCCTTCCTGGTCGATGTAGGTCAGGTCGAAGCGCTCGGGCAGCATCATCATGTCGGCCTGGATCGTGGCCATCTGCCACTCGCGGCCGAGCGCATCATCGACATAGATGTCGATCTTGGGCGCATAGAACGTACCGTCCTTGGGCTTGACGGTGTAGTCCACGCCTGCCCGCTTGAGGGCGTCGGTCATGAGTCGCTCAGCATGCTCCCACTGCGCCAGGTCGCCGAGGGCCTTGTCGGGCCGAGTGGCGAAGGTGAAGCGTGGCAGGAGGCCGAACCAGGAGAAGGTCTCGTTGACCTCTCCCAGCAGGGCCTCGACCTCATCCGCCAGCTGGTCCGGCCGCACATAGCAGTGCGCGTCGTCCTGGATGAACTGTCGTACACGTGTCAGCCCTGACAGCGTGCCGGAGCGCTCGTTGCGATGCAGCCTGCCGTATTCCGAGTAGCGGATCGGGAAGTCGCGGTAGGAGCGCACCTTGGGCGGTAGATGATCGTCGACTCGGGGCAGTTCATCGGCTTGAGCGAGAACGTCTGCTCCTCGGACTCCAACTTGAACATGTTGTCGTCGTAATGGTCCCAGTGCCCCGACTGTTCCCATAGTCTCTTGTGCACCAGGATGGGTGTGCTCACCTCCTGGTAGCCGCGTCTGTCCTGCAGCTCCCGCATGGCAGTCTCGAGCGTGCGCCAGAGGCGCTGGCCCTTGGGGTGCCAGAAGGCGGAACCGGGGCTGACGTCATGGAAGCTGAACAGGTCGAGGGCAACGCCCAGGCGGCGATGGTCGCGCTTGCGGGCCTCCTCGAGACGCCACAGGTACAAGTCCAGTTCATCCTTGGTGGACCAGACCGTGCCGTAGATGCGCTGGAGCATCGGACGCTTCTCGTCGCCGCGCCAGTAGGCGCCCGACGTCTTGAGCAGCTTGAAGGGACCGAGTTTGCCGGTCGACTCCACGTGCGGGCCTCGGCAGAGGTCGGTGAAAGGACCGTGCGAATAGGTGGTCACCTCCGGCACCGGCTCGCCGGCAGCCTCGGCGGCGGCGCGCAGGTCATCGAGGATCTCCACCTTGTAGGTTTGGCCCGCGGCCTCCAGCATGGTGCGGCCCTCGTCGGGATCCCATTCGCGACGGATGAACGGATGGTCCGCCCTCACCGACTTCTTCATGCGCTTCTCGATGGCGCGCAGATCCTCTGGGTTCAGCGGTCGTGGCAGCTCGAAGTCGTAGTAGAAGCCATCGACGATGGCGGGCCCGATGCCCAGCTTGGCCTCCGGAAAGAGGTCCAGCACTGCCTCCGCCATGATGTGTGCGGCGGAATGGCGCATCGGATCAAGCGGGTCGTGCGCATTGGCATCGAGGAGCTCGCTGGCCGAGCCCTTCTGGGGGGCCTGGAACTCGAGCTCTTCCTCGGTGGGGGCGTCGTCGGCGTGGTTGTCGGCGGCGCGCTCTGCTGCGCACATGTCATCTGCTCCTGATCGAAATGGACGCCCCTCGCAGCGCACGACGGTCGAGAGGCGCTCTTGGGCGACAGCCGCGGACCGCTGTCTTCGCAGCCGGGCTCGATCGTACCTCAAGGCGGCTGGCCTAGGCGCCCGTCTCCCCTGCTCCGCCGAGCAACTCGTCGAGCCCAGCCAGCGGGATCCCCAACCAGTCGGAGCGAGAACCCAGCCTGGACGTCAGCTCGTCACAGGCGCGCGAGACCAGCAGGCACTTGAAGAGCACCGACCAGATGTCGTCATCAGATGGGTTCAAGGAGGAAGTCTCGGTGGCCTCACGATAGCCGCGCACGCAGGCCGCCGACATCCACTGGAACCAATACGTCGACCACGCTGCCAATCCGTCCGGCTCGATCACGTCGGCGCTGAGTAGCTCACGCTCCACGCGCGGCCAGTGCGCGGCGAAGTGGATGGATCGGACGAGACTGGCAAGATCGGTCAGGGCGGGTCGCTTGAGACGGCGCTCGCTCAGCGGTCGGCCCGTATCGCCCTCGAAGTCGACGATGACGACATCGTTGCCGGTGTCCAGCACCTGTCCCAGGTGCAGGTCTCCGTGGACGCGGATGCGCTGCCCATCGCTCTTCATGTCGCGGAGATGGTGCAGAAGCTCATCCACGCGAGGCGCTGCCGCCAGCACGACGTGGGCTGCTTCCTGATCCCGGAGTGGCAACGACGCCCGCCGGTCTTCGAGCAGCTCGAGCGCGGTGTTGACGCGCTTGCGCACCGATTGATACAGCGAGCGGATGTAGAAGGACGACATCGGTTCCGGCGCGAAGTCTGGGTCACCCCCATCAGCCTCTGCCAACAGCCGGTGCATCTGGCCGACTCGTTCGCCCAGCACGCGCGCGGTCTCGAGGGCGATCCCGATGCGATCGTGTGCCCGAGCCGGCATCGGCCTGCGGGATAGATCGAGGAAGAAGCGGTCCCCGTCGTCGGCCAACTCGGGCGGCTCAGTCTCCGCTTCGGCGTCGTGGAGGAAAGTGCCCACGGCCTCTCGCATCGACTCCCACAGGTTTCCCTCGTGCGGGACGTAGGCCTGCACCATGGCCAGCGTGGCCTCCGCCGCTCCACTTGTGATCTCGACCGAGCCGAGCACCCGGGGCACGTTGGCGTAGCCGGCATCGGCCAGGTAGCGGCCCAACTCCAGGTCGGGATTAGGGCCGGCCTCGAGCACACGGTAGAGCTTCAGGACCACGCGTTCACCGTAGTAGGCGGAGCTGTTGGACATCGTCGGCTGTTCACGCACCGGGGTCGCGGCCAGCTCGGAGGCAGTCGCACCCGCGAGCTGGGAACGCAGTGCCTTCTGGGCGTGTCCGACGAGGTCGCCGCGAGCCCCTTTGATGTGCCGGCGACCACGGACGATGGCCAGCAGCGTCTCGTAGACGCCGGGCACGATGGTTCCGTCGAGCAGTCGAGCTACTTCACCCTCTCCCACCAGCCGGGCGATGGCTGCATCGGGCGCCCGGACCACCAGTTCATCGGCATCGAAGTCGGTGTCGGTGGCCAGCGGGAGCACATAGGTGGCCGGTTCGGTGTCGCGGTATGACACCTGAAGGAATGCCAGCACGGCCGGCGGCGAGGAATGCAGGTCTACCACGTCGGTGATGCGCGTGCTGGCTACCGCGTGCGTACCGCCACGGTACCAGCGGCGCGACAGCACCCAACGAAGCAACACATCGGCCGCCTCATCGGTCGGTCGCCTCAGACGGGCCACGAGGTCGCCGCGCCAGGCCAGCTCGGGTAGATCACCACCGGCGCCCCGCTCCCCTGCCGATGCGACCTTGGCCAGCCGGAACCAGAGGAAGGAATGTGGGCCCAGGCTGACGAGGTACGGGTCCGGCCCGATCCGGGGGAAATCCACCGAGCCAAAGAGCTCGACGGGGACGCGTCCCTCGAAGCGTCCCAGCGATAACTCGGTCCACTGAGCGTAGCGGGAGAGGTTGGCGATGACGAGGATGGTCTCGTCCTCGTACTCGCGGATGAAAGCGAGGATGCGGCGATTGTCAGGATGCAGGAAGTGCAGCGACCCGCGGCCGAAGGCGGGATGCTTCTTGCGCAGCGCGATGACGCGCTTCATCCACCACAGCAGGGACTGCGGATTGGCCTGCTGCGCCTCCACGTTGACGGCCTCGTAGTGGTACTCAGGGTCGGTCACCACCGGCTGGTACAGGCGCTGGCGGTTGGCAGAGCTGAAGCCGGCATTGCGGTCCGACGACCACTGCATGGGCGTGCGTACGCCGTTGCGGTCGCCCAGGTAGACGTTGTCGCCCATGCCGATCTCGTCGCCGTAGTAGACGACCGGCGTGCCCGGCAGGCTGAAGAGCAGCCCGTTCATCAGCTCGATGCGGCGACGGTTGTTGCCCAGCAGCGGTGCCAGGCGTCGGCGGATGCCGAGGTTGATACGCGCTTGCGGGTCGGCTGCATACACGCGATACATGTAGTCGCGCTCTTCGTCGGTGACCATCTCGAGCGTGAGCTCGTCGTGGTTGCGTAGGAACAGCGCCCACTGGCCGGTCTCGGGCAACTCCGGCGTCTGCTCGAGGATGTCGATGATGGGGAAGCGGTCCTCCATGCGCAGCGCCATGAACATGCGTGGCATGAGCGGGAAGTGGAAGGCCATGTGGCACTCGTCGCCGTCAGCCGAAGTAGGCCACCGAGTCCTCGGGCCACTGGTTGGCCTCCGCCAGCAGCATACGGTCGGCGAAATGCTCATCGACATGGCTGCGCAACGCCTTCAGGAAGGCGTGTGTCTCAGGCAGGTTCTCGCAGTTGGTGCCCTCGCGTTCGTAGAGGTACGGGATGGCATCGAGGCGCAGGCCGTCGACCCCCGCCTCGAGCCACAGATCGCTCGCCTTCAGCAGCGCCTCTGAGACGCGGGGCTCGTCGAAGTTCAGGTCGGGCTGGTGGCTGTAGAAGCGATGCCAGAAGTAGGCATCTGCGACCGCGTCCCAGGACCAGTTGGAGGGCTCGAAGTCCTTGAAGATGATGCGTGCGTCGCGATAGCGGTCGGGCGTATCGCTCCACACGTACCAGTCACGCTGAGGTGAGCCGGGAGGCGCCTTGCGCGCCCGCCGGAACCAGGGGTGCTGGTCGGAGGTGTGATTGAAGACCAGCTCGGTGATGACGCGGAGGTCGCGTTTGTGGGCTTCACGGATGAAGGTCCGGACGTCACGCATGCTGCCGTAGTCGGCGTGGACGCTGCCGTAGTCAGCGATGTCGTAGCCGTCGTCGCGCAATGGCGAGGGGTAGAAGGGCAGTAGCCAGATGGCGGTGACGCCGAGGTCGGCGAGGTAGTCCAGCCGGGAGGTCAGGCCGCGGAAGTCCCCGATGCCGTCCCCGCTGCTGTCCTGGAAGGCCCGCACGTGGACCTCGTAGATGATGGCGTCCTTGTACCAGAGCGGGTCGGCCGCGAATCCCGTGGAGTGGCGCGCGGACGGTCGCCCGGGGCGCCTGTCTGTGTGGCTCATGGGTGCTCCACTGGCATCGCGTCGCAGCCTACCCGATGGCCGCTGCGGCCGGGCGACCATCCACGATGCGGCGAGCCAGGATCATCGAGTGACTCCTGAGTGGGATGCGCGCGGCGGAGGACCAAACCTCGACGTGCGGACTGTCGAAGGGGCGCTCCGCGGCGGTATCGAAGACGTATTCCCAGGCTCCTCCGAGCCAGTCGCCGGGCAGCTGGAAGGGCATGTCGGCGGCGGTAGCGTTGAGCGCGAGATAGAAGGACTCGTCATCGATCGGGTGGCCCTGCCCGTCGACCAACTGCTGCCCCGAGAGGTAGACCGCGATGGCGGCGGCAGTGTCTATGTGCCATTGCTCGTCGGTCATGCGCACGCCCTCAGGTGTGCACCACTCGATGTCTCGGGGCTGGTCCCGCGGAGCATCGTCAGGAATGCCCACGTGGTACCAGTG
The DNA here is from genome assembly GCA_963724095.1 of uncultured Chloroflexia bacterium. Classification (GTDB taxonomy): domain Bacteria; phylum Chloroflexota; class Limnocylindria; order Limnocylindrales; family CSP1-4; genus JAFMJV01. The sequence goes on from CAVRTH010000005.1 coordinate 412,855, forward strand.
TCGACGCATGAACACCGGGTGCCCCTGGCGCAACGCGATGAGGCGCCGAGTGAAGTCGATCATCTCCGCATCGGCCCCTTCCCAGTCGTACCAGGAAAGCTCCGAGTCATGACAGTAGGCATTGTTGTTGCCGTCCTGGCTCCGTCCCAGCTCGTCTCCACCCAGTAGCATCGGCACCCCCTGCGAGAGCAGCAAGGTGGCCAACAGGTTGCGGCGCTGGCGGGTACGCAACGCGAGGACGCCTCGATCCGCAGAAGGCCCTTCCTCGCCGCAGTTCCAGGAACGATTGTGCGACTCCCCGTCACGATCGCTTTCACCGTTGGCAAGGTTGTGCTTGTGGTCGTAGCTGACCAAGTCGGCGAGGGTGAAGCCATCATGGGCGGTGACGAAGTTGATGCTGGCGGTGGGCGGACGACCCTCGTCGGCAAAGAGGTCGGCGCTGCCACTGAAGCGCCGGCCGAAGTCGTGCAGCATGTCCGGCTGACCGCGCCAGAGGTCGCGCACGGTGTCACGATAGGCGCCGTTCCACTCGGCCCACGGGGGCGGGAAGCTGCCCACCTGATAGCCGCCCTCGCCGACGTCCCACGGCTCGGCGATGAGCTTGGTGGTGCGTACGACCGGATCCTGCTGGATGATGTCGAAGAAGGCGGCACCGCGGTCGACGTGGTGGTCCTCCCGCGCAAGTGCGGAAGCAAGGTCGAAGCGAAATCCGTCGACGTGCATCTGCTCGATCCAGTAGCGCAGGCTGTCCATGATGAGCTGGAGCACGAACGGTTCGCGCATGTCCAGGGAATTGCCGGTGCCGGTGTAGTCCACATAGTGGCGTGGGTTGTCGGGCTGCACCCGGTAGTAGGCGTCGTTGTCAAGGCCGCGCAGCGAGAGCATGGGGCCACGGTGGTTGCCCTCGCCGGTGTGGTTGTAGACGACGTCGAGGATGACCTCCAGGCCGGCAGCGTGGAGCGCTCTCACCATGCCCTTGAACTCGTCCACCTGCTGCCCGCCAGTGCCAGTCGCCGCGTACTCGGCATGCGGGGCGAGGAAGCCGATCGGGTTGTAACCCCAGTAGTTGCGCAGTCCGCGCTCGAGCAGGAAGCCGTCGTGCACGAAATGATGCACCGGCATCAACTCCACCGAGGTGACGCCCAGCGACAATAGGTGCTCGATCGCAGCGGGGTGGGCCATGCCGGCGTACGTACCGCGAAGCTCCTCGGGGACCCCGGGGTGGCGCTGCGTGTAGCCTTTCACGTGCGTCTCGTAGATGACCGTCTCGTTGTCGGGCACGGAGGGCGGGGCGTCGTCGCCCCAGTCGAATTCGCCTGTCAGGACGATCGAGCGAGGGACATCGGGCGCGCTATCGCTGTCCTGCCGGATGAAGGGATGGCCGGGTACGTGCGCGTGGATACTGTCGCCCCAGCGGAGCTGCCCCTCGATGGCGAGGGCGTAGGGGTCGAGCAGGAGCTTCTGCGGGTTGCAGCGTTCGCCACGAGAGGGGTCCCAGGGGCCGTGCACACGGTAGCCATAGCGCTGTCCGGGCCCGACTCCCGGCAGGTGGCCGTGCCACGTGTAGCCGGTCCGTTCCGGAAGGTCTACCCGGGTCTCGACCCCAGCCTCATCGAACAGGCACAGTTCCACGCGTTCGGCGACGCGCGAGAAGACGCTGAAGCTGGTGCCGTCGCCATCGACGTGAGCGCCAAGCGGATAGGGCACCCCGGCCCAGGCGCGCGGTGGCCCGTTGGGGAGCGTCGATAGTGGTCGGGCGTGCTGATGGCGCTGGACTCCTCGGACCTGCGGCCAGACAGCCTCGTCCCCGGCCGGTACACCGTGGGTGGATGGTGGGCGACACTGGACTCGAACCAGTGACCTCTTGCATGTCAAGCAAGTGCTCTAACCAGCTGAGCTAGCCGCCCGAGTGCGGACACGATACCAGAGGCTGACGTGCCGGTCACTCGCCGGGACGACGGTGAGTCATGCTCAAGGCCGGGACGGCTTGGTGCAGCCTCTACTCCCGGACCATTCCGGCTCGAAGAACGGGAGACTGGTCGGGGCGAGAGGGGTAGCGCCAGCTTGGCCCACCTTCGGTTCCGGCCTCGATTCGTGCTCGAGAACGTGACGCCGGCGGCGCGAGATCGTGGCCGGTCGACGTAGCGGAAGGCCGGCTGATGGCGAAGCAGCGGCCGACCCGCCGGCAGCTCGAGGTCCTGCGCGCCTACATCCGAGCCGGCTCTGTCGCGGCTGCCGCGTCCGAGCTCGGCATCAGCGAGACGACGGCGCGACAGCATCTGTCGGGGTTGTACCGGCGGACGGGCTGCCTGAACGCGGCGCAGGCGGCGTATTGGCTCGGGAGAGGAGAGTTGCGTCACGCCATGGCGTGACCTCGAACGATGGAGGAGGTCGTCCGCCTTCCCTGGGTTTGGCTGCCGGCCGTGCTCCTTGACGTCCACCGAACGCGTGCCCCGGATGGACCCGAGGATCTCAGGTCCGGGTAGCCACCCGGACCACCGTCGCCTGTCGCCGAGCTCCGAGCTGTCGCGCCGGCCGCCGCAAGGCGACCGGCGCTGGAGGGGCAGGTGTGCTACTCCTCGCCCTCGAACTGGTGGTCGACCTCCTGGCCGACCGGGTCGCGTGACCTCCCGGGCCGTCAGCATCCACACCTTCATCAGCCTCGGGCAGGCCAGCCACCTCGGCAGCCTCAGCAGCCTCTGGCGCACCAGCGGCTGCCGTAGCCTCCGCGGGGACCGCCTCCGGCTCCTGAGCAGCGTACGTTCCACCACTGAAGATGTATGGCGACGCGTCGCTCGTGGCAGCGAAGACACCTGCACTGCTAGCCCCGGCGATCAACAGCGCCGCTGTGCCGCCCAGGATGACGGCTCGTACTCGTTCGATCTTCACGATTGGCTCCTTGCCTGGTAGGGGTGGGCTAGATGCCGACCCTGGTTGCAGGCTAGGTCCCGGAGCATCAGTGGAAGGTAAGGCCTGGCTCGCCGCGGATTTATCGTGCACTTATCATCCGCAGATACCGTCGTGGCATGAAGAACCTGCTCCTTGAGGACGACGCGCGTCTAGCCGAACTGACCATGCGCGGTCTACGTCGACGTGGGCACGCGGTGGATGGTGCAGCGACGATCGAGGATGCTCGCTGGCTGGCACACGAGTCCGTCTACGACGTCCTGGTCCTCGATGTGATGCTGCCGGATGGCGACGGCTTCTCCTTCTGCGCCGAGTTGCGTGCGGAGGAACGTTGGAGCCCCGTGCTGCTGCTCACCGCACGTGACGCGGTCGATGATCGTGTTCGCGGACTGGACGTCGGCGCGGACGACTACCTGGTGAAGCCATTCGCCTTCGCCGAGCTGGAGGCCCGCCTACGAGCACTCGTGCGGCGAGGCGCGACGAAACGGCCCACCGTCCTTACGTTAGGAGATGTCAAGCTGGACCCGGCCAGTCGGCGCGTCACGGCCGGTGCCAAGGACCTCGAGCTGACGGCACGGGAGTTCGCGCTCCTCGAGTATTTCCTGCGCCATCCCGATGAGGCCCTGACTCGCGGCCGCATCATCGAGGAGGTATGGGACTGGGCCTTCGAGGGCAACCCACGGATCGTCGACGTCTATGTGGGCGCCATCCGCAAGGCGCTCGGTCGCGGAGTGGCCAGGCCTCGGCTCGAGGCGGTGCGCCGCGTGGGCTACGCGCTTCGTCCCCCGACGCGGCGATCTGTCGTCGACCTCCCAGGTACTCCGTGACCATCCGCACCAGGCTCGCCGCTGGGTACGGCATCGCGATGATGATGATGATCCTGGTGATCACGGGCATCGTCTGGTGGCAGGCGGGCGCGGCTCTGCGACAGTCCCTCGATGAGGCCCTCAGGACACGGGCCGTCGATGTCATGCTCTCCTTCGACAACCAAGGCCAGGTCGGCCTGCAGACTGACGAGGCACAGACCCCAGCGGGCTCATTCATCGCCGTGTTCGACCTAGGCGGGGCGCTCCTCGACGCGAGCGTAGATACCCCCGCCGCCGTGCTCAGCTCGGGCGGTGCCCTGCGCAGCGGCGACCTGCACGACGGTGGCGCCGCCTACGCGGTCAACGTCACTCGCGATGACGAGACAGCGGTGATGCTGGTGGTCGGGAGTAGCCTGGCCAGCGTCGACGCCGCGCTCGCGGACGTGACGCGTGCCCTGCTCGTGGTCGGCGCTGCCGGGGTCCTGGTCTCGATCGGCGCGGGCTGGTGGCTGGCTGGCCGGGCCCTCCGGCCGGTCGCCGCCTTGACGCGCGAGGCTGCCTTGATCGGCGCCACGGACCTCGATGCGCGCCTGGCGACCCCTGCCGTACGCGACGAGCTGGGCGTGCTGGCCGAGACGCTGAACGCCATGATCGACCGCCTGGCGGAAGGCCTGCGGCGCGAGCGTCGCTTCATCGCGAGCGCGTCGCACGAGTTGCGCACGCCCATGGCCGCACTACAGGGGGAGCTGGAACTCGCCGATGATGCGGATACGAGCATCGCCGACCTGCGGGCAGCGGTCCGCTCTGCTCACGCTGACGCCGTCCGGCTTGGCGAGCTGACGTCGGCGCTGCTGGCCTTGGCCGCTGCCGAGGCGGATGGTCGCGCCCTGGTCCGGGTCCCGGTGCGAGTGGACGAGCTCATCGACTCGGCTGTCCGTCAGGCGGGGTCGCGTGCCGCGGCCCGGCACACACGGTCCGCCGCTGGGCCCCGTCGTCGCCGGTCATGGTCGACCGCGTCCGACTGGAACAGGCCGTCGCCAACCTCGTGGTCAACGCGGTCGTCTACGGGCCCGTCGGAGGTGTGGTCGAGGTGCGAGCGCGCGTGGACGCCCCGCCGTCGGACGGGGGAACGACGACAGGGTCAGGCGGGATTCACTCGGCGCTCGTCATCGACGTGCTCGACCGCGGCCCCGGCCTCTCCGAGGACTGCGACACCGGATGTTCCAGCCCTTCGAGCGTGGGTCGGACCCGACCGTGGAGGGCGCGGGGCTCGGGCTCGCGACCGTGGCGGCGGCGGTCCAGGCCCATCACGGCAGCATCGTCGCTACCCCGCGAGAGGGCGGCGGCACACGGTTCCGCATAGAGGTGCCCGTGTAGGTGCTCGCGGGATGTCAGACAGAAGCCAGGGGCTCTGGACCCTTGGCTTCTGTCGGCGCGAACAGAACGAGGCCGGTCCTAGTCGTCCTCTCCTCCGCTCCCGTCCTCGTCGGAGGCTCCGTCGTGGCCCTCGGACCCGTCGCCGTGCTCGGCGGAGTCACTTGTCCTCGTTGTCTGCGGCCTCCTCCTGGCCAGTGGCCTCGTCGCTATCGGCCTCCTCGCCGTTGGCCTCCTCGCCAGTCGCCTCATCGGTGGCCGGCAGAGCCTCCAGGACGGTAGCGTTCCCAGCGTCGACCTTGACGTCGATGAGGGTGCCCGTATCGTCGGTCACGAGCACGCTGTAGACCACGTTGCCATCCTCGGCCTCGAGCTGGACCGACTCGACGACACCCGGTGTGCTCGTGAGGGCGGCCGTGCTGGCCTCGTCCGATGTGACCGTGGCGAGGGGCTCCAGCGCCGCGGCCTCGTCAGCCTCTTGCTGAGCCTCATCGGTGGGCACGACGATGCTGGACGTCCAGGCTGGTGCCTGGTCCGTGCTCGCCAAGTCGGGGGCAGCCGTGGCGTCCTGCGCGCCGACGCCGCCGGCGGAGGCCAGTGCGGCGGAGACGGCGAACGCGGATGAGAGTGCCGGGATGCTGAGCTTGCGGGTCATGAGTACTCCTTGCTTGTCGGTCGGACTGGCTGCCCGACGTGATGTCGAGCCTGCAGGTCCGAATGTGAATGGCTTGTAAGGCTGTCCGCTCGGTTGGGGCTTCTTAACCCTGCCGCGACGTGTCAGCGCTCCCGGAGCTCGCGCAGCACGAGCATGTGTGCCGCGTAGCGCGAGGCCAGCAGGAAGGCCACCAGGAGCCCACCCGCCGTCGCCGCGACGATCACCCCCACGGTCGGCCAGGGCATCACCGGGGTCTCGGCGGGGGATCGAAGACGCCGGCCAAGATGGTCAACAGGGTGATACCCACGAGAACGCTGATGATCAGACCGGCCGCGATGGCGGCGACGCCGATGGTGCCGACCTCGCCGGCGAGGAGCGAGCGGACCTGCCTGGGATCGGCCCCGACCGCGATGAGCGCGGCTAGTTCCCGGGCGCGATCGGCCACGCCGGCGAGCACGAACATCGCGGCACCCACCGAGGAGATGAGCAGGGCGAACAGGATGTCGATGAGCACCAGCGCCTCCAGGTCGACCGAGGTGATGCTGTTGGCCAGGCGTGCCGTGACCGAGTCGAGTCCGTCCACGCGCCATCCGTCGCCGAGGCGCTGGGCGATGGCCGCCGTGTCGCCGTCGCCGCTCGTGCGTGCCAGCACGAAGCTGATGCGCGGATCGTGCACCTGGGCCGCCACGTAGTCGAGGTTCGCCACCAGGAACGCATCCTTGGGGGCGGTCGGGAACTCGAGAGCGATGCCGGCCATCTGGAACTGCACCTCCTGCAAGGTCCCTGACGCGTCCGGGACCCTGATCCAGGTGATCGCCCGGGACGATGCTGTACTCCATGGCGGTCTCGGCCGACACGAGCACACCGCTCGGTTGAGCTTCCAGGGCCGCGATGGCCTCAGCCGTGGTACTGCCCTGGAAGAAGCCATCGCTCAATGGCGATACGGATGGCAGCGTCGAAGGGTCGATGGCCAACAGGTCCTGGGCTTCGGCCCCGACGTAGACCACCTTCTGCACGAACGGCGTGGCCGCGCTGGCTCCCGCCGCGGTGACGTCCGCGACCGCGGACGCGTCCAGGGCCACGCTCGGCGTGGCTTTCAGATCGGCGCCGAGGGTGAGTTCGGCGTCGACCCGTTGCTGCTGTTGGTAGGTCGCCTGGAACATCGACACGCTGACCGCGAACGAGAGTGACAGTGCGATCAGCACCAGGAGGCGCGAGGCCGAGGACGCACGCGCCGCCAGCGATGGGGCCGAGAGCCCACCCCGGGCCCGAGCAGACGCTCCAGGAAGGCGGATAGTCGGCTGCTCCGCTGCAGGGCCAGGGCGCCGAGGCGGAGCAGGAGCAGGCTCCCGCCGAGCCACAGCAGGAACGGGGCCACGAACGAGCTGAGCGCGAGGTTGACCGTCGGGTTGCCCTCCGTGGTCACGGCCGGATGGACGCCGTTGGCGCTGACCACGAAGTACGTCAGCACCGCGCCGGCCAGGAGCACGACGTCGAGGTACAGCCGTTGCCACAGCGGCCGGCTGGCGCGCTGGACCTCCTGGCGACCCGTCGAGACGGCGTCGGCCATGAGCGCACGCAACGACGAACCGGCGGCCAGCACCGCCAGCAGGGTCACCAGCGGCACCACCAGCAACGCGGCCCAACCCAGCCGGACGAGCGGATCGATGCTGAGCAGCTCGGCCCCGAACAGGGCGAACGCCAGCAACGTCCCGAGTACCAGGCCGACGATGGCACCGAGGAAGGCGATGAGCACCTCCGAGCCGATGAGGACACCGGCCAGCTGACGACTGGTCGCCCCGCGTGCCCGCAGGAGCGAGACGTGCCGGCGCATCTCCTGCGCCCCCGACTGGCTCGAGAGTCGCGCCAGCACGAACGCCAGCACGATGCCCGGCAGGCCCAGGAACACGAACAGGATCTTGACCCCAGGCGAGGTCGCCGATGATGGGCGTGAGGAAGGCCGACGCATCGTCGGCGACGGTGAACGAGCCGGCCCCTTGCAGCTCGACGCGACGGCGCACCCCGTCGAGCCAGGCCTGCGCCGCGACGGGGTCGCCCGGCAGCTGGGCATGGTCGTAGCGCAGCTGCAGTTCGTGGCGGACGGCCGCCTCGGACGTGGTGACCGGATCGCCGCTGGCGCCGGCGGTCGCTCCGGGGTCGGTCATGGGGGTCCCAGCCGGGATGCGTGGCTCCACGAGCGACGCAAGAGACGCCCGCTCGAGGACGGCCACATTGGTGGAGGCGTTGAAGCCCTTGGCGCGGTGGGCGGCATCGACGGGACCCAACACCTGGTCGGCGCCGGTGATGTCCACGATGCCAGAGACGACGAGGTCGACCGAGGCACCCCCGGGCAGTGCGAAGGCGATGGAGTCACCCGGGCTGGCACCGACGTTGGTGGCCAGGTCGCGACTCGCGAGGTACTCGCCGGGCTCGCGCGCCCCGGAGGACACGGCGAACAGGCCGGTGGCGTCGGTGTAGCCGGGGTCCACGCCCACGAGCACTCCCACGGACGTCTGCGTCGCCGAACCGTCCTTCTGGAGGCTGGCACTGTCGAAGTGGACGAGGTCGAAGGGCAGCACCGTCGAGACCGCCGGGTCGGCCGTGACGACCGCGGTCGCGGCGTCCGCGCTGGCATCGGTCGCGAGCACGACCTGGGCGTCGACCGGTACGTCCGCGAGCGCTCGGCGGGTCACCGTGGAACCCGAGGCCACCCCGAACAACAGGATGGAGACGAGCAGTGCCGCGGCCATGGCCGCGCCGAGTCCGGAGGCCAGTGCGCGTCGTGGCCGTCGCGCCACGAGGCGCACGGTGTCTTGAGGATGGGCATCAGACGGTCCCTTCGCTGAGATGACCGTCGGTCATCTTGAGGTGACGGTGGGCTCGGGCGGCGCTCACGGGGTCGTGGGTCACGAGCACGATCGCCGCACCGATGCGGGTGTTGAGTGCCGCCAGGAGGTCGAGCACGACCCCGGCGTTCTCGTCGTCGAGGCTGCCCACCGGCTCATCCGCCAGCAGCAACGTGGGTTCGATGACGAGCGCCCGCGCGACCGCGACGCGCTGGCGTTCCCCGCCCGAGAGCTCGTCGATGCGCGCCTCGCTGGCGCCCTGCAGCCCGACAGCCGCGAGTGCCCCCCGGGAGCGTTCACGACGCGTCGCGAGGTCGACCCCATCCAGCGCCAGCGGCAGGGCCACGTTCTCACCCGCGGTCAGCGCTGCGAGCAGCCCATAGGACTGCAGCACGATGCCGACATCGGTGCGGCGCAGACGCGCCCTCTCGGTCGTCGGTCAGGCGCGAGAGGTCGTGCCCCAGGACCGTGGCTGTACCGCTGTCCGCGACCTCGAGCCCTGCGAGCAGCCCGAGGAGCGTCGTCTTGCCGGAACCCGACGGGCCCTCGATGGCCACGAACTCGCCTGGCCCGACGGTGAGATCGACCGCTCCCACGGCGACGACCGGGTCCAGGCCCTGGCTGACGAAGCGTCTGGTGAGTCCGGAACAGACGATGGTGGTCGGTGTCATCGGTTGCTCCGATCCTCGACGACGCGGCCACTCGCCAGCACGACCGTGCGGTCGGCGCCCTCGGCCACGGTGCGATCGTGGGTCGCGAGCACGATGGTCAGAGCGAAGTCCTCCTGGAGCTCGCGCACCAGCGCGAGCACGCGCGCCGCCGTGCCCGAATCGAGCTCGGCCGTGGGTTCGTCCATGAGGACGACCGGTGAGGCCGAGGCGAGCACGCAGGCCAGGGCGGCGCGTTGCTGCTCGCCACCGGACAGCTGTGCGGGGTGATGGTCCGCCCGCTCCGCGAGGCCGACACGACCCAGGAGTGCTGCGATCAGCTCGTCCGCGAGTGGCTGGCCCGCGAGTTCGCCTGCGAGCTGCATGTTCTCGGCGACGCTCAGGAACGGCACCAGGTTGTCGGCCTGGAAGAGCAGGCTGACCGCTCGTCCGCGGATGCGTTGGAGCTCGGCTTCGGGGGCCCGACCGAGGTCGATGCCGCCGAACATGACCCGCCCCGCGGATGGCCGATCCGCCCCGGCCAGGAGCGCCAGCAGGGTGGACTTGCCGCTACCGGAGCGGCCCATCACGGAGACGAAGGTCCCGCGCGGGATGGCCAGGTCGATGCCGCGCAGCGCGATGGTCTCGGTGTCCCCCTCGCGGTAGATGCGAATGACATCGCTGAGCTCGAACGCCGCGGGGAGCGCGACCGCATCGGCGCCGGCGAGCTCGGCGGCCACATCCACGTCCACACCGGGGGAGACGGTCACAGCCACGAGAGGCTCTCGATCATCTGGCGGAAGGCGTCGACGTTGTCCACGCCGTCCGGGGTCGAGAGGCTGACGATGGCCATGCCGGTCGGCCCGGGGACGTAGAAGCGGTCGACCGTCGAGGGGACGCGCTTGTCGGTGACCGGGTCCGGTGGCGAGGGCAGGTGATACGAGAGGTGCGTGATCGCCTGGCCGTTCACGTCGACCGCGTCCGTGCCGATGAGCGCGAAGTCCGTCAGCGCCTGCAACGCGGGCAGCTCCGACTCATCCACGCACGCCGCGACGTCCGCGGGCAGCGGGACGATCTGGACGGTCTCGCTGCTGTCCTTGTCCTTGATGACCACGCCATCGCTCTTCGGCGTCACCTGCCAGCCCTCCACGTACTCGATGGAGAAGCCGAGCGTCGGGTCGGCGTAGGTCAGGAACACCGCGTTGTCGGGCACGTCGCCATAGGCGGTGCCGGTCTCGATCTCCGGCTCCGGCGCCACTGAGGCGCTCGGCGAGCCGGACGGTGCCGGCGTCGACGTGACGCTCATGGCGGATCCGGGTGAACTCGTTGGGGCTGCGGGGGCCGCCGTCTCGCCGGCCGCCGACACCGCGTCGGCTGCCGGCGCGCAGGCGGGGCCCAGGGTCCAATCGATGGCGTTGTCAGCCGGGGTCGTGCCGGGGTCGGCCGCGAGCGCAAGGCCGGGGGTGACGCCCCCGACGGCGAGGGCGAACAGGACCCCGGTCGCGGCGGAGGCCAGGCGGGTGCGTGGAAGCATGTCTCTTCTCCGATCGTGGCCAGCGGGGATTCGCTGGCCTACGACGGAGGGTGGGGAGCCGAGATGAATGCAGGGTGAAACGCCCCGACGTTCAGCGGCTCCTGGGCAGCTCGACCCGGAAGGTCGAGCCGCGACCCGGCCGTGACTTCACGCTGAGACTGCCGCCCAGCGCCTGGGTCAGCCGCTGCGAGATGGCGAGACCGAGGCCCGAGCCGGGTGGCGCGTCGTGGTCCGAGCGGACCCGGTGGAAGGGCTCGAAGATGCGCTCCTGGTCGACCGCCGCGATGCCCGGACCCTGATCGACGACCTCGAGGACGGCGGTGCGCTCGGTCGCCGACGTCCGCACCAGGACAGGCTTCCCGTCCGAGTAGCGCCACGCGTTGTCCACGAGGTTCGTCGTGATCCGTTCGAGTGAGTCCTCGTCGGCCCGCACGAGCAGGTCCTGGCGCAGCGAGAGTTCGATCCGGGCCCCGAGCGCCAGGCGCATGGCCGCGACGGCTTCGGCCGCGGCGACCGAGAGGTCGACGGCGGCACGCTCGGCCAGGTCCCGACCGCCATCGGTCCGCGCGAGCAGGAGCAGGTCCGAGGTCATGCGCGCCAGCCGGTCGGTCGCGTCTCCCACTGTCCACAGGGAGGCCTGCGTGAACTCCGCATCGTCGGGCCGCTCGAGCGCGTTGTCGACCGACGTTCGGATGATCGTCAGCGGGGTCCGCATCTCGTGCGATGCGTCGGCGACGAAACGGCGCTGACGCTCGAGCGCCTCACCGATCGGCTGCAGCGTCCGCCCGGCCAACAGGTAGCCGGCGACGATGGCGATCGAGACGGCGATGACGTTGGCCACCAGCAGGGCCACCCCGATGAGCTCCACCGTCGAGTCGTAGGCGCTGCGCGCGGCCTCGTCGTTCGTGATCTCCGGCGCGATGTCGAACGTTGGCGCAAGGACCGACGTGAGCACCACGAAGAAGACGAGGCTGAAGACGAGGAGCACAGCGGCGAACAAGATGGCCGCCTGGAGGGCCAGGCGGCGGCGCGCACGAGCGAACATCAGACCGACTCCCCCGGTGTTCGCAGTCGATAGCCGGCTCCACGAACGGTCTCGATGATGCCGTCACGGCGACCCTCGTCGACCTTGCGGCGCAGACTGCGGATGTAGACCTCGACGACGTTCGACTCGGCATCGAAGTCCGCGTCCCAGACGGCATCGATGAGGCGATCACGCGAGAAGACCTGCCCAGGGTGCCGCGCCAGGAGCGACAGCAACGCGAACTCCTTGCTCGTGAAGCTTGATCGGCTGGCCGCCTCGTCGGACCGCGAGACTGGCCGGATCAACTTGAGGTCGCCGACGTGGATGACGGCCTCGCGGCTCGGACTCTCCCGACGGAGCAAGGCCCGGACACGAGCCAGGAGCTCCGCCATGGCGAAGGGCTTGGGTAAGTAGTCGTCGGCGCCGCTGTCCAGGCCGCGCACGCGGTCCTCGACCTGATCGAGCGCCGTGAACATCAGGATGGGTATGCCACCACCCGAGGCCCGGAGCCGCCGGCAGACCTCGATGCCATCGAGGCCCGGCAGGATCAGGTCTAGGATGACGAGGCCATAGGGGTAGGTCGCGGCCCATTCGAGGGCTTCCCGGCCGTCGCCGACCACGTCGACCGCGTGGCCATCCGCGATCAGCGTGCGACCCGCACGGCCTTCCGCGCACATCGGTCTCGTCTTCGACGCACAGGATGCGCATGGGTCGGTCAACTCGTCCAAGTCTTCGGCATGAACGGGATGGTAGTCGCCTTCGGCACGGACCTTCGCGAGACGTCTCGACATCCCACATCCGTACGACATCCCGTACACCCGTACGACCCCTCGCTTGACGCCCGTCTGACCGCCCCGTAGACCGAGGTCATGCACGGACGTCCTCCCCTCCTCCACTCGCGTCGGGCCGGGCGGGTCACCTACGCCCGGCCGACGCACCTGACACGATGAACCCTCGAGCTCGTCCTATTCGGCGCCGCCTGCTACCTCTTCGGCCTTGTCTCAGGTGCCGTCGTCATCCCCTGGCTCGTGGACCGGGACTGTTCCCGGTCCGCCGTGATGGACGATGAGCCGCGTCCATCGACCGAGCACCCTACGGCGGAGGGCACCCCACAGGGGTCACCGCTCTCGCCGTTGCTGGCCAACATCATGCTCGACGACCTCGACCACGAGCTGGAACTACGAGGCCATCCGTTCGTGCGCTACGCCGATGACCTGCGGATCAACGTGGCCAGCGAACGAGCGGCGGCTCGCGTCCTCGACGGCGTCACGACCTTCGTGGAGCGGCGGCTCAAGCTCAGGGTGAACCGCGAGAAGAGCGGAGTCGCTGCGCGACCCGACGAGGCCTCCCGGCTTCGGCTTCTTCAAGCGCGGCGTCAGCGAGAGGGTCAGGCTCGACCCCAAGGCGAGGCATCGCCTGAAGGTTCGACTACGCCACCTCGCCTCCCGTCGACGGAGCATCGTGATGTCGGTCCGGCTGCGCGGCTCGACCTGGTTCCTCGCTCGCTCGGCTGCCTACTTCGCGCTGGCCGAGAACACCCTCGGTGTTCGACTAGCTCGATGAGTGGCTCCGCCGCCGGTTGCGGCAGGTGCGCTGGAAGAAATGAAGCGGCCCTGCTGCGCGGCGTCGCCATCTCGTCGCACTGGCATCCCGCGTGGCAGCCTCGCCAGTAGGCGGCCAGTCGCACGGGCTACTGGCGCGTCTCGGGGTCCCCCGCTCGGGCGTGCCTCACCCAACGCCTACTGGACCGACCTCGGTCTGGTCCCGCTGGGCACGCGGCCGCTCGTCGACAGGAGCACTGGCGAACCGCCGGATGCGGACCCGCACGTCCGGTGGTGTGGGAGGGGCCGGGGTGACCCCGGCCCATACCAGTGCGCCCCGTCACACCCAGCAGGACGCATGTGAGACCTGCTCCTACCATTGCGGCCCCGAGTCGCGCCCGGCAGGACGCATGTCGAGCACCTGCTCCTACCAGCTGAGCTGGCCGCCCGAGTCGTGACGCCAGACCAGAGGCCGTCGCTGGTCACGCCCGGCGACCTCGGTGACGAACTCGCTTCGTTCCTGCGCGCGAACGTACCTGGGCTGGCCGATTATCGGTCCCTTCGGCTCTGTCGTCGAGCTGCGGCCCAGCGCACGCTCGGCCAGAGTCGGCTTCCTCACTGCCGATCCTGTATTTGCCCGGGCCCGGGCACGATCGGGCCGACGACGATGAGGGCACGATGATGACACTGCCTCGGACCGGCCACGAACACCACGAGCGGATCCGCCAGCACATCGACCGCCTGCCGGCGCTGGCCGACATGCTCGAACTGCGGCCGGTCCCAACCGAGTTCGGCCGGAGCTTCACCACTGAATACGACTTCATGACCGGCACACTGTGGCCGCATGTGGAGGTCGTGGAGCTCAGTGTCTATCCGGAGTTGGAACGGCTGCAGCAGAACCGCCATTCCATGGCGCACCTGCGCCGCGAGCACGAGCAGATCGGCGAGCTCATCGAGTCCATGGGTGGCTACCTGGAGCGTGCGGAGGCGGGGCGGCTGAACCCGACCGACGCGCTTGGCTTGCGTCGTCTCATCATCAGCTTCTACGCGCTGGTCAAGACGCACCTGGGCGAAGAAGAGGAGTATCTGCGTGTCCTGCAGGGCAACCTCTCCGAGGATGAACAGTCTTTGGTGGAGCATGGCCTGGAGCACCGCTCGTCCGAGTAGCGACACGATCATCTGGCGCCCACGGCACAGCCCACCAAGGCCGGATACGATTGGATGACGATGGATGACCTCGATGCCAGGATCGGTTCCGATCGGCAGCATCAACCCGCGCGACTATCGCTTCGTGATGTCGCTTGCGCGGCGCTACAACGCCATCGTCTTCTGGCACCGCGATCGCAATGGTATCGACTGGCAGCCGCTGCTCATGCCACTCGGTGCCCGTGACGGGCCGCGCCCGCCCAAGGGCTGAACATCTCCCCTGGCGGCACGTCGGCCGGCGAGATCTCGCCGGCCGATGGAGAAGGCGGGAATTCCGGGCAAGGAGCCCGAGTGCTGGCCTACTTGCGGTTCTGCTCCTTGATCTGGCGATCGACCTCGCTCTGGATCTGGTTGTCGCGACGCTGCTTGGCGCGACGCCCCAGCCAGAAGGCGATGACGACGGGCCAGGCCCAGGCGGCTACGGCACCGATGGCCAGGGGGGCGACGTAGTCCTGCCAACCGGGGTTCTGAAGATTCATCAGCACCAGGATCACCAGGCTCACGATGGCGCCGACCGTGACGCCGATGGCACGCTGGATCATATGGGTCGTTCCCTCCACGGTATCGGTTGTCGCGCCTCGCGGCTCGCGAGCTAGAGTGGCTCATCGCCATCGTAGCGCTCACGGCCCCACCGTGGGCAGCCGCGAGGCGTCAGCAGCCAGCAGACCGCTGTGCGGCCACCTACCATCAGCTGCGTGACATCATCAGCCAAATCCACTGCCACGCTGATCGAGCGCTTGGCTGCCGCGTTTCCGGGGGCATCCGGCCGAGAGAGTGAGGTCGTAGTCGCCAGGGCGCCCGGCCGCGTCAACCTCATCGGCGAACACACCGACTACAACGGTGGCTTCGTGCTGCCCTTCGCCATCGACATGGACGTGCGTATCGCCCTCTTGCCCAGTGATGAGCCGCGGATCCGCGTCACTCGTGACGACAACGGCGAGACGGCCACCATCAGCCTCGCTCCATTCCCGCCCAGGGGCGACGCCTGGCATGACTACATCGCTGGCACGGCGTGGGCGCTCGACCGCCACGAGCAGCCGGTCCGTGGCTTCGACGGGATCCTCTACAGCACACTGCCCATCGGCTCGGGCCTGTCGTCGTCGGCTGCGCTCGAAGTCGTCACCGCGTGGGCGCTGTCGGCACCGTCCGGCCCGTCGGTCGGCCCGCTCCAGGTCGCCCAGATCGCGCAGTACGCGGAGAACAACCACGTCGGGGTCAGGTGCGGGCTGATGGACCAGTTCGCCTCGGCCTGCGGGGTCGACGGTCATGCGCTGCTGTTCGACTGCCGCTCGACCGAGTGGCGCGCGGTGCCGCTGCCTGATGATCTTGCGATGGTCGTCATCCATAGCGGTGTCTCGCACGGCCACGCCGACAACCAGTACAACGCCCGCCGTGCCGCCTGCGAGCGCGTGGTCGCGGTCGTGGCGGCCGATGACCCATCGGTGATGCTACTGCGCGACATCGAGATGGAACGCCTTGATGCCTACCGCGATCGCATCGATGCGATCGACTATCGGCGCGCGTACCACGTCATCACCGAGAACCAGCGCGTGCTGGACGCGGTCGCAGCGCTCGAAGCGGATGACCACGCCGTGCTGGGCGAGCTGATGGCCGGCAGCCAAGCCTCCATGCGCGATGACTACGCCATCAGCTGTCCGGAGATCGATGCCCTGGTGGCGCTCACCATCGACGTCCCCGGCGTCATCGGCTCGCGCATGACGGGTGGTGGATTCGGCGGCTGCACCATCAGCCTCGTGGAGCCCGACGCCGTGGAGGCCCTGCGCCAGCGCGTGGAGCGCGAGTACCCGGCCCAGACCGGCTGCACGCCGCGCGTCTGGACGGTGCGTGCCGTCGACGGCGCCGGCTTCGTGGAGGCCTAGCCGCCTAGCCCTTGGTGGACCCCAGCGTCAGGCCGCTGATGAATTGCTTCTGCAGGGCGAAGAAGACGATGAGCGTCGGAATGGCCACCAGCACGGAGGCCGCTGCGATGAGGTTGTTGTCGACGAAGAACTGGCCTTTGAGGTTGTTCAGTGCTGAGGTCACCGGGAACTTGGACCCGGTGTGCATCAGCATCAGGCCCCAGAAGAAGTCGTTGTATATCCACGTCACCTGCAGCGTCGCGAGCGCGGCCAGGGCCGGCCGTGTCAACGGCAGGATGATGGACCAGAACGTCTTCCACACCGAGGCGCCGTCGACGATGGCTGCCTCATTGAGCTCCTTGGGCAAGGTCTTCATGTAATTGCTCAGCACGAACGTCACGAATCCTAGCTGGAAGGCGACGTGGATGAGCACCATGCCGATGACCTGGTCGTAGAGCAGGCCGTTGTTGCTGGGGAAGCCGGGGATGATGATGTTGCTGGGGATAGGGATAGCCAGGTACATCCGGAAGAGCGGCGTGATGACGATCTGCGGTGGCAACAGGTTGAGGGCCGTGAACAGCATCAGCAGCGAGAGGTTGAACTTCCAGCTGTAGCGCGACACGGTAAAGGCCATCATCGAGCCCAGGAACAGCACGATGATGACGGCCGGGATGACCATGACCACCGTGTTCCAGAAGAAGTGCGGCAGCTCGGCCTGGTTCCAGGCGTTGACGTAGTTGTCCAGCGTCAGATCAGACAGTGCGGGGAGCGAGGCATAGCCGTTGAGGGCGGTTTCATCATACGAGCGCAGCGAGGTGACGACGGCATAGGCGATGGGGAACAGCCACAGCAAGCTCATGCTGATGAGGAAGGCCTGCAGCAGCCAGCGGCGCCACTTGTAGTGTCGTCCCGCCGACTTGAGCTCCGGCGGCGTCTTGGTGGCGGCGCTCATGCGTTGGCCTCCCGGAGGGCGCGGACGAGGTAGAAGATGATGGGCCCGATCGAGACGACCAGCAGTACGACGGCGATGGACGAGCCGAAGCCGATGCGGCTGGCCTCGCCGACGATGTTGTTGGTGACCAGGATGGAGAGCAGCTCCAGGCCGTTGAGACCCTTGTTGATGAGGTAGGCGATATCGAAGGCCCGTAGGGCCTCGATGACGGTGATGACGATGACCACGATGTTGATCGGCTGCAGCACCGGGAAGACGACATAGCGGAATGTCTGGCGCTCATTGGCGCCATCGATCTGCGCTGCCTCGCGCAGACTGGCATCGACACTCTTCAGGCCGGCCAGGTACAGCACCATGATGTAGCCGATATGTCGCCAGCTGGCCGCCAGGATGACCGCCCAGATGTTGATATCGCGGTTGCCCAGCCAGTCGATGAAGCCGGGGTCGTTGGAGGTGGTGCCCAGCAGGTTGTTGAGGAAGCCCTGGTCAGGCGCGAAGAAGAGGATGGCGATGAAGCCGACGATCGCCAGTGACAGCACGACGGGCATGTAGAGGGCGCTCTGGTAGATGCGCGTGCCGCGGATGTTCTTGTCCAGCAGGACCGCGAAGAACATGCCGATGGGCGTAGCCACGAACCCGAAGAAGGCCAGGAACATGATGTTGTGCTGGACGGCCGGCCAGAACGGTCGGTAGACGCCGTGGAACTCGAGCGGGTCCAGGCTGACCGGGACGATGCCCAGGTTCTGGTAGTTCTTGAGGCCGACCCATTGGATGGTGTCGAGACCGCCGACGCCGGTCCACGAGGTGAACGACAGGGCGATGGAGAGGAGCGTCGGCAGCGCGATGAAGGTAACCACCACGAACGTGGGGATACCGACCATGAGCGCGAGTGTCAACCGGTCCCGTCGGCTGAAGGGGCTGTAGCGTCGCTGCTTTCCGGGCCCCTGTGTAGCCGCGGCCCCCGTGCCCGCAGCTGGCGCTGCGTTCGCGGGGGCCGCGGTCCCGGTGACGTTACCGGTCACCGATCATCACTCCTGCTAGAGCGGGGGAAGGCTGTCCCAGTAGCCCTGGATGGACTCCTGGAGCGCCATCAGATCCTGGTCGGGCGATTGCAGGAAGTCCTGCAGGAAGGCCTGCATGCCATTAGGCCCGGCGAAGTCCGGCCGCGTGTCTCGGTCCAGGAACTGCGCGATCCGGCCCGAGGCGGCGATGATCGCAGCCGCATTCTTCTGCAGCTCGGTGTAGCCGCTGGTGTCGGCGTCGTTGGCGGCCGCCACGCCTGCCGCCGGGTTGCCGGTGAGGTAGACGATCTGGGCGGCACCAGTGCTCATGCACTTGAGGATCGCCTTGGCGGCGTCGATATTGGCAGGTGCCTTGCTGAGCATGAAGCCGTCGATCGGGGCGTCGATGCCCATCTCAGCGTCATAATCGGTGCCCAGCGCTGGGAAGGGGAAGAAGGCCAGGTCGCTCTGCTCCTCAAGCGGGAACTGCTCCGCTGCGAAGGTGCCCAGGAAGTAGACCGCGGCTTCCTTGTTGAGGAGGCTCTGCGCGGATTCTTGCCAGGTGCGACCGAGCGCGCCTTCCTGCGAGAACGGCAGGATGTTGTCGCGCCAATATTCGAAGACGGCGGTCACCCTCGGGTCGGTCCAGGACTCATCGCCGGCCATGAGGCCGACGTGGAAGTCGTATCCGTTCAGGCGCATGTTGAGGATATCGAAGGTGCCCATCGCCGGCCAGCCATCGCGGTCGGCGAAGGCCAGGGGGACCAGGCCGTCGTCCTTGGCCTTTTGCAGCAGGGCCGCGAATTCGTCAGCCGTCGTCGGGATGGTGTAGCCCTTCTCGTCGAAGAGGCTCTTGCGGTAGAGGACCACCCACGGGTAGTTGTAGATGGGGATGAAATACTGCTCGCCATCGTTGCCGGTGGACGCAGTCTTGAAGGCGTCGCTGTAGTTGCTGCCGACATCGGCCCAGACATCGCTGATGGGTGTGGCCAGGCCCTGGTCCGCGAAGAACCTCATGCGGTAGCCGGCGAACCACGCGAAGATGTCGTCCGGCGTGGCCTGCAGGTAGGCGTTGATGCCGTCCTGGTAGGCGCCATGCTCGATGGTATTGACGGCGACGTTGACGCCAGTCTGCTCCGAGCAGTAGTTGATCATGTCCGCCATCGCGGCCTTCGGCACGGCATCCGAATAGTTGGAGCCGAGGGTCGTCGAATTGTCCTGCGCGGCGACGCCGACGCTCGTGATAGCCAGCGCAGCCGTCGCGAGCGCGGTCGCGAAGACCGTCAAGCGTCGCGGTGCGTGGGTTCCAAGGAACTCCATGGATTCCTCCTCACTTCTGACTGCGGACGTCTCAACCGTCCAACAGAAACCGACACGGTTCGAGTGGATTGTGGGGCGGTGGTCAAGAGATGTCAACCGAAGTCGCGCGCTGTCTACATCTATATGTGCTCTGTCGTTGACTTCTGTGGATGTCCGCGGCAGAATCACGGGCGTTCGACCACCGCACCCAGAGGAGCCCGATCCGTGTTGGCCCCGCAGCGCCACGCCCACATCCTTGATCGCTTGCGCACCGATGGGGCCGTACGCGTCTCCGATCTGGTGCAGCAGTTGAGCGTGTCGGATATGACCGTGCGTCGCGATCTGGAGGTCCTCGAGTCCCAGGGGCACCTCGTCAAGGTCCACGGCGGTGCCACCTTGTTGCGTGAATCGTCGGTGCACGAGCCTGGCTTCGACACCAAGCGCACCCTGGAGCATGAAGCCAAGCTCGCCATCGCTCGCGCTGCTGCTGCCCTGGTCGAACCTGGCATGGCGGTGGCCATCTCCGCCGGCAGTACCACGTACGAGGTCAGCCGCATCCTCACGGACGTCCCTCGCCTGACGGTGGTGACGAACTCTGTGCCGGCAGCGGAGATGCTGTACCACGGAGGCCGCGCCGATCAGACCATCATCCTGAGCGGCGGGGTGCGCACGCCCTCGGATGCGCTGGTGGGACCATTCGCCGTCAGCGCGCTTCGTGCGGTCAACGTCGATCTCGTGTTCCTGGGGGTGCACGGCATCCATCGCCGTGCCGGCTTCACCACCCCGAACATGCTGGAGGCGGAGACGAACCAGGCGCTGATCGAGACGGGCCGGCGGTTGGTCGTCACCGCCGACCACACCAAGTGGGGGGTGACCGGGGTCAGCACCATCGCCCGCCTTGACCGGGCCGACATCGTCATCAGTGATCGGGGCCTGGACAGGGAGGCGCAGGCGCTCCTCCGCGGGGAAGTCGGTGAGCTCGATCCTGGCCGGTCCCGACGATGCGCTGGTTCGAGCGGACGCCGAGCCCCTGGTCGTGAGTCGGAGTCTGATGAGGATGGTTCTCCCGACAGGCCCGCATCGTCGCTATGACCCGCTTGCCGACCAGTGGGTGCTGGTCTCCGCGGGCCGCACCGAGCGACCGTGGCTGGGGAGCAAGGAACGCGGGACAGCGATCGAGCAGCGCTCTGCCTACGACCCCGGTTGCTACCTCTGTCCGGGTAACACGCGTGTCAGTGGTGGACAGAACCCGAGATACACCTCGACCTGGGTCTTCACCAACGATTTCGCTGCGTTGCGGCCGGATGCCGGAGACGAGCGCCTGAGCGATGGGCTGCTGGTGGCGGAGGCGCAAGCAGGAACCTGTCGCGTGCTGTGCTTCTCCCCTCGCCATGATCTGACCTTGACCGGCATGGACCGCGCGAGTGTGCTCGAGGTCATCGACATGTGGGCACAGCAGACCATCGAGCTCGGCGCCGAGTGGCAGTGGGTGCAGATCTTCGAGAACCGTGGCGAGGCCATGGGTGCCTCCAACCCGCACCCGCATGGACAGATCTGGGCCGGCGCCGCCCTGCCGGAGCGTGGCGCCCGCGAAGATGCCGCACAACGCCGCCACCACGCAGCCACGGGCCGCCGCCTCCTGCTTGACGTGGTCGACCAGGAGGCTGGCGGTATCCGGGTCGTGGAGGAGGACGAGGAGTGGCTGGCACTCGTGCCCTTCTGGGCGGTATGGCCGTTCGAGACCCTCCTGCTGCCCAAGCGACCGGCCGCGCGGATCCCCGATCTCGACGACGTCCAGCGCGCCGGACTGGCACGGACGATGCAGCGGGTCATGCAGCGCTACGACGCGCTCTTCGACCAGCCCATGCCGTTCTCGATGGGCTGGCACCAGGCGCCGTTCGGCGGTGATCCGGTCGAGGTATGGCAGCTGCACGCACACTTCATGCCACCACTGCTGGAGGCCACCAAGCGCAAGTTCATGGTGGGGTACGAGCTGCTGTCCGAGCCCCAGCGCGATATCACCGCCGAGGATGCTGCCGAGCGGCTGCGCGCGGCGAAGATCGAGCCTGCGCGCGACAGCCTGGACGCAGCGTAGCATCAGCTGATGCCCAGCCCAGCCGGTCCCACCGACGGGCCCATCGCTGAGCGGAGGGCAGCCCTTGCCCGGCTGGCCGATGAAGAGTGGGACCTGGTCGTCATCGGCGGCGGGATCGTGGGCTCCGGTGT
Organism: uncultured Chloroflexia bacterium; assembly: GCA_963724095.1. Classification (GTDB taxonomy): domain Bacteria; phylum Chloroflexota; class Limnocylindria; order Limnocylindrales; family CSP1-4; genus JAFMJV01. The sequence goes on from CAVRTH010000005.1 coordinate 434,732, forward strand.
CCTGCTTGACGCTGTCTCGCGCGGTCTGAAAGCAGCGCTCATCGAGCAGGACGACCTGGCGGTCGGTACCTCGTCGCGTTCCTCGCGCCTCATCCATGGTGGCCTGCGCTACCTCGAGGACTTCCGCTTCGGTCTCGTGCGGGAGGCGCTGGCGGAGCGGTCACGCCTGATGCGATTGGCACCGCACCTGGTTCGCCTCGAGCGCTTCCTCTTCCCCGTGTATGGCTATCCGCTCGTCAGCCGCGCCTTCATGGGGGCCGGCCTGACGCTGTACGACCTCCTCGGGGCCGCGCGCGACGCCGGCCGCGCCCACCATCTGGGTGCCGACGCGGTGGCCGAACTGGTCCCGCCCATCCGCCGCGCAGGTCTGCGCGGCGGTGTCACCTACAGCGATGGGGTCGAGGACGACGCACGCTACAGCATCGCCGTGGCGCGTACCGCGGTCGAAGCGGGTGCGACCGCGGTCACGCGAGCACGCGTGACCGAGTTGCTGACCGCGGCCGACGGCAAGATCACCGGAGTCAGGGTGCATGATCGCCTCGGCGAAGCCGACCTGGAGGTGCGAGCGCGCAGTGTCATCGACGCGACCGGCGTGTGGCTGGGTCACCCAGGGACGCGCCTTGGCGGCTCGACCATGAAGCTGGTGCCGAGTCGTGGCACACACCTGCTGTTCGAACGCGAGCGATTGCCGCTCAAGATCGGTATGACGCTGAAGATCCCCGGCCGTGTCCTCTTCCTCATCCCCTACCCCGGGGCCTGGGTCGTGGGTACCACCGACGAGGCCGACGAGGGTGCGCCCGACCGGCCCGTGCCGACCTCTGCCGAGGTCGACCAGATCATCGAGAATGTCAATCATGTGCTGGAGGTGGACCTCCAGCCTGGGGATGCGGTCGGCGCCTTCGCCGGCTTGCGGCCGCTGGTGGGTGCGCCCGGCGGCGACACCGCGCGCGTGAGCCGCGAGCACACCATCCATCGTGAAGCGTCCGGCCTGGTTCGCGTCTCAGGCGGCAAGTACACGACCTACCGGTTGATGGCGCGTGACGCGGTCGACATGGCGCTGGAAGCCCGCGGGCCAGCCCGGCCGGAAAGCCGTACCGCCGAGTTCGAGCTGGTCGGCGCCGCGCCGCGCGTGGACCTCGACGCGCTGGTGGCGGAACTGGCCCACGTGGATGGCCTCGATCGCGACCGCGCGCGCGCCCTGGTCGATCGACACGGGACGCAGGCGCGTGACGTCGTCCGCCTGGGTGAGGAGTCTGGCCTGCTGCGACCGCTGGCTGACGACACACTCGAGCTGGAAGCGGAGGTCGCCTGGGCCATGGCACAGGAGATGGCCCTCAGCCTCGATGACGTGTTGTCCCGCCGCATGCGCCTGTCGATGGCCCGACGCGACCGCGCCGCCGCCATCGCACCGCGGGTCGCCGACATCATGGCCACGCAGCTGGGTTGGGACGCCGAGCGCGAGGCGGCAGAGGTCGGGTCCTTCCTGGCCTCCGCCCATCGGGAATACGACGTCCCGACCGGGTAAGGACACCAGCAGGGGAGGTTGAGCATGAGCGCTGACTACGTCCTCGCCCTCGACCAGGGTACGACGTCATCGCGCGCGATCGTCTTCGATCACGCCGGCGAGACGATCGCCGCAGCACAGCGCGAGTTCCCGCAGGGATATCCGTTCCCCGGACATGTCACCCACGATGCCGAGGACATCTGGCAGAGCCAATCCGGCGTGGCACGCGAGGTCCTCGAGGCCATCCCTGGTGGCGCCGATCGCATCGCCGCCATCGGCATCGCCAACCAGCGCGAGACGACGATCGTGTGGGATCGTGCGACCGGTGAGCCAGTCGCGCCAGCCATCGTATGGCAGAGCCGCATCACCGACGGCCGTTGCCGCGCGCTACGGGAAGCGGGCCACGAGGAGCGTGTGCGCGCGCTGACCGGACTGCCGCTGGATGCCTATTTCAGCGGACCCAAGGTCGCCCACATCCTTGATGCCCAAGCCGGGGCTGCGCGCTCGCGCCGAGGACGGCGAGCTCTGCTTCGGCACCGTGGACAGCTTCCTCGTCTGGCGCCTCACGGGCGGTCGCGCCCACATCACCGATGTCTCCAACGCCAGCCGCACGCTGCTCTTCGACATCCGCGAGCGACGCTGGCACCCGTGGCTGTGCGACCTGATCGGGGTCCCCATGGCGATGTTGCCACAGGTCCGCCCCTCCTCTGCTCTCTTGGCCGAGACTGATCCGGATGTCCTGGGCGCCACGCTGCCGATCGCCGGTATCGGCGGTGACCAGATGGCCGCCACCTTCGGACAGGCCTGCCTTTCACCGGGGATGGCCAAGAACACCTACGGCACCGGAGCCTTCGCGCTGCTCAACACGGGTACCTCGCCGGTCGCCTCGGAGCATGGACTGCTGTCCACCATCCTGTGGCAGCTGGGCGAGACGGGTGAGACGGTCTATGCGCTGGAAGGTGCGGTCTTCGTCGCTGGCGCCGCGGTGCGATGGCTGCGTGACGGCCTGGGGGCCATCGAGCACAGTGCCGACGTGGAAGCGTTGGCCGCTGGCGGCGACCGTGACTCCGGCGTCGTCGTGGTGCCGGCCTTCGTCGGCCTTGGTGCGCCGTACTGGGACCCGCGGGCACGTGGCGCGATCGTCGGGCTCACCCTCGGCTCGAGCGCGGCAGACATCGCTCTTGCCACGGTCGATGCGATGGCCTACCAGGTCGCGGATGTGCTCGAGTCGATGACACTCGACGCCGGCGGAGAGCTGGAGGCGCTGCGCGTCGATGGCGGTGCGGCGGTGAACGATGCGTTGTTGCAGTTCCAGGCGGACATCCTGCGCGTGCCCGTCGAACGACCCCACGTGACCGAGACGACGGCGCTTGGCGCCGCCTTCCTGGCCGGCCTGGGCAGCGGGTTCTGGTCCTCGACCGACGAGGTCGCTGCCAGGTGGCGACTGGACCGGCGCTTCGAGCCACAGATGGCAGTGGCCGAGCGTGACCGACTCCTGGCGCGCTGGCGTCGTGCGGTCGAACGCTCCAGGGACTGGGTCTCGGACTAGCGGCTCAGGTCTGCTGGTCGAAGCTGGACCCGCGGTATACCACGACGCCATCGAGCAGCGTGGCCAGCGGCCGCGCGGTCGCGATGGCGTCAGGATCAGGCGGCTCGTCGAAGATCGACCGCCGGCACCACCAGCAGATCGGCCCGAGCACCGACTCCCAGGTGACCCTGGTCATCGAGATACGCCGAGCGCGGGCCGTCGAGGCAGGCACCTCGCAGGGCGCGCCCCAGGCTGATCGCCTGTTCGGGGTGGAAGGCCGCACCTTCGCTCCAGCCTGCACCACGGCGGGTGACAGCTGCGGCCAATCCGGGCCACGGGTCGGCCGACTCCACGGGAGCGTCCGTCCCGAACGGCAGCAATGCCCCGGACTGGTCGAGGTCGGCCAGCGGAAAGGCCGTGGCCGAGCGAGACCCCCACGATCCGCGCATCGCGGCAGCGTCACTGAGCAGATGGCAGGGCTGGACCGAGGCCGGGATGCCGAGCGCTCCGAAACGGGCGATATCGGTGGGGTCGATGAGCTGCGCGTGCTCGACCCGGTGCATCGCACCCGCCACCGTCGGCAGACCGGCGATGACGTCGAGCACGCTGCGGACGGCCCCATCGCCGATGGCGTGGATCTCGCTGGCGATGCCGGCCTCGGCGGCGCGAGTGGCGATCTCGCTCAGCTGCTGCCTGGTGCGGACGGCCATACCCCGGTGACCGCCGGGCGGTGGCCCAGCCGGATCGTCGGGCTCATAGGGAGCCAGCAAAGCCGCGGTCCGGCTCCCCAGCGATCCATCGCTGAACAGCTTCAGCCAGCCGTCGCGGTAGCGGCCGCGCTCGTCGCCCTCGACGGTCCGGCCCGAGCGGAAGCCGATCTCGATGGCTCGCTCGAGCTGTTCTTCACGGACGCTCGCCAGCACGCGCAGTGGCAGGCGCCCGGCAGCGGCCATCTCGCGGTAGTACAGCGGGCCGCCGTGCAATCCTGGATCGGGCGCAAGGCCACCCGGATCATGCACAGAGGTCACGCCCAGCTCGGCCAGCAAGCGCGCGTAGGCACCCACGGCCCAGTCGACATCGGCCAGGGTCGCGCTGGGGATACAGGCGTCGATCAGCGCGGCGGCGGACTCGTACATGACGCCAGTGGGTCGGCCATCGTCGTCGCGCTCGATCCGTCCCGAGGGTGGGTCCGCGACGGCGGCCAGGCCGGCCAGCTGGATGGCGCGTGCACTCAGCCAGCGTGAGTGGTGGTCGTGTGCCCACAGGGCGACCGGGCGCCCCGGGGCGGCTTCGTCGAGCCAACTGGCCTGGGGATGACTACCCAGCGCCGGGAATGTCCAGCCGTGACCCAGAAGCCAGCCGTCGCCATCGCCAGCCGCCAGGCGCTCCTCGTGGAGCGCGGCGATGAGGTGCATGACGCCTTCACGGTCGAGCCCCGTGAGATCGGGCTGCTCGGCTGCCAACGCGGCCGAGGCCAGGTGGATGTGGGCGTCGGTGAACGAGGGCATCGCCGCCAGCTCGGTCGGCAGTCGCCAGGTCGTCGTGTTCGGCCCCGCCAGCAGCTCGACCTCAGCTCGGGGGCCGGTGGCGATGACTCGACCATCGGCGATGGCCAGCGCCTCTACCCAACCGAAGCCGGCCCGGCCGCGCAGGGTGGCGATGCGACCGAAGAGCAGCCGCTCCGCGATGGGGTCAGGCAACGGCCGGTCCGGTGAGAAGGCGACGCAGGCCCTCCTGATCGAGCCCGGCCCCCAGTCCCAGTGCCAGCGCGACGCGAGCCTTCGGTCCACTCAGCGTGCCGGCCATGATGGCGCCTGCGTCCTGCCAGGACCGGCCGCCGCCGGGGAAGCCGTAGTGAGGGCCGACGGCGCCGGCAGCGCAGCGGGTCGTGAGCACGACCGGGACGCCCGCTGCCATGGCCTCGACGGCTGCCGCGAGCAGATCGGGGTCGGTATTGCCGGAGCCGGTGGCTTCGAGCACCACTCCCTTTGCCCCCATCGCCACTGACGCACGCAGCAGGTCGCCATCGGTCGCGACGACCGCTGTCAACAGCACCACGGGCTCGACCGCGGCAGCAGGCACTCGGGCAAGGGTGCGGCGTCCGGCACGTACGCGCTCGACGACCACGTCATCGTCCACCACTCGCCCAAGGGGGCTGTCATTCAGCGCCTGGAACGTATCAAGCGCGGTGCTGTGGGTCTTGGTGACGTCACTCGCGGGCAGGATGGCGCCGGCCATCACGACCACTACGCCCTGGCCGCTGAGCCGCGAGTCGGCCGCCACCCGCACCGCATCGCGGAGGTTGTGCGGACCATCGTAGCGGGGATCACCCGCGTTGCGCATGGCGCCCACCACCACCACCGGCGCCTCCCCCGTGTGCAGCAGGTCCCAGGCGTAGGCGGTCTCCTCGAGCACATCGGTGCCCTGGACGACGACCACGCCATCGACATCCTCGCGCGCGGCGGCGCCTTCGATGAGCGAGCTGATCTCAAGGATCTGGCCAAAGCGCAGATGCGAGGCAGGCACGAGGCCCCAGTCGACCGCTTCCAGCTCGGCGATGGCATCCAGGCCGGGAACGCGCGAGAGGATCGCCGCACCCTCGAGGGTGGGTACCGCCGCGCCGGTCAGCGGGTCTGGCAGCATGGAGATGGTGCCCCCGGTGAAGATGACCACGACACGCGGACGCTCGGCAGGGCGCTCAACCATGGGGTGGGTCGGGTGGGCGCTTGGGCGCCGGGCCGGCCTTGCCCGGGACGACCGGGCTGGCGATGATCTGGATGGGCCGCGTAGCTTCCATGTCCTCGGCGATGTAGCGCATGCGGATGGGCCGGTTCAGCGTGGACGAGGCAGTGGTGATGGTCATCGGGTCCATCGGCTCGACATTGACAGGCCTGGCTGAGCCGGTGACGAGCGGGTGGGCGAAGACGATCGAGAGGACGCCGACGGCGCCGACGATCACGGCTGAGATGACGATGACCGTGGCGGCACCGATGACGTCGGCCACCGGCCCCACGATGATGATGGGGATGAACGAGGCCATGCTCACGAGCATGTTCAGGACGCCGAACACGCGCCCGCGGACGTCGGGAGGCAACTCCTCCTGCAACGAGGTCTGGGCGGGCACGGCGACGAAGGCGTAGCAGACACCCGCCGCGAACGCGACGACCACGACGACCGCGAGCAGCGGGGTGTGGTCCTCGCCTTCGGCGGTACCCATGAACTCCTGCGCCAGGCCCAGGATGACGAGCGAGAGCGCCAAGGCGATCATGCCGCCCTCGATGAGTCGCCGCCGCGGCAGGTACTTGCCGATGACATTGAGGACCACGATGCCGCCGATGAGGCCGGCGCCCAGCGGCAGCAGGATGACGATGAGGTCGCCCTCCTCGAGGCCCAGCACATCCCGGGTGAAGGCCGGGGCGATCACGCCCAGGACGCCGATCAGCGAGGCCACCATGGCCAGGTACGTCAGCGACCAGAAGATGTTGTGGTGCTCGCGGATGTAGCGGATGCCTTCCTTGAGCTGCGTCGACCGTGGCAGCGACCGCACTGCGCGCCGACTGCAGGGAGGCCTGACCGGCCTGTCCGGCCGGTGCCGGCGGGGAGGATCAAGCAGAAGAGGCCGCCGAGGCCGTAGGCGGCGGCCACGATGAGGATGAGCATCTGTGTCCCGAACGACCGTCTGCGCCAGTGGGCCGAGGACGGCGAAGCCGACCACGAAGGCGGCCTGCAGGGCGAGGATGAACAGGCTGTTGGCGGTCATCAGCTGCTCGCGCTTGACGACCAGCGGGATCATCGCTGCCTCGGCTGGCGCGAAGAACGTGGTCAAGCGTGGCGACCAGCGCCGTGACGACGTAGATGACCGCGAGCTGGTCGGTGAAGAAGACCAGCAGCAGGAACAGCGCGCCGCGAGCGAAGTTCGTCCAGATCAGGATCTTGCGGCGGTCGAACATGTCGACGAAGACGCCGGCGATGGCTCCGAAGATCACCGCCGGGACCAGGAAGGTCAGCAGCAGGATGCTGACCGAGGTGTTGGAGTTGGTCAGCCCGAAGACGGTGATGGTGAGGCCGAACAGCACCATGTTGCCGCCGACCTGGGTGAAGATCTGCGACCCGAAGAGCGCCAGGAACCTGGGGTTGGTCAGGACCTGCCTGGCCTGGCCCGCATCGGCCCCACCCGAGACGGTGATGGCGTCATCGACCTGCTCTCTGATCTCGCTCATGCGCTGCTCTGACCCTAGTGCTCGGTCGTGCCGGTGAAGCGGAACGCGCCGATGCGCATAGCTGGCACCACGATCGTGCCCAGGTAGCCCTCGCCATCGACCGAGCGTCGCTCGATGCTCACGGCCTCCACTGCTGCCAGCGCATCGAGATAACTCTGCGTGAAGCGAAGGTTACGCACTGGCGCGATGACCTGCCCGTCCTCCACGAGGAAGAGGCCGTCCTTGGTCATGCCCGTGACCTTGACCTGCTTGGGTCGCACCACGTTGGTGTAGTGGAAGCGTGTCACCAGCAGCCCGCGCTCCAGGCCGCCGATGAGGTCAGAGCGCGGTGTCTCCCCGGCAGCCATGGAGAGATTGAGTGGATACGGACCCCACGGGTTGGGCGCCGGCAGGGCGTGGCCGGTGGAGCGTTTGCCGTCACGTCCTGCGGTACGGGAGTCGTAGACGATCTCGCGGCAGACACCGCGTTCCAACAGTGGCACGCGCTGCTTGGCGACACCCTCGTAGTCGAACGAGGCGGGCGTGCCGGCCGGGTCGGTGCCGTCATCGGCGAGGCTGACCAGCGGTGAGGCCACGACCCGGCCAGGATAGTAGAAGGAGCGCTGTTCCTGGACGTCCTGGGCACCGAATCCGACCAGTCCCAGCCACAGCACGATGTCCATGGCGGCATAGCTGTCGAGCACGACCGGGTAGTCGCCGGCGGGCAGTTCCACCGGGTCCGCCATCGCGGCCGTGCGCTCGGCCGCCTCGTGGCCGATGGCCGAGGCGTCGATGGCCTCGACGTCGACCGCGACCTCTTCGGCGTAGCCACTTCCGCCATCCTGGCCCAGCATGACCGTCAGCACCTGGCTGCGCGAGCGAGCCTCGCTCACGCGGATGCCCAACGAGTTCACCACGCTGATCGTCTCGCTGCCGGTCTGGACCAGTCCGAAGGCGTTGGCCCCGACAGCCTCGGCCGCGGCGATGACCGCCGCCGCCGCATCGGCGCGCAGATCGGGGTCAGCCTCCGCCGTCGAGGCAGCCCAGGCGCTCTCCGCGAGGGGCACCGGGACCGGCCACGGCAACGATTCGAACCACTCCTGTTCCGGCTGCAACCGCGCCGTCTCGCCGGCTGTCCGCAGCAGCCGTCTCAGGGACCCGTCGTCGTGTGCGTTCGTCGACGCCACACCGATGCGCTGACCGTCGATGAAGCGCAGGTTCACGATGGTGTCATCCTCGGCCACGTTCTGGTGGATCTCGTTGTTGGCGAAGCGGGTGAGTGCGCTGTGGCCATCCATCACCACCGCCTCTGCCTGCGTCGCGCCGGACTCGAGCGCCATGGCCACGACACGCTCGGCGAGCTCGAGTCCGTCGGGGTGCGACAGCTCGCTCATGCGTTTCCCACCCCGACCTCCACGTCACGGAAGCGCGCGCCGCTGCTGCCATGGCCGACGTGCATGCTCTGGCCGGGCTGGCCCTTGCCGCAGTTGGTGACGCCGACCAGCTGCCAGCTGCGTTCGTCGGCGACGGCATCGCAGGAACCCCAGAACCGGGGCGTGATGCCGGTATAGGTGGCATCGCGGTAGAGCTGTCCCAGCTTGCCGCCCTTGATCTCTCGTGCGACCTCTACCCCAAACTGGAAGTTGAGCCGGCGGTCGTCGATGGACCAGCTGCGGTTGCTCTCGAAGAAGAGGCCGTCGTCGGTGTCGGCGATGATGTCCTCCAGGCTCATGCCCGGGCGGGGTTGCAGGTTGATGTTGGTCATGCGGATCAGCGGCAGGTGGTTCCAGCCATCGGCGCGCATGGCGCCCCCGCTGAGGCGACCGATGCGCCGCGCCGTCTCGCGGCTCGAGAGGTAGCCACTGAAGATGCCTTCGGTCACGAGTGGCACCCGCTGTGCGGTCACGCCCTCGTCGTCCCAGCCGAAGGTGCCCAGGCCGCCGGGACTCGTGGCATCGGCCACGATGGTGACCTGGTCGGAGCCGTAGGCGAAACCGGTATCAAGCTTGTCCGTGGTGAGGAAACTGGTACCGGCATACGCCGCTTCGGTGCCGAAGACACGGTCGAGTTCGGTGGGGTGACCACAGGACTCGTGGATCTGCAGGTACAGCTGTGAGGGGTGCAGGATCGACCGTGCGCCGGCCGGGCGGCAGCAGCGGTGCGGACAGGAGCTCCACGGCCTCCGCTGCCAGACCGGGACCGCGGCCCACTAGATCCAATCCGCGGATGTGCTCGTAGCCGGCTGCCCGGTAGCCGCCCGATTCGGGGTAGCTGCGCCGCTGCAGGTCATCTTCACTCGCGGCGCTGGCTTCGAGTCCCGCGCCGACATGGGTGATGACCTGCTGGGTGTGCGATCCGTCGGTGGAGAAGAAGTCCTTCCACTCGCGCAAGGCGTGATAGTCAGCCTTGGTGGTGGTCGTGCCGGGGACCCCAGCCATGGCGCGCTCGGCTTCGAGCAGCATGGTCAGGGTGTGGTCGATCGGCACCGTGAAAGGGTCTTCCTCGACGGGCGTCCCGTAGCTGCCGATGGCGGGAGGGCGGTCCGACAGGTCCACCGGCCGGCGAGCGTAGCGGGCCGACGCCCGCGCGATGCGTACCGCGAGTGCCGCTACGCGGTCGGCCTCGGGGCCGCTCATACGGCCAGAGCTGGCGAAGCCCCAGGCGCCGTCGACGAGGACGCGCACGCCGAAGCCCTCGGTCTCGCCAAGGCTCACCCCGTCGACACGGCCGGCCTTGACGTTGGCACGCTGTTCGCGCCGTCGCACGACACGAGCATCGGCATACTCGGCGCCGAGCTGCGTGGCAGTGTCGAGGGCGCGCTGGGCGAGTTCACTCATAGGCGTCGTCAGCCTAGCAGGGCGCCCACCCTGACTGCCCACGCGTCGGGGACGGGACCAGGTTCCACATCGCGTGGACCATAGGCCTCGGGTGGCTCCGCACCGAGCGATGCCAGCCACGCCGCATCGAACGCGGCGAAATCGTCGCCGGTGGCGGCCACGAAAGCCTTATCCAGGCCGCTGCCGTCGGCGAACGAGGTGATGAGGTCCAGCAGCTGTCGCTCGCCGTAGGTCTGGATGAAGTAGTCCACCGCCGCCACGCTCTCTGCGTACGCCAGCAGGCTGCGGGTCGTGCGGGTTGGGAAGTTGCCGCCAAGTCCCCCCAGGGGCATGATGCTGCCGCCACCGGCCGCGCCGCGAACCAGCGAGCGGTCGCCCTCGGCGTAGCCCCGCGAGACGTACACCGCCAAGCCTTCGTTGAGCCAGCGCGGCGGGTACTGGTAGGGATTGTCGACAGCCTCGTGAAAGACGATGTGGGCCAGCTCGTGTGTGATCAGTTCCTCGATCCAGTCAGAGTCGATCTGCTGCGCTTCGATGAGACCGAAGAGCGTGCGGATCGTGGGATGTGCCTGGCCGCCGACGTTCTCGCGGGTGGCCGGCCCCATGGCCTCGCGAAATGCGCGCTTGTCCGAGTAGATGTAGAAGTCGACCGGCTCCATCTGGCTCACGCCCAGCAGCTCCGACGACGATGCCAGTGCGGCCTCCGCGATCTCGAGCGCTCGGCGGCCGAAGTCGTCACTGCCTTCGTACCACCAGACATCGACGTGGTCGCCGTGCAGTACCTGCCAGTCGAACCGATCGTCGGCGTATCGGAAGGACGCCGCCGGCCCGGTACTGTCGCCGTCCTCGGTGACCACGCGGAAGCGATAGTCCCAGCGGGTGTTGGGCACGATATGGCCACCGAGATACGCGGCTGCCTGCCAGGCATCGCCGGCCACGCGCTCGACAGAGGCGATCTCCACCGTTTCGCTGCTCTCGCCGGGCCGCTGCGTCAGCAGCTCTACTCGAAGCGGCGGCGCCGCCGAGCTGAAGGAGGTGCTGAAGGTCACGGGCCCATCGAATGAGCCGCTGGCGCGTGGCTCGCCGAACAGGACGTCGTCAGCTGCGGCCGCCGGTGCCACCAGCATGGGCAGCAGTACCAGCAGCAGCGTGAGCAGCATGCTCCCCATGGCGGCGCGGCGCGGCATCAACCGGCCCATGCGAGGTCTGCGTAGCGGACGATGCCGACACCGGAGACTTGGCCGCCGCGCAGGCCATCGCGGCTCAACCACCAGCTGTCGCCGTAGTCGAGGGGGATGAGGGGTGCCTGCTCTCGCACGATCGTCTGGGCTTGGTCATAGAGCCTCTCCTGCTCATCGGCATCGCCGGTGGCGGCCGCCGCGTCGATGAGGCGGTCGTAGCCAGCGTTGGTCCAGCCGCCCATGTTGGCGCTGCTGTCCGAGCGTAGGAGCAAGCCCAGGAAGTCATTGGCGTGGGGGTAGTCGGCGCTCCAGGCCAGCGTCCACATGTCCGGCGTGTCAGCCTCGAGCAAGGCCGAGTGTTCATCGAACGGCCGGTCCTCGACCGTCACTTCGATGCCCAGTTCCCGCTGGAGATCGGCCGCGATGGCGTCGGCTTCGCCGACACCGTAGGTCGCGATCGTCACCGGCCCGAAGCCCTCGCCACCGGGGTAGCCCGCTGCTGCCAGCTCCGTGCGGGCAGCTTCAGGATCGTAGGGCAGCAGGTAGTCGCCCTCGCCGCGAGAGGCGATGCCAGGAGGCACGATCGAGGTCGGCGGCGCTTCGCCATCCCCCTCGAGGATCGCCAGTCGGCGCCAGTCCACGGCCATGGCCACGGCCCGTCGTACGGCCGGGTCATCGAAGGGTGGCTCAGTAGTGTCGAACCCGAGGTAGTCCACCGCCATCTCCGCGGTGTGCCGCAACTGTGGGCCTAGCTGGCGGTCGTAGCGGATCCAGGTCGCATCGGCGGGCGCGATGTCGGTCCAGTCGACGGCGCCATCCTCGAAGACATCGACGTTGCTGCGCCCGCCGTCGTCGGTGACGACGGTCACGCGTTCGATGGGTGGCGGTCCGGCCCAGTAATCGTCGTTGCCGCGCAGGCGGATCTGTCCGAGCTCCTGTCCGACCGGCACGTACGGACCAGAGGCCACCACCTCGACACCGCTCGTGGGACCACCCGCGAACGTCTCGATCCCCGGCGGCACGACCGCCAGGGTCGGCATCGCGGCGACCGCGGGGAAGAACGCCGCCGGGTGCTCGAACTCGACGCTGAGCGTGCGGCCGTCGGCGTGCAGCCCGACTGCCTCGGCGTCGCCCTCGCCACGCGCGTAGGCGGCCGCGCCCTCGACATCGTCGAGGACGCTCGAGAGCGGGCTGGGATCGAGCCGGGTCGATGACGCGCAACCAGGAACGCTTCACGTCAGCAGCCGTGATGGGACTGCCATCACTGAAGGTAAGGCCTTCGCGCAGGTCGAATACGAGGCGAAGTCCTCCGTCCTCCAGGCGCCACGTCTCGGCCAATGCCGGTCGGACCTGCGAGCCTGCATCGAGAACGGTGAGACCCTCGTACACCTGCGACAGTGCCTCTGCGGAGGTGCCATCGGAGATGCCTGGCTGGATCCCATGACAGCGGCGCACCGCCGGCGATGACGACATCGGCATCCGCGGGGCGGGCAAGGGCTTCCTCGTCAGGCCCAGGCGTCACCGTCCAGGCTGCGAACAGTCCTATGGCTACGAAGAGTGCGACCAGCAGGGCGGTGCCGACGATGGTTCGCCGGGTCCAGCCCGGCGAAGGCGCGCCGAGCGCCGGATCTGGCTGCGGCGGCGCAGGGAATCCGAGCGGCCAAGGAGGTGGCGCGTCCGAGGGGTGGGGGTCGGTCATCGAGGTTCGATCCTGGGAGGGTCTGCCCTAGCGGCGGGCCAGCGCGATGTAGTAGAGCAGCGTCAGGATCGATGTCACCGCCGCGGCCACGTAGGTCATGGCCGCGGCCGTGAGCACGCGGCGCACACCTTCCTCGTCCTGGGCGGTGGCCACCATGCCTGTGTCGCGCAGCATCACCAAAGCTCGCCGGCTCGCGCCGATCTCCACTGGTAGCGTCAGGATGCTGAATACCACCATCAGGCCAAACACGACGATGCCCATCCAGAACAGCCCAGTGAGATTGAAGATGAGCCCGAGGAAGATGAGCAGGTAGCTCAGCATCGGGCTGAAGGTGACCGCCGGCACGAGGAGAGCGCGGGCGCGCATGGCCACGCTGCCTTCGGCGAACTGCTGGGCATGCCCGACCTCGTGCGCGGTAACGGCCATGGCCGCCACCGAGTCGCGCGAAGCGACATCCTGGCTCAGGCCGATCTGCCGGGTGCGCGGGTCGAAGTGGTCGGAGAGGTTCCCCGGCACGATCTTGAAGCTGATGCCGGTGGCCGCCCCGCGGGCTCCGCCGAAGTCGACGCCCGCGATGAGCCGCTCACCTACCCCCACGCCCGCGAGGCCAGAGCTGTTGCGAACCCCGCTCCACTTGCCGAAGGTGGACTTGATGTAGACCTGTGCGGCGCCCGAGATGATGAGCGTGACCACGAAGAGCACGAGATAGAGCGGGTCGACCCAGAGACCCCACATGAACATGACGGATGCTTGCCTCCTGGCGCGTGACGAGGGGGCTCAGCGTAGCGCAGACGCCGTGACGAGCCTGTGACCGCGTTCTGCGGCGGCGTCTCGACGTCAGCCCTGGTCGAGGTGCCGGAACCGGGGCCAGAGCGAGAGGTCCAGGTCGGGCACGAGGCGCTTGAGCAGCGCCACCTCGGGCTCGTATTGGGCGATGAGCGCCGCCTCGTCCTGCGCGGGTACCGAGCGCTTGTCACCGAGCGTCTGGTTGACGCGCGTCTGCAGCAGTCGCGGGTCGGGTTCATAGGGTTCGAGCGCGAGGAACTCGAGCGTGCGCGCGAACTCCTTCGCTGGCTCCCTGACACAGCGCTCGTACTGCAGCACCAGCATGTGCTCGGGTCCGACTACCTCAACGAGTCTCTGGACCTGCCGGCCGTAGTAGCCACGCATGCGTGCCTCGCGCTTGCCGGCCTTCTCGTCGCGCTTGAGGGACCGCCGCCGATTCTCCTCGTGCCACTGGTTGAGTCCGGAGCGATAGCGTTCCACCGGGTCGCGCACGATCGTCAGCAACTTGGCACCAGGGGCTACCTCCCGCACGACGGAAGGCATGCGGGGAAGCGCCTGGTATCGCGGCGTCCACTCGCCGGCGAGGTGGCCCGGCAGGCGTGGGAACTGGCGGTAGTACCAGTCTTTCTGATCGTCGCTGATGGGGTCGTCCTTCATGCGATCGAGCAGGTGCAACTCCTTGCGACGCGGGACCCCATCGATCGCAGGATGGCCGACCAGCAACGCCCACCACCAGGTCGTGCCGGCCTTGTGGACTCCGACCCCGATGAAGTCGGGTGGTCCGGTCGAGGCACCCTCGGGGATCGCCGGCGCCTGCCGGCCGCGCCGATCGGCTTCGCGTCCCGGTTCACGAGTGGGGTCGGTCATTCCCGGCCGGACCAGGACAAGGGCGATGTTCGCTCGTCTCGCATGAGGCCCGATTCTAGCGATGGTGGCGGACAGTCGGACGATGCGCTGCAGTACCCTCGAAGCAGACACCATCACGCGGCTACCTGTCAGCGCCGCGCCCGCCTCAAGGAGACCAGGATGCCCGACCAGGCCAAGAGCGACAAGCCCGTCGTCCTGCTGCGCCCCGCGCCGCAGACCACCGCGCGCATCTTCACTGCTGACGCCCTGCGACGTCTCAATGAGCGTTACACCGTCGTCGACGGCGAGGCTGATCCATCGGAAGGCGCGATCGACGCCTGCCTGCCGGAGGTCTTCGCCATCATCGGCCAGCCAGACTTGCCGCGTGAGCGCCTGGAGCGTGCCCCCAAGCTGCGCGGCATCCTCAATGTCGAGGGCAACTTCTTCCCGAACGTGGATTACGAGGCGGCCTTCGAGCGCGGGGTCAACGTGGTGGCTTGCATGCCGACCTATGCACAGGCCGTAGCCGAGTTCTCGCTGGGACTTGCCATCGACCTGGCTCGTGGTATCAGCCGCGAGGACCGGGCCTTTCGTGAGAGACGTGAAGGCTATGTCTTCCAGAGCACGCAGGACTCCATCCTGTTGCACGGTTCGGAGATGGGCATCCTCGGCTACGGCAACATCGGCCGCAAGTTGCTGCCATTGTTGGAGCCCTTCCGTCCCTCCGTCGTGCGCTGCTACGACCCGTGGCTGCCAGATGCGGTCATCCGCGACGCCGGCATGCTCCCCGCCTCACTCGAGGAGGCCCTGTCCAGGAGCACCTTCCTCTTCATCCTTGCGACGGTCACCGAGGAGTCGATGCATCTGCTCGATGCCCAGAACATGCGACTGATCCCCAAGGGCGCACGCGTGGTGCTGACCAGCCGCGCCGCCGTCGTCGACTTCGATGCCATGGTCCGCTACGCGGCCGAGGGTCGTTTCCTGGCTGCGACCGATGTCTGGCCTGATGAGCCGGCACCGGCTGATCACCCCGCACGTACCGTCGAAGACATGGTCCTGCAGGCGCATCGCGCCGGCGGCATCCCACAGGCGTTCGACGACATCGGCGAGATGGTCCTCGACGACCTGGCGCTGATGGAGCGCGGCCTCCCGCCCGTGCGCAACCAGATGGCGATGCGCGAGCTGGTCACCCGCTACCGCTCCAAGCCGGTCCAATCCGATTCCATGGAGTAGCGCGGTCCCTTCCGCTGCCCTGCCACGACGAATAGCCGGAGTGGCGTCTCCGGAGGGGACGTTCGGCACATGGACCCGGCCATCGATCGGTTGCAGGATGGTTACGAAAGGAGGTCGGGATAGTGTCGAGGTCGGTCGCTTGCGCACCCCAGTGCCGAGCGACAGGGACTGCTCTCGTCGTCGGAGGACTGGCGCACCCAGAGCGTCGCCCCAACTCGCTGGCCACGACCCTTGCCCCGCGCCTCCACGCCGTAGTCCCCTAGGTCAGTGGGGCCGGTACGGCCCCGTCCAGAGGTGAATCGTCGTGAGGTCCGTCGTCGTCTATGGCTCCCGGAGTGGCAACACCCGGAGGGTCGCCGAGGCCATCGCTACTGCCCTCGAGGCCTACGGCCCAGTGCGCATCCTGGCCGCTGAAGACGCCTCGGCGACGGTTTGGAACCACTGTGACCTGCTGATCGTCGGCGGTCCCACCGAAGGCCGTCATATGACACCGCCAGTGCGCGCCTTCTTCGATCGCCTCCCGGCGGTGGCGCTCCAGGGTATGGATGCGGCGGCCTTCGATACGCGGCTCGATTGGCCTCGCGTGGTCTCCGGCTCCGCCGCTTCGGCCATCGGCTGGCGTCTTCGCGATGCGGGTGCCAGGCTGGTCATCCCCCCTGAATCGTTCCGGGTGACCCAGAAGCCGAGCCTCCTACCCGGCGAGCTGGAACGTGCACCCATCTGGGCCCGCGGCCTGGCCGAAGCGGTCCACATCGCACCTGTCCCCGCATCGGCTCCCCACGCGGTCGCGGCCTGAGCTTCCGCAGCAGGCACGACCGATGGCGGCAGGACCGCCGCCCTCGCCTCGAGGACGACGGTCGTTGCATCGCGGGAGGTTCGCGGCCTGATCTCGCCCGGGGCCGCCTCGCTACACCTAGACCAGGGTCAGGCTGGCCTGGACAGTCTCCCCACCCTCGTCGGCCTCGATGGTGAACCCGAGTTCCTGACAGATGTGCAGCATGCCGCTGTTGGTGGCGAGAACCTCCGCGACGATACGCTCGACGTTCTCGGCGCGGGCGACCTCGATGATGCGGCGGATCATCTCGCTCCCAAGGCCCTGGCCCTGGCACTCGTCACAGATGACGAGTGAGAACTCGGCATCGTGAGAGTTGAGCAGGCGGATGAGCCTGACGATCCCGGCGATGCGGACCTTGCCGGTCCCGGGCTGGATCTGCTCTGCGACGAGGGCGATCTCACGGTCGTAGTCCGTGAAACAGACGCGCACCATGCGCTCATGTGCGACTCGCTGCTCGTAGCCGAGCTTGGTGAAGTAGCGCTGGTACACCGACTCATCCGAGAGGCGGCTGTGGAAATCGACCACCAGTGACTCATCCTCGGGCCGGATGGGGCGGATGACGCAGTCCTGACCGCTTTCCGAGGTCCAGGCCTTGGCGTACTGACGGGGGTACGGGCGGATGGCCGTTCGCGGCAGATCAGCGTCGGCGATCTCGCCGGGGTGCAGGATGACGCGAGCGTCGAGGGCGAGCAGGCGACCCGGCGAGGCCAGCAGTGGGTTGATGTCGAGCTCGGCGATGGCCGGCTGCTCGACGACGAGCTCACTGAAGCGGACCAGCAGCTGTTCCAGCGCGGCCATGTCGACGCTCTCCTGTCCACGCACGCCCTTGAGCGCGGTGTAGATCTTGGTCCGCTCCATCATGCGGCGAGCCAGGGTCGCGGTGAGCGGCGGCAGGCCCAGGGAGCGGTCCTTGAAGACCTCGACCAGGGTGCCACCAAGGCCGAACAGCAGGACCGGGCCGAACTGGGGATCGATGCTGCTGCCCAGGATCAGTTCATAGCCTTCGCGCTCGATCATGGGCTGCACCGAGACGCCTTCGAAGTCGCTGGCGCTGTGCTTCCCGACGACTGCCTCCTGGATGGCCACGAAGGCTTCGCGGACGGCACCCTCGTCGGCCAGGTCGAGACGCACGCCGCCCACGTCCGACTTGTGGGTGATGGTGTGGGAGACGAGCTTGACGACGACCGGATAGCCGATGGCGTTGGCAGCCTCCACGGCTTCATCGGCTGAGGACGCGGTGCGTGTCTCGGCGACGGGGATGCGATAGGCGTCGAGTAGCTCCTTGGACTCCGGCTCCGAGAGCGTCGTGCGACCGGCGGCGCGAGCCTGCTTGATGAGCTGCCGGGCGCGGCTGCGCTGCGGGCGTCGGACCCAATCGGGCGTCAGGCCCGGGGTCTCGTACAGGGACTTGAGGCTCTCGCTGTAGGTGACCAGCTGCGTGAACATCAGTGCGGCGCTGTCGGGATACGGGAAGGTGGCCACGCCAGCCTCACCGAGGATGCGCTCGCCGGCTTCGACGTCGCTCCCCCCATCCAGCTGGCCATGACGGGTTTGTCCGCACCCGTGGCGTAGGGGATGATCTCGCGGGCCGTCTTGGTGGGGTCGGTCATCGCCTGCGGCGTGAGGATGACCAGCAGGCCGTCGCTGTCGGGGTCCTTGGCCATGATGTCGAGCGCGGCTGCATAGCGATCGGGTGGCGCGTCCCCGATGATGTCGATGGGATTGGCTCTGCTCCAGGTGGGCGGCAGGACCTTGTCGAGCTTGGCGATGGTCTCCGCGGAGATGGGCGCCAGCTTGCCGCCGCTGCGGATGAGCGCGTCGGTGGCCAGCACGCCCGGCCCGCCAGCGTTCGTGAGCACGGTCAGGCGCGGACCCTTGGGCAGCGGCTGCTTGCCGAGTGATCTCGGCGAGGTAGAAGAGATCGGAGATGCGGTCCGCGCGGAGCACACCAGCGCGGCGGAAGGCTGCGTCGAGCACGTCGTCCGAGCCGGTCATCGAGCCGGTGTGTGAGGCAGCGGCGCGGGAGGCTTCCTCGGTCCGGCCCGGCTTCATCACGATGATCGGCTTGTGCAGCGCCACCTCGCGTACGGCCGACAGGAAGGCCCGTGCATCGCCGACGGTCTCCATGTAGAGCACGATGGCGTCCGTGTCGGGATCGTCGCCGAGATAGTCGATGAGGTCACCCCAGCCCACGTCGGACATGGACCCCATGGAGACGATGGAGCTGAAGCCGACGCCCTCGCGCAGGCTCCAATCGAGGATGGCGGTGATGAGCGCGCCGCTTTGACCGATGAACGAGACGCGGCCCTTGTTGGCCATGCCGGCGGCGAAGGTCGCGTTGAGACCGGAGATCGGATTCATCACCCCAAGGCAGTTGGGCCCAAGAACGCGCAGGCCGTACTCGCGAGCCTTGGCCACGAGCTCGAGCTCGAGCTTGGCGCCCTCTTCGCCGACCTCCTTGAAGCCCGCCGAGATGACGACTGCGGTGGGCACTCCGGCCTCGCCGCACTGCTCGATGATGCCGGGGATGGACGCCGGAGGCGTGACGATGACGGCGAGATCCGACTTGCTCGGGGATCGCGGCGACGTTGGGGTGGCTCTGGATGCCCAGGACGCTTGGCCGATTGGGGTTGACGGGGTAGACGGTGCCGCCGAAGGGGCTGGCGATGAGGTTGCTCAGGATGGTGCGGCCGACGCTGCCGGCCTTCTCGGTCGCGCCGATCAGCGCTACCGATCGTGGCTTGAAGAAGGTCTTGAGCGAACTGCGAACAGGTCGCTGGGCCTTGGACGGCTGGTCCTGGACAGGAGCTGGGGTAGCAGGTGTGTCGGTCATCGTGGTAGGCATGGTATCGGTCGTGCCGCACGGCCGGATGGGCCGGTTCGCCCTCTCGCGCGGTCCACGGGTCATGCCGGCGGCAGGTCATCACGACCAGGACGTGGGAAGCGGCTATCCGGGCCTGCGATGCATGGGTGCACCCGATGGATGCTCGCTCCCCGGGCCGGCATGGCCGTGAGCGGCTAGGATGCGCAACAGGAGGTACGAGCTACATGAAAGAGGGCGTCGTCGCTCGCAAGTTCCTGCGCGCCTTCGCGGAGTGGGATCTGGATACGTATGGATCGCTGCTGGCCCCGGGCGCCGTGGAAGGCCGCCCGCAGATGGGTGAGAAGTTCGTGGGCCGCGACCGCATCATGGGCATGTATCGAAGCCGCAAGGGTGAGCCTCCACGCATCGAGTGGCGGCGGGTGCAGGGCGAAGGGCAGACCTGGATCGGCCAGGGTGTCATCGAGGACGCCGCCGGCGACCACGGTCCTGACCACATCGTGGCCCTGGTGAAGCTGGACGCCGGCAGCGTCATCGCTGTCGACTACTACTTCAGCAGCGCGCTGGAGCCGCCGGAGTACCACCAGCGCTTCGCCACCATCGTCGGCCACTAGAGCGCTCCCTGGTCGGGCGTGGTCGGGCCGGGCACGGACCTCCTGCGCGCATCGCCGTGGCTGCTGCCGGCGCTCGAGCCCGCTGCGGCTAGCCCCCGGCCGGCCGGCCGTCCATGCCCCTGCGGTCGCAAGCCTCGACACCTCGTCGCCGCCGAACCGCAGAGACTCGCTGCCGCTGCCCGAGAGCAACGGCGCTGGTGCTCCGCCTCCCATATCGGTGAGGGGATGCTCGCCTGATCCGGGGCCAGTTCTGGATGGGTGCCGATCAGGCTCGGTGGGCCAGGCCGCTTATCTGTGAGTCGCGGGCGCCTGTGGCAGCATCCTCGACCGGATCACGATCATCGAAGGGAGTCCCGATGACAAGTGGCGAGCATCGCCATCCTCGTGAGGACGGCCACCGCGTGGCGGTGATGCTGTGCGGATACGGGGAGGTCGAAGACAATGACGACCTTGCTGCGTACAACCGAAAGTCCATCGACTTGCTCGTCAGCAAGTCCATCACGTTTCCTGATCGGATCGTGCCCTTCATGTCACGCCGACTGGCCAAGCGGGCACGTGAGGAGTACCGCAGGGCCAACGACTTCATCTCACCGCACAATGCCATCTTCGAACGCCAGCGCAGCGGCATCGCGGACGCCCTCCACGAGACATATGGCGAGCGCGTCGAGACCTTCACTGTCTTCAATTTCTGTGAGGGCAAGCTGCCGGATGACGTCCTGCCGGTGGTTCGCGACGCCG
Organism: uncultured Chloroflexia bacterium; assembly: GCA_963724095.1. GTDB lineage: Bacteria > Chloroflexota > Limnocylindria > Limnocylindrales > CSP1-4 > JAFMJV01. The sequence goes on from CAVRTH010000005.1 coordinate 455,553, forward strand.
GCTTCGAGCGCCTTGTCATCTATCCGTTCCTCGTGGTCGATTCGGTCTACACCGGAGGCCTGTCGCTCGAGCAGGTGAACAAGGCGCTCGGCGATGACGGCGCCTGGCTCCGTGAGGATCCGTTACCTGCCCAGCTTCTATGACAAGCCCGCCTATCACGAACGCCTCGCCGACCACATCCGCGACGGCGTGCGCCCGCTTCGTGAGCGCTGGGCCAGCTCCCAGATCGGCGTCGTCCTGCTCAACCACGGCTGTCCCTACAAGGCCAGGGGTTTCGAGACGGGCATCAGGGAAAGCCGTGCCCTCTACCACCACGTGCGCGAACGGCTGGTGTACGAATACCCGAACATCGGCGTCGGCTGGATGAACCACCCTACGCCCGGTCGCTGGACGCAGCCCGACATGGTGCAGGCGGCGCGCAACCTCATCACCACCGGCGCCCGCGCCATCGTCTATGCGCCCATCGGGTTCGTCACCGACAACCATGAGACCATCCTTGACGTGGGCTACGCCATGGACGAGTTGGCGAAAGAACATGCCGAAGTCGAGACGCGCCGGCTCCCGAGCCTGAATGACGACCCTGCTCTGCTGCAGATGGCAGCCAGGTGGATCGAGCCGCTTATCGACTCCGCTGGCGCGTGAAGATCCTCGCAGCCGTCCCTCGTCAGCTGCGACCGGGCCGGATCGCTCACGCCCATGAGGGTGGCCATGAGCCTGGTCGGGCAGTCCCTGCGCCACGCGGCCGGTCGAGCGAACCCCCGCACACACGCGTCCGACCACCGCTCGTGGCACTTCACGCGGACGCGCCACCGCCTGATGCCGTCACGGTCGGCCGCAAGGCTTTCTCACTGTGGTGGTTGGCCAGCCGGGGCGTGGCAGTGCCACCAGCGGTCGCCATCCCCGCCACGGTGGTCGCGGGTGTCGTGGCCGATGAGGCCGTATCCCGCGAGACGCTGGCCGCCGCGCTGGCACGTTGGCTCGACCCGGAGCGACGCTACGCGGTGCGCTCCTCGGCCGACCTCGCCGACGGTGAAGTGCAGTCGTTCGCGGGGCAGTTCTCCACGCGCCTGGACGTTTCCGCGTCCGATGTGCTCGCCACGGTCCGCGATGTCGCCATGCTCGGAGGCGATCGGCTCCGCGCCTACCTGGAGCGCTCCGGCATCAGTCGGTCACCATCGATCGCGGTCGTGATCCAATCCATGGTCGACACGTCTGCGGCCGGCGTGGCGTTCAGTCGCAATCCATTGACCGGTCTTGCGGAGGTGGTGGTCGAAGCTGTCCCCGGCCGCGGACGGGCACTGACCGACGGCGCCGTGACACCAGACCGTTGGATCCGTCGCTGGGGTGAGTTCACCCTGCGGCCGGACGAACCCGGGGTCTCGGAAGGGATCATCAGGCAAGTCGCTGATGGGATCTCCGGCCTGGAGCACGACATGGGCCGCGCCCTCGATGTCGAGTGGGCGCACGACGGCCATCGGCTTTGGTGGCTACAGTCGCGCCCCATCACCGGCCTCGAGGGACTGCGGGTCTACTCCAACCGCATCGCTCGTGAGGTGCTCCCCGGAGTGATCAAGCCGCTCGTATGGACAGTCAACGTGCCCATCGTCAACGCAGCTTGGATCCAACTGCTGGAGGAGATCGTGGGACCGCTCGAGGTGAAGCCTAACGACCTCGCCCGTGCTTTTGGTCACCGTGCGTACTTCGATATGACCACACTCGGAGACATCTTCCAGACGGTCGGCATGCCCCGAGACTCCCTGGAACTGCTCCTGGGCCTGCCCCAGGGCCCGGAAGCCCCGACCCTCAGGCCGGGTCCTGGTGTCGTCCGCCATCTCCATCGCATGCCACGCTTCATACGCGCCAGCCTGCATCGCGGACGCTGGGCGCGCGTCGAGGTCCACGCCCTGCGCGCCGCGTACGCGGAGGTGGCCCGGACCCCGCCGCGTGAGCTCGATGACAGGGGGCTGCTGGCACGCATCGACGACCTCGCCCGACTCACCCAGCGAGCGGCCTACGCCAATATCGTGGTGCCGCTGCTGATGCTGGCATATGCGCGCGGACTCGAGCGCCAGGTCAGGGAGGTTGGCCTGGATCCGGCGGCGATCGAACCTGCTGCCGATCGGGCCGACCGTGAGGCGTGGGTATCCTCAGCCAGCCCTTGACGCGCTGCACACCATGCTGGCTGCACTCCCGGGACCGGCCCAGGACGCTCTCGATGCCGATCCCGAGACATCCCTCCGGGAACGAGATGACCTGGTCGTTTTCGACGCAGCTCTCGACGCCTTCCTCTACCGTTTCGGCCATCTCTCCGATAGCGGCAATGACCTCTCGGTGCCACCGTGGCGCGAGGACCGGGCACGCGTCGTGCGGATGATCGCCGCGCGCGCTGAGGCCGCAGACAGGCGCGGCAGCACTGTCTCGCTCAAGGATGTCGAAGCGCTGACGCCGCCCTGGCGACGTCCGTACCTCCGGCTACTGTGGCGCCGGGCGGGGGCCTTCCGCATCTATCGCGAGGCCATCAGTTCGACCTACACGCGGGGCTACGGGCTCTTTCGCCAGACATTCCTCGAGGTGGGCTCGCGCCTGGTCCGGCGCGGCCTGCTGGGGGACCAGGAGGATGTGTTCTACCTGGAGCTCGACGAGCTTCGCCGATGGCTATCGGGTGGAGGGCCGTCTCCAGCCAGTGCCGCTGAGCTTGTCCTCGAGCGTCAGCGTTCGGTGAGATCTGCGCTCGACATGATCGTGCCTGACGTCGTCTATGGCGACGCATTCGTTCCTCGAACCGTGGACGAGATCGTTCGCGAGACGCTGACTGGTATCCCCACCTCCAGGGGAAGTGCACGTGGTCGGGCTCGCATCGTGCACGGTGCCGGCGACTTCGATCTCGTCGCCAGCGGTGATGTCATCGTCATCCCCTACTCGGACGTGGCATGGACACCGCTCTTCGCCCGCGCGGTCGGGGTGGTGGCGGAAGCCGGCGGCGTGTTGTCGCATTCCTCGATCGTCGCCCGCGAGTACGGGATCCCCTGCGTCGTCTCCGTCGAGCACGCCTGCAGCGCCATCCCTGACGGTGCGACCGTGGTGGTGGACGGCACCAGCGGTACCGTGCTGGTGGAGGCGAGCGGTGGCACGGGCGGAGTGGCTTCTGGGCAGCCCCTGCCGAAGGCGTAGCCCTGGACTCTCTCGGACTGCTCCTCGTCGCTGCCCTGGCCGGCTATCTCGTCGGTTCGATCTCGTTCGCACGGCTCGTGGGCCGGTTCGTGGCTCCTGGAGCCGACCTCTCGGCGTCGAAGATCCCAGTGGGCGAGGGCGACGGGGTCGAGATGCGGGGCGTCAGCGCCACGAGCATCTCGATCACGGCCGGCAGTCACTGGGGCCTGCTCGTTTCGCTGCTCGACATCGCCAAGGCGGCACTCGTCACGCTCTTCTTCAGGCTCATCGCGCCCGACGAGCCGGCCTATCTTGCGGCAGCGACCTTCGTCGTCGTCGGCCACATCTGGCCGCTCCGGCATCCGCGGCAGGGCGGCTTCGGTATCTCACCCATGCTCGGCGGGGTCGGCGTGGTCGATCCGATCGCCTTGCTCGTCACGTTGCCGGCCGGGGCGGCGCTTGGATGGTGGCGCAAGGACATCGTGCTGACGGTCTCCGGCTGGACACTGTTCCTGGTCCCCTGGTTCCTGATCACGGGTGCGGATCTGTTCGTGTTGTCGTACGCGACCACGGTCGTGCTCATCCACTGGCTACGGATGTGGCGACTGTGGCGCGAGCTCCCTGGCCTTCGCATGACGCTGGCGCTGATCCGGGACCGCCGAGGGCCAAGTTGACGAGCGACGTCCCTGTCCGCATCGTGGTCGCGGTCGGCTGCCTGACCCGCGACGCCGCTCAGCTCGCGTAGATCACGCCTACCACGGTGATAGCGATCAGCGTCGCCACGGTTCCCAGCGAGAGTGTGTTGACGAGGTAGTCGTGATCGGGGTCGTCGGTGACGTCATGTCCCCGAGCCCGCGCCATGTACAACGGGATCACGAAGGGTGGCGGCAAGATGGCCATCGTCATGACGGCGGCCGCGAAGAGTCGGTCGAGTCCCAGCAGTCCCTCGACCACGATCAGGCTGAAGGCCGCCGCGAGGGCGATCCAGATGGGCATGCGCACCGCCAGCGTTCGCATCGGGTCCACCAGAGAGCCGGCACTGAATGAAGTCGAGTAGCCCAGCACGATGGCGATGGCTGGCGTGGTGACCGCTGCCAGCATGCCCACCGTCGTCAGCCCGGCCCCGCCGATGGCGTTGCTCTCAAGCGTGTCGCCCAGCCCCAGGAGGCTGCCCGCGACACCGGCCACGATGGCGATGATCACCGGCGTCCTGGCGAACGAGGACAGCGAATCCCGCAGTGGCGGCGCGTGTCCGCTGGCCCAGCGCATCACCGACGGCACCAGCACGAAGAAGACGAAGAACTCCTGGCCCAGCTCGACGATAGCGAAGTGATAGAGCTGGTCCTGGCCGAAGATGGCCGCGTACAGCGGCAGGCCGATCATGCCGGCTTCGAAGCCCGCGAGTAGCTTGGGCATGGCTTCACTGCGCACGCCGGCCACGCGTCGGAGGTAGGGACCGATGAAGAGCACTGCCAGGCAGGCGGCGAAGACGCTGATGATGATCACCGCGTAATGCGCTTCCAGCCCCGTGTTCAGGAAGGCCAGGAAGAGGGCGGCCGGCAGCGTCACGTTGAGGACCAGTCTGCGCAGTCCGTCGATGGCCTCAGGGCTGAGGAACCCCAGGCGGCGGAAGAGGGCACCCAGCCCCACCAGCAGCAGGACCGGCAGGACGCGGGACAAGGCGTTGACGGCGACGTCGAGGTCCATGCCGGTCCTCTAGCGCGGCGGGCCGTCGCGAACGATGGCCTCCAGCTCGTCGATGCTGCCGCGCATGGGTGACAGCGACTCCAGCCACCAGGTGGCACCGGCATCGGCGTAGGCAGTCGCAGCGAGCCGGTCGGGCCCGCTGACGCCGAGGACCGCGATCTCGAACGGATGCCCGGTCACGCCGAGAGCCCGACGTTCCGTCTGCGCGATCTCGACCAGTCCAGCCAGATCTTCCGGGGTCATGATCATGGAACCCCCGTCTTCGCTCATGGCCACGGCGATCCAGCCATCCCAACGGGCCGCCTTGCGCACGCCGCCTCGCCGCAGAGCTCCCAGCCACATCGGTGGACGTGGCTCCTGGAGAGGTCGCGGGCCAAGGACCACGCCGCGGGCCTGCAGGTAGGGGCCCTCGTGGTCGAGCGTCGCACCACGTAGGCCGGCATCGATGATGGCCATGGCCTCGTCCATGCGGCTGATGCGTTCGGCTCGCTCATGCGATTCGCCGAAGGCCTCGAAGTCTGGTCGATCCTCGCCCGCACCGACGCCCAGGATGAGCCGGCCCTCACTGACGAGGTCGAGCGTCGCGGCAGCCTGGACCACGAGCTGTGGCCGCCTTCGAGCCACTGCCGCCACCGACGTGATCAGCCGCAGGTGCTCGGTCTGGGCGGCGATGGCGGACAGGGCCACGAACGGGTCAGCGGCTGGGGTAGCCATCGACAAGCCGAGACTGTCCCAGATGCTCAGGCCCTCCCAGCCCGACGCTTCGGCGGCGAGCGCGAGACGAAGGATGGTGCGCGGATCAGCCAGTGCGCCCAGCGGCGCGACATCGACGGCAAAGCGACACGGAGCCATGAAGTCAGACTACCCCGCCTCGCCCTCCCGGCAGCCCTCCTCCCGGCCCCTCTCTCTCAGTCCGAAGGGCACGCCGTCACGACGCGATGGGATGGTAGGGTGCCTGCAGACGTGGCCCCATCTCTCGCCCTCGGGCTTCCCTCCATCCCGAACTTCCGCGACGTCGGCGGCCACCCGACGCGTGACGGATGGCGCGTGCGCACGGGTCGCCTGTACCGATCGGTGGCCCTGAGCCATGCCTCCGCTGACGACCTGGCCGTCCTGGCTGATCACGACGTCCGATCGGTGTTCGACCTGCGCACCGCGATGGAGCGGGAACGCAGTCCGGACCAGCTGCCGCCGGGTGCTGAGCACATCCCGCTGGATGTCCTGGCCGATTCCGGCGAAGCCGACCCAGCTGCGATATTCGCGCTCATGGGGGACCCACCGCGAGCGTCGGTGGAACTGGCCCACGGCGGAATCGTGCGCTTCTACATCGCGTCCTACCACGACATGGTTCGGCTGCCCAGTGCGCGCGCATCCTATGGGCATATGTACCGCACGCTGGCCGAGGGAGACGGGGAAGCTGCGCTCGTCCACTGCACCACCGGAAAGGACCGCACCGGCTGGGCCGTGGCGGCGTTGTTGCTGTTCCTCGACGTGCCCCTCGACGCGGTGATGGACGACTACCTCCGCAGCGATGCCGAAGTCCGTGCCGCCTACCACCACGTCGTCGACGACTTTGTGGCGCGTGGGGGCAGCCGCGACGTCATCGAGCCGCTGATGAGCGTGCAGCCGCGTTTCCTCGAGGCCGCTCTCGATGCCATGCGGGCTGATCATGGCTCGGTCGAAGCCTACTTCGGCGACGGTCTTGGCCTCGATGGCTCGACGCAAGCGGCGCTGCGGACGAGGTTCCTGCAGCGCGCCTGAATGGCAGCGAGGCACAATGGCGCCATGCCCGACGCGGTCCCGACGTTCTTCTTCCCTGGCGCGGCGACGCCCGAGCAGGCGGAGCAGTATCGCGAGGCGGTCGTGCAATTCGCTCGCGACAACGGGTTCCCCGCCTCGCCGCGGCGCATCTTCCGGCTCGCCCATCGCGTCGACGGGGTCGATCGCGACGATGAAGTCGGTCAGCTGGAGTCCCAGGACCGTCGCGAGGTCGTCGTCGCCATCCTGCAGGCAGACAAGCTCTACCTTGTCGTCACCTCGTCCCGTGGCTTCATGCGGGGGACACCCATCCCCTATCACGTCGACGAAGTCACCGAGGCGGTCGACTTCTCCAGATAGGCTGCCATGTGGGCCGACCCTACCGAGTGTCAGCCTCCGAAGAGCCTGGTGAAGGGCCGACCGCGAACGGTCTCCACGGCGCCGGCCAGACCGACGCCAACGCAAACGACACCGAAGAAGGCGAACAGGTCGAAACTATTGCCTGAGGTCAAGATCAGGCCCAAGCCGCCGAAGAAACAGATGGCGTAGAAGAGATACCCCTTCCAGCGCGGCGTGCCCGATTTGACCCAATTGCCGCCGACGCGGAGGACGGTCTCACCGGTCGACTCGCCGTTCGCATCGGTGAATTGCGGCGAATCGAGGTGCTCTCTGAGGCTGGGCATGGTGATCGTCCAATGCTGGCGTGCGCTGGCGCCACCGGTGGGACGCCGCATGCCTTGCGCACGGTACCTGATATCCCGGCATGGAGAGCGCCGCCTCCGGGGCGCGGACACGGCACGGTGCAGCGGGACACCAGGAAGAAGGTACGGGGTCCCTACTGGTACTGATGATGTGACAGCATGACGAACGGGAACGCGTCACGCGGGTGAGGCGTGACGCCGACTAGAGGACTTGCCGACATGACGAAGCTCGCACGTGTCCTGGCCATCGTGGCCGCGATGTCGATGCTGATCACGGCACTGCCCGCTGCGATCACCAGCGCCGCGTCACCCACCGCCTGCAAGGTGTGGAACTCCGATAAGGAGATCGGCCGTGATAGCCTGCAGCGAGCGGTATGGGCGGCATCCCCGGGCGACCACCTGTGGGTGCGGGGCACCTGTGTGGGCAGCGCCATCATCCGCAAGGACGTGCACATCGCGGGCTATCGCCTGAAGACCTCTGACCCGCAGTCGGGTGTTCGCGATTCCGGCAAGCCGACGCTGGTGGGCGACCCGGCCTTCGTCGTCGACCCACGAGTCGCTCGACTCACCATCGCCAAGGGCCTTACCGTCCATGGTGGCTTCGTCATCGGCGATGGTCGTGAGGGGCGCGCGCCTTCACCCGCCATGGCGCCGCGACTCTCCGGGTTCGCACCTGCTGCGAAGTCAGCCAGGACCTGTCGGGTCTTCAACAGCGGCAACGTGCACCGGAGCCTGCAGGATGCGGTCTCGGCAGCATCGAGCGGGGACCGGCTCATGCTGCTCGGCACCTGCCTGGGCCAGACCCGGATCGATCAGAACCTGCTCATCGGCAGCATCCGCATCGCCGCCGCGGGTACCGGCCGACCATCGCACCCCGCCGACTCGGGGCCGCCCCGGATCGGGATCAGGGGACCTGGTCCGGCCATCAGCGTGGGTCCAGATGTCACCAGCCTGATGATGACCGGGATCATCATCAGGGGTGGCATCAGCATCGGCAGCTGACTCGTCGGCAGCTGACCCGTCGAGCGGGGTCTATCCCTGCATGACGGGGACGATCGGCACCGAGTTGGGTGTGATCAGCGCGCTGAAGGCGTAGGGGCTCGCACTCCAGTCGATGAGGAGGTACGCACTCAGGCCCTCATAGCCACCGGTACCGCGGAACACCAGGGTCTCGACGTTGGTGGCACCGTCAGGTCCGGGCACCTGAGCGCGAAAGCCACCACATCGCCAACCACCGCCATCGTTGACGATCTCGTAGACCGCGCCGGCTTCCGCGTCGGGGTTGTCGCAGTCCTCGGCGGGCGAGTTGTAGATGTGCCAGGTCCCGGTGTAGGTGGCGGTCCCGGTCAGACGCGGATCGCTCGAAGTCCACTGATGGACATGGACGGGCCCCTCGTCGTGGGTCATCGCCGCGCCGTCAGTGCCGATCGAGGCCTCAGGCGCCGGTGCCATGAACTCGAGCGTTCCGGTCGCCGAGGTCGCAGTTACCTCTTCGGACTGCGCCATCGAGGGGGCCCCGAGCCCGGCCAGGAGCGTGAGGAGCACCGTTCCAAGGAGGGTCATTCGTAGCGTTCGCATCGTTCACTCCCAACTAGCATGCTCGAGGCCGGTCGTTGACGGTGGCGCTGTGCGGTCGTTGGCCGACTGCACGCACACCACGCATCCCAGCCTTCCGTTACCCGAACGATGCTAGGCATCCGAACGTGTCTGCCAGTGCCGGAGGGCCCGTCTGGGTGGCCGCTTAGCCCCATGTGGAGCTTCGCCCTCGGCCCAAGGCCGAGCGTCAGCGCCAGGCCGACCAAGGCGAACCCTACGGTTGACCTCTACAGCGAGATCGGTTTGTCGCAGGCTTTGGGCAGATTCACCGGGGTATCGCTGTTGATGCCAGTCACTTCGATCTCCACGGCAAGCTCGCCGTCGAACTCGAGCGGCTCGAAGGTGCCACCGAAGCTGCCGCGGTAGGCCACCGGATAACCGCCGTCCGCGGCCACGTACAGATCAGCGTCCGTGGCCGTGCGCAGTGACTGTGCGAAGAGGCTCACGTTCGGGTCGCTGCTTTCTTGCGCTGCAACCACGAAGGAGTCACCGTCGATGACGTACCGCTGGACGGGCATGCCGTCCAGGGTCTCGTCGCCCACGAACGTGCCGCGCGCCACGTCGCTGCTGGTGAGGGTGGACAACAGGAACTGGGGGCTGAGCTGTTCCAGGGCCCCGGTCGCCTCCGAGTCCTCAAGTCTTGCGCACACGTCGAACAATCCCGTCACTACCGCGAAGGTGCCCTCGGGTACCGTGTAGATGCTGACGTTCTTCGGCCGGAACAGGCTGACCGCCTTGCCGCCGACCTGGGCGACCACATCGCCCAACAGGCTACCGGTGATGTCGATCTGGCTCATGCCCTGATCATTGCTGGATAGCTCGACGGTCAAGTCGCCCTGGGTCGGCTCGCCGTCTACGGTGCCATCGGCGCTGATGTGGACCGTGGCATCCAGCGACGTGAGGTCGGTGAACGGTGAGAGCGGGATGGGATCGCCGGGGGCCGTCTGCGCCAGGAGGGGGACGTTCAGCAGTTCCGTGGGGGCCGGTCCGGATAGTGCGGCTGCGCCCGCGCCGAGGGCCAAGATGGACGAGCCGGCGATGGCGACGGCCGCCATCAAGACGGGTGCGGGGCGAGCGCTGGTCTTGGGCGGAGAAGGGTCTTGGCCTGACATCGTCTTCATCTCCTTGCGATGAGACTGCTCTCTTCTCCCCGACCTGGATGGGTACGGATCAGAGCAGTGGCTGGTCTCGCCAGACGGCCATGTTCGCATGGATGGCTCCCTCCGCCATCCCCGCGGCGATCCTGGACGACGCTGGCAGCCACCGACGCGAGCAGGCCTCGTACGAACAGGCTGGTCTCGGCGCCGCCGGATGGACTCGAGCCCCCGTCGGCAACGGGGCGTTCTGGGCTACCACCTGGAGGTCGCCTAACAGCGGCTCCCCTGCCCCGTCGGCAAGGCTCTTTCGTGTCGACGGGGAGTCGATAGCCAGCCGTTCGACCTCGACGTTGGTGGATGTCCGCTTGACACGTCCACCGTGTCCACCAACGCCTGCTCTGGTCAGTCGTCGACGCGGCGCGGTGGTCTCGGGATCGGTGATGCCTGCGATGACGGCACCTCCCATGGCACGGGGCAGCCCCCGGGCCTCTGGAGGGCTTCGACCGGAACGGCCCCGGAGGTGGCGTTGCAGCTGCGTCCCTCGCTGATACGTGTCGGAGGGTCGAACAACACCTGGAACCTATCGATGAGGATCGCGTAGATCCGGGTGCATCATCGTCCAGACGGGCACCCTGGACCCGACCTTGGATGGCTGGCGGTCTGGCAGTGGTCGGATACACGCACCATCAGAACGCCGCAAGCGCACAGGCCGGTCTGGTCCCACCTTGCGTACGGCGGCGCCAACCCCTGGGCGGCGGACCTCCCCCTGGGCGGCGGACCTCTATGATCGAGCCATCGCTCGCGGGAAGCGTCATCCCCACGCGGTGCACATCCTCGCGCGGGCCGCCCTGACACGGGAGGCTTGACATAGGGCTACTACTCGCTGGCCGTCGCGGCCTCGGGGGTGATGACGTAGGTGTCGGGCGGATTCCCACTCCTCGAAGCCACCGCTCACTGTGAAGGTCCCTGCCTGAACCCAGACGGCTCCATCAGGGGCGATGTCCATGTCGGTGACGCACAGGTCGGAGAGATACCTGGTCCATGTCGTGCCGTCGAAGTGGGCCACGCCGCCACAGGAGGAGCCATCACCCTCGGCGTTGACCCAGGCGCTGCCGTCGGGGGCGACGTGGAGATGGTCGGTCGGGAAAAAGCCAAAGATGCCCCACGGGCGGACCCCGTCGGCTTCGCTGAAGACGGTCCAGCCCGAGTCGTCGAGTCGAGCGAGACCATCGCCATCTGCGCTCGGGTCGCCGACCGCAGCCCACAGCGTGCCGTCCGCCCCGATGTCGAACGACTGACCCTCCCCGACGTAACGCAGGTCGTCGGGCACCGCCACGACCTCCCACTCGCTGCCGTCGAAGCGGAGCAGCGCATCGACCCGGGGCCCGCCGTTGTCATAGCCGGGAAGGTCTGGGTCCTGCTCGCCGATGAGCCAGACATCGCCGCCGGGAGCCACGATCAACTGGCCTGCCCCCGCCGCCCCGGGATGGACGTCGGTCCAGTCCGGCGTCGCGGTCAGGCCGTCGGCGGTGAGCCGGTACAGATCCGTCGTCTCGTCCCGCTCGTCTCCTCCTGACACCCAGACGGTCCCGTCAGGTGCGATGGCAAGGCCGTTCAGGACTGCCGAGTCAGAACGCCACTGGGTCCACGACGTGCCGTCGAACGAGAAGACGCTGGCACCGGCGATGCCCCAGAGCGTGCCGTCGGGCGCCACTTCGTACTCCCCTGACCAGAGGCCTTTGGTCGTCTGCGTGTCTGCGTCGCTGAGCCGGAACCACTGGGCCCCGCGGGCGAGCCAGACACTGCCGTCAGATCCAGCCACGATGTCGCTGCCGGGCCACAGGTCCCTCACCCCATCGTTCACGACCCGGAACACCCCCGGCTCGACCTCCTCGGTGAGCATGCCCGAGAGCAACTCTTGCGTGGTCGTCGGCGAGGGTGAGGCGGTCACCGCAGCCGGGGCCATCTGGTCGTCATCCGGTGTCGTGAGGACACCGCTGAGCAGGAAGCCGCCGAACAGCGCCACGATGACGCCTGCGGCCACGAACTTGAGTGCGGAGAACATCGTGAACCCCCTTGTGTCGATACGCGGCAGCGAGCGCTGCTCGTCGGGCGTGTTGCCCGGGATCGCCCAGACCCGCTCGTGGAGCGTCGAAGGCGCTGCGACGCGCTTCCTCTCCGCGACGAGCCGATCGAGCGCGAGGCTGAGGTCGTTGTCGTTCATCGCGAGCTTCCTTCGGGCCGCCCAAGCGTCGATCGGAGGCGCTTGTGCGCCCGGTTGAGTCGCCACTTCACGGTCCCGGTCGGGCTGCCGATCAGGTGTGCGATGTCGTCGAGCTTCAGGTCGTGGTCGTAGCGCAAGATGATGAGCAACTGGTCGTCGGGCGCGAGGCGACCCAGGGCTTGCTCCAGCAGGACGTGGTCATCGACAGCCCCGGCCGGGTCGGGCGTCGCCAACGAGTCGTGTTTCGCGATGTCGGTGGTCTGCGTCCGCGCTCGACGGCGAAGTCGGTCCCGGCAGGTGTTGACGACGACACGCTTGAACCAGGCTTCGAACTTGGCGGGTTCCCGCAGGCTGTCCCACTTCCGCCAGGCCGTGACGAAGGCGTCGTGGACGGCGTCCTCGGACTCCGCCGAGTTGCCCAGGATGGCGTTCGCGAGTCGGTAGCTCGGGTCGAGTTGTCCTTCCGCCAGCCGCCGGAACGCGGATATGCGCTCGGCCTCGTTCGCGCGGTTCGCCGTGTCGGACCTCGACACCGATGCTCGCATGGCACCCCCTGCCTCCATCGTCCGCCGTGCCGTCAAGGTCCGTTGTCGTCCCCCCATGTCCATATGACGATCCGGCGGCGGAGAACGTTGGCCTGGCAGACGCGCCACGCCCAGACCGCAAGCAACAGGCGAGAGGCGCTCACGTGCTGTCCTGCCACACGGCGGTGACCGCATGGGACCGCTGCGCGGATCAGGTCGCCTGGCTAGGGTCGGGCGTCGATGGCGAGGTCATCGAGTGACGGCGCCAGGTCATCGAGGAACGCAGCCTGTCGCTCGCTGGTTCGGCCGCCACGGTAGAGGCCAAGCACCTGGAGCATGATGGCCACCGCTCCATCGGCGAGGGGCCGGATCTCTGGTGGTGAGCTAGCCGGGCGCATGGTCTTCGATCTAGCGCAAGCGCCGCGAGTGCGAGCAGCACCGCAGCCCTCCTCCATCGAGGCCGACCTCGTCAAGAGCAAGGGCTTGCGACACGACTGGAAGCTGCTGTGGAGCAAGGCGACCCCGAGGAACCAAAGGATATCGTCTCGGCCAATGCTGGCTGATCAGCGAAGGGCCGCGCGTCGTCGCCTCCTGCTCACCCGGTGTGACGCCATGCCAGTAGCGGTTGGCACATGAGGCGGAGTCATGAACGCGGTCGTGCCGATATCGCGGGCCTCGATGGGTGTGCCAGGGCGATGGCTGAGCGTGAGGACCGGACAGGAGATGGACACGTCGTGCGCTGGTCGGTCGGTGCCTGTCTGGTCGCCACGAGTCGACATGCGGAGAGGCCCGCCCCTTGCGGGACGTCGGTCACTAGCAACAAGGAGGCCCGCCTTGCCGGCGGACCTCCTCCTCCTTGATCGTCTCGGGACGCGACTACTCGATCGCCCGATCGTGCCTGCTCATTCGGCCGGGACCACGACGAGCTTGCCCGTCATGCCGCTGGCGTCGTGCAATAGGCAGAGGTACGAGATCTGGCCGTTGACGTCACCGATCGTCAGCGAGAATGGTGGTTGGGTGGGATCTGCCAGGAACCCGGAGTTGAACACGTCGGTCGTGTTCAGGGGCTGATCGACGTTGGCTGAAGGACCCAGGATGGCCGGGTTGAACATCACCGTGGGGGTGGTCCCGGAAGGCGGCGGCCACGTTGCCGAAACGACCAGCGGCGGTTCGGGGTTGCCGTTCAGGAAGGTGATGGTGTGGGGGACCGTCACGAGATCCCAGACCACGGTGTCGCCCGGGTGGACCCGGAGCTTGCTCGGGAAGAAGCTCATCAGGCCGATCTGGCCGGACGTGAAGCCCACGTTCACGTGATAGGTGGTGGTGCCATCAGCGTTGTCCTCGGGGGGCATCACCGCGGCATCGGCTGCCTGGATCGCGCCGGGGACCTGCTGCAGCAGGCCGGTGATCGACTTCTTGGCCTCGGACGTCACCTGGCCCGGGGATGGGATCTTGACCGACGGATCGACGACGTAGACCGTGCCCGCCATATCCGTGCCGTGCACGATGCAGTAGAACTGGAAGCTGCCGGCCTTGGTGAACGTAAGCGAGAAGCTGGTCACCTGCTGGCCCGGCAGGAAGTACGAGGGGTCCGTGCTCATGATGCCGGAGTTCGCGTAGCTCGAGCCATCGTACGCATCATCGGCTGGGACGACGGGATAGTAGATCTGCGGGTCGATGACCGGGAAGTTCGGGCCCTCCAGGTTCGGCGACGCCTGACCTGGCGCCAGGAACGTCACCGTGTGGATCTCGGGGGCGTTCTGCTGGAACGTCACCGTGTCACCGACGTGCACCGTCAGGCGGTCCGGGAAGTAGGCGTCGACATTCACCCCGCGTCCTGGCTGGGAGTAGCCGACGAGGACCGTGTAGGTCGCAGGAGAGCTGCTGGCGGCGACCGGAGGACCGAGCACGGCGAGCGCGAGCAGTAGACCTAGCATCACCCTCAGCGAGCGGCCGGGAATGGATAGCAGCGATCGGTGGTTCACGAGGTTCTCCTTCGACACCCGGTGCCACCACTGCGCGGCGCGATCCGGTGCAGGGACGTTCCCATCACGGGTCTTAAGGAATCGTGAAGCGGCTGCCTGCCCGCAACCCTGACCTGATGACCGACCACGATGCCGACCTCGAGGTCATCGTCGTCATGTTCGAGCAAGCGGCACTTGTCGCGGAGAATGTCCACCAAGGCGGCACGCCCGCCACGCGCCTGACACCCGGTGGCGAGCGGGTGATGTCGAGTCTGCGGTCCTGGACCGCGCTGAAGCGCGGGCGCTTCGCCGACGGGATCGGAGAGGCCGCGGCCGTCGGTCAAGGCGGGGTGGGTCACCCGCCGCGTGTCAGGGGGCGGGCGGCGCCATGCCGAGCAGCTGGGCGAGGTCCGGCCTCGTGAAGGGGTCGTCCTCGACGATCCTGCCCTCGGCGAGGCGGTAGTAGGTGAGACCCTGGGCCGCGAGCCGCTCCCCGCTATCTCGCGTGACCTCGAGGGTGTAGCGGGCGACCACGGCGTCCCCCTCGGCCAGGAGGTCCAGGTCCGCGAAGTGCATGGAGGCCGCGCCACGCAGCTGGCTCAGGATGGCCCGCATGCCGGCTCGGTCGGTGTCCCCCATCGCGGGGTTCACGTAGTCCGGGGCGAGCACCTCGTCGAGGACATCGAGGTCACCACCGTCGAGCACCTCGGTCATCCACCGCCGCACGACGGCCTTGTTCTGCTCGGTCGACATCGCTCTTCGTCTCCTTTTCCCCCGCTGGCGGTCATCCACCGGCGGCCATCGCACCGCTCCAGCGCGACCGTGAAGAGAAGAATGTACAGCGCAGACGTATATGTTGTCTGCGCATGCGACGACGCCGCGAGTCGCGCCGCGATCTACCTCCGGCAACGAGAAGAGGCCCGCGCCTTGCGGGGCGAGCCTCTCTGGCAGCTGAGGCGGCACGTTTGCGGCTACCGGGACAAGACCTATGCCCGTGTTCCCGGTTGGGACCGGGACAGCCGCGCTAGCGCGTGCAGACGCCGCTCAGGCACGCCATCGGGAGCATGCAGTCGTGGCGGACGATCTGACCGTCCCGCGCCCATAAGTTGCAGACGACGCCCTCTACGAAGATGTACGGACTGGACAGGTTTCCGAAGGCGACCCAGTGCAACTCGCCGTCCGGCGCTTCGAGCTCGACGATCGGCGCGGTGGTCGTGACCGTCGTCGGAGCCATCGCCGCGTCGATGATGGCATCCCTCCCGTCAGCGATGGACATGCCGTCGAAGTACACCCCGGTGTGCACCGCATCAGGGGCGTAGGCCTCTTCGAGCAACGCGAGGTCGTTGTTGTTCCATCCCTCCAACGACATGTCCTCGAGCATCTGTGCCGTCATCGGCGAGGGTGACTCGGTCGCCGCGCCTGGGACGACCTGGTCGCCCTGCTGTGTCGTGAGGACACCCGAGAGCAGGAAGCCGCCGAACAACGCCACGATGGCGCTAGCGGCGATGAACTTGAGTGCGGAGAACATCGTGAACCTCCATCTGTGTGATCGGGTCGCGGTGATGGCGGCGTCGAAGACCGCGAGGTCGTCGACGGGGCGGACCGGGCCAGCGCGACGCACCATCTCGCCCGCGACCTGTTGCTCGAAGGCGGTCATGTCAGTCATCGCCCAGGTCCTCTCGAAGCTTCTTGAGCAACCGCTCGATACGGCTGCGGGTGCCCGACGGGCTGATGCCCGTGGCGAGAGCGAGTTCGTTGGAGTCGAAGCCCACGACGTAGCGCATCGCCAGCAGGGCCGCATCGTCGGGTTCGAGCCGAGCGAGAGCAGCGCGGAGGTCCAGCGCAGCGACATCGGTGGCGGTGTCGTGGCACCCGCTTCCGCCATGGGAGCGGCAGCCAACTCGACTTCAGCTCGCCGTCGGCGCTTGCGCAGGAGCTGCTTGACCTCCCTGACCGCGACCGATGTGAGCCAAGGACGCAGTTGGGCAGGGCCACGGACCTTGTGGAGCTTCTTCCAGGCCACCAGCCAGGCTGCCTGCACGGCCTCATCCGCGATGGCATCGTCGCCAGCGATGGCACAGCAGACCCGCCGCATGTCCTCGTGGTACTCAGCGATGATGCGGCGGAAGGCGACCTCGTCCCCGGCAGCCGCAGACACGATCAGGGCCGCATCCTGCCGACCAGCCGTCCGTGTCATCGCCCCCATACCCATTAACGGCGCGGGATGGACCTACTGTCTCAGGTGAAGGCAAGTTCACCGTGCTGACGGGGTGGGGAGTGGGGCGCCACTCCTGCGGGACGCATGCCGATCGACGGTCAGGCGCCGGTCGCGGGCTCGAGCAGTCGGAAGGTCCGCGCCGACGCGTTGAGATACGCCCGCGCCCCGATGGGCAGGTATCATCGAGCCTGGCGCCATCCTCGGACAAGCAGGTTGGGCTGGCGCCCCCGGACGGTTCCAGGGGCGCTCGGCCAACGTTCGTGATCGAGGGTGTCAGCGAGATGGTGATGGAGCTGCTGGCCGCGTAACGTGGGCGGTGGACATGTCCACCTTGTCCACCAGCGCGGAGTGCATGGCCTTCGAAAGCAGCCACGACCTACTCCTCGGCGGGCAGGAACTCGAAGCTCTCAGCGATCGACAGCCACTCCTCACGGTGGGACAGCACGCCCGTACACCAGAGTAAGGCGACCGCGTCGCCGCCACCGATGGCGTAGACGATCGCTGTAGACAGCCTTCGGCTCGTCGGTGAGGACGCGCCCCTTCATGAACTGGTTCATGAAGACCCGGCTCAGTCCCTCGTGGAGTGACTCGACGGCCACATCTGACTGCCCGAAGATCTCGTTCAAGAACTCGTTGGCGGTGAGCTCGATCGGCTGATACCGCACGAGGGTGCAGATGTTCAGCGTGTCACGCTCGTGTCCCTCTGGACCCCATGCGACCAGCAGGTTCCGCAACTCGACCTCGGGTGCGAAGCGTTCCGGCTCGGACACGACGAGGATGGCCGTGTCGGAGTCTTCCTCGACGATCTCGACGACCCAGTCCTCCGGGAACGCCACCGCATAGCCGGTGTCGGGTACTTCGACCCGCTGGCCGAACGATGGCGAGGACGAGGACGAGGGCGAGGGCTGGTTCGCGGCCTCATCGATCCCGTCGGCTGCGCCAGCCGTCCTCGTCGCCACGATCATGAGGCCGATGACGACGCCGGCAATGACCGTGACCAGGAGGACGAGCCGACTCGCCCTGCTCAGTGGTCCCCCACTTCGGAGGTGGATCGACCAGGGTGATAGGGGTTGCGGCCCGGTTCGTCCCAGCTCATAGCTCCATCCTCCGCGCCCCGCTCAGTGGGTCAAGGGCCGGACGGCATGGCGCGGTAGCTCGGGAGCGGGCGTCCGTATCGCTCAGTCGTCCAGTCGGCGCGGGGATCGCGGGAGCGGTGACGCCTGCGAGGCTGGCTCGACCATGCCACGGGTCAACTCCACGAGCTGCTTGAGGGCATCGAGGGGATCGCCTCAGACAAGGCGCCGCGTCCCTCGCTGATGTTCGATGGGCGGTCGGAGAGGACCAGGAGCCGGTCGATGAGGAGTGCGAGATCCTTGACCGTCAGGCGCATGACGGGTACCTCGACCCACTCACCGTTCACGAGCTTCTTCTCCGTGGCCTTCAGGTCGGCCCGAAACTTGTGGATGGCCTCAGCGATGGCCTCGAGGGCCTCGTCGTGGAGCTCGGCCTCACGAGCTGCCATGCGGTCGGCGTGATGGGTGATGAAGGAGTCGGAGGCACGGGAGCGGTAGGCCTCGCGCTTCTTCTCCCAGTCCCTTGCGGGCCTGGGTGACCACGGCGCTGTGGGCGCTGATGTCGTGCCTGCGGCATAGCTCACGCAGGCTGATCTGGGAGGTGACGTACTCACGTTCGAGGACGCGATAGTCGCGGCACTTGTTCACGGTGGCCGCCCTTCGGGCTGTATCGGCCTCCGGCCTCTCCTCGCCGCGACGAGGGGCGGAGTCACCGTCTGTGCTCATCGTAGCCCTCCATGCAACTGGTCACATGCACACGGGGTGGCGGCGCACCGGGTGAGTGGATGGGGGGCCGGCATCCCGCCTGCCTGGGTCACCGGACCCCCGGCGCTGGCTTAGCAGCCGGATGAGGGAGGGGGGATGGTACTGGCGGGCCAGGACCGGCTCCGGACCGCTCTGGACCCCACCGGGCTGGCCCCCGACATCGTTGCCGATGGGCACCACCGAACAAGAGTGGTCGGGTGCGCATGCGCTGGCGCCGTCGTATCGGGTGTAGGAGCTGCACAAGATCACGCCAGGGAACCCACGGGAGACGACCCGTCGGGTCGATGCTGTCGGAGTGGATGCCGGTATGGATGACCTTGCTCGCGGCAGCGTCAGGCTGAGCGTGAGGACCGGACAGGAGATGGACACGTCATGGGCTGGTTGGTCGGCGCGAACCATCACCGACACCAGTTGACGCCACCTTGTGGAACGGGCCTCAGCCTCGCGGGGTGCCTGGGGTCGGTCGACGATCGAGCTCGATGGTGTCCCTCGCAGCAGGGCATCCGCTACTTCGTCACCAACTGGACGAAACCGTTCGCGCCCACCATGAAGGTGCCGTGGTAAGTTTGGCTGAAGGCGCTCCACTCCACAGGCGTCCAGGCCTTGGGTGCAGTCGTCGATGCTCCGGTCGCGAGGCCGATGCCAACGAGACCAAGCACGACGGCCAGGATGGCTGCATTGACGGTGCGACGCAGCCCAGCCGAAGCGAGCGCGAGGGACGCGCCTGTGCGGCGCGAGCGTGTCGTGTCCATGAAGCAGTCCCTCCTCGAGGGTGATCACCAGCGGCATACCACAGCATTCGCCGCAGGGAGGAAATCGTCAGGACTAAATGTACAGCACGTCGGTATGCATTGTCCACAGATGTTCCACAGCACGGAGAAGCAAGTGGTAGGTGATCGCTATCGCGTCAGGGTGGGTGACGGCGGCACGATCGTCGGGCTGTGGCGGCGCTGATGACGGAGTCGGAGCCGCTCGAGACATGTCAGGGACCGAGCACAGACGACCAGTCGGGTCGATGGTGTCGGAGTGGATGCCTGTATGGATGATCTGGCTCGCGGCGCCGTCAGGGCCATGGATGAGCGTGGGGACCGGACAGGAGATGGACACGTCGTGGGCTGGTGGGTCGCCGCGTCCCATCTCCGACACGAGGAGATGGGACGCGACTACTCAATCGCCCGATGGGGAGAGCCTATTCGGCCCGGACCACGACGAGCTTGCCGGTCATGCCGCTGGCGTCATGCAATAGGCAGAGGTACGAAGATCTGGCCGTTGACGTCACCGATCGTCAGCGAGAATGGTGGTTGGGTGGGATCTGCCAGGAACCCGGAGTTGAACAGTGCGGTCTTGTTCAGCGGCTGGTCGACGTTGGCTGAAGGACCCAGGATCGCCGGGTTGAACATCACCGTGGGGGTGGTCCCGGAAGGCGTCGGCCACGACGCCGGCACGAGCAGTGGCGGTTCGGGATGGCCGTTCAGGAAGGTGATGGTGTGGGGGACCGTCGCGAAGGTCCCAGACCACGGTATCGCCCGGGTGGACCCGGAGCTTGCTCGGGAAGAAGCTCATCAGGTTGATCTGGCCCGACGTGAAGCCCGCGTTCACGTGATAGGTGGTGGTGCCATCAGCGTGGTGGTCGGGGGGCGCGATCGCAGCCTTGGCCGCGTGGATCGCGGCGGGGACCTGCTTCAGCAGGCCGGCGATCGACTTCCTGGCCTGGGCTCTCACCTGGCCCGGGGATGGGTCCTGACCGACGGATCGACCACCTTGATCCAGCCCGCCATATCCTTACCATGCACGATGCAGTCGTACTCGAAACTGCCGGCCTTGGTGAACGTGAGCGAGAAGCTGGTCACCTGCTGGCCCGGCAGGAAGTACGAGGGGTCCGTGCTCATGATCCCGGAGTTCGCGTAGCCCGAGCCATCGTAGGCATCGCCGGCTGCGACAGGATAGTAGATCTGCGGGTCGAGAGTCGGGAAGGTCGCCAGGAGGTCCGGTAACTTCTGGTTCGGGGCCAGGAACGTCACCGTGTGGATCTCGGGGGCGTTCTGCACGAACTTCACGGTGTCGCCGACGTGCACCTTCAGGTGGTCGGGGAAGTAGGCGTCGACATTCACCCCGCGTCCTGGCTGGGAGTAGCCGACGAGGACCGTGTAGGTGGCCGCAGAGTTGCTGGCAGCGACCGGGGGAACCAGTACGGCCAGTGCCAGCATCAGACCCACCGCCAGCCCCAGGGCACGGCTAGGTGGGAGTGGTGACCATCGTTTCATCACGAGGACCTCCCGTCGGTCCCGGTGCCACCGTTGACGCGGCGCCGATCCCCCGGTGAAGTGCAGCCGACACTACCGTCAGTAGTCTTAAGGGACCGTGAAGCACCCAAGCTGCGCTGCCCCCAGGACGGACTACGACGCCGACCTCCGGCTATCGTCGTCATGCTCGGGCAAGTCGCACTCTTCGCGGAGTACATCAACAAAGAACTGAGTGATGGGTCCGTGATTGTCGGGCACACGCACGATCGGACCGCCGCAAGCGCATACATCGGTCTGGTCCTGCCCTACGCCCCTGCCCCCAACCCGACCGGCCCCGTGGAAGTTGACGCGCTCGGCTGTTCTGGTCCGGGGTTGGTCACAGGCCAGCGAAACCGACCACCTTGGCCGGGTGGTCGGGCGCCTGGACCGCCGTCGCGAACGCAGCCTGGACGGTCAGATTGAAGGCGGGCCGCAGACGTTCGCCACGACGTCCATGGAGTCGTTCCCGGTATGGACGATCTGGCTCGCGGCGCCGTCATGGCTGAGCGTGAGGACCGGACAGGAGATGGACACGTCATGGGCTGGTCGGAGGCCGCCGCGATCCACTACCCGGCGTCCGGGGGTCCCGCGAGCCACAGGTCCCCATCGGCGGCGTAGATCGTCCCCCAGTTCCTGGGGCCTTCCGCTGTCGCCCCGCTCACGAGGATGAGGGTAAGGCCGTCGTAGCCCGCCTCGCCGGTCATCAGCCAGAGCTCCGTGACACCTCCCCAGACCGTCCCGATGTCTGGCACATCGTCAAACCCCCTGCGGGTGCCGGTCCACGCACCGCCGTCGTTGACGAGCCGGTCCGTCCCGGACGCGTGGTCGACCGCGTCGTCATCCGCCGCAGATCCGGCGACAGTGGTGGTCATCGTCATCGTTCCCGAGGCTCTCGGGTCATCCGCCTCGATGAACATCCCTGATGAGGAGAGGTCGTCCCACAAGCCCACAAGATGCCACTCGAACGTGGTCGGGATCGTCGGGTCGAATGCCTCATCCTGCGCCCCCACGTTGACCGCCGAACCGGCCAGCAGGCCGGGCAGGATATCGGTGCGGACCGACGTCGTGGGTGCCTCGGTCGTGGTCGGGGACTGGGCCACCGCTGGCATGGCGGTAGCCATGAGCAGCGGGACCAGGAACAGGAACGTAGACAGCCGACGCATCTCGATACCCCCTCCGGCTCAGGGGTATGAGGCCACAGCGGCAGCAGCGGGGTCAAGAGGTGGAGGTCATGAACGGGACGACCCCCCGCAGCAACGGTAGGCGCTGTTCTCAGGGCACCGCCGTCGTGTCGATGGCAGTGTCGCTCAGCTTGAGCAGGGGCAGACACCCGTCGTGTCGGTGTCTATCGCTGTAGGGATCTGGCTCGCGGCGCTGAGCGTGGAGGGTAGTCGGGTGGTGGTCTGGTTGGCGGCTGCCGCGAACCATCTCCGACAACGAGAAGAAGCCCGCCCCAGAGCGGGACGGGCCGAGCTGTCACTGCCGCGCTGCGGCTACTCGCTGGGGGCTGGCAGCGTGAGTTGGTTGTAAGCGTTCAAGGCGGCGTAGTAAAGCGACTCCTTGGCGATCTTGCCGTCCCGGTACTCGTGGATCGCGACGAGGGGGAGGTCGAACGGTGCACCCAGGAAGTTGGTGCCGATCCACCGCTCCACGACGACAGCACGGGAGCCATCCACAGCGACGAAGTGGTCGAGCAGCTCGGTCGCCTCCGTATCGGTCATCCTGAAGACACCGCCATACATGTCCCGTACGGCGGAGGCTCCCTCGAGGTAGTCCCTGAACGTCTGGTCCTCGAAGATCGCATCCTCGGTAAAGGTGGCCATGACGGCGTCGAGGTCCTGGGCGAAGAAGGCGTCGAGGTACGCAGCCTCGTTCGCTTCGGTCGCCGTTACCAGGTCGGCGGTTGTCGGCTCGTCGTCTTGCGCCATGACCGCGACGTTCAGCCCGCCGATCAAGGCCAGGCTGAGTGTCCCCGCGAGGAGCAGTCGCATCGTACGCATGAGGTCCCTCCTTCACTCGGTGGTCACCCCAGCCTCGGGGCGGATGACGTAGGTGTAGACCCGGTCATCTGCACCGGCCCGCAGCCAGACGCTGCCATCGGGGGCGATGGCGAGGTCGTGGACGCAGGAGTCGCGCAGATACGAGGTCCAGGTCGTGCCGTCGTAGTGGTCCACACCGTCGCAGCCGCCTCCGGTCGACCTGCCGTTGAGCCAGAGGCTGCCGTCGGGGGCGACGGTGATCAGGTCCGTGTAGAACCAACCCAGCCCGCCCCAGGGCTTGACGCCATCGGCCTCGGTGAACATGGTCCAACCGGGGTCATCGAAGCGGGCGAGACCGCCCACATCCCAGTCGTCATCCACGGGGTAGCTGGTGTGCGCCCACAGCGTGCCGTCCGGTCCGAAGCCGATGGACCGGCCCACCTCAGCGTTCAGGAACCCCTCGGGACCCGGGATGACCTCCCATCCCTCGCCATCGAAGCGCAGCAGCACCTCGGCTGCCGGAAAGCCAACTCCCCCGCCGATGAGCCATACGTCGCCGTCGGGTGACACCGCCACTTCGTCATACGCGACATCCCCATCGAAGATGTCGGCCCAGTCCTCGATGGTCGTGAGGGAGCCGTCGTCCTCGAGCCGGAGGAGCGTGGTGCCGATGCAGTTGCCGCCCCCGATGTCGGGGCAGTGCTTGTCCTGGTCCATCGCGGCCACCCAGACCGTCCCATCCGGGCCGATGGCCAGCGCTTGGAACCCGAGCGTATCGTCGGTCTTGGTCGCCCGCAGCGTCCATCCCTCGCCATCGAACGAGAAGATGCCGTCCTCCCAACCCGACTGGATGTCATCGCCCCAGTCCGAGACCTCGCCAAAGGCCCAGAGTGAGCCATCGGGAGCGACCTCCAGGTACGGAGGCCAGCGGGAGGGTTCCTCGAACACCGCTTCCTCGCCAAGGCGGAACAGCCCCTGGTTGCCTTCGTCGTCCGACAGCCAGACGCTGCCGTCTGGGGTGACGTCCACCGTGTACCCGGGATAGCCAACGTTCGGATACGAGAGGTCCCGGTATCCATCGTTGACGACCCGGATGACCCCCGGCTCGACCTCCTCGGTGACCATGCCCGAGAGCAACTCGTCGGTGGACATCGGTGACGGGGATGCGGTCACCGCCGCCGGGGCCATGTCGTCGCCTTGCGGCTCCGTCAACAGCCCCGAGAGCAGGAAGCCGCCGAACAACGCCACGATGGCGCCAGCGGCGACGAACTTGAGTGCGGAGAACATCGTGAACCCCCATCTGTGTGATCGGCTCGCGGCGATGACGGCATCGAAGACCGCGAGGTCATCTACGGGACGGACGGGACCGGCGCGGTCCAGCATCTCGCCCGCGACCTGTCGCTCGAAGGCGGTCATGTCAGTCATCGCCGAGATCCTCGCGGAGTCGTTTCAACAGCCGCTCGATGCGGCTCCGGGTGCCCGACGGGCTGATGCCAGTCGCGGCGGCAAGTTCGTTGGAGTCGAAGCCCGCGACATAGCGCATGGCTAGCAGCGCGGCGTCGTCGGGATCGAGCCGTGACAAGGCCGCTCTCAGGTCGACCGCCGCCACCCCCGTGTCGGGGTCGGTGCCATCCGGCTCGGTGACGGGATCGATGGGCAGCTCGACCTCGGCCCGCCGCCGCCGTTTGCGCAGCAGATGCCTGACTTCGTTGGCCGCGACCGACACGAGCCAGGGCCGCAGTTGTGCGGGGCCACGGACCTGTTCGAGCTTCTTCCACGCCACGACCCAGGCTGCCTCCACGGCCTCGTCCGCGAGGGCGTCGTCACCGGCGATGGCGCGGCAGACCCGACGCATGTCCTCGTGGTGGTCGGCGATGATGCGACGGAAGGCGTACTCGTCGCCGGCAGTCGCCGACGCCAACACGTCAGTGTCCTGCCGAACTGCCGTCCGCGTCATCGCCCCCATACCCAGTAACTGCGCGGGATGCCCCTACTGTCTCAGGTGAAGGCAAGTTCACCAGGGTCTGATGCTCGAGGACCGATGGTGCCAGGTGGCCCCGGCCTGTGATGACGCCTAGTTCATCCTCGGGATGGGCCGGTACTTGTGGCGACCCGAGTGGCCGGCCTCGCACACGCAGTAGTCGCCGTCGCGCAGGGCGGCACGGACGGGTGGCTCCATGCCCTCGGTGGCGTCCTCCAGGTCCTGCGCCTGTTGCGCCTGCTCGGCGAGGTTCTGGCGGTTGGCGACGGCAAGCACCATCACGCTGATGCCCGCGAGGATGTCGCGGTCGTCGGTGGCGGCGCAGTCTCAAGGCACCGACGTGGGGTCGATGTCGGTGCTGGTCAGCTCGAGCAGGGGCAGATGCCCACGGCGTCGGTGTCTACCCCTGTATGGACCTGGCTCGCGGCCCTGAGCGTGGCGGGTGGTCGGGTGGTGGGCGGGTGGTGGTCTGGTTGGCGGCAGCCGCGAGCCACCTCCGACGACGAGTTGAGGCCCGCCCCTCGCGGGACGGGCTTCGCTAGGCAGCCGAGGCTGGCGGGGTGCGGCTATGGCAGTGGTGGCGGCTCACCCTCGTAGATGAGGCCATAGGCGATGGGCGGTTCGTCGTAGGTGCCGATGGCGCTCCAAACGAACGTCAGACCCTCGTAGGCGCCCGAGCCGGTAAGCACGCTGTGGCCGATGGCGGTGCGGTCCGCATCGACGGTCCCGGTCGTCCAGCCGCTCCA
Organism: uncultured Chloroflexia bacterium; assembly: GCA_963724095.1. Classification (GTDB taxonomy): domain Bacteria; phylum Chloroflexota; class Limnocylindria; order Limnocylindrales; family CSP1-4; genus JAFMJV01. The sequence continues at coordinate 481,318 of CAVRTH010000005.1, forward strand.
CGTCCCGTCGGGCCCGGCCAATTCGTGCGTCGCCCAGTACACGCACGGGAAACTCCCGAGGCAGTCCTCGTTGTAGAGCGTGCTTCGCATGCCGCTCACGCGAGGGTCGGTGAACATGACCTCGCAGGCGAGAGCGTAGTCGCGGACCCGCGTCAGCTTGCCGTCGGTCTCCGACGTATGAGCGTCGTCCTCGGCCAACATACACTGCTCCTCGACGAGCGTCGTCCACGTCGGCTCAACCCCCTGGTCCTGCGCCACCACCGCCACGCTCAGTCCTCCGAGCAGCGCCAAGATGACCGTCCCTGCTAGGGACAGCCGCAACGTACGCATGACATCCCCCTCCATTCCTGCGCGGGCCGGGTTCGCCAGTGGCTCGACACGGTCCCGGCGGCCAGGGTGTGGCCCGCGCCTCATCGCCTCCCGCGTACGGTGCCATTGTCCCGCCGCCGTCCAGCATCAGCGCGTTGACGTCCCGGCACCGGGAGCAGCGGCGCTGTTCTCAGGGCAACGCCGTGGTGTCCGTGCGAGTTTCGCTCAACTCGAGCAGGAGCAGATGTCCATCATGTCGGTGTCTAGCCCTGTATAGATCTGGCTCGCGGCTGAGCGTGGCGGTTGGTCGGGACGCGGACTGGTAGTGGTCTGGTTGGTCGCCGCGCCGCGAACCATCTCCGACAACATGACGAGGCCCGCCCCTCGCGGGACGGGCCTCCTGGTCCGGATGATGTCCTTGCCGACCGCTAGCGACGGCTGGCGAAGGGGTCGGTCGAGCAGAAGCCCATGTAGGTATAGGCCGGCTCCGCACCCCCGGCGGGGTCACATCGGGTAGCGCAAGAAGCAGGGGCATCGAGGAGGTCCGACCATCTCCTCGCCGCATCCCCCGCGATCGCGGTCAGGAGGCAGAGCGCGAGTCCGCCGTCGCGACGACCCTTTCTACGGGGACGTTCGCGGGACTCTCAGGGGGGATACTCGACGCTGCAGACGGTCAGTCTGGCGGATGAGTTCGAACTAGCCGGTGGCGGCGACGAACGGGCCACCCGGCGTCGTGCAGTAGTCATGGCCGGGGATATCCGTGCCGGGTGCGCAAGCGTTCGAGATCGCCGCGCCCTCCAGCCACTTGGCGCGCACGTCGTCACCCGTGAAGACGATGGCACCGAAGCCCACGATGTTGTAGTACGCATTGGCGCCGGTGCCGCCCAGGGAGTCCCAGATCGGGACCCAAACCGGGATCAGGTTGTCGATGTAGAAACTCAGGTCGCCCCACTCGTTGCCCAAGAGTCCTCCGATCTTGTCCTCGCTCCCTGGGAGCCCGACGGCCGTGCAGCAACCGTGAGAGTCGGCGGGCGGGCCGATCTGCGAATCCAGGAAGGGTTGGTTCGACTGACAGCCGCCGTCAGCGATCATGCCGAGGCTACTGGAGCGCCTCGCATTCCGCACCAGGCGCAAGGAGAGCGAGCGATCCCAGATCGACCGCACCGCCATCGAGAACCAGCGCCGCCGCCTCGTGGACATGTACCTCGAAGTCCAGATCGGTCGTGAGGAGTACGTGGGCCGCATGCGGGCGCTGGAAGCGAGCCTGTCGGGTGGGCTGGAGCAGCCCAGCTACTTCGAGGCTGACCTCGTCAAGATCAAGAGCCTGCTGCATGACTGGAAGACCCTGTGGGACAAGGCCACGCCAGAGGAGCGCAAGGAGATCGTCGCGGCGCTGTTCGGTGATGTGCGTGTGCGCGACAAGAACATCGTGTCGGCTACGCTAGCAGACCCGGCGTACGCGCCGCTCATCGCCAGCTCCGAGGCACGGCGGCTGCGGCTGGTGGCGCCAGCAGACGCCGACGACGACCAGGTTGGGCTGGCGCCCCCGGACGGACTCGAACCCCCAACAGCCACGCAGATCTGGACTACTACCTCGAGGTCGGGTAGCCGGGTATGTGTTGAGTGGACTGTCCAGTGGGCATGTCCACCGTGTCCACCAACCCAGAGTGCATGAGCTCCGACGGCAGCCGCGATCTACTCCCCAGCGGGCAGGGACTCGATCATCTCGGTTCGTTCGCCATCGCATGGACCACGAGCGCGGTGGGCTACATGCTGTCGTGGCCACGGCGGAGACGCAGTACGGACACTGCCAGCTGGGCCGTGATGATGGCGATGCCCATCGGCGCCACCGACTCGACGCCGAGTCCGACGGTGCCGACGCCGAGGATGATGAAGGTGATGGGCGCACCGATGATCGCGCCCGGCACAGCGGCGATCATGACCGCCACCGACAGTGAGACGGGGATGGCCGGGACGACCGCGCTGATGAGAGCACCGACCGTCCCGCCGATGAAGAGCATCGGAAACACCTGTCCCCCGAGAAACCCGGCCTTGTTGCTGAGGCTGACGGCGGCCATCTTCGCGAGCAGCACGACGATGAGCAGGCCGACTCCCAGTACCCCCAGGTTGTCGGTGACGTAGACGAGCTGCGAGCTCCCGCCGGAGGCGGCCAGGGGCACCGCGAAGGCGATGAAGCCGATGAGCGCCCCGAACCCGAGTGCCTTCAGATATGGGTTCGCGATACGCTCTCCGGCCAGGCCGATGACCTTGTCGATGATCGCCGACACCACCAGCGTGGCGGCCGCGAGCAGGCCCAGGAGCGGCGCATAGAGGATGTGCACCCACTCGAACGTGTAGGCCGGGATGCTGTAGGAACCGAGCATCACCTCGCTCGTGACCCCGAAGAAGATGATGGAGCCGACGACAGCGGCGAGGAACCGCGGCACGAAGGCAGAAACGTAGTCGCGCTTCGGGCGGGGGGACAGCTCGGTATCCATGACGGCAGCGAAGAGTGGGCCTGAGAACACCGCGCCCAGGCCGCCGGCCATGCCCGCCAGCGAGTTCTCCTGTCGTTCGGCCTCGTCAGCTTCGGGGCGGCGTGAGACGAGCCAGGCTCCCAAGCCACCCCCAAAGACGATGATGCCGAGCGATGGGCCCAGGCTCGCACCGAAGATCAGCGACACCACCGAGACCGCGATGACCTGTACGGCGGTGGACGGATCGACCCAGCCGACCCGCACCATCGCGATCCCTCCGGGTACCTCCCCGCTCAGCCCGGTGCGCTGCCGCATGACCGTGACGATGAGGGCGCCGACGGCCACGAGCGGGATCCACCACCACTGTCCGGCGAACAACTCGGAGGTGGGCTGGCCGAAGAAGAAGTCGATGCCGGCCGTGGTCAGTCCCGAGTACGCCAGCGCGAACAAGCCGCCCGCCAGGCCGAAGACGAGCGCCAGGGCGAGCAGCCGCCGGTACCACTGGTCTGAGATCGGAAGCACTGGGCATGATCTCCGTCTACGACAGGTGGGTGACGCCTAGGCACGCCACGGCCAACTCGGTGAGTCGCGACCTATCCTCAGCAGCCTGCTCAGCGGGTCAAGGGCCGAACGGACCGGCGGCGTGTGTGGAGCGGGAGTGGGCGTCCGTCGAGTCCACTAACCCCCGGGTTGCTCAGTCGTCCAGCCGGCGTGTTCGCGGCAGCGGAGACTCCTCTGCACGAGGTGGCCCTGCCAGCCCCCGTGACGCCTCGATGAACTCCCGCAGGCTCTCCGCCGACAGCTCAGAGGTGACGGTGAGGCCCTGGTGCTGGCTGATGACGGAGGGCTTCCCGAACAGCACCTGGAACCTGTCGATGATCAGGCACAGGTCCTTGGGTGTCATGAACCAGGCGGGTTGCTCGGTGATGCTGCCGTCGGGCTGCCTGACTTTCTTCGTCGCCTTCAGGTCGGCCCTGAACTTGTCCATCGCCTCAGCGATGGCCTCGACGGCGTCGTCGTGGATCTCCGCCTGCCGGTCGGCCATGCGCTCGGCGTGCCTTTCGATGAAGGACTCGCTGGCCTTGGCACCGTAGGCCTCGCGCTTCTCGGCCCACCCGCGCCTCTTCGCCTGGACGGTGACGAGGGAGTGGGCGGTGATGTTGTGGCGCCTGCAAAGCTCCCTGATGGAGATGTCGGAGGTGACGTACTCGCGCTCGAGCTCAGCGTAGGGGTGGAGCTTGTTGATGGTGACCGCCCTTCGGGCTGTCTCGGCCTCCGGCTACTCCTCGCCGCAACGAGGGGCGGAGTGACCGTCTGGCTCCATCGTAGACCCCGGGCCAAGTGGTCGGGTGCGCGTGCGGTGGCGGCGCTGTTCTCGGGGCATCGCCGTGGTGTCGATGTCGGTATCGCTGAGCTCAAGCAGGGGCAGGCCAAGTCGCGCAGGGGTCGGTCGGTGTATGGGGGGTCTGGCTCGCGGCGATGTTCGCGTCCACGCCGACCGCTGTATCAGCGCAGAGGCGCTGTTCTGAGGGCACCGCCGCGATGGCTATGCCGGTGTGGCTCAGGTCCACCAAGGGCCGATGCCCTTCGCGTCGGTGTCTAGCCTGCACAGATCTGGCTCTCGGCGCTGAGCGCGGCGGGTGGTCTGGTCGTGGTCGAGTGGTGGTCTGGTTGGCAGCAGCCGCGAGCATCCTCCGACGACGAGTTGAGGCCCGCCCCTCGCGGGACGGGCCAGGCCGGCAGTGCCGCGATGCGGCTACTCGGCGGACGGTGGACTGGTGAGCTGGCCGTGTGGGTCCGGGGCGGCGTAGTACATGGACTCCTTGGCGATCTTGCCGTCCCGGTACTCATGGATCGAGACGAGCGGGAGGTCGAACGGTGCGCCCCGGAAGTTGGTGCCGACCCACCGGAACACGCGGACGGCGCGGGAGCCATCCGCCGACACGAAGTGATCGAGTGTCTCGCTCGCCTCCGCGTCCGTCATGCTGGCGGCGGCCAACTCCATGGTGCGCACGGCAGTGGCCCCCTCGAGATAGTCGCCGAACGTCCGGTCCTCGAAGATCGGGTCCTCGGTGAAGGTCGCCATGATGGCGTCGGGGTCCTTGGCCAGGAGGGCGGCGAAGTTCGCGGCTTCGTTCGCTTCGGTCGCCGCCACCACGTCGGCGGGTGCCAGCTCGTCGTCTTGTGCGGTGACCGCGACGTTCAGCCCGCCGATCAGGGCCAGGCCGAGTGTGCCCGCGAGGAGCAGTCGGATCGTACGCATGAGGTCCCTCCTTACTCTGTGGTCGCCCCAGCCTCGGGGCGGATGACGTAGGTGTTGACTCCACCGAGGGCGACGCGGTCCATCCCGTAGCGAGTGGCTCGTACCCAGACGCTGCCATCGGGGGCGATGGCGAGGTCGTGGATGCAGGAGTCGCCCAGGTACGAGGTCCAGGTCGTGCCGTCGTAGTGGGCTAGGCCGCCGCAGGCGTCACCGTCGCGTGCGCCGTTCATCCACAGGCTGCCGTCGGGAGCGACCTCGAGCAAGTCGGTGGCGGGGAGGCTCTCGCCACCCCAGTCCTGCACCCCATCGACCTCGGTGAAGGCGGTCCAGCCGGGGTCATCGAAGCGAGCGAGGCCAGCCCCGTTCCAGTCGTCACCCTCCGGGTCGCGGGTGTGCACCCACAAGGTGCCGTCGGGACCGATATCGAGTGAGTTGCCCAAAAGGTGGTTCAGGAACCCCTCTGGACCCGGGATGACTTCCCACGCGTCGCCGTCGAAGCGCAGGAGCGCCTCGGCCTCCGGCCCATCCCAGCGCACCATCCCGATGAGCCATACGTCGCCGTCGGGCGACACGGCCAGTTCGTCGTATGCGACATCGCCTTCGTAGACATCGGCCCAGTCATCGATGGTCGTCAGGGAGCCATCGTCCTCGAGCCGCATGAGGTCGGTGCCGAAGCAGTCGGCGAGGTTCTGGGGGCAGTACTTGTCGCGGTCACTCGCCGCCACCCAGACCGTGCCGTCGGGGCCGATGGCCAGCGACCCTAGCAGGAGGTCGTCGCCCGTCCGTTCGCTCCGCTCCGTCCACATCTCGCCATCGAACGACTGGATGTACTCCGGTGCGATGGCCCACAGTGACCCGTCGGGGCCGACATCCAGGTAGGGCCACCCGAAGTCGTCAGGAACCGGGATGGTGGTCTCGTCTCCGAGGCGGTACATGGACAGTTGGCTCGAGAGCCAGACATCGCCATCGGGCGTGATGTCCACCCACTGGCTGCGGAAGCCGATGTCCCTGGACGACAGGTCTCGCACGCCGTCGTTGATGACCCGGAGGACCCCCGGCTCGACCTCCTCGGTGACCATGCCCGCCAGCAACTCGTCGGTGGTCATCGGCGAGGGTGAGGCGGTCACCGCCGCCGGGGCCGTCCGGTCGTCAGCCGGTGTCGTGAGGATGCCCGCGATCAAGAAGCCGCCGAACAGCGCCACGATGACGCTCGCGGCGACGAACTTGAGTGCGGAGAACATCGTGAACCCCCATATCTGTGAGCGGGTTGCGGCGATGACGGCGTCGAAGACCGCGAGGTCATCGACCGGCTCTGACGGCCCTGCACGCCGCAACATCTCTCCCGCGATCCGCTGCTCGATGGCCTGCATGTCATCCATGGTCGAGTTCCTCACGCAGCCGTTTCAGCAGCCGCTCCAGGCGGTTTCGCATGCCCGACGGGCTGATGCCGCTGGCCTTGGCGAGTTCGTTGGAGTCGAAGCCCGCGACGTAGCGCAGCGCCAGCAGTGCCCGGTCGTCGGGGTCCAGGCGAGCCATCGCATCGCGCACATCGATGTCCACGACCTCGGTCGCGGGATCGACGCCGCCTGGTACGCGAGCTGCGTCGGCGGTCACTTCGACCTCTGCCCGTCGCTTGCGCTTTCGGAGGAGCTGCTTGGCTTCGTTGGCGGCGACGGTCACGAGCCAGGGGCGGAGATGGCTCGGCTCGCGGACATCACCGAGCCGCTTCCAGGCGATGACCCAGGCCGACTGCGTGGCCTCGTCTGCGATGGCACGGTCATCGGCTATCGCCACGCAGACCTTGCGCATGTCGTCGTGGTACGCCGCGATGATGCGGCGGAAGGCTATCTCGTCACCGGCAACCGCCGATGCGAGCAGGCTCGCTTCCTGCCGACCAGCCGTCTGCGCCATCGCCCCCATACCTTAGACATGCATGGCAACGCGCTTCTGTCCCAAGAGGCGGCAACTTTGCAGATGATCTGGTTCGCGACGCTGTCAGGGCCAGGGCTGGGCGTGAGAGAGCGACGGGACGCCCGGTGGGCCTCCGGACCGGCGCGGCGCCGGTCTAGGATGGCGCCAAGCGACATCGCTGCTAGATCCGAGCGCCACAGGAGGTAGCCCGATGAGTCGATCCACGGTGCGCATCGTCCCGCGCAGCTCCGGTGATGACAGCCTGGGGACGGCTGGACTGGCACGCTTCGAGGCCTTCGACGACGAGGGCCGCTGGATCGGCTACACGACCACGGTGCCGGGAGTCATGAGCGGCTGGCACCACCACGGTGAGAACGACACCTACTTCTACATGGTCAAGGGCACCATCGACCTCGAGTTCGGCGCCGATGGACAGGAGCGAGCCTCCGCCGTGGCCGGCGACTTCGTCTGTGTCCCGGCGGGGGCGATCCATCGTGAGGGCACGCCGCCGGGTGAGCCGGCGGAGGCGGTCGTCGTCCGCATCGGGGACGGGCCGACGGTCGTCAACGTGGACGGGCCTGACGCGTAGTGTCGTCGCGGCCCTGAGCGTGGCGGGTGGTCGGGTCCTGGTCGGGAGGTGGTCTGGTTGGCGACTGCCGCGAACCATCTCCGACAACGAGTAGAGGCCCGCCCCTGGCGGGACGGGCCTCCTTTCACTTATCTGGAGCTAGACGCTACTTGTAGGCCGAGCCGGCATGGACCTGGAGGTTACCCGTCAGCACCATTTGCGGATCGAGATCCGGTGGACATGTGGTTGTGTTCGTCCCGTACGCACGGAAGAGATCCTCGCCAGCTCCCGGCTCGCCATTGTCCTTGGCGTAGAACGCCTGCGTCTTGCCGTCGCGTTCCGCGTAGAAGCCCTCTGCGCTGATGGTCCCACCGAAGCAGGCCGTGCCCGCGTCGGGGTCAATGTCGGCCCACTCGATATCCACGGTGTAGAAGTCGATCGCGTTGGGGGAGATCCAGAGATTGCCCTTGACCGGTCGATTGTCCATCTCCTCGTGGGCGTTGAACGAGACGATCTTGACGTCCTTGTACACGAATGACCCGGTTGCCTTGTCGGCAGCGCCGCCGGCCAGCGCCGGCACGGCCATCGCGGCCACCAGGCCAAGGCTCATCGCGAGTACGAGTAGACGCTTCATGCTGTTCCCCCTTGTGCCGACGCCACGCAGCAGGCGCGACTCGAAAGAGCCGCAACGCGGCGACATTGCAGCTCGTCGCGTTCGACCGCAACCGCACGATCATGGTGACGATGGCGGAGAACGTAGAGAAGGCGACCCGACCCCAGCTCCAGGAACTCGTCCAGCTCCTCGTGGAGCGCGTCCAGGCCAAGGAGCGAACGGTGGATCCAGAGTCCATCGAGTGGACGCCACCGGCCAGGCCCTTCTTCGGAGAGGTGCGTGGCTATGGCGCCCCCGGACGGATTCGAACCGCCGACGCGCAGCTTAGGACGCTGCCGCTCTATCCACTGAGCTACGGGGGCGCAGAACGAAATCGTAGCGCACCGTAGAATCAGAGCAGACCGATGACTGACCCCACCGCTCGCCCGACCCTGACGATCTACCGCCGCCCGGGCTGTCATCTGTGTGACGACGCAGAGCTGTTGCTACGGGATGAGCTCGCCGTCCGTGCTCGCGCCGGCCATCAGGGGGTCCAGGTCCAGCACGTCGACATCTCGGCCGACCCGACCCTCGAGGCGCGCTACCGACGCCGTATCCCGGTCTTCGCGGTCGGTGACGAGGAAAGTGAACTGGTGACCAGCGGACACCAGGTCCGCGAGTTCCTCGAGCGCACGCTGCCGCCGGCTTGATGCCGCGAGGTCGGACGTGGACGTAACCCTGGGTGCGGCACTGCTGGCCGGCCTGCTCAGCTTTCTCTCTCCGTGTGTGCTGCCGGTCGTGCCAGCCTACCTGGGCCAGCTCGGGATCCTGGCCACCAACAGGCCGATCGGGGTACCCGCGAGCGTCGTTGGGCCGGGCGGCACCGTGGCCCTCGGGGGTGGGTCTACACCAGAGCAGTCAGCGCCGGGCATGGCCGGATGGCGCGCCATGCCCAACGCGTTCGCCTTCGTGTTCGGCTTCACGCTCATCTTCACCATCTTCGGCATCGCGGCCTACTCGGCGGCGGGTCCGTTGCGCGACAATCTGCCGCTGCTGCGGCAGGTCGGCGGCGTCGTCCTCGTCATCCTCGGACTCAACATGCTGGGTTTGATCAGGTTCCAGGCACTGGCGCGCTCGTGGAAGCCGTTCGAGCGCTTCGGCGATGGCCAGACGCGGCAGCGACGTGAGGGGGTGGCCGGTGGTTTCCTGCTCGGCAGCGTCTTCGCTATCGGCTGGACTCCTTGCATCGGGCCGGTCCTGGGCAGCATCCTGATGATGGCCGCGGTCGGCACAAGCCCGCAGGTGGTGGGCCTGCTGGTGGCCTATTCGCTGGGCCTCGGCGTCCCCTTCATCCTGGTCGCCCTCGCGTTCGACCGTGCGCCACTCCTCACCCGGCCCCTGCTGCGCTACAGCCGCTTCATCGAGATCGCCGGCGGCATCCTCATCATCCTCCTCGGGCTGGCGCTCATCTTCGATTGGCTCGGCTGGTTCGCGCAGCAGTTCGCCTGGCTCGACTTCAGTACCTGGATCGAGATGCCCATTTGACCGGCGCCGAGTCCCAGCCCCTGCCCGAGGTCGCGACCCCGTCGCGCTGGCAGCGACAGGTCGTCGGGCCCTTCACGCTGCGCCACCTGGCCATCCTCGCCGTCGTGCTGGCCTCTGCGGCGGGGTTGCTGGCGCTGTTGTCCACCCCCATCGATGCACCGTCGCAACCGGTGGCACAGGCGCCGGGCTCTGGCTTCTACCAGACGGGCGAACGCACGACGGGCCTCGCGATCGGCCAGCTGGCACCGGAACTGGAGGGCGAAGTCAACGGGGAGGTGGTGCCCCTGAGGGACCTCGACGGCGAGATCGTCAGCCTCGAAGCGCTTCGCGGTCACCCGGTGTGGCTGAGCTTCTTCGCCACCTGGTGTCCCCCTTGCCAGGAGGAGACCCCGGTGCTCCGCGACGTCTACCGGTCATATGCCGATGACGGCCTTCAGCTGGTCGCCGTCAGTGTGCAGGAGACGACGCCAGAGGACGTCACTGCGTACGCCGCCACCTACTCGCTCGACTACACCATCGGTTTCGATGCCACGGGCGCGGTGTTCGACACCTACCGGGGCTACGGACTCCCGACGCACGTGTTCATCGATTCCGACGGCGTCATCGCACAGCTGCGATACGGGCCCCTGACGCGAGAGGCCGCCGCCGCGATCATCGAGCCCCTGTTGTCGGCTGCCGGCTGAGCACGCGCTAGAGGAGCGGCTCGAAGCGGTACTGGCCGCGCTTCGGCAGGAGCTTACCCACCGGTCGCCGCGGCTCGTGGGACAGCACGATCGTCCAGCGTTCCTCTGCGGCCTCGGCGAACAGAGCCGACTTGACCTCCACGCTCGTCAACGGAAAGTCGTCGAAGGAGGTGATCCACTTGGGATTGGCCGACCACGGACGCATGCAGAGGTCACCGATGAAGGCCACGGTCTCATCGCGCCCTCGAACGATGATGGCCTGGTGGCCGCCCGAATGGCCACTGGTCCTCCGCACCTCCACCCCGGGGATGAGCTCCTCGTCGCCGTCCGCCGCACCCGGCCGTGCCCAGGCCTCGGCCAGGCGCAGCTCAGCTTGCTCGTAGGAGGCCGCCAGGCGGGGGTTGCTGCCCAGTGCGAAGTCCCATTCGTCTGCCTGCGCCACGATGCGCGCATTGGGAAAGGCGTACTCACCCGCGGACGTCAGCAGGCCACCGGCATGGTCGAAGTGCAGGTGGCTGAGTGCCACGAAGTCCACCGAACCAGGATCGAAGCCGGCCGCCCGCAGCGACGGCAGGATGGGTTCGCCGCGCACCCCGCGCTGAGACCTGTGCTGGTCATCCATGCGTTCGCCGATGCCGGTCTCGACCAGGACGCGCCCAGACGGTGTCTCCACCAGCAGGCAGTTGAGCGCCTGCGTCAGGGTGTGGTCGGGGTTGAGCTCGTCCGCCACGAGATGCTCCCACATGGTCCGTGGCACCGGTCCCAGCACGGTCCCAGCATCGCTGGTGAAGACGCCGGCCTGGATGAGGGCGATGGTGGTTCCAGCGCCGAGATCAGCGCGCCAGTCGGCGCTCGCATCGATGGGCATGGACCAAGGGTAGCGGGCTTGCGCCTAGGTGCGCGGTCCGCCCTTGGCCGTGCGCCGGTTAGCCTCGAAGTCTCGGTACGAGCCCGACGCGGTCGGTGTCGATTGACCCTGGTAGCGCGAGCCCAGGCCCTTGGTGCCGTAGGGCCGCTCGACCGGATTGGACATCTCGAAGAACGAGATCTGTCCGATCCGCATGCCGTAGTAGAGCGCGATGGGCAGGTTGGCCACGTTCGACAGCTCCAGCGTGAGGTTGCCCTTCCAGCCGGGATCGACGTAGCCCGCTGTCGAGTGGATGAGCAGGCCCAGTCGGCCGAGCGAGCTCTTGCCTTCGAGTCGAGAGACGAGATCATCGGGGAGTTCCACCCACTCCAGCGTCTGGCCCAGCACGAACTCCCCCGGATGGAGGATGAAAGGCTCGTCGCCATCGACCACGGTGACCTCGGTCAGGTCGGGCTGCTGCTCGCGCGGGTCGATGTACGGGTAGCGGTGGTTGTGGAAGACACGGAACTCGCGGTCCAGGTGCAGATCCACCGAGGATGGCTGCAGACAGGCTTCGTCGAATGGATCGATGCGGATGCGTCGAGCTTCCAGGGCGGCGCGGATGTCGCGATCGGCGAGGACGCTCATGGACTCCTCCTACTTGCGCTTGGTGGGCCGCCGGCGTGGGCTGCCTCGCGGACCGATGGGCGTGATAGCTCCATCTTCGGCCACGAGGCGTAGCGTCGTCTGGCCCGGTGCGCGTTCGGGGCGCTCGTCGTACAGGGCGTCCACTTCCTGCTTCAGCTGTTCGATGTCATCGAACGACTGATAGACGCTCATGAAGCGGATGAACGCGATATGGTCGAGGCTGCGTAGCCGGTCCATGGCCATCTCGCCGATGATGCTCGAGGGCACCTCGTTGACGCCACGGGCGCGCAAGGCAGCTTCGATCTCGTCCGCCGCTTCGTCGGCTGCCTCCTTGCCCACTGGTCGCCGGGTCAGTGCCCGCGCGAGGCCATCGGCGAGCTTGTCGCGGTCGAACTCCTCGTGGCTGCCGTTGTTCTTGATGACCGAGAGGCGCGCGGACTCCACGCGCTCATAGGTGGTGTAGCGCGAGCGGCACGAAGAGCATTCGCGGCGACGGCGGACGGTGGTCGAATCATCAAGGTCCCGGGAGTCGATGACTCGTCCGTCCAGTGTCCCGCAGTTCGGACAGCGCATCGCCGGTGACTGTACACCACGGCTAGGTGTGGGCCGTGCGACCTGCCAGTGTGTCGAGCGCGTGGGCCAGGACCATCTCGACCGCGTCGAGCGACTCTGCCGCTCCCTTGGGGCTGCCCGGCAGGCACAGGATGAGTGTCTCGCCACGTACTCCGCCGAGCGAACGTGACAACGACGCCAATGGCGTATGGGTCCGTCCCTCGGCGCGCATGGCTTCCCCGAACCCGGGGACCTCGTAGTCGATGATGCTTCCGATCGCCTCGGGTGTGCGGTCACGCGGACCCAATCCGGTGCCACCCGACGTCACCACCAGGCGCGTGCCGTCGTCCGCCGCGGCCGCGACGACGCGGGCGATGTCGGCGGGCTCGTCGGCCACGACCTCGCGGCGCACCGCGTACCCAAGCGCTCCCAGGCGTTCCTCCACGACATCGCCGCTGCGGTCTTCCCGTGTGCCCGCGTCGACGCCATCACTGACGGTCAGGACCAGCGCAGGAAGGCCCTCGCCGGTCGTCTGCTCCGGCATCTCAACTTGCCTCCTTCTTCTTCGCTGGGCGAGCGCGCTTGGTCGACTTGGCGTCCGGCTCGCTCGACTTGGGTGCCGGTCGCTTCCAGTTGCCGCTCTTGCCGCCGCTCTTCTCCAGCAGGCGCAGGCCATTGATGGTGGCAAACCGGTCGGCGCTCTTGATCATGTCGTAGACCGTCAGCGCGGCGACCGAGGCCGCGGTCATGGCCTCCATCTCGACACCGGTCGGGGCGGTGGTGGCGGCGCTGGCAGTGATGACGAGCGCGCCGACCTTGCGATCGGGCGTGATCTGGACGCTGACCTCGGTCAGTGGCAATGGGTGGCACAGCGGGATGAGCTCGGCTGTGCGCTTCGCGGCCATGATGCCAGCTACCTCGGCCACGCTGAGGACATCGCCCTTGGTGCCCTCGCCATCGATGACCAGCGTGAGTGTGTCCTGGTCCATCTTGACGGTGGCTTCGGCCGTGGCGCGGCGCGCTGTCGGCGGTTTGTCGGTCACATCGACCATGCGCGGACGGCCCAGCCGGTCGACGTGGCTCAACGCTCGCCGATCCTTGCGGGTGACTGGTGTCGTCTGTTTGGGCTGGCCCGGCCAGGATTCACGTGATGTCGGCGTCAAGCCTGATGACCTCCACTACGGTGCCGACGGGCGCCTCGGCTGCACCCTCCGGGATGATGGCGAGCCCGTCGGCAGCGGCGAGCGCGGACAGGACGTGCGATCCCTGGCCCCCTGCGAGGTGCGCCAGGTAGTGGCCGTCGGCGTCGGGGTCAGGTTCAAGGCGGACGCGAACGAAGGCTCGCCGCGCAGCGGACTTCGTGACCGGCTCGGCGAGCCTGGCCGCCACAGAGATGCGTCCACCATCTGCGGTCTCTCCCCGCAGCCGCCGCAGCACCGGTCGCACGAAGAGCTCGAAGGTGACGAAGCTGCTCACGGGGTTCCCGGGTAAGCCGAAGAGCAGGCAATGTCCGCCATCGGGGCGAGGCGCGCTGCCGTAGGCCAGCGGCTTGCCGGGCTGGATGGCGACGCGCCAGAGGTCGAGCGTCCCGATGTCGGCGAAGACCTCCTTGACGACGTCGTGGGCACCGACGGAGACGCCGCCAGTGACGATCAGCACATCGGCGGCGAGGACGCCCTCCAGCAGCCGCTCACGAATGGCGTCGGCATCGTCACCCGCGATACCCAGCCTGACCGGCTCGCTGCCGGTGGCGGTCACCTGGGCGGCGATGGACTCACTGTTACTGTCGGGGATCGAGGCCGGGCCAAGCGGTTCGCCGATCGGCGTCAGTTCGTCGCCGGTAGCTACGATCGCCACGCGTGGGCGCCGATGGACGTTGACACGAGCATGGCCAGCCGCTGCCAGCACCGCGATCGCGGCCGGTCCGATGCGATGGCCGGCCACAAGCACCGTGTCGCCACGGCGCATGTCACTCCCATCACGCCGGACATGCTGACCCTCGTCTGCCCGCGCTCTGATCGCGACGGTTGCGGGGAGCGCCGCGACGCCCTGGGCAGCGTCAGTGTCCTCCACCTTGACGACAGCGTCGGCACCGGGCGGCAGCATCGCGCCGGTCAGGACACGGACGGCGGTGCCGGACTCGAGCGATACGGCCGGCTCATGGCCCGCCGCCACCTCGCCGATGACCCTGAGACTCACCGGCGCCTCCAGGCTGGCCTGGGCGACGTCCTCGGCGCGCACAGCGAACCCGTCCATGGCGCTGTTATCCCACGGCGGCAACGTCAACAGGGCCATCGCGTCCTCGGCGAGCACGCGGCCGAGCGCGTCTGGCAGCGGCAGCGACTCTGCAGGTAGCGGCAGCACGTCCTCGAGGATGCGCTCGAGCGCCTCTTCGAGTGTCAGCAGGTTCGTTTCCGGCATGGCTTGAGACTAGTCCCCTGCGGGCAGGAGCGTCGAACCAGTGTCGGATCGTCGTGCCGCCCATCGACCAAGGAGCCAGGCTCCCATGCCCAGCATGAAGACGAGTACGCCCAGCGCAGCGGCGGCGATCTGCCAGAACCCGAACGGATAGAGCTGGACGAGGCGTTGCGTGGCGGAGTCGAAGGACCAATTGCCACCCGGGAAGAAGACCTGGTGAAAGAGCGTGAAGAGTGAGTCGAACGCCACCAGCGAGACGATGCCGAGGAGCATGACCGCGACCGCGGTGGAGATCCCGGCGCGAGCGACGGTCCGCCACACTGCCCCGCGTGAGTTGCCGAGAGCCAGGATGGCGGCGATGATGACGATGCTCATGCCTCCCAGGATGAGGAAGACGCCAAGCAGTGTGCGCGCGTCGGCGAGGTGCGCGCGCTCGGCGGCATCGTAGAAGGCTGAGCCATCGGGACCGGCGAACTCGAACGTGCCCGGCCCGGCGAGCAGTTCCTGTACCGATCGGTCTGAGACCGCGTGGGCCTGTGCCGTGGTGATGCCTAGCAGGCTGGCTGAACCGGCAGCATCGAGCGCAGCGTGGATGAACCAGGGTGTCAAGAGCGGTAACACGGCCAGCGCGATGATGGCCAGTAGGGTCCCCACGAAGACGCCGATGCGGGCCGGCAGCCCCAGGGCCCGGTTCGCGGGACTAGCCTTCCGCGAGCGTTCGGGCCTGGTCGTACCAGCCCTGGATGGTCAGGTCAGTGGGCGATTCCGCGCCCAGGGTGTAGGCCGCATCGTTCACCCGCTCTCGGAACTGCTGCGCGTCGCACGCCAACAGGTGGGACAGACCCACGATGCCTGCCTGCGTGAGGATGCGCTGCTCGTCGCGGCCGAAGTTGGCCAGATTGAGCAGTAGCGCTTCATCACGCCAGTCGTTGATCTCGTTGATGGATACGCCGATCTGGTCGGCCAGGTAGATGCGCCGAGTGGGTGTCTCCGACACCTCCAGGAACAAGCCCGTCGTGAACAGCCCCTGGTGCAGGAGGCGGTCGAGGGCTACCTGCGGGACGCGTTGCAGGTTCTCGGTGGGGGGCATCGACTCGGCGGACCTCCTCAGGCTGGCGATGGCGGGACCGCGACATGCTAGCAGGGCTCAGGGCGCAAAGAAGCGGCCCTGCCGACGACTGGCAGGGCCGCAGTGGGAGTGTCGGTCAGCCGTTGAGGTCGGCGGGCCGGGTACCAAGCGTGGCATCGAGCTCGATGCTCTCGCCGTCGCGCAGCACGTCCAGCTTGATCTCATCACCCGGAGCGAAGCGCAGGACCTGGAGGTCGAGTGGGTTGCTCCGATCGACCGCCAGGCCATCCACGGCGGTGATGATGTCACCGGCCTGCAGACCGGCTTGGTCTGCCGGGCCGCCCGCGACGACGGGGCTCTGGTCTTCGGCGCCGCCGCCGATCCAGGCGCCCTCGGTCACCGGCAGCGACTCCTCGCCAGCGATGGTGGCATCGATCTCGCGATAGACCACGCCGACGTACGGCCGCGAGATGGCCTCGCCGGCCTCGGCCTGCCCGATGATGGGCTTGGCCAGGTCGATGGGAAGGGCGAAGCCGATACCGTCGTTGATGCCGGCCTCGGCGGTGGTGATGCCGATGAGCTGGCCGTCGCCGTCGAAGAGAGCTCCGCCGGAGTTGCCGGAGTTGATGGCGGCATCGGTCTGGATGAGATGGTTAAGGCGCGTGCCGCCAAGGCCGTTGCCGAACACGTCGATGGTGCGGTCCAGCCCGCTGATGATGCCGACCGCGGCGCTGCTGGGGAAGCGGCCCAGCGGGTTGCCGATCGAGATCGCGAGCTGTCCGACCTTGATGCCGGAGGAATCACCCAGCGTCGCGACAGGCAGGTCGGTGGCATCGACATCGACGATGGCGAAGTCGGTCAGCGTGTCCACGCCGGTGACGGTGCCCTCGAGGGCGGTGCCGTCATCGAGGATGACGTTGACCTTGTCGGCATTGCCGACCACGTGACCGTTGGTGATGATCAGGCCGTCACTCGAGACGATGACGCCCGATCCGCTGCCGCCGAAGGCCTCAGGCCCGCCGAAGGGCGTGGCAGGGTCCTGGGGCAACTGGAAACCCTCCGGCAGCTGGAAACCCTCCGGCAGAAGCTTCTGCAGCTCCTCCAGGCTGCCCGGGACCTGGGACCCCTCAGGTAGCTGGAAGTCCTCCGGAAGCAGCTGCTGGAGCTCATCGGGGAGTTGGAAATCGGGTGGGGTGCTCTCGCCCACGGAGGCGAATGAGCCCACGGGGGTCTGGATGGTCACCACCGCGGGGGTGACCTGCTCGATGACGTTGATGACGGAATTGTTGTCGCCCTGTGCGGCTAGGACGGCGGACGGAGTGATGAGCGCTGCACCGCTGATGGTGAGTGCGCCGATCGCTGCGACGACCGTTCGCGATCGACGACTCGTGCTGGATGGGAACAGAGTGTCCATACCTGCCTTTCGTTCGGGTACAAGATGCGCCAAGCGATGGCGCGACGGACTTGACTGACGTCACGGGAGAGTCTCGTGGCGGTATGCAAGCAGTTGTACCCGAGCGGAGGTGAATCCGCGGTGTCCAGAATGTGAAGACTCCCTAGCCTGGCTGGCCAGGGAGCCTGGGTCGTCCTCTAGCTAGCCCTCCAGCACCGCATCGAGCGTGATCTCGACCGAGTCGCTGATGGCCCGGCTGATGGGGCAACCGCCCTTGGCGGCGTTGGCCTTCTCCACGAAGAGCGTGGCGTCGGCGCCGGGGACGGTGGCGCGCACGCTGATGGCGCTGCGGACGACGGTCCATCCCGCGTCCGTCTTGTCGGCGCTCACCTCCACCGCGACATCGACGCGCTGGGGCGGGAAGCCGGCCGTGGCCAGCTCGTTGCTGAGGGCCATCGAGTAGCAGGCGGCATGCGCAGCAGCGAGCAGCTCCTCTGGGCTGGTCTTGCCCTCTGACGCTTCTGTGCGCGCACGCCAGGTGATGGCCTGGTTGTCAAAGATGCCACTGGTCGATGCGCTGACGGCGCCGCCGCCGCTCAGCAGGTCGCCGCTCCAGTTCGCTTCAGCTCGTCGGACCTGGGCCATGTCGTCTCCTTCGTTCAAGTGTGAGGAGACGAATGTTCGCACGGAACGCGCTCAGCCGGCGAGCACGAGTTCCCAGTAGCGGTCGTTGACGGTGAGGCCCGGCGGCTCGACCCCGAAGCCGCCTACCCCGAGGAGCAGCCCGGTGAGCGAATCCTGCAGGGGCTCGACCGCGGCCACGGCCACGTCTTCCCGGAGCTGGCCGACCGCCACGGCATCGAAGTAGCCCACGGCGGCGCTCACACCCTGCGGGTGCACGCCCATGGCGCGGCAAGGCGCCATGGCGATGGCATCGTCGACCGGGCCGCCACAGGTCCAGATGAGATCGTCGCCCTCGCCCGATCCGATGGCCTCGAAGGCAGTCCACTTGCCACTCCCCACCGAGACCAGGTCTGAGAACGTGGCCCACGACAGCGGCCGGCTGAAGGTGATGATGAATCCATCCTGGTTGACACCTGGCTGCTGGTCGCGGCAACGTGCCTTGGTGATGCCATCGGGCAGCGCAGGTCGCTCGCCGACGCGCGGATATGCCGTGGTGTCATACGTCAGCGTGTACCGTTCGGCCTGCCACTCACCCAGCAATTCTCTGGACAGCTGCGAGAGTGTCTCCACCTGGCCCTCGCGGCGATCCCAGGCCCACTCGCACGACCCCCGCTGGCGCTTGCCGTGCCAGCGGGAGAACTGCACCATGGAGACGTAGGTTCGGCCCACTTCCGGGGTCTCCGGTCCCGCGATGATCTCCGCCTCTTCCCAGCGTCCGTCGCCGTCATCATCGTCACGGTCGTAGGACGGATCGGGGTAGTTGGTAGCCCAGTAGCCCGTGGCGCTGAGCCGACCGGGCCGGTCATTGGTCTCCAGTGTGTATCGCATCCCGCTATCGAGGTAGCGCTGCAGTCCCTTCGCCTGGGCCTGGTCCCAGACCGCCTGCGTGCGGTAGTCGACGGCGTCGTCATCGACGAGGAACCGGCTGCGCTCGCCGGTGGTGAGCGACTCGGCCGGGGTCCAGGACGCGGCTCCTACGCCGGTGGCCCCTACCGCACTCGCCACGAGGAGCACCATGGCCAGCGACCCTGCAAGGGACGATCCGGTCCGCGTCATCCGACGCCCCGGTCCAGCTCGAAAGCTGCGCTCCGGAGCAGGTCCCAGGCATGCTCGATGTGCCGGCGTTCGGTACGGATGTTGCCGATGGCAGCACGCAGGACGAACACGCCGCCGATCTTGGTATGAGAGAGGAAGACCTCGCCCGAACCGTTCAGACGATTCATGACCCCTTCGTTGAGGCGATCGATGGTCTGGGCCACCGCGGGCTCCCCTTCCCTGCCGGCGTAGCGCGATGGTCGCATGCGGAAGCAGACGGTCCCGAAAGGCACCGGGTACAGCAGCTGTGCGTCCGGGTCAGCTTCGATCCAGGCGGCCAGCTCGTGAGCGAGGTCGATGTGCGCCTGCAGTCGGGCGCGCAGTCCCGACAGACCGAAGTACCGCAGTTGCATCCACATCTTGATGCCGCGAGCCTTGCGGCCCAACTGCGGGATGTACTCCGAGTAGTCGCGACCGGCGTCCTTGCCGTCGTACGTTCGCAGGTACTCGGGCACCAGGCTGAGGGCGGCGCGCAGCGTCTCCATCTTGCGCGTCAGCAGCAGCGAGCAGTCGAAGGGCGTGAACATCCATTTGTGCGGATTGACCACGATGGAGTCCGCTCGTTCCCAGCCCTTGAAGTACGGGCGCATCGCCGGGATGAGCGCCGTGGGGCCGGAATATGCGGCATCGATGTGGAGCCACAATCCTTCGTCTGCGGCAACATCGGCGATGGCATCCACGGGGTCCACGGCGGTGGTCGAAGTCGTGCCGATGGTGGCCACGATGCCCGCCGGGAGCCATCCCGCTTCGCGGTCTTCGACGATGGCGGCACGCAGCGCGGCCGGATCCATGGCGAGGGTCTGATCTACCTCGATGGGACGTACCCCGTCGCGGCCGATGCCCAGGATCATGGCCGCTCGCTCGACCGAGGAGTGCGCCTGCGATGAGATGTAGAGACGCAGAGGCGAAGAGGCGCGCAGGCCCGCCTGGGAAGCGTTGCCGGTGGCTTGCTGGCGAGCGCAGGCCAGCCCGGAGAGGGTGCTGATCGAGGCGGTGTCATTGAAGACGCCGTCGAAGGTGTCGGGCAGGCCAAGCCCCTGGCGCAGCCAGTCGACGGTGATGGCCTCCAGCTCCGCACCCACCGGCGAGACACGCCAGATGAAGGCGTTGGAGTTGAGCCCGCTGCTGATGAGCTCGCCCAGGATGCCGATGCCCGATGCGGTGGAGGAGAAGTAGGCCAGGTTGTTGGGGCTCTGCCAGTGGGTGACGTTGGGGATGACATCGGCCCGGAGGTCGCGCAGGATCTCGTCGAGCGGCTCGGGTTCCTCCGGCGGTGGCCCGGAGAGTCGCTCGGTCAGCTCGCCCGGCTTGACCTGCGGCAGTACGGCATAGTCCTCCACGTTCTCGAGGTAGTCGGCCACGATGTCCGCCATCTGGTGCAGGCGGGCACGCAGCTCGGTCGGGGGCATGTCGCCGCTCGCTGTGCGCTGCGCAGCGTCGAGCCTATCGACGGTTCGACGGTTGATGTCGTGGTCGTGGGATGCCATCGCCGCCGATGGTACTCCGAGGCTCTCGAGCGGGCCGTCGTCGCAGCAGATGACTCGCGAGCGGGACGACGATGTCGGCCTTGCTGCCGCGGGGGAGCCAGGTGAAGACCTGCGCCCACCGCCGTCAACTGTCCCTACTCGGTCGGACTGGGGCAGCTGCGTGGCAGCGCGGCTCCGAACGCAGACCTGACGAGCGGCTTACCCTCTGCGCAGGAGGTACCTGGCAGTGCTGTGTGGCAGATGCGGTGCGAGCGTCCCGCGCGGCGCGGTCTTCTGCTCGCGCTGCGGCGCCCAGGTCGGCGGATCGAGCGATCCCCGCTCGATGGAACAACGTCGCATGGCTGCGCTCGAAGCGCTCGATGCGGGCCGTGATGCGGATGGGCTGCACTGTCCCGAATGCGGCGACGAGCGCTTGCACACGGTGCGTCACGACGCCGAAGAGAACCTCTTCTGGTCGGGCGCTTCCATGTTCGTCGGCATCGCCTCACTGATCATCGTCGTCATCGGAGGCGATACCGGGCTCTACGTGGCCAACCTCTCCACCATCGCGCTACTCGCCATCCTCGTCGGCGTGTTGCTCTTCGTGATCGCTCGCTGGCGTCGTCGGCCGTCGGCGTTCGAGTGCCTCGCCTGTGGCTATCGCGTCCCTTGATTGCTGTGGAGCGGCAATCGGACCGAGTGTCGTTCTGCCGATTCGCACCCATGACCCGGAGGCTTGCCTGCCCGACGATCGTTCTCGACGGCGCCCCATGGGGCGCGGCACCGATCGAAGGAGACCACATGACGAAGCACGCCTCAGGCAGGCACGGCCGCATCATCGGGCGCAAGGAGCGAAAGGCTGGTTGGCCGTCGCCCGCGGTCGCCTGGTGCTACTTGTGCAATGGAACGCATCGCTGGGCTGAGGGCTGCGTTGCCCTGAGCGGTCACCCGGCGTTCAGTGCGCAGCAGCCGGTCGAGGATCGACGGAGCCGCCAGGCCGCGTAGTCGCGCGGTCGCGACGCCCTGTCGCCGTACTCCGAGTCCCTCGACGGCGTCGGTCTTGACCCGGGCAGCTGTCGGGGGCAGCGCACTCCCCACGGACCTTGTTGACAGTCTCGCTGGACACCCGCGTGAGAATGGGCGGAGCGGGAGGCGACGACGCACGGCCCATGCTCTGGCCGCCGGGACCGCGCCGAGCCACTGGCGAACCCGGCCCGCGCACAGGAGGAGATGTCATGCGCCAGGTTCTGTCGACGGCCCTTGTGGCCCTCATCGTCGGTGCCCTCGCGGGTGGAGCGGTCGGCGCGCTGGCCCAGTCACCCGAGGAGTCGGCCATCGGCCCGTCGGCTATCACGCCGGCCGGCATCAACGCCGCCACCGTCGACGGCAAGAGCGCGGTCGGGTTCACGAAAGACCGCCTGCGCCGCAAGAACAAGCTCGTGGCCACCAACAGGTACGGCTTCCTGCCGCCCAACATCGTCAAGCACAAGTGGGGACTCATCTCGGGCAAGCCGGCCGGGTTCGCCGACGGCGTGGATAACGCCGGCGTGACGGGGGTCAAGCTCACGTACGTGGAGACCGCCACCCACACTCTTCCGGCCGGCGTCGGGATGGCGGACACCGCGTTCTGTCCCCCCGGGACGCAGGTCACCGGCGGTGGCTTCTACTCCTCAGGGTACGGCTTCGATCTGAACCGCAGCCAGCCGTACGACAACCTCGCGGGTTGGGCTGTCGGGGGCAGGAACACCACCGGCGGCAGCATAGACGTCATCACGATGGCGGTCTGCATGGGCACTACTCCGAGCGGCGCGCTCACCACGGCCACCAAGGGGTAGGAGCCGAACAGCGGACGCTGCGGGCAACCCCATCGCGCCGCCTCGGCTGCCTGCGGCGCGTCTGGTCTTGTCAGCGACCTGTGCAGGAAGTCCAGTTAGGGCCTGAGGTGGTACGCGGGTGGTACGGCGCCCCATGAAGAAGCCCCCAGGTCGCCGTGGAGGGCTCCATCACGCTCATCATGTGGTCGGGGCGACTGGATTTGAACCAGCGACCTCTTGACCCCCAGTCAAGTGCGCTACCAGACTGCGCCACGCCCCGACGCGACTTTGCAGTCTATCAGGCGCGACGCGGACACTCGACGTCCGATCCGCGCGACCGCCCGCTACAGCCCCAGCACCTCATCCAGCCCGGCCAGCTCGATGTCCCTGGAGCGGTAGTCTCGGATGATCGCCGGCAGCGCCTTGGCTGTGGCGTTGCGCGCGCAGTGCATCAGGATGACGGCACCGGGAGCCGCACCGGTCGCCCGACGAACGATGGAGCGAACGGAGCTTGTGCGCTCCCAGTCGTACGTGTCCACGCTCCACAGGACGATGTGCCGGTAGCCCAGCTGATACGCGATGGCCCGTACCTGATCGTCGTAGGCGCCATAGGACGGCCGCAGGAGCTTGAGCATAGGTCGATCCAGGATGCGCTCGTGGAGGCCCTCGTTCTCGCGGATCTGCTTGGTGATCACTCGGTCCGGCACCTGCGTCAGATCAAGATGGGAGCGTGTGTGATTGGCGACCGGCATGCCGGCGAGGATGCGCCGCCACTTGGCCGGCTCAGCCTTGAGGTAGTTGCCGTTGATGAAGAAGGTACCGACCGCTCCGTGCTTGCGCAGGGTATCGGCGATGCGTGCACACGCGCTGCTGTTGTAGCCGTCATCGAAGGTGAGGGCAACCGCGCCGCTCGAGCGGGGCCCCGAGCGGATGACCCGTGCCATCGGAGGCTTGCTCTTGGGGAGTCCGTTCGCTTGCGCCAGGGTGGCGACCTGGCCCAGGACCCCGGAGCCGAGCAATTCGAGCATCCGCTCTGGCAGGGTGACGAGTGTCTCGGCTCGAGCCATCGCCGGCGGAGTCGCCGCTGGCGACGCCTCCTCTGCGGCCGCAGGCAGGGTGACCGACACGACCAGCACCACGATGGCGATGATCGGCGCGGACAGCCTGGAGGCCACTGACCTCACCCGAGGTTTGGCCATCACAAGCGTCCCGAGATCTCGTCCTTGGACTCGCGGGACAGCAGGTCTGCCAGTGACGCCTGCACATCCTTGCCTTCGTACAGCACCGCGTGCACCTCTTGGGCGATCGGCATCTCGACAGCGTGACGTTTCGCCAACGCCAATGCGGATAGAACGGTGTAGGCACCCTCGGCCACTCCCGCTAGCGTGCCCTCGATCTCCGACCACTTCCGTCCCGCGGCCAACTCTACGCCCAGGCGGTGGTTGCGCGATAGGGCCGATGTAGAGGTGGCCAGGATGTCGCCGATGCCGGCGAGCCCGGCGAACGTCAGGGGGTTGGCACCCATGGCCACGCCGAGGCGGGTGATCTCGGCCAACCCGCGCGTGGTGATGGCAGCCTTGGCGTTGTCTCCTGCCCCGAGCGTCTCCACTGCCCCAGCCACGATCGCCACGATGTTCTTGAGGGCGCCGGCCAGCTCCACGCCGATGACGTCACGGTTGCGGTAGAGACGGAACGTCTGGCTAGCGAGGATGTCCACCGCCCGGCGACTCACAGCGTCGTCCTTGGCGCCGACCACGGCCGCGGCGGGGAGCCCGCGCGCGATCTCGAGCGCGAGGTTGGGCCCGGATAGCGCTGCGACATGCCCGGCGGCCGCAGGCACCTGTGTGGCGATCACCTGGGTCATGCGCAGCAGCGTTCCGTGCTCGATGCCCTTGGCCACCGAGAGCAGCACGGTCGCAGCGGGTACGAACTCGGCGATCGAGGCGGCCGTCGCGCGCATGGCCGCCGACGGCACGGCCACCACCAACAGCTCTGACGCCGACCGAAGGGCGGCCGGGTCTGCCGACACGGCGACCGCATCCCCAAGCGCCACGCCCGGCAGGTAGCGGCGGTTCTCGGCATCGCCCCGCAGCTGGAGTGCGTGCGCCTGGTCTCGGGCGAGCAAGGTGACGGGCTCACGCGCGGACAGCATCACCGCCAGGGTGGTGCCCCAGGCGCCCGCCCCGACGACCGCGAGACGCGGTCCGCCCGGGGACATCAGGATCCCTTGCGGTGCGACTTCTTGGTGGGCTTCCTGCCCTTCTTCGGCTGGGGCTTGTGCTTCTTCGGCTCCAACTCCACTCGCGAGCGCTCGCGGAAGATCAGCCGCAGCGGCGTGCCTTCGAAGTCGAAGGCCTCTCGGATGCGGTTCTCGATGAAGCGCTGGTAGCTGAAGTGGACCGACTTGGCGTCCGATGCGAAGAGGACGAACGTAGGCGGCTCGATCGTCGCCTGGGTGGCGTAGTAGAAACGCGGCCGGCGGCCCTTCACCGCAGGTGGCTGGTGGCGCGAGACGGCCTCCGAGAGCACCTTGTTGAGCGTGGCGGTGGGGATGCGGCGGCGCCGCTCGGCGGCGATCAGCAGCGCTTCGTCGAGGACCTTGCCGGCACGCTGTCCGGTCAGGGCGCTGATGGCTACCACGGGCGCGAAGTGCAGGAACGGCGCCTGTTGACGGATGCGGGCGACGTATTCCTCGAAGGTCTTGTCGTCCTTCTCGACGAGGTCCCATTTGTTGATGGCCACGACGAGCCCTACGCCTTCGTCCACCACGTAGCCGGCGACGTGGGCATCCTGGGCCGCCAGCCCGTCCTGGGCATCGAGTACCAGCACGCAGACATCGGCGCGGCCGAGGGCCTTGAGCGCCCGCAATGCGGAGTAGCGCTCCGCTGCCGGTCCCGAGGCTACCTTGCCGCGCCGTCGCAGTCCTGCCGTGTCGACCAATCGAAGCTCCCGGCCCTGCCACTCGAGGGCGGTGTCGATGGCGTCTCGCGTGGTGCCGGGGATGTCGCTGACGATGGCGCGCTCCTCGCCCAGCAGCTGGTTCAGCAGTGACGATTTGCCCACGTTGGGCCGGCCCACGATGGCGATCCGCGGCGTGGGCGCGTCGTCGTCGAACCAGGCCACGCCGCTGAGCTCGGCCGCAACCTCCTCCTCGCTCGGCTGGGGAAGGATGCCTTCCTCGATCTCGTCGACCAGCTCGTCGGCCTCGGCCTCCCGACGCTTGCGCTCAAGCTCGTCGAAGGACTCCTCCGGCAGCGCCTCCACGATGCCATCGAGCAGGTCGCCCGTTCCGCGGCCGTGCAGCGCGGAGACGGCGAACCAGTCGTCCCAACCGAGTCGCAGGAACTCCGCCCCCTGCATCTCCAGGCGCTCGTTGTCAGCCTTGTTGATGGCCATCACGACCGGTGCCTCGGCGCGGCGCAGCGTCTGCGCCACTTCCTGATCGGCGGGGGTCTCGCCGGTGGCGGCGTCCACGACGAAGACGATGACGTCGGCCTCCTCGATGGCCAAGCGGGCTTGCTCCTGCACGCGCTCCTCGATGGCGTCACCCGGTTCGATCTCCATGCCGCCGGTGTCGATGACGACATAGCGACGCCCGTTCCACTCCGCCACCCCGTAGAGGCGGTCCCGCGTGGTCCGGGCGCGATCCTCCACGATGGCTTGGCGTTGGCCCACGATGCGGTTGAAGAGCGTCGACTTGCCCACATTGGGGCGGCCGACCACGGCCACCACCGGCAATCCGGCCGCGGACGTGTTCTGATCGACGCTGCGAGGGCGACGGCGGGTGCGGCGGCTGGGCACGAGCTAGGCGGCGCTGAGCGAGGTGCTGCGGTAGGCTGATTCGGCGACTGCGATGACGGCCTGGTGCGCCAGTGCGACGGCCTCTTGCTGTGTCGGGGCAGTGCCGGCCAGGGCGTAGATGCGAGCCGCTACCTGCTCCAGGTCCTCGATGGGGGTGGACGTGCCACCAGTCACACCCACGATCCTGCGGCCCTCGAACACGGCGGCATCGTCGAGGTCGTCGGCGCGCTCGACCTGCACAGCCGGCTTGCCCACGATGCCCACGAGGCGGGTGAGCTCCTTGGTATTGGCGCTGTTGCGGCCACCCACGACCACGACGAGGTCGACCGACTCGGCTAGGTCGGTGGTGTCTTGCTGGCGACGGATGGTCACGGGGCAGACGGTGTTGACGATCTTGAGCTCGTGCGCGCGGGTCGTCAGGAAGCCGGCCAGCTTCTCGAACTTCCAGGGCGGCTGCGTGGACTGTGTCAGCAGCGCCATCCGCTTGCGTCGCGGGATGCGAGCCCAGTCCTCTTCCTCGTCGACGAGGATGGCATCGGGGGCGAAACCCAGCAACCCCACCACCTCGGGATGATTGGGCGTGCCCAGCAGGACCACGGTGTAGCCCTCCTCGACCAGCTTGGCCAGCTCCTTCTGCTCCTGCGTCACCCAGCTGCAGGTGCCGTCGATGACGTCGAGCCCCTTCTCCTCCGCGCGCGACATGACCTCCGGGGTGACGCCGTGGGCGCGGATGACCACGGCCGCCCCCGCGTTGACCTCATCAAGCTCCTGGACCGAGGCGATGCCCTGTTCGCGCAGCCCCTTGATGACGCCTTCGTTGTGAACGACCTGGCCCAGCGTGTGTGTTCGCTTGCCCTCGGCGGCGCTGATGCGCGCAGCGTCGATGGCCTCACGCACGCCATAGCAGAAGCCGGTTCGGCGGGCGATGCGGACTTCGGTGACGGTTCCCATGGCGTGGCCAAGTATCGCATCGGCGCTTGACATTGGCGTGAAGGCGCTTCCGACGAGCGCCTCAGTCGTCGGGCCACGGCTCCCAGTCGCCACGATGGCGTGGCTCGACGAGAGCGGCGATGCGGCGCATCAGCTCGGCATCGGCGTCAGCGAGTGCGGCGCGCCGGTCGGCGCCCGCGGGGATAGCCAGGTGGAAGGGTCGTCCGACGCGCAGGACGATGTGGCTGCCGATGTGCGGCCACTTCTGGTCACGACCGATGAGCTCGTCTGTACCGGAGATGCCGATGGGCAGGACGGGCGCACCGGTGCGGGTAGCCAGTAGCGAGACGCCCGGCTTGGGCTGCGCCAGCACACCATCGAATGAGCGGGTGCCCTCCGGCAGGATCGCCACCACGCCACCCCTGTCGAGGATGCCCTTGGCCACGCGGTAGGCGCCGATATCGCTGCCGCCGGCCTTGACGGGCTCTGCCCCAAGGGAACGGATGAGGATGCCGAGCGGTCCCTTGAACAGGGCGTCCTTGGCCAGGAACGTGGGGCGACGTCCGAGAGCCGGTGCCAGCCAGCCGCCGATGAAGGGCGGGTCGGCGTTGCTCATGTGATTGGCCGCCACGATCAGCGGGCCGCTGGTGGGCAGGTCCTCGACCCCTTCGACCCGGACACGCGCGATCGACTGCAAGCCAAAACGGCAGGACGCGGCGATGAAGCGGGAGTACAGGGTCAGTCCTTCGTGCTCGGTCATGCGCTCCCACCCCCCGGGCCTTCACGGGCACGGATGATCTCGACGACCTCCGCCACGGTGTCCTCGAAGGCGCGACCATCGGAGCGGACGATCACGGCATCATCGGGGATCCGCAGCGGGGCGACCGCGCGGCTGGTATCGAGGTGGTCGCGACGGCGCAGGTCGGTCAGGATGGTGGCCGCCGCTTCCGAATCCGGCGCCAGGCCGCGCTCGGCCGCTCGCCGACGGGCGCGTTCCTCCACCGAGACATCAAGGTAGATCTTGAGCTCGGCGTCGGGCAGGACCACCGTGCCGATGTCGCGACCGGCGAGGATGATGCGCCCCGCGGCGGCGATGTCCCGTTGACGGTCGAGGAGCGCCGCGCGGACCTCGGGTTGGGCGGAGACCGCGCTGACGCGGCGGTCGACGGCCGGCACGTGCAACTGCTCCGTGACGTCCTGACCCCCGATGCTCGCGCGGCGCATGGCGCCATCGTCGTCGGCGAGCAAGCGGATCTCGGGCACCACCGCCACCAGTGCGTCTCCGTCATCAGGCTCGATGTCACGCAGGACGCTCAGCAGGGTGATGGCGCGATAGAGCACCCCGGTGTCGAGGAAGCGGTAGCTCAGCCGGGCCGCGGCCGCGGCACCGACCGAGGACTTGCCGCTGGACCCGGGTCCGTCGAGAGTGACGCGCAGGTCGCTCACCGGGTGCTCCGCGTCGCCGCGAGACGCTCTCGTTCGGCGCTGCTGAGCGCGCGGACGCTGCCCGCTGCCATGTCGTCGAGGCGCAGGGTGCCGATGCGGACGCGGACCAGCCGCTCCACCGGCGCGCTGACGGCCGCGAACATGCGCCGGAGCTGTCGTTTCCAGCCTTGTGTCAGGACGGCGCGATACCAGAGCAGCCGCCCAGCAGGATCGTCGCGCTGTTCAAGCCGACTCGCTTCGGTGCGTGTCGCCTGTCGCAAGCCCGTCAGCCGCGCGAGGCCTTCGTCGAGTGCGATGCCGTCCTCGAGTGCCGCCCACTGGCGATCATCGAGCGGGCGGCGCAGCCCGACGGCGTACTCGCGTTCGACACCATAGCGGGGGTGCAGCAGGTGCTGTGCCCAGTCGCCGTCGTCGGTGAGCAGGATGAGCCCTTCGGAATCCCTGTCCAGGCGACCGACCGGGTACAGCCGCCCGCCGGCCCGACGGAGCCCGGGTGGAACGAGGTCGAGGACCGTCTCCTCCGCGTGGCGGTCAGACACGGTGCTGGTGACGCCGGCTGGCTTGTTGAGTACGAGGTACGTTCGTTTGCCGGCTGGCACGATGGAGCGGCCATCGACCGCCAGCGCATCGACGGCGGGATCGACGCGCTGGCCGGCAACGGCCGTTCGGCCATTCACCGTCACGCGCCCGGCGCTCACGAGGGCGTCGGCGCCGCGCCGGGAGGCCACGCCAGCGTCGGCGAGGGCCTTCTGGACACGGATCGGCTCAGGCATGCTCGCCCGAAGCCTCGTCGGCAGTGTCGGCCGGCACGTCTGCAGCATCGGTCGACACCGATCCCGCTGCGCTCTGCGCCTGGGCCCTGGCATCTTCCTCTGCCTGCGCCAGCTGGGCCGCGATCTCTGCCTCCAGCGGCGGCAGGTCGTCGAGCGACGTGAGACCGAAGCGTTCCATGAACTCCATGCTGGTGCCATACAGGATCGGTCGTCCCGGCGTTTCCGCCCGACCCTGCTCGTGGATGAGCCGGCGGTGCAGCAGGCCGCGGACGACATGCCCGGAATCGACGCCACGGATGCGCTCGATGACGCCGCGTGTGACCGGCTGACGGTAGGCGATGATGGCCAGGGTCTCGAGTGCTGCCGGCGAGAGCCGGACGGCGTCGGCACCGAGGTAGCGCGCGATCAACCCGCCGCTCTCGGGCGAGGTCCCGAGCATCACGCGGTCGCCTGAGGTGACCAGCCGGATACCACGATCGCGAAGTTGGACCTCCAGGTCGCCGAGCCGCTCGTCGACCTCTTCTCCAGACAGCCGTGCCAGCGTGCGCAGCTCAGCCCGGCTCAAGGGCCGCTCCGCCACGAACAGCAGGGCTTCGAGGTCGGCCACCGTGGCGCCGCCACCTCTGCTCTCATCCTCAGGCCCGGCCGCGACCGCCTGGGGCGTCATCTCGATGTCCAGTTTGGCCAGGGGCTCATCCGCACCGTTCGAGCCGGTCGCGTTCTCGTCGTCGCGACCGGGACCGACAGGCACCACATCGACCTTCGTCATGTCGCCCTCAACGAGCGGCACACGATCGGCCCGAAGGGCTCGTCCTGCTCGACGCTGAGCTCACGGCCTTTGACGAGCTCCAACATGGC
Source organism: uncultured Chloroflexia bacterium (assembly GCA_963724095.1). Classification (GTDB taxonomy): domain Bacteria; phylum Chloroflexota; class Limnocylindria; order Limnocylindrales; family CSP1-4; genus JAFMJV01. Next base: position 511,460 of record CAVRTH010000005.1, read on the forward strand.
CAGGAACGTCACTGCCACCACCACCTTGTCGGTGAGATCATCGAGCAGGTCCTGCAGCACCACGACCGGCGTGTCGGTGAGTGCCGCGCGGATGAGGCGAGCGCGCTCCTCGAGCGTCACCAGGCGCGGCACGACGTCAGCCGGTGGCGAGATGGGCGGCACTTGGCGAAGGGCGCGGTCGAGCGCCTCCGTCAGCAGGGCTGGATCGAGTGGCGGGCCTTCGTCGGGCCGTGAGCCGGCCTTGGCGCTGGCGACCGCGGCGATGGGTTCCCGCCGGAAGACCTCCCAGGCGCTTTCCAGCCGGCCCCGCAGGTCCCTTCCGGCATCGCGATAGAGGCGGTAGAGGATGAGCCGTTCGCGCAGGGCCGCCTCCGGGTCGGGACCCTCGTCGATGGGGATGGCCACCACCGCTGGGCGGGGCAGGATGGCGCGGCTCTTGATGAGGATGAGTTGGCTGGCAACGGTCACGAAGGAGCTGATGTGCGACATCTGTTCCTCGTCGAGCGCGGCCAGTGCCTCCAGGTAAGCGCCCGCCAGATCACCCAGCGGCACTTCGAGGATGTCGAGTTCGCGCTGCTCGATGAGACCCAGCAGCAGCCCCAGGGGTCCTTGGTAGCCCTCGACGCTGACGTGGGCGGCGCGGTCGGGATGATCCGTGTGAGCGATGTGCACGCTGGTGTCGCCGCGCACCGGCCGGCGTAGTGGCGGCAGCACGGCGATGCCGACTTCGTGCGCCTCGTTGGGTCCGGCCGTCGTTTCGGTCATCGGTCGCTGTCCCTGCCGGCCATCAGGATGCCTCGTCCGCGGTTCGCAGCGCCGCGCCGGCGTCAGGATCGAGCGGGTCGGATTGGTGGCGGATGAGCTCGGCCGTGCGCTCGCTGCAGCCGGCGCCGAGCGCCAACTGGGCCGAATCGTCGGCATGGTGGCGAAGGCGACCGAAGGCGTCGGAGAACCCGGGCAGGCGGGCGAAGATCGTGGCCACCCCGTCACCGTACCGCTCACCGAGCGCCCACGCGACCCGATGCGGCAGCCGCACGCCGGGGCCCTTGGAGCAATCGTGCAACAGCGCGGCCAGCAGCAGCTCGGGGTCGTCGCGTCCCTCGCCACGGAGCATGGCGGCCACGTCCAGGCCATGGCGCTGGTCGGCCCGGTGCATCGCGTCGAAGAGCTCGAGTTGGGGTCGGTCGAGCCAGCTCGCGAGGCCAGTCCGCTCGTCGTCGCCGACGCGTCCGAAGACGTGCCGGAAGGTTTGCCGGATCTTGGTGCTCCACCAGTGCAACTCAGCGGCCCACAAGGATGCTTGCGATGCCGTCCACCAGCGGCAGGACGATCTCGCCACCGGCGACGAAGAGGATGATGACGAAGCCAAAGAACACCATCGGCAGGACGCTGGCGTACCGGATCTCCAGCTCCGTCATGCGGCGCGCGGTCGACATCGGCAGGATGCCCTTGAGCACGCTCCAGCCGTCCAGCGGCGGTATGGGGATGAGGTTGAAGATGAAGAGGACGATGTTCAGCCACAGCAACAGCCAGAGCGCGTTCCAGAACAGCTCGACGAGGGGCGAGACCTCGGGGTTGGCCCAGATGACGACGCGGATGGCGACCGCCACCAGCGCGGCGATGACGAGGTTGCTGGCCGGCCCGGCAAAGGCGACCAGCGCGTGACCTTGGCGACCATGACGAAGGTTGACGGGGTTGACCGGTGTCGGCTTGGCCCAGCCGAACAGCAAACCGCCCCCCATGGAACTGAAGACCGCCGTGAAGACGAGGATCAGGCCGCCCATCTGGTCGAAGTGGACGCGCGGATCCAGCGTGACACGGCCCATCCAGCGCGCCGTGTTGTCCCCCAGTTTCATGGCGGTCCAGGCGTGCATGAACTCGTGCACCGGAAAGCCCACCAGCAGCATGGTGGCCACCACGATGAACGCGGAGAAGAGCGCCTGGATGGTGGTCTGGTCCATCAGGCCTTCCGTCGGCTGATCACAGGCGGCCCAGCAGTTCCTGCTTCTTGGCCGCGTATTCCTCGGCGCTGATGGTGCCGGCGTCGCGCAGCCTGGTCAGTTCGCCGAGCACCGCGGCGACTTCGTCCGGGGTGTCTGCCTTGAGTGGGTCGTCACCGCCGGAGACGTCGATGCGACTGCTCGGAGCCGGCGTCGCTGCCGTGGCCGCCGCGGCGCTGGATCGGCTCCGTGAATGCCCGTAATCATCGCCGTCGCCATTGGCCTGGAGGTCGTGCTTGGCGGTCATCATGGCTTTCTTGAAGGCCTTGGCGTGCTGCAGTCGGTCGAGCAGGTCGGCGCCCTGCAGTGGGGCCGCGGTGAGCACCTTGAGCGTGCCGTAGTCGAGCATGCGGCCGAGCACGCTGATCTCGAGTTGGGCGTCGTTGATCTTCTCCAGCGAACTGTCTGAGGAGTTCTTGTTGAGCACACCCCACGCCAGCACGAGCCGGTAGTTGGTGACGAGGAACTCCTGCGTTCGCCACCACCACCAGCGCCACGCCAGCACGATGACGCCGCCGACCAGGGTGAGGAGCGTCGCGAAGGTGCCTGCCTCACCGAACCACGTGCCTGTGCCGAAGAGGTTCCGGTCCATGAACTCCTCGGGCAGGATGACGCGGACGACCAGCAGGATGATCGTGGCCGACCACAGGATGATCGCCAGCCAGCTGTCGAGGATCAGTGCGATCGGGTGCTGGCGTTCGCGTTTCAGCACCCGTTCGTCAGGCGTCAGCAGCGATTCAGCGTATGTTCCCATCTGGCTCTATTTCCTCTCTTGCTGCTTACGCGCGCGGATGGGCCCGGGCGTAGACCTGGCGGATGCGCTCTCCGGTGATGTGCGTGTAGAGCTGGGTGGTGGTGATGCTGGCATGGCCCAGCAACTCCTGGACGACGCGCAGGTCGGCACCGCCCTCCAGCAGGTGTGTAGCGAAACTATGCCGCAACGTGTGTGGCGTGACACGCCCGCTCAGCCCAGCGCGCTTCGCTGACGCTCGCATCACCCGCCAGGCGGCCATGCGGTCGAGGCGCCGTCCGCGCCGGGAAAGGAACAGCGGCTCGCGTCCGTGCTCGGGCGCAGCGTCGCTGGGCGTATGGTCCTTGGCCGTGTCGCGCGCGGCAAGGTAGGCCGACACGGCTTCGAGGGCGATGTCACCCACCGGCACCAGGCGCTCCTTGTCACCCTTGCCGATGACGCGTACGAAGCCTCCATCAATCGAGAGGTCCTCCCGATCGAGTGACAGCGCCTCGCTCACCCGCAGGCCGGCCGCATAGAGCAACTCCAGCAGCGCCCGGTCCCGCAGCCCAACGAGATCCCCGCCCCCAGTCGCATCGAGCAATCCCGCCACCTCGTTCGCATCGAGCGTGTCGGGCAGACGCTGCATCTGGCGCGGCAGGTCGATGAGCGCGGCGATGTCGGCGTCGATGAGTTCCTCCGCGTAACAGAAGCGGTAGAAGGCACGGATCGACGCGGCCTTGCGGCGCACACTCGTCGGACGCAGCACCCGCGGCGGTCGGGTCATGGCGGCAAGGTAGTCGCGGGCGGGCTGGGGGGATGTCGCCCAGCGCTCGATCCCGGCCGCCTCCCGTCCGAAGAGCCGCAGATCGGTGTCGTAGGCACGGATGGTGGCGGCGGCCAGGCCGCGCTCGACGCGCAGGTAGTCAGCATAGGCGTCGGTGGCGACGAGAAAGCCGCGCCCCGGGCTACCGCCTGGCCGTTCTGTGCCGCGGGCGTTCATCGGGTCACCCGTCGGGCAGGAGTGTGGCCTTCTGGCGAAGCAAGTCCCAGAAGCGCGTGGCTCCGCGTGGCTGCACGAAGCTGATGGGCTTATCCCTCGCCCGGATGTCGACCCTGTCTCCGATGTCAAGAGAGACGTCCTCGCGGCCATCGATGCTGACCAGGCAGTCGTAGGCCGCCTTGACCGTGACGCTTACGACGTGCTGGGCACCGACCACGCTCGAACGCAGTGGCGTGAGGTAGGCGGCGATGGGTGTGACGACGAGATTGTGACTGGTCGGCTCGACGATGGGCCCGCCGGCGCTGAAGCTATAGCCGGTCGATCCTGTCGGCGAGGCCACGACCACACCATCGCAGACATAGGTCGCCACGCGCGAATCGCCCACGTCGACGACCACTCGCATCACCCGCGCGTGCCGGCCACGGACCACGGCTGCCTCGTTGAGCGCGCTGTAGACCCAGCCTGCGCCGCTGCCGTCGGCATGCACGACCTGCGCCTCCAGCATCAGCCGTGGCTCCAGCTCGAATTCGCCGTCGGCAAGATGCCGGAGCACACCTTCGAGCGCGCTGTGCTCGACCTTGGAGAGGAAGCCGATCCTGCCCACGTTGACACCGAGGATGGGCACTCCCCCATCGACGGCCATCTGCGCCGCGCGCAGGAACGTGCCGTCGCCACCGAGCACCACGATGGTCTCGGTGCGGGACAGGACCGCCATGTCGTCGGGCGCCTCGTCGGACGGCAGTGCCCAGGCTTCGATGCCGTTGGCCGAACACCACTCGAGCGCACGGTCGCGTAACTCCAGGGCGGTATCGGCGGTGGGGTTGAAGGCGAAGCCGATGCACTTCATGCGCTGGGCACACGCAGGTGGAGGAAGAACTCGTGGTTGCCGGACGGGCCCACGAGCACCGACTCGGCCTCTCCGACCACCTCCAGACTCAGCGAGACGGCGCACTCGCGGACGCGCTCCACGGCCCGGGCGCGGGCGGCCGGATCATGCACCACGCCCCTGGGAACGTCGTTGGGACTGAGCTCGAACTGTGGTTTCACCATGGGCAGGATGTCACCCCCGGGCTCGACGTGTGCAGCCATGCCGCGCAGCAGGCGCGTCAAGGAGATGAACGAAACATCGGCCACCGCCAGGCTGACTCGTTCGGGGAGTCGCAACGGATCATCTGCAGTGGGGTCAAGGCGAGCGGCATGGGTGCGTTCCATGCTCACCACGCGAGCATCCTGACGCAACGACTCCGCCAGCTGACCACGGCCCACGTCAAGAGCATAGACACGGCGCGCACCGCGCTGCAACAGGCAGTCCGTGAAGCCACCGGTCGAGGCGCCCACGTCGAGGCAGAGACGACCCGCGGGGTCCACGCCGAAGGCGTCGAGGGCACCTGCCAGCTTCTCCCCTCCCCGTGAGACGTACTGCGGTGTCTCATCGAGGGTGATCTCGATGTCGAGGGCGACGGGCTCACCCGGTCGTCGGTCACGACGCGCAGCGTCACCCGGGCCAACGCGTACCTGGCCGGCCAGCAGGAGCGCCTGGGCACGACTGCGGGTGGGTGCCAGTCCTCGTGCCACCAACAGCTGGTCGAGGCGCTGCTTCCTCGGCTTCGACGTGCTCAGTCGCTCCGTGCCCCCACGGCCGCGAGCGCAGTGGGTCGCAGCCCGTGCACCACGAGGGCTTCCTCGATCTGCGCTCGTATGCCGGCTTCGTCGATGCGCACGAGGGCGCGCAGGTCAGCCACCGATCCGTGGTTGATGAACCTGCCGTCGGGCAGGCCGATGCGCTTGATCGGCGGGAACGTGGTGCCATCGGCATCGGCCAGCACTTCCAGCACCGCCGAGCCGAAGCCGCCGGGAAGCACGCTCTCCTCGAGCGTGATCACGAGTCGCTTGTCACGGACGCTTTGCAGGATGAGCTCGCGGTCGATGGGCCGAGCGAACCGAGCGTCCACGACTCCGACCGACCAGCCCGCCGCGGCCAACTCGTCGGCCACGACCATGCCCCGTGCGAGGATCGGCCCAAGACCGATGATGACGATGTCCGAGCCCTCTCGAAGCGTCTCACCCCGGCCCACCTCGACCGGCGCCGGATCGACGGGCGGCAGGTCGAACCCGGCATCTCGAGGGTACTGCAGGGCGAAGGGGTGATCCTGGGCGAAGGCCGTCCGCAGCAGCCGTCGCAGCTCCTGCTCATCGCGCGGTGCGGCCAGCACGAGATTGGGCAGCTGACGCAGCGCTGAGAGCGTGAACATGCCCTGGTGGCTGGTGCCGTCCTCGCCAACGAGGCCGGCGCGATCGATGCCGATGACGACCGCTGCATCGTTCTGACAGACGTCATGCACGACCTGGTCGAAGGCCCGCTGCAGGAACGTCGAGTACAGCGCTACGAAGGGTCGCCGTCCGCCCAGCGCCATGCCGGTGGCCATCGTCATGGCGTGCTGCTCGGCGATGCCCACATCGTACGTCCGCCGGGGGAAACGCTCCCCGAAGGCGGCGACACCGGTGCCAGTGGGCATGCCCGCGGTGATGGCCACGACCCGCTCATCCTCCTCAGCGATGCGCACCAGCTCCTCGGACATGACCGCGGTGTAGTTGGGCACCGTGCGGGCCGAGCGCTCATCGGCCGGCAGCGCGGCATCGCCATCGGACAAGCCCGTTCCGTCAAGGGCGATCGCCGCAGAGGTCTGCCGCGGCATGGGCGGCAGCGCCGCGCCGTGGAAGCCGACCTTGTCGGCCTCGGCCGGATAGTAGCCATAGCCCTTGCGCGTGCGGACGTGGACGATGATGGGCGAGTCCTCTTCGAGGAAGGCCTTGCGCAGGGTGGTGTCAAGCGCGATGAGGTCGTGGCCCGGCACCGGTCCCACGTAGGTGACGCCGAGGTCTTCGAACAGGCGCCCAGGCTGGCTGAAGTCGACCACGGCGTGGCGGATCCGCCGCGACCATTCCAGCAGCAGCGGCCCGAAGCGCGGGATGCGCGCGACGTCCGAGTCGAAGCGCCGACGTGATCGCCGCCATCGACGCGACAGCTTGATGCGGCTGAGGTACTGGCTCACGGCGCCGACCGATGGGCTGATGCTCATCTCGTTGTCATTCAGCAGGATGAGCACGCGCGTCTTGCGATGGCCGATGTCGTTGAGTGCCTCCAGCGAGAGGCCGCTCATCAGGGCCGCGTCGCCCACCACGACGGCGATGAGTTCGTCGCTGCCGCGAGCATCCCGCGCGAGGGCCAGGCCCTCTGCGATGGAGATGCCGGTGCCCGCATGGCCACCATCCATGACGTCGTGCTCACTCTCGCTCCGCCGCGGGAAACCACCGATGCCACCCAGCTGACGCAGGCTGCCGAATCGTTCGAGCCGGCCGGTGAGCAGCTTGTGCGCATAGGCCTGGTGGCCGGTGTCCCAGACGAGGCGGTCGGTCGGGCTGGACATGATGCGGTGAAGCGCGACCGTCAGTTCGACCACGCCAAGCGAGCTCCCGAGGTGACCACCGGTGGTGGCCACGGTGTTGATGATCTCGCTGCGGATCTCGGTGCACAGCGCCCGAGCCTCCACATGGCTGATGTCCTTGAGGTCCTCCGGCCCGCGGAGGTCACGCAGCGCGACCACGGCTAGAGATCGGAGCCGTCGTCGGGACGCATGTCCAGCAGGCGTGGACTGCCGCTGCCGCTGTCGACCAGCCGCTGGACACGCAGCTCCGCGGCATCGAGCAGCCGGCCGCAGTGTTGGTGCAGGGCAGCACCCCGCTCGTAGAGTGCGATCGAGTCCTCGAGCGGCAGGCCGCCCTCTTCGAGGCGCGCGACCACGTCGCGCAGCTCCTCGAGTGCCTTGTCGAACGGGAGGGCGGCGATATCGGTCGCGGCGTCGCCGCCCGGGAGCGGTGTCGTTGTCTCTGTCACTTGCTGGAGTCTCGCACGCCATCGACCGAGACGTCCAACGCGCCCCTCGCGAGGCGAACCTCCAGCTGATCGCCAGATCGCTGTCGTGCGGCATCGATGACTACCCGGCCGTCTGGCGCACGCACGATGGCATATCCACGCTGCAGCGTGGCGTAGGGGCTCAGTGCGGCGAGGCCGGCGGCGTAGCGGGTCAGTCGCGCCCGCGCCGCAGCGGTGTGGGCCTGCAGCCGCGCTGGCAGGCTGTCGCCCGAACGCGCCAACACGGCACGGTCGGTGGCGAGTCGCCCGCCCAGGGCTCGCGTGGCACGATCGAACAGCAGCCCGATACGCTCGCGCTCCGCGGCAAGGTAGGCAGCGGGACGGAAGGTCTCGAGCGCCCGCCGCTCGGCATCGAGACCCGCGCGGGTGCTCGTCAGGCGACGAGCGGCACTGGCCTCCAGGCGCGTACGCAGGCTGCGCAGATGCTGTCGCTGCTCGACCACATCGGGTACCGCCAGCTCCGCTGCCACAGATGGTGTCGCCGCGCGGCGGTCGGCGGCGAATTCCGCCAACGTCACGTCGGTCTCATGTCCCACGCCCACGATGATGGGCCGCGCCGAGGCTGCGATAGCGCGCACCACGGACTCTTCGTTGAACGACCACAGGTCTTCGAGCGAGCCACCCCCGCGAGCGACGATGATGAGGTCCACGGCTCGGCCGCTCTCGGGCTCGGTCCAGCGGCCGATGCGATGCAAGGCGCGTACGATCGAGCGCTCGGCACCCGCGCCCTGCACTTGGCAGGGGCTGAGGATTATTCGTGCCAGGGGCCAGCGGCGATCGACCACGCGACGGATGTCGTGGAGCACCGCGCCGCTGGCCGAGGTGACCACGCCGATCGTCCGCGGCCAGGCCGGCAATGGTCGCTTGCGTGCAGGGTCGAAGAGCCCCTCGGCGGTCAGCTTCGCCTTGAGCGCCTCGTACCGCTGCGCCAGGTCGCCCACGCCCGCCGGCTGCAAGCTCTCGACGTAGAGTTGGTAGGCGCCCTGCTGCTCGAAGACGTCGATGCGACCCTGCGCCACTACGCGCAGTCCGGTGCGTGGCTCCAGCGGCAGGGTCAGGCGCTCATCACGAAAGACGACGCAACGCAGCTGGGCACGCTCGTCCTTGAGGGTGAAGTAAGCATGGCCGGCCGCGCTGACCGAGACGCTGCCGATCTCACCCTCCACCCACACTGGGTTCAGGCGAGGATGACGTCGAAGGCTGTCACGGACCAGTCGCGTCAGACTGGCGACCGACAGCACCGTCGGGCCTGCCGGCTCCCCGGCCGACGGCGCGATCGCGGCCGCTTCCGGCTCGGGTGGCGGAGGCGGTTCATCCCACAGGCCAGGCGTCGCCATGAGCGACCGCTAGACGCGGGTCTGGTACTCCCCGGTGCGCGTATCGACCCGGATGCTGTCGCCCTCCTCGACGAAGATCGGTACCTGGACCACCAGGCCCGACTCCAGCGTGGCTGGCTTCTTGGCGCCCGACTGCGTGTCGCCGGCGAAACCCGGCTCCGTCTCGACGACCTTGAGCTCGACCGAGATGGGCAGCTCGACTCCGATGGTCTCACCCTCATAGGTGGTGCGATCGAGCGTCATACCCTCGATCAGGTAGCTGGTGGTCTCGCCAAGCTGCTCCGACGTGAGGTGGAACTGCTCGAAGGTGTCGTTCTCCATGAAGTGGTAGCTGTCACCATCCTGGTACAGGAACTGCACCGGGCGGGTCTCGAGGATGGCGCGAGGCCACTTCTCTGTCGCCTGGAACGAGCGCTCGACCGTCCCGCCGCGCTTGACGTTCTTCAGCTTGATCCGGATCTGGGCCGAACCGCGGCCCATCTTGATGTGGTGGAACTCCAGGATCTGCCACAGGTCACCGTCGAGCTCGATGACGATTCCCCGGCGCAGGTCTCCGACTGAGATCATGAGTAGCGTGGTTCTCCCTGGCTGGCGGGTGGCCGAGGCGACCCTAGTTGCACTTGGCGATGTTGCGCTGGTGTCCCTTGAGGTTCTTGGCGAACTTGTGGGTGTCGGAGTTCGGGCAGGCGTAGAAGTACAGCAGCTTTGACTTCGTGATGGGGTTCAGGGCCGCCTTCAGCGAGGCGGGGGATGGCGTCACGATGGGCCAGTCGGGCAAGCCCGGGTTCTGGTAGGTCTGGAATGACTGGTACTCCTTGGCGACCTGGACGGTGGAGTAGTCAGACACGCCCAGCAGGTCCCAGAACACGTACTCGTCCCAGTCATTGACGTTGGTCGCCGCCAGGGTCATCGAGTCGGTGGCGTAGACCACCGTCGGGTCTGCCTGCAGGAGGCCACCGGTCTGCTGATTGATCTTGGGGTCCAGCCGGTTCCAGTAGACCCCGGCGATCTTGGCGCGGTCGCTGTCGACCTTGGCTTCCTTCTCGACCAGGCTGGAGATGACGAGCGCGTCATAGAACGGGATGCCCTTCTTGCGCGCCTGGGCGACGTACTCGCCATTGGTCTGGTCCCACTCATCGAGCATCATGTAGATGAGCTCTTCAGCCGTGATGTCGATGGGCACCTCCATGGTGCCGCCCTGCAGGAAGCCCTCAAGACTGCTGCCGGCTGGGGCCTGGGAAAGGAACTTGTACTCCGCCTTCATGGCCTTGGTGGGATTGCGGGCGAGGCGCAGGAACTCCTTGGGATCGACCTCCAGGTCGGTGGTCTCGACCTCCTGCTGCAGGTAGGCCACGATCTGTTCGATGCGGCGTCCCAGGCGCATGTCGAGAACGACCATGGGCGTGGGTGGGTCCGGAGCGAGCGCCAGTCTGGCGGCGATGCCGGCGGGTGTGATGTTGCCGGCCATGGTGTACGTCCCGGGCCGCAGAAGCTCGTCGACGCGGTCCTTGACGATGGCGTAGCGGAAAGCCAGTGGATCGGTGAGCAGGCCTTCCTCGATGAGGCTGGCCTGGATATCGTCCAGGCTGGCCTTGTCGGGCTCGATGACGAACGCGACCTCACGGGCTTCGTTGTCGGCGGGTGCATCGATCCTGTCGGCGAACTCCGCCGCCAGCACGTCGGAGACGAGCGGCATGTTGACGATGCCGGGATTGTCTTCGAAGAGTCCGGCGGCTGCCGACCCGATCACCGGCCGTCCCGCGTACCAGCCACCGACCACCAGCAGGATGAGCGCCACGAGGACGAAGGCCAGGCCCTTGAAGGCACCGGAGTTGGCGTCCTGCTTGCGGCTATGCCGCAGCTCCCAGTCTTCGACGATACCGACACGACCCGTGCCCCGGCCGCCGGACCCGGACCCGCTCACTGCGCCACCCCCTGGGCGCTCCGAGCGTCCATCTCACGCTGCAGGATGGCGGCCGCGGCTTCACGGTCGATGCGCGCGCGCCAAGCGCGACGAGCAAGTGCGGAAGGTGCACCGCCGGAGCGGCCACGGGGGACACGGCCCATGCGCGATTCTGCGGACCGGCTGCTGAGGCGCTCGTCCCGGAAGGTGATGGGCGTGCCGATAGCCGATGCCACCGCCTCGACCCACGCGCGCGTGCGTTCGGACTGCTCGCTTTCGCTGCCGTCCATATGCAGCGGCAGGCCCACCACGATGGCTTCTACCCGACGTTCGACACAGATGCGCTCAAGGGCGGCAGCGTCCTGCGCTGGGCTCCCGCGCCGCAGGGTCAGCAATGGCTTGACCGAGCCAGAGGTGGTATCGCCGGCAGCGAGGCCGATGCGTCGATCGCCGAGGTCGATGCCCAGTAGCACACTCATTGACACCTCAGCGCGCGGGGGGACGTGTCGATGATCATTGGCTTGGTCGCTCACTCCGTTGTCGATGGCTCCGTGACATCGAGCTCGATGCGCCCGCGATCGGCCGGCAGGCTGTCGAGGAATCCCGGCCAGACGTTCACGGTCGCCGAGCCGAACGACGCAAGTATGGCCCGAGCCTCGGAAACCGGCAGGCCAGCGACTTGCTGGACGAGCTCGTCTGCGTCGATACGCGGGTAGGTCGCAGCAGCCGCGCGAGCCGCGAAGCGGATGCGCTGGCCGTCGGCGGTCCCATCCCCGGGGTCGCTGGTCACGCTGCCCGCGAGCACGTCCATGTCCTCCGGTACGGCGGCTTGCAGGCGCGCGAGCGCGACCTCGTCGACGAGGTCCGGGTCGACGGCCAGCACGCTGGCGGTGACCTCAGCACTCAGCTCGAACTCGGACCCACTCGTGCTCACCAGTTCATCGAAGGTCGGCTCGTGGCGCACGATTCCGAGCTGGGCGGTGCTGGGGAAGACGGTCAGGCCGTCCGGCGCATTGGCTGGATCTCGCAGATAGGCCACGAGGGCGCTGGCGAGGCGGTTCTGCAGGTCCACCGCGGCGGCGTCGTAGTCGTCGGCCGTGACCTTGAGTGTCTGCTCGAAGCGGCCGCCGCTGGTCGGCTCAGGATTGCTGACGCTGATGCCCTGTTCCGCCAATGACGGCACCACGCTGATCGCGCCTGCCGACACGTTGCCGTCTGCTCCACTGCGAACGGCCTCCACAGGAGCGCGCACTTCGGAGGTGTCACCTTCGGTGGCCGGTAGGGTCACCGTCTCGGTCGTCTCGAACTCGACTCCCGCGGGCGTCTTGAGGCGGGTCCCGGCGGGGATCTCCTGCTCGGTCGGCTGGTCGGGCGTGAAGAACACGACCTCGCCGGTGGCGTTGGCCTCGATCGCCTCCGTGCCGCTGGCGGAGAACGTCCCGCGAACGACGAGGGGGACGGGCAGTGTCACTGCCGGGATCTGGCCGCTCTCGTTGTCGGGCTGGGTGATCGATGGCATCGCCAGCACCGGTACCTCGATGGGTCCCAGCGTCGAAACGCGCGGACGCAGCGTGATCTGCGCGGTAGGCAGAAGCTGCGTCGCCGCGAAGGCACCGACCAACAGCAGTGCCACCAGCATGACCGTCGTGACGACCAACCGCCGGCTGTCCCACGGCCGCGACCTCGCGCCCGGCTCATCACTGCCGGTGGCGCCCCTCCCGGTGGCGCTGTCTCCAGCTGCCACCATCGACTCCGGCGCTTCGACCGGCTCCGGCGGCACATCGCCTCGGGCGAGGGCGGCTTCTGCTTGCTCGACGGTCGCCGCCGCCAGCACTCCGGCTGAGGTGGCAAGCGCCCGCACTTGCTGGTCCGGGCTGGCGATCGCCATCTCCTTGGCGCGCGTCTCCGCCTCCCGCGCCAGCAGCTTGAAGTTGATGCGCCCGGTCGCGATGCGAGACCCCGGGGGGACCACGAAGACGACCTGCTCGTCGCTGCTGCCGCGGAGGCGCGCGACGGCATCGGTGATCTCATCGTCGTTATCGAGATACCAAACGGCCATCGACCGCAGTCTGCCCTAGACGCGCATCCCTCGCAGCACGCGTTGGAGGGCTGCATCCATCGGCTCCTGTGGTTGGGTCGCCTCGAGCGCCTGGAACGCCAGTGCCATGGGTGTCACATCCTGCTGGCTCACCAGCAGGCCCGTGGCATCGGTCGACCTCCGAGACCGAGTCCGGTCGCATCATCGAAATGAGCGGGCGACGGGCAAAGGGCAAGTCCGCCCCGAGGTCCGGATCTTCCAGTGCAGCGCGGATCTCCGGCAGTGCCGCTCCGCCACCGCAGAGCTCGATGCGTCCGGGAAGCAGTCCGGTCTGGCCGAACTCCTCCAGGACCAGTTCCACGCCCGCGGCCCACACGGCCACGTCTTCACCGATGATGGCAGCGACCTCATCGGCATCCTCGACCTTCTCGCCCATGGCGTGCGCGAGCTTGACGCGCTCCGCTGCCTCGAAGTCGAGGTCGAGTCGATCGGCCAGCGACTTGCTGAAGGCCCGACCGCCGAGGGCGAACATGCGTGTGCCCTCCACGCTGCCGCTGCGCACCAGTGCCACGTCCGTGGTGCCACCGCCGACGTCGATGAACAGCGCGCCCGACTGACCCACCTGCTCCCCGGAGATGGAACGGGCGACGGCGTACGGTTCGGCCACCACCCGCACAAGGTCCAGGCCCAGCTGCTCCACGACCGATTCGAGTGCACCCAGGTGCACCAGCGGGGCGTAGGCGTTGAAGACCGAGATCCGCAGGTGGCGGCCCTGGAAGCCGACCGGGTTGGAGACCGCATAGCCATCGACCCCGGCGGCCGCGACGGACGCATGCACCAGGCGGACGTCGACATTGGGCAGGCCGGTCTCCCAGGTGATGGTTCGCTGGGCCTCGGCCGAAGCCTCCGTCTCGATGTCCTCCAGCAGCCTCTCCAGCTCCGAGTGCGTGACCGAGCTGTCAGGCCGCTTGCGCTCGATGCTGCGGGTGGTCGTGAAACCCTTGACGAGCTCGCCGGCGATGCCGATGACGACCTTGCGCGCCGTGCGCCCCGACATCGCCTCGGCCGCATCCACCGCTGCCCGGCAGTTGCGAACGACGGCCGGGATGTCGGCTACGGTCCCCGACTGCATGTGCGCGAGACCCTGCCGTTCCCGGCCCACACCCGTCACCACGGCAGCCTCGCCGTCCGACTGCTCGAAGACGAGCGCCTTGGCGTACTCGGTGCCGATGTCCAGCGCCAGCCGAGCATCGCTGGGCGTGGCGGGGAGAGGCCGGCGGAGCAGACGCTGCAGCAGGGTCACGTCGGGGACCCGCCCTACTCCTCGAGCCGGTCGTGCAGCCTCTGGAGCGCCGCCTGCAGCGCGCTGCTGCGCGGGACCTTGCCCTGGGCCATCTCGGGCCGGCCGCCGCCCTTGCCACCGACGCCAGACACCGCGTCCCGCACCAGGTCGGCCGCATCGACGCCCTGTTCGACCAGGTCGTCGCTGACGGTCACGAACAGCTGCGGCTTCTCGGGATCATCCAGGCCGGCGGCGATGACGCCGCTCTTCATCGAAGCGCGGACTTCCTTGGCCCAGGCCTTGAGCTCATCCATCGAGCCGAAGCCGCCCATCACCGAGACCAACGCACCCTTGTGCAGCAACTCGGCGGTCTTCGCGGCTGCCTGTGCCGTCGGCAGCAGGCCGGTCGCTGGCCCTCTGGCGGCCTTCTTGCGCTCCTTGAGTTCCTCGATGCGGGGGACGAGCTGTTCGGGCGTCTGCGCCCCGGCCGCCTCCGTCGCCGCCGCCAGGAGTCGGAACCGCTCCTCGGCCAGGGCCTCGGCGGCTTCTCCGGTGACGGCCTCGATGCGGCGCATGCCCGACCCGATCGAACGCTCCCCGGTGATGATGAAGCCGCCGATCTGACCGGTGGCCCGGCAGTGCGTCCCACCGCAGAGCTCATGGCTATAGTCCTGGACGCGGACGGTCCGCACGGTCTCCCCGTACTTCTCATCGAAGAAGGCGTCCGCTCCAGCAGCCTGGGCTTCGGCCATCGACATCGACGACGACGTCACCCTGCGGTCGTCGCGGATGACGCGGCGCACCTCGTGCTCGATGATGTGCCGCTCCTCGGGCGTGAGGCCTCGATCGGACGGGTAGTCGAAGCGCAGGTAGTCGGGCGTGACCAGCGAGCCGGCCTGCCGCGCCGCGTCACCGAGGGTGTTGCGCAGGGCGCGATGCAGCAGATGGGTGCCAGTGTGGTTGCGCATCGTGTTGGCGCGGCGGCGAGCATCGACCTGGGCCGTCAATTCCTGGCCCAGGGCCACTCTGCCATGCAGTTTGCCGTGGTGAACGATCAGCCCGGCGACCGGGCGCTGCGTGTCCTCGACGCTGAAGACGACCGTTCCGGCGGCATCGCGCAGGACGCCGTCGATCCACCGATCTGGCCGCCGCCCTCGGCGTAGAAGGGTGTCTCATCGAGCACGATCTGGGCTTCTGCGGCAGCTTCGGTATGGCCCTCGGCATCAGCACGAGCCTCCAGCTCCTCGTACTCGGTGGTGTCACGCACGATGGCTCCGATGCGGCCGGGCGCAGTCGTGGTCTCATAGCCGCGGAAGACCGTATCGCCGAGGCGTCGGGCGATGCCGTCGAAGAGCGCGGTCTGCTCAGCCTGACGTGCGAGGTCCAGCTTCTTGCCCGAGCGGCTTCGCTGCCGCTGTTCCTCGAGCGCGATCTCGAAGCCGTCACGGTCCACGAGCACGCCGTACTCGGCCGCCAGCTCGATAGTGAGGTCGATGGGGAAGCCGTAGGTGTCGTGCAGACGGAATGCCGTCTCGCCGTCGAGCGTGGGCGCGTCGGAGGGGACCTCCTCCGGGCGGCGACCGACCACGCGATCGGCGCCGGTCAGAGGGATCAGCGCCTCCTCCAGCTGGATCGTGCCAGCGTCGAGGGTGCGGGCGAAAGCGGTCTCCTCGCGGATGATCGTACCGAGGATGGTGTCCCGGCGCTCCCGCAAGATGGGGTAGGCCTCGCCCATCAGGCCGATGACGACCTTGGCCGTCTCCTCGAGGAACGGTTCATGCCGTCCCAGCAGCCGCCCGTGGCGAACAGCGCGCCGGACGATACGGCGCAGTACGTATCCGCGTCCCTCGTTGGAGGGCGTGACACCGTCGGCGATGAGGAAGGTGATGGCGCGTGAATGGTCGGCGATGACCTGGTAGCTGAAACGCTCGCTCTCGAACGCGTCGGGGTCGTGCCTGAGCAATTCACGCATGCGGGTGTGGATGGGCACGAACAGGTCGGTGTCGTAGTTGGTGGCCACGCCCTGCAGCACCGATGCGAGGCGCTCCAAGCCCATGCCCGTGTCCACCGACTTGAAGGGCAGCTCCGCGCGCGGCCCGTTGATGGGCTGGTCGAACTCCATGAAGACCAGGTTCCAGATCTCCAGCCAGCGGGGACAGGTCTCGGTATGGTCGGGTACACAGCCGGGTCCCTCGGAGAGATGCTCGCCACGGTCGAAGTGGATCTCGCTGTTGGGGCCGCAAGGCCCGGTGTCGGCCATGCGCCAGAAGTTGTGGTCATCACCGTTGTCGACGTCGCCCCAGCGGGCCATCCGTTCGGGCGGCAGGCCGATCTCGTCCCGCCAGATGGACCACGACTCCTCGTCGTCGGTGTAGGTGGTTGCCGCCAGGCGCTCTCCGGGGATGCCCAGGTCTTCGGTCAGGAACTCCCACGCCCAGTGGATGGCCTCGCGCTTGAAGTAGTCACCAAAGGACCAGCTGCCCAGCATCTCGAAGAGTGTGTGGTGGCGCGGCGTGCGGCCGACTTCCTCGAAGTCGTTGTGCTTGCCGGCCACGCGCAGGCATCGCTGCGAGTCCACGGCGCGCGTATATGAGCGCTTCTCGACACCGCGGAAGACGTCCTTGAACTGGACCATGCCGCTGTTGGTGAACAGCAGCGTCTGGTCGCCACCGGGGACGAGGCTGGCGCTGGGCACGATCTCGTGACCGCGCTCGGCGAAGAAGTGCAGGAAGCGCGCGCGGATCTCGTCCGCGGACAGGGGCTGCATCCGGGCGTCCGATGGAGCTCGGTCTTCGTTCTCATGCATGTAGCGCGAGTGTAGCGAACGCCGACCGCTGGACATGAACGAGCCCGCGAGAGCGTCTGTCCCCCCGCGGGCTCGGCCTCGTGCCATGCTGCGGGATCGGCCGCCCCTGCTGCCGACAGATCCGCTGGGTGTCTGGCTCGCCGTCGGGTGAAGATGTCTTGACCTTGCGCCACGGTCGACACGCTCCACGCTAGGGTTCGAGGCATCGTGCTTCCCGTACGCTCAGCGGCCTGGGGCCGCGTGGTGGTGCTGGCCCTGGCCGGCATCTATTCGGCCGCCGCTTGCTCCGCCCTCGATGGTGCGGATCTCGGGCTCGTGTCCGGAGCGCCGCTCGCGACGCCGCGTCCGGCGGATACCCTGCCCCTTGCGCCGACGCCGCGTGTCAGCCCGAGCCCAAGCCCGGAGGCGAGTGCTGGCATTCGCTCCCAACGCCAGCGGCCCAAGATCAAGACGATCAAGCTGCGGCCGCGGCCCAAGCCGGGACCCTTCGAGATGAACCTGTTCCAGACGGGCGACTTCATGCACCAGGCCGACAAGAACGCCTGCGTGGCCGGCTCGACCCAGACGATGATGAACATCATCGACGAGGGCAAGCCCAATCGCTCTATCGCGTTCCAGAAGAAGCTCTACGCGCGAGGCCGGGAACTCTCGCCCAACAAGCGAAAGCTGGGCCCCATCGGGATCGACCTGACCGGCTGGGCCGAGTTGCTCAACAGCGGCGGCTACGGACCCTACGTCGTCGACGGCGCCGCAACCCGCCGCGGGGCCATTCGCAAGGCTGCCAAGGCGTTGCGTCTGACCAACAGGCCCGTGGGCCTGGTGACATGGCGTGGTGCCCACTCGTGGGTGATGTCCGGCTTCACCGCCACCACCGACCCGGCCTACAGCGACGACTTCCAGGTCAAGAAGGTCTACGTCGAAGACACCTGGTATCCGTATGTCAGCACGATCTGGGGTGCGTCACGGCCGCCCAACTCACTGGTGTCGGTGGCCGCGCTGGCAGAGGACTACCTCCCCTACGCTCGGCCACGCGCCCGCCATCCCAACCGCGATGGCAAGTTCATGCTGATCCTGCCACAGCTGCCGAGGAACACCATCACGCGCTGATGAGGCCTTGACGGGATTCATCAGTGGAGGGTTGAGCGCCAGTGGACCGATACCGATGAGCGCGCGCTTGCGCGGTCCCATATCGGGCGCCTGCTGCGCCTGAGGTGCCTGTCGTGCTGCGATCGCTGCCTTCGGGCACGCCCAGCTCTGTGCCCTCAGGCGTCGGCGTGTCGTCCGTCAACCGCTGTTCCTGGCTGCCTGCAGCACCGACGGAAGCCCGGCTTCCTCTTCCTCGCGGGCCTCCTCCGGCGCGACGCCCGCGGCGTCCATCTCCTTGGCCCGCGCGATCCACTGGTGGATCTTGTGGTTGACCGCCGGTGCTCCGACGAGGTCGACGGTCTTGTCCTCCATGGCAAAGGCACTGGGATACATCACGAAGGCCTTGGTCTGCATGCCGCCAAGCCCGCCGTGGGCGCCCACCTGGTGCTCGAACGGCGCGATCTCCTGGGTCGACGGGTCGTACATGCTGATGACGAAGATATCGCCGATATGCTGGTACGAGTCGAGTTCCGCGAGGTTGGAGGCAGCGTGCTCACCAAAGTGCTCGAGGGGATCGTTGCCCTCGACGCTGCCATCCTCGAGGTTGCGTACGCCATCGCGGCTGATGACGAGGGGGCCGTGCTCCTCGGAGCGCACCATGATGAAGGCGATGCCCTCGTGGCGGACCAGCCCGGGCAGGAGGTCCGGATGGGACTTGGCGATGCCCTCCAGGCTCATGCGCTCGCGCACATCGGTGAAGTAGATGTTGGCCAGGTTGCCGGAGGCGGCGACCACGAGGTCGGGGATCTCGTCCTTCTCAGCATCCCCCTTGGGCTTGATCTGCTCGTTGCCCTTGGTGCCCGCTCTGGCGCCCTTCCGCAGCGCGCCGGTATCACCGAACTCGACGACGCCGTCCTCCGTGCTTCCGCGCAGCGCGCGTGAGACGACCCGACCGGAGGCGCCGGGCGCCCGGCTGGCCTCGGTCAGGAAGGTGTTGATGGGGCCCCAACCCTCGACGTCGTTGGAGGCATCAAGGCTGGAGACGTCGCCCTCCATCAGCGAGCGCACGAGCTCCTCGAGGCTGATTCCGTAGCGGTCTTCGAAGGGGGCGCCCTGGGTCTGGCCGTGGTCCGAGACGAGGATGAAGTGGTACTTGCGGGGGGCATCCTCAGCCGCACGAGAGAGCGAGCGCAGCATGCGATCGACGTGGTCGAGCTGTTGCATCGACTCGGGCCGCTCGGGACCGGCATGGTGCGCGACCTCGTCATAGCCCAGATAGTCAGCGTAGACGATGGGCGTACCACGGCCCATCTCGCCGATGATCAGGTCCACCAACATGTCACGCATGATGGTGGTAGTGCTGGCCTTCAGGAACGGGAAGGGCATGCCGCGGCTGATGCGTGGCTTGACGTCGCGAACGCGCTGGCGACGCGCCTGGAAGTACTCGACGATGACGGCGGTCACGAACTGGGCGATGCCGCGAGTCAGGTTGTAGGGGTTATAGAGGAACATGCTGAAGGATTTCATCTGTAGGCCCTGCCCGCTCTTTGACAGCTGGCTGTTGGTAGCGATGGCACGCGTGGCCCCGCCACTGACCAGGTTGCTGATGCTCGTGCCGCCGTCGCGCAGCAGGTCATTCTCGTTCGAGGCCCGGCGCTCGATCTCGAAGGCATCGTCGGGATGGTTGCTGACCATGAGGTAGTTGCGGTCCTTCTCCCACCAACGGAAGGCCGGGATGCCCGGCTGCACGCCATGCAGGATCCCGACCTGTCCGGCGCTGGTCATCGAGGGCGCGAGGGCCTCGAACTTGCCAAGGCGGTGCGTGCCCGAGCTCAGCCAGTCGTTGAGGAACGGCATGTAGCCGGTGCGCAGCGCGTCGCGGAGGATAGGCTCCGCGAGCCCATCGATCTGCAGGATGACGAAACCCGGTCCGGGTCGGTCGTCCACGTCGCCACCCACGCGGGCCATGCGCTTCATGGAGTGGCGGAAGAACGACTCGTCCTCGTCGAGGCCGATGATGGCCACGAGGACCGTGTTGACGGCTGCGATGAGGATCGAGGCGATGAAGGCGACCAGGAAGCCATCGATCTTGATGCCGCCGACGAGCCAGGCGCCGACGAGCAGCGTCAGGCCCATGAAGACGATGGTCAGGACCGCTGTCACGACGACGTTGTTGATGCCCAGCGCCACGAAGACGACCGGTCGCAACAGGAACGTGAAGGCGCCTGCGATGAGGGTCACGAGTAGCGCCGCGACGAGGTTCTCCCAGATGTCACCCGTGAAGCGGATGCCGTTCATGAACTCGCCGACGAACAGCAGCGCGATGGTGTTGACGATCAGAACGGCGAGCGCACGCTGGGCGAGGTGCCGTCGACCACGCGGCCAATTCACGGCCGTGTCGTACTCATCCTTCCAGACCGATGCGATGCGGTGAGCCAGGCCGGGCCTCTGCGGCTCGGTACCGAGCCGTGCTTCGAATGCGGTCTTCTCCGTCGAGGCAGCGTCGGGCGATGACTTGGCCGAGGGAGACTCGTGCGGCGCGGACTCGGACGGCGTCGACTCCCGCGAAGTGGACTCGGGGTCGGTCATGGATGGCTACCTCACCTGTTCGCTGCCCACAGTATGGTGCGCGGCGCGAGCCCCGTGCAAAGGACATCGGGAGATCCGATCGCTCCATCGCGGCTCAGCTCCCGCGCGTCGATGATCGGCTGCGCACGCTCCCGCCGGCGTCCGAGGCTTGGATCGGCGGATGGAGTGCTGCTCTCGGTCATCCGCTCATCCTCCTGTGAACGGCTAGGCTTTTGCGGCTGATGGATTTCCTCAACCAGATCCTGACCTGGACCACGGGGCTCATCGACTCGCTGAGCCAGCTCGTCACCGATTCGCCTGTCACGTATCTCGTCATCTTCGCCATGTCCGCGATCGACGTCGTCATGCCCGTCCTGCCGGCAGAGGCGACGGTCACGGCCTCGGCAGTGCTGGCCGGGCAGGGCGTGCTGAATGTCCTCTGGGTCATCGTGGCAGCGGGCTTGGGCGCCTTCGTCGGCGACAACGTGGCCTACTGGATCGGCCGCGCGGCGGGGCGACCGCTGGTGCAGAAGGTCCTGCGCGGCAACACCGAACAACTGGACAGGGTGCAAGAGCAGTTCGACAGGCGTGGTGGGGTGTTCATCATCATCGGTCGCTTCGTCCCAGGTGGTCGCACGGCGGTCGCCATCGGAGCCGGCGTCCTGCATTTCAGTTGGCCACGGTTCATCCTCTATGACGCCATCGCGGCCGTCATCTGGGCGGTCCAGGCGGCCGTGCCGGGGTTCATCGGCGGCTCCCTCATCCAGGACAAGCCATGGCTGGCGATGCTCTTTGGCTTCATCCTGTCGGCGGTTCTGGCAGGCAGCATCGCGCTGGGCCAGCGCTGGTGGGAGCGTCGCAGGTCACACGGGGGCGAGGTGGTGGTCGAGGTGCCGCTGAAGCCCGCCGTGGTCGGCATCGGCAGCGTCGACGCCAAGATCGCACATGTCATCGAGCCCGACGACGCAGACGACGAAGACCGTGCCGGCGGGGAGGTGCGGGCAGACCGCTGACAGGACATCGCGTCTGGTGTGACTCGTCCTTCAGCACCATGCGGATCACCGCAGCGACGTGTCTAACTCGCGGATCAGCTCCCCGACCCTCCCACCGCCGAGCGGCGCACTCGGGAAGCGTCGCAGGACCTCCAGCACCACCGGAGGCGCAAGGACCCGAACCTGCGCGATGTGGTCGGCCCCGACGGAGGGGTCGTCTCCGGCAGAGAGCTCGCACGCGCGTGCGGCATGGGCGGCCGATCCGAGGATGTGCTTGACCTGCGTCGCCTTTGCCAGCGGGTGCAGGAACGCCGCGCCAGCGGCGGCGAGGGCGGCGCTCGCGGCGGCGCTCGCGGCAGTCTGCCCCGCATCACGGGCCTCCTGTGCCGCCCTCTGTGCCGCCCAGGCACTGTCGCGGAGCGCCTTGGTGCGTTGGGCTCCATTCGCGAACGCCTGTGCAGCCTCGATCGCGGCTCGCGGGCGAGGATCGCCAGGGCGTTCATGCTCGAAGATGGGCAAGGCGGGCCGCGCGCACGCGACCGCGTAACCGGCGACTTCGCGGAGCTCGGACAAGGTGAGCTCCATCGTCGTGTCGTCATCGGTCATGGCGTCACCCGGATCGCTGACTCAGCCCTTGCGCGGCCGGATCTCGCCGCCTTCGGGCGGTGCTGTCGGCTTGCGGACGGCCAGTCCACTGGTGACGATGGCGATGCCGATCCCGAGCCATGACAGCGCCGAAGCCCACACGAGTGCGTAATCGCCGATGTAGAGCACGTCCCCGATGCGGGCCCCGATGGCCGCGCCGGCCAGGGCTCCCAGGACCGCGGCTACGAGCACCGCCGGGAGGTGCCATCCCAGGTTGCCGCGGACGAAGAGATAGATGCTGGTATGGAAGGCGCCGACGAGCAGCGACAGCACGAACGCGGGTTCGAGGACGAAGGTGGCAAGGCCCTGTTCCACGACGTGCCGCGGCTGCCGCTAGGCGGCTGCGGTCGCCGCGCCGTCGATGCGGCCGCCACCGATCACGCCATCCTCATCGTCGTAGAAGACCGCCGCTTGCCCTGGCGCCGGCGCCCAGGCTGGCCGATCGAGGGCGACGGTCCAACTTCCCTCCACGCCGGGGCGGACGCTGCCCGGGACCGGCTCGGCGCGATGACGGATGCGGATGCGTGCCCGGAAGGCGCCTTCGGGCTCCTCATCGACGAACGAGACCGCGGTCAAACCGAAGCGCACGCGGTACAGATCCTCTCGGCGGCCAAGGGTGACCAGGTTGTCGGCGGTGTCGATGGCGGCCACATACTGGCGCTCGCCGAGGGCCACGCCCAGGCCGCTGCGCTGGCCGATGGTGTAAGCCGGCGCGCCGGCATGCTGGCCCACGCTGGCGCCATCAGCGTCCACCAGGGGCCCGGGGGCGGGTCGCCACCCCGTACGGCGCGCCAACTCCGCTCGGTAGTCGCCCTCGCGGACGAAGCAGACCTCCTGGCTCTCGGGCTTGTCGGCCGTGACGAGCCCGTAGCGACGTGCCAATGCGCGTGCCTCCGGCTTGGTCAGCTCGCCCAGCGGGAAACGCGTGTGTCTCAGCTGTTCCTGGCCGAGGCCGTAGAGGAAGTAGGTCTGGTCCTTATCGGCGTCACGACCGGCGACGAGGCGATAGCGTGTTCGTCCGGCAGCGTCGGCATGCGCCCGGATGCGGGCGTAGTGCCCGGTGGCGACGGCCTCGCAGCCGTAGAGGTGCCGGGCACGGCCGAGCAGGGCCCCGAACTTCACCAGCGAGTTGCAGTCGACGCAGGGACTGGGCGTGCGGCCCTCGAGGTAGGCAGTGAAGAATGGCTCCAGCACGCCGGTGGCGAACTCTCGCTCCAGGTTGAGGACGTAGAACGGGATGCCCAGTTGGCCGGCCACGCGGCGGGCGTCCTCGGCGGCGTCGAGCGAGCAGCACGAACGGTTGCTGGCGCTGTAGCTGTCGGCGCCGTCGTGCAGCCGCATCCAGACACCGACCACGTCATCGCCCCCTTCCTGCAAGAGGGCGGCCGCGGCCGACGAATCGACACCGCCGGACATCGCCACGAGCACGCGTTCACGCGTCATGCCGGCAGCTCCCCGGGCCCTGCCAGTCGTAGCTGACCGTCTCGCAGCCGTGTGATGGCGAGGGGCGTGACGCGTATCGCGGTGTCGATATCCTCGTCGCTGTTGGTGCGACCCAGCGACAGCCGCAACGCGGCACGCGCCTCGGCCGGCGGGTAGCCCATGGCGCTGAGCACGTGCGAAGGCTCCGACGATCCGGTGCTGCAAGCCGAACCGGTGGAGGCTGCGATCCCGTCCAGGTCGAGACCGATGACGATGTCATCGCCCGCGACATCACGCACCACGACCGACAGGGAGTTGGGTAGACGATCGACCGGGTGGCCGGTGAGCTCCACGCCCTCGATCGCCAGCAACACCTCCCGCAGCCGGTCGCGGCGGGTGCGGACGGCCGGAACGACGGTGTCGCGCTCGTTCGCTGCCAGCTCGAATGCCGCGGCCATCCCGACCGCACCGGGGACGTTCTCGGTACCGGCCCGTCGGTAGCGTTCCTGGCTGCCACCATGGACCTGCGGCAGGATGGCGGTGGCGCGGCGGAATCCAGAGTGCCCCCACGCCCTTGGGGCCCTCGACCTTGTGGGCGGCGAACGAGACCAGGTCTGCACCCAGGGATTCGACATCGATGGTCATCCATGCCGCGGCCTGTACAGCGTCGAGGTGCACGCGCGCGCCCGATCCGGCGCGGACGCGCTCGATGAGGTCAGCCACTGGCTGGATCGTGCCGACCTCGTTGTTGGCGAGCTGCAGGCTGACCAGGATCGTCTTGTCGGTCAACGCCGCTGTGAGGTCGTCGGGATCGACCTGGCCGTAACGGTCCACGGGCAGCTTCCGCACCTCGAAGCCGTACTTCTCAAGCAGCAGACAGGATTCCAGCACGGCCTTGTGCTCGATGGCGGTCGTGATGATGCGGTGCCCCTCGGCCTTGCCGGCCCAGGCCGCACCCTTGACGGCCAGGTTGATGGCCTCGGTGCCGCCGCCGGTGAAGACGATGGCTCGCGGCTCGGCTCCGATGGCTCGCGCCAGTCGTTCGTGTGCTTCGTCGAGGGCCCTGCGAGCGCGACGGCCGGGACCGTGGGGCGAGGATGGGTTCGCCTGCTCCCCGCGAAGATGCGGCAGCATCTGCTCCAGCACCTCCGGGCGTAGAGGTGCGGAAGCTGCGTGGTCGAGGTAAACGGTCACTGGCGCAATCGTAGCGCGAGGAGCCTAGCGGGCCGCCGCGCCCTCCCGCTCCTTGCCGCGGCGCAGCTCTTCGTCGCGGCCACGCTCGCGCCGCCGGTCATGTTGCGACAACAGGCGCTTGCGTAGCCTGATCGCCCGTGGGGTCACCTCCACCAGCTCGTCCGCGGCGATGAACTCGATCGCGGATTCCAGCGTCATCGGTGGCGGTGGCGTCAGGCGCAGGGCATCGTCGTGGCTGTGGGTGCGGATGTTGGTGAGCTTCTTCTCCTTGGTCGGATTGACATCCATGTCCCCTGGCCTCGAGTTCTCGCCCACGATCATGCCTTCGTATACCGCGACCCCCGAACCGATCAGCAGCGTCGATCGCTCCTGCAGGTTGAAGAGCCCGTAGGCGTTGGAAGTCCCGGATCGATCAGATACCAGCACGCCGCTGGTGCGATGCTCCACTTCGCCGGCCCAGGGTCCGTAGCCCTCGCCGATCTGGTGCAGCAGGCCGGTCCCGCGCGTCTCGGTCAGGAACTGGCCGCGGTAGCCCACCAGCCCACGGGTGGGCATGACGGCCTCGATGCGAGTCCGGCCATCGGCGTCAGTGGTCATCTGCTCCACGCGAGCGCGGCGGGCGGCCAGCGAGGCGGTGACGGTGCCGATGTGGTCGGGTGGGATGTCGATGGTGACACGCTCGTAGGGCTCGTGGATCTGGCCGTCGATCTGGTGCAGCAGCACCTCCGGTCGCGATACCTGCAGCTCGAAGCCCTCGCGACGCATCTGTTCGATGAGCACCGCCAGTTGCAGCTCGCCGCGGCCGCGCACTTCGAACGTCTCGGACGATCCGGTCGGCCCGAACTCGATGCTGACGTTGCCCAGCACCTCCCGCTCCAGGCGGGCACGGATCTGGCGCGAAGTGAGGAACTTGCCGTCGCGCCCCGAGAGTGGCGAGGTGTTGACCCCGAACGTCATGCGCAGCGTGGGCTCGTCCACGCTCAGACGCGGCAGGGGGCGCGGGTCGGCAGGGTCGGTGATGGTGTCGCCGATGGTGATCTCGGGCAGGCCCGCGACGGCCACGATGTCACCCGGCCCGGCTTCGTCGATCTCCACCAGTTCGATGCCCTGGGCGTGGGTCAGCGAGGTGACCGTGCCATCCAGGCGGACCACCCGCCCGGGCTCGACCGAGCCCTCGACGGTCTCCTCTTCCTGCCGCAGCACGGTGATGCGCTGACCCATGCGGATATGGCCATTGCGGATACGGCCGACGGCCATACGTCCGACGTAGTCGTTGGCGCTCAGGTTCGTGACGAGCAACTGCAGGCCGTGGTCGGGCGTGTATGTCGGCGCCGGCGTGTGGTCCAGCAGCAAGTCCATCAGCGGCTGCAGGCTGCTGCCCGGCTGGGCCAGGTCGAGCGTGGCGGTGCCGGCCCGGGCGTTGGTGTAGACGATGGGAAACTCGATCTGGTGCTCGTCAGCCCCCAGGTCCATGAACAGCTCGTAGACGGCATCCACCACTCTTGGCGCCCGCGCGTCGCCACGGTCGATCTTGTTGATGGCGACGATCACCGGCAGGCGACGCTCCATGGCCTTGGCCAACACGTAGCGTGTCTGTGGCAATGGGCCCTCTGCGGCGTCGACGAGCAGGAGCACGGAGTCGACCATGAGCAGGCTGCGCTCGACCTCGCCCCCGAAGTCGGCGTGGCCGGGCGTATCGACGATGTTGAGGCGGATACCGCGATAGTCGATGCCGGTCTGCTTGGCCAGGATGGTGATGCCGCGTTCTCGCTCCAGGTCGCCTGAGTCCATGACCCGGTCCGCCACCACCTGGTCGACGCGAAAGGCACCCGACTGACGCAGCATGGCGTCGACCAGGGTGGTCTTGCCGTGGTCGACATGCGCCACGATGGCCACGTCACGCAGGTCGCTGCGGGTGGCCTCAGCAGGCAGGTGGTCCGAAGGCGTCATTCCCATGGGGAGTCCGATTGTCGCACGCAACGGCGGAGTACCCGTATGCTGACGCGGTGAAGGTTCGCGAACCCGTCGCCCGCCCTCTCGACGTCGTGGCCGTGGAGCTGTTGCTCTCGGCCGCACAGGCGTTCCTCGTGGGCGTGCTGATGTACCTCGCTGTCGGCGTCTGGGAGGATCGAGGTGTCGGCCTGGGGCACGTCGCGATCCTCCTCGCCCTGCTGGGCCTGGCCATCGGCGGTTCCTGGATCTACTGGCTCTTCGGCGGCGTGGGCTGGCCCATGGCGGCGGCGAACACACCGGCGGCGATGTTCCTTGGCTTCACCCTCGTGCTGAGCTGGTTCGGAGAGGAGTTCTTCCATGTCCCTGGTGTGCCCCTGCTGATCGCCCTCGGCGCTGCCGTCTACGGTGTCGTCGGTGGCGTCTTCCTCGATTCGCCCCGGCGCTGGCGCTGGGACCAGCGACAGAAGCTGCGACCGGGGACGCCGGTCGCGCGTGTGTCTCCGACGACACGGGCGCTGGCCGCGCAGTTGCCCCGCTCCCTGCCGACGCGCTCACGCCCTGAGGTACCCACCAGCGAGTTGGCTGCTCGCATCGAGCAGTCCACTCCGGCTGGGCACGAAGCGAGCGATGAGGTGGCTATCCCCTACCTCGATGGCGGGCCGCCCGACGGGGAGGCGACGGCTGAGCCTGCCGCCGACGCGTCAGCGCCCGGGCCCGAGACGGATGTCGCTTCCGGGTCGACTGCAGCGCCCGCTGCCGCCAGCCCGGGCAGGCCTGATGATGACGGAGCCATCGAGCTGCCGACGTCGATCGAGCCCAAGGCGCAGCGTTCGCCGTGGGCTTGGGCCGCGCCGCCCGAGTGGAACCGTGATGAGGACGACGAACCGCCGAGCCGCGGCTCCTCGAAGCGCCCATGACGGTCGCGGCGGTCATCGTTCCCGACAGTGTGGCGGAGGCATTGGCCGACGCCACTGGTCGCACGGCCGTGCGCCGCATCGTGGATGCGGCCTGGGCCGGGGGCGCGATCCCCATCATCGTCGTGGCTGCCGATCCCGATGACCATATCGCCAGCACACTGCAAGGCTCACCCGCGGTGGTCGTCGATCCCGGACGCGCCTCGGAGGTCCACACCTACCGACTGGGCGCGGAGGCGGCGCTGGCGACGGTGCGCGAGACGAGCGCAGTACTGTTATGGCCGGGTCGCATGACGTGGGCGGACCCGGAGACCGTGACCTCGCTCATCGAGGCGCACGGGCGCCATCCAGAGGAGGTGACGCGACCACGTCGCGCGGGGACGTCGGGTTGGCCGGTGCTGCTCCCCATCGAGCACGTGCCCACCGTCCTGGCTGGACCTGGGGGCACCGCCGAAGAGGCCCTCGAACAGGGCACGATGGCGTCGGTCGAACTGGGTGACCCCGGTTCGGTCCTCGGTCGCGAGGTCGCATTCGACGACCTGCCGGACTATGCGGGGCCGCCCGGACCGGTCGGCGGTCCGCCGCCCGAGTGGGGCGCCGCGGCGGCTGATGGGATGGAGTCAGAGCTGACCGAGGACGCCGCTCCAGCCTGATCTCAGGGCCTGGACGTAGGCCTCGCTGGCTTGAGGGCCAGGCCCAGCTCATCGAGCTGCTCGGGGGCCACCGGCGAGGGTGCGTCGAGCATCAGGTCCGAGCCCGACGAGGTCTTGGGGAAGGCCATGACTTCGCGGATGTTGGACTGACCGGTGAGCAGCGCGATCCAGCGATCGACACCGAGCGCGATGCCCCCGTGCGGCGGCGCACCGTACTCGAATGCCTCGAGGATGCCACTGAACTGGGCTTCCTGGGCCGCGACCGAGTGGCCCATGAGCGAGAACGAACGAGACAGCATGTCGCGCGTGTGGAAGCGCACAGAGCCGCCGCCCAGCTCCCAGCCGTTGAGCGCGAGATCGTACTGCTGTGCTCGCGCTCGGCCGGCAGGGTCGTCCGCACTGGCAACCAGTGGATCTCCCGAATTCGTGACCAGCAGCTCTTCGTCCTCCGGCAGGACGGCACTGAAGGGGTTGTGCGTCGCATCCCAGCGGTCGTGGTCATCATCCCAGTGGTACATCGGGAACTGGTACACCCAGACGTAGCTGAGGACGTTGCGGTCATAGAGCCCGGCGCGGTCGGCGAGCCTGACCCGCAAGGTGCCGAGCACCTCCTGGGCCGTGATGTCCGCGTCGGCCACGATGAGCACGAGATCGCCCGCTGTGGCTCCGGCTGCTGCCGCGAGTCGGTGTGCCATCTCTTCGCCGACGATCTTGACGATGGAGCCGCGGATGCCGCCCTCCCCGTCGAGCGCCAGCCAAACGAGCCCACCGGCTCCGGCCTTCCTGGCCAGCTCGGTGAGCTCATCGATCTGCTTGCGGCTGGCGTCGCCCATCCCGGGAGCGGCGAAACCGAAGACCCGCCCGCCCGCCTCCAGCACCTCCGCGAACACGCGGAAGCCGGAGGCACCTGCCAGCTCACCGAGGTCGTGCAACTCCAGGCCGTAGCGAACGTCGGGCTTGTCCGAGCCGTAACGGTCCATCGCCTCGCGGTAAGTGAAGCGGGGGAAGGGGTCATCGAGCAGTGGCCGCTCAGGCACCACGGCCTTCGTCACCGTTACTGCCATCTGCTCGACCCAGGCCATGACGTCATCGTCGTCGACGAAACTCATCTCCAGGTCGAGCTGGGTGAACTCCGGCTGGCGATCGCCCCGCAGGTCCTCGTCGCGCATGCAGCGCGCGATCTGGAAGTAGCGATCGAAGCCGCTCACCATCAGCAACTGCTTCATCTGCTGCGGGCTCTGCGGCAGGGCGTAGATGTTGCCCGGCTGGAGACGAGACGGAACGATGAAGTCACGCGCGCCTTCGGGCGTGGACTTGATCAGCAGCGGCGTCTCGATCTCGACGAAACCGGCCGCGTGGTGGGCATCACGGATGGCCTGCACCAGCCGGCCGCGGGCGATGATGCGTTGCTGCAGTGGTTCGCGGCGCAGGTCCAGATAGCGGTACTTCAGCCGCAGGGCCTCGTCGACCTCGGCGTTGGGTTCGTTGATGCCGAAGGGCGGCGTCTTGGCCGTCGAGAGGATGTCGATGCGGGTGGCGCGAAGCTCGACCGCGCCGGTGGCGAGCTTGTCGTTCTCCATGCCCTTGAGACGCTTGGTGATGGTGCCGCTGACGCGGACCACGTACTCGCTGCGCACGCTCTCGGCCACGTCGTGTGCCTCCGGCAAATCAGCGTTGTCGATGACGACCTGGGTGATGCCGTAGCGGTCACGCAAGTCAAGGAAGATGAGCTGGCCGAGGTCGCGGCGGCGGTGGACCCAGCCGGCGAGCGTGGCCTGCTGGCCAACGGCATCGAGCCGGGCAGCAGCACAGGTCTGGTTGCGGTAGGAGGTCTTCATCGGAGCTGACATGTTAGCCGGGCCCTCATCGCGCCGCGCTGCGGAGGCGCTCGCGCAGGTCGCGGATGCGATTCCAGGCCGGGTCGATGACGATGTCGAAGGTGCCTGGATGACGCAGGGGCGTCCCACCGAAACGGCGCTTGAAGACGCTGAAGCCCTCCCACGAGGCATCGACGCTTTCGTCATCGCGCTCCCGCACGCCCCACAGGTCGAGGCTCAGCGTGCCCTCGTCTCGCAGCCCGCGTTGGAGGCTTGCCATGGTGGCGTAGGGTCCACGCTTGCGGGCCAACTCCGGGTCGCGGGCGGAGGCGGCGTAGAGGTAATAGGCGCGATCGCCACAGCGGGGTGCGATGGCGCCGGCCAGGGGTATGTCTTCGTGCATGGCGATGGTCATGAACCAGTCGTCGCTCGCGACCAGCGGCGCGGCCAGCCGGCCGAGGAATTCGCGTGAGCGGATGCGGAAGCCGCCACGTTCGCCCGTCTCGGCCAGCAGGGCATGGAAGACGTCGAGCAGTGCCGGATCGCCGTCTCGGTCGAGCCTGACCGTCGTGCCCTCGCGTTCGGCGCGGCGAGCCTCGGCTCGGGCCTCCTTGTTCCAGCCCGCGACGGGATCCTCGCCGGCGGCCAGGTCGAGCAGGCGCGTGGTGGGAGCTTGAAGATCCTGTTTGGCGCGCCTGGCGTTGGCCAGCAGGGCGCGTGCGACCGCCGCATCAGCGGCAGCGTCGCCGGTGCCACGGGGGTCAAGCTTGAGCACGATCCCGCGCCGACTCCTGGCATGCGTCTTGAGGCCGGTCAGCAGGCGTGCCAGTACCTCCGCGGCGTCCGAAGCGTCGCGATCCCACACCGGTCCGTGGGGAACATAGAGGATGGTGCGACCCAAGGTCGTCGCCCGGTCGAGCACCTGCGCCGCGCCGCGGATGTGACCACCGCCATCGACGACCACCAGCCTTGTCCAATGCTCATCCGGCTCGCCCGTCCCGGCCATGCCCCAGGCCCACGACTGCAGCACATCGGCTTCGGGACGCGACGACACGAATGCCGTCCAGTCGGCGCGATCATCCTGGGTCGCTTCGCGCAGGGTGAGCGTCATGGGCGCGATCCCGAGCGGCTCATCCCTCCTCGCCGTGGCGATGCTGGGCGTGTGCCCGCGTGAGATCGCGCGCAAGCTCGGTGACGTCGACCTGGTGCTGGGTGCCTGCCTCCAGGTCCTTTACCTGGACGTGCCCGCCATCGAGCTCGTCACCACAGATGACGGCGAAGTGGGCACCGGCCTTGGCCGCGCCATCGAGCTGTTTGCCAAGACGTCGAGTCGTCAGGTCGGGACGGCAGGCGAGGCCGGCTCCTCGCAACTCGGTCGCGATCTGCAGCCGGACCACGGTGTCATCAGGATCGGTCCCTACGACCACCACGGTCGGCTTCCAGGCCTCGGCGGCGGGCGCGCCACCCTGCTCTTCGAGCGCAAGAGCGACGCGATCGAGACCGATACCGAAGCCGATGCCGGGCGTGGGCTGGCCACCGAGCAACTCCACGAGGCCGTCGTAGCGGCCGCCGCCGCCGAGCGCCTGCTGTTGGCCTTCCGCCCCGGGGCGGAAGAACTCGAACGCGGTGCGTGTGTAGTAGTCCAGCCCGCGCACCAGCGCCGGTGAGATGCGCGGCTCGATGGAGACCGCTTCGAGGTGGGCAAGGAGTCCATCGAAGTGTGTCTGGCAGGCTTCACACAGGTATGCGCTGATGGTGGGGGCGGAGGCGACGAGGGCCTGCATGCGCTCGTCCTTCGAGTCGAGGAGTCGCAGCGGGTTGGTGTCCAACCGCCCACGTTCGAGCTCGGGTAGCTGGTCGGCATACTCGCGAAAGTGTCGCTCTAGCGCCTCGACGTAGGCCGGGCGACAGGTTGCGTCACCGATGGAGTTGACCAGCACCTGCACATCGGGCAGACCGACCGCGTCGAAGAAGGCCATGGCTAGCTCGATGATCTCGGCATCGATGGCGGGTCCAGTGTCACCGATGGCTTCCACGTCGAACTGCCAGAACTGGCGGTAGCGCCCAGCCTGTGGCCGATCGTAACGGAACATCGGTCCGGTCAACGTCAGCTTGACCGGCTGAGGCCACGTGCGCATGCCGTGCTGGACATAGGCCCGCACGATGCCGGCTGTCGGCTCCGGGCGCAGGGCCCAGCGTTCGCGCTCCGAGTCCCCTCGCCCAGCCTGTACCCGGAAGAGCTCCTTCTCCACGACGTCGGTGACCTCGCCGACGCCGCGCTCATAGACCGCAGAGCCTTCGAACATGGGCGTCTCGATAGGCCCGTAGCCATAGCGCATGGCGAGGTCACGGGCGGTGCGTTCGAGGCGCAGGAAGACAGCGCGCTCGGCCGGGAGCAGGTCTCGGGTGCCCCGGGGGGCCTGGAACTTGGGCATCGCGGACGAGTCTAGACACCCCGGGCCCGGAACGTGAACGGAGACCTCAGGTGCGATCACGCTGGACGGAGTAGACGTCCTTGAGTTGCTCCAGGTGCGCCATGACACGCGACAGCTGCGCGACCGAGGCGACCTCCAGGGTGGCTTGAACGGTGGCGCGGTGGTCCTTGTGCACGTTCACGCTGGCGGCGATGATGTTGATGCGGTCGTCGGCCATGACGTTGCTGATCTCGCTCAAGAGGCCGGTGCGGTCGTACGCTTCGATGATGATGGCGATGGGGTACGTCTGCTGCGCGGCGGTCTCCCACTCCACGTCGATGAGCCGCTCCACGGCGCGCTCATTGATCACCGTGGGGCAGGTGGCGAGGTGGACCGTCACGCCGCGACCGCGGGTGATGAAGCCCATGATCGGATCGCCTGGGATGGGGTGGCAGCACTTGCTGAAGCGCACCAGCAGGTCGCCCACTCCGCGCACACGCACCCCGCCCGGTTGTGGCGGCGGCGGTGCCACCTGTGGCAACTGCACCTCGTCGACGTCGTCGACCACCCCCAGGCGCGAGACGATCTGCTGTGGGCCGATCTGGCCGTAACCGATGGCGGCGAAGAAGTCGTCCACCGTCTTGAAGTTGTGCTGTTCCGCCAATTCCTCGAGCTTGTCGTGATCCACCTTGTCCAGGCTGGTGCGCGCCAGCCGATGCAGCTCACGGTCCAGCACCTGCTTGCCATGCGTGATGTTCTCGTCGCGTTGCTGGCGCTTGAACCACTGGCGGATCTTCTCGCGCGCATGGCTGGTGGTGACGATGTTGAGCCAGTCACGGGACGGCCCGTGGGCACTCTTGGTAGTGACGATCTCGACGATATCGCCGTTCTTGAGCTTGTAATCAAGTGGCACCAGGCGATTGTTGACCTTGGCCCCGATGCAGGCGTGACCCACCTCGGTATGGATGCGGTAAGCGAAGTCGAGGGGCGTGGCGCCGGCGGGCATGTCCTTGACGTCGCCGGCGGGGGTGAAGACGAAGACCTGGTCCTGGAAGATGTCGAGCTTGACGCCCTCGATGAACTCGGTGGCATCGGAGACGTCACGCTGCCACTCCATGAGCTGGCGCACCCACGCCAGCTTTGCGTCGTAGGCACGATCGGAGCGGGAGCCCTCCTTGTAGCGCCAGTGTGCGGCGATCCCGACCTCGGAGACGCGGTGCATGTCGTGTGAGCGGATCTGCACCTCGAGGGGCTTGCCATCGAGCGCTACCACCGCGGTGTGCAGGCTCTGGTACATGTTGTTCTTGGGCATCGCGATGTAGTCGTCGAACTGCCCCGGGATGGGCCGCCACAGGGAGTGCACGACGCCCAGCGCGGCATAGCAGTCACGTACGTTGTCCACCAGCACCCGCAGGGCGTGGACGTCGTAGATCTCGCCGAATTCGGCGCGCTTGCGCTCCATCTTCTTGTGGATGCTGTAGATGTGCTTGGGGCGACCGGAGAGCTCAGCCTTGATGCCGGACTCCAGCAGTGCCTCCTGCAGCACATCCATGGCGCGTTCGACGTAGACCTCGCGTGTGGTGCGATGGGTCTCCAGCTGGCTGGCGAGTTCCCGGTAGGCTTCCGGGTCGAGGTACTTGAACGAGAGGTCCTCGAGCTCCCACTTGATCTGCCAGATGCCGAGACGCTCGGCCAGGGGTGCGTAGATCTCCGCCGTTTGCCGGGCGATGCGCATCTGCTTGGCCGGCGGCAACGACCCCAGCGTGCGCATGTTGTGAAGGCGGTCCGCGAGCTTGATGAGGACGACGCGGATGTCCTCGGCCATGGCCAGGAACATCTTGCGGATGTTCTCTGCCTGCTGTTGCTCGTGGGTCAGCGTGCTGAACTTGCTCAGCTTGGTGACGCCGTCGACGAGCCGGGACACATCGGATCCGAACCGCTCCTCCACGTCGGCGAGGGAGTACTCGGTGTCTTCGGGGATATCGTGGAGCAGCGCGGCCGTCACGGCGACCGGATCGAGTCCCAGCTCGGCCAGGATCCTGGCCACCGCCAGTGGGTGGCTGACGTAGGGCTCACCGCTGACCCGCTTCTGCTCGGCATGAGCCTCCAGCGCGAAGGCGAACGCGGCCGCGACCGGTGACAGGTCCGCCTGCGGGTAGCGCTGGTGAAGCTCCTGCTCGAGCAGCTCGAGCTGCCCCTGCATCGCGGCCAGGGAGAAGTCCTCGGCCGGATGCGGACGCGCGCGCCGCTTGGCGCGTCCGTCGTCGCGGCGCCGCTTGGACGCCGGCGTGAGGGAGGTCTCGGTCGGGGGACTGGTCATCTTCGAGCGAGTGTACCCAAGGCGCCCAGCCCTGGGCAGAGCCGCCGCTGGCCGTGCGGCGTCAGGCCTCCGGTTCGGGCGGAGCGGCTGTCCCCGGCGGCGCCTCCGTCGTGACGACGCCGTCCGCCCCGACAGCAGCCATGGCCTCCTCTACCAGGGTCCCATCAGCAGCTACGACCATCCACATCACATCGCCAGCAGGGAACAGGTGCAGCGGCGGGACCTCTGGCGCGAAGCCACCGGAGACCAGGGTGACCGGGCGACCGGCGATGAAGCCTTCGCTCACCTGTGGGTCGGCAAGGTTGATGGTCAGCACGTCGACCCATGCGTCGATCGTCCCGGAGGCGTCGATGCCTGCGATCCGATGAGCCTGGATGACCACGACTTCGGTAGCGGAGATCTGTAGCCAGGTGCTGGCTGCAGCGTAGTCAGCGACGGTCTTGCCGTGCTCGTCGAGGAGCCCCTGCAGGATGGCCGACTCCTCCGGGCGCATCATGCCAAAGAGTCGTTCGCCGGTGGCCAGGGCGAGATTGTCAACCAGCGGCAGACCCGCCAGCGCCGCTGGCATCAGTGCCTCCAGCTCCGCGAAGCGCGGGTCCTCGGCGACAGCGGTCGCG
Organism: uncultured Chloroflexia bacterium; assembly: GCA_963724095.1. GTDB lineage: Bacteria > Chloroflexota > Limnocylindria > Limnocylindrales > CSP1-4 > JAFMJV01. Next base: position 547,088 of record CAVRTH010000005.1, read on the forward strand.
CCGGCGGCGGGAGAGGCTGCGCTGTCGTCCTGGGCGACGGCGCCCGCGGGCAACAGCAACAGCGCGAGGAGGGCGAGGGAGGTCAGCAGTCGAGGTTTCTTCGTGGTCATCCCTTCGATGGGCCGGCGGTCAGGGCAGCTGCGTGAAGATATCGTCGAGCATGGCCTCGTCACTGGCGATGATCAGCCACGCGGCACCGTCCGCGCCGTAGAGGTAAGCAGTGATGTTCGGGTCGTCCGGGCTCACATAGCTCGTGGCCGACTTGCCCGCGATCTCTGCCTGTTCGGTCGAGGAAGTCTCGTTGGCCAGGTCCAGCATGGACGTCCAGAAGGCGACGCCATCCTGAGGCTGCATGCCCGGCACCTTGATGGCCTGCATCATGATGCCGCCAACGCCATCGGCGGTGGTCGCGAAGACCGCGGCGACGCCCATCCCTTCGGTCGGTCGGCCGGCGGCATCGATGAGCGCATCGAGGACGACCAGCTCATCCTCCGCCGAGTTGGCGCGCATCTCGTCGGCGCTGAAGGTGACGGCCTGCTCGCGAAGGGCCAGGCCCGCGGCCTCGACCGGGATGAGGGCGAGCAGGTCCTGTGCGACCGGTGTCGCACTGGCGAGCGGCGCTTCGGTAGCGGCCGGGGCCGCGCTGGCCATGGGATCAGCCATGGTCGGCGAGGGGTCCTGCGCCAGGGCAGTGCCGGAGGGCAGGAGCAGGGTCGCAGCGAGGGCGATGGTGGTGATGTTGGTGAGTCTCATCGGGTCTCCAGGGTGGCGTCAGGTGGTGTGTCAGTCTAGCCCGGCCTTCTCGCGGACGGTGATGAAGCGAATGCAACCTGCAGTGCACTCGAAGCAAACACGACCGCTCGCACGGCAGCCGGAGGCCGTGTACCGTCACTCTTCGTGAAGCCGTGGCTCCCGCCGCTCCGATTGAGAGCGCGCCTCCCCTATGCCTTGCTCGCGCTGTCGATGGGCATCGTCGTTTCCTGTGTCACCGTCGCAGGTGAGCCTGGCTCCGTCGTCTCTCCGGAGCGATCGCTCGACGCTTATCCGCTGCAAACGCTCGGGGGCGCTGCCTCGCCGGCGACCGGAACGGTCCTGCGGTCAGCAGCGGCCACTGCCTCACCAACCCCAGCCGCGACCCAGGCTCCCACACCGACCCCCCTGGTCACGCCGGCCGCCTCCCCCTCCCCCGCCCTGGCTCCCGCCGAGGTGGCCACTGCGCTCCCGGGTGGACTCGCTGCCGTATCGGGCCCGACCCTGGATGTGCGCACGAGGCGTAAGCTCCAGACCATCCTGCGAAATACCCTCAAGAAGGATGGCGTGGCGGGACTGCAGGTCGCCGTTCGCCTGCCATCAGGAGAGACCTGGCTGGGCACGGCCGGCAAGGCGGAGATGATCCGGCCCGCCCTATCGAGGATGACACCCAGTTCGCCATCGCCAGCGTCAGCAAGACGTTCGTCGCCGCGCTCATCCTGCGACTGGCGGAGGAGGGCAAGGTCGATCTCGACGCGCCGTTCGGGACGTATTTCGAGGATGCGCCGCGGAGCAAGAGGGTCACCCTGCGGCAGTTGCTCAGCCACACCAGCGGCATCTACAACTTCTGGGAGAACAAGCGCTATCTGGAGGAGATCTCTCGCGCCTGGTGGGAAACGCCAGACGCCGGGGGGCTGAAGTCTCGCGACCACGTGTGGACGTACGAGGAGATGATGGGCCTCGTCAAGGGCGGCTACTTCAAGCCCGGCAAGGGTTACCACTACTCCAACACGAACTACCTCATCCTGCGCAGGGTCGCCGAGGCCGTCGAGGGCAAACCCATCGACAAGCAGCTCCGAGAGCGCTTCTTCGACCCTCTGGGCATGAAGCACACCGTCTACCAGCCCGCGGAGAAGCCTGACCCCGGTGCGGCCCACGGGTTCTGGACCAACAGCAGCGGCTACCTCGACCACACGCGAGATGCGACCGTCCGGCCCTTCATGGCCGCGGTCACCGTGGCCGATGCCGCGGGCGCCATCGCCTCGACCGCCGGAGACCTGGCCATCTGGGCCGATGCGCTCTACGGCGGAGATGTGCTCACGGCGGCTTCTCTCGATGAGATGACGACCTTCCTGCAGCCAGGTCTCTACGGGTTGGGCACCGACGTTGCCGTGTTCGCCGGCCACCGTGCGCACGGCCACCGTGGTGGCATCCGTGGCTTCGAGTCGTCCATGTGGTACTTCCCTGCCTCCGGAGTCTCGGTGGTGCTGCTCTCCAACGAGGGCAACTGGGTCACCGACGAACCCATGAACAAGTTGGTGAAGGCGGTGCTGGGCAAGGCTTGACCGATCGATCAGCCCAGGTATGCCCGCAGTGCCGCCCTCGCGGCGGCAGCTTCATCCCAGGGGATATCGGCCCCGTCCATCTCGATCGTCTTCTCGTGCCCCTTGCCGGCGAGCAGCACCGCATCGCCCCGGCCGGCCGATCGCATCGCGGTGGCGATGGCCTCGCCACGGTCGGGGATGAGCAACAGGTCTACACCCCGCTGCTTTCCTGCCGCCTCGGCACCGGCCGCGATGGCCTCAAGGATGGCCAACCTGTCCTCGCCGCGCGGATCCTCGTCGGTGACGATGACCAGGCGGCAGCGCTCGCCCGCGACCCGTCCCATCGGTGCGCGCTTGCTGGGGTCGCGCTCGCCAGCTGAGCCGAAGACGGCGATGAGCCCGCCGCCAGGGTCGACCGGGCGCATCTCGTCGAGCACCTTCGCGAGCGAGTCGGCGGTGTGGGCGTAGTCGATGACGAGGCTGAATTCCTGGCCCTCGTCGATGCGCTGCATCCTGCCCGGCACCCCCTCGAGTTCGCCCAGGGCGCGGGCCGCAGCGTCCAGGTCCAACCCGATCGCCGCCGCCACACCCATGGCGGCAAGGGCGTTGGAAACGTTGAAGCGGCCGGCAAGTCGCAAGCTCACCGTGCCCGCCCAGCCACCGGCTCGCATCGTCACGCGCATACCCGAGGGTGTCTCTTCCAGCGCCGTGGCAGCCAGGTCCAGTGGGGCGAGCGGGGCCTCCTGCGGGTCTCCCGCGAGGTCCCCGAGGAGACCGTAGCGCCATACGCGCGCCCCGGCCGCTTCAGCCACGTCCGCCGCGGCCTGCCCCTGGGGGTCGTCGGCGTTGACGACCGCGTGCTTGCCCCAGCCCTTGTCCGGGTTCTCCTCATTGACGGCCAGCCGTTCGAAGAGGCTGCGCTTGGCGGCGCGGTAGGCCTCGAGCGTGCCATGGAATTCGAGATGTTCGGAGGTGACATTGGTGAGCACGGCCACGTCGTAGGCGACGCTACCCACGCGCAGCTGTGCCAAGCCATGGGAGCTCGTTTCCACCACCGCCCAGCGGTCACCGCCGGCGAGCATGCGGGCGAGATGGTCCTGCAGTTCCGGCGCCTCCGGCGTACTCGTGCGCGCGGCATTGCCTCCGCTCTCGCCGGCGGCGATGACATCGGTGGTACCGAGCAGGCCGGTGGGATAGCCTGCATCCTCGAGGATGGCGCGCACCAGATAGGCCGTAGTGGTCTTGCCATCGGTGCCGGTGATACCGACCACGCCCATCGACCGTGTGGGATCGCCAGCACGCCAGGCGGCAGCCAGTGCCAGCGCCACCTTGGCATCACGCACGACCAGTTCCGGCACCGGGACAGCGGGCATCGGTCGCTCCACGATGATGGCAGCGGCCCCGGCTGCCAGGGCGTCCGCCACGAAGGCATGGCCGTCGGCATGCTGGCCCTGGCGGGCCACGTACACATCACCCGGAGCGACCCGGCGCGAGTCGTAGCGGATGGCACCGACGTCGGGGTCGGCCACTCCTCCGTGCGCGGGCAGCGGCTCGGAGGCGAGCTGCCCCCTCCGCTGCAGCAGGGTGCTCAGAGCAGAGAGTCGGTGGTCAGTCACGATCCGGCGAGGCAGCCACGGGTGTGTCGGGGTCGAGCCCACGCCGACGGCGGGCGAGTCGCACCCAGGCACGGCGCCCGCGCAGGTAGACCGAGCGCACCGGCGCGTTGACGACCAGGTCGAATGTGCCGCCATACTCGACCACCCGGCCACCGAACCCCTGCTTGAAGTGGGCGATGCCCTTGGTCGAGCGGCCCCACATGTCGAAGACCTGGGCCCCCGCAGCCTTGCTGCGGATGATGGCTTCCCATTCGAAGAAGTGGCCCGCGCGTGCCTCTCCACCGGTGTCGGTGAGGCCACCATAGAGCTGTGACGCACGGCCGCCGCTGGTGAGGATCATCTTGCTGGAGACCGGCGTGCCATCGGGCAGGTAGCCGATGAGGATGCGGGCCTTGCCCCTGCGCGCGAAGGCGCGGTAGACGGCGGCATAGGCCTTCAGGGCGCGCGGGATGAAGCCGCTGCGCTCGGCTGTCTCGACGAGGATGTCGTAGAAGACCGGCAGCGCGGCCTCGTCCCCTTCCTCCACGTAGCAGCCCCGCTTGCGGGCGCCGTTGGCGTAGCGGCGGCTCGACTTGTAGACGTCGGACCAGAGTTCCTCGACTGGTTTGGCGAGGTCGATGATCTGCGTCGAGGCCAGCTGCAGGGCATCGGTCGACTGCCAACCCGCAGCGCTGAAGAGTGGCTGGTGGGCGGTGCCCTCCAGGCCCGGGTCGGCCGTGAAGTGGGTCAGACGGCGGCTGCCTGCGAGCTCGCGCAGCGCGCTGGTGAAGGCCTCCAGGCTGGCGGCGTCGAAACGGGTGGCGACGGGTCCGCGCGGCAGATAGCCCAGCGCGAAGGGTCCGGGGCCAAGGCGGCGGATGAGCACCTGTGCCGCCGATGGGGCCGGAGCCACCGTCGGCGACCACCCGCGCCGAGCGCCAGCCGTACGGGGCCTTGGCTTCTGCCCAGGCGGCCATCTGCAGCGGGAAGGCCGTATCGGAGTCCCTCCACGAAAGCGTCCCAGGCGTCGTCGTCGTCGCGCAGTCGCTCGAGCTCGGGTTCCATGGCGGCTATCTTCGCATCCCCCGCAGCGTGTCGATGGCGCGCCGCCGAGCACGGGCCATGCGCTCCGCTCGTGGGCGCAGCACGATGCGGCGAGCGGGCTCGCGTTCGACCCACGCGGCCCCGAACCCGCGTTTGTGCTCGTACAGCCCGCGATTGGTGTCTCCCGGTCCGGGCGGGATGCGATGACCGGGTAGGTCCACGCCACCGAGCTCGATGGCGGAGCAGCCTTCTGCGAGCGCGTCGCGGATGGCCGTCCAGCGCACCAGGTGCATCGTTCCGGGCAGCTCGCGTCGGCGGGAGGCCCGGTCGGCTGAGTAGGCGGTGGCGTGGATGCCACCCTGGCGGAAGAGGAAGAGCCCGCCCACGAGCTCGCCCTCGTGTTCGGCTACCAGCAGGTCGCGCCAGTCCGGCGCTCATCAACGCGCGCCAGCCGCGCAGGTAGTCCGTGCTCCTCTGCAGTTGCATGCCCACGATTTCCGCTCGTTCCTGCATCAGCAGCGCGAACTCGTCGAGCCGAGCGACCCGTGCGGATCCTCGCTCACGACCGTGCCGTCGCGCTCGGCTGCACGGATGCGCTGCCGCGTGGACTTGGAGAAGTGGGCGAAGACGTCCTTGGCGCTGGCGCCTGGGTCGAATGTCAGACGCATGACGTGGATCGAGGGTTCGATGCCGGCGGAGACTTCGTAGCCTGCTGCATCCATGGCGGCGCCATAGGCTGGGTCGGCCGGACGTTCCGGGTCCAGGTAGAGGTCGCGAGCGCCCTGCTCGCGGGCCCACAGGCGAGTGCTGCGGCTCTGGCGCCGGCCACGGCCCCGCTCCTGCCCGCATGTGCGGGTCCACGGCGAACGCCTGCCTCGAGACCCGGCAGCCCGGCCGTGCGACGCAGCAGCACGAGCGCGGCACCACCATCATCGAAGCCGAGGTACCGCGGTTCGAAGCCCTGTGTCGCGCGGTAGCGCCCCAAGTGGCCGACTGCATGACATGCCCGCCGGGGACTTCGACGGCGCGCTCATCCCAGCCAGCCGGGGCGACCGCTTCATCAGCCGCGATGCGGATGCTGGGAGCGGCGGTGCTCATCGGCCGCGCACCGCTGCGCGAGTCAACTCCAGCGCGCGGCCGAGTTCAGGCAATCGCACCAGCTCGACTGTACAGGAGGTAGATGGCGAGTCCGGCCGCAGACGCGAGGGTCAGGTCGACGATGAGCCCGAGCACGCGGGGCAGCTCAGCCGGGGCGATGTCGAGGGCAAGCACGCCTGCCGCGACCAGCGCCGCGATGAGCTGATCCAGCCAGTGACGATGCGCCACCGTGCACGATGGGGGCGAGCTCGACACTGGCATGACGTCGCCGCAGGAGGGCCGTCAGCGTGATGGCCTCGAACCAGGCCCCGAAGACGATGCCCAGGGCGAGGCCGCTGATGCCCAGCGTGCTCACCGTCGCGACGGAGACAGCGACGTTGACCCCCACCGAGACGACGGCCACCGTCACCGGGGTGATGGTGTCCTTGCCGCTGTAGAAGGCGCGCGTAAGGATGACGTTCATCGCGTGCGCTGGCAGGCCCAGCAGGAAGACGCCCAACGCCGCCGCCGTGGTCGCGAGGGTCTCGCTATCGAAGCCCCAGCCGAACAGCAGGTCGACGATCTGGTCGCGGGAGACGATGCCTACGGCGGCCACGAAGGCCATGACCCACACGAGCAAGCGCAGGGCACGCGTCACGAGTTGCCCGAATTCCGCCTCCTGGCCGGTAGCCAGCGAGCGCGACATCGTGGGCAGCAGCACGATGCCGAGCGGGAGGCCGATGACGCCGAGTGGGATCTGCAACACGCTGAATGCGACGGTGTAGCTGACGACGGCCCCCACGGCCACGGTGCTGGCCAGCGCCGTGTTGACGAGGAACGTGATCTGGTTGACGCCCATGCCGATGGCGCGTGGCAGCATCAACCAGAATGTCTCGCCCGCAGCCCGGTCGTGGACATCGAGCCCGAAGCGTGTAGGTGAAGCGTCCACGCAGGGCCGGCAGCTGCACCAGCAGGTGGCTGATGGCGCCGATGACCACGCCGACCGCGACGCTGTAGATGCCCATGGCCGGTGACAGCAACAATGCCCCCGCGATGATGCTCGCGTTGTACACGACCGGCGCCAGCGCGGCCACCCCGAAGCGGTCCTGTGTCTGGAGGATGGCGCTGACGATCGAGCCGGTGGCGAGGAAGATCGGCGCGATGAGCATCATCCGCGTCAGCTCCACCGTCAGCTGGGTGGTGGGCTGGTCGAAGCCGGGCACCAGCAAGGGCACGATCGAGGGCGCGAAGATGGCGAAGACGGTGGCGAAGGTGATGAGGGCCGCCAACATCAGGTTGATGACGGTCGACGCGACGCGCCAGGCGCGGTCGTGCTCCCCGTGGGCGATGAGACCGGACAACACGGGGATCAGCGCCGACGCGATGGCGCCGGCGGCCACCAGCTCGAATGTCAGGTCGGGGATACGAAAGGCAGCGTAGTAGGCGTCGAGCTGGCCGATCTGCTCGGGCGAGCCGAAGAGGTTGGAAAGGACGACGACGCGAAGCCAGCCCAGTACGCGCGAGACCAGGAAGGCGCCGTTACCACCAGGCCGGCGCGGGCGAGTGCTCCTCGGCTCACGAGCGCGTCGTCGGTCTCGTCGTCCGCGGCCCGGCGCGGCTCATCACGGTGGCGCGGGGGTGCGCGGCGCGATAGCTCGCGCGCAGCCGGCCGGGGCTCACGTGGGTGTAGATCTGCGTCGTGGCGAGGCTGGAGTGACCCAGCAGTTCCTGCACCACGCGCAGGTCAGCACCACCCTCCAGCAGGTGCGAGGCGAACGAGTGCCGCAGGGTGTGCGGTGTAGTACGCGCCGGAAGGCCCGCCCGTCCCACGAGCAGGTCGATGCGCTTTCGAATGCCGCGGGCGCCGAGCGCGTGCCCGTGAGTGCTGAGGAAGAGGGCGTCATCAGCGTCGGCCGCGCCGGCGGCCAGAGGTGGCCGTCCCCGCTGGAGGTAGGCGTGGAGCGCGTCTCGGGCCGGTGCGCCCAGCATGCCCATCCGTTCCTTGCGCCCCTTGCCCAGGACGCGGATCTCACCGCGTCGGAGGTCCACGTCGGAGACATGGGCTCCGGCGATCTCGCTGATACGAAGCCCGGCCGCGTAGGCACACTCCACGATGGCGCGATCTCGCAGCTCCAATGCCGCCGGGATACCCTCATCCCATGTGCGGCCAACGACGTGGCCGCCTGAGCCCGGGATGACATCGAGCAGCCGCTCCACGTCCTCGACCGACATCACTCGCGGCAGCCGTGTCGAGCGCCGAGGGGTGACGACGGCAGCCCAGGGGTCGCCCGCGACCCAGCCCTGGCGGCGGCCGAAGCGATAGAACGAGCGCAGTGCGGCGATGCGGCTGCCGATCGTGGAACGCGACAGGCCACGCCCGTCGAGCTCGGCGAGGTAGGCGCGCAGGGTCCGGCGTGGTGGGCGGGTCCAGTCGACGCCATCGACCGCGGCCAGCCAGGTCAGGAACTGGGCCACGGCGGTGCGGTACGCCCGTTTGGTATGGGGCGAGGCGTCCCGGGCGTCGAGCGAGGCCAGGAAGGCCGAGGCGGCAGAGGCAGCGTCGTGTTCCTGCTCCAGGCTCATGCTGCCCACCTGCCCCGCCCCCTGGCCATCAGCTACCGGCGTCGTCGGGTCCGGCGCCCGCGTTGGTCTTGCTGCCTCTTGTGTCCTTGGTGGTCTTGCGTCTGCGAGTCGCCGACTTGGCCCCCGTCTTGCGCCCGTTCGAGGCGGCGCGCCGCGTGCGCGACGGTGCCAGCGCGGCGAGGTCGGGCGCTCCACCGGGAAGCGACTTGCCCGGCAGGTCGGCGCGATCGCCCGGCAGTTCGACCGGGGCGCCGCAGCGGAGGCAGATGCCACCCTCGTCCTTCAAGCCGATCGGTCCGGCGTCTGCGTCGTGGACCGCACCGAGCGGCTCGAAGTTGGTGGTGTAGTCGCACTTGGGATACCGACTGCAGCCGTAGAAGACGTTGCCCGTGCGGCGCGCTCGCCGGGCGGTGAGCTTGCCCTCGCCACACTTGGGGCACTCGACATCGAAGGGCAACGGGGGCGGCGGCGGCGGCCCGGTGCGGTGGATGTAGTCACACTCGGGATAGCGATCGCAGCCGGCGAACGCGCCGTAGCGCCCGCGCTTCGCCACCAGCGTTCCCTGCCCACACTTGGGACAGACTTCACCGGCACCCTCGACGGCGGGCAGGTCTGGCTCCTCGCCCGGGATGTCGCGTGTCTCCTTGTGGTCGGGGTACATGGAACACGCGAGAAAGCGGCCGTTGCGCCCGAGGCGGATGACCATGGGGTGGCCCTCGGAACAGACCTCGTCGGTCTCCTCGGTGGTCAGCTCCTTGCGCGTGAGTGACTTGCGTTTCTCATCGACCAAGGCGATGAGTGGATCGTAGAACTCGTGCAGCAGCGGCACCCACGCTCGCCGCCCGGCCGCCACCTCATCGAGCTCCGCCTCCATGCGCGCGGTGAAGTCGTAGTCGACGTAGTCGCCGAAGTGCTCCACGAGCACGTCGGTGACGATGCGCGCCACGGCTTCGGGGCGCAGGCGTCGTTCCTTGACCGACACGTAGCCGCGGTCCTCGATGGTGGAGATGGTGGCCGCATAGGTGGAAGGTCGGCCGATGCCGTTCTCCTCGAGCGCCTTGATGAGCGTGGCCTCGGTGTAGCGCGGAGGAGGTTCGGTGAAGTGCTGTTCGCCCTCCACCTGTTGGACCGTCGACTGGTCCCCCTCGGCGAGCGCTGGCAAGCGGCCTTCCCCCTCGTCGTCATCTCCGTCATCGCGGCCCTCGGTGTAGACCTTGGTGAAGCCGTCGAAGGTCGTGCGAGTGGCGCTGGCACGAAGCCCGAAGCGGCCGGCGTCGAGCTCGGCGGCAGTCGTCTCCATCTGCTTCTGGGCCATCTGCGAGGCCAGCGCGCGCTGCCAGACAAGTCGGTAGAGGCGCAGCTCGTCGTCCTTGATGTGACCCTTGAGCGCGTCGGGGTGGCGCTTGAAGCTCGTCGGGCGAATGGCCTCGTGGGCCTCTTGGGCGCCCTTCGACTTGGTCGCGATAGCCACGACCGCCCTCGACCGCATACTGGCTGCCGTAACGCTCGCTGATGACCGCGTGCGCTTCGTGCTGTGCCGATGTGGCGAGATTGACCGAGTCGGTACGCATGTAGGTGATGAGACCGGTGGGCTCGCCGTCGATCTCGATGCCCTCGTAGAGCCGCTGTGCCACGGACATCGTGCGCTTGGGACCGTAGCCCAGCTTGCGGCTGGCCTCCTGCTGCAGCGTACTGGTGATGAACGGGGGTGCCGGGTTGCGCTTGCTGCTGCGTACCTTGAGCGAGGTCACCGTGGCCGGTGGTGCCACGGAGCGCCTCCACGTAGGCCTGCGCGGTGGCCTCGTCGGCGATGGGGACCTCGTTGCGTCTTGACTTCGCCACCGGTGGCGACGCGCGTGCCGTCGACCTTGACAGTGCCGCCTTGAAGCGCTCCGCCGGCAGGTGTCCAGGAGCGACGCTTCAAGGGTCCAGTACTCGCGCGCGCTGAAGGCTTCGATCTCGCGTTCGCGCTCGACCACGAGGCGCACGGCGACCGACTGCACGCGGCCGGCGGAGAGGCCGCTGCGGACCTTGCGGCTGATGAGTGGGCTCAGCGTGTAGCCCACGATGCGGTCCATGATGCGCCGCGTCTGCTGGGCATCGACGAGGCCCATGTCGATGTCGCGTGGCTCGGCGAAGGCTTGGGTGATGGCGCTCTTGGTGATCTCGCTGAAGGTGACACGGCGGGTCTTGTCGTCGGGGATCTCGACGGCCTCGACGACGTGCCAGGCGATGGCCTCGCCTTCGCGGTCGAGGTCGGTGGCGAGGTAGACCACGTCGGACGAGCTTGCGGCCCGACGTGATGGCGTTGAGCTGCTTGCGGCGGTCCTCGTTGATGACGTACTCAGGTGCGAAGTCATGCTCGACGTCCACGCCGAGCTTGCCCTTGCCCGGGTTCTCCGGGCAGGTCGCGGACGTGGCCGTACGAGGCCAGCACCTTGTAGCCGTCGCCGAGATAGCGTTCGATCGTTCGCGCCTTGGCGGGCGACTCGACGATCACCAGGTTCTTCGTCATCGGCGCGGAGTGTAGCAGCGGTGCGCCGACGCACCACCCGGCGATCGGGCGAGAGTGGTCACGCCTCGCGGATGCGTCGCAGCAGCTCGGCGTCCGGCTCGAGGCGTTCCAGGGCCTCGTCCTCTGCGGCCTGCCGGCTCGGCAGCATCGAGCTCCGGGGCGCCGGCGTGACGATGACGTGGGCGCCGTCCGGCACCGCCACCGGCCTCGGCCGGCAGCGCGGCCGGGCCCGAGGCAGGTCGTGGTCGAGGCCGGCGGCGTGGATGGAGGCGCGCGGGACCTCGATGAAGCGGATGAAGCTGTAGGGCAGCAGGAAGACCGAGTCGAGATACTCGGTGGAGATGGGCTTGCGGCCCTCGAGGGTGCGCAGGTTGGTGCACAGCAGGCCGGCGTCGGCCGCGGTCGGCAACGACTCGATATCGGCCTTCATGGGCTGCTCACCGACGAGATGCAAGATGACGTTCCTGATCATGGGCTCCATCCTACGCTGCGACGACCGATGCGCCCCTTTCAGGGCGTCGCGGACTCTCTCATGGGCCGGGCTCGTTGTCTACCAGCAGCAGTGGCCCCGCCGGCAGGTGTGTGGCGCCCAGGACCCGGGCCCAGCCCCGCAGCTGCAGCATCGTCAGACTGGCCGCGACCACTCCGGCCTCCAGTCCGGTTTCGCGGCACAGGGCGTCGACCGAGCGTGGCCCGCCGGCGAGCGCCCTGGCTACCATGCGTTGCGTGGGGTCCAGGAGGGTCGATCGCCCCCGCCGGCAGCCAGGGCTCCTGCGTGCCGGGGAGGACCGAGCGCCGTCCTCGCCCTGGACTTGCGTCCCCGAAGCCCAGGTCGGCGATCATCTCGTCCAGCCCGACGAGCGGCCTGCGCCGGTGATTCGCGCAGCATCGCGAGGTTGCCCGCGATGCCCCGGTCGAGCGGGCGACCGGGCACGACCAGCAACTGACGACCCTGCTCGAGTGCGTGCCGGCGGTGATGAGCGCACCGCTGCGGGCCGGGAGCCTCGACGACGATCGTGGCGCAGGCGAGGCCGCTGATGATGCGGTTGCGACGCGGGAACGTACCCTTCGTTGCTCGGACCCCGGGGGCCAGCTCGGCGACTACCACGCCATGCCGCTGCGATCTGCCTTGCCAACCGACGATGGGGAGCGGGCCCTGGGGCATCAAGGCCGCTGCCGACCACGGCCACCGTCTCGCCCCCCGCCTCCAACGACCCCAGGTGGGCCGCCCCGTCGATACCGACAGCGCAGGCCAGAGACGACGACTGCGCCAGCGTCGGCCAGTCGTCGGCCGATGCGCGCGGCCAGGTCGCGACCACTGGCGGTAGGTCGGCGTGTGCCCACGACCGCCACCATCCGTGGACGCTTCAGGGCCGCGGCGTCACCCACGCCGTAGAGCACCGGCGGTGGTTCTTCGATGCTGGTGGAGGCGCGGTCGGGTAGCCGGCATCGAGCGGTGTCAGCAGCCAGCCGCCCAGTGCTCGCATGCGCCGCTCGGTGCCCGCGGGGTCGGCGGCGGCATCGGCTGATGGCGGCGCCCAGGCCCCGGCGCAGCCGAAGCTCCAGGCCTTCCCGGCAAGCAGGTGATCGGCGCGAGCGGGAGGCAGGGACGCGACCGCAGCCAGCGCGACGCGGGCGCTACCGTGGCGCTCCAGTAGCCGGCTCGAACGTCAGGTCGCCTACGCCGGGCGTGCTGGCGAGCGCGATCCACGCCTGCCGCTCGAGCAGCCGAAGCTGGGAGGCACTCATGCTGCAAGGTCCGCTTCCAGCGAGCGGTCCCGCATGGAAGTGGCGGCCAGGATCCTCGTCGGCTCCGAACGGTGTCCAGGTCCCGCAGGTCGGCGACGGTCCGGGCCACCCGCATCATGCGGTGGATGCTGCGGGCGGTGAGTTCCAGCGCAGCCGCGACTTCCTTGAGGGTGACCCTGGCGCGCTGGTTCAAGGCACAGGCCCCGATCAAGTCGTTGGCCGGCGAAGCGCGGCATTGGGCCGACCGCCGTTGCGGACTCCAGGGCACGGTCCCAGGCGGTGCGCACCCGAGCGGCCACGAGGACACTCGCCTCCGGCCTGGCCGCCTCGACGAGCTCCTCGGGCAGGAGACGTGGCATGACCACGCGCAGGTCGATCCGGTCAAGGAGCGGCCCGCTGACACGGCGCATGTAGCGGTCGGGCTCTCGCAGTGGACAACGGCAGCGACGCTCGGGGTCACCGTGCCAGCCGCAGCGACACGGGTTCATCGCCGCGATGAGTTGCAGCCGTGCGGGGTAGTGCACCGAGCCGTGAGCTCGGACGACCTCGACGGCACCGTCCTCCAGCGGTTGCCGCAGGGCATCGAGCACGTCGCGGTCGAACTCGGCCAGCTCATCGAGGAATAGCGTGCCGAGATGTGCCTGCGTGACGAGGCCGGGGCGCAGGTGCGGGCCACCCCCGACCATGGCGGCATATGAGGTGGTGTGGTGCGGGCAGAGGAAGGGTCGGGCGAGGCGAGCCGCGGAGGAGGTATCGAGCCCAGCGACGCTGCGGATGACGGCCACCTCGCGCGCCTCGACCTCGGTGAGCCGTGGCAGCAGACCCGGCGTGGCGCGGGCCAGCATCGTCTTGCCTGCTCCCGGTGGTCCGATCAGGAGCAGATTGTGACGGCCGGCCAGGGCCACCTCCAGCGCCCAGCGTGCGTGCTGTTGACCCCGGATATCGGCCAGATCAGTGACCGCGCCATCTTCCCGCAGAGGTACCGGTTCAGGTCGCTGCAGACCCCTGCCGGCGATGTTCACGGGTCTCCGACGATGCGCCGCCGCGGCCTTGCGGCCCCTGGGTCCGGCCACCATGCGGGCGACATCGTCGAGGCCCTCGACCCCGACGACGTCGATGCCCGACACCAACCGAGCCTCCTCCACGTTGCCCAGCGGGACGCAGACTCCCCGGTGACCGGCTTCGCGCAGTGTCGACACCATCGGCAGTACTCCCCGCACCGGCATGATCCCACCATCGAGCGAGAGCTCACCCAGGAGCGCCCACGGGCCACCCGAGGCGCGGAGTTCCCCGGCAGCGAGCAGGATGCCGATGGCGATGGCCACGTCGTACGCCGCGCCATGCTTGCGCCGGTCGGCCGGCGCCAGGTTCACCGTGATCCGCGAGAGCGGATACGTGAAGCCGGCGTTACGGATCGCGCCCCGGACTCGTTCGCGCGCCTCCGAGAGCGCCGCATCGGGCAGGCCCACGATGTGGCATGTGGGCAGCCCCGGCGCTACGTCGACCTCGACGCGGACGAGTTCGCCCCGGAGGCCGCTGACGACGGCGGTGTCGAGGATTCGCGAGCATCGCCCCAGTCTGGGCATGCCTACTTCGCCCCGACTTGGCTGCGGCTTGTTGCCGCTCGAGATCCCGGCCGCTGGTGTGGCTCAGCCGCTGACGGTGAGCGTGCCGCTCATGCCGCGCTGGAAGTGGTCGGCCAAGCGACATACGAACTGGCACTCGCCAGGCTCCGGCGTCAAGCGCAGGTCACGCTCCAGACCTGGGACCAGGCCTTCTGCCTCGTCGGTGACCTCCTCACCCTGCCGGAGCTCGGATTCGCGCTCTTCCGAACCCTCAGGCGGCTGCGGGAGCTCAGGTGCTGGCCGGCTGGCGTCGGAGCTGCAGCCGGTCGTCGAACACGAAGATGAGCAACACGGGCACGAGGTAGGCAAGGTAGGCCATGACCTGGATGACGGAGAGTCGGAGCGGTAGCCCAACAAGCCAGCCAGGAGCGACCCCAGCGGAGAGTTCTCCGGCAGGGTCCCTCCCAGGTCGACGACGGTACGGCTGGCCGGCAGTAGCCCGGCTTCGGTGAACTCGGCCACGCTGTACACGACCAGGCCGGCAGCCACGAAGATCAGCACGACCCCGGTCCAGGTGAAGAAGCGGCCCAGGTTGATGCGTACGCCCATGGCGAAGATGGCCCAGCCGATGCTCACCGCGACCGCGATGCCGAGCAGGCCGCCCAAGAGCGCAGCGGTCGTGTCGCTTCGAGAGGTCACCACCGCGAGCACGAAGAGGACGGTCTCCAGGCCTTCTCGGATCACCGCGATGAAGGCCACGCCGACCAGCGCCGCGGCGGTCCCTGAGGCGATGGCTGCCGCCAGGTCTGCTTCCAGTGCGCCTTTCAGCGCGCGGCCCTGTCGTCGCATCCAGAAGAGCATCCAGGTGACGATGACGACCGCCGAGAGGGCGGCGAGACCCTCGAGCGTCGCCTGCACCTGCAGCGGCAGGCGACCGACGCTGGCCACGACGGCGACCCCCGCGCCGACGCAGAGTACGACTGCCATCAGCACGCCCAGCGCGACCGGCTTGAGAAGGTCTCGTCTGCCGACCTTGATGAGGTAGGCCGCGAGGATGCCGATGATGAGCGAGGCTTCGAGGCCTTCCCGAAGGGTGATGAAGAAGGTAGCCGTCAACGCGCGAGCTCCTGCGCTGTGGTCGCGGCCGACCATGAGTCGCGGCCGTCCGACGAGAGCGTAGGTCTCCATGCTCGCTGTGTCAACCATGGTTGAGTAGGGACATCAAGGGACCTTGAGCCCAGGGCTCATGGGACGACGCTGCCGGCGCCAGACGACTCCAGGGCGAGTGGAGACGCGGACTACGACGACGGGGTACTCGACTTGGCAGGCGCCACGAGCCGTTCGAAGAGACGGTCGGCCTCGGCCGCCGGGTCGTCGCAGAGACCCGAGTGCACCGGAGACAGCTGGATGACCGTGCTGCGCGGCGCCACCAGCCAATGGAAACGCTCCGAAGGGCTGAGTGATCCGTGTGGCCCGGCCTCCGGTCCGCCCGCACAGATCCGCTCGATCGAGGCCAGGTGTGCGCGGATCGCGGCGACGTCGGCAGCCGCTGCCAGTGCCGCCAGTCGTGCCTCGTCGAGCCACACGCGTGCCAGCAACGACGAGCGGGTCTTGGCGAAGAGGATGATGCCCGCGTTGAGGAACTCGCCCCGAGCGACGTCGGGCACGACGCGGATGACCGCGTAGTCATACGAGCAGGGCGCGGGCACGGATAGCCTCCTCTGTGAAGATGGCGGAGCGGTCGAGTCGCGCGCTGAGGTACTCGACGTAGACCCCCCGCACCTCGGCCGGTTCCTGCCCCTCATAGTGCTGCACGAGCCAAGCCTCCGGAACGGCCGCGACGATGCTTTGGAAGTGCTCCCGAGACAGGCGTTCGTGGGCTCGACGATCCGCTGCCGGCAAGTCGTCGGCGTATGGCAGCAGCACATGCTGGTTGACATGTTCGAAGCGGTCGCCTGCCCGTGAGGCTGCGTCCCCCCAGTGGTGATGGAAATACAGCGCCGCACCGTGATCGATGAGCCAGATGCGTCCGTGCCACTCGAGCATGTTGGCGTTGCGCGCTGAGCGATCCACGTTGCTGGTGAAGGCGTCGAACCAGACCACGTCAGCGGCAAAGCCAGGATCCGGGGACGGGGGCACCAGCGGGTCATAGGTGATGGAGCCGGGCAGATAGTCGAGCGCGTAGTTGATGCCCTCGCTCTGGCGCAGGAGGTGCCGGATCTCGTAGTCCATCTCCAGGCGCGCGAAGGCGGGGTCGAGATCCAGCAGCACCGCTTCCGGCACGGGCAGGCCCAGGGCCCGCCCGATCTCTCCGGCCAGCAGCTCGGCGACGAGTGCCTTGGGCCCCTGCCCGGCACCGCGGTACTTGACCACGTAGGTACCGTCGTCATCGGCCTCCATCAGGCCGGGCAGGGAGCCGCCCTCGCGCAGCGGCGCGACGTAGCGCACTGCGCGAACGGTGGGCAGCATCGTCAGGCGGTCGGGGGCAGCCTAGGCGGCGTCCTCGCCCTCGCCCGACCGGCTGCCGGTCACCCGTTGGGCCTTGCCGGTGTCCATGCCGTTGTCGAGGAAGTTGCCCAGCCGCCTGGCCAGGTCGGTCAACTCCAGGGGGATGACGTACTTGGTGGCGTCGGTCTGGCCCAGTTGCTTGAGCACCTCGAGGTACTGCAGGGCCATGGTGCGGTCGTCGATCTTGCTGGCCGACTCGAAGATACGCGTGAGCGCCTGGCTGAAGCCTTCCGCCTCGAGGATCGACGATTGGCGTACGCCCTCGGCCCGCAGGATGGCCGACTGCTTCTCACCCTCAGCGACGTTGATCTTGGACTGACGCTCGCCCTCGGACTCCGTGATGACTGCACGGCGCGTTCGTTCGGCGGTGAGCATCCGGTTCATGGAGCTCTGTACGTCCGGTGGCGGGGTGATCTCGCGGATCTCGACGGACATCACCTTGCCGCCCCAGCGTTCGGTCTGCTCGTCCATCTTCACGCGCAGGACCTCGTTGATCTGGTCTCGCTTGCTCAGGACGTCGTCGAGCAGGATGTCGCCGATGACCGCGCGCAGCGTGGTGGTGGCGATACCCTGCAAGGCGCCTGAGAAGTTGGCCACGTTCACCACGCTGCTCATGGCATCGACGATGCGGTAGTAGATGAGGAAGTCGATGTCGATGGGCGCGTTGTCGCGCGTGATGTTGGTCTGGCTGGGGACCTCCACGAACTGCTCGCGCATGTCCACCTTGACGGGCCGATCGATGAAGGGGATCAGGAATCGCAGTCCGGGCTCGCGGACCAGATGTGGGTCGGTTCGGCCGAGGCGGAACACGACCATGCGCTCGTACTGCTTCACCACCCGCACCGAGAGGTACAGGATGACGATGACCACTACGAGCAGGATGATGAGAGAGCCGATGATTCCGGCTTCCATGCTCAGGCCGTCCTTTCTGCTACTGGCTGATCCGATGCGACTGCCGGGGCTCGCTCCACGATGAGCGTGAGGCCCTCATGTCCGACCACCCTGGCCGGCGTGCCGCGGTCGATGGTGCTGCCGTCCTTGCTACGGGCGGACCATTCCTCGCCCTTAGCGTAGATGGTCCCATCGGGACTGAGGGTGCGCCGGACCGGTGCGTCGGTGCCGACGGGCACAAGCTGGTCGATGTGCGAGGCGCCGAGTGGCAGCTGTGGAGCTCGGCGCTGTCGCATCACCGCATAGAGGATGCCCAGCACGACCAGGCCGGTGAGTGCGGTCATCCCGAGGATGACCTCCGGGGACACGCTGACCTCCGGCGCCACCGGGTCCCCGGGTCGAGTGTAGAGGGCGGATGCGCCCAGGGCGAAGGCCACCAGGCCACCTACCGTGAGCAGGCCGGCGCTGGTGATCGAGAGCTCCAGCACGAAGAGGATGACGGCGAAGGCGATGAGCAGGAGCCCTGCGACGTTGAGAGGCAGGCTGCCGAAGCCGATGAAGGCGAGGATGAGCGCGAAGGCTCCCAGGATGCCGGTGACGAAGTTGGGGTTCTGGAACTCGAAGAAGATGCCGTAGAAGCCCAGCACGAAGAGGATGAAGGCGATGTTGGGGTCGCTGAGCAGGTGCAGGAAACCCTGGAACGGGTTCATGCCCATCTCTTCGATGGTCGCACCGGCGGTCTCGAGCACGACGTCCTCGCCGGCCACGTTGACGGTCATGCCATCGGCCTGGGCCAGCAGGTCCTCGACCGACTCCGCCTTGAAGTCGATCGCGCCGGCCGCGACTGCCTCGTCGACGGTGTAGGAGGCAGCATCGGTGACCGTGCTGACGGCCCACTCGACCGGCCGGCCACGCTCCTCGGCGATGGAGGTGATGGTGGCGACGGTGTCGTTCTTGACCTTTTGGCCGAGGTCGCCGGGGATGTCCTGGCCGTCGCCGGAGATGGGCGTCGCCGCGCCGATATTGGTCGCGGGCGCCATCGAGGTCACGTGGGCGGCCAGGGTCAGGAACGTCCCGGCACTGGCGGCGCGAGCACCGGCCGGGCCGACCCAGACCATCACCGGCACCTCGGCCGAGAGCTCCGCCTGGACGATCTCGCGGGTGGACTCCAGTGAGCCGCCGGGTGTGTCGAGCTCGATCACGACCGCCTCGACACCGTCTGCCGCACCTCGCGCGATGCCCTCGCGAAGATAGTTGGACATGATCTGGTCGACCACGCCGGAGGTGGGCAGGACGATCACGCGCCGTCCATCGTCCGCTGCCTGCACGCTCGCTGCCAGCAGGCCGAGCACACCCGCCAAGAGCAGGAACATCCGGACCAGGGCCAGCGATGACGGACGACGATGTGCCAGGGGGTTCACCTCGCTAGCGATTATCACACCCCGGAGGCCCGATCCAGCCTGGTCCTTCGGCCCTATTCGCAGGCGCCGTCACATGATCGTAAAGAAGTTGGCTCCACGTCTCCATGCGTTCGTAGACGCGCAACACCTCTGGAGGCGCCACGAAACGGCCACGGAGCTTGTCGGTCTCCCGGATGGCCAGCGGGCGCCCCGCCGCATCAGCTTCGAAGACCACACCCACGTGGACTTGGCCGACGAGTACGTCGTCGTCGTTGAGCAGACCGATGAGCCGCGGCTGGGGGTCCCAGTCGGCCACCATCTCCTCGTGGAACTCGCGCCGCAGGCCGGCCAGCACGCCACCGTCCTGCGGGTTGAGGTGACCGCCGATGCCAAGCGAGTAGCGATCGTGCAGGCGATCGTCGCCACCGGCACTGCTGCGCTGCATCAGGAACAGCTTCTTGCCGTCCCGCATCAGCAGGTAGGGGATGACCTGCTTCCAGCTGGGGTCGCCCTCAACCTCACCACGGGGCCGGTATTCACCCTCCGCCTCGATCAGCCGCAGGTAGTCCTCCACGCCTTCGTCGCGGATGCCCTTCCAGGGACGTGCACCGATGATGCTGGCGCGCGGCACTCCCAGGACGAGCTCACGCTCCTTGTCGCTCATCAGTACCTCGGGCGTGGTGGCGCCCTCTCCCGGAGAGCCCGGCACCGCCGGCTAGACCTTCGGCAGCGACTCGAGCGCGTGCTCGATGCGTTCCTGCGGCAGCTCGAAGTCCTCGAGCTCGCCACCGAGGTAGCGGTCGTACGAGGAAAGGTCGAAGTGGCCGTGGCCGCTCATGTTGAAGAGGATCACCGGGCTGGTGCCATCTTCCTTGGCCTTGAGGGCTTCGTCGATGACCACGCTGATGGCGTGGGTCGTCTCAGGGGCCGGCGGGATGCCCTCCGTGCGCGTGAAGATGACGCCAGCCTCGAACGTCTTGCGCTGCGGGACAGCTCGCGCCTCGACGATGCCCTGCTCCACCAGCAGGCTCACCTGCGGGGCCATGCCGTGATAGCGAAGGCCACCTGCGTGGATCGGATCGGGCACGAAGTCATGACCGAGCGTGTGCATCTTGACGATAGGCGCCGCCTTGCCGGTGTCGCCGTAGTCGTAGGCGTAGATGCCGCGGGTCATGCTCGGGGCGGCCTCTGGCTCCGCGGCGATGACCTTGTATTCGGCTTCGCCACGCAGTTGCTGGCCGATGAAGGGGAAGGTCAGACCGGCGAAGTTGGAGCCGCCTCCGGTGCAGGCGACGAGGATGTCCGGCTTCTCGCCGGCCAGCTCCATCTGCTCCATGGCTTCCTGGCCGATGACGGTCTGGTGCAACAGGACGTGGTTGAGGACCGATCCCAGCGAGTAGTTGGAGTCATCGTGCGTGGCGGCATCCTCTACGCCCTCGCTGATGGCGATGCCCAGCGAACCGGGGGTGTCCGGGGTGGCGGCCAGCACGGCTCGACCGTAGCTGGTCAGGTTGCTGGGACTTGCCACGACATCGGCACCGTACAGGTGCATGACGGTTCGCCGACCAGGCTTGGCATCGTAGGAGGCCCGCACCATGTAGACCATGATCTCGAGGCCGAAGAGCGCGCCGGCCAGCGAGAGGGCCGTGCCCCACTGCCCCGCGCCAGTCTCCGTGGTGAGGCGCTTGACGCCGGCCTCCTTGTTGTAGAACGCCTGCGCGACCGCGGTGTTGGGCTTGTGGCTGCCGGCAGGGCTGACGCCCTCGTACTTGTAGTAGATATGGGCGGGTGTGTCGAGTGCTGCCTCGAGCCGATGGGCTCGATGCAAGGGCGACGGACGCCACAGTGCCAGGGCGTCACGGACGGGTCCCGGGATCTCGATGTAGCGCTCGGTGCTCATCTCCTGGGCGATGAGCGCCATGGGGAAGATCGGCGCAAGGTCATCTGGCCCCACCGGCTGCATGGTGGCCGGGTGCAGCGGCGGCGCCAGCGGCACTGGCAGGTCGGCGTTGATGTTGTACCAGTCGCGGGGGATACGATCGTCGGGCAGGATGAACTTCGCCTGTCGTAGCGCCATGGATCCTCTCCTCCTCGCGGTCGCGGAAGCGGGCGACCAGATATCGGGCATGGGTGACAGCCCCGAGCCTACATCGTGGCCTCGTGCAGTGTCTCGTAGCGAGCACCCCCAGCCTCGAGGTGGCTGCGTAGAAGCGCGATGCGGTCCGCCTGCCACTCGACGCCGAGGGGGCCGTGGGTCTGTACTCGCAAGGCATCGATGACGTCCTCGCCGACCTTGCGGGCGATGGTGAGATGAGCCGACGGCGTACGTCGTGGTGGCGGGCCGGCGGTGATATGGGGAGGGCATTCATCGGCCAAGGCAGCAGCCAGCCCGATGAGGCCGCCGGCGCCTTCGCTCAGGCCGAGCCAGCCGACACCGTTGCCTCGCCCGCTCCGTCCCCCGCCCCTGGCAGGCCGGACCAGGTACGGCGACGCCCCGATGGCAGCCGCATCGACGAGCGCTTCGAGCTCGGCCAGGCGATAGGGGGCGACCGAGCCGAGGAATAGCAAGGTCAGGTGCCAAGTGTCGGGACGCGTCCAGCGGACGGCACGCCAGCGACGCCGGTAGGGTGCCAGTTGCGCCCACAACCTCTCGCGTGCCGGGGACGGAACGGGGTGGGCGATGAACAGGCGCCACACCGCCGGATCCGGCCGCTGGTTCAGGTGTCAGCCCCAACGAGGCCAGGCGGGCGCTCGATCGCCAGCAAGTCAAGCAACTCGGCGAAATCGGCGATGGTCACGACCTCACCGGCCTCGGCGTCGGCACCGATGGGCTGAGTCGAGGCGGCCCCGACGGTCGATGAGCACCGGCTCGATGCCTACGCGTCGGGCACCCACCACATCGGCCTCGGGGTCATCGCCCACATGGACGACCTGGTCGGCCGAGAGGTCGAGCAGCTCGAGTGCGTGCTCGAAGATCGCGGGGTGTGGCTTCTGGTAACCCACGCGGGCACTGATGCTCATGACCTCGAAATGGCGAGCCAGCTCGAGCGTCTGCAGCAGCTCCGGGGCGTACCAGCCCCAGTTGCTGACCACGGCCAGCCGCAGGCCGGCCGCCTGCATGGCGTCGAGTGCCGGCATGACATCCGGGAAGACGTAGAAGGCCGAGCGCTTGCGAAAGGCGAGGTCGACATCGTGGAAGAAGGCTTCCGGCAGGTCTGGATAGCCGAGCCGGTCAAAGACGAGCTGGTCAAGCTCGGTCAGGCGCCGGAACGAGGCCTCCTCGGTCGCTTCGAACGGCCCCTCGTGCGCCCATGCTCCCCAGGCGTCGCGGAAGGCCGCCTCGAACTGTTCGGCCGTGGCTTCGATGCCGTGGTCGACGAAGACCGTAGCGTAGACGTCGCGCCAGGATGGATTGGCCCTGGCCATGGTGTCGCCGACGTCGAGCAATACCGCCGCCGGCGTGGTCTTGAGTCTCACCCCACGAGTCTAGACGGCGTCGCCTCCGCGCGGCGGTCAGTCGTTGTAGAGACGTTCCTCGATCAGCTTCTCCATGACCGTGCGGCCGTTGGGATCGAAGCACGAGTACTCGAAGTATTTCTGATACTCGAGGTCCACAGCATTGGTGCCACCGCGGTTCTTCTCGATGGTGAGCACTACCCAGTCACGGAACCGTTGCGCCTGGTAGGGGTTGAATTCGATGTTCACCTTGGCCACGATCTGGTACTTCTCGTTGAGGATGACGATGATGTCCGCCTCGTAGTTGATGGCCGACGAGCCCCGCAGGTGGTGGTTGCGAAGGCGCGCGGCCTTCAGGCCCTCCTTGTCGGCGGCCACGATGGAGACGAGGGGCACCTCGTAGTTGAGCGCCAGGTCCTTCAGTCCCTGCACCACGCTGGTGACCTTCTCGACTTCGTTGGCTGGCTCCGGGTGCACGGGCACTTTCTGCAAGTAGTCGACGAAGACCAGCAGGCGCTGTCTACCTGCGAGCTCCTTGTACTTCTCCACCAGTGCGGCCATGTTGTCGACGGTGCTGGTGGTCTGCGATCCTCGCAGCATGTACAGGTTGGGACCGTAGCGATTGATGCGCTCCAGCGCGGGCCGCAAGCGGGGATTCGCGCCGAGGTCAGCATTCTGACCACCGGTCGCCATCCAGGTCCCCAGGATCTCCTGGCGGACGTCGACCAACTTGATGCCGCCGCTGCGACTGGGCAGGCCCGGCAGCACTGACTCCTGCGCGATGAGGCGGTTGAGCAGGTATTCCTCGTCGTGCTCGAAGCAGATGTAGAGCACGCTGGCCAGGCCGCTCATCACGATGTTGCGAGCCATCTGCAGTGCCATCGTGGTCTTGCCCGTGCCCTGCGCACCACCGATGAGCAGCATCTCGCCGGCGCGGAGACCGCCACCGATGGACTTGTCCAGGGGTGTGAAGCCGAGCGGCACCGGCTGGTACTGCGTGACGTCGCCTTCGGCGACCTTGCCGGCCAGTGTGGTCAGGACCTGCGTGGCACTGCGTGGCGCGATGTTGCCGATACCGGAGTCGTACTTCCAGGTCTTGCCACCGATGGTTTCGTCGGTGGGGGTGATGGCGCTCGGCTGCCGTGGGGCCAGCGTAGGTTGCGCCAGGCGTGGGTCCAGTCCGATCTGTTGAGAGGTGGGGACAGGTGTAGCCGGTCCCCGGTCGCCTGGGGGCACAGGCCGGGGCGCCAGGGCGGGAGGCGACGGGAGTGCGGTCGTCGCGGTCGGTGCGGCCGGGGCATCGCTGCCGGCGGCGTTGGGGGCGGCCGACTGAGCGGCGCGCGGATCGGGGGCGTCAGGGGATGTCATAGCGGCAGGCGAGGCCGGGGCCTCTGAGACTCCTTGCGACAGGCTTCCACGGGATCGATGCTAGCAACCTAGTCGCCCTGTCAAGGGCGACCCATCCTTCCCACCGCCAGCCATCCACGAGTACTACCCCGCGGCTACGCCTGTGCCAGCGCCTCCCAGTAGCGGGCCACCGTACGGGCGCCGCCCTCGTAGTTGGCCAACACCAGTGACTCATTCGGCGAGTGCGCCTGATCGTCGGGATTGGTGAAGCCGAGCATCACCAATGGAAGCCCGAGCACGCGGTCGAAGCTGGCCACCGCACCGATGGAGCCACCTTCGTAGACGAAGTAGGGCTCAGCGCCGAAGACTTCGCGCAGACAGGCCACGGCGGTCTGCGCCGCGGGGTGCTCCGGGCTGACGACGAAAGGCCACATCTCGTCGAGCTGGGTGATGTCGACCCGTACTCCGGGCACAGCGACGGCCATGACCGCATCGTGTATTCGTGTGAACGTCTTGTTGGGGTCCATACCCGGAGCGAGCCGACAGGACACCTTGGCGTGAGCGTGTGCCGGGATGATGGTCTTGCTGCCCTCGCCGGTGAAGCCGGACCACATGCCGCAGACGTCCAGGGTCGGACGCATGCCCCTGCGCTCCAGGGGGCTGTAGCCGGGTTCACCAAAGAGCTCCGACACGCCGATGCCCTTAGCGAAGGCGTCCTCCTCGAATGGCAGTCGAGCGAACCGCTCGCGCTCGGCGGCGGTCAATACCGGCGCCTCGTCGTAGAAGCCCGGCACGGTGACGCGGCCTTCGCCGTCGCGCAGCGAAGCGAGGATGCGGACCAGAGCGTTGGCGGGGTTCTGCACCATACCGCCGAAGCCGCCCGAGTGAAGGTCCTGCCTGGGGCCGGTGACATCGAGCTGGAGGTAGATGTTGCCGCGCAAGGAGACCGTCAGTGCCGGGTGGTTGCCCTCGTAGAAGCCGGTGTCGGAGACGACGATGACGTCACCGCCCAGGCGATCGATATTGCGCGTGATCCAGGCCTCGAAGTGAGGCGAGCCGTCTTCCTCCTCGCCTTCGATGACGTAGCGAACGTTGAGCGGCAGACGACCTTGTGTTTCCAGCCACGCTTTGGCAGCCCACAGGTGGAGATGGACCTGCCCTTTGTCGTCGGCTACGCCGCGCCCGTAGATACGGCCGTTCTCGACCCGTGGCTCGAAGGGTGGACGGACCCACAGGTCGAGCGGATCAGCCGGCTGCACGTCGTAGTGGCCGTACACCAGCACCGTGGGCGCGCCCTTCGCGTGGAGCCAGTCGCCATACACCACGGGGTTGCCGTCTGTCGGCGACACCTCTACGTGCTCGAGGCCGATCTCCCGCATCCTCGAGGCGAGCCATCGGGCCCCCTCCCCGACATCGGCACGATGCTCACGCAGCGCCCCCACGGTCGGGATGCGAATGAAGGCCTTGAACTCCTCCAGGCGCTCGTCGAACGTGCGCTCGAGGTAGGCGTCGATGGCTTCGATGGGCGAACGCATCGGACCCTCCCCCCTGTTGCTGTCGTCGCCCCGATCAGGCGGGCTGCGGTGTCGGCTCCGTGGTGCTGGCTGGGGCCGGCGGCTGCTCCGGCTTGGGCTTGCTCAGGCCGGCCAGCGGGATGGCCAGCTTCGGCGTGGGCGAGCCGCCCGACTCCTTGCGGGGGTCAGGCAGGTCGGCGAACATGGCTTCGAATTCGGCGGCCTCGATGGTCTCCTTCGCCACCAGGGCCTCGGCCAGCTCGGTGAGGCGGTCCTTGTGAGCCGTCAGCACCTCGGTGGCGCGTTCGTAGCCACGGTCGATGATGGCGCGGACCTCGTCATCGATCTTCTTGGCCACGTCGTCGGAGTAGTTGCGTTGTTCACCGATCTCGCGGCCGAGGAAGACCATCTCGTCGCGCTTGCCGAAAGCCAACGGGCCGAGCTTCTCGCTCATGCCGAACTCGGTGACCATGCGGCGCGCCAGCGTGGTGGCTTTCTCGATGTCGTTGGAAGCACCGGTGGTGATGTCACCGAACATCAGGCGCTCTGCGACCGTACCGCCGAGCATGCCGGCGATCTTGTCTTCGAACTCGGACTTGGACTGCAGGTAGCGGTCCTCGGTGGGCAGGCCCATGGTGTAGCCGAGGGCCATGCCACGGCTGATGATGCTGACCTTGACCACCGGATCGCACTTGGGTAGCACGCGCTGCACCATGGCGTGTCCGCCTTCGTGGTAGGCGATGATGGCCTTCTCTTCATCGCTGATGATGCGGCTCTTGCGCTCGGGTCCAGCCACGACGCGTTCCAGCGCCTCGTTGAACTCGGGTGTGCCGATGGTCTTCTTGTTGCGACGAGCGGCGAGGATGGCGGCCTCATTGACGAGGTTGGCCAGGTCGGCCCCGGAGAACCCAGGCGACTGCTTGGCCACGCTGGGCAGGTCGATCTCCTTGTCCAGCGGCTTACCCTTGACGTGAACGCTCAGGATCTCCAGGCGGCCCTTCATGTCGGGGCGGTCGAGGATGACCTGGCGGTCGAAACGGCCCGGGCGCAGGAGCGCCGGGTCGAGTACGTCGGGACGGTTGGTGGCGGCCACCACGATGACATTGGTGTTGGTGTCGAAGCCATCCATCTCGACGAGGATCTGGTTCAGTGTCTGCTCGCGCTCGTCATGCGAGCCGCCGAGGCCCGCGCCACGCTGGCGCCCCACGGCGTCGATCTCGTCCACGAACACGATGCAGGGGCTGTTGCGCTTGGCCTGGTCGAAGAGGTCGCGCACACGGCTGGCGCCGACGCCCACGAACATCTCCACGAACTCGGAGCCGGAGATGCTGAAGAAGGGCACGCCGGCTTCGCCCGCCACCGCACGGGCCAGCAGGGTCTTGCCGGTACCGGGCGGTCCCACGAGCAGCACACCGCGCGGGATGCGCGCGCCCAGCGAGTTGAACTTCTCAGGGTACTTGAGGAACTCGACGACCTCTTGCAGCTCCGTCTTGGCCTCGTCGACGCCGGCTACGTCGTTGAAGGTGACGACGGTCTTGTTGCCTACGAACATGCGCGCCCGGCTGCGACCGAAGCTCATGGCCTGGTTGTTGCTGCCCTGTGCCTGGCGGAACATGAACCACAGGAAGACGCCGATCGAGCAGGATCGGGAAGAGCATCGACAGCAGCAGCCCGAAGAAGGCGTTGCCGTCGTCGGCAGGCTCGGCCGCCAACTCGGGAGCGGTGTCGCACAAGGCCGGGGAGCCGCAGGCGGCCTGGTTCATGTCCGATTGGAGCGAGGTGGTGAACTGGGCGGGCAGGAACGACTCGACGACGTCGTTCTCATCGGTCACCCCATCCTTGTTCACGTCGTAGTTGACGGTGATGGCGAGCTTCTCGCCGCGGGCCAGGACGGACTTCACCTTGCCTTCTTCGATCTGGCTCAGGAAGGAGTCCGGCGAGCCGCTGTACGGGACCGACTCCGGTTGCGTGTCGTTGAAAAGGAAGAGATACAACAGCGCTGCCGTACCGACGACCAGTACGAGGGTGACGAGCCCGTTGCGCATGAAACGACTGTTCAAGGAGAATCCTGCCTCTGAGTGGGGCCTCCCGGATCGCCCGGTCGGTGAGGGGGATTATAGGGCCGGTGGCCGAAAGGCCCATCTCGACAGGATGACATCGGTGCAGGCGCAGGTCAGGACCCGGAAGTCCCACAGTCGTCGTATCGGCTACTATGTCGCCTGTTCCGAGCATGGCTGGGTAGCTCAGCGGCAGAGCAAACGGCTCATAATCGTTAGGTCGGCAGTTCGAATCTGCCCCCAGCCACCACCCTCATCCCAGGGCCCTCGAGCTCCCACCGACGAGACACTTCGGGGGCTTCATCGCATGCCG
Organism: uncultured Chloroflexia bacterium; assembly: GCA_963724095.1. Classification (GTDB taxonomy): domain Bacteria; phylum Chloroflexota; class Limnocylindria; order Limnocylindrales; family CSP1-4; genus JAFMJV01. The sequence goes on from CAVRTH010000005.1 coordinate 574,996, forward strand.
CCATGACCCGCATGGCGCGGGCGTGGCACACTCGCGAGGTATGACCGTCATAAGAGCGATGCTCGCCGGGTTGGCTGACGTCCTGACCGCCGACAGCGCCATGTTGCGTGTTCGCGTCCGGGTCAGCCTGGACCAGCTCATCACCCTGCTGGTGTCGCTGCTGGCGCTCGTACTCGCGTTCGGCTACCAGTTCCTGCTCCATCTGCCTCAGTCATGGCGAGCGTCGCTGCTGGGCGACAGCGCGCCGAAGGAATAGGCGTCCTGGAGTTCGAGAGCGGCCCGCATCGCGAAGGCGAGCCGCGCGAAGAAACGTCAACGGCCGGTCCGCAGCCGATGCGTCTCGGCACCATCCTCGAGGTCGGGGTTCGCATCCTGCGTCGCCACTGGGCGGTCCTGCTGGGCCTGTCGCTGCTATTCGCCGGCCCTGGAGCCCTGCTCACGGCAGCCACCGGTGCGCGTGTCAACGAGGTCGTCCTGGACATCTTCCCCGGGATCAACGACGGCGTCCTGGATGAGGCCACCGTCATCACCGAGGAGCAACTGCCGCCGATCATCGGGGCGCTCTCCGGCTATCTCATCGCGGCGGTGGTGGCGGGGGTGCTTGCCAGCATCGGTGCGCTCGGCTTCAGCGCCGTGGTCGCGGCCGACTACCGCGCTCGGCCGATCGAGCTGGGCGAGGCGCTGCGGACCTGTCTGCGGCGAGCGCCCAGTGCACTCGGTTTCATCCTCGCAACCACGATGGTGGTGATGGGGCTGGTGCTGGGAGGAGTGGCGGCGATACTGTTGACGCTGTCGGTGCTGCCGATGGCCTCAGGCGGCGGCGGGCCCGGGGCCTTTGCGGCCCTCGTGATCGTGGTAGCCATGGTGGTCGGGGTGCTCTACCTCAGCATGCGCTGGGCGCCGGCGTTCCCGGCCATCGTCTACGAGGGTCTGGGGCCCCGTGCGGCCCTTGCTCGCAGCTGGTACCTGAGCGCCGACAACGTCTGGCGCATCATCTTCATCGTCACCTTCGGCGCGATCGCTACCGCGTTCATCTCGACCATGATCTCGCAGTTGCTGGATGTCCTCATCCTGGGACTGCTGTCACCCACTCTGGGGTTGGACGGATCGGTCGCCCAGAGCATCACGCTGGCAGTCGCGACGGTGCTCCTGGCCGCGCTGGCTCCGGTACTGACCGCTGTCCTGTACTTCGATCTGCGGGCTCGACGAGACCTGCCGGCCGCCATGCCGACTGGGCCTGAACGCTAGCCGCCGAAGAGCAATTCCAGCCAGGCGTCCAGGGGTGCGCGCGCTCGGTCATCCGCCTTGCCCGCGCCGAGCGGGACGATAGGCTCCGGCGAAGGGGCGTCGTTCGGCGGGACGATGATGGTCTCACCCTTCGCGCCCGTGCCGTACGCGCGTGCCTGCCAGGCGATGAACTCGTCCGTGCCCACCAACTCGAATTCGAGATCGCCGGCTGCGACGCGGGCCTCGAGAGCGAGGTTCTCCGCGCGCAGGCGCTCGGCCCTGGCCTCGATGTCATTGGAGCGCGAGATCGTGCCTCCGAAGACGAGGACGAGGCCGGCTGCCACGAAGAGGCCGAAGACGAGGGCCGCGGCGCGACGTCCCTGCAGCGGCCCACGGCGAGATGATGTCATCACCTGGAGCCTAGGGAGTCGCTGTCACCAGTGTCAACCGGACCAGGCCTGCTACACTGCGTCAGAAACCGAACAGATGGTCGTTTTGCTCGAGGTCGTCGCGATGAGACTCCATCAACCTCTTTCAGCACTGGACGCACTGGAGCGCTTCCTGGCCGAGCCGGGCGTGTCGGACGCGGTGGCGGTCCGGCGTGTGCTGCCAGCACGGGAAGCCACCTTCGCTTCCCTCCCCGATCGGCTGGACCCGCGCCTGGTGCGAGCCGTCGAACGCCGCGGGATCACGTCGCTCTACAGCCACCAGCGCGAGGCTCTCGACGCCCTGCACGACGGCGAGGACATCGTCATCGTGACGCCCACCGCATCGGGCAAGTCGCTGTGCTACAACTTGCCGGTCCTGCAGGAGATCGCTCAGGACCCTGCTGCGCGCGCCTTGTACCTGTTCCCCACCAAGGCCCTGAGCCAGGATCAGCTGGCTGAGTTTCGCGACCTTGCTTCGCTGGCGGAGATGGACCTTTCGGCAGCCGTCTATGACGGTGACACGCCGGCCCCGATCCGGGCAGTCGTGCGCGAGGCCGGCCAGGTGGTGGTGACCAATCCGGACATGCTCAGCACGGCGATGCTGCCGCATCACACCAAGTGGTTCCAGCTCTTCGAGCAGCTGCGCTTCATCGTCATCGACGAGGCCCACACGTACCGGGGTATCTTCGGCAGCCATGTGGCGAACGTGCTGCGGCGGCTGCTGCGCATCTGTGCCCACTACGGTTCGCATCCCCGCATCATCTGTTCCTCTGCCACCGTGGCCAACCCCGCCGAACTGGCCCGCACGCTGACCGGGCGCGAGTTCCGCGTCATCGACAGGAGTGGCGCGCCACAGGGTGAGCGGCACGTGGTGATCCTCGATCCGCCGCCGCTCGATGCGCGCAGCGGCGTTCGACCCGGACCGCACTGGCTCTCCTATCGGGCGGCCCTGTCGTTCCTGCGTGCCGGTCGCCAGACCATCGTCTTCGGCCGGGCCCGCGTCGCGGTGGAGCTGATGCTGGCGGCCCTGCGCGAGGCGATGCGCGAAGGGCGCGGTCCGATCGATCGCATCCGTGGCTATCGCAGCGGTTACCTGCCCAGCGAACGACGAGCCATCGAAGCGGGGCTCCGCAGTGGCGCGGTCCTGGGCGTGGTGTCCACCAATGCGCTGGAGCTGGGCATCGATATCGGTGCTCTGGATGTCTCGATCCTGGCCGGCTACCCGGGCACCATCGCCGGCACCTGGCAGCAGATGGGTCGATCGGGTCGCCGCCAGGAGACCAGCGTCTCCATACTCGTGGCCGGCGCCGGCGCCATCGATCGCTACGTGGCGACGCACCCGGAGTACCTCTTCGAGTCCACGCCGGAGGAGGCACGCCTGGACCCGGAGAACGTGCATGTCCTGCTGGCGCATCTGCGTGCGGCCACCTTCGAGCTGCCGTTCGCTCCGGGTGAGTCCTTCGGCGCGGCCCCGGCCGACGACCTCTTGGCCTTCCTGGGCGAGGAGGGCCATGTTCGCCAGGCCGGTGACGGGCGCTGGTACTGGGCCAGTGAGAACTTCCCGGCTTCGGAGATCAACCTGCGGCTGGGCGCTCCGGAGAACGTGCTGATCGTCGATACCGGGCCCGAACGACCGCGGGTACTGGGCGAAGTCGATCTCTTCGCCGCCCGTGTACTGGTGCACGAGAAGGCCATCTACCTGCACGACTCACAGCAGTACCACGTCGACAAGCTCGACTGGGAGGAGCGTAAGGCCCTGGTACGCCCCGTCGATACCGACTACTACACCCAGGCCGAGCTGGCCGTCACCTTGAAGCCACTGGAGGTGTTCGCGCAGGCTGATCGCAGCGCCAGCAGCCGCCAGCATGGGGAGGTCATGATCAGCAGCATCGCCACCATCTTCAAGAAGCTCAAGCTGGACACGCACGAGAACGTCGGCTGGGGCCAGATCCACCTGCCGGAGATGGAGTTGCACACGACCGCCTGGTGGGTGGCCGTCGATCGCGACGCTGTCGCCGGGTGGCGACGCGATGAGCTCGATGCTGCCCTGGTGGGGGCTGGACGCGCGCTGCAGACGGTAGCCAGCGTGCTGCTCATGGCCGACCCGCATGACCTGGGCATGGTGGCGCAGGTGCAGTCGCCTCACGCCGAGCGTCCGGTCATCTACCTGTGGGAGGCAGCACCCGGGGGCGTGGGCATGTCGACGCGACTCTACGAGCGCACCGACGAGCTCGTGCGTGGTGCGCTCGAGCTGGTCGGCGGCTGCGATTGTGAGGTCGGCTGCCCAGCTTGCGTGGGACCTCGTGGCGAAAGTCGCCTTGACGGTCGCACCCTGTCGCTACGCCTGTTGCATCTGCTTGACAGGCCGGAGTCTCCGATGGTCACGGTGACCGCGGAGGCGGCCGCGTGACAGCCGAGCTGGCAGAGCGCCAACCCACGCTGCCGCAGATGGATGTCATCGGAGTCGGACGCATCCGGCGCTCACGATTGGAGCGGCTTCGTGAGGCGCAGGTGCGTGATGCAACAGAGCTCCGCCGGCCGGCGATCCCGCAGCCGCGTGTCGGGCGCGCAGAGGCCCTGGCCGCGGACGTGGGTGGCGTGGTGCAGCAGACCTCGCAGCATCCTATCGTGGTGGTGGAGTGGCGGGAGCGGCTCCAGCGGGACCTTTCCGGACTCGCCTGGTTGCCTGAACCGGTAGACCCGCAGCAGGACTTCGTCTTGTTCGATACGGAGACCACCGGTCTGGGCAGCGGCACCGGGACCCTGCCATTCGTGGTCGGCATCGGCACCTGGGATGGGCCTGACTTCGTCACGCGGCAGCTGCTGCTGCCGGAACAATCGGATGAGGCTGGTTACCTCGACGCCCTGGAAGCGCTGATCCCGCCCGCTGCCTGCCTGGTCTCATACAACGGCCGTTCCTTCGACTGGCCCTTGCTGGTCACGCGATATCGCCTGCACGGACGGCGACCACCCCGCTTCGCCCAGCATCTCGACCTGCTGCCGTTGGCCCGGGCGTTCTGGAAGCATCGCCTTCCCGACGCGCGGCTGGCGAGCGTGGAGGCGGGCGTCTGCGGTGTGCGGCGTGAACACGACCTGCCCGGAGGGCTGGTGCCGGGTCGGTACCTCGACTACCTGCGCTCCGGCCACGGGGCGCTGCTGCGTGACGTCCTCGAGCACAACCGTCAGGACGTCGTATCGATGGCGTTGCTGTTGGGGGTCCTGGCTCGTGACCTGGCGGCAGTGACGCGTACGGGTGTGCCTCCGCCGGCGGTCCACCCCGGTGACCTGGGTGGCCTCGGTCGAGCCTACGCACGCAAGCGGCGCCACGCGGACGCACTGGCCTGCTTCGAGGCGGCCATGGAGCGACTGACCGAGCCTTGGGAGACGCAGCGCTACGAGCACATCGCCATGGATCGTGCCCGCACGCTGACTCGCATGGGGCGACGCGAGGAGGCTGAGGGCGCCTGGCACGCCGTTGCGCTCGAGGGCGGTCGCCATGCAGCATGGGCCTGGTTGCACGTGGCCAAGCATCGCGAGCATGACGCGCGCGATCTGCAGGCAGCGCTGCAGGCGACCGATCGCGCGCGTGTCCTGGCCGAACGAAGCCGCCTCTTCGGATCCCGGGACCGGCTCGTCGAGCGCGACCTCGCGCGGCGGGTGCCCCGTCTGCGCCGGAAACTGGCGGTGCCCAGCGCCTGACACGGTTCATGACCCATGCGCTAGTGTCGGGCCCCATGGATGACGCGAGAGGCGCGGGCGCGACATCGACTGGCGCGACGATCGAGTTCGATCACGTCAGCAAATCCTACGACGCGGCGGCTCGCAAGCGCGGTCCAGGTGGCGCCGTCGAGGATCTGTCGCTGACGGTTCCGGCGGGGCGCATCTGTGTCCTCGTGGGTCCCTCTGGCTGTGGCAAGACGACCACGCTCAAGATGGTCAACCGCCTCATCGAACCGACCGCCGGGCGGATCCTCATCGACGGCCACGACATCGCGGCTGCGGACCTGGCCGACCTGCGTCGCGGCATCGGCTATGTCATCCAGCAGGTCGGCTTGTTCCCACACCAGACGATCAGCCAGAACGTGGCCACCGTGCCGCGCTTGCTGGGCTGGGACAAGGGACGCCAGCGAACGCGTTCGGATGAACTCCTCGCACTCGTGGGACTGGAGCCCGGCAAGTACGGCGAGCGCTACCCAAGCCAGCTCTCCGGAGGCGAACGTCAACGGGTGGGTGTCGCGCGTGCCCTCGCGGCCGATCCCCCCGTGATGCTCATGGACGAGCCCTTCGGTGCGGTCGACCCCATCGTGCGCGAGCGGCTGCAGAACGAGTTCCTGCGCCTGCAGGAGGATCTGGCCAAGACCATCCTCTTCGTGACCCACGACATCGACGAGGCGATCAAGATGGGCGACCTGGTGGTGGTCATGCATCAGGGTGGCCGGATCGCTCAGGTCGGCGCGCCGGCAGAACTCCTGGCCGAGCCGGCTTCGGAGTACGTGGCCCGCTTCGTGGGTGCGGATCGCGGGCTCAAGCGTCTGTCGTTGTATCGCGTCGGCGACGTCGCCTTGGAGCCACCACCGCGGGCACGCCCAGGCCAGAGCGTGGAGTCGCTCCGACGGCGCGCGAGCGCTGAGGACCTGCGCTTCCTGTTGCTGGTCGATGAGCTCGATCGGCCGCTGGGATGGGTGGAGGTGGACGACCTGCCCGCCACTGGGCAGATCAGCCAGGATGCTGCCGACCCGACGTCGCCCATCCTCGATCGACGCGACACGTTGAAGGACGCGACCTCTCGCCTGCTCGACGAGGAAGTCGGCGTCGGTGTCGTCGTTGACCGGGAAGGGCGTGTGCTGGGCCTGCTGACCTTGGCGGCAGTGATGGACTGGATGCAGGACGACCGCTCGCGCGAGGTTCCGGAGGACATCGCTGAGGCCGTGGCTGCCGTGATCGAGGCCGGCCAGCTTGACGAGGTACTCACGGAGCAGTCGTGATCGAGATCCGCTGGGACTGGATCGCCGCCCACCTCGACGACGTGACCGAGAAGACCTGGCAGCACCTGCAGTTGCTGCTGATCCCGATGGTGGCGGGCTTCATCATCGCCTTCGCGCTCGCAGTCCTGGCCCTGCGTCGACCGGGGACCGTCGGCCCGGTGACCGCGGTCACGGGCCTGCTCTACACCATCCCCAGCCTGGCGGCCTTTTCCGTCCTTATCCCCATCACCGGCCTCTCGCTCATGACCGCGATCATCCCGCTGACCGCCTATACCCTGCTCATCCTGTACGTCAACACCGTGGCGGGGTTGCGCTCGGTGCCACAAGACGTCACTGAGGCCGCCGACGCCATGGGCTACACGGCGATGTCTCGGTTGTGGCACGTTCAGCTGCCCCTCGCGGTGCCGCTGATCATGGCCGGGGTGCGCGTGGCGGCGGTGACGACGATCGGCCTGGTGACGGTGGCGGCCATCATCGGCGGCAATCGCTTCGGCGGCCTGGGGCAATTCATCACCGAGGGGCTGCAGACCAACTTCGACACCAAGATCTACCTGGGGGCGGTCGGTTCGGTCATCCTCGCCTTCATGGTCGACGGCGCGCTCGTCGGCCTCCAGCGGCTCCTGACGCCCTGGCTGCGGGTACGTGCCGGCGGAGAAGGCTGAGGCATGGAGCAACTGCTGGCCTTCCTGACCGACGCCGCCAACTGGCAGGGCCAGACCGGTATCCCCAACCGGCTGCTGGAGCACATCCTCATCGCCCTGCTGGCCGTGGTCATCGCCTCGGCGATCGCACTGCCGTTGGGCCTCTACATCGGCCACACCGGCCGCCTGCAGCTGCTCGGTATCAACATCGCCAACATCGGACGAGCCGTGCCTTCCTACGCGGTGATGGTGATGCTGCTGCCCGTGATGCTGGGCCTGGCACCCGTCCTCGGCTACGACCCCCGGCTGGGACTGCGTTTCTTCCCCATCTTCCTGGCCATGGTGCTGCTGGCGATCCCGCCCATCCTGGTGGCGGCCTACGCCGGCCTGCAGGAAGTCGACCGCGACCTCATCGAATCATCACGCGGGATGGGCCTGACCGAAACGCAGATCCTGACCGGCGTAGAGCTGCCGCTGGCGCTGCCCGTCCTGGTGGGTGGGTTCCGGGTGGCGTTGCTGCAGGTCATCGCGACGGCGACCATCGGCGCCTTCCTCGCGGCCGGCGGCCTGGGTCGCTTCATCATCGACGGCATCGCCCGGCGCGACGAAGGGATGCTCTACTCGGGGGTCGTGCTCGTCGCCGTCCTGGCCATCGGCACCGACGTGATCCTGTCCTGGCTGCAGCGCCGTCTGACTCCACGTGGCGTGCTCGTGGCGACCGACCCGTCAGCCGCATCGACGGGCGCCCCGGAGGTCGCCTGAGATATCTCCTGCGAAGATGACAGCGACTGGGCTAGGGTTACGAAGACCGCAGTCGCCGGAAGAGCGTCCGGTCAGCAAGCCACAAGGGAGGTACCCATGCGGAACAGCCGCAGACTCGCCCTCGGGGCGTCGATCCTGGCGTCGATCGCGATCGCCGGTACGGCGGGTGGGGGCGCGTTCGTCTCAGCACAGGAGCAGCCGACCGTGCGGATCGGCTCCGACGGTTTCTACGAATCACAGCTGATGGCTGAGATCTACGCACAGGCGCTGGAGGCGGCAGGCTTCGGCGTCGAGCGCCAGATGGCCATCGGTACGCGAGAAGCTCGCGTGGAGGCGTTCGAGTCGGCCCAGATCGACCTCGTGCCCGAGTACGTCGGCTCAGGGCTTGGCTTCTATACCGTCGGCTCGGAGAACCCCGACCTGGCCGCCATCGAGGTGACCGGCGACGGTGAGACCAACCGCGCCAACCTGCAGCGGGCGCTCGACATCGCCGGGGTCGACGCGACCGTGCTCGCCATCACCGCGGGCGAAGACACCAACGCCGTGGTGGTGCGCCCCGACACTGCTGAGGAGCTTGGCCTGGCGACCGTGAGCGATCTCGCTGGCGTCGCCGACCAGTTGGTGTTCGGCCTGCCGCCCGAGTGCGAGGTCAACGCTCTCTGTCGCGGTGCGCTCGAGGATGCCTACGGCATCGCTTGGCCACCGGCCCAGCTGGAGCTGCTGCCGGCTTGCGGAGCGGAGATGGCGGGAGCGCTGGAGGGCAACGCCATCGACGTCGCCTGGCTCTGCTCCACGCAGCCGATCATCGCCCAGAACGACTGGGTGGTGCTGGAGGATGACCTCGACACGCAGCCAGCTGAGAACCTCGCTCCGATCGTTCGCAACGACTTCCTCGCGAGCGTGGAGGGCGGTGCCGGCACCCTGGCTGCCATCCTCGATCCGATCTCGGCGCAGATCACCACCGAAGTGCTGACCGATCTGGGTGTGCGCATCGCAGTGGACCAGGAGTCCATCGCGGATGTCGCCGCGGAGTACCTCGCGAACGCCAACCAACCCAGCTGACTCGAACGCGATCGAACGGCCCTCGGGAGCGACCCGGGGGCCGTTCCTCTTCCCCGGATGGCCTCAGAAGCCGCGTGCCGACAGCCACTCCCGATTGCGGGTGTGCAGCGCCAGGAGCGCTTCGGCCGTGTCCTCCGGCTTCAGGAACCGATCCTGCTCGACCGTCAGCCAACCGGAATAACCGCGGGCCTTGAGCGACTCGAGGAACGCATCCAATCCCGCGGTGCCTTGCCCGAGTTCGCAGAAGACGCCTCGATCCCAGGCCTCCATCAGGCCACCTCCCGAACGGCACACCTCCTGCAGCACGGCCAGGTCACAGTCCTTGACGTGGACCAGCCTGACGCAGTCGCCGTAATCTGCGAGCAGCTCCAGCGGGTCGGCGCCACCGAAGAGCGCATGTCCGGTGTCAAGGCACATGCCCACGATGTCGGTGTCGAGCGCGTCAAAGACACGGTGGATCTCCGCACCCGTCTCGCAGTAGCTACCGGCATGGAAGTGGAGCACCGGATCGAAGCCGCCCTCGCGACAGATCTCGCCCGCACGGTGCATGTTGTCGATCAGGACGTCGAACCGCTCCTCGGGCAGCCTGGCCTCGGGATGGCTGTCGATCTGGCCGGCCCAGCGCATGCGCTCCGGCTCCAGGGAGGCGTCGGCCAGGACCGCCTTGGGCATGACCGCGTCGGGTCGGCCTGCGGCCAGCAGCTCGAGCACTCCGCGCATCCAGTCGAGATCCTCCTCGATGTGCTCGGCACGGCTGAAGCGCAGCGGCAGGAAGGCACCCACGAGCGAGAGGCCGCGTGAGGCGAGCCGCTCCTTCATCTGCGCCGCGTCGCCGAAATAGCCCGGTGGGCCCAACTCCGTGCCCGCGTACCCGGCCGCAGCCATCTGGTCGAGCATCTGCTCGGGCTCAAGCTGCAGGGCATCGCCTTCGGTCTTCTCGAAGACCCCCCAGGACACCGGTGCGGCTGCGACCCGTATGCCGCCGCCCGAAGCGTTCGGTTCCATCTGCTCCTCCTCCCTTACACGAACGACCGCTCCCTGGCGAGGTTCTCCTCGTACGCCTTGCGGGCCTCGCGGACGCGCGCTGACGTGGAGACCTCCGCCACCGGAACGTCCCACCAGCTGTCGTAATCGGGCACGGCCGGCTCCGGGTTCACCTCCACCACGATGGCGACCGGGCGGCCGCTGATGTGCTTGGAGTCCGCGAGTGCCTGCGCCAGCTCCGCCGGGGTGTCGGCCGTGAATACGGTGGCGCCGAGGCTCGCGGCATTGGCGGCGAAGTCGATGGGCAGCACTCCGCCGGTGAAGCTGCCGGAAGCCTGGTCGCGCACACGGAAGTCGTTGAATGGATTGTCCCCACCACACGCGCCCGAGAGGTTGCGGATGCAGCGGAAGCCGTGGTTGTCGAGCAGCACGATGGTCATCGCGATGCCCTCCTGATAGGCCGTGGCGATCTCATTGGCCAGCATCAGGTACGAGCCGTCCCCGACCATCACGTATACCCGGCGATCAGGTTCGGCCATGGCGGCACCCATGCCGCCGGCGACCTCATAGCCCATCGTGGAGTAGCCGTACTCCATGTGGTAACTGTGCGGTCCCGTGGCGCGCCAGGTCTTGTGCAGATCACCCGGAAGGCCACCGGCCGCGGCCACCATCACACCGTCCTCCGCGGCGGCCTCGTTGACCAGGCGGATCACCTCCGGCTGCGAGACGTTCACGTCGGCCGCCAGGTGTAGTACTCGCTCCACCTCATCGTTCCAGTCGGTGCGGAGCCGTTCGATCCGCTCCAGGCGCTCGGGTGCAGCCCCGGCGAACCCGCGCTCGTTGAGGGCGGCGTGCAGCTCCCGCAGTGTGACCAGCGCGTCGGCGGCGAGCGGCACGGCGGCTGCCTTGGCGGCGTCCATCTCGGCCACGTTGACGGCGATGAAGCCGACATCAGGGTCCTGCCAGGAGCTCCAGCTCATGGTGGGGAAATCGGAGAGCCGGGTGCCGATGGCGATGACCAGGTCGGCGTCCCGTGCGATGGCGTTGCCGGCGCGTCCACCGGCTGAGCCGATGGCGCCGAGATTGAAGCCATGGTCCCAGCGCAGTGCGCCCTTGCCGGCCTGGGTCTCCACGACCGGGATCCCGAAACGCGTGGCGAAGGCGTCGAGGGCGTCTTCGGCGCCACTGTAGATGGTGCCTCCGCCGGTCACGATCATGGGTCGCTCAGCCGCCATGATCAGGTCGACGGCGCGTGTCAGCAGGGCCGTGTCCGGGCGCGAGCGCGGGATGGTCCAGGTGCGTGGGGCCAGCAGTTCCTCCGGCCAATCCCAGGCTTCCGCCTGTACGTCCTGTGGCAGCGCCAGGGTGACCGCACCCGTCTCCGCGGGCGAGGTAAGGATGCGCATGGCCGCCGGCAGCGCATCGATGAGCATCTCCGGCCGCTCGATGCGGTCGAAGTACCGCGAGACCGGTCGGAAGGCATCGTTGACCGAGAGATCTCCCGCCTCTGGCCGCTCCAGCTGCTGCAGCACCGGTCGCACCCGCCGAGTGGCGAAGCGATCGCCGGGCAGCAGTAGCACGGGCAGTCGGTTGACGGTGGCATTGGCGGCGCCGGTGACCATGTTCGTGGCGCCCGGCCCGATCGATGAGGTGCACGCGAATGTGCGCATCCGCCGGCTCTGCTTGGCGAAGGCGGCCGCGGTGTGGACCATGGCCTGTTCGTTACGCGTCTGGTAGTAGCGCACGCTGGCCTGGGCTGCCTCGAGCGCCTCGCCCATGCCGGCCACGATGCCGTGGCCGAAGATGCCGAAGACGCCCTCGAAGAATCGCTGACGCTGCCCGTCTCGCTCGACGGACTGGTTGGCCAGCCAGGTCACGATTGCCTGGGCCACGGTCGTTCGCGGCATGCCGCCTCCTCCCCTCGCTCTCGTCGCCGTCTTAGGACTTCACGTCCGGGTTTGGGATCATCAGGTCATCGATCGTGCCCACCAGTTCCCAGTAGGAGGCCACGAAGGCGCGCAGCGTGCGCGCACTCGCGCCGTAGGCAGCGAACTCATCGATGCTCAGGCCAGCGGGCTCGTAGGCCTTGACGAACTCTGGCACACGCTCCAGCAACTCGGCCACGTACGCTTCGGGAACGGGGTCGTTCCAGCGGTCCTTGACCTCCACGCTCGATGCGTTGAACAACTTCTGCCAGCCATACGGGATGGTCATGGAGACGTCGCCGCCGATGAGCTCCGACCAGTGCAGGTGGTGCCGGTAGGCAGCGGCCAGCAGGCGTGTGCGATAGCCGCGCTCCCGGTAGATCGCGGCCGCCCGCTTGAAGACCGCCACGCCGGCCCAGTTCGGCGCGGCCGGATCGACGATGATGCCGTCGCGCTCACACGACTTCTTGACCCAGTCATCGGTGCGCCCGATCATGATCGTGCACGTCGGGGCCATCCAGGAGGTGTCCTCGCCGGCGGCCTCGCGCTTCGCCAGTGCACGCTCGAGCGCCTCGCCGACGGCCAGCGCCTGCGCCACCGTGAAGGAGACCGTGGCGTTCACGCTGATGCCTTCCTCGGTCACCCGCTCCATGGCCTCGATCCCGCGGCGACCGCCGGGAACTTGATCTGGACGTTCGGCGCGAGGGAGTCGAAGTGGCGTGCCTGCTCCACCATCCTGTCGACCGACCGGTTGAAGGTCGGGTCGATCTGGATCGAGAGTCGGCCCTTCTGGCCGTGCTGGGCCTCGTAGATGGGCTCCAGCATCTTCCAGCCACGGATGGCCATCTCCTCGATGACCTGCCAGGTCACCTGCTGGTCGGTCCACGACGGGTTCTGCGCGATGATCTCGCGGACTCGCGGCGCCCAGATATCGTATTCCTGCTGCATCACGGCGCCGACGATGGTGGGGTTGCTGGTGGCTCCGACCGCACCATTCTCGATGGCGTAGGCCAGCTCGGACTCGTTGCAGCTGTCATTCCAGTAGTCGGTGGGGAACTCGCTCGCGGTGCGCTGCAGCGGGGTTGGTGTCGGGGCCATCAGTACTCCTTCTCTGGTCTGGGCAGTTCGCCTAGCTGGGCAGGTTGGGATCCCAGTTCATCAGCCAGGCGTGGTCGGGGTCGAGGGTGAAATGCCATGCTCGATGAGGGCCAGCCATCACGTTGAGGTAGTAGGCGTCGTAACCGGCAGGCGCGCCGAAGGGGTGGTAGCCCCGTGGGATCAGCAACACGTCACGATCGACGGGGGCGAAGGAAGCGTCGAGTGAACGGTCAGGCGTGTAGACGCGCGCGAAGCCCCAGCCTTGCGGACGCTCGAAGCGGTAGTAGTAGAGCTCTTCGAGGTAGGCCTCGGTGGGTGGATCCTCGGTGTCGTGCTTGTGCGGCGGGTAGCTGGACCAGTTTCCACCCGGAGTGAAGACCTCGAACAGGATGAGTCGGCCTGCCTCGGTCGTGGGTGGCAAGAGGTGGTGGATGCGCCGCTGCGTGATGCCGGACCCGCGGGTCTCGACGTGGAGATCGGCCGGCTCGAACAGGCGAGTGACGCGCACATCGGCACCCGGGGCATCGGCCACGATGATGGTGCTGCTGCGTTCTGCGGTCACCTCCACGGATGTGCCCGGCTCGAGCAGCAGCACCGGCGGCGGCGGACCCTCGAATACGTCGTCCCGGCTCCCCAACGACGAGTACCGGCGCCCGGCAGCGCTGATGGTGGCGCTGCCTTCGAGCACGACGAGCGCGACCTCGCGGTCATCCGGTGGTCGCGCGAATCCCTGTCCCTGGGCGAGCTTGTACTCGGCGAAGCCGACGTACTGCCAGCCGGCATCCTCGGCCGAGATCTCGTGCACGCCACCCGTCTCGGGATCGGCTGGCTGCGCATGTCGAAGCAGGTCACCCGACGCGGCTGCAGGCGTCATCATGAGAGCATGTCCTCCGGGCCGCGGAGCCGTCACCCCCTGGCAGGGACGCCGGCAGCTCCGCAAGTTGACACGGAACCCCTTGGGTCACCATCATACCCTCTCGACGTAAACGATTACAGGAGTGTCGGCCACGGCCCCGATGGGTGCCGTGTGGGCGTCGCTCTGGACGCTTCAGGTGGGAGGGTGCGTAGGTGAGGATCGGGCTCTTGGGGGCTGGGCGCATCGGCAAGTCACATGCGCAGGTGCTGGCAACCATCGACGAGGTGGACGAGCTGCTCATCGCTGACCCGGCGGCCGAGGTCGCCGCCGGGCTGGCGGCGGAGGTGGGTGGAACCAGCATGCCCGTCATGAGCCTCCTGGCGGAGGCGGACGCGCTCGTCATCGCGGCCATGACCGACGCCCATGCTCCATTGGTCCGAGCGGGCCTCGAGCGACGGATCCCCATCTTCTGCGAGAAGCCGCTTGCGGCGGACCTGCCCAATGCCATCGTGCTGGCCGAGGAGGTCGAGCGCGCGGGCACTCCCTTCCAGCTGGGATTCCAGCGTCGCTTCGACAAGGGCTACCTGGAGGCCAAGCGCATGGTCGACAGCGGCGAGCTGGGGACGCTCTACAGCATGCGCATGGCGGGCCATGACCCAGCGCCCCCGCACGAGTCCTACATCCCTGTGTCGGGCGGGCTCTTCCGGGACTTCAGCGGCCACGACTTCGACATCCTGCGCTGGCTCACTTCTGACGAGGTTGAGGAGGTCTACGCCGATGGATCCGTGCGTGGCTTCCCCGTCTTCGCCAAGTACGGCGATGTGGACACTGCCGTCGCCACCCTGCGCATGCGCAGCGGCGTGCTGGTGGTGATGACCGTCTCCCGACACGACCCCAGGGGCTATGACATCCGCACCGAGCTCTTCGGCAGCAAGGACAGCATCAGCGTGGGCCTCGGGCCACGGCAGGTCATCCGCTCGGTCGAGCCGGGTGTGCCGCCGCCGGAGGGTCCGGCCTGGCCCAACTTCCAGGACCGTTTCGCCGCCGCCTACCGCGACGAGATGCTGGGCTTCTTCAGGGTCGCACGTGGCGACATGGAGACGCCGTGCACCGCGCGCGACGGGGTGGAGTCCGCGAGGATCGCAGAGGCCGCCACCATGGCACTCAAGGAACATCGCATCGTGCGTCTTGATGAGATACCCGCTTAGCGACGACATCCCATAGCGAAGGAGGTGGAACCCGCAACAGCGATCACGTCGACAGTCAGTGGTTTGACGATCGATCAACGGAAGATGGCGGTCCGCGACGACCGCCAGGGAGGAGTGAACCTCAGATGGGAAATCAAGAAGGGCCTGGTAGGCCTCGTGAGTGTCGGCCTGCTGGCTGGGGTGGCCATCGCGCCGGCGGCGGTCGCAGCTCAGAACGACTCGGGTATCCGGATCGAGGTCGTGAGCCACGGCCAGGCATCCGACCCGTTCTGGTCGGTCGTCCAGAACGGCGTGAACAAGGCTGCCGCCGACATGGGCGTGACAGCCAACTACAGCGCACCGTCGACCTTCGACATGGTCGCGATGGCACAGCTCATCGACACTGCCGTGGCTTCGCAGCCGGATGGGCTCGTAGTCTCCATCCCGGACGCTGATGCGCTCGGCCCGTCGATCGAGGCTGCTGTCGCCGCTGGCATCCCGGTCATCTCCATGAACTCCGGTTCCGATGTGTACAAGGAACTTGGCGTCCTCGTCCATGTAGGTCAGACCGAGTACGAGGCTGGCTTGGGTGGCGGACAGCGCATGGCCGATGCCGGTGTGACCAAGGGCCTCTGCGTGAACCAGGAAGTCGGCAACGTGGCACTCGACCTGCGCTGCCAGGGCTTCGCCGACGCGCTGGCAGCGGCGGGCGGATCCTCGCAGGTGCTGGCGGTCGACCTGACCGACCCCGCGAGCTCACAGGTCGCGATCGAGTCGGCGCTCACCGCTGATCCCGAGATCAACGGCGTCCTGACGCTGGGCCCGACCGGCGCGATCCCGGCCCTGGACGCGTTCGCGTCGATGGGCATCAAGGGTGAGATGCCGCTGGCCACATTCGACCTGGCACCCGAGGTGCTGCAAGCCATCGTCGACGGAGACATGCTCTTTGCCATCGATCAGCAGCAGTATCTGCAGGGCTACCTGCCGGTCGTATTCCTGACCCTTTACAACGAGGACGGGGGGCTTCTGCCCGGCGGCGGCGGCGTCGTTCTCACTGGTCCCGGCTTCGTGACCGCCGACAACGCCGAAGCGGTCATCCAGCTTTCGTCGGAGGGTATCCGCTAGCACATCATCAGCAGGAGGGGCAGGCGTACCTGCCCCTCCTGCTGTGGCACCTAGGTCGGACGCGCAGAGGGAAGCGGGAGGAGCCGGGGTGAGCGAAGGGTCGAGAAGGGACGAGCGACTCAGGGGGCGGCGTTCGTGGCAACAGGCGCTGAGTCGGCCGGCGGCCGGCGCCGTCATCACGACGCTCATCGCCATGCTCGTCTTCACGTGGCCGCTGTGGGAGTGCCTCACCGATCCACAAGCCTGCTTCGCCAATGGCTTCCTGACGCCCCGCGGCATCGCCAACTGGCTCGAGGTCGCCGCGCAGGTCGGCATCCTCGCTGCTGCTGTCAGCCTGCTCATGATCGCCGGTGAATTCGATCTCTCTATCGGTTCGATGATCGGTGCTGCGGGCATGGTGCTGGCACTGGGGATGTCCGAGTTCGGCCTCGACCCGTGGATGGCCATCCTCGCCGCGTTCGCCTTTGCGCTCGCAGTCGGCTTCTTCAACGGCTGGCTGGTGACCCGCACGGGGCTGCCCTCGTTCATCGTCACACTGGGCATGCTGTTCCTGCTGCGCGGAGCGACCATCGGCATCACCCGGCTCATCACCGGTCGAACCCAGGTCGGTGGCCTGCGGGAGATCACCGACGGCGACCCGTTGGTGCAGTTCTTCGCCGGCGACGTCGTGATCGGCGACTTCCAGCTTGCGGCGTCAGTCTTCTGGTGGCTCCTGGTCACGGCCGTGGCCTGGTACGTCCTCACGCGCACCACGTTCGGCAACTGGATCTTCGGGACCGGTGGCAACCAGACCGCGGCCCGTAATGTCGGCGTGCCGGTCCGTGGCGTCAAGATCGCGATGTTCATGGCTACTGCCGCCTCGGCTGCCCTGCTGGCCTGCATCCAGGTCTTCACCGTGGCCTCGGCCGACGTCCTTCGGGGCGAACAGAAGGAGCTCGAGGCCATCGCCGCGTCGGTCATCGGCGGGTCCTTGCTGACCGGAGGCTACGGCTCTCCGATCGGTGCCTTCTTCGGCGCCCTGACCCTGGGTATGACCAAGGTGGGCATCCCGCTCGCCGGTCTCGCCTCTGATTGGTACCTGGCGATCCTCGGTATCGTCCTTCTCATCGCCGTCCTCCTCGCCAACGAGGTCCGACGGCGCGGCACCGGAGTCCGTTCATGACGACAGCCACGGCCAGCACGGCGACCCAGCCCCCGCCCCTCATCGAAGCGCGTGGGCTGACCAAGTACTTCGGCAACGTCATCGCCATCCAGGACATCTCCCTGAGCGTTCGTGCCGGTGAGGTGGTCTGCCTCCTGGGTGACAACGGCGCGGGCAAATCCACGCTCATCAAGACACTGTCGGGCGTCTACCCGCCCGACAGTGGCCAGATCCTACTGGAGGGCGAAGAGGTGCGGCTGGCCTCGCCGCGCGACGCGCTGCGCCGCGGCATCGCCACCGTGTACCAGGACCTCGCGATGTGCTCCCTCATGAGCGTTTCGCGCAACTTCTTCCTGGGCAACGAACCAACCACGGGCTGGGGGCCTTTCAAGCGCTACGACTCCGCGGCCGCCGATCGCATCAGCCGCGAGGAGATGAGCGGCATGGGCATCGATCTGCGCGACACGACGCAGGCCGTGGGCACGCTGTCGGGTGGAGAGCGTCAATCAGTCGCCATCGCCCGCGCGGTCCACTTCGGGGCCAAGGTGGTCATCCTTGACGAGCCTACCTCGGCACTCGGGGTCAAGGAAGCAGCCATCGTGCTGCGCTACATCGTGGCCGCCCAGGCCCGTGGTCTGGGCATCATCCTCATCACCCACAACGTCAACCACGCCTACCCGGTGGGCGAGCGCTTCGTCATCCTCGATCGTGGCCAGCAGGTCGGTACGTTCGAGAAGGAAGAGCTGCCGCGTGAAGAGCTGCTGAAGCTCATGGGCGGCGGTGCCGAGCTCGACCGGCTCAGCCATGAGCTGGAAGAGTACGCGGCGGAGGTGGAGAAGCGCGGCGCATCCGGGGTCGATAGCGGGACGTCAGCGAGCTAGCCGTGCCCGCCGGGGACAGCCCCCCAAGGACGGCGACGATCCGTGATGTCGCGGCACGTGCAGGCGTATCCACGGCGACCGTCAGCCGGGCCTTGCGCGGCGGCGTCGGTGTGGAGCCAGCGACGCGGGCGCGGGTGGAGGAAGCAGCCCGGGCCCTGCGCTACCGGCCATCCGGCGTGGCGCGCTCGCTCAAGTCGCGCCTCACGCGCACCCTCGGGCTCATCGTTACCGATATCGAGAACCCCTACTTCCCTCAGATCATCCGAGCCGTCGAGGATGCCGCTCGCTCGCGTGGCTACTCGGTCGTGTTGGCTGACGGCCGGCGAGACGAGGCTCGTGAAGATCCAGTCGCTCGAGCTGCTGGCAGAGCGGCAGGTGGACGGCCTGCTCATCGCCAGCTCGGCGCTGACCGAGCGCCATCGCAGCTGGATCGACGAGCGTCCTTGCCCCGTCGTCATCATGAACAGCGATCCGTCGGCTGGCTCGGTTCCGGCTGTGCTCTCGGACAACAGGGCCGGGGGACGGCTGTCCGCCGATCTCTTGCTGGAGCTGGGCCACCGCTTCCTCACCTACGTGGCCACGCCGGCGTCCGGCAACCTGGCAGTGGACGAGCGCCTGCAAGGCGTCCGGGAGTCGCTCGTTCGCCATCACCGACCGACGGGTGACCTCGATGTGGTCGAGGGCGACGGCGGCGTCGCCGGCGGCGAGCGCGCAGCGCAGGAGGCGCTCCGCCGTCGGCCGGGCACGACCGCCCTGATCTGCTACAACGACCTGACTGCCGTGGGCGCACTGCGAGGCGTGCATGCGCTGGGCATGGCTGTCCCGGGCGATGTCAGCATCATCGGCTTCGACGACATCGAGTTGGCCCCATACGTCGAACCGCCCCTGACGACGATCCGTCAGGATACGTACGCCATGGGCGAGTGGGCCGTCAGCACGCTGCTGGGGCTGATCGCCGAGGGCAAGACGAGCGAGCGTCCGGAGGTGGCTACGCCGCCGGACACGCCGACCCGGCGCATCGCGGTCCATCTCGTCGTGCGTGGGTCCACGGGCCCGGTGCCGCTCACTAGCCGCGACCGCTGAAGCGCGCCAGCAGCTGGGCGTAGGTAGGTACCGAGTTCATGCCGGGTCCTTCGACCAGCAGGCTTGACGCCGCCGCACCGAGGTGGACATCACGGCCCGACCGCTGTGCCTCAGCACCCCCGACCAGGCGCGCCGCGACCAGCCCTGCGAGCATGGTGTCGCCCGCGCCGGTCGGGTCCACCTCTACGCTCGACGGGACGCTGGGATACGCTCGCGCCCGGACGATCTGGCCGTGCTCGAAGTGGATGAGGAGCCCGCCCAGCAGGCCTGCCGTCAGAAGCATGTCGCAGCGCGGCCCCAGCCACGACCCGATCGTGCGCAGGGGCAGGTCGCTGGGGACGTCGTGGCGGCTGGCGGCGAGGATGTCGGC
This sequence comes from uncultured Chloroflexia bacterium, assembly GCA_963724095.1. GTDB lineage: Bacteria > Chloroflexota > Limnocylindria > Limnocylindrales > CSP1-4 > JAFMJV01. The sequence goes on from CAVRTH010000005.1 coordinate 594,751, forward strand.
GCGTACGAGGAAGGGTGACGGACCCGGCGCCTTCGGTCGGACACGTTCACCGGGGGTCAGATGACGCAGGATTCCCTGCCAGGCGAAGGCGACGCAGGCCCCCGCCGCCGGCACATCCACCCACTCGTCGGGGATCTCCGAGGCGATGGGGGCGAACACCCACGAGGGAGCCTCGCGCCACGCCGAGGGCAGTGCCTCGACCGGCACCGGGTCGCTCAGGGAGCCGCACGTCTGGATCCGGCCGGCCAGGGTCTCGACGTTGGTGAAGACCGGGCCCGATAGCAGCGGCACCATCACGATCTCAGCCCCCGCGCTGCGGATCAGGTCGAGCTCCCGGGCGCCCGCCGCTGCCGCGTCCACTCCCAGGACCACGCCCGTCCGCAGCCCCAGACGCGCCAGTGCCAACGCGCCGAAGGTCACGCCACCACCCAGCATCCAGCCGCGCGGATCATCCTCGCTGAGGTCACGTGTGGCGGCTCCGACCACGACCACATCAGGTGCCTTCATCCAGCCTCACTCCCTGCTGCGGCGGCCGCCGGTCCCCGTGGTCGGGTCGCCTGACCCCAGAAGCCTATACTCGGGACCGTGACGACGCGCGACGGGGATGCGCCCCTCTATTACTTCTACGAGCTGCACGAGAGCGACAGCGACCTGTTCTCCGACGTGTTGCTGGCGCACGACACCGAATACGACGAGACTGAGTTCCTGGAGCTCGTGCTGGAGTCGCGCAAGCGCGTCATCGATTCCCATGGCGCAGACTCGCTCATCGAGGCTATCGCCGCGGAGCTGGCAGAGCGCGCCGGGTTCGTGGTCATCGATGATTTCACAGCTGCGGGTGGCGGTGAATGTCTCGGCCGAGGAAGACGGCACGTTCGTGTCCGAAGTCGACCAGATGGGTCACGTGGGCAGCAGTAGCGGTGATTTCCGGACCTTGCTGGTAGACGTGGAGCCCGACGATGCGGCCTGGGGCGTCGTTGACGGCACGCGCGTGAGGGACGACCGCTTCAGCGACGATTGAGGTTGCCGCCGCGCCTAGATGTTGAAGAGCACCTCGATGACGTCTCCGTCCTGGACCTGGTAGGTCTTGCCCTCCGAGCGCAGCTTGCCCTGGCGCTTGGCTTCCGCCATGGAGCCCAGCTGGAGTAGCTCTTCCCAGCCGATGACCTCGGCACGGATGAAGCCCCGGGCCAGATCGGAATGGATGGCCCCAGCAGCGTCCACGGCAGACGCACCGCGAGACACCGTCCAGGCACGCGTCTCGTCCTCGCCGGCGGTGAAGAAGCTGATGAGGCCCAGCAGCTGATAGCTGGCACGGATGACCCGTTCCATGCTCGAGTCGGCCAGGCCCAGGTCGTCGCGGAAGATCTCAGCCTCCTCCTCGTCGAGTTCGCCGATCTCCATCTCGATGCGTGCCGACAGTTGCGCCACCTCGGTGTGAGCGTGATGGATGGAGGCGGCAAGCACGGCGGCCAGCTCATCGGCGCGAGCGAGATCCGACTCGCCCACATTGAGCAGCACCAGCAGGGGCTTCTCGGTCAGGAAGCGGAAACCCCGGATCCGCAGCGCCTCGTCGTCGCTCAGGCCAACGTCACGGATCGGATGGCCGTCCATCAGTGCCGGCAGGATCCTCTCCAGCACCAGCAGCTCGCGCTCGTTGGCCTCCTTCTCGGCGGCGGTCCCGTGGCGCCCTGACTGCCGCAGCTTCTCGAGGCGCTTCTCCGCCACGGTGAGGTCGGCCAGCGTGAACTCCAGCTCCAGCTGCTCGACGTCGCGAGCTGGGTCGATGCTCAGGAGCGGATGAGGCACCGCATCGTTCTCGAAGGCGCGCACGACGTGCAGGAGCGCGTCGGCGTTGCGCAACCGCGCCAACTGGTCCGCCGGGATGTCTGCATGGGGCTCCCCCTCGGCCGCCGTCGCCGCGGCGGGCAGATCGACGTAGGTCACGTCGGCGGGCACTTCCTTCTTCGGCTTGAACAGTGCGGTGAGGCGAGTCAGGCGCTCGTCGGGCACCTTGACGACGCCGGTGTTGACGGTCAGGCCACCGAACCCACCCGTCGCGGCGTCGCCACGGGTGAGCGAGTTGAAGACGGTCGTCTTGCCCGAACGTGCCAAGCCGACGATTGCGATCTGCATCTACTAGTACCCCGCATCCGGGTCGACAAGATTGAGCATCTCACGGCCGTCCCGGTAGCGCGCGAGGTTGTCGCAAAAGAGCTCGATGCTGCGGTCCAGCACACGTCCGCTCGACCACGAGGTGTGGGGCGTGATGATCAGGCCTGGTGCGTCCCATAGCGGTGAGCTGGGCGGCAACGGCTCCTCCCAGATGGTGTCGAGGACGGCCCCTTCGAGCGGGCCGTTGCGCAGGGCCCGCAACAGGGCTCGCTGGTCCACGAGGCCGCCGCGAGCGACATTGATGAGCCACGAACCTGGCTTCATCTGCGCCAGCCGAGTCCCGTTCATGAGCTTGTCGGTCTCCGCCGTCAGCGGCACCGCCAGCACCACGAAGTCAGACTCCGCCAGCAGCTCGGGCAATCGGTCATGGCTCAGGATGCGATCCAGTCCGTCCGGCAAGGGCTCGCTGAGATCCTTGCGCAGCTCTGGTTCCTTGCGTGTGCCGATGACACGCGCCCCGAATGCCAGCGCCAGCCGGGCCACGTTGCGACCGATCGAGCCCAGTCCGACGATGCCGATGGTGACCTGTCGCAGTTCGCGCGCCGGCAATGGCTGCCAGGTCCGCTCGCGCTGGAGCTCGAAGAGCTCCGGTAGTCGACGAACCACCGACAGGATCATCATCATGGTGTACTCGGCGATGGGCTCGCTGAAGACTCCCCGGGCGTTGGTGATGGTGATGCCGCGTCCGGCTGCGTCCCGTGTCAGCACGCGCTCGACGCCCGCCGTGGCCGAATGCACCCAGCGCAGGTTCGGGCAGCGTGCCAGCAGGCGATCGAAGGTGGCCGTGAGGATGGGCCCCCGCAGCAGGACTTCGACGTCGTCAAGAGGGCCGTCCGAGAGGCCCTCCAGTGAGACGTTGACCAGGCGTGCGCCCGGTGCGGCAGCGTGGATCCGTGCCAGATCCTCCTCGCGATAGCGGGCCGACAGGATCGGGGTCAGCGCGACGGCAGCCGGCTCGCGTCCGCTGCGAGTGGTCCTGGTCATGCGCTTCCCCGTGCTTCGAGTGCCTCCGGGGTCACCCGGCGGACCCACGCGGCCGGATCGTCCATCTCCTGCTCGGTCGGTAACGTCGCCGGTCCATCCCATAGGTGACCGATGGCGGTATCGCCACCGACACGATAGACACCAGCGACGAAACGCTCGCCACGACGGTACTGCTCGAGTTTGAGGTCGAGGCCCGTGACACGCGCTATCAGCCGATCGATCGCACGGCGACGCTGGCCCCGACGGACCTCGAAGCGCTGACGGATGCCAGCAACGTCGGGCAGCAGCTCGGCACCGACGTCATCCATCACCCAGTCGCTGAAGCCCTCCATCAAGCTCATCAGCAGCTGCGTCTCCGTGAACGCTGCACGTTGTTCTGGCCCCAGGAGGCCACGCACGGATCCATCCGCGGCTGCCGTCCGCCAGCGGCGGGCCAGATGGGCCAGGCCGTGGCGTCGCAGGTTCTGCGCCTCGCGCGTGAAGAGTGCGATCTGGCGTTCGAGTCCGCTTCGCAGGTACGGCCGCAACCAGGGGTGTGCTTCCAGCTCGAAGGCATGCGTCGTCTCGTGGAGGGCAACCCAGAGTCGGAATTCATCGGGCGGGATCTTGAGGCCGCGAGCAGTGGCCCGGATGTTCTCCTCCACGAACAGCAGTCGTCCCGGTTCCTGTTCCGCAGAGAGCAGGGCGACGTCGTATTGTCCCAACACGCGTGACCCCAGGTACCCCAGCAGAAACCCGATCTGACTGGTGGTCAACAGGCGGTTGGTGGCGGCCGCGACGCCCCCCCGGACGCTGTCCTGGCGCGGGCGCGGCGCGAGTAGCGGTTCCAGGTGTGCGATGAGTGCCTTGAACGTGTCCATGTTGGCGGCCGCCCACTCGACCCGACTGACGACCGCATGGCGCTCGACGACGCCGGGCAAGGGCGCATCGAGGCGTTCCTCGAGCAGCGGCACGATGTGAGCCATGTGACGGGCATAGGCGGGAGCGGCGGCCTCCAACTGTCGTGGCGTCAAACGACCGGGCACCCGGTGCAATCGGCCGCGTGCGATGCGCTCCGCTCGCGGCCAGTCAACCAGTCCCCTGGGCGCGTTGGAAGCTGCACGATTGACGATGGCGCGCGCGGTGACGCCCAAGCCGATGGCCACGCCGACGCGCAGCGCCCGACTGGTGCGGAGGCGGCTGGCTGTGGATATCAGGGTCATGCGCCCTCGCCTGCTGCCGCGACCGCGACGCGCGCGCGATCAGCGACCCCGAGGACGACGCCTTCGATCCCGCCGAGGTCCTCGCCGAAGAGCCGTGAAGCCGTCAGCGCAAAGGCATCGACATCGCCCGTGGTCAGCATCAGGTGGCGGCCCGGCGAGGTATCGGGCGTACCGAGCGCGTGGACCTCGATGAGACTGGCCAGTGCACTGGCGGTGGCCGACGCAGAGTCGATGACGGCGGTGCCTTCGCCCACGATGCGGCGGATGGCCGGGGCAAGTAACGGGTAGTGCGTGCAACCCAGCAACAGGGTGTCGATGCGTGCCCCGACTTCGAGGGGAAAGATGAACGACGCGTCCGGCACGTCTTGCTCGCTGGTCACGTCTTCTCCTGCCGCCTCCGTTCCCAGCAGGGGCGCCAGAGAGCGGCGAATGGTCGCATCGACGTCAGGCCCGCTGAGCCGTCCGGCCTCTACCAGTGGCACCAGCGCGGGCGTGGCATGCTCGTAGACCTGAACGAATGGGTCCTCCTCGCTGATCGCCTCGAAATACGCGTGCGAGCGCACCGTCGCGGCAGTAGCGATGACGCCGACGGCGCGCGTGCGCGTGGCCAGCGCGGCTGCAGTGGCCCCGGGGCGCACGACGCCCAGGATGGGCACGGCATAGCGTCTCCGCAGATGCGGCAGCGCCACCGCTGTGGAGGTGTTGCAGGCCACCACGATGGCTTTGACGTCGCGCCCGGCGAGCTCGTCGAGGCACTCCATGCTGAAGCGCACGACCTGCTCGTCCGGGCGTGGCCCGTAGGGCGTGCGTTCATTGTCGCCAAGGTACAGCGTGTCCTCGGCAGGCAGGCGCCGGATGACCTCGCGAAGGACGGTGAGACCGCCTACCCCCGAGTCGAAGAAGCCGATGGGTCGAGGGTCGCCCATCGACGTCAGCTGGGCGACTGTGCCAGAGATGGCGCGACGGCAACGCCTGCGGCAGCGGAGCCGGGCTCAGCGGTGAGGCGCTCCATGATGGCATTGATCTGCTGACTCGCCTTCGCTCGCGGCTGCGCGAGCACGAAAGGCACGCCTTCGGCAGTGGCACCCTTGACCAGTGGCTGGTCGTCCGGGATGGCCACGTCCGGCAGACGACCCAGCTCCGTACCCAACTGATCGGGCTGGATGCCTGGGGCTCCAGCACGATTCATCACCAGCATCATCTTCTGCGGTGGCATGCCAGCGGCGATGAAGGCCTGGCCCGCCAGGCGCGCGGCACGCACCGAGTTGCGGTCCGGCGTGACCACGCTGATGATGCTGTCGGCATCGTCGAGGTAGGCCAGTGTGATGTCGCTGACGGCCGGGGGTGAATCGATGATGATCACGTTGTAGATGCGCCGCAGAAGCGAGATCACCTTCTCCACGTCGCGCGAAGTGATCATCTCCGCCTGCTCCACTCGCGGCGGGGCCAGCAGCAGGTCGATACCGGAGGGGTCGCGCCAAAGTACCGACGCCAAGTCGCTCTCCGCGATCCGGTCGGTGGGCAGCTGCAGGATCGAGGGAGCACTGTCGGGGACCCGCAGCAGGCCGCGCAGGTCTCCGAACTGCATGTCGCCGTCGATGGCCACGACGCGCACTCCAGCCATCTGCCCGAAGGAGACCGCCAGGTTGTACGCGATGGTGGTGCGCCCGACCCCGCCCTTGCCGGAGTAGATGACATAGGACCGTGACATCGAGGTGGGCGCCGTGGCGCGGTAGCGGCTATTGCATCGGTTGAGCGCGTTCATCAGCTCGAAGCCCGAGAACGGCATGGTGAGCACCTCGGTGATGCCCATGCCCTCGCCAGCTTTGACCGGCTTCTGCGGGACGGTGACGATGATGATGGGGATGCGCAGTCCAGCTTGGCGCACCTGCTCGGCGACTTGGAGGCCGTTCACCTTGCCCTGCAGGAGTGCGTCGACGATCAGCGCATCAGGGCGCAACTCCCTGATCTGGTCCATCGCCAACCGCCCATCCTTGACGGTATCGAGCAAGCGGATCTGCTTCTGATGGTGCAACAGATTGCGCACGTACTGCGACACCTGCGGGACATCTTCGACGAGCAGCAGGCGGATCTGGTCTTCGGTGGCCACGGGCGGACTATACCAATCGCGCCACGAGGATGGCCCGGTGACTTCTGGAACCGTATGGGATGAGCAGATGGTCCCCCCACAGATCCAGCCCTCCGAAGCCCGCCTGGCGCGCCAGTCGACCGAGGTGTTCCGCGGACAGGAGGTGCAACCGGTCGACCTTGGTCACGCGTGAGACGGGTCCACCTTCCGGGGGTGTCCACTCGTACAGCTGCGTGAGCTCAAGGGTTCCTGCGTCGGGATCGTGCTCCGCCACGATGGTCTTGCTCACCTGTTCATCCGTCTCCGGGTCATGCCGCAGCCATTCGTGGTGCAGCCGGCGGTCGAAGCGAGACAGCTCCGCGTCGTCCGGCGTGCTCACCTCGACCACGGCAGCTCCGCCCTCGTGAAGGCTCTCGCGCATGGTGGACAGGATGGCCAGTCGGGCCGCGTCGTCTTCGGCTAGCAGGAACGTGTTCACGGCGATGAGTGCGAGGCCAAACCGAGGCCCGCCACGGAAGGTGAAGAAGTCACCCTCCTCGAGCTTGAGCCGTCCACGGTCAAGGCGCCCTCGAGCCTGTTCCCAGGCGTGCCCGGCTCGCCGCAACATCGCGGGTTCGTTGTCGATGCCCAGTACGTGATGACCGGCGAGCGCGAGTGGGATGGCGAGTCGGCCGCTGCCGACTCCGAGTTCCAGGACCGGTCCACCAGTCTCGTGGGCCAGGCGTTGATAGAGCTCGGCGTCATAGGTGACGTCGAGAAGATCGAGATCGTAGTAGCGCGCCAGCCGCTCGGCGCGCTCATCGGCGGTCATGAGCGCGCTTCGAGGCGTACGGGCCGGTCCTGTGACTCGAGGTGCATCGGTCGCTCCGCCTCCTCGAACCGCACGTGCTCGACATTCCAGCCGCTGTTGCTGGAGTCGTCGGGGCGCGGCTCGTTCACGCCATGGGTTCCATGGTGGCTCCATTGTGCGCTCGCCCGGGGATCAGCGACGCAGACTGAAGGCGACCTCCACCAGGACAGCTCCGACCACGAGGAAGAGCAATACCGGGAGCGTGACTACATCGATCGCACGCAGCACCACCAGGATCACGATGAGCAGGCCGACCAGCGCGCTCCTCCGAGCCGAGATGACCAGGGATCCTGACGAGCCTCGCCCGGCCGACCATAGCAGCGGCCAGAGCGTTAGTCCCACGGCGGCACCCAGCGCCATGGCGCCCAGCAGTTGTACGCCTGCGTCCCGCTCGGGCGAGACCGTGATGAACACCACTGCGACCAGCAGCCAGGCGACGGTGGCGGCGACGACGAGGATGAGCGTGACCGTGCGGTCTTGGGCTGACACCGGCAGGAGTGTAGCCCTGCAGCTCAGGGGGCGGCCGGGCACATCCGGCGATAGGGGCACCAGTCGCAGGCAGGAAAGCCGGGTGTGGCCTCGAAGTTCCCGGCCCGGATCCCGGCTGCCGCTTGGTGCACCTTCTTGCGCGCGCTCTCGAGCTGTCGTGGCGTGGGTTTGACCCGGCCGATCACGTCACCCTCCAGGAAGTGCAGCTCCACCGCCTGCGGTCCCTGTCCATGCTCGGCCTCCCAGGCGAGCGCGTAGAGCTGCAGTTGCAGCGAGCTGCGGGCGCGCTCGCGCGCACGCACCGGGTCACGCACATCACCGGACTTGTAGTCAGTGATCACGATGCCGTCGGCCGTCTGTCGCACCGCGTCGTAGCGGCCTCGCACTCGATCGGTCCCCAGGCGCACGGAGAAGGGCTGCTCGACCGCGACGATGGCGTCCCCCTGGCTCGCGGCACGCTCCGCGAAGCGTTGCAGCGCGACAGTGCCGGCTTGCCAGCGGGCGGCCTCGTGTTCCTGCGAGAGGAAACCCTCGCTGCGCCAGTGTGCCTTGAGGGCGTCCTCGAGGAGCCCCGCGGCCACGGGCTCACCACGCCGCCGCCGATCGTTCGCCACGGCGATCGCTTGGTGCAGCGCGTTGCCGAAGACCAGGGCATGGTGCGGCGACGTGGGCACCCGCACCTGGTGTCGCAATCGGTACTTCAGCGGGCACGACAGGTAGTCGTCGATGTGGCTGAAGCTGAGCGACAAGGGTTCGGGGTCGGAGAGTACGGTAGGTAGCGGGCTGCCGGCGTGCGCTTCCGTAGGAGGATGCAGCTCCATCGGTGGGGCGTCGTGGCTAGCGTCGTCGACGTCGTGCCCCATCGCTTCGGCCAGAAAGGTCGAGGGTCTCCGGCGACGGCCACCGGGTATCCCCGCCGCGGCGTGGCTGAGGATCAACTCGTCGCGGGCGCGCGTGAGGGCGACGTAGAAGAGCCGACGCTCTTCGGCGCGGCGGGCGTCTGGATCGTCCGCCCCGGCACGGCCTGTGAGAGCTGGCGGTAGTGCCAGGGCATCCCGTCGGGCTCGCATCGGGAAGCGGCCGTCTGCGAGGCCGACGACATAGACGACCGGGAACTCCAGTCCCTTGGCCTGGTGCACGGTCAGCACCGACACCGCATCGGCCATGTCCTCGACATCGGGCGCTGCGGGGTCGTGTCCGGCATCGATCAAGGCTCGCAACGCTGGCACGACGCTCGCCAGACGTGGGTCGCCGACCAGGTCGGCCTGCTCTTTCACGATCTCGAAGAGCCTCGCCACGCGACGCAACGGCGCGTCGTCGCCGCGCTCAGCAGCCGCCACCAGGCGCTTCAGCCAGCCGCTCCGACCGAGATGATCGTAGAGGACGACCGGCGCTGGTCGCTCGTGGGCTTGTTCGATGGAGTCCCGCAGTTGCCGAACCAGGCGCTCCAGTCGGTCCCGGGTTCGCTGCTTGACTCGGAGCAGTCCAGGCTGCTCGACGAGGTCAGTGACGACGTCCCACAGGCTTCGTCTGCGCCGGTCAGCGAGCTCGCAGATGCGCGTGAGGTCCTCACCTCCAAGACCGTACGGCAGCGCCGTCATGACCGCGTACAGGTCCTCCGATGCGTCCGGAGCAGCGATGGCTTGCAACAGGCTCAGGACGTCGCGGACATCACGATGTGCCAACAACCCTGAGGCTCCCGAGAAGCGACGTGGGATCCCTAGTGCATCCAGGCTAGCGAGCACGGGAGCAGCGTCCGCATTCGTTCTCACCAGCACCGCCATCGAGGCCGGCGCCCTCCCTCGAACGAGGCGGCGCCTGATGTCAGCCGCGACTGCGTCCGCTTCATCGGCCGCTGTGCGGTAGGCATGATGGGCTACCAGGGCCGGACGGCGAGCACGGCGTACAGCCGTCAGCGTCTTGTCCAGCCCGCGCTGCACCTCCAGCCTGTCCGGGTCGTTGTGCCGGATGAGGCGGCGGGCCGCCTCAAGGATGGGCTTGCGGGAGCGATAGTTCCGACGCAGTACGACGTCGGCTACCTCGCAGTAGAGCTCGTCCAGGCTGGCCAGGCCTTGCCCGACCGCCCCGCGGAACGAGTAGATCGCCTGGTCGTCGTCACCGACCAGCATCACGTTGCCGTGGGCTCCCGCCAGCCGCCGAACGAGCTGGTGCTGCTGAGGATTGGCATCCTGTGCCTCATCTACCACGACATAGCGGAAGCGCCGCCGTACCGATGCGCGGACGGCCGGGCGTTCATCCAGCAGCCGCACGGCCTCTGCGACCTGGTCGCCGTGATCGACCAGGGATCGATCCAGTAGCAGTCGTTGGTAGGCCGCATACGCCCGGGCCAGCTCTGCCATCGCCGCTGCTTCGTCGAGCAAGCCCGCCACGGCTTCCTGCACCGCTTGGTCATGGACTCCCTCGAGTGCAGCTCGTGAGCCCGCCTCGAGCTCGGCGGCATAGGTCGCCAGCTCCCCTGGACTGATGCCTTCCTCCTTGGCTCGCCCGAAGAGGTCCGCCAAGGCGCCGATGAACCGAGTGGGCTCACCCAGTGGCAAGTATCGATCGAGACCCAGAGCGAAGACATTGTCACGCAGGAGGACGATGGCCCCGGAGCGACCGATCACCCGCGGGTCGTCTCCCCGACCGATGGTGTGCCCGTATTCACGCAGGAGCCAGTCGCCGAAAGCGTGGAAGGTATGGATGGCCGTGTCCGCCTGTCCGTATGGCACCAGCAGGTCGACGCGCGCCTGCATCTCCTCCGCCGCTCGTTCGGTGAAGGTCAGCGCCAGGATCTCCGACGGCCGGGCACGTTTGCTCGCCACGAGCCACGCGATGCGGCGGGTGATGACCTCCGTCTTGCCCGTGCCCGGACCGGCGACCACGAGCAGAGGACCATCTCCGTGGGTAACCGCCTTGCGCTGGCCACGGTCCAGGCCCTTGAGCAGCTGGCGGACGCTATCGATGGGGACTGGTGTGACCTGACCGTGGTCTGCCGGCGTTGTCGCAGTGGTGCGGTCCCTGAAGGCACTGATGGCTGTCATCACGACGCAGGCTGGACTGCGGCTGTGACAGCTCGGGTGTCACATGTTCAGGCGGTGAAGCCGGCCTCCTGGAGGGCCTGCTCCTCCTCTCCCGACAGAGGCGCGTCGGCGACACCCCGCCGGACGGTCTTCACGTACACGCGGGTGGTCGGCCGCGAGTGCAGGCTGGTCAGCACGATGCCGTCTCCGTCGTCGTCGACCAGAGCCAGCGCGAACGATTGCGAACCTCCAGCATCGGCGAAGGCGTCGAAGCGCACCAGCCCGATGCGTGAGATGGCGGCCACGCTGCCACGAGTCGGAGCCTGCTTCAGTGCCGCTCCGTCGCCCAGGCCGCGCCGGGAATCGACGTCCGCCTCCAGCACCTCCAGGCGCTGGCTCACCTGGGCAAGCCGGCGTTCGAGTTCCACCGTGCGCGCACCAGCCGGAGACATGTCCACGCCACGTCGCTCCGAGCGCCAGAAGAGGGCCAGGGCCAGACCAGCCAGGACCAAGGCCGCGATCGCGAGGATGATCGGTAGTCCCTCCATACTTCGGATCGTAGCAGTGCCATGAAGGCCGTCGGACACGCTGGTGCTATCCTCGTCCCCGGTTCCCATAACCAATCGACGAGGAGATCACGTGGCCAAGCGGGCTGGCGGCAGTCGCTCCACCCACCGACCGGGTGGCCAGGGGCCAAGCCGCGCCAAGAAGTCAGAGAGTGCAGCGAGCGACGGCCTCGCCCCGGAGGCCACGACGAGCCCGGACCCGGGATCCATGAGCGATGGATCCACGAGCGACCCGGTGGAGGCCCAGTACAGCGAGGTCGCTATCGCCGAAGCAGCTCCCGCTGTGGGATCAAGGCGTAGCCGACGGGAGCGCCGACGCACCAAGAGCAGACCCGCCGACCTGACCGCTCGCGCGGCGGCTGAGGATGTGTGGGTGCGCGAGGATCTGCGCCGCATCGGTGTCGTGTCGCTGATCCTGATCGTCAGCCTCGGGCTGGCGTGGGTGCTCTTCGTCCCGATGGACGTGCTGGGCCTGTACTAGCGACCGGGGTCCGTGCCCGGACTCAGGACTTGGTGAGCAAGCCCCTTGAGCGCAGCCAGCCCCAAACGGCGAGCACGATGATGGCCCCCAGGATGGAGCCCAGCAGCCCACTGATGTGGAGCTCGAAGTCCCCGTCGACGATGAAGCTCAGCAAGATGCCACCAACGAATGAACCGATGATGCCGGCCACGAACAGTTCCCAGGGCTGGAAGCCCCTGCCCTTGCCAACGACCAAGTTGGCGACGTAACCCGCCGCAAGCGGGATGACGATCAACGCAAGGATGAAGAACACGATGGACTCCCGGTTCGGTTGAGGTTGTGACGTCAGAGTCTAGGGCCTTGGTTGGTGCACCGTGAGACCTACCGCGCTGGACCCGAGGTAGGTCTCCCAGTCTTGTTCGTCATCCCCGTACCGCGATAGCGGCGATGTCCGACGTAGGTGTATCCGACGGTCCCGGACTGCTGTGCTTCATCGGACAGCACGCGATGCCACTCGACCGAGTGGCCGCCGGGTCCAGGCTCGAAGAACCGTTCTAGCTCGCCGCGCGAGGTGAAGCGACTTCCTTCTGCCTGGCCGCACGATGGACCTCGTTGACACCTCCAACGATACTGGCCCGGTAGCTGGCATCGCGCTTTCCGTCGAGGCTGAACATGGACCGTTCCTTCTGGTTGTCGATCCTGCTCCTGGCGCTGTCGCTGTCGCTGGTGACGAGCGGGCGCGCCATCCTCGAGGCGGCCGATGGCCTGCAAGGCGACGCGCTGGTAGCTGAGATCGACGCACTCGGGGGCCAACCCTCGAGCTTGGAGTTAGCCGAACGAGTGACAGAGGCTGCCGGATGCATCCGCGGGTTCCGACCCGAGGTGCGCTCGTGCTGGTACGTCTGGGCAGAACCGTCAAGGCCCGACTACTTGCGCGTCGTCGCCGAGCGCGTGCGGGACGACGGCACGGGCGCAGCCGTGCGCTGGGCCGCGCTGGCGGTCCCATTGTGGCTCCTGGTCGTCTTAGCCGCGTGGAAGGCGACCCGCCCCAAGCGTCCCTACCGGCCGCCGCCGTTGAAACCGGTCGCCACGGCCGGGCAGCCACCTGTCGTTTGATGTCGTAGCGCGTCCAAAGAGGCACGCCCCGGTAGCTGCCGGTGCTGCTCCGCGGGCGCCGCTACCGCGTGAGGGTCAGCGAGAACGGGCGACGCCGGCGAGCCGAACCCTGATGGGCCCCGGCTAACGCCGCTTCGGGCTCCCCTTCCCTCGCGCACGAGCCTCCGCCAGTCTGGCTGTCTCGATCGGCCTTTATCTCGACTGGCTGCTCGGCAACACGGTCACGTTCGCATTCATCTTCGCTGCTCTCGCGATCAGTGGCAGCCGGTGGGGGACCTGGGGCTTCCTCGTGATGTGCGCGCTCTTTCCGCGGCCGTTCATGCTGCCCGTCGCCGCATGGCTTATCTGGGGGCGGCCGGAGTGGCGAGTCCCAGCAGTGGCCGTCGCCGGCGCGGCGCTCATCGGCAACCTCGCTACCGGACAGATGGACGAGTACATCACCATGCTTCGGACGTGGTCCGCCGTCGAGTTCGACCGCAACTTCTTCTCGCCGGTCGCCATCGGCCCGCTGTGGCTCCCGGTCGCGCTGTGGCTCCCGGTCGCGCTCGGGCTGACGGCCTTCGCGATCTGGAAGGACCGGCCCGGCATCGCCGCGATGACCATCCAGCCCTACATCGGCTGGAAGTACTCGGTGTTCATCTTGCTCGAGACGCTGCCACGACGATGGTTCCAGCGAGGGCCAGCCAGACAATGAAGGGTGATGCTCACGTCACGATGAGGCGGCAACACGACACCGGCGTGGTTGTTGGTCGATCGTGCCTGGGGACCGAGACTTGTGCCACCGGCCTCGGCATCGCTGGTCCGGCGCGGGGATCTGGCACCGACCAGAACGCAGGACCAGCAGCGACCGGGGCTACTACAGGCAGTCTCGACCGCGTTCGCTCTCCGAGGCCGGCATGGTCGAGGAGTACGTCAACGAGGACGGCAAGCAGGCGATGCGACCGACGCCCGCGGGCGAACGTGTGGCGCGGCAGCTTGCGATGGCTGGCGAGGACGGCCAGGACGCGCTGCTCGGGGACGCCCAGGCATGAGAAGAGGCCCGCCCCTCGGCATCGATCGCTAGGGACGCGGCGTCTTCTTGCCCTTGTAGAAGGTGGCCTCGATCTGCCCCTTGATCGCCGCCGGTGCCACCCGGTTCTGGTCCCAGACCGCGATGCGGGCCTTGAGCCGGTCGGCCGAGCCGGCGTAGTTCTTGAAGTAGAAATAGCGCTCGATGTAGTCGCCCGACCGGATGATGATCTCGTCACCCATGTCCGCAGTCTGGTTCGATGCGGTCGTCGCCCAGTAGCCCCCGCCCTCGGGGAATACCGAGACCTCGAGGTCAAGGGTGACGGGGTAGTTGACGACGAACGAGGTAGTATGCCCGACGCTCGTGAGACTCGAGGTGGCTGCGACGTAGCTCGTCATGGTGTCCCCTGCGTCCACGCCGTCGGCGAAGCCGGCGGGGATGCCCTGCAGCTCGTTCCAGGCGATCTGGCCATCATCGAGGATGCCGGGCTTGCCCGAGATGAGTCCCCACTTGGGCTTGACGATGTTGGACGGCAGGAAGCCGTGCCTGTTGGTGGCCACGAGCTTGTTCTTGCGGCGCAGGCGGTCTTTCGTGTATCCGACCGCGCTCTTGCCATCGACCGTGGCCGCGTTGATGCCCGCGGCGGGCGTGATGGCTTGCTCCGCTGGTGCCTGGGCGACCGCACTCATGGTGGCACCGGCGAGCGCACCGACGATGACGGCTACGACCGCCGTGGAGATGATCTGACGCATTGGCTCGACCTTCCTCTCCGCACGATCGGCAGCAGCGTTGGTCGCACTGCGACCGTGCTTGGGGGTCATGGTGCCCTGCCGTGTCAACCTTGGAGGGTTCCACAGCCGAGTCAGGGAGGACTCAGGGACGAGGACCAACGTGGCCCCAAGGCCCGGGCAACGCTCCCGGCCGCGGGGATCTGGCACCCGCAGCGGCAAGCCGACCGAGCCTCACAAGGTGCGCCGCGATGACTGGGAATACTGGCGGGGCCAGTCCAAGACCTAGACCATCCCAAACCCCGCCTGGGGCGAGTGCCACGCCTTGTCGGGGGTCGTTCTTTGCCCTGTGGGCCCGTCAGATGGCCCAGGACGGCCGCAACGCCTCGGAGTGGTGCCCGTCTAGCGCCGCTTCCGACTCCCCCGCTTGCGTGTTTCCATCAGCGCATCCATGCGTGCCTTGACCCGAGCCTCGTAACCCTCTTCGGTCGGCTCGTAGTAGCGGCGCTCCACAAGCGCGTCAGGCAGGTACTGCTGCTCCACGTCGGCGCCCTCGTAGTCGTGCGGCAGTTTGTACCCGACCCCTATGCCGTGCTGACGCATCCCCCGGTGTGGGGCGTTCAGCAGGTGCTTCGGGACCGGGAGCGAGCCGTACTGGCGCACATCCTCCATCGCCTTCCAGTACGCCCGCCCAGACCTGTTCGACTTCGGGCTGCTAGATAGGAAGACGGCCGCTTGCGCAAGGGCGTACTGGCACTCGGGCATCCCGACCCAGTCCACAGCCTGGGCCGCAGCCACCGCGACCTGGAGCCCGCGGGGGTCGGCGTTGCCCACGTCCTCCGAGGCCGAGATGATGAGCCGACGGGCGATGAACTTGGGGTCCTCTCCCGCAGCCACCATCGCCGCCAGCCAGTAGAGCGCTGCGTCTGGGTCGTTCCCGCGGATCGACTTGATGAACGCCGACACGGTGCCGTAGTGGCCATCGCCGGCACGGTCGTACGCCAGCACACGCTGCTGGGCGGCGGTCTCGATGTCGTCAAGGCTGGGCACGACGGGCACGGCCGCCTCCCCCTCCGTCGCCCCCGCCATGGACGCTGCTGATTCAAGGATGTTCAGGGCTGCCCGAGCGTCACCAGCGCTGATGGAGACGAGGTGCTCGCGCGCCTCGGCCGCCAATGTCACCCGTCCGCCGAAGCCGCGCTCGTCGGCCAGCGCCCGATCGACGATGAGATCCCACGTCCTCGTCGGCCAGCAGCTCAAGTCGGAACACGCGCAGCCGTGACAACAGCGCCGAGTTGACTTCGAAATAGGGGTTCTCTGTGGTCGCCCCGATGAGCGTGACGACGCCCTCTTCGACGTGCGGCAGCAGTGCGTCCTGCTGGGCCTTGTTGAAGCGGTGGATCTCGTCGATGAAGAGCACCGTGGAGCCACCACCACGCTCGGCCCAACCGCGCGCTTGCGCCACCACGGCCCGCACCTCCTTGACTCCGCTGGAGGTGGCTGACAGCACCTCCATGGGCGCCTCCACGGCATCCGACAGCAGGCGCGCCAGCGTCGTCTTGCCCACGCCTGGAGGACCCCACAGCACCATCGATGCCAGGCGCCCGCGCTCGACCATGCGCCGCAGGGCGCCGCGCTTCCCGACCAGCGGTTCCTGTCCCACGAACTCATGCAGGCCGAGTGGGCGCATCCGCGCCGCCAGGGGCATGTGGCCGGTCCCAGCCTGTACGGGCAACGGTTCGGAGCGTGCGGTGGCGACACGGTCTGGACGGGCGGGAGCCATGAGATGAGTCTAGTGCGCCACCCACGGGTGACGGCTACCATCTAGCCACCTGAACCGAAGACCCCCGAATCGCCACGCCCTGTTCATCGAGGAGAGCTCCGTGCCAGCCCAGAACCTGCGCATCCCTGGACCCACTCCGCTGCCTGACGCCGTCCGCGAGGCCGGATCACGGCAGATGGTGGGACATCGCGGCCCCGAGTTCCAGGAGCTCGTGCTGCGTGTGAGCGAAGGCATGCGTCCCGCCTTCGGCACCAGGAACGAAGTCATGATCCTGACCGCCTCGGGCACCGGCGGGCTGGAGGCGGCCGTGGTCAGCTTCCTCTCCCCCGGTGACCCGGTGCTGGCGGTCAGCATCGGCAACTTCGGTGAGCGCTTCGGCAAGATCGCGCGGGCCTACGGCGCCGCGGTCACCATGCTCGAGTTCGAGTGGGGCCAAGCAGCTGATCCCGGGCTCGTGCGCGAAGCCATCAAGCGCATGGCTTCCGACAGCTCCAGCCCCAAGGCTGTCCTCGTCACCTTCAACGAGACCTCCACTGGTGTGACCAATCCACTCGCGGAGCTGGCGAGCGTCATCCGGGCCGCGGCGCCGGATACGCTTATCCTCGTCGACGGCGTCAGCGCCGTGGGTGCCATGCCTCTGGAAATGGACGAGTGGGATCTCGATGTCGTCGTCACCGGCTCCCAGAAGGCCTGGATGATCCCGCCCGGATTGGCCATGGCCGCGGCCAGCGAACGTGCCTGGGCGGCTGCCGAGACGGCCACCATGCCACGCTTCTACTTCGACCTCGTCAAGCACCGCGATGTGCTGCCGCAGGGCCAGACGCCGTGGACGCCGGCGGTCGGCATCTTCTTCCAATTAGAGGCAGCGCTGGCGCTCATGTCAGCGGAGGGCTGGGATGCCATCTACGCGCGTCATGCCGCCTGTGGTGCGGCGTCGCGCGCCGGGCTCGCGGCCATGGGCTTCCAGCTCTATGCCGACCAGGCCTTTGCTTCGAATACCGTCACCTCGGCACTCGTGCCGGAGTCGATCGAGTGGTCGCCCTTCAACAAGGAGCTCCACGCTCGAGGGCTAGTCCTCGCTGGAGGCCAGGGCAAGATGAAGGGACAGATCTTCCGTATCGGCCATCTTGGCGACGTCAGTGTCGCCGACATCGTCAGCGCACTTGAAGTCATCGAGCAGGGCGCCGCGGCTATCGGCCTCGAGATCGAGCCGGGTGCCGGACCAGCGGCTGCTCGCCGCGCAGGCGGGGAGGCCTAGCATGCGCGTCCTCGTTGCCGAGAAGCTGGCCTCCGAAGGGATCGAGCTGCTGAAGGAAGAACACGACGTCGATGTCCGCGTAGGCCTCTCACGGAAGGAGTTCCTGGCCGCGCTTCCCGACTACGACGCGCTCCTCGTCCGCAGCGGTGTCAAGGCCGATGCTGAGGCCATCGCTGCCGGCAAGCGCCTGATCGTCATCGGCCGTGCCGGCGTCGGCGTCGACAACATCGACATCCCTGCCGCCACCGCGGCCGGCATCACCGTCGTCAATGCTCCGACCGGTAACACCATCGCGGCAGCCGAGCACACGCTGGCGCTACTGTTCGCGCTGGCCCGCCATGTCCCCGCGGCCGATGCCTCCATGCATGCCGGGGAATGGAACCGTTCGGCCTTCATGGGCCGCGAGCTGGTGGACAAGACGCTGGGTGTCATCGGGCTGGGCAAGATCGGCATGGCGGTGGCCGACCGTGCTCGTGCGCTAGGGATGCGTGTGGTGGGTTCCGACCCCTACGTCACGCCCGAGGCGGCGAAGCTGCACGGTGTGACACTGATGTCGGTGGCGGAGATCATCAAGGTTGCCGATGCGGTGACCGTGCACGTGCCCAAGACCAAGGACACGGCCGATCTCATCTCGACCGATGAGCTGGCGACCATGAAGCCCGACGCGTTCATCATCAATGTTGCCCGCGGCGGGGTCATCGACGAAGCTGCCCTCGCGGCCGCCCTCCAGGCGCGCACCATCGCCGGAGCCGCGGTCGACGTCTACTCGTCCGAACCGCCCGCCGAGGACAATCCACTGCGGAGTGCGCCCAACATCATCCTCACGCCGCACCTCGGCGCCTCCACCGCGGAGGCTCAGACTCGTGTGGCCGTCGAAGCGGCCGAGCAGGTCCGCGAGGTGCTGGCCGGACGCTCCGCGCGCTATGCGGTCAACGCGCCGATGCTGACGCCGGAGACGGCTGATGCCCTGGCGCCGTACCTGCCTCTGGCACGGACGCTGGGTCAGTTCTACGCCCAGTTCTCGGGGGACATCTCGGGGTTGACGCTGGAGGTGGCCGGTGAGCTCAGCGAGTACGACACTGCTCCTCTGACCGCGGCAGCGCTTGGCGGCATCCTCGAGCAGCACACCGAGGAGCGAGTCAACGTCGTCAACGCGCCGGCCTTGGCCAAGGCCCGGGGCATCACACTCTCGGTACATCAGACCCCGGACGCCGGTCGCTACTCGTCACTGCTGACGCTCTCCGGAGAGCATTCGGTCTCTGGCACCGTGTCGTCGGGCGAGTCCCGTCTGGTCGCGCTTGACCGCTACGAGGTCGATCTCGCCCCGGCTGCCAACATGCTGGTCTCTCGCCACCAGGATCGGCCTGGCGCCATCGGCCTTGTCGGTGGAGCCATGGGCAAGGCGGACATCAACATCAGCAACATGCACCTCGGACGTTCCGACAAGCGCTCGATCGCGTTCATGATCCTGGCGCTTGACGAGCCCGTTCCCGAGGCGGTCGCGGAGCAGGTTCGCTCCTATGAAGGCATGCTCGACGTCTGGCTCATCAGCCTCGACCTGCCAGCGTGACACGACCGACGATCCTCGCGCTCGTCCGTCATGGCGAATCGGAATGGATCGCCGAAGGCCGCTTCCAGGGTCGCGGAGACCCGCCGCTTTCGACCGTGGGGTTGCGCCAGGCCGCGGCCGTAGGGGCGCGCCTCGCGGCCCCTGCTGCGATGCCGTCGCTGCCACTGCCTGACACCGCCCCGCAGGCCGATCTGGCACTCGCCCCTGCGTCGAGCCGCCCAAACAGCAGCGGCGATCCACCAAGCCCGCGGGGCCGATGCCCCGCTGTGCCCACTCGAGAGCCTCTCCGAGCTGGCCCAGGGCGAGTGGGAAGGCCTGACACACGATGAGGTTCGGGCGCGCTACCCGCGCGAACTCGCGGCCTGGCGAGACGACCCACTGGCCAACCATGCTCCCGGGGGTGAGTCCCTCTCTGCTGCCCTGCTGCGGGCGCAAGCGGCCCGCGCGATCATCAGTGGTGGCGAAATCGACTCCTCCGCTGCCGACGCAGGTCCCGGCAGAGCGCCGGCAGAACCGGTCCTTGGCTACGAACGCACGTTCAAGGACGGGGGCGGACCGGTCTGGTCGATCGTCGTCGCCCACGACGGGGTGCTGCGGTTGCTGATGCTGGACCTGCTGGGTATCGGGATCGAGCACTTCTGGTCATTCCCATTGGCGCTGGCATCGGTGTCGGTCCTCGATCTGAGCGCGGGTGTCGTTCGCCTGCGCGCACACAACCTCGATGAGCACATCGTGGCTCTGGTCCGGTCCTAGCAAGCGAGGCGCCAGGCTTGCTAGCGGCGCCGGCGCAGTGAGAGTCGGAGCAGGGCCGTCCTGATACGGGCGTAGGCCCGACGCAAGGCACCCTCGTGCTCGACCTCGATGCGTCTGTGCCCGTATGCCGTCGCGACGCGGGCGCCAGCCACGAGATAGATCTCTTGGCGGACACTCGGGATCGCCTCCGACAGCTTGCCGGCGTACTCATATTCGGTCTGCGCCGGATGCGGACCATGGCCCAGGCGGGTGGCCAGGCCAACGATGCCCTGGTAGGCCAGACCACCGTCAGGCTCGGAGAGGCGCCGGAAGCGCATGAATAGCAAGGCCCCCGCCATGACCACGAACGCCAGGAGCAGCAGGCCGGCGGCCAGGGGGTTCACCCCCGAGTCGGTCGGCGGCTCATCGGGTTCACCGACCACACCCAGCACCTCTGGGCTCGGCTCGGGTTCCGGGGTCTCCAGGTCGCCGGGCGATCGGGCGGTCGATCTCCCTCTCGGTCCGTCGTCGCTGCCGGATCGCTGCCGAAAGCGGTGGGCGACGAGCCGTACTCGTCGCGAGGCGTGGGGTCGAAGCGGACCCAGCCGTAGCCTGGGAAGTAGGCCTCCACCCAGTTGTGATACGCAGCCTGGTCGACGACCCATGTGTCGCCGTCGCGCTCACCCGATAGGTAGCCGGTGATGATGCGCGCGGGGATACCCATGTTCCGCAACAACATGACCATCGTCGTCGCATAGTGCTGGCAGAAACCTTGGCGACTCTTCAGGACACACTCCGGGACGGGGTCGTCGGGATCGCAGACGCCCCGCATGTCGGTCTGGTAGGTCATGCTGCGCAAGAAGTCCTGGGCTTCCACTGCGCGGTCGTAGGGGTTCTTGGAACCATCCTCGATGCGGCGCGCTTCGCGCATCACGCGCCGCCCGGAGACCGCCGCTCCGGTCCCCTGGAGGTAGCGATCGGTCCAGTCGGGGTAGTCCTCTCCGGCTTCCCGAAGCGCATCGGATGTGAGGCTGCCCTCGTCTGTGCGATAGTCGCGCACCATGGCCTCGACGACGACGGAGTCACCGGCTTCGAGTGGTTCCATGAAGACGACGTCACCGACACCGCCGCCCTTGTCGATGACGATGGCTTCGACGTCGCGATCGACGGATCGTGCCTCCGCCGGCCGGAAGGCCGTGCCCTGCACCACACCCTCCCCGGCGATGGTGATGGTCGCGGTGAGCGGGGCATCACCGCCCGCGCTCGCGAGCGGCGGCACCTCCAGCGTGTCGCCTGCCCGTGTCGCGATCGTATCGAGGTCCCGGCGCTCCCAGGTCGAGCCGTCGAACGTATCGTGCGCGCTGCCCCACCAATAGTTGCCGCGCAGATCTCCGTCCAAATAGGCACGGAACGCGATGCCGCTTGGCTGTGGCCACCGGTTCGCGACGCTCCAGCTGTCGCCGATCGTGGTGGTACGTGCCTCAGGCGGAGGTAGTCCCACGATGGTCAACCAGCCCGAGAGTTCAGCTCCGATCTCTTCGAGCGGGTCCTGCAGGTCCCCCAGATCGATGTCTTGCCGATCGATGCTGGCCCAGGCAGTCAGGGAGCTGGCTCCCAGCACCGCGATGACCACGAACAGGGATCCACTGCGAAGGAAGAGCCGGCCTACCTCGCCGGTGTCGGCGATATGGCGGCGGGCCCACTGTCGTCGTTGCTGTGACAGTTGCAGGCGAACCAGTAACAGCATCGCCAGCGTCGAGAAGGCCGCCAGCAGTGGCACGACCGGCAACAGGTCGGCCTCGGGATCGAAGCGATCCCATCCCGATGTTCAGGAATAGCACCGCGCCGATGGCCATGATCGCAGGGCCGGCGCGCCCGTGGCGAAAGATGCTGAAGGCGCTGAACTGCGCCGTGGTCCAACAGATGGCACCAAGGACGAGGTAGGTCGCCATCGTGGGCATGACCGCACGGTCCTGCACATAGGCGCTGATGTCGCCGTCAAGACGGGTCCACACCGCGGCGATCCGGTCTGTCACATCGACCGCAGCCAGTGGCAATACCGAGTCGGCGCCCAGCAGCACCGCTCCAGCCACCATCAGCAGCATGAACGCCGCGACAGCCGATCCGATGAAGTGCGCACGCAACAGGCCCAGGGCGCTGCGCGCGAGAAGGTAGCCGATGATCCCCGCTGCCATCATCAAGGTCACCAATCCGCCGCTGGCCGACTCCCCGGACCCAGCCAGCGGTAGTGGCCGCGAGTCGGCGATGGAGAATGCGAGCAGCGCGAGGAGCCCAAGCAGCAGCAGCAGGCTGGCCCAGCCTTGCTCAGGTCGCTGGAGAGCCGTCGGAAGCGACAGTCTGTGCCTCATGCGGAACCCACGGCTGCCCCGTTTCGCGCACTGAACAACTGGTCAGCCAGGGGTATCCGGGGACGTAGCAGATGGGTGCCCACGTCATGTTCGGCGAGCAGGTGAAGCAGCGCCCGTTGGTCCTGCACGAGCCTGTCAGGCATCGGATCGCCCCGGCGCGTCGCGACCGGGATCCTCGGGGCTGGCGGCGGCGTGAGCCAGCGGGTCGACGAGAACCGCGACGGGCGCCGCTCCGGCCGATCGCAGCGCGGCCAACGGTGCCACCCAGGATCGGTCCAGCGATGGCGTCACGACCAAGGCCACGGTCCCGCGTCGCACGTGCGCCGATCCCTCGAGCAGCATCTCGGCCAACGGTGTCGTGCCCTCCGCCTGCACCACAGCCAACAGGCTCAGGATCTTGTGCTGCTGTCGCCCTCCTCGGTCGATACCGATGACGGCCCGGCGCAGGCCGATCGCTTCCATCCCGACACCGCGTGTGTCGCCCAGGGCCTGTGCCGCCAGTGAGGCGGCAGCGCTGACGCAGGTGTCGATCGTGGCCGTGGGCCCGGCGTCCGTGTGCACGTTTCGATCGAGGTCGATGAAGAGCCACAGGTCGGCTGACGGCTCGACGTCGAATTCCTTGACCTGCAGCTCCTGGTGGCGAGCGCTGGATCGCCAATGGATGCGGTTGAAGGCGTCGCCGGGTGTGTATGGGCGAACCGAGGTCACCAACGGGGTCAGGTGTGGCCCTTGCGCTGCGCGTGACGCTGCCCCCTCGATCGTGGCGGGCGGCAGGGTCCATCCCGGCAATGGCTCGACCTCCGGGTACACCGTCAGCGCGGCGCCTGGTCCGACGGAGGCGACGGATTCGAAGAGGCCGAACGGGTCACCGGTGCGGACGACCATGGGATCGACACGGTATTGACCGCGGTATGTCAGAGGTACACGTGCTGCCCAGGTCCGCGACGTCCGTGGACCGAGAGCGATGACCCGGCCGGGGATGGGGACTGGCAGCGTCGAAGGACTGTGGGATTCGAGCCACGGCTTGGGCAAGCGGGCGCTGGAACGCAGCGTGTAGGTGATCGTCAGTGTGTCGCCCACGGTGGCGTGCTGGCGATCGAGCCACGAGCCGGCTTCGAGATTGGTCAACCCCCGCCGGGCCAGGAGGTAGGCACCTCCGATGACGATGAGCCCGAGGTAGAGGAAGAAGTAGATCTCCACCGCACCCGTGAGCAGGGCAGCCATCACGATCAGCGTGATGGCTGCCAGGAATCCCACCTTGCGCAACATCGCCGCCCCAGGCTGTGCCGGCGCCCCTACGCCCGCCGAACCCCTTGGAGAGGGGGGCTCGGTGTCGATGCCGCGATGGGCACGGTCGTGAGCATCTCACTCACGATCGAGACCGGCTCGATGCCGCGGATCGAGGCCGCTGTCTTGAGGATGATGCGATGTGCCAGCGCAGACTCTGCCAGCGCCTTGACATCGTCAGGAATGACATAGTCGCGTCCCGTCAGCGCCGCATAGGCTTGGCCAGCTCGATAGAGCGCGAGCGAACCGCGCGGCGAGGCTCCGAGGTAGACATCGGGGTGGCTACGCGTCGCACTCACCAGCCGCACGATGTAATCGGAGATGGCTGGATCTACGTAGACCTCGCGAATGTCACGTTGCATGGCGCGGACGTCCTCGGCGTTCGCTACCGGCACAAGGCCCTCCACCGGATGGGCGCGCTTCTGCTCGTCGAGGATGAGCATCTCGTCAAGCGGTTCGGGGTACCCCATCCGCAGTCGCAGCATGAAACGATCCAGTTGCGCTTCTGGCAGCGGGAATGTGCCCTCGTACTCGATCGGGTTCTGCGTCGCGATGACCATGAAGGGCTGAGGCATGGGCCGCGTCGTGCCGTCCACCGTCATGTGGCGCTCTTCCATCGCCTCCAGTAGCGATGACTGGGTCTTGGGCGTGGCGCGGTTGATCTCATCGGCCAGCACGATCTGGCTCACCACGGGCCCGGGCCGGAACTCGAACTCCTGGGTCTTCTGGTTGTAGATCGACAAGCCTGTGACATCGGACGGGAGCAGGTCGGGCGTGAACTGGATCCGCCGGAACGTGCAATCCAGGCTGCGTGCAAGTGCGCGTGCGAGCATGGTCTTGCCGGTGCCCGGCACATCCTCGATGAGTAGGTGGCCTTCGCACAGCAGCGCTACCAGGGCCAGTCGCACCTCCCGGTGCTTGCCCACGATGACGCGCTCGACGTTGGCGGCGACTCGCTCGCCTGATTCCTGGATCTTGGCCACGGGCTTTCAGGTCCTCTTGACGGGGTTGGGAGGCGGCCGCTGCCTGCGCGACCGCCGAATCGTAGCGGACTCGGCCGACAATCCTTGCGTCTGTCCCCGGGACCATCGTCGCTCACGGGCAGCGGTACCCAGGTGCTGGTAGCCTGCGAGGCGAACCATCCGATACTCTTGACATTCGTCCGACCCCCAATCGCCCCCGAGCCTGCCCGAGGGAGAAGCCTCGTCACATCATGACTGACCCCGTCCTCCAGTCGTTTTGTGAGCGCTGTGGTACCCGCTACACGTTCTCCGAAACCGAGGCCACTCCACCCGAGGAGAACAAGGGTGTGCTCAGCCGCTTCGGACGGCGGACTCCCGTGTTGGGTGAGGTGGAGACGCCGGGTCGGGCGACGATGCCGGCTTCCAGCGAGCAGTTCGCGGGCATCTTTCACTTCTGCCTCGATTGCCGCCAGTACATCTGCACCGAGTGCTGGAACACGGAGGCCGGCGGGTGCCTGAGTTGCCGGCCGCGCAAACAAGCCGGTGGGGAGGCAAGTGGCGCGGGTGCCACCAGTGGCTCCTTCGCCGCGTCCCAAGAGCCGGCTGCCTGGCCTGCCGGGGATGTCGCTGGTGCTTCCGCGAGCGCCGCCCGCAAGGCCGCCGTCACACGGCAAGGTGATGCCTCCGACGTGAGCTCGGTCGAGTTGGACGAGTGGGGCCGACCACGCCCGAAACGTCCTGCGAGCGAGTCGGTGGAAGAGGCTCCTGAGCGCAGCCTGTTCGGGTCACAGGGCGGGGAGGTGGACCCGTGGCGGGGCGTCGTCTTCTCCGCTGATGAGGCATCAGCCGGACCGAGTGGCCCGCCTCCCCCGAAGGACTTGAGCAGCGCGCTGGCAGCGCGGGCCGCCGCCTCGACCTGGCGCGATCTCGATCGCAAGTCGGATCCCATAGGCGCCAAGCCGGCGTCGGCCATCCCACCATCGCCGACCAAGCGTGGAGATGAAGTCAGCGATCAGCCCGTGCGTGAGGCGGTGTCGCAGCCCGGGGCGGAGGATGAATATCCGTCGGCATCGGACCGTATCGAGGGATCTGACGCCCACGTGTCCATCGATGCCGCCGACTGGGCTCGCGCTAGCGCGATCGTCGTGGCCCGATCGCACTTGGCCGAGCCCGAGCCTGTGGTCGAGCCCGCGCCTCATCGAGCCCGAGCCTGAAGCGGTCGCCGAGCCCGAGCCTGTGGTCGAGCCCGCGCCGATCATCGAGCCCGAGCCTGAAGCGGTCGCCGAGCCCGAGCCTGTGGTCGAGCCCGCGCCGATCATCGAGCCCGAGCCTGAAGCGGTCGCCGAGCCCGAGCCTGTGGTCGAGCCCGCGCCGATCATCGAGCCCGAGCCTGAAGCGGTCGCCGAGCCCGAGCCTGTGGTCGAGCCCGCGCCGATCATCGAGCCCGAGCCTGAAGCGGTCGCCGAGCCCGAGCCTGTGGTCGAGCCCGCGCCGATCATCGAGCCCGAGCCTGAAGCGGTCGCCGAGCCCGAGCCTGTGGTCGAGCCCGCGCCGATCATCGAGCCCGAGCCTGAAGCGGTCGCCGAGCCCGAGCCTGTGGTCGAGCCCGCGCCGATCATCGAGCCCGAGCCTGAAGCGGTCGCCGAGCCCGAGCCTGTGGTCGAGCCCGCGCCGATCATCGAGCCCGAGCCTGAAGCGGTCGCCGAGCCCGAGCCTGTACCTCGGATCCTGCCGCTCCGTTGCCCCCTTCACCGATCGCACCGGTACAGCCGTCTCCCAGCATCGAGCTGTGGAGAAACACGGGCGGGCCCGGTCCGTTCAATCAGCCGTACCAGGCACCGGTGTCACCACCACCTCCGCTGCAACCACCGGAGGTGACTGCAGCCGCGAGCGCGTCACCGGAAGCAGCGAGACCGGTGTATCCGGGTGTGCCTGCCCCACGCCCGCCGGAACCGATGGCGCCACGACCTCTGCCGGGGACGCCTGTGCTGCCCTCGGCGGGGCCGCCACCCCAGGCTCGGCCAGCGCGGCCGCAACCGGCGCCTGTGCCAGCAAGCGGTTCGCACGCCTGCGGGAGCTGTGGCCTCCCATTGTCGGCCAAGGCTCGTTTCTGCCGTCGATGTGGAGCGCCGCAAGCCTAGCCAGCGCATCGCTCGCTGCCACACACGGTTCGTGGTCGTGACGGCGAACGGCCCGGGTTGCCAGCGACTGGGGACGATGCTCAGAGCTTCGGTGGTCCTCCGCGCATGCGATCGCGGTCACGCCGCAGGCGAGCAAAGGCTGCGCCGTAGATGAGTGCCTGGAACACCAGGTTGAACCACACCAGTGAGATGAACACGCTCCCGACGATACCGAGCGTCAGCCACTGACGCACGATGAACGGCGCCACCCAGCCGAAGAGCGAGGTGAACAGGCCGATGATGATCCCGACGATGACCGCTGGCCAGAAGGCCTGACGCAGGCTGGGGGCATCGGGCGGCACTACCACATAGACCATCAGCACCGCCAGGAAGGCGACACCCATCGCACCCACGATCCCGATGGCGCTGGTCACCTGGCCGATATCGATCCCGCAGACGCTCTCCGCGATGGGCAGTTGCATCTTGCTGGCGGCGGCGCAACGTGCCTGGAACCATTCGTTCAGCAACGGAAGACCGAAGATCACCAGCACCGCCAACAAGAGCACGCCCAGGATCACGACCACTGCGACTACCCCCCGTAGACGCGTCTGCAGGAAGTCGCGAGCGCCGGGCCCGGGAAACATCCGCTGCATGGCTCCTTGCAGCGCCCCGTAGAAGCCGCTCGCGCCCCACAGGAGACCGAGCACACCGATGACCGTGCCCGTACGGCCACTGTCCGCAAGACCATTGATGACCTGTTCGGCGACACCACGGATGGGGTCGAGTTGATCGACCAGGCCCTGGATGAGTTGCTGGCGCAGGTGCGGGTCCTCCACCAGCACGCCCAACAGGCCAACGAACAGGAGGAGCGCTGGCACGAGGGTGAAGAAGCCGAAGTAGGCCAGCGCGCCCGCAAGCATGCCGCCACCACCGCGGTCGTAGGCCCGCATCACGTCCATGAGCCCGAGGACCGGTCCCGTCCGCATGACCGAGCGCTGGAGTGCCTCCAGCCGCGCTCGCCAGCTCAGGACCGGGGGCTGCCGTTGCGACTTGGCGTCCCTGGCTGGAGGCACTTCGCCTCCGCCGGTCACGCCTCCAGGTCCTCGAATAGCCCCGGCTGTAGCTGGCTCGCCCTCACGCCACGGCGGTTCTTCGGCCGCAGCATCGCCCGCACCTGCGCCCGTCGGACATAGATGTTCCGGCCCGGCTGGATGGACTGGAGCTTGCCCGTATGCGCCCAGCGGGCCAGCGTGGAACGACTGATGGGTACGTTGGCGTCGGCGAAGATGCGTGCCGCCTCAGAGAGGCTGATCCAGTCGGACGCGACGCGTGGCATGCTCCCGATCCCCTAGTCTGCCTTGGACGCTGGCGCCGGAGTCGTGGTCTTGTCGCTCTTGGTATCGCCCGAGCCGGCAGTGTCCTTTGCGTCAGCCGCCCGCTTGGCGTCACCGCCATCTCCCTTTCCGCTGTCGCTCTTCGTGTCACCTGGAGGCGACTTCGACGGGGCGCTCTTGGACTGGGCGTTCTTGGCCGAGGCGGCGGCGTCCTTCTTTGCCCAGCCACTGCCCTTGAAATGGATGGCTGGCGCTGAGAGCGTCTTCCGCATGGCACCACCGCAGGCCTCACAGGTCTGCGGCCCGGTACCGTAGATGCCGTGCACGACCTCGACCTCTCGGCCACAGACAGTGCAGCGGTAGTCATAGGTCGGCATCGATCAGCCCCGTAGTAGACGCATGCCGCACTTGGGGCAGAAGAAGGCGCTCTTGCCGACCTGCGCGAACTGGCAGTGCGGGCACACCAGCCCGGCGCCCGAATCCGGCGGCAGCGGGCGATCGAGCTCCACCAGCTCGGTCGCGCCACGGGTACCGACGATGGACACGAGGATGCCGCTCAGGAATCGTGTGGCGTTGCGCTCGGTGTCGCCGCGAACACCCCTGCCTCCCCAGCCGACGACGCCACGCACCATCTGGTCGCCGGTGACCTCGTCCCAGTACGAGGCGACCGCACCGATGATGCCCGTGTAGTCGGGGTAGCCGGCTGAGTCGAGCTCTCCATCAAGCAGGCAGAGGGCGATCGATTCGAATGCCGGATCGACGGCGTCAAGTGTCTCGAGCACCATCAGGCCGTAGCGCGTCACCGGCGAGCGATGATGGTGGGCATTCAGCCACTGGGAGGCTTCGATGGTGCGCATCACGGCTGGATTGGCGTCCGCGAACTGTGGGTCCAGCGGCTCGATCAGCTCGATGGGCGTCTTGCGGAACTGCTCAAGCATCATCGGCAGTGCCGCGACCGAGCCCTCGCCGGGGGCGAACCGGACACCCTTGCTGCTGCGGGCGCGATAGGTCAGCTTGATCTCATAGTCCTCGGCCGGCGGCTCCTCGGTGAGGATGCCCGGATCGGGCAACCCCAGCGAAGGCGGCCCGGCTTTGGGCTCATCCTTCTTGCGCTTGAAGAAATCGAAGGTCACAGGCAGGTCCCTTGCTCATCAGCGGAGACGAGTCGAACGTCCCAATCCTAGCGTTTCGCCCGAGGTGGGGCGGCAGTACCTTCCTCCCGCGCTGAGATCAGCTTGTCAGGTGCTCTCGGATGCGAGCGGCGAGCTCCTGCAGCTCCCCTTCCCTGGCACGCACCCCATCGACGATCTCAGCGGGAGCCTTGCTGACGAAGGCCTCGTTGGCCAACTTCGCACGGGTCGAGGCCAGTAGCTTCTCGGTCTCCAGCAACTCCTTCTCCAACCGGACTCGGTCGCGCTCACGATCCTCGGCCTTGACCGAGAGCCTGGCCTCCGCTCCGGAACTGACCACGACCAGCGCTGCGTCATCGCGCGGAGCCTGATCGGCACGGCCCAGGGTCGGTCGGACGCGCGTCAGCCGTGCCACGACGTCACTGAGTGCTCCGAAGGCTTCCGCGCGGTCCGCTTGCTCGAAGCGCAGTTCCGCCTCCAGCCATGCGCCTGGCTCGATGCCGGCATCGGCGCGTGCGTTACGCATCAGGGAAACCAGCTCGATGATGTCCGCGACCGCGGCTGCCTGCCCTTCGTCAGCTGCCGATGTCAAGCCCTCGGAGACGGGCCAGGCGGCGGTGACAAGCATGTCGCCATCGTCGGGCCGGTGGGGCAACCGGCCCCAGATCTCTTCGGTGATGTGCGGCATGACCGGATGCAGCATACGCAGGTATCGGTCCAGTACCCAAGCCAAGACCTGCCAGGTGGCGGCTTGCGTCTCGGGGGCGACGTCTGGTCCCAAGCGGACCTTGGCCATCTCCAGGTACCAGTCGCAGTACTCGGACCAGATCGCCGCGTGCAGGATGCGCGTGGCCTCGGCGAACTGGAAGCCCGCATAGGCGACGTCGGCGTCGCGCAGGGCAACGTGGCAGCGGGAGAGGATCCAATGCTCTGCCGGGCCCATGCGATCGCTCGCAGGCAGGGTCAGGACCATGCTCTCAGGCAGCTCGGAGGGCTTGGCGCCCAACACGAATTGGGCAGCGTTCCAGAGTTTGTTGGCGAAGTTGCGGGCTCCGTCGAGGCGTGATCGCCCCAGCCGTTGGTCGGCACCGGGAGCGGCGCCGTTCACCAGGGCGAAACGCAATGCGTCCGCACCGATCTCGTCCATGACTTCGAGCGGGTCGATGACATTGCCCTTGGTCTTGGACATCTTCTTGCCGTAGGGATCACGGATCAGGCCGCTCAGGTACACCACGCGGAAGGGCTCCTCATCAGTGAGCCACTCTCCAAGCATCATCATGCGAGCTACCCAGAAGAAGAGGATGTCGTGCCCGGTCTCCATGACCTGCGTCGGGTAGTACGTCCTGAGATCGTGAGAATCGTCCGGCCAGCCCAGGGCGGAGAACGGCCACAGCCCGCTGCTGAACCAGGTGTCGAAGGTGTCCTCATCCTGGTGGAGTTCGAAGGAACGGCATTCGACACAGCGCCCTGGCCCGGTCTCGACGTCCGAGACGGTGACGTGGCCATCGGGGCAGTACCAGGCCGGGATGCGATGCCCCCACCACAGTTGGCGGCTGACGTTCCAGTCATAGATGTTCTCGAGCCAGTCGAAGAAGACCTTTTCGAAGCGCTGGGGCACGAACCGCGTCCGTCGGTCCCGCACGGCCTGCATCGCCCGCTCTGCCATGGGTTTGACGTCGATGAACCATTGCGTCTTGAGACGTGGCTCCACGATGTCATCACTGCGTTGACAGCGGCCGATGACCATCTCGTGGTCCTTGACCTCGACGAGATCCCCGGCGGCGTCGAGGTCCTCGAGGATCCGTATGCGACATTCCTCGCGAGTCAGGCCGGCGTAGGGTCCGGCGTTGGCATTCATCGTGGCAGCGTCGGTCATGACATCGATGCGGGGAAGACCATGTCGTTCGCCGGTCTCGAAGTCCGTGTGGTCATGGGCAGGGGTCACCTTCACGGCGCCGGTGCCGAACCCACGCTCCACGAAGCTGTCGGCCACGATGGGTACGTCGCGATCGACGAAGGGGATCCGCACCAGGCGGCCGACGAGAGCGCTGTAGCGCTCGTCCTCGGGGTGCACCGCCACTGCAGTGTCGCCGAGGATGGTCTCGGGTCGCGTGGTGGCGACGGTGATGATCTCGTCCGCACTGGGTTCCGCCCCGGCTCGTGCTCCGCTGGGCAGCAGGTGGTAGCTGATCGACCACAGCCGGCCTTCTTCCGGAGTGCCGATGACCTCCAGGTCAGACACGCTGGTGCCGCAGCCGGGGCACCAGTTGATGAGCTTCTGGCCACGATACGCGAGGCCGTCCTCGTACAGTCGCTTGAAGGCCACGCGGACGGAATGGGCCGAGCGATCGTCCATGGTGAAGCGTTCGCGACTCCAGTCGGCGGAGATTCCGAGCCGACGCTGCTGGCCCATGATCACCGGGCGTGTCTCATGCATGAAACGCCACATGCGCTCCAGGTACTTCTCCCGGCCCAGCTCCTCGGGCGTGGTGCCTTCATCGGCCAGGACCCGCCGCAAGACCCACTGTGCGGCGATCGAGGCATGGTCGACACCCGGCAGCCACAGCGCCGGGCGCTGCTGCATGCGGGCACGGCGGATCATCAGGTCCTCGGTCGCCGAGCGAGCCGCGTGGCCCAAGTGCAACGCACCGGTCACGTTGGGGGGCGGCATGATGATCACGAACGGCTCGGCCGTGGGGCGGGCGCGCGAACCGGCCCCATCGGGCGCGAAGACGTCCGCCTCGAGCCAGCGCTGGTAGACGGCCGGCTCCACCACGGACGGCTGGTATGCCTTGGCCATGGGTTCCGGGGCCCTCTCGCTCATGCTGCGATGCTCCTGCTGCTGACGCCGACGACCTCGCCCGCCACATGGACGAACGAGGTCCCGAATACGCACTGTGGTCGATCACCACGGCGACGCCCGCCGTGGCCATCGAGTCTAGCGCAGGGCCAGGATGGCCAAAGCGCCGGATGTCTCAGGCGCCTTGTTCGACCAGCTCCTCATAGTTGGTCTCGTCCACACCCTGCTCGAGGTGTGTCTTGGTCAACAGCAGCGGCGTGCGACCCTCGCGGATGACTTCCTCGGTGATGATGCACTTGCGCACGTCGGAGCGCTCGGGGATGTCATACATCACGTCCAGCAGCGATTCCTCGACGATCGAGCGCAGTGCCCGCGCGCCGGTCTTGCGTGCGAGCGCCAGTTCTGCGGCCGCTTCGATGGCGCCATCGGTGAAGATCAGCTCCACCTTGTCCAGCGCCAGGAAGCGCTCGAATTGGCGGGTCACCGCGTTCCTGGGTTCGGTAAGGACACGCACCAAGTCTTCCTGCGTCAGCGCCGAGAGCGTGACGGTCACGGGCAGGCGGCCGACGAACTCAGGGATGAGTCCGAACTTGAGCAGGTCCTCCGGCATCAACTGCTCCAGCACCCGTGCCCGCTCGACGCGGTCGATCTGCGACTGCGAGCCGAAGCCCATCGACTTGTGGCCGACTCGCTCCTCTACGATGCGCTCGAGGCCCTCGAACGCTCCGCCGAGGATGAAGAGCACGTTGGTGGTGTCGATCTGGATGAAATCCTGGTGGGGGTGCTTGCGCCCGCCCTGTGGCGGAACGTTGGCGAGCGTGCCCTCCAGGATCTTGAGCAAGCCCTGCTGCACACCCTCGCCGCTGACGTCGCGGGTGATGGATGGGTTGTCCGCCTTGCGTGCGATCTTGTCGATCTCGTCGATGTAGACGATGCCGCGCTGGGCTTTCTCCACGTCGAAGTCGGCGGCCTGGATGAGTCGCAGCAGGATGTTCTCGACGTCCTCCCCGACGTAGCCGGCTTCGGTGAGGGAGGTGGCGTCGGCGATGCAGAACGGCACATCGAGCACGCGCGCCAGCGTCTGTGCCAGCAGCGTTTTGCCGGAGCCGGTCGGCCCCACCAGCAGCACATTCGACTTTTGCAGTTCGACCTCGTCAAGGAGGCCTTCGGCCGCGTTGACACGCTTGTAGTGGTTGTAGACCGCCACCGAGAGCACGCGCTTGGCCCGCTCCTGGCTGATGACGTAGGCGTCCAGTGCGTCCTTGATCTGGCGCGGATTGGGGAGCTTCGCCGCCGCGGGCTTGTTGGCTGCCTTGGGCGAGTCGAGCATCTCCTCTTCGATGATCTCCTGGCACAGCGTGATGCACTCGTCGCAGATGTAGACACCCTGCCCTGCGATGAGCTTGCGGACCTGTTCCTGGCTCTTGCCGCAGAAGCTGCAGCGGTATGGAACCTTGGTGCCCTTGCCGGAACTGCTGGCCACGGATGCGCTCTCCTTGATCGACTAGCCCATGCTAGTCCTGTGACGACTTGCCCTTTGACTCGCTGATGAGCGATTCTGCTCGTTCGGCATAGACCTCATCGATGATGCCGTACGCCTTGGCCTGGTCGGGCGACATGAAGTAGTCGCGCTCGGTGTCCTTGGCCACCTTCTTGGCCGTCTGACGGGTATGACGGGCCAGGATCTCGTGCAGCCTCTTGTTGAGGTCCTCGAGCTCCCGGACCTGGATGAGGACGTCCGGGGTAGAACCGCGGAAGCCACCCGAGCCCTGGTGGATCATGATGCGGCTGTTGGGCAGCGCGTAGCGCTTGCCCTGGGCGCCGGCAGCCAGAAGGACCGAGGCCATCGAGGCAGCCATACCGATGCAGATCGTGCTCACCGGGGCACGCAGGTACTGCATGGTGTCGTAGATCGCCAGCCCGGAGGTCACCACGCCGCCGGGCGAGTTGATGTAGAGGCTGATGTCGCGCTCGGGAGTCCTCGGCTTCGAGGAACAGCAGCTGAGCGATGATGAGGTTGGCCATGTGGTCCTCGATCGTGTCACCCAGGAAGATGATGCGATCCTTGAGGAGCCGGCTGTAGATGTCGTAGGCTCGCTCGCCGCGGCTGGACGACTCGATGACCATGGGCACCAGCATGGCGCTGGTCTGCCGAGCAGCCTCAGCGGCCTGCGAGGCGGTCGGGATGTGCGGGCGTCGGGTCATGCCTCCGTCTCCTCCTGGGACTCGGCCTCTTCTGTCACCTCCTCGACGACCTCGGCCACCGGGTCGACGTTCGTCTCTTCGTCCTCGTCGTCGTGACTGTGGCCGTGCTGATGTTGCACCGCCTCGAACTCGGGATGGGCCAAGATCCAGCGATCGGCAAGCATCTCCACCGTCTGGGAACGACGCAACTGCGAACGGATGTAGTCGCGCCCGCGGTCGGAGTCCAGGTACGTCTTGATCGAGTCCCCGGCGTCAGGGTCGGTGTGGACGCGGTCGATCTCGGCTTGAATGTCGTCGTCGGAGACGGTGATCTCTTCCTTGTCCGCGATGGCACCGAGGACCAGGAGCACTTTGACGCGCTTCTCGGCGCCCTCGCGATACTCCTGGCGCAGGGCGTCCTCGTCCTTCTCGGTCACCCGCAGGTAGTCGTCGTAGGCGATGCCCTGCTCGGCGACGCGGACCTTCAGCTCGTCGATCATGACCCCGACCTCGCGGTCAACGAGGATGTCCGGCAGCGTCACGCTGGCGTTGGCTGCGGCGTACTCGATGATGCGATCCACGAAACCGTGACGGGCGCGATCGAGCGCGTTGCTCTCCATGCGCCGCTGGAGGTCCTCGCGCAGGGACGCCATGTCGTCATAGGGCCCCACGAGCCCTGCGAAGTCGTCGTCCATGTCCGGCAGCTTGCGCTCACGCAGCTCCAGCAACTTGGCAATGAACTCGACCTCCTGGCCCGCCAGTGACTCCTGCGCGTAGTCCTCGGGGAACGACACCTTGAAGGTGCGCTCCTCGTCCTCGTTCATGCCGATGAGGTTGGCCTCGAAGCCCGGGATCATGCGCTCTTTGCCGATGATGAGCGGGAATCGTTCCGACTGAGCGCCCTCGACGGGCTCCCCATCAAGCCGACCCTCGAAGCTGATGACCACGTAGTCGCCATCCTGGGCGGGGCGGTCTTCTACCGGCGCCAGCGATGCTTGCTGGTCGCGCAGTTGCTCGATGACCTGCTCGATCTGCTCGTCGTCGACCGCGGCGATCTCAGGCTCGAAGGGGTAGTCGGTGTAGTCGCCCAGCTCGACCTCCGGGCGCACCGGCAGCGTAACCTCGTAGGTCGCCCCGACACCCTCTTGGAACTTCGTCCACTCGGGCTCACGTGGCAGCTCCAGGACGTCCTTGCCGGAGTCGGCCACGGCCTGGATCACGGTGCGTTGGTAGAGGTGTTCGCGGGCCTCGTCGTAGACAGGGTCTGGGGCATCAGGATCAGAGCGGTCGATGCCGAGGGCACGCTCGATGATCGGTCGTGGTGCCTTGCCCGGGCGGAAACCAGGGATACGAGTCCGGCGGGCCAGGTGGCGGACGCCCTCATTGATGGCGCTCTGGAGTTCCTTGTCGGTGATCTGGACCTCGAGCACGACGGTGCTCTGGTCGCCTTCGCGGATGTCGGTGTTCACAGGATCCTTGTCGTCGCTGAGTGGGAAGTGCCGCACGAGTATAGGGACGCGCCGAGGTACACGTTCGGAGCCCGCGACTGCGACATCGACCTGAAGGCAGAGGCCGCGGACCTGCTGGAGTGCCGGTTGCGGCGAGGATGGTTCGGTTTGGGGTGCCGCAGAGCACTGGTCAACGCCGTACACTCGCGGCACGCGGAAGTGGTGAAACGGCAGACACGCTGGCCTTAGGAGCCAGTGCCCGAAAGGGCGTGGGGGTTCGAGTCCCCCCTTCCGCACCAGACCGATCGTCCTGGCTAGCCCTTGGCTGGCTTCTTTCGCTCAGCCCGCGCGATAGCACGCTCGCGCGCACTTCGGCACGCTCGAACGCGCGGTCCTTCTCGGCCTCCATCAGACGCTGCACCATCACGCGCGCCCCGGCCGTGCCCAAGGGTCCGGCGACCTTGTCGAACGTTCGCCAGAACGAAGCGGCTGCATTCCGCTCGGGGCTGTAGTCGCCCTTCTGCCTGAGGTACTCGGCGAAGTCCTTGTTGAGCGCGCGCCTGACCTCCGGATCCTTGGCCAGGCCAGTGTCCTTCAGCACCTTCTCGATCTCGGTGGGCAGGATGCCCGCGTTCCGGTCGGGGCGGGGCTGCGGCAAGATGCGCCGGCCGACCGCCCGGACCACGCGGCGGGGTCCGCCAACGACGAGGAAACCGGTGCCACCGATGAGGGCCGCGGTCTTGACCGGGTTGCGCTTGAACTTGGCGGGGATATCGAGCGCGGATTGTGCTGCGCTGGCAAGTTGGTCGAGAGACTCGCTCACGTTCGCACGCGCGTCTTGCAGCTCCGTCAGAGCGTCGGCCACCTCGGGCGTCGGCTCCGCATGCTTCTCCATCAAGCGCTCGAAGTCGTCGTCCGGCTCTTCGGATAGAGCATGCGCGGTGTCGCTCATCGGCCCAGGATCCTCCCCTTCTGTCGCTCCCAGAGTTCCATCAGGAAACCCTTCGTGCTCTTGAACGAGGAGATCGACTCGCGCGGCACCAGGTTGGCGTAGCGTGCCTCCGTGTCGAAGCCCTTGCGCCGGGCAAGCAGCAGGCCGGTCGCGATCCAGGTGATGAGCCCGACCGTGATGGCCAGCCCCAGAACGCCGTCGGCAGCGTCGTAGCGCGTGGAGGCGTAGATGGCGCCAACGAAGCCGCCCACGAGCCCAGCGGCGACGATGACCCCCAGCAGGGACCGACCCCGTTGCTGCCCTCGCCAGGCGGCGATGCCTGCCGCGATGGCGAGGATGGCGGCACCGACGGTCAGGCCTACGAGGGTCGTGACCCACTCCGCTCCGAAGGGGAGGTCGCTCGTGGGCAGCACCGACTCGCGGAACAGGCGCGAGCCCCACCCGGCCGCTTCATTGCCGATATTGGACAGGAAGAGCGCCGCCATGATCACCACCGCGACGGTACCGATGATGGCACCCCAGCTGTACGCGCGCACGTCGCCGCCACCGAGGTTGATGCCAACGAATCCGATGATGGCGACGCCGAGGAGGGTGCCGTGGATGATGCCCCAGCCCATCGAGCCAAAGAGCCACTCGCCGAGGAAGAGGAAGCTGCCCACGAAGAGCAGGATGGCGACGAGGATGGCCAGGAATAGGGCAGCGGCCGCGAGACCGATGATGATCCCCAGCTCCTTGCCGGCGATGGCGAGCTCCGCCCTCAGCAGTGCGACGTGAGCGTCGATCATGCGCATGAGGGCAGCGCGGAGACCGCCGATGGCTTCGCTCACGCCAGGCGGGGGCGCTTCGTCCTCGGGCTCGGGCGCCGGGCCAGGCGGCGCGTCAGCCGCCGGCGGTACGCCGTCGCTATCGGGTCTGGCAGCGTCCTTTGGGTCGGGTGCGGCGGTCAGGGTCAGCCTCGTCTCTCGTTCGGGTGGTGCCGGGGTCGCACGGGCCCCCGCTCTGCAACTGCAGCATACCCGAGCACGCCACGCTCGGGCCTGTCGTCTGCGCTCGACGACGAGAGGCCCGGCCTACCCGGCCGGGCCTCTCGCAGTAGCTGATCGGAGCCGGAGCTCCACGACGTTCGGCTAGAAGCCGCCCATGCCGCCCATGCCGTCCATGCCACCGGGCGGCATCCCGCCGGCAGCCTCAGGCTCGGGCTTGTCGGTGATCATGGCTTCGGTCGTGAGCACCATGGCCGCGATGGAGGCTGCGTTCTCGACCGCGGAACGGGTCACCTTGGCGGGATCGACGATGCCCGCGGCCACCATGTCGACGTATTCGCCGGTCATGACGTTGAGGCCGATCTTGTCGGACTTCTTTTCCTTCTGCGCTCGGCGGATGTTCTCGAGTACGACGGAGCCATCAAGGCCGGCGTTGGCTGCCAGCTTCTTGACCGGGACCTCCAGGGCTCGGCACACGATCTTCACACCGGTGGCCGCGTCACCCTCGAGCTTGATGCTGTCGAGCGCCTTCTGGGCATTGAGCAGCGCCACACCACCACCGGGGACCAGACCCTCCTCGAGGGCCGAACGTGTGGCAGAAAGGGCGTCCTCGACGCGGTGCTTCTTCTCCTTGAGCTCAACCTCGGTTCCGGCGCCGACCTTGATGATGGCCACGCCGCCGGCCATCTTGGCCAGCCGCTCCTGCAGTTTCTCGCGGTCGTAGTCGGAGGTGGTCTCCTCGATCTGCGCCTTGATCTGGGTCATGCGGCCGTCGATGGCCTTGCTGTCGCCCTTGCCCTCGACGATGGTCGTGTTGTCCTTGTTGGACACCACGCGGCGGCAGACGCCGAGGTCGCCAAGTTCGACGGAGTCGAGCTT
Source organism: uncultured Chloroflexia bacterium (assembly GCA_963724095.1). Classification (GTDB taxonomy): domain Bacteria; phylum Chloroflexota; class Limnocylindria; order Limnocylindrales; family CSP1-4; genus JAFMJV01. The sequence goes on from CAVRTH010000005.1 coordinate 633,230, forward strand.
GCGGCCGACCTCTTCACTGATGACGCTGCCACCCGTCACGATGGCGATGTCACGCAGCATCTCCTTGCGTCGATCGCCAAAGCCGGGAGCCTTCACGGCTAGCACGTTCACGACACCGCGAAGCTTGTTCACGACCAGCGTGGCCAGGGCCTCACCGTCGACATCCTCGGACACGATGAGCAGATCCTTCTTGCCCGTGGCGATGACCTTCTCCAGCGCCGGAACGATGTCTGCGATGGCGCTGATCTTCTTGTCGGTGATGAGGATGTGGGGCTCGTCGAGCACGGCCTCCATGCGATGGGTATCCGTCACGAAGTACGGGCTGATGTAGCCGCGGTCGAACTGCATGCCCTCGACGAACTCGGTCTCGAAGGCCATGGTGCGGCTCTCCTCGACCGTGATGACGCCGTCCTTGCCGGTCTTGTCGAAGACGTCAGCGATGAGGTCGCCGATCTCCTGGTCAGCCGCACTGATGGCCGCGACCTGGGCGATCTCCGCGTGCCCGGCGACGGGGATCGCGGCGCTGCGGATGGCCTCGGAAAGGGCCTTCTCGGCGGCGTCGATGCCGATCTTCATCTGCATCGGGTTGGCGCCGGCCGCCACGTTCTTGAGGCCTTCGTTCACGATGGCCTGCGCCAGCACGGTGGCCGTGGTGGTGCCGTCACCGGCGACGTCCTCGGTCTTGGTGGCGGCCTCCTTCAGCAGCTGGGCGCCCATGTTCTCGAAGGGGTCTTCGAGCTCGATGTCGCGCGCGACGGTGACGCCATCATGCGTGACGGTCGGCGCGCCGTACTTCTTGTCGAGCGCCACGTTGCGGCCCTTGGGACCCAGCGTGGTGCTGACGGCATCCGCAAGCGCGTCGATGCCGATCTTCAGGCTGGTACGAGCCTGTTCGTTGTAGGAGATGAGCTTGGCCATCATGCCTCCCTATGATTGCGTCTTCGCGCCGGGTCGCCGCGCATTCACACGCTGACTGGCTACGGTTCGCGTCGATCTGGTGACCCCTGTGCAGAAGCGTCGGTCGCTTCCGTTTCGGAGGTTAGCACTCTCAGTGATAGAGTGATAACACAAGCGGCCCGCTGCGTCAACTGGGAGGGTCGGTAGACTAAGGTGACATGGCCCAGAACAGACCGCTCGCTTCCGCTGAATTGCTGGCCATCGGTGCCGAACTGCTCGTCGGTGAGACGCGCGATACCAACAGTGGCGACCTCGCGCGCGAGTTGACCGCCCTCGGCGTCGAGGTGACGCGCATGAGCCAGTTGCCTGACGAGGTGGCCGTGGTCAGCCAGGCGCTGCGCGATGCCCTGGCCAACGCCGATCTCGTGGTCACCACGGGGGGACTGGGTCCTACCCCAGACGACCTCACCCGCGAATTGATCGCTGCCGTATGGGGTGAAGAGCCGAGCGTCGATCCGGCGCTCGAAGCCTGGTTGCGCGACCTGTGGGCCAAACGCGGACTGCCATTCTCCGAGGTGAACCTCAAGCAGGCGTGGTTGATCCCCGGGGCGGCCGCTCTGTCCAACCCCAATGGAACCGCGCCCGGCTGGTGGCTCGAGCGCGATGGTCAGGTCCTGATCGCGCTGCCTGGCCCACCGCGCGAGCTGCACCCGATGTGGCGTGACCATGCCCTCCCCCGGCTGCAGGCTCGTGGTCTCGGCCTCGATCGCGCCGCACTGACGTTGCATCTCAGCGGCATCGGCGAATCGGCACTGGTCGATGTCGTAGGCAAGGACCTCCTCGAGGGTGCCAATCCACGTCTAGCCACGTACGCGCGGCCCGATTTCGTTGATCTCCGCATCAGTGCCGTCTCGGAGCGCGGCCGCAGCGCAGCCTCTCTCGTCGACGAGGCCGTGGCCGCACTCAGCCCGCGTCTGGATGCGTATGTCTTCGGACGGGGGGACGATGACTGGAACGTCGCGCTTGGAGCGCGCTTGGGCGGACGTCGACTGGCCACTCTGGAGGTCGGCACTGGCGGCTACCTGGCGATGCTGCTGGGAACAGCCCCCTTCCTGTCTCACGCTGAGCTGCAGCACGCCACGGACGCGCGGGCGACCGCGATGGCGACCGACGTGCGCCGACGGGCCGGTGCCGACATCGGCCTTGCTGCCATCGCGCGGGAGGCCGGTGATGACATGCAGGTGGAGATCGGTCTGAGCATCGGCGATGCGACTGCAAGCGCCACCCGCACGGCCTTCCGTGGCGGTGATGCGGGCCGTCGCCGATCGGCGACTGCGGCCATCACCGAACTGTGGAGGCTCCTCGGCGACGGACGCTGAGTTTGCGGAACCGCGGGCAGAGCAAGGCGCAGACGCATGCTGTCGCCCGTCACGGTCCAAGGCTCCAGCTTCGCCCCCTGGTTGCTGCGCTGGCCGCTCGTGCGACTCTCGGGCCTGATGGACGGCCTTCTCGGCCGTGCCCGTGCCGTTCTGGCCTCAGCTGATGGTGAGGACGGGCGCCTCTGTCACCGTCTGCATGCTGACCCGACCGGCCACCGCTCGGGCGATCTCCCGCATCACGGATGCCGCCGGCCCGGGCTCGCGCTGGGCCACTGCGGGCACACCGGCATCACCGCCCTGGCGCACCTTCACGTCGAGCGGGATACCGCCGAAGTAGTGCAGGTCGTGGGCCTTGGCGAAGCGCTCGGCACCCCCGCGCCCGAAGATCTCGGTGGGCTCGATCGCAGTGTGGGCAGATGAACGCACTCATGTTCTCCACGATGCCGAGGATAGGCACGGACATGCGCTCGAACATGTTGAACGCCTTCTCCACGTCGGAGAGCGCCACATCCTGCGGTGTCGTGACCAGCACCGATCCGGTCACCGGAACCGACTGGGCCAGTGTCAGTTGCGCGTCGGAGGTTCCGGGTGGCATATCCACCACGAGGTAGTCCAGTTCACCCCAGTCGACGTCGCGCAGGAACTGCTGGATGGCACCGCCCACGAGTGGGCCGCGCCACACGATCGGCTGACCCGGGGGCACGAAGAACTGGATGGAGATGACCTTGACGCCGTAGCGCTCGAGCGGCTTGATCTTGCCCTCCGGCGTGGCCGAGGGCTGGCCCTCGATTCCCATCATCTGGGGGATGTTGGGCCCGGTGATGTCCGCATCCAGCAGCCCGACACTGGCGCCCTCGAGTGCGAGGGACGTGGCCAGGTTGACTGAGACGCTGCTCTTGCCCACGCCGCCCTTGCCGGAGGCAACGGCGATGATGTTCTTCACGCCGGGTACGAGATTCTCCTGCTGCTGGCCCGGCGTTGCCCGGCGCACGGAGGCGCCCCAGGTGATATCCACCTTCGTCGCACCGAGCGGCGCGAGCTTCTCCTCGATGTCTGCACCGATCTGGTCCTTCAAGGGGCAGGCCGGCGTGGTCAGGTCGATCTTCAGCGCGACAGCGCTGCCATCGACGTGGATCTCCTTGACCATATCCAGGCTGACGATGTCGCGATGCAGTTCGGGATCCTGGACGTTCCGAAGGGCCTCGGTGATGGTGGTGTCGTTGAGCATGTCTATATCTTACCTACAAGGTCGGGATTGCCCCGGGCGGAACCGCGCGGGCTTCGAGGTGGCGCCGAGAACGACCATCACGGCGCGGCCGAGAACGACCATCGCCGGGACCCTTGCGAGTCCCGGCGACGATGCTGCTCGACGTCGCGCCGCGAGGGCGCGCGTTGCGTGCGATGGTAGTACTTCGGCCCGAACTACGCCTTGAGGCCGGCAGGAACCGGCTTGTGCCGCACCGGCGCGCTCACGAACTTCTCGACGGTGGCCTTGTTGCCGGGGATGCGGAGCTGCTCGAAGAGGTACTTCATCTTGGCCTGCTGGGAGGCGATGATCTGGTCCTTGGTCGCGAGGTCCCACAGCTCGCGCTTGATCTCACCCAGTGCTTTCTTGCGCGTCTTGTACACGAACTGCGCGTCCGTCTGGCCCTCGGAGCGCTCGTCGGCGAGGTTGTCGAAGCAGTACTGCTCGACCCTCGCATGCAGGTCCGCCGGGAAGGCGGGGTGCTCGTAGAGCGCGTTCTGGAAGCCCGTGGCGAGGTGGATCTCCGCCGTCTCGACCTCGGGGAAGTGGTGGAAGAGCTCATCGGGCAGCGTGGAGGCGCCGTGCTGGACCGCACCGGCCAGGCCGTACTCGCGGGCGACCTTGCCCAGCTCGCGCAGCACCGCGAAGTCGAGCTTGACCTCGGCCACGGAGCCATCTGCCGTGGGCACGCCCCCGTGCGAGGTCCCGGTCTGCACGCTGACCTTGGAGAGGCCGATGGCATCCTCGCCCGCACGGGCCTTGAACTCGCGGTTGAAGCCGTCGAGGTAGGCGCGCAGCTCGTCAGGCGTCGAGTTCGCCTTTCCGACCTCGCCGATCTCGCCGCCGACGGAGACGACCAGTTCCTCGTTCTTGCGGATGAGGGCGGCCAGCTCCGCCGCGCGGGTGTAGTTGTCCTTCTGCTGCTCGTCGAGCGTGTCGAAGGAGAGGTCCACCAGCGTGGAGGAGTCGATGTCGATGTTGCCGTAGCCGACGGACATGGCGTCGAGCGTGGCCTGGTGCAGGGCACCGGTCACCTTGCCGGGGTCGGCGGCGTAGTTCTTGGCGTTCCACTGGTAGTGGTCGCCCTGGATGAAGATGGGGCCCTCCCAGCCGGCGTGGATGGCACCCGCGAGGACGCTGGTGATGTACTCACCCGGTCGCTGGTAGGTGTACGCCTGCTCCGAACGAGCAAGCTCCCAGATGGGCGAACCAGCTCCCAGCTCCATGGCTGCACGGCAGCCAGCGGCGGCCATGTCGAAGACCTGCGTGCGCAGGTTGATGGCCGGCTCGGTCCAGCCGCTGTATTCGTCGCGCGAGCGGGCCATGTAGAGCTCATGGATGCTGGCCGACGGGCAACCCAGCTCCTGGGACGCTTCCCATACGATCCAGCGAGCGGCCTCTACGACGGCCTCATCCTCGCTGAACGTCGCGCTCCAGGCGACGTCCTTGATGCCGCTGGCGCGAAAGGCGGCGGCGTCATCGATGACGAGGCGCTCACCCTCGACGTGGCAGATGCCGTCGAGGTATGAAACGAGTTCGCCGACGGACGCGGCGACACGAGGGGCGGTCATGGTGGAACCTCCAGTAGGCGTCGAGCAGACGCTGCGTGTGCTTTCTCATGAGGATGCTACTCCCTGCCTGCCGATGACACCCGTGACCTGTGACCCGCCGCGGAGGTACAGCAGTCATGAACGGGGACGGGCAGTTCGACGCATACTGCGCGCATCATGCGCCGATCATCGAGCATCGCCCTGGTCGCCTTGGTGCTCTCGCTCATGCTCCTCCCAACCCCGCTCCTGGGCGCGGCGACGGACTCGACGGCTCCCGCGACGCCCACCGCTCCCTTGGCCCGGACGCCTGATGGTCGGCTGCCCCTGGCGGGCACACCCTGGCGCCTGAGGAGATACCGGTCCCGCGGCATCGAGCGAACGCCTGGACCAGAAGTCGCCGCGTGGATGCGACTGGGGCCAGCTGACGTGCTGGCATCGGGCGGGTGTACACGCATCAAGGGTCGCTATGGCGTAGCTGGGGCGGCCATCAGGTTCAAGCTGCGCGGGCTCCGTGAGAATGACTGCCCTGAGCAGACCACGATGGTCCAGCTGGCCATGGTCGACGGGCTGCGCAAGGCCTCCAGCTTCGAGATCGTCCCCGGCGGTAGTCCAGGTGCCGACGAGCTCGTGCTGCGTGGCGCCAGCGGCGTGGAGCTACTGCGCTTCGGACTCGATGACATCGATGCGCTGGACCTTGCTGACTGGCTCCTGACGAGCTACTCGCGCGACGGAGCGGTCGTGGCGGCCGTCCCCGACCAGCCGGCGATCCTGTCCTTCCGGCCGACACAGGACGATGCGATCCGTCGAATCTCGACAGGCCCCATCACGGGCTCGAGCGGCTGCAACGGCGTGATCGCGGAGTTCGATCGCCATGCCGACGTGCTCAGCTTCAACCAGCTCGAACGCACCGACGCGCCCTGCGGCCCCGAGCTGGCTGCGCAGGAGGACGCGATCGTGTCGGTGTTGGACTCCACGGCCCTGACGCTCTCATTACCCGCGGATCATCTCGTGCTGACCTCGACCGACTCGGGCGACAGTCTCGAGTTCGTGAGCCAGCGCCCCCTCGAGGCTTCGACCTGGTTGCTCGACACGGGTCGGCGGGCGGCGGATGCCAGCAGCGCCGTCACGTTGCGCCTCGACGACGGCTTGGCTGCCGGCGAAGGTCCCTGCGGCCCATACCACGCCAAGTACGTCACCGATGGCATCTTCATCACCTTCTACGACGTGGAGGGCTCAGGGGACGACGCGTGTCCAGCCGTGAAGAGCGAGCAGGCCTTGCTCTCAGGGCTACGCTCGACCGTCTTGCTGGACCGCGACCAGGCGCAACTCCGGATGCTGGATGCACTGGGGCTCGTCACGGCTCGCTTCGACCGTCCTTCCGGCCGCTGAGTGAAGCTCGTCAGTGCACGTGCGCCTCGGGATCGGTCAGCCCACCGCCTAGGGGTGAAGGCTTGGCGCGCTGGTGTGGAGGGGCCGGTCGGCGCGGCGGCTCTGACTGAAGGTAGCGGGTGACGCGGGGGTCCTGCACCGCCGCGTCAGCGACATCACGCATCGTCGCCTGCAGGAATCCCGAACGGTCGTGGTGACGCTCCTCGAAGTCCGCTTGTGAGCGGTCCACGCGGTCCGCGAGCTCGGGGGTGATGCCCCAGGCATAGTGCTCATACGTGTCCTGCTCGCCATCCCACGCGGCGAGGACCGCGGGAGGGCGCCGTTGGACATGGCCCACGGCGTCGCGCTCGGCTGGTCGCAGGTAGTGGACCGCGAGGCAACGCAGGCCGGCCGGGGTCTGGCAAGCGATGATGACCACTCCCAGGCGTCGCGCGCCGTCTTCTGGCAATCCTGCCGCGACGAGTCGATCGAGTACCGCCCCCAGATCGCCGGCGCCGACGCTCACCCCCAGGCCGACCCCGCTCCGCAGCATCGCCGTCAGGCGTTCGGGTGTCAGTGGCTCCGCATCCGCGTCCAGCACGACCCACTCGCGACCGGGGTGGAGCGAGAGCAGCGCCGCTGCCAGGCCTGCCCGCGTCGCGGCGTCGACGATGCCGGCCACGACCAGCGGCACGCCGCCCTCGGTGAGCAACCACAGCAGGGCAACCAGATCCGCATCGAGCGTGCCACTGCGAAGGAGCGAGCGGGTGTCCATGCGCATGCGCGCAGTATCCGCTACCGCCGCCAGCCGTTGTACCTAGACTCCGGCGCACACCATCGAAGCGACGGCGGAGAAGTGGCGCTAGCAGGTCTTGGGAGATGAGCCGGACCGGGCGGGATAGCGTCGCGATCACTTCCCAGGTAGCCCCGGCTCTCTGACGCGATGTGTGGTCTGACGCACGAGAAAGGCCGGTAGGCTCACCCATCGAGCTAGCAACAGGATGGGAGGGCCACCGGCCATGTCAGACGATATCAGGAGCCTGCTCGGGCTCCACGGATACCGCGTGCTCGAAGTCGTCGAGGAGGAGGGCGATGCGGTCGTGCGCGTCGAGCCACCCGCCGAGGCCGGCTGCACGCGCTGCGGCGTGGTCAGCACGCGGGTCCATGCCCGCAGCCCTCGCTCGAGCCGGATCCTGTGGGCCTTCCTCGATGGCCGGCGCCTGTGGGTGACCCTCCGGCGACGACGCCACTGGTGCCTCGAGTGCGGTCGGGCCTTCACCGCCCGCCTGCCCGGCGTGGCTCCGCGGGCGCGCATGAGCGTGGGTGCCCAGATGGCGCTCCTCGTGGCCCTGCGCGAGCTCTCCTTCGCCGCCCTCGCCCGCAGCCACGGCGTCAGCTACGGCCAGGCCCGCCGCGCCCTCGAGCGGCTGCCGGTGCCGTGGTGCGACTGGGCCCTCCTCGTGGGCGGGAGCGGACCGATCAGCCTGGGCGTCGACGAGCACAGCTTCCGCGGCCGTGACCTCGTGCTCACCATCAGCTGCCTCTCGAGCGGGCGCCTCGTGGCCATCCTGCCCGACCGCCGCCTGGCCACGCTGCGGGCTTCCCTGCGGGACCTGCCCCGTCGGTGCGAGCGCGCGTCACGGGGGCCTGCATCGACCTCACCGCCGGCTATCGCTCGACCCTCCGCGCGGAGTTGCCCCGGGCCCGCATCGTGGCCGATCGCTTCCACGTCATCGCCGACGCCGACAAGCGCCTCGACGAGACCCGCCGCCTCGAGGGAGCCGCGGCCGGGGAGGCCCTGCCGCGCTGGCCCCTGCTGAAGGGCGAGGAGCGGCTCACGCCCCGCCAGGCCACACGGCTCGCGGACCTGCGTGCACGCTACCCCACGATCGCCGAGCAGCACTGGATCAAGGAGCGCCTGCGCGAGCTCTACGGGGCGCCCGACCGGCGGGTGGCCGAGGCCCGCTGGACGCGCCTGCTCGTGGTGATGGAGGCGAGCGACGATGCGGCCGTGCTCGTCTGGGCCCGCACGCTGCGCCGCTGGCGCAAGGAGATCCTGGGCCACTTCGAACTGCCCATCACCACCGGCTTCACCGAGGGCTGCCACACGAAGATCAAGCTGCTCAAGCGCCTGAGCTACGGTTACCGCAACGTGCAGGTCTGTCTGCGCAAGATGCTCCTGGGGTTCCTGCCGACCGACCCGGCGTCGCTGCGACCACACTTATCGTCCCAGAGCCGGTAGCCCCTTGACAGCAGGTATATCATTCCATGCGGTTGCACGCTCCGGCCTTTCGCACTGGATCCCGCAGAGGAGATTCGACACCAGATGACACGCATCAGCCTCACCAGCACCGCTGCCTTCCGGCTGCGGCCGGGCGCGCTCGCAGGCGCCCCGGATGCGGGAGATCCGTGCCCTTCGTAGGTCTACCAGGCGCCTGAGCGCCAGTCGATCGAGCCGGAGGGTCGGATGGGCCCCCGGCTTTTTTGATGTCCAAGTCTCCCCTGTGGCATCGAGAGCCGAGACTCCCGCGCTTCACCTTGAAGCTGGGCCTGTCACGACGATCTCGACACCCAGGAGCAGACCCAATGGTCACCAGCACAGAACCTCGCCCGGAGATCGCGCCTCCGCTCGCCACGCTGCCCCTCGAGCAGCCGATGACGGAGACGGCCCGTCCCTGGGCGGACGGCTCGACAGCGTTGCTCATCGATCACGTCACCAAGCGTTTCCGGCTCGGTCGAGGCAAGCCGACCGTGACAGCCGTGGAAGATGTCACGCTCGCTGTCAAGCGAGGCGAGACCTACGGCATCCTCGGTGCCAACGGTGGCGGCAAGTCCACGCTCATCCGCCTGGTCAGCACACTGCTGACCCTCGATGCCGGTCGCATCGAGGTCTTCGGCCACGATGTCGAACGCGACGAGATGGCCGTCAAGCGAGCTCATCAACCGGGTCTCGGTGGACGCGGCCTTCTTCAAGAAGCTCTCGCCGCACGAGAACCTCCTCTATGCCGCTCGTCTCTACGGACTTCGCGCCGGTGACGCACAGCGAGAGGCGGAACGGATCCTGGCACGCCTGGGCATCGCCAAGTCGCGTCTGGGCAGCCCCATGGAGCAGATGAGCCGCGGCATGCAGCAGAAGGTCGCCATCGCGAGGGCCATCCTCACGAGCCCGACGCTATTGCTGCTCGACGAGCCCACGACGGGCCTGGACCCGCGCAGCAAGCTGGACGTGCAGGCCTTCGTCGAGGAGATCACCGCCAGCCATGACGCCACCATCGTGCTCACGACGCACGACCTCGCCGAGGCCGACCGCCTCTGCGGCCGCCTCGCCATCCTCGATGACGGTCGCGTCGTGGTCGAGGGCACACCTGACCAACTCAAACAGAGAGTCGCTGCCGAGCACGACCTTCCCGCTACGCTCGAATCGGTCTTCATGACCTGGACCGGGCGCTCGCTCGACGACGACGTCGGGGAACAGGAGAACGACTGACATGCGGATCAAGATCCGTCGCAACAACGGCGTCCAACGCCATGCCCCACCGCCGCGTGAACCGCGTCCGCGGGGCCCCTATCGTCATTCCATCCGCTATCCGCACCTGAACGGGACTGATCGCTCATGGCACTGCTGACGCGTGAGCTCATCGCGAGCTACGCCTTCATCGAACGCAACTTCTTCCTGACCAAGCGCTACTGGGGCTGGGAGATCGCCTGGCTCGTCTATGCCACCACCAGCGCTCTCGCCATCGCCTTCATCGGCGTGGAGCAGGACAACCCGCAGCTGGTACTGACGCTGATGATCGGCGCGGTCTTCTGGAACTTCCTGTCCATCGTCTTCGGCTTCATCGCCGAGACGGTGGCCTGGGAGCGCTGGGAGGGCACGCTGGAGTACACCTTCATGGCGCCGGTCCGGCGCTGGGCCCAGCTGCTGGGCTCTACGGCGTACGCGGTCCTGTATGGCCTGGTGCACACCTTCGTCATGCTCGTCGTGCTGGCCCTGTTCTTCGGCATGGATTTCACCCAGGCCGACCCGGTCACGGCCATCGTCTTCCTCTTCATCGGCTCGCTCTCGTTCATCGGCATCGGCATGATGGCCGCCATCCTGCCGCTCATGTACGTCGAACGAGGTGCTCAGATGACCTTCGTGCTGCAGTCGGCACTGCTCCTGGTGAGCGGTGTCTACTACAGCGTGGAGGTGTTGCCGGAGTGGATGCAGGCCTTGTCACGCCTGTCTCCGGCGACCTACGTCCTGGAGGGCATACGCGCCGGTCTCATCGACGGCGTCCCCATCGGTGATCTGCTGCACCTGGTGTGGCCGCTGCTGATCATGGCCGTCGTCTTCATCCCGCTGGGCATCTGGACGTTCGGCAAGGCTGAGGCCTACGCCAAGCGCACCGGCAAGCTCAAGAGAGTCGGCTGATGCGCTCCTACGACAACGCGGCGACCGCCCCTGCGTTCTGGGAGCTCGGCTGGACCGCGGACCGCGCCAGGGCCTTCGCGCCGCTCGCAGCTGCCGGCCTGCTGCCGGGCCGCGTCATCAGTAGTGAGGGCAGTCTGGCCGTGACGGAGGCCGGCACCACCGAGGTCCTGATCCAGCGCCGCTTCGTGCGTGAGGCCAGCGACGGCACGGCATGGCCGGCCGTGGGCGACTGGCTCGCGCTGGAGCCGCTCACCGACGATCCCCGGCAAGGCGCGTTGCGCCAGGTCCTGCCACGCGCCGGCACGTTCATCCGACAGCGCCCATCCGACGGACAGGCACAGGTCCTGGCCGCCAATGTGGACGTCGCCTTTCTCGTATCAGGCCTCGATCACGATCTCAACCCCCGGCGCATCGAGCGCTACCTCGTGCTCGCCATGGATGGCGACGTGACGCCGGTCGTGGTGCTCAACAAGTCCGACATCGCACTGGACCTGGGGCGCGCCGTCGGCGAGGTGCACGCGATCGCGGCTGGCACCCGCGTCGTCGTCACCAGCGCCATCGACGGGAGCGGGCTCGACGAGCTGCGGGCGTACCTCGATCGCGGCCAGACCGCCTGCCTGCTCGGTTCGTCCGGCGTGGGCAAGTCGACCATCACCAACGCCCTGCTGGGAGAGCAACGCCAGGAGGTCAAGGCCCTCCGCGAGGACGACAGCAAGGGCCGACACACCACCACCCATCGGGAACTGTTCGTGCTCCCCAGTGGCGGGCTGCTCATCGACACGCCCGGGCTCCGGACCGTCGGTGTGCTGGGTGAGGCCGATTCGGTCGGCGCGACGTTCGACGAGATCGAGTCGCTTGCTCGCGCGTGCCGCTTCAGCGACTGCAGCCACGAGCGCGAACCGGGGTGTGCCGTGCAGGCGGCGCTGGAGGCAGGCGCGCTGTCGGCAGCGCGCTTCAGCAGTCACCAGCGGCTGGAGGCCGAACGCCGCTCGGTCGAACTGCGCGCGGACGAGCGCGCGCGCCGCGAATCCGATCGGCGCCTGGGCAAGTTCTTCAAGCAGCACAAGAAAGCCGTCAAGCGACGCAAAGGTGGAGACTACTGACCCGATGCTGCTCAACGAGACCGCTGCCCTGGGACTGCCCGCCGTGCCCGACATCCCCGGGCTGCACTTCCGCACCTACCAGGGCGAAGAAGATGTCCCCGCGATGGTCGCGCTGTATGCCGCGGTCAACCGGATCGATGGCAACACCGAGGTCTGGACCATCGAGCAGGAATGCGTCGAGCTGCGCAACACCCCTCACGTCGACCCGACGCGTGACTTCGTGCTGGGCTTCGTCGATGACGTCCTGGTGGCCGTCTCATCGATCGAATGGTCCGACTCGAGCGAGGGGCAGCGCCTCTATCGCAGTCGCGGCTGGGTCCATCCCGACTGGCGTCGTCGCGGCATCGGCGGCGCCATGCTGACCCGCAATGAGGCGCGCCTGCGGGAGCTGGCCGCGACCCACGAGCATGCCGTCGAGCCTGCGCTGTCCACCTGGCTGGACGAGGGCGACGTCGGCGGTCAGACCCTGGTCACTGCCAGGGGCTACCAGAAGGTCCGGACGTTCCACCACATGGTGCGGCCGAACATGGACGCCATCGATGTACCGGCCTTGCCCGCCGGACTGGAAGTGCGGACCATCATGCCCGACATGTTGCCGCAGGTATGGGATGCCATGGTGGAAGCATTCCGCGATCACTTCGGCGGCCAACCCGATACACCCGCGGAGTACCGAAGCTGGGCCGAGGACCCAGAGCTCGACCCCAGCCTGTGGGTCGTGGCCTTCGAGGGCGATGGGATCGCCGGTGGCTGCCTGGGGTACATCGCGACCGCCGAGAACGCGACCCATGGCTATCTACGCGGCTGGGCCGATGCCGTCTTCACGCGCCGGCCCTGGCGTCGGCGCGGACTCGCCGGTGCGCTGCTGGGACGCTGCCTGCTGCTGCTCCGTGCCCGTGGCATGACGTCCGCGCAGCTGGACGTGGATACGCAGAACGCCGCCGACGCCCTGACGCTCTACCGGCGGCACGCCTTTGAAAGTGACCGTTCCTCGGCCGTCTGGCAGAAGCCACTCCGCCCGTGAGCGATCTCGTTGCACCCGTGAGCGGTCCCGTCGATACGCGTCTGCCCCTCGGCCCGCCGATCCCAGGCTTGTCGTTCCGCACCTATCGTGGCGAGTCCGACCTGCCGGCCCTCGTGGATCTGCTGCGGGCGGCCGACGAGGCCAATGGCGAGGAGATGGTCGTCAGCCTCGACCGGCTGCGCGTCCGCTACGCCAACATGACCCGCATCGACCCTGCGCGCGATGTCGTGCTCGGGTTCGTCGGCGGGAAGCTGGTGGCCCATTCGCTCATCGAGTGGGCCGACACAGCCTACGGTGAGCGCCACTTCAACTCGTTGGGAGACGTGCATCCCGACTGGCGCCGGCGTGGCATCGGCGCGGCCATGGCAGAGCGCAACGAAGCTCGTCTGATCGAGATCGCGGCTGGTCAACAGTTCGACGACACACCGGTCCTGACCACCTGGATGCAGGACCGTGACGTCGGCGCCATGGAGCTGGCGCGGCACCGCGGCTACCGAAAGGTGCGGGTGTACCACCACATGCTGCGTCCGACGCTCGATGACATCGAGACCCCAGCCCTGCCCCAGGGGCTCGAGGTCCGACCGCTCGCGAGGGCGCAGCTGCCAGCCTACTGGGCGGCCATGTGCGAGGCCTTTCGGGATCACTTCGGGGCATGGGACGACTCCCCGGCCGCCTATCAGTCATGGGTGGACAGCCCCTTGTTCGATCTCGACCTGCAGATCGTCGCGTTCGATGGGGCTGACATCGCCGGCGGGATTCACGCCGCCATCGACCCGGTCGAGAATCGCGAGCACGGCTATGCACGTGGCTGGACCGAGCCCATCTTCACGCGCCGTCCGTGGCGTCGCCGCGGTCTGGCTGCGGCGTTGCTGGGAAGGACCCTCCACGCGTTGCGCGATCGCGGCATGCAGGGAGCCCAGCTCCACGTGGATGCAGAGAACAGCAACCAGGCGCTGACGCTCTATGAGCGCCACGGATTCGGGGTGACGAGGTCATCTTCAGAGTGGCACAAACCACTCGAACTGCCCCGATGACGGCAGCCTGGGCATAGCCGAGGCTGCCGGCTTTCGAGACGCTGCTACCAGGGCAGCTTCTTCTCCCTGGCCACCCTTTGCAGCCATGGTTTCTCCCGGCCGATCGTCGTCTCCGGCCCGTGGCCTGGCAGGACTGCCAAGCCATCCTCCAGCGTGGCCAACCGCGAGAGGGAGTCCACCATCGCCTCGGCGTCGCCACCGGGCAGATCCGTCCGACCCCAGCCACTCGCGAAGAGTGTGTCGCCGCTGATCAGGATGCGGTCTTCCTCGCTCATCAGGCACACCGAGCCCTCGGTGTGGCCGGGCGTATGCAGCACCGTGAGAACGATCTCTCCGAAGCGGATGCGTGAGCCCTCAGCCAGGTCCAACGCGGGCACGCTGGGCGGGATGGGGAAGGGTGCAGACATGGGGTCTGGTTCGATCAATCCGTGGCGGTCGGCCACGTGGACTGCCAGTTTGGCACCGGTAGCGATGACCGCCTCGGCGTTGTCACCGATGTGATCCCAGTGGCGATGGGTGCTCACGATGAAGCGCAGACTCCAGCCCTCGTCACTCAGCTGTTGGGTGAGCCAGCGCACAGAGGGCGTGGCGGTGTCGATGGCGATGGCCTCTTGCGTTCGGGCGTCAGCCAGGATCCACACGTTGGTCGCTACTGGGCCGGTTGTCAGGTTCAGCACCTTCATGCTGGGAGCATACTCGCCGGCCGCTATGGGTCCCGAGTGGCTAGCATTCGCCTGTCACCCCGGACATAGGATTGGAGGAGACCGATGGGCGAGGACCTGGGATTCCGCTTCACCTGGTATGGGCACGCCGCGGTGCACGTCGAAACCGAGGCTGGGACCAGCATCCTCATCGATCCCTGGTTCGGCAACCCGCGCTCACCAGTGGGTCCCGAAGTCGTGGAACGCTGCGATCTCATGCTGGTCACCCACGGCCACCATGATCATCTGGGCGCGATGCCGGGAGAGATCGCGGATGCCGATTCGCTGAAGATAGCCCGCCGGACCGCGCCGGCCTGGCCAGCCATCCACGAGCTCAGCCTCTGGCTGGGAGCACAGGATACCGGGGCCGAGATCGTGGGCATGAACATTGGCGGATCGGTCGAGCTCCGAGGCGTTCGAGTGAGCATGGTGAGCGCCGAGCACTCTGCGGGTGCCTGGCTGGCCGACGCCGGCGTCCCCCTGTACCTGGGCGAGCCCGTCGGCTTCGTCATCGCGCTGGAGAACGGCCGCCGGCTCTACCACGCCGGCGACACAGCCCTCTTCGGGGACATGCGGCTCATCGGGGAGATGCACCGGCCGGACGTCGCCTTCCTGCCCATCGGCGGTCACTTCACCATGGACCCACCGGCGGCAGCGCGCGCCGTGGAGCTGCTTGGAGCGGCCACGGTCGTGCCCATCCACTACGGCACGTTTCCCGTCCTGGCCGGCACACCCGACGAACTCCGCGAGGAGTTGGAGCACCTCGGCCTAGGCGATGTGCGCGTCCTGTCCCCCGATCCAGGAGTCGCTGTCAGCTGAACGCCCGACCGGGCTCGTACTGATCCGGACTCCGAGGGCCAGCCCAGACCTTACATAGCGCTGACATCCGGTGCACCCGATGGCTGCTGGGGTCCCGGTATGCTCGCGCCTGTGAAGACCATCCTCGTCGTCGACGACGAACGCCACATCGTCGAGCTGGTGCGCCTCTACCTGGAGCAAGCGGGCTACAACGTCGTCGAGGCGCGTGACGGCCAGGAGGCGCTCGACCAGCACGACCGCGTCGATTCCGACCTCATCGTGCTCGACTTGATGCTTCCCAAGCTTGACGGTATGGAGGTCACTCGTGAGGTTCGTCGGCGTGGCGAGACACCCATCCTCATGCTGACCGCTCGCAGCGAGGACATCGATCGCATCGTCGGTCTGGAAGTCGGCGCGGACGATTACCTGACGAAACCATTCAATCCACGCGAGATGGTGGCCCGCGTGAAGGCCATCCTGCGCCGTGCGGACCCCGCGCTTCGTGGCTCCCGACCGATGGACGTGGGTGACTTGCGTGTGGACCCCCGGCGCCGTGAGGCTTACGTCGGTGAGCGGCGCCTCGCGCTGCGGCCGCGCGAGTTCGACCTGCTGGCCGCGCTCGCGCGCGACCCCGGGGTGGTTTGGAGCCGTGACGACCTGTTGTCCTCGGCCTGGGGTACCGACTTCCCTGGCGAGACACGAACGGTCGATGTCCATGTGTCCGAGCTGCGCCGCAAGCTGGGTGACGATGCCCCGCCGATCGAGACCGTCAAGGGCGTAGGCTACCGACTCGTGCCGCCGCCGCGAGCGCGGCACGGGTGAAGACGCTCCGGGGTCGCATCGGTCTGGCCCTGCTGGTCTTCGGGCTGATCACGCTGGTCGCCATGGGCGGCGCGGTCTGGGTCTCTCTTCGCGACCTTCATCGGGACGCCGCGCAGGGTGCCCTGGCGGAGCTGACGATCCCGTATGCGGTTCGCGCCGGCCAGCAGATCCCGATCGACGCCCTGCGGCGGAGGGAGCCCGACCAGCGACTTGCGGCTGACACCATCGAGCGCTTCCGTAACAGCCTCGCCGGCCGCCAGGGAGCGGCCCAGTTGACCGCCTTCGTGCAGGAGGCCCAGGACGAGATCGACGCAGCCGGCATCGCCGTCATGCTCATCGCCGACGGTCAGGTGGTGGTGCGATCGCCTGATAGCGGCCAGATCGAGACGCTCGAGGCAGCCCCTGATATCCGTCTTCCCGAGAGCGGCGGTGAGATCGTCACTGGCACCATGGAACTCGGAGGTGGCGGGCCCATGCTCTACGCGGCGACTTCGGTTCGAGGGCCGCGAGCCGAGCGCATCCTCCCGGCCCTGGTGCTGGCGCGCGAGGATGACTCGGCGGCACTGGCCACCGGCGACCTGATGCGCGCCCTTACGTTGGCCGCCCTCGTGCTCGTCGTCATCGGCATCCCCCTCGCCCTGAGCCTGAGCCGGTCCGTCACCAGGCCCCTCCGGCGCTTGGCGACCGCCACCGGCGCGATCGCGTCCGGCGAGATCCCCGAAGAACTTCCCACCACTGGGCCGATCGAGGTTGCCGAGGCCAGTGCTGCCTTCAACGCCATGGCCGCCGAGGTGGGCGCCACGCGCGAAGCTCAGCGCCAATTGCTTGCCGATATCCGCCACGACTTGCGCACGCCACTGACGGTGATCGGCGGCTTCAGCCAGGCGCTCCGCGATGGCACCGCCACCGGGACAGCCGCTGATCGAGCTGCCGACGCCATCTCTGACGAGGCTGAGCGCCTGGGGCGCATGCTTGACGATCTTGACCACCTGACGATGCCTGGTGTCGCCGGGCCGCCGCTTCGGCTCGAGACCATCGACGCGTTGGAGGTCGCGCAGGGCGCCGTGGAGCGCTTCCACGCCGAGGCTGAGAGCCGCGAGCAGATCCTGACCTTGGACGCCGGCGCCACGAGCGCCACGCTCGTCGCCGATCGGGATGCCCTCGACCGCATCATGGGTAACGTCATCGCCAACGCCCTGACCTATGCTCCATCGCCGGGCGGGCACATCGTCGTCGAGGTCAGCCAGGTCAGGGCCGTCGTCACGCTAGCTGTTCGGGACGACGGTGCCGGCATCCCGGCGCCCGCCCTGCCCCATGTCTTCGACCGCTTCTACCGGGCCGACCCGTCGAGGGCGCGTCGCGGTTCCGGGCTGGGACTCGCGATCGTTCGCGACCTCGCCCGGGCCCTGGGGGGCCAGGCATTCGCCGAGAACCTCGCCCGGGGCGGCGCCCGGGTCGGCGTGACACTCCCCGCGAACCTGGCGTTCCGGGGGCCGCAGCCCACGGCATGATGGGAGGGTGAACCACCCGCTCGAACCGGCCACCGTCCCGGCTCGCACCGTCCGCGGTCGTCATGGTGCGGTCGCCAGTCCGCATCACCTCGCGACGCAGGCCGGCATGCTTGCCCTGCGTACTGGCGGCAGTGCCGTCGATGCCGCCATCGCCACCAACGCCGCTTTGTCCGTGGTCGCCGGCCACAGCTGCGGTCTGGGCGGCGATGCGTTCTGGATCATCTGGGATGCTGAAGCGAACGAGGCAGTCACGCTCAACGGAAGTGGACGAGCCGGAGGCGGGGCCACCATCGAGGCGGTCACCAGGGCCGGCAACGTGAACATGCCGGAACGTGGCCCCTGGTCCATCACCGTGCCTGGTGGTGTGCACTCGTGGGGTGCGGCGCATCGACGCTTCGGGCGACTCGATTGGCGCTTCCTGCTGGCGCCGGCCGTCGACCTGGCCGCCGGCTTCCCGGCGTCGGCTGGCTGGATCGATGCGGTCGAGCGCTCCGCAAGGGTATTCGGCATCCGGGGTGACTGGGCACGCGTGTACCGGCCCGCTGATCGCGCCACCCGACCCGGAGAGGTCGTCCGCCTGCCAGCCCTGGAGCGGACGTTACGAGCACTGTTGGCCGAAGGCCCCGACGCGGCGTACTCGGGATCCGTGGCCAAGGCGACGGCGGCCTACTTCGAGTCCCGTGGCGTGCCCATCGACGCTGCTGACCTGGCCGCACACGCCTCCGACTGGGGGTCGCCGTTGTCGATCGACTATCGCGGCGTCACCTCACTGAGCCACCCACCCAACAGCGTCGGCGTGGTGGCGCTCCAGACCCTGGGGATGCTGGGCCGGTTGCGCGCGCCGGAAGCCGCCGACTTCGACGGACGGGGCTGGGCCGATGCCGACTGGATCCATCTTGGGCTCGAGGCCTCTCGCCTGGCTCTCGGCGAGCGTGACGCGCACGTGACCGACCCCTCGCACATGTCCGAGGGCGAGGTGGGCGAGATGCTTTCCGAGGCCCGGCTCGATGAGCTTGCCGCGCGCATCGATCGGACGCGCGCGCTCCCGCCGGGGCCCGGGACGTTGCCCCGCGGCGGCGGGACCGTCTACATCACCACCACCGACCGGTGGGGCAACGCCGTGAGCCTGCTCGAGTCCAACTACCAGGGCTTCGGGTCAGGTCTCGTCGATGCCGCGACCGGGATCGCCTTCCATGACCGCGGCGCGTTCTTCCGACTCGATCGGGGACACCCCAATGTGCTGGCGCCCGGGAAGCGGACCACGCATACGCTGGCACCGGGCATGCTGCTGCGTGAAGGGCGTCCGTGGATCGTGCACGGTTCCATGGGCGGGGAGATCCAGCCACAGGTCTTCGCCCAGTTCGTCTCGGCAGTCACCGACGGCGGCGCAGACGTCGCCACGGCCGTGGCAGCCCCGCGCTGGGCAGCCATGATGCAGACGCAGCACGGACCGCCGGACCTGACCGAGTTGGAGTCACGTGTGCATGCGGATATCCCCAGCGCCCTGGCCGCGATGGGGCACAAGGTGGTCATGCGGGAGCCCTGGAGCTCCTCGATGGGTCATGCTCACGCGATCGAGATCGTTCGTGACGGTGTTGGCGATGTGCTTTCCTACGCTGCCAGCTCCGACCCTCGCTCGGAGGGATCGGCCGTGGCGTGGTGACGGATGCCCTCGGTATACTCGAGGCTGGCCATGCGGCAGCCCCAGGAGTGATGATCACGTGAGTTCGAACATCAGTCAGAGCTACCCCTACAGCAGTGAGTCCGAGGAAGCCCGCTCCGCCGCGATCAGCCACGCTCTGGCTGCCGATGAAGGGCTGGAGGACCGGTTGGCTGCCGAGTCCAAACCACTTGGCGAGGTCGCGCCGGCCGATCACGGTGCACCGGTGAAGTGGTGGACCTGGGTCTGCCCAGCATGCGTGGAGGGGCGCCTCCACGTTGCCGGCTACGCGAGGGACCGGCACGCGCTCTACACCGTCTGCGACAACTGCGGCAAGACCTTCCTGCGCTGACCCCGGTGCGCCCCTGCCGGCTCCACACGGGACCCCGCACACGAGCCCGACTCGGGGATCCGGGATGTCTCGAGGTCGGCCAGGCAGCGTGGGAACAGACGCGCCGTCGCTCCTCGTAGACAGACCAGCGTGCCCTTGTGGGGGGTGTTCCTCACATCGGCAAGTCCATGGTCTGGGCGGACGAACGGTACGATGCTCGAATGCGGCTACGAACGGGTCTGCTGCGCGATCCAGCACGGCTGCTGGCGATCCTCATCCTCGTGGTCTGCGGTGCGGCCATCGTGGCCTGGATCGTGGCGCGTGGGGACCTGGTGGGAGCTGATGCCCGGGCCTACTGGGGCGGGGTTCGGCTGTGGCTCGGTGGCGGTGACCCGCTCGATCCGCCTCCTCCGTACATGCCCTATGTCTACTGGTCTTGGTCGTTGCCCCTCTTCACCCCTTGGGCGGCGCTGCCGTGGGAGACGGCCTGGTTCGTCTATCGCGCCTTCAGCGCCATCATCTTCGTCTGGAGTGCGGCCTGGGCATACCGCCAACACCCGCTGGCCACGGCGCTGGTCGTGCTCGCTATCACCCCCGCCCTGGCCACCACGCTCGATACCGGCAACATCACGCTGCTCTGCGCCATGGGGATCTGGGCGGCCCACTTCAGCGGCCCACGTCTGGGTGGCTTCATGTGGGCACTGGCCGCGGCGCTCAAGTGGTTCCCGGCCCCCCTGTTCCTGATCCTGCCGCCTCGAGCGCGGTTGTGGGGCATCGCCTGGGTGGGCCTCTTCGGCATCCTCACCCTGGCCGTATGGCCCGAGGTCGTGCGTCAATTGGAACTCGTCATCACCTTCCCACGTCCACTGCGGATCGACTACTTCCTGCTCATCTGGGCGGCGGTGCCGTGGCTGTGGGCCCACCCGCGCTGGTTCGAGTGGCGCACCTGGGGCCAGCAGGCGGCTGAGATCCGCGCGATCGTGAGGGATGCGCTCGGGACCTGGTGGCGTTCGCCACGGCGACTCGCCAGCGCCTGGGGCGCCAGCCTCCGTCAGGCGCGCCATTTCCTGGGACTCGATCCGTCCGACCGCGACCTCGACGCTCGATCATCCTCCGAACCCCCGGCCGAGCCGACAGAGGTCGCGCCCCTCTGATCGGGGGGGCGCGACCTCGACCCCCGGCTCAGCGCTCGTGACGAACGTTGCTCCAGCTCTCGCGTGCGGCAGGACCGAGGACGTACCCGCGGTAGGCCTGCTGAAAGCCCAGGCCGACCAGGCGATCACGCTGACGCGACTGATCGATGGCATCACCATCGATCCGTTCGAGCTGCAGCCGCTTGAGGCGCCCGTCGCTGAGCAGCGATCGCAGGGCCCCCACCGCGGCTGCGCCCGTGGCCGGCTCGTCGAAGGGAGCAAAGGTCAGCAACGACTTGCCGCCGCGCTCCAGGTAGACGACCAATTCGCCGTCATGGAGGACGACATACGCGCCGGCGACACGGCTGGGGGAGCGCCCCTTTCGCGCTTCATCACGTGGCCATCCCAGGGTCGCCCCGTACGGATTGGCGGGATCGGCCGCTGCCAGCAGCACCGTCCCGGCATGGCCGCTGACGGACTCCCCTGCCTGGCGCCGCATCGAGCGCAAGCGGTCGACAGCCCCCGCGGTGCCGAACTGCGCACCTCCGAGTCCCTCGATGAAGTAGCCCCGCCGTACGCCTCCGCGTTCCTCCATCTCGCGATATACGGGGTAGATCGCCCCGAACCCGCCACGGATGCCCTCGGCCGCGACCGTGTCGCGGACGACCACGCCGTGGCGCTCCAGCAGACTGGTCGCCAGGGCAACCCGCTGTTGGGTGCCGTTGGGTTCGCCACCAGCGCCGACTGCTGCAGATGCGCTCAAGGTGTCCGCCACGAGCGACCAGCGGCCGGCTGCCTCGGGCGGTCCCATGTGCATCACCGACCGGGCACGCGGCCGAGCCGCACGCCGGTTGCCGCCGCCGCGACGGGGCCAACGCAGAGCGCGCAGCGGAGCGAAGGTGTCGTTCGTCACTTCGCCGGCCCAGACGAGGTCCCACAGTGCGTCGAGCATCTGGCGTTCGGTGGGCCGTCGCTGCGCACCCGCCCCGGCGGCCACGAATGCCGCAGCGAGCAGCTCACGGTAGAAGGACGCACCGCGCGTGCGCAGTTGAGCGCGAACCGCATCGTGGAGCCAGCTGTGCGTCGTCTGAGCATCCGGGACTCCGGCCGTCCAGGCGGGCAGCAACAAGGCGAGCCGATCAGGACGGTAGATGGCGACGCGCCCGTCATCCCGCCCCAGGCTGCCAGCCCCGACCCACACGACCTCCCCCGCCGCGCCCAGCTCGTCGAGCATCTGGGGCGTATAGCCAGCGACCCTGGCGGGCAGCACGTCGCGCTCGAGAACGCTCGCGGGCAGCGGCAGGCCCTCCAGCTGGCCGATGACCTCCGCCAACCGCTCCAGCCCGCCAACACGGCCGCCGACTCCCTGCCAGGCCGGCAGGAAACGCGCCAGGGCCGCCGGCTCCAACGGCTCGATCTCACGACGCAGTCGTGCCAGGGACCGTCGCCGAACCAGCCGCAGGACCTCCGGGTCGCACCACTCCCGTTCGACACCAGCAGGCCGGAACTCGCCACGCAGCAGCACGCCGTCCGCCATCAGCCTCTCCAGTGACGCCTCCACGACAGCGCGCGGCGCGTTCCAGCGAGCCGCCGGGTCCTCGGTGTGGAAAGGCCCATGACTGCGCGCCCAGCGCGCCAGCAGGGAACCGAGCGGATCCAACGCTGCCGTCGTGTACTGCTCGGCTACCCCGGGCGGCGTCACGACGCCCACGGCGTCGCGGTAGCGTCCCACGTCCTCGGCTGCGATCCAGCGGTCTTCGCCGGCGATGCGAACGCCGACCGCACGGCGATCCGCTACCAGCACTTCCAGCCACTCGCGGGCAGCAGCAGCGCGCGCCCGCGCATCCGGCCCGCGGACGCGCGCTGCGATCTCAGCCGAGCCGAGGTCGCCGAGTCTGCGCAGGAGATCATGGACCTGGTCGGCCGTAGCAGCGGCCCGTTCTTCGGTCAGCGCCTGCAACTCCAGCTCGATCTGGGCCAGCGCGTCGGCGTCCAGCAGCTCTCGCAGCTGTTCGGCGCCGAGCAGCTCACGCAGCAGGTCACGGTCGAGCGTCAATGCCTGCGCGCGGCGATCGAGCAGCGGCGCATCGCCCTCGTACATGTAGGTCGCGATGTAGTCGAAGAGCAGGGACGACGCGAAGGGTGAAGCGCGAGAGGTCTCTACGCTGACGACGCGAATCTCGCGTCTCTCGATGGCAGCGAGGATGTTCCGCAACGCAGGCAGGTCGAAGACGTCGCTGAGCACCTCGCGATAGGTCTCGAGGATGATGGGGAACGACCCGTAGCGACTGGCCACGGACAGCAGCTGCGATGCCCGCTGGCGCATCTGCCACAGGGGCGTGCGCTGCCCTGGCCGGCGCCGGGGCAGCAGCAGGGCTCGGGCAGCGTTCTCACGAAAGCGGCCTGAGAACAGGGCCGAGCTGCCGACCGTCTCGGTGACCAGCTCGTCGATCTCATCGGCGCCGATGAGCACGGCCTCCTCTGCCGCCTGGGCGACCGACCGGGCATCGCCGCCGCCGTCCTCCGTGCCCTCCACCGCGGGCAGGCGGATGACGATGCCGTCGTCCGACCAGATCGGCTGCACCTCCACTCCCCGCGCTTCGCGCAGGCGGCGTTCGATGGCGAGGGCCCAGGGTGCGTGAACGCGTGCTCCGAAGGGCGTCAGCAGACACACGCGCCAGTCACCCAGCTCATCGCGGAACCGCTGCAGCACCACTGTCGTGTCGGTCGGGAGGACCCGCTGACCTCGCGTTCCTCTTCGAGGTAGCCAAGGACGTTGTCTGCCGCCATCTCATCGAGGTCGTGCTGCTCTCGAAGCCGCTTGGATGCCCGCGCCCGACCCTCACGTCCGGAGTCGGCCAACTCCGAGATCTCCCGCGTGAAGGCGCCCAGCGCCCGTCCCAGCTCCACCGGGCGACCGACACCGTCGCCCTTCCAGAACGGCACCTTCCCGGCCTCACCGGGGGCAGGCGTCACCAACACCCGGTCGTGCTCGATCGACTCGATGCGCCAGGCACTGGCGCCGAGCAGGACGACGTCGCCCTCGCGTGACTCATACACCATCTCCTCGTCCAGCTCACCGACCCGCCGACCACCACCGCGGGCGGAGCGTGCCCTGCTGTCAGCTGCTTCAGTGGCTGGACCGTCAGCGGCGAGGAACACCGGAAAGAGTCCCCGGTCAGGGATGGTGCCAGCGGACGTCACCGCCACCGTCCTCGCGTCCCGCCGTGCCTGGATGGTGCCGGCCACGCGGTCCCACACGATGCGCGGCTTCAAGTCAGCGAACTCGTCCGCCGGGTACTGCCCGGCCAGCATCGCCAGCGTCGCCTCGAAGGCGTCTCGTCCAAGGTCGGCGAAGTTCTCCGCCCGGCGGACCACCGAGTACAGCTCATCGGACGACCAGGTGTGGTCGATGGTCATGGCCACCAGCTGCTGGGCCAGCACGTCGAGTGGATTACGTGGCAAGACCGTCGGTTCGATGGCGCCTTCTCGCATCAGCCGCGTGACCACGGCCACCTCCAGCAGGTCGCCACGGTACTTGGGAAAGATGATGCCGCGGGAGGGCTCCCCCACCCGGTGCCCGGCGCGGCCCACTCGCTGCAGGCCGCGTGCCACCGACAGCGGCGACTCCACCTGGATGACCAGGTCCACCGCACCCATGTCGATGCCGAGCTCCAGGGACGAGGTGGCCACGATGGCCGGCAATGTGCCCCGCTTGAGCTGCTCCTCGACGAGCAGGCGCTGCTCGCGAGCGAGCGAGCCGTGGTGCGCCCGAGCCAGGTCCTCCCCGGCCAGCTCGTTGAGGCTGAGCGCGATCCTCTCTGCCAGACGCCGGCTATTGGTGAAGACGATGGTGCTCCGATGCGCACGGATGAGCTCAAGGATGCGGGGATAGACCGAGGGCCAGATGCTGGTGCGTGCGGCGGGGCTGCCCAGGGGCCCGCCGGGCGATTCCTCCAGCGGGATGTCCTCACCCAACCGACCCATGTCCGCGACCGGGACGACCACGCTGAGTTCGAGCGCCTTGTGCACGCCGACATCCACGATCGTCACCGGCCGGGACGAAGCTGCGCCGCCGCCCTCGGGGACGGGCAGCCGACCTCCGAGGTACGAAGCCACGGTCGACAAGGGGCGCTGCGTCGCCGACAACCCGATGCGCTGTGGCGGACGCGTCGTCAGCGTCTCGAGGCGCTCCAGCGAGAGTGCCAGGTGTGCGCCACGCTTGGTGCCCGCGAGCGCGTGGATCTCATCGAGGATGACCCAGCGGACGTTGTGCAAGGCCGCGCGTGCCTGTGATGTGAGGATGAGGTAGAGCGACTCGGGCGTGGTGACCAGGATGTCAGGGGGCTTCTTGCCGAAGGCCCGGCGCTCAGCGGCCGGCGTGTCACCCGTGCGCATGCCGACTCGAACCTCGCGTGTCGTCGACCCTGAGCGCCCGGCCGCAAGTGCGATACCGGCCAGCGGGGCGCGCAGGTTGCGGTCGACGTCGTGGACCAGCGCCTTGATGGGCGACACGTACAGCAGGCGCAGGCGATCCTGGGCGTTCGCTGGCGGCTCTTCGACAAGAAGCTGATCGATACAGAACAGGAAGGCTGCCAGGGTCTTGCCACTGCCGGTCGGCGCACAGATGAGCGAGTGTTCGCCGGCCGCGATGGCGGGCCAGCCCTGCGACTGCGCGTCCGTGGGCGCGGGGAACGAGGCCGTGAACCAGTCACGCGTGGCCGCCCCGAAGACGGCGAGCGGGTCAAGCGGGGCGGTACGGTGGGAGCGTGGCACGGGAGCGGAATCCTACCATCGCGCCTGACCATTAGCACATGCGTTCTACCGGCCGCGCCGCACGCGCCCGGGCGGCGCTCACTATCCTCGACGGCAGGAGGGACGACACCGATGGAGTCTGCGCACGCGCCGTTCAAGTACAGCTACTTTCAGCTCACCTTCGGCCAGGAGGAGGCGTTTCTTGCGCCTCACGTCACGTACGAACGGCTCAAGCGCTGCGGCTACGACGCCATCGAGAATCTGCCCGCCCAAGGGCCGCTACGGCATGGGTGTGTCGATGGAGGACTACCTCGCCACCCATCTCCGACTGAAGGCCGACTTCGGCCTGGAGGTGTCCAACGTCAACGAGTGCTGGGGTGAGATGTGGGACCCCTACTCTCCTGAGTACAAGACGCTGACCGAGCCCGCGACCGCGGAGCTCGCGGTCGCGGAGACGAAGTCGACCATCGATTTCGCAGCCGAGCTGGGTGCCATGTCGGTAACCATCGCCACCGCCATCCATGCACCCATCACCGCGGACAGCGTGGACGACGCCACGGCCGTTGCGGTCGAGTCCCTCCAGCGCATGGGCGAACATGCCGAGTCCCGTGGCATCAAGCTCGTCTTCGAGGCCACCAACCATCTTGAGATGGGCAAGTTCGTCAACACGGCCTCCAATCACAAGCGGATCATCGAGCTCACCGGACGGGATGACATCGGCATCCAGCTCGACTTCTTCCACGTGAACCTCGAGGAACTTGGTCCCTACGAGGCCGTGATGGATGCCCAGCCGTACCTCTGGCACGGGCACTTCCGTGATTTCGAACTCGCTGACCCCCGGTTATGGCAAGACCGATTGGCACGCGGTCATGCGGGCGCTCATCCGTACCGGTTACGAGGGCTACTGCACCATCGAGAGCGCGCCGATGGTACCGAGCTCGGACCGCTCTGCCGAGGATGGGCTGGCGGTGCTCAAGTTGGCTGAGCGTATCGCCGAGTGGCAACTCAGTCCCGAGTACCCCAACGGCTACGCCATCCCCGGCGCCGGCTGGTAGCAATCCACCTGCAACGCAAGAGCAACGCCGATGACACCGCTCTAGGTCGTCATTCGGACCGCTGACTCCGGTACGGTCGACCGCGATGGTGGATGGACGGCACAGGGAGCCCGCGGACATGCTTGAAGCCCACGAGCTCGCCACGACTGGCGAACCGACCGATCGTCTGGCACTGCCCTGGGAGCTACGGCGCAAGAGCCGGCTCAAGACATCCACCACGAGCGGTGAGTCGATCGCCATCTTCCTGCCGCGGGGGACGGTACTCCTCGAGGGTAGCCTGCTGCGTGCGTCGGATGGCAGCGTGATCGCGGTGGAAGCTGCACCAGAGGACGTCTCCACCATCTCGTCCCCGGACGCCCAGCTGCTGGCACGCATCGCCTATCACCTGGGCAATCGCCATGTTCGCGCGCAGGTGGGACGCGGCTTCATCCGCTACCGACACGACCGGGCCATCGATGAGCTGGTTCGGAGGCTGGGCGCCGAGGCGATCGTGGAAGAGGCGCCGTTCGAGCCCGAGGACGGCACGATGGACCACGCCCATGAGCGCATCCTCGCGCCCTAGTCGAAGGTGAGTGAGACACGGCCGGCACTTCGCGTCGGCATCGGCGGCCCCATCGGATCAGGCAAGACCACGCTCATCGCGGAGCTATGCAGGCGCCTTCGAGAGCGCTACCGCATCGCCGTGGTCAC
Source organism: uncultured Chloroflexia bacterium (assembly GCA_963724095.1). Lineage (GTDB taxonomy): Bacteria > Chloroflexota > Limnocylindria > Limnocylindrales > CSP1-4 > JAFMJV01. The sequence continues at coordinate 660,698 of CAVRTH010000005.1, forward strand.
CAACGACGCCCACGCCCACGAAGATGCCCGGCTGCTCGCACGCATGGGCGTGTTGCCAGAGGACCGCATCGTGGGGCTTGACGCAGGGAGCTGTCCCCACACCACTATCGCTGACGACGCCTCCATGAACCTGGCCGCGGTCGACGAGCTCATCGTCCGACATGACCGGCTCGACGTGATCTTCATCGAAGGCAGCGACGATCTCCGAGACAGCACTTTCGACCCGGCGCTGACCGACCTGGTCATCCACGTCGTCGACGTGGCCGCGGGAGAGAAGGCCGCCCGGCGCGGCAGTCGGGGTATCGCCGAGAGCGACCTCCTCGTCATCAACAAGACCGACCTGGCGCCGGCGGTCGGCGCCTCGCTCATGAACATGGAGCGGGACGCCATCTCGGTGCGCCAGGACCGACCCTTTGTCTTCACCAACCTCAAGGGTGGAGACGGCATCGACGAGGTCGTCGACTTCATCGTCGAGCAGGGCATGCTCGATGGACCGCGGTTCGCCCGCGGCAGCCTCGACGCGCCCTGAGCCGCAGGCGCCACGGCGCTACTCGTCCGGATTAGGGGTAGAACTGGTGCGGATCGGGGAAGACGCAGTCCAACCGATAGACCAGCCCTTGTCGCGCCCACGCACTGCAGACCGTGCCTGGCCAGTTCCACTCCCCAAAGGTGAAATCGTAGGTGAAATCGTAGACCCCCACGAAGCGTTGCTCGCCGGCGGTGGCTGGCAGCTCGATGAGTGGCTCGGTCCTGGTTGCCCTCATCTGATCGGTGAAGCGCGTCGAGATGTGGGCCCGGTCCGGGTCGACATCGATCTCGTCGGGGCCCCATACCATGGTGAAAGTGGCGTCTTCGGTGAACGCCTCGGCGGCATGAGCGTGGACCTTGGCTATGTCAGGCTCATTGAGCAGCGCGAGCCAGGCGCCGTCGAGCGCCCCCTCCTCGACAGGAGCCTCTGCCCCCGGAGGAGCGACGACATCCACGTTGGGGGACGCGACCGAGACCATGAGGGCTCCGCCGAGCGCCACGATGGCAGCTGTGGCGACGATGCGGGCGGCGGTGAACATGCTGCTGTACCTCCTTGTCTGGGGGTGCTCCCCAGGTCCGGCGCTACGCGTCGCGCTTTGGCCAAGAGGGGGCCGCGGGAACAGACGCCGGTGTCGGCGTTGGGGCGTTTCGGGTAGACGGTCGAGCGTCCTCGCGAACACCGCATTTCGGTCGGGTGGACCAGGCGGCGTCTCGAGTAGCCAGGACTCGAGCCTGCGGTCAGAGTCACGTTCATCCGTCATCGCGTGGCCTCCTGGCAGGTGGTCAGTGGACGATCAGGCGCCAAGGCCCGACGCATGGCTGTCATTCCGCGGTAGAGCCGCGAGCGCGCGGTGCCCGGGGGGATGTCCAGGGCCTGCGCCACCGTTTCCATGGGCATGCCCATGTAGTGATGGAGCACGATCACGGCCCGCTGATCGACGGGAATGCCTCGGAAGGCCCGCTCGAGCTGGTCGCGGTCCACGACAGCACCCAGCACATCGGGAGCTGTCGGTCCAGGCGCCGACTCGAGGGGCACATTCGGCCACCAGTGGCGCGCACGGCGTGCTTCGTTGTAGCAGGCGTTGACGAGGATCCGCGTCGACCAGGCTCCGAATCGATCGGGCTCGCGCAGATCGGGCAGATCGCGCCAGATACCGAGGAGTGCAGCTTGGGTGGCATCCTCGGCGAGAGCGCCGTCGCGCAGGATGCGATGGGCGATGGCGAGAAACCGATCGAGGACCTGATCGGCGATCTCCGCGAAAGCCCCTCGATCACCCTGTTGCGCTCGGATCACCTGGTCGGTATCCATTCCCCCGGTCCGACATCTGCGCATCCGTCGTGCGCCTCTACTCCTTATGGCGTACTGGGGCCACGAAACGACTCCACCTTGCGCCGACTGATCCGCGAGGACAAGTGCCCATGTCATTCACTCGCACGCGCCGGACGCCATATCGTCGATAATCGATGATATGAGTGGACCTCGCGCTCCTCGCCCGCCGAGCGCCGCATAGCAACCACAGGAGGAACCCGCATGGGTCAGCTGGACAGATTCAGGCTCGATGGCCAGGCCGCCCTCATCGGCGGCGGCGGTGGCGCCATCGGTGGCGCCATGGCTGTCGCTCTCGCCGAAGCCGGCGCCAAGGTCGGCGTGGTGGACATCGCGCAGGAGCTCGTTGACGCGACCAAGACTCGGGTCGAGGAGATCGGCGGCGAATGTCTGGCCATCTCCGGCGACATGACCAAGCGTGACGAAGCAGACGCGGTCGTCGACGAGGTCGTGAATCACCTCGGCAAGCTGGACATCATGGTCAACGCCATCGGGGGCGGAGCCGGCAAGGTCCTATTCGATGCGCAGGACTACCCCGACGACGCGTGGGACTGGATCTACGACATCAACGTGCGCTGTACCCTGCTGCCCACGCAGGCGGCCGTCAGAGCCATGATCAAGGCCGGCAACGGCGGCAAGGTGCTGAACATCAGCTCCGTCCGCGCGGCCCTCGGTATCAACGCCGGCTATTCCGCCTACGTCGCTGCCAAGGGCGCCATCTCCTCGTTGACGCGCCAATGGGCGACCGAGTGGGCCAAGCATGGCATCAACGTCAACGCCATCTCACCGACCTTCGTCGACACTCCGCAAGTGGCGATGCTGCTCGAGGATCCGGAGTTCAAGAAGGGCGTCGTGGCGCGCATCCCGATCGGCCGCGTGGGTGGCACGAGCGACCTGGTCGGAGCGGCCATCTTCCTCGTCTCGGACGCCTCGTCGTTCATCACCGGTCAGATCCTGGGCATCGACGGCGGCCTGACCGCGACCCAGTAGCCGATCAAGCCAGATCGACAGCACACCCTAACGGGGAGGAGCCAACCACCGTGGATCCAGCCATGGAGCGGGTCACCGCCAACGTCTATTCGAACACCAGGATCCGTGGCTGTAACCCCAGCTATGTGGTCACCACCGACGGTGTGGTCGTCATCGACACGCCGCAGCTGCCGACGAAGGCAGTGGCCATGCGGGAGGAGGCTGAGACTCACGGCCCCATCCGCTATGTCATCAACACCGAGCACCACGTTGACCACATCTTCGGCAACTACTACTTCAAGCCGGTACCGGTCATCCACCACAAGGGCGTGGCGGACAACTTCATGGTCGTCGCCCCGATCCTGGACCCGTTCGCCTACGCGGCCGAGGCCATCCCGACCGATGACCCTGAAGGCGCCGCCATCTTCCCCGAGCGCGAGGAGTACTACCGGGAGCCCAATGACGGCGCCATCGTCTTCACGGGAGACCTCAAGCTGCGCGTGGGTGACACCCACTTCGACCTCATCCACGTGGCCGGCCACACGCCCGGCCAGATCTGCGTACACGTGCCTGAGGAAGGCGTGGTCTTCACCGGGGATACCATCTTCAACCAGTGTCAGACCTGGCTGATGACCTCGGACGTCGATGGCTGGCTGGCTGCCTTGGAGACCATCCGCGCCCTCGAGTTCGACCACTTGGTGCCGGGTCATGGTCCCCTCACCGACCGTTCCTCCCTTGACGACCAGCGCGCCATCCTGCTCGAGTGGAAGACCGGCGTCGCGACCGCCGTTGCGGAAGGCCTCTCCCGCGAGGAGACCCAGGCGCGCGTCAACTTCAAGGAGCGCTTCCCGGTCGACATCGGTCAGGAGTACATGATGGACTACATCATGTCCAACAACGCCGGTGCCCTCTGGGACCAGATGGTCGACAAGCAGGGCTAGCTGCCCACCACCACCCGAGGCTCCAGCGCGAGCCTGACCCCGCCGCCTGACGCCCCGCCGGTCTCGACCGGCGGGGCGTCCTGGTAGCCTGGTGCATCCCAACCAGCTCGATCTCGACCGGATGCTTCAGCTTCTGGCCCGAGCTATCCGGTGGCGCCGTCCGCCGCCACCAGCTTGACGGTGACATCACTCACCGGGTTGTCCTTGGTGATGACCGCGATCGTACCCTCGCTGGTCGCGAGCAGCTCACCGGTCGCGGCATCCTCGAGGCGTGCTTCCAGCACGTAGTCGCCGGCGTCGTGGATCACGTCAGTCGAGTAGTCGAAGCTGAACAGGGATGGCGGCCGGAGCCGCGTGACCCCATCGCGGGTGAATTCCGCGAGCGGGGCGGCCCCGGGGTCCTGGATCGAGGCATCCCTGATGGTCATCACCAACCTGGCGGGGGCCGCAGGATCGGGCAGGTCCGGGTCGGGGACCAGCACGCCGGTCAGCCGTGGCGATGCGTCCGCATCGGTAGCCGGGACCAGCTGGATGTCGATCCCCTCGGTGCGCTTGTCCGCGTCGGTGATGACCGGGATCGGTTGGCCGCCCGTGGCCATGAGACGGTCGTTGTCCGACTCCACCAGGCGCGTCTCGAGGACGTACACGCCGTCGGTGTCGATCGCGTCCGGCGTGTACTTGATCGTGAAGCGGAACGGGTCAGGCACGTGGTTCGCACGCTCGAGCACCCATTGCCCAAGGGGGGCGCTCTGTGCATCGGCGTTGGCGTCCCGAAGGGATACCGTGAGTCGCACGTCCATGACCGGTCGCTCCGAGTCTGGGGTGTGAACGATGCCCGTGACGAGCGCGCTCGGTGTTGCCGAGGCTTCTGCCCCCGGTAGTGGCGGCGCATCCTGTTGGGCAGGCAGGACGCTGGTCAGAAGGAATCCCCCGAAGAGCGCCACGATGGCGCCGGCAAGGAGCAGCTTGGTTGCACTGAACATGATGTGGAATCTCCGCTTCGGCGCTTGGGCAGCGACTGAGCGAGCGACTGCCAGAGCATCGACGAAGGGCGCGGGACCAGCCATGCCTTCGAGTTCGTCGGCGATGCGGTCTTCGAATGACCTCTTGTCATCCATCAGTGAGCTCCTGGCGTAGACGCGTGAGCAGCCGCTCCAGGCGGTTGCGGGTGCCCGAAGGGGTCAACCCGATGGCCGCCGAGAGCTCGGTCGAATTGAAGCCGGCGACATAGCGCATCGCGAGCAGCGCCCGGTCATCCGGATCGAGGCCTTGGAGCGCCCTCCGTAGATCCAGCGAACCACTCGCGCTTCCTGGATCGTACCCACCGAGCAAGCCCGCGGCATCCATGCCGATCTCGACCTGTGAACGACGGCGCTGCTTTCGCAGCGACTGCTTCGACCTCGTCACCGCTAGCCGCCGACTCGACGGTCCCAGCGAGATCCCGGTCCACAGCCGTGGTCATGACCTCCATGCCCGTTAGATGCACGCCGGAGGCGGAGTGTCCCACCACCCTCGCATCCGTGGGAGGCCGACCGGCGCAGCCCCAAGGTCCTCATGGGCCCGTCAAGAGCGCCAGTTGGGCTGGCCGGTGGTGGCGAGGACGGCATTCCAGAGATCCTTGTCGGGATCCATCCGCTTGCGCTCAGTCACAGCTGTTGCGATCGGCACCCAGATGGTGGCCTGATTCCACGAGCCGATCATCACGTCGGTCTTGCCGGCCATGGCGGCATGGACGGCGTTCCGCGCCATCCGGTCAGTGAGGATGCGGTCGTTGGCGTTGGGCGGCACGCTGCGGATGGCATAGCTGGGGTCGAAGTACTTCACCGAGACCTCGATCGCCTTCGTCGCGAAGTGCAGCCGGATCCGGTCGCGCAGGAACAGACCGATATCGCGGTACCGCCTGTTCCCGGATTCGTCGGAAGTGGTATCGCCCGGCTCGAAGAGATGCTGGCCGGCCCCCTCGGCCACGACCACGACCGCGTGCTTGCGGGCTGCCATGCGTTTCTCGAGTGCATCGAGGAAGCCGCCTTCGCCCTCGAGCGGAAAGGGCACCTCCGGCACGAGCACGAAGTTCGCCTCCTGGGCCGCAACGGCGGCGCCGGCAGCGATGAACCCGGCATCGCGCCCCATCAGCTTGACGAGGCCGATGCCCCCGAGGTTGCTCTTGGCCTCCACGTGGGCTGCGCGCAGGATCTTGGCGGCCTCATCGAGCGCGGTGGCGTAGCCGAAGGACTGGTAGACATAAGGCACGTCGTTGTCGATGGTCTTGGGGATACCCACGATGGCGCGCCGCCCGCCCCGGGCACGAACCTCTTGAGCGATGGCGTGGGCACCTCGCTGGGTGCCGTCTCCGCCGATGCAGAACAGGATGTCGATGTCGTGCGACTCGATGTAGTCGACGATGTCGGAGGCCTTCCGATCGCCGCGCGACGTGCCCAGGACGGTGCCGCCCATGTCGTTGATGTCGTCGACGAAGTCGTGCGTGAGCACCATCGGCTCAAGACCCTCCGCCGGATCGAGCCCTCGGTAGCCGCTGCGGATGCCCAGCACCCGCTTCACTCCGTAGTTGTGGACGAGCTCGAGGAAACCCGAGCGGATGGTGTTGTTCAGACCGGGTGCGAGCCCACCACAGGTGACGAAGGCTGCGCTGGTATCGGCAGCATCGAAGAAGAGCCTCTCGCGCGGGCCGGCCTTCTCGAATGTCAGCTCTGCGCCGACGAGGTCATGCTGGTCCTCCCGGACCTGGTAGCGGACACGCAGCTGGGGATCAGGGAATCGCCGACCCTTGGCTCGCAGTGGCGAGTCGAACGCGGTCGGACCAAGGACGGCTACCTCGAGGTCAGCTTGGGTCGGAGCCGGAGGCTCGGCGTCGTAGGGATCCACTTTCACAGCGTAGCGCCAGCGACTCTCAGGCGCGGCCCGCCGCGGCCTCGTCCTCGCGGGTCGTGCCCGCCAAACGGATCGAGATCCTCGTGGAGCTCGAACCAGACGCCGTGGTAGCTGTCGACGCGCGGCGAGGCGACGTACAGCGCGTCCCCGCCAGCCGCCGCGGCCGCGGCGGCATCGAGACGCCTGCCATACCCCGAAAGCCGCGGCATTCCTGCGAGAAGCGGCCTGATCCAGGCCGTGGTATCGGCGTGCAACGCCGCAAGCTGTGCCAGCACACCCGCGTCGTGATCCGCGTCGGCATGATCGTTGAGCACCTGCTCACCATCGACTTCCTTCATCTGCCAGGCGGTGACGATGACCTTCATGCGAGCGTCGAGCTCGAGGAAGCCGTCGAGTGCAGCTTGGGCTGCCGCCGGTCCCCACGACGCTCGGTCACCGGCGATCATCTCTGCGCCCAGCGCCTTGCCATCGTCGGTGAGGCTGAACATGCCCCCGGACTCCTTGGCGATGCCGTCGGCCACGAGGCGCTCGAGCAAAGCCTCTGCCTCTTCCGCCGACACGTCCACTGCCGGCGCGAGCATGTCGGGCATGACATAGCCCTTGATGGCCAGGGCGCGTACCAGTTGATCGGTAGTGGCCGTCCCGCCGGCCTCGTCGTCTGCCGCCGTGTTCATCTGGGCCTCCTTCTCTTCTGCCGCGATCGCGATGCCCAGCTCCTCGGCCCAGGCCAGCAGTGTGGCGGCCTCCGGGACCACCGTCGATATGGACTCGACGGCGCCACCGAACACCTCGCCACTGCTGCCATCGATGCTGAGGACGTCCCCTTCGTGGTAGAGCTGCTCGCCGATGGCCACCGCGCCCGCGCCCACCACGACGCCCACCGCGCCGACGACGGCAGGGATGTCCCAGCCCCGCGCGACCACGGCCGCATGGGAAGCGAGTCCACCGCTCGACGTGAGGATCCCGACAGATCTGGCCATCCCGTGTACGTCGTCGGGCGAGGTTTCCGAGCGAACGAGCAGGACGTCGATGCCGGCCTCTGCCATGCGGACGGCGGCTTCAGGCGTGGTGGCGATGGCACCCGTAGCCAGGCCGGGAGACGCGGCCAGGCCGGTGGCGACCACCTCCACGTTGCCGCTACGCTCTGCCGGAACCGTGGGCGGGTTGCGCAGGATGCGCCGAACACGTTCGATGGCCTCCGGACGAGAGAGCGGGAACATCTCGTCCTCGGCCATCTCCACCGCCGCCCGGCAGGCAGCCTGCGCGGTGCGCTTGCCAACGCGATTTTGGAGCAGCCACAGGCGCCCTTCCTCGATGGTGAACTCGATGTCGCAGATATCGCCACTGTGTTGCTCGAGGCGGTCGGCGTAGGAGCGCAGCTCCACGGCAACGTGCGGCAGGCGCTCATCGAGTACCGATACGGGCTGAGTGGCGTGGGTGCCGGCCACCACGTCCTCGCCCTGCGCACCGAAGAGGATGTCCCCGTACAGGACGTTCTCCCCGGTGGCCGGGTTTCGTGTGAAGAGCACACCCGTGGCGGAATCGGCATCGCGATTTCCGAAGACCATGGCCTGCACGACCACCGCTGTGCCCAGGTCAGCCGAGATCGATTCCTTCGCCCGATAGCTTCGTGCACGCGGGCTATCCCAGCTGCGGAAGACGGCCTCGACGGCGGCCCGCAGTTGCAGCCATGGATCTGTTGGCACGTCGTCCACGCCCACGATCTCCCGGTACATCGCTTCGAATCGGTCACGGCAGGCGGACGCGAAGACCGGCTCGCCTGAGGCCCGGCCCATCCCCGCGGTGGTCTCATCGTTGAGCCCCAGGTTGAGGATGGTGTCCAGCATGCCGGGCATGGATACGGGAGCGCCGGAGCGCACGCTCACCAGCAAGGGGTTGGACGCATCCCCAAAACGGCGCCCTGACTGTTGCTCGACGCGCGCCACCTGTGTACCCAATTCCTGGTCCAGGCCGTCGGGCCAGCCAGATCGCATGAAGGCCTTGCAGGCCTCGGTGGTGATGACGAAGCCGGGCGGGACCGGCAACTCCAGCTGTGAGGCCATGACCGCGAGGTTCGCACCCTTGCCGCCGAGCAGTCTCCTGAGCTCAGCGGCAGGAAGTTCGGGTGGACGATCGAAAGCGAACGACCATTTCATGGCTAGCTCGTGCTCCCCTCTAGGGCTTGATGGTGATCTCGATGGCACCGCTGGGGCGGTCCCGAAAGGTTGCCAGCGCCTCGCCGAAGCCGGCCAGCGCGAACGCGTGCGTCATGATCTCGCGGAGGTCGAACATCACCTCTTGGGCGGGAGTACCGGTGGCCCGGATGCGAGCGCGACGAGTGCCTGCATGGGCCCGGCGCTAGGGCTTGACGATGATCTTGATGGCGCCGCTCCCGGGATCACGGAAGGTGGCCAGGGCTGCGGCGAAGTCGGTCAGCGCGAACTCGTGGGTCATGACCATGTCGAGACGCATGCGGCCGTCGGCCACGTGTGGCATCACTCGGCGCATCTCACCTGCTGAAGCGCGTGATCCGGCCAGCTCCAGCTCGTACAGCACTAGATCGCGGACGTTGATCTCGACACCCTTGGTGGGGATGCCGACCGCGGCGATGCGGCCACCCTTGCGCAAGGCGGCCAGAGCCCATTTCAGGGTGATTGGCACACCGGCCGCTTCGATGACCCTGTCCACGCCCAGGCCGCCCGTCAACTCACGCAGCGTGGCACCGGCGTCACCGGCCGACGAGTCGATGATCTCGAAACCCATATCGAGCGCCTTCTGCCTCCGAGCTGGCAGGGGCTCGACCACGATGACGCGCCCGGCGCCACGGATCTTGGCCGCCTCGCCGCAGAGCAGGCCGATGGCCCCGCCGCCCATGATGCCGACGTTGTCACCGGGCTGGATCTGGGCGCGGTTGGCCACGTGCAGGGCGATCGATGCCGGATCGATGACGGCGCCGGCCTCGTAGCTCACCGACTCGGGTAGCGGGAAGATGCACTTGACACCGTGGACGACGTACTCGGCATCGGCACCCTGGTAGTTGTGCCCGTACTGGCGATGGAGGTCCATGACGCCGTAGTTCTCGCAGAGGTTGTAGCGACCTTCGACACATTGCTGGCAGACGCCGCAGGCATCGTGACTGGTGCCGGCGACGCGATCGCCCACCGACCAACCAGTCTTCTCGGCACCGGGACCCAGCTTCACGATCTCGCCGGCCCATTCGTGACCCGGGATGATGGGGAAGGCCGGTGGCCAGAAGCCGGGATAGTCACCCGCGATGAGGTGCGAGTCGGTGCCGCAGATGGACACCGCCTTGACGCGGCACAACACCTCCATCGGACCAGGCTCGGGGACCGGGACCTCCTGCATCTCGAACTCCTCGGGCGCGAGCACGACGAGTGCCTGCATGGTTTCGGTCACGGGGTGGCTCCTTCCGGATGTGAGGACGGTTGGCTGGACTAGATGGCGGCCACGGGATCGACCATGGACGCCGTGGCACCCTTGATCTTCAGCGGCAGCGCGATGAAGGCGAACTCATAGGCCCTCTCACGGGCGAGCTCCTCAAGGTCGAGGCTTTCCATCAGGTAGATGCCGTTATCGATGAGCAGATGCTTGTGGACGGGCTGCGGGTTGCCGTCCGGGGCGAGGTCGGGCGCCGGCTGGACCTCGTAGGTCTCGGTGTCCGTGCCCGTGGCTACGACGCCCTTCTTGAGCAGCCAATCAGCAGCAGAGATGTCAGGCCCGGCGGTCTTGTTGGCCATCATGGCGTCGAAGTCGGGCCACAGGCTCATGTAGCCGGTGCGGATGAGGACCACGTCCCAACGGTGCACCTCTACCCCCTGCGCCTGGGCGATGTCCTCGAGTTCGGCTGCGTCAACGACCTCACCGTGCTTGAGGTGGGGCACGCCGCGGTAGGTCGGCACATCCAGGAAGACGCCGCGTGTGAAGAACGGCGGCATGGCTGAGGCATCGCCGAAGTTCGGCCCGTGGTCGGTCAGGTGCGCATCCGCGTTCCCGCCGCCGTACCAGTGCATGTCGTCACCGATGGTCATGTGTGCCAGGCCATCGATGTGCGCACCGGAGTGCGAAGTGCACATGAGGTACTCGGCCATGTAGCCGAGGTTGGCGTTGTTGACCGGACCCCACGGCTGACGCCCACCGGCCACGATGCCGCGTGGGCTTACGGCGTTGAGCACCTGGAACGGCGGGTGGCCGGGGAACAGCGGCATGCCATCGAAGCGGGTCGCGGCCAGAGAGATCATTCGTCCCTGCTTGATCATCGAGGCGGCCTTGACGACCTGTTCGGCGGGCATGTCCTTGATGGGGCCGACCTCTCCTGGCCTCGGCATGACGCTCCTCCTCATCCTGGCGCTAGCTGGTTTGCGACTGGCGGGCATCCCGGATGCACCGCCACACGTGTTCAGGGGTCAGGGGCAACTGGCGGATGGCCACCCCGGTCGCCTCTGTCAGCGCCGAGCCGACCGCCGACTGCACCGACAGCAGACCACCCTCGCTGACGCCCTTGGAGCCGTAGGGGCCGGGGCCGTCCTCGTTCTCGATGGCCGCACTCTGCATCTGCAGTGGCAGGTCCATCGAGGTGGGGATGCGGTAGTCGATGGCGCCGAGGTTGCGGATGCGGCCGCCCTCGTCAAGGATCATGTGCTCCATCAGGGTATGGCCCAGGCCCATGATGGCGGCGCCCTCGTCCTGCCCCGCCACCTGTGCAGGATTCAGCGACTTCCCGGTATCGCCCACGATCACATGCTTGTGGATCGTGATGTGGCCGGTCTCTACGTCGACCGACAACTCCACAGCGGTGCAATTGAACTCGTAGAAGGCGGGGCTGCCGCCGAGCGGATGGTCCGGCTGGACCTCCTTGCGGTAGACCCCGTTGCCAACGACCTCGCCGCCCAGCTTGCCCAGTCCGGACTTGACGATGTCGATGAGGGGCACATCGCCCCCGGGCAGGCTGGCGACGCCTCGATCGACCACGATCTGACTCTCGGGCACGCGCTCGGCTGCGGCAGCCATGGTGCGGACTTGCGCCTGGATGTCACGACATGCCCGCATGATGGCGTTGCCCATGAAGACGGTGGAGCGGCTGGCCGAAGTCTGCTGATCGTAGGGTACGACGGCGGTGTCGCCCATGACCACGCTGATGCTTTCGATGGGCGTACCCATCTCGGTAGCAGCGATCTGGGCGAAGATCGTGCGTGCGCCCTGGCCCATGTCGCTGGTGCCGGCCAGCACGATGACGCTGCCGTCGGCCAGTAGCCGTACGGTCGCGTACGAGAGGCCCGTGGTGGCGCTCGACTTGATGCCGACCGCGATGCCGCGACCGCGCCCTTCCGGCAGCGGCGTGCCCCAGCCGATGGCGTCCATCGCCGCCTTCACGGTCTCCGGCCAGAGGCCGTCGGCCGGCGTGTCGTCGGGTACGATCTCTTCGCCGCGCGTGGCAAGGTTTCGCAGCCGGATCTCGGCGCGGTCGATGCCCAGGGCACGCGCCCCAGCATCGATGTTCGACTCGACCGCCCAGTTGACCTGTGGGGTGCCGAAGCCACGGAACGCGCAGGCAGGCGTCGTGTTCGTCAGGATCGAGCGCGCGGTGATGCGCACGTTGGGCACCTTGTAGGGACCCGCGGCGGTGTACTGGCTCTTGGCCACGACGCGCTCGGCGATATCGGCGTAGGCGCCAAGCATGTAGTCACTGCGGATGTCCTGGGAGACGATGTGTCCCTCGTGGTCGAAGCCGCTGCGCACCGTGACCTCGGCCGAGACGCGTCGGCTGGCCTGGAAGGACTCGTCGAGCGTCAGCACCAGGCGCACCGGCCGGCCGGTCTCGAGAGCCATGAACGCCACCAACGGTTCGAGCTTGATGTTCTGCTTGCCTCCAAAGCCGCCGCCCGGGTCGGGCGCATACACGCGCACCTTGGACAGCGGCATGCCCAGCAGCCTGGCCATCAGCCGCTGCAACAGATAGGGATGCTGGATGGTCGACCAGATCGCGATGCCATCCTCGTCGGGCGCCGCCACGAAACCATGCGGCTCGATGGCGAAGTGCGTGATCATGGGAAAGGAGTAGGACTCTTCGATGACCAGGTGCGCCGCGGCACACGCCGCCTCGACATCGCCCCATCCGAAATGGCGTTCGGTCAGGACGTTCGTGCCAGCCAGTTCGTCAGCGGGCCGTAACTCGGGCTCGCGGACCAACGGCGCATCAGCAGCCAGCGCCTCGCTCACGCTGTAGACGCCGGGCAACTCCTCGTACTCGACCCTCACGAGTCGCGCGGCCTCCTCCGCCGCGTCCTTGCTGTCGGCTGCCACCGCCGCCACGGGTTCGCCGTGGAACTTGGTCTCGCCCACGGCCAGCACTGGCCGATCCTGGTACTGCGGTCCGTATCGAGGCACCGGCTGCGGCAGGTCGTCGGCGGTCATGACCAGGCGCACCCCGGGAACGGCAAGAGCGGCGCGCTTGTCGATACCGAGGATGCGCCCGCGGCCACACGGGATGGTCACGAGCTTCGCATGGAGCAGGTCGGCGAAGTGCAGGTCGGCGAGATACTCCTGTGCGCCGGTGACACGCTCATAGCCGCCGAGACGATGAGGCGAGAGACCGATCTTGACTTCGGTCATGCCGTTCGCTCCTGCGCTGCCTGACGGATGGCGGCGAAGATCTGTTCGTAGCCGGCACAGCGGCAGAGGTTGCCAGCCAGCGCCTCCTGGATCTGCTCGTCGGTTGGCTCCTCGACCTGGTCCAGCAGCGCCCTGGCCGACATGAGTTGTCCCGGGATGCAGAACCCGCACTGTGCCGCGCTGTTGTCGAGGAACGCTTCCTGCAGCCGATCGAGCTCGCCGTTGACGGCGAGACCCTCGACCGTCAGTACCTCGCTGCCATCGGCTTCTACGGCCAGCATCAGGCAGGAGTTCACCGAACGACCGTCCACCAGCACGGTGCAGGCACCACATTCACCGACCACGCAACATTCCTTGGTGCCGGTGAGCCCGACCTCCTCGCGCAGCACCTCGAGCAGCGTGTGGTGCACGGCCACGTCCAGCTCGCGCGGGCGGCCGTTGATGGTGAGGTTGATGGTGAGTCGCTCGGCCATCAGGCAGCACTCCCGGAACGTCGTTCGAGCGCGGTTCGCAGGGCTCGCGTGGCAAGCACGCGCAACATGGCCAGGCGATAGTCCGGGCTGGCCCGGATGGATCGTGGCGAGGGTGTCGCCTGCGATAGCAGCTCGTCCAGGATGGCCGCCCGCTTCTCGGGCGCAGTGTCAGTGGCGGCGAGCAGGCCGCTCTCGTCACGGACCAGGAACGCCCGCGGTCCGACGCTGCCATAGGCAAGCTGGACCACACCCGAGCCGTCGATCGAAGCGCAGAGCGTGACCGAGGCAAGGTCGGTGCCCCGGCGCCGCACCAGTCGAGTATAGGCCGCACCGAAGCCAGTCGGAGGCAGCGGCACCTCGATGGCGCTCACCAGCTCGGCCGCTCCCAGGGCGACCCTCTTGGGACCGAGGATGAAGTCATCGAGGGGGATGCGGCGCTCCTCATCGGCTCCGCTTACCACCACGCTGGCGCCGTACACGAGCAGCGGCGGTGCCGTATCGGCCGCAGGCGAGCCATTGCAGATGTTGCCCACCAGCGTGGCACGGTTGCGGATCTGGACCGATCCCACGACGCGAGCGGCCTCGGCCAGCGCTGGCAGGCTGGCGAGCACGTCCGGGTCGTGCTCGATCTGGCTCATCGTGGCAAGAGCGTTGAAGCGGATCACGCCGTCAGCGCGCCTGATGTGGTCAGCAGCGAATTCCTCGACCCACTTAAGGTCGATGACCACCTGGGTCTGGATGGAATCGTCGCGCAGGCCTACCACAAGGTCGGTGCCACCGGCCAGGAGGCGAGCTCCAGCACCGGCCGCAGCGAGCGAGCGGGTAGCCTCGGCCAGCGTCTTGGGACGCTCATAGGTGAACTTGCGCATCGGATCGGGGCCTTCTAGAGGACCTTGTCGACCTCGTCCATCAGCACCTGCGGGGTAGCTGCGCGGACGAAGAAGAAGGGGCGATCGCCGAACTTGCGGACGAAGGTCGCCCGGGCTCGGCGCAGCGCCTCGGTATCGGTCAGCGGCATGGGAAAGCCCGGTGCCAGCAGCTCGTTGGTGAGGAAGTAGTTCTGCAGCGAGTGGAACGCCTGGAACTGCGACTCGAACTCGCCTAGCTGCTTGGTGCTGGGGTCGAAGTTGCCGTCGATCGGCGGGAAGCACGACGACATCGATGCGGCTGACGCCCGGATACTCCTGCCATGTCGGCATGTCGCCCCAGAACTTGTTGACGCCCTGGGTGGGGGCCGCCTTGTCGGCACGCTCGGTACCCTTGGCTCGCTTCTCGCGCAGGAAGACGGACTTGGAGCCCATCGCCGCATTGATGTCCTCATCGATGACGGTGGTCTCGGTGCTGATGAGCAGGCCACCGCGTCGGCAGGCCTCGATCTGGCCCATCGACTTGCCGTGGTTGGACTCACCACCGAGGAACAGGATCGACTTGTCCCGGTAGCGCACAGCCGACGAGTGCGATGGGTGCAGCCCCTTCGCCTCCATGCGCAGCGCCAGCATGGACACGAGGACCTTCTGGATGGCACCCACGGTCCAGTCGCCCGCGAGGCGCATGGCGTGGCCGTCGTAGCTGATGTCCTTGGCCGCCTCGACATCCCAGACCACGTCCGGCTTCGCAAGCGTGACAGTGGACTCCATGCTCACGGCTGCCAGTCGGTAGTTGAGGAAGTCCATGTCGTCGACGATGCTGTCGCGTTCGGTCCACCCAGGACGTCGACGCGGAGGCGTGCCGCACCGGCCGACATCTCCTGGCTGAGTACTAGCTCTGGGCTCATGTGTTCCTTTCGCTCGATGGGCGGCTAGATGGGGATGGCCGGTACCCGGTCCGGCCAGGGTCGGTCGGCGTCGGTGTCGCTACTGTGGAGCGGCCAGACTTCGGCCAGCGCAGCTGCGGCCGCCTCGAAGTGGACCCGCATGGCCTCCTCGATGAGGTCGCTGTTCTGACGGCGTAACGCCTCGATGATGGGCATGTGTCGGTCGGCGACCGCCCGCCGGTCGACGCCCGGCGAGACGATGGTGATGTAGGTGCGA
Organism: uncultured Chloroflexia bacterium; assembly: GCA_963724095.1. Taxonomy (GTDB): domain Bacteria; phylum Chloroflexota; class Limnocylindria; order Limnocylindrales; family CSP1-4; genus JAFMJV01. The sequence continues at coordinate 676,485 of CAVRTH010000005.1, forward strand.
AGGAACGGCTCAAGCGTGCGCCAGACGCGTTCGAGGGTGGCGTTCCCCGAGTGCTGCATGATCAGCCGGTGGAACTCGGTATCGGCTGCGGCCTCTCGGTAGGGGTCGCCGGCGACCGCCGCCGCGCGCATCTGGTCGACGAGTTCGCTCAGATGTGCGAGCTCGGTCTCGCCCACGTTCTTGGCGGCCAAGGCCGCCCCGTGGCCCTCCAGGATGGCCCGCACGTCGAAGGCCTCCAGCAGCTCCTCGGTCGTTGGCTGCCGCACGCGGGCACCCTTGAATGGCGCGGTCTCGACGACGCCGAGCGCCTCGAGATCGCGTAGCGCTTCGCGCACGGGAGCCTGGCTGGTGCCGAACTCCCGTGCCACGCGCGTCTCGACGATGCGGGCACCCGGCGGGTAGCGGCCGTCAAGGATCGCCTGCAGGAGGCGACCCTTGACCTGCTCGCTCAGGACGCTGCGAGTGATTGCCACGTCGTCGGTCATGCTGGGAACCGGCTAGCTCCCCAGGATCTCGACCACGCCGGCCGTGCCGTCGACACGCAGCCGGTCGCCGGTCTTGATCTCGAACGTCCCGGTCGAGGTCCCGACGACGGCCGGGATGCCGTATTCGCGGGCGAGGACCGCCGGGTGCGACACGGTGCCGCCGGCATCGGTCACCACCGCGATGATCTTGCCGTAGAGCACCTGCCAGGCGGGGTTGGTCATCTGGCACACCAGGATCTCGCCCTGCTGCAGGCTGTCGAACTCGGCCTCGGAGGAGACGATCCTGGCGATACCTTCGACCACGCCAGGAGAGCCGGCGATGCCCTTGACCTGGCCGGCGACCTTCTCCCGGGAGCGATGGAACTTGTCGGGGAAGCCCCACAGGTTCAGGTACGGGAAGGCCAGCTGGGTCTCGGTCGCGGTGCCGACCCAGTCCTTGGGCTGCACCTTCTCGGCCGCGTGCCACTTCGCCCGGGCCTCGGCGACGATGGCTCGGCCGTCCATGCTGCCCGGCGTCACCGATGAAGGCGCGCAGCTGGTTGTAGCGGAACATGATCACGTCATCGGGACGGTCGAGCACGCCCTGCTCGACGAGCTTCTCGCCGATGGCGATGAGCACCAGGCGGACGTGGGCGTTGGCGCCCTGGTCGATGTAGAAGTGGTGGTCGGGCGTCAGCGGCGCCATCTTGAGGTTGATCTCGTTGGCCGCGCGCATCTTCTCGAGCGCCTCGCCCTCGAGGCCCGCGAGGATCTCCAGCGGCCGCGGCGTCGATGTCGGCCCTCAGGGCCGCGATGGCCTTGGGATAGTCGTAGTCCGAGGCGTACTGGTCGCGGACCAGCTGGATGACCGGGTTCATGTCCTCACGGAAGGAGGGGAAGATGAACTCGTGGCTCCAGACCGCGTGCCAGCCGTACTCCATCTGATACGGGCACGATGCGCTCGTCGATGAAGCGCTGGCCGCGGTCGCTGGCCTGCAGCGCCGGCACGATCTCGGCTGCGGTCGCGGCGCTGAAGATCTGCTGCAGCTCGGCGTCGCCCTTGATCTCCTCCTTCATCTCCCACAAGCGTCCGGATCTTGTCCCAGTTGCGGTCGTTGCCGGAGTTCTGGAGCCGGCCCAGCAGGACCTCGTCGACCTTGCCGTGGGTCTCCTCCATGACGGCCCGCAGGTTGAGCGTCGCGCTGAGCTGCGCGAAGTTCAGCATCCAGTGGATCTTCCAGTGGCGGTCGTGCATGTCGATGGCGTCCTCGAGCAGGACCGCCATGTCGGCGAGGCTCGACTCGTCCTTCTGCTCGAGCATGCCCTCGATGTAGTCGAAGTTCCTCTGCATCTCGGGCACGAAGCGGTCGCGCCACCAAGTCACGAAGTTGTGGCCGTAGACGCGGCAGGACCGCGCCGAGGTAGGCGCCGATCTTGTCGGCGTAGTCAGCATCGCCGGCCTCGGGCACGATGGGGTTGGTGCGGTAGTTGTACTCCTGCGTGTCGACGACCAGGCCGGCCTCGGCCGGGATGGCGGCGGTGTAGAGGTAGCCGTTGATGTTCTTGTAGATCCAGTCGGTCGCGAAGGGCGTGCCGAAGCGGCGGAACATGTGGTCGCAGGAGAGCCACCAGCCGCCGATGTCCTCGTACATCGGGCTCAGTGGCTTGGGGCAATGCAGGTCGTCGTAGACCCAGAAGAGCCGCTTCTCGGTCTCGGACTGCCCACTCGATCGGGAACGCATCGTCCCCGAGGAATTGTCCGAGGACCTGTCGTCCATGAGCCCCATCAGTCGATCGCCTCCTTCGCTTGCCGGCCGTCCTCACGGCCGATCCGGACTCCGCCCCCGGAGCCATCAGGCCCGAGCTCTCCGCGCGCGCTGACGCCATGAGCGCTGGTCTTCGATAATCGATTACCGATCGACCCATACGTCGGTCAACACGCCTACGGCTCAGTCAAGCGACGCCGATGACCGTAGCTCGAGGTCATGAGTCAGATGGAGTCCGGACGGCGCCGAGCCTGCGGACGCCGAGCGCTTCCGCACGAGTATCGTTGCGGCCTGGCTGCAGGGCTGGTCGCGAGGCTCAGGCCTGTTGGCCCCTACTTGCGAGGCCGCTTGACAATGGCTGGGCCGAACAGCGTATCCTCGATAATCGATTGTGATGGTTCGCTGGGCGACCGAGGCTCGGGGGACAGGCGCCACTGGGATGCAACGAGGTGCACTGATGATGAAGCGAGTGTCACGCGCCGAGGCGGAGGTCTATCCCCTGCCCGGCCGTGACTGGCATACCTACCTGGGTCCCCAGAACATCGCCGACCGAGCGCATCTCTTCGGCGTCTCGGTCTTCCCGGCGGGCTCGGCGCCCGAGGGCCACGTGCACGACACGCAGGAGGAGACCATCTACTGCGTCTCCGGGCCGCGGCCGCATCATCACCCCCGACGGGGTCGGCGAGCTGGAACCCGGCGCGGTCGTCTGGGTCAGCCCCGGCACCCCGCATGCCACCGAATCCGACGGCCCCGAGCCGCTCGAGATCGCCTGCTTCTTCAGCCCGCCGGTCGTGCCCGGCTCCTACGAGAAAGGCCAAGACGTCCTGATGACCGACGCCACCGACGCCCCTGCCATGCCGCTGTCGCGGTCAGCGCCGATGAGATCGCCCGCCTGCGAGGACATGGCCCGGCGCATCCGCGTGGCGGTCATCCGCACCGTCACCGATCGCAAGGTCGGCCACGTCGGTGGCCCCCTCTCCGCGGCCGACATCCTGGCCGCCCTGTACGGACGCATCCTGCGCATCCGACCCCGACGAGCCCGACTGGCCCGAGCGCGACCGCTTCATCCTGTCCAAGGGCCACTCGTCGCTGGGCCAGTACGCGGCCATGGCCCTGGCGGGCTATTTCCCGCTCGAAGAGATGTTCACCTTCAACAAGAAGGGCTCGCGACTGCAGGGCCATCCCGACATGAACAAGCTGCCCGGCATCGACATCTCCACCGGTTCCCTGGGCATGGGCCTCTCGCGCCGGCCTGGGCATGGCCCTCGGCGCCAGGTACCTGGGCAGGACTTCCGCACCTTCGTGCTGCTCGGCGACGGCGAGTGCCAGGAGGGGCAGGTCTGGGAGGCCGCCCACGTGGCGCCCCGCTACCGGCTCGACAACCTCATCGCCATCGTCGACCACAACAAGTTCCAGCAGTTCGGCTGGCGCGGCGAGTCTGCGAGCCGACCGGCTGCCGCCGGAGGACCCGGGCGACCTGGTGGCCCGCTTCAAGGCCTTCGGCTGGCGGGTCATGGAGATGGACGGCAACGAGATGGTCGACGTGGTGCGCGTGCTCGAGGAGGCAACGCAGCCGCAGGGCCTGCCGACCGCCATCATCGCCAACACGCTCAAGGGCTACGGCGTCAGCTACATGGCCGGCAACTACAAGTGGCACATGGGTGTGCCCACCGAGGAGGAGTTCGCCATCGCCATGGCCGAGCTCGGCGAGAGCGACGGGGGTGCGGCATGACGCTGCCGATGGGAAAGCAGCTGCGCCTCGTCTTCGGTGAGACCGTCACCGAACTGGCGGCCAAGGACCCTCGCATCGTCATGCTCGACGGCGACCTGGGCTGCTCGACGCAGGCGAAGCTCTTCGAGGACGCGTATCCCGAGCGCTTCTTCCAGATGGGCATCGCCGAGCAGAACATGCTGGGCGTCGCTGCCGGCATGGCCAAGGTCGGCCTGGTGCCCTTCATCAGCACCTTCGTGGCCTTCGCCCTGCACCGGCCGCTGGACCAGATCCGCGTGCTCATCGCCCAGACCGGGGCGAACGTGAAGATCACCGCCGGCTACACGCGGGCTCTTCACCGGCAAGGCCGGCAAGACGCACCAGATCGTGGACGACATCGCCATCGCCCGGGCCATGCCCGGCATGGTCGTGATCGCACCCGCCGACGAGGTCGAGACCAGGCAGGTGCTCGCCTGGGCCGTCGAGTACGACGGACCGGTCTTCATCCGCCTGGTGCGCGACGACACGCAGACGCTCTTCGCGCCCGGCCACAAGTTCCAGTTCGGCAAGGTCAAGGTCGTGCGCGAGGGCAAGGACATCACGCTCATCAGCACGGGCACCGAGACACCGCGCGTGGTCGACGCGGCCGACATCCTCGCCGCGGCCGGCATCGACGCCCATGTCGTGCACGTGCCCACCATCAAGCCACTCGACGTGGCCGGCATCATCGCTGCCGCTGAGCGGACCGGTCGCGTCGTCACGATCGAGGAGCACACCGTCATCGGTGGGCTCGGTGGTGCGGTGGCGGAGACGCTCAGCGAGTACCGGCCTACCCGGGTCGACCGCATCGGCATCCAGGACCACTACACCGAGTCGGCGACCGACGAGGAGCTGCTGGACATGTACTGCCTGTCCGGCGAGCGTGTCGCGCAGCGGGTCCAGGAAGCTGCTCGCCAGCGACGGACCGGTGACATCATGCGATTGAGGTTCGTGGCCGAATGACCGACGGCACGCCAGCCACGAGAAGCCGCAGGGGCCACCGCTGATGGACCTCATCTCCCAGTCGCTCGTCATCGGCGTCGCCTATAACGCCCCCCTCGTCCTGGCCGCCATCGGCTTCGCCCTCCTGTACCGTCTGACCGGCCTTATCAATGTCGCCTATGCGGAGACGCTTGACGCTGGGGGCGTACTTCGCGATGTGGCTGAACACGACGTTCGGGCTGGACTTCTACACGACGCTCATCCCGACCGCGATCCTCTCCGGGCTCTTGAGCGTGGCGACGTACCTGGTCGTCTTCCGGCCGGCCAAACGGCGCGACGTCGGCACCTTGGAGATGATCATCATCTCCTTCGGCCTGTCGATCTTCCTGCGCTATGGGCTGCAGTTCGTCTTCGGCTCCCCGGTCCGCTTCTTCGATGTCCCGCCACCCGACACGATCTCGGTCCTCGGCGTGGGCGTCACATCGTTCCGGCTCGTCGCCGTCGTGAGCGTCGCCACCCTGTCCCTGCTGTTGTACCTGTTCATCCAGCGCACGAGCTTCGGCCTCCAGATCCGCGCGCTCGCCAGCGACGAGCGGCTGGCCCAGGTCAGCGGCATCCGCCCGCTCGTCGTCACGGTCATGATCTGGTTCCTGGCCGGTGTCGCCGGAGGCCTGGCCGGCGCCTTCATCGGGGTCGGCTCGTCGGTCGACCCGCTCCTCGGCTGGCACGAGTTCCTGTTCATCTTGCTTGTCGTGCTCGTGGGCGGCGCACTGGGGACTCGGGGGCGTCATCGTCGTGGGGCTGGCCACCGGCATCGCGCTCACGGCGATGGAGCTCCGTTCGGCCAGGTCCTAGTACGCCCAGCTCATCCTCATCGTCGCCTTCATCGTCCTGCTGAAGTGGCGCGGTCGGCGGCTCACAGCGACGGCGAAGGTGTAGCGCGATGCCCCTTGACTGGCTGGACGCCTTCCTGATCACCGGGCTGTTCAGCGTCTTCATGATCATGGGCCTGGCGCTGCTGCTCCACCTGCAGCTGGGCCTGGCCCGCATCGCCAACTTCGGCGTCGTCGGCTTCTGGGGCCTCGGGATGTACGTCTTCGGGGTGCTCTATGTCCAGCGTCGATTGGCCGTTCGGCGACCCCTGGCAGTTCCTCGTCTGCGCCGCCGATCGCGACCCTCGTGGCGGGCCTCGCCGGCGTCGGTCGTGGGCTGGCTCATCGCCGACCTTGACACCGACGGCGTACTGGTCGTCACGCTCGGTTTCGCCAGCCATCGTGCAGATCCTGGCCACCACCGAGGACGACCTGACCGGGGGTTCGCGCGGCCTCGGCGGGCTCCGCATCCCCTTCGACGTCGGCAAGGTGAAGGAGGACGAGTTCGCCTGGCTGCTGGTGCTCGCGGCGGTAGTCGTGCGCCATGTTCCTGTACGCCCGGCAGGTCCACCGCTCGCCCCTACGGTCGACTGCTCATCGCGACCGGCAGCAACGAGGCCCTGGCCCGCAGCCTGGGCAAGTCGACCTATCGGACCAAGCTCTGGATGTTCGCGCTGACGTCGGCCGCGATGGGTTTGCTCGGGGCGATGTCAGCGGCCATGGTGCGCTACCTCGACATCGGCAACATCGGCGTCGGCGTCACGCTGGCTGCGATGGTGGGCCTGGTGCTCGGCGGCACAGCGCGCGTCTGGGGCGCGGTCATCGGCGTCATCCTGACCGTGGGGCTGTTCGACATCGTCATCCGGTTCTATGTGCCCCTCCCTCGCGAGTGGTACACGCAGGCGATCCCCGACGCTGCGGGAGGTCGTCTTCGGGGCCACGCTCATCATCGTCCTCATGTTCCGGCCCCTGGGCATCCTCGGCGATATGCGGCGTGACAAGCTGATGAGGAAGATCCATGGCAAGTGAGCCTGCCGTCGCCGGTGCCGTGGCTCGACCGCAGATCCACGTTCGTGGCGCCGTGAAGTCCTTCTCCGGCCGCGTCGTCGTGGATGTCGACGACCTGATCCTTGGGCGAGCACCCCATCGAGGGCCTCATCGGCCCCAACGGTGCCGGCAAGACGACACTGATGCGGATGATCATGCACTCGCTTCCGCTCGATCGCGGGACGGTCACGCTCAAGCAGCCGGAGGGTGCCGAGATCATCCTGTCCGACATGCCACGTACCGGATGGCCCAGCACGGTGTGGTCAAGTCCAACCAGGTGATCATGGACTTCGACAAGCTGACGCATCTGGGATTCGCTGATGCTGGCGGTGACCGAGGCGCGCTACGAGCAGCCCCAACGAGTCTTCGCCGAGGAGTCCGCCTTCCGCCGGCACGAGGAAGAGATGCGTCACTACCTCGAGCTCTTCGGGTTCGAGGACCCCAGCACGTATGCGCTGGCGGCTGGCGAGAAGAAGTTGCTCGACATCATCCGCTGCCTGCTGCTCCGGCCGCGCTTCCTGCTTCTCGACGAGCCCACCGCCGGGTTGCCCGACGACCTGACCGAGAAGGTCATGGCCATGATTCGCGAGCTCTGCGCGAAGGGCACCTCGGTCGTCATCGTCGAGCATGACCTCAACGTCATCTGGGGCCTGTGTGACAAGGTCCATTTCATGGCCGAGGGCAGCGTCGTCCTGCAGGGCGATCCCGACGTCCATCCGCGAGCATCACACCGTGGTCGAGAAGTACCTCGGTGAGGGACATGTCTGAGATGGGCGCCCAGACCGCGATCGATGTCGTCGGCCTGCGCAGCGGCTATCACGGCGTCACCGTCCTCAAGGGCCTCGACTTCACCGTAGGCAAGGAGGTCTTTGCCGTGCTCGGCGCCAACGGCGCCGGCAAGACGACGCTCCTGGCCACGCTGGCGCGTCTGCTCCCTCTCATGCAGGGGACGATCCGCTTCGAAGGCCAGGACATCTCCCACCTGCCGCCCTACGAGACGGCGGCCCGCGGCATCGCCTACGTGCCCCAGGAGCAGGGGGTCTTCCCCAATCTCACCGTGCACGAGAACCTGCGGGTCGGCGGGATGATCGGCGCGCGCTCGCGCGATGAGCGCATGGCCGAGGTATTCGAGTTGTTCCCCGACCTCAAGGACATGCAGGGGCAGCTGGCAGGCACGCTCAGCGGTGGTGAATCACGCATGGTCGCCTGCGGGCGCGCCCTGATGCAGGACCCCAAGGTCCTGCTGCTGGACGAGCCGACCGCCGGACTCTCGCCACTGTATGTCGACCTCTTCATGGGCAAGGTCCGTGAGATGCATCTCAACCGCGGCGTCTCCATCGTGCTTGCCGAGCAGAACGCGACGAAGGCGCTGGAGGTAGCCGACCGGGTCATGGTGCTGAGCCTGGGCGAGGCACACGCGATCGGGGACGCCGCAGATGTGACCACGCAGCAGCTGAAGGAGGGCTACCGAATCTGACGACTCACACCACGATGGTCCAAGGCAACGGAGGAATAGGAGGAACGGACATGAGAGTCGGGAACACTAAGTCGGGCCGCGCCGCGGTGACGGTCGCCGCGCTGGCACTCCTCGCGACGTCCCTGGGCAGCGCCACGGTGGTCGCCCAAGATGCGTCGAGCGAACCGGTCGTGGTCTGCGAGCTCGCCTACTACACGGGCGAGTTCCAGTCGTACGGACCTTCTCTCACCAACGACGTGCGCTTCGCGGTCGAGGACATCGTCAACACCGATCCGCCGCTGGGACGGCCATGGGAGCTGATCTCCGAGGACATCGGGGACAGCTTCGAAGGCCAGGCGGCCAAGACCTGCATCGAGCAGCACGGCGCCGAGATCCTGGTGAGCATCGCCCACCAGTACCGGACCTACCGTGACTACATGATGGAGGTGTGGCAGGAGAACGACTCACCGCTCGGACCGTCGGTCCACGGCGGTGCGATCCCTGGCAACCTCGGTGGCAAGCCCGCTGAGCCTATCTTCCGGGCCCAGGGTCTCGACCAGGGTCTCGGTGTCTACGGCGCGCAGTACGCGAACCTGATCGGCGCCAAGGACGTGGTCATCTTCGCCACCGAGGTGGAGGGCTTCCAGCTGGCGGCAGACGCCGAGGAGGGAGCTGCAGAGCTCCTGGGTATGAACGTTCTCGAGCGCATCGACTCCCCGGCACAGCAGTCCTCGTACCGCACCGAGGCCCAGCGCATCGCTGACCTCGACCCGGACGCGGTCCTCATCCAGGCCGGCTCGGTCGAGTCGGCAACCCTGATCAGGGAGGCGGCTGAGGCCGGTCTGTCGCTCAACTGGATCGGCGAGACCGGCTGGAGCGAGGTCGAGTTCATCAAGTCGCTCACCACCGACCCCATTGCAAGCCAGCAGGGAATCGGCTTCGCCACCTTCGCTCCGAACCTGGACAGCCCTGCGTTCGGGTACTTCCAGCCCTTGTGGGACGGCCAGACGGATTGCGCCAGTGGCGTGGCCGAGTGCCCACCCTACGATGCCACTAACCAGTACGCCACCTCGACCTACGATCTCCTCGTCCAGACCGCCCTGGCGGTCGAGGCCGGGGGCTCCTACAAGGCCAGTGACTGGGCACCGGCCATGAACATGGTCGGCGAGGCACCAGGCGAGGTCTGTTACACGTACCCCGACTGTCTGGCCCTCATCCGCGAGGGCAAGGACATCGACTACGAGGGCATCACGGGGCCCGGCGACTACACCGACGGCGGCGTCAATGCCGTCACGCCAGCGTACGTCCCCTTCAATGAGGACGGCTCGATGGGCGAGCCCGTGATCCTCGATCCCGTCGAGGCGCTCGACCTTCTCGACCAAGTCAAGACCGAGGCGGTCTGCGAGCCTGCCGATCCGCCCAACGAGTGCACCTGGTAGCTGCCGGGCGTCAAGCCTGACCGCGTAAGCAGAAGAGCCCTCCCTCCTTCAGGTGGGAGGGCTCTTCTGCATGTCAGATACTGGGTGCATGCTCGACTCGCGCCTCCCCCGCCTGCCCGACGACTGGGCGGTCTGGGCATTCAGCGATGCCCATGGCGTGACCTCCGGACTGACCGCGGCACTCCGCGAAGCCGGGCTCATCGATCAGCAGGCGCGCTGGGTGGCGCCGCCAGGCACGGCCCTTGTCGGCTGCGGGGATTACATCGACCGCGGCGGCGACATCCGCAGCCTCGTCGCCCTCCTGCGACGTCTGGAGGCCGAGGCCGAGGCTGCCGGCAGCGCCGTGGTCCTGGCACGCGGCAACCATGAGCTCATGCCACTCATGGCCCGGCGCGGCGAGCACGAGTGGCTGGAGACTTGGCTCGAATACGGCGGGGATGCCACGGTGGCGTCGTATGGCTGCAGCGCTGAGGCTGCCATGGACCCGGAGCGGATGACGGCGATGATGGAGGCCTGCGCACCCGGTCTCTTCGACTGGCTCGACTCCCTCCCCCAGGTGGTCCGCTGGCGAGACGTGCTGTTCGTGCACGCAGGACTGGCGCCTGGCTTCGGCCCCGATGACCTCGGCGTCACGACTGAGGAGCACCTGTGGGTGCGCTCGGGCTTCTTCGATGCGGACTGGGACTCCGGCGCGTTCGACGCCTACCGCGTCGCGGGCATCGAGCGGGTGGTCTTCGGTCACACGCCCCAGTGGGATGGGCCGACGCTGTTCCACGATGGCCACTCGTTGAACATCGACACCAACGCGGTGGGCAATCCCCGCATGCCCGATCACGCTGTCCAGGAGCTGACACTGCTCGGCCTGGCCGACTCAGGATCCTTCGACGATGCCCGCTTCATCACGATCCCGACCACGGATCTGCCCGACACCATGCGCCCTGTAGCGCGCTGACGCAGGTCGCTAGCGCTCTGCCTGCAACCGTAGCGACTGCGCCAGCGACGTTCGGGCGCGTTCCACGTTGCGTTCCACCAGTACCTCTGGGTCGGGCGCCACGCTGCCCGGCGGGTCGATCAGACTCATCGGCAGGGGTGCCTGCCCGAAGGCTTCAGCCTCGGGACCCCAGCGCTCGCGCCACGTATCGGGAGTCGACTCTGGCGGCTCCTGGTGTGCCTGCGCCAGCCAGACCAGCGACCACGCCCTGGGCACCACTCGGAAGGCATCGTAGCCACCACCGCCGGTGGCCAACCAGCGGCCTCCGGCGTGCTGGTGCGCCAACCGGTCGACCAGCTCGGCGGCGCGCCAGAAAGCAGCAGTGGTGAGGCGGAGATGTGCCAGTGGGTCAAGCGCATGTCCGTCACAGCCATGCTGCGACACCACGAAGGTGGGCCCGAAGGCCTCGGCAAGGGGCGGTAGCACCGACTCCAACACCGGCCACCAGCTCTCATCACCCGATCCCTCGTCGAGCGGTGTGTTCACCGCCAGCCCGGTCGCCTCGCTGCCGCCACTCTCGTCGATCATGCCGCTGCCCGGGTAGAGCGACCGTCCCGACTCGTGGATGGAGTACGTCAGCACCTGCGGGTCATCCCAGAAGAACGCCTGTGTCCCGTCGCCGTGGTGCACGTCAAGGTCCACGTAGAGCACCCGATGCCCAGCATCACGCGCCCTCGCCACGGCCAGCGCGACGTCGTTGTAGATGCAGAAGCCGGCGGCGCGCGCGCGCATCGCGTGGTGAAGGCCGCCAGCGGGCGAGAAGGCGTGTTTGGCCTCTCCGGCGAGGATGCGCCCGACCGCACCGACCGAGCCGCCCACGACCAGTGCAGAAACCTCGTGCATGCCGTGGAACGCCGGCACATCGCCGCTACCCACGCCCATCGCCGCCGGCTGCCAGGGATGGTCGGAGAACGAATGCACCTGCTCGATGTAATGCCACGCGTGCAACCGAGCGATCTCCTCGTCGGTAGCTTGTTCGGGCGCCACCACCCTTCCCGCGCCGAATGCCCGCATGAGGTTCACGCCGGGCCCGAAACGCTTGGGTGTCAGCGGGTGGCCAGGGCCGAAGTCGTAATCGCGAAGTGCATCGCTCCAAACGAGCATTGGCGCCTCGCTCGAAGCGTCACTCAAGGGCGGGCTCCCAGGCGCTCTCGCCAAGTGCAGCCGAGAAGGCCTTGGCAGGACTCTCTCCGCGCTCGAGGCGCACCGCGTAGTCGGCCACGAAGGCGGCGAAGTCAGCGTCGTCGGTGGCCACCGTGACGACGTCAGGGACGGCCTCGTCGTCCTCCACGGTGGGCCGCTCCAGGAGTGTCACGGCGGGGCCCAAGGAGTCCAGCTCGACGCTGCCAGCCGGAGCCAGCACGACCACGGCAGCGCCATGGTACTCGGCTGCCTCCTGCGCTTTGGCCAACGCTCCTGGCGCCAATGCGGCAGCGACGACCAGGACCCGGCACTCGTGCATGTAGCGCAGGCCCAGCTCGACATCGGCGGCATCCAGCCGAGGTAGTGGTCGCAGGCCGCGCGGCTGCCCCACCAGCGGGGTGCGGGCCGCCGGATCACGCAGAAGCGCAGCATGGCCGACACCGGCGCGACCCAGCTCCACCACGATGTGGTCACCCTCGGGGTCGTCACCGATACTGCCGACCAACTCCACCTCGACACCAGCGTGGGCAACGGCCAACGCCAGTTCCACGGCCAAGCCGCCCGGCGCGAGCTCGCCGTCCGGCTCCGGTCGGTAGACATGAGGGCGCCCAAGGACCACGATCATCCACGCACCGCCGTGGCTGTGGACTCGATCACGTCACGCCACCTCCGGCGCCACTGAAGCCTTCGTCATGCACGACTTCCACCTCGACATGACCGGCTGCTGTGAGCGCCTTCTCGAACTTCGCCACGTCCCCGACGACCACGATCGCGGCTCGCTCGGGGTCGATATGGGCTTGCGCCGCAGCTTGCACGTCCGCCGCCGACACAGCCGCGATGGTGGGGCGGTATCGATCCAACTCGTCGTCAGGAAGCTCCTGCACGACCAAGCCCGCGAGCGCGCCGGCCACCTGCGCAGAGGTCTCGAAACGCAAGGGAAAGACGCCCACGAGATAGTCGCGGGCAGCGTCCAATTCGGCGGCCGTCGGGGGCGCCTCGCGGACTCGGGCGAGCTCGGCCATGATGTCGGCCACCGCGGCGGCGGTGACATCTGATTCGACCGCGCAACGCACCACGAAGGGCCCTGCGGCGCGCCGCATGTCGAAACTGGAGGTCACGCCGTAGGTGTAGCCGCGCTCCTCGCGCAGGAGTCGGTTGAGTCGCGAGTTGAAGAGCCCACCCAGCAGCGCGTTGGCGACCGAGAGCGCATGGAAGTCATCGATGCGTCGGCTCGTTCCGACGTGGCCGATGCGAATCTCCGATTGCGGCGCCCCAGGGCGGTCCACGAGCACGACACGTCGGCTGCCCGCCGGCTCGTCCGGCGCGGCGTCCGGCGCCACGACCGCCTCGGCCTCGGAGGCCCACTGGCTGAAGGAAGCGGCGACGATATCGTCGAGCGGGAGGCCATCGAGATCGCCGCAGAGGATGAGGGTGCAGGCATCCGGGCGCATCAGTCGCGCGTGGCGAGCGGCGAGGACATCGCGATCGATGGGCGCCACCGTCTCCTCAACGCCGCCAAGGGGTCGTGCGTAGGGAGCGTCATCGGCGTAGATGACGGCCGGGAAGGCCTTCTCGGCGCGGCGCCGTGAGTCGGCCATCACGTGTCGGAGGTCATTGAGCCGCTCATCCCGAAGGCGCTCCACCTCGCGTGCGGGAAAGCTCGGTCGCAGCGCCATCTCGGCGAACAGCGTCATCGCCGACGCCAGGTGCGTGCGCGGTACCTCCACGTGCACGGTCAGGCTATCCCAGCCGACTGAAGCGCCCATCTCCGCGCCAAGCCGTTCGCATGCCTCCACGAAGGCCACTGCATCACGGACGGTGGTGCCCTCCGACATGGCGCGTCCGGCAAGGACGGTGGCGCCGGCATGTTCTGGTGCTTCGGATGTGGCGCCGCCACCAGCGTCGCCGCGAACCAGCAGCTGCGCCTGCAGGAGCGGGCGCCCGGGTACATGGGCGCGGATGACGGAGAGGCCGTTGTCCAGACGGGTGCGGTCGAACGATGGGAAGTCGTACGCTCGAGGCTTCCCCGGCAGCGGACGTTGGTCGAGGACGGCGAGCGAGTCGTTCACGCCGCAGCCTCCTCGACCCGACGGGGGACGTAGGTGATGGTGGCGCGCTCACCACTGCCGAAGACAGTCCTGCATACGTCGCGCACCGCCTCCGCGTCGACCGCCAGATAGCGACCCAGTTGCTCGTTGATCAGTTCGGGCCGGTCGAAGTAGGTGGCGTACATCGAGAGTCGGTCGGCAACCTCATCCATGTGTGAGAGGGCAGATAGTTCGGCTGACTCCATGAGCGCGTGCGCGCGTGCCAGCTCGTCATCGGTCACCGGCTCGTGCGTCATCCGGCGCAGCTCTTCATCCAGCATGGCCTCGACGGTCGCAGCGTCGGATCCCGGCCGGGCGGTGACCCACCCCGCTGCGATCGACGAGCCGGCGACCAGCGGCAGGGCGAACATCGCCACATCGTGGGCGGCCTGCTCGTGGCGAACAAGGCGCTTGTGAAGGCGGCTGCCACGGCCACCCGCCAGGATCTGCGTCGCGACCTCGAGGGCATCGAACTCGCGTGTCCCGAAGGCTGGGCAGCGGTAGCCCACGTGGACCCGCTCGAGCGGGACGTCGTCGGCTACGACCTCCCGCGACCCCAGCAGGCGCTGCGCCGACGGCCGGCGGAAGGTGGGAAGGTCGGCGTTTGGCTCGATCGGGCCGAAGTAACGCTCCACGGCCTCGATCACTGGTGCTTCGTCCACGTCGCCGGCCACGCTGAGCACGGCATTGTTGGGTACGTAGTAGGTGCGGAAGAATGCCTCCACGTCCGCAAGGCTGGCAGCATCAAGATCTGCCATCGAACCGATGGGCGTGTGGTGGTAGGGATGGCCGGGCGAGAACACTGCCGCCATGAGCTTCTCGTAGAAGGAGCCGTAGGGACGGTTGTCGTACGACTGGCGTTTCTCGTTCTTGACCACGTCGCGCTGGTTGTCCAGGTTCTCCTGCGACATCGCGTCGAGCAGCGTGGCCATGCGGTCGGCCTCCAGCCACAGGCCCAGCTGCAGCTGGTGTGACGGGAGCGTTTCGAAATAGTTGGTGCGGTCGAAGTAGGTCGAGGCGTTGAGCACGCCCCCGGCGCCCTGCACGATGCCCAGGTGTTCGGCCTTGGCCACGTGCCGGCTGCCCTGGAACATGAAGTGCTCGAAGAGGTGCGCGAAGCCGGTCTTGCCGGACTGCTCGTGCTTGGAGCCGACGTCATACCAGAGGTTGATGGCGACGACGGGCGCGACCCGGTCGGGTGCGATGATGAGGCGCAAGCCGTTGGCGAGCGTGTGCTGGCTGAAGCGGACGTGGGACCTGTCGTTCACGACGACGCGGCCATCAGAACGTTGGGCATCGGCCAATCCTAGCGGGCAGCGGCCGGGACGGCCGCGGAGCAGCAGTGCCCGTGCAGATGGAAGCGATCACCACCCTAGCGGGACTGATACTGGATCTCGCGCGCGACCGGCAGGGCCTCGGGATGCTTTTCCTGCAGGAAGGTGATGAGCTTCTCGCGGACCAGGCACTGGAGGTCCCACGAGACGCTCGAGTCGGGCGCGCTGTAGACGGCTCTCACGGTGATGCTGCGATCGTCTGCGCCAGTGACCAGGATGCTCCAGGACTCACCGTCCCACAGGCCGGAGTCGTCCAGGATCCGTTTGAATTCGGCGCGGATCTCATCCACGGGGGCGCGGTAGTCGCAGTAGATCTTGACCACACCCAGCAAGTCCGTGGTCTTGCGAGTCCAGTTCTCGACCGGCTGGTTGACGATCTGGCTCAAGGGCACGATGAGGCGACGCTTGTCCCAGATGTAGACCACCACGTAGGCCGCGGTGATCTCGCCGATACGACCCCACTCCCCATCGATGACGACGACATCGCCGATCTTGATGGGCTGGGTGAAGGCGATCTGGATACCAGCGATGAAGTTGCCGATGAGTGGGCCGGCGGCCACGCCGAGCACGATGCCGATGACGCCGGCACCAGCGAGCAGACTGGCGGCCAGCGGCTGCACGCCGGGAATGGTCAACAAAGCGATGGAAACGGCGATGAGCCAGATGATGATGGAGCCGAAGCGCTGCAAGACAGCCAACTGGGTGCGGAGCTGCCGGGCTTCGAGGATGTCCACGTCGTCGGGGAATCGTTCTCGCGCGACGTCTTCGCCCACGAGGGTCAGGGACACCGCCAGCCATCCGAGGCCGATGATGCCGATGAAGATGACCGCCCGCCGGACCCAGTCGGCCGCCTCTACGCCCATCAGGACGGTCGAGAGGAATACCGCGACCAGCACGAACAGCAGGCGCATCGGGTTGCGGGTGCGGTAGACGACGTACTCGTCAAGCCTGGACTCGGTACGCCCGACGAGCCGGATCGTGATCCGCCATGTCACCCAGTGGATGGCCAAACCGATGAGCACCGCGACGATGACGAGGCCGACCGCCCCCAGGTTACCCAGACCATCACGGATCTCGACGATCAAGTCCACACCTCCCTCTCGACGCACGCTCGACTGGACGGTCCCTCACACCATAGCGAGTCATGCCAGTCCCATGTCTGCGTCCCGTATCGGCACGATGGCGGCAAAGCCTTCGGCCGGCAGCTGCTTCATGGCCGTGCGCATCTCGCGGTAGTGGCGGCGGACCACGTCGGGTGGCACACGGCGGTCCTGCCGCGCGTCGTTCTGGGCCAAGCAGCGCTTCAGTGACACGTCGAATGCGATGGCCATGGTCGGCTGCCCCGCCGACGCCGCCAGGCGCAGCAGCGAGCGCCGCGCCTGCTGGGTCAGGTTGGTGGCATCGACCACCGTCAGCAACCCGCGTCGCAAGCGCGCGCGGGCGACGGCGTGGAGCACCCGAAAGGCATCTGCGGTCGCGGCCTGGTCGGCGGCATCGCCCGCCACCAGCAAACGGTACTCGTCCGAGGAGAGGACTTCGCCGGGCCTGAAGCGGGCGGCCGCCCAGGTCGATTTGCCCGCACCCGACGGCCCCACCAGCAGCACCAGTCCGTTAGTCGGCAGTTCCTCTGGCAGCGGCCTTGCGGTCATCGCCGCTTCTTCACACTCAGCCAGGCGTCAAGAGAGCGCACGTCCCCGATGCGGGCCTGTGCCGCGGGCTCGAGGGAGTGTGCCGCCGCGATGGCGCTGTCCATGGTGGTCATGCACAGCACGCCCTCAGCGATGGCGGCGTGACGGATGGATGCAGCGTCGAGGACGGCACCGGCACGTGGCATGGGCGTGTTGACGATGATCGAGATCTCTCCGCTGGCGATCACCTCCAACACGCCCCGCCGGTCGCTGTCGTCATCTCCCACGAGTGCGACCTCACGCGCCTCGTGGCCATGGCGCCGCAACGCCGCCGCGGTCCCCGGAGTGGCCACGAAGCGATAGCCCGCCGATGACAACGCGGCCCCCAGCTCACCCACGCGTGCCTCATCCCGAGGTGCGACCGAGATGAGAGCCGCGGCCCCATCCGGCCCCGGCAGCGGTGGCCGCAGGGCCGCCGAGAGGAGTGACTTGGCCAACGCCACACGGGCGTCCTCGTGCAGTCCGATGACCTCGCCGGTCGACTGCATGCCCGGGCCCAGGACTGGGGTCGACGCCGCGAAGCTTGGCCGTCGAGAACACCGGCGCCTTGACGGCCACGAACGGTGGCTCCGGCAGCAGGCCGCCGGCCCAGCCCAGGCTCTTGCAGCGAAGCGCCGTGGGCCACCCTCGTGGCGAGGGCCACCATGGGGACGCCGGTGACCTTGGACAGGAAGGGCACCGTTCGGCTGGCGCGCGGGTTCACCTCCAGGACATAGACTCCGTCGTCACGCACGATGAACTGGGCGTTGACCAGGCCGCGTACGCCGATCTCGAGGCAGATCCGACGCATGGCCTCCACGATGAGCCCCTGGTCGGCTGCGCTGAGCTGCTGTGGCGGGAAGAAGGCGGTGCTATCGCCGGAGTGCACGCCTGCGCGTTCGACGTGCTCCATCAGCCCGGGGATGAGCACCTCGCTGACCGTCGGTGACCGCGTCGATGTCGACCTCCAGCCCTTCGAGGTAGGCGTCGATGCGCACCGGCCGCTGCGTCGGTCACCACCGTGGCGGCGGCCAGCTGGCGCGCCAGGTCGTCGGGCCCGTAGCAGAAGTCGATGGCCAGGCCGCCGATGACGAAGGATGGTCGCACCAGCACCGGATAGCCGATCTCGCTCGGCCACCGCCAGGGCTTCGTCGAGGGAGGTGGCGATCCCGCCGCGCGGCTGCGGGATGCCCAGCGCCTCGATCATGCCCGCGAAGCGGGTGCGCTCCTCGGTGCGATCGATGCTCTCGACGTCGATACCCGGCAGCGGCACCCCGGCCTCCTCCAGGGTCAGCGCCAGGTTCAGCGGCGTCTGGCCGCCGAACTGGATGAGCGCCGGGAGCAGCGCGAGTCCCTTCGGCCGTCTCGGCGTCGATGACCTCCAGCACGCTCTCCGCGTCGAGCGGCTCGAAGTAGAGTCGGGACGAGGCATCGAAGTCGGTGGAAACGGTCTCCGGGTTGGAGTTGATCATCACCGCCGCGCTGCCGTCCTCGCGCAACGTCTGAGCGGCCTGAACGGCGCAGTAGTCGAACTCGATGCCCTGCCCGATGCGCACCGGCCCGGAGCCGATGACCAGGGCGGCAGGCCGGCGCACCGGCGCAGCCTCGGGCGGAGACCCGGCGGCCGCGTAGGTCGCGTAGAAGTAGGGGGTCTCGGCGGCGAATTCCGCGGCGCAGGTATCGACCATGGCAAAGCCGGGGCGTAGCCCCAGGCTGATGGCGGCGATCCGTCACGGCCGTCCCACCCAAGCCGGTCAGAGCACCGATATCACGGTCGCTGAATGCCGCACGCTTGGCCGACACGAGCAGGCCGTCCGTGAGGCCCCGGCCTTCCTCACGCATGCGGTGCTCCAGCTCAGCCAGGCGTTCCATCTCCGAGAGGAACCACGGCGCGATGCCGGTCACGCGTTGGACCTCGGCCGCGGCCACGCCCCGTCGCAGCAGCGCCAGCACCCGCCAGAGGCGTGAGTCGGAGGGCTCCAGGAAGCGCGCCAGCAGCGTGGCACGAGAGGCCGGCACGGCATCCTCGCCACCCACGGCCACCAGTCCGTCGGGGTCCATGAGCACATCGGCAAAGGCCTCTTCGTGGTTGCGTGGCCGCTGGGGGATGGGAGCATGCTCGCCCCCGCGGGCTCCGGCCGCCCAACCAGCAAGCACCTCCAGGGTCGGCCACCAGGCCGGATCCTCGGCCAGGAAGCCGGCCCCGGCCTGCTCCAGGCCGCGCAGGGCCTTGTTCAGGGCGGACCCGAAGGTGCGGTCGATGGCCATGACTTCACCGGTCGCCTTCATCTGTGAGCCGAGAGCACGGTCGGCGCCGGGGAACTTGTCGAAGGGGAACCGCGGCAGCTTCACCACCACGTAGTCGAGCGCCGGCTCGAAGGCGGCCACGGTGTTGCCGGTGATGGCGTTGGGGATCTCGTCGAGTCGTCCGCCCGATGGCGATCTGCGCCGCCACGCGGGCGATGGGGTATCCGGTCGCCTTCGAAGCCAGGGCCGAGGAGCGGCTCACTCGCGGGTTGACCTCGATGACCGCGTATTCGCTCGAGTCGGGCGAGAGCGCGAACTGGACATTGCAGCCACCCTCCACGCCCAGCGCCCGGATGATGTCGAGCGCCGCCGTCCGCAGCCGCTGATGGACCGGGTCGGGCAGCGTCTGCACCGGCGCCACCACCACCGAGTCTCCGGTGTGAACACCCAGCGGGTCGACGTTCTCCATCGAGCAGACCGCGATGCAGGTGTCGGCCGCGTCCCGCATGACCTCGTACTCGATCTCCTGCCAGCCGGTCAGGTAGCGCTCCACCATGACCTGGCCGATGGGGCTCAGCCGCAGGCCGACACGAACACGCTCGTCGAACGCCTCGCGCGTGTCGACGATGCCACCGCCGGTGCCACCCAGCGTGAAGGCAGGACGGACGATGGCCGGCAGGCCGATGTCGTCGAAGGCGCGCTCAGCCGCTGCCGCGCGCTCAGCCACCGTCGAACCTTCGACGATGGCCGAAGGGGCGTAGGGCTGGCCGATGGAATCGAGCAGGTCACGGAAGCGCTCCCGGTCCTCGGCCATCTCGATGGCCTCGATGGGCGTCCCCAGCAGGCGCGTGCCGCGTGCGCTCCAGGACACCCGCCGCGGCCACCTCCATCAGCCAGGTTCAGGCCGGTCTGTCCGCCCAGGCCTGCGAGGATGCCATCGGGGTGTTCGATCTCCAGGATGCGCTCCACCGATGCCACCGTGAGCGGCTCCAGGTAGACGACGTCGGCCACCCCCGGGTCGGTCATGATGGTGGCCGGGTTGGAGTTGAGCAGGATGGTGCGGATGCCCTCCTCGCGCAGCGCGCGACAAGCCTGGGTGCCCGCGTAGTCGAACTCGGCCGCCTGGCCGATGACGACGGGACCAGAGCCGATGATGAGGATGGAGGCGGGCCGCTCGGCTCATGGCGCGACCGGCGGCATAGGCGCGGACGTGCCCCAGGAAGCGGTCGAAGACCTCCGCCGCATCGAGCGGGCCCGGCGAGCCCTCCGGGTGGTACTGCACGGTCTCGATGGGCAGGACGTGGTGGCGCAGGCCCTCGACGCTGCCGTCGTTGAGGTTTCGTTGACTGACGAAGAAGCCGGACTCCGGGGCAGCGACTCCCCCAGCACCTCGACCTCGTGGTTCTGCGCGGTGATGGTGACGCGACCCGAGACCTCGTCCCGCACGGGATGGTTGGCGGCGTGGTGTCCAAAGCGCAGGCGCTGCGTGCGCGCGCCCGCGGCCCGCGCCACGATCTGGTGGCCCAGGCAGATGCCCAGCAACGGCCGTCCATCAGCCACCACCGAGCGCGCCAATGCGACCGGGCCATCGAGCATGCCGGGGTCGCCGGGACCCGGCGAGATGACGACCCCGTCGACGTCGTGGGCGAGCACCTGCGCGGCGGTCGCATCGTGGGGCAGGACACGAACGCGTGCCCCTCGACGATGCAGGGCACGCACGATGTTGGTCTTCAGGCCCAGGTCGATCACGGCCACCACTGGCCCCCGATCGCCCACCTCATAGGGCCTGTTGGCAGACACCTGCGAGACGAAGTCCTGCTCCTCCCACCGCGGGAGCCGGCGAGCCGCGGCGACGGCCGCCGCCGCGTCCACCTCCCCGGGCGCACTGATGATGCCGCGCAGCGAACCGCTCTCTCGCAGATGGCGCGCCAGCGTGCGCGTGTCGAGACCGGCGATAGCGGGGATGCGCTGCGAGCGCAGGAGGTGCACGATCTGCCGCGCCCGGCCGAGCACGCCGGCGGTGGCATGGCCCACCACCAGGCCGTCGAGCCAGGGCCGCTCCGACTGGT
Organism: uncultured Chloroflexia bacterium; assembly: GCA_963724095.1. Lineage (GTDB taxonomy): Bacteria > Chloroflexota > Limnocylindria > Limnocylindrales > CSP1-4 > JAFMJV01. Next base: position 697,759 of record CAVRTH010000005.1, read on the forward strand.
CATCGTCGGCGAAGCGACCATGATTGCCGATGAGCGGAAACGTCATCACCACCACCTGACCGGCATAGCTGGGGTCGGTGCAGACTTCCTGGTAGCCGGTCTGGGAGGTGTTGACCACGAGGTCGCCACCACCGCGCACAGGCGCGCCGAAGGCCACGCCAGCGAAGACGGCGCCATCCTCCAGTGCCAGCAGGCAGGGGCCGCTGCTGCCGATGCGGCGATCGACGACGGCGTCAGCGGGAAGGGGCAACACGCGCCCCACGCCGGGAGCCACGGGCGACATCGTCAGGCTTCCTCCTTGCTGGCCTCACAGGACCGGACGACCGGCCTCACGGGACCGGGTGGCCAAGAGGCCGCAAGGGTACTACGGCTTGGTGCCCGAGAGGACCGCGTGGATGCGTGGCCCGATGAGCTCGACCCAGCCGGCGTACTGCTTGGGGGTGCCGTAGGGGCCCCCGTCGATGACAAGGCTGGGGTCGTCGGCCGCGAGGGCGTTCACCGACGAGATGTCGACCACGTTGATACCCCTGGCGGAGGCGACCTCGGTGAGGGTGGCGTTGAGCGATGCCACCGCTGCGCGACCCACCTCGATCGAGCCGAACGAACGGCCCCACTCGGTGAGGGTGTGGTCGGGCGTGGTGATGGCGAAGATGTGATCGGGCGGCATGAAGGTCAGCAGTTGGTCGAAGATCTTCTCCACGTTCTGGCGGTAGTAGGAGGTATCGGGCGAGATGATGTCGTTGACACCGACCTGCAGGGTCACCACATCCGGCTCCAGAGAAGCGACCTGACCCAGTTGCTCCTCGACGACAAGGTCGCTGGTATCGCCTTGCTCGGCCAGGTTCCAGAGCAGCACGCGATCCCCGCCACGCTCCATGGCGGCTGCCAACTGTGACGGCCAACTGTCGCGCTGTCGCACGCTGGTTTCGGTCCCATAGGTGTAGCCATCTCCGAGCGTGACCAGGCGGATCGGCTCCTCGTACGCGGGGGCGCTGGTCACGTCGGAGGAGACCTCGGCCGGGACGCTCAGGGCGACCGGTGGCGATGCCTGCGGGGACGGCTTGGGGGACCCGGACGCAGTGCATGCTGCCGCTGACAGCACGACCACCAACACCCAGGCGACGAACCTTCTCACTCTTGCCGTTGCAGCATAACCCGCATCGGCAGCGACACCCCCAGGCTGGCCCCGCGAAGGCCTCGTGGGCTTGTTGCACCCGCCCGCTATGCTTTTGCTCCTGGCCGCGCGATGCCGCCGGCCCAAGCAGGAGCTCCGATATGCCCCGAGCCATGTGGCGAGGCGCCATCCAGTTCGGTCTGGTCACCATCCCGGTCAGGCTCTACCTGGCTACCGAGTCACGGGCCGGACTCTCGTTCAACATGCTCCATGCCGAAGACCTCGAGCGCATCCAGATGAAGGTCCACTGCCCCCAACACGGCGAGATCAAGCGCTCCGACACCGTACGAGGGTACGAGTACTCGAAGGACCAGTACGTGGTGATCGAAGAGCATGACTTCGAGGCCGTCCCGCTCAAGACGGTCCGCTCCATCGAGATCGAACAGTTCGTAGCGGCCCGCCGCGATGAGGCTGGTGCTCGTTTCGTCAAGCAGTCCTACTACCTCGAGCCTGAGCCCGTCGGCCGCAAGGCGTTCGAGCTCCTGAAGAAGGTCCTCGCCGAGAGCGAGCTCCAGGCCATCTGCAAGATCGTGCTCAAGGACCGCGAACAACTGGCTGCGCTCGACCCATACGGTCCCACCATGCTGCTTTCCACGCTCTACTGGCCCGACGAGGTGCGCGAAGTCGCCGATCTGGACCTCCCCGCGGAGGAGACCGACTTCAAGCCCGCCGAGATCGCCATGGCGCGCCAACTCGTGGAGGCGCTGACAGGGGAGTTCGAGCCTGAGCGCTACAAGGACGACTATCGCGATGCACTGCTCCAGGTCATCGATCGCAAGGTCGCCGGGCAGCCCGTGAGCGTGCCGGCCCCGCAGCCCGGGACGAGCAAGCTCACCGACCTGATGGCCGTACTCGAGGCGAGCGTGGCCGCTGCCCGCAGCGACGGTGGCAGTGAAGTTTCCGGGGCGGAGGTGGCAGCGGACCCCATCTCCGTCGCGAAGGCGCGCAAGACGCGCTCGGATCGACGATCCAGCATCAGCAGCGCCAAGGCCCCCAAGGCCACGCCGGCTCGGCGACGCAAGTCGGCCTGACCGACGAGCGGAGGAGCCGGATGCCGCCCGGCCGGACCTGACGTGGACGAGCAACTCACCCTGGCTTTGGGGTCAGCCTGGCCGACGGGTCCCGCGGGACTCCCTTCCCTGGCCTTCCCTATCGCAAGCGAGGGCGGCGCTCCCTTCGATGACGCCGAACGGTTCTTCGAGCCTTGGTGGCCAGGCGCCCATGCCTTCCTGCGCCGTGACGGCGACCGGGTCGATCTGCGAACCGAACACCTGAGCGATCCCCTGGCCGCGTTCCCGAAGCTTGCCGGAGCCGCCTCGCACCTGCTGGCTGACGCTGTCATCGTGGAAGGCACACTGCTGGCGCTCGACGCCGACGGCCGCCCGGATCAGCGGCTCCTGCGCCGCTGCCTTGCCGGCGAGGTCGGGTCTTCCGCTCTCGTCGAGGGGGCCTTCGTCGCCGCCGACCTGCCATACCTGGAGGGAAGATCCCTCGCACGCGAGCCATTCGTGGAGCGACGTCGGCAGCTCGCGGCCATCCTGCCCGACTCCGACCACTGCGTCCTGGATCGCGGGCTCATCGGCGAGGGGCGCATGCTCGGGCGGGCGGTCGCTTCCCTCGGCCTGCGGGCGATATCTGCACGTCGGCTGGACGGTCACTGGCGGAGCGGACCTGCCCGCGATGCCTGGCAGCGCCTGCCCCTCGAGGGCTCGCTCGTCGGGCCGACGCGGCCGTTCCTGGTCCTGCTGAGGCGCTTACCGCTCCACGATTGAGACGCACCATCGCTCGTGGCTACAGCCAGTTGGTGGCGATCTCGCCCCAGCCTCGCATGGACCACCCCTGCAGCACCTCGTCCACGATGAGCTCTGCGAAGTCGGCGTCGAGAGTCCCGCCGAACATCAGGCGCCAGTAGACCGGTCCAACCAGCATCTCGGTCGCCACGTCGGGGTGTACATCCGGACGCAGGTCACCCCGGCGCACGCCGCGCGCGATCACGCGCGAGACCTCGTCGCGCCGGGCCTGCACCACGGAGGCGCGGAAGGGATCGCCCAGCTCGGGGTTGCGCGCGATCTCCGAGAGGAGCTCGCGAATCACCGGTCCGAAGTCTGTCTCGGTCAGCGCCCGCATCGGTGCCAGTACCGTGGCCAGCAGCTCGGTGCGCGTATCGCCCACGTCGGGGACTGCGAGGTGCGGGGTGGACAGCTCCAGGAGCACTTCCTGCGCCAACGCCTGTTTCGAGGGCCAGTGCCGGTAGATGGTGGCCTTGCCGACCTTCGCCCGCGCAGCGACATGCTCCATCCGCACCCTGTCGAAACCCTTCTCGATGAGCAGCTCGCGAAAGGCCCGGGTGATCTCGCGATGCGCACGGTCACTCCGTGGGCGGCCCTGCTTCGCGCCGACCCCCAACGTCGACGGTGCTGTCTCGCGAGCGATGATCTCGTCCAGGGGATCCGTCGGTGGCCCCTGCCGACGCTTCTCCGGTCGTCATCACCAGCAAGTATACGAGACGCCTCGTATCGTTCGCAACTCAGCTGTAACCTATCGTAACGAAACGGACCGTATTGCAATGTGTGGGCGTTTGGTGTACGATACGGTCCGGATCGAAACACGGAGCCGTGAAGCGATCCGCTGAAGATGCGAAACCAACGTCAACCAGGAGGTTGCGATGACTCATACCCACACTCCCGGGGTCGCCGCGCGAACCGGCGCCGTTCCTGGGTGAACGAGAGAACCAGCGCGCGGTCGATCTCATCGAGCAGGCCGAGCGCTCTGCCCCCTATTGCCCCTGTGGACGACACATGCTCGCGATCGCAGAGAACGACAGGGTTTGGCTCGAGTGTTCGAGCCGGACCGAGGAGAAGACCGGACTGAGCGGACTCATCGCTCGATTCACCGGCTTCGGGCACGCACGCCGCATGATCATGGAACTTCCCGCCGGAAACTAGCGGCCCAACCACATACGAGCGCGACCGGGGACGGTTTCCTCCACCTCCTCCGCCGGACCCGATCGGCTCTAACGACAGCCCGCCAGGGACTCCCTTCCCTCGGCGGGCTGTCACTTTGCCCGGCACGCCTGGCAAGGCCGACAGGGCAGGACGGCCACTCGTCCTGTCCCTCGAGGGACGGGCCTCACCTCGTGGCTGGAGCGCGAGGTCGCGTGTCGGATCGCGACCGCCTTCGTCCAGACTAGTACCTTCGCGTGGGTGCGCACCCTGCTGAGCCGGACAAGACTGAACCCCTCCGAACCAGTCGGAGGGGTTTGTCATCGTCGAGGTGGTGAGCCGCGAAGGATTCGAACCTTCAACCTAGTGATTAAGAGTCACTTGCTCTACCGTTGAGCTAGCGGCCCGCGACCCATTGACTGTAGCAAATCTCGGCAAGTCAGAGCAAATCCAGCCAGAAGGCGCACAGCACCAGCAGGAGCCTGCCACGTCCGATACCCTCCGCCGACGCGTCCTCGCCCGTGAGACCGTGTTCGGTGTGTTCATGCTCAGCCCGTCGCCGGTCCTGGCTGAGGCGATCGCCAGAGCCGGGGTCGACTGGGTGCTCATCGACCTTGAGCATGGCACGGCTGGTGAGTCGGACCTGCTGCCCATCTTCATGGCGATCGAGAATGCTGGCTCAACGCCCCTCGTACGTGTGGAGTCGGGCTCACGGATCCGCGTCGGCCGGGCCCTTGACCTGGGAGCAGGCGGGGTGATGGTGCCGCAAGTCCCGTCGATCGAGGGCGCTCGCGACGCGGCACGTTGGATGCGAACCCAACCCGCCGGTGAACGCGGCATCGCCCTCGCGACCAGAGGCATGGACTACGGCGAGCGCGGTCACGACGGGGTCGCGGAGACGCACGAGCGGCTGCTCTCCATCATCCAGATCGAATCCCCCGGGGCCGTGGCGCAGGTCGCTGAGATGGCTTGCGTCGAAGGCATCGATGTCCTGTTCGTCGGCCCCACCGACCTGACCCACGCGCTCGGGATCGGAGGCCAGTTCGACCATCCCGACTTCGCGTCGGCGGTCGCTCGCGTGGGGGCAGCTGCTGCTGCCGCAGGCAAGGCTGCCGGTGTCTACGTCTCAAAACCCCAAGATGTGGCAGCCTACGCCGACAAGGGCTTCACCTTCTTCGCCATCTCGTCGGAAGTGAATATCCTCCATGACGCAGTCGGCGAGTCGCTTCAGGCGGCTCGCGACGCGGTCACCGAGGCCATAACGCCAGAGGTCGTATGAGTCGTCGTCACACGCCCAACCGTGATCATCGTAAGCCGCTCCGCACCCTGGGGACGACGCTGGTTCTGCTCATCTCCCTGGGCGCAGCACTGCCCGCTGGAGTGTGGGCACAGGACGCTTCCATCTCGGAGCAGGCCATCGACCAGCAGTGGCAGCTGTTGACCTATCGCGACGCGAACATGGAGACACAGACCGTACCGGCCGGCGTCGGCGCCATCGTGCACCTCTACCTCAACGATGCCTTCGGCGAGGCTGCCTGCAGCAGCTTCGAGGGCAACTACCAGCGCCCGGGGGGTGAATCGCTCTACATCGACCCGGGCGCCATCGATCGCTTCAGCTGCGACCCGGCCAGCCAGGCGTTCGACGAGGTCTTCTACCAGGACCTGACCGAGACCGCCGCGGTCAGGGTGTCTGACTCGATCATGACGCTCTTCAACTCCACCCTCGAGCCGCTCATGACCCTGACGCGTGCGACCATCGACGCGGACCCGACGGTGGCCCGCTGGGACCTGGCGCGTCTCGGAGCAGCTGACGGCTCGATCGAGCCGGTGCTGCAGGGTTTGGGGCCGTGGGTCGACTTCACCACCGGAGGCCGCGTCGTCGGCGACACCGGCTGTGGCATGTTCCTGGGCTCATACGAGATCAGCGACGGCACCATGCGTATCAGCGACGTCGCCTCTCGACTGGAGGGCTGTACCGAGAGTGCCCTGCGGCAAGCCGAGCAGATGGTCGCCACGCTGGATGACATCTCCGACTTCGAAGTGCTGCCTGCTGGCATGGCGCTGCGCGATGCGGATGGCACCTTGCGCCTTGCCTTCACCCCCGAGATCGACTTGGCCGCCATCACCTGGACACCCATCGAGATCCTCGATGCGCAGGGCGAGGTGCTCTACGATGAGACCCGTCTGAACACCTCTGGTGTCAAGTTCTTCGGCGGCAAAGCCGAAGGTCGCAGCATCTGCGGTGCCTTCAGCGGCCGCAGCCTGAGTTCGGGACTGGCGCTGAGCACCACAGGCGACCTCAAGCGCAGCGGACGGTGCAGCAAGAAGTCCCAGCCGGTCGAGGATGCGTTCATCGCTGCCCTTGAGCGCACCTCGTCGCAGGCGCTCCGCGGCTCTGAGCTGGAGCTCAAGGACGTCGACGGCATGACCCTCATGCGCCTGCTGCCGCAGGAAGAGCTGGTGGGGCCGACCTGGGTCGTGACCGCACTCAACAGCACGCCCGGGAAGACCAAGGTCAAGAAGGTTGCTCCGCTTCCCGACACGCAGCTGACCGCCAGCTTCGAGGACGTGGCCGTCTCCGTCCTGGGCGATACTGGCGCCGTCGATCGCAGCGGCACGAGCAACTTCTTCATCGCCGCTTATCGGACTCCGGCGGCCATGAGCATCGACATCTACGACATCAGCGTGGAGGGCCGAGCTTGCGCCTCGAGCAAGCGGGCCAGTAGCCCCGTTTGCCAGCAAGAAGGGCTGTATGAAAGCCTGCTGGACCTCGCTGACGGCTACATCGTGCGCGCGGGCGAGCTTCGGTTGGTCCAGGGTTCGCGCGGATTGATCTGGTTCGCCCCCCAGGCTGAAGAGGCTCTCACGCCGTAGCCGCTACGGACGTCGGCGCTCAGCACGTCGCCTACTCTCTTCCAGGGGCGTCGGTGGGATCGCCACGGTAGAGGCGCGTGACCGAGAGGTCGACCGCGATGACTTCGGGGTCAGGCCCGCCCGCTGGCGTGGCCTGGAAGCGGAACTCGAAGCGACGCAAGCGTGACAACGGCATGAGAGCGATCGCCTGCAACAGCAGCGTCGCCATCAGGATGCCGTCGAAGGCCCACATCTCTGCGGCCGCGGCCCCGATCAAGGCTCCGATGATCTGGCCCAGGGCCAGGAAGACACTGTAGAGCCCCATGACCGCCCCGCGGTCGCTGGGGAACGACTCCGAGATATCCGCCAGCAGGCCCAGCGCCGCGGGAGTGGCCCCTGCGATGAGGAAGAGCCCGAGCGCAAGCCCCGCCAGCAGCGGTAGGCGCAGCGCAAGGGGCAGGCCGCCACTGTGGTTGAGCAGCAGCGCGGAGACCACGAAGATGGCGCCACCGACGATGCCGTAGAAGATGATGGTCGTCCGTCGGAGTGTCACGAACCGGCCACCCCAGTAGACCAGCCCCGCCAGGAAGACGAGCCCGCCTAGCAGGAAGGCGGTGGTCACCACGAGTGGTGCGATACCGCCGACCAGCCACTGATCCGCGAACCGCGGATCGGGCATGCGCACCAGCTGGAACAACGTCTGAGAGGTATATAGACCGAGACCGGCATTCAAGGCGATCCAAGTCGGCGCCAGTAGCCACACGCGCGATCGGCGGAGCAAGCGCCGGTAGCGCGACCAGCCTGACCATGCCTGTGGGTTCGTCGGCGGAGTCTGAGCCTCTGTCGCCGGGATCCCGTAGCGGAAGACCAGGAACGCCCCCAGGTAGACCAGCGCATTGGCGAGGAACCCGATCGGACCGAGGAGGGTCCACACCGGACCGGCGGCCGCGAAGCCCAGCGCCAGACCGGCGATCGTCGCGGCCTCGAAGCGGGCCGATGCCCGGCCTCGCAGTCCCTCGTCGCCGCTCGTGGTGGTAGCGATGTAGCCCAGCACGGAGGGTACGCTGGCCGCCGTGGAAGCGCCCTCCAGCAGGCGCGTCAAGCCGAGCAGCGCCACGCTCCCGACGAGGATGGGGATCGCCAGGACGATCGAGCCGGGAAGGTGCAACTCGGCCGTCAATGCAGTCAGCAGCACGGCGACGAACCCGAAGAGCGGGCCGAGCTGCATGACCCGCCGCTGGCCGATGCGGTCAGAAAGCAGACCAAAGGGTGGCGAGAGGACCAACTCCGAGACGTAGAACAGCGCCGTGAACGTGCCGATCGCGAGGGGTCCTACGGCCGCCCCACCGTGTTCGGCGAAGGCCGCCAGGAAGAAGATCAGCAATGCCCCGGTAAGGCCCGTCGCGAAGCGCAGTACGAACGTCGCCGCCGTGACGACCGCGATGCCACGCACCCGGGAGGTGGATGGGTCAGTCGTCTCCGAGGAGATATGCTGCCGACGTGGACCCATCAGCAGTGCCCCCGGAGGTCATCGAGCTCGCCGATCAGCGCGCTGCGGCTCGAGCCACGCACGATTGGGCCACGGCCGATCGGCTCAAGGAACGCATCGAGGCCGAAGGCTGGCGCGTGATCGATTCCGGCACCGCCTATGTCCTTGAACCGGCGCGCCCGCCGGATGTCGTGGCGGATGGCCGGACCTACCACGGTTCGCCGGAGTCGGTGCCCCCCCGCTCCGATGCGCCACTCGCTGGAAGGGCCACGGTGGTGATCATCGCGGGGACGGACGCTGCCGCTGTCGATGCTGCACTGGCGTCGCTGGCCTTGCACGTCCCGACCGGCACACAGGTCGTGGTCGTGGTCGAACGCGGCGTCGCGGTCGATGGTCCAGCCGACGAGGTCATCCATACGGCCGCGGCCTGGAGCCCTGGCGATGCCCTTACCGCTGCGCTGCGACGAGCTTGGGGCTCCACCATCGTCGTGCTCGATCCCGAGCGGGTGCCGATGGGAGACATCGTCAGCCCGTTGATCGCGGCCCTGTCGGACCCTTCGCTTGCCATCGTCGCTGCCGAGGGGCTTCGCTCGGTCGATCCGCATCGCTACCAGCCGGCGGGGAAGGGCGATGTCACGACCGTGCGGTCAGGCTGCTACGGGTTCCGTCGGGACGATGCCGTCGCGCGCAGCCCCGTCGATGGCCGACTCCATCTCCGCGACAGCGTGGCCGCCTGGTGGGGACTCACCCTGCGGGACCGGGGGCCGGACGCGCGCCCCGGGCGCGCCCTGGTCCTGGACCTGCCACTGGCTCCCCAGCGGGAAGTGCCAGCGGACGCTGGTGGCCATGGTCGCGCCGCCAAGCGAGACGCGTACCGCATCGCGGACCGTTTCCGAGGACGCACTTGGCTGGCGACCGAGCTGCCACCAGAGGGGCGGCTGGTAGGTGACCGGACTGACGACCACCACGACCACGATGGCAGCGACGACGGTCGCCAGGAGGAGCCAGCGTAAGCCCCTGGTCCGTGCGATGGGATCCGGTGCCGAACCTGTGGGTGACTTCGGGTCACTCGTGGGTCGCGACCAGAAGGAGCCCAAGGTCACCCCCGAAGGCACCAGCAGGAAGCCCAGTGCTGCGCCGGCGACGAGACCCCCGATATGGGCGGCGTTGTCGATGCCGGGGATGGCGAAGCCGATAGCCAGGTTGATGGCGATGAGCATGCCGATCTGCATCGTCAGGTTTCGCGCGTTCCGTGTCAGTGCCGGCTTGTGCACGCGGTCGGCGACCAGCAACACTCCAAAGAGTCCGAAGACGCCACCGCTGGCACCGACGGCCGGGACATCCGAGGTCGCGAAACTGGCCGCCGAACCGGCAGCCACGCAGATGAGATAGAGGCCCAGGAAACGCCACGGTCCATAGAGCGCCTCGACGATGGGACCGATGATCCAGAGCGCGTACATGTTGAAGAGCAGATGGATGATCGACCCGTGCACCAGCGCGACCGTCAACAGGCGCCAGTACTCGCCGTCCAGGTAGATCGCACCCTTGTCCAACCGCAACCACGACATGAGCGTGTCGTCGGCACTGAACTCCACGAGCAGGCTGACGAGGATGGTGACGCCCAGGATGGCGTAGGTGACGATCGGCTGGGCGGTGCCGTTGGCACGTGTTCGGCTGAACGCCCGCTGCGCGCCCCGGTCGTCGCCCAGTTCCTTGCTCAGCCAGCCGATGCGGGACTGGAGCTCCGGTTGCTCAGATGCGGGGGCGCGACGCGCAGCCTCCCGGTACGCACGTGCTGCGGCGGGGATGTCGTTGCCGCGAACGCGGGCCGCCGCCAGTGCCTTCCAGGCTCGCCAGGTGAGTTCGTTCTCCGGCGCCTGGGTTGCCGAGATCCAGGCCTGCAATGCGGCTGGCTCCTCGTCCAGGCGGTAGCGACACTCCGCGAGACCCAGCAGGGCGGCCGTGTGCAGGGCTGGATCGTCGTGGCCCACGACCCGCGCGAAGGTGCCTGCGGCCAGGTCCCAGTCGCCCTGGTCTGCGAGCACCTGGCCGCGCTTCAGCAGGCCGACCGCGACATCACTGTCGAGCGGACCAGGCCGGCCGGGGTCGGGAAACGAAGTGGAAGCAGGCTTGCCACCCCCATCGGGGAAACGATCAGACATTGACCCTGACTGTACCCGGCCCGGACGGATGTGGCCGTGGTCGTGCCGTCAGCGGCCCAGGTCGAGTGCCAGCTGGTCGGACGAGGCCGGACCCTTTCGTCGCTTCGAGCGAGCGCCCCTTTCGCCCGTGGGGCGAGAAGGTCTGCTCACGCCCTGGGCCAGCAGAGGCTCGCCCAGTCGAACCGCCAGCTGCTCCGCCAATGGCCACCAGTCGTGGTTCTCGGTGATGCCTGAGGCGGGCTGGACGACGAGCCGCTCCCGCGGCACCAGCTGAGGCAGACGGGCATCGAGGATGGCCTCGATCTCGTCGCGGAACCTGTCGTTGGTCGAGCGCACGCCGTCGGCGCGGATCTCGACGTCAGGCGTCAGGCGCACCACCAGGTCGTAGGTCCGTGACCATCGCCGCACGAGCGGTTCCACATCGAAACGATCCTCGCCACCGCCCGCTCTCAGGTAATAGGCGAAGTTGTCCATCACGCCACGGTCGGTGACGAGGCACTCGGCCTTGCGCGACAGCTCCAGCTCGCGCCGGATCTGGGAAGTAAGCACCCATAGCTGCGCTTCAGAGCTGGCACCCTCGTTGATGCCCAACGGGTTGTCGCGAACGACCTCGCGGGCGAATTCGACCGATCGACCGGCGCGCTGGATGACACTGGCGAACGCCAACGCGGCGGTCGTCTTGCGGATGCCGTGCGAGCCGATGAAGGCGATCTTTGCGTTACGCGGCCAGGACACCCACGGATGCTATAGCCTCAGACCCATGACCACACATCGTGACCGCTACCCCATCCGCGTCGGAGCGCTGCTCTGGCCGCAGCAGACCGACTGGTCCCAGCTGACGAACGCCGCCCGCCTGGCCGACGATGTCGGCCTCGATTCCCTGTGGACGTGGGACCACCTCCACGCCATCGTGGGCGATCCCCTCCAGCCCATCTTCGAGGGTTGGACCACGCTCGCCGCCTGGGCCGCCCAGACCGAGCGCATCGCACTGGGCCTGATGGTCGGCGCCAACACCTTCCGCAACCCCGGCCTAACGGCCAAGTCAGCGGTGACCGTCGACCACATCAGCGAGGGGCGGACATGGTTGGGGCTCGGTGGCGCCTGGTTCGAGTACGAACACTCGGCCGCGGGCATCGAATTCGGGAGCGGTTTCGGGCAGCGGCTCGATTGGTTCGACGAGGCTGTCACCGGCATCACCCGCGTGTTGGCCGGCGAGCGCGTCACTTCCGAGCCGGGCGGCCGCTATCGCTTCAAGGACCTGGAGCATCATCCCCTGCCCTACCGCGGGGCCGCCACCCTGCCGCTGATGATCGGCGGTGGCGGAGAGAAGAAGACGCTGCGAACGGTGGCCGCACATGCCCAGGGATGGAATGTCGACGGCAGCGTGGAGACGTTGAGGCACAAGGTGGACGTACTGCAGCGTCACTGCGAGGCCGTGGGGCGCGACCCATTGGAGATCGAGTTCACCACCGGCCGGCACCTGCTGCTGCGAGACGATCCGACGGAGGCCGCGCGGGTGATGCAGGCCGGTCTGGACCACAACGGCAGCAGCCACGTCATCGATCCCGCCATAGACTTCCTGGGCAACGAGCAGCAGGTGGCCGCCCAGTGGCGTCACTACCTTGAGCTCGGTTTCACACACGTCATCGTCGACCTGCCCGCGCCCTTCGACCGCGAGACGATCGAGCGCCTGCCGCGGCTGCGAGAACTTGTGGCCGGGAGCTAGCAGCGGCTTGACCGCGCGCCTATGCTTCGAGTGGCGCCCGGGGGCTCAGCTGGCGGCCACACAGGGAGGCCCCACGATGGCCGAACACCCCAACGCTGCGATCGTCCGCAGGGCCATGGACGCGATGAATGCCGAGGACATGTCGGTCCTTGACGACCTTGTCGCCGACGATGTCGCCTGGCACTACATCGGCGGAGCCGAGCCTATCCGCGGCAAGGCCACCATGGCCCAGAGCATGGCCCCCGGCAACCGCGACTACACCATCACCGTGGAGGTGCACGACGTCACCGCCAGCGACGACCATGTCGTGGCGCTGGTGAAGGCGCACGCGGTGCGTGGCGACCAGACGCTCGACTACGACACGGCCGAGATCTTCCACGTTCGTGACGGCCAGGTCACGGAGCGCTGGGCATTCTCCGACGACACGGCCCGCATCGTCGAGTTCTTCGGCTAGAGGGCGGTACGCACCCTCTGGGACGGCTGCGGAGCGTGGCGCACATACTCCCGGGTGGTCCTGGGGGTCACTCGCCGAGCGCCTCCCGCACGATGTCCTGCGCCTCCGCGATGATGCGCTCGAGGTGGGCGCCGTCGATGAACGATTCGGCGTACAGCTTGGTCACGTTCTCCGTGCCCGACGGCCGCGCCGCGAACCAGCCCTCCTCGGTCACCACCTTCAGGCCCCCGATGGCGGCGCCGTTGCCGGGGGCCGTGGTGAGCCTGGCCGTGATGGCTTCTCCTGCGAGTTCGGTCGCCTTCACCGCGTCGGGGGACAGCGCGCCCAGGGTCGCCTTCTCCGCCGGCGTCGCCGGCGCGTCGATACGCTTGTAGACGGGGGCGCCGAACCGCTCCGTCAGCTGCGCGTACGACGCGCCGGGGTCGCGCCCCGTCTTGGCGGTCATCTCGGCCGCCAGCAGGCAAGCGATGATGCCGTCCTTGTCGGTCGACCAGGGCCTGCCCTCTCGTCGCAGGAAGGACATCCCCGCGCTTTCCTCCCCCGAAGGCGACCGAGCCGTCCAGCAGCCCTTCGACGAACCACTTGAAGCCCACAGGTACCTCGTACAACCGCCGGCCCAGGGAGGCGGCGATGCGGTCCTGCATGCTGGAACTGACCAGCGTCTTGCCGATGGCGGCCGATTCGCCCCAGCCACGCGCACCTCCGAAGAGATATGCGGCGGCGGCGGCGAGGTAGTGGTTGGGGTTCGAGTAGGCCGGCCGTCGGGGTCACCACGCCGAACCGGTCGGCGTCGGCGTCGTTGCCCAGCGCCAGGTCGAAGTCGTCGCGCAGCTGGACCAGACGGGCCATGGCATATGGCGACGAGGGGTCCATGCGGATCTTGCCGTCCCAATCGAGCGTCATGAATCCGAAGGTGGGGTCGACGGTGTCGTCGGTGATGGTCAGGGCGATGCCGTGATGCTCCGCGATAGCACCCCAGTAGGCCACAGCCGCACCTCCCAGCGGATCGACACCGATACGCAGGCCGGATGCGGCGATGGCGGCCATGTCGATGACATCGTCGAGGTCGGCGACGTAGACCCCCATGTAGTCGTAGCCGCTGGCAGCGGCCCGGGCCCGTGCCGCCGGCAGGCGCGGGAACATCCGCGATGCCCGTGGCAAGCAGTGCGTTGGCGGCACCCTCGATGGTGCTGGTCATGCCTGCGTCGGCCGGTCCGCCGCGAGGGTGGGTTGTACTTGAAGCCGCCATCCGCGGGTGGATTGTGCGAAGGCGTCACGACGATGCCGTCGGCGAGCGCTCCCGGGGTGCTCCCGATTCCAGGTCAGGATGGCATGTGAGATGGCCGGGGTGGGCGTGTATCCATCGCCGCTGTCGATGCGAACATCGACTCCCTCCGCCACCAGCACCTCCAGGGCCGTGCCAAAGGCCGGCTCGCTCAAGGCGTGCGTGTCACGGCCCATGAACAGCGGTCCCGCATACCCGCGCTCGCGCCGGAAGGTGCAGATGGCCGCCGTCGTGGCCACGATGTGCGCCTCGTTGAAGGATGCTCGCCAGCGACGAACCACGATGGCCAGAGGTGCCGAAGGCAACGCGCTGGCCGGGCTCGGCCGGGTCCGGCACCTGCGAGTAGTAGGCATCGCTGAGTGCGTCGAGGTCGACGAGCATGGAAGGCTCGGGCCGGACGGCCGGCTAGTTCACTGGCCACGGGTACCTCCTCGGGAGCAACGGGATGCCCCCGAGTATGCCGCGGGCGTGCCGTCCGCCGCGAGTCACGACGACCGTGCGCGGGTGCGACGCCTGCCTTGGTGCCGAATGGGTGCCCGAGTGTTGCCGAACTGGCCCTGATTCAGCTTGCCGACTGGCGTATCGTCGGGATGACCGGGGGCGGGCTCGATGATTCCCCGGCGGATGCATCAGGAGGAACCTATCGGATGACCAGGCAGCCGTGGGCAAAGCTCGCGCGCGTCGCACTTGCAGGCGCGTTGATGGCGAGTGCGATGGGGGTCAGCGGGGCCCCATTCGTCGCAGCGCAAGACGAGAATGACTGTTCCGCGATCTCCGGTGGCGTACAGCTGCCAGAGACGGTGGATGGCAAGTTCAATGTCGGCATGGTGCTGATCGGCCCCCACAATGACGGTGGCTGGAGCCAGGCGCATTTCGACGGTCTGCAGTACGTCTGCGAGAACATGGACAACACCCATGTCGCCTACATGGAGAACGTGCCCGAGGGCGCGGACTCCGAGCAGGTCTTCCGCAGCCTCGCGCGCAAGGGTTTCGACCTCATCATCGGCACTTCCTTCGGCTACATGGATCCCATGGAGGCCGTGGCCGAAGAGTTCCCCGACAGCACCTTCCTGCACCTGACCGGCTACAAGTCGAACGGCACCAACTTCGGCAATCTCATGGGCGCGATGGAGGATTTCAAGTACCTCGCCGGCATGCTCGCCGGGTCGCGGGCGAAGGTCGACGGGAACCCCACGCTGGGCTACATGGCGACCTTCGGCATCCCGGAAGAACTTCGACTGGGCAATGCCTTCATGCTGGGCGCCAAGCAGACCTGCCCCGAGTGCACCATGGACGTGCGCTTCATCAACACCTGGCACGATCCGGCGCTGGAGCGCGAGGGCGCTGCATCGCTGTTCGACGCGGGCGCACAGGTCGTCCTGACCGGTGCCGACACGCCGGCGGTCGCCCAGGTCGCGGAGGAGAAGAGCAAGTGGGGCATCACCTACGATTACTACGGCTCCTGCACCAGCGACGCCTGCCTGACCGCCCCGTACTGGCTGTGGGGTCCGGAGTACCTGCGCATCGCCGAGCAGGTCGCGGCTGGTGATTACACCGCCGGCTACGAGTACTTCGACGCCGACGCGGGCGCCATGGGCCTCTACGGCTTCATGGATGGCCAGACGCCGCAGCCCGGCATCGCCGACCTGCCCGAAGAGGACGTGCAGCTGGTGAAGGACACGCTGGCCGGATGCTGTCAGGCGGGTTCAACCGCTTCGACGTCTTCGCCGGTCCCATCATGGACAACGAGGGCAATCGAGATCCTGGCTGAGGGCAGTTCCTGATCCAGGCCGACCTCGACCAGTTCCCCAACGCGGATCACAGCAACTGCCCCGTGTGCATGTACTGGTGGGCGGACGGCGTGAACGCCACGCTGCCGGGTCTCTAGTAGACCTTCATGAACGCGCACCTCGGGGGTCGTTCCGGCCCCCGAGGTGCTTTGCGTCCCGATGACTGACACCGCACTCGCAGTCGAGATGCGAGGCATCGTCAAGCGGTTCCCCGGCGTGGTCGCCAACGATCATGTCGATTTCGATGTACGCGCCGGCGAGGTGCACGCCCTGCTGGGTGAGAACGGCGCCGGCAAATCCACGCTGATGAACATCCTCGCCGGCCTCTACGCGGCCGACGCGGGCATCACGCGTGTACGCGGCAAGTCGGTCGAGTTTCACTCCCCTCGCGACGCCATCGAGGTGGGCCTGGGCATGGTCCACCAGCACTTCACCCTGGTCGACTCGTCTGACCGTGACAGAGAACATCCTGCTGGGGCTCGACGAGCCGCGGTTCTGGATGGACACGCCTCGCTATGAGGCCAAGGTCGGGGCACTCGCCCAGGAGACCGGGCTGGCCGTGGACCCGGCCGCCAAGGTGTGGCAGCTCTCGGTCGGCGAACAGCAGCGCGTCGAGATCCTCAAGATGCTCTACCGCGGGGCCAACATCCTGATCATGGACGAGCCCACCGCCGTCCTCGCCCCCCAGGAGATCGACGAGCTATTCGAGACACTCAGAGGCATGACCGCGTCCGGCGCCTCGATCGTCTTCATCAGCCACAAGCTGGACGAGGTCCTGCGCATCGCCGACCGAGTGACCGTGATGCGCCGAGGCGTGGTCACCGCCGCCGGCGTCCCCGCTGCTGGCAAGACCAAACGTGACCTGGCCCAGCTGATGGTCGGTCGTGAGCTCCTCGAGACGCTGGAGAAGGAGGACCGCAAAGCCGGGGACGTTGTCCTGCAGCTGACCGATGTCAGGGCCATCGGTGACCGGGGCATCATTGCGCTCGACGGCATCGGCCTGACCATCCACGCGGGCGAGATCATCGGCCTGGCCGGCGTGGCCGGCAACGGCCAGTCCGAGCTGGCCGAGGTCATCACCGGCCTGCGCGCCTGCACGGGCAGCATCAGTGTCAACGGCAAGGAGTTGGCCAATCGCCCGGTCAGCGAAGCCATCGACGCCGGCGTGGCACACGTGCCCGAGGACCGCACCGGCATCGGTAGCGCGCCCAACCTGTCACTGACAGACAACCTCATCATGAAGTCGTATCGGAGCGCGCCCATCCGCCACGGCTGGACCATCGATTCCAGCATCGCACGCGCGCAGGCCCAGGGACTGAAGGACGCCTACGAAGTCGCTGCTCCCTCGATCGACACCGAGGCGCGGCTGTTGTCGGGCGGGAATCTGCAGCGACTCATCCTGGCGCGCGAGATCAGTTCTGAGCCGGGCCTGATGGTCGCGGTGCAACCAACCCGCGGACTCGACGTCGGCGCCATCGAGACCGTCCACAAGCTGCTGCTCAAACAACGTGCAGCGGGCACGGCGGTGTTGCTCATCAGCGAGGACCTCGACGAGATCCTGATGCTGGCCGACCGTGTGGCGGTCATCTATGAAGGTCGGATCAGCGAGCCGCTCCCGGCCGCCGCTGCCGATATCGCGGAGCTGGGCCTGCTGATGACCGGAGCGGCAGCCAGCGGGGTCCCCGAACAGGTCGCCAAGGCGTGAGCGCGCCAGCAACGCCGCGCCGGCATCTGCTGCCGTTCGCCGTCCACCTCGAGCAGCGTCTCGAGACACGGCGGGGGCTGGGAGCCGCCTTGACCGTCGGCGCGGTCGTCGTGGCCCTGCTCATCTCAGCCGTGCTCATCTGGCTGATCGGTGGCGACCCGGTCTCTGCCTACGCCCATATCGTGCGAGCGTCGCTCGGCAGCATCGGTGTGCTCTCCGACACGCTCGTCAAGGCCACGCCGCTGATCTTCACGGGTCTGGCTTGCTCGGTCGCGTTCCGCATGCGCCTCTGGAACATCGGCGCCGAAGGTCAACTGCTGATGGGGGCCTGGGGCGCATCGGCCGTGGTGCTGGTGGGTTGGCTGCCCGAGGGCACGCCCAGCTTCGTCTACCTGCCGCTCATGATGGCTGCCGGTATCGCCGCCGGAGCGCTGTGGGCGGGGATCGCCGGCTGGCTCAAGGCACGGCTCAACGTCAACGAGATCATCACCACGCTGATGCTGGTCTACGTAGCCACGGAGTGGGTGAAGTTCTGGGTCTTCGGACCCTGGAGCGAAGGCGGTTTCCAGATGTCGCCACGCTTCCCCAAGGAGGCGTGGCTGCCCCGCCTCACCGACTTCAGCAGCAGCGTGCCGGACTTCGGCGGGCTCACCGTCCACCTCGGTTTCGTCATCGCGCTCCTCGCCGCAGCACTGGTCTGGTTCTTCCTCAACCGCACCCGCAAGGGGTATGAGATCCGGCTCATCGGCGACAACCCTCGTGCGGCTCGCTATGCCGGTATCAACCTCGGTGGGACGATCATCCTGGTCATGCTCATCTCGGGCGCGCTGGCCGGCCTGGCCGGTGCCGCGGAGATCAGCGGCGTCGTCCATCGGCTGCAGGACAGCTTCTCGCCCGGCTACGGGTTCACCGGCATCATCGTGGCCTTCCTGGCTCGCTTCAATCCCTTCGGCGTGGTAGTCGCAGCGATCGCCTTCGGTGCACTCATCCTGGCCGGCCGTGAGATCCAGCCAGCCGGTATCCCGGCCATGATCCAGGGCATCATCCTGTTCTGCGTCATCGCCAGCGACGTCTTCCTGCGCTACCGCGTGCGACTGGTGCGACAGTGAACCTCGAGCTCGCCCTGGCCTCCGGCATCGCCTCCGGCACGGTCCTGCTCTTTGCCGCTATCGGCGAGCTCTTCGCCGAGCGATCGGGGGTCATCAATCTCGGTGTCCAGGGCATGATGTTCGTCGGCGCGATGGTCGGCTTCAGTGTCGGGACCCAGCTCGATCCGTGGCTGGGCCTACTCCTGGCCATGGCCGCCGGCGCCCTGCTCGCGCTCCTCCATGGCATCGTCACCATCCACCTGCAGGCCAACCAGATCGTGTCGGGGCTGGCCCTGACCTTCCTCGGGACCGGCGTGGCACTGGTGCTCGGCGAAGGCTTGGCCACCGGCAGCCCCGCGCTGCTGCCGGTCATCACCATCCCACTGCTCTCCCAGATCCCGCTCATCGGCGGCATCTTCTTCACGGGTCAGTCGATCCTGGTCTACGTCGGCTACCTCGTGGTACCAGTGAGCTCGGTGTGGATCTTTCGCACACGGCCGGGCCTGCACCTGCGTGCCGTCGGCGAGCAGCCCAGCGCGGCTGACGCATTGGGCGTGAACGTGTATCGCCAGCGTTATGCCTACACCATGCTGGGTGGGGCCCTGGCGGGCTTGGCCGGAGCGACCATCACCATGGCCCTCGTCCCTGGCTGGCACGCCAATCAGACCGTGATCGCACAGGGCTGGATCGCCGTGGCCCTCGTCATCTTCGGACAGTGGAAACCTGGCCGCACGATGTTCGGCGCCTACATGGTCGGCTTCATCATCCGCCTGGCCTTCGACCTCCAGGGACCCAGGGACTTCTTCGGCATCCCCAACATCTTCTACGAATACCAGCCCTCGACCTTCTTCCTGGGCATGCTGCCCTACGTCGCGGTCATCGTCGTGCTGGTCTTCGCGGCCAGTGAGGCCAACCGGAAGCGCATCGGGGCACCAGCCTCCCTGGGCCTGCCCTACGTACGAGGCGCGCGCGGCCACTGATCCCCGGCCCACGACCTCGGGCGGAGAAGCGGCAGCACACGCCGCAGCGCTACGCTTCGGTGGTATAGAGGCCTTCGACCTGGCCGTGCACCGTGCGCAGCACCGGCGCCATCTCGCTGAACTGCTCGAGCGTGAGAGACTGCTCGCCGTCGGAAAGGGCGTCGTCGGGCCTCGGGTGCACCTCCACCATGATGCCGTCCGCCCCAGCGGCCACGGCTGCCACTGCCATGGGACGCACCAGCCAGCGTTTGCCGGTGGCATGGGAGGGGTCGACGATGACCGGAAGATGCGTGAGGTGGTGCAGCAGCGGCACGGCCGCCAGGTCAAGCGTGTTGCGGGTGTAGCGCTCGAAGGTCCGGATCCCGCGCTCGCAGAGGATGACCTGTGGGTTGCCCGAGCTCACGATGTACTCGGCCGCCATGAGCCACTCCTCGATGGTGGCGGAGATCCCGCGCTTCAGCATGATGGGTCGTTGCACCTTGCCGGCCGCCATCAGCAGCGGGAAGTTCTGCATGTTGCGTGCCCCGATCTGCAGGATGTCTGCGTGCATCGCCACCGGCTCGACCTGGTTGGGCTCCATCACCTCGGTGATGATGGGCAGCCCCGTGCGTTCGCGAGCCTCGACCAGGAAGCGCACGCCATCCATGCCCAGGCCCTGGAAGCTGTAGGGGCTCGTCCGCGGCTTGAAGGCCCCGCCGCGCAGGACGGTGGCACCGGCTGCTGCCACCGCCTCGGACGTGCGCAGCATCTGATCGCGGCTCTCGATGGCGCAGGGCCCCGCGATCACCGTCAGCGATCCTCCCCCGATGGTGGTGTCACCGACCCGGATGACGGTGTCTCCCGGATGGAAGTCGCGCGAGGTCAACTTGAACGGCTTGCTGATGGGCGTGACCAATTCCACCCCCGGCAGACCGGCCAGGTGGTTCATCACCTGTTCCTTGCGCAGGCCGACATCTCCCACGACCCCGATGACGACCCGCTGCTCGCCGCGACTCTCATGTGGTGTGAGGCCGTCGGCCTCGATGTGCGCTCGAACCGCCTGGACCTCTTCCTCGGTCGCGGCGACCGACATCACGACCAGCATGCGGTCGACTCCTTCGTATGCGGGTGACGCTCAGCCGTGGCGGCTGGGCACGTGGTGGAACAGCGCCGGATCGGGGTCGCCAGAGAGGACACGGATGAGGCCGGCTGGTCGCAACCCCAGGGTGGCGCGTCCCAGCGGTCCTTCGAGTGTGAGCGAATCGGTCGAATCAGAACGCGCCAGGATGGTCACCTCGGCGCCCGGCCGCAAGCCGCGTGCCTCCAGGTACGACACCAGCCCGGGGTCATCCTCGGCCGCTTCGGTGATGCGGTAGATCGTCACCCGCTCGCCGGAACCGACCGCGCTCAGCGGCTCGCCCTGCGG
Organism: uncultured Chloroflexia bacterium; assembly: GCA_963724095.1. Classification (GTDB taxonomy): domain Bacteria; phylum Chloroflexota; class Limnocylindria; order Limnocylindrales; family CSP1-4; genus JAFMJV01. Next base: position 718,812 of record CAVRTH010000005.1, read on the forward strand.
TCGACGAAACGCGGCGGCCTCATCGATGGGGTTGCCGTGCGGGCAGATATCGGGGTGGCCCAGTAACTCATCGAGCGCGGCTTCCACGCGCGGAGAGATGTGGGCCTGCAGGCGAACCGCCTCCGAGTCGGTCTCTGCCCACGGGATCCCCAGGACTGACGAGAGCAGCCATTCGGCCAGCGCATGGCGACGATAGATCGCATCCGCTTCCGCGCTCCCCTTGGGACTCAGCTCCACGTGCCGGGGTTCGCCGATGGTGACGAGGCCGGCGCTCGAGAGCCGGCGTAGCATCTCGCTGGTGGCCTGCGGGGAGACGCGCATGCGACGCGCCAGGTCGGCGGCACTGAGGCTGGGCCCCCCGCGGGACTGTCGGATCGCCAACAGATACGACTGTTCGGCCGCAGAGATGCCGGCTTCTTCGAGTGTCATCGCCCTACAGGATACGGGCCGCCGAGGCTCACCGAGGCGCAGGCATGCGCCAGACCCGCTCCACGGCACAGCTGGTCCGTGCGCCTCTGTCGAAGCGCGCCGGTCCCGGTTCACGCAGCAACAACGAGCCCAGCGGGGTCGAGAGCCGGTAGTCCGTGTGGGTACCGCGGTAGCGCGCATCCTCCACGGTGGCCATCAGCGGTCCCCCGAAACGCACCCAGTCGGGGCGCACCAGGTAGCGACCGGTGCCATCGGCACCCTGGGCCTCCGGCTCACCCTCGATGAACGATGCCGGCCCCGTCAACCGAGCTGCCCACTCATCGAGAGGACGAGCGTAGACATCGCGTGGCCGGTCCACTTGGACCACCCTGCCGTCGCGCAGCAGCACGACCCGGTCGGCCACGGCGAACGCCTCCTCCACATCGTGAGTGGCATGGATGGCGGCAGCACCGTCAGCGTGCATCCGTGTCGCCAGCTCAGCCTGCAGTTGTGCCTTGAGGACGGTGTCGAGGTGGGCTGTCGGTTCGTCGAGCAAGTACACCGCGGGGCGGCGCGCCAGCGCTCGAGCCAGGCCGACGCGCTGCTGCTCGCCCCCGGACAGCTCGGCCGGGCGACGTGCGGCGAGGTGGCCGATGCGCATCTGCTGTAGCAGGCCGGTGGCCGCCGCGCGCGCGATGGCTTTGCTCTGGCCGGCCCGTCGGAGCGGATACGCCACCGTCGCAAGCGCGTCCATGTGCGGCCACAGACCGTAGTGCTGGAAGACCATCCCGACGGGGCGCTGCTCGGGCGGGGTACTGACCTGCGGCGAGCTCACCAGCTGACCGTCGAGGCGGATTCTCTCCTGCGCTCAAGGCCAGGAACCCGGCGATGGCGTAGAGCAGCGTGGTCTTGCCCGAACCAGATGGCCCCAGTATCGCCACCGTCTCACCGCGCCCGACATCGAGATCGACGCCTCGCACGGCGCTGGTCTCCCCGTAGTCGACGATCACCTCGCGCGCCACGACGGCCGGCATGTCTGTCATCGCCGCCACCCCACGCGCTCGAGCACACCGCTGCGACCAAGCAGCGGCAGACCGGCCAGCGCGACCAGGAGCGCGAGGATCACGGCCAGCGCCGCCGTCAGCCCACGGTCGCCGTATTGCTGCAGGTTCAGGACCACGACGGCCAACGTGGCCGACCCCGGGCCGTACAGCAGGCTGGACATGGTGACCTCGTGGAGACCGAACATGAAGACGATCAGGCCGCCGGCGACGATCATCGGCCGCAGCAACGGCAGCACCACCGTCCGCGTGGTCATCCAGCGGCTCGCGCCGGACACGCGGGCGGCACGGTAGGAATCGGCCGGGATGCCGTCCAGGCCGGCCGCCACGGGTCGGTAGCCGAGAGCCCAGAACTTCGCCAGGTAGGCGACCAGGATGATGAGGAGCGTGTCGCGCATGGCGACGCCGTAGGCCAGCAGTACCGCCACCGCCAGGGTCGAACCCGGCAGCGCGAAGGTGAGGCTCGATAGGCCACCGCTCATCCCGGCTCCCCGGCCCCTCCGGGCCAGTACGGCCAGGCCGGCGAGGACGATGACGCCTACGGCAGCTCCAGATGCCAGCAGCACGCTGTTGCCGAGAGCTGCCAGCGTTCGTGGGTTCAGTACCTCGCTGAAATTGTCGAGGGTCCAGTTCTCCGGCACCGGCGCCAGACCGGGGGCACGCCCCAGCGCGGTGACGATCAGGCCGAGGAGGGGAACGAAGACCACTACCATCACCAGGGTCCAGGCCATCAGGCCACCAAGCAGGGTGCGTGGCTGAAGTCTCCGACGCCCGGGAGGCGCTCCTGGGAGCACGGCCCTTGACCCACCCACATGACCCAGTGGACCGGCGAACGCACCGGAGCGATCACTGCGTCGTCGGTCGAGCAGCCAGTCGGCGACGACGATGACGATGGCCGCCCCAGCCGCCAGTACGATCGCCAGGCCGACCGCGCTGGAGAACGAGTCCGGATCGGAAGAGAACGCGAGATCACGGTAGATACGCGTGGTCATGGTGGTGAAGCCAGCCGGGATACCCAGCACGGCGGGCACGCCGAAGGCGGTGATGCTCAACACGAACGCGATGGCGCCGGCACCTGCGATCACCGGTGCCAGCAGCGGCAGGGTGATGGTTCGGAACACGTCCACTGGCCCGGCGCCCGACGCCCGAGCAGCGCGTTCCATGTCAGGCTCCGCGCGAGTGACCAGCCCGGCGACCACGATGAGGTACACGATGGGCGCAGCCTCCACGCCCGTGACCACGACCACGCCCAGCGGCCCGATGAGGGCCGGCGCGGCCAGGCCCAAGGTGTCATCAAGCAGACCGCCCGGGCCGTAGGCGCTGAGCCAGCCAAGGGCCGCCACGTAGCCCGGCACGATGAGGGCCAGCAGCATCGCCAGTCGCAGCCCGCCCCGGCCGGGGATGCCGCTGCGTTCGGTCAGCAAGGCCATCACGGACCCGATGAGCAGCGCCAGGGTGGTTGCAGCCAGGCTCGTCCAGACGGAGGCGGAGATGGCTGGCGCGGCGGCCACCACCGCCTCCAGCAACGGTGTCGCTCCCTCTTCGACGGCCGTGCCCAGCAGCGCCAGTAGCGGCACCACCACCAGCATCCCGGCCGCGACGATGAGCGCGGCCAATGGCGCCCACTGCTGGACAGCCCCTCGCGAGCCGCGCGGCGCCGGTACGGCCGAGTCGACGTCAGTCACCGAAGATCGCGTGGTAGCCCTCCAGCAGCTGCGCCTGACTGCCATACAGCTGCGCCCAGTCCGGCGACACCACCGCACCCTCGTAGGGCCACGCCACGTCATCGCGCACCGGCTGCCAGCCCGCGCTGGCGATGGCCGACTGTCCCTCGGGAGAGACCAGGAAGGCCTGGAACGCCTGCGCCGCCGCGAGATCGTCACTCGCGGCCACGACGGCGGCGGGGCTGAAGACCGCGATCGCGCCTGGCTCCGGCCACACCAGCTCGATCGGGGAGCCCTTCGCGATGCTGTCGCGGGCGACCTTGTCGAGGGTGATGCCGAGGTCGTAGTTGCCCTCTGCCACGCCCGTCAGCACATCCACCGGCGAAGGCACCACGACGGTCCCGTTGTCCTTGAGCTTCTGGTAGAAGTCCATCCCATAGCCATCGGCGTTGGCGAGGTACCCCAACGCCGCGATCGCCGAACCCGCGAAGCCAGGATCGGGGATGGCAACGCGGCCCGCGTAGGCAGGCTCCGCCAGGTCGGCCCAGGACACCGGCTGCGGATCGACGTTCTCGCCGGCCACGATGACGAGGTTCAGCAGTCGGGTACCCACGAATGTCTGCCCGCGGAACTCGGGTGGTACGGCCTCGAAAGCATCGCCTTCGAGCGGTGCCAGGAGGCCGTCTGCCTCGTACTGCTGGACCGAGAGCGGGTCGGTCATCCAGAGGATGTCGGCACCGATGCCACCGATCCGCTGCTCGGTGGCGATGCGAGCGTCGAGCTCGCCAGTGGGCGCGCGAAAGACCTCGACCCGCAGGTCGGGGTGGACATCAGCGAGGGCCGAGAGGACAGCGTCCACCGTGTCCTGCGTGACCGAGGTGTAGAGCGTGATGGTTCCTTCGACGGGGGCTGCCAGCGGCGCCGTCACATCCTGTGCCGTAGCCGCGCTGCCCGCGGCGGCCAGCAAGAGCGATGCTGCCGCGGCAGCACGAAATAGGGCGCGCGAGCGAGCGTGAGTCATGGCCGCTACAGAACTCCTTGCACGGACGAGGTGGTGAGCCGCGGCCTCGACCCCCGATCCCGGCATGCCGGGCTTCCGCTGGCCGCTCTCGCAGGTATTGTCGGTACTGAGCGTATCAGGGCCCGCGCCGGCCACCTCGGGCCGTTGGTCCCGCGCGTCCGGGTCGGCCGGACCGCTCCAGCGGGCCGGACCTATTCGTCAGAAGGAGCGCTCACGTGCGATGCGGCCCAGATCGAGGCGGCTCACCGCGCGAAGGGCAGGCCACTGGGATAGCAGCCCCACGATGAGGATGGCGATCGCCGTGAGCACGAACGTCAGGGGGCTGATGTACAGCTCGAAGGTGAACATGTCGGAGCTGAAGCTTTGCATGAAGACCCAGGCCAGGACCCATCCGAAGATCAGACCTGGAACGAGGCCGATGAGCGTGAGTAGCAGGTTCTGTGCCGTTACCATCATGCCGATCGTGCGCCGCGACAGACCCAGCGTTCGCAGTACCGCCAGCTCGCCCTCGCGCTCGGAGACATTGGCCGACATGGTGTTGTAGATGAGTGCGAATGCCAGCACCCCGCCCAGCACGATCATCACCCCCACGAACACGTAGAACAGGCCCATGTACTGCTGCACCAGCCCATAGAGCGCGTCAGAGTCGACGAAGGCCGCAACGCCCGCGATGGCGCTCAACGGGGCGCGCATCTCCGATTCCTTCACGCCCTCGTCGAAGGTGAGCATGATGAGGTTCGCCGGGTTCGACGCCTGCGGTCGGGCCACGCCCTGGGTGTCGCTCGCCGCCGCCACGACATACGGCAGCGAGGCATAGACGAAGGTCCCCAGGGGTTCCTTGACGAAACCCGCCACCGGCACGTCGGTGAGCGTGGTCAGGCCCGGAACCTCCAGGCGCACCGTGTCGCCGACCTCGATGCCGAGTTCGCTCTCGAGTGCCTGGCCCAGTACCACTCCCGCCGCTGGGACCGGCAGCCTGGAGCCGTCCGTACTGATGAGCGCGTGCATCTTCGATCCCGGCTCCAACGCCGTCAGCGTGGTCGTGTACGAGCCGCTGGCGGTCGTGACCGATACCGGAGCCGTCAGCGCCTGCTCGACGCCGGATACGCCATCGACACGGGCAACATCCGCGGCTACCTCGTCGGCGGGGCGGCCGGCCAGGTGCAACTCGGCGTCATAGCGCTGGATCTGCACGAATTGCTGGTCGAGCAGCACGTCGATGCTGTCGATGAAGCCCCACGAGACGATGATGAGCATGGTAGCCAGGATCACGCCGACCACGGTCGAGGCGCTTCGGCGCCGCGCACGACCGAGGCCGCGAACGGCGGACAACCAGCGCACCGGCAGCCGGCGCAAGGGCGGGATCAGGCGCTCGAAGATGGACTCGCCCCCGCCACCGGGCGGCATCGGACCACGCATGGCTGCGGCCGGTGGGATCCTGCTGGCCGCTCGGGCCGGGAAGTAGGCAGCCAGGACACCTGTGCCGATGCCGGTAGCGAGACCGATGGCGATGGTGCCCGGGCGCACGTCCACGATGGCGGCAGGGATACTGAGGGCGCCCGTGTAGAGGCGCGTGATGGCCTCCGAGAGCAGCGCACCCAGGACGACGCCGGCGAGCGCGGCGAACGTGCCCAGCAGCGCGCCGATGGCGGCATAGTGCAGCAGGATGGTCCGGGAAGTGAAGCCTGACGCCCGCAAGGTCCCGATGTTGGCCTGTTGCGCCGAGATCATGCGCCCCAACAGGACGTAGGTGGCGAAGGCCGCCGCGAAGAGGAAGAAGGCTGGGAACATCGCCGACATCTCGGCGAATCCGGACACGTCTTCCTGGAGGGCGGCGTTGGAGGGTTGCTCGGTGATGGTGTAGGCATCGGCAGCACCAGCAGCGAGCACCGCGCTTCGCGCCTTCTCGATGTCTCCGGGTGAGGCGTCGTCGGCGAGCCGGAACAGGACTTCCTGGCGTTGGTCCTGGGGCGCGAGCGACTCGACGAAGGACTGCGGAGCGAACACCACGCCGAAGTCGTCGGGCAGCACGAGTACCTCCTGCCGGCTTCGAGCCGGCCACAGGTATTCCGGCGAGGCCGCTACTCCGAGCACTTCGACGTCGGCCCAGCCATCGGGGGTCGAGATGGAGAAGGTGTCGCCGATGGCGTAGTCGAAGTGGCTGGCCATGTGCTGCTCGACGACCACGCCGTTTGGATAGGCCGGGTCGAGCGTCGTGCCTCGGGTCGATCTCGATGTCATCCACCGTCGCGTGGCCCGCTGGCGGCATCCCGATCACGCGTCCCATCAGGCTGTCTCCAGGACGCGGCCTGAATGGCACATCCGCGACCGTGCGCGTCGCCGAAGCCACCAGGCCCGGCATCTGCGCACCGGCAGCGAGCACCTGCTCGGTCGGTCCGCCGATGGCGGTGACGTGCGCCATGTGGGTTTGCCGATACATGTACTCGTACGACCCGCTCAGGTTGAGGAATGCATCGAAGGAAGCGGTGAACAGGCCGACACCGAGAGCGATGACCAGGCACACCGACAGGAACTGCGCTGGCCGGCGCCGGACCTCGCGCCAGAGGGAACGTGACAGGGTGCTCACCACTGCAGCTCGGAAGCGTCGGCGGGTGTCGGCTGCAGATGGTCCTCCACGACCCGGCCGGAATGCAGATGGATGACCCGGTCAGCCATCTTCGCGATGGCCGAGTTGTGTGTCACCAGGAGCACGGTCGATCCAAAGGTGCGAGCTGCACTGCGCAGCACACCCAGCACCTGCCGGCCGGTCTCCAGGTCGAGCGCGCCGGTCGGTTCGTCAAGCAGCAGCAGGGTGGGATGTTTCACGAGTGCGCGTGCGATGGCGACGCGTTGCTGCTCGCCGCCCGACAGGAGGCTTGGGAAGCGATCAGCCTTGTCGGCCAGCCCGACCTCCTGGAGCGTCTGCTCGGCAGCGTTGGCCTCGGCACCCACGAGCTCACCCACAAGGCTCACGTTCTCCCTGGCAGTCAGCGTAGGGATGAGGTTGAAGAACTGGAAGACGAAGCCCACGTCGGTACGGCGGTATTCGGTCAACGCAGACTCGTCGAGGCCGGACACCTCTGCGCCGTTCACCAGGATGGTCCCGGCCGTCGCCGGTTCGATGCCGCCGATCACGTTCATCAGCGTCGTCTTGCCCGATCCGCTGGGCCCCAGCACCACCACGAACTGCCCCCGCAGGATCTCGAGTGACGTTCCGCGAAGGGCGTGGACCGCTAGTTCGCCCTCGCCGAACGTCTTGTCCACGTCCAGTAGCCGGATGACCGGCTCAGCCGCTGCTGGCGATCGAGGGTCCGCGCTGGCGGCAAGGATGACGGTCATGATGAGCTCTCCGATGCGGGTGCGAGCAGCGTGGCGATGGTCGTTGCGGCAGCCTCGGCATCGGTCGCCGGGTCAGCCATGCGCTGGATCAGGAACCCATCCATGACGGCGGCGATGATCCTCGCCAGGGCGGCCGCGGCGATGTCATCACGGACCAGGCCACGTTGCTGCGCGGTGACGAGGCGCGGCTCCAGCATCGCCGTCCACGACCCCACCATGCCGCCCATCGCTTCCGCCATCTGCTCGTCGCGAGTGGCTCGCAGGAGCGCTTCCGCCATGAGTACGCCGGTGTCCGATCCAAGGTCGAAGTCATCGAGCAACCGCATCGTGCCGTGGATGCCGTCGGCAAAGGGCCGCTCATCAAGCAGTTCATCGGCGAGTCCCCGGAGCACCGGGAGCAGGCGGGAGAGGACCGCCTCCCGAAGGAGTCCCTCCATATTGCCGAAGTGGTAGTGCACCAGCGCCTGGTTGACACCCGCTCGCTCAGCCACCGCGCGAGTGGTGACCGAGCCCCAACCACGCTCGACGACGAGGGTCGCTGCCGCGTCCGTCAGACGCGCACGAGTGGCGTCCCCACTGCTGCCGCCAGAACGGGGACTTTGGGCACCTGCTTTAGGCATATGCCCAATACTAGTCCGCTCGTCAACCCGGGCCCGTTGCCCGTGTGCCGATCAAGCTGCGGTCCGGGCCTCATCGCAGCGGTCCCAGTCGACCATGCCCTCCACCCATTCAGGTCGCAGGCAGTCGACAGGAAGCGGGGTCGGCGAGGCCTCGGGGTCGGTGATCATGCCGGAGCGCTGGCCGGTCAGCCGGGATTCCGACGGCCAGGGGGTCCAGTCGTCCGGCCGCTCGGGCTGGGTGGCGGTCACGTAGACGGCCACGCTCCCGCCGTCAGGGCTGACCTGCCCCAGCACGTCGAGGATCTGGCCGGAGACCGTCATGTCCACCGTCGCGTCGAAATCGCCCGCACCGGACCCTGCGGTCCAGGTTCCCTCGGAGACGATCTCGCCCGGTCCGATGACGATGAGCGCGCCGCCAGGCTGGAATGCCCACACCGCTCCACCGGCCTCGGAGGTGATGGAGAAGCGACCGACGACGGGGTGGTCCCCGGAAGCCGTGACGGCAAGGCTGCTGCAGATGACCGCCACGAGCAGCAACACCGGCAAAGCCAGTCGTGAGCGAACCGATCGAGCGTGGGTCGCGCGCGTCATCGTCGCTCCACGGTAGCAGGCCTGGCCACACGTCTCATGGCTCCGGTCTCCAGTGGAACCGGGTATCAGGCTGACGATCCTTCTCACGGGCTGTCATCCCCTCGCCTGTCCAGCCATCCGTGGCACCCTGTCACAGGGCCGTTTCGCGCGGCTCATCGCGACCACACACGACCGAGAGGAGTCCGGGATGGACACTCGCTCAGCCGCCTTGCTCAGCCGCCTGCTGGCCCCGGAACCAGACACCCCGAGCCTATCGGTCGCAGCCACCAGCGAGTGGCTGGGGACGGATGTGGAGCCTTTCGCGCGGGTGTCCGCGGCAGCCCTGATCGTCACCGCCGGTCCATCACACCCCGACCATGCTCGCGCGAGGGCCATCCTCGATGACCCGCCGGCCGATGCAGCGGAGCTTGCGGCCTTCTACTGCAAGGCCATCCGCCGCAGTATCGGCGAGCTGGCGAGGATGTTCGACGAGCAGCCCGGTTCGACCCTGACCTGGGACGAGGCCATCGTCGAGCTGGACGCCGCCGCTTCGCACGACGATGTCGCCGAGGCCATCTGGCGTACCTTCTGCCCACAGGCCTCCGGCATCCGCGGCCACGAGGCCACGCGCATCGAAGAGCTGCGAACACGGCGCACCATCTCGATCCACCATCCTGCCGCTGACCCCATCACCGATCCGGCCCGCGAGAGTCCTGTTCACCTCGAACGTTCTCCTGACGGTGCCTGACAAGTCCACCGATATCGACTCACTCCCCTACCCCGCTGACCTGCGTGCGGCCATCCGCGACGCCGCCGCCGAGCCGCAACGCTACTGGTTCGATCATCCCATCCAGATCGGCGTCGAGCCGGCCGCCAACGAGTTGCTCTACGGGCTCCGTGGCCTTGACGACGCCATCGCTGCCGAGCCCGACGCCGGACGCGTGACCTGCCTGCTGTCGGTGAGCGTCACCCACCAGCGGCTGGCGCCCATCGCACGGCGCTACGTGGAGGCCGAACTGGCCCGCGACGGCCGGTTGCGCCACGTCGATGTCGTAGTCGTGACGGAGCACGACACACGGCGGCTCATCGACGAGGTCCTGGTCCCGGCACTGGGCACCGCCGGGGCTGAGGCCGCGGCCGGCCTGCACCGGGTGGTGGGCGTCGACGGCCGCTACGGTCGCCACTACAGCTTCCTCAAGGCGGTCGCGGCGCTATGGTCGGTCGCCATCGACCCGGCCGTCCATGCCACCTTCAAGATCGATCTCGACCAGGTCTTCCCGCAGGATGTCCTGCTGGCGGAGACGGGCAAGACGATGTTCGGGCACCTGCGCACGCCACTGTGGGGCGCGACCGCACGAGATGCCGACGGTGGTGAGCTGGAGCTGGGCATGCTTGCCGGTGCCCTCGTCAACGAGCGGGACATCGGCCGCGGCCTCTTCACCCCGGACGTGCCCATCCCCGAGCGTCCACCGACCTACGACGAGTACGTCTTCTGGAGCGGCTTGCCACAGGCCATCTCGACACGTGCCGAGATGATGGAACGCTATGACGGACCCGCCGTGGACGGTGTGACTCGCGCGCTCGAACGCATCCACGTCACCGGCGGCACCAGCGGTATCCGCGTCGACGCGTTGCGCCGCTATCGACCGTTCACGCCCACGTGGGTCGGTCGTGCGGAGGACCAGGCGTACCTGCTATCGGTGCTGGGGCGTCCCGGCCGGCGGTTGGCCTACGTCCACGCCGCAGGGCTGATCATGCGCCACGACAAGGACGCGTTCGCCGGCCAGGCGATGGCTGTCGCTCACATCGGTAAGCTCATCGGTGACGACGTCCGTATCCTCGTCTTCTCGGCCTATCTCGACGCGCTCGCGCTCGCCGGCGCGGATGTCGCGGCCATCCACCGACTGCTCGATCCGTTCACCGGCTGCTTCGCCTCGGACCTGCCCCGGACCCTCGTCCTGCTGCGTTTGGCCCTGCGCACGCTTCGCCTCTTCGCTGAGGGTGCCGATGCTGACGCGCGTGCCTACGCGATCGATGGCGCTCGACAACTCGCGGAGGCCTTCACGACACACGGGGATGCTGCCTTCGTGGCTGCCGAGCTCGAGGTCGAGCGCACCGCCTGGGACCACTACTACGATGCCCTGGAGGGGCTCGAGGGGGGTCCGGCCCACCTGCGAAGGGCAGCGGCCTCCATCATCGACACCTGCCGGGTGGGGATGGGAGCCTAGGGAGCGACCGTCTCGACTCGGATCTGCGGACCGACGACGCCGTGAACGGAGAGCGAGTCGCCCCGGGGCAGGTTGACGTCGAGTTTCAGCAGCCAGCGACCGACCCTGGAGGGCATGGCGATGCCCGCGAGTGTCACCTCCGTCGTTTCGCCTGGGCCAAGCCCGTCCGGGATGGCGACCCTTGCCAGCACCTCACCGCGCCTGGGGCGACCATCGTAGCGCGGCACCTTGGGCACGATGCGGGCGACCAGCTTCCAGCCCGCGCTGATGCGATGGCCGCTGTTCGTGAGGCGTACGGCGACACTCCTGGTGCTCCCTGCCGTCGCCGTCTCTGGCACATCGAGCACCTGGTAGCGCAACCCGTATGGGCGCCACGCGAGGTAGCGTGCGATGCCGTCGAAGTAGGACGCGGCCACGGCGGTGCGGCCGGAGCGCCTGCTCAGGATGCGCTGCTCGGAGGGCCAGTCGATGAAGAGCGACTCACCCAGTACCGACGGCTGCAACGAGGGTCGAGGCATGGCCACCCGGCGGTACGGCTTGAGCGCCTTGAAGGGATAGGACTTGACGCCGCGATTCCTGGGCCGGTAGCCCGGCAGGCGGCCCAGCTGCCAGAGGTGCGCATCAAGCAGGTAGCGGGCGAGCTTCTTGCCTTCAGGTGACCAGCTGCGACCGTAGTGGGTGTACATCTCCGTGCCACGGGTGCAGTGGCAGACAGCGTTGTTGTGCAGGGCCAGATGGATGCCCGCACGGGCCTCGTTGGCCACGTCGTTGCGGGCGATCAGCTCGTCCACGCGTGTGTATCTGCCATCGAAGTTGAGATCCTTGCCCACGGGGCTGACGTTTCGATCGGTCCGCCGTGTCATCACCACGCCGATGCCGGCGCCCTTGAGCATGGCCTCCAGGCGCAGGCCGATATCGAGGTTGACTTCGTCCTCCTTGAGCCCTCTCCAGACGGCACCCGAGGCCGGGCCGCCGTGTCCGGGATCGATGGCCACCAGAACCGCGCCGGGGCGGACCGGATAGGGAACCAACCTGCCGCGGGTGATCCATGCCGAACGCCGGATCGTGGCTCCTGAGACGGTGCGGATGGTGGCCTTCAGCCGGTAGGGTCCGTAGGGCACCTTCCGCCCCGCCGCATCGCGACCGCCCCAGGACCAGGTGGCGTGGCCGCTGGGCATCGTCGCGCCGCTCTCGATCGATCTTCTGCCGCCGTCCGTCGAAATCGAGGATACGGAGGGCGACGGTAGCGGGCTCGCTCAGCTCAACATCGATGCGGACCGATTCGCGCTTGCCATCGCCATCGGGATCGAAAGGTGAGCCGTGGACCGACAACGATACCCCGGCCGCCGCCCACGATGTGCGCTCGAGGGTGACCATCCCAACGGCCGAGAGGACGACCGCCAGGGCCAGCAGCAGGGCGTTCGCTCGTCGGCACATCCGTCCGAGCATCGGGGTCAGGACGGACGCGAGTCGGGAGCTTCGACACCCGCGCCCAGGAGCACGGAAATCTCTTCGAGCGCAGCGCGTTCGGCATCGTTGACCATCACACCGCCGCGCCCAAGGAAGCCCTCGATCCTCCTTGCCGGCCACAGCCGTCGCAGAAGCGATGCGCATGAGCCAGGACTTGTACCCGGCCGCCTCGTCGGCTGTCGCGCTCGTGTCAAGCAGGGCCGCGACCGCCCGGAGTGTGTCCTGCGCCCACTCGCGCGCGCCGGGCGCAGAGGCCAGCTTGAGGTAATCCGGGAAGGTCCCCTCGTGCTTCACGCGCTCCATGATCTCGACGATCACCGAGGTGACCAGGGTGTTGTCGACATAGTCGGGCTGGCTGCCGATGACGTAGCTCGCCGCCGCGAAACCCTCGCTGACCGTCTCCTCGCTGCGCCCCGGGCTGGCGGCGGACACGGCCACGGCCGCCGCCTCCAGGCTGGCGCGAAGCAACTGCTGCTGCTCGTCCGTGTAGTCGCGATAGATCGTCAACGGGCACCCTCGCTGCTGTGTGCTGGCAGGCCTAGCAAGCCTACCTTGGATGAGCGCGCGCGGCGCGCTCATCCACCCTCCGCTCAGGCATGGGCGCCGCGGCCCTGACTGCGTGGAGCATGACGCGGGCGACCGCCCGAGAGGCGCTCTCCAGGCAACTGCTGGTGTCCGCCACCCTGGGCGACTGGCTTTTCCGAACGTTGCGCGGTCCTGGGGGCAGCACGACCGCCAGGCCTGCTCGCGACCGGCACCCCAGCCACCGCGCTGCCGACCGCGACCATGCCGGGGACGCATGGTCACGATGGGCTCCGGCCGGTAGGCCACGCTGGGCTCGAAGCCCGCCACCACTTCGGATGTGATCGATCGCTTGAGGAGCTTCTCGATGGCAGCCATCAGCTCACGCTCATCGCCCGAAACGAGCGAGATGGCCGTCCCTTCCTGGCCCGCTCGACCGGTCCGGCCGATGCGATGGACGTAGTCTTCGGGCACCGTCGGGAGCTCGAAGTTCACGACGTGCGGCAGGGACTCGATATCCAGACCTCGAGCAGCGATGTCGGTGGCCACCAGCACCTGTGCCTCGCCCTTCTTGAAGGCCGCCAGTGCGCGCACGCGCTGCGACTGGCTCTTGTTGCCGTGGATCGCGCTGGCGCGGATGCCGTCCTTGACCAGCTGTTCGGCGAGCCGGTTGGCGCCACGCTTGGTGCGCGTGAAGACCAGCACCTGACCGAAGCCCTCGCTGCGCACCATGTGGGCAAGCAGGTGGCGCTTGCGGGCCTTGTCGACGGGGTGCATCAGCTGACGGATAGGCGTGGCTGCGGCATTGCGCGGTGCGACGTCGACCGACTCGGGATCGCGCAACATGTCATCGGCCAGGCGACGGATCGTCGCCGAGAAGGTCGCGCTGAAGAGGAGCGTCTGGCGCTCCGTAGGGAGCTGCTCGATGATCTTCTTGATGTCGTGGATGAAGCCCATGTCGAGCATGCGGTCAGCCTCATCCAGCACGAGCACCTCGACCGAACTGAGGTCGATCGTCCCCTGTCGCACGTGGTCGAGCAGGCGGCCCGGCGTGGCCACCACGATCTCCGGCCACTGGCGCAGCGAGCGCACCTGGCGGTCCATGCGCACGCCCCCGTAGATAGCGACCGAGCGGACGGGCTGGCGGCCCCCGTAGGCCCGCACACTCTGCTCCACCTGGAGGGCGAGCTCGCGCGTGGGAACCACCACCAGGGCGCGAACACGCCGCTGACCGGACTCGCGTCGGTTGCGCAGGCCGTCGAGCATGGGTAGGACGAAGGCCGCGGTCTTGCCGGTGCCGGTCTGCGCGCCGGCAAGCAGGTCGCGACCCCCGAGGATGATGGGGATGGCACGTGCCTGGACGGGTGTGGGTTCCGTGTAGCCCTGGTCGGCCACGGCACGAAGCGAATCGGGGCGCAGCCCAAGGGTCGAGAAGGTCAAGGTGTCTCCTGACAGGGCCCGTCTCGCGTCTGGGCGAGGGCCGGTCAGGGCATGAGGACTCGGGGGATGGTCACTGCTTGGAACCAGGGCGCGGACCGGGGGCGCCCGTCGAGGTGAGGCGCAAGCATAGACGCAAGCGGCGCGATGTGCGCAGGAGCGCCACTCGAGCAGGCCGCAGGCGTCGCCAGGATGGACCCGGTGACGCCCCCGACCTTGCTGTGGTGTCGAGCCGCAAGCGACCGCAAGCGACCGCGGAGGTCAGCTCATCGTCGCGACCGGATGGACGACCCCGTCCACGACCCAGGTGCCTGTGTCGGCCAGCCCGACGGTGGTGATGTCGAGCGTGGCACAAAGCCCTTCGTAGGCGCCGTCGCCGAAGAGCAGCGCTCGTACAGCGACGGGCTGGAAGTCGCTCTGGCGGATGCCGCTGAACTGTCCTTGCCAGGAACCTTCGGCTGCCTCGATGGTGATGCTGCCCCAGGCCGGGACCGGCTGGTCGCCCGACGCCTGGACATCCCAGTTCCAATCGGCGACAACGGATCCGCTTAGACGCGGATCGCTCAGATAGTGGCCGTCCCCAGCCATCGGATAGTCGCGGTACTGGAAGACGCGATCATCCACATCGAACGTGCCACCCGGCAGACGGTGGACGTCAAGCATGCCAGCCACGGCACCGATGGAATGGCCCGGGTCGCCCGGGGACGCCACCACAAGGGTGGTGCCCCCACCGACGAGTACGAGGACCGCAAGCAGAGAAGTGGCGATCCGCAGGGCGCGCATGTCGTGCCTCCTTGGCAACTTCTGCGCGGGCCGGGTTCGCCAGTGGCTCGGTGCGACTCAGGCGGCCACCGTACGCGAGTCGCTCTTCACAGCCTCCCGCAACCTCGAAGGTTGCCGCCTGCCGAACCCATCGCGCAAGTGCCATGGGTACCGATCCGTGGCTACGTCGTGGGCGGCCCGACCTGCTCCTGCAGATCGATCAGGGGTTGCTGGTTCACCTCGAGGTAACCGTCCCTTGGACGGTCAAGGTCGACGATCAGGGTGATGACGGCACCCAGGACGACGATCAGCACCAAGGCCGTGAGGGGACTACGGCTTCGCGTGAGACCCGCTCCGTAGCCGACCATGCCCATGGTCAGGGCAGACCCGATGATCAGCAGAGCAAGGACCGTCTCAGGCACCCGCGCGTAGAGACCCGCGGTGATACGCGTCTCGTTCACGTCGATCGTGTCATTCAGCGATTCGATGTAGATGGCCAGCGTATCCGAGTCGGGCGCCGTCATCGCCAGGTTCTCCGCGATGGCCCACAGCTCGTTCTGGATCTCTTGCGAGCGGGCGATGCTCTGCTGGACGTCCGCGAGGCTGCCGGTAACGATGCGCAGCGGTACGTATTCCCGCAGCAGCTCCCGTGTCCGGCTCGAGGCCGGTTCTGGCAGGTAGCCGGCGCGGAGGTAGGTGGTACCGATGGCGTTCGCCTCCGTCAGCACCAACCCGCGCCGTGTGTCATAGCGGTCGGTCGCCATCCCCATGGTGATGGCCAGCATGAATGCCATGAGCGCCAGCAGCGAACCGACCAGCACCCCCGTCGGGCCCTCCTTCTCGTCGGGGGTGCGGCCCTGCCACCAACGCCCCAGGCGGAAGCCGATCTCGTACACGAGCAGCGACACGAGGGCGAAGGCGATGAAGACACCGGCGACCGGGAGTGAGTCGAGCGTCTGCTGCATCTTGCTGGTCCTTCGAGCTAGCGGCTGCCCCAGTGGCGCCTATCGGGACCGGTCAGTCTACTGCGCCAGCGCTCCTCTACTCGGCGTATCCGGGATGCCTTACCCGGCTGCCTGTCACGGGCGCATCGACCACCACCGGCAGGTGGGCCATCGAGCCCCGCAATCCCCGCAGCAGCACGTACATGTCAGCTGCCCGCTCGAGAGACAGGGACTGCCCAACGACACTGCCCTCTCTGGGCGTCGCCTCCTTGAGCGCAAAGGTCTCGGCGTCAAGTCGTGCCCCGAGCGAAGGTGAGGTGTAGTCCACGTCACCATCGACCGACAGGCGGTGCGTCTCCCCATCCCAGCGAGCTTCGATCGCCCCGTCGGCGAACAGCATGAAGGCGTTGTTCCGCTGGGCCTCGAAGTCGGCGCGGTCGAGATACAGGCGCGGCTTGTCCCGGTACGGATCCCCCGACGTGGGGCAGGCGGTCGTGCAATTGCCACATTCGTTGCAGAAGTCGGTGAGCACGGCGATCTGCAGTGCCTGGGCGGCACGATAGGCACGGCGCTCGCCGGCCACCACTCCGCTCCCGTCCACCTTCAGCTCCGGGAGCGCCGCCTCGAACGGCTCCGAACGGTACGTCATCAGCGCCATGTTGGGGCACACCCCGACACACAAGCTGCAGATCTGGTGGCAGTCAAGGCAACGACTCGCCTCCGCCATCGCCTGCTCGGGGGAGTAACTCATCACGGTCTGCTCGAAACCATGGCGGGCATCGGGCGAGGTGAACTCGATGGGGACACGGTACTCGCGCCGAGCGCGCCGAATGACCATCGCATGCAGATCGACCGGCAGCGGATCGGGTTTCGGCGCAGATGGTGCCTGGCCGTGAGCGGCGATGATGGCCGCAGCCACCGCCTTGCCCTCGGCGGCCGCCTTCACGATCGACGAGGGGCCGGCACCAGCCACGTCACCAGCGGCGTAGACGCCGGCGATCGACGTCTCCATGGTGAAGGGGTCGACATCGATGTAGCCACGCTCGGTCAGCGTTGGCGACGAGTCGCCGAAGAAGTCCAGCAGCGAGTGCTGGCTGATGGCCAGGATCAGCGTGTCGAGCGGGATCTCGAAGTCCGCGCCCGGGACGCCGTGAGGATCTTGCGGCCCGCCGCATCGCGGTCACCGCGATGCTCCGTGCGGCCGCAGACCAGGCCCACCAGGCGGCCGTCCTCGACGTGGAGCGCGCGCGGCGTGGCGAGCTCCTCGAAGCGGACGCCCTCCTCGCGACAGGCATGGATCTCCTCGCGATCCGCGGGCATCTGGTCGACCGTGCGTCGGTAGATCAACGTGGCCTCGCGCGCCCCCACCCGAAGCGCGGAACGAACGGCGTCCATGGCCGTGTCGCCGGCCCCGATCACACCCACCCTCGCCCCGATCGGGACGGGCTCGTTCTCACGGACGCTACGCAGGAATTGCAGGGCGTCCATCACACCCTCGGCGTCCTCGCCTGCCAGGTTCAAGCGCTTCGCCAGTTGTGCGCCCACCGCCACGAAGATGGCCTCGAACCCCTCGGCTCGCAGATCGTCCAGGCTGAAGTCCACCCCGGCGACCTGGCTGTAGCGGAACTCCACGCCGAGCGCTTCCAGGACCGCCAGGTCCTGGTCGATCTTGGCCTGCGGCAGCCGATAGGCCGGGATCGCTCCTCCGACCATGCCGCCGGGATAGGGATGGGCTTCCGCCACCGTGACCGAGAAGCCGGCGTAGGCAAGGACCTGGGCCGCGGACAGGCCGGCCGGGCCAGCGCCGATGATGGCGACCCTGACCCCGGTCGGCCGGTGCTGCTGGAAGAGGACCGGCTGCCGCTCCTGCTCCATGATGAATCGCTTCACCTGCCGGATGGCCAGCGGCTGGTCAAGGTGCGAGCGGATGCAGGTGTTCTCGCAGAGGTGGTCGCACACCTGGCCCAGGATCGACGGCAGTGGGTTGTCTTCCCGCGTGAGCCGCACGGCCTCGACGAACTCACCCTTGCGCACCGCCTCCATGTACTGCGGCACTTTCTGGTCGACTGGGCACTCGTCGACGCAGGGGGCCTCGATGCAGTCGAAGAGCCCCAGCTCGCGCGACGTCTTCGAGCGGTCGGTCCGGAACGAGTCTTTCCGGTAGCGCCAGTCGCCCCGGGTCCGAGCCGCATACTCGCGGAGGTTCAGCCGTGCCAGGACTTTCGACACCAGGCCGGCGAGCTCCTGGCCCCGTTCCCCGTCCATTCCCCGGGCTGCTGCCCAGGCCGCGATGGCGTCGACCGCGGGGCCTTCGGACACCGCCAGCTGCTGCCCCAGCGAGCGGCATGCCTCGAGGTCCAGCGCGAGCCCGCTGTCGGTCAGCGCGGACCACCGCAAGAGGGGCGCGAACTCAGCGAAGCCGTCCCCACCGACAGCGCAGCGTGCGACGAGATCGGCGAGGTCGACCGCGGCACGCTCATCCATGGCTGTCTGCACGTTCTCGATGTACTGCAGCATCCGCAGATAGCCGCCGGTCTTGAGCAGGTCGGAGCAGACGGTCACGGTCGTCATGCCGGCGGCCAGCAGGTCCGTGACGTTGAAGCAGTCGGCGCCGCCCGCAAAGGACAGCATCAGGGCGCCCCGGAACTCCTCGGCCAGCCTCGTCGCGAGATTGACGGTGACCGGATGGAGCGCCCGGCCGGAGAGGTACATCATCTCCTCGCTGCCGAACATCGTTCGCCAGTTCTCCACTTCCAGCGTGTTGGAGAGCTTCAGCCCGAACACCAGGTCCTGCTCGGCTGCGACCCGGCGCAAGTTGTGGAACATGGGAACGGCATCGTCGTACTTGAGGTCGTGCCCAAAGGCAAGGTCCGGGATCGGAACATCCACGAAGCCCAGTTCGTCGTTGATGATCGAGCGCACCCGTTCTGCTCCCAACAGGGTCGGATTGCACTTGACGGAGGTGTGGAGCTTGCGTTCCTGGAGGAGGTACAAGGAGATGCGCTCGATCTCATCGGGCGGGCAGCCGTGCATGGTCGAGAGGGTGATGGTGTCGGAGATGCGCGTCGGGATCTCGATCTGCCGTACCTCTGGGCAGCGTCTCGCGACGATGTCGACGTACGCGGGCAGGTAGGCCGAGGCGTCGGCCATGGTGTCGAGGTACCACTGCACGTTGGGCTTCAGGACGCCCTCGAGGTTGTAGCCCACGCTCATGTTGAAGATCATCCCCGGCCGCTCGCCGTGGAAGCCGAGCTTGCGATGCAGCGCATGGATCAGCACCCAGGCCCGCAGGTACTCGTCGAACGACTCGAAGACCCTGAGCTCCTGACTCCATTCGACGTTGTAGCCCTCGTCCTGCACGTCGATACAGGGCTTGCTGACGTCGAGCTCGTCGAGCGTCTGCACCGTCTTGAGTTCGATGAAACGGGCGCCGACAAGCCAGGAGACGATGATGTTCTGCGCCATCTGCGTGTGCGGGCCGGCCGCTACCCCAAGGGGCGTCTCCAACTCCTGGCCGTAGACCTCCGGGCGGAATCGATCGACTCTTCGCAGGCGTGAAGAAGGCCGACCGAGGCACCCCGAACAACGAATCGTGTTGTTCCAGCTCATCGAAGACCCAGTCGGTCAGCTGCTCCATGGAGATGGGGTGGAAGCGGTCGGCCATGTCTCGTTCCTCGTGGGCTGCTGCGGTGCTACAGGCGGGCGTGCAAGCGCGCGGCCTGTTCGGCGGCCTTCGCGCGCACCTCGTCAGCGTCGACCCGCGTGGGATGTCCATCGGCGAAGACGACCTCGTCGTCCAGCCTGATCCGTAGCGGGCGCACGCCGGGAGTGAAGGCCAGATGCCACGGATCCATCGGTTCGTACGACCACGTGACCTGGTCGTTACGTGCTTCGGGCATCAGGTCCCAGCCCGTCTCCAGCCAAGCCCAGGCAGTGTCCGGTCCACAGGTCACGTCGACGCTGCGTTGCAGCACGTAGGCGAGGCGGAAGGACTCGATCATGTTTGCGCCGATACCATCGGTGCCGAGGGCCACCGGGTTGGTGAAGCGAGCTGGATCGGCGTAGCCGACCGCGTTGTTCAGATTGGAACGCGGGTTGTGCAGGATGGTCCCGCGCAGGGTGTGATCGGTGGGCAGATGGACACAGTGACTGAGCAGCCAATCGTCGCGGGTGAGTCCAGCCAGGCGTGCGGGTGCATCGATATCGCCCACACCCTCAGCCACGTGGATGTGGACTCCCACACCTAGCTCGTCGGCCAGCGCGGCGGCGGCGCGAAGCGACTCATCGGTGCAGGTGAACGCCGCGTGGATGCCGATGAGCCCCCGATTTCCCTCCTCGATGAAGCGGCGGTTCTCCTCCAGGCCGCGGCGGGCGCCATCAGGTCCATGGCGATCGGTGATGCCGTAGGCCGGAAGCACCCGTACGCCCACCTCGGCACAGGCCTCGGCGATCACGCTGAGGCTGCCCTCGATGGCATTGGGCGACTCGTGATGGTCGACGATCGCGGTGGTGCCCGACTCCAGTGCTTCCAGGGCGCCGAGCATGGCCGACCACCGGATCATCTCCAGATCGAGTGCCGTGTCCAGGCGCCACCAGATCAGCTCGACGATCTCGGCGAAGTCGGTAGGCGTCCGGGGAGGCGGTGGCATCCCACGCGCCAGCGCCGAGTAGAGGTGATGGTGGGCACACACCAATCCCGGTGTCGTGGCGGACATGAACTCCTCCCCATGCGTCGCAGGCTCAACCTACTCCTACTGTTCCACATCTGCTGCGGCTCGTGGCGTCGGATGGCAGGGGCTCGCCAGCCCCGGGTCGCGTACGCTTGCCCACATGGAACAAGCGATGACCATCGAGCGGGTGGCACGTGATGCGCTCGCTGCATACGAAGACCTGGCTGCCCTCGGTGAAGACATCGAGGAGGAGTGGACCTACGTCAATGACTTGTCAGCTGCCTGGCGGGAGCCGATCGAGGAGCTGATCACCCGTCGCGGCGCGGAATTGGTCGCCGCCACCGAGGAGGACGCCATCGCCCGAGCCATCGACGAGATCGCGCGGATCAGCGACCCGCACCGCGCCATCGACTGGCTCTCGACCTTCCCGCAGATCGTTCTGACCGTCCTCGGTGAACGGCCATGAGGTTCCAGGACCCCGCCCGCGACGCACGCGCTGCTACCTACGCCGCCATCCAGGCCGAGCCCGTGGTGACCGAGGCAGCCAGGCTGCTGGCCGATGCCACTGCCGCCCAACGGTTGCTGGCGCGGGCGGTGATGAACGGCGAAACGCTCGATGCGGATGCCTGGCGGACGATGTTCCCGATGCTCTTCGGCGCAGCGACAGGGACATCGGCCCGGGAGCGGTCCGAAGCCATCCTGGCGGTTGCGCTGGCCATCGCCGACCGGGGTGACCAGGTACGCAACCAGCTCCGCGGCGCGTTGGTCGAGTCCCTGACCGCGGAATTGCTCGCGCGTCGTGTCGGGGCCGCCGACGTGCGACGGGAGCGACGCATCCTGTTCGATGGGATCCGGGCAGAGATCCATCCCTACGATGTGACCGTCGAACGAGCAGGAGCGTCCGAGGCCTACGACTGCAAGTGGGGAGCCCGCGGCATCAACGCCGACGTGCTGCACCAGCTCGACGATGCGCGCCTGAACGCCGAGGCCGAGGAGGGTTCCCTGCGGGTAGCCATCGTCGTCTTCGACTCGGAGCGCTCGTGCCGCGTGCGCCTTGAACGCCAGACCGCACCACACGAGCGGACCGCGTTGGTGGCGCTGGAGTCCCTGGGGTCGCTTGCCGGCTGAACCTTGACTCCCCTCTGCCGAACCCTTGGGCCTCGGTGGACACCCGCCAGGCTAGTCGGCGAGGAGACGCTTGAAATGCAAGATCTCATTGCCATCGCGATTGCTGGCGGCGGTCAGTTCCCACCCTGATTCCCCGAGGTCGTGGAGCGCATTGATGACCCTGGGCCATGCCCGGGGAGGCATCTCCTTGTGGCTGTAGGTGACGCTCACGTCGCCGCGGTCGACGAGGACCCTGGCGTATTCCCAACGCTGCATGTCGGTCACTCCGTTTCCAAGCTCCTTCGGTGCTTCTAAGGTCGAGCCGAGGTCCTGGTCGACCAGGTTGGCAGGCCAGGACCTCGACGGTATCACCGACGTCGCTCGGTGGCCCGTGTCGAAACAGCACGATGGCCGAGCGGCGGAGCGCACGTTCGTCCGGAGGATGGGAACGACGGCGGCTGGTCGTTCGGGTGTATCGGACGAGCCACGCACGGTGTAGGCTGCCCCGTCATGGACTTCGGTTTCACGCTCAAGGCCGAGCACAGCATCGAGCGCACGATCGCCCTCACCAGACAGGCGGAGGCGGCTGGCTTCAGCTACGGCTGGTTCTGGGACAATCACGTGCTCTGGCGGGAGGTCTACCCCCTGCTCACGTTGCTGGCCGTCAACACTACCGACATGCGCCTCGGTGCCTGCGTCACGAACCCGACCACGCGAGACCCGAGTGTGACCGCCAGCGTCCTGGCGACGCTGGAAGAGGTCTCGGGCGGACGTATGGACCTGGGCATGGGCCGTGGCGATGGCGCGGTCCGGATGCTGGGCTTGCCGCCCACCAAGCTCAAGACGATGGAGCAGGCGATCACGGTCATCCGCGAGCTCGTCGAGGGCCGCACGGTCGAGTACAAGGGCGCCGAGCTCGACCTGACCTGGACGGAGAAGTGGAAGCTGCCCGTCTGGGTCGCCGGCTACGGTCCCATGGCGTTGGCCATGACCGGCCGCATCGCCGACGGATTCGATCCTGCAGCTGGCCGACCCCGACCTCATCCGCTGGATGGCCGGGACCATGCGCGAAGCCGCTGAGCAGGCCGGTCGCGATCCCGCCTCGGTCAAGATCCAGGCTGCCGCACCCGCTCACGTGGGCGCCATCGAGGATTGCCGCGAGCGCGTGCGCTGGTTCCCCGCGATGGTCGCCAACCACGTCGTCGACCTGGTGAACAAGTACCCGCCCGAGGAGCTACCCGAGTCGCTCACGGCCTACATCCACGATCGCGAAGGTTACGACTATCGCCACCATGCCGAGGTCGGCTCTTCGAACGCCGCCTACATCGAGGATGATGTCATCGATCGCTTCGCGGTCATCGGCCCGGCAGAGAACCATGTGAAGCGGCTCCTGGAACTCCGCGAGGCCGGTGTCGACCAGTTCAACCTCTACCTGATGAGTGGTGACGAGGAAGCTCAATTGGAAGCCTACGGTTCCACCATCATCCCGGCGTTCAGGGCGGCGATCGCCGACGCCTGACCTTGCGCGCAGGTCACGCGGCCCGTAGCTGATTGGTGCCTTCTCATGCAGGCTTCACCATGGCCACAGTACGCGGCGCTCCGAGCCTCTCATCGTGGTGTCAGCCATTCCTTGACGCTGGATCACCACTACCTGGAGGACCTACATCATGGCCTACGCCATCGCTGCACCCTGTGTCGATCACATGGACCGAACCTGCGTGGCCGTCTGCCCCGTCGGGGCCATCGCCAGCCAGGACGGCATCGACCGCAAGCTCTACGTGGACCCCGACAACTGCGTCGACTGCGGCGCCTGTGAGACCGCCTGTCCCAACAGCGCCATCTTCCGAACCGATCAACTACCCACGGCCTGGGCTGATTTCGCCTGGACCGACATGGCCTGGTATCGCGACATGAACGCCGCCCGGGCCGCGGTCGATGAGCTCGTGCCTCGCGGAACCGTTCGGTGAGTCCTGCAGCGGTCGGCGGCCTCAGCAGGCCGGACCTGTCGTCGGTCCCCCCGCGTCCCAGGCCGGTTCCGACCGCCAACGCGACCCTGGTGGCGCGCCTCGATGCCACACCCTCGATGGCCCGCTTCCGTATCCGACCCGACGCCGGCCCTCTGCACTTCGTGGCCGGCCAGTACGCCCTCATCGGTCTTGCCGACTCCGTGGCGCCGCCGCGCCCCTATTCGATCGCCTCGCGTCCCGGCGCCCGCGATGTCGAGTTCGTGATCTCGCTGGTCCCGGATGGCATCCTCACGCCTCGCCTCTTCGAGCTCGACACCGGCGCTCGCCTGCACGTCGGTCCGGCGCGGGGTCTGTTCAGACTGGACCCCCAAGACGATCGCCACCACCTGCTCATCGGCACCGGGAGTGGTGTGGCGCCGCTCCTTGCCATGGTCGCCGATCTGCGCGGTCGGTCCGAGCCCCCGTCCACCACGCTGCTGCACGGGGCCAGGGTGCGCCAGGAGCTGGCCGGCAGCGACGAACTGCACCCGATCGCCGGCGATTGGCTCTCGTATCGTCCCTGCTTGTCACGTCCCGCTGCCGAGGACGGCTGGTGTGGCCGGACGGGTCGGGTGGGCTCACACCTGCACGACTTGCTCGCGAGCGAGGAATTCGTGCCGGACCGCACCGTGGCCTATCTCTGTGGCAACCCGGCCATGATCTCCGACTGTGAGGCCATCCTGACCGCGGCCGGTCTGACGCGAAGCACCATCCGGGTGGAACGATTCACGGCCGCCTGACGCCAAGGACGACCCCGGGCGGCGGCAGCGGGTCCGGGGTCCGGACTTCAGCGGCTGACCTACTCGCTCTCGGCGTGGGCCTTCGAGCGCAGCGACAGCATGGACGCCAGTGATCCGAGCATGGCCACTACAGCGGCAGCGAACGCGATGCCGGGCCCCGCGATGGTCCAGAGGATGCCGATGAGCGCGGACGCGACGAAGTCACCGAGCGACTGGATGCCTGCCAGGAGCCCGAAGGCCGAGCCCCGTTGATGCTCCGGGGCGATCCCGGCGACGGCCGCATGCTCGCCGGTCTCGACCGCCCCGATGCCGACGCCCGCGATGACGAACGCCACGCCCAGCATCGCGATGGAAGGTCCGGCGACGGCGAACAGCCCATACGACAGCGCGAATAGCGCGACACCTGTCGCGAACACTCGACGGGGCCCGATACGGTCAGCCGCGCGTCCAGCGGGCACCGAGGCGAGCGTCGCAGTGACGTTATAGCCGACATAGAGTGCGATCGCGGTCGTGGCCGCGCCGTCCTGCCCGAGCTCGGGCGTCAGCAGATCCGTGGCCCGCAGGATGAGCAGTGTCGCCGCCATGTTGCCGAACTCGAAGAGCGAGACGCCCACGAAGAGCCGGCCGAGCGGGCCGCGCAGCAGCGGGCGCACGACGAGTCGGACGGGTGCCGCGTGGCGCTCCTTTGGCCGCTCGAGGTGCCGGACGGCGTAGACGATGGCCGCCGCCGCGAGGAGGCCAGGGATGACCGACAACAGGATGGCTGTGCGGATGCCCACGGCCGCGACCAGCACGAGGGCCACGATGGGGCCGATGACCGCACCCAGGTTGTCCATCGCCCGCTCGAAGCCGTAGGCGCGACCGAACGCGGATGGATCGACCGCGTCGGCCAGCAGCGCGTTCCTCGAAGGCACGCGGATGCCGCGGGCAGCCCAGGCGCCGGCGCGCAGGATGGCTACCTGCCAGGCCACTGTCGCGAGACCGACGGCAGCCGACAAGATCGCGGTCAGCGTGTAGCCACCGACGGCGATCGATCGGCGACGCCCGGGGTCGTCCGCAAGCGCGCCGCCGATGACCTTGGTGATGCCCGACAGCGCGTCCGCGATGCCCTCGATGAGCCCGAGAGCCACGGCCGGCGCGCCGAGCACCGTCCCCAGGAAGCTCGGCAGCAGTGCCGTTGGGATCTCGTGACCGGCGTCGGACAGGAGGCTGGCGAGGCCGATGCCCCGCACACCCGGCGTGAACCAGGGCCGTTTCACATCCATGGCCGACCCACGGGGTATCCGAGTCCTTCAGGCCCTACCGTCGGCTGGCCACCCAACCGGGCTGCTTGAGTCGTCACGATGCCTCGACCTCACACGTCCTCGGGAGAGGATGACATGGCCTCGGTTACTCTCCCTCGTCGACGTCCGGTAGAGCCGCCGGGAGCAGTGGCAGCCCATCCCTTGGCCCGGTGCCCATGAGCCCGACCTGGTGATAGACACGGATCTTCTCGCGGGTGTCAGCGATGTCCAGGTTGCGCATCGTCAGCTGACCGATCCGGTCCAGCGGCGTGAAGAAGACCTCTTCGCCCTTCTCCATGGTCAGGCGTTCCGGGTGGTAGGTCAGATTCGGGCTCGTCGTGTCCTCGATCGAGTAGTCGTTGCCACGACGCAACTCCAGCGTCACCTCGCCCGTGATCGCGCGCGCGATCCAGCGTTGTGCGGTCTCGCGGAGCATGAAGGCCTGCGGGTCGAACCAGCGGCCCTGGTACAGCAACCGGCCCAGGCGGCGTCCGTTGCTGCGGTACTGGTCGATGGTGTCCTCGTTGTGGATGCCGGTCACGAGCCGCTCATAGGCGATGTGGAGCAGTGCCATGCCGGGTGCCTCGTAGATGCCGCGGCTCTTGGCCTCGATGACGCGGTTCTCGATCTGATCGGAAAGACCCAGGCCGTGGCGACCACCGATGGCGTTGGCCTCCATGAAGAGCTCGAGCTGCGTATCGAAGGGCCGGCCGTTGAGGGCGACCGGCTCACCGTCATCGAAACGGACACTGACCGTCTCCGGCTCGATCTCGGCGTCCCGCCGCCATGAGGCCACGCCCATGATGGGGTTGACGATCGAGACACCCCGGTCGAGAAACTCGAGGTCCTTCGCCTCGTGCGTGGCGCCCAGGATGTTCGAGTCGGTCGAATAGGCCTTGTCCGCGCTCATGCTGTACTCGAGGCCGGCGCCCTCGAGGTAGGCGGACATCTCGGCACGTCCACCCAGCTCGTCGATGAACTGCTGGTCGAGCCAGGGCTTGTAGATCTGCAGCTGTGGGTTGACGAGCAGACCGTATCGATAGAACCGCTCGATGTCGTTGCCCTTGTAGGTACTGCCATCACCCCAGATGTTGACGCCGTCCTCCTGCATGGCGGAGACCAGCATGGTGCCCGTGACCGCGCGACCCAGGGGTGTGGTGTTGAAGTAGAACTGCCCAGCGGTCGCGATGTGGAAGGCCCCCGCCTGCAGGGCAGCGATGCCCTCGGCGACGAGCTGGGGGCGGCATTCGATGAGGCGGGCCTTCTCCGCACCGTAGGCCAGTGCCTTGCGCGGGATGGAGTCGTAATCGTTCTCATCGGGCTGGCCCAGGTGCGCCGTGTAGGCATAGGGGATGGAACCGTGGCCGCGCATCCAGTGCAGGGCGGCGCTCGTATCGAGTCCTCCCGAGAATGCGATACCGACCCGCTCACCGACCGGGAGACGCTGCAGGATATTGGGCACGGGCTGGTCCTTGCGCTGCGTGGATACCCTGTCGTATGCGTCGCGGCTGGGCGCGACCAAGGCTCCACCGTCAGGCTACACCGCGACGACGGAGCACGGTGACCGTGCCCTCCCCGGAGGGTGCGCCGGCCATCGAAATGAGGGCGCGGCTACGCCGATCGCCCCATGACCGGATGCTGCCTTAGCCCGAAGGTAACGACCAGCCGAGCGAACCGCACAGGAGCACTCGATGACCGAGGCCGAATTTGGGGCGATGCCCATCCGGACCGAACGGCACTTGCGCCGGACCCATCGTCTGCCACGATCCTGACGAGCCCAAGGGAGGCGTCCAGATGGCGCTGAGCAGCGTGAGCCTCGAGGCAACGCGGCCGACGACCCTGCTGCCGTGGAGGCAGCTGGGCCTCATCTCGATCTACTGGTTCGGCATCAACACCGTTTGGGGCGCCTACGAGGGCTTTGGCCAGAAGCAGATCGAGCTCATCGTGGGCAAGGGCTCGTGGGGCAGCGTCTCGGGGCCTCTCGAGCTGATGGGCGGCCTCGTGGCCATCCTGACCGTCCCCACCATCGGTGCCGTCAGCGACTACACCACGTCCCGCTTCGGCAAGCGCAAGGGCTACATCATCACGGGAGCGGGCTTCGATCTCCTCTTCATCATGGGGCTCTCGCTCATCGCCATCGCCCAGCCGGCCGCGTGGGATGGGCAAGCGCTCGGTTCCACGCAGGTGCTCATCCTCTACGGGCTGCTCTTCCTGGGTCTCCAGTTCAGCTCGAACTTCGCCCAGGGTCCGTACCAGGGCTTCGTGCCGGACCTCGTTTCCGAGCGGCAGGTCGGTGTGGCCAGCGGCCTCGTGGGTGTCATGCGCACGACCGGCCTGGTGGGCGGGTTCGCCGTCATGGCCGTGGGGGCACAGTTCGAGCTCTGGGGGCTGGCCTTCTTCATCGTCGGTCTTGTCGAGTTCTCACTGGCTGCCCTGACCTTCATCTTCGTCGACGACGGCCCACAAGGCCTGTCCCGCGAGGGCCGCTCCTGGCGGTCGATCGCGCTCGAGACCTGGGACCCGGGCATCCTTCACGAGCGCGCCTTCGTGCGCATGACGCTGGTGCGGTTGTTCTTCCTCATGGGCACCGGCACGTTCA
Source organism: uncultured Chloroflexia bacterium (assembly GCA_963724095.1). GTDB lineage: Bacteria > Chloroflexota > Limnocylindria > Limnocylindrales > CSP1-4 > JAFMJV01. Next base: position 747,263 of record CAVRTH010000005.1, read on the forward strand.
TCAATATCAGCCTGCTCTACATCGAGCGCGTCTTCTCCATCACCGACACCAACGAGCGTTCGGCCCTCTGGATGGCGGCCCTCGCCATGGGCCTCGTGGGCACGGTGCTGGCGGCCATCCCCGCCGCCCGCATCTCCGACCGTACGGGGCGCAAGCCCGTGGTCTGGGCGGCCGCAGCCGTCGCGACCCTGGGCATCGCCGTGCTCGCCGCGGCGCCGACTCCGGCCGTCGCGCTCATCGGTGCCCTCTTCCTGGGTGCCGGCTCGGGCGCCTACATCGCGGTCGACTGGGCCCTCATGACCGACATCATCCCGCTGGCCTCCAGCGGGCGCTACATGGGCATCGCCAACATCGCCAACTCGATCTCCGGGCCGCTCGGTCTGGCCATCGCTGGACCCGTCATGGATGCCTTCTACCGGGCAGGAGACGTGGCCATGGGTCCGCGGGTGGCGGTGAGTCTGGGCGTCCTGGAACTGGTGGCGGCGTCAGTCATCCTCATCGGCGTGCACCCGAGGCGTGATCCGCGTCAGCCGCAGGCGGCCCCGGACATCAGCGGCGCGCTGTCATGAGCCCGACGGTCGCGGCAACGTCTCAGGCGACCCTCTCATCTCCGATACCAGCCCCCAGGGCCGCGTCCTCGTGGCTGTCATGGTCGATAGCGCCGGTGTGGCGCAGCGTTCAAGGGTGCGCGTAGGTTCGCGAGCGCAAGAGTCGACGTTCGCCGCCTCGGGGTCAGCGGTACCCGGCAGCCCGAGGAAGGCGGCGACACCTGCGATGGTCATGAGCTCTGCGGTGAGTAGGACTCCCGGCCCCGGCCAACGACACGCCACTGGCCGTTCGACACGGAGGGGCGTCTTCACGCTCAGAAGTTGGCGCGCCCGGAGGGATTCGAACCCCCGACCCTCTGATCCGAAGTCAGATGCTCTGATCCACTGAGCTACGGGCGCGAGATCCGAAGTATGGCATCGTTGCCCGCCAGATGATCACGCCGCCACCGATCGAGCCTGTCGCCGAACCGTGGCGGGTGCGCGCGCTCAGGGACGTGCTGGCTGACGTGCTGGCCGCCATCGAGCCGCCCCACGGGCGTCCCGTGATCCTGGCTGTCGACGGTCGCTCGGCTAGCGGCAAGACCACCATCGCCAAGCGGCTGGCCGCACTCGTGCCCGGAGCCGTCATCGTGCACAGTGATGACGTGGCGTGGTGGGAGTCGTTCTTCGGCTGGGACGAACTCATGGCGGAAGGCATCCTCCGACCGCTGCACCGCGGCGAGGATGTCAGCTACCGGCCACCAGCATGGGAGGCCCGTGACCGCGAAGGCGCCATCGAGGTGCCCTGCCATGTCCCTCTCGTGCTCGTCGAGGGCGTAGGCGTCAGCCGACGGTCCCTCGCGCCGCTCCTGGATGGCGCCTTCTGGGTCCAGTCGGACCTGGCTGAGGCGCGGCGGCGGGGCATCCAGCGCGACGGCGGCACCAGCGCAGACACCGTCTTCTGGGACGAATGGTCCCGCGAGGAGATGCCATTCCTGGCCGATGATCGCCCCTGGGAGCGGGCACTGGCGATCCTGTGCGGAACCCCGAACCTCACGGACGTCGCCTTCGAACCAACGACCGAGGTACTCATCGGCCGCCCCTGAGAGCGTGAGCCACCCGCCCGGCTCACGCCGCGGGCCCTATTCGGGAGTTGCCAGCTTGAAGGCGACGATGGCCTGGGTGGCTGGGCGTTGCTGCCCATCCGAGGGCCGGTTGGCGACCTTGATCTGGTCGCTCCTCAGCATCCGCCGCGCCATGGCAGCAGAGCCACCTCCGTCAAGGTTGAAGGCGTCCTTGGCGCCGAGCGAGATCATCAGTTCACCCATCTCCGCCAAGGTGACGCCGACGCTGTAGCCAGGCTGGCGGCCATCGACAGTGATCATCAGTACATGTCCATCATCGGTCACACCCACACCGCTGCGCGGATGGCGCTGCACGCTGGGTCGGTAGGCCGCCGCGGAGGGTGCCGCGATCTTGCCGTTGCGCGCGGTGAACTGGTTGCCGCCAACGGCCTCCACGATGCGCGACCAGTTGTCCGCCGGCTCGATGGTGCCGCCACAGCGGTTGTCCACATTGCGAACCACGGTCGTATTCAACTGAAGGCGCTGCCCCACCCGCAGGTCGTAGACCCACTTGGCGGCGCGGTTCTTGACCGAGAGCACGGCCTGCCCGCGTCGAAGTCTGGTGTTGCCGGCGCCGCGCCGGACCTGGATCACCTTCGCTGCCTGGCTGCCGTTGGGACGGAGGGTGTCCTCCAGGTCAAGGACGACCTCGATGCCGCCGGACTTGGTGCGGGTGCTCGACGCGAAGCGCTTGGTGAAGAGCACCACATGGCCGTCGTCGCGATGGGTGTTGACGCGGTGGATCTGCTTCTCGATGCTGCGACCGGGCAAGGTGGCGGTGACAAGGGTGCGGACATCTCCGATCCGCGCTGTCCCGTCAGCGTCGATCCCGAGCGTCGGGCGCGTGCACGCCTGAGCCAGCAGCAACTCGCCTCCCGAGACGGCCATCGACTGGGGGGCGGCGTAGGCATCGACGCGGTCGCGGGTCGACATGTCGCCATTGGTAGCCAGCATGGCCTCACGCCAGGGCCGGCTCTTCTTGATGGCCATCTTGCTCACGACGTCTCGCCGCACCACCCGATCATTCGAGAGGACTGACTTGATCTGCACGTCGGATCGGAGCGTCTCGATGGTGCCGACCCGGACGGCTTGACGCCGTCCGCCAGTCGTCTTCATCGTGCCCACGGCATAGTCGATGCCGGGAGACAGGGTCAGCGTGTTGGAGGCTCTGAACTCGCGGGTGATGGCGGCTTCAGCCGCGGACGCGAAGGAGGTCGCCGCCAGGGACAGCGTCAGCCCCATCGCCGCGACCCGAGCGGCGCGCCTCGGGGATGTCGATAGCAGTTGCATGGCTCAAGGTTCGCGCCGCGGCCCGGCCGGGGCCATGGCCCTGAAGTCCCGACCCCGGTCGACCGTGACTCCCGCCCCATGGTGCGGCTGTGTGCGTTCAAGTGACCTTGGGCCGGGCACCGCGCCACCCGACCGCCGGCCGTCCGCAGCGGACTATCGGGGCGGCGGGATCGTCCTCGGTCGGCCATGCTGCATCTCGTTGGCCTCGGTGGCGCTCACGATGGCCGCCGCCACAGCTCGATCGACGATCTGCACCCGGTCAGAGTCGAACGTGCGCAGCGCTCCATCGGTGGTGACGCAGACGACCTGGGTGATGGTCCCGGTCATCTCAGACCAACTGGTGACGAAGCCGATGACGCTGATGGGGTATCCGTTGGGGTCGGGACCACCGGGATGGTAGATGGCAGCGAGTGGGCTCATGCGCGCTCCTCGAAGATGGGCTGGTCGCGACAAGGCTAGCGCACCCGCTGGGACCGAATAAGGGGACGGATAAGACCCCGCCTGATGACGACCTGCCCCCTTAGCCCGAGTGTGGTGATCAGCCACACACGCATCGGAGCAGGAGATGGACGCTCAGCCCGACCCCTCCCCCATCACCCCCTTCCAGCCTGGTGATTCGCGCCTCGAGACCCGGAGGGGCGTTGTCGAGCGCCTGGCGGATCCGTACCTCACCGACCACGACCGCTGGGTCCTCGGCCAGTTCGTCCGATTCCTTGACGGCCAGACGCCCGATCCAGATCCACGAGTCGTGCCCGTCCGGCCGGAACCGGCCCGGCGAACGAACCAGTTCCTGTACTCACGCGTGCGACGCGCCAGCTCGTAGCTAGCCAGCCCGAGACAGACGCAGGGCCAGGTCAGCGCTGCGTCTGCTTCTCCGCGCCGGCCAGGATCACGCCCCAGAAGACCCCGCCCTGCGCGGCCAGCCCCATCTGTACCAGCAGGCTCGCCTCAGCCATCGAACCGATCTCGTGCCAGACCGCGGGGAAGACCACCAATGCGATGACGCAGGCGACAGCCACCCATGGCGGGCTCAGCTCGATGGCGACGTGGCTACCCCGGCGGGCCATGGCCACCGCCTCCGAGAGCAGCACTCCCAGGACCACCACCAGGTACAAGAGCAGTTGCTGTAGCAGCGGCATCTCAGCCCCACCCGCAGGTGCGAGCGGCGCACCCGACCCGCCCAGATCGAACCATCCCAACAGCGACTCCATGGGTCCTCCCCTCCCTCTGGTCAGGCCCCATCTGGCCGCGCCGTGGTGCGTTGCGGCAACACGCAGGACTGCGTACCGGGCCGATGATGTCCGGCCACCAGCAGCTGACTTGCGGTCGCTGTGCAGGAGGGGCACTATCGCGACATGGTTGGGGCCCCAGAGAGCCAGATAACCAGCCCGCTGCTGATCGGACGCGACGCCGAGTCGGCGCGCCTCGACGAGGCGCTGTCGGGACTCACCGAGGGCCGCGGTCGGCTGGTCGTCATCAGTGGCGAAGCCGGCATCGGCAAGACTCGCCTCATCGATGAAGCCCTGGGGCGCACCGACGGGGCCGTACGCAGCCTCCGTGCCGAGTGCATCGCCCTCGGATCAGGCATCCCCTATCTACCCTTCGCGGAGCTCCTGCGTGACCTCGTACGACAAGTACCGGTAGCCACGCTGACGCACATCGTCGGCCCGGCCCGAGCCGAGCTGGCACGGTTCTTGCCGGAAGTGGCGGTCGTGGTGGGCAGTGACGAGCACGACGGCGATAACGCTGGGCCGATGCGCACAGATGAGATCGAGCGCCTCCGTCTCTACGAGACCTTCCTGCGGGTAGCCGAGCGCATCGCCGAGGAGCAGCCGACCGCGTTCGTCGTCGAGGACGTGCAGTGGATCGACCAGGCCAGCCTGGAACTCCTGGCGTTCCTCGCCCACAGCCTGACCGGAAGTGGCCACTCCGCGCTCATCATCTCCGTCCGCCCCGAAGAGGTCGAGGACAAGCAGCAGGTCCTGACCCTGCTCGCCGAGCTGGGGCGAGGGCGCTCCGCGGAGCGGATCGAACTGGGACCACTGACAGCCGCATCGACACGCCGCCTGGCATCCGCCATCCTGGGCCAGCCACCCGACGAGGCGCTTGCCGAGCGGATCTGTGCACTGAGTGACGGCAACCCCCTGTTCGCCGAGGAACTGCTGGCTACGTGGCGGCGGCGCGGGCCTGGCGAATCCCTGCCACCCAAGCTGCGTGACCTGCTGGCGGCGCGACTGGCCCAGGTACCGGTCGATGTCCTGGAGGTCCTGCGTGTCGCGGCTGCCGCGGGACGCTCCATCGACGACCGCCTGCTGACACGGGCGAGTGGACTCGATGAGGCCCAGGTCCAGCGTGCTGTCCGCCATGCCCTGGAGGACTACATCCTCATCCGGGGTGACGGATCCACGCGACCGGGCTACCGCTTCCGGCACGAGATCCTGCGGGCGCTGGTCGCCTCACGACTGCTGCCGGATGAGGCGCGTCGCATCCACGCGGCCTATGCGCGGGCCCTGACCGAGGAGCCTCCCGGTCGCCGCAGCCTGACGGAGATCGCCAGCCACTGGGATGCCGCGGGCGAGACGAGACCGGCACTGGTGGCCCACGTCGAGGCCGGGCGCGCCGCGGTCGGCGCATTCGCCTTCGGCCAGGCGCTCCAGCACTACCAGCGAGCGCTCCAGCTCTGGGATGTCGTTGACGACGCAGAGGAGGCCGTCGGAGAGTCGCGGCCGGCGCTCCTGGGTCACGCCGCGTCCGCTGCCGCGCGGGCAGGTGACTTCGCGGGCGCCATCGACTACACCCGCCGCCTGCTGGGCGAACGAGAGTGTCTCGACGTGGGCGACTTCGAACTGGCCCGTTCGAGCCTGCGCTGGTACCTGTGGGAATCTGGCGACCTCGAACGTGCACTGGCTGAAGCGGAGGATGTGCTGGCCGACCCTGCCGGCCTGCCCGATCGTTGGCGCGCCAACGCCCTCGGTCACATGGCGGCACTCCTGCTCTACTTGCAGCGTACCGACGAGGCTCACACCCGTGCCTCCGAGGCTCGGGACCTTGCCGCGGCAAGTCGGCGCGCTCGAAGAGCAGATCCTCGCCGATGGCGTCCTCGGCTGGTGCCTGCTCCTTGAAGGCGACTCTGACGCCGGGCTGGCGGCCATGCGGCGCACGCTGGAGGCCGCGCGCAAGACCGAAGGGGGCGCGCTGGAGGGACGCTATCCAGTGGGGTCGGCACTGGCACTCTCTCAGCTGGCCGTCGCACTGGAGCTGGTGGGACGGCTGGAGGAAGCACACTCGGTGGCCATCGACGGCATCGAGGTCGCGGCACGCCAGGGCGTCACCCGCACCTTCGGCGCCGTACTCGAGGCCAGCGCCGTCCGCGCGCTCTACCTCCTGGGCCGCTGGGATGAGGCCGTGGTGACGGTCGAACGCGCACTGGAAGCTGGGGCCGTCGGTTCGGGTCGGATCTCGCTTCTGGCGATGGGAGCCCTGTTGGCGGTCGGCCGTGGACACGATACGGAAGCCGAGGCGCTCCTTGCAGAGGCTGAGACCCTCGTGGATCCAGCCACATCGCTCGACGCCCAACGCTGGCTCATCGCGGCCATGGCTGAACGCGCCATCTGGCGGGGCGATCCAGCCGCGGCCTTGACGCGCATGGCCTTCGTGGTGACCGACCCTGATGCCAGGGTCGTCGCTGCTCCCGGCACACGACCGGCCATGCTCGACGCGAGCATCCCGTACCTATTGGCGATCGGAGCGCGGGCCTGGGCCGACCTCGCCCTGGAGGAACGGGCCGCCGGCTCGGAAGCGGGACTCTCGGCGCTGGCAGAGACGCAACTGCGGGCAGCCATGCGCCGAGCGGAGAAGCGCCGAGCCCTCGCGGACGCGTGGGCGGGCGACCTGGCGCTCGCGCGGGCCGAACTGGAACGCGGTCACGCAGCTGACGTTGCCACGCGAGTCCGCCGCTGGGGCGCGGCGGTCGACCTCGTCATCGAGCGGCCCTACCAACGGGCGTACGCCCGATGGCGACTGGCGGAAGCGCGACTGGCGCGCCGAGAGGGTCGCGCTTCTGCTGCCGAGTCGATCGCCGCCGCGCTTGCCACCACCGAGTCGCTGGGTGCAGCACCGTTGCGCTCGGAGTTGATGGGGTTGGCGCAGCGAGCTCGCGTGGCGGTCGCTGTCGACGGGCAGACGGTGATCGCCGCTGAAGCCGGACGGCCCTACGGACTGACCGCCCGGGAAGTCAGAGGTCCTCGCCCTGGTGGCGGCGGGCTTGAGTAACCAGGACATCGCCGAGCGGCTCTTCATCAGCCCCAAGACCGCCAGCGTCCACGTCTCCAACATCTACGGCAAGCTCGGTGTGGAATCGCGCGTCGCCGCTGCGACCGTCGCCCACGAGTTGGGGCTCGACGTCCCGCCCGAAGAGATCACGGGCTAGCCGGGCACGCGCGGCCGTCAGCCTCCGCGGCGCGGGATGAAGGCAGCGATGACCATCACGACCCCGAGCGCCACCGCGGCGATCGGCCAGAGTTGCCCCAGATCGACGTCGATCTCGTCGCCGAAGAGGATCCAGATGCCAAGCAGCACGAGCAGGACGCCCACGATGGCAGCGCCGGCACCACCACGCCCCCGTCGCGAGTCCCGCACCTGCTGTTGGGCGTAGTCGGCCTGCTGTTGGGCGTAGTAGGCCTGCTGTTGGGCGTAGTAGGCCTGCTGCTGGGCGTAGCCAGACTCGGGCGGGGGTGTGTACGGATCGCCTCCCTGTCCGAAGTAGGGATCGCTGGGTTGGGGTGCTGGCGCTTGCCCGTAGGGGTCCGCAGGCCCCGGCCCGTAGTCGGGGTACGGCGGCGGCTGACCCCCGGGGTACTGGTTCATGAACAGGTCTCCGGGCGTTCGAGCGAAAAGACTGAGGCGGTGCTGCTGACCGACAGGTCGATGTGCTCGACCGCGGCGCTGAATCCGGGCGTCGTCCACAGCGTGGGGTTGCCCTCGACGAGCCCACTGGCGGCGAGGTCATCGCCCGACAGGATGGATGAGGACTCGACCCGCAAGGCCATGCTCGATGGCACACAGACGGTCAGCGAGGAAGCGTTGAGCGTTACCCTCGCGCTGATGTCCGCGTTGGGCAGGAGCAGCCGCACGTCGGCCGCATTGAGCGTGAGCTCGATGTCCACTCGCTCCGGCGCCGAAGCCTCTGCGAGGTCGAGGACGGCCTCCGATGCGTTCAACGTACCCGACACGCGCTTCACGGGCCCGACGCCGAGGTCGATGTCACCCCTGGCTGCGTTGAGGTTCGCGTCCACCGACAACGTCGAGAACGCGGGCAATCCCACCTCCCAATCACTCTGTGCCTGGCGCCCCAGGAAGGCCAGCTCATCGCCAGCGGCCTGGCTGAGCCCCAGGTAGGCCGTCGCCCCATCCAGATCCCTCTCATCCACCACGGGCGCATCGTCGGCCGCGTGGGCTGCGTCCAGGCTCCAGTCCGCTTCGGCCGCACGCGCCACCGAGAGATCGCCACAGGAGAAGGTGAGATCCAGCTCGAAGACAGCCGGATTGGCGACCCCACCCTGGCTGGTCGTGTCCGGTCCGGCTCCATCACCAGCGCAGGCTCCGATGGCGAACGCGGGGATGATCGCCCTGCAGGTTGGCGATATCGTCGTCGGGCAGGGCCACCACGGCGGCGCCGAAGATGGTGCCGAATGTGGCCGCGACCAGGGCGCCACCGAACCAGGCGAACGCCGTCCAGCGCAGGATCAAACCAAGACCGATCCCGACCAGGATGAGGGGCCAGAGTTGACCCAGATCACGCGCGATGTCAGCCTCGATCCAGCCTTGGTCCACGGCCAACGGGATCCCGCCGAGCGCGATGAGGAAGACGCCCCAGTTGAGCAGACTCCGATTGATGCGCATGACCCCGATAGTCTACTGAAGGCAGCCCCGATGTGGTGGGCCACGCTACTGCCCAGGGGAGCCGACCGCGCTGGGCTCAGGCGGGAGCCGGGAGGTCTCGCCGGGGGAACCGATACCAGGCGAACACGACGAAGGCGGTGGTGAACAGCAGCATGACCACGATGTCGCTCAAGGATGCACCAGCCTCGAGGATGTCCCTCGCCTTGAGCAGATTGAACATCGAGTAGTCATGCAGCCAGCGCATCTCCGGCCAGATGGAGCCGATGGCGAAAGCCAGGTAGTTGAGCAGCACGAACGCGGCCGGTATTCCGATGGCGGGACCCGCTCGATCCGATTCGACCGAGACCGCGAAGGCCATGGCCATGAAGGCCACGTACAGGAGCGCGTCAGCGAACCAGAGTTGCACCATGTTGGCGACACCCACCTCGCCGCCAAAGCCGACGCCCACGATGGCCAGGCCGGTCGTGATCACGAGCACCGCCACCAGCAAGGTGATGAAGAAGACGCCGGCGGTGAACAGCGTGGCATACAGACCGTGACGCGAGATCGGGCGTGAGAGCGTCACTTCGAGCGTGCCCTTGTCGCGCTCACCGGCGATGGCCAGTGCCGGGAAGGCGATGGCCATGATGCCGAGCAACAGCAGCGTGAACGGATGCGAGAACGCCATCGCCACAGAGCCCTGCAGCGAGAAAGATCTCCCCCGCCGAAGTTGGAGAACTGCGCCAGCAGCGGCACGGACTCCACGAACTGCCCGACCTCCTGGCCGAACGCTGCATACATCACCGGCATGAGGATGCCCATCAGCACCAGGCCTGCTGCGAGGACCCACAGACGCAGGGCATTGGCCGAGATCGTTCGACGCAGCAGCGGGCGGTTCACGCCGCCGTTCCCAACCCGTCCGCCGCGGCCGGCGCGCCCTCGTCCGAGGCGTAATACTCCATGAACGCCTCCTCGAGGCGAGCCGGTTCGATGAGCAGATCGATGATGCTCACGCCCTGCAGGGCCGTCAGCAGCGGACCTGGGTCACCCTCCAACTGGCAGGTGAGCACTCCTTCGTGCACCCGTACCTCGCTGATCCCGGGAACGCGATCGAGCACTGGTTGACGGTCCTCGAAACGGACCTCGACTCGCCGTCGGCGACGGCTGAGCAGTTCGGCGATGTCGGTAAGGGCCACCAGTTCGCCGGTGCGGACGATGGCCACGCGGTCACAGATGCGCTCCACCTCACTGAGGATGTGGGAGGAGAAGAAGACGGTGCGCCCGGCGCGTTGACGATCTTCGAGGATCTCGTAGAAGGAACGCTGCATCAGCGGGTCCAGGCCCTCGGTGGGTTCGTCGAGGATGGCCAGCTCGGGGTCCTTCTGAAAGGCCTGGATGATGCCGATCTTCTGGCGCATACCGCGCGAATAGTCGCGGATCTGTCGGCGCAGATCACGCTGGCTCAGTTCCATCCGCTCGATGAGCTCGTCTCGAAGCGGCGCCGGCTGCCCGTCGAGCGAGGCCAGGTAGCTCAGTTGTTCGACGCCGGTCATGGAGTCGTAGAAGGCGATGCCGCCGGGCAGGTAGCCGGTTCGTCGTCGGATCGCCTCGCTCTCGGTCGCGATATCGTGGCCCAGCACCTGGGCCCGGCCCGAGGTCGCGTGCAGGTACCCCAGCAACAGGCGGATGGCCGTCGACTTGCCCGCACCGTTGGGACCCAGGAACCCGAAGATCTCGGCTTCGTGGACCTCGATCGAGAGGTCGGTCAACGCCCGCACCTCGCCCCCACGGTGGAGCGGAGAGCCGTGGCCCGCGTATGACTTGCTGAGCGACTGGGTGAGGATGGCGGCCATCAGACCGGCTCGGATGAGCCTCCTCTGGAACCGGACGCGCGACGGCCGGCCAAGCGCCAGCCTAGCGGCAGCGCAGCGGCCGCCAGCAGCAACTTCAGCACGTCCCCCGGCACGAACGGAAAGAGCCCGAATGGCAGCACGTCGATGGCGCTGCGATCGAGCGCCAGCGCGAGCCAGGCAAGGCCGATGGCATAGATGACCAGCGTGCCCAGCAACATCGCGCCAAGGGAACCACCGATGCGTCGATCCCAGCCTCGTTGGGCCAGCGAGCCCACCAGCGTCGACGCGGCCAGGAAGCCGATGAGGTAGCCGCCTGTCGCGCCCAGCACCACACGGCCCGACTCCAACGCCACGAAGGTCTCGGTGCCGGAGCGCTCGAAGGCGTACACGGGCAAGCCGATGGCGCCGATGAGCAGATAGATCGCCGTGGCGCTGACGCCTCGCCGGGCGCCCAGGACGGCGCTGGTGAAGAGCACCCCGAACGTCTGGAGGGTGATGGGCACGTAGGGGTTATCGGGCACATACAGACGACCCAGGCTGACCGCGGGCAGGTCGAACGCGATGCGTGCCCCGAGGATCAACAGCATCACACCGCCTGCGACCAGGAAGATGTCGCGGGCCAGGGCCGGCACTCGAGTCGCGAGCGCAGAGGGGAAGAGGTAGTCAGCAAGGGTGAGACCTCGTCCGTGGGCGAGGTCTGCGGCGTGTTCGGCTGTCGTCATCGCGCGGATGGTAGCAGGGCCACGACCCACTCCATGTGGTCCGGACGCCATAGACTGGGCGCCATGAGACGTCACTGGCGGCTGATCCTGGCCATCGCCCTTGCGGTGCTGTTGGCGCTGGCGGTGGCCGGCTACCTCTGGCTCACCACCCTCGCCGACCCCATGCCGGAGACCGAGGCGGCCATGGCTTCGTCCGACAGCGTCACCGTCACGAGCGAGCCATGGCTGACGTTCTCACCGCTCGAGCCTTCGACCACTGGCTTCATCTTCTACCCCGGCGGTCGTGTTCCGGCGCAGGCATATGCGCCGCCGGTCCGCGCCATCGCCGAGGCAGGCTACCTCAGCGTGATCGCACCCATGCCCTTCGGCCTCGCCGTGCTCAACCCCGATGCGGCGGACGGGATCATCGAGGCACATCCGGAGGTGGAGCACTGGGTCATCGGGGGACATTCGCTGGGCGGTGCCATGGCCGCGCAGTACGCTGCCGGCCACGAAGACATCGATGGCCTGGCGCTGTGGGCCGCCTACCCGCCCGGCGGCACCGACCTGAGCGGGAGCGACATCATGGTGACGTCGATCTACGCCACTGAGGATGGGCTGGCGACGCTCGATGAGATCGAGGCGTCGGCGGCACAGCTCCCGGCGGATACCACGTTCGTCGAGATCAGCGGCGGCAACCACGGGCAATTCGGCTGGTATGGCGAGCAGGACGGTGATGGCGTAGCAACGATCTCGCGCGAGGCGCAACAGCAACAGGTCGTCGCGGCCACGCTCCAGCTCATCGAGGCTGTGGCAGCGAGTTAGCTCGTCGCGGGCCCGACGGTATCCTTCAGCGCCAGCTGTACCGAGCCCAGGTTGAGCTCGAAGATCTCCACCTCGAAGCGGTGCTCACCCGGCGTCAGCCGATGGTTCGCGATGTGAAAGGTGACGACGTCACCACGGCTGAAGGAGACAGGCCCCGAGTGCGAGATCTCGGCAGCCCGGAAGATGGAGTCGTCGCCGACCCTGGTGGCACTGATGGCCGAGGGGTCGATGGTCTGGCCATCGACCACGATGGAGCCGATGCCGACGATGGTGCCGTCGCCCATCCCATTGCGGGCCTGGACGCGGAAGCCGTCGCCTTCGTGCTGCAGGCTGCCGGCGATGTAGAACTGGCGAACGAGGAAGTCGGGTACGCGCATCCGGGCAGCCTACCCGGTCGGGCCATCGGCAGCATGCGATAGTCACTCGATAGCCGCATCAGTCGGCGAAGGAGCCCCATTTGGACACTCATGCCCGCAACGATGCGGCTATCTACTCGTCGCCTCCGGGGCCGGAGCACAGGACCGTTCCGGAACAGGGAAGCCCCGATTCCTGATGCTCGACCTATTCCGCATCCTCGTGGTGGTATTCCTGCTGATGCACGGCCTCGGGCACATCCTCTGGTTCCTGGCGGCGTGGACGCGCATCAACGTCGGCTTCGGGGATGGGCGCTGGGCGCTGCCGGGGGACATCACCATCCGCAGCCCCATCGGACGGGCCCTCGGGCTACTCGCGCTCGTGGTTCTCGTCATGTTCGTGACTGCCGCGCTCGGGCTGCTCTTGAAGCAGCCCTTCTGGGCCAGCTGGACACAGGTCGCGGTGTTCCTCTCCTTCGGCACCGTCGTGCCCTGGTTGCGCCAGTCACCCGGCTCCACCGCCCTCTACGCCATCGCCGCGAACATCGTGCTCATGTTCCTGCTCGCACTCGATCTCAGCCTCGACATCACCGCCTGAAGCGTCAGAACACGGCGTGCCGTGGTGGCGCCACCAACTTCGACGAACGGGTACACTCGGCTCGCCCGTTGTCCCCGCCGCGGCGGTCCGACACGACGCATGGTGGCTATAGCTCAATAGGCAGAGCATCGGATTGTGGCTCCGAAGGTTACGGGTTCAAGCCCCGTTAGCCACCCCACCTCCCCTCTCGGACGACCGGCACAGCGCGGCACCGAGGGGCATCCAACGGCACCAAGATTGCTACACAGATTGCTGCACACGGAGGGCGCGGCTAGCGCCCCCGGAGAGACTCGGGGATGCTCGGCCAATGTTCTCCATCGACTGCGTCGATGTGCTCGTAATGGGGTTGTTGGCCGCCTAGTCGTTCGGGCTCAACCGGCCGGGCACTGGCCCCCAGCGTCTCTGCCGCTGGCGAGGGGCGGGGGATGCGGGTCCCATCCCTGCGCCATGAGGACGAGGCCCGCCCTCTGATGGACGAGCCCCAGGTGCAGATGGGTCAGTCAGCCGTCGGGGCCGCTAGCGGTCCGTATGGCGGGAGTTCGCCCTCGTAGAGCACCCCGGTCCAGTCGAAGTCACCGTCGGACTCCGGGTCGATGCTCGACGCGACGAACTGCCAGCCCTCGTTGGCACCAGCGCCGCTGAGGACGAGGAAGTTCTGCGTAGGTTCAGGTTCATCACCCCACATGATGTACACGTGACCGGTCCAGCTGCCCTCTGGTCCCTCGAACGTCGATTCCCCACCATTCGAACGCATCGTCGCCGACGGGCGGGGTCGATCCCCCGCCATGGCCGCCGAGGACACTCGACGTGCCATTGCGGATAGTCACCGTGCCCGTCAGGCGTGGGTCGCTGGCGGTCCAGGTACAGCGGGGAAGATCGAGGTCTGGGTCACGGTGACCTCGACCCCGGGCAGGAACGTGGACTGGGCCCCCGGGACACTGCCCTCCTGCTGGCCGAATGGCTGGGCGATGAGGAAGGCACCGCCGATGGCGAAGACGAGGGTACCTACGGTGATGGCCTTGACTGGGCTGAACATGGTCTGGGTCCTCCCGATGACAGTGGGGGCATGGCCGTTGGTGACCGGGATGGGGCTGGGCTGGTATTCGGTCGTGCCGGTGGCCGTGGCTGTCTGGGTCTTCCGATGGAACGCTGGTAGCGGCCACCAGCGACCACGCTGGCGGGTCTGCGGCACGTTCGCCATGACGCTGGCCACGCTGGTCTGCACCTGCGGTCGTGGCGTCTCACGGTCCCGGTACCACGTATCGAGGAGGGACTGCATCCGTTCGTCGTTCATCGCAGGGCCTCCTGCCGCCCGGTGGTCGGGACCACCGGGCGGGCGTCCGCGTCCAGTGCTGCACGCATAGCCTCGGTGGCCGCCTGCAGGCGCTTGTAGACCGTCCAGCGTGAGATGCCCAACGTGGCCGCCACTTCCTCCGGGGTCATGCCCAGCAGGTGACGCAGGGCGAGGACCACACGATGGTCCATCGACAGGTGCCGCAAGCCTCGCTCCAGCTGGTCACGGTCAGCGACGCCACCGTAGGCATCGACCGCACGTGGTTCCTCGGCGGGCGGCAAGTCATCGCTCGTCCTCCACTTCGGCTGCCGCTTGGCCTCGGCGTAGCACGCCCGCACGAGGAGGCGGTACGACCACGCCTCGTACTTGGCCGGGTCACGCAGTCGCCGGAGGTTGCGCCAGATGTCGAGGTACGCCTGCTGGGTGGCATCCTCCGCCGAAGCGGGGTCACCCAACACGCTGTAGGCCACCCGGTGCAGCCGGGGATAGTCAGCGGACGCCAGTGCCTCGAAGGCACGCTCGTCGCCTTGCTGAACCCGAACCACGAGGTCTTGGTCCATGCCCCCATATCCCCTGGGCCGGCGGTCAGATGACCGTCGCAGGGGACCGAGTCTGTTCCGGTCCTCTACATGGTATGAGGGCCACCAAGCCGAATGTTGGAAGAAGTCGAGACATTCACCTGCTAGGCGACTTCACAAGGACGTCCCTATGCCCGCCGTGGCCGAGGGTGGTCAATCACCCTGCCGTGGGACTATCGCCGCACTGCATGTGTTCTGGGAGGTCTGGGGAATCGTGAAGGCGTGGCATGAGAAGAGGCCCGCCCCTTGGCGGGACGGGCCGCAGGCAGCCGAGGCGGCGTGAGGGGACTACTCAGCGGATGGCTCGGGGAACGCGGGCATCTCTGGGACGATGGCCCCGACGAAGGTGGGGGGCTTCGCGCCACGGCATGCCGGGTGCCGGGATTGCTGCACGGGCGCGACGACGTCGTACCTGGACCCCGATGCGGGCTGGTCGTCACCCCGGACATAGGGCGGGCTGCTGGGCAAACGGCTCGACGGCGAGGCGCCGCCGATGCCTGAGGTCAGCGCATAGCCTCGATCACACAGCGACCAGGCGGCCGAGTGGGACCGTCCAGCGAGGGGCGGGGCTGCCCCTCGTGGCCAGGAGTCACAGATCCCGCAGCGATGCGTCCGGTAGCCCGTCTGCTGGTCCGCGACGGAGCTTCAGGGTCACCCGCGACGGCCGGGCCAAGCAAATCCGTGTCCAGCTGGAGGCCGCGCCGGCCCGCCTCGATCTGCAGCGCCAGCCGCATCATCCGCCAGTAGGGCGGACGTGCCGTGCCTCGGTCCACTGCGAAACGAACGAGCTCCTCATCGCTGAACGAGCCCAGGAAGCGCTCGAAGGTCTTGGTCATCGGATCTCCCGGCTGGGTGCGCTCGATTTCATCTCTGCATGGTGAAGCTCGACCAGCGAGCACGCCATGCCCCAGGGCGGCAGTCCCCCGGCGGTCGACATGCCGCATCCATGCAGCCAATCGCTCGCGGAACGGCGCGTCAGTCCCGTCCGCCCTGCGGCATACGGTCCGCTAGCGGGTCGAGCGGCCCCAGTTCGGCGGAGCGTGCGCATCGGACCATAGCGCCATCCGGGAGGACGCTCAGCTCCTGGCGAGTCGAGCACGACTGCGGCGTGGCAAACGCACAGCGTGGCCCATAACGACAGCCTGCCTGCGGGTCGATCACGCCCGCCGCTGTGCTCGGAAGCAATGGCACCCGGAACGGCACGCCGAATTCGGGCACCGAGCGTCGCAGGGCGGTGGTATATGGGTGCCGCGGCCGCAGGAGTAATCGGTCGGTGGGACCGCTCTCCACCACTTCACCACGATAGAGCACGACCGTCAGTGGGCAGAGTCGGGCCACGACGCCGAGTTGCCGGGTCCGGCGGGGTGGTGCGGTCGACGGGCTCGAGTACGTCACGCCCGATACCAGGCCACCACGGCCGGGCACACCTGGACGAGCGGCGGCGTACCATCTGAGACGAAGCTGACGCGTCCAGCAAGGGCCATGGGAGGGATAGGATGATCGATCGCATTTCGCATAACGAAGCCGAACGTGAAGCACGGGTCAAGCCGAGCCTAGAAGGCCAGGACCGGTCACAGCCGCTACTACGGCCGGCCGAGTCTCGCTACGAGCACATGGCTACCGCTATCACCGGCAACAGCGGGCTGCAGCTGCCGGCCATCTCGCTCGGGCTGTGGCACAACTTCGGCGACGACGTGCCCTTCGCCCGCCAGCGCGCCATCATCCGCCGCGCCTTCGACCTGGGCATCACCCAGTTCGACCTGGCCAACAACTACGGCCCGCCGTTCGGTTCTTCCGAGGAGAACTTCGGCCGGATCCTTGCCAAGGACCTCGCGCCCTACCGTGACGAGTTGGTCATCACGACCAAGGCAGGCTGGCACATGTGGCCCGGGCCGTACGGCTGGGCCGGCTCACGAAAGCACCTCCTGGCATCGCTCGAGCAGAGCCTCGAGCGCATGGACTCTCGAGTACGTCGACATCTTCTACTCCCATCGCATCGATCTCGATACGCCCCTGGAGGAGACGATGGGCGCGCTGGCCACGGCCGTTCACCAGGGCAAGGCCCGCTACGTCGGCATCAGCTCGTATTCCCCCGGTCGCACCGCGGAGGCCGCCGCCATCCTGCGCGAGCTGGGTACCCCACTCCTGATCCACCAGCCGAACTACTCCATGCTGAACCGCTGGATCGAAGCGGAGCTGCTCGACGTGCTCGAAGCGGAGGGTGCTGGCTGCATCCCCTTCTCTCCCCTCGCCCAGGGCCTGCTCACCAGCAAGTACCTCGACGGCGTACCCGAGGGTAGCCGCGCCACGCAGGGCAAGACCCTCTCGGATGACATGCTGAGCGATGAGAACCTCAAGCGTATCCGGGCCCTGAACGACATCGCCCAGCGGCGCGGTCAGTCCCTGGCGCAGATGGCCATCCTGTGGACGCTGCGCGACCCACGCGTGACATCGGCGCTCATCGGCGCCAGCTCACCCGAGCAACTCGAAGACAGCGCCGGTGCGCTCGACGGGGCTCCCTTCAGCGAAGAGGAGCTGGCCGAGATCGACCGCTATGCCCTTCCCGGCGACGGCGTCGACCTGTGGAACGTTTCCGCAGGCCTGTGATCCGCGGACCTCGCGGGAAGCGCGTGCCCTACGGGGCCAACGTGCCGAAGAACACCTGCCAAGCCAGCAGGGTCTTGGCGAACAGGCTCATGAACATGTACGTCTTCTCGCCCGTCAGGTAGTCCCGCCAGCGGCCGATCTTCCCGTACTGCAGGATCATCGTGATGGCGAAGACGTTGAAGGCCAGGAAGAGCGAGACGAAGATGGCGATGACGAAGCCGGGGATAGCGGCGGCACCCGGCTCGACCGCGGCCGACCAGAGCGCGATGCCGATGACGATCCAGGGCACGATGCCGGCGATGACGCCGAAGACGTAGTGGTTCCACTGGGTCTTCTCTCGTCCCTGGTTGGCTGACTCCATCGACCAGCCGAACAGGTTCATGGCCGCATTGATGCCGAAGATGGCGACGAGCGTGCCGATCTCCTGGATACCGGCCAGGGTGGCGATGACCACGATCATGATGCTGGAGCTCAGGGCGTACTCGATCCAGCGCATCGGCTGGATGCCGGCGGCCAGCCGCCGCTCGTACCAACCGCGCAGTGGCCAGGCGAGCAGCGCGTGCGCGATCGCGCTCAGGAAGAAGAACATCGCCACGGCCGGGCCGATGGGCAGGTCGAACAGCGTCGTCTGCGCAGGTACCAGCGTCTCGGTCGCCGTGTCATACGTCAGGTAACTGCTGACGACCGGGTTGCTGACGATGGGATCCTTGGCGAACGAGAGTGCCAGGATGATGAGCCCCTGGATGCCGTGCAGCGCCGAGAGGGTCGCATTCCAGCGGAACAGGCTGTGCGCTCGATCCTCTGCGATCGGTTCTGCCGGAGCTGCGACCACGGCTTGGCTGGCAGCGGTCATGTGGTGGTTCCTCCCTGTCATCTTGGCTGATCTGCGCGTCGCGCCTGACCTCGGACTATACGAAAGCGTCGATAGTCTGTCAAGGGTTTGTAGAGGCTCGAACCAGCCCGCGCGTCGTAGGGGAGCGCCGACTACTTGGGTGGACTGCTCCTAGTTCGTCAGCGTCACCTTGTGGATGGAGCGTGGCTGCTCGGGATCACCACCCTTGGCGATGGTCACGTGCCTCGCATGCAATTGGCCGGGCACGATCGAGACGATGGGCATCAGCCACTCTGGCAGGCCCGCTGGCAGCGCCAGCGCCCAGGTGCCCTTCGCACGAGCAGCCTCGTCATCGGAGACGACAAGCAGACGTGCGCCGAGGTCGCCACCCAACCGCTCGATGGCCTCGGCCATGTCAGCCTCGGTCGCCCCGCGTGGCGCCACGCAGAACGTGGGAAAGCCGGCCTCGATGAGCGCAAGCGGGCCGTGGATGAAGTCGGCCGTGGAGTACGGGTCCGCCAGGGTGTAGCTGAGCTCCTTCAGCTTCAGCGCCCACTCCCGTGCGGTCGCGTAGTGATAGCCGCGACCGAGGATGACGCAGCGGTTCAATCCCGACATGTCGGCCGCGATGCGGGCCGCCTCGTCATCCTGGTCCAACGCCGCTGCCAGCGCGTCGGGGACACGCGACAGGTCTGCTTCCACGGCCATCTCCGACAGACCAGCACTCAGCATGGCCAGCACCAGCAGGGTGGAGGTGTAGGTCTTGGTCGCCGCCACGGCCTGCTCCGGGCCGGCCCTCAGCGCCACATGGTGCTCCGCGGCGTCGGCCATGTCCGAGCCCGGTGTGTTGGTGATCGCGAGCGTCAGCGCCCCCTGTGCCCGCGCGGCGCGGATGACTCCCACGACGTCGGGCGAAGCACCCGACTGGCTGATGCCGATGACGAGCGCTCGGCGGTAGTCGATCGAGGCGCCATAGAGCGAGTGCACGCTCGGCGTTGCCAGGCCGACGCTCATGCCGGCCAGCACGCCAAAGGCGTACTGCGCATAGATCGCGGCGTGATCGGAAGTCCCCCGGGCAGCGATGACGACATGGCTGGGTTCGGCAGCCTTGATCGTCGCACATGCCGCGGCGATCTCCGGTCCGGCCTCGCGCAGCAATCGCGCCGCGACCTCGGGCTGCTCTCGGATCTCGTCGATCAGGGTCACGATCCAACCTCCATGCCGTGCCCACGGGGATAGAGCCCGGGGATGTCCACGGGCAACCGGCCACCGATGGGCGCATGGCCGAACAGCGCTTCCGCGACCGCCCCGACGCTGGCCGGGACGATGGAGTACGAGCAAAGGTGTGTCGCCGAGCGAGGGTAATCGGCGAGGTCATAGGGCGTTCGCATGGCCACGGTCACGGCGGGCGTGCCGGTCTCCAACATGGCCTCGACGAGGCGTGCCTGGGAGGGCTGCACGTTCGTCGCCAGGGTCGCCACGATGGCGACATCGGCAGCCCGGGCCATCTCGCGTGCGGCCCGGATGTGCTCGTCGTGGGGCTCGGACGGGACGCGGACCTCCACCGCGGCGGCGTGGTAGCGGCGGATGGCGGCAACCAGGTCAAGGGGCTCGTCTGCCGATAAATCAGCCGGCGTCAGGTCGCGCGGCTGCGGAGTGACGACCACGACTCGACCGGAAGGAGCGGGGTGGAGCGGAAGCAGCCTGGCATCGTCCCGCACCAGCGTCAGCGCCGCCCGCGCTGCTCGACGCGCCAGGTCCCGATGGGCCTCGCTGCGGACAACCTCCAGAGGGGGCCAGGCGAAGAGACCCAGCCAGCGCCGCAGGTCGAGGATCCGGCGCGTCGACGATCTGATCCGCGACGCCGGCACGAGGCCACGCAGCGCCGCCTGGCGGAGGCCGTCCTCCAGCCGCTCCTGTGACGGACGGTCGGGCGTCAGCAGCAGCAGGTCGACACCGGCGCGCAAGGCCACGATGCTGTCCACGACCCCACCGATGCCCTGCGCCACGGCCTTCATGTCCATGGCATCGGTGATGGAGACTCCATCGAAGCCAAGCCTTTCGCGCAGCAGACCGTGCATCACCAAGCGCGAGACGGTCGCCGGCAGGGCGCGATCCCCGGTCACCCCCGGCAGCGCCACGTGGCCGGACATCACCATCGAGGCGCCGGCTTCGAAGGCGGCCCTGAACGGCACCAACTCGCGCGCCTCCAGGGCATCCACGTCGCCATCGACCGCCGCGAGGCTGAAGTGCGGATCGACAGCCACGGCGCCGAAGCCGGGGAAGTGCTTGGGCGTAGCCACCACGCCACCGCCCTGCAGTCCGTGCACCAACGCTGCTGCGTGGCGGGCCACCGCCGCGGGATCGGAGCCGAAGGCGCGGGTGCCCAGGCTCACGTTGCCGGGCTCCACGGCGACATCGCAGACTGGCGCGTAATCCACCGTGATGCCCAGGGCGCGCAGCTCCGCGGCCGTGGCCCGTCCCACCGCCTCGGTCAGCTCCACGTCGTCCGCGGCACCCAGTGCCATGGCCCCGGGGAATCGCGTGGTGTCATGACCCAGGCCCACCAGCTGGCCGCCCTCCTGGTCGGCGCCGATGAGCAGCGGCGATCCGATCGGAGCCGCCGCGTGAAGCCGCTCCGTCAAGCTCGCGACACGGTCGGCGCCAGTAGCATTCGCACGCAGGAAGAGCGTGACCCCATGAGCCTGCCTGTCGGCGATGCGTCGCAGGAGCCAGTCGGGTGGTTCGTCACCCTCGAACGCCGGCAGCAGTTGGCCCAGCACCGCCTCTTCGGGCGTTCGCGGGCTCGTGTCGCGGGCACGCTCGGACGGCATCAGCGAAGGATCCTGATCTCTCGTTCCGCCTGGGTCAGCCCTTGACGGAGCCGGAGAGGATGCCGCGGACGAAGTATCGCTGCAGCGCCAGGAAGACGAGCATGGGCAGGATCATCGTCACGAAGGCGCCAGCCGTCAGGATGTGCCATTGCTGACCGCGGCCCCCGATGAGTCGGAGGAGTTCGAGCGTCATCACCGAGCGTTCATTGGTCGCGCCGAGGAAGACCAGGGCCACGAGCAAGTCGTTCCAGACCCATAGGAACTGGAAGATAGCGAAGGCCGCCAACGCCGGGACCGACAGCGGAAGCACCACCTTGGTGAACATCTGGAAGTGGGAGGCGCCGTCGATGCTCGCCGTCTCGAAGAGATCGCCCGGCAGCTGGCTGATGAAGTTGTAGAGCAGGAAGATGGCCAGTGGCAGGCCGAAGGCGGTGTGTGCCATCCACACGCCCAGGAACGTCTGGTTGATGCCGAGACCCTGGTACATCTGCTGGACGGGAATGAGAGCCATCTGCAGCGGCACGACGAGCAACGCGACCACGATCAGGAACAAGGTCCCACGTAACGGGAAGCGCATCCAGGCGAACGCGTACGCGGCGAAGGCGGCGATGGTGATGGGGATGATCGTGGCGGGGATCGACACGATGAGGCTGTTGATGAACGCATTGGCCATGTTCTCGCCGCCGAGGACCGCCTCGTAGTTGATGAGCGTCCAGTTGGCCTGGAAGGGTTGGAGGAGCGCAGTCCACCATCCCGTGGAGAGGATGTCACGCGCATCCCTGAACGAGCTGACGAAGACCCCGAGCGTGGGTATCGTCCAGATCACGGCAATGGCGATGACAGTCACGCGCAGTGGCAACCGGCGCACGAAGACACTGCGCTGCGGTTTCATACCGCCGACATTCGAGTTGGTCGAAGCACTCATGCCGCCATCCCCTGCTTGCGGATATTCCGGACGTTGACCAATGCCAAGGGCAGGACCGCCAGGAACAGGACGACGGCCAGCACCGAGGCGCGCCCGGTGTCGAAGTACTGGAAGGCCTGAAGGAACATCTGGTTGGCCACCACGTCGGTGTTGAATCGGCCTCCAGTCATGACGTAAACGATATCGAAGACCTTGAGGACGACGATAGCCGTGGTGATCGTGACCATGATGAGCGAGCCGCGAATCATGGGCACGATGATCTGCAGGAACTTCTGACGCTCGGTCGCGCCATCCAGGCTGGCGGCTTCCGTCATCTCCGTCGGCACGCCCTTGATGGCAGCCGAAAGCACGACCATGGCAAAGCCGGTCTGGAGCCAGATGAGGATGACGATAAGCGCGAACGTGTTGATGCGGAAGTCCGGCGTCTGCACCCAAGACACTGGTTCGCGCCCGAGCGACTGCATGATCGCGTTGAGCAGGCCGTATTGCGGTTGACCCGGCACCTTCCAGGTGTAGACGAATCGCCAGATGACCGACGCACCGATGAGCGAGATGGCCAGGGGCAGGAAGACGAACGTCTTGACCACCGACTCGTGCTTGACGCGATCGACCAGGCCGGCGATCAGGAGGCCGAGGCCGACGGAGCCGGTGACCCCCACGATAAGCCAGAGGACGTTGTTGATGTACATCTGATGGTTGGCCGGATTCGTCAAGGCCCAGGTCCAGTTGTCAACGCCGGCGCCTTCGGTGAAGGACTTGATGATCGTGGAGACGACCGGCCAGGCGAGGTAGACCGTCAACAGAAAGAGCGCCGGACCCACGAAGACCAGGGGCAATAGTCGGCTGCGCCACACGGGCTTGAGACGCATGACGACGGCATTCAGAGCGGTATAGAAGAGCCAGATCCCGCCCACGCCGACCGCCAGCGCGACCGCGGCCAGCACCAGCTTGGCGGCCGTACGGTTGCCACTCCCGGCCCGCAGGGCGTCAGCTTCCGCTGAATCACCGATGAAGATCGTAGAAAAACGCTGCCACGTTGGCTGAGGCCTGGTTGTCGAAGAGGAACCAGATGCCGATCACCAAACCCGCAAGACCCAGGACCACGCCGATCGGTAGTAGGAAGCCGCGCCAACCTGTGCGTTCGTCGAGGTCGGACGTCCTGTACGTCACACCTATCCTCCTGCGCTCACACTCCCCAGCAACTGTCGCCAAACACTGATGGCGCGCCGCTCGAGCGGCGCGCCATCAGTGGCATAGGACTCGAAAGAGGGTCGGGGTCAGCCCCCAGCGAACTCCGCATCGATCTGCTTGAGGACAGCATCCGTGTTCTGTCCGTTGTTCTGGATCCAGGTCACGATGCCATGCCAGAAGGCGGCCCCGGACTTCGGCATCAGGTCGGAGGCGTCGAATCCGAAGACTGACGCGTTCGCCACGATGTCCGACGCTACCTTTAGCTTGTAGTTGCCCGCATACCAGTCGGCGGGCGTGGTCACGTTGGCCGAGATGGCACTGCCCGCGTCGATCCAGGCCTTGATGCCATCCGGGGTCGAAAGCCACTGAATGAGTGCCCGGACCTCGGGCCGGTCCTGCGTGACCATGAAGGCATCGCCGGAGCCAAGGGCTGGAGAGTCATACTGCGGGTCGATGGGCGGGAAGTAGAAGAGACCCACGTCCTCACCTACGACGTACTTGGACGGCTGACCCGTGGCCTTCTGGTCCGGGAAGAAGTCCGGCCCATACCACGTAGCCTGCTTCTGCATCCAGCACTGCGGGCTCTTGAGGTCGTTGTTGAACATCGGATCCATGGCATCGTTCTGCGACGTTGCCAGGATGGCCGTATCGCCACCCAGGACGTAGCCCGGAGTGAAGTAGATCTTGCCGGCGAGGTCGAAGGCGTTCTTGACCTCAGGGGATGTGAAGGGAAGCTTGAGCTGCGACCACTGATTGTAATTGTCCAGGCTGGTGGTCCGCAGCATGATGTCTTCGATCATGTCGGTGCCGATCCAGCCGGTAGCGTCGGAGGCCTCCATGCCCACGCACCACGGTGCGCTACCATCGGCGACGATCTTGTCGGACAGCGCGAGCAGCTCGTCCCAGGTGGTTGGTACGGCGTAACCAGCCGCCTCGAAAGCCTTGATCGGGTACCACACGACCGACTTGACGTCCACCTTGTAGGGCATGCCGTAGATGGCCCCGCCGGACGAGTACAGCGGTACGGTGGCCGGATGCTCGGCGGTGAGCTTCTGGGCGTCCATCATCTTGCCGATGTCCTGGATAAGGCCCTGCTCACCGTACTGCAGGACGGCCGCCGGCTGTGCCAGCTGGATGATGTCAGCAGCTCCGCCACCATTGAGGGACACGTTCACGAGTGTCTCGTGCTGTCCGGAAGGTACGTGAGCGACCGCCACCTTGATGCCGGTGGCGTCGATGAACTGTTGCACGACCGCATCGAAGTTCGCGCCCTCACCGAGGATCCACTGGACCTGCATCGTGACCGGCTTGTCCTTGAATGGCTGGTCGGCGCCCAGAGCCTGGTCGAGCTCGGCATAGCCGGTGGACGCCATCGCCGCAGGCGACGCGCTTGCGTCCGCCGCAGGCGACGCGCTTGCGTCCTGTGCGGCAACGCCGAGACTGCTGAAAGTCAGGGCCATCGTTGCCAGCACGGTGCCGGCGATGACCGTCTTCCTGGTTCGGTGCATTGAACCTCCTCCTTGATCCGACCCGAGAATCGGGCGAGATGGGTTGATGAAACGGCGCGAGGCGCAACGGGCGCCCGGCCAGTCGTTCAGGCCGTCGCTGCCCTCCTCTCTTTGCGTCCTCCTTGTGGAAGGGCGCGATCGTCCCGGTAACAAGGAATGCTAGTCCTGATGGTTGCTCGAATCCGGGCCGTTGCGCACATCATGCGGCGAGCGCCAGCCCGAGCTCAGAGGTCATCAGCATGGCCGCCGCACCCAGCGCGACAGCGTCATCGCCGGTGCGGCCGAAATGGATGTGGCTGCGCTCGACGAGCAGCGGCAGTGCCGAGCGGCGCGTCTCGGCGCGCACGGCGTCCAGCCAGGCCTGCCCGAATTCGGTCATGGGACCGATGAGCACGATATCGCGCGCTCCGAGGGTTCCGATCATGGCCGCCAGCACCCGGCCCAGCGGCGGTGCCGCCTCGAGCACGACTTCTCGCGCCAGGGCATCACCGGCGTGGAAAGCCGCCAGCAGCGTGGCCTGTGTCACCGGCCTGACCGACAGCGCCGAATCAGGTCGCGCAGCCGCCAGCTGTGCCGCACGCACCAACACCGCTTGAAGGCTGGCCACGGTCTCGAGACAACCACTACCGCCACAGCGGCAGCCGATCTCCTCGTCAGTCACGCGCGTGTGGCCGATCTCGCCCGCGCCCGAGTCGTCGCCGGCGTAGACGCGGCCGCCGATGATGATACCGGCCCCGATCCCGACACCGACCTTGACCACCACCATGGAAGAGGACGTGTCGTGATGGCCGAAAGCCCACTCGGCCATGGCCGAGGCCTGCGAATCGTTGACCACGACCGTGGGGAGGCCAGTGGCCGCGGCCAATCGCTCCCCCACGGGGATGTCGTGCCAGTCCAGACCGACGGCCCAGCGCACCTTCCCAGCCGGTTGGTCGATCAACCCCGGAGTCCCGATACCGACACCCAGGAGCGGCCGCTCCGCGGCGTCGGCAAGTGCCACGACCAGTGCTTCCAGCTCGAGCAATGCAGCCTCTCCGTCGCGCCCCTGAAGGTCGCGCGATTCGCGCGTCCGCACTTCACCGTCGAGGTTGACCAGCGCACCGCTCAGCCGCTCACGATCGACATCCACCCCAACCAGCTGTCGAGCGTCGGTGGGCACCCGCAAGAGGATCGGTGCCTTGCCCCCGGTGGATGGCCCGGTCCCGGCCTCGACCACCAGCGCGTCGCCGATCAGGCCTTCGACGAGGTCGGAGATGGAGGTGCGGGTCAGGCCCGTCGCGCGTGCCACATCGGCACGACTCAATGGTCCCGACTCGTGGATGGTGCGCAGCACCAACTCGACGTTGGAGCGCCGGGTTTGCCGATGGGTCGCCTTGACGCGCGTGGCAGTGGGCACGGACCTCACGTTGTCAGCGGAATAGACGAAGTAAGCATACCCTCTTTGTCAAGTCAGCTTACAAAGTCTTCCGCTCGCGGACCGCTCAGGCTCGAGCGATGACCTCCTGGCCGCCCGCCACCTCTGCAGGCTGGCCGCCCGCTACCTCCGCATGCTGCCCTGCCGCCGTCGCGCGGGCCACGCGCACGCCGCGACCCGCACCCGACCGCGAACGCTTGTGGGTGTACATCTCAGCGTCAGCTGCTTGCAGCAAGGCCTTGCCGGTGCGGCCATCCCGCGGGTGCAGCGCGAGGCCGACGCTGCATGTCACGTGCACCACCGAACCGTCCGCCATGGGATGGGCCAGGCCGGCCACCGAGTCGCCGGCCCGGCGCGCCACCTTGGCAGCTTCCGCGGCATCGGTATCGGGCATCAGCACGACGAACTCATCCCCGCCGTAGCGCGCGACCACATCGCCGGTCCTGAGCGCTGCCCGAAGCGCGCCAGCGATCGAGCGCAGCACGCGGTCACCGGCCTGGTGGCCGTGCTCATCGTTGATGCGCTTGAAGTCGTCGAGATCGACCATCAGCAGGCTCAAGGGCGAATGGGCTCGAGCTGCCCGCGCAGTCTCCTGTCGGAGGCGGTCCTGGAGGTGACGGTGGCTGTAGACGCCGGTGACGAGGTCCGTTTCCGCAGCATCACGCAGTTGGCGCACCAGGCGGGCGTTCTCCAGCGCCGAAGCCACCTGGTTGGCCATCGCCCGTAGCAGCGCAGTCTCGCCATCGCGAAAGCGGCGGCCACCGACTTCGCTGATGAACTCGACGAGGCCGACGACCCGGCCAGTCGTGGACAACGGCAGCAGCAGTGTGGCCGCGCCCCCGAGTGAGCGCAAGCGGTCGAGTTCGGCGGGTTCCATGCTATCGATGCTCGGATCCAGCCAGACCATCTCATCATTCAGCAGGACGTGTCGCAGCCGGCGCTGCTTGGCCAGGTCCCGATCCGGCCCGATGAGTGGGCGACCGTCGGCCCCGATGGGAAGCAGCTTGCCACTCTCCTGGTCCCAGCGTGAGATGAGACAGGCGTCCATGCCCGCGGCGATCCGCAGCTTGGCCGCCAGGACGGTGGCCAGGTCGCGCTCGTCGGACCCTCCTCCGCCGGCTTGGCTGATGTCGAGGAGGGCTGCCAGTTCACTCACGTGACGGTCGCGCTCGGCGAGCAGGTGAGCATTCTCGATCGCCACCGCCGCCTGGTCGGCGAGGACCCCGAGGAGTCGCGACTCGTCGTTGGAGAATTGGCTCAGACCCAGGCGGGAGAGCACCACCACGCCGATGACACGACTCTCGGAGCGCAGCGGCGCCAGGAGCATCGATTCCTCGGCCAGGTCGGGGCTGCCGGGCACCTGCACGGCTCGTGGGTCGCTGGCGGCATCGTGCACGATGAGCTGCTGCCCGTGAGCAGCTACCCAGCCGGTGATGCCCTCGCCCACCGTGACGCGCAGGTCCTCAGCCGACTCGCCCTGGTACTCACGGGCATGGGGCCGGAACGCCACCGGCTCCAGGGTCAGCGCATCGTCACTGAGGACGTACACGCGAGCGTTGTCGAAGGCCACCACGCGCTGGGTCTGCAAGCAGAGGGCGGCACTGATCTCCTCCACACTGGTCAAGCGGGTGAGCTGCGCCGCCACGGACTGCACGGCTTCGAACTGGGCCGACCAGGCGATGGGGCGTGGACCCAGGCGGGTCACCACGTTGCGCACCAGCTGTCGAGCCTGCACCCTGGCCAGCGCCAGGTCCTCGTCGTTGAACGGCTCGCTGCGATCGCGCTCCAGGATCAGCATGGCGCTCCGCTCGTCGGGCAACGCCAGCCGCGCCACCGCGCCGGGCGCTGTCGCCTCCCTTCGCCGCCTCGCAAACCACCGGCGGAGGCGGCTGACAGCGTCCGTCTGGCCCTCGCTGGCACGGACGCCGGGCGACTCGGCCGCCTCGCTGCGGACGGAAGCGATCAGCTCGAGGACGCCGTCGCCGCGGTCGGAGTAGAGGTGCGCTCCGCGGTCCGCCTCGACGGCGAGGGCCAGACTTCGGAGGGCATCAGTGGCCTCCACCGTGAGCACGGACATCAGTGCCGGACCGGCTGCGGTGCCGGCGGCGTGAATCCTGCCAGCGTCCGGCCCGGATGTCGCATGGCGCTGACGAGGAACACCATGGCACCGAGGGCGATGATGGCATCTCCCAGCGAGAAGGCGGTAGCCATGGGCAAAGGTCGCGGGAAGACGAAGATGTCGCCGAGGAACGCGAGCAGCGTGTCAGGGCCGATGAGCATGACGTTGGAGTAGTGCGCCACCGGGATCGCTGCGCTGCCGGTGAGCTCCAGCCAGGCATCGGGCGAGGAGGGCATGTAGCCTCCGTTGGCCACGATGGCGACGAAGTTGAGAACGGCCCCGGCGGCGAGGATGCTCAGGCCGGGAAGGCGCAAGTTGCGTAGAAGGGCGACCAACACGGCCAGCGTCGAAAACACGTAGATGAACGGACCCTCAGCGCCGACCCGCTCCTGGATCGGGTCCGCGAAGAGCAGCACCTGCACCAGCAATCCAGCCAGCGCCAGCTGCCACCACAGGAACCGTACCCGCTCCAGGTTGCGCACGCGTCCACCAGCCAGCCGACCGATGAGCAGGCCGGCAGCGATGGAATAGAGCAACAACATGCAGGTTTCGGACCTCCGGTACCGACGACGCCGGCGCAGAAAGCGCCGGCGTCAGCATCGTATGCGGTTCGCGAACAAGAGAGGCGGGACCGCCGAGCGGCGCGAGGCTGGGTTGTCGCCGGTCCCCGTGATCAGCGTGCGGGACTGTGGTCTACCAGCGGAACGGTGCCGCCAACACGAATACGAAAGAAGCCACCACCGCGAGGCGGAGCGCCAGATCCTTGAATCGGCTCATACCTTGAGTCTCCCCATGAATACGGGCCGAGGGCCCTGGGTGCCTGCGAGTGCTCGGGCTCGATCGAGGGTTCATCCCTGACGTTCCAGATAGTCGCCGGCCGTCGCTCAACCCTCCATGGCGCAGTGGTACTAGGACCGGGTTTGACAGCACGCACCGGGGCCCTGTCTCCCCTGCCCCTCCCATCTGCAGCGGACCGGACCGGGCGGCGAGCGCGACGGGCGCCCGGTGGGGGCCTATGCTCACCACATGACCGACGAGCACCTCATCGAAACCACCGTGGCCCGCCAGGTGCTGCACCGCGGCCGCTTCATCACCTTCCGCATCGACACCATCAGGGATCCCAAGGGCAAGGAGCACACCCGCGAAGTGGTGGAGCACCCGGGAGCCATCTGCGTGATCCCTCTCCGGGGAGATGACGTGCTGCTCGTGCGGCAGTACCGCACGCCCGTGGCGCAGGTGGTGCTGGAGCTGCCAGCCGGGACGCTCGACCGACTCCCTGACGGCAGCATCGAGGACCCCGATGACGCGGCGCCGCGTGAGCTGGCCGAAGAGACAGGCCATGAGGCCGCCACGTGGCGCTCGCTGGGCCGCTTCTGGACAGCGCCCGGCTTCAGCGATGAACTGATGCACCTCTATCTCGCCACGGACCTTGCCCCGGTGGCCGACTATCGGGGCCCAGACGTGGACGAGTACCTCGACCTCGTGAGCCTTCCCTGGCGGCAGGCAGTGGCCATGGCTGAGTCAGGCGAGATCACCGATGCCAAGACGTTGGTGGGGCTGCTGCGACTGGCACGCCTCGCCGACGCTGGAGAGCTACGCCGGTAGCCACTCCCGCAGGTCGACCTGCGTCAAGCGAGGGCTGGGGGTGATGCCCGGGATGCGACCCCGCTTGGCGATCGGCACCCCGTCGATCTCCTTGAGGTCGCCGGTGAAGTCGATGGGCGAAGCACCGCTGATATAGCTGCCCACCGCGAAGTAGTCGACCGGCGCCCCAGCATCCTTGAAGTACCAGATGCGGTCGGGCGTGAGCCCGCCAGAGACGATGATCTTGACGTGCTCGAAGCCGTCAAGGTCGAGGCGCGCCCGCACCTCCATCACCAGGTCGGCGGTCACACGACCACGCTCCGACGGCGTATCGAGCCGCACGCCATAGAGTCGATCCCCCAGGGCATGGGCTACGCGCAGCGATTCCTCGGCTTCATCCTTGAATGTGTCCACCAGCACGATCCGCGGCACGTCCGGGGCCACGTGACGATCGAAGGCCTCGGCGGCTCGGACGGTGTCGCCGATGACGAGCACCAGCGAGTGCGGCATGGTGCCCGTAGGCGCGAGGCCTGCCAGACGCGCGCCGGCAGGGGTCGACGCTCCGACGCAGCCACCCACGATGGCCGCATAGTCGAGCGTGTCGGTGACATGGGGGTGCACATGCCGCGCGCCGAATGAGATGACCGGCTGGGGGGACGCGGCGGCCACGCACTCGCGAGCGGCGTTGGCCCAGCCGGTGGACTGTGCCAGCATGCCCAGGATGGCGGTCTCGTAGAGCCCAAAGGCCCGGTAGCGGGCCCGGATGCGCATGACGATCTCCTTGGATGAGAACGCGTCGCCATCCGCGAGCGATTCGACCAAGTGCTCCTCGCCGCTCTCGACGAACACGGACGCCAGTAGCACCTTGGCCTCGTCGATGCCACAGAGGATGCCCTCGGTCCGCGAGAAGACCTCCATGACCACGACAGGGTCCATGCCCTCGCCTTCGAGGATCTCCTCGGCACGGCGGAAGTAGACGTCGGCTGAGTCTCCGCTCAGGACGTCACTCGAGGGTCTGCGGCGTTCCCGGGTCACGCTTTCCATCAGGCACGCAAGTGTAGCGACTGCCGTGCGGGCGGCAGGTGTCATCCGGACACGCGGGCTTCAGTCGCGATCGTCGCTCAGGGACATCGGTACGTCCGCTCCAACGCCACCCGCGAGTTCGGCCACCTCGGATGCGTAACGCTCGAGCAATGCGGCCTGCCGCGAGGGGCGACCCATGGCGGGTGCTTGCTTGGAACCGGGGAACAGCCAGGCCACCGAGCGGTCGAGCGTGAGGTCACAGACCAGCAGCACGCGCGCGATGGCCGCGCCCAGGACATCGCCGCTCAGGTGAGCTGCCCAGAGCTCGCAAGTCAGCACTGGGCGATCGTCGGCCGAGAGGGCGAACTTCACGAATGGCAGCTCGTCATTCCAGCGCAGGAACTGCCGATAGGAAACGCGGAATGCGTCGTTCAAGGGCGGAGCGAAGTGACACCACAACACCAGGGCGCTGGCGGGATCGAGGATGAGCGTGACCCGAATGTCGGCTCGCCTGCGGCTGTCGAGTCGGAGATCCCAACTGCTGATGCCGTCGCGCTCCCCGCGGTCGATGGGCTCGAGCCCGAGCTCCGCCAGCCAGGCGTCCACGCGGGCGGCGTCCACGATCGGCACCGGGTCGGGTCCGGTCAGGTCTTTCGAGCCCGTGTCCTGCGAGCTTTGGGCTCCACACTCCCGCCGCTGGGTACACGCTTGGAGCGGAAATCGGCGGGGCGCACGTCACCGGCGATGCGTACGTTGCGTCCGATGCGCGCCGAGGCAGGGATGACCGCCCGCTTGCCGATGACCGTGATACCGGTGTTCAGGCGCTCAGGTTCATCCACGTTGGGCGTGTCGAAGTCGTTGCCGGTGCCGACGATGGCATTGGGTCCGACGTTGACCTCCTTGTCGATGATGGCGCGGTCGACCACCGCACCGGCACGGACGTGCGTATCGAACATGATCACGCTGTCGCGCACGATGGCGCCCGGATCCACGCGCACGCCCGGAGACAACACCGAATGCTCGACGGTGCCGGAGATGATGCAACCGTGGCTGATGAGGCTGCGATGGACATTGGCGGTGGAGCCGATGCGTGCAGGTGCGCGCTCCTCTGATCGCGTGTGCACCACCCAGTCGCGGTCGTAGAGGTCGAGCGGCGGGTGGTCGTCGAGCAGCTCCATCTGGGCTTCCCAGTAGCTGTGCACGGTGCCGACGTCCTGCCAATAGCCGTCGAAGCGGTGCCCATAGACGCGAGCTCCCGCCTCGAGCATGGCGGGGATGATGTTCTTGCCGAAGTCATTGCGATCGTCGCCGAGCCACTTGTCGAGGGCCTTGCGGCTGAAGACGTAGATGCCAAGGCTGGCCAGGTTGCTGCGGGCCTGACGGGACTTCTCCTGCCAATCGATGACGGCATCGCTGTCATCGAGCGCCAACACGCCGAAGCGATGGGTTTCCTCGATGGGCACCGGCTTGACGGCGATGGTGACGTCAGCCCGCTTGCGGCGGTGTTGCTGGATGAAGGGCCCGTAGTCCATCTTGTAGATGTGGTCGCCCGCGAGCACCAGCACGATGTCCGCACCGGACTGGCGGATGGCGTCGCGGTTGGCGGCCACCGCATCGGCCGTTCCGCGATACCACTCGCGTGGACGTCCGCGAGCCACGAACGGTTGGAAGATGCGGATGCCTCCGCTATTGCGATCGAGGTCCCAGGGGCGGCCGGCACCGATGTGATCGTTGAGCGAAAGCGGCGCGTACTGGGTCAGCACGATGACGTTGGTCAGGCCGGAGTTGACGCAGTTCGACAGGGTGAAGTCGATGATGCGGAACTTGCCCGCGAAGGGCACCGCGGGTTTGGCTCGCACGCCCGACAACAGTGAAAGACGCTCGCCCTCGCCGCCGGCAAGGATGATCGCCAGTGTTCGGCTCACGCTCCCGATGCTACACCGCCATGCCCTTGTGTCGCGAGCGCTTCCTGCGATCAGCTCCGACCCATCCTGGCCACACCCGATGGTCCCCCCGACCCCAAGACCGATGCGCCACATCAGTCACGACCGAACGGTTCCTAGCATCGCTGGGCGGTCGCTCTCCGTGCCGATGCCCATCGCCGACACGGGACCTCTCGAGTGCCGCAGGGTAGCCCGGGAGAGACGCAGTGCCTGCCACCTCGATGCGCACGACGACCTCGTACGAGGGCCCGTTTCGGCTGGCCATCACGATCATGGCGCTGGCCTTGCTCTGCTCGCTCGGGGCAGCGCAGCCGGCGCCAGCAAGCGCGCGGAACTGGACCCGAGAGATCGCCGCCACGCGAGCGAGCCAGGTCTACTACGAGAACGTCATGCGGGGGGCCGATCGCGAGCTACGTTCGCTCAAGCGTGCGCGCAAGCAGACGCAACGAAGCCTCAAGAAGGCCCAGCGCAGTCTGAGCAAGGCCCTCGACCGCCGCGGCGCCACCAAGGCGCAGCTGGGACTGCTGCGTTCACGTGTTCGAAATGCCCGGGTCGCGCTCGCAGCCAGCGCCTTCGACCCGCCTCCACCACCAGACACGGCCACCGCCATCCTGACCCTCGCCGCCATCGCCGAGCCAGCTACCGAAGCCGCGAACGCCGTCTTGCCCGCCGAGAGCCAGGAGTCGGCGTTCCTGGTGGTCGCCGCCGATGACATGAACGCGTTCCGGACCGAGGTCACCGTCGGTGATGTCGTGGCCCTCCAGCGACAGCTCCGCAAGCAGGAACGCGCCTCCAAGCGGGCGGGACAACACCTCCAGCAGGTCTCCCGCGTCGTCCGCGTCAAGCGCAACACCCTCGCCTCGATCCGGGGCCGTATGCGAAGCGCCACTGCGCGACGCGAAGGAGCGGAGGCCGCCCTGGGCGGTCGCATCCTGGCGATGTCCACACTGGCCCAGCGCCGCATCGCCAAGAAGACCAAGGTCCGCCCCGGCGTCAACAGCGGTTTCGCCTGGCCGGCCAGCGGACGCCTGACCCAGTCGTACGGCTGTACCGGCTTCGCACTCAATCCGTCACGCGGCTCCTGCCGACATTTCCATGATGGGATCGACATCGCTGGTTACCGCGGCACGGCCATCCGTGCAGCGGCGGTGGGCGTGGTCAGCTACGTCGGTTGGAACCCATGGGACCAGAACGGTCGGGCATTCATGGTGGTGGTCGCGCACCCGGGTGGCTACGAGACCCTCTACGCCCACGTCCTGCCAGCACGACGGGTGCGGGTGGGGCAGCTCGTGCACCGAGGCGAGGTCATCGGTTACATGGGCAGCACCGGCCATAGCACCGGCGTCCACCTGCACCTGGAACTGCGTCGCGGCCGCACCACGCTCAACCCGTTGGCGTTCCTCTAGCACATCCGGCGTTCGAGAGCCGGTAGTACCCCGGGGGTCCCACCCTCGGGTGGTGCCAGCGGACACCGTGCCTAGCGAGCATCGACGGCATGCTCCGAGCGCACAGCCCGATCTCCGCGATCGACTTCGCCTGGCGCCTGCTGGCACCGTTGCTGGTGTTCCTGCTGGTGTGCTCTGTCGACGCCGTGGCACCCGCCACGGTCGATGCCAGCAGCTCGACTGGGTCAGCCAGCATCACCGCCGCGCTGCGCCAGCGTCAGCAGCGCGCCGAGGCACGATGGTGCGCGCAGACAAGCAGATCAAGCACCTCCAGAAACAGCGCCAGCAGTACGGCAAGCGAATGACCGCGGCCAAGCGCAAGCTGGACAAGGCCATCCGGCGTCGAGATGCCGTTCGTCAGCGACTCGAGCGCGTCGACGAACGTCGCCAAGTGGCCCGCGACATCCTGGCTCGAGCGGTCCGGGTGCACCCCGACCCGCGGGGCAGGCAGGTCGTCGACAAGCCGCTACTTCGGAAGGAATCCGCAAGCTCGCGAAACAGACACAGCAGCTGAAGCGACAGATGCATGAACGCGAGCGGAAGGTCGAACGAGCCCGTAGCGTGAAGCAGTCGCGGCTGAAGAAGGTCGGCCAGGCTCGCATCGCGGCCCGAAAGGCCGCGCGCGAGCGAGCAGAGGACAAGCTCGCCCTCGCCATCGGGCAGATGATGGAGCTTTCCCGGCAGCGGTCGAGCGAGCGAATCAGGCCTCTCCTCCGTGGAAGGCTTCCAGAAGCCCGCACGGGGTACCCTCAGTCAACGCTACGGCTGCACGGGCTACCGAACCAACCCACGGCGCGGCAGCTGTGCCCACTTCCACGATGGCGTCGATATCGCCGCTACTCGGGGCTCCACGGTGCGAGCCTCTGCGGACGGCTACATCGCCTACGTCGGCCGCAATCCATGGGACACCGGCTCGCGTGCCTTTGTCGTGCTCATCGGCCATGCCGGCGGATTCGAGACCGTCTACGGGCATCTGCAGCCCATACGGATGGTCCAGGCCGGGCAACGAGTGGAGCGTGGCGACGTCATCGGCCGCGTCGGTGTCACCGGCCGCAGCACCGGTCCTCACGTGCACTGGGAGGTCAGTCGGGACGGGCACACGCTTGACCCGCTCCGCGCAGGGCGCTGATGCTCAGGACTTGCTAGCCTTCCCGCACACACCCGTCTCGAGGTCAGCGGATCCGTGCCCCGCCTAAGCATCTCGCTCGTGGTCGCCTTGAGCCTTCTGCTGATCGCCCCCGCGAGCACCATCGCCGAACCCGTCGCCGTCAGTGACGCCGGGCCGATCCGGCCGGACATCGCATCTGCGGCTGCTGTCACCGCAGCCTCGGCCGGCCAGGACGACCGCCTCGCCGTAGCTGTCGCGCGCGTCCGTGCTCGAGCCGCGACCCTTGTCGCGACTGCCCGAGCGGTCGCCGAAGCGCAGATCGCCGATGCTGATGGGCCATCACGGGAAGACAGAAGCCTCAGCAAGCAGGCCCGCCGGCAGCAGCGACGAGATGCCAAACCCTCCACCAAGCGACGCCTGAAGCTCGTGAAGACCATCACCGGAGGACTGTCGCCAAAGTCCATCGTGTCGGCCCAGAACGGCAAGGTCTTCGTCATGAACATGATGTACAACCACACCATCACCGTCTTCAACCGGCGCTATCGACGCGCCAAGGTGATCGACGACAGCGTGAACCTGGCCAAGTTCGGTTACGCGCGATACGACCAGGCGGTGCAGGGCGCTCCGGTGGAAGCCGCACTGAACCCCAAGACGCATCGCATATATGTCTCCAACTACTCGATGTACGGACCCGGCTTTCGGCACCAGGGGTTCAATCTGTGCACGCCATCCGACAAGATCGACCGCAGCTTCGTCTACGAGATCGATACGCGGAAGCTGCGCAAGACCGACGCCATCGAGGTTGGTGAGGTGCCCAAGTACCTCGCCGTTACACCCAACGGTCGGTATCTGCTGGTGGGCAACTGGTGCTCCTGGGATATCAGCGTCGTTGACCTGCGAAAGGGCAAGGAGGTTCGCCGCATCGACGCGGGCGTGGCCCCGCGTGGCATCGCCTTCTCGCCCAGCGGCCGGACCGCGTACGTGACACTTGTCGGCGAAGACCGCCTGCTCGTGATCGACATGAGATCGTTCAAGATCAAGCGTGACATCAAGGACGTCGGTGTTCGCCCGCGCCACCTCGTGATGAGCCCCGATGGTCGCTACCTGTACGTCACCGTGGAGGGCAAGGACAGCAAGCGCAAGGTCGATGGCCGCATCCTCAAGTACGACGTCCGCAAGCGACGCACCGTGGCCACGAGCGATGCCCTCACCGAACCTCGGACGACCGTGATGTCCGATGACGGCAAGTCACTCTACGTGGTCGACTACTACCCGGGCACGCTGGTGAAGTTGCGTGCCAGCGACCTCAAGGTGCTGCAGACGAAATACCTCGGCTACCACCCCATCGGTGTCACCTACGACGACGCCACCAACAAGCTCTGGGTAGCCGGCTACGGCGGGTCGGTGTGGGTCCTCAAGGATCGCTGATCGAGCGTTCGGCAGGGGCCCGGTCGGCGACGCGAGCCTTAGGGGAGATAGGCGTAGGGATTGACGGGCTGCCAGTCCCCGCCGACCCAGACCTCGAAGTGCAGGTGGGTCCCGAAGCTGCCACCGGTGCTGCCCATGCTGCCGATGCGTGTGCCCTTGCGGACCGTCTGACCGACGCTGACGGGGTAGGTCGGCAACATGTGCGCGTAGAGGGTCGAGATACCGCCACCGTGGGCGATGACCACGAGGAACGCGGGGTTGTACTCATACGGGTTCCAGCCGATGAAGGCGACGACGCCGTCGGCGGCCGCATAGATGGGCGTCCCTGAGCCGTTGGCGATGTCGATGCCGTCGTGGAAGTGGGCGCACGACCCGAGCGGCGGCTCGATACCGACACCAGTGCAGCCGTATCCCTGTGAGATGACGCCTCGCGCCGGCCAGTCGAAGCGTCCATTGCCCCGGCCTGGCGCCACGCCACCGAACTGGGCGCTAGCCCTGGCCTGCATGGCCGCGACCTTGTTGCGGATGCTGCGCATGAGCTGGTTGCGCGCCGCCTGCTGCTTCCGCACCATCGACATGGCCTGCTGCTTGTTCTTGGCGATGCGAGCGATCGCCGCCTTCTGGCGGTCACGGGCCTTCTCCGTCCGTGCCTCCAGCACCCGCAGCCTCGCCTTGGCCTGCCGCAATTGGTGACGAAGCTCAAGGACCTTCTCCTGCGTGTCGAGCGTCTCGCGCCGGAGCTGGTCGGTGCGCAGGCGGGTGGAGGTGGTCAGCAGACGCAACGAGTCGAGGGCCTGCTGGTCCTGCGTGATCTGCTGCGCCAGCTGCGCGTCCTGATCGCCATAAGAGAGATAGGCAGAGGTATCGGTCAGCACATCCGAGAACAATTCGGCGGTGAACACCTGCTCGAGGAGCGTGGTGTTCTCAGCTCGGTAGGCCTCGGCCAAACGCAGACCGAGTGCCTGCCGGCGGGCTTTCAGGTCGCTCTCGCCATTGGCCAGCTCCTGCTCGAGCAGGCCGAGCGTGAAGTCCGTCTGGCGCTGCTCCTCGACCAGCTCTGCGTGCCGGGCCTCGATACGCTTGAGTCGCTCTTGCACGGCCTCGATGCGTGCCTTGACCGCCTCCTGATCGGCACGGATGTCCTTGAGTTGGTTGGTCGTCGCATCCAGGTCCTGCTTCGTCTGCTCTTCCTCGGACTTGAGCTGGGAGACCAGACGCTCCGACTTGGCGATCGACCTGGTCAGCGCCGCCTGGCGTTCCTTGGCGGCAGCGATCTGGTCCTTGAGACTGGCAGCCTCGACCGACGGCGGTGCGAAAGCAGGCACCGCCAGGATCACGACGAAGAGGAGCACGAACAGGCGGGACCAAGACACGGCGGCCCCATGCGCTCGCGCATTCACGCTAGGCACGATTTCTCTATGCAACTCCCACTTGCTGCCGTACGCAGCACCCCGGGCACGGGGGATGACCGAACACGGCACTCGGTCGTTGCCTGCATCCTACTCCCGCTCCCGCGGCACCGCAAACGCCATCCGCGCCTTGCGCGCGGCCTAGTACGTTCGGGCTGGTGCGTCCGGACACCACACGAGGCACCCTTAGGCGCATGCACACCTCCGCCGTACGAGGTTCGATGCCCCCCGTCCGTCGAGGCACCCGGTGACCCCGAGCGTGATCATGGCCGCGATCCTGGGGGCTGCCTTCGGCTTGGGAGCCGACCGACTTGCGGCTCGTTGGCCGACGCACCGCGACGGCAGCGTCCGTGGACTCGACTGGCGCACGCTGGTCGTCGTCCTCGGTGGCGCCGCCGCCTTCGCGCTGCTGGTCACGAGCTGGAGCGACGCCACCGACCTGCTGGTGCTGGGCATCTACATCGGAGCCCTCATCGTGCTACTTGCCACCGACCTCGATCAGAAGCTGCTGCCTGACCTCATCACCCTGCCACTCATCGGCTACGCCGCCGCGGTGACGTTCCTGGGCCTGAATCCGGTACTGGCAGGCAAGGCGCAGGTCGTGCTGTCCGACGGCGACGCGACCGCCATCGCGGCCGCCATCCTGGCACCCGGCCTGTTGGCGTTGACCGATCGGATCTTCCACGGCGCGCTGGGCATGGGCGACCTCAAGCTGGCGGTCAGCCTGGGCCTGATGTTCGGACTCTCGCAGCTGTTCGTCGGATTTCTCGCCGCGACGATCGTCTTCGCCGCCGTCGTGGTGGTGCTGGTGCTGTCGCGACACATCACGCTGAAGACCGCCATCCCCTTCGGCCCAGCGCTCATCGGCGCCGGGATCTTGGCTACGGTCCTGCAGGCCTAGCGGACGCTACGCCGGGGCCAGGGCCAGCTCCACGAGCGTGGCGTGCATCACGCCGGTAGCGCCCTTGGTGGAGTAGCTGTCGACCTTCTCAAGGAACGCCGTGCCGGCGATATCGAGGTGGACCCAGGGCACGGTCACGAACTCCTGGAGGAAGAGGGCCGCGGTGATCGCTCCACCCTCTGCGGCTCCGGTGTTGGCCATGTCGGCAAAGGGAGAATCGAAGTCCTTGCGCAGGTCTTCGATGAGGGGCATGCGCCACAGCGGCTCACCCTGTCGGGCAGCCGCCGCCGCGACCTCGGCCCACCACTCATCGGTGTCACCGAAACCACCAGTCACGTAGCGTCCCAGCGCTCGCGACATCGCGCCGGTCAGCGTGGCGACGTCGACGATATGGGTGGCACCCTGGCGCTCGGTCCAGGTGAGCGCGTCACCCAGGATGAGCCGGCCCTCCGCATCGGTGTTGGTGATCTCCACCGTCTTGCCGTTGAGGGCGCGGACGACGTCGCCTGGCCGTGAGGAGTACGGACCGGGCATGTTCTCGACCGCCGGGGCAACAGCCAGCA
Organism: uncultured Chloroflexia bacterium; assembly: GCA_963724095.1. GTDB lineage: Bacteria > Chloroflexota > Limnocylindria > Limnocylindrales > CSP1-4 > JAFMJV01. The sequence goes on from CAVRTH010000005.1 coordinate 787,120, forward strand.
GTGGTCGGTCAGGCGCCAGCTGCGCCACCGTGGCGATGGCGTTGATGACCGTACAGGCTCCGGTCTTGTCGGTCTTCATCTCACCCATGTTGGGCGGCGGCTTGAGGCTGATCCCGCCGGTGTCGAAGGTCACACCCTTGCCCACCATCGCCAGTAGCCGGCCGCGCTCGTCGAGCGCAAGACCAGGCTTGCTGCGCAGGACGATGAAACGGGGTGGGTTGGCCGAGCCCTTGCCCACGGCCATGAACATGCCCATGCCCAGGGCAGCCGCCTGCTCGGGCCCCAGGACGGTCAGTTCCAACCCGTGCTCGCGAGCGAGGTCGCTGGCCTCGTCGGCGAGGACCTCGGGGCTGACGTCGTTGGCAGCTCGCTGCGCGAGACGCCGAGTTCGATTGCCGCCTTCGCCGATGATGCGGCCGCGATCGGCTCGCGCGGCCAGGGCCGTGGTGTCGCCCGAGTCGACGATCAGCGTGCAGGCCTCCAGCTGCGGCGGCAACTTGTGGCCGGGCTCGCGGTAGATGGTCGAAGGGTCGCTAGAGCCTTCCACGACGCCGCGTGCCAGCAGCTCCACGCTCTCCGCTTGCCGGAGCTCGGAGCCGGTCAGTTCGGCGGGCAGATGGATCGCGAGCGAGCGGACCTCACACCCGGCGAGACCGCGGATGATGCGCGAGCCGAGCCGGCACGCCTGGAGGTGGTCGAGGGGGCGAGCCTCACCGGTCCCGACGGCAAGGACGAAACGGACGCTCATGCCCCTTGCCGGGATCAGGCGCGCCTCCCACAGGGTCCCCTTGCAGGCACCCACCTGCCGCATGGCTAGCAGCGCCCCGTCCAGTCGACGGTCGATCTCGGCGAGGTACTCCGGCATCTCGTCCGCGGCCGGCACGGATAGGGCGAGGACGTCGGCTTCGACGTCCCATGGCGGGCGGTTGACGACGTTAAGGCGCATGTGGTGCTCGATCTCTTTTCTGGCTCAGGCGACCTGCTCAGGCAAGCTGCGAAGAAGGCGGGACGAGGGGTCCCTCCAGTCTATCGCCCCGGGGCGGCCTCCCGGCGGCTGGCTTGGGTAGCATGTCACCTCATGGCAGACTCCACGGACGCGCTGACGAACTGGCTCACCGCCATGCCCAAGGCTGAGCTGCACCTGCACCTCGACGGCTCGTTGCGACCGACCACCGCGCTCGAGCTCGCCCGCTCACGAGACCATGCCGTTGCGGACATGCCGCTGGGCATCGCGAGCATGCGCGCGCGACTGGTGGCCCCGGAACACTGCCTTGACCAGGCCGACCTGTTGCGGGCGTTCGACCTGCCCATCGCGCTGCTGCAAGACGGGGAAGCCCTTGAACGCAGCGCCGTCGAGCTGGTCGAGGACGTGGCTGCCGAAGGCACTGCCTACGCCGAGATCCGCTGGGCACCATCGCTCCACACCGAGCGGGGCCTCTCGCTGCACGACGGCATCGCCGCGGTCGTCGCTGGCTGCACCCGCAGCGCGGCCAAGGCTGGGATCGACGTGCGCCTCATCGCGGTCGCCCTGCGAACGCACACGCCGGAGATGGCCGCGGCGGTAGCCCGCGCGGCCCTCGAGTTCCTCGACGACGGGCTCACCGGCTTCGACATCGCCGGGGTCGAACGCGATGCTCCCGATCCTTGCATCTTCGCCGAGGCCATCGCGGTCGCACGCGAGGGTGGCCTTGGCATCACCTGCCACGCGGGAGAGTGGGGCGGTCCCGCACAGGTCTGGCGAGCGCTGCAGGTGGCTCCCTGGCGAATCGCCCATGGGGCGGTGGCGGCTGACGACCCCGCTCTGATGGCCGAGCTGATCGAACGTGGCGTGACCCTGGATGTGTGCCCCAGCAGCAACCTGCAGGCAGGCATCGGCAGCGCTGATCACGACGCTCCCCTGCCCCGCCTCATCCGCGCCGGCGTGCCGGTCACCGTGAGCACCGACGACCGAACCGTCAGCGACCTCACGCTGGTGGGCGAGTTGACGGGCGTGGTCGAACGCCTGGGCGTCTCTCCGGCCGAGGTGAGACAGACCATGCGACAGGCCTACGCGGCCGCATTCCTGCAGCATGACGAGGCGCTGCGGGCCCGCCTGCAGCAGCGACTCGAGGCGTGGCTGGCGGAGAACCCCGCGCCGATCTAGAGGCCCGTGAGTCTCAACCGGCGGCCAGTCGGTCGAGGACCGCGCCGAGGTCGCGAGGCCCATGAGCGATGGCCGTGGGCCGCTCGTCCGCCGGCAGCGCAGTGGCCTGTTGGGCGGTACTGACGCCGGTGAGCACGAGGACGCTGCGGGCACCCACCGCGTGGGCCGCGGCGATGTCGGTCAGCAGGCCATCGCCGATGACGATGGCGTCTTCCACCGCCACGCCGGCCACCTCCGCCGCCTCCCGCATCAGGCCGGGTTCGGGCTTGCCGATGACCATGTCAGGCTCGCGGCCCGAGGCGGTGACCAGCGCCGCCACCATCGAGCCGGCCCCAGCCATCAACCCATCGGGCGTGGGAAAGATGGGGTCCCGGTTGGTGACGGCGAAGTAGGCTCCCTCGCGGACGGCCGCAGCCGCGGCTGAGAGTCGCTCGAAGGAGAGATCGAAGTCCACGCCCACCGCTACCGCATCGGGACGCTGCGCCAGGCCCGCGTACGAGCACGGCACGGTGGCGAGGCCGACATCCTCCAGCTCCCGCTGCAGGCCGGCACCAGCGAAGACCATGGTCAGGCGCGGCGGTCGCGGCAGTGCGGCCATCGCCAGCGCGGTCCCGCGCGCCGAGGTCAGGATGTGCCCAGGATCCGCGGGGGCGCCCATGTCGAGGAGCCGTTGCTGGTACTCGGAGCGGTGCCAGCGCGAGTTGTTGGTGACATAGACGATGATGTCGCCAGCCGCCTCGCGCTGCGTCAGCAGCTCGGGCATGCCGGGAATAGCCTCGGTCCCCCGGTAGACGACGCCGTCAAGATCGACGAGAAGGAGCATCAGCCGATGGTAGCCGCAGACCCGGTCAGACGATGAACCGCAGCGGCGGCGTCGATGAGCTGGAACTGTTGCTCATCGATGGCGACAACTTGTTACACGACGTGCGGGGCGGTCGTGACGCTGGCGGCGTGGCGTGGCTCCTGCCCCGGCTGTCCGGCTGGCGGCCGCAACATCTGCGCATCGTGGTCGGGCTGGACGGGCATCCGCCGCCCGGAGAAGGCAGTCGCAAGCGCGCCACGCGGGGGATCGAATTCCAGCATTCTCGGTCCCGCAGCGCTGACGACATGCTCATCGACCTGCTGATGGCACAGCCCTATGCCGGTCGCAGTCGCACCGCGGTCGTGACCCACGATCGGGGATTGCAGGCGCGCGCGACCCGTGCTGGTGGAACCTCTCGCTCCATCGACTGGCTGATGAAGCAGGTCGCCGGCCCGCCGGCCGATACCGGACGAGCCGAGAAGCCGGTCCGCATCGGGCAGGGCAAGCCACCCTTGCTGCGCCACCTCGATGTCACCGAGACGAACGAGGTGGACCGTGAAGCCTGGCGGCCAGGGCGCGGGGCAACGAAGAAGAAGGGCAATCCCAAGCGCAGCCCCAAAGGTTCACGTCAGCGCTAATATCTCGCCATGTCGTCTGACCCGTGGACCTCGTTCCTCGACTGGCTGACCACCGTCCTCGTACCGTCCTGGGGCGAGCTCATCGGCCTGCTGCCATTCGTCATCGTGGGTGCGCTCGTCGGCCCCATCCTCACCATCGTCGTAGCCATGTGGCTGTGGTACATGCTCAAGCGCCGGCGGGGGCACGTGAGGCGCGGCGAGGCACAGCCGACCGCAGCCATCCTCGATGCCGGGGACCATCCGCTCTTCCCGCCCAACCAGCCCTACTGCGAACGCCATGCACTGGTCTACCCGCCACGCGCCAAGGCATGCTCGGTGGATGACGAGCCGCTGAAGGTCATCTGCCCTGTCGACGGCACCGTCCGCAACGCTGCCATCGACACCTGTTCGGCGTGCGGTACCCAGTACAAGCTCGGCGCCACATCGGGTTCGGCCGTGGTGCTCGCGTCGGAAGGTCCACCCGAAGGAGGAGCGGCAGTCGCCTAGCCGGGCCTGAGCCAGGCTAAGCCGACCGCAAGGATCCGCCCATGGCGACCCTCTCCCAGTACCTCTTCGTGATGGGCGCGCTGCTGCTGCTGTTCGCCTTCGTCCTGGCGATCTCCTACACCACACTGCTCGCTGCTGGTCGCCGCGTGCTGGCCACGGCTGGGAGCACACAGCGACTGGCCACCGCGGGTCCCCCCATCGGTACGCCCGCCATCAACGGGGCCCCACTGCCCGGCGCCATCACCGTGTCGTCGATCGGTCACGGCTTCACCTGGGCCAGCTTCATCCTGATGGCGGCCAGCCTGCTGGCTCGCGGCATCGTCGTCGAGCGCGGGCCGTGGGGCAACATGTACGAGTTCTCCATCGCCTTCGCGGTCGGCATCCTGGGCGGCTACCTGTTCCTGCAGCGCCGCTATCCCATCCGCTCCATCGCCTTCATGCCGCTGGGCGTCGCGCTCTTCCTGGTGGGCTACGCGGTGACGCTGCCGGCAGCGATCGAGCCACTCGTACCGGCGCTTGACAACCCGCCCCTGCTCACCATCCACGTGGCCATGGCCATGATCGCCTATGGCGTGCTGGCGGTCTCGTTCGCCGCCGCCGTGGGCTACCTGCTGCAGGGTGAGGCCGACCGCTTCGCATGGCTGCCGGGACACAGAGTGCTCGACGAGGTGGCGTATCGGTCGGTCGTCATCGGCTTCCCCATCTTCGCCACGATGCTCATCCTGGGCTCGTACTGGGCGTCGATCGCCTGGGGTCGCTACTGGGGCTGGGATCCCAAGGAGACCTCGGCGCTGGTGACATGGCTCATCTACGCGCTGTACCTGCACGCACGCAGCCGACGGGATTGGGCCGGTCGTCCTTCTTCGCTCATCCTGGTCATCGGCTTCGGCGCGGTGCTCTTCACCTACTTCGGCAACCTCTTCTTCAGCGGGCTGCACGCCTACTCTGGCCTCTAGGCCTCGGGCTCAGCGCGCCCGTAGCCCGGCGATGATGCGCGAGCGGTAGGTGTCGAAGACGACTGCGAGCGTCAGTCGGCCGCTGCCTCCCAGCCCAGCATGCCGCGATACAGCCCCGGCCACGAATCGGGGATGACGATGCCTCCGACGAAGCGCTGGTAGAACTCGATCGGTCCCGCTGCGCCGATGACCGCATAGGCATAGCCCTGCTCTCGCATCGCATGCAGGCTGGCCAGCAAGAGGGCCGCGCCGACGCCCCGGCCACGCGCGGCTTCCGCCACTCCCGTGGGTCCCCACACGCCGAGCGCGGGAGCATCCCAACACGCGAACCCCAGCAGGACCTGGCCCCGTGTGGCGACGAAACAGGTGATGGGTCGATTGGCGAAGCAGCGTTCGGCCTCACTCACCCAGCCACGTTCGAAGTGCTCGCCGATCCAGGCGGTGACGATGTGCTTCTCGGGCGCGATGGTGCGCCGAACGACGATATCCGCGGCCTGGGTCCGGGAGAGGTCCGGTGGCGGCAGGTCATAGAGCTTGACGAGGATGTCGGCGGGGTCGCGTCGGTCCCTTCCGGTCACCGGCATGCAGGGCCTCCAGTCTGGGTGGGCGGGATTCAGTCGAGCAGGCTGGCGATCGCCTCACGGGTCGGCAGTCCCGCCTGTGCGCCGGCCACGGTCGTCTTGAGTGCCGCACCCACGATGGCCCAGCGCAGGGCCTCGCGCAAGTCGGCGCCGGCAGCCAGCTCAGCCGCCAGGATACCGTTGAGTGCGTCGCCGGCACCGGTGGTGTCGAGCGGATCTACGCGCAGGGCCGGCAAGCGCTCCGCGACACCGTCGCCCCAAAGCAGCGCGCCGTCAGCACCCAGCGTCACGATGACCGGTGCGCCGCTACGAGCCGAGAGCGCCCGTGCGGCGCACTCAGGGTCGCGCTCACCGGTGAGCATCTCCGCCTCGGTCTCATTGGGCGTGAGGATGGGGCCGAATGCCATGAGGTCCTCCAGCACCGGCCGCGCCGGCGCCGGATTGAGCACGATGCGCAGACCCTTGGCCGCGGCCCAACTGGCCGTCGCCACGACGGCATCATCGTGCACCTCGAATCCCAGCAGGCAGACCGAACCCGGGGACGGGTGCAGACTGCGCGACCTCCGTTTGGATCATGGCAGCGTCCAGGCGGTAGTTCGCACCGGGGGCCACCGCGATGGTGTTTTCGCCTGCGGAATCGACGACGATCAGGGCCAGGCCCGTGTGCTCGCCCTCGACGACGCGACAGGCACGTACGTCGACGCCCGCTTCCTCGAGTCCGGCCAGAGCACTTCGGCCCAGGTCGTCGTCGCCCACCGCACCAAGCATGGTCACGGCCGCCCCCACCCTGGCGGCGGCGACGGCCTGATTGGCACTCTTGCCACCGTTCTGCTGCACGAAGCGGTTACCGTGGACGGTCTCACCGGGGCCAGGAAGGCGCGACACACCCACGATAAGGTCGACGTTGATCGAGCCGGCGACCACGACGTTGGCACTCGTGTCGGTCATGACATTCAGGGTGGCGTACTCCCGGGTCGCGCCCGGCCCGTGGTCGAAACCGATTGCGCAACCGTTTGCGTGAGCGTATCCTGCGCCGGATGGCCCTGTCAACGTCGTTCCGCCGGCCCGACCCGAGGCGCCCTCGATGACCACCATCCGCGATGTCGCGGCACGCGCCGGCGTATCCACCACCACCGTTTCGCACGTGGTGAACCAGACGCGCAAGGTCGATCCAGACACGGCGGCCCGGGTCGAGGCTGCCATCGAGGAGTTGGGCTACCGGCCCAACGCGCTGGCGCGCTCGATGCGTCGCGGCCGCACGCAGACCGTTGGCATCATCCTGCCCGACATCTCCAACCCCTTCTTCGGTGACCTCGCCCGCAGCGTCGAGGATCACATGTTCGAAGCCGGCTACAGCACCATCATCTGCAACTCTGACGGCGACGAGCGCAAGGAAACCACCTACCTGGACGTGCTGCTGTCCAAGAAGGTCGACGGGTTGCTGCTGGTCGCCGCCAGCCAACCTTCGGAGCACTTGCGCCGATTGGTCGAATCCGGCCCACCGACGATCGTGGTCGACCGTGAACTGGGCGACCTGCCCGTACCACAGGTACTGGTGGAGAACCATCGCGGCGGGTATCTGGCCGGTCGGCATCTGCTCGAACTGGGCCACACTCGCATCGGCGTCATCGCCGGCCCCGGTGGCACCGGCACCAGCGCCCGCCGCCTGGAGGGGTTCCGCGGTGCCATCGACGAAGCTGGTGTCGATATCCCCGAGGAACGGATCTTCCGTGGCGACTTCCGCGCTGCCAGCGGTCGCGCTGCCCTGGAGGCCTGGCTCCGCGGGGGCTCACTACCCAGCGCCGTCTTCGCCGAGAACGACCTCATGGCCGTGGGCGCCCTGAGCGCTGCCCACGCGGCCGCCATCGACGTACCCCGGGATCTCTCGGTGGTGGGCTTCGACGGCATCGCCTTCGGGGCCGACGTCACGCCGCCCCTGACGACCGTGGCACAGTCAACCAATGACGTGGCAGCGGCCGCGGTCGAGATGCTCTTCGAGCGCTTGCGTGACGGTGAGGCCACTCCACGCCGCGTCGAGCTGCCGGTCGCCCTGCTCGTGCGCGGTTCCTCGGGGCCTCCGGCAGACAGCTGAGATGACTCCGGCCCAATAGGGGCTGGGACGGAATCGGACTGCCGCTCCGTGGTTCATCGTCGTCCGCGACTCGTCCACGACGTTCGTCCACAGTCCGTCCACAACGTCGGCTGTCATGATGGCGCAACCGCAACATGTGGTGTAGGCGGGAGATGAGCGACCCCAACATGTAGTGGTCGTGGTCTTGACAGTGGCTGGGCCCAGGTCCACAATCGGCCGACCGTCGCCGGGTCGAGGCTCGTCCTCCCGGACCGAGCGTCGATGCGGTACGCAGGGTCGGAACCCAGACCGAGGTTCCGCCACACCGGAAGAAGCATCGGCGAGCCGCGCTGACGGTCGTCATCAGCATCTGCAAGCGCCGGTGTCGTCGCCGGTGTGGTTTGGGAAGAGAGAGGAGAGGTCATGGCTGAGGCTGTCGCCAAGGTCCGCAACGCCACCCCCGGCAAGGAGGCGACAGCACGGCAGCGGGGACGCCATGGCCGCAGCAAGCGGTCAACCGCTCGTGGCGCCATGGATGAGCAATATCGTTTCACCGGTGCTAGCGCGACAGGCCTGACCTTCGAGCGCCGCTGGACCACTCCCGGTGTGCATCCGTACGACGAAGTCACCTGGGAGCTGCGCGACGCCTCCATCGCCAACGAATCGGGCAAGGCCGTGTTCGAGCAGAAGGAAGTCGAGGTCCCGGAGTTCTGGAGCCAACTGGCCACCAACGTCGTCGTCAGCAAGTACTTCCGCGGACACATCGGCACACCCAGCCGCGAACGCAGCGTACGCCAGCTCATCGACCGGGTCGTCAACACCATCACCAGCTGGGCAGCGACCCAGCACTACTTCGCGACGGATGAAGACCTCGCCACGTTCAAGGCGGAGCTGACGCATCTCCTGTTGCACCAGAAGATGGCCTTCAACAGCCCGGTCTGGTTCAACGTGGGCGTAGAGCCGCGACCACAGTGCTCAGCCTGCTTCATCAACTCCGTAGAGGACTCGATGTCCTCGATCATGGACCTTGCCAAGACCGAGGCCATGCTCTTCAAGTACGGCTCAGGCGCCGGCGTCAACCTCTCCCCCATCCGCGGCTCCAAGGAGAAGATGTCGGGTGGTGGCGTGGCCTCCGGACCGGTCAGCTTCATGCGGGGCTTCGATGCCTTCGCCGGCGTCGTCAAGTCGGGCGGCAAGACCCGAAGGGCGGCCAAGATGGTCATCCTCGACGCCGGCCATCCCGACATCCTCGATTTCATCGACTCCAAGGCCAGCGAGGAGCGCAAGGCCTGGGCGCTTATCGAGGCTGGTTACGACCCGTCCTTCACGGGGGAAGCCTACGGATCGGTCTTCTTCCAGAACGCCAACCACAGCGTTCGCGCCTCTGACCGGTTCATGCGCGCGGTGGAGGATGACACGGACTGGACCACCTACGAGGTCACCACCGGTGAACCGGCAGGGACCCACAAGGCCCGCACCATCTTCCGACACATGGCCGAGGCGGCCTGGATCTGCTGGTGATCCCGGCATCCAGTACGACACCACCATCAACGACTGGAACCCGGTGGCGAACACCGATCGCCAGCACGCTACCAATCCCTGCTCGGAGTTCTCGTTCATCAACGACACCTCCTGCAACCTGGCTTCGTTGAACCTGATGAAGTTCGTGGACGCCGATGGTGAGTTCGATGCGGAGGCCTTTCGCTACGCCTCTCGCCTCACCATCATCGCCCAGGAGATCCTTGTCGACAACGCCTCCTACCCGACCGCGCAGATCGAGGAGAATTCGCACCGCTTCCGGCCACTGGGCCTGGGCTTCGCCAATCTCGGCGCACTGTTGATGAGCCGCGGCCTGGCCTACGACTCCGACGCCGGTCGTGCCTATGCGGGCGCCATCACCGCCATCATGACCGGTGAGGCCTATCGACAGTCCGCCCTGGTAGCACGAGACCATGGCGGCCCCTTCAACGACTACGCCATCAACGAGGACCCGTTCCTGCGCGTCATCGGCAAGCACCGCGACGCGGCCTACCAGCTCGATGAACGGGGCAGCCGGGGTGCTCGCCGCGGTCGCCCGGTCGACCTGGGACGAGGCGCTCGAGCTGGGTGAGAAGCACGGCTACCGCAACGCCCAGGTGAGCGTCCTGGCGCCCACCGGCACCATCGCCTTCATGATGGATTGCGACACCACCGGCATCGAGCCGGATATCGCGCTCATCAAGTACAAGAAGCTGGTCGGCGAGGGCTTCCTCAAGATCGTCAACGGCACCGTGCCCCTGGCGTTGCAGCGCCTGGGCTACACGCCTGAGCAGGTCGAATCGATCGTCGACTACATCGACGAGTTCGAGACCATCGAGGGAGCGACCGAGTTGCAAGCCCGAACACCTGTCGGTCTTCGACTGTGCCTTCAAACCCGTCAACGGCGAGCGCTCCATCGGCCACATGGGCCACTTGCGGATGATGAGCGCCACGCAGCCGTTCCTCTCGGGCGCGATCAGCAAGACGGTCAACATGCCCGAGGCTGCGACTGCCGAGGACATCGAGGATGTCTACCTGCAAGGCTGGAAGCTGGGCCTGAAGGCGATCGCCATCTACCGCGATGGATCCAAGCGCAGCCAGCCACTCTCGACAGGCAAGAAGAAGGAGACAGCCACCACTGCGAATGTCCCTGCGGCAGGCGAGGCGCCGGTGTTTGAGCTCACTGGGGAGCCCAAGCCTTACCGGCGCCGCCTGCCCGATGAACGCCGCGCCGTCACGCACAAGTACCAGGTAGCGGGTCACGAAGGCTACGTCACCGTGGGCCTCTACCCCGACGGCCAGCCCGGCGAGATCTTCCTCAAGATGGCCAAGGAGGGCTCAACGGTCAGCGGCCTGATGGACACGCTGGCCACGATGACCTCCATCGCCCTCCAGTACGGCGTCCCGCTGCGCGACCTGGTGTCCAAGTTCACCCACGTACGCTTCGAGCCGTCGGGCTTCACCGGCAACCCGGAGGTGCCCATCGCCAAGTCGATCGTGGACTACATCTTCCGCTGGATGGGCTCCCGCTTCCTGAGCAAGGACGATCGTGACGCCCTTGGCATCATCGGTGGCGGGATCGTCAGCGAAGCACCCGCGCTGGCCTCGTCACAGCTGGGTGCATTCGATCCAGCCGAGGGCCTGAGTGATCCCACCGCGGCCGCGGCCCCGCCCGCTTCTTCGACCTCCTCCGAGGGAGAGGGCGGGGAGCGGTCGTCCAGCCTCGGTGCAGCCACCGCGATTGGTGCCCCACCCACCAACGGCAGCGCCCGCGGCAGGAGCCAAGTGGTGGCCTCCCTGAGCTCAGGCCAGCGTATCGCCTTCTCGGTCAGCGCTGACTCTCCGTCCTGCATGGACTGCGGCAGCATCATGGTCCGCAACGGCAGCTGCTACAAGTGCCTCAACTGCGGCGCCACGAGCGGCTGTAGCTAGTGCTCTCGCTGCCACCAGCCGCGGTGGCATGCAACCGCGGGCCAACCGGGATCGGTTTCGCCTTGCGGCCGCCCCGGAGCTTCACCACGCGCACGTCGTCAGCCTGAGGGTCTACCCTGCCCTCAGATGCGTATCGCGACCTGGAATGTCAACTCACTCAAAGCCCGGCTGGAGGCTGTCGAGCGGTGGCTGGAGCGGGCAGCGCCAGACATCCTGCTCATGCAGGAGACCAAGCTGGCCGACGACGACGTGCCGGAGATGCCGTTCCGCATGGCGGGCTACGAGCTCCTGCACCACGGTGAGGGCCGCTGGAACGGCGTGGCCATCGCCAGCCGAGTCGGTATCGAGGCACCCATCACCAACTTCGGCGACGGTCCCGTGCGCGAGAGCCGCAGCACGAAGGACGCCCCCAGCGCCGACGAATTCGACCCCCTGACGGAGGCGCGCATGGTCAGTGCCATCTGTGGCGGCATCCGGGTAGTCAGCTTGTACGCACCCAACGGCCGCGAGCTTGACTCACCCTGGTATGCGGGCAAGTTGCGCTGGTTCGACCGGCTGGCCCGTTGGATCGACGAGGCCGTCGACCCTGCTGATGCCGTTCTGCTCGGCGGTGACCTGAACGTGGCCCCCACCGATGACGACATCTGGGACGCAGGTGCCGCTCACGGTGCCACGCACGTGTCAGCGCCCGAGCGCGCAGCATTGGCCCGCCTGCGCGAGTGGGGACTGGTAGACGCCTACCGGCTCCATCAACCGGCGACCGACCGTTTCAGCTGGTACGACTACCGGGCCGGCATGTTCCACAAGAACATGGGCATGCGCATCGACCTGCTCTACGCCACGCAGTCGGTCGCCGATCGCGTCATCTGGGCCGAGATCGACCGCGAGGCGCGCAAGGGTCCACCTACGCCATCCGACCACGCCCCGGTGCTCGTCGACCTCGATGAGCCCGGCAGACCCATCGACGTAGGTTGGGCGGGGGCACTGGCACGCGTGAAGAGACGGACCCAACCCAGTTAGAGGCACCAAGCCCATGCGCCAGAGCCGCGGGCGAAGGCTTCTCCGACATCGAGCACCACTGGGGCCTGATCGCGGTGACCGGTTGCCTTGGTGACGCCTGCCGTGGCCTCAGTCACCTGACCGAGGCGCGACGCCGATGAGCCTCGACATCGGCACGAGCGGCCGCGAATCCGAGTTGCCGCCACACTCGCAGCACGAACGAGCCCGGCTGCGCCGCGGCGCCCCAGCCCATATCCTGTGCCGGTGACCCTGTACCACGTGCTCGACCACCCCCCATTGGACGACCCCCTGATGATCGTGGCGCTCGACGCCTGGGTGGATGCCGGTTCGGCCGCCACCACGGCGGCCGCCCTGTTGGCGCAGGATGGCACGCCCATCGCCGAGGTCGAGACGGACGGCCTGTATGACTACCGCGCCAGGCGCCCCACGTTGCACATCGAAGATGGACGGCTGGGCTCCCTCGAGTGGCCGCTGCTACGGGTCGTCCACCGACACTTCGCACGGCGCGATGTGCTGATCCTGACCGGGCCGGAACCCGACTACCACTGGCAGGAGCTATCGCATGAGCTGGTGCTGTTGGCACACGACCTCGGGGTCAGGGAGTGGATGACACTGGGATCCATCCCGGCTGCCGTGCCTCACACCCGGCCGGTGAGCATCCTGGGCACCGCCTCCGCAGACGGGCTCCTCAAGGGTGGCGTGGAGGCAGGCCCCATCGGATCGATGCAGGTGCCCGCAGCGGCCGTCTCGGTCATCGACATGGCCGTGGCGGAAGCCGGCATCCCGACCTTCGGCTACTTCGCGCAGGTGCCGCATTACATCAGTGGCGAATACCCGGCCGCGGCGGTGGCCCTGGTCCGTGCCGCCGAGCATCATATCGGCGAGTCTGTCACTACGGCCGTCCTGGAACTCGAAGCCCGCTCGATGGCAGCCAAGCTGGATGTGGCAGCCTCGGCCGATGACTCCACCCAGTCATACGTCGACCGCCTTGAGGCGATGGTCGACGAGGCGCGACTACCGTCGGGTGACGAGCTCATCGGCGAGATCGAACGCTTCCTGCGTGATCGCAGCCCCGAAGACGACTGAGTCGGGCTGCTTGCGCCACCCACGCGCGGCACCACAGCCAAGCGTGACACTGGGGCGCCCACAGGACGGACCGGTCACGTCCGTCTATCCTGCGTGCATGAAGACGCGACTCCCGATCTTCGTTCCGATCCTGGCTTTCACCCTCGTGCTCGCACTGGTCGCGAGCGTCAGCGCCCAGGTCGCAACGCTGTCCACGCCCGCGCCGGACCCCTCAGCTTCCGCCGCGGCGGCCGAGCCCGCCGATGACGAGGATGCCATCCTCGAGTTCGTGGCGTGCTTGCGTGACAATGGCCTGGAGATCTCCGACTCCACAGTTCGGGCCCGAGGGCATCCGTTTCGCTGATCCCGCCGTCATTGCCAGCATCGACTTGATGAGCAGCGAATTCCTCGACGCCATGGAGGCCTGCCAGGACCTGCTGGCGGCATTGCAGCCGGAGATCGATCCCGAACAGCAGGCCGAGCAGACCGAACAACTCCTCCTCTTCGCCGAATGCATGCGCCGCGAAGGCATCGACTTTCCCGATCCTGATCCGGTCCACGGCCTGACCGTCGGATCCATGCGCGGTGCTGATGGCGAGATGCGGATCGACCCGTTCTCGCCCGAATTCCAGGCAGCCAGCTCCATCTGCACTGGTGAGGTCGGTCTGCAGGTGCCAGGCGGACCACCGACCGGCTGACGATCAGGAGCCGCGGCCGGCTTACATCAGCCTTACACGCTCAGGAGCCAAGACTGACGCGACGCTCGCAGAGTTCGCTAGCGTTCGACCCGTCCGTCTACCCTTGGAGACACCGATGAGACAGCTCCACGCCCGCCGTGCCCTCGCAGTGCTACCCCTCAGCCTCGCGCTCACCCTCTCGACGGCCGTCGCCGTATCAGCCCAGGTCGCTACGCTGACGGGTCCCGACGCGACACCCTCGGAAGCGCCGCAGGAGACACAGGCGGACCTCGAGTTCGCCGACCGCGAGGAAGCGCTGCTGGCCTACGCCCAGTGCATGCGCGACAACGGCATCGACATGGACGACCCCGTAGGCGGTACCCCTGGCGGCCGCGGGTTCTTCCGCGGCGGTCCAGGTGGCAGCGACAACGGATTCGACCCGTTCAGTGATGACTTCGGGGCGGCACAGCAAGCGTGCGGCGACATCCTCGAGGCGGCGCGGCCCGAGATCGACCCTGCTGCCGAGCAGGAGCGGCTGGAACAGCAACTCGCCCTGGCCCAGTGTTACCGCGACAACGGCTACCCGGAGTATCCCGACCCGGTGATCGGCACTGACGGGCGGAACCAGCGCGGTGGATCCCAGTTCGATGAGCTCGGCATCGACCCTCGCTCGGAGGCATTCCAGGAGGTGCGCGCGACGTGCGCCGAGCAACTCGGTGTCGAAGCGTTCGGGGTGCGCGGTGGGTTCGGGCCTGGCGCTCCCGGAGGTGATTGATGACACGACTGTTGGCCTTGGGCGCAGTCGTGATATCGGTCGTAGCCATCGTCTTCATCGGCGCCAACCTGCGGCCCGACGATGACGACGCCACCACCGCGGCGGCGACCCCGATCGTGCCGGTCTCGACGGCCACGATCGTGCAGCGCACCATCGAGTCCATCGAGGAGTTCGATGGCACGCTCGGCTACGCCGGAGAGGGCGTGGTCATCTCCGGCCTCAACGGCACCTACACCCAGCTGCCCGATGTGGGCGACATCCTCACGCTCGGTGACGAGATCTACGAGGTCGATGGCACGCAGTCCTCTTACCTGATGTACGGAGCGCGACCTGCCTATCGACCCCTGAGCAACGACAGCGAGAATGGCCCCGACGTCAAGCAACTCGAGCAGAGCCTGCGGCAGATGGGCTACCTCGGCAAGAAGGTCAAGCCTGACTGGAACTTCCGCCAGAAGACGGAGAACGCGGTCAAGCGCTGGGAGAAGCGGACCAACCAGACCAAGGACGGGGTGGTCGGACTGGGCCAGGTCACCTTCCTGCCCGGCGACGTCCGCATCACCGACGTCGTGCCGCAGCTGGGGACACGCTCCCAGGCAGGTAGCGTGCTGGCACATACCAGCGGCACCGACCTGGTCGTGACGATCGACTTGGCGGCCGACCGGCGAGACATCCTCGAGGTCGGCGACGTCGTCGGCGTGGCACTGCCCGATGGCACCGACGCCAGCGGCAAGGTGACCGAGATCGCCAGCGTGGCGCAGACGGTGGCGGGCGCCAGCGAGCCGACCGTCGAGGTCACCATCGAGCTCGACGATGCGGCCGCCGCGGGCGATCTCGACGGCGCCGATGTCACGGTCGAGGTCGTCCGCCAGACGCGACCGAACGTGTTGACGGTGCCGGTCGACGCGCTACTAGCACTGCGTGAGGGCGGTTACGCCCTTGAGCTGGTGGCCGACGACGGTTCCACCTACCTGACGATGGCCGAGGTCGGCCTGTTCGACGATGCCGGAGTCGAGGTCAGCGGCGATTTCAGTGCCGGAGACACGGTCGTCGTACCGGCATGATCGATCCTCGACGCCGGCTGCCACCGGCTGCTCCGCCGGCACCCGCGGCGCCCCCCCTGCCACCACCGACTCGTCCCGTCCAGATGGCTCCGGGACCCCTGCCCGGGCGTCCGTGGCCGACCGATCCCGAGGCGCCACCGTGCGCCCGGCAGGTCCACCGCCACGGCCTCACCGCCCCTTGGGCCCGTCCGTCCTCGACCTGCGAGATGCGGTACGCACCTACCCCGGCAACCCACCCGTGGAAGCCCTGCGCGGAGTGGACCTGCAGGTCCGGGCCGGAGAGCTGGTCGCCATCGTGGGGCCCTCCGGCTCTGGCAAATCGACGCTGCTCCACGTGTTGGGCACGCTTGACAAACCCACCAGCGGCAGGGTCTCGGTGGCCGGGTTCGACATCGGAACGCTCAGCGACAAGGACCTGTCGGGCCTGCGCAGCCAGCACGTCGGCTTCATCTTCCAGCAGTTCTTTCTGTTGGAGGGCATGTCCGCACTCGACAATGTCGCCAACGGCCTGCTGTATCGAGGCGTGAGCCCGGGCGAACGCCGGCGCCTGGCCGGTGAGGCGCTTGAGCGCGTGGCGCTATCGCATCGTGCTGGACACCGGCCCAGCAAGCTCAGTGGCGGCGAGCGCCAGCGAGTCGCCATCGCTCGCGCCATCGTGGGCCGACCCAGCGTCGTTCTCGCCGACGAGCCCACCGGCAACCTCGACAGCCAGACGGGCAAACGCATCCTCGATCTGCTCGACGAACTCAACCGTGCCGATGGCACCACCATCGTCGTCATCACCCATGACCACGCGGTGGCGGGCCGCATGCCGCGCCGGCTGGAGATCCTCGATGGACGCATCGTTCGCGATACGGTGGGCCGCGCGGCATGAGCGTGGTCGCCAGGCCCGTCGAGCACAGTCGACCTCCCGCGACCCCAACGTCCCGGCGCAGAAAGCCACGCTCGAGCAGATTGCACCCGGCTGACCTGCTCGGGCTCGGCGCCATCGGCCTGCGCGCCAGTCACGTGCGTGCAGCACTCACCATGGCCGGCATCGCCATCGGCATCGCTGCCATGGTCGGCGTGCTCGTGATCAGCGAGTCCAGCCGCTCAGACCTGCTCGCGCAGCTGGACCGCCTGGGCACGAACATGCTGCGCGTCACGGCCGGCCAGACACTCTTCGGCGGTGAGGCCCAGCTGGCGCCGGAAGCACGCGCCATGATCGGGCGCGTGGGGCCGGTCGAAATCGGCCTCCAGTGTCGCCACGGTCGACGCCACGGTGCGTCGCACCGACTACATCGATGAGGGCCGCACCGGTGGCATCAGCGTGACCGCCACCGATCTCGACCTGCTTGACACGTTGCGCGCGAAGGTCGCCATCGGCACCTGGCTCGATGAGGCCTCCTCGACGCTGCCCACGACCGTGCTCGGAAACACTGCCGCACGGCGACTCGGCATCGACGAGCCGGGCGTGCGGGTCTGGCTGGGCGACCGCTGGTTCAGTGTCATCGGCGTGCTGGCGCCGGTCGAACTGGCATCCGAGCTCGACTCCTCCGCATTCGTCGGCATGCCGCTGGCGGAGGACCTGTTCGAGTACGACGGTTCGCCCTCGACGATCTACGTGCGTAGCGATGTCGACTACATCGACGACGTGCGAGCGGTCATGGGCCGCACCGCCAGCCCCGAGGATGCCAGCGAGATCGAGGTCACGCGCCCGTCCGACGTCATCGAGGCGAAGGCCGCGGCGGCCACGGCGTTCACCGAGCTCTTCCTGGGCCTGGGCGCGGTGGCACTCATCGTGGGCGGTGTCGGCATCGCCAACGTCATGCTGATGTCCGTGCTCGAGCGTCGCTCTGAGATCGGCTTGCGCCGGGCGCTTGGTGCCACGCGCCGCCACATCGCGATGCAATTCGTCAGCGAGGCACTGGCGCTCGCGCTCGTCGGGGGCGTCCTCGGCGTGCTCCTGGGTGCCGGACTGGCAGTCTCCTACGCCCTCTCACAGGGGTGGACGCCGATCATCCCACCCGTGGCCGTGGTGGGCGGTGTCTTCGCGGCGCTGGCCATCGGCGCCCTGGCCGGCTTCTACCCCGCCATGCGCGCCGCCCGCCTCTCTCCGACCGATGCCCTGCGCGGTGCTGAATGAGTCAGCGGGTGGCGATGCGGGTGCGCAAGCGGCAGTCCGCGTCATCTCGCCCGGTCAACCGGTTTCGAACAGGCCGACCCTAGTCGCGAACACGGATGAGCGTCACCCCGTCGCGGACGGTGAGCATCACCGCGTCCACGCGCGGATCGGCGGCGACCTTGTCGTTGAACTCACGCATGGCGACGACGCCGGGATCGCGAGCCTCCGCGTCCAGAACGCGTCCGCGCCGGAGAACGTTGTCGGCCACGATGAGCCCACCCGGACGCATCATCAGCACGACCAGCTCGTAGTAGATCGGGTAGCTGGGCTTGTCGGCATCGATGAAAGCCAGGTCGTACGGACCCTCCAACGTGGCCAGCGCGTCGACCGCCATGCCGGTGTGGATGGTGACTCGCTCGGACTCACCCGCCAGCTCGAGGTGCTCGCGTGCCTTGGCTGCGTGCTCCTGGCTCAGTTCCAGGGTATCGATGTGTCCATCAGGCGGCAGCGCCTCGAGCATGGCCAGCGCGGAATAGCCGCTGAAGGTGCCGACCTCCAGGATGTGCCGAGCGCCGCTGAGGGCCACGAGCAACTTCAGGAGCTGCCCTTCCAAGGCGTCGATCATGTAGCTGGGGTGGACGCTCCAGGCGAGGGTCGACGCAGCGACCGACTGGAGCAGTTCCGATGGCCGCGTCGTATGCCGCGCGGCGTAGGCCGCCATCTCCTCGTCGGCGACCGGTCGCATCGGCCGGCTGGTCATGAGGCGCGCAGGCGAGTCGGTTGGATGTGGATGCGAACCGGATAGTCCGCAGAGAATGACTCGGGCGTCATGTCCAGATCAGACATGGGCACCTCGTACTTGGCTACATAGCGCTCGTCCGCACTGGCCGGCGGACCATCCTCGACGATCAGTGCCGCACCTTCGATGATCACCACCTCGCCGCCAGAGGCCGTACTGTTGAGATTGAGGCAGACCTTGGCGTTGGCCCTGATGTTGCGCGTGCGGGGGGTCCTGTCCAGCGAGTAGACGACGATGACGTCGTCCTCGACGAGGAACCACACCGGCGAGGTCTGCGGCTGCCCGGCGCTGTTGACCGTTGTCATCCAGGCTACGAGCTCGCCGGTCAAGCGCTCCTGGATGTCGGGACGTTCATCGAACATGACCACAGCATAGTGTCCGGGCGCGTGGCTGTCGGCGAGGTGTCCCATCGCGGATGTCCCCTACCATGCACGGATGCTCCAGCAGGACGGCTCCATCCGCATCGCCTGGCAGGCCGATGGCTTCGAGGCCATCTTCGTGCGTGCACGCTTCCGACAAGCCGGCGAACTCGATGAGTTCGCCCGAGGTGTCGCAGACCTGGCGCTCCTCGAGCGTACCCTGCCTGACCTGCGCACGGCGCTGCGCAAGCGCTATCCCGGCGAGTTCGATCTCGTGACGGATGAGCCACTCTCGGCACCCGGCCGAGTGGTCGTCTCCTTCCATCCGCCGCGCGGCGAGCCCAATCCGGACCCATGGTGAAGACATGAGCGACGAAGTCTTCGAGGTGCACGCGGGCGCCGGGGCCTTCGCACTCCTCGAGCAGCACCTGCGGGCAGCCGGGTTCTTCACTGCCGGCGGGGCGGCCGCTAGCGGGTCCTGTGCCGACGTGTACCTCGGCTACGGGCTGTCCGAACCGTTGCGACGTAGCGGACGGTCGCCCCGACCGGAACCTGCAGCTCTGCCACTGGCCGCCTGTCGCATCCGCTCGACCGACGAGGAGGAGCCCGATCCCGGCGAGTTCCATGTGGGCGCCTGGCAGCGAACCTGGAACACCGCCGACTACGCTGCCGCCGTCTTGGCGACGCGCGAAGCGATCGCCGCCGGCGAGGTCTACCAGGTCAACCTCGTACAGCATCTATCCGCACCCTTCGAGGGCGACCCCGCTGGCGTGGCCGCGGCCCTGGCGCGGTTTGCGCCGCTCCATGGACGTCCGCTGCTCGGACCTGGCTGGGCCATCGTCTCGGCTTCACCGGAGTTGTTCCTGGCCCGCCGCGGGGAGCGCATCTGGACCATGCCCATCAAGGGCACTCGACCTCGCGGCGACGCAGCGGCCTTGCGTCGCTCTGCCAAGGACGCCGCCGAACACGTCATGATCGTGGACCTCGAACGCAACGACCTGGGCCAGCATCTGCGCCCCCGGGAGCGTGGCCTGGCCCGAGCTGATGAAGGCCCGCTCCATGGCCGGGGTCGAGCACCTCGTCTCGCTCGTGGAGGGTGAGGTTCGCCGCGACGCCGGCTGGGCTGAGACCATGGCGGCGATGTTCCCCGGAGGCTCGGTGACGGGCGCGCCAAAGATCGCGGCACTCGACCATATCAATGCCCTCGAACCTGTCGGCCGAGGGGCGTCCATGGGAGCGCTGGGTACGGTCTGGCCGGATGGCGACTTCGAGCTGGCGCTGACCATCCGCACGTTCGCCATGACAGACGATCGCATCCACCTCTGGGTCGGTGGCGGCGTGGTCTGGGATTCGGATGCGCAGGCCGAAGTCGAGGAGTCCTGGGTCAAGGCGCGACCCCTGCTCGCTGCCATCTCCTCCGCCTCCGGCAAGGCAGCCGCGGCATGATGCCGGCCAGCTCCCCGCTCGCAGTGGGCGTGCTCGGGCGTGGCGTGGTGGACCCCGAGGTGCCGGTCATCCACGCCGACGACGCCGGCCTCCTGCGCGGCCTGGCCGCCTTCGAGACCTTGCGCGTGTATGCGGGCAGACCGTTCGCCATGGCCGAGCACCTGGAGCGGCTGACCGGGTCGGCCGAGCGGATGCAGCTGCCCCTGCCCGATGTTGGAGCCTTGGCGGAGCTGGCCTCGGCGACGCTGGAAGCGGCGGGTGTCGCCGACTGCTCACTCCGTTTCACCGTGACCGGCGGACGCCCTGCGCGCGGACCGGTGGCGATGGTCGTCATCCTGCCATTGCCCCCGGACCTGGAGTCGATCCGAGCGCGCGGCATCGAGGCGGTCTCACTGCAGCTGGGGATCGACCCGCGGCTGCGCAGGGACGCACCCTGGCTGCTCGATGGGGTGAAGTCGACCTCCTACGCGGTCAACATGGCAGCATTCGATGAGGCCCATCGGCGCGGTGCAGAGGACGCCGTGTTCATCGCTGCCGACGGCTCCGTACTGGAGGGGCCAGTGACGAACGTGTGGTGGCGTCGCGGTTCGGTCTTGCGCACCCCGTCACTGGAGCTCGGGCATCCTTGCCGGTGTGACGAGGGCCCACGTCCTCGTGCTCGCCCGCGAGTCCGGCTATCGCGTCGAAGAGGGCTGGTTCTCGCTGCAGGATCTGGCCACGGCCGATGAGGCCTTCAGCTCGTCGTCGGTACGCGAACTCATGGGAATCGTTCGCCTTGACAGCGCTCCCATCGGCAACGCGCGTCCGGGGGAAGCCATGCACCTCCTGCAGGCTGCGCTACGGCACGCGGCTGGCGTGTGACCCCGACCACATAGCCCCGTAAATCACGAAACCCACGCATCGAGCGTGGGTCGAACGTAGCTCTGTGCGACGGTCGCAAGGCTGCGGGGATGCGCTTCCGCCCCCGACCGCGCGGATGTGCCGGCTCGGGTGTCAGATGATATGTTGCCCGCACGGGGCACGGTCTGAAGGTTGCTCATCCCGTGGGATCCATCCGCCGTCTGCAGCGGCGACCATGGCCTCACCGAGGCCTTGGGGCCCTGACTCTTCCGGACCTGCCGGTTGCGGAGATCGTCCATGCGATCCGAGTACCTCCGGGGTTCACTGTACTCCCCCGGGACCGGGAATGGAAGCCCGAATCGATGGGCCCAACAAGCGCTCCGCGGGCTAGCCGATATCGTCCGGCTCGAAGCTTCTGCCCTGGGCCTTGAGCTTCTGCTTGTAGGCCCGCTTCTGGTCCTGGTAGGCGGCGAGGGCCGCGGCTGAATCGACGTCGGCGAGTGTGGGGTAGTTCGGCACCACGTCCTCGATCCCGTCGAGTCCACCCCGAAGCGCCGATGCAGGATGGCCAACAAGGCTTTCGCCTTCATCTCTCCGATGCCGGGCAGTGCGAGTAGCCGTCGCTCGAGATCTCGACCGTCAGTAGCCTCGGTCCAGATCCGCGCGGGATCACCTCCATAGGTAGCCGCAAGGATCGTGCAGAGCGCCTGGGTGCGCTTGGCCATGTTGCCTGGGAAGCGGTGCAAGGCTGGCTTGGCACGGAAGGCAGCGGCAAGGTCGTCGGGGTCCATGGCGGCGATGGCCGCGGCATCGAGGGTGCCGATACGTCGCTGCAGTTCCAGCGGCCCCCCGAAGGCCTTCTGCACCGTCACCTGCTGGTCGAGCGCAAAACCGATGAGCAGGGCCAGGGGTTCCCTCGCCAGAAGTCGATCGGCCTCCGGATCACCCGTGTAGGGAAGCTCGCTGGGCGGCATAGCAGTCATGGGCTGCAGGGTACCCCGACCTTCGTCCGGGAGCACGACGGCGATGATGCGCTACACTTGACGAGCATCCCTGAACCGCGCGCGGTCGAGCACCACTCATACCAGTGTGCTCCCGCGGTCGCGAGCCCAGATGATCACCGTTCCCCACCGGGATGCGTCGAGCGGTACCAACGAGATGGCTGACCCGAGCGCACCCAATGTCGCGCCGTCGGCCGAAAGGATCCTCCATGCTCACACGCAGCAACCACACGCCGACTGATGTCAGCCGGCGAACGCACGCCCAGCGGCGACTCCGCCGGGCTGCCGGCAGCCGGCTCTTCTGCAGCACCAATGGCTGCACCACCTTCCTCGTCCCGGACGAGGAGGCTGGCAAGGCCACCTGCCCTGTCTGCGGACTCGAGCGCAGGCTCTCCGGAGCGCAGCGTCGAGACCGCAGCCCCGCACTGGCACACTAGGCTATGGGGGTGAGTCACCCCCATCCGCCTCCCCCGCGACCACTCCGCCATCGAGACGCTGATGGGAACGAGCACAACGCGTCCGATGGGGGATCGCCGAGCGAGAGACCAGGGCGAGATGTCGCGGCATCGATGGAGGACGACTTGGCCTCCTGGGGCAAGGCGATCGTGCTTCGTACCCACGGCCGGCGGAGCGGTCGGCCACGACGGGTGACTGTCGGGTTCGTGGAGGAGCCTGACGGATCCCTGCTCGTCGCTGCCGCGGACCCCTCCACGCATTGGGCGCGCAACCTGCTGGCGGACCCGAGATGCCAGGTCGTGCGTGACGGGGTCTGCCATGAGTGTCTGGCCACCCCTCTGGGCGATGACGAACACGGGGCAGCGGTCACGGCGCTGATCCTCAAGTACGGCACGCCATCGGAGCGCCTCGGAGCAGGCCCTGCCTTCCGCCTGCTGAGAGTGGCAGAGGCAGGATGACGCCGCGCACCCACACGCCCCTCAGCGTCTACACTGGCGCCATCACAAGCTCGACTTCTCGTTGATCGTGGTCGCGGCACCTCCGGGTCGGTGCCATGCGCAGGACGCGCCAACCGAACGTGTCAGCCCTGGACCTGGCCCCGCGGGGTGGGCGTCACGACGACCCGAAGGATCCGTATGCCATTCGACCATCTGGGCCTGAGCCCGGAACTCCTCCGCGCCGTGGAGGAAGAGGGGTACACCGAACCCACCCCCATCCAGGAGAAGGCGATCCCGATCGTCCTTCGAGGCGCCGACCTCATGGCTCGGGCACAGACCGGGACCGGCAAGACCGCTGCGTTTGCCCTGCCCATCCTCGAGCGCATGCAGGTCCACGCCAACAAATCCTTCTCACCGGCACGCCACCCCATCCGCGTGCTCGTCGTGACACCCACCCGCGAGCTCGCCATCCAGGTCCACCAGAGTTTCAAGTCCTATGGCCGCCACGTCGGATTGCGCTCCACCATCGTCTACGGTGGCGTACCGATGGGCCCACAGGAGAAAGACCTCCTGGGTGGCGTCGAGATCGTCGTGGCCACGCCGGGCCGGCTCCTCGACCACGCCGGCAGCCGGACCCTCAACCTGGGCCAGGTGGAGGTGCTCGTCCTCGACGAGGGTGATCGCATGCTGGACATGGGCTTCATCGATGACATCCGGCGCATCCTTGCGCTCCTGCCGGCCAAGCGCCAGAACCTGCTCTTCTCCGCCACGCTCGACGCCGAGGTGCGATCGTTGGCCAGCACATTCCTGAACGAGCCTGAGTCGGTCGATGTCGCGCCTACCATCCGGGCGGCCGAATCGGTGGAGCAGGTGGCCTACCTCGTCGACGCCGACCGCAAGCGCGAGCTGCTTTCCTTCCTGGTGCGCTCGCGCGATCTGCGCCAGGTCCTCGTCTTCACCCGCACCAAGCAGATGACGCGCCGACTGGCGTCCCAGCTCGATCGCGGTGGCGTGGAGGCAACAGCCATCCACGGCGACCGCACTCAGCCGGAACGCGAACGTGCGCTCGAACAGTTCAAGTCCGGAGAGGTGCGAGTGCTGGTGGCGACGGACGTCGCTGCTCGCGGCCTGGACATCGAGGCGCTACCGGTGGTGGTCAACTACGAGATCCCTACGACCCCGAGGACTACGTGCATCGGATCGGCCGCACTGGCCGAGCCGGCATGGAGGGCCTGGCCATCTCGCTGGTCTCGTTCGACGAGGAGGATCAGCTCAAGGGCATCAACCGCCTGCTCAAGCGTGACCTTCCCGTTCGCCAGGTTCGCGGCTTCGAGGTCGACCCGGCATCACGGCCAGTTCGCTCGAGCAGCCGCAACGGGCGCGGCACCGTCGGTCGTGGTCGGCGAAGCAGCGGTGGGCGCCGCAGCGTCCCCCAGGAGCGGCTCCCGCTAGTCCGCCACCGCCGGCGGGCCTGCTGGAGAACGCGCGCACGCGAATGTCCCGCTCCAAGTCATCGGCGACCTCCGAGAGGTGCCGTCGAAGCAGGTCCTGCCTCTCGTCCAGACTGGCAGCGACCGTCCGGATGCGTTCGAGTTCGGACGGCTCAGCCCAGCGATCGGGAATGAGCGAACGCAGGTAGCTTTCCGCGTACGCGTGGTCACGCTGTGCGTAGACACCTGCGATGTCGTTCGTAGAAGGGCTCGCGGAAGGGCAACAGGAGTTCCCGTTGGTGGGTCCATTGGAAACCGGCGATCGCTGCTCGCGTGAGGTAGTCGGAGCCGTAGCCCTGGCCGTTGATCTGTGCCCACGCCCTGCGCTTGCTTTCGGCGGTCGGGCTCGCTGACTTGCGCCCTGGATCGATGGCCCGCTGCCCCCGATCGGAGGGGTCGCGTGACCGCTCCGTCGCGAGGCGCGCGTGCGGCACCGTCGCCGCCATAGGCGACGGCCTTGACTGACCAGTGTCCAGCGCAGCTGCTGATCGGGTACGAAGTCCTTGACCGACCAGCGCCCATCGACGAGATCGAGCAACTCGGCGAGGTCCTCGCCGCTGGCGGCGAACGCCGCGGCGGTCCGTGCCCAGACCAGGCGCAGGTCGGCGTCATCCGCTCGTGCGCATGGCCCCGATCGCCGCCGCCGTGAGCGACGAAGCCGTGGCTTCACGCTGAGCCTCAGGCACGAAGCGAAGCTGCGCCACGAGGGCCCGGTCGACGATCGACTGCAGCAGCGAACCGTCAGTCTCGCGCGGGGCGAACTGGCGCACGGTCTCCAGGTAGGCGCTCGAGCGCAGCTCGGCGGCGCGGACCATCTCCCACAGGGTCGACCAGACCTGCTGGCGCAGCAGTGGGTCGGGCAGTTCGGGAAGGCGCTCGAGGGCGAAATCGAGCGACACCGGATCCAGCTCGGCGAGCGCATAGTCATGGTCGCCGTGGTTAGGGAAGACGAACAGTGGCGCCGGACGCCCGGCTGCCAGGGGCACGGTCATGCGGGCCCCATCGATCCGAACCGGGATGGCGTCGATCTCCAGACCAGCGCCATCGGGCGCCGTGGAGACCAAGGCCACCGCAGTCACATGTGGCCGCAGGACCGGATGCTCCCGACTGGCCGCTTGTCGCAATTCGAGCGAATCGAGACTGCCTGCGGTCGCGCTCCAATGGGCGCTGATGGTATTGAGCGATGGCGTCTGCAGCCACAGCCGTGCCCATTCGTCGAGCGATTCTCCCGCGGCCTCCCCCAGCGCACCCAGGAAGTCGGCCAGGGTGGCGTTGCCCCAAGCGTGGCGATCGATATAGGCACGTAGCCCACGACGGAAGGCCTCGTCACCCAGCGACGCCACGAGCTGCTTGATGACGGCAGCTCCCTTCTCGTAGGTGATCGAGTCGAAGTTACCCACGGCCTGGTCGGTGTGCTCGACACGAGTGGCTACCGGGTGAGTCGTCACCAGTTGGTCCTGGCGATAGGCCGCAGGGCGCATCTGGCCATTGAACACATGCCAGGCATCGCGGAAACGAGTGGCGTCAGCCAGGCAGCGATAGGACAGGTAGGTAGCGAAGGTCTCATTGAGCCAGAGATCGTCCCACCAGCGCATCGTCACCAGGTCCCCGAACCACATGTGCGCCAGCTCGTGAAGGATGACCTCACCGCGGATGAGGCGTTGTCCGTACGTCGGCGGATCGCGGAAGAGGAAGCTGTCGTGGAACGTGACCGCCCCGACATTCTCCATGGCACCTGCGTTGAACTCGGGTACGAAGAGCTGATCGTACTTGCGGAAGGGGTAGCGGCGACCGAACAGGTCGGCGTAGTAGTCCATGCCCTGGCGCGTGACCTCGAAGATCTCGTCCGCACTTCGTTCCAGCTCCGCAAGCATGCTGGCACGACCGTAGAGGCCCAGCGGGATACCGTCGTGAAGCGACTCGAGCCGCACGTATGGACCAGCAACGAGCGAGAAGAGGTAGGTGGAGAAGCTCTCGCTCCGCGGGAAATCATGCATCCGGCGAGCGCGGGACCCATAGGTGGTCTGGGCCGGCGCTTCCGCGCTGATGACCTGCCAGTCGTCCGGCGCGGTGACCAGCAGCCGGTAGGTGGCCTTGATATCTGGCTGGTCGAAGCAGGGGAAGAGCCGATGGGCCGAGTACGGCTCCAGGTTGCTGTACAGGTAGGTGGCGCCATCCTCGGGGTCGACGAAGTGATGCAGGCCGTCACCGGTGCCGTCGTACCTGTTGCGGTACTCGATGACCAAGCGGTTGTGCATCCGGAGGTGTTCCGGTTCGATCCAGATACGCCCTTCCCGATGGTCGGGCGCCAGGACGGTGCCATTCGCCTGGAAGGACTCGAGCGTCCCGCTGAAATCCAGGAACAGGGGGGTTGCCGTGGAGTCGAGACGAAACTCGATGACAGCGCGACCCTCGTATGTGTCGCGGCCCTCGGTCAGCGTAAGATCCAGCACATAGCTGACGTGATGGACACGAGAAGCTCGCTCAAGTGCTTCCTGGCGATAGAGGACATCGCGTCCGGGGCCGCCATTCGATCTCATCGTGGCGTGAGCGTCCTCATGGCGACAATCGATCAGACAGCAGTCTAGCGTGAGCCCACTTATCTGCGGCTTATCCGCATGGTTGACACGGCACGCTTACCGATGGCCCAAGTGCGGCTGCCTGGCCCACTGGGTCCCCACGTGGCCGGCAAGGATGCAGCGACCGATGCGCTGGGTGCTGGGTCACAGCCGAGGCTTCGGCTCGCTTTGTGTCACTCTCTAGGCATGTCCCTTGCACCTTCGGCAGCCGAGCTGCTGCGCTCCCTCGGCCTGGACGTCGATGGCCCCTTGCGCTGGGGCTCCAAGCCCCTCAGCCGGGCGCCCGGCATCTTCGTGGTCGAGATCGCTACGGCCACCAATTCCGCCCCCATCGACCTCGACGAGGTGCGGCGCTGGCTCGAACGCGTCCCCGACCTGCGCATGGATGGCGAGCGTCCCACGCAGACCTCGCTCGCGACCCGCCTGGGCATGTTCTGGCTCCCAGGCCAGACGCTGCTCTATGTCGGACGCACCAACAAGAGCTTGAGCGGCCGGGTGGCCTCGCTCTACGCCACCGAGCTCGGCCATGCTCAACCGCATCCTGGCGGCCACTGGCTCAAGACGCTGCGAGAGCCGTCGAAGCTGCGCCTGTGGTGGGCTGAGACCGATGCACCCGAGGAATACGAGGACGAGATCGATCGGGACTTTCGCTTCCACCGTGCCCGATGATGTCCGCGCGCGACTGCCGGAAGGGGCTCCCGTGCTGCCTTGGGCCAACCTCGACTCACCTACCGGCTCCGGACGGGACACCGGGCTGACCCTCTCGCTCCTCAGCATCGATGCTCCGCCACACAGGACATCGAGCGTCAAGCGTTCTGACGTCTCCGGCGTCAAACGCCGTGCCGTCACCACCTCGCGCTCACCCCGCAGCCCGCGGCAGACGACATCCAAAGCCAAGCCCGGCAACGCCGCTGCTGCGGCCGGGCCGAGGAGGGAAGCACCTACTCACGTCACCGCCGAAGGGCTCGTGGCGATGCAGGCCGAACTGCAGCGACTCAAGACCGTCGAGCGGCCCCAGGTCGTGGAACGCGTGAAGAACGCGCGTGAGCTGGGCGACCTTCGCGAGAACGCCGACTATGAGGCAGCGCGCAACGAACAATCCTTTCTCGAGGGCCGCATCCTGGAGCTGGAGCAACGGATACGCACCGCGGCGGTCTTCGAATCGGGTTCGGGTGGTGCCATCTCGATGGGATCGACGGTGGTCTACGAGGTGGATGGGGTGCGCGACCAACTGAGCATCGTCGGCTCCACCGAGTCGGATCCCGGTTCGGGCACGGATCAGCGCCGTCTCCCCGGTGGGCAAAGCCCTGTTGGGTCACCGCCAGGGCGACGATGTCATCATCGCCACACCGGCGGCGAAGATCCACTATCGGATCGTGGAGGTCAGGTAGTAGGCCGCAGCGGCCCTACCGCGGACGGGGGCGAACCGGTCCCCGGTCGCGCTGTATCTTCCTCGCGCCCTTGTCCTTGACATCGCTCCAGCGCGCTGGCGAACCCGGCTTGCGGGCCGGCAGCGTGCGTAGTTGCTTGACCCAGCCCTGGCGCCCATCGAGCGGTCACGACCTTGATCCAGCGTTCACCGCGGGCCGTGATCTTGGACGCCTTCACCTTGAGGACTTCTCCATCACGGATGCGACCGCGCGCCGGCCACGCTTGCCCACCGACCGATAGCCGCAACTCATGGTCGGCAGCCGACGCGTCGCCAGTCACCTCTGCTCGAGCGCGAACTCGTGCGCGGCGGCATCACCCCACCATCGCCCGGCGCTCGCTTGCGCAGTCGCATGATGTTGTCGACATAGCCCCTGGCATAGCTGGACCATTTCTTCTCGTTCCTGTCGGTACGCCCCGTCAGCCACCAGTAGGCCACTCGTTTCCAGGAGCCCAGCCAGCGATAGAGGTCGCGCAACTTGCCGTAGGCGACCTTCTCCTGGTTGAAGGGCGTCTGGTCAGCCCGCTTGTCACCCAGGTACTGCTCGGCCCAAACCGGCCAGTTGAACGGCATGATCTGATATCGGCCGAATGCGCCCGACGAGCTGTTGCGCGCGAAGTAGTCCCAGCCTGACTCCTGGCCCGCCATCGCCCACATGAAGCGCAGCTGGTCGCGCTGCGTCGGCGCTCCGGCCTGTGCAGGCCCAACGGAGGCGACCGCCAGCAACGTCGCCACCAACAGCGAGATGAGCAGTAGCGGGAGCCAACGCCCGGTCAGTGACGGACGCGCCAGGGCTGGCGCGGGCAGGGACATGGGCAACACTTCCTCCATCGAGCACGAAGACCTGGCTCACCTGAGCGTGCCCTGCGACATCGCATGTGACTAGGTGACGATGGTCGTGTTGGGGAGTGGTCCTGTGGGGTGCGGTGTGGTTGTCCCTAGGGTGAGGCGGCGGCTTCGACCAGACGAACCGCTCGGCGCAACTGCACGTCGTCGGCGGCCTCGAACTCTGCCGCCGTCAGGCCAAGCAGGTCCGCCGGCCCGAGTCGCGTGGCACCCAGGGGCAAGGCCACCGCTTCGTCGGGACGGACGCCGACCCGGAAGACCTGCTCGCCGCGAGGGGTGAGCCATTCGCGCACACCCAGCCGCAGCGCTGAGCCGTCCGACAGGCGCAAGGTGTTGAGGATGGTGCCGGTGCCGAATGTCTGCTCACCGACGATGGCGGCACGTCCGTTGTCGCGCAAGGCCACGGCCAGGATCTCTCCGCTGCTGGCGGTGCCGTAGTCGACGAGCACCACCACGGGGATGTCGGCATCGACGGCGCGGCCGGGATCGATCGAGACGGCCACGGGCTCGGCGTCGCGGGCGCGTTCCAGGAACGCTACCCCCTCATCCATGAAGGCACTGGCCGCGTTGAGTGGTTCCTCTACCAACCCTCCGGGGTTGCCGCGCAGATCGAGTACCACCCCGACCGCACCCGCGGCGTCGGCATCGGCGACCGCCTCGCGGACCTGGTAGCCAGAGCCCACCGAGAACTGCACCACCCGGATCACGGCGACGTCGGAGCCCGGTGCCAAGGCCCAACTGACCGGGTCGACCTCGACCTCGCTCGCGCACGATGGTGACGTCCTCGCCGCCGTCATCGCCAGCTCGCTCGATACCAAGGTGAACGGGCGTGTCGGGTTCGCCGCGGACGAGATCGGCCAGTTCGCCCACCGGCAGCCGCGCCGTGTCGAGGCCATCGACACTGGCGATGATGTCGCCAGCCCGCAGGCCCGCCCGGTCGGCCGGGGAGCCATCCACGACGGAGATCGACGAGTGGTGCACCGGCGCGCTGATCGAGCACCACACCGATGCCGACGACCCGCCCCTTGAGCACCTCCTGCTCGACCTTGTACTCGTCTGCGGTGAGATATTCGGTATGGCCGTCGTCGCCGAGGGCATCGACGATCCCCCGGATGGCCCCTTCGCTGAGAGTCTCGCTGTTGATCACATCGCCGTTGACGAATTGCTCCTCCAGCACCCCGATGACCTCCGCGATGAGGGCCTCGTCGAGCACGACATCCCCGCTCGCATCCGCTCCCACGACGACGCCCGGATGGCACAGCGAGATGGCGAAAGCGAGGCCGGCCAGTGACGGCAACAGGATCGAACGGTGCATGCTGCGCGCATCATCGACCAATCGGCGACGACGTGCAGCCGAGCATGTGTGCCAGCGGGGGGTGTTGAAGGCTGGTGGACAGCCACGGTGGATCGATCGTGGATGACCGCCACACGAATCTGCCGCATTCGTGGACAACCACCTTGCCACGTTCGGCGAGCGTGCCTATCGTAGATATCAGCCCGGAGGGGTCATCGCAACGGCACCGGAGAGGCTGGTCCGCCAGTCACTTGGGAGCCCCAGCGGTGGCTCAGCCGGGCTCTTTGGCGCCCTCGCACGACTCCCCCGCGGGTGACAACCTAGCTGGCACATTCCTCACCCATCGTGAGCGGCACGCCGCCGGTGGAGCGGCCAGGTGAAGGCGATCGGAGGAGGCGAGAGATGGTCACGATGAGCTGCCCCTGGTGCGAGGAGGACGCTCTCCTGACGCTCCCGGAGGTCGAGGAGCCTGTCGCGACATTCACCTGTGCGGATTGCGGCACCACGGTCGCGTTCGTGGAGGAGACGCCGGTTGACTTCGACCTTGCCGCCTAGACGAGCCTGGGCGACTGGGCCTGGATGTCTGCCTTGAGGCGGTCGTAGCCAGGCTTGATGACGCCGTTGATGAGGCGAAGCCGCTCATCGAAGGCCAGGAAAGACGACTTCATGGCGTTCGTCGAGAGCCACTGCATCTCGTCAAGGCTGAGATCGAACGTCCTCATCAGCGTTTCGAACTCATCGCTCAGGCTCACGCCGCTCATCAGACGATTGTCGGTGTTGACCGTGACGCGGTAGCGCAGCCGTCGCAACAGATCGATGGGATGCTGCTCGATCGACGCCACCGCTCCGGTGTCGACGTTGGACGTGGGGCACATCTCCAGTGGTACACGGTTGTCGCGGACGAACTGCGCCAGCCGGCCGATCTCCACGTCGCCGTCCGGCGTGATCGTGATGTCGTCTACGATCCGCACGCCGTGGCCGAGCCGCTCGGCGCCACACCACTGCAGCGCTTCCCAGATCGACGGCAGACCGAAGGCCTCGCCGGCATGGATGGTGATGTGGAAGTTCTCACGGTGGATGAGCTGGAAGGCGTCCAGGTGCCGGCTGGGCGGGAAGCCGTCCTCGGGACCGGCGATATCGAAGCCGACCGTTCCCTGGTCCCTGAACCGGACCGAGACCTCGGCGATCTCGACCGAGCGCGCGAACTGACGCATGGCCGTGACGATGGCACGGATGACGATGGGGTTGCCGGCAGCCCAGGCCGCGCGCGCACCGCGCTCGAAGCCATCGAGCCATGCCTCCATGACCGCGTCGAGTCGCAGCCCTCCCTGTGTCGACAACTCCGGAGCGTAGCGGACCTCGGCATAGACCACGCCGTCGGCAGCCAGGTCCTCGGCGCACTCAGCAGCCACCCTCGCGATGGCGTCCGGCGTCTGCATCACACCGACGGTGTGCCTGAAGCCCTCCAGGTAGAGCTCCAGCGACCCTCGGTCGGCACCTGAGCGGAACCACTTGCCCAGCTCGACGGGATCCTCGGTCGGAAGCCCGGTGTAGCCAGTGTCGTGGGCCAACTCGATGACCGTCTGCGGCCTGAGGCCGCCGTCGAGGTGATCGTGCAACAGCACCTTGGGCGCAGTGCGAATCGCGTCTTTCGTGAGCATCTGGCGATGGTACCGCCGATGCCGGCCCCCTCGTTCGGTGATACTTCAGGGCGTGAGCGACCACAGCCAGCCCCGGGTCACGTTCGTCGGCCACGCCACCATCCTCATCGAGATGGACGGGGTTCGCGTGCTTACCGATCCCATCCTGCGTACGCGTATCGGGCCCCTCACCCGCATGTCCGGCCCCCCCCGAGCGGAGGACTGGATGGGCCCCGATATCGTGTTGCTCTCTCATTCGCATTGGGACCACCTCGACTACGGCTCGCTCAAGATGCTCGGCCTCGACGTTCGCCTCGTGGCCCCGCGCGGACAGGGCGCGGAGTTGGCAAGGCGTGGCTTCGGGAACATCACCGAAGTGGAAGTGGGTGACCGCGTCCAGGTCGGCGACCTCAGCATCGAGACCGTCTACGCGGAACACAAGGGCTTCGGGCCGCCCGTCGGCGGCACCGAGCTGTCGCTCGGCTTCATCATCCACGGCTCCCAGCACCACTACTTCGCCGGTGATACCGCCTTCTTCGAGGGGATGGCCGCATTCGATGTCGGGCTCGACCTGGCGTTGCTACCGGTATGGGGCTGGGGACCGACGGCGCATCCCAGCGAGCATCTTGACCCCCTCGGGGCGGCGCGTGCGACGGCGGTCATCAAGCCCCGCATCGCCATCCCCATCCACTGGGGCACGCTGCACCCGGTCGGCTTCCGCTGGATGCGGCCGTCAACGCGCATCGACCCGCCCCACCAGTTCGCCCAGCTTGTGCGCCGGCTCTCTCCCGATACCGCCGTACGCGTGCTGCCCGTCGGATCTTCGCTGCTCGTACCGCCGGCGTCACGCCGGACGGTCCCAAGGAGTCCCGCCTAGACCGCACTCGCCTGCCCTTCGAGCTCTTGAACGAAGGCGGACGCACGGTCGAGCACGTCGTCCAACACCGCCCTCAGGCTGTGACCCACATGCGGATACGTCACCAGCCGGGCTGTCGGGAGTCGCTCGGCGACGGCACGCTGCAGCAGGTCCAGCCTGGCGAAGGGGTCTGATTCGCCAGACAGGAAGAGCGTCGGCACCGTGATCCGCGGCCAGTGCGCACTGCGCATGTCCCAGTCGGGCGCCCCCGGTCGATGGAGGGGATAGCTGAAGCAGATGAGCCCGCCGCATGAGGCCGGCTCCTCGGCCGCGAGCAGGCTGGCGACCCGCCCGCCGTAGGATTGGCCGCTGATGATCAACTGTCCGGGTGGCTCCGTCCGGGTAGCAAGGTGTTCGCGATAGACGGGCACCGCCAACTCGGCCTTGCGCAGCGGCAGGTCGATGGCACTGGCCGCTACGCCTCGCGAGCGCATACCGTCGACGTGGGGCGCCATCGAAGCGGCCGATCCCGACGCTCCATGGGCGATGAGCACGTACATCAGGTCGAGAGTAGACCAGACGCGTGCCATGCTAGCTGTCACATCGACGTCGGACGCTGGCGTCATGGAAGCCGCCACCATCGTCCATATGCCCAAGTCGCCCAGCACTCCCGAACGCGTCGACGTGAGCGGAGAGCGGCTCATCATCGACCACCTGGTCCTGCTAGATGCTGGCCTTGCGACCTTCGTACGCGAGCGCGCCATCGATGACCGGCCGGCGTTGGTCTCGCGCGCACTACGCATCGGCCTGCTGGCGCTCCAGGATGCCGGGGCCTCGCTGGACGTGGACGTCGTACGACGTGAGTTCGATGCCATGGTGCGACAGACCGAATCCCTCAACGAGCGCGTTGCGGCACAGGTGGACGAGGTGCTGCGCCAGAACTTCGCCGACGGCGACGGTCGCCTGCCACGGACCCTCGAGACGTTCCTCGGTGACCGTGGCCAGCTGCGTACCTTCACCCGTGAACTCTTCGATGAGGAGCGACGCGATTCCGCCATCGGTCGCATGCGGCTGCTGCTGGGCAGCTACTTCGAGGGAGACGCATCCCGCCTGGCACGACTGCTGGACCCCACCCGCATAGGCTCGCCATTGCACCAGTTCCGCAGCGAGGTCAGCCAGGGATTCGACCGGCTCAACGACCGGCTCACGGCCATCGAGGCCGCCGCAAGCGCGCGCGCGAGCGAGCGAGCGAGATCCGCCGCCAAGGGCGCCGACTTCGAAGATCTGCTCGAAAGCATGTTCGCGGATGCGGTTCGCGGCAGTGATCACCTGCTGGAGCGCACCTCGGATCTCGCGGGCAACGTCATCAGCTCCAAGAAGGGTGACTTCGTGGTCACGCTGGACCCGGCGACGACACGCGGCGCGACGGTACGCCTCGTAGTGGAGGCGAAGGATCGGGCGATGTCCGGACGGGCCATGCGCGACGAGCTATCCGAGGCCAAGCGCAACCGCGATGCGGCCGTGGGCCTGGTCGTCTTCAGTAGCGCCCACGCGCCAGCAGGCATCGCGCCCTTCGACATCCGCATGGGCGACGTCTACTGTGCCATCGATCCGGAGGACCCCGATACGGCCACGCTGGAAGCTGCCCTGCGCTTGGCGCGCCTGTTGGCAATGGCTGTCACGCGTGACACGGTCGTGGAGATCGATACCGCGGCCCTGCACGCATCACTCGAACGCGTCCGTGCCGAACTCGACGCAGTACGCGGGCTGAAGACGAAGCTGACGACCATCGGCACCGCAGCCAAAGCCGTGAACGCGGGGCTGGATCAACTGCGTGACAGCATCATCGCGCGCATCGCTGAGGCAGAGGCTGAACTCCGCATCCAAACACCGACCAAACCTGGCGCCTAGCGTCAGCCCCCAGACCGGGGCCAGCGGGTGGGTCCAGATCCAGCATGCCGTCGTCGACGTCGGGCGTCCGGCGATGAGTGCGCGAGCGAGTACGGCGCCCTGTCCGCACCTGCGTCGGGGACCGCGGCCGGCGACCTTCCCTCGACGCTCCCTAGGCTCCGTCGTCTTGACGCCTGGAGGGTCGCACCACCAGGACCGGGCAATCGGCATGGCGCACCACGTGGTCGGATACCGAGCCAAGCAGCATGCGCTCCGCACCGCTGCGGCCGCGAGTGCCCACTACCACGATGTCGGCATGCTCCGCCTCCGCGGCAGCCGCGATGGAGTCCCCGGGGTCACCCTCCCACACGAGGAACTCCGTAGTGGCACCCGCTTCCCGAGCGCTCCGCGCCACCCTCACCAGTAGCGACTCGCGCTCGCTTCGCGCCTGGTCGACGCGTTCGTGTGAGCCGGCCCCGGACAAACGGCGCTTCTCAAGGACGTTGACGATCAATAGGCGTGCCTCCAGACGACTGGCTAGCTCGATGGCACGTTCAGTCGCCTCACGCGATGCCGCGGTGAGGTCGGTGGCGAGGAGGATCGTTCTGATGGGGGGCACGTTCATCTCAGCCTCGGGTGCGCTGCCGTGCCCGCGTAGGGGCTCATGGACCCTTTCTGGGGTCGCTCTTGCCTGCTACGGCAGGACAACCAGTGCGGCGACCATGCCGCACGTGCCGTCAAGACCGTCGACATGCCCAAGGATGTGACAGTGGAATGCCCATGCACCCACGCGGTCGGATCGGTGATGGCGTCGTAGCGCTCGCCCTTCTTGGCGATGCTCGGCACGGTCGCAGAGAAGCCCTGCCATTGACGGTGAAACGGGCCAGCGGATCGTTGTGGAAGGAGATGTACTCCTGCGTCACGCTGAACTTGTTGGCGTGCGACCAGGCAGGATCGGCGGGGTCCACGATGAGCGCGCCCAGCATGCCTTTGCCTGGCTGGTGGATGGCGCTGCGATGCGAGCGGCACATCTGCGAACCGTGTGGCCCGGCCACGAACTCGAAGCGAAGCTCCCGCCCGGCACGATCGGGCTGCGAGCCACGAACAGGATGCCATCCATCTTCCAGTCATGGCACTCGATGCCGTGCATGTGCGCGCCCGTGGTCTCATCGAGCTTGTTGGCGACATCGAGGCAGACCTCGTCGCCCTCCGTCACGCGGATCGCGTGCGCGGCCACATCTCGTTGACGCCAAACGCCACGACCGGCCACTTCGAGGCGTCGATCTGCCCCTCCATCTTCTCGACCGTCGGGTCGAAGACCTTCCAGTCGCCGTCGATGGCAGGCTAGCCACGCCGGGTGCTCGCGCCAAGCGCGACAGGCACCATCCGCCCACCATCCCCAACGTCCGGCCCTGCGGTCCCAGACGCCATGGCGTCACCGATCGCATCCTCTGCGTGGGGGGCTTGTTGAGGGGTCGGGGGGCTACCTTCGCATGCAGCTGCGGATGAGCAACCCTGTTGCGCGCCTGTTCAGGGTTGCGCGCCTGTTCAGGGCCATCAGGATACCCTCGAGGGGCCATTGGTCATGTCAGGACTGGTAGATTGGCTTGGATGGAACACTCCACCACTCCCGCGCACGCTGAGCCCACAGCCGCCAACGCCAAGGAGTCCGCGGCTGCCATCCGCGAAGCCGAGGGATGGGCCGCAGCCGCTCTTGATGCACGCCGGCGACTGGAGGCCCTCGACATCGCGACCGTCGCGATCTCGCAGGAACTCTCCCTCGAACGTGTCCTGCAGATCATCGTCGACAGCGTGCGGCCTCTGGTTGAAGCTCGATATGCAGCCCTTGGCATCCCGGACGACCAGGGCTCGATGGAGCGCTTCATCACCAGCGGGCTCAGCGAGAGACGAAGGGGCGACCTGGGCCCCCTCCCCCGTGGACATGGCCTCCTGGGCGTGACGCTGCGCCAGGGTGAGTCCATTCGGGTCGATGACATCGCCTTCCGATCCCCGCGCTGCCGGATTCCCGGCCGGTCATCCGCAGATGCACACCTTCTTAAGCGTCCCGGTCAACGTCGAAGGCCGGACGATCGGCAATCTGTATCTCACCGACAAGAGCGATGGGGCGCCCTTCGACGAGGACGACCAACGGCTGGTCGAGTCATTCGCGCGCCATGCTGGCCTGGCGATCCACAACGCCCGCATGCACGAAGAACTGCGGCAACTGGCCGTCCTTCAGGAGCGCGAGCGCATCGCCCAGGATCTGCACGACGGCTCCATCCAGTCGCTCTACGCGGTCAGCCTCGCGCTGGAGGACACCGAGGAACTGATGGCTATCGACCCCGCCCAGGCGACCCAGCGCATCGACCACGCCATCGAGTCCATCCATGGCACGATCCAGGAGATTCGCGACTTCATCATGGGCCTCGACCCCGATGCTCGCACGGCGGTCGATCTGCTGGCAGGCCTGAGCGCCCTGACGATGGAGTTCGAGCGCAGCACGCTCATCGAAGTCGAGCTCTCCAGCGACCCGGACGTGCCCATGGATCCGGACGAGACACTGCAACTGATCCAGCTCACTCGTGAGGCCATGAGCAACGTTGCCCGCCACGCGAACGCTTCCAAGGTCATCGTGAACGTGGAAGATCGCCGCGAATGCCTCAGGCTGTCTATCATCGACGATGGACGGGGCTTCGACACCAGTGCGGGACAACGACCTGGTCACCACGGCCTGACCAACATGCACGCGCGGGCAGAGTCGCTTGGTGGCTCGCTCACGATCGAGAGCAACGACGACGGCACCCGGGTCGTCTTCGAGATGCCGCGAGGCGATCGCGGTGGAGTCAAGGAGCCAACCACATGACCGACCCGACGGAGTCCCAGGGGATCCCCAAGAGCGGGGCAGCAGCCGAGAGAACCTCGCCGGGCAAGAAGCTGCGGCTCCTGGTGGTCGATGACCATGAGGTCGTGCGCCAAGGCCTAGCCGCCCTGCTCAATCGACGGGACGCTTTCCAGGTCGTGGCCGAGGCCGGCACGGCCGAAGAGGCCCTCAGCGCCGTGGAGCGTTTCGCTCCTGACTTGGTCATCATGGACGTGCGGTTGCCGGACGGCTCCGGCATCGAGGCTTGCCGTGACATCCGGGCCGAACACCCCGACGTTCGGGTGGTGATGCTCACCAGCTACCCCGACGAAGAGGCTGTGCTTTCAGCCATCGTCGCAGGCGCCAGCGGCTATCTGCTCAAACAAGTCCGCGCGCGAGACCTGGTCAACGCACTGGAAGCGGTCGGTCGCGGCGAGTCACTGCTGGATCCAGCCGTCACGGAGAAGGTGCTGGAACGTGTTCGTCGCATCGCTACCAGTGCCTACACCGACGAGTTCGCCCAGCTCACCGCACAGGAACAGAAGATCCTGCTCCTCGTTGCCGAGGGCAAGACGAACAAGGAGATCGCGGCAGAGGTCTACCTCTCGGACAAGACCGTCAAGAACTACGTGAGCTCGATCCTCTCGAAGCTCAATCTGCAGCGGCGGGCCCAAGCGGCCGCGTACGTGGCCAAGCACAAGCCAGGTTCCAGCTTCTAGGCTGTTCGTCTCCACCGTCATCCCGAGGCCCCAGCGACACCGTCGGGGAGTGCACGCCTAGACGACCGGTGCGCTGCTGATGCTGCCGGCGACGACCTCTGCCACCGATGTGGCAGCCAGCCGCGCAAGGATCGCCTCCTGCGCGTCATAGAACATCTCGTGCACGTCACAAGGTTCCTTGCCATTTCCGCAGGGCTTGCCCGTCAGCACACAGCTTTGCCGCCGCGCGTCACCCTCAGCAGCCTCGATGATGTCGAGGAGGCTGATGAGCTCTGCCGGCCTGGAGAGCCGGTAGCCTCCGGCACGACCCAGGCGCGCCTCGACGATCCCGGCGCGACTCAGGTCGCCCAGCACCTGTGGCAGGAAGCGAACGGGGATGTCCATCTCCTTGGCGATCCGGCGCGCAGGCACCACGTCCGTGCCTTGCTCGCGCGCCAGTGCTAGCACAGCCCGGATGGCATAGGAGCCGCGGTGCGTCAATTCCAACCTCACAACTCCTAGTTTCGCACGTCAGCCCCCTTTGTCGTCGGTCCGAATGGCCCACAGCGCGCATGCCCGTTGCACTGAAGCCGCAGGGGGCGAGTGCCCCACCGTCGTCGGGCCGATCGGCCCGCCCGATGGGTGCCATCCGGCCATCGTCAGAGCGGCCGCACAATGGCGACGATCGTGGTGTTCGCTTGCGGATAGCTCCTTGACCGGCCGTCCGTGATCGAAAGGTGCTCGCCCGCGATGGGGCAACCCATCGGGGGGAGCGGGCGAGCGCCGCTTCTTCGCTGCTCAACGCGGCGTCTCGGTCCGACCGGGACGCCGTCGATCCTCTGTCACGGGCACCTGTCGCTTCGGGACCTTCGGCCCGGGCGTCGTGACGGATCGGACCTTTGCGGCCGGCCCCACCGGGTTGACCATGAGTCAGGCAGAGACCGATCCACGGGGACCTGCATGCGCCTAGGGAGACAGCCGGATGAAGAAGATCCTGGTTGCCTACGACGGACACGAGTCAGGACATCGCGCGCTTGAGATGGCGGCTCGTCTGGCCCTCGCCTTCGACGGTCGGATCGATGTCGTCAGTGTGGTCCCCGAGGGCTTCAGCAGGGTGGACGGCGAGCCACAGGAACCGGCCGTGGAGCATGCGCGCGAACTGGTGGAGGCGCGTGGCATCCTGCGGAGACATGGCATCGAAGCCGGCCTCATCGAACCTGCCGGGGACCCTGCCGAGACTATCGAGCGCCTCGCCAACGAGCGCGGCTACGACACCATCGTTCTGGGCGGGAGTCGCTCGACACGAGATGGACGCTCATGGACGGAGAGCGTGACCGCGCACGTGGCGGCCAATGCGCGGGCTGACGTCGTCGTCGCGCGACGAGCCCACGGACCGACGAGGGAAGCGAACGAGTAGCATCGCTGCTCACCTGGGCACCCCAGGGCGTGAAGCGGTCGCACCTGCGCCATCACGGCCCTGGCCGTATCCTTGTACGGTCAATGACCCAACTCCCCCCAGACGGTGGTCCCTGATGAGCACGAACGATCCCAAGAACCCCCCTGGCGACACGATGACGCGAAAGCAGCGGCGTGCCGCCGAGCGCGCCGGACGCAAAGGCACCAGCGATTCCGCCGCCAGTGGTATCGGCTCTGGTGGCGGCTCCGGGCCCTCGATGCTATTGGTCAGCGTCGCCGCCGTGGTGATCGGCCTCGTGGCCGTGCTGGCGCTGGTGGTGATCAGTGGGGGCCTCGGGAGTAGTACGGACGTGACCGGCACCGTCAGCAAGCCGCCGACTCCGGCGCCCGCCGCTGAGTTGCGCCAAGGCCGCACCCTCGTCAAACCTGGCGCAACGCCGCCGGTCATCGTCGAGGCCTACGAGGATCCGCAATGCCCCGCCTGTGGGCTGTTCACGGAGCGCATCGAACCGCTGCTCATCGCCGAGCACGTGGAGAATGGCACTGTCAGCTACACCTACCACGACTTCGCCTTCCTGGGCGACGAGTCCCTGGATGCCGCCATCGCCATGCGCGTCGCCGAGGACATGGACGGCAAGTTCTGGGACTTCCACCAGGCGATGTTCTACAACCAGCAGGGCGAGAACCAGGGAGGCTTCTCGCGAGACCGGCTTGGCGACATCGCCCAGCTGGTGGGGCTCGATCGAGCTGAATTCCTCACCTTGATGGATGACCCCAAGTATCGGCAGGCGGTCGAGGCAGACAACGCGACCGGTCGTGACCTGGGGGTCAACAGCACGCCTACCATCATCGTCAACGGGGAGATCATCCGTGGTGTACCTACCTGGGACGACCTGGACAGACTCGTGAACGAGGCCGTGGCGGCGGCCGGGTCGGGAGCCTGACGCTGGAAACGGCGGTCGTGAAGGAGCGACGCGGCAGCCTGGGATGGCTGATGGTCGCCCTCGCACTCGGCGCGCTTGCTATCGCGCTCTATCTGGGACTCACCAAGCTCAGTGGTGGAACGCCCGCCTGTGGTGTGCTGCACGGCTGCGACACTGTGAACCAGAGTGAATACGCTTCCATCGCAGGCATCCCGACCGGCCTCTTCGGGGTAGCGGCATCGGCGGTCACGCTCGTTGGCGCCCTGGTGTGGTGGCTGCTGCAGGACCGGCGCGCCCTCCTGGTGGCCTACCTGGTGGGGCTGGTGAGCCTGCCCTTCCTGGCCTGGCTGACCTACCTGGAACTCTTCGTCATCGGGGCCATCTGCATCTGGTGTGTCAGCTATGCCGGCCTTGTCGTCGCCGGTTGGCTGACGGCAACCTGGATCCTCTGGCGACGGCCGGCGGCTGGAGCATGAGAGTGGTCCGCACCGTGGCGATCATGGTCAGCATCCTGCTGTTGCTACCCTGGGCGGTGGCCGCGCAGGACGTTGCCGCGGAGCCCCTGCCGGCTGCCGGCACACCGCTCCAGGCGGGCCGCTACGTGAGCGACGCCGTCGGACCGACCATCGATTTCCGCGTCGGTGATGGCTGGCTGGCAGGACCCTCAGGCAACGGGCCGATATTCACCCTGGAGCGCACCGATCCGCCGGGAACGGTGCTGTCGGTCACTCGCTTCGATGGCGAGACCTTCCTGGACTCCTGTGATCCCAGCTCCATGACGGTCGTGGAGCCCAGCGTGGAGCGCCTGGCCGAGATCATCGGCGGTAACCCCTATCTCAACCCAGGGCCTCCAGCGGCCATCGAGGTCGACGGTCACAGGGGCCTCGCGCTCGACGTCGGCGTCCCGGCCTATAGCGAGTGTCGATTGCCGTTCCTGCTGATCTGGGCAGTGCCCATCGACAATGGCGGCGAGTACCTGCAGGTCGCCGATCAGCAGTCGCGCTTCATCCTGCTCGACGTCGACGGCGACGTCATCGTCATCGCCATCGAATCGTTCCCCGGTGTCCCCTTCGGGGGCTTTCTCGAGAAGTCCCTCGAGGTCGTGCAGTCGATGCGCATCCGGCCCGGAGAGTACATCCCGCGGGATCAGTCACTGCCCCGGACCCAAGCGGCACGCCAGGTGCACTGACCAGCCCTGGGCCGGTGATGGGCCCGGTCGCCAGTCCATCGCCCGACGCGAGCGAAAGCCCCCCGGCATAGTCCGGGCTTGTCTGGCGCCGAGTCGGATCCCGCCGCGTGGCTGAACCGAAACCTCCCGAATATCGGATGGTCCGGGTGGCCCATGCCACAGTGACCTTCAGCACTCATGCGCACATGGGCATATGTCAACAATGGCGACATGGACCCGATCCACGAGCTGCAGGCGGAGATCTGCCGAACGCTCAGCCACCCGGCACGCATCGCCATCCTGCACCTCCTGGCTCATGAGCCACGTGAGGTCGGCCGGCTGGCGGAAGCTGTCGGCATCAGCCAGCCCAATGCATCCAAACATCTCGCTGTGATGCGCGCGGCAGGCCTTGTCGAAGCAGAGCGTGACGGTCGCGGTGCCGTC
Organism: uncultured Chloroflexia bacterium; assembly: GCA_963724095.1. GTDB lineage: Bacteria > Chloroflexota > Limnocylindria > Limnocylindrales > CSP1-4 > JAFMJV01. The sequence goes on from CAVRTH010000005.1 coordinate 829,820, forward strand.
TATCGCCTGACCGATCCGGCCGTCATCGGCGCCTGCGATCTCATGGCCCAGGTGATGCGCCGTCGGTTGGCGCGGCTGGCAGACTTGTCCGCCGCCATCGAACGCACCGGTAATGGACCGGTCACCAGTAGCTGAGGACGCTGCTTCATGGATGACAAACCCCTGGCCATCGTGCTCTTCAGCGGCACAGACGACAAGCTCAATGTCGCCGCGGTCATGGCCTCCGGCGCTGCCGCCCTGGGCCGACCTGTACACATCTTCCTGCAGTACTGGGCTTTGGACGCCTTCCGCGCCGACCGGATCAAGAACGACCATGGCCTCGCCGGGGAAGCCGGCGCTGAGGGGAAGGCCGCGGTCGAGGCGCTCCGCGCGGAGGGGCAAGCCCCCTGGTACGAGACGCTCGCCATGGCCAAGGAGCTCGGCGGCGTCGAGATCCAAGCATGCTCGCTCTCGATGGACCTGCTCCGCATCACGGAGGAGGACCTCGACCCGCTAGTCGATGGGACCGAGGGCGTGACCGCGTTCTATATCGCCATCGGCGATAGCCAGACCCTCTTCATCTAGACCCCCGTAGTCCAGTAGACCCCCGTAGTCCAGCACAAGGAGCAATCATGAGTGATGCCATCCACACCACCGTTGACGCCAAGGGCCTGTCCTGCCCGATGCCCATCGTCAAGACCGCGCAGGCCGTCAAGAACGTGCCCGCGGGCGAGCTGATCGAGGTCCTGGCCACGGACCCGGGTTCGGTCAAGGACTTCGCCGCCTGGACCCGCTCCACCGGCAACTCCATCATCGAGCAGACCGAGGACGGCGGCGTCTACCGCTTCCTCATCAAGCGAGCATAGTCGACCGCGCGAGCGCAGGAAGGGACCCGATGACTACCGAGACTTCACCCTCTGGGGCAGTGACCGACGCGACCGCAGAGGCAGAACTCACCGAGGCGATCGCGGCTGCCGCCCAGCCCGATGCCACCGCGGCGCCGGTCGAGCGTCAACTGGTGATCATCAACTGGAGCGGCGAGTACGACAAGGTCCTGCCGACCCTGATCATGGGCAGCGTCGCGGCCGCGAGTGGCTACAAGACGTCCGTCTTCCTGACCTTCTGGGGCCTGCTGCCCTTCGTAAAAGACTCCAGGCGCATCACCGGCGACAACCTGATGCAGAAGATGCTGTCGTTCATGCAGCGACCAGGTATCAGCCACATGAAGATGTCACAGATGAACTTCCTGGGCATGGGCCCGTGGATGATCGGCAAGCTCAGCAAGCAGTACAACGTGGCCTCCCCCCAGGAACTGCTGGAGGCGTGCCAGCTGATGGGTGTCGAGTTCCTGCCGTGTCAGATGACCATGGACATGTTCGGTCTCAAGCGAGAGGACATGATCGACGGCCTCGGCGACCCGGTGGGCGCCGCCACCGTCCTCGAGCTGATGACCGAGGACCACACCGGCTCACTCTTCATCTAGCCCATTCCCCGACGGGGCCGTCAGCGGCCCAGCTTAGGAGAACGTCCACGATGACCACCCTTGACCTCGAAACCACACCGACTACGATCATCGACGCTCGTGGCAGCTTCTGCCCGGGACCGCTGATGGAACTCATTCGTGCCATCCGTGAGGCCCAGGTCAGCGATGTGCTCGCCGTGATCTCCAGCGACAACGGCTCCAAGACCGATATCCCCGCCTGGGTCAACAAGGCAGGCCACAGGCTGGTCGGCGTCTTTCCCCACGAGGGGTACGACGAGATCGTCGTCGAGAAGCTCAAGTAAGCCGTCGGGGGCACCAGGGAGTCAGCAGCATGCAGAACGTTCTCGTTCTCGGCGGAGGCGTCGGCGGCACGCTCGTCGCCAACCTCATCAGTCGCAAGATCAAGAAGCAGATCGATGACGGTGACGCCCGGGTCACCGTCATCGACGAGAAGGGCGAGCACGTCTACCAGCCAGGCTTCATGTACGTCGCCATGGGCAACGAGGACCCCAGGTCGCTGCGCAAGCCGGAGCGACGCCTCCTCGACGACCGAGTCGAGCTGGTCGTCGGTGAGATCGTCAAGATCGACGAGGAGTCCAAGACGGTCTCGTTGGCCAACGGCACGGCGCTCGACTACGACTATCTCGTCCTGGCCACCGGCTCCCGCATCCTTCCCCAGGCCATCGAGCACTTCGAGCAGGAAGCACACCATTTCTACAGCGAGGAAGCCGCGCTCAAGCTGCGCCACGCTCTCGATGCCTTCACTGGTGGCAGGGTCGTGGTCGGCATCGCCGGCATGCCCTACAAGTGCCCGCCGGCTCCACTCGAGGTCGCCTTGCTCATCGAGGCCGAACTTCGCGACCGCGGCCTGCGCGAGAAGAGCGAGGTCCATTTCTGCTCTCCCATCGCGCGGGCCTTCACCATCGAATCGGTCAGCGAGATGGTCACGCCCGAGTTGGAGAAGAAGGGCATCGAGCTGCACACGTTCTTCAACGTCGAGGCCATCGACCCCCAGCGCAAGGTCGTGCTCAGCCTCGAGGGTGAAGAGCTGGAGTACGACCTGCTGGTGCTGGTGCCACCGCACAAGGGTGCCCAGGTGCTGCTCGACAGCGGCATCGCTCCGGCGCCGGGTGGCTGGCTGCCGACCGACCCCAAGACGCTCAACGTGGGTGACCGGCCCAACGTCTGGGCCCTGGGTGACACCACCAACCTACCGCTATCGAAGGCCGGCTCGACCGCACACTTCGAGGCCCCGGTGGTGGCCGAGCGCGTGGCGGCCATGGTGCAGCAGCGCAAGCCGCACGCCAAGGAGTCCATCTATACCGGAAAGGTGATGTGCTTCTTCGAGGTCGGAGACGGCAAAGGCACGCTGTTGCGATTCGACTACGAGCACCCCCCCAAGCCGCCCAAGCCGAGCCGCCTCTGGCACGTGGGCAAGATCGTGTTCAACAAGACCTACTACCGCATCGTGCCCAAGGGACGCGGTGGGAGTATCGAGAAGCGCATCTAGATCCCACACTCGTGGCAGCCGATGCAGCAGACGCCGCTCTCACGATACCTGTGCGGGGCCCGCTGCGACCCGGGCTGAAGTTGGCACGTCCGTGGACTGGGCCGGCTCCGCGACCTCGGCAGCAGGCAGTTCGAGTCGCTCATAGCCCCTTGCTTCGGTGAGCAGCACGCCGAGGATCTCGCGCCAGCGCTGGTAGACGAAGTGGTGGCCCTCCCGTGGGTAATACGTTGCGACAGCGGTACGGATGTTGCGCTCAAGGTATCTGCCCATCCCCACCGGAACCACCTGGTCGCGGACCCCGTGCCAGATCCGAACCGGAACCGTGACTCCGCCGATGGGAAAGCCGAACGGGCGCGCAAGGCAGATGGCCTCGTCATAGACGCCGCCATTGCCCTGGCGGTACATCTCAGCGGCATTCGCGATCATCACGGCACGTAGCGCCGGATCGCCCAGGATCACGCGGTCGGCTTCGATCATGCCGCTGATGGCCTCGTCGAGCTGCTTTCCCGGGTCCGCCCGTTGCTGCCGCGACCACTGCCACATGGCGAGTGCGATGACCCACGGCGCATGGTCTGCGGTCTTGGACATGGCGCGATGTCGGCGGCCAGGTGTAGCCGCCTGAGCCGGGTACCCCCGAGAGGGGCGCAGGTGCGCTGATGAGGCCGACCACCGAGAAGCGCCTCGGCATCTGCCAGGCACAAGCGAGTGCGTAGGGCCCACCGCCGGACCAGGCCACCACGGCACAGCGATCGATGCCCAGGATGTCGAGCAGCTCAGCGATGTCACGCGGGTAGTCGGTCACGCGCCGTCCGGGTTGGCGCGTGGAGAGGCCGATGCCAGGACGGTCGATGGCGATGACCCGCGCACCCAACTCGGTGGCGATCTCATCGTCCGGATGGCGCACCACGCGAGAAGACCCGAACCCGTGGAAGAACAGTACCGGCGTCCCGTCGGGGGCGCCGAACTCGTCGAAGCCAAGGGCGCGGCCATCGGAAAGCGTCACCTGGCGCGACTTGGGTCCAAGTTCGACCAGCGATTCGCGGAAATGGGCACGCCGTCGCGCACGGCGCAGCACCCGCACTCGTCGCGGCCCCCGCCTGTTCCGCGAGCCGTGTCCGCGTTCCTTGGTGTCCATCGCAGCCAATCATGCCACGGCGCTGGTCAGCAGATCGAGACGACCACCCTGGACCACGACGCCAAGAGTCCCGGCAGCGTGTCACCGGGGCCGGCGTTTCGGCGTCCGTGTTCGGGGTGACAACGAGGGCGTGGCCAGGGCGCGCAAGACGGGACGCGCCAGGAAGTCAGGCCGCCCAGAACCCGCGGCAGCCGCCGCATCTCTCACCGGCCCGCGCCCGTTCGCCACGTGCTCCCTGCGCAGCAGGGTGGGCTTCATTCAGACCAGATCGAAACGGTCGGCGTTCATGACCTTCGTCCAGGCCGCGACGAAGTCGTTCACGAACTTCTCGGCGTTGTCGTCCTGGGCATAGACTTCGGCGTAGGCCCGCAGGATCGAGTTGGAGCCGAAGACCAGATCGACACGCGTCGCGGTCCACTTCACCTCATCCGTCTTGCGGTGGCGGATCTCGTAGAGGTTGTCGGAGACCGGCTGCCACTTGTAGGCCATGTCGGTCAGGTTCACGAAGAAGTCGTTCGTCAGGGCGCCGTCGCGGTCGGTGAACACGCCGTGCTTGGTGCCGCCATGGTTGGTGCCGAGCACACGCATCCCCCCGATCAGCACCGTCATCTCGGGCGCGGTCAGCCCCAAGAGCTGAGTACGATCGAGCAACAGTTCCTCTGGGCTGACCACGTAGTCCTTCTTCAGCCAGTTGCGGTAACCGTCGGCCACGGGTTCCAGGGAATCGAACGACTCAGCGTCGGTCATCTCGTCGGTCGCGTCACCGCGACCGGGGGCGAAGGGGACGGTGATGTCGAACCCCCCTGCCCTGGCGGCCTGCTCGACGCCGACGTTGCCCGCCAGCACGATCACGTCCGCGAGGCTGGCGCCGCTTGCGGCAGCGATCGGCTCGAGCACGCCCAGCACCCTGGCCAGGCGCTCGGGCTCGTTCCCTTCCCAGTCCTTCTGTGGGGCCAAGCGGATGCGGGCTCCGTTGGCACCACCACGCATGTCCGAGCCGCGGAAGGTACGTGCGCTATCCCAGGCGGTGGCGACCATCTCGGCGATGCTCAGACCGCTACCGGCGACAGCAGCCTTGACCGCGTCCACGTCGTAGTCTGTCGGGCCCGCGGGCACCGGATCCTGCCAGATCGAGTCCTCCGCCGGCACCTCGGGTCCGATGTAGCGCGTCTTCGGCCCCATGTCGCGATGGGTCAGCTTGAACCAGGCCCGGGCGAAGGCATCCTTGAAGCCTTCGGGATCCTGACGATAGCGCTCCAGGATCTCGCGATAGACCGGGTCTGTCCTCATGGCCATATCTGCGTCGGTCATGATGGGCATGCGTCGAATCGAGGGGTCTTCGACATCGACCGGCATGGACTCTTCGGCGATCTCGACGGGCTGCCATTGCCACGCGCCCGCGGGGCTCTTCTGCAACTCCCATTCGTGGTCCAGCAGCATGTCGAAATAGCCCATGTCGAACATGGTCGGATGGCTGGTCCAGGCACCCTCGATCCCGCTGGTCACGGTGTCGCGTCCCATGCCCTTGCCGGTCGGGTTCTTCCAGCCAAGGCCCTGCTCCTCGATGGGGGCGGCCTCGGGCTCGGGGCCCAGCAGCTCGGCATCGCCATTGCCGTGGGTCTTGCCCACGGTATGACCGCCCGCGGTCAGGGCCACGGTCTCCTCGTCGTTCATGGCCATGCGTGCGAACGTCTCACGCACTTGACCCGCGGTCCTGAGCGGGTCTGGCTCGCCATTCACGCCCTCAGGGTTGACGTAGATCAGGCCCATCTGCACCGCGGCCAGCGGGTTCTCCATCGTCGAGGGATCGTCGACGCTGTCATAGCGTTCATCGCTGGCGGCAAGCCACTCCTTCTCGGCACCCCAGTAGGTGTCCTTCTCCGGATGCCAGATGTCTTCGCGGCCGAATGCGAAACCGAAGGTCTTGAATCCCATCGACTCGTAGGCCACGTTGCCTGCCAGGATCGATCAAGTCGGCCCAGCTGATCTTGTTGCCGTACTTCTTCTTGACCGGCCAGAGCAGGCGCCGCGCCTTGTCGAGGCTCACGTTGTCCGGCCAGGAGTTCAAGGGCGCGAAGCGCTGGTTCCCGGTGCCCGCGCCACCCCGGCCGTCGGCCAGGCGATAGGACCCCGCGCCGTGCCAGGCCATCCGGATCATCAGACCGCCGTAGTGGCCCCAGTCGGCCGGCCACCACTCCTGGCTGTCGGTCATCAGCGCTTGCAGGTCCCGTTTGAGGGCGTCGACGTCGAGCGTCTTGACTGCCTCACGATAGTCGTAGGCCTCTCCCATCGGATCGGTCTTACGGTCGTGCTGATGCAGGATGTCCAGGTTCAGTGCGTTGGGCCACCAGTCCATGTTGGACGCACCGGCGGCCGTGTTTCCTCCGTGCATCACCGGGCATTTGCTGTTCATCGTCACTTCCTTGCCATCCATGCTGCTCTCCGATCATGGATCCATCGCCAAGAGGTCACAAAGACGCCTCCTGGGCACATTATGCAGAAGCCTTGCGGCTGGAGCACCGATGGGCGAGGGCGTACGGGTCACCACCGGCGAATTGGGCAGGCGCGCTCATGCGGGAGGCACGGGGCGATGCCCGATCAGGAGCGGCTCGCGGCGAATGTGGCCGGCCATCTCTCCGATGGGTGCCGGTACCGATCGTGAGCGTGCCTTCGCGTACGCAGGGCATGTCCCGGACATCGGGGCGCCCGAGGACGGGCCATTCCGGGCCCCGCTACCTCGACTGACCGACTGGCGACTACGCGCCCCGCGCTGCGCGCATGGCTTGGAGGGCAGCGAGCTGATCGCGGAACTCGTCGCGCATGTCATCGACTTCGTCGGCGCGGAACCCCAGCTCCTTGCCGATCTCGTTGAGCTCGGCGCTCTCGGCCGCGGTGATGCTGTCATCCGCCGCACCCACTGCGAAGGCTGTCCGGAGCAGGTCTTCCCGCTGTTCGCGGGTGGCATTGTTCGCAAACTCGCGCGTGACCACGAAATCCTCGGTCGCGCCGTACAGCTCGGCCATGTGGCGCGCCATCTGCACGACGAGCACCGCCTGTGCCTCGCTGAGATGCCCGACCTCGACGACCGCTCGCTCCATGAACTGCACTTCGGCCGTGCTGAACTCAAGGTCAGCATGGGCGGCGCGCGCGAGGACATAGGAGAAGCCGGCGATGAAGCGCCGCTGCTCGATGGGCAACGCCTCGATCTCGCCGGCGATACGGCGGATCGATTCCGTCTCGGTGTCGGGGGCCGAGCGCGATGCCGGCTCGGGCTGCTGCGGCTCATCGTGGCCGCCGAAGAGGCCTCGAAGGACCATGGGGGCTACCTCGGGTACAAGCAGGGGTGGTTTCTACGCACCCACGACGCTAGCACGTCCCGCCACGGAGCGGGTTGGGCAGCACGGCCGGCCTCGATGCTGCCTAGACTGCGAGACGTGAGCTTCTCGACGCCCTACAAGGAGGGACCCTCGAGGCCGGCGGCGACCGCGGCACCGGTGCGGATCCGCATCACCAGGTGGCATGCTCGGGTCTGGCTCATCGCGGTCGTGGCGGCCGTCATCACGTTCACCATCCTGTTCGAGGCCATCGAGGGCTGGTCCTTCTCGGATGCGCTCTACATGACGGTCATCACGCTCACCACGGTGGGCTACGGCGAGGTGCGTACGCTCGATGAGAGTGGCCGCGTGGTCGCGATGGCTGCCGCCGTCGTGGGTACGGCCTTGCTCTTCGGAGGAGTCGGCATCATGGCCGAGGTGGTACTCGCAGAGATCGGCAGTGGACGCAGGGAGCGGAGGAAGATGCAGGAACGGATCACAGGTATGAGCGACCACTACATCGTGTGCGGTTTTGGCCGCGTGGGGTCCACCGTCGCAGCTGAGCTGCGGGGCAGCGGCCGCAGCGTGGTCGTGGTCGATGTCCTAGCCGACTCCGTCGAGCGCGCAAAGGAGGATGGCTACCTGGTCGTCGAGGGCGACGCCACCGACGAGCCCACGCTCCTCGCGGCAGGCATCGAGCGCGCGACCGGACTCGTGGCCACCATCGACGAGGACGCCTACAACGTCTATGTCGTGCTCTCTGCGCGAACGTTGAACCGCCAGCTCTTCATCGTGGGCCGCGCCAACGCGCCGATCGCCGAGGCAAGGCTCAAGCGCGCCGGCGCCAACCGCATCGTGTCGCCGTACACCATGGCTGGACATCGCATCGCTGAACTGGCGGTGCGACCGGCGGTGAGCGACTACATCGACGCCGCTCTGTCGCGCGCTCACCTCTCCTTCTCCATCGAGGAATACCGCGTCGCCAAGGGCGGACCGCTCGACGGCACGAGCGTGGGCGACCTGCTTGCGCGAGGCATCTTCACGCTCGCCATCGTGCGAGGCCCTGGAGCGTACGACGCCAATCCGCCGCCAGAGCGCACGCTCCAGGCCGGCGAGGAGCTCATCCTCTCCGCGTCTCGCGACACCCTGCTCACGCTACTCGGTGGCGTCGGGGCTGGGCGGGCGCCCGACCGAACCGCCGGCGCGCCCAGCGACTCGTGAACACTGCTTCGACGCCTGCCACGCTACCGGCTGGGGCGAGCGGAGCGCTTGGACCTGGCCTCGACCGGCGCCCAGTCGAGCGTCCGCGTACACTCGCCCGGTGAGCGACTCCCCGACCCCCGGCGGCCGCCCCCGCGGGCCCGAACGCCCAGCCGCTACGCCGCGCAGTCCCGCCATGCGTGACTTGGGCATGCGCGCCACGCTCCTCTTCCCCAACCGAGAGATCGTCGAGCACTACTACGTGCCGCTGATCTACACCGCTTGCCGCACCTGCTATAGCGAGCTGGAGCCACAAGACATCTTCGAGCGTGCCACCAGCGGGCGCGTGGCGGCCGAGAAGCAGCAGGATCTTATCCGCCGCGTCATCGACTCCGGTCACGGCTCCACCATCGAGCACATCGTCTTCACCTTCGCCATCAGTGGAGTGACACGGACGCTGTCGCACCAGTTGGTGCGACATCGCGCCGGTCTCGCCTTCGACCAGCAGTCGCAACGCTACGTGAGATACAAGGAGCCCAGCTACATGGTCCCCGGCTCGGTCACCGATGCCGCCGATGACCTGCACGAGCGCTTCGAGGAGCAACTGGCGAGTTCACTGGAGGTCTACGAGGACATGCTCGAGGCTGGCATCCCCGGGGAGGACGCACGCTTCGTGATGCCCAACGCGACGCGTACCAACCTGGTCATGACGACCAACCTGCGCGCGCTGATCCACATGTCCGGCCTGCGCCTGTGTGTGATGGCGCAGTGGGAGATCCGCCGGCTCTTCCAGCTCATCCGCCATGAGATCTTCGCCGTGAGCCCCTTCCTGGGTTCTTTCCTGGCCCCCAAGTGCGTGCCGATGGGGTACTGCGATGAGGAGCGCAATCGCGACGAGCACTGTCCCATCCGCCCGCACAAGGACAACGTGTTGAACGCATGGGCGGAGAAGAGGGCCGCCGCCAAGGCTGCCGGCAGGGGGTTGCCCACGATCTAGATACCGGTGCCACCGACGAGCGATCATCTACCTCGATGAGCAGCAGTGGCTCCCGGTCCATGCGCCTGGCACACGGTACCCCGGTGAACGCTCTCCAGATGGCAGCCTGGCAACCCCGGCTGGTTATCCGGCCATGCTTTCCGTGAAGCGGCCGATGACTCGCGCCAGCTGCGGGCCAGCCGCATCGGCAGCCGCCACGACCTCCGCGTGTGTCAAGGGGGTAGGCGACAGTCCAGCGCCGGCATTGGTGACCAGGGACACTCCGCAGACCCGCTGGCCGGCCCAGTGCGCAGCCACCGCCTCCATCACCGTGGACATACCCACCGCATCCGCACCCAGTCCGCGGATCATGTGCACCTCGGCGGGGGTCTCGTAGGTCGGGCCGGTCAGGCCGAGGTAGACGCCCTCGGCCAAGGCGACGTCCTCGGTTCGCGCAGCCGTGTGGAGCCGCTCACGCAGCTCGGCATCCCAGACTGTGCTCATGTCCGGGAAGCGTGGGCCAAGGCGATCGTCATTGGGACCCATCAGTGGATTGCGTCCGGTCAGGTTGATGTGGTCGCGTATCACCATCAGGGTGCCCGCACCGAAGGCTGGGTTGACCCCACCCGAAGCGTTGGTCAGCAGCAGGACCTTCGCGCCCAGGCGACCCAGGAGCAGCGCCGGCTCCACCACCAGGCGCTCGTGCAGGCCTTCATACATGTGCAAACGGCCTCGTAGACAGGCGACCGGGACGTGCCGCAACCTACCCAGCACCAACCGACCACTGTGTCCCGGGACCGATGGCGCGGGCCAGCCGGGCATCTCTTCGAAGGGGATCTCGACCGCGTCTTCGATCTCGTCGGCCAGGCCACCCAGACCAGAGCCCAGCACCATGCCCAGCCGCGGCCGCAGGTCGGACTCGACGCGAACACGTGCCTCGAGCTCGTCGAGCCGCCGGCTGTAGGGGATGAATGGATCGGTCATCGTGGCGCCCCTCTCAACAACTCCCCCGATCCTAGCGCTCGCCAGGCACAAGGAAGTGCCCGGAGCGACCTCCACGTTTCCCGGTCCACGTTGATGCGATCTCAGCAGTCCGAGTGGCCGGTTCGCTTTGAGGTGATCTCAGCGCCCCTGGCCCGTGTCTGGCCCCTCCGGGCAAAGAGGACTATGCCCATCCTGCGGGGCTGGGTCAATGTACTTGTCCACCAAGTGTGCCCCTGATCGCTTCCGACTTTCCACATTCGAGGTGCCGGTGTGGACCGCCGGTGGACAACACGGATCAGGCGGCCCGACGGCGGATGCGCACCACGATGGAACCAGCAACCCGATCATGCAGACCCTGCCTGGTTGGGCTCTGCGCCATCGAGTAGAGCAGCAAGAGTAGCCACGCCGCACCCAGCACCGCCAAGATGACCCCGACGGCGTGGGGTACATAGAAGACGAGGGACACCATCACCGAAGGGACTCCGAGAAGGAGCCAGCGCAACGTCGCCGGACGCCAGTCGAGTGGCCGGCCTCGCGACTCGTCGCCCACCCGCAGCCCCAACAGGCGCATGCCGGGAGTGGCGGACGAGAGCACCCAAGTGCCAGTGAAGTAGCCAAAGCTGACGGCAAGTTGCAGGACCAGCACCAACAGGAATGCAAGGATGTCGAGCTCGCTGCCAGCCGAGTCGAGCGCACCGGCCTCGCTGACCAGTCCACCGAACAGCCAGGCGAAAGCGAAACCGATGACCGACAGGGCGATGATGTCGATCACCAGCGCCATGATGCGGTTCGGCACGTCAGCCAGCATGAGACCGCCGGGACCGGGGGTTCGCGCGGTGGACGTGATGCTCTGGGTCAAGCCGCGTGACGGAGGGGCCGGGGCGGAAGCCGGCGTCGAGGCAGCGTCGGGCGGCTCCGCCCAGATCGCCTCCTGCTGGAGCCCGGTATCGTCGCCCTGGGGCGCTCCGGCCTCAGTCATCGCTGCCTCCTGTCTCCGCGCAGCCGGCGACATCCGATCGCGAGGCACGACGCGTTCAGCGGTCAGGATACCCGTCTGGCCAGCTCCTGAGCGACCTGCTTCAGCCGCCGATGCGTGACATCTCCACCTTGGGGAGGAACGCCGTGGCCTCCGAGCGCAGTTCGGAGTAGCGGTCTGCGCGTTGCGACCATAGCCCTCCCAGCTGGGCACGCAGCGCGTCATCGTCTGCACCCTCGCGCAGCGGCGTTCGCAAGTCGGTCCCGCGAGTGCCGAACAAACAGGTATAGAGCACGCCCTCAGCGGTCAGCCGAGCGCGAGTGCAGGCACCGCAGAACGGCTGCGTCACCGAGCTGATGACGCCGATCTCTCCGCCCCCATCACGGTAGCGCCAGCGTGCCGCCACCTCGCCCCGATATCGCGGCGCGAGCGGCTCCAGGGGCAGCTCGGCCGCGATCATGGCCACGACCTCGGCCGAGGGTACGACCTCTGCCAGGGCCCATCCGTTGGTATGACCCACGTCCATGTACTCGATGAAGCGCAGTGTGTAGCCTCGCTCCCGCGCGAAGCGAGCCATGGGCAGCACGCTGCTCTCGTTGAGGCCACGCCGCACCACCATGTTGACCTTGATAGGGTGCAGACCCACGCGGCTGGCCGCCTCCAGGCCCTCGATGACGCGGGCAACCGGGAAGTCCACGTCATTGAGCTGCGCGAACACCGTGTCGTCGAGCGAGTCAAGACTGACCGTCACCCGCTGCAAGCCGGCCGAAGCGAGGCCAGCGGCCTTGGCGGCAAGGAGTGAGCCGTTGGTGGTCAGCGTCAGGTCGTGCAATCCGTCGAGACGAGCCAGCATCGCCACCAGCTCCTCGCTATCCCGACGCAGCAGCGGCTCCCCACCGGTGAGGCGGATCTTGGTCACGCCTAGGGAGATGGCTACCCGGGCGAGCCGGGTCGATCTCCTCGAAAGTGAGCAGCTCAGCCTGCGGCAGGAAGCGGAACGCGGACCCGTAGATCTCGCGGGGCATGCAGTAGGTGCAGCGAAAGTTGCAGCGGTCGGTGACCGAGATGCGGAGATCGGCGCAGGGGTCGGCCCAGCCGGTCCCCTGTCGATGCAGCGCCACCCACTACTCGCGAACGGGTCGGGAGGCAGCTCTCCCGAACTCGCGCCTCTCTACCCCCCGCCCCATCCAGCCGATGACGATCGACGAGACACCCAGCAACAGATGGCCCAGCTGATCGAAGCCCGACGTGGGTGCGTCATAGATGCCGAGCAAGTCGCTGCTGAGCAAGCTCAGGACGCCGGTCGCGAGAAAGAAGACCCCCAGGGCGATGAGGCCGTAGGCGCGATTGCGGCCATTGAGCGCGACCCCCACGTGCAGGAACAGCGCGCCGCACACGAGGTGGACCAGGTCATGGCCGAAGCCGGTCACGAAGATGCCGGTGGCGTCGGGGCGACCCACGATGGGGTTGCCCAGCGAGCCAGCAAGCCCGAGCGCGATGAGGATGGCGCCGATCATCATGGCGAAGGTGCGCTCCAGTCCCAGTGAGCTCATCTTCGCCTCCTGTCCTATCGCGAGCGGCAGCCACGCAGACGTCACGCCGGTGGGCCCCGAGCCTAGCCCTCTTCGGCCGAACCTGCACCTGCGCGGATGGACTCGAAGACGGAGGCGTCCGCCAGCGTGGTGGTGTCGCCCAGCGAGCGGCCCTCAGCCACGTCTCGCAGCAGGCGACGCATGATCTTGCCCGATCGCGTCTTGGGCAGGTCCGAGGCGAACAGCAGGTACTTGGGCCTGGCGATGGGGCCGATCACCCGCCCTACATGGGCACGCAGCTCCGTCGCCAACTCATCGCTGGTCTTCACACCGGCACGCGTGATGACGAAGGCGAAGATGGCCTCGCCGCTCACGGGGTCGTGCTTGCCCACCACCGCCGCCTCGGCCACGGCCGGATGGTCGACCAGCGCCGACTCCACCTCGATGGTGCTGATGCGATGCCCCGAGATGTTCATCACATCGTCGACTCTTCCCAACAGCCAGTAGTAGCCATCCTCGTCACGCTTGGCGCCATCACCCGCGAAGTACATGCCGGGGAAGCGACTCCAATAGGTGGCCTTGTAGCGCTCGGGGTCGCCGTAGATGCCCCGCAGCATGCCCGGCCAGGGGCGCGTGAGGACGAGGTAGCCGCCCTGCCCCAGGGGCACCGACCTGCCGGTGGTATCCACGATGTCGGCCTCGATCCCGGGAAACGGGAAGGCGGCACTGCCGGGCTTGGTCGGGGTGACGCCGGGGAGCGGCGTGATCGAGGATCTGGCCAGTCTCGGTCTGCCACCAAGTGTCGACGATGGGTGCCTTGCCGCCACCGATGTGCTCGTGATACCAGAGCCATGCCTCGGGGTTGATCGGCTCACCCACACTGCCGAGCAACCGCAAGGACGATAGGTCGTGTCGGGCGGGTAGCTCCTCGCCCTGCTTCATGAAGGCACGGATAGCGGTGGGGGCGGTGTACAGCTTGGTGACCTTGTACTGCTCGACGATCTCCCACCAGCGCTCCCACGTGGGCGTGTCGGGCGAGCCTTCGTAGAGGACGCTGGTGGTGCCATTTGCGAGGGGACCGTAGACGATGTACGAGTGGCCGGTGACCCAACCGATGTCTGCCGCGCACCAGTAGACGTCGTCATCCTTGATGTCGAAGACCATCTCGTGCGTGTAGGCGGCGCCCAGGAGGTAGCCCGCGCTCGAGTGCATGATGCCCTTGGGCTTGGCCGTGGTGCCAGAGGTGTAGAGCAGATAGAGCATGTGCTCCGAGTCGACCAGGACCGGCGGACAGTCGGGCGCCTGGCGCTCCATCGATCTCGTGCCACCACACGTCACGCCCCGCGGTCATCGTGGCCGGCGCTGCCGTTCCCACCCGCTCCACGACCAGCACGTGCTCGATGGTGCTGGTCTGCTCCACGGCCGCGTCGGCGGCCGACTTCAGATCGACCGCCTTGCCACGCCGCCAACCACCGTCAGCGGTGATGAGCAGCCGGGCCTGCGCGTCGTCGATGCGGCTGGCGAGGGCATCGGCACTGAAGCCGCCGAAGACGACGGTATGCGGCGCACCGATGCGGGCACAGGCCAGCATGGCGATGGGCAGCTCGGGGATCATGGGCATGTAGATGGCCACCCGGTCGCCGCTACCGATGCCCAGCTCCTTCAGGGCATTCGCCGCCTTCTGCACCTCGCGATGCAGATCGGAGAACGTCAGCGTGCGCGTGTCGCCCGGTTCGCCGATCCAGTAGTAGGCCACCTTGTCACCGTCGCCGGCATCGATATGCCGATCGACACAGTTGTCTGAGACGTTGAGCTTGCCACCTTCGAACCAGCGGGCGAACGGTGGCTGCCAGTCCAGGGTCTTGCTGAAGGGATCGCCCCAACGCAGCTTCTGCTCGGCGAGGTCGCCCCAGAAACGTTCGAAGTCCTCTTCCGCGGTGGCGTACAGCTCGGGGCCGGCGTTGGCCTGCGCACTGAAGGCAGGGTCGGGCGGGAAGACCCGATCCCTCGGCCATGAGGTTCTCGATCTCGGGGCTGCCGGCCGCCGGGTGCCGCGGGTCAGTCACGTGTGCGATCCTCCTGTACTCAGGCGCGGCAATCGATACCGGCGCCCCTCGAAGCGGGCAGGATAGGGGAACGCGCGACCCCTTGTGAGGTCGCGCGTCTCAGGTCGCATGGCTGTCTGTCGCTCCACGAGCGCCTACGAGCCGCCGGGCTCGTCGTGTCTCAGCCTATCTCGCGGAGTCATCGAGGTGCGTCGGGGCCGTGTCAGCATCCGGGGCGGTGGGCGACGTGCTTGGCGGCAACTGGCCGCCAGCGATGGCAGCGCTGGTGCTGCTCCCGCCTCCATAGCGTGGCGCACCCGCCGGGTAGTAGCGCTGCGCGTACATCGCCCCCTCCCGGCGGTTGGCGATCACCTGCTGCCACTTCCAGATGTCCAGCAACAGACCCAATCCGATCCACATCCAATCGATGCCCTCGATGCCGCCGTGCAGCGTCCAGACGAGCAGGTACATGATCGTCGTGTAGGGCAGGAAGATGATGCCCAGCAAGGGCGCGATCCAGTTTCCCTGCCACACGAGTTGCCAGCGATCGCTGAAGATCCAGGCGAACACCAGGATGGCGCGCGGCGCCACGGCCAAGCCGAATGCCAAGAGGCAACCGAGTAGGTACCATGATCACCCTCCGCTACGTGCCTGCATGCTAAACGACGAGAGCAAGCTCGTTCCGCGCACCCTGCGTCAGGACCGAAGCCTGCTGTCTGGCGCCTGCCCGGGGTGCGGCCCCGCACCGACACATCCGCGGCCGACGCACGCTCGGTATCGACCGCCTCACCATCCCCCTGCCCTTACCCCCTGCTGGCGAGTCCGCGATCGGGCGCTGGCGCTGCGGGATCGGCATGCGGCGAGGGCAGCGAGCCCTGCAACGGTCAGCCGGCGGAGCAGGTCGAGTCTGATGAGGAGTGTCAGGACCATGTCCACGGTGTCGAACACCGTGGACATGGTCACTATGCGCGATCCAGACGACACCAAGGTCAAAGACCGAGAGGATGGAGACGACGAGGACGGATCCCTCCCGGACAGGCGACAGCAGCACCCCGCCGTCCTCCTGCAGCTTGCCCAACTCGATCATGGGTGGTTCCGCGGCACCGGTCGCAGACGGACCTCGATGGCCCGTGTCGCGAGATAACATCCGGAGGATGACGACCCCTGCGGGCCCAGCAAGACTACGAAGCGTTCCGGCGATCCTGGGTCGTTACGTCCCCATCAGTGCCTGGCTGCCTCGCTACCCACGTGCCTGGCTGGGCAAGGACATTGCCGCTGGGCTGACCTCCTGGGCGGTGATGGTGCCGGTCGCGATGGCCTATGCGGAACTGGCCGGTGTGCCCGCCGGTGTCGGACTCGTCACCGCCACCGCCGGCCTGACGGTATACGCGTTGCTCGGCACCAGTCGCCACGCCAAGGTCACCACCAGCTCAACCATGGCCGTGATGTCCGCCTCCGTCGTGGCCCCGGTGGCCGGCGGCGACGCGACCACGTACCTGGCCATGACATCCATGCTGGCCATCATCGTGGGCCTCTACCTGCTGGCCGCGGGCGTGCTGAAGCTGGGATTCCTGAGCGAGTTCCTGGCCAAGCCGGTCATCACGGGCTTCATCGTCGGACTGGCCATCACCATCGCGGTGGGCCAGCTGCCCAAGCTCTTGGGGGTGCCGGGCACCAGCGGCAGCGTGCTCGACCAGCTGATGAACCTGGTCGCGGAGCTGCCTGAGACCAATCCCCTGTCGCTGGCCGTCGGACTGGGCGCCATCGCCACGATCCTCGTCCTGCGCGCCATCGACCGGCGCATCCCGGGGCCACTGATCGCTGTCGTTGGCGCCATCCTGCTGTCCACTGCTCTGGGCCTCTCGAAGGAGGGCGTCGAGGTGGTGGGAGATATCTCGGGTGGGGTGGCCGAGCCGGGCCTGCCCAACGTCAGCCTCAGCGACATGGCCTACCTGGCAGCCGGTGCCGCGGGCATCATGTTCCTGGCCCTGGCCGAGTCGCTGGCCGCCTCTCGCGCATTCGCCAATCGGCACGGCTACCGCATCGATCCCGACCAGGAGCTGGTGGCTCTGGGTGGCGCCAACACCATCAGCGGCCTCGCCGGCGGCTTCACGGTCGATGCCAGCGTCAGCTCCATGGCCACCGGCGAAGCCGCCGGAAACAGGTCACAGCTGGCATCACTGGTGACCGCCGCGGGTATGCTCCTGACGCTGGCGGCGCTGTCGCCGCTGTTCACTAACCTGCCGCAGTCGCTGCTGGCCGCGGTCATCATCACCTCGGTCATCAGTCTCGTCGACTTCGCAGAATGGCGACGCTACGTCCAGTGGCGCCGCACCGACGCGTTGGTCGCCACCATCGCCGCGCTCGGCGTTCTCGCCACCAGCGCCCTGACCGGGCTGGCCATCGCCGCGCTGGTGTCGGTGGTCATCCTGCTCTATACCGCGAGCAGACCGGCCATCGCCATCCTGGGACGGCTGCCAGGACCGCAGGCCCACTTCGTCGACGCCCGTCGAAACCCTGACGCGACGGCCGTCGAGGGGCTGCTCATCCTGCGCCTGGACACCCCGCTGTACTACTTCAATGCCACCGCCGTCTCCGATCGCGTGCTGCAGGCCATCGACGAAGCCGAGGCACTGCCGCGCGCGCTACTGCTCGATATCGAGGCCACCATCGACCTCGACGTAACCACCTCGGACGCACTCTATGGACTCATCGGCGCCCTGGAGGAACGGGGCACTCGGTTGGTGATCGTCCACGCCAAGGGCTCGGTGCGCGACCGTATGCGCAAGGTCGGACTCATCGAGCGCCTCGGAGGCCGGGGCCTGTATCCCAGCGAGCGAGTGGCCGTCGAAGCCCTGAGCGAGGCCTGGACGGCGGAGGCAGCCGACCTGCACTCGCCCGGCGACCCGGACTGATGGCGGCGGTCCACCCTCGCCGGTCGACGGCAGGGCCACCCGCTGGCCCGGCTAGGATCGGGCGATGAGCGACTGGGACCTCGACTCCATCCGCTACCGCTTTCCCTCTCTCCGCCGTCCCGGTCCCGACGGGGCACCCGTGGCCTGGCTCGACAATGCCGCCGGCACCCAAGTCGTGGATACCTGCTTGCGCGCCATCAACGACTACCTGCTCGAGAGCAATGCCAATCGTGGCGCGCCCTTCGCGGCCAGCCTTGAGACCGACGAGATGCTGCACGACACGCGCCTCGCGATGGCCGACCTGCTGGGCGCGACCGACGCCGCAGAAGTCAGCTTCGGCCCCAACATGACCACCATCACGTATGCGCTCAGCCGTGCCATCGGAGCCCTGCTGGTGGCCGGCGACGAGATCATCGTGACACGCCTGGATCACGACGCCAACGTGGCACCCTGGCTGGCGATCGCGCAAGAGCACGACCTTGTCGTGCGCTGGGTCGGCATCCGCCCCGACGACGCGACGCTCGACCTGGAGGAGCTGGAGCGCGCCATCGGAAGGCGCACACGGCTGGTCGCGGTGGGGCTGGCTTCCAATGCACTGGGCACCATCAATCCAGTGCCACAGATCGCCCTGCTGGCACATGGCGCAGGTGCGCGAGTGTTCGTCGACGCGGTCCATGCGGCACCGCACGTGTCGATCGACGTCAACGCCCTTGGTGCCGATTACCTGGTGTGCTCGCCGTACAAGTTCTTCGGCCCGCACCTGGGCGTGCTGTGGGGCCGCCGGGAGCTGCTCGAAGCGCTGCCGCACTACCATCCGCGTCCGGCTGGTGACGCTATCCCGGGCCGCTTCGAGACGGGCAGCCAGGCGCACGAGCTACTGGCTGGCCTCGGCGGCACACTGCGCTACCTTGAGAAGGTGGGCATCACCCAGGGCGGCGCAGCGGGTTCGCCGGGCCAGGGTGACACGCTACGGCGACCGCGCCTGCTGGCAGCGCTCAGCGCCATCCAGCGCTACGAAGCAGAGCTCTCGCGACGACTGATCGAGCGCGTCGCCGCCATCCCTGGTGCGCGCATCTACGGCATCACCGATCCGGCGCTCGTCGCCCGGCGTTGCCCCACCATCGCCTTCACACTGGCAGGGATCCGTCCACGCGACATCTCTCGCTACCTCGGAGCCCGGGGCATCTACGTCCGCGATGGCCACCACTACGCCTGGGAGGCCCACAAGGCGCTCGGCCTCGCTGATCGCGGAGGCAGTGTGCGCATCAGCCTCTGCCACTACAACACCGACGCAGAGGTCGAGCGGCTGGGTACGGCCCTCGATGAGCTGGTGGCGACGAGGACTACAGCGAGCGGGGCTTGACCCAGCGGGGAAGCTGCTCACGCAGGACATCGAGCGGCAGAGAACCGTGCCCGATGACCTCGTCATGGAATGCCCTGTGGTCGAAGCGAGGACCGTCACGGGCCTCCAGCTGAGCCCGTAACCCCAGGATCTCACGCTGGCCGATCATGTAACTGAGCGCCTGGCCGGGCCAGGCGATGTAGCGGTCGGTCTCGATCTCCGCATCCAGCCGGGCCAGGCCCGCCCGTTCCACCAGCAGGTCGATCGACTGCTGCCGCGTCCAGCCGAACGCGTGCAGGCCGGTGTCCACGACCAGGCGGGCTGCCCGGTGCGCTTCCGACTCCCAGGCGCCGAAGCGCTCCAGCGACGTGTGATAGAGCCCCATCTCCGCTGCCAGCCGCTCGGCATAGAGCGCCCAGCCTTCCACGTATGCACCACAGGCGAGCATGGCACCGTGGCGGCGGAACGCCGGCAACCCATCGAGGTGGCGCTCGGTCGTGAGCTGGAAGTGGTGCCCTGGCACAGCCTCGTGGTAGGTCATGGGTACCGCCTGGTGCAACGGCCGGGAGGGCGGATCGTAGGTGTTGAAGTAGTAGGTGCCCGGCCGCTTGCCGTCCTCTGAGGGCGCGTAGTAGAACGCCGCCGGCGCGTCGCGCTCGAGGTGCGGCTCCACCGGCACG
Source organism: uncultured Chloroflexia bacterium (assembly GCA_963724095.1). Classification (GTDB taxonomy): domain Bacteria; phylum Chloroflexota; class Limnocylindria; order Limnocylindrales; family CSP1-4; genus JAFMJV01. The sequence goes on from CAVRTH010000005.1 coordinate 849,891, forward strand.
ACCACGCAGTGCTCGCTGGGAGGGTTGCCGAACCACTTCGGCGCCTCGGCTTCAGCCCGCCGGATCCATTCCTCGGCGGCAGCCAGCAGGTCAGCCGGGTCCTGCACGTGGTTGGCCGGATCGCCATCGAGGAACACGCGCAATGACGCCACGTCCCCGTGCCCCAGCTCTGCCGCGATGGGCGCCTCGGCCGCCTCGATCTCATCCAGGCGCGCGAGTCCGTAGTCGTGGATCGCCCTGGGGTCCTCGTCGAGGTTGGTGTAGGCCAGGATGTGGTGCCGGTAGACTGCCTCGCCGTCGGGCAGGTAGCAGACGCCTGGTCCAGGACGGACATGGGCGGCATAGTCCTCCAGCATCGCCCGCCACGCCTCGAGCGCTGGCTGGACGTCCCGTCTGACCGCCTCCAGGAGCAGCGCACGTCGCTCGTCCGGCAATCCGGCGTTGGCCAGCATGATGGGCGATTCCTGGGCCGGACTCTGCAGCATGCGCCGGGTCTGGTCGAGGCAGCGCTCGACGACCTCGGCGGGAGCTGTGCGACCGGCCGCCACGCCCTCGGCCACATTCGCCCTGTGCGCCGCCATCCAGCCCGGATACGCGGCCAAGCGCGTGAGCAGCTTCTCGAAACCTTCGTGTGTGTCGGCCCGATGGAAGCGTGCCAGCTCGCCCACTAGCGTCTGCGGCCCATTCAACTGGTCGAGCGCCTCCATCTGCCACAGGCGCAGCTCATCGGCGCCACGAAAGCGCCGCACGATGGCGCGCATCAGTCCGAGCGTGACGGTGTCCTCGACGGAGAGATCGCCCCGGTCCAGTCCTTCCATCTCGGCCGCCCAGTCCTCGACCATGCCCATGAAAGCGGACCGACCGGCAGCCGAAGGATCGTCGAGGCGGTCATCCCAGCGCTCATCGCCCTGGACCGTGGCCGACACTGGGTCCTGCTCGAGGAACTGGTCCCAGGCGCGGTCTGCGAAGGCATGGACGGGCGTGTCGGTCACGTCGATATCCCCCTGTTGCACATGTGTGGTGGTGGGTCAGACAGTCTTGGGCGCAACCCAGCCGGGCAGCAGCGACCGGAGTGTCGAGAGCGGCAACGAGCCGTGCCCGATGACCTGGTCATGGAAAGCCCGGTGGTCGAAGCGGTCGTCGTCACGGGCCTCCAGCTCGGCACGCGCGGCGAGGATCTCTCGCTGACCGATCATGTAGCTGAGCGCTTGGCCAGGCCAGCTGATGTAGCGGTCGGTCTCGGTCTCGGCCTCCAGGCGGGAGAGTCCAGCCCGCCCGACGAGCACATCGATGGACTGCTGGCGTGTCCAGCCCAGGGCGTGGATGCCAGTGTCCACGACCAGCCGGACCGCCCGCCACGCTTCGGTCTCAAGGGCACCGAAGCGCTCCACCGGTGTCCGATAGAGCCCCATCTCATCGGCCAGCTGCTCGGTGTACAGCGCCCAGCCTTCGACGAAGGCACCCCCGGCCAGCCGCGAGCCGAACCTCCGGAAGGCCGGCAGGTCGGTGAGCTCCTGCTCGATGGCGATCTGGAAATGGTGACCTGGCACAGCCTCGTGGTAGGTCGCGGCCGGGATGCGATGCAGGTGCCGTGACGCTGGATCGTAGGTGTTGATGAAGTACATGCCCTTGCGCGAACCGTCCTCGCTCGGCGGCATGTAGAACGCCGGCGGCGCCTCCTGCTCCATGTGCGGCTCGACCGGGCGTACCTCGCAACTGTCCTTGGGTAGCCGGCCGAACCAGGCCGGAGCCTCTGCTTCGGCGCGCTCGATGAGCTCTCGGGCCAGGACCACCAGCTCGGCAGGCTCATGGACATGGTTGTCAGGCGAGGTCTCGAGATGGGCACGCAGCGTGGCCACGTCGGCGAAGCCCAGCTCATCGGCGATGGCTCGCTCCTGCTCGTCGATCTGATCGAGGCGCGCCAGGCCGTAGCGGTGGATCGCACGTGGCTCTTCCTCGATGGTCGTCCAGGCCAGGATGTGGTGGCGGTACAGCGCTTCACCATCGTCGAGGTAGCAGATGCCATCGCCGGCGCGCACGTGTGTGGCGTAGTCCTGCAACATGGCCAGCCACTCGCGCTGGGCCGGGATCACGTGCGACTCGACCGCCGCCGTGAGCGCCGCCACGGAAGCATCGTCAAGACCGCGATTGACGACCACGATGGGTGACTCGCTAGCCGGGGTCTCCAGCATGCGGCGGGTCTGCGTGAGGCAGCGCTCGACTACCGGGGCCGCGGCGGTCCGCCCGCTCGCGAGGCCCTCGGCGAGATTGACGCGGTGGGCAGACATCCAGGCCGGATAGGCAGCCAGGCGGGCCAGCAGCCGGTCCAATCGCTCGGGCGTGTCGGCACGCTGCAGCCGCGCCAGATCACCCGCCAGCGCCTGCGGACCAGAGTTCTGGTCGATCGCCTCCATCTCCCAGAGGCGCAACGCATGCGCCTCACGCGTGCGTTCGATGACGATGCCGATCAGCTCGAGCGTGATGGTGTCTTCGATCGAGAGATCCAGCCCTGAGAAGCCGTCCATCTCCGCCGCCCAGCCATCGACCGTCGCGAGCATGGCCGCCCGGCCATCGGGACCGGGATCATCGAGCCGGTCATCCCAGCGCTCGTCACCCTGCGACGTGGCCCACAACGGGTTCAGCTCGAGGTACTGGTCCCAGGCACGGTCGGCAAAGGCATGGACAGGGGTTGCTGCGGGCTCAACCAACGTTCCGATCTCCCTCTGGTCAGTTTGGAGCCGTGCGCCTTCAGGAGACGAACATCGGCATCTGGTCTTCACCGCGCTCGATCTCTGGGTCGAGCCCCAGCAAGGGCCCCAGCGCCGAGAGGCTGGCTCGCGTGCTGACATGCAAGCGGCGCACATTGCTCCACTTGAGGATATGCCAGTTGTCGCTCTCGAGCCGTTGTCGCAAGACCGGCGAGCGTGACAGCCGCAACCGCAGTAGTGGCGTTCGCTCGTCGGGCACGACAAGGAAGCGGACGATGTTGTCGTTGGTCTCGATGCGTGGACCACGCTTCAGGACCGGCTCGTCGAGGAAGGCCTGCCACTCTACGTCGAAGAGGAACGCGCCCTTGCCGCGGACGTACCAGATGCAGTCGATCTGCTCCAGCAGCTCCTGCGGTCCCGGCGCTACCAAGGGCAGATAGACGCGTTGCTCGGGATCGCTGAGCAGATCACCCAGGACCCCGTCGCGGTAGCGCCGGCGTTGCTCACGCTTGGCGATCCAGGTGCGCATGCCGACGCGATGCGCGAAGTCGACGAGCATCCCCACCATCTCGCCGTGTTCGGCATAGCGACGCTGTAGCGACTCATCACAGCGCAGCAGTCCATCGCTTGCCGACTCACTGCTGCGATAGCTCTGCAGGCAGGCATCGATCAGTTCCGCATCGGCTGTCTCGGGACCGCGGAACAAGCGCCCCACGCGCTCATCGAACGAGGCGCGGCTGAGGCCGCCACTGGTGGTGAGCAGGCTGAAGATGCCCCACTCGACGCGCTCCGACAACGGCTGTTTGGCGGCCGCCAGATCACGCCCATCCCGCAGCCACCAGAGGTCCTCATCGATCTCGCGCAGCCGGGGATGATCGGGCTTGCTCAACTCGCGCCGGATGAGGTCCAGCGTCAGACGAACCGGGTCCGAGGTGGGTCCGTGGTCCTTCCAGTCGACCTGGCCCTGCGTGGCAACACCGACCCCTTCGGCGTTGCTGCTCGGAGGGTCGTCCGCGGCATCAGCGGGCTCGTCCACCGCGGTCATGCTGGTGTCGCTGACGAGCCCCAGCAAGGCCAGCTGGCGCTCCTCGCCCGGTGCCCCCTCCTCCTCCACCTCGATCCGACGGGGCGTACCAACCAATCGCCGCAGGTGCCCGAGATGATCGAGGCCCAGCAACACCTCGCCCAGGATGCGCTCGAAACGTGTGGGCTCGCCGCGCAGCTGCATGACCGCGACGGCGATGTCGGCGACGGCAGCCTCCACGGCCGCGATCTGGAACGGGCCCGACGGATCGGAGGACGAATGGATGGCCACATCGCGATCGGTCGACGCCGCCTGCGGCAGCCCGAACTGGACGCTGCCATCGACTCCATCCGCGGTCTCGCCCAGCACCGCGTCGTCGACGCGCATGCCAGCACCAACCCCACCGAGGACAGTGGCGACGAGCTGCTCCGGGCTGGCGGCCTGCAGCAGGATCACCGCCTGCGCCTCCGGCAGCAACACCGGCTGCACCGCGCTCAGCGCTCGCTGGAGGGTGGCGGCGTCACGGCCCCACTCCGACTTGGGAGCTGAGCCAAAGAGGCTGGCCAGCGGTAGCGTGGCCGCACCTTCAGGCCCGAGGGCCAGCGAGGAGGCAAGGTAGGCGAAGCCGAGGGTCTCACCCGACCAGTGGATCGGCGGTTGACTGAGTACCAGCCTGATCGCCGGGCGCACGCGTGGCCGCGCACCAGGCTCGGCGCCGGGGCGCGGCGGAGGCCCGAAGGTCTCGCGACCGTGCGGCAGCCCGAAACGCAATGCCACGTTGGCGGAGCCGTCCTGCAAGGCCCGCAGGTCGGGACCCACCCGAGCGGGTGTCCGACCACCACCTGCCTCCACGGCCTGCACGAACTCTCGCACCACTCGCGTGCCGTCCTCGAAGGCACTCCAGGCGTTGCGTTCGCGCCACTGTCGCGACGAGGAGCCGCGAACATGGCCGCCGCTGATACGGAGCTGTGCAACGCGTCCGGGATACCCGTTGAGACGGCTGATCGACAGGGCCATATGCACGACTGCGAGGCGCAGCGCTGCCTGGATCGACGGTGCCCGCAACTCGCTCTCGATCCGATCGAGGATGGCCGCCAGCGCGATTTGCGCGCGGGGCGGAAGAGAGATCCACCAGCTCGTCTGGCAAGGGGTTGCCAACGGTCGGGGCCGGGAACCGCTCACGCAACAGCGCTCGGGCCGCCGATGCGTCCACCGAACGAGCACGGTAGAGATCATCGGCGTCAACGCCGATGGGGCGCTTCTCGGCGCGTCCATCCCGGCAGCGGGCGCAGCGGAAACTCTTGCGCGAGGATCGCTCGCCTCCGCCTCCCAGATGAACTCGGTGACGGTGACGGTGTTGCCACAACCCGGACAGCGCGAGGCATAGCTGGCATCGATGGCCGAGCGCAGCCCACCCTCCATGCCACGAGCGTCGACTGCGATGCCGGAGACAGCTGCGTCAAGGTGGCGCAGGTCGGGAGGACGCAACACGATCTCAGCCAGCAGGCGCGTGAGCGCCGTGGACTCGACGACGAAAGAGCGGCGTAGCGAATCGATGGCCCTGCGGGTCACCCAGCCACCGCGCCCGTGCAACTCCAGTACCACGTCGCCGGGCCTGGTCCTCGACTCGATATGCGAGGTCAGCGCTGCCAAGTCCGGCGTGGGCGCCAACCGTTCGAGCGCGGGCAGGCACGGACCGCGGGGGTGCGTCCTGGGGGGTTGTTGTGGGTCCGCCATCTTGCGTTCCAGATTCTATCCGGGGATGGCGAACGAAGCTCAGTCCTCCTCGGAGTCCTCGGAATCCTCGTCGTCCTGGTCGTCGTCATCGTCGACATCATCGATGTCTTCGTTCTCGTCGTCGTCAGGATCGCCTTCGCCCTCGATCTGGAACCCTTCCTCGGCGTGTGTCTGTGCCGGCAGCACCGAACCGATGTCGTCGAAGGACTCGGGCTCGTCATCGAATTCGAGATCCTCCTCGAGGTCAGCCTCCTCCCGCACGAGCGTGCCCTTCGTGTAGGGCCGCAGGTCCGAGACCCTGGCGGCCGTGGGGAAGGAGACCTTGCCGTAGTTGGAGGAATCCTGATAGGTCTCGCGGATGATGATGCGGACGTCTTCGTCGCCGAGGCTAGTGACGCCGGCGGCGTACTTGTTGCCGTCGGCCATGAGGCGAAGCAGACGCGCCGCCACGCGCGGCTCCACCACGCCGATGCGGACGCCGTTGGACTTGGCCACGACGCGCGGACCGGCAGGATCAAGCTCGACGAAGTCGCCGGGGTTGACCTGCGCCAGGTCCATGGGACCGGCGAGATCGACGAGGTGAGCAAAACCGGTCTTGCCCGTCTCCTCGACGAAGATGCCGACGGGCGCCTTGCTGCCCGGCGTGGCGGCGACGGTCTTGGAGCCGGCGTCGACCATGAGCATGCGCAGGCGCCCGATGTTGCGCTCGGCGATGCGGTTGGTGGGGTCGATGGCCAGCGCGGACTGGTAATGCTCGCGCGCCTGTCCAAGCTCGCCCTGCTCCCAGTAGGCCTTGGCGGCGCGGTTCTCCGCAGCACTGTCGGGTCCCATCTCGAGGATCTTCAGGTTGATCTCGGCGGCCGCGAGCCAGTCGGCCTTGCGGGCCGCTTCGATGGCCTGCTCGACGAGCTGACGCTTCTGGCGACTGGCGGTGATCGCGCTCGAAACAGCGGCGGGTTCGTTCTCGGTCAGGGGGTCGAAGCTCATTCGTTCCTCGGTCATGGGATGGTGGGCCTGCCTGCAGCGGCACGTCGCGGGTCATCCGAGCATGCGGCAACACCACCGACTGGCGACGACGAATCGTACCACCGCTTCGGGCGCGACCCTAGAAGCGGTGCGGCTTCTCTCGCATCATGGCCAGGAAGTCATCGCAAGGGAGGACGTTGGCCACCAACCCGGGTCTCACCCAACCGCGGCGAGCGATGGCCGTGCCCCAGGTCAATCCTTGCCAGTCGGCGCGCTCGTGGGCGTCCGAATCGATGGCGAAACGGCAACCGGCGTCGATGGCCGCCCGGATGTGATGTTCATCCAGATCCAAACGTGCCTGGCTGCCGTTGATCTCGAGCAGAGTGCCGGTCTCTGCCGCCAGGCGGTAGAAAGCTTCCCAGTCGAGGTCGAGCTCGGCCCGCCCGCCGATCTTGCGACCTGAGGGATGGGCGATGATGTCCACGTGGGGGCTGCGCAGGGCGACCTCGTAACGCGCCATCAGCTGTGCGCGTGGCTGGCGCCGGCCCACGTGCAGCGAAGCTACGACGACGTCGAACTGCGCCAGCAGTCCGTCGTCGTAGTCAAGCCGCCCTTCGGTGGTGATCTCCAACTCGGTGCCGTGGAGCAGGCGGAAGCCGGAGGCACCGGCGCCCGCAGGCAGCTCGCCGGTGGACAGCTCGCGGGCGAAACGCTCGTTGAGCTCGCCGATCACACGGCGCTGCGCTTCGACGCGATCGGGGCTGAGGCCATTGGCGATGGTGAGGCTCTGCGAGTGGTCGGTCAGGACCTGGTACTCGCGGCCGTCCTGTCGCGCTGACTCGACCATCACTTCGAGTGGCTCGCGGCCGTCGGACCAGTGGCTGTGGCTGTGACAGTCGCCACGAAGCTGGCCGCGCCTGACCAGGTCTGGCAGGGCTGATCGGGCGGCCGCCTCGATCTCACCGCGACCCTCGCGCAGCTCGGGCGGGATCCTCGGTGAGGCCAAGGAAGGCATAGAGATCCGATTCCGTGGGGAAGGTGGTGGGCGTCTTCTCGACGTCGTCGAGCGGCACCAAGCCGCGCTCGGAGAGCGACCAGCCCATCTCCCGCGCCCGGTGGCGCAGCGCGACGTTGTGTTCGGCGGAGCCGGTGAGGTGCACCAGGTAGCTGCCCGCGGCTGCGCCTGGCATCGTCATCACGTCCAGACTTGGCCCGTCGGCCAGTCGCAGGTGTGCGCGCTCGCCCGTCCCGCGGCCGCTGGCCGACTCGGGCTCCACCAGGTCCGACGCGGCCAGTGCTGAGAGCACCGTCCGCGGTCGCTCGGTCTCGATGAGGACATCAAGATCGCCGACCGTCTCGCGCCATCGGCGAACAGATCCCGCGACCGTGGCGCTGGCGACGCCCGGCAGCGTCTCGATGAAGGCCACTGTCCGTTCGGCCTGGGCGTGGGCCTCGCCCATCAGCATGCGCCGGGGTGGTCGCTGCTGCAGCTGGCCGATGCCCTCCACGATGCGCGCCTCTGCTCGCGCGCTGATGCCTTTCAGCTGGTGCAGCCGACCCGCTCGGGCCGCCGTCTCCAGTTCAGGGAGTGTGGCGATGCCGAGCGATCGCCACACTTCCCCGGCCGTCCGGGGGCCCACCCCGGGATCGCCAGGAACTCCAGCAGCGTCGGCGGGACCTCCGCCCGCAGTGCCTCGTGGTAGGCGATGTGTCCGTTCGCGACAAGCTCCGCGAGACGCTCGGAGATGGTGCCGCCGACGCCGCGCAGCTCAGGCCGCTCGCCATCGCGATAGGCCGCTGCCACCTCGATGCCACTGTGAGAGACCGAGTCGGCCGCACGACGGTAGGCCCCCACCCTGAACGATGATTCCCCCTTGATCTCGAGGAGGTCGGCGATCTGGTCCAGCACGGCCGCGATGCGCGAGTTGGTCAATGGCCCCGAATCATCGAGTGGCGACCGCAGGCCCCGCGGCGACATGAGGCCTCAGGCGGCCACGACGCGGTCGCGACCCAGTCGCTTGGCCCGGTACAGCGCCTGGTCGGCGCGTTCGACGAGGCCGGGGATCGCCACCTGGTCGGGCCCAGCCACGGCGACTCCGACCGACACCGTGACCGGCTCGTCGATCCCCAGGCTGGCGGGGTGCAGGCGGACGACCTCGCGCCGGATGCGCTCACCGACTTCGATGGCCTGCTCGGCAGAGGCACGGCGCAGCAGCACAGCGAACTCTTCACCGCCGTAGCGAGCGGGCGTGTCCTCGTCCCGGACTCCCTGGGTGATGGCGCCGGCCACGGCACGCAGGACGCGATCGCCGGTGGCGTGGCCAAAGCGGTCGTTGAGGATCTTGAAGTGGTCGATGTCGATCATCAGGATGCCGAGGCTGTCGTTGGCGCGACGTCGCGGTCGCTCCATGGCCAGCACCTCGTCGAAGTAACGCCGGTTGGGCAGCCCGGTGAGCACATCGATCTTGGCGCCGCGCTCAGCGGCTTCGAGCGCATACGCGCGCTGGAAGGCCGTCGCCACCTCGTTGGCAGCCCAGCTCAACAGCCGCCGATCACCCTCGCTCCAGGCCTGGCTCTCACGGCGGGCCAACAAGAGCGCACCCAGGAATCTGCGACCAGCGACCAGGGGTATGGCCAGCGTATGGGCCAGTCCGTAGGCCGCACGCACCCGCCTCGCGATCTCTTCGGCCGCTGCGGCCGCTGCATCCGACGGGCTATCGGCGCTTTCGCCCACGCCCTCGTCGACCTCGTCGGTGCCAAGGGCCCCTGGCGCATCGATCTCTGGTCGCAGCGTCGTCCTGGAGGGTGGCGCATCAGCCTGCGCGGCCACCAGGGTGACCTCCACGTTCCCGTCGGGCTGGCTGACGCGCGCCACCACCACGTGGTCCGCGTCGGTCGCGGAGCGCAGGTCGTTGATGACCGCGTCCACCACCGACTCGGGTGACAATGACCGCGACAGACCGACGACGATGCGGCGGATGCTGGCCTCGCGTTCGAGCCGGTGACGAGTCAACGCCTCGGTCGTGGCATAGAGCACATACAGCGCCAGCACCAGTGCCACGAGGCTTACCGTCAACAGCAGATCGGCGGGGTCGATGCCGTCCGCGTAGAGCAGCCATAGCGCGACCAGCGCCAGCGCCCCGAGGCTCGCCAGCACGACCCGCCGAGCCAGCTGGAGACGCCGGCTTAGCTGGGCATCGGTAGCGGTACCGGGCGCGATCTCCAGATCGTCGTCTCCGGCCGCGAAGTGAGAGTCATCGATGGGCGCGGTCACCACCCGAGGATGGCACAGCCCCGGGCCGCGTGTGACCCCAACCAATGGGTGGATCAGTCGCCCTGGTCGGTCTTGACCTTGTAGAAGTGCTTGTCCACCCAGTCGCGGATCCGGGGCAGGTTGGGCCGGGTGGTGCCGTCAGCCGCCTGGCCCGCCCAGGTCGCTGGCGCCAGGACCTTCATGTTGGACTTGGGCAGCTTGAGGCCGTACAGCAGCGTGAAGAGCTGGGCCGCGGCCTCGGTCGTCTTGGGGATATTGGTGTCGATCTTGTCGCGTACCCGCAGCAGCGTTCCCAGCAGCCGAATGCCGGCGCCCTCGGTGTCGAGGATGTCCTTGACGGCGGCGCGGACGATGTCCTGCTGGCGCTCAGCCCTGGCCCAGTCGCTGTTGAAGGTGTCGCCGTAGGTGCCGTGGCGGGAGCGGGCATAGACCAGCGCGCTATGGCACTTCTTGGGCTTGGGCTTGCAGTGCGGGTCGCCCTTGAGCTTGTAGTCCTTCTGCGCGGGGAACCAGATGCCATGGGTGTCGTGGTGGTGGTAGGAGCTATCGAACACCTCGTTCTCGATATCCACTCGCACCCCGCCCAGCGAGTTGATGAGGTTGGCGAAGGTGGCGAAGCGCGTCATGGCCCAGTAGTCGATCTCGGTACCGAGGAAGGTGCCGATGTCCTTGCTGAAACGCTTGAGCGCCTTGCGATCGACTGCGGCGTGGTTGAGGGACGGATCGCGGTAGCGGATGTAGTAGATCGAGTTGACACGCATGCCTCCGCTATTGCCGCCACCGGCGAACGGGATGCCCGCCATATCGCGAGGGATGCTGACGACTGATGCCTGGCCGCTGGTGGGATCGACGGTGGCAACCATGAGCACATCCAATCGCTCACCGTTGGCATCGGGGCGCCAGTCGGAGCCGATCAGCAGCATCGTGAGGCGGCCGTCCTTCCCCAGCTTGATGGGCAATCCCTTCCCTGGGCGCGCGGTCTTCTTCTGCCTCTTGGCGTTGCGCGTGTCGGTGGCGAGCTGGCGCATCGAGTCGATGGCAGTGCGAAGGCCGTCTTCCCCCTGCCACGGCCCCGGGCTGATGGCCGAGACCGGCCCTGACCCGAGTAGCAGGAGCAACGAAAGCAGCACGACGGCCATGCGCGTCATTCGAAGATGTCTCACCGAGCGAACCCTACCGCGTCTTCGCTACATCATCACCAGGCCGCCATCGACGGCCAGCACCTGCCCCGTGATGTAGGCGGCCTCGTCGGAGGCAAGGAACGCCACCGCGCTCGCGACCTCGTCGGTCGTGCCAAAGCGTGCCAGCGGCGTCTGTGCCTTGATAGCCTCGAGAAGCTTGGGGTCCAGGTCCTGTGTGAGCTCGGTCAGGATGAAGCCCGGCGCCACCGCGTTACAGGTGATGCCACGGCTGGCCAGCTCGCGCGCGGTGGCCTTGGTGAGGCCGATGAGACCGGCCTTGGCAGAAGAGTAGTTGGCCTGGCCCATCTGACCAGCCTGCCCCGACACGCTGGTGATATTGATGATGCGACCCTGACGCGCCTTCATCATCGGGCGCGTCGCCGCCTTGATGGTCCAGAAGGCCCCCGACAGGTTGGTGGCGATGACATCGTTCCAGTCCTCGGGCTTCATGCGCATGATGAGGTCATCGCGCGTGATCCCGGCGTTGTTGACGAGGATATCGATCCGCTCCAGGCGTGCCAGGGCGGCGTCGACCAGCGCCTTCGCCGCGTCCATCTCGGCCACGTCGCCCTGGACCGCGAAGGCCGTGCGGCCCATCGCAGCCATCTGGGTGACCGCCTCTTCGGCGGCCTCGGCGTTGCCCCGGTAGCTGATGCAGACATCCGCGCCCTGGGCGGCCAGGCGCAAGGCGATGGCGCGACCGATGCCGCGCGAGCCGCCGGTGATGACGGCGGTCTTGCCGGAGAGATCGATCATGTCTGTTCCTCTCGATGTGGGGGCTGGGGGTCACCGGGCACGACGTCGTCGAGCGGCACCGGTGGCCCCTGGGGGTCGTTGAGGACGGCCGCCAGGCGCGGCGGGATCGGGTCGACCGAGTCCCAGTCGATTGGTGCGCGCACGCTCGCGAACGGCTCCACGGCCGCACTGCGAGCGGAGTCGGCGGGGTCGGCTGTCCAGCTCAGTGCCACGGCGCCCGAGGTGAACCCGGCACCGAACGCCACGAAGACGAGCTTGTCGCCGGGCTTGACACGTCCTTCGCGCACGGCCTCATCGAGCGCGATCCCGACCGAGGCAGCGGAGGTGTTGCCGTACTTGTGGATGTTCACGAACATCCGCTCCATGGGCAGACCCAGACCCTTGGCCACCGCCTCGATGATGCGCACGTTGGCCTGGTGCGGGATGAAGAGGTCGACCTCATCCGCTGTCCAGCCGGCCTTCTCGATGGCAGCCAGGGCGGTGGCCGCCAGCGTGCGGGTGGCGTAGCGGTAGGTTTCGCGACCCTCCATGCGAATGAAGTGTTCGCCACGCCTCGCGGTCTCAGCACTGGAGGGACTGCGCGACCCACCCGAGGGCAGCCAGATCATGTAGGCGCCGTCGGGGTCGGTGGTCAGCTCCACGCCGGCCATGCCACCACCCTCCTCGTCGGAGGCAGACAGCACCACCGCCCCAGCGCCATCGCCGAACAGGATGCAGGTGCCGCGATCCTCGAAGTCGAGGAATTGGGTCAGCAGCTCGGCGCCGATGACCAGGACATGGCGAGCCAGGCCGCTGCGCACATATGAGTCAGCGGTGGCATAGGCAAAGACGAAGCCGGAGCAGGCGGCGGCGATGTCGAACGCGGCCGCAGTGGTGTTACCGATGGCTTCCTTGACCAGCGCAGCGGTCGAGGGCATGGGGTAGTCGGGGGTGAGCGTGGCAACGATGATGATGTCGATGTCGTCGGGCGCAAGACCGGCCGTCGCGACGGCCCGCTTTGCGGCGATGGCACCGAGGGTGGCGGTGGTCTCATGCGGCGCCGCCACGCGCCGTTCGCTGATCCCGGTGCGCGTTCGGATCCACTCGTCGGAGGTATCGACGATGCGCTCGAGATCGGCATTGCTGAGCACGCGCTCAGGCACGTAGGAGCCCCAGCCGGTGACATGGACACTGCGCGGCGGGCTCACCCGATCGGCTCCGGGGCGGCTCACGCGGGATCGACCTCGATGAGCGTCTCACGGGCCTTGACGAGGTCACCGTCGCCCGGGGCGATGTGTCGGACGGTCCCGGTGACGTCGCTCTTGATCTCGTTGAACAGCTTCATGGCCTCGATGAGGCCGATGACCTGGCCCGCATTGACCTGCCCCCCCTCGCGGACGTACGCCTCAGCTCCCGGAGACGGCGAGCGGTAGAACACGCCGGTCAGGGGTGCGGTGATGGCATGGGCACCGCGCTCTCGAACCGGCTCGTCGAGAAGCGACACCGCCTCGGGCGACTCCTCGCCCGAGGCCGGCAGGAGGGGAACGATGCCGGCCATCGGAGCCAGGGCTGCCGGCGTCCGCAGGATCAGCGTCGTGCCCTCCGCCTCGATCTCGATCTCCGACAGCGCAGAGCGTTCGAGCAGTCGCTCCAGGCGGTCGATGAGGCCGAGCAGGTGACCGACCTCCTCGCGCGTCGTCATCGTGGATCCCAGCGCTGCAAGATGACGGCCGCGTTCTGGCCCCCGAAACCGAAGGCGTTGACGAGTGCGACGTCCAGCCTCCGCGTTCGTGCCTTCAACGGCGTCAGGTCCAAGGCGCCGGCGCGCTCGTCTGGATGGTGCAGGTTCAGCGTCGGTGGCACCACGCCGACTTCGAGCGCCTTGACCGTCGCGACCGCGGCAACGGCACCGGCTGCTCCGAGCGCATGCCCGATCGACGACTTCGTCGCGGTGACGCTGACGTTGGCGGCGTTGTCGCCAACGAGCGCGTTGATCCCGATCAGCTCGGTGGGGTCACCCTCCGCGGTGCTGGTGGCGTGCGCACTGACGAGGTCGATAGCACTGGCTTCCAGGCCGGCCTTGGCCAGCGCGCGCCGCGCAGCCCGCACGGCGCCCGCGCCGCCGGGAGCAGGCGTGGTGATGTGGTGGCCGTCGGCTGTGGCACCGTAGCCACAGACCTCGGCGTAGATGCGTACACCCCGACGCTGGGCGTGTCCCAACTCCTCGAGGATCAGCGCCGCCGCCCCCTCGGCGATGACGAACCCATCGCGCTCGGCGTCGAAGGGCCGGCTGGCGGCAGCGGGATCGTCGTTGCGTGTCGAGAGCGCCTTCATGCGCGCGAAGCCGGCCACGGTGGCATCAGCCACCGGCGCCTCGCAGCCACCGGCGACCATGACATCGGCGTCGCCCCGCCGGATGATCTCGAAGGACTCGCCAAGGGCGTGGCCGGAGGAAGCACAGGCGCTGGTCGTGGAGTAGTTGGGCCCCAGCGCTCCGAAGGTGATGCCGGCGACGCCGGCCGCCATGTTGGCGATGGCCATGGGGATGAAGAAGGGGCTGACGCGACTGGCTCCTTCCATGCGCAGCGTCGCGATCTGGTCGATGAGCGTGTTGGTGCCACCGAGACCGGACGACATCAGGATACCGGTGGCCTCGGCGAGCGCGCCCTCGAGGCGCTCGGGCAGGCCGGCATCGTCGAAAGCCTCTCGCGTGGCAGACAGCGCCATCTGCGTGGTGCGGTCGGTGCGCCGGACCTCCTTGCGGTCGAGCACGTTGCCGGGGTCGTAGTCGGGGACCTCGCCGGCGATACGGCTGGTCAGCGCTGAGGCATCGAAGAGGCTGATGGGGACGACGCCCGAATCGCCCGCGACCAGGCGACGCCAGAAGGTCGGCACGTCCGTCCCAAGAGGGGTGACGGCGCCAAGGCCGGTCACCACCACGCGGCGCCCCCCGGCCACGAAGTTCATCGGACGAACCTCCCGGTGCGGATGGTGGCGGCACGGTAGACATCCCCTGGCAGGCCGCGACCGGCGACTTCCTCTGCGGCCGGCTGCGGGTCGTAGCTGGTGCGGAACAGCTCAGCCCTGGGGTCCTCGCCCTCCTCGGCGCTGAGCATCGCCCAGCAGGCGTCGGGAGTGCCGTCGAAGGCGTAGCCGCATGAACCCGGGTTCAGCAGCAACTTGCGACCGAACTCGCGCACGTCTGCGACGTGCGTGTGTCCGCAGCAGATGACGCGGGCATCGGTCCGTGTCACACGCTGCACCGCGACCGCAGCATCCAGGTCGGCCGGCAAGCCACTGGTCTGACTCCCGGGTGATGCGTGGCAGGCCAGGATGAGCTCATCGCCGACGGCCACGCGACGCTCGGCGGGGAGGCGACGCAGGTACTCGAGCTGATCATCCCGCAGCCGGTCGCGAGCCCACTCGGCGGCGGCCACGTGACCGGCTGGCACCTCGTCCAGCCAGGGGAAGGCCGCAGCGTAGTCGCCGTCGGCGACGGCGATGTCGGTATTGCCGGCGATGACCAGGGCGCCGGCCGCCTCGAGCTCCATGACCCGGTCGATGGTCTCCACCGGGCGCGGCCCGTTGAGCACCAGGTCGCCAAGGATGACGATGCGACTTGGAGCGGCCTTGGCTACCGCGGCCAGCGCCGCATCGAGGGCCGCAACGTTGCCGTGGATATCAGCGATGAGCGCGAGCCGCAGCGTCATCGCAGTGTGTCCGCCGCTGGGATGACGAAGGAGATGAGCGCTTCGCATGCCACTTCACCGTCGACCGAAGCCACCGCCCGGCCCCTGCCGAAGCGACGGCCCAGCTTCTCCATGGTCACTTCCAGGCTGAGACGGTCGCCCGGCTGGACCACCCGCTTGAAGCGGCACTCGTCGATGCCGGCGAACAGACCGATGCGATCGCCGAAGCCCTCCTCGCGCGCCACGTACACGGCCATCGTTTGCGCCAAGGCCTCCACCTGGATGACACCCGGCATGACCGGCATGTCAGGGAAATGCCCACCGAAGAACCACTCGCCCGCGGTGACGGCCTTCTCCCCGCGGATGTAACCACGCTCACGATCCTCGGCCACGATGCGGTCGACCAGGAGGAACGGCCAGCGGTGGGGATCAGTTTCTGCAGCTCCGCCGTGGTCAGCAGCACGACGGCTGGCTGGTCAGCGCCCGGCGCCTCGCGTTCATTCATCATCTTCCTCTCGTCTCAAGCCGGGTGTTCAGGCCCGTTCGTGGGACGGCACAGCCCTCAGGAAGGCCGCTGCGCCCTTGCGGTCAAGTAGGTTCGTGTCGAACTCACCCGAGAGGAACGTCGGTCCTCGAGGATGGCCCGATGGAAGGGGATATTGGTCTCGATGCCCTCGATCAGCAGCTCCCGCAGGGCCACGCGTGAGCGCGCGATGGCAGATTCGCGAGTCGGGCCCCCAGACGATGAGCTTGGCGAGGAGTGAATCGTAGTACGGCGGCACTTCATATCCGCTGTAGAGGTGCGTCTCCATGCGGATGCCGGCGCCACCGGGTGGAACGTAGGCCTCGACGACACCAGCCTGTGGACGGAAGTCGGCCTGCACGTCCTCGGCGTTGATGCGGAATTCGATGGCGTGCCCGCGCAACGTCACGGCATCCTGTCCATAGCCCAGCTTCTCCCCGGCGGACAGGCGGATCTGCTCGGCCACGATGTCGATACCGGAGAGCATCTCGGTCACGGGGTGCTCCACCTGGATGCGCGCGTTGATCTCGATGAAGAAATAGTCGCCCTTGTGATCGACGAGGAACTCCAGCGTGCCCACGTTGCGATAGCCGGCCGCGATGGCGGCCTTGACGGCCGCTGCAGCCAGCTCGTTGCGGGTGGCGTCATCGATGGCCGGGCTGGGCGCCTCCTCCACCAGTTTCTGGTGCCGTCGCTGGACCGAGCAATCCCGCTCGCCCACATGCACGCCATGTCCGTAGTTGTCGATCACGACCTGGACTTCGACGTGGCGGGTCTGCTCCAACCACTTCTCGAGGTACAGAGAGTCGTCCCCGAAGGCCGCGCGCGCTTCGGAGCGGCAGACCGTCAGCGCCTGCTGCAGCTCCCGCGGCGTACGCACCATTCGCATGCCCTTGCCGCCGCCTCCGGCCGACGGCTTGATCAGCAGTGGATAGCCGATACGCTCGGCTTCGGCAAGCGCGTGTTCGTCGTCGCGCAACATGCCGTGGGAGCCCGGGACCATGGGCAGGCCATGGGCCGCCAGCAGTTCTCGCGTACCGGCCTTCGAGGCGAAGCGCTCCAGTACTTCCGCCGAAGGCCCGATGAAGGTGAGGTCATGCGCCCGTGTCATCTCGGCGAAGCCATCGTCCTCGGACAGGAAGCCGTAGCCGGGGTGGATGGCATCACAACCACTGACCAGCGCAGCCGAGATCAGCGAGGCAGCGTTGAGGTAGGACCGAGCCGACTCCGCGGGCCCGATGCAGATGGATTCGTCAGCCATGCGCACGGCCAGCGAGCTGGAGTCGGCCTCGCTGTGGGCGACGACAGCCTGGATGCCCATGCTGCGGCAGGCACGCAGTACACGAACGGCGATCTCGCCGCGATTGGCGATCAGGACGCGCTCGATCATCGGTCGCCCTCGCCGGACGCGCCGGCTTCGAGATCCACCTCCAGCGGATCGATCTCTGCGAGCGCCTGGCCGTACTCGACCGCCTGCCCCTCCTCGGCCAGCACCCGCGCGACGATGCCGCCACTGGGCGCGTTGACTTCCTGCACGACCCCCAGCACATCGATGCTGCCGAGCAGGTCGCCGGCCTGGACCGACTGGCCGACGGCGAGCTGGGGCACAGGCGTGAAGTAGCCCACCGCCGGAGAACAGCGCGACACTGCCGGAGAGGCCGACACGCTGGTCGGCAAGAAAGGTCGTGGCATCGGGAGCGTGCGCTCGCGGGGGCGTAGCCGAAGCATCACGACGGAGGCGGACCCGCCAGCCATCGCTGCGGATCTCGAGCTCGCCAAGTCGGCTCGCGCGCAGGCGCGCGATCAGCGCCGGCAACACCTCATCGGTCAGGGCATCGAGAGCCTTGCCGGCTTCGTCGCTGCCATGCGGCGGCATCGCGCCGACCTTCTCGTCACTCACGCGTTGCTCCCATCATCGCCGAGGTGGGCATGCCCATCGACCTCGGTCTCGCCTGCGGCATCGAAGTCGTCGGCTGCACCAGGCGCCAGCCGTGCACCCTCTCCCACGCTGAGCACGCGGCCGGAATCCAGCAGCGTGCGCAGGCGATCGACGATGTTCTGCCGCTCGCGACGTTCGCGCACGGGCATCTCCTTGGTCGTGAAGGCACCGTACTCGCGATAGCGCGCGTAGCGAGCCTGGACCAGCGCGTCGAGATCATGGTGGACCAGCGCCTCCAACTGCGCTTCGATGGCCTCACCCAACCGGCGCGCGGTCTTCTCGGGTTCCTCGTGCGCCCCTTGTCCGGGCTCACTGATGACGGTGTCGATGACGCCGAGGGCCTGCTGTTCCCGAGCCGTGAGGCGCATCGCCACGGCAGCCTGCTTGGCCATGTCGCTGGTGCGCCACAGGATGCTGGCGCAGCCCTCTGGTGAGATGACCGAGTAGATCGCGTTCTCGAGCGCGAGCACCACATCGCCGACGGCGATAGCCAGCGCGCCGCCGGAGCCACCCTCGCCGGTGATGACGGTCACGATCGGCGTCCGCAGCGAAGTCATCACCGCGATGTTGCGGGCGATGGCCTCAGCTTGGCCGCGCTCCTCGGACGGCGCGTCAGGAGCAGCTCCGGGCGTGTCCACGAACGTGACCACCGGCAGCCCCAGTCGCTCGGCCAGCTTGAGCAGGCGGCCAGCCTTGCGATAGCCCTCCGGTCGGGGCATGCCGAAGTTGCGACGGATGTTCTCCTCCACCTCGGCACCTTTCTGGTGACCCAGGAAGACCACGCGATGGCTACCGATGGTGGCGAGGCCGCCGACCAGCGCGGCATCGTCGCCGAAGGTGCGGTCGCCATGCAACTCCACGACATCGCTGGCCATGTATCCGAGGAGCTCCAGTGTATGTGGCCGCAGTACGTTGCGGGCCATCTGGACGCGGGCCCAGACGGCCTCCCGCAGCGCGTCCTCGGCGACGACCATCGACGAGGCGGCGCTCTCCACGGTCGTCGTCTCAGCCATGGCTTCCGCCGCCGTGGCGTCGGCCCTAACCACGGATGGCCTCCACATCGGCGCTGCCACGACCGTCGATCCCTTCGCCGCCGTTGTGATTGGGCGTGCGCTCG
The DNA here is from genome assembly GCA_963724095.1 of uncultured Chloroflexia bacterium. Classification (GTDB taxonomy): domain Bacteria; phylum Chloroflexota; class Limnocylindria; order Limnocylindrales; family CSP1-4; genus JAFMJV01. Next base: position 868,784 of record CAVRTH010000005.1, read on the forward strand.
GGTCGCGGCTGCAGATAGCGCAGCAGACGAGCCACCTCGTCGCGCAGGTCAGCGCGCGCGACCACCAGATCGAGGAAGCCGTGACGGAAGAGGAACTCGGATCGCTGGAAGCCCTCAGGCAGCGCATCGCCGGTGGTGCCGGCTGCCACGCGTGCACCGGCGAAACCGATGAGCGCGTTGGGCTCGGCGATGTTGACGTCACCCAGGGCCGCGAAGGAGGCGAACACGCCGCCGGTGGTGGGATCGGACAGGATGCTGATATAGGGCACACCAGCCAGCGCCAGGCGCTCGACGGCAGCGCAGGTCTTGACCAACTGCATCAACGCCAGCGTGCCTTCCTGCATGCGAGCGCCACCGGAGGTGCTGATGGCGATGTAGGGGATCCGCTCCTCGAGAGCGGTTTCCGCTGCGCGCGTGACCTTCTCGCCCACCACCGAGCCCATCGAGCCGCCCATGTAGGCGAAGTCCATGGCGCAGATGGCCACTCGCTGGGCGTGGACGGCGCCGATGCCCCAAACGGCGGCGTCGCGCAGGCCGGTCTTGGCCTTCTGCTCGGCGACCCTGTCGGGGTAGGACTTGAGGTCGACGAACCCCAGCGGGTCCAGGGACTCGAGACCGGCGTCGCGCTCTTCGAAGCTATCGGGATCAAGCAGGCTGCCGAGGCGGACGTCCACGCGCAAGCGAAAGTGGTGCCCACACCTGGGACAGACACGCTGGTTCTGCTCCAGCTGCTTGTTGTAGATCGTCTCGTTGCAGCCGGGGCACTTGGTCCAGAGGTCGGAGCGCGAAGAGTCCGGACGCGGACGGAAGGGCCACTGGATGGGCATCAGAGAAGCCCACCAGAAGAACGCGACCTGCGCCACACGACCAGCGCCGCGCCGGCGAGCGGCAGCGCCAGCGAGACACCCGACGCGATAGCGCCGCCCGCGAGCAGGCTGCGGCGACGGCGATCGGCGCCGCTCAGTGGCAGCGCGATAGCTTGGACTTCGACCGCCATGCCGGCGTGGAATGGAGTCGGTTCGGCCGGAGCCAGCGGAGCTGACCGGCGACCGGCCATCGCCAGCCGCGCCGCCAAGTGTTCTTCGAAGCTGAAGCGCGGGTGGAGCCGTGGGAGGGAATCGCGCAGTAGTCGTGCGGTCTCGGCCAGCCCACCCTCAGCCAGTCCACCCTCGGCGACGCCCGACGGCCGGGAAGGGTCCCCCAGGAGCGTATCGATGGCGCTATCGAGCTGCACCGCCGTCTCTGTCGTCCTCGTCATGGCTCCAGCCGCCGTCGCACCGACAGCAGTGCGCGGTGGATGAGCACCCGGACGGCCCCTTCGGACTTGCCCATGATCTCGCCGATCTCGCGGGCGCTGAGTTCGTTGACGAAACGCAGCACGACAGCCTGGCGGCGCTGCGGCGGCAACTCCATGACCGCCTGCAATGCCCGCTGGGCCTCCATGCGCATCTCGGCGGTGGCGGCCGGATCGTCCACCGCGCGCAGGTCGAGCGCGAGCTCGATCGGATCCTCGGGATGGCGCCGGGCATGGCGCCGTTCGTTGGTGATGACGTTGCGCGCGATGGCGAACAGCCAGACCCTGAAGGTCGACTCCTCACCCACTCCCTGCTCCCGAAAACCGGTCAGCGCAGCCAACGCCTTCAGGAACACCCCTTCGGTGATGTCCTCGGCAGCGTGCGGGTCGCGGGTCTCGTAGAGCGCCAGGCTGTAGATCTGTGCCACGTATTTCCGATACAACTGATCGAAGGCGCCAGGATCACGTTTGGCAGCCTCGACCGCCCACCGATCCGCATCCAACGGAACGACGACAGCCGCAGCTTCGATACGCCCTCTCCCCTTCCAGAACACCGGGAGAGTCTAGCTGTTACAGGTTTCAGGCCGCGTCTTCGACCGAACAGCGCACCACATCGCCGACCGCGATGGCGCGCAGCGGCTGGCCCGGCCCGGTGCGCACCAACAGCGAACCGCTGTCGTGATCCATGCCCACACCGGTGCCGCTGATCGTGCCCGAAGCAGTCTCTACCTCGACGACCGCGCCGGTCGTGATCTGTGCGTCCGCCCAGCGGAGTCCGTCGAAGCGCCCCGCAAGCAGGGACTCGTACAGTGGCCCCAGTCGTTCGAGCCAGGCGCTGAGCAGCGCATCACGATCGATACGCCGACGACCGGAGGCCTCCGAAAGGCTCCACATCTGTTCGGCCAGCTCAGCCGGGTACGCGCCGGCCGGCCAGTCGACGTTGATGCCGATGCCCACGATGGCGCTCGCCACGCGCTCGCCCTGGAGGCTGCTCTCGCTCAGCACGCCCGCGACCTTGCGCATGCGCCCGCGGTGGATGGCGACGATGTCATTGGGCCACTTCAGCGCCAGCCGGTCAGCAGTGGGACCCAGCAGCGAGGTCGCCGCACCAAGCATGGCGATCGAGCCGATCGCCGACAGGCGCCAGCCGTGGAGTGCCTTCAGCTGCAGCGGACGGAAACCCACCGATACCAGCAGCGAAGAACCAGGCTTGGCCAGCCAGGCTCGATCCAGCCGGCCACGACCCTCGGTCTGCTCGTCGGCGACGGCGACGCAAACCTCGTCGACACCATCCTCGAGCCACCCACGCACCGTGGCCTGGGTCGATCCGACGCGGTCGAAGCGTTCGAGGCGGGAGACGAAAGCGGGCAGGCTGCCCGCGCGGTCAGCCAACGCCGGTCTCGCTGGAGGCATCGGGCGATTCCGGCTCCTGCAGCCGGAAGGTGCGGTGGATAGCCTTGGCGGCCGCGTCGATCTGGTCCTCGGCGATGATGCAGGTGATGCGGATCTCGGAGGTCGAGATCATGCTGATGTTGATGCCCTCGTCGGCAAGCGCACCGAACATCTGGGCGGCGTAGCCGGGATGGTTGTGGATGCCCTCACCGACGATGCTGACCTTGGCCACCGCAGCATCGGTCGTGACGGACTCGAAGCCGAGCTCCTTGGCCAGCAGCTCCAGCAGTCGCTCGGCGCGGGCGAGACTGGCACGCTCGACGGTGAAGGACAAGTCCGTGCTGCCGTCGTGGCCGACGTTCTGCACGATCATGTCCACGTTGAGCCCCTGATCGGCCATGGGCTCGAAGATGGACCGGGCGATGCCGGGATGATCAGGCACGCCCACGATGGTCACCTTCGCCACCTTGCGGTCGAGCGCCATGGCCCGGACCTTGTCTCGCAGCTCCACAGCGGATACCTCCTGGATACTGGTGCCTGGGTGGTCGCTGAACGTGGAGCGCACCCTGATGACGACGTCGTTGACCCAGCCCAACTCGACCGCGCGTGTCTGCATGACTTGCGCCCCCTGGTGAGCCAGCTCGAGCATCTCCTCATAGCCGATCTTGGGGATGAGCTGGGCATCGGGGACGACCCGCGGATCGGCCGTGAAGATGCCTTCGACATCGGTGTAGATCTCGCAGGCGTCGGCCCCCAGGCGAGCAGCCAGTGCCACCGCGGTGGTGTCGGAGCCACCACGCCCCAGGGTGGTGAACTCACCGGTGGCAAAGGTCTCGTCGGTGGAGCCCTGGAAGCCGGCCACGATGACGACACGGCCGCGATCGATCTCACGTCGCATGCGGGCCGGGTCGATATTGGCGATGCGCGCACGGCCGTGGCTGGTGTCCGTGCGGATGCCGGCCTGCGGCCCGGTCAGGGAGATGGCCTCGATGCCCTGGGCATGCAGCGCCATGGCCACCAGCGTACCGCTCATGTGCTCGCCGGTCGCCAGCAACAGGTCCATCTCGCGCGGGTCTGGTTCGTCGGTGATGGCCGCGGCCAGCTCGGTGAGATGGTCGGTGGTGTCACCCATGGCGCTGACCACGACCACGAGGTCGGCGCCGTCTCGGCGGTCGCGCGCGATGCGCCCGGCCACGTGGCGGATGCGCTCGGCATCGGCCAGCGAGGAGCCGCCGTATTTCTGCACGATGAGTCGGGACATGGCCGAAGTCTACGTGAGGTGGCGAGAAGACCTGTCGGGCCGGACGTCACCGTCTTCGATGACCCGTGCACCCTCCGCGCGTGCGGCTTGCACGGCCGCCCGGCCGCTCATGCCCAGTGCCAGTGCGCGGCGTTCCATGGCGGCTGCGATGGTGGCGGCAGCGGCGGCGTCGTCACTGAAGGCGATGACGGTGGAGCCGGCTCCCGACAGGCAGGCGCCCTTGGCACCCGCCGCCAGGGCGGCGTCGATGAGCTCGGGCAACTCGGGGTAGGCCTGCGCACGATAGGGCTCGTGCAGACGATCCACCGTGCCCGGCGCCAACAGGTCAAGCCGGCCCTGGCTCAGCGCGGCCAGCGCCAGGGTCGCCGCACCCACGTTATGCACAGCGTCTTCGAAGGGCACCGTGGCGGGCAACGCCGCCCGCATGACCGCGGTCGAAAGATGTTTGTCGGGGATATACAGCGCTGCCAGCAATCCCTCCGGCGGATCGATGCGAATGGCTCGCGGGACGCCCTCCACCTGGGTCACCACACATAGACCGCCCAGGACGGCGGCAGCCGCGTTGTCGGCGTGACCCTCGGAGGCGGCCGCCATCTCCAGCATGCGCTCGCGACCGAGCGCACCAGCGGTCAGCGCGTCGGCAGCCAGCAGGGCTGCCACCGTCGCCGACGCCGAGGAGCCGAGGCCTCGCGCCACGGGGATGTGGTTCTCCATACGAACGTGCCAGCCGGCCCCGTCGGGGTCGATCCCGGCAGCCCGTAGGCCATCGAAGAGCGCGCTCACGAACCGGTTCCGCCGGCCTGTCGGTAGTTGGCCGGCGCCTTCTCCGCGAACCTCCACCCAGATAGCCGGCTCGTTCGCCAGCGGCACGGCCTCGACGGTGATGACGGTGGCCAGGTCGAGCGCCAGCGCCAGCGCGTCGAAGCCAGCTCCAAGATTGGCGCTAGTGGCCGGGACGTCGAGGCTGATCCGGCGTCCGACGAATTCGGCAGCTGAGCGCCCGTCGTTCACCAGCCGAGGGCGGCGCGGACGCCATCGACGGTCGGCTCTGCCTCCAGCGGCGGCTGCATCAGCCGCATGCCCGTGTCGGGGTCCTTGAGACCCACCCCGGTGAGGACCGCGACGATGGTGGCACCGGGATCGATGCGTCCATCAGCCGCTGCCTTGCGGACGCCCGCGACCGAGGCCGCGCTGGCAGGCTCGCAGAAGATGCCCTCCATGCGGGCGATGTCGCGATAGGACGCGAGGATCTCCTCGTCGGTCACCGCGTCGATGAGACCACCCGATTCGTCACGCGCAGCCAAGGCGAGGTGGGCACTCGCCGGCCGGCCGATACGGATGGCCGTGGCGATGGTCTGCGGATCGTCGAAATCATGGCCCTGCACCAGCGGTGAGGCGCCCTCCGCCTGGAAGCCGATCATCTTCGGCACGGTCTCCACCAGACCCGTGTCGCGATACTGCACGAAGCCGAGCCAGTAGGCGCTGATATTGCCGGCGTTGCCGACGGGGATGGCCAGGTAATCGGGCGCACCGCCGAGGTCCTCGCAGACCTCGAAGGCGGCGGTCTTCTGGCCTTCCAGGCGGTACGGGTTCACCGAGTTGACCAGTTCGACGGGGTAGTCCGGGTCGCGCTTCGCGGTCATCTCACGCACGATGCGCAGGGCATCGTCGAAATTGCCCTCGATGGCTACCACGCGTGCGCCGGCGGCGAAGCCCTGGAGCATCTTGCCGGCCGCGATCTTGCCCTTGGGCAGGACGATGACGGCCTCGATGCCGGCAGCGGCCGCGTAGGCAGCGGCCGACGACGACGTGTTGCCGGTGGACGCACAGATGACGGCCTTCGCTCCGCCCTCGAGGGCTTTGGCCACCGCTACGACCATGCCGCGGTCCTTGAACGACCCGGTAGGGTTCTGGCCCTCCACCTTCAGGTGCAGCTCGGGCACACCCATGGCCCGACCCAGGTTGCGCGCGTGGACCAGGGGGGTGAAGCCCTCGCCCAGGCCCAGCCGCGGAGTGTCTTCGCTGATGGGCAGGAAGTCGGCGAAGCGCTCCATCAATCGCGGGCGGCGACCCATGCTGGACTGCTCCGCGCGCAGTTGCCGCAGCACCTGGCTCATGCGCATGTCCTAGGCGTCCGACAGGACGGGATAGACGGTCACAGCGCCATCGAAGGTGCCCAGCCTGGCCGTCATCGCCGCGAGCGAGATGGGCTTGCTCACGAAGCCCTCATCGGTGCTGGCAAGGGCCAGCTCCTTGAGCGACTCGGGGAAGCCCGCCGCACCGAGGCCCTCGATGAAGACCAGCCAGCCACGCTCGTCCCCCAGGTCATCCACGACTTCGAGCGTGTCCGCCGGAGGCAGCTGACCCCAGGTCGATCCGGCGCCCTGGGCGAGGGCCAACACATCGGCGAGGATGGCGCTCGAGGTCGCAGGGCCACCGGCGCCGGGGCCGACCATGGCGATGCGCCCGACCGGGTCGGCGCTGATCTCGACGATGTTGGTGACACCGCCGGTGGATCCCAGGGCTGAGCCGGCCGCCACCGCCATGGGCGTGACGCCGGCGCGTATGCCAGCATCGGGGATGCGCGCCGCGCGTGCCACCAGCTTGATGGCGAGGCCGAGGCGGGCGGCCACGCTCATGTGACTGCGCTTGACGCCGCTGATGCCACGAACGGTGCCGCCACCGAACGCGGGCACACTCCGGGAGACGCGGTCGGCATCGGCCCAACCCCCCCAGGCCAGGCGTGCCAGGAGCACAAGCTTGTAGGTGGCATCGAAGCCCTCGACGTCGCTGGTCGGGTCGGCCTCGGCGTAGCCACGCGCCTGCGCCTCGCGCAGGACGTCGTCGTAGTCGCGTGCGTCGGCAGCCATGGTGCTGAGAACGTAGTTGGTCGTGCCATTGAGGAGACCACGGACCTCGCGGATCTCGTTGGCACCAAGCTCGCCCGTCAAGGGGCCCAGGATCGGCACACCCGCGAGCACAGCCGCTTCGAAACGCAGTCCGACACCGGCTTCCCGCGCAGCCTCTTCCAGTTCGCGACCACGGAGCGCGAGCAGGGCCTTGTTGGCCGTGACCACGCTCTTGCCTGCCTTCAGCGCCGCCAGCACAGCATCGCCCGCCACGTCGGCTCCGCCGATCAACTCGATGACGGTATCGATATCGTCACCAAGAAGTCCGTTGAAGTCGGTCACCAGGCGCACGTCGCCTGGGATGCTCAGCCCGCGATCACGCTCCAAGTCAAGGTCAGCGATACCCACCAACCGCGGGACATGACTTCCCCGTCGGGCCACGAGCGCGCCCCACGCCGGGTCGAGCAGGCGTTCGGCCACGGCCGTGCCGACGGTGCCAAGGCCAAAGATAGCGATGCGGGGGCCAGTCGCAGCGAGCGATGCTGGAGCTGTCGTCATGTCTGGGGCATCATGATCCATACCCCGATCGTAGCGCAGCCCTCGCCTGCTAGAGTCGAGCGCCGACGGCACCGATGACCGGACAGCCTCCGACCATACTTGCGAGCCCATGACCGACACGACAGCTTCGACCATCGCGACCCCCACGCCCGACACCGGCGGCCGCGTCTTCTCGGGCGTACAACCGTCCGGCTTGCCGCACGTGGGCAACCACCTCGGCGCGTTCTCCAACTACATCGCGATGCAGGATGGTTTCGACGCGATCTATTGCATCGTCGACTACCACGCACTCACCTCCACGCACGATGCCGAGCTCATCTCGCGCAACACGCACGAGATGGCACTGGGCCTTTTGGCCCTCGGCCTCGATCCGGAGCGAGCGGTGCTGTTCCGCCAGTCCGACCGGCCGGAACACCTGGAGCTGATGTGGTTGCTGGCGTCGGTGACGCCGACCGGCTGGGTCGAGCGCACGCCGTCGTTCAAGGAGAAGCGCCGCAACCAGCCCGACGACGTCAACCTGGCCCTGCTCAACTATCCCGTGCTCCAGGCTGCGGATATCGCTATCTACAAGGCGCACTTCGTGCCGGTGGGCAAGGACCAGGCCGCGCACCTCGAGCTGGCGCGCGAGATCGTGCGCGCCTTCAACGGCCGCTACGGCGAGGTCTTCCCCGAGCCGCAGGCCGTCTTCAGCGAGGCGCCCATCGTCAAGGGCACCGACGGCGCCAACAAGATGTCCAAGTCGCTGGGCAACGTCATCGAGATCTTCGCCGATGAAGACGTCATCCGCAAGCAGATCATGAGCATGGTCACTGATACCCAGCGGCAGCGGCGCAGCGACCCCGGTCGACCAGAGGTCTGCAACGTGTGCCAGCTCCATCGCATCTTCAGCCCCGATGACTACCAGGACATCTGGGACGGCGAGCGCAGCGCGCGTACCGGCTGCGTCGATACCAAGAGACTGCTCACCGAGCGGATGCTGGGCTACTTCGCCGAAGCGCGAGAGCGCTACCTCGAGCTCCGGGCCCGGCCCGGCCTCATCGAGGAGATCCTGCACGCTGGCTCAGACAAGCTGGCGCCAATGGCGGCCGATACGTTGGCCGAGTGTCACGAGCGCATGGGACTCGCGCCGCGCCGCTGATCCGAGGCCGCCAGCGAGGTCCGCGAGCGCGGAAACGCAGAGTAGACTCCGCCCATGATGACCCAGTTCTTCGAGCAAGAGAGGCGCTGGATCCGCGCCCTCCTCATCCTCGCCACCCTGACCGTGGCGTTGGTCTTCATCGGTCTCGCCGGACAAGTCATCGTCTACTTCAGCGACATCATCCTCATCGTGGTGATGGCGTGGGTGTTCGCCTTCGTGCTGTCGCCGCTCGTGGACGGCATCAGGCGCCTGCTACCGGCCGCACCTCGCACGCTGGTGGTGGTCCTGGTCTATGGCCTGCTCTTCCTCGTGCTGGCCGTCCTCGGGCTCATCATCGCGACCCAGCTGGCCAACTCCATCTTGGCCTTCACCGAAGAACTGCCCACGCTGCAGCAGCGGACCCCGGAGATCGTGCGGCCGTGGCAGGAGCAGTTGAGCGAGCTCGGCCTGCAGGTCGACCTGAAGTCGGTGCTCGACCAGACGCTACAGCAGATCGCCTCGTCGTCGGGCGAGTTCGTGCGCCCGCTCCAGGACATCGCCTTCGCCAGCCTGGGGATGCTGGGCAACCTCATGTTCATGATCTTCCTGTCGCTGTTCATCGTCATCGACAAGGACCGCCTCCTGGCATTCGTCAACCAGGTCACGCCGCCGCGCTACGCGCCCGAGCTGCGGCTCTTCCAGACGAGCGTGGCGGCGTCGTTCGGTGGCTTCATCCGCGGCCAGGCCATCCAGGGTGTCGTGCTCGGCGCCATCGCCGCCGCCGGCAGTCTCGCACTGGAAATCGACTACATGCCCCTGACCACCGCCCTGGTGGCCATCTTCCAGTTCATCCCCTTCTTCGGGCCGTTCATCTCGTGGTCGCCGCCGGTGGTGGCGGCCATCCTGACCCAGCCCGACGCCGTCATCCCCATCATCGTGGTCATGGCCATCGGCTGGTTCATCACCATGAACATCGTGCAGCCGCGCGTGATGGCCAGCTCTGTCGGCATCCACCCGGCGGTGGTGCTGGTGTCCGTCCTCATCGGTATTCGCCTGCAGGGTGTCGTCGGCGCCATCTTCGCCATTCCCGTGGCCGCGGTCATCTCGGCCTTCTTCTTCCACTACCTCAACCGCACCCAGGGTGGTCCGCGTGACGTGGCCAGTCGAGCCGCCCGGCGACTCGAGGAGCGCGAGGGCCGACCGGTCCGTGTGCCCACACCTCCCGCTGTCGGCGCACCCGCTGCGTCTGTCCCGACCGGCACCACCCCAACGGCGAACCAACCCCCCAAGGAGAGCGTATGAGCAACGAACAGGAGACGACACCTGGCAGACCCTATGACCCACCCTCGGCTCGAGCGTCGAGCGGCGCGAATGTCGATGCCCTGACCGGCAGCTACGGCGAAGGCGAGCTCGGCGCGGGCGAGCGTTACATCCCCACCGCCCGGGCCACACCGCACCAGGCCAAACCCCTCGCCGAGTGGGGGACGCGGCCGCGCATCCTCGTCACCAATGACGATGGCATCGAGTCACGGGGCCTGCTGGCGCTCAAGCAGGCGCTCGAGCCGATCGGCGATGTCTATGTCATGGCGCCCGACACGAACCAATCGGCGGTGGGCCACTCGATGACCTTCATGCGCCCGCTGCGTGTTCGCGAGCGGGTGCTGGACGATGGCTCGCCAGGCTGGTCGGTGGATGGCTCGCCCACCGACGCGGTCAGTCTCGCCTTCCTGGGCTACTTCGGCATCAGCTTCGATCTGGTCGCATCGGGCATCAACTACGGCTCCAACCTCGGCGACGACATCACCTACTCCGGTACCGTCGGCGCGGCCATGGAGTCGGTGCTGTCGGGTTGTCCCGCCTTCGCCATGAGCCAGGAGTTCGACGGTGAGCCCGATTTCGCGCTGGCCGGGCGGGTCGCCGACCTGGTCGCGCGGAACATCCTCGAGCACGGCCTGGGAGCGGGCGAGCTGCTCAACGTGAACATGCCCGCCGTCAGCGCCGACGAATGCGAGGGCATCGAACTGACGCGCATGGGCAAGCGCGTCTACCAGGACAAGCTGCTCGAGCGACTGGATCCGCGCGGCACGCCCTACTACTGGTTCGGCGGGCCGCCGCCGACCGGGCTGGCCGAGCCGGGCACCGACTTCCACGCGGTCGTCAACAAGCGTGTGGCCATCACGCCCATCCAACTCGACCTCACCGCCAGGCGCCTACTCAAGCGCATCCACGCGTGGGACTGGCGGCTGGACCAGGACTCCGCGGCCGACTGAGGCTCGTCGGGCGGCCGTCGGCAGCGGGATGTCGCCACCGACCGTGCCTGCTGCTAGCCCTTGCTGGCGTGGTCGGCGAGCACTGCCTTGGCCGCGTTGCGACCGGGCAGGCCGGTGACTCCACCACCGGGGTGGGCGCCGGAGCCAGCGAGATAGAGCCCGGCGACGGGAAGGCGATGGCGGGCATAGCCAAGGAGCGGGCGCCAGGCGAACCACTGGTCCAGGCCGGGCTCAAGATGCAGTGGGTGGCCGCCGGAAAGACCGTACTCGCGCTCCAGGTCCGCCGGTGTGTACACCTCGCGGGCCACGATCTGCTCACTGATGCCCGGCGCAACGGCCTCCAGCGTGGTGACCACCAGATCTCCCAACTTCTCGCGCTCGGACTCCCAGTCGCCCTCCCGCAGCGCATAGGGTGCACTCTGAGCGATGACGCTCATGACGTGCTTGACGCCCCCGGTGGCGCCGTCGACGAGAAGCGGATCGACCAGACTGGGGATGGTGGCCTCCAGCCAGGGGGCCTCGCTGATGCGCCCGTACTTGGACGCATCTGCGGCCTGGTCGAGATAGCGCATGGAGGGCGCGACCACGATGCGACCACGCAAGCGCGTCACAGCATCGTCGCCTTCAAGCCCCTTGAACGAGGGCAGCCCAGAGAGCGCGAGGTTCACCTTGGCGGTGACACCGCGGTCACGCAGGTTGTCGACCTCCCAGCCCAGCTCCGGGCCGAGCGTCTCCGGATCGACCAGGCCCGCCAGCGTCGTGCGCGGGTCCATGCCGCTCACCACGATGTCCGCCCCGATCTCCTCACCGTCGGCTAGCGCAACACCTGTGACACGCGCATGGTCGTCGCGGATGGCGATGACCTCGGCGCCGGTGCGGATCTCGACACCGGCCTCCCGGGCCGCCTCGGCCAGGGCCAGGGCCAGGGCTCCGGGACCACCTCGGGCGTAGACCGATTCGCCGGCCGCTCCACCGCCGTTGCCGGCGGAGTCAGTCAGCATCACCGCAGCCGTGCCACCCATGTGCGGGCCCATGGACGTGTAGCGGATCCCGCGGGTCGCTAGCGTCGCGCGCAGGGCGTCGGACTCGAGGTTGTCCTCGAGGTAGTCGGCGATGGACATCGGCAGCATCCGCGTGAACTCGCGTGCCAGCCGGGCCTCAAGCCGACGGTAGCGCCAGCCGAAGCGCAGGCCGCTGACAAGCACGCCGGGATCGGCCTGCTTCGCGTCCGGCGGTGTCATCAGCAGCAGCCGCCAGAGAGTGGAGGCAAGGGCCCGGAACTCCGCATCGAATGACTCCCAGGCAGCCGCGTCCGTCGCCGACAGCGCGGCCAGCTCGACCGCGGTGCGGGACGGGTCGGACCACAATGTGATGGGCGCGCTCTCGCCGCCCAGCGAGGTGACCAACGCAGCCGGCTGCACGAGGCGCAGGCCGAGCTTGCCCAACCCCAGCTCACGTGCTATCGAGGCGGTAAGGCGGCCGACGGTATGGGCAAGGGTCGGCACGTGCGCGGAAGGCGAGTACTTCAGACGTACCGATGGCGCCACCGACGCTCTCACGTTTCTCCAGAAGCAGTGTCTTGAGGCCGGCGCGGCCGAGATAGGCAGCACAGACGAGGCCGTTGTGGCCGCCGCCGACGACGATGGCATCGGGCCGCTCCGTGGTCATGCCGCACCTCCCTTGCGCCTGGCTTCGAGGACCTTGAGCGCAGCCAGGCGTCCGTTGGCACCCATGATGCCGCCACCCGGATGGGCCGACGAACCCGCCAGCCAGAGGTGGCGGACGGGCGTCTCGAAACGACTCCAGCCCGGGACCGGACGGTTGAAGAAGAGCTGCTCCAGGGAGAGCTCCCCCTGGAAGATATTGCCCTCCGTCAGCCCGATATCACGCTCCATGTCGAGAGGCGTGACCACCTGGCGGTGCAGGATGAGGTCGCGGATGTTGGGAGCGCGCTCGGCGATGACGTCGATGACCGCGTCCCCGAACGCCTCGCGCTGGTCATCCCAGGTCCCCTCGGCAAGCTTGTACGGCGCGTACTGCACGAAGCAACTCATGACGTGCTTGCCGGGCGGGGCCATCGTCGGGTCTACCAGCGTGGGGATGATGCTGTCGATGTAGGGTCGACGGCTGAAGCGGCCGGCCTTGGCGTCGTCATAGGCCTGCTCCATGTAGTCGAGCGAGGGCGAGAAGCTCATGGCACCGCGCAGGTGCTCACCCGGACCGGGCAGCGAGGTGAAGGAGGGCAGACCGTCAAGCGCGAGGTTGACCTTGCCACTCGAGCCACGGAAGCGGAAGCGCCGCACCTGGGCCTCGAAATCGGGGCTCAGCGTGCCGGCTGACAGCAGACCGAGGAAGGTGCGCCGGGCGTCGGTGGTGGCGAGTACGTGGTCGGCTTCGATCTCCTCGCCGCTCTCGAGCACCACGCCCGTGGCGCGGTTGTCACGGACGATGATCTCAGCCACCGGGGCGTCGGTTCGGATCTGGGCGCCGAGCGCTCGCGCGGCACTGGCGATGGCGGCTGCCACGCCGCCAGTACCGCCCTTGGGGATGCCCCAGGCGCGAAAGGCGCCGTCGATCTCACCCATGTAGTGGTGCAGCAGCACATAGGCCGTGCCCGGGCTGTGCACGCCGAGGTAGGTGCCGATGATGCCGGAGGCACTCATGGTGCCCTTGAGGGGCGCCGTCTCGAACCAGCGGTCCAGGAACTCGGCCGCGCTCATGGTCATCAGCTGGATGAAGGTCAGCTGTTGTCGACGCGGCAAGGCGCTGAAGTCCTTGACCAGCGCACCGAGAGCGGCGGCGTCGCGCGGGTCCGGCCGACGGGGGTCTGTCGGCGTCATGGCCAGGATGGGTTTGATGAAGCGCGCCATCTGCGCCATCAGTCGGCCGTACTCCTCGTAGGCCTCAGCATCATCCACCGACCAGCGGCGCAGCTCGCGCATCGTGTGCGCATGATCGTCGGTGCGCCAGAGGTGATCGTCCTCGACCGGTGTGAAGGTGCCGTCGAGGGGCAGGATATGCAAGCCGTGACGGGACAGCTGTAGGTCACGGATGATCTCTGGCCGCAGCAGGCTGACGACGTACGAGAGCACGCTGAAGCGGAAACCGGGGAAGATCTCCTGCGTCAGCGTCGCCCCGCCGAGGATCTCTCGGCGCTCGAGCACGAGCGTGCGGAGACCGCCCTTGGCGAGATAGGCGCCGCTGATGAGGCCGTTGTGGCCGCCGCCGATGACGACCGCGTCGTAGCGTTGTGGCACGTTCTCCTCGCTTGGCGCGCCTCCACCTGCCCCTTGGCAGGGTCCCCTGCGCGCCCTCGGCGACCGCCTGGGCCGCCGGACACTGCTGCCATGCTACCCGGCCGACCGGGCTGCGGTTCGGTCCGGTGGACGCTCCTGCAGCGTCCTAGACTCTGGCCATGTCAGTCGGATCAGCCTTTGACGAGCGGGCCCTCGCACTGAACGTCCGGCGACAATGGCGGGAATGGTCGGGGGTCTTCAGCTCCAGCGCGTATGCGCCGCATATCGACATCGAGTACAACGCCATCCGCAACGCGGCGGCGCTCATCGATGTCTCGCCCCTCTTCAAGTACCGCGTGTCCGGGCCGGACGCCCAACGACTGATCGACCGCGTCGTCACTCGCGAGGTCGCGGCCGTCGCTCCGGGCCGGGTCATCTACACACCCTGGTGCGACGGTGAGGGCAAGGTCATCGACGACGGCACCATCATGCGACTCGATGATGGCAGTTGGCGTTGGACCGCCGCTGAGGGCCAGCTGCGCTGGCTGAGGCTCAATGCCCGCGGCTTGGATGTCAGCATCGCGGATGAGACCGACGTCCTGGCAGCGCTGGCGCTGCAGGGTCCCCTCTCGCGCGACGTACTGGGATCCGCAGCCCAGGTTTCGCTTGCCGGACTACCCTACTTCGGTCGGCGCGAGCTGCGCATCGGCAGTGCCAGCATCGACGTCAGCCGCACCGGCTATACCGGCGACCTGGGCTATGAGCTCTGGATCCTATCGCCGACGCCGTGGCAGTGTGGGACGCGCTCATCGAGGCCGGCGGCGCCTATGCCATCCGACCCGCCGGCATCCTGGCACTGGACGTCGTGCGCGTCGAAGCCGGACTCATCATGGCCGGCGTCGACTACACCTCTTCCCGCCACGCACTCATCGCCGACCAGGTCTACTCGCCCTACGAGTTGGGCCTGGGCGGCCTGGTGAAGCTGGACAAGGAGGTGCCGTTCGTCGGGCGCGCCGCACTTCGACGCGAGCAGGCCGCCGATGGTCCACCGCGACGCCTGGTGGGACTCGATCTCGACTGGGCGGACCTCGAGCGGCTCTACGCGCAGCATGGACTGTCGCCAGCCCTGGCTGCCAACGCCTGGCGCGACGAGATCCCCATCTACGACTTCGGCCAGCAGGTCGGCCGAGCCACCAGTGGCTCGTGGAGCCCGGTGCTCAAGAAGAACCTCGCCATCGGCACCGTCGCCGCGTCCTCGGCCGAGATCGGCACCGAGCTGGAGATGGAGTGGTCGGTCGAAGGCGAGCGCGGCCGCATCGGTGCCGAGGTCGTGAAGCTGCCCTTCTTCGACCCGCCCCGCAAGCGGGAGTAGTCCCGCCCAGCAGCGGGTGCGCCATCTTGCGCACGGATGCCACCGTGGTGACGCGCGAGGCTGATGTCTGCGCGCGTCTCGGGGTGCTCGTCCCGGTTCCGGAGACGTCTACGCCAGGGCCGGCACGAAGCGGGGATCGACCTCGTAGACGTCGCGGATGCGCTCGGCCGAAAGGACGTCCCGTGGCTCTCCGTCGGCCACCAGCCGACCGCCGTCGAGCAGCACCAGGCGCCGGAAGAAGTGCGCCGCCAGTGGCAGATCATGCAGGACCGCCACCACCGTCAGCCCGGCATCGGTCAGCCGCGTGAGCAGCGTCAGCACCTCCACTTGGTGACGCAAGTCGAGATGCACGGTGGGCTCGTCGAGGACGATAAGGCGGCCACCCTGCGCCACCGCCATGGCCACCAGCACCAACTGCCGCTCCCCCATCGAGAGCTGCTGCACGTCACGGCCACGCAGCTTGTCGATGCCCACTCGCGTGATGGCCGTATCGACCGCGAGCAGGTCCTGATCGACTGGCACCGCTGAATGGGTTCTCATGTGGCAGTCGCCCAAGGCGCACGACCTCCTCCACGCGCATCGAGAAGGGCAGATCGACCTGGCTGGGCACGACTGAGATGGTGCGCGCCAAGGCGGAGCGCTCGATCCGGGCCAACGGCTGGCCGTCCAGTCGGATGCTGCCACTGGTCGGCTGGGCGAGGCCGGTGAGACAACGCAGCAGGCTGGACTTGCCCGCGCCATTGGGCCCCACCAGGCACAGTCTTTCGCCAGCCTCGATGTGCAGATCGATGGCGCTGAGCACATCGACCTGCCCGTAGCGAAGGCCCAGACCCTCCATGTCGATTCGCAGGCCGCGCTCGCTCACAGCTGGTATCCCGTGCGATAGCGCCGCAACAGGAGCACGAAGATGGGGGCGCCGATGACGGCAGTGATGATGCCGACCGGCAGCTCACCGGCAACGCGGGCACCGAGGTCCGCCCAGATCAGAAAGGCCGCACCGAAGATGGCCGAGAGTGGCAACACGACGCGGGCGTTGGGGCCGACGAGCAGTCGGATGACGTGCGGTACGACGAGACCGACGAAGCCGATCAGCCCGGCCAGCGCGACCGCGGCCGCGGTCACCAGCGAGGCCAGGCCCAGCAGGATGGCACGTTCACGCCGCACGTCCACTCCCAGGTGCAGAGCGGTATCGTCACCCAGCAGCAGGCCGTTGAGCGAGCGAGCCCGAGCCATGATCAGGATGGTGCCGATCACGATCACCGGCAGGCCGATGGCGAGGCTCTGCCAGTCGCTGCCCGACAGGCTACCGAGGAGATAGAAGAAGATCTGGCGCAGTTGCGAGCCAGACAGGTACATCGCCAGCGACAGGCCGGCTGCCAGCATCGAGCCAACGGCGTAGCCCGTGAGGAGGATCGAGGTCATGGTGGAGCGGCCACCACCTCCGGCGATGCGGTAGACGATGGCGATGGCCGCGAGGGCACCCACGAAGGCGAAGACATTGACCAGGCCGAGCCCGAGCCAGACGATCTGGATCGGCAGGAGCACACCGATCGCCGCGCCCAGCGCAGCACCGCTGGCTGTGCCCAAGACGTAGGGGTCGGCGAGAGGATTGCGCAGCAGCCCCTGGAACGTGACGCCCGCGACCGAGAGGCCAAGGCCCACGATGAGCGCAGTGAGGACGCGCGGCAGCCGCAACTCCATGACGATGGTCTCATGCGCCCGCGGCCAGGACTCCGCGACCGGCCAACCCAGCACATCGCGAGCGACGATGGCGATGGTATCGGCAGGTGAGATGAAGACACTTCCGAGCCCGATCCCGGCAACGATCGCCAGGCCCAGGGCAGTCAGGCCGATCAGGCCCAGCACGACCGGCCGACGCCGCAGTGCCTCGAAGGCGCCTGACCGAACCGCCGCGTGATCGCGGGCCAGGTTCGTGGTGGTCATGGTCAGCCAGTCTCACACAGCGTCGGGTCGGTACCGAACCCGGGCAACTCGAGCTCCGGATGGATCGCTCGCGCCAGCGAGGCAAGCCCCTGCATGAGGCGCGGGCCGGGGCGGGTCACGGGAACATCGTCGACGGGCCGGACCTCCCCGTTGACCACGGCGGTCATCTCGTGCCAACCGGGCCGCTGGGCCACGGCGTCGGGACAGACGCCGTAGTTGGCATCACCGAGGATGATGACCTCGGGATCGGCCACGATGAGTTCCTCGAGCGGGATGGCCCAGGCCGCCGGATCGCTGGTGGTGATGGGGTCGCCGCCGGCATAGGTCACCATGTCGGCCAAGAACGAATCCGGCGCTGGTGCAGTAGATCTCGGGCTCTGAGCCGACTTGGTAGAGCGTGCGCGGTCGCGAGTCGACGGCGGCGACAGCCTCGGTGATGGCATCGAACTGGGCCGCCATCTGCGTCGTCAGCGACTCCGCCTCCGCAGCGGCACCGATGACAGAGCCGATGAGCTCGATGTCAGCCAGCACGGCCGGGATGTCGGAGGCGTAGACGACCACGACGGCATAGCCCAGCTCGCGCATGCGGGCGATGTCATCGGGCAGGGTGAAGGAGTTGCCCCCAGCCAGGACCAGGTCCGGTTGCAGCGCCACGAGTCGCTCCATGTTCACGCCGCTGAAGCTTGCGACAGGAGTGAGGTCGGTAGCTTCGGCTGGATAGTCATCACTCTCGGTGCGGCCGACGAGGCGGTCGCCTGCGCCAAGGGCGAAGGTGATCTCGGTGTTGGCCGGCGACAGGCTGATGATCCGCTGCGGCTCGGTCGCGATGGTCACCTCGGTTCCCTCGTCGTCCACGATGGTGACCGGGAAGACCTCGCTGGCGCCCCATGCCGCCGGCGTCGATGCGGCGGGGCCGAGGAACAAGGCGACGGCCAGGAGAACCAAGGCCGAGAGGGCCACAAGAAAACCCCGGCCGATGGATCTGCCGGGGGCTGTCTTGATGGGTCTTGGTTCCACGTGCTTCCCCTTTCTCTCGAAGGGCTGGCGCACGACCAGGATCGCGGCGACCGGACTTGCAGCTGCTAGCTGCACACCGTAGCGGGACTGTGCCGGATTCTCACCGGCTTCGCGCGAACAGGGTCTTGCTGTTGAGTTGTGAGGTTGAGTCTACTCCGCGCGCAGCGGAGTCGATGGAGTGATAAGTCACACATAAGCGGCCCTTCCGATACTGCCCTCGACCGCCTCGACCGCCGGTCGGAACCGCCGGAGGAAGGGCCTTCCATGAAAGGACCTATGCATGGATCGATCCGTCGTGGTGCGATGGTCGGGATGGCTGGCGGGCTGCTGCTGGCACTCCTGCCGGGTGTCGCAGTCGCCACCGAAGAGCCGCTCGCGGAGCTGCCTCGCTGCATCCCTGCCGCCGCCTCCGCCGCCTCCGCCGCGGCGGCTGGCACCCTCGTCTGGCCATGGCAGGTCACGCTCGACGGCGACGGTGCCGTCTCAGGCCACCGCCTCACCTTGCGTTACGGCAGCGTCGAGACCACGCTGCGGAGCGGCCCCCGTGCCTTCGCCCTGCGTGCCGGACCCTGGCGCATCCTCGTCGGCGATCACTCCGCCGCTGGCACCGACCTGACGATGATCGACATCGGTCGTGCCTGTCGGCTGTGGACACGCCGGATCGACCGACTGGTCTATCCCCTCGGAGAACAGAGCGACCAACGCTCGCTGCGTTTGTCGGTCCACGAGCGCGACACGCGACAGTACCAGGGAGACCTCCTCTTCGATGTCGAAAGTGGCGCATCGGGCGGGATGATCGACGGCACCTGCACCACAGAGTGCGTACCCAACGACGGCGACCTCTCGCTGTCCGCCTACGAGCCAGCGGGCGCGCCGCGCCCGGTCCCCAGCTTCGCGCAGGCGGTTGGCCCGGGGACACCAGACTGACATTCCGCTGGGGGCCTGGTGCTATCCCTCCGACATGGGCAGCGGATCCAGTGAAGTCCGCGGCCCACGACGCTGCCAGCACCTCTGCCGCCCGCAGCCCCGACTTCGCCTATCGCTCGAACAGCGCCAACAGGATCGACTACAGCGGCAGCTTCCCGAGCTACTGCGGTCGCCAGCGGCATCGCCTGTGCGGCCCGCAACATGCCCTCGTTCTGGGGGGTCTGGCTCCGTCCGCACGGTACCGACTACGCCTGGGGCACGCTGCGCTGGTGTCAGAAGAACGCCTCCGATGGCTGCTTCGACATCCGTCGTGTCGCGCTCCACGAGCTGGGCCACGTCATCGGCCTGCAGCATCCCTCGAGCGCGGGCTTCACGCTTGGCGCCTACGAGACGGTCATGCACGCCATCACGCCCGCCAGGCCGAAGCCTGGCAGTTCCCGCCATTCGTTCGGTCGCTGCGACGTCGCCACGCTGCAGGAGCTCTACGACACACCGGACAACAAGACAGCGATCTCAACCTGCAACGACGTCGCCACTGACCTGGTGCTGAGCGCCGCCAAGGGTGCCATCGACGCAGGCGCTTCGGTGAGACTGACTGCCGAACTGCGCGTCGAGGGCCGCAGTGGCTACGGGGAACTCGCGGGCAACCCCCTCAATGGCCGCTCCGTGCAGCTCAAGTACCGCCGCGCCGGGAGCGCGGATACGTGGCGCACGGCCTGGATGAAGTCGCTCTACTCGTCCGGTCGCTACGAGCTGACCATCTCGCCCCCAAGCGAGCTGGGAGTTCAAGGCCACCTTCCCGACGCCGGCGGACGAGGGGCTTCGCTACAGCCGCTCTGAGATCGTGAAAGTGAAGGTAAGGGATTGAGGATGCATCGAGGCATGTTGATCACGTTGCTGGGCCTGGCCCTGCCGCTAGCGAGCACGAGCGTCGCAGCGGCGGAGCCCTCGGCGGGCCCCACGACCGCGCCCCAGGCCTGGCTCAACGGCGCCTTCGGGCGTGTCGCAGGGGGCGAACCGGCGAACCCTGCCGCCGCGGCTCCGGACGATTCACCCTTGGACACCTGGATGCAAGGAGCCCCCTTGACGCTCCAGATCGACGTCCCCAGCGAGAGCGTGGCTGGCCTCCAGGTCCGGTCACAGCCACTCGCTGATGGGGCCGCTGGGGAGATCCTCTCGGACGGCGCGACCATGTTCGCCGGCCCAGACACTCCGGGCGTCACCGTCGTTACCGCCACCTTCACGACCGAGGGCCACGGCAGCAGCCAGCTGGCCTGGCTGCTGGAGGTTCCCGAGCGTGAGGGCGGCGATGAGGTCCTCCTGGACATGCCCGGCCCTCGGGCGATGCTGGCCTCGTTGGACGGCAGCGTCGCCGGCGAGCCGGGCAACGGCTGCTATGTCTACTTGTGCGTGGATGTCGGCTACCGACCGCCGACAGCAACCCTGGAGATGGCGTCCGTGGCGCTCGGCGAGCCGCCGATGCTGCACTTGAGCGACGGGTCGGCGATGACCGGCTGGACAGGCATCCTTACGCCCATCGGCGAGATGTCGGCCAAGGCCCAAGAAGCCGAGGCCAGCTATCCGCTCGAGCCAAGGGCGACGGTCGCACTGACCGGCCTGGAGCCCAGCACAGCCGGCGAGTGGCTGCTGGAGGTGCGCACGGACTACGACCGCGAACGCGGCTGGCAGTGGTTCCTCTACCGCCTCAGCGCCGAGTAGACACCGATGGGGTCGCCGGAGCTAGGCGCCAGCAGCTTCGGCGACCTCCTCGCCCGCCTCGGGGAACAGTGACGTCTGTCGCTCCTCGGGCAGCATCACACCCAGGATCTCCTGCATGGCTGCGATGTGGGCGCAGGTCTTGGCGGACTCGAAATAGTGGCAATTGCACTGCCAGCCATCGGCTTCGAGCGTGACTCGATGGGCGTCGTTGTCCCCCGCGAAGGTGACGCTGAGACGTTCCACGGTGATGCGATCGCGCTCACGCGCGTAGCGGTGCGCCTTCTCGATCTTGCCGATGACGCTCGAGTGCATCAGTCCCCAACCTCCTGGTCCGCCGCCGTCCGCTTCGACGTACCCGCTCGACGACGCCGCGCCTGGCCATCCTTGGCCCGCTTGACCGGACGTCGATCCCTGCTGCCTAGACTAGCGACTCCGCCAAGAGGTGACAGGGGCCGAAGGTCTACTCCGTGGCGGCCTGATCGGCCAGCGCCAGCTGCTCCTTGATGTGGGCGATGACATCGACAGGCGAGGGATCCACGCCGTACATGAAGGCCAGGTAGACGCTCACGTAGTCACCCATCACGACGGTGCTCAGGACATGTCCCAGCTTGCCCTCACCGGAGGCCCGGACGAGCGTGTGCCAGATGTGCGCGGTCCCGGCCAGGTCGCCGACGAGCGCCGCCCGAAGACCGTTTCGTGGGTGCTCCAGCTCGCTGCTCAACTGGACGATGGCGAGGTGGTCGCGCAGCGAGTCGGGCTGATCGAAGCCGACGACGGTGTTGTGCGTCGCCTCCGGAAGCTCCTCGAACACGGCAGTGGCCTTGCTGTTCTCGTTGAGCTGGGCCTTCCAGCGCCGAGCCACCGGCGCCAGGAACCCTGAAGCGATGACCATGACGACGCGGTCTACCAGCGACCAGGCGAGCTGCTTGGCGGGGTTGTCGACGGTAGGGATGCCAGGTCCGCATCGCGCGGCCATGGCACTACCGGCATCGATACCCGCCGTGATCTCGGACTCGTCGAGCTCGAGCACCCCGGCCTGCTGCAGGATGCCGGCGATGATGGCCATGGACCAGCCGACCGACGAGCGCGGGGAGCCGCGATCGGGAAAGACCGCCAGGGGCAAGCGGGCCGCCCGCGCCACATTCCCGAGCGCACCACCGGTGGTGACCACCGCCAGCGGACAGCGGCGCTCCGATGCGGTCTGCAGGGCACGCAACGTCTCCTCGGTGTTGCCACTCTTGGAGCTGGCGATGACGAGCGTCCCGGTGTCGACCCAGGCGGGCAGCTCGTAGCCGCGCACGACCTCGACCGGCACGCTGATGCGGTCGGCCCAGGTCCCCTTCACCAGGTCGCCGCCGATGGCCGAGCCGCCCATGCCCAGGATGGCGATCGCCTTGGGGCTGTCCGGGGGCAACTCCAGATCGCGCGAGATGCGCCAGCCTTCGGCGAGTTGGTCGGGAAGACCCGCCACGTATCCGAGCATACCCTCGCCATCCGCGCGCGCCATCGCGTCCGCGTCATCGAGGATGTTGCGGGCCATCTGTCGTTCCACGGGAGCCTGCTATGCCTCCGATCCGTTGACCATCTGGTCGCCCTCGGCAAGCAACGCATCGCGCAGCTCGGGGCTGCTGGCTTCCGCGTAGACCCGCACCAGCGGTTCCGTGCCACTGAAGCGCACCAGCAGCCACGAACCGTCGTCCAGCCAGAACTTGAAGCCGTCGCCGGTATCGAGAGGGGCGCTGCGCGCGACCGCATGGCCGGCCAGCGACTCTGGCGAGCGCTCACTCAACTCGACCAGCAGGCGCGCCTTCAGCGCCGGATAGGCAGCGCGGTCGGTGTGGACGTCGGAGCGGAGGTAGAACGATGGCCCTGCGATCTCGTGCAAGTGGGCGACCGTCTCCGAGACGCTGGCCCGGCCCCGCTCCCGCTCGCGCACGAAGAGGTCAAGCAGTAGCAGGTCGGCGTAGATCCCGTCGCGCTCTGGAAGGTGCATGCCGAAGCCGTAGCCACCCGATTCCTCACCGCCCATCATGGCCCCGGTCTCGATCATCTTGGGGCCCACGAACTTGAAGCCGACCGGGGTCTCGTAGACGTCCACGCCGTAGCGCTCACCGAGGCGGAAGGCCATCGCGGTCTCATTGACCGTGGTGACCACCGGCGCACGCTCGGCGCGATACTCCAGCAGGTAGTACATGAGCAAGCCGTAGCACTGCAGCTGATGGATGAAGACGCCCTTCTCGTCGATCGCGCCAGCTCGGTCGGCATCGCCATCGAGGAGCAGGCCCAGATCGTAGTCGCCGTCGTGGACCGCCTTCAGCGCCTCGTCGATATGGGGACGGATGGGTTCGGGATTTATGCCCCCGAACCAGGGGTTGCGCTCGCTGTGCAGCTCGTCGACGACGATCGAGCCACCGGCCAGCAGGCGGCCGATCCAGCCCGCACCCGAGCCGTAGAGTGGGTCGACCAGCACACGCATGTCAGCGGCACGCAGGTAGTCCAGGTCGAGCGAACGTCGCACGAACGCCTCGTAACCGACGTAGGGATCGACGCGCTCCACGAGGCCGGCGGTCTCCGCTTCGTCGAAGCCGCGACGCGGTGGCGATTCCGCCGCGCGAGCGGCGATCACCGCCTCCACGGTGTGGAGGATGCCGGGGTCGGCTGCAGCACCAGTGGACGATTTGATCTTGAAGCCGTTGTCCGTCCACGGGTTATGAGACGCCGTGATCATCACCGCGCAGGCCGCAGCGCGCTCGACGACCTCGTAGGAGGTCATCTGGGTCGGGATGGCTCCGGACGCGAAGAGGACCGGGATGTCGTAGGCAAGCAGGACCTCTGCCGCAGCCGCGGCGAAATACTCGCTCGCGAAACGACGGTCATAGCCCACGACCACGCCATTCGCAGTGGTTCCCCGCTCGACCACCCACTCGGCGACACCCTGGGCACAGCGGCGCACGTTGTCGTAGGTGTAGTCCTCGCCGATCCTGGCACGCCAGCCGTCGGTCCCGAAGACGATGGATGGCGCCGCGGGCGGTATATCGGACACGGGCAGCAGCCCTCCTCTCGCCTGCTCTGCTGGACATCCCGCGCGGCGTGGACGGAATGCCTACGAATGGTACCGCGACCCATGGCTAGACTTGCGCATACCGCACCAACGAGAGAAAGGGAGCAGATGGTGAGCGCGAAGCACGGCGCAGCGACATCGACGGCGCCCGCCCCTCTCCCGGATGATGAGCCGCCGATCTTCGTCATCGGCTCGCCACGCTCGGGCACCACGTTGCTGCGGCTGATGCTCGATTCGCACCCCCGTATCTCGTGCGGCGAAGAGACTCATTTCCTGCGCGACCTGGAGGCCATCGTAGGACGTGACTGGGAGCTGCTGGCCACCTACGGGCTTGACCGCCAATGGTGGCTGGCCCGTATCCGGGCGCTCTACGGCGAGTTCCAGGCCGAGGTGCTGGCACGCTCCGGCAAGGTGCGCTGGGCCGAGAAGGACCCTACCTATACCTTGCACCTCGGATTCATCGAGGAGCTCTTTCCCCACGCGCTGTACGTGCATCTGCTGCGCGATGGACACGACGTGGTGGCCAGCTTCCGCGACCGCTGGGGTTACACCTCGGCGGCCCGCGCCGCACGCAGCGAATGGGCCCGCTACGTTCGTGCGGCCCGCGCGCTGGGTGAGCACCTGCCGTCCGATCGCTTCCTGCAGCTGCGCTACGAGGACCTCGTCGCCGATCCCGAGGCACAGGGACGACGACTCTTCGCCTTCCTGGACGAAGAGTGGGACCCTGCGGTGCTCCGATTCGATGCGGCCATGCATCGCGCCACCGATCGCTATCAGCGCTTCACCGCGCAGCGACGTGCGGCCGGGGGCGATGGGGCCATCATCTATGCCTCGCGCGTCGGGACCGGCGGAGACTCGCTCGACCCGATCCTGCGGACCCTGCTGCGCCGGCGCAACCGGTCGCTGCTGCGTGAGCTGGGCTACCTCGACGCTGGCGTCGGAGGAGTCGGAGGCGTCGAGGACAAGAGATGAGCCACGAGCGACTTCTTCGCGTCGGGTTCCTCCACGTTGGCCGTGAGCACAGCGGCCTGCGGCGCTACGGCGGCATCCTCGCCGCGGAGGCCGCCTCTCGCGCGGGGCTGGAGGTGATCGAGAGCGACGCCGGTGGACGGGAGGCCACGTGGTCTGACCTGCGGCGGGCAGCTCGACGGCTGCGCGACTGCGATGTCGTGCACCTGCAGTGGAAACTGGCCGATTGGGACCCTCGCGTGGGCGGTATCCCCCGCCTGGAGGTCGTGCTGCAGTCGCTGCGGCGTCCGGTCGTCGTCACCATGCACGACGTCTTCGCCCGCCACGGACCTTGGGAACGGCGGCTCTCACCGGGCGCGCTCGGACTGCGCCGGTTGGGGCACGCGGCCAGCAGCCTGGTCGTCCACTCCGAGGAGGAGCGCGGCCGGCTGGAGGGCCTGGTGCCGGCGAGCAAGGTCGAGGTCGTGCCCCATTTCGTCGAGGTCCGACCTCCCCTGCCCGACCGCGCCGCCGCCCGCGAGGCGCTGGGCGTCACCGGACTGCGGGTCATCACCCTGCTCGGCTATCTCACCAAACGGCGTGGCCACCGACTGGTCATCGATGCCCTGCGCGACCTGCCCGACGAGGTCACCGCGGTCTTCGTCGGCTCGGTCATCGAGGGTCGCGACCATGTCGGGCGGGCGCTGCAGCAGCAGGCCGCCCAGGCCGGGGTGGCAGCACGTGTCCGCTTCATGGGCTACCTCCCCGACGATCAGCTGGAGCAGGTGCTGGCTGCCACCGATGTGGCGCTTTGCCCCTTCGAGCGGATGTCAGCCTCGGGTGCACTCGCGACGTGGTTCTCCACCGGTCGACCGATCGTGGCCTCCGACCTGGCGCCATTCCGCGAACTCAAGGCGCTGCAGCGAGGTGCCTTGCACCTGTTCAGTCCCTACCAGGCGGACGCCCTGGCACGCTGCATCAGCTCCACCCTTGAGATCAGCACCGATGAACCTGACCCGGAGGTGGCGGCGCTCGCGCGCCGCCTTGCCACCCCCCGCATCATGGATCGGTACATCGGGTTGTACCGATCAGCCGCCAGCGGCTAGCACAGCCACCTGCATCGCCGGGGACTTAGAGCAGGTCGTCGCGACCTTCCGCTTTCAGGCGATCGACCACCTTCCTGACGTCCTGCGCCGCCTCGGCGGTACTGACCAGGAGAGCATCGGGCGTGTCCACCACCACGATATCGTCGAGGCCGACGACGGCCACCAGGCGACCACCGGCAGCGTGCACGAAGACGCCGCGGCCGTCGATCTCGATGACGCGGGCCGGAGGCTCCTCCGAGATGACCGGTCGGCCCCGGCCACCTCGATGATCACGCAGCGCCGACCACGAGCCCAGGTCGCTCCAGCCAATGGCGGCCGGGACGACTGCCACCTGCGCCTCCAGCGATGCCGGCTCCAGCAGGGCGTAGTCGATCGATGTCGCACGCAGGCCCGCGTACACGTCGGCCATGGCAGAACCGGGCCACCCCACCAGGGCGCCGTGGTGAGCGCTGGCCAGCCAGTCGCGGATGGGTCGGTCGATATCGGGAGAGTGGCGCTCCAGGCCACCGAGGACGCTCGAGCGCTGCCACACGAAGATGCCCGCATTCCAATAGGCGGAGCGGGAGGCGACGAGTTCGCGCGCCCGGGCCGCATCGGGCTTCTCCTCGAAGCGCTCGACCTGATAGCTCTCGTGCCCGGCATACACGCTCGACTGGCCAGTCGCGACGACGTAGCCGTAGCCGGTCGAGGGCTCGGTCGGTTCCACCCCCAGCGTGACCATGTCTCCCGTCGCCGCACGCTCGGCAGCTGCCTCCAGGGCGCCCCGGAAGCCCACCTCATCGGCTACGGCCTGGTCGGCCGGAAGCACCACCATGACCTCCTCCTGGCGGCGATCGATGGCGTGTGCAGCCAGAGCTATCGCGGCGGCGGTGTTGCGACCCATGGGCTCGCCGATGATGTTGCCTGCCGGGATGGCCGGCGCCAGCTCGCGCACCATGCCGGCGTAGCGCGCATCGGTCACCACGTACACGTCCGCGGGGTCGATGAGCGGAGCGAGACGACTCACCCCGACCTCCAGGAGGCAGCGCCCCCCCTCGAGGAGGGGGAGAAACGGCTTGGGTCGTTGGGCGCGGCTGAGCGGCCACAACCTGGTTCCGCCTCCGCCTGCCATGATGACTGCGTACATAGCGACGATTGTGCACGAGGGCGGCTATCATCCGCCGGAGCCCCGGGGACAGCAGGCAGGAAGACGACGATCGTGACAGAGGAACCGACGACCACCGAGCCAGCCACCGAGTCGGCCACCGACACCTCCAGGTCGGTGCCCGACACCACCGAGTCGCCTCCGCCGCGAGGCCTGGACCCAAGCCTCCCGCCCGACGTCAACCCCGAGCCGTTGCCCATCGGGATCACCGACATGTGGCGCATCGCGCGCAAGACCTACCGCGCAGAACGGCGCTACTACCTCAAGCTCGACCGTCATCGGCCGATGACCTCGAGACGCCTCAGCAGCTCCATCCTGCCCAAACTCGAGCGTCCGGTCTTCATCGTCGGCGCCGCCCGTTCGGGCACGACCTTCCTGGGCGACTGCATCGGCCGCATCCCCGAGATCACCTACCACCACGAGCCGCCGGCGACGAAGGCGGCCGGCCGATACGTCTACGAGGACCTCTGGAGCTTCCGCCGCTCGCGCTGGTTCTTCCGCCTCGTGTACAGCTGGATGGTGCGCGTCGAGCGCGACGGAGACCTGCGCTTCAGCGAGAAGACTCCCACCAACATCTTCCTCATCCCCTTCCTCTCGAGGGCGTTCCCCGACTCGCAGTTCATCCACATCATCCGTGACGGCCGTGATGCGGCCAGCTCCCACATGCATAAGCCCTGGCTGCGTGCCGAGGATGCCTGGTCGGGCGAACGCGAGCCGGGCGGCTACCTGCATGGGCCCTGGCCGAAGTTCTGGGTGGAACCCGAACGTCGCGAGCAATTCCTGCAGGTCTCCGACGCGCGTCGAATGGCCTGGGCCTGGCGGCGCTACACCGAGACAGGTCTCAAGGAGGGTCCGGCGCTCGGGGCCGCGCGCTATCACGAGTTGCGCTACGAAGACCTGGTGCGCCAGCCCATCGGCGAGGGCGAGCGGATCCTCGATTTCCTGGGCATCGAGCGCAAGCGGTCGCGCGACATCTTCCTCTCGGCCACGATGCGTGCCGATGACTCGTCGGTGGGTACCTGGCGCAGCACCTTCTACCCCTCAGAGCTGAACGAGATCGAGACCGAGGCGGGCGACCTGCTGCGTCAGCTCGGCTATGCCGACGACTGATACGGCGACCTGACGATGGATGTGGAGTTCCGAAACCTCGGCTTCCTGCACCTGGGGCGACCCGAGAGCGGTGTGCGCCGCTACGGGCGACTCATCGCCGATGAGGCCCGCACTCGCGAGGGCCTGACCATCACCGAGGTCGAGGCCGGACGCGTCGACGAGTCATCGGAGCAACTGGCGCAGGTCGCTTCCGAGCTGGCCCATTGCGACGTCGTGCTGATGCAATGGAACCGCCGCGGCTGGGGCAAGAACGGGCGCTCGTTGCCTCGCCTGCTGCGCTTCCGTCGGGCCTACAAGGGTGCGCTGGTGGTCACCATGCACGATGTCTTCGACCGCGTTGGCCTGCGGGAGCGACATCTCCAGCCAGACGTCTGGAGCCTGCGCTGGCTGGGCCGCACGGCGGAACGCATCGTGGTCCATTCACAGATCGAAGTGGAACGCTTGCGTGGCATCATCCCCGTGGAAAAGGTCAGCGTCATCCCACACTTCGTGGAGGGCCGCCAACTGACGCTGACAGCCGATGAGGCACGCGCCCGGCTGGGCCTGTCCGACCGTCGAGTGGTGACGCTGCTGGGCTTCGTGTACGGCCGCAAGGGCCACCGCTACGCCGTGGAGGCCGTGCCCTTCATGCCCGATGACGCGGTGATGGTCTATGCCGGTGGACCGGTAGCAGGAAGGACGTACGTGCACGACCTCGCACGTTCGAAGGCCCAGGAGCTGGGCCTGGGAGACCGCTTCCGCATCACCGGCTACCTCGACGAAACGGAGTGGGAGACGTGGATCGCAGCTACCCACCTGGCCATCCTGCCCTTCACCGACCTCTCGGCTTCTGGCTCGCTGTCTTCCTGGATCTCAGCCGGCAAGCCCATGCTCGTGTCGGACTTGCCCGGCTTGCGCGAGTACGGCCGACGGGTCCCGGGCGCGCTCCACTTCTTCGGCCCACCCGAGCCATGGCCGCTGGGTGCGGCCATCAGCGAGCTGCTGGCGAAGCCCCTGCCGGATCCCGACCCGGGCGTGCAGCAGCTCGCCAGGGAGCTGAGCATGCAACGAACGGTCGACCGCTACCTGCGCGCGGCGGGCGAAGCGTTGAAGGCGCGCCGGGACTGACCCCGACTACCTGATGCCGGCCTCGTCGGCAAGCAGCTGCGCCTTGTCGGTGCGTTCCCAGGGCAGATCCAGGTCCTCGCGGCCAAAGTGGCCGTAGGCTGCGGTCTGTTGGTAGATCGGCTGCCACAGCTCGAGGGCGCTGATGATGCCACTGGGCCGCAGGTCGAAGTGGCGCTCCACGAGTCTCTGGATCTCGGCATCGGCGATGACGCCGGTGCCGAACGACTCGACCGAGATCGACACCGGCTCGGGGATGCCGATGCCATAGGCCAGTTCGACCTCGAAGCGATCCGCGAGACCGGCAGCCACGACGTTCTTGGCCACCCAGCGCGCTGCGTAGGCAGCCGAGCGGTCCACCTTCGTCGGATCCTTGCCGCTGAATGCGCCGCCGCCGTGGCGAGCCATGCCGCCGTAGGTGTCAACGATGATCTTGCGGCCGGTCAGTCCGGCGTCGCCCATCGGGCCGCCCTGCACGAACCGGCCCGTGGGGTTGACGTGCATGATCGGATCTCGCAGGCGGAGCTCCGGCTCGATGCTAGGGCGGATGACGGCTTCGACGATGTCCTCGTGCAACTGCTCGGTGCGGACATCGGGATCGTGTTGCGTGGAGACCACTACGGTGCCGACACGCTTGGGTACGCCGTTCTCGTACTCGATGGTCACCTGGGTCTTGCCATCGGGCCGGAGATAGTGGAGCTGGCCACTCTTGCGCACCTCGGCAAGCCGGCGAGCCATGCGGTGAGCCAGCGCGATGGGCAGCGGCATGAGCTCGGGTGTCTCACGACAGGCGAAGCCGAACATCATGCCCTGGTCACCGGCACCGAGCTGCTCGCGATCGACGCCCCGGGCGATGTCCGGCGACTGCTCCTTGACCGAGACCATCGTGCCGCAGGTGAGGTAGTCGAAGCCGTACTCGGCCTTGGTGTAGCCGATGTCGCGCACGGTGTCGCGGACGATCGACTGGAAGTCGACATACGTGTCCGTGGTGATCTCGCCCAGGACCAGCACCAGTCCGGTGGTAGTGGCAGTCTCGCAGGCGACCCGAGCGTTGGAATCCCCGCCGATGATGGCGTCGAGGATGGCGTCCGAGATCTGGTCACACATCTTGTCGGGGTGACCCTCAGTGACCGACTCAGAGGTGAACAGGTAATGGTCGGAATCGGTGATGCTCGTCATGGCGCGAGGGTCTCCTCTCGTATGGTCGGCGAAAGCGTATCAGAGAGTCTCGCCGGCAACGGGTGACGGGGCCATCCGACCCTGCGGGGCATGTCCGGCGGCAGGCTACTTCGGGACCGATGGCCGTGCACAGAAGGATGCAGACGACCGCATGCTTGGGGTCAGATGGCGCATCTTCCCGACTCGATCGACCCCAGGCTTGCCTCGGAGTTGCTGGCCGACTGGGGTTTCCTCGCGGATCCCGACCTGCCCAACCACCCCGGTCCGGCCCACCTGCTGGCGGCCATTCGCGCCAAGCCCACGCTGCGCCACTACGACCCCGAGCTGGTCGAGTACTGGATCACCGGGGACAAGGGTCAGGGCGTCCGAGAGACCATCACCTTCGCCAGTCGCCTGCCGCGCAGCGTGACGTTCAGCTGGGGCCAGATCGCGGTCATCGACCGCAAAGGGGTCGCCAACCGCTACCTGACCTTCGGCGGCTCGCTGCGTGCCGAGCGCGTCGACGGCGAAGTCATCTGCGTCTTCGAATCCCCGGCACCGCTACTGCGCCGAGGTGGCCACTCCCAGGGCTGGGACATCGGTGCGTACAGCGTGAGCGGCTTCTTCGGGCGCTTCCGAGCGGCTGCCGGCTACGAACACGAGTTCGAGGAGCTCGCCGCCGCGACCGATCCGGTGACCCGCTACGCCGCCTTCGTCAACGAATTCGTGGCTCGCTATCGCTCCAGCGAGTACCTGCGCGACCACTATCCCAAGCTGTGGTTGATCATGCTCAACGAGGAGAAGCGCCTGCGGCGAGAACATCCGAACGAGTGGACCCGCGGCGGGGAGTTGCTCGACTCCACCAAACGCGTGTCCCACGGCGACGGTCTCAAGGCTCTCCTTCGTCCGTTCTAGCCGAACGACGTCCAGCCCCTGGCCGGAAGCCAGGACCGGCCGGAGCCTCCTGGCATCCGGCCGCTCGCAGAGGTCTCTTCGGTCCGTTGCTCAGGTGCCCTGATCCCAGGAGTTGGTGTACCTGATCTGCTCCTCGGTCATGCCCTCGATGAAGATGCCACGCGCTTCCAGTTTGAGGCGAGCGATCTCGGCATCGATGTCGGCCGGCACCACGTGCACGCTGTTCGACAGTGATCCGTGGTTCTTGGCCACGAACTCGACCGAGAGTGCCTGTCCGGCGAAACTCATGTCCATGACCGCCGCGGGGTGGCCTTCGGCCGCGCCGAGGTTGACCAGGCGCCCTTCGGCCAACAGGTAGAGCTTCTTCTCGCCCAGGTCGTACTCCTGCACGTTCTCGCGCACCTCGCGGACGTGGCCTTCTGCCAGTCGCTCCAGCGCGGCCAGCTCCAGCTCGGCATCGAAGTGACCACTGTTAGCCAGGATGGCGCCATCCTGCATGACCCGGAAATGCTCCTCGCGAAAGACATTCAGGTTGCCGGTGGCGGTGACGAAGACCTCCCCCCACTGGGCCGAAGTCAGCGGCGGTCATGACCTGGTGGCCATCCATCAGCGCCTCGATGGCACGAACAGGATCGACCTCCACCACCGCCACGCGAGCGCCCATGCCGCTCAAGCGGCTGGCGATACCGCGCCCGACCCAACCGTAGCCGGCGACGACACAGCGGCGGCCAGCCAGCAGGATGTTGGTGGCGCGCAGGATGCCATCGACGGTCGACTGGCCGGTGCCGTAGCGATTGTCGAACAGGTGCTTGGTCAGGGCCTCGTTGACGGCGACGACGGGGAAGGCCAGGGCACCGTCGTTGGCCATGGCTTTGAGGCGAATGACGCCAGTGGTGGTCTCCTCGGTGCCAGCCAGGACTTCGCTGAGCTGCTGGGGGCGCTTCTGGTGCAGCAGCGCCACGAGGTCACAGCCGTCGTCCATCGTGACGTGCGGGTGTGTGTCGGCAGCTGCGTTCAGGTGCCGGTAGTAGGTTTCGTTGTCTTCGCCGCGAATGGCATAGCAACTGATGCCGTATTCGGCAACCAGTGCCGCGGCGACGTCGTCCTTTGTCGACAGCGGGTTCGACGCCACCAGCGTGACGTCGGCACCGCCGGCCTTCAGCGTGCGCATCAGGTTCGCGGTCTCAGTGGTGACGTGCAGGCAGGCGCCGATGCGCAGGCCGGACAGCGGTCGCTCCTGCTCGAAGCGCGCACGGATGAGCCGCAGCACCGGCATCTCCCGTTCGGCCCACTCGATTCGACGTACACCTTCATCCACGAGACCGAAGTCAGCGACATCATGGGGTGGATAGGACGCGGTCTGGCCAGCCGTGGCGTCACCGGAGGTGGTCTTCATCGGTTCGTTGGGCGTGGGAGCTTGGGTCATCCGTTCCTCCTGAGATCGGGTAGGTAGGCCCGGAAGGGCCCGACGATGCTATCCCACAGCGACATCCGGCGGTGGACAAGCCGCTCGTCGAAGTGGGCGTGCTCGCGGTAGCCGAGGGCCCGGTAGACGGCCAAGGCAGGCGGATTGTCAGCACGGACGTTGAGCACGACGGTCTCGACTTGCTGCAACAGCTCGGACGTAACGGCGCTGGTCACGATCTTGGCGAGGCCCTGGCCCCGGTATTCGCGGTTGGTGTAGACATTGCCGACCGCGGCGATACCCACCGTGGGGCCGATGACGTGTGTCCCCGCGGCCGCGATGAGACGCGTGCCGCGACGCACGCCGTAGTAGATTCCTGCCGCCACGGCCTCGCGAGGAAGGTAGGCGTTGAGACCCAACTCGTACAGACGGTTCAGGTGCCCCGTGTCGCCCTGGTCGAGCCGAACGGCGTCGCCGACTACCGGCCTGAACGTGGCCCGGTCGACGGCCATCCGCACCATCGGCGCAGCCTCCTCGACACGATAGCGCTCACGCACAGCAGGGACGGCCTCCGCCTTGGCCGCAAGGTAGGCGATGCGGGGCCGGACGACATCGCGCAGGATGGCGCTCACACCTGCCGGCTCACCCATCACGAAGAGCGGCTGGGGCGAGATGCCGCGGTACTCCATCACCAGCGCCACCGGCGACCCGTCATCGAAGGCGATGCCCCAGCGCGTGCGGGCGAACTCGCTGTCGTCGGTGTCGGCGAGGGCGTATGCCGCGAAGAGCCGATCACGGCTGAGAAACTGGTGCAGCAGATCGCGGTCACGCGTGGACCGAACCTCCAGGTGGCGCTGTGCCGCGACCCCGTCACGGGTAACGCTCGCCATCAGCCGGCTTCCCCAGGCTTGATGGTTCCGCGCTCGGTGATGAGCAGGCTGATGGCCGCAGCCGGGATGACGTCGGCGGCCGGCGCTAGCGCATCGGAGTCGCGGATGGGTACGTCTGCGAGGTAGGCGGCCAGATCACGCGCCAGGAGCATCTCCTCAGGGATAGCGGCACCGTCGCTCGTGGCCGGATCGATGGTGGCACTGACGCCGGTGATGAGCACGCGAGTGCCGGCCGCGGCCGCGATCTGGGCGACTGCGCGGCTGCCCAGCAGCGCGCCGGTGTCTCCGTTGGCGGCGACCCATTCGGCACTGATGAGGACCGCGTCGATGGCCTCGCGACCGAGGAGCCAGGCTACGGCATTGTCGGGGATGACCTTGTGTTCGATGCCGGCCTGGCGCAGCTCCCAGCTGGTGAGCCGGGCCCCATCCATGAACGGACGTCCCTCCGTGACGAAGACCCGCAGCGCCCATCCCGCGTCGCGCAGCCGTCGCAGCGCGGAGAGCCCGCTGCCGACCGATCCGCCGGCGAGGGCGCCGTGACCGCCGTGAAGAAGCAGGCCTAATGACCTCGACCCGGACCGGGCCAGCTCGTCGCGGAGGACTTCGCCGACCACCGAGTTCCAAGCCCCCAGGTCAGTGGCGATGGCATCAGCCTCCGCCCGCAGGACCGCGGCGAGGCGGTTCCCGTCGGCCGCATCACCGAGATCGCTGGCAGCAGCGCCCATGCGTTCCATCGACCATGACAGCAGGCGCGAGGAGGGCCTTGATCCGACGAGCGCGCCCATGGTCCGGTGCAGCTCGGCATCGCGCAGCTCGGCTGGCTGCGTCGCGCGTTCGTGCGCGGTCAGCGCCAGACCGTACGCGGCGAGCTGCGCCATCAGCGACCCACCACGTGATACACCCAGCCGCAGGTAGTAGGCCACGTCGCTGCCGCGCTTCGCGGCTACCTCATCGAGCGTCTCGGGGATGCCGCGCTGGTCAAGCAGCACCAACTCGTCGCCGGCCAGGCGATAAGGGCTGCGGAAGCTGTCCTCGGCGGCAGGAGCGGCAGCACTGACCACGGCCGAACGACCGGAGCGTGCGAATGCAGGACGGGCTGCTGGAGCTGCTGCCGAACCCAGTCCCAACAGGTTGGCCACACTTCCCCCGGAGCTGCGTCCCACCAGGTCGGCCATGCCGGCGACCTGGCCTGCCGCGGTCACGGCCTGTTTGCCGAATTCGAAGAAGAAAGCGCGGCGGCCGGGGTCGTGCTCCGCCTTCCCCGGCTGTGGCTCGACGGCACCATCGAGCGGCGGCGGTTCGGCCCCGCGAGACTCTTCTGGCTCGGGGCGCTCAGTACCCGATGACGCTGTTGATCCGGTATTCATTCAGGCGCTCGCGACCCTTCAGGAAACCGAGCTCCACCAGGAACGACAGTCCCACGATCTCGCCCTTCAACTGCTTGACCAGCTCGATCGTGCCGAGGACGGTGCCGCCGGTCGCGAGTAGGTCGTCCACGATGAGCACGCGCTGGTTGGGGCGGATGGCGTCGCGGTGCACCTCCAGGGTGTTGGTGCCGTACTCGAGCTCGTACTCGACAGTGATCGTCTCCGCCGGCAGCTTGCCCAGCTTGCGAACCGGCACGAAGCCAGCGCCGAGGTGGAGCGCCATGGGCGCACTGAAGATGAAGCCCCGCGACTCCATGCCGACGACGATGTCGACCTCTTCATCCTTCAGGGGTGCGCTCATGAGCTCGATGGCCTCACGGAAGGCAGCGGCGTCGGTCAGGAGCGTGGTGATGTCGTAGAAGAGGATGCCTGGCTTTGGGAAGTCAGGCACTTCGCGGATCTTCGCCCGTAGCAAGTCGGCGGACACAGCAAGAGACTCCCGTGATCAAGTGGCTGGTGGTGGGCCTTTCGAGAGTCTAGCGCAACGACTTGTCACGCCACCGATGTGCCCGCGGTCTCAGGGACCGCTGGGACGCTGCGCCGCGACGTCGCGCATCGGTCGCCCACTCGCTCCGTAACGCGCGGCCACGATCTCGGCCATGATGGCGAGCGCCGTCTCCGCCGGGTCCCGCCCGCCGAGATCGAGCCCGATGGGGCCTCGCAACCGTTCCACCTGCGCCTCGCTCAGACCGCCCTGCAGCAACCGCATCCGCCGATCGTGCTGGGTCTTGCGGCTGCCGATGGCGCCCACATAACGGCATCCGCGCCGCAGCCCTTCGAAGATGGCCGGCTCATCGAACTTGGGGTCATGACTGAGCGCCACGACCGCGTCGGCCGGCCCCAGCTCGATGTCGTCGGCCACCTCATCTGGCCAGCCGACGATGAGCTTGTCGGCCTCCGGGAAACGCGCACGGGTGGCGAACGCCGAACGGCCATCGATGACCACCGTCTCGTAGCCGAGGTCGCGCGCGAGCCGTACCAGTACGGCGGCCATCGACACGGCGCCCACGACCACCAAGCGCGGCCGGGCTGGGAATGACTCCAGGAAGACCTGGCGCCCGGCCAGCTCGATCACGCTGCATGTACCCCGTGAGAGCTCAGCCAGACTGGCCTCGATGAGTACGCTGTCGGCCGAGGCATCGCCCAGGGTCCCTTCGAGTCGGCCGTCCTCGTACACGATGAGAGACACCCCCAGGGGCGCTGCCGGACCCAGCAAGGAAGCCCCGCTCGCCGGCTCAGGCGAGCCATCCGGCAGCAGCGTGACCACCACTCGGGCCGCATCCCGATCGACGGCTACCGCCCGGGCGGCTTCGAGGACCGCTGGTGGGATGGTCGGCTGCACCAGTACGTCGATGGTGCCGCCGCAGGCGAGTCCCACGTCGCGGGCGGCGGCGTCACTGACGCCGAAGCGCACGACCCGCTGCTCCCCTGCTGCGCGTGCCTCGGCCATGCGCTCGGCCGTGGCTCCCTCGACGCAACCCCCGCTCACCGAGCCCGCGATGCGGCCGTCGGCAGCACGCAGCATCACCGCACCCTCGCGCCGCGGAGCTGAGCCGTAGGTGCGGATGACGACACCGCGGGCGATGTCCACGCCCTCGCTGGCCCAGGTGTCGATGACCGGGAGCAGCTCCCTCACGCCACCACCCCCAGGCGCGGGATGACCAGGGCAGACACATCACGATGGACGCGTGGCTGCCCGTTGCGATCGGGTCGTCGGCTGCGGTGGTCCGCCATCTCCGCCAGCAGTGCGCCCAGCCGCTGCAGCGAGGCCAAGTCGTTGACCGCCACCAGGTCGTCGATGAAGGGGTAGGCCGCGGCCATGCCGCCGGCCAGCGGCTGGTAGTACTCGCTGCCAGCCAACGGGTCCAGCCAGATGAGACGGTGGCAACTGCGTTGAAGCCGCGACATCTCTGCTCTCACCAGCCCGGGATCGCCCCGGTCCCAGCCATCCGAAACGACGATGACCACGCCGCTGGACCGCAGCGTCCGACGCGCCCAGCCTCGGTTGAATTGGCGCAGCGACTCTCCGATGCGGGTGCCGCCAGACCAGTCGGAGACCGCGGCCGTGACCCGCTCGAGCCCGGCATCAGGGTCACGTCCGGTCAACTCCCGGGTTACCCGCGTGAGGTGCGTGCCGAAGACGAAGGCTTCGGTACGCACGGCCGAGACACGGTGCAGCGCCATGGCGAAGCGGATGAGCAGGCGCGAATGCCGCTCCATGGAGCCACTGACATCGCAGATGACGGTGATCGAACGAGGCCGCAACGCGGGGCGGCGCCACAGCCACTCGACCAGGTCACCACCGTTCTGCAGGTTGGCGCGGAACATCTGGCGTGTCGCGACCGAGCGTCCATGCCGATGCAGGTGCTGGCGGCGTGAGCGCCGCATCTCGAGTCGTGGCCGCACCTGGTCGACCAGCCGCTCTGCGTCACGTAGCTCCTCGAGGCTCATGCGCTCGAAGGGCTTGTGCAGGAGCCGTTCACGCTCACTCCAGGAGATCGAAGCCGCCGCCTCATCGGCAAGGTCCGCGCCGTCTTCAGACGCGTCGGCCCCGTCGCTGACGCCTCCTACGACATCATCGGCCCCCTCCGCCTCGCCGGCACTAAGGCGCGACATCTGCTCGTGCTCATCGGCCACGGCCTCGATCTGCAGGTCGAGCGCCATCGGCTCGATGGCCAGCTCGTAGCGCTGCCAGAAGCGGGCGAAGACCTCCTCGTACACCGGCACCTCGTCGCGCCGCCGCACGAAGATGGCGAGTCCGGCCGCGCGCACCTGCTCGCGATCACCGATGTCGATGAGCGTCAATGCCCGCGAGTAATCGATCGCAGCACCGATGTCGGTGGTGATCCCGGCCGCTCTCAGCGCGCGCGTGAACAGCAGCGAGTTCCAGAAGAAGGCACTGCCGGAGACCCCGGCGACGGGCCTGCTCGGCTCGAGCATGCGCTCAGGCCGCCCCGGCGGTCGTCTCCGCCAGGTAGGCGGCCACGGTAGCGCCGCGGATGGCGCGCACGTCCTCTTCGTACTTGAGCACCACACCCAGGGTGTCGTCGACGAGCTCGGCCGTGAGCCGGCCGGCACCGAGGGCCATGAGCGCGGCGGCCCAGTCGATGGTCTCCGCTACGCCGGGCACCTTGGTCAGCTGCCCCGCACGCAGCCGCTGCACGAAGGCCACGATGGCCGCGGCCAGGCGCTCGGGTGTATCGGGTACGCGCGCCAACACGATCTCGTACTCGCGCGCCGCGTCAGGGTAGTCGATCCAGTGGTAGAGGCAACGGCGCTTCAGCGCATCGTGGACCTCGCGTGTGCGGTTGGATGTCAGCACCACGCGCGGCGGCTGCTCGGCCCGCACGGTCCCGATCTCCGGGATGGTGACCTGGAAATCGGAGAGGATCTCGAGCAGGAAGGCCTCGAACTCCTCGTCAGCCCGGTCGATCTCGTCGATGAGTAACACCGGCGCCACGCCGTCATCCGCTTCAAGCGCCTGCAGCAGTGGGCGCCTGAGCAGGAACCGTGGCGAGAAGATGTCGTGGGCGCCCGCACCGTCGAGCTTGCCTTGTGCCTCCAGCAGACGGATCTCCAGCATCTGCCGCGGGTAGTTCCACTCGTAGACCGCGGTGTTGACGTCCAGTCCCTCGTAGCACTGGAGTCGGATGAGGCGAGCACCCAGCGTGGAAGCGAGCACCTTGGCGAGCTCGGTCTTGCCCACCCCGGCCTCGCCCTCAAGCAACAACGGACGACCCAGCTGCAAGCCGAGATAGACGGAAGTGATGAGAGCGCGGTCGGCGACATAGCCGCGATGGCTGAAGGCGACCTGGAGGCCGTCGATGGTATCTGGATGGTCGGGCATGTGCCGACTCTAGCGTGGTTGCGGTTTGCTATGGTGCAGCGAGCCCATCAGGTGCAGCGAGCCCATCAACTGACCGAAGGGAGCGACGTTGGCCACAGAGCCTGAACGCCCGGAGCAGCCCGCAGCAGAGGACGCGCCGCAGCGCCAGAGGGCCTCTGACGCCATCGTGCCCTACGGCGCCCGGCTCGACCAGATCGCCCAGGAGCGTTTCAACCGCACCGACTGGATCGAGCTCGCCGCCGCGGTCCTCCTGGCGCTGGCCACCATCGTGGCTGCCTGGTCTGCCTACCAGGCCACTCGTTGGGGCGGCGTCCAGGCCAACAGCTACAGCGCCGCCGCAGCGAAACGCACAGAGGCCACGCAGCAGAACAGTGTCTTCGCGGCCCAGGTCCAGATCGACGTCATGGTCTGGATCGAATACCTCAAACAGCGGCAAGCGGACGATGAGGTCGGCAGCGACTTCTTCTACGAGCGCTTCCGACCCGAGTTCGTACCGGCCTTTGATGCGTGGCTCGCCCAGACCCCGACAGGCGAGATCCCACCGGGCACGCCCTTCGATCTCCCACAGTACGAGCCCCGGGCAGAACGACTGGCCAAGCAACTCAACGAGGAGGCCGATGCCCTGGCCGGCACGGCTCGCAACGCCAACCAGACCGGCGACAACTTCGTGCTGGTGGCAGTGATCATGGCGTCGGTGCTGTTCTTCGCCGGTGTCGGGACCAAGCTGAAGGGTCGCGGCGTGCGATTGATGATGCTGCTGCTCGCGGTGCTGCTGTTCCTGGGCGGCGTGGCGTTCATGTTGAGCATGCCCCAGAACGTGGGCCTCTGACCACGTAGCGAGCGATCGATCGGCGAGCTCGGCTTGGCGGAGATCGTCTTCATCACGGTGGTCCTCTCGCGGCTGTTGGTGCCGCTGCTGATCATCCGCTTTCCGCTGCCGGCCATCCTCGCCTGCCTGCTCATCGACGCGCGTGCATCGAGCACCGCCTCAGGACAAGCGTCGTCGGTCACTGGACTACCCTCCAGCGGACGGGCGCAGTCGAGCGTCCCGTCGTTCGGTGAGGATCGGGGAGACGGCCAACGTCGGTCGCCCCACGAGGGCCACCATGACACCGCCGCCCCCGGTCCCCCGAGGACGAGTGACCGGCATCAGAGGGACGCGCCGCAGAGCGCCAGTCAGTGACCGCCCGGGAGATGTCCTCGGGACCGGACTCGTGCTGCCACACGAGGGAGGACCCATGTACGTCGGGATCGACTGGGCGGCGGACGAGCACGCCGTCTGCATCATCGAGGCGGATGGCCGGGTGGCCGACCGCTTCAGCATCGCCCACTCGGCCGAGGGCTTCGAGCAGCTCGTGTCCCGTCTGGCCCGCCGGGCGGAGCCAGCCGCGCTGCCGGTGGCCCTCGAGCGACCCGACGGCCGGCTCGTGGACCGTCTGCTCGAGGCCGGGCACCCGGTCGTGCCGGTCAAGACGACGGCCATCAAGGCCTGGCGCGAGGCCGAGGTCGGCTCGGGCGCCAAGAGCGATCCCGGCGATGCCAGGGTCATCGCCGACTACCTGCGCCTGCGCGGACCCGGGCTGCGACCGCTGCGACCGTTCAGCGACGAGACGCGGGCGCTGCGCGCGGTCGTGCGCTCGCGCTCCGACCTCGTCGAGTTGCGGGTGGCCGCAGCCAACCAGCTGCGGGCCGTGCTGGCGGCTGCCTGGCCCGGTGCCGGCGAGCTCTTCGCCGACGTGAGCAGCCCCATCAGCCTCGCCTTCCTCGAGCGCTACCCGACCGCGACCTCGGCAGCCCGCCTGGGCGAGGGCCGCATGGGCGCGTTCCTGCGCAAGCACGGCTACAGCGGTCGGCGCCGTCCGGCCGAGCTGCTCGAGCGGCTGCGGGCCGCTCCCGCCGGCCTGGCCGATGGGCCGGAGTCGGGGGCCCGCCGCGACGTGGTCCTCGCGATGGTCCGGGTCCTGCGCGCCCTGGACCGCTCGATCAAGGACCTCGACCGCTCGGTCGTGGCCCGTCTGGGCGAGCATCCGGACGCCGGTTCGCTCGTCTCGGTGGGCAACACGCCGATCTCGGTCTTCATCGGACATCCCGACAGCCTCGATTCCGAGGCCCAGATGCTGCCCATCGCGGCCGGCGACGAGGTCATCATCACCGAGGAGACGTATAAGCGGTACGACAACGTCAGCATCGGTCACTGGTACAGGGTCGCGCGCCACACGAACAGCACCAACGCCACCGTCCAGTTCAGGGTCCGGGTGCGACTGTATGACACAGGTATCACTCCGGTACCCGTGGCACTGAAGACGGCCATCAAGGATCAGATCGTGGTGAAGGTCGCAAAGCACCGCACGTGAGCGTGGGCGTGGCCTCCCTCCGAGGGCACCGCGCTACCTCGGCCGGCAGGCCCGTCGAAGGTCGTCCCACAGGGGGGACCGTCGGCCTCGATGGGCTCGAGACGGCACGCTGAACGCGAGACCGCCGGCGACTTGGAGCGGCGCCAAGCGGCGGACGGATCAGGCGATACCGGCAGTGCCTGAGCGTGCCGCAGCGGAAAGCCGCTCGACGAGCAGCCTGCTGAGGGCCCATGACTCCGCGGCGTCCCTCGGCACTCGCACGCGCACCTGGTTGGAGGCGTAGCGGATGCGTCCCTGCAGCGCGCGCAGCGGATCGTCGACCGCCGTGGGCGCCAGCGCGCGCATGGTGTCTGCCCGAGACCAGTCGGGCCCGAAGCGCAGCACCAGCTGGCCTTCCTCGCGCGAGACCTGCAGCAGTCCGGCTTCCTCGGCACGATAGCGCAGGCGCGACACCTCCAGCAGCCGCTCCACTGGCGACGGCATGACGCCGTAACGGTCGAGTAGCTCGGCGCGGATCTCATCGAGGCCGTCGTTGCTGACGACCCGGCCCAGCCTGCGATACAGCTCCAGCTTCTGCGGCTCCTCGGGCACGTAGTCACTGGGCAGGTAGGCATCGACGGGCAGGTCGATCTTGGCCTGCGTCCGGGCGGTGTGCGCCGCGCGCCCTTCGAGCGCAGCCTTCTCGACCTCCACGGCTTCCGCCAGCATGCGCGTGTACAGGTCGAAGCCGACGGCCGCCATGTGGCCATGCTGCTCGGCACCGAGGATGTTGCCGGCGCCCCGGATCTCCAGATCCGACAGCGCGATCTGGAAGCCAGCGCCCAGCTCGGAGGCGTTGAAGATCGCCGCCAACCGCTTGCGGGCGATGTCCGATAGAGCGGCCTTGCGGCGATACAGCAGGTAGGCGTAGGCACGCCGCGACGAGCGACCCACGCGGCCACGCAGCTGGTACAGCTGAGCCAGGCCCAGCGCGTCCGCACGGTCGATGACGATGGTGTTGGCGTTGGGGATGTCCAGGCCCGATTCGATGATGGTGGTGCTGACGAGGACATCGTGCTCGCCGGCCGCGAACGCCAGCATCACCTTCTCCAGCGCGCCTTCCGGCATCTGCCCGTGGCCCACGACGATGCGCGCGCTGGGCAGCAGCCGTCGCAGCTGCTCGGCCTGGGCCTCGATGGTCTCGACGCGGTTGTGCACGTAGAAGACCTGACCGCCCCGGTCGAGCTCACGCAGGACGGCATCGCGTACCAGGCCAGCCGACGCTTCGGCGACTCGCGTCTGGATGGGCAGGCGATCCTCAGGTGGAGTCTCGATGACACTCATGTCGCGGACCCCTACAAGCGCCAGGTTGAGCGTGCGTGGGATAGGCGTGGCCGAGAGCGTCAGCACGTGCACCTCGGTCTTGAGCCGCTTCAGGCGTTCCTTGTGGGTCACGCCAAAGCGTTGCTCTTCATCCACCACGACAAGACCGAGGTCCCTGAAGTGGATGTCCTTGCTCAGGAGCCGGTGCGTCCCGATGACGACATCGACCGTGCCTGCCTCCAGGCCGGCCAGGGTGTCCTGTTGCTCGCGCCTCGAAACGAAGCGGCTCAACGAGCGTACCGCGATGGGGTAGGCAGCGAAGCGCTGCCCGAAGGTGACCAGATGCTGCGCGGCCAGGACCGTGGTGGGCACCAGC
The DNA here is from genome assembly GCA_963724095.1 of uncultured Chloroflexia bacterium. Taxonomy (GTDB): domain Bacteria; phylum Chloroflexota; class Limnocylindria; order Limnocylindrales; family CSP1-4; genus JAFMJV01. The sequence goes on from CAVRTH010000005.1 coordinate 911,887, forward strand.
ACCGCCACCTGCGTTCCCGCCTGGATGGCCTTGAACGCCGCTCGCAGCGCGACCTCGGTCTTGCCGTATCCGACGTCGCCGACCACCAGACGGTCCATGGGCGTATCGCGCTCCAGGTCGGCCTTGACCTCGTTGGCCGCGCGCAGCTGGTCGGGCGTCTCCTCGTAGGGGAACGCCGCCTCCATCTCCGATTGCCAGGGTGTGTCCTCGTCGAACGGGCGACCATGGGCCCTGGCGCGGTCGGAATAGAGTCGAAGCAGGTCGCGAGCCAGATCGCCGACCGCCTTCTGGACACGCCGCCGGGCCTGCTGCCACTCTCCACCGCCGAGCTTGCTGAGTGTCGGATGGTCTCCTCCGGCGTAGCGTGAGACACGCTCGATCTGCTCGACTGGCACCCACATCCGGCCCTTCTCGGCGAAGTGCAGCTCAAGGAAGTCGCGCTCTTGGGTGCCCTTGCCGCCCGCCGCACGCCTCACCAGGCCCTCGTAGCGTGCCACCCCGTGGTCGACGTGGACCACGATGTCGCCGGGCTCCAGCCGCTCCAGCAGGTCGCGCGGCACGACCCGGCGCATGGCCCGCGGTCGACGCACCCGCACACCCCCGAAAAGCTCGCGGTCGGTGACGAGGACGAGCCCGTCGGGGCCGCCGGCAAAGCCACCGTTGAGGCTCCGATCGAGGAGCGCGAGGCCACCGCGCGGCACCGGCTGGTGGAGGGCCTGCAGCGGCGAAGCCGCCATGCCGCCATCCTCGAGGATCTCGGCCAGCCGCGCCGACTGGTCCGAGGCCAGCACCACGCGCGCCGCCTCGCCCCGCCAGCGAAGGACGGTCGCGGCCAAGTCACCGATGGCAGCGGGCGGCAGGCTGGGCTCATGCCAACCGAAGGGGTTGCCACCGGGTGGCGCGTCGTCAGTTTCGGGCTCCCAGGTCAGCTCCAGCGTGGATGCCTCGTGTAGTGCCGACTTCCACTCGCGAGGAGTGGGGTAGGCCGAGGCCCAGCGCGCGGGGATCTCGCCTGCCCGCTCCAGCTCTGCCCGGCGATCGTCCGCCTGCGAGTGCAGGAAGTCGGCCACCGCGGCGACCTCGCCGGGCTCATCGATGAGCCAGATGGCCGGGTCGAGGTGGTCGATGGCAGTGCTTGGCGCCAGGTAGCCACCCCATAGCTCGGCAGCGTCCCCCAGGGCAGAGCTGCCGAAACGTTGCAGGTCCGACTGCAGGTTCTCGGGCAGGCGAGCCACCGAGCGACCCATGCGTTCGACGAGCACATCGCGTGCGTCGGCGCTCAGGAGGAACTCCGAGGCCGGCAGCAGCGAGGCCTCATCCATCGGTCCCGTCCCACGCTGATCCGCGGGATCGAAGGCGCGAAGCGAATCGATCTCGTCACCGAACCACTCGACGCGGACCGGCATCGGCTGCCCGGCGGGGAAGATATCCACGATACCGCCGCGCCTGGCGAACTCGCCACGGCCTCCGACCTCCGGCACGTGCTCGTAGCCGAGACCGAGGAGCGCCGCCACGACCCGGTCGGGGCCCAAGCGGGTGCCCCTGCGCAACGTGAGTGGCTCGGTCGGGATGTCGGCCGGCGCCAGCGTGCGCTGGAAGAGGGCCTGCACGCTGGCTACGAGGATGCGAGCGGGACCGCCTTCGCGGCGCCAGGCGGCCAGTGCTGCTACCCGGGCGGCGGACTCGTCGCGCACCAACTCCGAGCGCTCGTAGGCCAGCGCCGTCCGCGGCTCCAACGTCACCACCCGCTCGACGCCGCCCAACCACACCGCCAGCTCCTCCGCTACCCGGTCGGCGATCTCGGCGTCACGCGCGATCCAGACGATGCGTTCGCCCAGCGCCTCCGTCAGCGCCGCTGCGAGGTACGTCTTGGCGCCATGCGGTACCGCCGCGTAGGTGACGTGTCGCAGGTCACGGCCGACCCGACCCCCCCTCGCCTGCCGGTAGCGATCGACCAGCGTCTGCAGCTCACCGGTCTGCGCCAGTAGTGCCGGCAGCGGCGAGAGGTCGGGAACACGGTGGCGAGGGGTCGGAGCGGCGCCTCGGTCGTGGCGCCCGCGGCGCGATCGGGTGCGCCCGAAGGCGTCGCTCACCGCGGACCTCGGTCCCGCCCGGGCAGGAGGTCCGGCAGCAGCTTGCGCCACCCGCTGCGTGTGCGGACGATGCCATCGGCGTGGGGTGCCGGCCCGTCGTCCTGCGGCGGCGTGGGCGTGGGCGTCGACCCGGGGCTGCCGGAAGCACTCTCGGACCCGAGATCGGGCATCCAACCATTCCATCGGTTGGCGACGGTGTCGGGTCCGTCGCTGGCCCACAGCTCGACCGCGTCTGCAGCGGCGTCGAGGATGACCTCGAGGTGGCGTTGTTCGGCGTGCTCGAAGTCGCCCAGGACGTGCTTGACGGCGGCCCCTTGTGGAGTGCCGATGCCGACGCGCAGCCGGGCGAAAGACTCCGTGCCCATCTCGCCGATGATCGAGCGCAGCCCGTTATGGCCGCCGGCGCTCCCGCGCGACTTCATGCGTAGCTTGCCCAAGGGCAGCGACATGTCGTCGACGACGACCAGCACATCAGCCAAGGGCGCCCGTTCGCGGGCCAGGACCTTGCGCACTGCCTCGCCCGAGGCGTTCATGTAGGTCATCGGCTTGACCAGGATCAGCTCGTCGCCACCCAGCCGACCACGTACCGTGGCAGCAGCGTCCTTGGCCTTGGCGCGGCCAGCCACGCCAAGGCGATCAGCCAGCCGATCGAGCACCATCCAGCCGATGTTGTGGCGGGTCTTCTGGTAGCGCGAGCCGGGGTTGCCCAGGCCCACCACGATCTTCTTCACCGCGTCCTCTCGCCTCTCCGGGCATGCCGACTGGCCGCCACCCGTCTTCGCTCGGGCGCGGCCTTGTCAGCGATGGTACCCGCAGCAGGTCAGCGTGCGCTGGCGGTCGGTTCCATGCGTGGCGCGGAGGGGCGGCTCGCCGCCGTTACTGACTCCCGACGCATCGCCATGGCCAGGACGACGCGGTAGACGAACAGGAAGACCACGATCGTGCTCATGAGCACGTACCCCACGAAGACCCAGGTAGCTTGCGTGTCCGTGCCGGCCATGAGGCCATGTACCGTCGCGCCCACGAACGCCAGGAACGAGAGATAGTGCACTCGGCGCCAGTTGGGAGCCCCGATGCGCTTCTTCACGTAGAAGCTGAGCAGCACCAGCAGTGTGATCGCCAGCGTGATCTGCCCGAATCCGACCCAGAGTGGCCGATACGGACCGCTGAATGGGACGATCACCTCCAGCGGGCTGTAGGGCACGCTGCGGTCGATCATGAGAACCGCGGCGTGCACCAGCGCGAGGGCCAGGCCGATCGAGGAGAGGTCCTGGTGGAGCGTGAAAGAGACCGCCCGGTGGGCGATCCGGTCGAGGATCTTGGTCGACAACAGGAGCCCGTAGACGACCGCGCCGGTCAGCGCCAGGTAGGCGAGCAGGGCGGAGATGCGAGTGACGTACCAAGGCAGACGCTGATACTCGTCCCGCAGCCAACCCGTCGCGGAGTCCAGCGCAGAAGCGCCGGTACCGGCCACCACGATGGCGATGATGCCGAGGAAGAGTGTCCAGCGCAGGACGCGCGTGCGAGGATGAAGTCCCTGGTACATCAGCTGAGCCACTCCTGTGCTGCCGGGGGCGCGATGAGCTGACCGTTGTCGAGGAGCACGAACCCGGCCTGCGCAGCGCTCGTCTCCAGCAGACGCAGGCCCTCCTCGGACCCGGCGATCACGATGGCCTTGGCCACAGCCTCAGCCTCCGAGGCATCCCCCGCGATGACCGTGGCCTGGACCACGTCGGTGTCGGCCGCTCGCCCGGTCCGGGGATCGATGAGATGGTGAGCCCAGCCATGCTCCAGCTCCCAGCGGTGCACGGTGGTGCCGGAGGTCGCGATACCGAGGCTGCGGGCAGCGGCAGCGACCGGTGGGGCGATGACGGCGAGATCGCTATCGCTTCGCCGCGGGTCGGCGATGGCCACCGCCCAGTCGTGCTGTTCGCCCGGGCGCATGGCGACGTCGCCATCGGCGTCGACCATGGCCGATGGATAGCGGCCGAGGAGCGCCAGGGCCCGGTCGGCGATCCAGCCCTTGCCCACGCCATCGAGGTCGAAGGCCACGGTACCGGCGCGCCCGACCAGGTGGCGACGTCCATCTCGCTCCAAGCTCCAGCGACCGCCAGCGGCACCCACGACTTCGCCGCTCTCGGCAGCCAGACGCGCCTCCAGCAATGTGACATCGACGAACCCGTCGGTCATCTCCGATAGCTCCCGGGCACGACCCAGCAGTGCTCCCAGCGTCGGCCCGACCGAGACGGTCTCGGTGCGGGCTCGATTCAGGGCACACAGCTCCGATCGCTCATCGAAGCGGGTGAGGCGGCTCGCCCAAGCCTGGACGCGAGCGGCGACCAGTCGCAGGTCGCGGTCCGCTGCATGCTCGGTCCCCCTCGGGGAGGCCACCCGCAGGCCGACGACACCGCCCATCGACCTGAAGGCCAGCGTCCGCTCCACGAGCGCGTCGGATGCGACTGCTTCCGCCATGCCGCTGCCCGAACTCATCCTGACTGTCTCGTGCGTGTCACGACCCTGCGTGGCGCCGGCTGCGGAGCCTGGCGCACCGTGGGCGTGACGCGGCGGATCACGACGCGTGGTGTGGGTGCGGCTTCGCGGATGACCTTGGCACCCTTGGGAGCCTTCTGGCCCGGCTTGAGCCGAACGTACTTGACGGGTCGCGTTGCTTTGACCCTGGCGGAGGTGGCGGCCTGCGCCGTGGTGGCAGTATCGGCCGTCTCGGGAGTGGCGGCGACCGGATCGTCGGCGGCGACCGGGAACCGCACCAGGCCCGCCCCGATGACCGTTAGCGCGGCTACGGCGCCGGCAGCGATCATCACACGGGCGGGACGGGATGATGGCTTTCCCTTGGCTGGCGGACGAGGCCTGACAGTGGTTGAGGCGCGAGGGGTCTCCCCGGGCCCGACGACGGGCATCAGTCGTCCTCGCGTTCCCGCGCGTGCTCGGAGGCCTTCTGGCGTCCCTCGTGGTCGTCGTCATCGCGGAACTCGGCGCGCGTCGTGCGGGTGACACGTGAGCCCGACGACGCCACCTTCCTGGTTGCGGCCTGCTTCTTGCTCGCCGTCTGCTTCTCGAGCACGATGGTCTTGGGCGAAGGAGCCGGCTTGACGTACACGACCTCTGGCTTCGATCCGGGATCGATCGCCTGCTCTGCCGTGACCGCGGTATCTGCGGAGGCGGCATCGACAGGCTGACCCGGCTGGGGCACCGGGGCGAACCCCCCGGCGACAAGTCCGACGGTAAGGACGACGGTGGCCACGACGCTGGCGGTGATGAGTGCGAGACGCTGGGGCATCTGGGGTATCTCCATTGGCTGGGAGTTGGATGAGGCTCGAGTCTGTGCCCGTGCACCCGCTGATGCTTGTGCCCCGCATGAGAGATTCCAAAGAATGGGCTGGGGCCATTGCGCGGGGACGACGAGGGGACGACGATGGGCAGATGCGGATACCTGATCGTCGAAGACGAAGAGAAGATCGCCCGGGCCATCGAGCGAGTCCTGACTGCGGAGCGATACGCCACGGACGTGGCCGGTGACGGCGTCGGCGCGCTGGCGCTGGCCGCCGATCGCGCCTATGACGTGATCCTGATGGATCGCCTGCTGCCCGACCTTGATGGCCTCGAAGTACTGCGGCTCCTCCGCGCCCGCGGCAACGACACGCCGGTGCTGATGCTGACGGCGCTGGGCACCCTGGACCACCGAGTCGAGGGGCTCGATAGCGGGGCCGACGACTACCTGGCCAAGCCCTTCGCGTTCAACGAGCTCCTGGCTCGCATCCGCGCGCTGGCTCGACGCAATCCCGAGCGTTCCGCTGAGACACTGCAGGCCGGGGACCTCGTGCTCGATCCACTGCGGATGCGGATCGCGGTCGGCTCGCTGGGCGAAGAGCTGTCGGCGAAGGAGTTCGCGCTGTTCGCCTATCTCATCCGTCACCAGGGCGAGGTCGTCACGCGGCAGCAGATCCTCGATGCCGTCTGGGGCGCTGAACCGGACGTCTACAGCAATGTCGTGGACCTCTACGTCCACTACCTGCGGCGCAAGCTCGAGACACTGGGGCGGCGGGGCGTCCTGCGAACCATCAGGGGCGTGGGCTATTCACTGCGCGTGGACGCCGGCACGTGAGCCGGCTGCGCCCACCACGCCGATCCCGCCGCAGCACTCCTCTGGCGCACGCGCATACGCTTGTCCGCGATCACCCTCGTGATGGTGGCGACGCTGGTGATCATCGTGGGCGCCACCTCGGCAGTCGTGGCCACCGAGCTCATGCGTGAATCGGTCGACCGGGCTCTCGACGCGGTGGTCAGTGACCCCGTCACCCTGCACGAGCTGCTGGACGGCGAGAGCCAGTCCGGCTACGCAGGGCCGCTGGGTGTCGCCGACACGTTCGTGATGCTCGTGGACGCTGGCGGCAACGTCTACCGCAGCACTACCAACGCCACCTTGCCGGGCATCCCGGACATGGCAGCGCTGGCGGCCGCGGCGGCGGGCGAGGACCGACGGTCAGCCACCTATGGCCAGACGCACCTTCGACTGCTCACCAAGCCGTACGTCGCGGCCTCGCTCGAGGACGGTGAGGGAGAGGACCTCGGAACGAGGGCGATGCTGTATCTGCAGGCCGGCCACGACCTGTCCCTGCAACGGGAGCTGGAGCAACAACTGCTCCTGGCGATCAGCCTCATCGGCCTCATCGGTCTTGCCGGGGCCGTGCTGGTGACACTCTTCGTGACCCATCGGGCTCTCGTCCCCATCCGCGAGGCCTTCGACACCGAGCGGCGCTTCGTGGCGGCCGCCTCGCATGAGCTGCGGACACCGGTATCGATCATCCGCGCCTCTGCCGAGATCCTCGAACGCGAGAACCTGGTGGGAGCGGATGGACGGCCGCTGGTGGAAGACATCGTGTCGGAATCCGACCGCATGGGCCGACTGGTCGGCGACCTCATGGCCCTTGCCTCGGCTCAGACCGATGCCATCACGATGGACATCCGAGCGCTGGACCTCGGAAGCTACTTCGAAGACATCGTGCGCCGATCGGCTTCCATCGCCGCGGCCCGTGGCGTCAGGCTGGTCTCCTCCACATCTGGTCTCGGATCCTACGTAGCAGTGGCCGCCGATCCCGACCGTCTCGATCAGCTGCTGCTCATCCTCGTCGACAACGCCATCAGGCACTCACCGGCGGAGGGTGCCGTGCAGGTGCGCCTGGTGGTGGATCCGCCCGATCGCATCGCCACCATCACCGTCTCCGACGACGGTCCCGGCATCCGGCCAGACGAGATCGAGCGCATCTTCGAGCCCTTCGAGCGCAGCGTGACTTCACGTCGCTCGGGCGAGGGGGCCGGGCTGGGTCTGGCCATCGCGAGGCAGCTGGCGCAGCGTCAGGACGGGCTGCTCGACGCCCAGAGCGAGCCCGGAAACGGCGCGACCTTCCGGTTGCGGCTGCCACTCGTGAACGAACCCGGGGGGTCATAGGGGTCCTGCCGGGTACAAGCTAGCCAGCGATCGTCGACGTGCCCGGCATGGGGGCATGCGACGACCGAGCGATCAGGCCTGGATCCTGGGCCGGTGGGGCAGCCCGGCCATCTTGGGCCTGGCGCGACTGGCGACCGCGCTGATGGCGGCCGGCTCACTCCTGGCCGACTGAGCCACGGGCCAGGAGGCGCCGCTCGAGCGCTCGCATGGCGGTCCCCTCGTGCGGCTCGGCATGGTCCCAGCCGCAGAGGTGCAGGCCACCGTGGGTGATGAGCAGGCGGAGCTCATCGGCCGGCGCCCAGCTGACGTCGCCGGTCTGGCCGCCGGCGCCGCTGACGGCTTGCTCGATGGCCCGCTCGACCGAGACGATGATGTCGCCCAGGTGCGGCGGCGCTCCGGGGGGCAGCGCGGAAAGACGTCGGCCGGCTGGCGCGGTCGCGCATCCTGTCCGGGGTGCGGCGGGAACGCCGATGGCGGCAGCAGCGGGAACGAGAGCACATCGGTCGGCCCGTCCTTGCCCATGTGTGCCGCATTGAGTGCCGCGAGCTCGGCATCGTCGCTCAGCGTCGATCGAGACCGTGGACTCGGCCGGCGCACCAGCCGCGGTGACGGCCGCCTCGAGGACTTCCCGGCAGCGCTCCTCGGACAGCAATGCGGGCACGCCAGGACGCGTCACGATCTCGACGTTCACCACGACCGGGATGGAGGCCTCAAGCGCCCTTCTTCTCGACCGCGCGGCGCGATTCCAGCTCCACGATCTTGTTGGTGGGATAGGCGATGCGGCGGTGATACATGGCCAGGAGCTGCTCGATGAATGACTCACGGATGCGGTCGAGGTCGCGCAGCGTCAGGTCGCACTCGTCGAACTGGCCGTCGATAAGCCGGTCGTTGATGATGCGCGAGACCATGGCACGGATGGCCGGCTCATCGTGGCTGGCGAGGGAGCGCACCGATGCTTCCACGCTGTCGGCAAGCATGAGGATGGCGGCCTCGCGCGTCTGCGGCTTGGGTCCGGCATGGCGGAAGCGACGCTGGTCGACCTTGTCGGCGGCGAGGGTGGCAGCAGGCGACCCGCCGGCGCCCCCGACTCCTCGGCTGCGATCTGGCGCGCCTTGGCGTAGAAGTAGCCCATGAGCGCCGTGCCGTGGTGCTGCGGGATGTAGGGGATGAGGGCCTTGGGCAGCTTGTACTGGTAGGCGATGTCGATGCCGCGCGCGACGTGGCCCACGATCATGGCGGCAGACTCCTCGGGCGGCAGGTCGTCATGGACGTTTTCGCCACCACCCTGGTTCTCGATGAACACCAATGGGTCGTAGAGCTTGCCCACATCGTGGTAGTAGGCCGCCACGCGCGTGACCAGGGCATCGGCACCGATCGCCTCCGCCGCCTGCTCGGCGAGGTTCCCCACCATAAGCGAGTGGTGATACGTGCCGGGCGCCTCCAGCAGCAGCCGTCGCAGCAGCGGCTGGGTGGGATTGGCCAGCTCCAGCAGCTGGTAGGAGGTGGTGATGCCGAAGACCGAACCCAGCAGGGCGAAGGTTCCAGCAGCAGCGATGGACGAGCCGAAGCCCGCTACCACCGCAGATCCCAGGAGCTGCGCGGTGAGCTGCACGTCGTCGGCACCGACGATGATGGTGAAGGCCAGCACCACGGCGACGTTGGTCACCGCGATGGCGGCACCTGCCTGGGCGAATTGACTCAGTCGCTCGCCCCGGCCGATGACGATGGTGCCAACGATGCCGCCCAGGAAGGTGTAGGCGGCCAGGTCCATCGAGCCGGTCACGACCCCGGCCATGATGGCCACCATGGCGGTGACCACGCTGGCGATGCCGGCGTCGAGCAGAACAGCAAGCAGCAACCCCACCGCAGCCGTCGGGACGAGATAGGGAACGACGCTGCGGTCGGCGGTGGCCACCATCAGCGCGGTCGCGGTCAGCAACGCGAGTGAGATGAGCAGGATGGCGTTGTTGCGATGCCAGAGCCGTGAACGGAAGCGCCACAGCCACGCCATCAGCGTGGTCACCACCACGATGGACAGCAGCAGCCAGCCGAGGATGGCCACCACGTCACCGATCTCTCTGATGAGGGTGAGGTCATCGAAGGCGAGGACGAAGGTCAACCCTGCCACGAGCAGCGCTGAGATCAGGCCAAGACGTACCGCGTCACGCCTGGTGAAGGCGAGGATCTGGTACCCCCGGCGTGCCAGCATGGGCGAACGCTACTCGGCCTGCGCGGTCTTGGCCAGCTCCTGATCGACCAGGCTGCTGACGAGCTTGCCGTCAGCGCGGCCCTTGACGGTGGGCATGAGCTGGCGCATGACTCGCCCCATGTCGCGGGGCGAGCTGGCATCAGTGGCGGCTATCGCCTCCACTACGCGTCGGCGTAGCTCGTCCTCGCCCAACTGCTCTGGGAGATAGGGGGACAGGACGTCGATCTCGACCTGCTCCTTGTCGGCCAGGTCGTCCCGACCCGCACCCCGGTAGGCCTCGATCGATTCGCGACGTTTCTTGACCTCTCGGGTGATGACCTCCAGCGCCTCATCGTCGGAGAGCGCTTCGCGCTTCTCCTTGGCGGCGTTCTGGGCAGCAGCGATGACCATGCGCAAGGTGTCACGTCGTTGCGTGTCGCCGTCGCGCATGGCGCTCTTCATGTCAGCCTGGAGTAGTTCGGTGAGGCTCACCGTGGACCCCCTCTAGGGCAGGTGCAAGGCTCGGTCCTCGTCGAAGGATAGTCACGCGCGTCTACTCGCCGCGTGCCGCCTTCTTCCGCTTCGCTTCCTTGCGCTTGCGCTTGACGCTGGGCTTCTCGAAATGCTCACGGCGTCGCGCCTCGGCGAGGATGCCGCTCTGCTGGATCTTCTTGTTGAAGCGACGCAGCGCAGCTTCGAACGATTCGTTCTCGCCGACTCTGACTTCTGCCAACTAGGAAATCACCTCCCGCTGGTCTTCATCAGGCCACACTCGACCGCCGGGACCAGGACCGACAGGGAGCCTCGCGCAAGGGCTGACCGCGCAAGCAGGCCGGCCCGAAGTGTAGTCGGGCAGCCACCAACCGGTCAAACGGTGGTGTCAGTCCAGTCGCCCGCGATTTGCGATCGGACGGAACCTTTCGGCACCTGGGCCACTCATGCTGGGCGAATGGGGACGTGGGTGCCCTGGTCGTCAGATGGAAGGACGGTCTCATGTCGAACGGAGGAGCGAAGAAGGTGCCGAACCTGAAGGCCGCACTCATCCTGGGTGCCGCGGTAGCGTTGCTGATGAGCCCGGCCGCGGTAGTAGCTGGGACGCAGGAGCGTGCTCGTGATCGTGACGGCGATGGCCTGCCCAACCGGTACGAGCGTCTGCGCACGATGACGCGAGCTCGCGTTGCCGACACGGACAGAGACGGCATCCCGGATGGGAGGGAGGACCCCGACCACGACAGGCTGACGAACCGCCAGGAGCTCAACCTGCGGACCGATCTCTTGACGCCGACTCCGACGATGACGGCATCAAGGACGGCAACGAGGACTTCGACAGGGACAGGCTGCCAACCTGGTACGAGCTCCGGATCGGGACCCGGGCGCGCAACGCGGACAGTGATGGCGACGGCATCCGCGACGGCAGAGAGGACTTCGACGGCGATGGCCTCACGACCCGCCAGGAGTTCCAGCTGCGCACGGATCCGCGCAAGGCCGACACCGACGACGATGGCATCCCCGATGGCGACGAGGATCCCGATGGCGACCATCTCACGAACCAACAGGAGTTCCAGCTGCGCCTGCGCCCACGAGATGCAGACTCCGATAACGACGGCATCCCCGATGGCCGGGAAGACGCCGACGCCGATGGCCTGAGGAATTGGGCCGAATTCCGCTACGGCTGCGATCCGCAGGACCCGGACTCTGACGGCGATGGCATCAAGGACGGCAAGGAGGATCACGCCGGCAGCGGCGACGGCTCCGGCCCTCGCTGCGATGCCGGCTGAGACGGTCATTCGTGCCATAGCGACCCCGACGCGCCTGCCCTGCCGCCCCTTGTCAGCGCGGGTGCGTCATGGGCTATCGTTGGCTGGATGACTGGGGGGCACGCGGATCGTCGGCTTGTGGATGCCGTGCTTGGCGGCGACGATGAGGCGTTCCGTGTGCTGGTCGAACGGGAGTCGGCGAACGTGATCGCGTTGTGCCGGCGCATGCTGGGTGATCCCCACGAGGCCGAGGACGTGGCGCAGGAGGCGTTCCTGAGAGCGTATCGGTCACTGCCCACGTACCGCGGCGATGGACCCTTCGGCGCCTGGGTCTGGCGGATCGCCATGCGACTTGCGATCGCCCGCCTGAAGCAGCGACCGCCCGAGCTGCAGGCGGACCCGACCCGCGCGGAGGGCTGGCTCGTCGACCTCGACCACGATGCCGACCCGGTCCGACGCCTGCTCGGTGAGGAGCAACGAGCAGCCGTCCGGGAGGCGGTCACCAGCTTGCCCGAGGCCCAGCGCCAGGTGGTATCGATGCGCTTCTTCGCCGACCGCTCGCTGGAGCAGATCTCGTCTGCCACGGGGGCGCCGGTCGGCACCGTGAAGTCGCGCTTGCACCGCGGTCTATCGACACTCCGCCGGCACCTGGGGCCGACACGATGAGCCGCTACCCGCAGCCCGACCGACCCCAGCGACCGCCACTCGCGCTCGGCTTCAGCGACCGCGTGATGGCGCAGGTCGCTGCGGAACCCCGGCCCACGCCAGCGCGCGTAGTGGTCCGCTCCGCACTACGGCTGCAGCTCGGCGACGCTTGGTCAGCGCTGGCCACCGCGGCACACCTCGCCTTCGGGCGAACCGGACCCATCCCGGCACTGGTGCGGATGCAATCACTGGTACTACTGCTGGCGTTCACGGTAGCCCTCGGTGCGGGCAGCACGTTGGCAGCAGCCGGTGCCATAGGCGTCATCGAGAGCCAGAACGGGCCGCTCCGGGTCGACCGCCCGCTGGTCCTACCCCCGGCGAGTCCCAGCCCCCGTGCGAGCGTGCCTCCGCGTCCGACACCGCCACCGGCGGAGACCGGGCTATCGAACACCCAGGAACGTTCCGATGCAGGGGACGCCGGGCGACCACGCGACGGCCAGACCCGCGATGGCCAGAAGAAGGTTCCGCCGCAGCCCCAGCAGAAGAAACAGGCCCCGAAGTCCAGCAACAGGCAGCAGCAGCCCAGCGTTGCCTCTCCGGGGGACAGAGCGAGTTCGCGTGACGGCGGCCAGGCGAGAGACAGCCGCGCCGGGCCGGCGTCGCCGAGGGCGCCCGAGCCCGCGGCGAAGGGCGGCAGCGGGCCTGTGCGGGACCAGGAGCCGGGTTCGGACCGCGGCTCCTGACGACGCCCTCCGTCGAGCCCACGACCGCGCCACCAAGCCAGGTTGGCGTGATTCGACAGTACGGCTACTGTGGGTGTCATGGTCGGTCAGGCTCTTCGGTGGCCCTGCGCTCAGGGTCGACCTACGGCGCGCTCCCCTCTCCTCGCCCTCCTGGTCTTCGTGCTCCTGGCCACCGCATCGACTTCAACCACTGTCGGACGCAGCAGCTATGCGCTGGAGGCGAGCTACGACGTCTCCCTGCACCTTGACTGGGACCGCGGCCGCGTGCGCGTCAAGACCAGGATCGCGCTGCTCAATACCAGCGGCGGCAAGCTCGACCGCATCGTGCTCAACACCGTCGCGGCCAAGCTGGGTTCGATGAGCAGGCTCCAAGCGAGGGTAGATGGGGCTGCGGTGAAACCGCGCGTCTCGGGCCAGACCATCAGCCTGGTCCTCGACGAGCCACTGATGGCCGACGCGACGGCGACCGTCTGGGTCAGCTATGCGGCGCGGCTACTGACCTCCAACGCAGGGCGCAATTTCCTCTTCGCCAAGCTCGGTGGCGTCGCGCAGCTGTACCGCTTCATCCCCTGGATCAGCCGACGCATCCCCTTTGGCAAGCAGGCGCACGGCGAGCCCTTCCTGACGCCAGTCAGCCCCAGTGTCCGTGTCACTGCCACGTCGGACCGCGAGCTTGAGTGGGCAACGACAGGCCAACGGGTGAGCAAGGACGGCCGCACGTCGACCTTCGAAGCACAGGATGTACGTGATTTCATCGTCACTGCCAGCCCTTCATACCGCAAGACGCGCGGGAGCAGCCTGGATGGTGAGACCAGGATCGTGGTGTACACGCGCTCGGCCGACGCCGCCCGTCTGCTGCGCCTGGCCCGACAGGAGCTGGACCGCTACGAGCGCAAGACGGGCATCCCCTATCCCTATCCGGCGTACCGCATCGCCGAATCTGGCGCCGGCCTGCCGATGGAGGCGCCGGGGCTCATCTGGATCCCGGGCTTCCGCAGCGCGGCCGACTACCCGTTCCTCGTCTCACACGAGACCGCGCACCAGTGGTTCTACGGCATCATCGGGAACGACCAGTCCACCGACGCCTTCGCCGATGAGGCTCTGGCCGACTACTTCTCGCGTCGCGCCCATCTGACGATCCGGCCCAGCCGCTGTCCGATCGACCGGCTGGACCGCGACATCCGGCGCTACTCGACGCGCTGCTACTTCGAGGTCATCTACGTGCAGGGCGCCCGCTTTCTCAACGGGCTCCGTCGCGATTTCGGGGGCACGGCCTTCCGGCGTGCGATCCAGGCCTACAGCGCCGAGCAGCGCCTGGGCATCGGCAGCAACGCCAAGCTGATGGCCGCTTTCCGGGACGAGATGGGGGACAAGGTGCTGAAGCGCTTCAGACGGCGCTTCCCGAGTCTCTTCCGGTTGTCCGCGACGACGCCCGTGACCGCCGCTCAGGAGCCGCCGGCGCGTTGATCCTTCAGCGGGATGGTGGGTACCACCGCGAGGTACTTGCCGTCACGGTCGACGTACTTGCCCTCAGGTCGATCCCAGCGCAGATAGTTTCGTTCCATCTCCGCCTCATCCTGGAAGGTGCCGGGACTGTCGGATGGTCCCCAGATGGTGGAAACACGCGGGTACCAGGGATCGTAGATGTAGGTGCCGGTGATGGTGGCGTTGCGGAAGACCTTGGGGTCGGCGTCCGCCCGGTAACCGGTCATGACCCAGGTGTGTGCTCCACGCCAGGCCACGAGGATGACCGGTGCCTTGGTCTGCGACAGGGCGATGGCCGTGTCGCGCAGCGCCAGCTTGCGGCTGCCATAGGCTCGCACCTCGTAGCCCTTCACGCCGTTGTCGGCGAGGGCGGAGGCGATGGCCGCGGGGCCCCAGTCGCCGTTGTGGCTGTCGCGCCAGCTCTCGAACTGGCCGACCGAGGCAGCGATCCTCTTCTGCTCCGCGACCGAGTTCCCTACCACACCGTGCATCGCCAGGACGATCTGGACACCGGCCGGAGCACACCAGTCCTTGGTGTACTGGGAAGCGAAGACGCGGGCGGGATCGGCACGGAGCTTGACGTCGACGGGCTTGCGCCTGGGACGGGGAGCGGGCGGACCCGAGACGTCACCGCTCTCGCCCGCGGAGTCGGCCTTGATGGGCGCGATGGCCTTGACCTCGACGATGGGAGCGATGGCACGATCCGGCGGGGGATCGATGGCCAGGGCGACGCGGTCCAGAAGATGCTCGAAGCGCGTCCCGACGCCCAGCGCATCGGACGACAGCACGGCGGTCCCGACCGCGGCCCACAGGAAGACGGACACCACGAGTGCGACCAGCAGCGTGCGGCGGCTTGACCGGTGGGGAGTCGTCATAACGCTTCGTCAGCGATGCTACCCCGGCATGCCACGCCAAGGTAGTGTGCTTTTCTCAACCCGGCCCCGAGCACCTCGGCTCACCAGACCGTTGACCGACGCCTACCCTGCTCCCATGCCAGGGAGCCAGAGGGCCCGTCGGTGATCGCCCGCTTGCGAGCGCGACTGGACGCCATCCTGCCGCGCGGAGTCATCCTGCTGTCGGGCCTGACGTTTGCCAGCTACGTCATGGGGCTGGTACGCGACCGCACCTTTGCCCGCACGTTCGGCGCCGGGAGTGAACTGGATGTCTACAACGCGGCGCTGGTCCTGCCGGAGCTCACTCTCGACGTGCTCGTCATCGCCGGTCTCTCATCGGCGTTCGTGCCCGTCTTCGCGCGCCTGGCCCACGACGACGGCGACGCCACGCAGGTCTTCAGCCGGACCGTGCTCACCGGGTCGGTGATGATCATGGCCGTGGTGATCGGCGTCCTGTTCGTGTTGGCCCCGCAGACCGTCGAATTCGTGGCCCCGGGATTCGACGAGGCCCAGCAGGCGCAGTACACGGAGCTGTTCCGGGTGATGTGCGTGACCGCCGTCATCTTCGCGGCCTCCTTCGCGTTGGGCGAGATGCTGGTCGTGCGGCAGCGCTTCCTGACGTACGGACTGGCACCGGTGATGTACAACACCGGCATCGTGCTTGGCGCCATCCTGCTGAGTCCCTCGCTGGGTATCCTCGGTGCAGCCATCGGCACGGTCATCGGCGCACTCATGCACCTCGGCGTACGGGTGCTGGAGATCAGGCGGACCGACTTCCGCTACCGCCCCATGCTGGCCATCCGCACGAGCGGCTTCCGCGAGTACCTGCGCCTGGCCGTCCCCAAGGCCATCGCGCAGCCCATCGAGCCGCTGACGTTCCTGTTCTTCACTTCGGTGGCCTCGACCTTCGCCGCCGGCAGCATCAGCTCGGTCAGCTTCGCGCGCAACTTCCAAAGCGTCCCGGTGGCCCTCATCGGGATAGCCTTTGCCGTCACCGCATTCCCGGTGATGTCAGCCGCGGCCGCCGATGGAGACCGCAAGCGCTTCACGCGCCTGGTGGCCACGAACCTGGTCACCATCACCCTGCTCACGGTGGGAGCCGCCGTGGTCCTGTACCTGGTGGGTGGCTATGCCATCGAGCTGTTCCTCGGCGGTGCGGCCTTCGATGCGGAGGACGTCAAGCTCACGACGATGCTGCTGGGGGCGTTCGCGCTGTCGGTGCCGCTGGAGGCAGCCACGCACCTGCTCAGCCGAGCGCTCTACGCCACCAGCAACACGATCCTGCCGGTCACGGCCTCAGTGGTGGCGCTGGTGGTGACGATAGCCACGGTCAGCCTGCTGCTCGACGAGGTCGGTATCGTGGCCTTGCCGATCGGCTTCGCCAGCGGCTTGGCAGCCAAGGTCGCGGTGTCTGGCGTCGCGCTCGTGTTCCGACTACGCACGGTGGGCACGGCAGCGGCGTTGTAGTGGATCCGTCGGTGCCGATCGCTCCGGATGGCAAACCCGAAGCGATCCAAGTCGCCACCACCATCGCTCGAAGTCGCAGACTTGCCCTGCGAGACGGAGGTCAACCCCGAGGCCGCTGCCACCGCGACTCGTTCGAGTCGCTGTCGGGTGTCGACATCGTTCGGGGGCTATTCGTCCGTTCCCCCTCACGAGTCGGGCCTCTACACTGCCGCCCATGACGGACTTCCCCCACGCCTCCGAATTCAATTCGCTGGTCGAGAGTCCTCGACGACGCGGCAGAGCGCTGGCCCGTCGATCGCCACATGTACGGTCTGCGGCTCAATTCGGGGATGCACCTGACGTGGACTGCCCAGGAGATGCAGCATCGCTCGCTGCTGGCCGCCTGGCGCCTGCGGGAGGTCGGCCTGCGGCCCGGGGACCGGTTGCTGACGTGGTCGCCGTCGACACCGTACCTGCCGGCGGTGTACTGGGGCGCCATGCGCGCGGGGCTCGTGATCGTACCGGTGGACCTGCGGATGAAGGCCGACGTCGTGGAGCGGATCGCGTCGATCGCCGACACCCGCTGGCTGGCCGTGGACGATGGCCTGGACGCGCCGAACCCGGCGGAGGCCGGCCTCCAGCACATGGATGTCCTCAGGCTGGAGGACATGACGGCCGATCCCGAAGCGGACTGGCCTGCCGACTGGGAGGCACAGGTTCGCGGCTGGCCGCAGCCCGACCGGGACACGCTCTTCGAGGTGCATTTCACCTCCGGCACGACTGCGGCGCCCAAGGGCGTGCTGCTCACTCATGGCAACTTCCTCGAGTCGATGGGCATGTTCAGCAACCTGATCCATGAGCGCCATCTGCGCGCAGTCTCGATCCTGCCGTTGTCGCACCTTCTGGAGCAGATCTCGACGCTGTTCTGGGGCACGATGCTGGGCGCCGAGGTGGTCTACGTCCGCTCTCGCAACCCGCGCGTCATCTTCGAGGCCATGCGCGAGCTGCCGGCCAGCGTGATGGTCATGACGCCGCAGGTGCTGGAACTCTTCTGGAGCGGTCTCATGCGCGAGGTGAAGCATCGCGGCCAGGAGGCACGCTTCGAGCGCGTGCGGCGGATCGCGCGCCACCTCCCCTACCGCTTGCGCCGCCTCATCTTTCGCTCACTCCACGCCCAGCTGGGTGGCTCGCTGGAACTGGCGGTCTCCGCGGGAGCCTACCTGCCGCCGGAGCTGCAGGAAGCATGGGAGGACATCGGCATCGTGGTGATGCAGGGCTATGGCTCGACCGAGTGCGGCTTCGCGGTCGCCAACGACGAATGGCACCACCCCAAGGGCCTGGTCGGCCGCGTCCACCCCGGCACGGAGGTGAAGATCGATGCTGAGTCGGGCGAGATCGTCATCAGGGGTGCCAGCCTCTCCGCCGGCTACTGGCGCGACGACGAAAACACCCGCGCATCTCGCACCGAGGATGGCTGGTACAAGTCCGGCGACACGGGCTACTTCACCAAGGCCGGCGACCTCAAGCTGTCCGGCCGCCTGCGCAACGTCATCGTCCTGCCCAACGGGCTCAACGTCTTCCCCGAAGACATCGAGGCGGCCCTGGCCGATCACGGTCTGAGCCAGGCCGTCGTGCTCGAGACGGAGCCCGGGCGCATCGAGGCGGTGGTGCTGCCGCCGGGTTCCGTGCCTATCATGCGGGCCGACCAGCAGGCCGCCAACGACCGGGAGGCCGACGATGCACTCCGCGCCGACATCGACGCGCGCGTCAAGGCGGCCAACGCCGACCTCTCGGTGCACCAGCGCATCGTCGGCTGGCGCCTCTGGCCAGAGCGCGATTTCCCGCGCACCCACACGCTCAAGATCCGCCGTAACGGGGTGCGAGCCTGGGCCGGTGACAAGGTCGCCCTACAGGTGCGCGAGTCGGACGAGGGGCCGGACGCCTGAGCGCGGGCCAGCGCCAGGTCGCTACTTGTTGACCTCGACCGGCTCGCCCACCGCAGCCAGCGCATCGAAGATCACTTTGGCCCGGGCGGGATCGTCCGAACGGCGGCTCGACCAGGTCGTGAAGATGACCGTGTCGTCGAGCACGTTCACCGAGAACTGCGTATCGGCCGGATAGTTGGTTTGCCCAAAGCCCGAGCCGAGATAGTCGGCCAAGTCGCCGGCGCGTTGGCGCGCGCCCGCCGCGTCCGTTGCCTGGTAGACCACGACATAGCCATCGTCGGTGTCGGCGAGATCGGCACGCAGCACGACGCGCGGTACCTGCAGCAAGGTCGCCGGCTCGGAGGGTCGGTAGGCACCGATCGCTGTTCCCAGGCGTGTGCCGCTCGCTGCAGCCGCGGTCTCGAGCGTCGCGATGGTCTCGTCCATGGAGGCACCATAGGACCGCATCGGCGTCGGCAGTGACACCTCGTCCGCCTGGACCGTGGGCCGGCCGGTGCTGGTGCAGGCGGCGAGCACGAGGGTCGTGGTCGCGGCCAGGGCTACGAGGCGCCGCAGGATGATCACCCTGGCGGCCACGCCATGCGACGGCCACCGATCAGGTGAAAGTGCAGGTGGGGCACCGATTGGCCCGCGTCGGCACCCACGTTGGTGACCAGTCGGTAACCCGCATCAGGCAGGCCGGCGTCCGCGGCCAGACGAGCGGCCACGTCGAACAGCCGGCCCAGCAGCTCGCCATCGGCTTCGACCAACTCGGCGGCTGACTCCAGGTGGCGGCGGGGGACGATCAACTGGTGCACCGGTGCGACAGGATCGATGTCGTTGAAGGCCACGACCATGTCGTCCTCATGGACGGTGTCAGACGGGATCTCGCCAGCGATGATCTTGCAGAACAGACAACTTTCGTCGGTCACTCGGGGGACTCCTTCCCGGCTCAGAACGTGGGCTTGCTCATCATGAGCCAGCCGATGATGCCGATGGCGGCGGCCATGCCGTAGCTGATGTAGCGCTGGCGTCGAGCGCGCACGCGCCAGCGTTCCTTCTCATCCTCGTCCGCCGCCTCCTTGAGGCCGAGCAGGCGGCGTACACCCGGCCGCTGGACGAAGAACGAGATGAGCAGGATGACAGCGTAGATCGACAGCGCCAGCAGTAGCCATGGTTGTTGCAGGAAGGCGCCACCGAGGACGAGCAGCATGGCCATGCCGGTGATCGCGACGCCGGCGCCGACGACGAGCGTGCCATGAGCCTCCAGCCACACCAGTGCGCGAACGAAGCGTCCCGACTGGGCGCCGATGACAGGCTCGCCATCGGTGCCACGGGTGCGCATGGTGAAGGGCAGCAGAAAGGCCGGCACGAAGAGTGAGATGGCGAGCACGACGTGGCTGGTCAGCAAGACCGGGAAGAGCTCCGCCAGACCGGTCACCGACGAGGGCGCTCCAGGTCGAGGGCGATCCAGTCCGTCTCCTGCTCGCGGCGAACCATGCGCAGGCCGGCCAGGGCGAAGGCACGTCGAACCTCCGGCTCGCGATCGATGAAGATGCCCGACGCCAGGAGCCGGCCACCACTGCCGGGAGTGCCATCGCCGGGACGGACGGCAGCTGCCAGAGCCCCTGCCATGGCGACCAGCAGGCTGGCCACGAGGTTGGCGAAGACAAGGTCGAAAGGCCCCTCATCGATGGGCAGGCTGCCCTGGCTGGCGAAGATATCGACGCCGTTGCGGGCAGCGTTCTCCCGCGTCGACTCGACGGCGATCCGGTCGGTATCGATGGCGCGCACTGGACCGGCGCCCAGCAACGCAGCGCCGACCCCAAGGATGCCTGAACCGGAGCCGACATCGAAGGTGCTGGCCCCGGCCACGAGGCCCTGCTCATGCCAGCGCTCCAGGCCGACGAGGCAGAGGCGCGTGGTGGGATGCAGTCCCGTACCGAAGGCCATGCCCGGATCGAGCGCGATGATGACGTCGTCGGGCGCGGGATCGTAGTCCCGCCAGGTGGGCTTGATGACGATGCGACGGCCCACGCGCATCACGGGGAAGAAGTCCTTCCAGGCGCCGGCCCAGTCCTCTTCGTGGACCTCGCGTACTTCGAGCTCGCCGATGGGCCGCAATCCGAAGGCGGTGAGATGCCCGAGTCGCTCGCGTGCGGCCGCGACGGCAGCATCTGCGGCGCCACGGTCGATGGCCGGCAGGTAGGCGCGGATGATCACCGGCGCGCCCTCGATGACCGAGGCCGTCAGGCCTTCCTGCTCGGTGGCGAAGGGCTGCTCGACCGATACGCCCCCGCCTGCATCACGCGAGAGGATGTCACTCACGGCCTCCACTGCTTCGGCGTCGGCCTCGATGCTCAGCTCGAGCCAGGTCCCGCCCGCGGAGGTGCCCTCGTCTTCTCGCATGGCCGTCTGCTCGGTCCTCTGGTCGCTCAGCTGATGGCGTCCTTGAGGCGATCGCCCAGGGAGCGCTTGCCGTGCTTGGTCCGCGGGCCACCACCCGGCCCGCCCTCGCCGTTGGCACTGATCTCACCCGACTCCGCTGCCAGCTCCTCGAGCAGCTCGCGCTGGCGATCGGTGAGACGAGTGGGCACCTCGATGTCGATGAGCACGTGCAGGTCGCCGCGGGCACCAGGTCGACGGAGGTGCGGCACCCCCTTGCCGCGACGGCGGATCTCCGTCCCCGGTTGCGTGCCTGGCTTGATCTCCAGCATCTCCTCGCCGTCCGGAGTGAGGATGGGCACTTCCGCACCCAGCGCCGCCTGCGTGAGTGACAGCTTCAGCTCGGAGTACAACTCGGTGCCGTCGCGTTTCAGGAGCGGGTGCTCTTCCACGTGGGTGACCACGTAGAGGTTGCCGGGCGTGCCCCCACGGGGCGCCGCCTCTCCCTCGCCCGTGAGGCGGATCTGATGGCCATCATCGATGCCGGCGGGGATGGTCACCCGCAACGTACGCTTGCGCTCCGAGCGGCCGTCACCATGACAGGTCGGGCAGGGCTTCTCGACGACCTGTCCAGTGCCGCGGCAGCGCCCGCAGGGGGTGACGTTGACCATCTGACCCAGGAGCGTGTTGCGCACCTCGCGCACCTCGCCACTGCCATCGCATCGCGGGCACGTAACCGGCTCGGAACCTTCCTCGGCGCCGCTACCCCCGCAGGTCGCGCAGCGATCGAGCGAGGTGAAGCTGAGCTCCTTCTCAGCTCCGTGGATAGCCTCGTCGAACGTCAGCTGCAGGTCGTACCGCAGGTCGGCGCCAGCCGGCCGGCGCGTCCGGCGCGCCCCGCCACCGGCGGCAGCGCCACCGAAGAAGGCATCGAAGATGTCGCCGAAGCCCTGGAAGCCGCCGAAGGGACCGTAGCCCTCAGCACCAGCGCCGGTACCACCCACGCCGGCACGCCCGAACATGTCGTACTGCTGCCGCCGCTGCGGATCGCTGAGAACCTGGTAGGCCTCGTTGATCTCCTTGAAGCGCGCGTCAGCATCAGGGTCGGTGTTGACGTCGGGGTGCCATTGCTGGGCCAGCTTTCGGAACGAGCGCTTGATCTCTTCGTCACTGGCACCGCGCTCAAGCTCCAGGATCTCGTAATAGTCGCGGGTCGTGGCCATGCAATGCCGGAGTATAGGGAAGGTCCGCCCAAGGGCCCTTCCACGGCTGTCAAGGCCGCGTATGCTCGGCGCCCATGCCACCACTCTCGGTCTCGGCGGCAGCCGCTCGCCGCTTCCTCGTCAGGCGCCACCTGCTGGCCCCTGCCCGCTCGCAGGTCGCCGGGCTGGACGGCGTGCGGGCTGTGTTCGAGCGGCTCGGTTCGATCCAGTTCGATCCGCTCGCGGTGGCCGGGCGCAATCACGACCTGGTGCTGCACGCACGTGTCCGCGACTACGAACCGGCCTGGACGAACGCACTGCTCTACACGAGTCGAGAGCTGTTCGAGGCCTATAACAAGGGCCTCTCACTGCTGCCGACCGCTGAGCTGCCCTGGCACCGGCATACCTGGGACAAGTTCCGCAGCTACCACCAGGGTGCCGCGTTCGCGCGCCACGAACGGACCGTCGCGCACGTGCTCGGGCGCCTCCGGGACGAAGGCCCACTTTGCAGTCTCGATTTCGAGCGTCGGGTGGCGATCGATTGGTATTGGGGCCCCACCAGCGAGGTCCGCGCCGTCCTCGAGGCACTCTCGGAGGCGGGTGTCATCGGGCTCGCAAGGCGAGAGGGCAATCGCCGCTACTACGACCTCATCGAGCGCCTCTATCCGGCAGCGCTGCTGGCCGAGGAGCGCCCTGACCGCGAGCAGCGCCGACACCGACTGCTATCGCGCTACCGGGCCCATGGACTACTCGGCGCCAGCGGCCCGGGCGAGTTGTGGTACGGCATCGGACCCGCGCTTCGGCCGCGCCCCAGCGACCCACCGGGCACGGTCACTCGTGCCGAGCTGCATGCCCAACTGGTGGCTGACGGTGAGCTGCTGCCGGTGACGGTCGAGGGCGTTCGCGGGACGCGCTACGTACTCGCCTCCGAGCTCGCGGAATTGCGCGTGGCGGACGCCGACGTGGCGCGTGGCGGGGTACTCGAGGGTTCCAGCGTGGTCTTCCTCGCGCCGCTGGACCCGCTGGCATGGGACCGGCCCCTGCTGCGCAGCCTCTTCGACTTCGACTACGTCTGGGAGGTGTACGTACCCCGGCCCAGACGACGCTGGGGCTACTACGTGCTGCCCCTGCTCTGGGGCGACCGGCTGGTGGGCCGCATCGAGCCGCGCCTCGATCGTGCTGCCGGGTCCATCCGTATCCTCGGCATCTGGTGGCAGGAAGGCTTTGTACCCCGGCGCCACGATGCCTTCATCGAAGCCATGCGGGGGGCCTTGGCTGCCTACGGGCGCTTCGGTGGAGCCAGCCGTATCGATTGGGGTGACCACGGGCGCGAGAAGCGCTTGTTCGGGGTGCGGCTGGAAGAGGCCAACGCCGCCGCAGGAGGCTTGACACGTACGTAGGTCCAGCCTATGCTCCGTAGGTAATACCTACATAACCCTCTCCTCAGAGCGTTCTTGCCGTGAGGACACTCGGACCGACGATGGGCCCCAGACCACCCGTCGCTAGGACAGGCGCCGTTCCACGAGCGATCGTGAACGGCGCCTCGGTCTGTCCGGGAGTGGAGCGGGATCCCGGCCGGCACGTCACCTGAGGAGCAAGCCCTTGAGTCGGCGCGAGGTGACCGTGACGCCGACGAGGCCCATGATCCCCAGATAGGTGATGTCGACGAGCACCATCGGCCCGATATCGCCCGTCGAGAAGCTGCGCAGCATGTGCACACCACGGTAGAGCGGCGTGAGCTCCACGATCGTCTCCAGCCAGTCGGGATAGACCGAGATGGGGAAGAAGGTGCCGCTGAAGAGGAACATCGGCATGGTCACCACCGTGACCACGTCGAAGTCCTGCCACTTGCGCATGAAGGTCGTCGCGGCCATACCCACGGACGCTGCAGCCAGGCCGATGAGCAGTGCGCCGGGCACCATCAGGATGCCCCAGGGCGACAGCACCAGGCCCAGCACGAGCATCACCACCAGGAAGGCGGTGGCGTAGAGCAGCCCGCGTGTGAGGGCCCAGCTGACCTCCCCGATGGCGATGTCCGAGGGCCCCAGCGGGGTGGCCAGGATGGCATCGAACGTCTTCGCATACTTGAGTTTGAAGAAGAGGTTGAAGGTGGCCTCGAAAAGGGCGCCGTTCATGGCCGCGGTGGCCATCAGGCCCGGCGCCACGAAGGCTGCGTAGGGGATGTCGCCGACGTCACCGACGAGCGTGCCCAGGCCAAAGCCGATCCCCAGCAGGTAGAAGATGGGCTCGAAGAAGCCGGTGACGATGATGGTCCAGTTGCGCCGGTACACCAGTACATCTCGCTCCAGCACCTTGTGGGCACGGGAGCTGCCGATGGGGCGCGTAGGGAAGAAGCGGGTGGTGATGAACACGGCCCTACTCCGCCAACCGGCGCCGGAACGTGACATACGACGCCAGCAGACCAACGACCACGAAGGAACTCAGGTAGACCACGCTGATCAGCGCGATCGCCGGGTCGAGGGTGTCCAGCGCGATGCCGCGGGCGAGCGAGACGCCGTGCCACAACGGCGTCAAGACCGCCACCAGCTGCAGCAGCTCGGGCAGCTGGCTGATGGGGAAGAAGGTGCCGCTGAAGATGAACATGGGCATGATGACGAAGCGGAAGAGCGTGGCGAATGGAGCATCGTTCGTCTGGGCCGCGGAGAAGGCCTGGATGGGCGCTGCGAAGGCCAGCCCGGTGAGCACCGCCACCGGCAGCATCGCCACCGCGTGCGGCACGTCGGTGGCACCGAAGGCCACCATCACCGCCAGGAACACGGCCGCCCCGACGGTCAGCCGAAGCCCGACCCACAGGAGCTGGCCGGTGGCCACGTCGCGCGCATCGAGCGGCGAGAGGATCATGGCCACGTACGTCTTGAGCCAGCGGATGCCGGCCATCACCGGGTAGGTCGACTCACCCGTGGCCGTGTTCATGGCCGTGGCCACCAGGATCCCCGGGGCCAGGAACATCACGTAGGAGACGCCCTGGACGCCGGACGGATTGGCGTCATCCACGAAAGCTCCCAGGCCCACACCCAGGGCGGCCAGGTAGAGGACGGGATTGAGGAACGTGGAGAACACGGTGCCGTGCCAGGTGCGCCGGTACACGAAGGCGTGGTGCTCGACGACCCGCAGCACACCCCGCAATGAGGGGCGCTCGCTCACTCGATGAGCCTCCGGCCGGTGAGGCGCAGGAAGACATCCTCGAGCGAAGAACGGCGCACCAGCTGGCTGATGGGCCGCACGCCGTCAGCATGGAGCGCTTCTGCCGCCGCCTCACCATCGTCGCTGTAGAGCAGCGTGCGGTCGGGCAACTGCTCCACGCGTTCGATGATGCCCTCCAGGCGACCCTCCAGCTGGGGTCGCTCACCGTCCTCGAAGCGCAGCTCCAGGACCTCGCGGCTGCTGTACTCGTCGATGAGCGACTGCGGCGAACCCTCGGCCACGATCTGCGCCTTGTCCATCACCACCAGCCGATCGCAGAGCTGCTCGGCCTCGTCCATGTAGTGGGTGGTGAGGATGAGGGTGACGCCCTGTCGCTTGAGCGAGTAGAGCCGCTCCCAGACGAGGTGTCGAGCCTGGGGGTCAAGTCCGGTCGTGGGTTCGTCGAGCAGCAGCACGGAGGGCTCGTTGATGAGAGCCCGGGCGATGGTCAGCCGCCGCTTCATGCCACCCGAGAGCGGCTCGACCTGCGAATCAGCCTTCTCGGTCAGGTGCACGAACTCGAGCAGCTCGTCGGCGCGGCGGCGGCACTCGGCGTATGACAGGTCGAAGTAGCGGCCGTAGATGATGAGGTTCTCGCGGACCGTCAGCTCCATGTCGAGCGTGTCCGCCTGGGGCACGACGCCGAGGCGAGCGCGGATGGAGGAACCGTCGGCGGCGGGGTCCATGCCCAGCACGCTCAGGGTGCCGGCGGTCACCGGGGAGATACAGGCGACCATGCGCATGGTGCTGGTCTTGCCGGCGCCGTTGGGGCCCAGGAAGCCGAATGCCTGTCCAGGGGCCACATCGAAGTCGATGGCGTCGACGGCCGTGAAGTCGCCGAAACGCTTGGTCAGCCCGCGGGCATGGATAAGCGGAGATAGGGGCATGGTGGACACCTCCCGATGGTAGCCCGAATCGTCTCGCCTGCGGCCGATCCACTCATGTCCTCCAGCCTCACGCCTGCTTGCGCCGCAGGCACGTGACGGACCATGTCGAGCCAGAGCATGTCGTGGGTCGGTGTGCCGCTCATAGCCCTGCGCCTGCCCTGTTGGAGTCCCCCCAGGGCAGGCCACGGGACAGGACCGCGGGCCGGGTGTCACTCGCCTGACCAGCGGGCAAACGGAGCAACCTGGGCTGCGGCTCCGGCGGCGGGCGGACTCGCGCAGGTGGCAGTTGCCGATCACGCGCTACTCTTGCCGGCGTGAACCGCTTTTCCCGCTGCGCCGGCCCCGTGGCCCTCTCGTCGCTCCTGCTGAGCGCTGGCGGGATGAGCGTCCTCGCGGCGGACGAGCCCTCGGCGGCGGAAGCATCGCAGCCGAACATCGTGATGGTCATGATCGACGATGCCAACCCGCACGATGGGCGGCTGTGGTCAGCACCGTATATGCCGGCGCTCGATGAGCTCATCATCTCGCGCGGCATCCGCTTCACCGACTTTCACGGAGAGGTCCCCTTGTGCGGTCCATCGCGGGCCAGCCTGCTCACCGGTCAGCATGCCCACAACAGCGGCGGCAACAGCAACAACGGAGAGCACGTGGACGTCTCGACGACGATCGCCACCGAGCTCCAGGATGTCGGCTACCACACCGCGTACGTCGGCAAGTACCTCAACGGCTACCGCAAGTTCAGCCCCGAGAAGTACGACCCGCCCGGCTGGTCGGAGTTCGACGTCATCAACTCCAACCAGGGCAAGTACTTCTACTACCAGATCCGCGACCGTGACGGCAACATCACCCAGCACAAGACCGATGAGTCCGACTACTCCACCGACGTCATCGCCGATATCGCGGTGAAGCGCATCCGCGAAGCCCCTGCGGATCAGCCCCTCTTCGAGATCATCGCCCCCTTCACGCCACACGAACCCAACCTACCGGCACCCCGGCACCAGGGCGACCCCCGCTGCGCCGACATCGAACCTTGGCGTCCGCCGAACTACGACGAGGCGGACGTCTCCGACAAGCCGGCCTACATCCAGGCGGAAACGCCCCTCGCCGATGACGGCTTCGACCTCACCGCACACTGTGAATCGTTGCTGGCGGTGGATGAGCTCATCGGCCGTGTGGGCGATGCGCTCGAGGAGGAAGGCCGCCTCGATGACACGGTCTTCGTCTTCATCGCCGACAACGGCATGACCTGGGGTGAGCACCGCCGGGTAGCCAAGGTCTCACCCTACGCCACCATCATGCCGGCCTATATCGCCTGGCCGGCCGAACGCGGGACCCAGCCGCGGGATGACGCCACCACGCTCTCGATGATCGACTTCGCACCCACCTTCTGCGAGCTGGCCGGCTGCGAGATGGGCCCCTACCCCAACGGCCAGCAGACGGCCGACGGGCTCAGCTTCGCCGCGCTGCTGGCCGACGAACCCTTGCCCTACATGCGCGAGGCGCTGCTTCATGCCGTGCCATCGGGTGGCGACCGACCGGTGTGGTGGTCGATCCGCACGACCGCCGACCATCCCGACGGTCGCTGGCACTACATCGAGAACCTCGACGGCTTTCGCGAGCTCTACGATGTGAGCGGCGGGCTCTGCTACGAGTGGAGTGAGGGAGCACCGGGCGACCCCTGCGAGATGACCAACCTGCTCGCTGGTGACGTGGACCCGGAGATGGCCGCCCTGGCCGATCGCTTGTCGGCCGAGCTGGCCCGATTGAAGGTGGAGGTCGCACCCGAGTTCGAGCCGCGGGGGTCCGACGGCCCGACGGACTAAGCTGCAGCCTCTTCGTCAGGGGCATGCTCGGCGACCGTCCCCACGTGAAGCACCACGATGCCCCCGGACATGCCGTACCAATCGATGCTCACCAGACCGACCGCGTGCATGATCTCCGCGATGCGCGCGGGATCAGGGTAGGCCCTGGTGGAAGCCACCAGGTAGGCGTAAGCGTCACCCTGGCCGACGAGACGGCCGATGAGCGGAACGATGTTGTCGAACCAACGGGCCACGAGCTTGCCAAGGCGGCTGCGGGGGCGCGTGATCTCAAGACAGGCCACCTTGCCACCCGGGCGCACGGCACGTGCCATCTCGGCGAAGCCTTTCTGATAATCAGCCAGGTTGCGCATGCCGAAGGCGATGGTGGCCGCGTCAAAGGCGCCGTCCTCCACGGGCAGGGCGAGCGCATCACCCTGCTGGAACGTGAGTGCCTCGGCCCCTGGCGCTCTTCGCTCGCGGGCGATCGAGATCATGCCGGCCGAGAAGTCGATTCCGAGCGCAGCTCCACCTGGTTGCGCCGCTCGAAACAGGTCAGCGGTCACCTTGCCGGTCCCACAGGCAACGTCGAGCGCACGATCGCCCGGACCGATCCCGCTGGCCATGACGAGGCGGCGTCGCCAGCGCGGCTCCTGGAAGCCGCTGATGGCGAGGTTCATGCCGTCATACACGCCGGAGATGCGGTCGAACATCTCCTCGACCCGCCGGGGCGGTGCGCTGTTGCCCTGGCTCATCGCTCCGTGCCCCGGCCGAGGAAGGACAGGATGGCCTCGGCGACGGGACCTGGCTGCAGGATGGGGGCCATGTGGCCGAGTCCCTCGAGGCGCTGATGGTCGGCCCTCGCGACACGACTGACGAGGGCTTCTGCGATGCTGGCGTAGAGCGGCTCGCTGGCGCTACCGGTGGCGATCCGGGTGGGGCAGTCGATAGCAGCCAAACCGTCGGGGTCCATGCCCAACAGGGTCGCATCTGCGACGGCACCTTGCCCACCACGACCGATACGTTCGCGAACGGCCGGGCTGAGCGAGGCTACGGCTTCCGCGCCGGAGACACCCTCCATGAACGTGAAGGCCGCTGCGGCGAGATCGCCCTCCGCGTTGGCAGCAAGCGTTCGACGGGCGATCTCGGCCATGTGGGACTGGGCCTCCAGCGGTGCCAGCGGTCCGTATGGCGGCTCGTACGCGACCACCGCGGAGACGAGGTCCGGGTGGCGCGCGGCAAGTTCGAGGGCGACACAGCCACCGTAGCTGTGGCCGACGACGCTGACCGCGTCAAGGCCCTCGGCCGCGGTGAGCGTCACGAGGTCGCTGACGTGGGTCGCCACGTCGATGGGGCTGGCCGACCCAGCCACCGCGCTCCTGCCGCTGCCGCGGCGGTCCACGCTCACGACGCTGAAGCGTGCTGACAGCAACGAGGCGAGGCCCCGCAATTGGCGCGAGGACGAGAGCGTCGCGTGGAGCAGTAGGAGCGACGGGCCCTGGCCTATGCGCTCGAAGTGGACCGGCGTCATGGCCCCGACTCGCCAAGCTCCTGACGAAGTTCGCGACGCAGGACCTTGCCGACGTCGTTTCGCGGGATGGTGTCGAGGTGAGCGATGCGTGCCGGGACCTTGTATCCCGCCAGGCGCTCACGACAATGCAGCCTTGAGCTCCTCGTCGGATGTGGCGATCAGCGGGCTTAGCACCACGGCCGCCACCGGCACCGCTCCCCAGCGCTCGTGCGGCAGACCGACGACGGCGACATCGACCACAGCCGGGTGTTCAGCCAGAGCTGCCTCTACCTCCGCCGGTGTGATGTTCTCACCGCCACTCACGATGAGGTCGTCACGGCGGTCCATGACGCGCAGGAGCCCATCGGCATCGAGCGTGCCGATATCACCCGTGTGCAGCCAGCCGTCACGGAGTGTCTCGGCCGTTGTCGCAGGATCATCGAGATAGCCGGCGAAGACCATCTCGCCACGCACGAGGATCTCGCCACCGCCGTCGCCCGCACCGTCCGGCACGATGCCCAGACGCACGCCCGGCAAGGCACGGCCCGCGGTCGGGTCACGTCTCGTCGTCTGCTCGGCGCCGCCCACCACGACCCCGGAACCGGTCTCGGTCATGCCGTACGTCGTCAGCACCGGATAACCGCCGTCGCGAGCCTGCCGCAGCAGATCATGCGGGATGGGTCCGCCCCCGAGCAGGAGCGCCCGCAGCGTCCTGGGCAGCGCCAGGCCCCGGCGTACCTCCAGCAGCTCCGCCAGCTGCAGCGGCACGAGCGAGACGTGGCTCACGCCAGCCTCGATGGCACGGCTGACCGCGGCCGCATCGAAGTCGGGGTGATCTCCAGCTCCGCTCCCCATCGCGCGGCACGGGTGACGATCGCCAGGCCGGACACATGGAAGAGCGGCAGGCACGCCAGCCAACGGTCGCTCCGGCGCGGTCGGAGCACCGCCGACCAGGCGTGGGCGCTGGCAGCGAGGTTGCCGTGCGTCAGGATCACGCCCTTGGGCCGGCCGCTCGTGCCGGAGGTGAAGAGGATGGCGGCAGGTGCGCCGAGGTCGATCTCGTCGTGCAGAGCGGGTGGCTTCGCACATGGCGCAGCGACCAGGAGGGCCTCGATGAGATGGCGCGACAGGCCGTCGGGAGCACTGTCATGCGCGAGCTCGGCGTGGGCGCGGTCGTGGATCAGGGCAGCGGCCCCGGCGATCCCCAGCTGATGGCGCAGCTCCGCCACAGCCGCACGTCGGTTCAGAGGCACGAGCACCGCACCCAGGCGCCGGACCGCTTCGATGAGCACCACTGCCGGCACGTCATCGGCAAGCAGCATCGCCACGCGGCTCGTCCGCCCCATGCCCTCCGCAGCCAGCGCAGCGGCAAGGCTATCGGCGGCCTCGCGCAGCTGGACGCGCGACCAGGCCACCGACGCACCACGGACCGCCGGCTCTCCGGGACGCCGGGCTGCGCGCATGACCAGGGCATCGGGCGCAGAGCGGCTCATGCGACGCGGTACCTCTCGATGGCGTCGGTATCCAGCTCGATCCCCAGCCCGGGACCCGTGGGCAAAGCCATGCGGCCACCGGCGAGCGTCAGCGATGCCAGTAGAAGGTCGGATTCGAGCAGGTCCGCCGTGGCCAAGCCGTGTGCCTGGGGCCCAGGGGCGATGGCGGCGAGATGCAGCGCGCCGGCCAGTCCGACGCCAGTCTCGAACAGCGTCGAGACAGTCACCGGCACCCCCGCCACGGTGGCCAGCTCCACGATGGCGCCGGCTTGCCGCAGGCCGCCGACGCGCGCCGGCTTGACCACCAGCGCATCGACGGCGCCGGCATCGAGCAAGGCCCGGGCGCTGCCGACGTCGCGCACCGACTCATCGGCCGCGATGGGCACGGCACCGTTCCAGCGCAGATGTGCCAGCGCCTCCCAACCGGCCCTGGCCGCGATGGGCTGCTCCACGTACTCGAGGTCGAAGGCAGCCAGCTTCGCCAGCACGTTCTCGGCCCGCTTCACTGCGAGGCTGCCGTTGAAATCGACCCGCAACGCGACCTGCGGCCCGGCCACGTCGCGTGCCGCACCGACCCGCCCCACCAGTTCGTCGATCGGCTCGTCACCGGCCTTGAGCTTCAGGCAGCCGAAGCCGAGCGCCAGCGATCGGGCCGCCTCGTGCGCGGTCTCGGCGGGCGAGCCCACACCGAGCATGGCGTTGACGGCCACGTCCGGCACCGGGTCCGGCCCCAGGAACGAAGCCACGGAGCGACCGCCCAGGCGTGCCAACAGCTCGACCAGGGCCGACTCGGTGGCTGCCCGAGCGGCCCGTCCGACGAAGGGCCAAGTGTCGATGTCTCGCAAGGCCCCTTCCACGGCCACCGGGTCGCCCAGGTGGATCCCGCTGAGGGTCGTCACCAGCCGTGCTGACGCGTCCTCCCCCAGATCGGCCGGCTCGGGGGCGGCGAATTCGCCGCGGCCTGTGCGTCCGTCATCGGTCCGCAGGGTCAGGATGCCAGCACGTCGATGTTCCCAGCGTCGGGTGCCACTCGCGACGGGCACGCGAAAAGGCACCACCACGATGTCCACGCTGACCTCGGCGATGCGCATCAGGTCAGACCGGGTATCGCCAGGCCGAGCGCGAACAGCGCCGAGTAGAACAGGGACACCCGTGCGGTCCCCCGGAGCACAGGGTTGAGACGGCGACGGTCACCCGCTGTCCGCACCACCTGGCGCAGTCGCAGGGCCAGTGGCACACTCGCCAGTGGCAGCAGGACGGCAAGAGAGACGTCAGCCGCGAGGAGGAGGCCCACCGGCGTAGCGTAGGCGAGGACGAGCAGAGCGTCGTACTCCTGCAGGGCGAAGTTCGGCCCCCATCGCGCCGCCAGGGTGAACTTGCCGGCACGGCGGTCGGTGTCGATGTCGCGAAGGTTGTTGACCACCAGGATGGCCGTGATGAGAGAACCCACCGGCACCGCCGCGATGAGCGCCAGTGGCTCCCACGCCAGCGTCTGCAAGTACGTCGTGCCGGCCACCGCGACGAGGCCGAAGAAGACGAAGACGAAGATCTCACCCAGGCCGTGGTAGCCGTAGGGCCAGGGTCCCCCGGTATAGGCCAAGGCACTCACGATGGCTGCGATGCCCAGCAGCAGGATGGGCAGCCCGCCCAACCACACGAGATACAGGCCGATCGATCCGGTAAGCCCGACCAGCAGGCCCATGCCCACCAGCATCTCGCGTTGGCTGAGCCAACCCTGCGCGGCAGCACGTGGCGGACCCAGGCGGTCGGCGGCGTCGGCACCGGAGCGGAAGTCGGAAAGGTCGTTGGCCAGATTGGAGACGATCTGCAGCAGCAGAGCGACCGCCAGCGCCGCAAGCGCCGGCAGCGGTTCGAAGACACCCAGACCGATCGCCACCCCAAGCCCCACCAACACCGGACCCACTGCGGCTGGCAGCGTCGCCGGCCGGCTCGCCAGCAGCCAGGCACGCGCGCGCGAGGGCGCGGAGGCCGGGATGGTGGCGGTGGTCATCAGGTCCTCTCAGGGCCGGCGCGGATACTTGCTGAAATCAGGCGCCCGCTTCTCCAGGAAGGCCTTGCTTCCTTCGTGCGCCTCTTCGGTAAGGTAGAAGAGCATGGTCGCATCGCCGGCCAGCTCCTGGATGCCGGCAAGGCCGTCGGTGTCGGCGTTGAACGAGCGCTTGAGCATGCGGATGGCAGTGGGGCTCTTGGCCAGGATCTCGCGGGCCCACTGCAGGCCCTCATCCTCGAGCTGGGGCAGCGGTACGACGGTGTTGACCAGTCCCATCTCGAGCGCCTCCACGGCACTGTACTGGCGGCAGAGGTACCACATCTCCCGGGCCTTCTTGTGGCCCACGATGCGCGCCAGCAGCGTGGCGCCATAGCCGCCGTCGAAGCTGCCGACCTTGGGTCCGGTCTGGCCGAAGACCGCATTGTCCGAGGCGATCGAGAGGTCGCAGATGACATGGAGCACGTGGCCACCACCGATGGCATAGCCGTTGACGAGGGCGATGACGACGATGGGCAGCGAACGGATGAGTCGCTGCAGATCGAGCACATTGAGGCGGGCCGTACCATCGTCGGCGATGTAGCCACCCTCGCCCTTCACGTTCATGTCACCGCCGGAGCAGAACGCCTTCTCGCCGGCGCCGGTGAAGAGCACCACGCCGATGGAGCTGTCGTCGCGAACGCGGCGGAAGGCATCGATCAGCTCAGCCACGGTCTCGGGCCGGAAGGCGTTGCGCACGTGTGGGCGGTCGATGGTGATCTTGGCGACGCCGCCGCCGTCGTGTTGGTAGCGGATGTCCTCGTATTCGTGCAGGTCGATCCACTCGGTCGCCATGTCCTCTCCTCTAGTGCGTGAGCTGACGAAGATGTCCGTCCGCGAGGCGCAGGAACACCTCCGGCGTTTCGATGTGAGGTGTGTGTCCGGCACGTCCGATGATCTCGAGGCGGGCACCGGGGATACCCTCGGCGACGACGCCGGCGCGGGCCAGACCGGCTGGGTCGAGCGCTCCCGCGATGACCAGCGTGGGCGCCGTGATCTCGCCAAGGCGTTCGTGCAGCGGCATCATCACTCCCTGGCCGGCACCGCGCAGGGAGGCCGCGAGGCCGACTGGATCATGGCCCAGCCGCTCGGTCCGCAGGCGATCGCGCTGCTCGGACGAGAGGGCAGCGTGGCTGGCGAACAGCGGTTGTGCTTCCCAGCGCTGTGCGAAGGCTTCCAGGCCCTCGCGCTCGAGGTCGGCAGCGAGGCGCTCGTCCGCCCTCGTTCGCTCGACGCGCGACGCAGCATCGGCGATGCCGGCCGAAGGACTCTCGAGCACCAGGCTCGACACGAGATCCCGATGCTCCAGGGCCAGCACCAGTGCCAGCCGAGCCCCCATGGAGTAGCCCACCACGGACACCGGGACAGCGTCGAGCAGATGCAGCAGTTCGGCCAGGTCGTCGGCCTGTCGTGGTAGGGCGTACGAGCCAGGGTCGGGTGGGGCATCGGAACCAGCGTGGCCCAGCAGATCGGGAGCGATGCAGCGGCGGTCAGCTGACCAGGACTTGACCTGCTCGTCCCACGTGCGCGCGCTGCCGCTGAAGCCATGCAGCAGCAGCATCGCCGGGCCATCCCCCGCCGTCAGCACGTTCAGGCTCATGCGAGCCTCTCCAGTGCGCCGGCCACGGCGGCCAGTGCCCCGCGATGCAGCTCCACGTTGCGGGTACGGTCGGTGCGCAGCTCCAGCACCTGCACGCCCGGACGCATCAGCGAATCGCCCATCGCGTCGAGCAGGCTGGCATCGTCGCGGGCCATCACATGCTCCGCGCCCAGGGCCTTCAGCAGCGGCCCGAAGGCGACGCCGTGGGGTGTGCCGAAGAGCTCTTCGTAGTGCGCGGGCAGGCCGGCCTCCGGAAGGTCGGCGGTCGCCTGGGGCAGGAAGGAGAAGATGCCACCACCATCGTTGTTGAGCAGCACCAGCGTGGCGCTGATGCGCAGTCGCCGGGCCGCGATGAGCGCATTGAGGTCGTGCAGGAAGCTGACGTCGCCGATGACCGCCAGCACCGGCTCATCCTGGGCCGCGGCAACCCCCAACGCGGTCGAGACGAGGCCGTCGATGCCGTTGCTGCCGCGGTTGCCCAGGCAGCGGAATTCCCGCTCGGACCGCGGCAGGAACGTCTCAAGGTCGCGGACGGGCATGCTGTTGCCAGCGAACAGGATCGTGCCATCGGGCGCGGCCGTCGCGAGCCGCTCGAACACTGCGCCCTCGAATCGCTCCCTTCGTCCCGCTCGCCATCGGCCCAGCGCCCGGGCTGCGGCGGCCTCGGCCGACTGCCAGCTCGCGAGCCAGCCGGTGCCTGTCGGGGGCGGTGACAGCATCTCCGCCAGGTCGGCGGCGAAGGCGACGGGATCGGCCTCCACGAGCAGCGGCTCCGGTGGCCGCTCCCAGCCACCGCCATCGTCGATGAGCATCTGGGGTGCAGACAGGGAACCGAGCATCTGGTCGAGCGCCTTGGATGTCGGTGTACCGCCGAAGCGCAGCAGCAGGTCCGGGGCGGGCCAGCGCTGCACGGTCCGGGTGCGCAGGAGCAGGTCGTGGTGGGCGATGACGTGGGAGCGGTCGTGCCGGCCACTGCGAAGATTGGACAAGCCGTCGGCGATGAGCGGGAAGCCGGACGTGGCTGCCAGCCGGGTCACGGCGGCGGCGAAGCCGGGCGCATCGAGCGGGCCACAGACGATGAGGCCGCGCTGCGCGGCACTGACCGCGGCAGCCGCAGGCTCGAGGTCCGCGGTCGAGATGGCGCGGGGCTGCAGCTCGGCTGGCCCGATGGTGACGGGAGACCCCGCGAGGGGACCGTCGGGCAGCAATGGCTCACGGAACGGCAGGTTGAGCTGGACCGGCCCAGGCGGCACGGCGAGCGCCTGCGCGACGACGCCGGCGACGACCCCACGAACCTGCAGCGCAGCCTCGTCCGTGCCCTCTGGCACCGGCAGCTCGGCGTACCCCTTGGCGTGCCGACCGAAGAGCTCGACCTGGTCGATCGTCTGCGGCGCACCACGCCCCTGCAGCTCGGGTGGTCGGTCCGCGGTCAGCAGGATGAGTGGCACCCGACCGTAGCGAGCCTCGGTAACGGCCGGGGCGAAGTTCACCGCCGCGGTCCCGGACGTGGCCAGGACAGCCACCGGCAGCCGGGAAGCCTTGGCCATGCCGAGCGCGAAGAAGGCGCCGGCCCGCTCGTCGAGATGGACCCAGCAACGCAGATCATCGGCAGCCCGCAGCGCCAGCGCCAGCGGTGTCGAACGTGAACCCGGGCAGATCACGACATCGCGCACACCGGCTCGCACGAGTTCCTCGGCGATGGCGCGCAGTGGCCCGGCCGGCGTGGCGTAGCCGCTCACGGCTCGATCCTTCCCAAGGCAGAGCCGAGTGCCAACAGCTTGTGCGACGATTCGTCCCACTCCCTTGCAGGATCGGAGTCGGCCACGATGCCACAGCCGGCGAAGAGCGAGGCTCGCCTTCCATCGATGACCCCCGATCGCAGCGCGACCACGAAGTCGCCATCACCGTGACGGTCGACCCACCCAAGTGGTCCGGCGTACCATCCACGCTCGAAGGATTCCTCCTCGGCGATCAACTCCAGCGCCAGTCCGCGCGGCGAACCACCCACAGCGGGCGTGGGATGCAGTCGCTCCACCAGCGTGAGCACGTCGCCATCGTCACGCAGCCTGCCCGAGACCGCCGTGAGCAGATGCTGGACATGGCGTAGACGCACGATCTCCGGTCGGGGGGCGACGTCGATCCACTCGACCAGCGGGGCCAGGGCCTCCCGCAGCATGGCGACCACGACGGCATGCTCCTCGCGCTCCTTGTCACTGCTCACCAGCCCAGACGCCAGCGCCGCGTCGGTGCCCGCGTCGGCGGAGCGGGGCGCGGAACCGGCCATGGCCATGGTCAGCAGCTCGCGACCGTGGAGGCTGACGAGGCGCTCAGGCGTGGCGCCGACGAAGGAACGCGCGCCGCGCGAGATGGCAAAGAGGGTCGATTCGGGCGCCGAGGCAGCGAGCCGAGAAGGACACCGGCCACCCCGATGTCCTCCGCCGCCTCCAGGTCCACGCGCCGCGCCAGCACAGCCTTGTCGAGCCGGCCGCGTCCGACCGCGCCGGCCAGACGCGCGACCGAGTCTCCCCAGGCCGACACCTCCGGTCGTCGGCCCACGACGTGCAGCGCGTCGGCGCGAGCGGTCGTCCGTGAAACGCCCGCGTCGGCCACCAGCCCTTCCCATGTCCGCAGCAGGGACTCGGGGCCCGGGGCCGAACCGACGCGCCAGGACAACGTGAGCCAGGCACCCTCGATCGTCCTGGTCAGCAGCAGCGACGGCAATACCAGGCAGGCGGGCTCGAAGCCGCGCCACACGCTCGACGCGGCGGGCTCGTCGTCGAAGCTGAAGCCACCCAGCAGCAGCGGGCCTGCACCACGCGGGCCATCGGCGGCGTCGATCGTCGCGCCGGCCAGCAACTCGGCCCATGCCTCCGACGCAGCGCGGAATCGGTGCGGACCGCCGCCAGGTCGCGCCGCCCAGGCTTCGCCGATCCCGACCAGCGAGAAGTCCTGCTCCGGTTGCGACCACAGCGACGCAGCGAGGTTCCTTGCCGCCGCGTGCAGCGCCAACGGGTCCACGGCCGGCACCGGCAGCGTGATCGACACCAACGTCCCAGCCCGGCGAGATGCAGCGGCGGCGTGCAGCGATTCGACCACCGTCCGTGAGGGTGATAGACGGATCAGAGTCGCACCTCCTCGAGTGCGACGATGCGGGCTTCGGGGATGCCCACGCTGCGCAACAGGATCGCTCGCAGTGTCGGATAGGCGTCCTCGAGACGGCCGGGCTCGTCGTCCATCAGCCATCGCATCACGACCTCGTTGAGCGCGCCGAACCAGGCCATCGCGGCGATGCGAGCATCGATGGGCGGGATGCTACCCTCGGCGACCGCCGCCTCGAGCTGCTCGGCGATGAGCCCGCCGAAGCGCTCATGGAGCCGTTGCAATTCGGCCTGGAATTCCGATCCCGCCCCCACCGCGTCGATGAGGAAGAGCCGGGCCATGGTGCGATGTCCGGCAAAGACGCCCAGTACGGTGCGCAACGCGATATCCGCCCGTTCGATGGGATCGGATACGCCGGCCATCGAGCGTTCGACCTTGCCCACGAGTCGGTCGGCAGTGTTCCGCAACAGCTCAAGGAACAGTGACTCCTTGGTGGGGAAGTGGAAGTAGACACCACCCTTGCTGGTCTCCGCCTGACGCCCCACCTCATCGACGCCTGCCTGCCGATATCCCCGACGGCTGAAGACCGTGAACGCGGCATCGAGGATGCGCTCACGCCGCCGCGCGCTTCGTTCCTGCTTCACCCGTTCGGTGGCCTCCGATCTGACTTCCGACCGAGTGGTCGGTTTTTCAGGACGGCAGCGTACCAAAGGTGGCCCGTGCGGGACAGACCGGGCAGAGCCGGCAGGAGCCAGGCTCCCGCACAATCCCGACCGAAATAGGGGACAATAGGGCCCGATGAGAGTCTCCGCCAAGGTCGACTACGCTGCCCGAGCCGCCGCCGAACTGGCCACCGCCACCGACGCGCCCGTCAAGGCCGATCGCATCGCGGAGGCCCAGGACATCCCGGCCAAGTTCCTCGAGACCATCCTGCTGGAGCTCAAGCACGCCGGTATCGTGCGCAGCCAGCGCGGCCCCGACGGCGGCTACACGCTGGCCCGTCCGGCGGAGGAGATCAGCCTTGCCGACGTCATCCGTGCAGTCGACGGCCCCCTCGCCAACGTCCGTGGTGATCGTCCTGAGAACATGGAGTATCGCGGTGCGGCGGAGCCATTGACGGACGTCTGGATCGCCGTTCGGGCGGCGCTGCGGGACATCCTCGAGACCACCACCCTGGCGCACTTGCGCGACGGCCAGTTGCCGCCCAACGTCGCCGAGCTGGCCGAGGTCACCCGAGGCCTGGGTGTCACTGGGGCGCATCCGTGGGGCAGCACCGACTGGCGGTCGGAACCGTGCTCAGCCGAAGGTCAGTAGCGCCAAGTCGTAGATCGCGACCTCGCTCGCGCCCTCGAGCGTGAGGCGCACCGAGTCGATGGTTCGCGGCTTCTTCTCCAGGGCCACCAGGCCGACATACGTGCCCGGGCCCGGCATCTCGTAGCTGGCCGCGCCGCGCCACTCCCCTCCCTCTCTCGCAGCCAGCCCGACGGCGATCGGCACTGTTCCGGCCCGCTCCACGCGCAGCACGTACGCCAGGGCGTGGCAGCGCAGCTGTGGACCGCCGGCGGGGACGACGAGCGAGCCGGCAGCAGCGTGGAAGCGCACGAGCGGCACCCCGCTGCTCTCGAGCGCGCCACCCTCGACTCCGAGCTCGAGCGTGCTGTCAGTCAGCGACCAGGTCACCTCGGCCCCCAGCCAGGCCATCTCCTGGGTGATGTGCTGCGAGGCCAGGAACCGACCGGCGGCGGGCACGTACCGGGCATCCTCTGCGCGAACCATGGCGCCCCGGACACCCGGCATCGGCAGCGATCGGAAGGAGCGTTTCTTGCGGGCCGCGGTCAGGCCAGCGGCCTCATTGGACACGACGGCCGTGGCCTCCTGGCCGAACATGTCGCTGATGGGGAAGCCCTTCAGGCGCAGCTTGCTGCCGTAGCGCGAAGGACTGCGCGCCAGCGTCCGCATCTCCTCCATCAGTGCCCGCGTGCGCGGCTGCCAGCGGTCGATGACGTGATCGACCTGCGCGGGGATATCGAAGGGCACGTCCGGCAGTCGGAAGGCGTGCGTAGATGTCGTGGCGCGAGTGCGCTTGGCCTCGAACTCACTGCGCGACTTGGTGAAGTAGTGGTTCATCTGGAGGTTGGCGTAGGTCGGATCTTCGATCGCCGTCGCCTCTTCCGAGGTCGGCACACCCGCGGTGTTGACCGTGCGGCCGTGCACGGTCGCGGCGTTGTGGATGCCCACACGGGCCACCCCGCGCGGCCTGACGATGGGCTTGGCCAGCACCTCCGAGGTGCCCATGCGCGGCACCTGCTCGCTGAACTCGCGGTAGTTCTCCGTGACCAGGCCCAGCGGTGGTGTGCGATGCCCGGAATAGCAGAACTCCTTGCGCGACACCAGCACCTGTTCGGCATCGGGATAGCGGGACATGACCTCGCTGATGGACTCGTCCCGCTGGGGCACCAGGAATTCGTCGATGTCGACATAGGCGATCCACTCACAGGTGTCGCCGAAGAAGCGCACCACGTGGTTGTTGGCATCGCGCTGCAGGCCGCGCAGAGGGAAGTAGACCGTGGTGACGATGCCGTGGTCGGCATAGGGCTTCAGGACATCGTGCAGCTCGTCCGTGCTGCCGTTGTCGTAGAGGAAGAAATGGTCCACGCCGATAGCCATGTGGTGACAGAGCCACTCCTCCATGTTGGGCGCCTCGTCCTTGAGGATGGCCATGACACAGACGTCGAAGCGGCCCCGATCCATGAGGGCAGGGCGGATCTTCTGCTCCTGCGGCCGGCCCAGGATGTGGCCCACTCGCTTGCTCAGTGCCATGGCGGAAGCCTAGCCGTTGGAGATGACGAAGAGATCGTAGATGTCGATCTGCTCGGCGTCACTCTTGATGCCGAGGCGCAGCCAGCGGCCATGGAGGGGCCGAGGCTCGACCTCCACGATGCCGGCCAGCGCCGTGGATGCCGGCAACTCCAGCTCGATGTGCTCGCTCGACGGATCATCCTCGCTGGCCACGGAAGCCTCGACCCGGACCGGCCCATCGGCGGCAACCACGAACCCCAGCGAATAGCACCGCCGTGCCCCGTCCTCGAGCAGCGGCAGCAGCAGCTCGGCTGAGCCGGTGGGCAGATGCAGGCGTGCCGGACCGGTAGCCGGAACGGCGAGCGTGCCGCCGCTCGCGGTCATGGGCAGCTCCTTGGACGTGGACAGGGTCGTCTCGAGGCGGCCGCGCATGTGCTGGACGAGCGCGTCGGTATGGACAGAGCTCGAGAGCCCCTCGCGCACGGGCGTGTAGCCGGACTCGGCAAGGTCCACCACCAAGCCCACGCCGGGGTACAGGTTCTTGAGGCGGATGGCCGCCACGCGTCCTGGCTCGGGGAGTGCGGCGGCCGTGTTGGCGATAGCGAACTCGCCGAAGCGGAAGAGGTCATTGGGTCGCGGGAAGTACTCGAGCGCCAGCTGGCTGCCATAGGCATACGGCCTCGCCTCCAAGCTGCGCAGCCGCTCAAGGCTCGCCTGGGTGCGTGCCGAGTATCGCTGCGCGGCGTCGTCGATGGCGATGGTCTCGATGTCGAACCGAACAGCCGGCCGTGCGATGCGGCCAGTGGCGCTGCCACGGAAGCGCTTGGCCTCGAATTCATCGAATGAGCGCGTGTAGTAGTGGTTCAGCTGAGCGATGCCACGCACCGACTCCTCGGCCGTCTCGGTGGCTGCCCCCGGCGCCGGCACATCGGCGGGGAACGCGAGGTGGACGTCGACCGCGGAGACCGCGCCTGGCTGCACGATCGACTTCACCCGCGGTGGCAGCGCAGGGTCAAGATCGAGTACGTTGGCCACCTGGGTGTAGGCATCGATGGCGAGTGCCTTGGGGGGTGTCCGGTGACCCGAGAAACCGAACTCGAGACGGGGTACGCGCACTACCGCTGCATCTTCGAAACGCTCCAGGAAGCTCGGGATGTCGTCATCGAGCAGGGGCACCAGGAACTCGTCGACGTCGTAGTAGGCCAGCCAGCGAGTCGTCGCCCCGAACATCCGCAGCGCGTGGTTGTAGGCGGCCAGCTGGCCGCCACCGAGGGGCCAGTCGATGCGCGTGACCAAGCCATGATTGATGTAGCGCTCGAGCAGGCCCGCGCTGCCATCGGTCGAGCCGTTGTCGTAGATGACGAAGTGATCGACGCCCAGCGCGACGTGATAGGCCAGCCACTCCTCGAGGTAGTCAGCCTCGTCCTTGACGATGCAGACGATGACGACCCTGAATCCAGGCCCACCCAGCAGAGGCCCGCGGCCGACCACGTTGGGCGGCTTCGCGCGCAGCATCTTGCCCTTGGTCGCGCCCTTGGCCTTGACGGACATCCGACCCAGGCGGCGTCGCAGCGTCATGTGCCGTGCTCCTGCTCAGCCATAGGCGATGACGAAGAGGTCCAGCACGCCGACCTCACCGGTCGCGGACGACAGCGCGACCGTGACAGCGCTGACGAGGTCGGGCGATGCATCCAGTTCCATCACCCCAGCGTAGGTGTTGCCAGCTTCGAGCTTCACCTCGATCGGATCGCTGCTGCTGCCATCGGCTCGTGTCAGGCTCGTCAAGAGGCGTGTCGGCGCCGCAGTCGAGACCACGAAACCAGCCGCATAGACGCGCCGCTCGCCGGCCGCATCGATGGCGAAGTGGACGACCCCGTCTGCCAGGCGCGCGTCCGGCAGGGTGGCCAGCAGGCGACCACGAGCTCGCTCCAGAAGTGGCTGCAGGTGCATCGAGCCGGAGAGCTCGCCCTCGACCGCCTCGTGGGCGTAGTCGCTGATGACTCCCATGAAACCGATGCCGTCGTAGCGGTTCTCGATCCGAAGGGCGGGCTCGCGGCGCGGCGCCGGTTCCTCCATCACCGTGTTGGCGATGGCGAACTCGCTGAACAGGCCCAGGTCGTTGAAGCGCGGGAACTGCGAAAGCGCCAGTTGGCTGCCATAACGGTAGGGACTGGGCGCGAGGCTGCCGATGCGGTCCAGCGTGGCCCGGGTGCGATCGGCGAAACGGGCGGCAGTGGTGTCCATCCGCAGCGCAGGCAGATCGAAGGGGATAGGCGGCCGCGCGATCCGGCCGGTCGCACTGCCGCGGAAGCGCTTGGCTTCGAACTCCGCGAATGAGCGCGTGTAGTAGTGGTTGAGCTGCACGTACGGCCAGCAAGCCTTGCCCACCGTCTGGGTCGGCACCGGCTGGCCATCGGCATCACGGGCGTCGTCGGCCACGGTCGCTGTGTGGATCCCGACCGACGAGATGCTCCTTGGCTGGACCACACTCTTGACGCGAGGCGGCTTGGACGGGTCTCGCCCGAAGACGTCAGCCACCTCGGTGAAGGCCTCGATGGTCAGCTCGCTGGCTGGTTCACGCCGCCCGGAGAAGCCGAAATCCACGCGCGGGATGCGCACATCGGCCGCGTCCCCGAAGCGAGCCAAGAGCGCCGGGATGTCGTCGTCCACCAGGGGCACCACGAACTCGTCGACGTCGAAGAAGGCCAGCCAGTCGACCGAGGGCCCATAGAAGCGCAGTGCGTGGGAGTAGGCGTCGATCTGGCCACCCGGCAGGGGCCAGTGCACCAGGGTGACGAGGCCGTGGTTGAGCCACGGCTCGATGACCGTCTGCAGCTCGTCGGTACTGCCGTTGTCATAGATGAAGAAGTGCTGGACACCGAGGGCGTGGTGGTACGCCAGCCACTCGGGCAGATAGGGCGCCTCGTCGCGGATGATCACCACGACCGCGAGCCCCAGGCCCGGTGCTGACAAGAGCGGACCCTTGCCGATGACGTTGGGCGGCGTGGCCCGCTGTCGCTTGCGGCTGGAGGACGACGGCTGCGCCCCCGAGTTGCCCCGGAGGCGCCCCATCGCCTGGCGTGAACGTCCCAGCATGCGTGGGGGCGGGAGTCACCTCCCGGCCCGGATCAGACCTCCTTGAACTCGCCCTCCACGGCCTCTTCGCCGTCGTCGGCAGTATCGCCCGCCGCGTCAGCGCCCGCATCGCCGGCGGCGCCCATATCGGGAGCAGCCTGCGGACCCGCAGCCTGGTAGGCCTTCGTGGCGACCTCCTGGAGCTTGCTCGTCAACTCGGCCGTGCTGCCCTTGACGGCTTCTTCACTGTCGCCCTTGAGGGCGGTCCGTACCGCCTCGATGCGCGACTCGACCGCGGCCTTGTCCTCGGCACTGACCTTGTCGCCCAGCTCCTTGATGGTCCGCTCCGCCTGGAAGGCGAGCGCATCGGCCTGATTGCGCGATTCGACGGCCTCACGCTTGGCCTTGTCCTCCACCGCGTGCTCCTGGGCCTCCTTGACCATGCGGTCGACATCCTCGTTCGACAGCATCGACGAGGCGGTGATGCGGACCGACTGCTCGCGCGAGGTGGCCTTGTCCTTGGCCTTGACGTCGAGGATGCCGTTGGCGTCGATGTCGAACGTCACCTCGATCTGCGGCACCCCGCGGGGAGCAGAGGGGATGCCGTCAAGGATGAACGTGCCCAGCGTCTTGTTGCCACTGGCCATGTCGCGCTCGCCCTGCAGCACGTGGATCTCCACCTGCGGCTGGTTGTCCGATGCGGTCGAGAAGACTTGGCTCTTCGAAGTGGGGATGGTGGTATTGCGGTCGATGAGCCGTGTCATCACGCCGCCCAGTGTCTCGATGCCGAGCGACAGCGGGGTCACGTCGAGCAGCAGCACATCCTTGACGTCGCCGGCCAGTACGCCGGCCTGGATGGCAGCTCCGACGGCCACGACCTCGTCAGGGTTGACGCCCTTGTGTGGCTCCTTGCCTCCGAACATCTTCTTGACGGCCTCGACGACGGCGGGCATACGCGTCTGGC
The DNA here is from genome assembly GCA_963724095.1 of uncultured Chloroflexia bacterium. Classification (GTDB taxonomy): domain Bacteria; phylum Chloroflexota; class Limnocylindria; order Limnocylindrales; family CSP1-4; genus JAFMJV01. Next base: position 956,593 of record CAVRTH010000005.1, read on the forward strand.
CACCCACGAGGATGACCTCGTCGATGTCCGATGCCTTCAGCCCGGCGTCTTTCAAGGCCGCCTCGACCGGCTTGGCCGTGGCATCGACAAGGTCGGCCACGAGATCCTCGAGCTTGGCCCGCGACAGGGTAGTCACCAGGTGCTTGGGGTTGCGGTCAACGTCGACGGTGATGTACGGAAGGTTGATCTCCGTGGTACTGGTGGTGGAAAGCTCGATCTTGGCCCGCTCGGCGGCCTCCTTGAGGCGCTGCAGGGCCTGCTGGTCCTTGGCCAGGTCGATGCCCTGGTCCTTCTTGAACTCCTCCAGCAACCAGTTGATGACCTTCTGGTCGAAGTCGTCACCACCGAGGTGGGTGTCACCGTTGGTGGCCTTGACCTCGAAGACGCCGTCGCCCAGCTCCAGGATGGAGATGTCGAAGGTGCCACCGCCGAGGTCGTAGACCGCGATCTGCTCGTCGTTCTTCTTGTCCAGGCCGTAGGCGAGCGAGGATGCGGTGGGCTCGTTGATGATGCGCTTGACCTCAAGGCCGGCGATGCGGCCGGCATCCTTGGTGGCCTGGCGCTGCGTGTCGTCGAAGTAGGCCGGCACCGTGATGACAGCCTCGGTGACGGGCTCGCCCAGGTATGCCTCTGCGTCAGCCTTGAGCTTCTGCAGCGTCATGGCGCTGATCTCAGGCGGGCTGTAGGACTTGCCGTCGGCGAGCGTCACCACGATGCCGTCACTGCTCTTGGCCTTCTCGACCTTGTAGGGCACCAGGTCGATCGAACGCTGGACCTCGGGGTCATCCCAGCGGCGACCGATGAAACGCTTGATGGAGTAGATGGTGTTGGCAGGGTTGGTGATGGCCTGGCGCTTGGCGATCTGGCCGACGAGGCGCTCGCCCTGCTTGCTGAAGGCCACCACCGAGGGCACGGTGCGACCGCCCTCTGCGCTGGGGATGACGGTAGGCTCACCACCTTCCATCACCGCGATGGCCGAGTTGGTGGTGCCGAGGTCGATGCCGATGATGCGTCCCATTGAAGTGCTCCTTGTGACTGTCGGGTTACTGGTCGTCGTTGTCGGGTGTGGTGTCGTCGTTGCGCGCGACCGCCACGAGAGCAGGCCGCAGCACGCGGTCGCGGATGGTGTAACCGCGTTGGATCACCTTGGTCACGGTGCCGTCGGGCACGTCCGCCGTGTCCTCGTATGAGATGGCCTGCTGCGTATGCGGGTCGAAGGGCTCGCCCTCGCCCCCCATGGGCGTGATGCCCTCGGCTTCCAGCAGCGTCCGCAGTTTGCGATCGATGGCGGCGATGCCTTCGACCCACGGGCTGCCCTTCGCCTCTTCAGGCACATGCGCCACGGCGAGGTCGAAATCATCGGCCAGGTCCAGCACACGGATGAGCAACCGGTCGCCCGCGATGTTGGCCGATTCGGCACGCTCTTCCTCGGTCCGCCGCTTGAGGTTGGCGAAATCGGCACGGGCGCGCTGCCACCCGGCCTCAGCCTCCGCGGCGCGTTGCTCCGCGGCTTCTAGCTCGGCACCGAGCTGCTCGATCTGCTCGCGCTGCGACGCACCGCTGGTGTCGAGGGCAGCGATGCGCTCCTGGGCACGGGTACCGCCGCTCTTGGCCGCACTCTGCTTGGATCCGGCGGCCTGATCGGGATGGCCATTGGCGCCGGGGGCGCCGTTCGTCTTGTCGTTCATGCGTACAGGTGATCCACCAATTCGTTCATCAGGCCTCGCACGTAGCGGACCGTGGAGATTGCGTGTGGGTAGGCCATGCGCGTCGGCCCGATGACGCCGACGACGCCGACCGCGCGATCGCGACGGCCATAGGTAGCGACGACGAGGGAAACGTCGTTCATCTCCTCGTGCTGGTTCTCGCTGCCGATGAAGACACTGACGTCATCGGAGGCCGCCAGTCGCTTCACGAGACCGCCAAGGTAGGCGCGATCCTGCAGCACGTTGAAGACGCGGCGCAGGCGCTCAGAACGCTCGAACTCGGGTTCCTTCATGACGTTGAGGAGGCCCTCGCTGAAGACCTCCTCCACGCCCGCCGAGTCGAACTCATGCATCAGCCCAGAGACGCGCTCGACGGCCTGGGTGAACAGACCGTCGACCGAGTGGGGCCTCTCTCGCAGGGTATCGAGCACAGCATCGACCTCCGGTGTGGTCTTGGCACGCAGGACGCGGTCGACGCCATGCGCGATCTCGTCAAGCTCGCTCTGCGTGTACTCGCGGTCGAGGTTGAGCAATACCTGCTTGACGGGGCCGACCGCCATGACCAGCAGCAGGCTGGCAGCGCGCTCGGCGGTGGGCACGATATCGATGCGGCGGATGCGACATGCCTGCGGCTTGATGGGCGTGGCGATAGCGGCAGAACGAGTAGCGCTCGCGAGCGTGGATGCTGCGAGGCGAAACCACTGCTCGTTGGCGAACTCCACCTGGCCGAACTGGTGGCGGATGATCAACTGCTCCACCGGTGCCAGGCTGACTTGGTCGGAGATGGATTCGACATACAGGCGGTAGCCGCGATCGGTGGGTACTCGTCCCGCACTCGTGTGCGGATGGTCCAGGAGTTCTGCCGTCTCCAGCTCCGCCATGATGTTGCGCACGGTGGCAGGGCTGATCGACAGCGCGTACCTATCCACGAGCGCGACACTGCCTACAGGTTGCGCGGTGGCTACGTACTCCTCGATGATCGCTCGCAGGATAGCCGCTGAACGGTCTTCCAGCGGTCCCGGGCGGAGTTTGCGCCTGGCCAATCGGTCCTCTTTGCATTCGTTGGATCGTCACATCGCCGGTTAGCACTCATAGGAGGTGAGTGCTAACTGTACAGGCGATATCGTATCAGTCCCCTGCCCTGAGTGTCAACGAACCCGCTAGGGCCACGCTGCCCGCTCAGCGGGGTCGCACCCCCAGGCGAGCACGTCAGCGCCCTCGGTGACACGCTCGAGGTCCAAGCAGCAGGTTCCTTCCGGGAAGTCCGCGGGGTGAGTCGGCACCCCGGGCTACTTACCAGCTGGCGGCTTCGCCTCCGACGCGATCGGCAGTGCGCTGCTCTTCCTCGCCGCTCTCGATGTAGGCGTGGTACGGATCAGCCGGCATGCCACGCTCCTGGCGCAGTTCGCCCAGTGGGCCCCGCACATCGGTGAAGAATGCGCTCCAGAGCAGGTTGTTGGCCTCCAGCACGTCACCCCGTGACTGCGCCGCCAGCAAGGCCTCGCGGTCGACGAGCAGGGCCTTGGCGAACAGCTCCTGGAGCGTCTGCACGGAGCGGATGATGGCCGGCACCTTGGCCTCGATGTTGTGGCACTGGTCGAGCATGTAGACCGTCTCGACCGCAGTCTTCTGCGCCACCGGGTCGCTGTCATCGCGCATGGCGTTGATGAGCTCGTGGGTGATGCGGAACATCTGGTACGGGTCGATCGAACCGACCATCAGGTCGTCATCGCCGTACTTCTTGTCGTTGAGGTCGAATGCGCCGAGCTTGCCCTCCGCCAGCAGGATCGCGACGATCTGCTCGATGTTGACACCGAGTGAGTGGTGGCCGGTGTCGACGCAGACCACGGCCCGCTCACCGACACGGTTGCAGACGGCCAGCGACTGACCCCAGTCCTGCACATCGGTGGAATAGAGGGCCGGCTCGAAGATCTTGTACTCCAGCAGCATGCGGGCGTTCTGGGGCAGCCAGGCGTAAGCCCGCTGCAAGCCCTCGATGAGGCGGTTGCGACGCCAGCGAAGGTCGTCCTGGCCGGGGTAGTTGGTTCCGTCGCCGAGCCAGACCTTCACCGGCGGGAGCGCCCATCTCGTCGGCGATCTCGCAGCAGTCCTTGAGCGCAAGGAGCGCCTTCTCGCGGACCTCCGGATCGGGATGGCACATCGAGCCCAGCATGTAGTCCGCATCCTGGAAGGTGTTGAGATTGATGCCGCCCGACACCGAGGTCCTTCGAGTTCATGTACTCGAGCAGGCCCGTGTAGTCATCGCTCTTGTCCCAGGGGATGTGCAGTGCCACGGTCCGCGCGATGCCGGTATAGCGATGCACGGTCGCGGCATCATCGATCTTCTCTTCGACGGTGCGGGGGGTGCCGGGGTGCTGCCAGACCCGGAAGCGGGTGCCGGTGTTCATGAAGCCCCACGACGGGATCTCGATCTTGAGCCCGTCAACGGCCCACACCAACTTCTGCTGGATCGTGCTTGCGCTCGCGTCGATGGTGGAAGTCATCCCGGGCATCTCCTCGAATCCATTGCGCAGTCGACCGATGCGACCACAGACGATGTCATCGTAGAGCGCGGAGCGATCGGAATGCGCGGTCCAAAGGGCACGCGCCGCGGGACCGTTTGCCCCGAGCTCGCCGCCGAACACACGATCACGGTCAGCGACGGGTCGTTGAGCCTCGCGCTAGGGCGCCGCCTCGAAACGCTGATAGAGGTAGCGGCGCGGGACCTGGCCCGACTCGTGGATCTTGCGGGCCAGGGCGCGGCCGAAGTAGCGCCAGTGCCAGGGCTCGTAGCTGTAGCAGGAGACCTTCTTCTTGCCTGCCGGGTAGGACATGATGAAGCCGTACTTCCAGCCGTTCTTGGCCAGCCACTTGCCCGAAGGCGAGTCGCCGAACGAAGTCCGCAGCGGCACGCTCGGCGCAGTGGTGAAGTCGATGCGTCGTCCCAAGCTGATGCTCGGAGTGGCCCGGGCGGGCAGAGAACTGAAGCCGCCTTGCGTGTAGCCATACCGCCGCACGTACGTTTCGAATAGCGCCTTCTGGTATGCATACGAACGCTGCGCCGACCGCACCGCCAGCGGCTTGCCCGCCCGCTGCGCTGCCTCAGCCAACGCCCGGAGGTCGTCGATGATGAGCTTGCGCACCTTGCCGCTGCCGCGCGAGGCCGGCGCGCGAGACCGACACCAGGTCCCACGGCTGATACGTCCGCTTGAGCTTCAGGTTGGTGTCGAGCAGCGTCTTCTTCCACTGTCGAACGTTGCCGTAGCGGGTGGGCTGTCCTTGATCTCGCAGGCGGGCAGGGGCACCTTGGCCAGATCGAAGGTGCCGCTGAGCCTCTTCGCTGCCGGCGATGCCTTCGCTGCCAGGTGCCGTCAGGGGTAGCAGCACCGCCAGTGCCGCTTCCAGGTTCGGCGGACCGAACGGCGTGCGTGCGGCGTCGTCGGCTGCGGACCCGGTCGCCGCCACCCCCAACAACAGCGCAGCAGACAGTGTCGACGCGAGGACGCGGTGGTTCATCCAGAACGGCATGACGAAATCCTACGCGTCCTGCCCGATCGCCGCAGTCACGGTCGTTCCCGGGCGACTCTGGCAGCAGGCGGGCGAAGACCTCGTTGGCCAGGAGACGCCCTCGCTGGGTCAGTCGGACGTGCCCTTCGGCCTCTTCGGCCAGTCCCTGAGCGCGGGCCCATTCGATCGCCGGGGCGATGGCCGCATCCTCCGCCAGCCCGGCGTCGATGCCCTCGACGAGGCGCAGCCCCAGGATGGCCCGCTCGGCGAGCGCGGTGGGCTCGTCGACCTCCTCCGCCCCGCCGGGTGGCAGCTGCCCCTCCTCGAGCGCCGCCATATAGCCGTCCAGCGGCGCCGCGTTCCATGTCCGGCACAGGCCACCGTCCGAGGCATGAGCGCCCGGCCCGAGGGCGAGCATATGGACGCCGCTGCCAGTACAGCTGATTGTGCCGACTCTCATGACCTGGCTGCGCCAGGTTAGCTACCTCGTAGCGCCGCAGGCCAGCCGTTGGCGCCAGCTCATCGGTGAGCAATTCCATCTCGGCGGCGCGCTCATCGGACTGCTCTCCGGCCACCCGTTCGCGCCACGCGCGTGCGCCACGGCTCACCGGCAGGTGGTCTCCCTCGGGCCCGGTCAGACCCTCGACATCGGGGTCATCGAGGGTGAGCGTGTAGGCCGAGAGATGCTCAGGCTCCAGGGCCAAGGCCGACTGGAGGGTGGCGCGCCATGATCCGAGTGTCTGACTCGGGACATCGGTCAACAGGTCCAGGCTGATCGAACGGATGCCCGCCTTACGAGCCAGTGCGACCGCCGCCGACACGTCGACAGCCCGGTGTCGGCGACCCAGGCGCCGCAGCTCGCCATCATCCATCGACTGCGCACCCAGCGAGATCCGGTTCACGCCGGCCGCGCGGAAGCCTGCCATGTCGCCGATCTCGTCGGGGCCAGGGTTGGCCTCCAGGGTGACCTCGGCGTCAGCGGCGATCCCCAATCGTGTTTCCACCTGAGCCAGCAATCTGGCGACCTGCTCTGGACGCATGAGCGACGGCGTGCCGCCGCCAAGGTAGACGCTCCGCAGCGGTTCCCGTCGGTCACCGAAGGCCCTGTCGAGCATATCCGCCCGTAGATCGAGCTCGCGCTGCAGCGCTACCAGCAGCGCTTCGACGCGGTTCTTCGGCCCTCGCGCTGTGGGCCCCGCCACGACCACGAAGTCGCAATAGGGACAGACCGAGATACAGAACGGGAAGTGGATGTAGAGCCCCTCCGGTGGTCGCGGCTCGGTCACCTGGCGGCCGCCGGTCTCCTAGCCGCGGCGGGGATCGCGCGGCCCGATGACGAAGGCCCCGCGGTCACCGGTCCCACGAGTCTTCGGCTGCACCTGTTCGAGCGCCGCACGCCGGGGCGGACCCATCGTCATGAAGAAGGCGAAGCGAGTGATGGCATGACCCACGAAGGCAGCAGCGATGCCCGCAGTCAGCAGGACCAGCACGCCACCGATGACGCCGATGATCAGCCAGTTGAGGACCATGAAGAAGCCGCGGCTGCCGGTACCCGCACGGATGGCACCGGCGTAGATGAAGGCCGCCGAGGCCACGGCCAACAGGTCAGGCAGACCGAGCACCAGGAGCAGTCCCAGCAGCACCCCGCGGAACAGGAACTCGTCGAAGAAAGCGGTCCCCACCGCGAATACCACGCCACCTGGGTAGCGGCCGGGCACGGGAAAGTCGAGGCGACGGTTGACGATGATCGCAAGCACGAAGGCGCCGACGATGCCGGCACCACCATAGAGCAGGCCCCACAGCATGGCCTCGCCACGATCGGGTGCGAGCGCGAGGTTCAGGTCCGAGACGGGCGACGGATGGAGCGCGAAGATGATGAGTGCCAGCGCCACGCCGGCGCCATACCAGGACAGGCGTGACAACCAAACACGCCACTCACCGTCCTCGGTGTCCCATTCGGCCGCACTGAAGCGTTTGGCGTCGAGGCGCATCAGGAACATGAGGGCAGCGAAACCGACGAAGAGGAGATACTGCAGCACTTCAGGCAGCAACTAGTTGCCCTCGCTCCCTCGCAGCACCGCCAGGAATGCCTCCTGCGGGATCTCCACGCTCCCCACCTTCTTCATCCGCGCCTTGCCCTCTTTCTGCTTCTCGAGGAGCTTGCGCTTCCGCGTCACATCGCCACCGTAGCACTTGGCGAGGACGTTCTTTCGCATGGCACGGACAGTCTCGCGGGCGATGACATTGGAGCCGATCGCCGCCTGGACCGGCACCACGAACATCTGGCGTGGGATGAGCTCCTTGAGCTTCTTGGTCAGCTCACGGCCGGCACTCAGGGCGTCGCTGCGGTGGACGATGATGCTGAGCGCGTCGACAGGCTCACCATTCACCAGCACGTCGAGCTTGACCAGGTCGCCGACGCGGTTACCGATCTCCTCGTAGTCCATCGAGGCATAGCCCTGCGTGCGGCTCTTGAGCTGATCGTAGAAGTCCACGATGACCTCCGCCAGCGGCAGCTCGAAGCTCATCAGCACGCGCGTGGGGTCCAGGTACTCCATGTCGACGAAGGTGCCGCGGTGGTTCTTGGCCAGCTCCATGAGCGTGCCGATATAGCTGGACGGTGTGACGATCCCGAGCTTGACCCAGGGCTCAGATATCGATTCGATGTCGGAAGGGTCTGGCAGTAAGGCCGGGTTCTCCACCTCCACCTCGCCGCGACCGTGGGTCAGGCTGACGACGTATTCGACCGAAGGCGCGCTGGCGATGATGTCAAGGTCGAACTCTCGCTCCAGGCGCTCCTGCACGATCTCCATGTGCAACAGCCCCAGAAACCCGATACGGAAGCCGAAGCCGAGCGCGACCGACGACTCGGGCTCGAAGCTGATCGAAGCGTCGTTGAGGTGCAGCTTCTCCAGCGCCTCGCGCAGGACCGGATAGTCGGGGCCGTTGATGGGGTAAACGCCGGCAAACACGAGCGCCTTCGCCGGTTTGTAGCCGGGCAGCGGTTCGGCTGCCGGGTTTGCGCGCCGAGGTCAGCGTGTCGCCGACCTGGCAATCACGCACGGACTTGAGGCCTGTTGCCACGTAGCCGACCTCGCCAGGTCCGAGCGTCTTCACCGGGACCAGCTGCGGCCGGAACACACCCAGCTCGACGATCTCGCTCTGCGCCTTCGACGCCATGAGGCGGATCTCCTCGCCGGCATGGAGCATTCCCTGGCTCAGCCGGACATAGGCGACGACGCCCTTGTAGGCGTCGTAGTGTGAGTCGAAGATGAGGCCGGACACCGGAGCATCTGGGTCGCCGGCGGGCGGCGGGATGCGCTCGACGATCGCCTCCAGCACCTCCGGCACATTGGTGCCGTCCTTGGCGCTGATCAGGATGACCTCCTCGCGCGGGATCGGCGAGGACATTCTCCAGCTCCTCGATGACGAGGTCAGGCTGCGCTGACGGTAGGTCGATCTTGTTGATGACCGGGATGATCACGAGGTTCTGCGCCAGCGCCAGGTAGACATTGGCCAGCGTCTGCGCCTCGATGCCCTGAGCGGCGTCGACCACCAGGATGGCACCCTCGCAGGCCTGCAGGCTACGGCTGACCTCGTAGCTGAAGTCGACATGTCCGGGTGTATCGATGAGGTTGAGCCCATAGAGTCGCCCGTCACGGGCGGTATGCTCCAGGCGCACGGCACGGGCCTTGATGGTGATGCCCTTCTCGCGCTCCAGGTCCATGCTGTCGAGCACCTGGCTCGTCATCTGGCGCTTGTCGAGGGTGTGGGTCAGCTCGAGGAAGCGATCAGCCAGCGTCGACTTGCCGTGATCGATGTGGGCGATGATCGAGAAGTTGCGCAGGCGTGACTGAGGGATCGCTTCCATTGGGCGCTGCGGATTTTAGCAAGCGTGGCGCGACACATGCGCCCGTATGGGGAGGCCCGTGTGGCTAGCGCTGCGAGGATGCGTCGTCTGTGTCCAGGCCGTCCGCGATCGCTCCCATGACGTTCCCGATGACCTCCAACTGATCGTCGGAGACCTGGTCGAGAAAGTAACGCTGGATGCCGCGCAGATGGGTGCCGCTGGCCGTCCGCAGTGTCGCCAGCCCCTTGTCGGTGAGGACAGCCTCCGCGCCACGGCCATCCGAGAGGCACTGGTTGCGGGCCACCAGCCCGTCGGCTTGCAGACGGTCGATGAGGCGGGTGACGCCGCTCCGACTGAGGAAGATGCCCATGGCCAAGTCACTCATGCGGAGGCGCCGCCCGGGTGCCTCGGCGAGTTGCAGCAGCGCGGAATAGTCCGCCAGGGACATGCCAGCCTCGGCGCGAAGGTCGTGGTCGAGCCGGTCGACCAAACGGAAATGGGCAGTGAGGAAGGCGCGCCATGGCCCCAGTCGGGATTCTCCGCCGAGAATCGACGTTGCACGCGTCGCCTGCCTCTCGTTCGCTGTGTCGCTGGCCATGTCGGCATCCTACCTCAACTCGGCATGTGCTTGCGTGCTCAATCATCCAGCATCGGTGTGACCATGCTTCCTGGAACGGGAGCCGGCGCCGGCGCGACTGCGGGCAGCTGCAGCTGCCCGATCCGATCCCCATCCTCGGCAGCCGAGCGGGAAGGAGCAGTTCCGCTGGCGCGGGTGCGCGTCCTGCGTTACCATCAGTCGTCTCGCGGACGCTGGTCGCGTTGCGGCACCCTGTGCCCGTCGACCATCGGGCCGCGTGGAAGAACACCCAGAGCTGCTGAGGACATATCACTTTGGCCCATTCATCGCGGACCTGGACTGGCGCTCGAACGCCCCAGGCCCTCAAGCGCGTCCGTCAGTCCCATCGCCGCAACGTCATCCTGCAGCCGCGGCGATCCGCCGCCAAGACACAGGTCAAGAACGCGCTCCTCGCGGCCGAGGGCGGGGATGCCGAGGCCACCCGCAAGGCCGTGGCGGAAGCCGCCGCGGCACTCGATCGTGCCGCCAAGGTCGGCGCTATCCACCCCAACAACGCTGCTCGGCGCAAGAGCCGCCTGATGCTCCGCGCCAACGCCGCGCTCGGTGGTGAGTCGCTTGCCGCGACCAGCAAGCCGCAGCGCCAGGTCAGCAAGGCTGCCGCTGCGAAGGCTGCCAAGGCCCGCATCGCTGCCGGCAAGGCGTCCAAGGCCAAGGGCGAGCAGACGGCTGCCGGCAAGGCCCGTGCCGCGCTCACCAAGTCGGCCCGCTCGAGCGACACCAAGGCCACGGCTGCCAAGTCGACGAGCACGGAGGCCGCAGCCAAGACCACGACCGCCAAGAAGACGACGGCCAAGTCCTCCGCCAAGAAGACGACGGCCAAGAAGACGACGGCCAAGTCCTCCGCCAAGAAGACGACGGCCAAGAAGACGACGAAGAAGGCGGACTAGGGGCGGACCCCTCACCCGGTTCTCAACAGCCGAAAGCGGCGGCTCGAGTGATCGAGACCGCCGCTTTTTTTGTGTCTCTACGAGCCAGGGGCACGGTCCGCCGCCGGAGGCGTCACCGGCCGGGGGCGGGTGCCGGCGACATTGGGACGCAGCGGGCGAGCTTCGCGATCTGGTCGAGAGCACGCACCGCGTCCCCCTCGCGAGCCGCAGCCCTGATGGGGCGGACTCGCCGCGAGAGTCACTCGGACGCGGCCATGCGTCCGGCGATGTCGGCGGCTGACGGTGGCTCGCGGACGGCACGCCAGCCGGCGGCGACCAGCGCCCCTCCCAGGGTCATCAGCGTCAACATCAACGTCCACTCGCCGGACGTCTGCCACACGAACGACTCGTACGAGGTGGCGTCGGTGATCCCTTCATCGTCGAGCGCGGCGCGCCGATCATCATCCTCGATCAACCGCATGTAGGTGCACTCAGGGCCCCTGGAGCAGTCCAGTTGCCCGCCCATCGTCTCGGGCCGGTAGCCAGAGTCGAGGTAGATGAAGAGCAGCCGTAGCCCAACGTACATCAGGGCCAGGCTGAGGCCGGTGATGGCGCCAGCGAAGCCGGCGTTGGTGAAGAGGCGCCAGCGGGGACGCCAGCGCAGCGACTTGTTGTTGGCGTAGTAGCCGATGATCAGCCCGGCAAAGGGCGCTGAGATGAACACCAGCGCCTGGATGGCCACCACCAGCTCGAAGCTGATGGCGATCGTGACGGCCATGCCCAGGCCGACCATGGCGGCGTAGATGGCGCCACGGTCGAGCACCCGACCCTCTCCGGATCGGGTGCTTTCGGTGGCCTCTTCGTCAAGCCCGGCGTCCTCGACCGGTGCACCGGTCGGATCGACGTTGGGCCCGGCCTCGTCAGTGCGAGGCCCCTGGATGGTCAAGCGGTCACTGACTGACGATCACCGACCGGCCAGCGCGCGGAGACCGGGGTACACGGCGCTGTCGCCGAGTTCCGCGTCGATGCGCAAGAGGCGGTTGTACTTGGCCACGCGCTCCGATCGCGACGGGGCGCCCGTCTTCGATCTGACCGCTGTTGGTCGCCACCGCGAGATCCGCGATGGTGGTGTCCTCGGTCTCGCCGGAGCGATGGCTGATGACCGCGCCCCAACCGTGTGCTCGCGCCATGTCGACCGTCTGCAGCGTCTCGCTGAGCGTGCCGATCTGGTTGAGCTTGATGAGGATGGCGTTAGCCGAGCTTTCCTCGATGCCACGTGCCAGGCGCTCGGGGTTGGTGACGAGGAGGTCGTCACCGACGATCTGACACCGGTCACCGAGCTTGGCGGTCAGCTGTGCCCAGCCCTTCCAGTCGTCCTCGGCAAGGCCGTCCTCAAGGCTCACGATGGGGTACTTGTCGACCCAGTCGGCCCAGAACTCGACCAGCTCGCTGGTCTTGAGCGAACGGCCCTCTTTGGCCAGCCTGTAGGTGTACTCGCCCTCAGCATCGGGCTCACCGTCGATGAGCTCACTGGTGGCCGGGTCAAGCGCGATGGCGACCTGCTCGCCGGGCTTGTAGCCGGCACGCTCGACGGCCTTCAATACCGTCTCGATCGCTGCCTGGTTGGAGGGCAGGGTCGGCGCGAAGCCACCCTCGTCGCCCTGGCCCGTGGCCAGGCCCTTGTCGTGCAGCTCGGCCTTCAGGGCGTGGAAGATCTCCGAACCGGCGCGCAGCGCCTCGGCGAAGCTCTCCAGGCCCACCGGCATGACCATGAACTCCTGGAAGTCGGTGGAGTCCGAGGCATGCTGACCACCGTTGAGGATGTTGAACATGGGTACGGGCATGGTCCACGCGCCGACGCCGCCGAGATAGCGGTAGAGCGGCAGCCCGTAGGCCACCGCAGAAGCGTGGGCACAGGCAAGCGACACGCCCAAGATGGCGTTGGCACCGAGGTTGCCCTTGTTGGGGCTACCGTCAAGTTCGCGCAGCAGCGCATCGATGGCGCCTTGGTCGGAAGCGTCCTCGCCGAGGATCGCCGGAGCGATGGTCTCCACGACGTTGGTCACGGCCTGCTGCACGCCCTTGCCGTTGTAGCGTTTCTTGTCACCGTCACGCAGCTCCACGGCCTCGTGGGCACCGGTGGAGGCGCCAGAGGGCACCGCCGCCCGGCCGACCGCGCCGTCGTCGAGGACGACGGTCACCTCGACCGTGGGATTGCCGCGCGAGTCGAGGATCTCCTGCGCGTCGATGTAGTCGATGAGCGTCATGAGGTTCCCTCGCTTTGTCGGTCCTGAAGGACCTTGATCCCCGGAAGCTCACGACCCTCGAGGAATTCGAGAGAGGCGCCGCCGCCGGTGGAGATGTGTGTGAAGCGCGACGCCAGGCCGAGCTCCTCGATAGCCGCGACGGAGTCACCGCCACCGACGACCACGGAGGCGCCGGCATCACATCGGTCGGCCAGCATGCGTGCCACGGAGCGGGTGCCATCGCCGAAGGTCGGCACCTCGAATACGCCCAATGGGCCATTCCACAAGACCGTCTGGCAGTCCGCCAGCGCGGCCTCGAAGGCGACGATGGAATCGGGGCCGATATCGACCGCTGACCACGAGTTGGGGATCTTCTTGACGGGCACGATCTTGTGCTCCGCGCCGCGAGTGACCTCCTTGGCCACCAGAACATCGGTCGGAAGCAACAGCTCGACGCCCAGCCTCTCAGCCGCCTTCATGATCCGCTTGGCATCATCGACACGGTCCCTCTCGAGGAGGGACTTGCCGACGGTATAGTCCTGCGCGACCAGGAAGGTATTGGCCATGCCCCCGCCGATGACCAGCTTGTCGACTCGCTCCAGGAGCGAGTCGAGGACCTTGATCTTGTCTGAGACCTTGGCCCCGCCGATGATGGCGGCGAAGGGCTTGCGAGGGTGCTCCAGCAGAGCGCTGAGGTTGCGGATCTCGCGCTCCATCAGCAGGCCCGCGTAAGCCGGCAGGATCTCGGCCACGCCCACCGTGCTGGCGTGCGCGCGATGCGCGGTGCCGAAAGCGTCGTTGACGTAGACGTCGCCATACGCCGCGAGCGCAGCGGCGAACTCGGGATCGTTGGCCTCTTCTTCTGCGTGGAAGCGAAGGTTCTCGAGCAGCAGCAGCTGCCCCGGCTTCATGCGCTTGACCGCGTCGGTGGTACCGAGGCCGATGGCGTCCCCGGTGGCCGGCACGGGCCGGCCGATGAGGTCGGAGAGGTGCTGCGCCACCGGTCGTAGACGCAGCGAGTCCGTGACTTTGCCCTTGGGGCGACCGAGGTGGCTCATGAGCACGATGGATGCGCCGTGCTCGAGCAGGTAGACGATGCTGGGGATGGCAGCGCGGATCCGGGAATCATCCCGGACCCGGCCATCCTCGATGGGGACGTTGAAGTCGACACGCATCAGGACACGTTTGCCCTGCGGGTCGAAGTCCCGGATGGTGAGTTTGTCCATGTCGTTGCCTTGTGTCGTCCGTGCGGCCGTCTCTTAGAGGCGGTCCCCCATGTACTTGACCAGGTCGGCGACGCGGCAGCTGTAGCCCCATTCGTTGTCGTACCAGGCAAGCACCTTCACGAAGTTGCCGCCGAGGCTCATGGTGCTGAGTGCGTCGACGATGGAGCTACGCTCGTCACCACGGAAGTCTGTCGAGACCAGCGGGTTGGTCTCGACGCCGAGGATGCCCTTCATGGGGCCGTCCGCAGCTGCCTGGAAAGCGGCGTTGAGCTCTTCGGAGCTGGCATCCTTCTCCAGCTCGGCGGTGAGGTCGACGAGGCTGACGGTGGGGGTCGGGACACGCAGGCTGAAGCCGTCGAACTTGCCCTTGAGCTCGGGGATGACGAGGGCCAGGGCCTTGGCCGCACCGGTGGTGGTGGGGATGATGTTCAGGCCGGCCGCACGAGCACGACGCGGATCCTTGTGGAAGACGTCGAGGACATTCTGGTCATTGGTGTAGCTGTGGATGGTGTTCATCAGGCCGCGCTTGATGCCCCAGCCGTCATGGACGACCTTGGCCACGGGCGCCAGGCAGTTGGTGGTGCAGCTGGCATTGCTGACGATGTGATGCTTGCTGGAGTCGTAGACGCCCTCGTTGACACCCAGGACGATGGTGGCGTCCTCGTTCTTGGCAGGGGCGCTGATGAGCACCTTCTTGGCGCCGCCTTCGAGGTGACCGGCGGCCTTGGTCGCGTCGGTGAAGATGCCGGTCGACTCGATGACGATGTCGACACCGAGGTCGCCCCAGGGCAGCGCAGCTGGATCCTTCTCCTGCAGTACCTTGATCTCCTCGCCGTTGATGATGAGGGAGTTCTCAGTGTGCTCGACCGTGCCGTCGAAGGCGCCGTAGGTGGAGTCATGCTGGAACAGCAGGGCGTTCAAAGCGACCGACATGATGTCGTTGACAGCGACGACTTCCACGTCCGGGGTGCGCTCGATGATGGCCTTGAGCGACTGGCGGCCGATGCGGCCGAAGCCGTTGATGCCGACCCGAGTAGTCATGGATGGGACTCCTTGCTTCGCGCTGCGCCCTTGCCCAGCGGTCGCTGAGGGGCGAGCAGTTCATCTGGTCGTCTGCCAGGTGGCCGTCGTCACAGGTGGCGACTCGGGACCCTGACGCTATGTGGTGGCGTCCGCCGACACTGCGGCCGCACCCTGATGGTCCCCCGCGAAGATCAACTCAGGCAGGGCCGATGCGACGAGAGGTACCGTGCCGATAAGCCCCACGTCATCGCCGAGTGCAGCCTGCACCACCCGGGCGCGCTGCGCCTGGATCCTGAATGCCGACCGGGCCACGGCTTCCCTGGCCGGTGCGATCAGGCGCTCCCCCCACGCGAGCGTGATGCCACCGCCGAGGATGACCACGTCGGGGCCGAAGATGTTCACGATGGAGACCACCGCCACGGCCACGGCCCGTCGGGCATCTTCCAGTATGACGCCTGCAGCCGGATCGCCCAAGTCGGCCGCTTGCGAGACGTGCACCGCGTTCAGAGGCGCCGGGGCGATCTCGGCGGCGATGCGGCGCAGCTCCGGGGCTTCCTCGCCCTTCGCGAGCGCGGCCCGGGCGTTGGCGGCGATACCGGTGCCGCTGGCGAAGGCCTCGAGGTGGCCGACGCCACCGCAGCCACAGGTAGGTCCGTTCATGTCCACGGTCATGTGGCCCAACTCACCCGCCACCCCATCAGGGCCGACCACCGGCCGACCGTCACTGAGGACGGCACCGCCGACACCGGTGGAGATGGTGAGGTAGATGAGATCGCCCGATCCCTCCCCGGCACCGAAGTCACGCTCGGCGAGGATATTGACGTTGGTGTCCTTGCCAAGGGCCCAGGGCAGCCCCAGCGCAGCGCCGATCGTCGGCGCCAGGGGGAAGCCCCACCACTCGCCGCGCAGGTTGGGTGGATCGATGAGCGCGCCACTGATGGGGTCGAGCGGGCCTGGCGCCGCCATGCCGACCGCGATGGGCTCAGCCCCGCCGGCAGCGACGTGTTCGGTGCGCGCATCACGCAGGAGCCCCAGGCAGTAGTCGATGACAGCGCCCATGCCCGCGTCCATCGGCGTGGAGCCCGCGTGGCGCACGGTCAGCTCACCGTCGGGCGTGACGACCGCGGCACGTGCGTTGGTGCCACCCAGGTCCAGCGCGAGGACCGGGCCGCGGAGTCGGCTGCGGGAGTAGTTCTTGGGCATCGTGGCTTTCGTGGTCGTCTGATGATGACCAGTCTAGAGACAGCGATAGACCCCGGTCGGCTCGACCGGGGTCAGTGTTCGCGTCAGAGAGAAGGAGTCAACCACCGATGCGGAAGACGCTGCCTCCACACTTGGGGCACGTGCCCTTGGTCGCAGGCTTGCCATTCTTCATGGTGATCTTCTGGGGGTTCTGGATCTCGACCTTCTGCTTGTCCTTGACGCAATATGCTTCAACCATGCCGGTTCCTCCTGTCCCTCCGAGCGTTTGGTCGTGCTCGGAACCCTCTAGGACCCGATCACTTGCCGGGCCTCGATAGCGAACAGCAACGTTGGTGCCATTCCTGACTGTATTAGGTTGCCATCTTCGGGGCCCAGTGTGACGGACGCCAGTGCAATTCGCCGGAGCGCGCCAGCTGCTTGTCCATCTCGGCCAGTATGTGCAGGGCCTCAAGGCCCGTGTCGATGAGGCCGGCTTCTGCGACCTGCTGCTGCTCCCCGGTGACAAAAGCACCACTGATTCGCTGGGCGAAGGCGGTACAGACGACGCCCGCGCGACAGCCGGCCAGGGCGGCCAGCGTCAGCACTGCGGACGCTTCCATCTCGAAGTTGATCACGCCCTGGGCTGCCATGCGCTGGGCAAGATCCGGATAACGGATGGGCAATCGCGGGATAGGGCGACCCTGGGGCCCGTAGAAGCCCGGTGCGGTAGCGGTCAGCCCGGTGTGCGCGGGGAGACCGACGCGGGCAGCGGCCTCCAGCAGCGCTGCCACCGCGACGTAGTCGGCGACCGCAGGATAGCCATCTTCCACGTAGTAGCTGGTCGTCGCCTCCAGACGCACGGCACCGGTGGTGATGACCAGGTCGCCCAGCGCGATCTCCTCGCGCAGCACACCACACGAGCCGATGCGGATGAAGGTCGGATTGCGCTCGGTGATAGCGAGGATCTCAGCGAGGACGATCTCCACGTTGTCGGTGCCGATGCCGGTGGCGACCACGGAGATACGCAGGCCCTCATGGCTGCCGGTGACAGAGTTGAACTCCCGGTGCCGACGATGCACCTCGACGTCGTCGAGCATGTCCGCGATACGGTCGGTCCGGTCAGGATCACCGGGAAGCAGGACATAGTCGGCCAGCTCGCCCGGGGCGAGGTCGATGTGGTACTGGCGATCCGTGTCGGGCAACGTGACCAGCGGGTCCGCGTCAGGCACGGTGACTCCTTCGTTCCACCTCGGCCAGCGCGAGGACTGCGCGGAACGATAGTCACCGAAGGGCGAGCGTGCAAGCCGTTTGCATCAGCCGATCGTCCCGACCGAGCTGTGTCGACGGTCCTGTAAGCACCTACGATGGGGCCATGAGTGACCCCCGCGACGTCCTCGCAGCCATCCTCGAGGAGCACCTCGAGGTGGCTGCGGCCACCCGCGCGGGGCTGGTCCCTGCCATCGCCGAGTTGGCCGCCCACGTCATCGAGGCCTTCGATGTCGGCGGCAAGATCATCCTCTTCGGCAACGGTGGCAGTGCCGCAGACGCGCAGCACTTCGCCGGCGAGCTGATCGGGCACTACAGGCGCGACCGGGCCGCCTTGCCGGCGATGGCGCTGAGCACGGATACGTCCGTCCTCACCGCCATCGCCAACGACTACCGCTTCGAGGATGTCTTCGCGCGGCAGGTGGAAGCTCTTTGCGGCCCGGACGACGTGGTCGTCGGCATCAGCACCTCCGGCGATGCCGAGAACGTCGTCGGCGGCATCGTCGCGGCTCGCCAGAAGGGTGCGCGAACGTGGGCACTGACGGGCGCAGGTGGCGGTCGCTTGGCAGAGGTGGCCGAGCATGTCGTGCGCGTGCCATCGGACGTGACGGCCCGGATTCCAGGAGATGCACATCACCATCATCCACGCCGATCTCGGAGCTGGTGGATGCGTGGGCTGCAGCCGAGGACGGCTAGGCCGGACCTCGCCGCTTGACGTCACGAGGCCGCCGAGGCTGGACCCTCCAGGCCTGGCTGCTGGCGGGCCCCGACCATGAACTCGACGACCTCGGTCGTGTCGGTGTCCGCGCTGAGCATCTCCGCGACCTTGCGCCCACGGTGCATGATCACGATCCGGTCGGTGGCGGCGAAGACGTCCGGCAGCGTGTGGGAGATGAAGACGACCGGTACGCCCTGCTCCTTGAGCGTCCTGATCAGCGCCATGACCTTGCGCTGCTCCGGCACGCCGAGGTTGTTGGTGGGCTCATCCATGATCATCATGCGGGCATTCCAGTAGATGGCCCGGGCGATGGCCACGGCCTGGCGCTGGCCGCCAGAGAGCTTCTCGATCTCCTTGCGCATCTGCGGGATGCGGATACCAAGGCTGTCGAGGATGGTGGATGATTCTGCCCGCATCGACTTCTCGTCGAGTGTGCGCACGGCCCCGAAGAGGTAGCGGCTCTTCATCTCGCGGCCCAGGAAGATATTGGCGCTGACGTCGAGGTTCCCGGCTAGTGCAAGGTCCTGGTAGATGGTCTCGATGCCGGCCTGGCGCGCTTCGATCGGCCGCGAGAAGTGGACCTCCTTGCCCTCGAAGAAGATGTGGCCGCCATCAGGATGGTGGACGCCCGACACGCACTTGATGAGCGTGGACTTGCCCGCACCGTTGTCGCCGACGAGGCCGACCACCTCACCCGGGTAGATGTCGAGGCTGACATCGTCGACGGCGGTCAGGCCACCGAAGCGCTTCACCAGGTGACGCACCGACAGGATCGGCTCCACGGGCGCGGTATCCGCCTGTTGCTCGTTCACTGGCTCTCCGCCCTCCCTGCCACGAGATCGCGGGCCTGGTCGATGAGCACGGCCATGATGACCACGATGCCGATGATGACGAACTGCAGGAATGGGTCCACCCGCAGCATGATCAGGCCGGTCACCAGGATGGCGATGATGAGCGCGCCGATGACCGTACCCATGATGTTGCCGCGGCCACCGTACATGCTCACCCCGCCGATGATCACCGCGGCGATGCTATTGAGCAACAGTGGCTCGCCCGCGATGGATGAGCCGCCGGTGAAGCGGGCCGTGTAGAGGACGCCGGCCAGGCCGGCGGTGAAGGCTGACAGGGTGAAGATCAGGATGGTCTGGCGATCGGCCGGTACGCCGGCTCGCACCGACGCCTCACGGTTGCCGCCGATAGCGTACGTATGGCGACCGAACTGTGTCTTGTGCAGCAGGAATGCTGCGATCAGCACCGTGATCGCCGTGACCACGACCGGCCAGGTGAAGACACGGTCCATGCTCCGCAGGACTTCGGCAGTGACATCCGGTTTGTTCAGGATGAACAGTCCGCCACCATCGCCCGGGATCCAGTAGAAGAGCAATTCGTTGCCGAACGTGCGCATGCCCTGGGGCAGGTTGCCGACCGTGTTGCCACCGGAGATCATGAGCGCCGCACCACGCGCCACGAAGGCCATGCCGAGGGTCACGATGAAGCTGGGGACACGAAGCTTGGCGATGATCACGCCGCTGATCAGACCGAACAGCGAAGCGGCCGCGAGGGCGATCGCGAAACCGATCGCGATGGCGTTGAACTCGTTGAGGCCGGCATCGACCAAGATCAGCGTCGACCTGGCAGAGATGACCGAAGACAGGCCCATCACCCAACCGACCGAGAGATCGATGCCGCCCGAGATGATGACGAAGGTCTGGCCCAAACCCATCAACAGCACCGGAACGATGGTATTGAGGATGGACTGGATGTTGCGCAGGTTGAGGAAGAAGACCTCACCGTCGGTGCGCATCGAGATGCTGATGGTGAAGAACGCGATGAGGCTGGCGAGGAACACCCACGCCCAGGCACGGCTGATCCCGAGCACGAGCCGCTTGCGGGTCTGCATCCGCGCGGCGTCCGCCGGGATGTCGGTGTCGGGTCCAGTCACCGGCGACATCCTTTCGTAGCAACGTGGGGCGCCTCGCGGGCGCCCCACCTCTTGCCCGTCAACAGGCCCTCATGGCCTGCAGGTTGAAGGTCAGTCGACCTGGTAGATGAAGCGCGCGACGTCCGGATCGGTGACGTTGTTGGCGTCGATGACGGCGAAGCCGGTGGTCACGTGCTTGGGCAGGCTGGTCACCCCGGACCAGTCGGCCATGGCGAAGGCCACGCCGAGATAGCCCATGTCGAAGGGCTTCTGGGCCAGCACGAGCGTGACATCGCCGTTGTTCAGGAGTTCGATGGCGCGAGTCGTGGCGTCGTAGGCCGCGACCTGGACGGCACCACCAAGACCGGCGTTCTGGATGGCCGTGGCAGCGCCCTGCGCGCTGAAGACGTTGACCCCGAAGACGCCTGCCAGGTCCGGGTAGAGCTGCAGGATGGCTTCGGTCTGCTGGACCGCAGTGGCCTCGACGTCGAGGCTGTACTCCTCACCCACGATCTCGATGCCGGGATAGGAGTCGAGGACCTCGCGGCAGCCGATGCTGCGATCAGAGACCGAGCTGACGTCTGGGTTGGTGTTCTGGATATAGACCTTGCCCTCACCGCCGATGGCGTCGGCGATCGCCTGGCAGGCGATGCGGCCGCCTTCCTGGTTGTCGGAGCCGATGTAGGAGAGCGGGAAGGTCACGGGGCCGTTGATGTAGTCGCCGTCACCCAGGAACGTGTCGACGGTGATGATCTTGGTGCCCTGGTCGACCGCTTCCTGCAGCGGGGCGATCATCTCTTCGGTGCTCACTGGAGCGGTGATGATGTAGTCGAGGTTGCCCTGACCCTTCAGCGCGCTGAGGATCGGGTTCTGCGCAGAGGTGCCCCACTCGGACGGGAACTGGGCGATCTGGACATCGATCCCGAGGTCCTGGCCCGCCTTGACGATGCCCTTCTCCATGACGCGGTAGAAGGGGTCTTCCACGCCCGGCAGGAAGGCGATGTTGGGCTTCTCGGCATCCTGGGCGGCAGCCGCCGCCGGCAGCATCGCCGCGGTCAGCAGCGCGATGGACGCGATGGAAATCAATCGCTTCACGGATTCCTCCTCACAAAGGTCACGTAGGTATCGGATGACGCTCGAATGGAAACGTCCTGGCGGAAGGCAGCCTCCTCTCACAGATCACTTCTGACCGGGGCCTCCCTGCCCCTGTCAGCCTCGGCCATGCGTGCCGTCCCGGTCGCTCCGTCGCGGACGGACGCCCTTGTTTGCACGTTGCATCTTGACGCATGGTGCAACATGATGACACCGTTGTCAACGATTGCGATGACATCGATTGCATCCCTACCGAGCATACGCCTCAAGCGATGCGCGAAGGAGGCCAGGAGCACGCCATGGACGCAGCTGACGGGACGGCCGGGCGCAGGCGTGATGGCGCCGGGGACCGCCCCACCGTGCGTGACGTGGCGAAGGTCGCAGGCGTCAGCTTCAAGACGGTCTCGCGCGTCATCAACAACGAGCCGAGTGTTCGCCCAGAAACGGCCGAGCGGGTCATGGCCGCGGTGCGCGAACTCGGCTTCCGTCGCAATGTGATCGCAGCCGACTTCGCCCGGGGTGGCAGCCGCAGGCAGATCGGCCTGGTCATCGACGACGTCTCGAACCCCTTCTGGGCCAAACTCACGCGGGCCATCGAGGACATCGCCGCCGCGGAGGATCGCCAGGTCGTCATCGCCAGCTCCGACTTCGAACCCCAGCGCGAGCACCGCATCATCGATTCGCTGGTGGCGCAGCGTCTGGGTGGTCTGCTCGATCGTGCCCGTGGGCCGCGACCACAGCTATCTGGCGCAGGAGATGGAGCTGGGCACGGGCATCGTCTTCCTCGACCGGCCTCAGGGCAATCTGGCCGCCGACACCGTCACGTTCGATGATTACGGCGGGGCCCGGGCGGCAGTGGAGCACCTCATCCGGCAGGGGCACCGGCGTATCGGCATGCTGGCCCAATCGCTACGCATCTACACCATGACCGAGCGCTATCGCGGCTATCGTGACGCTCTGGCCGCTGCGGGGATCGAGTTCGACCCGTTGCTGGAGGCTCACGTCGAGACCGCCGAGGAAGCGCGCGACGCCACGCATGCGCTGCTGGCGACAGATGCGGCACCGACCGCGCTCTTCTGTGCCAACAATCGCATGAGCGTCGGCGCCGTAGGCGCGCTCGGTCGGGACCGGGAGCACATAGCCATCGTCGGGTTCGATGACATCGAGCTTGCCGATGCCCTGGCCATGCCCTTGACGGTCGTCCGAGCCGATGCCGTCAAGCTCGGCCAGGCCGGCGCGGAGCTGCTGCTGCGACGCATGCGCGGCTGGGACGGGCCCCCGCAGGAGATCGTCCTGCCGACACAGCTGGTGACCCGCGGTTCGGGCGAGATCAGCCCGACGTAGGCGGCTGCGGCTCGCGGCGAGAACGCCGTGCTACGACGCCCGCCAAGACCAGCAGGAGCGAGGCCGCCGCTGCCAGGCCGCCGGCAGCGACCAATGGCAGCGGCTCGGGCCGGGTCGTGTCGGGTCCAGCGGACAGCGGCACCAGCACCTCGCTGCCTGACGCCATCGCCGACGGTTCCTCCCGTGGCACAGGATCCCGGCTTCCGGCGACTTCCGCGGTGTACGTCACTCCAGCCGCGCGGCGAACATCAGCTGCTGAATCCACCACGACCTCGGGGCCGCCGCGACCTGCGCGCACACGCCCCTTGGCGTTGACGATCTCGCCTACCCGCAGCGCTGGATCGATGGGCTCGACGCCCTGAGCCAGCTTCACCGTGCCCCTTCCGGTGCCATCTTCCAGCGTGAGACGCCGTCCAGCGACAGCCTCCAGCCGGCCACCCACCCGAACCATGCGATCGGTCAGCACATCGAGCGATCCCAGCGTGACGGCCAGGACCGTGGCGCCCTCCACCCCTGATGCCGCCGGCGCGAACGCGCCATCGAGCCCGCCATCACCGCTGACACCGTCGTTCGTGGCACCCGACGCCTGCCCGACGCGTGGCCCGAACCGAAGGTCCTTGCGCGAGCGTGGTGCGATGGCCAGACGCTGGTCGGTCGCGGCAGGGTGGGCACGGCGCACGATGCCGGTGACGCGTGCTGAGCGACCCGGCTCGAGCGGCTGTGGATCGACCCCGCTTCCGGATAGCCCCACGATGGGCATGGTCTGGCCGGACGCCAGTCGTGCCTCTGCCCGCCACGTGTCTCCGTCGCGCTCGACGTCGACGATCTGCACCGCCACCGCGACCAGGCGCCATACATCCTCGTCCCCGGGCGGCTGCCGTAGTGTCGTCGCCGTGACGTTCGCGTGACCCGTGATGCGTGGCTTGGTGGCGGCTTCGAGCTGGGACGCTCCGTACCAGCTGCCGACCTCGCCGGTGGCACGGACGACCCGGCCGACTGCAGCCGGTTTGACATCGGGCGGGTAACGCACCAGCATCGCGCCGCTCTTGTCCTCCACCGTCACGCGTCTGCCCTCCGAGTCGACGACGCCTGCCTTGGAGGTGACGACACCGACGATGGTGACGATCTGCCCAGGGGTCGCGTCGCCGATGTCGACGCGTGGTGGCGTCGGCTCGACCGGATGATCATCTGCGCCGCCGCCAGGAGGTGGCGTCGTGGCGGCGCCGTCGTCGAGGACCTCGATGTCGGAACGGCCGCGCGGCCACAGGCGGTGGCCATCCGTGGCGCCGGACCGGCTGGCTCTCTGGCCGACGATGCCCGTGAAACGCAGGCGCTGGCCACGGGTGAGCGATGAGGGGTCCAGCTCGAGCGGGGCAAAGACGTAGGCGCGGGCATCGCCGCTGTCATCGCGGACCAGCATGGAGATGGCGCCACTGTCATAGCGGTCGACATCGACAAGGGTGGCCGTGATCGTGGCGAGCGAACCCTCGCTGGCCTCGTCGATGCGTGCGGCGTCCAGCAAGAGCGGTTCGGGCAGGCCGCCGCTGCCGATGATGGCGATGGAACCGCCTTCATTCGGGCGCAGCTCGAGATTGCCGTAGGGATCAGCGAGCACACCGGTCACGCGCATGATGGAACCGCGTGCGAGGCTATCCGCCGCGGAGTCATGCGGAAGACGTACGGCGATGCCGCCGCTCTCGTCCTGGATGACCAGCGTGCGATCACCCAGGATGCGCCCGGGCTGGACGGTCACCGTGCCGGTCACGGTCGCCTCGGTTCCGACGGCCCCCTGCCGGGCATCCCCTGTACTTAATCGACGGTGGCGGTGCTGGTGTGGACGTCGGTGAGGGCGTCGGCGCCGCGGTGGGCGCCGGGGTGCTGGTGGGTCCCGGGGTCGGGACCGACGTGGGCATGGGAGTCGGCTCAGGCACGGAGGTTGGCACAAGGGTGGGCATGAGCGTCGGGTCTGACGTAGGCGTGGGCATGGGCTCGGGTGTCGGAGCGGGCGTGGGCGGCGGGGTCGGATGGGGTGTGGGCTCGAGCGTCGGGGCTGACGTCGGTCTGGGGGTCGGGGTGGCTGTGGGCGGCTGGTTCGCGGATGATCCCTGGGGCATGGGAGCCGGGTTCAGCACCGTATCGGCTGCGTTGTCATTGGTGTCCATCGCGTTCGATCCAGCGCCGCCCGGTCGGCGCTCCAACGAAGACCCCGCGTCCGGCGCCTCACCCGGTGCACCCTCCACGAACGATGAGACGGCATCACCCCACGACAGGGCGTCGACGACCGATCCGCCGACCTCGCGAAGCACGAGCGAGCCGCCGGTAGCGCTCAGGCCGCCGCTGTAGGTTTGATCAGCCATGCTTGCGAAGGCACCGTCGGCGTTGGCGAGCAGGAGTCGCGATCCGGCATCCAACTGTCGGTCAGCCCAGGCATGCTTACGAGTCACGGTCTTGCCGCTGGCCGAGACATAGACCAGTTCCAGCCCGCTCAATTGCACCGGCCTGCCGCCGGCGTTGTAGAGCTCCACGTACTCGATCAGAGCCACTGCCCCCGCCAGTCACCACCTCGCCCACGACGAGGTCCGGGGAAGGCGGCCAGGCCACCTCCGCCGCAGAAGCCGGGGCCGCTGCCGTGAGCAGCGCCAGGCACGACAATCGGAGCAGCAGCGTTTGCCATCGCCAGGACATCAGGGACCTCCGGGTCCGGCGGGCAAGGGGCGGGTTCGCGGGATGGCACAGGCGGTCAACCGCGCCAGAGACATCATCACCGCCGGTGCTTCACTGGCACTTATCCGTGAGTGCGACGGCCTCAGGGCGGCAGCTGCCAGGTGAATGCCAGCCACAGAGACGCCACATGGAGCACGCACGAAGCACACCAGTACGGTGCTCCGGCCGATCTTCGACCTTCGGCTGGCCAGCGTCCAGTCGAACGGCCAGGCGACCGCGAGGTAGCGTGTCGACGACTGCAGGCGACCCGACAGGAAGATGCTGACGATAGCCAGGACGGCGACCAGCCGGTAAGCGGGGCGCATGCGGTCGTGTCGCAAGAACACGAGCAGGAACGAGTAGAAGGCCAGCGTGCCCACCCATAGCGCCATGGCCCACGCTGGCGCCATACCCATGGCGAGGTGCTCGTTGCCCTGGCTTGCGGGGTTCCCGACCGCACCGGCTGTCCCAATCACCGGATCCGGCGCTTCAGGCGACGACCAGAACGACTGCGCCGATATCGCAGCCAGAGGATCACCCGTCAGCCACCACAAGTAGGCGAAGAAGGCCACGACGGCCAGTGGTGCGATGAGGAGTGGCAGCCAGGCACGAGTGGGACGGGGTCCATCGCGTTCGACAAGCATCATCAGCAACGGCAGCACCAGCAGGATGCCCGGCACGCGTGTCATCGTTGCCAGTGCCAAGGCGCCACCTGCCAGCCAGGGATGGCGCGTCTCCATGGCCAGGAAGGCCGCCACTGCAAACAACAGGAAGAGGCCTTCCGAGTAGGACAGCGCATAGGCTACCGCCCCTGGTGCCAGGGACATGAACCACAAGCCGAGGACGGCGCGATCGGGACGCAGATACCGCACGCTCAACGCATACAGCGCGATCAGCGC
>CAVRTH010000006.1:0-20039 GCA_963724095.1 uncultured Chloroflexia bacterium
ACCTCCGCGGCAGTGAGGGGGTAGTCGTCGTCGTTCCAGCCACCGATGATGAGGACGCGGCTGTCGGGTAGCAGCGTCGCGGTGTGGTGCACACGTGCCGCAGCCAACGAGCCTGCCGAGCCGAAGGATGCCGTTGCCCGGTCCAGATCTCCGCCGAGGCGACCGAGCCGTCGTCGCCCTCACCGCCGACGATGAGGACGTGGCCGTCGGGCAGTAGCGTGGCGGTGTGGTTCAGGCGGGCCGCGGCGAGCGATCCGACCGGGCCGAACGTCGTGGTCAGGGGGTCCCATTCCTCCGCTGAAGCGAGGTAATCATCGAGCCGACCGCCGACCACAAGGACGCCGCCGTCGGGCAAGAGCGTGAGGGAATGGCCGATGCGTCCCTGGGCGAGCGAGCCCGCCGGGTTGAATGAACTCGTTTGGGGGTCCCAGACCTCCGAGGCGAGGACGGTCGTCGAGATGGGGACTCCACGATGAGGACCTGGCCGTCGGGCAGTAGCGTGGCGGTGTGGAGGAAGTGTGCCTTGGCGAGCGACCCTGCAGGACCGAAGGATGCTGTCCGGGATCTCAGACCTCAGCCGAGGCGGATAGGCACCGGCGTCGCCAGTGCCACCGACGACGAGGACGCGGCCGTCGGGCAGGAGGGTCGAGGTATGACCCTCGCGTCCCTCGGCGAGCACGCCTGCCGGACCGAAGGATGCTGTCACGGATCCCAGACCTCCGCTGAGGTGCTGACATTCCCCTCGTTGTCCTCGCCACCGACGATGAGGACGCGGCCGTCGGGCAGGAGGGTCGAGGTATGACCCCCACGTCCCTCGGCGAGCACGCCTGCCGGACCGAAGGATGCCGTCGTCGGGTCCCAGAGCTCCGCCGAGGCGAGATAGCTACCGGCGATGCCAGCGCCACCGATGACGAGGACGCGGCCGTCGGGCAGGAGTGTGACGGTGTGATAATCGCGTGCCTCGGCCAGTGAGCCTGCCAGGACTGAACGAGTCCATCGCCGGGTCCCAGACCTCCGCCAAAACGCGGACGCATTGATGCTCGTGCCGCCGATGACCAGGACGCGGCCGTCGGGCAGGAGTGTGGCGGTGCGGGATACGCGCGCCGTGAGCCTGCCGGGCTGAACGTGCCTGCCGTGGACGGCGCCTCCTCGGCCGCGACTGCACTCCCTGAGCCGAGCGAGAGCGCAAACAGCAGGATCCGACGGTCGCTCGTCGCAGCATCTGCGCCCCACCCCTTGCACTCCCTCCACCGATAAGCGGGTCTGTGCCGTGTCTCAACTGCTTGACCTCCCATGCGGCTGACTGATGAGGATAGCCTTGGGCTCCATCGCTCTCGGCACAACGGACTGTGCCTTGGCAAACGCCTCATCTACGGATACGGCAAACACGACCGCACCACGCCCGCGCTCAGGTGCCCGTCGCTCCGGCCGTGAGTCGTCGGCGAGGTCAACCACCGCCCCAGGTCCGCAGGGCCGGTCCGAAGAACGACCCGAGGCGCTGTTCGTACTCATTCGGGTGGAGGAACATCGCCTCCGTGTGGTCCGCTGCGGGCACGATCCACACTTCCGCTATCACCCCGTCCGCGCGCGCCGCTTCCTCTAGTCGCGCGGCATGAGAGGCATAGGTTGCTCGGTCCACGGCTCCGTGCGTGATGAACAGGTGCCGGCCGTGCATGTTGGCCACTTCGCCGAGCACCGTATGCGAAGCAAGATCGTCCCCGGAGACCAGGCGAGCCACGAGCGTTGCGGCCGGCGCCAGCAGCGCAGGATAGCCACGCTGCTCGAGTTCCTCGGCGATGCGCGTCTCCACATCGGCATAGCTGCTGTCCTCCCAGACGGCCGCGATGCGGTCGTCCTGGCCTGCCGCGATGATGGCCGTGGCTGCCCCCATCGAGGTCCCTAACACACCGATCCTCCCGGGCTCGACGCCCTCGTTGACGAGCCAGTCGACAGCTCCCTGCACGTCGCGATACTCCTCGGTCCCTCCGCGTAGCGTCCGTCCTCGACCGTCGACTCCCCGTGATCGCGGAGATCGAGCAACAGCACGCCATAGCCGAGTCGATGGAGCATCCCGGCCGGCGCCAGCGAATCCGAATCACGGATGCAGGAACCACGCCCTGGGATGATGACGATGGCGGGCGCATCCGGTCCGTCCTTCGCCGGCAGCCACCAGGCGTGCAGGTCGATCTCAGGATCACGGCTGGGGAAGCGCAGTTCGCGATAGTCGGCCACGAGATATGGCCTCGCATCGAAGGTGGTCGCCTCTGGTCGTGACGCCGGCCGGTCCGTCGACCAGGCGGCCGGCGTGTAGCCCGCGAACCGGCCACCGCAGTGCGCCTCGATCGCGGAGACCTGGTCGTAGACCACGACGGCCGCGCCGAAGTAGGCCACGACGGCGACCGCCGCCATCACGACCAGGAGTCCGATGAGCATGCCGGCCCGACCCATCCCTGCCATGCCTGGGTCCGGCCGTTGGTACGTTCTCCGTGTGTTCTCGTGGCTTGCCATGACCTTCAGCTGGAGCCGGGATCAAGCATCGGATAGCGGCAACTGCCAGAGCTGACGACCGTGCAGGCCGTCGTCAGCGGTGAAGTAGAGATACCGCTCTGACGCCACCAGCCATGCGGGGTCGGAACCTCCGGGGCCCTGATTGATGTCGTAGACGAGGCTGGTCCCTTCCGGCGTGCCGTCGGTGGACCACAGTTCGGTCCCGTGGGCACCGTCGTCAGCAGCGAAATAGAGCCGCTCCCCGGTACTGAGCGATGACGAGGACTCCGCTGCGCGCCGTGTGAGCTGGGGACCCGCCGAGACGGCGCTGAACGGAGTGGTGCCAGCCTCGGTGCCGTCGCTCCGGTACTCCAGCCCGGGTCGGCCCCAGGCGGCGAAGTAGAGCCCGTCTCCGAGCGCAACGAAGTCGCCGAGGAGCGAACCCTCTCGGCCAGGCTCGATGTCCTTGACGAGGATGGTGCCGTCGGCGCTGCCGTCGGTCCGCCACAGCTCGCGTCCGTGCTCGCCGTCGTTCGCGGTGAAGTAGAGGTCATCCCCCACGGCGACCAGGTCCTCGGGCTTGGACGCTTTGGGGCCAGGGCGGACGTCCTTGACCATGACCGTGCCCTCGGCTGTGCCGTCGGTGCGCCATAGCTCGAGCCCTGCTTCCGCGTCCCTGGCCGTGAAGTAGACGTGATCACCGGCCGGGACCGGCGCGTCCCACCACGACACCGACCCGCCCGGGCCCAGGTCGGTGACCATCCGCGTACCCGCCCGGGTACCGTCGCTGCGCCAGAGTCGCGCACCGTGGCGACCGTCGTCAGCGACGAGATAGAGCACGCCATCGACCGCCGCGAGCGAGCGCCCGTCAAGGCTGCTCTGTGTGCCCGGTGCGATGTCGGCGACGAGTCGGGTGCCAGACCGAGTGCCATCCGTGCGCCACAGCTCTCGGCCATGCTTGGGATCGGCGGCGGAGAAGTAGGCGATGTCCCCGATGGTCGCGAAGGGTCCCGGATCGGAGTCGACGGCGGCATGTCTCCCGCAGGCGGTACCTGACGCGCAGTGGTCGGGCTGACGTCCCCGCGCGATGTCCCTGAGCAGTCGAGTGCTCGCAGCGGTGCCATGGCTCACCCAGGGCTCCACGCCATCGCGCATCGAACGACCGGTGAAGACCACACCGTCGCCGAGCGCCTCCACGGCGTAGTCGAAGTCCCCCATGCGCACCGTGGCGAGCCGCTCGTCCGCGCTGCTCGCGGCCTCGATCCGGTGGAATGCCACCTGCCTTCCGCTTCGTCGGCCGAGATAGACAAGGTCGTCCCCGGACGCGGCAGCATCCAGCACGCGGAGTGGTGCAGCGGCAGGGCCACCGACCATCCGCAGACCTGCGCCAGGGATTGGATCGCCTGCCGGGGACGCCGTCGAAAGGTCCGCTGCCCCTCCGACAGTCGGTGCCAGGATCAGGACGGCTGCGACGATTCCGATCAGCGCGTGGCGGTGCCGACTCACGGCTTGCGGTCCGCTGAGCCGATCGCGATCCGCAGGTGCTCGATGTGTGTCATCTGCTCGACCTCTGCTCCGGTGGATGGTGACCGCACCGTACGTCCCGCCAGGACAGCCGTACATCGGGCGATCCCTTAGGGAGAGCCTTATTCCTGCATCCTGGGACGCTACAGAGACGATCGCTTCGACCGAGAGGAAGCCGGACAAGGCACTACTCCGAGCGCCGTCGCGTCGGTGATGATCGACCCCTGATGGCTCGGGCAGTCGCGGCCCCCGGCGACCGGGCGGGACCGCCATCGTCGTTCTCGAGCCACGGTCGGAGGGCTAGGGAGGGGGCCTGGCACCACCCCCACAGCCCGACCGAGCCACCACCTGAGTGTCACCACCGTGGGAGCCGATCGGCTACCGACCTCGCACCCTGGAGACCACGAGGCCCCGGTGCTGGAGACATCTAGACAAGTCAGGAGCTTCAGATGGTGGCGGATCTGTCCGCCCTCATACTGGCTGGCCACCAGTCGCAGCGGAGGGCAGTATGAGCAACCATCCCGTCACGGCGGTCAAGACATTCAGCACCGGCCAAGTGCGGATTCACCCGCAGCATTCCGAGCGTACGAGTTGGCCGGTGCCGATTTGGCTGCTCCTCTCCCGCACCTGGGGGCCGCCACGACCCATCCACTGCTTCCTCATCGAGCATGCCGAGGGTCTGGTTCTGTTCGACACGGGTCAAGACCCGGCCTCGGTTTCGGACCCCGACTACTTCCCCGGGGGCTTGACTGGGCTGCTGTACCGACGCCTCGCGCGCTTCGAGGTGACCCCTCAAGACAGCGTCACACACCAGATTCGAGCGGCTGGCTTCTCGGTCGACGACGTCCGCACGGTGGTGCTGTCGCATCTTCATCAGGACCACATCGGCGGACTGCGTGAACTTACGAGGGCCCATATCGTTGTGGCCGATGCCGAATGGCAGGAGGCTCGACAGCCACGGGCCGAGGCCGAGGGATACCTCACCCGACATATCGATCTCCCGCGACTCGACTGGCAACGGATCACCTTCGACCGCATAGCCGATGGTGAGCTCGCTCCGTTCACGTCTCGTTTCGACCTCGTCGCCGACGGCTCCCTCGTACTCCTGCCGACGCCGGGCCACACGAAGGGTTCGATGTCCCTGCTCGTGCGCCGACCTGGCACCGAGCTGCTCCTCGTCGGCGATCTCTCCTATGACCATGCGCTCATGACGCGAGGAGTCGTCCCCGGCATCGGCGTCAGGTCCGTGCTCGAGCAGAGCACGGAGAACGTGCTGCAGCTCGCCGAGCGCCTGGGCGGCGCTGCCATCCTGCCGGCGCACGACGTTGGCACAGCCAGCCGATTGGAAGCGGCCCTCCGCACAGCTGAGGCATAGGGTCTTCGGTCGAGACAGTGCACCGAGCTGGAGGCGATGTGCCGGTTGGGGGTCGACGGGCACACCATCGCTGCATCGTCCGCGACGTGAACGAACGTCCGTCGTGGATGCTACGTGGCGTGTCCGACCAGCCGGCCGTGCAGCATCCGGACGAGGCCGGAGAAGGCTACGGCCGTCCAGAGCACGAGGCCGAGCAGCACGATCCCCATGACGAACGGAGACAGGTCGGCTTGCCAGGCCCACACGAACACGGCGACCGGCAGGATCGCCAGCCAGACGACGATGGCCGCGACGGTGCCGAGACCGCTGAGCCAGGCCCACGTGTCGGTCAGCAGACCGCCATCGGTGAACGTCGCGGCCGCGACGTAGCACCACAGCACGACGAAGGCCGCAGCGGCGTACGAGGAGAGGATGACCTCCGTGCTGCGTCCGACACGCTGGCCGATGCGCATGCCCGATTCGTCAGGCTGTGATGGTGATCGCGGCGAACCCATGGGGACCATGATGCTCGCCCCTACAGTCCAGTGCCAACGGCTCAGCGGCATGATGTTGCCGGGTCGGACCGCCTGCATCGGGTCAGGCGGCTCCGGTGTGTCGCAGCACGCAGGGGCGTTGCCCGAGGTGGGCATCGGCCGTCACAATGTGGACAGTCGGATGGAACGGGACCCGGAGCACCACAGCGAGCCAGCAGCCGGTGGCACCTCGCCTGCCCGCCGCAGCGCAGCACCGTCGCCGACCTCCACGGTGGACATCCGTTTCTACGCAGAGCTCCGGGACTTGCTCCCGCCGCGACTGCGCTCGGGCAGGGTCCGCCATGTCATCACCGGTCCGCGCTCCATCAAGGACGTCATCGAGTCCTACGGCGTGCCCCACACCGAGGTCGATGTCCTGATCGTGGACGGCGGATCGGTGGACTTCGACTACCGACCTGGCGGCGGCGAACACATCGCGGTGTACCCGGTCTTCGAATCGTTCGACGTGCGCCCGCTCATCCGCCTGCGCCCCGCCCCGCTTCGCCAGACCCGCTTCGTGGCCGATGGCCATCTGGGTACGTTGGCCCGTCGGCTCCGACTGCTCGGCTTCGACTGCTTGTTCACGGCCGATCCGCTCGATGAGGAGCTCGTCCGTGTCTCCGTCGAGGAGGGCCGCATCCTGCTGACCCGTGACCGCTTCCTGCTCAGGCGGCGCGCTGTCACGCGCGGGTACTGCCCCCGTTCCGACATGCCCATGGAGCAACTGCGCGAGGTCGTCGTGCGCTTCCAACTCTCGGGGTCCATCGAGCCGTTCACCCGCTGCGTGGCCTGCAACGGGGTCCTGACCGCGGTCGAGAAGTCCGAGGTGGCCGACCGCCTGCCACCCAAGACGCGTGAGCACTACGACAGGTTCAGCACCTGTCCCGGCTGCGGCCGCGACTACTGGCGCGGCGCGCATCACGTCATGAGTGACAATGGCGCTCCCTTCGCGACGTGGATGCCCGGGGTCCTGACGCTCTTCGGGCGCACCCTCAGCGAACTGCACATCAAGCACATCCGCACCCAGGTCAACTCGCCCTGGACGAACGGCAAGATCGAGCGCTTCTGGGGCGTGCTCCAGTCGGAGCTGCTCGACCGCGAGCTGTTCCCCACCGCCGAAGCCGCCGACGAGGCCTTGACCCGCTTCGCGGTCTACTACGACTACCACCGGCTCA
Organism: uncultured Chloroflexia bacterium; assembly: GCA_963724095.1. Lineage (GTDB taxonomy): Bacteria > Chloroflexota > Limnocylindria > Limnocylindrales > CSP1-4 > JAFMJV01. The sequence continues at coordinate 7,074 of CAVRTH010000006.1, forward strand.
ACGGCGCCATCGGCTGGCAGACCCCGGCCGAACGCTGGGATGGGACACCCTTCACCGACCATGGCTTCGAGCACGTCCCTGCACTCGAGCACCTGCAGGACTGGCTGGCCGAGCTGATGGCGGCATGACGGCATGTTCCATTAACTCCAGGAACTACAGCTAGGCCGAGTAGATCTCCGCGTCAGGCCGTTCACGCTCATCATCACCGCCGCCGCCTGTTGCGCCGTCGGTGACAGTGGCGTCTTGAGCCATATCGTCGTCGGTGAGACTGCGGCCGGCGCCATCACCGTGGCCGACTCGACCGGCACGCTGACCGTGCTCTGGCTCGTCCTTGATGACTACCGACACGGACAGCACATCGATGTCCACCTCATGGGCATCCTGCGCGACGAGTGGCTGGCCCAGGACCGGCCGCGTACCTGGGAGCTCGACTAGATCGACGGCGCCACGGCCTGATCCTCGACGGCAGCCTCCGCGGCATCGATGGTGGCGTCAGACAGGTAGCGGCGAAAGTAGACCATGCCCATGCTGACCAGGCCCGCGAGAAGGAACACGGCGCGCAATCCGACGAGCTCGGCGATGAGACCACCGAGCAACGCGCCGATGGGCATCACACCCCACGCGAACAGCCGGTAGGTGGCGTTCATCCGGCCCAACAGGTGGTCGGGCGTGATGCGCTGCCGCAATGACACGGTGACGATGTTCCACATCATGTTCGTCGCGCCCATCGCGGCCATGCCCAGCGCCACAGGCAAGGGATGCGCGGTCAACACCGGCACCAGCATCGCCAGGCCGGTGACGACGACGGTGAGGAATAGCACGTTGGATCGGCCAAAGCGGGCCTCGACACGCTCTTCGATGAGCGAGCCGATGACGCCGCCAACGGCCATGGCCGTGATCAAGAAACCGTAGCCGACCTCATCGAGACCCATGGGCCCCGGCCGCACCGCGAAGAGAACGAAGACGGCCACGACGGCCGAGCTGGCCAGGCTCACCGTGGCCACCATGATGACCAGCGGCCGCAGGACCGGGTTCTGCCATACGAAGTCGAAACCCTCGCGAATCTCGCTGGCCATCGAGGGGCGCGGGCCCTCGGACCTGGGCTTGAAAGAGCCCACGATGAGCGCCAACCCGATCGCCGCGATGCCATAGCCAAGTGCGCTGCCACCAAGAGCGACTGGTACCGAGATGGCCACGAGGAACCCGCCCAGCGGAGGTCCGACGAAGGCGTTCATGGTCAGCTCCACGGCATAGAGTCGGCTGTTGGCCCGACTGAGCAATGCCTTGGGGACCAGGTTGGGCATGATCGACTGCGCCGCCGTGTCGAAGAGTGTCTCGCCGATCCCGAGCACGAACGCCGTCACGTAGAGCACGGCCAGGGAGAGGCTATCGGCCAGCGCCAGGGCCGCCATCAGGCCGACCACTACGACGCGCATGAGTTGGACGTTGCGCATCGTGACCCGTCGGTCCAGCCGATCGGCCAGAGCGCCTGCGATGAGCACGAAGACCAGCCACGGCAGGCGCCCGGCGATAGACACGCCGGCCACCAGCAGCGGCGAGGTCGTGAGCTGCACCGCGATGAGCGGAAGAGCCACCACGAAGATGCCGTCGGACAGGTTGGAGACCGCCGAGGAAGCCCACAGCTTGCGGTAGTTGAGCCCCAGCGACAGCGGGCGCTCGGCGTCGTAGGCTGTGCTCACCCGGTGACCGTAGCGGATACCAAGCTCACCGAGAGCACCGGCTCGACAGGAGGACCTAGCACGGCCTCACCGGTGACAAGGTTGAGTTGTCACAGCAACCAGCACCGGGAGACCCAAGAGATGTTATACGCCGGATTGGACCTATCGCGCCAGAGGCTTGATGTGCACGTCCTCGCTGAGGACGGCTCCACCGTCGAGGTGACTGCCATCCGTCCGGACGCCGATGCGCTCCGCACGCTCGCATCGGTCGTCGCCCGCCATGGCCATGAGGTGACCGCGGCCATCGAGTCGATGACCGGGGCACGCTTCGTCCACGACCAGCTCGAGCTCGCAGGCTGGGACGTCGCGATCGCCGACGCCGCCAAGGTCAAGGGCATCGCCCCGCTGGCGGCCAAGACCGATCGGATCGACGCCAGGGTCCTTGCGGAGCTCGCACGACGGGACCTGGTGCCGGAGGTTTGGCTACCGACACCGAGCGTCCGGGCGCGCGAGCGGGCACGCTTCCGTCTCCATCTCGTGCGCCACCGGACGGGACTGAAGGACCGCATCCACGCGACGCTCATCACCTTCGGCCACCCGGTCCCGATGGCAGACCTCTTCAGGGTAGCCGGCCGGGAACTCCTCGCACGGCTGGACGTGCCGGAGCCCTGGAACTCGTCCCTGTCGACGAGCCTATCGATGGTCGATGACCTGGACGAGCGAGATCGCAGCCTGTACCAAGGACCTCCGGAGGCTCGGTGCTGATCACCCGTACATCCCATTGCTCCTGACGGTCCCAGGCGTCGGTCATGGGTGCTCGCCTACACGATCGCCTCGGAGATCGGCGACATCAGCGCTTCTCGAGCCCCAAGAAGCTCACCGGCTACACCGGGCTCTGCCCGAGGGTCTATCAGTCGGGCGACCGCGACGTCCGCGGGCCACTCGCGAAGAACGGCCCCAAATACCTGCGCTGGGCGCTCATCGAGGCCGCCACCCACGCGGCTCGCGACAGCCACTACAAGGAGCGCTACGAGCGGAACAAGCGCCGACTCGGTCGCCAGCGCGGCGCCAAGGTCGCGCGGGTCGACATCGCCCGCAAGCTCGCCGAGGCGATCTGGCACATCCTCACCAGCACGAACCTTTCGCTCCGGCAAGGCCCCGCTATGCGTCTGGTCGCTTGACGACCCACTTATGAGATTGGGCCGCCGGGCAAGCCTCCCACCGACCTCGTCCTTCCACCCGAGAAGGCCATAGAGAGATGAGTGCTGCTCGAACCGATCATCAACCACGAGGACCCTGACCATCGAGTCGAAGCTGTCGCCGGCCAACGAGTCGTGTCCTTGACGAAGTGGCCCATCTTCATAGAGAGACGCATGGTGTGGTTCTACCTCCGGCTTGGTGTCCGCGCCTGGGCTGAGCGATGATTCGCACCGGAGGTCGTGATGGAAGCCAGGCTCATCTCGTTCGGTCTCATCGAGATCGCTGGTCAGCGCTTCGAGTACGACGTGGTGCTCGACCAAGGAGTCATCCGGAAGCGCAAGAAAGGACCGTCGAAGGTCCACCGGGAGCGCTACGGCCACACACCGCTCTCGATCGATGAGGCCATCCCGTGGTCGGCGTCCATCTTGATCATCGGGACGGGAGCCTCCGGTCAGCTACCGATCATGCCCGAGCTGTACGAGGAGGCACGCCGGCGCAGGGTGGAGGTCGTCGCCGAGCCGACCGCGGAGGCCTGCGAGCGGCTGCGCTCAGCCGACACGGAAGACGTCTCGGCGATCCTCCACGTCACCTGCTGAGGTGGCGGTGCACGGACTGGCAGCGGCATCGCACGGGGCGTCCGAATGAGCTCATCGATGCCTTGACCGATACGGAGGTGACTCGTGGGCGACAAGGGACCAGGTAGCAAGAGCAGCGGCAAGAAGCCCAAGGGCGGCCCGAAGCCGGGGGACAAGAAGAAGCGCTAGCGGGTGCCCCCGGCCCCACCTCGGTCGCGGCCGTCCGCGCGCTGGACATGTGCAGACGAGTCGGTCATGGCGCGTTCCATCCGATCCCACGTGCCGCGCCACTCCGACGAGTACTCTTGCTGGGACGTCCTCCCGACGGATCGACCCCACCCCACCCCAACCTCGCTCCCCCATGCAGGTACCCCATGGCGACTGACGCTACCGACAAGTCACTCGTGGCATCGGTCCTCGCGCGTGGCTCTCGGGGTATCGGCGACGACGTCGTCCAGCCCGAGCAGGAAGATGGGATCGGCGCACCGAGCGGCTTGAAGGCCGCAGCTGAGCTGGGCGTCCTGGTCACCGTCGATGAGGGCCTGAAGCAGCCTTGGAATGCGCCGGCAGCCAAGGCCGATCAGGAAGGGCCGGGAGAGTCGCCCGCCCAGGAAGAGCCCGATGCCATGGCCGGCATCGACGACTCCGTGCGGATGTACCTCAGGGAGATCGGCAAAGTCCCGCTGCTCAAGGCCGAGGACGAGGTCGTCTTCGCCAAAGCCATCGAACTCGGCGAGCAATTCGCTGGCGGCAGTCTGCGAGACTCCAAGGCGCGGCCCGTGGAGGAGCCCTGGAAGGCCGTCCTCTCGCTCTGGGAGTGGACCAAGCACGACACCGAGCGGATGAGCCGCGACAGGCGGCCCGAGCATCGCCTGGATCGCTACAGGGACGACGCGGACCGCATCGTGCGCTCGGCCTTCGCCATGGCCGAGACTGACGGGCTCATCGGGCCCACGCCTGATCTCCACCTCACCGGCGCGCAGCGATCCGCCGAGAGCGAGCACACCAAGGCCGTGCTCAGGGTCGCCAAGAAGCAGGTGGCTGCCTATGACGCGGCACCCGCGACGGATGGCTTCACCGGGCTGGTGGACTTCGCCTGGGTCTCGGTCCACAACGGCGACCACGACTGCCGTGACGACAAGGGCTTGCGCGCGCTCTACGACTGGTCGCGCGAAGTGGCCCACGAGTCACTCAAGCGGTTCATCCTCTCGGACCACGAAGCAGCGGTCATGGGTGCCTGGGGCTGGGACCCGGAGTCGACCCAGGAACACCTCAAGCCGCGTAATCGTCGAGGCTCCCTCGTCCGCTGCGGCAAGGATGGTCGCGAGTCGCTGACCTCGGCCAACCTGCGCCTCGTCGTGTCGATCGCCAAGAAGTACATGGGACGCGGCATGCCCTTCCTCGATCTCATCCAGGAAGGCAACATCGGTCTCGTCCGCGCGGTCGAGAAGTTCGACTACGAGAAGGGCTTCAAGTTCTCGACCTATGCCACCTGGTGGATCCGCCAGGCCATCACCCGTGCCATCGCCGACCAGGGCCGCACCATCCGTGTCCCGGTGCACATGATCGAGACCATCAACCGGCTCGTCCGCGTCTCACGTCGCCTGCTGCAGGAGCTGGGGCGTGAACCGACGGTCGAGGAGATCGCTTTCGCCATGACCGTGGGGCCGGAGTTCGCTACCGACATCATGGGCCGGCTGGGCGGTAGTGCCAACTTCGCCCAGGGCATGGACGGCAACCCCGACATCGAGGTCAGGCGCGACGCCATCGCCACGATCACGGTGGGGGTGGTCGATCCCTCCAAGGTCAAGACGAAGGCCGATGCCGACTACGCCATCACCGGCGCCGGTCCGAGTTACGACGTCCGCCTCCCGAAGAAGAACGACAAGGACATCGACGACGTCATCGTGATCACGCCCGACAGGGTCCGCGAGGTCATCAAGGTCAGCCGGGAGCCGGTCTCGCTCGAGACGCCCATCGGCGAGGAAGGGGACTCGCACCTCGGTGACTTCATCGAGGACCGCGCGGCGCTGGCCCCGGCCGAGGCGGCGTCCCAGCAGCTCCTCAAGCAGCAGGTGAGGGCCGTCCTCAATTCGCTCTCCGCTCGCGAGAGCCGCGTGCTCCGCCTGCGGTTCGGCCTGGACGACGGACGCCCCCGTACCCTCGAGGAGGTGGGCAGGGAGTTCAACGTCACTCGCGAGCGCATCCGCCAGATCGAGGCCAAGGCGCTGCGCAAGCTACGTCATCCTTCCCGCAGCCGCAAACTCAAGGACTACCTCGACTAGCGACGACCCAGAGCGACGGCCGCGATCGTCGCGGTATGTCCGCCCAGGCACTGGCCTCACACGGTGCCCGTCGGACATCTCGGCCTCTGCTTTGGCTACCCACACGACGATGTGATAGTGACTGACCGATCTGGCCCTCCAATTCGCGTCCTCCAATGGAACGTCAATCGCGCAGCCGGCAACCGTCGACGTCGCCAAATCGAGACGCTCGCCCGAGAGGATGCCGACCTCGTCGTGCTGACCGAGGTCGCACACGGGTCCGCGGCTGAGGAGTATCTCGAGGCGTTGTCCGCTTTGGGCCTCGCGAACGGTGCGTCGAGTCGAGATGGCGTCGAGGAACCGCCCAGCACCGATGGACGGCGCAGGTTCGGCGTGGTCCTCGCTGCTCGCTGGCCGTTCACGTCGGTCGAGCCGTTTCCCGACGCACCGTGGCCCGAGCGGACGCTGGATGTCGCCATCGCCCACCCGGTCCGTGACATCCGGGTGCTGGCGATCTATGCGCCCCTTGGCCGCCACGACACGATCAAGTCCGAGACCTTCGAAGCCGCCGGGCGCCTCATCGAACGGACGACCGGACCACTCATCGTCACCGGCGACTTCAAACGCTCCGCGGTGGGAAGGGGAGGATGCGCAGGGGCGACCCGTGCTGGTGACCTTCGGTCAGCGGCGCCTGCGGTCCGGTGGCTTCGGCCCACGGGGTCACCGACAGGATCTGGCCGAGCGGCTCGTACTCGACCGCTCGTCACTCGGGCTGGTCGACGCCTACCGCGCCATCCACGGCTACGGTGTCGTGGCCAGCTCTTGGTCCACCGTTCGGTCGGGCCGTCGATGGAACTACCGGCTCGATCACGTGCTGGCCCGCGGCGGCCTGACACCAGTCAAGGCGGACTATCGACAGGAGTTCCGCGGATCCGCTGATGGTCTACCCCGTCTCAGTGATCATGCAGCCATCGAGGCCACGCTGAAGATGTCGGACGAAGGCACCCGATAGCCCTGGTCCGCCGCGCACACGATCGCGCAATGGTGTGGGGCAAGCACCCGTTCGATGGCATTGGCGCGAGCCACGCCACGCTGTCCGTTGGTCGCAGTGGCCTTGCACCCGAAGTGTATGCTGACGCCTCGCGAGGCGACCCGGCAGGCGCCGGCCTCGTGGCCACCAAGGGGGGCGCTTGAAGGGAACGACCCATGCAGATCGCAGCAACCCTCCCCGCATCCGACATGGAGCGCGCCAAGGCCTGGTACAGCTCGGTCCTTCAGCTCGAGCCGAAGGAGATCACCGAGGACGGAAGCGCCTGGTACGAGGTCGGCGGCACCAGCTTCCTTGTCTACGCCTCGCAGTTCGCTGGCACGAACCAGGCGACCGCCGCCGCCATCGGAGTCGCTGACGTCGAGGCCACCGTCGCAGAGCTCAAGGCTCGCGGTGCCGTCTTCGAGAACTACGAACTCGGCGAGGACTTCCGCACCGTCGACGGCATCCTCACAAGTCCCAGCGGCCGCAAGATGGCCTGGCTCAAGGACTCCGAAGGCAACATCCTCGGGATCGCGACGCCGTAGCTGGCATGTTCGTAGAGACGATCACTCCCTCCCGGGATCTCTGGGAGACGTTTACCGAGCGCACACGCCTGACATCCGCGCCGCCCGAGGCCCTCGTGGTCTCGGTGGCGCGGGATGCGGGCGAGGGTCGTGTGACGGTGCTCAATGTATGGGACAGTCCAGACGCCATCGCCGATTTCTACGTCGAGCGCACCCGTCCCATCATCGAGGAGCTCGGAGAGCCACCGGACAAGCCGGAGCGACACGGCGAACCACTCGCCGTCTACATCCGTCCCTCGTAGGGCGACTGTCCATCAGCTCGCTCACGATCTCGCCATCGTGTGCCGCAGCCACCAACGATCAGGTAGTCGCCAGCGCCGGTAGCCGTCCCTCACTCGCCCCCGGCTACCGAGGACCCTTCGGAGGCGGCGCGGAGCGCATCGATGAACGTCACGACCTCGGACCACGCGTTCGCAGAGGCCGACGCGTACTCAGCCGGCTTGCGGTCGAAGAACGAGTGAGGGGCTCCCGGGTAGCTGACGATGCGGTGCTCGATCCCGGCGCCCGCGAGCGCCGCCTCGAATCGCCGCACGTCCTCCTTGGGGGTCTTCGGGTCGGCACCGCCGAAGAGCCCCAGGACCGCTGCCCCGAACCGCCCCACCTCGTCGAGGGGTGCCGCCATGTCGTTGCGGGTCGGGCCCGTGAGCCGGGCATAGAACCCGATGACGCCCGACATCCTCAATCCCGGGACGGACGCGAGCAGGAACGAGAGGCGGCCGCCGATGCTGAAGCCGACCGAGAACAGCGAGGTGATGCCACGCGATGCGCGCAGCTCTTCGGCGGCTGCCGTCACGTCCGCGCGCAGGCCCGCCCACGTCGTGCGCTCGGTGTGGGGTAGGTACTCGAACTCCGCGTCACGCCTCGACGCACCGGCGGTCCGCCCGTAGTAGTCGATGGCGATGGCGTCGATGCCCGACTCGGCGAAACGCAGCGCCAGCTCCTCGTAGAAGGCGACGAGCCCCCGCACATCCGGCAGCACGACGACGCCCGCACCGGTCGGTTCGGTCGCATCCGCCCGGAACGCAGCGAAACGGTTGCCGTCGGCCGCGGTCAGCTCCAGCGGCCACCCGTCGACGGCTGCCCCGGCCATGGCCAAGATGGGCGGCTGGCTGTCAGCGTCGAGACACATCGTGGAACCCCCCTTCGCGGTGCTCACGGTACCAGCCACAGGCTCTGCGATCCGGGAAGGTGGACCTGATGCATTGGACCGCGGTGGCCAGCGCGACCACAGCGATGGATCCGGCCGCCACGGCGCAGGGTCGCCCGCAGGAGATACGACTGCACGCCACGTCGGATGAGGAGCTCCCTACGTGACCGCGCTTGGGACGAGGCTGCGCCAGGGTGGACTCCTCGCCCTGCGCTGGGAGTGTTGGGAGATTGCACGGAGCGGCATCGCGACGCCTCTCGTCGAGGCCCCAAGGGCGCACCCTTCGCCCCAGCAGGCCGCTCAACACGACTGGCGGCGTGACGGCCCACGATGGATCAGGTCGCCCAAGTGGCCATATGAGGGCACCCACACCATCACCGGATCGCGTCGATGCGGGTCGGACGGGATGGTAAGACGCCCGCCGACCCGCGGTAACGAAAGTCAAGGGAGGTGCACACGGCATGGCGGGATCTGCACCCTGATCGGCCTCGGGAGCATGTACGGTCCTGAGTAGGATGTCGTTTGGCGGGTCCGCCAGCAGAGCGGTAGACCGAGCTGACCTATCGGACGGGCCAAGAAGCCAGCCGACGGTCCAGGAGATCAGGCGCAGAGGCTGCGCGTCGGGTTCGGGGGAGGTGACGAATGGCAGAGTGGCAGCAGGTCCTACCGGGTGTGTTGATGTGGCCGGACAGCTGCAATGTCTACGCCATCATGGGGCCCGACGGCATCCTGATCGTCGACGCCGGGACCGGAGAGTGGATCGACCACGTCGGCGAGTTGCCCGACCGACCGGTGGCATTGGCCTGCACTCACTTCTTCCGGGACCACAGCGCAGGCGCCGCCCGTGCTGCCGGGGAGCTCGGGCTTCGCGTCCTCGTGCCGGAGCGTGAGAAGGAGCTGTTCAGCGACCCACTCGAGCACTTCCGCGGGCGCAAGACCTACCTCGTCTACGTCAACTACTGGGATCGACTTCGCCCCGATCGAGCCGATCCCGGTGGCCGGGGTCCTGCGCGACTACGAACGGATCGAAGTCGCCGGCCTCGAGATCGAGGTGATCCCGTTGCCCGGCGCCACGATGAACCAGGTAGGCCTCGGGTTCACGGTACCGGGGACTTCGCTGCGAGCCGTCTGCTCGGGCGAGACCATCCATTCGCCCGGGCGCGTGCCGCGGGTCGCACCCCTCCAGTACAACTACGCTGGTCTGTGGGGCGCCGTGGAGGTCTGGCACTCCGCTGCCGATCTGCGTCGCCGGGGTGTCGACGTCCTCCTCCCCAGCCTGGGCGCACCGATCCTCACAGATGCCAACGGAGCGCTTGACGCCGTGCAGCACACGATGGAGGCGCTGTGCGAGACGCGGCCGGAAGAGGCAGGAGAGCTCGAGGCGGCACGACTGGACGGCGGACGACCCTCCCTTGCTCGGCTCAGCGAACACGTCTGGCTGGCCCAGCACTCGGCCAGCTCATGCGCGTTCGTGGTCGGACCGTCGGGCTCAGCCCTCGCCCTGGACTACGGTTACCACGCACAGCGATGGTGGAACGGCTACCCCTTCGACACCTACCGTGCCCGGGTCCTGGCTCACACACTCGACGCACTTCGCGCCGAGGCGGGGATCGAGCGCATCGACGTCGTCATCCCATCCCACTACCACGACGACCATGTCGCCGGGATCCCGATCCTCCAGCGAACGCAGGGAACCGAGTGCTGGGCGCATGAGGGGTTCGCCGATCTCCTGGAGCGCCCCGAAGCTCACCAGTTCCCGTGCGACAACCCCATCCCGACCCGGGTCGACCGCCGCCTTCGCGACGGCGAGTCGATCTCATGGGAGGGGATCGAGTTCCGGTTCGAGGCCTCCAGCGGACACACCCGCTTCCAGAACCTCATCGGCTTCGAGATCGACGGCCTCCGATACGCCCATACCGGCGATCAGTACGGCTTCATCCCGAAGATCGTTCTCTCCAGACCCATACGGTCGAACCGGTCAAGGGCGATGCCATCTCCGACTGGGCGGCGGTCGTCCACCAGGAGAACCACGTCTATCGTGGGGGTGCACATCTCAATTCCTTCGCGCACAGCGGGGCGTGGCTCAAGGCCCAACGACCCGACATCGTGCTCAGTGGCCACTGGGCTCCGTTCCGGGCGGACGAGGCCTTCTACGACCTCATCGACGAGCGCACGCGGAGCTACGAGGACATCCACCGGCGGGCCATGCCGCTCGGGGCGACGGACGTCCACTTCGACGTGGACTCGTGGGGTGGCTGGCTCTGGCCGTACCGGCTCCACCTGGCCGACGGCGAGACCGCGACAGTACGGGCGACGGTGCGCAACCCGATGCCCCACGCGGCGACGCTCGACGTCCGCCTCGTTGGCCCGCTGGGTTGGGTCGGTGGGGCGGCAACGCTCACGGCAGCTCCCCGAGCAGAGGTGAGCTGCGACCTCACGATGACGGTGGCCGGGGAGTGTCGCCGGAGGCCGATCGCGCTCGAGCTGGTCGCCGACGGACGGCCCTTCGGCCAAGTCGCCGAAGCGATCGTAACGGTCGGTGGTCCCGCTTGGTGAAGCCTGACCCGAGCCGGTCGGTCGCCCGGATGGGGCGTAAACAGACGGGCAAGCAATCGCACTGCTTCGACGTGGAGACAATGGCGTGCCCGGCAAGAGGCGTCCTCGCGACCTCCGGCTTCCAACGCCGCACGTGATGCGCGACTGAGCACCACACGATTGCTGCGTCGTGTCGTTGAGCATCGCTGACGGGCCTGGGTCGGTTCGACTTGCACGGTGGGCGCAGAATCACGGGTACAGCGCGGGAGGCGATGACGCGCGGCCCGCTGACGATGGCCGCTTGGACCGTGCCAAGCCACTGGCGAACCCGACCCGCACCGCAGATCCCGAAAGGGGGTCCTCCGTGGCTGAGTCTGGTTTGTTCATCGGCTGGGGTGCGCCGCGCCCAGGCCGGGAGATGGCCTCGATCAAGGTGTTCGAAGAGGCGGTCGCCTACTGGGGTGCGCTCGCGGCTGCCGGCGACCTCGAGAGCGTCGAGTACGCGCTCCTGGGCGCTCACGGTGGTGATCTCGGCGGTTTCGCGCTCCTGCGCGGTGACCGCGAGAAGCTGGGGGCTCTGAGCATGGCGCCCGAGTTCCAGCGCCTCACGATGCGGGCTGCCATCACGCTCGAGGACGTCGGCGTCGTCAGCGCGACACTCGATGATGGAGTCACCGGCATGCTGGGTCAATGGAAGGAGGTCATCGCCGATCTCGATCTGAGGGGGGACCGATCGATCGAGGGATGGGTCGTCGGTGCCCGGACGGCCCGACATATGGCCTCGACCTGTCCGGTCGGCCAGATGCTGGAGCCCGCGCGCTGAGGGGGTCGCTGATGCCCCGGGCCCCCCTGGTGCATCCATCGACACCATGGCCTGATCGTGTGTGAACGAGGCGCTGTGGCCAGACCGAGTGTCTCCTATGCGCTAGCCGCTTCCGGCACCCGTGGGCTGGTCGTGGCCACCGAGCCGTCGCAGCATCGTCTCGTCCACGCCTCCATCACCTTCGAGGGCGGGATGTTCGACGAGTGCCACCACCCGGCTGGCCATGAAGCGGCCGCTCCGTATCGGTCGTCCCGTCCGGGTCACCTCCGCGACCTCGACGACGCCCCGACCGGTCGTGACCTCGATGCGCCGTCCAGCCTTCGTGGCGCTGATCTCGAAGCGCTCCACGTTGCCGGTACCGGCGTCCACCAGGATCTCCACTCGGTCGCCCTTCATCGCAGCACCGATGCTACATCGGCTCCACCGGCTCCACCGCTCGTCATTGGCCGGGGCCCGCCGAGTGCGAACTCTCCACGGGAGCTGTCCATGCTCCGCTCCAAGGCCGACTTGAACCGCTCCGCCAGCTGCCGTGGGATCCTGCCCGCCTCCGCGGTGCTGACGCCACCCTGCGTTCCGGTCCGACCTCCACGCGGTGCGGCGACGTGGTCGGGGTTCCCGTTGTGGCACTCGGGCGGCAACTCCAGTCCGGGCGGGAAGACACCCCACAGGTCGGTCGGCTTGGCCCGAGCCTCGCCCAGATGGCAGTACCAGACCGTACGACGCTCGATGCCCGCGACCAGCTCAAGGCTCCGCAATCGTGCCCTGGGGTTCTCGATGACCCACACCTCGGGCCGCAGGAGAGCGACGAGACGCAACGTGGCGTTGACCGCTCGCATGCCCAGCTCGGCCGTCGGGTGCTTCGGGCGAGCCACCGATCCCCGCTCCCACATCTTGCCCATCGCCATCGTCGAGTAGCTGTTGCAGGGAGGGCTCGCGAGGATGACGTCGGGGGACCACGGCAACCAGGCCAGCACCATCTCCGTGTCGATGATATCGAGATGGGTGTCAGCTTCGAAGCGGGACTCGATGTCGATGGCGAAGACGTCGTGTCCAGCCTCGCGGAATGGGTCACCCCAGCCGTTGAGGCCGCTGAAGAGGTCGAGGACCCGAAGCGGCGGCTCTGCCTGAA
>CAVRTH010000007.1:0-48557 GCA_963724095.1 uncultured Chloroflexia bacterium
GCCCACGAAGGCGGGCCCGCGTGCCGTTCGAGGCGCTCCCTCCGGCTGCCGAGCCCGATTGTGTTCCCCCATGTCGCCACAGCCCAAGCGTCCCAGGCATTGCCGACACCTCCTGCCGCACCGCCACGCGGGGAACCCTGGGCGCCTAGGGTCAGTTCCATGGCGTTCACCCCGCTCCACCGTGCGCTGGGCCTTGAGCCTGGACGTCTCACGCCACACCTCGTGGAGGATGCCGTCGGAGCGCACCTCCGCGAGACCGACGACCTTGAGTGGAAGACCGACCTCCCGGACCCGCGCGACCCGAACAAGACGCCGAACTCGCCAAGGACGTCGCAGCGATGGCCAACGCCGGAGGCGGACTGCTGGTCTACGGCGTCGCGGAGGACGGTCGTCGGCGTCGACCGCATCATCGGGATTGCGGACCCGCAGTCCGCGACACAGCGCATCCTCCGCCGCGTACAACCAGGCCAGCCCCCGATCACCGCGATCGTCTTCACGCCCCTGACGACGTCAAGCGGCGACGTCCTGCTCGCTCAGGTCGCTTCGTCGGCTGACGCCCCGCACTTGGTCCAGCTCGACAAGGAGGCGGCGGCATGGCAGGCGCCCCAACATGTCGACGCGCACGCGATCTTCATGGGCGAGCGTGGTCAAAGACCTGGGTCGGCGCTTCGCTGCCCGCAGACAGACCGAGGAGCGCCTCGACGACCTCCACGCCCAAATCGCTCGGCCAACGTCGGCAGACGCCGTGCATTTCGTCGGTGTCAGCGGTCCCCGACGAGCCACGCGGAAGCAACGCAACAGGCTCGGCGTGGAAGCGGCATTGAGTGTCCTCGAGAGCGCAACAGGCCCCGTACTACGGGAACTCCGGGCAAGGGGGCTACACGCTGCCGACGAACGCCAATGGCGCCGTGGTCTGCGCCACTGGGGAGCAGGCCGAGGTAGGGACGGGCCGTTCACGTGTGGTTGAGGTCCACTACGACGGGACTGTCGGTCTCAGAGACAGGTCGACGGCGTGCGCCGAGGCGACAAGGCGGTCGTCGGGCTGATCTTGGACATGTCGCTCGAGGCCGCGGTGGCGGACCTCGGGGCCTTGCAGTTGGAGCCATCCGGGAGTTGGCATGTCCTGCCCGTTTACTATTCGGGTTGGCGTCGTTCCGAGCGGTGGCGCGCTCATGCACCTGACGACCCTCGCCGGACCCAGCTCGTCGTGGCGATGCGAGCAGTTGGAGCAAGCCGCCGACCACCTCCCCTCGCAACAAGCCGCGACGCCGCCACCACAGTGTTGCGCGATCTCGCCGAGCTGTCCGAATCAGTTCGGCGCCGCCAGCCTGTCGCTGATCGGCCACGGCGCCTCCGGTCAGCCCACTGCCTGACCGCGCTCCGTCCCCAAACGCGCAACCACGCATGGCCTGGTCAGCGGTACGACCGTGGTGCACGAGTCCCATGCGCCATCGCCGCCTCGTGCCGCACATGGGCCCCCATGTCCACGCAACCGCGCCATCCCGCACCCGACACCCGCATACTATCGCGACGGCACGCTCGACGGGCCCGAAGGGCGTTGGGAAGCTCCGTCTCCTGCGGCACGCCTTGCGACAGTTCCTTGCAGGTCGTCGTCGGCGCAAGCTCATGTAGGTCCGGGGTGCGCTGCCCGGCGCTCCAACGGCGATCGCGGCGTCAGCCAGAAGGAGGCTGCGAGTCGGGCGACCGCCGTCTTCACAGCCCGGCGTCAGTCACCACGGGGGCGGCTGCTGGCCAGTCCATCGTCGGGCTGTGGGTCGTCGCTGCGAGGCGCAAGTCGCCTGGCTGGGTGACGAGGCCGTGTTCGCGCACCTCGAGGCCCTGCTCTGTGACCATCCAACCGTCGGCCACGTACTCGCTGACCGTTGCTCCCGAGAGCCACACGTTCAGCGCGGCGTGGCGGGCTTCAACGGCCACGCGGATGGTCTCGTGCAGGTTGCGCATCGCCGAAGCGACGTTGAGTTCCCTGGATGCCTGCCATGGCCAGCGGCGACCATCGCGTCCTTGAGGTGCACGAAGACATCCGCGAGGTCCTCGTTGTATTCCCGAGACGGTGGGGCTCAGGTGTCGGGTGAATACCCTGAGCGGGTTTCGCGCCAGTGGCTCGTCAGGTTCGGGAACGACGTAGCGGATCTCGAACTCGTCGCCGTCTTCCTCATCCGCGACGTACCTGAAGGCGATCCGCGGCGCGTCGGGTCCGTCGCCAGCGGGCACGATCACCTCGCTTCAGGATCGCTCCGAGGTCCTGGGCGGTGCCGAGCGCACCCGAGAGCGCCTCGAACAACACATCCTCACGGATGGCAGCGACCGACTCGTCGTGTTCGCGACGTGCCGCGTTCGATCGCCTGGCGACCTCGGTCTCCAGATCGGCAACCCGTTCTCGCAGTGCCCATGACGTCCGTGTCGCCGAGGTGGCCTGCTCCACGACGAAGCTGACGGCGCTCTCGGCGACGGAAGTCGCGACGATCCGCGCTTCGCCTCGTGCCTCGCCGCTTGTCCGAGCAACGAATGTCCGCTCAAGCAGGAACAGAGCGCCTGCAGGAGGATCGCAGTCGAGACGTTGATCCCGACGTTGGCACCGAAGTCGCTGCCGGCGGCGGCGAGCAACCACGCCCCACAACGAGTCCGGCAGAGCACCCACGACGCCACACCCAGGGCGATCCATCGCCACCGGATTCGGTACTCGGAACTTGGTCGCGGTTGCTCGGGAGTTCGGTGGCAGGGCGTCGAACCACGGGGACTGACGCGGCGGCCGATCGACGCCGGCGCTGCCGAGGGACCGGCTTCCCAGCTCGGCCATCCCGATGCGAGGGCGATGACGCCGACCCAGCAAGTGCGGCCGCCCAGTCCTGCGGTCCAGAGGTCCGCAGGACGGATCCGAGGGTGACAGAGTCCCAGAGGTTGACTGGTCCAGGTAGCGGGTCCTCAACCCGCTGACCGGACCGCGGTCCGGGGCGCGACGATGCCGCATCAGCGTGCCGACATCTCGTACCGGGCAGCATGTTCACGCAGGTACTCGCGCAGGTACGGATCGCGAAGTCGACGTAGCCGTGGCGTGTGGGTTCGATCATCCCCGCGGCGATGAGACGGGAGCGGTAGACGGCGGCGTAGTTAGGGGCGGCCCCCGAGTCGGCGGGCAATCTCGCCGGTCGAGGGACTCGCCGGGGTCGTGTGCCATGGCGAGTAGGTAGGTGCGGTCGATGTCGGACAGGTCGGCGAGGGCGGTCTCGTGGACGGTGGAGCCCAAGGCGCTTGCGCGCGGCCGCGACCCCCGCTCGGACCGCTGCGGCATCGATGGTCTCGCCGGAAGCCAGCCGCCAGATGTGGTAGCCGACCAGCTGGATCATGAACGGGTAGCCGCCGGTCGCGTCGGCAGCTTCGTCGAGAGCCTCGTCGGTGATGGTGCGGCCCCTTGGGGTGATTGGGTGCCGGGCTTGTCGCGGACGGCGGCCAAGCAGAACGTCGGCCAGCTCGAAGCGGGTGGCGCGGCGTCAGGAAACGCGCAGGATCTCGTCGTTGAGCAGATCCGAGGCGGCTGATGGCAAGCCGGCCATCGCCAGGGCGATGTCGCGATCTTCGCGGATGAGGTGCTGGACGGTCCGGCGAGATCGCGTAGGTCATCGCGTGCTCCTCTGTGCACCTCATCGACGGTGATCAGCAGACCTGCCGTCGTCGCGCGCCAGGGCGTCGAGCAGGCGGCCGAGCCCCTGAGCGCCACTGGACCACCGAGGCGGGCGGGGTCGAAACGGCGTTACCCTCGCCGCCGATCACGGGGAGGGTCACGCCGGTGACCGTCCTTGTCGGCGCTGTTGACGGATCGGCGGTGTGCAGGGCGTCGGTGGTCGCGTGGCGGAGTCGTTCGACCATCCCTGGCGTCGCCGTCTCGGCGAGGGTGATCCACCCGTGGCGACAGGGCCTGGTCCCCGACCTCGGTGAGCATCACAGTCTTGCCCACGCCGCGAGGGCCGGTGAAGAGTGCCAGACGACCGGGTGCGCCGGGGCCGTCCTCGAGGGACTCGGTGAACTCCTCCATCGCGTCGTCGCGTCCGACGAGGAGCGGTGGCGTCGCGCCGGCAGTAGGTCTGAAGGGGTTCCGCGCCATCGGTTTGTACTCCTTTGTAGTCTTTGCAAATGGTGTCAGTGGCCGTCTGCGACGGCAAGCACCGTCGTCGGCGGTTCCGCCGCAGGTGCGGCACATGCAAAGGAGTCAAAAGCCCCGACGTCGCGCCCGGCGGCCATACCCATCCGTACTGCAGCGCCAGCGACACGCCCCCACGGCTGGCGCGAGCGGGCCCGACGCCGCCTGCGCAAGCCAAGGCGCGCAACGAGTGGGGGGACGAAGGGGGACGACGGGGGACTCGGCGTCTGTGCAGGTCACAGCGCTGGCCCGGTCTGCGGGGGACAGCGTCGAACGGGAGCTGAAGCACCCTCGGGTGCGCCTTCGAGGGACGGGTCGGGGGACGCAGTGGCGACACCTTCGCGTCGTGGCAACACGACGAGAGGACATCGTGATGAGCGTTGCAGCCCAACTCGGACTGGCCGACCCCGAGCGCGACCTGCTCGCCCGCGCGCGGGGCCGATGGACGGTGTGGAGCGAGCGGTGCCCGCGGCTTCGGGTCGTGGACGACCTGCTCAATCTGCCCGGCTGGATCGCAGCAGCGGACAAGGGCGAGGTCGATCGCGTGCTGTGGGAGCTGGCCCGGCTGGCGAGCCCGTCCGGCGGAGACGACGTCGCCGCGGCGGGCGCCTTGGCGTGGCTCCTGCTCCCCGGCGCGTGCGCGACCGCCCACCGGCTGCGCAGCCTCACGCCGCGCATCGACGAGGTCGTCGCCGCCCAGCTGTGGCTGGAGGTGCGGGAGTTCGCCTGGCAGCGCCTGGGCAAGGTCGCGGCCAACATCGTGATGAACGTGCGCCGCGGCGTGCTCCGCGAGCTCGGGGTCGGCAGCCACCTGGAGGAGGTCGACCCGGCGTGGTCGCGTGCGGTGCCCTTGCCACCCGAGGCGCACCAGTGGGAAGTCCTCGGCGCCACCCACGACCACGCTCCCCTGGACCCGGCCGATGAACTGGACGAGGTCCTCGGCCGGGCGGTCGCCCAACGGGTGATCGACGAACACGACCGAGACCTGCTGATCAGCCTCGCGTACGCGGCGGACGCCGCCATCGCCCGGGGAGGCCGAGGGCAGGGCGGGCTCTGCTCGCGCGAGGCCTCGCGGGCGGTTGCGGCCGAGCGCGGGGTCTCCGAGCGGACGATGCGTCGCCGGGTCCACAGCGGCATGCGCGCCCTTCAAGCCGTCCGTTCGTCGATCCCGGCCTGACCCGTGGCCGCCCGGGGATGCGGGCCTTGCCTTCGGTGGCGAGGTGATGAACGTGACCGACGAACCCGACCTGGACCGCCTCCTTCTCGAGGCCGGCGACGAGGCTTCCGCCGTCGCGGACCTGGAGAGCTGCGTGGGTCAGGCTCGTGCGGTCGCGCGCCGCCCAGACGAGGCTCGCGGTCCTGCCGGCCGAGCAGCTCCGTGCGGCGCTTGGGCCGGCGCCGCGGGCAGCTCGAGGGAGACCGGGCATGACCGGGGTCGTGTCGGCTCCGCCGCGCCCGGTGGGGGTCGACGAGCTGCGCCGTGCCTGGCACGCGATCCAGGACGGGCAGTTCCGAGCCCGCCCGGGCGCGCGGCCCGGGCAGCGCGGCTCGCAGCGCCGCACTGGGAGCCGGCCGAGCCTGTGATCCCGGTGGTCGGATGCCTGCCTCAGGCCGGGGCCACGACGATCGCGCTCGCGATCGCCACGGTCTTCGGGCGCGCGCGGGTGATCGAGTGCTGCTCGGCTACCTCCTCGGGCCTCGCGGCGGCGCCACTCGCAGAGCTCGGTGTCACCGAGGCCGGGTGGGCGCTCGGCCGGCGCGGCGACGTGACGATCGCCCGGTCGCGCGGCGCGCACGTCAGCCTCGCCGAGCTTCCGCTGCCCGATCCGATCGACTCGGTGGGTCTGACGGTTCTGGACGTCGGATGGGACCTCGGCGAGGTCCTCGCGACGTCGAGCTGGATCGGCGAGCAGGTGGCGCGACCCGGCGCCGGTGGTGGTGGCCACCACCGCGACGATCCCCGGGATGCGCCGCCTGGAGACCGCGCTGAGCCTGCTGGGCCCGCACCGATGTGCGGTCGCCGTGCTCGGGCCGCCGAGGCGGCGCTGGCCAGCGGGAGTCGCCGCGGCGCTGGGTCCGGCCGGCCGCGAGCTGGATCGCGCCGGGAGGTTGGTGACGGTTCCCGTGGACAGGCGTCTCGCGGTGCGCGGGATCGACTCGGCGCCGCTGCCGGGCCCCGTCCTGGGGGCCGCGCGCACCGTCTTGGGCCACGCCGGCCCGGAGGCACAGGAGAAGGGACGCTCATGACCGCATCGATCCTCGCCCGCGCGGGCGCCGTTCTGCCGATGGTGTGCCCGGTCGCGCCGCCCGGCGCCGAGGCCTACGCCGACAAGATCACCGGGTACGTCCTGTGGGGCGTGATCATCCTGTTCGGCGTCGGGGTGATCATCGGGATCGGCGCGATCGTCGCCGGCCGGGTGTTCTCCATGCCGCACGCCAGCAAGGCAGGCGTGGTCTCGGTGGTGGTCGTGTTCATCGCCGCCGTGGCCTACATGGTCGTGCCCAGCATGCTGGACGGCATCACCGGATCGGGCTGCGTCTGATGCCCGCCGACGGAGCAAGCCGGGCCGTGGAGTCGTCGCCGGCTGCTCGGCGTCGCGGCGGCGATCGTCGCGACAGCCTTGCTGGCTGCCGGGGGTCTGGTCGTCGCCGTCGTCGGCGCGGCGACTTCGCCGGGCGACCCCGACGCCCGCGGCAAGCTCGGGGGCTGTCGAGGACCTGGCGTCGGGACAGGACCGCCGCGACGTGATCGCCGCCGCGGCGCATGCTCGCGGTCTCCGCGCAAGACGCCCGACCCGGCACGCCCTCGTTGACGGCGGCCGGCACCATCTCCGTCCCCATCGCGACCACGCTCGGAGCGGCCGAGGTCCCCACCGGGTTCCCTCACACCCCCGAAGGCGCGGTCGGCCAGCTCGCCGCGATCGCCACGACCGTGCTGGACGCCATGTCGATCGAGGAGACGACGGCGGTGTACGGCGCGTGGTCCGCCGACGGCGCCCCGCCGGTGGACACCTGGGAGCTCGCGCGGGCCGTGCAGGGATTCCTGGGCAGCGCCGCCGGGCAGTACACCGACCGGCCCACCACCCAGGTCCGCGCCACTCCCGGTCGCGGCGCAGATCAAGGGCACCGACGGGCCGGACTGGGTGGTGGCGTGCGTGCTACTGGACGTCCGGGCCACCGTGGTGACCGAGGCGCGCACGGCGTGGGGCCACTGCGCCCGCATGCAGTGGGCAGACAGACCGATGGGTGATCGGCCCGGGCGCTGCGCCCGCCAAGGCGCCGTCCACCTGGCCCGGGACCGACCTGGCCGCGAGGGCCGGCTGGCTCGGCTGGCTCGACGACGACGGGCGCGGTGAGGGCGAAGCATGGACTGGTCGGACATCGTCAACCCGTTCGCCGCGCTGGGCAACGCGGCCGCGTCGGTGGTCGCCGACGGCTGGACCGCCGCGATGCTCGCGATCTGGAACGCCGGGCTGTGGCTGCTGCGGATCGCACTGACCATCGAGGACAGCTTCCTCATCCCCGACCTGCGCGCCGACGGGCCCGATGGCGGGGATCTACCAGGCGACGTTCTGGATCGCCGGGGCCCTGGTCCTGGTCATGCTCATGGTCCAGCTGGGCGTGGCCGCGTTGCGCCGCGACGGGCAGAGCCTGGCCCGCGCCCTGCTCGGCGCCGGCCAGTTCGGAGCGGTGTGGGTCGCGTGGGTGGTCTACGGCGTGGCCGTGCTGGCCGCCGCCGGCGGGCTGACGCGCGCCCTGATGAGCTCGCTGCTGGGCGTGGACGCGATGTCCGCATGGCAGCCCTGGACGGGGTTCTCCACCGCCGACATCACCCAGGCCACCGTGGCCACCGTGCTCGGCGTGATGGGGTTCTTCCTGGTCTTCGCCGCGGTCGCGCACCTGCTGGTCATGCTCGCCCGCGCCGCGGCGCTGATGGTGCTGGCGGCGACCAACCCGATCGCCGCCGCGGGCCTGGTCTCCGACGCCGGCCGCGCCTGGTTCTGGAAGGCCTTCCGCTGGTTCCACGCCGCCGCGTTCACCCCGGTGGTGATGACGCTGATGCTCGGGCTGGGGGTACAGGCCAGCTCCGGCGTCGCGTTCGGGTCGACCGACTCGATCGAGGGCGCCGTCGGCACGGCCGTGCCCGGCAGTGGCCCTGATCGCGGTCGGCTGCTTCGCGCCCCTGGCCCTGTTCAAGCTGCTGGCGTTCGTCGATCCCGGCACCAGCTCGGGGGCGGCGATGCGCGCGGGCCTGGCCGCGCAGGGCGGGGTCGATGGGCTGCTGCGCGGTCAGGCGTCAGCCGGGACCTCGGGCGCGGCGGCGTCCAGCGACGACACCGGACGCTCCCAGGGCGAAGCGTCCACCGAAGCCGCGACCAACCAGCGCGTGGCGAGCTCGGCCGGCGGGTTCCTCGGCGCGCTGGGGGCGGTGGGTCAGGTCGCCGCGGCGGGATGGGGCATGGCGCAGGGCATCGGGTCCCAGGCCGCCGCCCTGGGCGCCGACCTGACCAACCAGATGGGTGTGGGGCACAACACCTACGTTCCCGACGTCCCGGGTCGGGGCGGCCGCGGCGGCGATGCCGACACCCCGGACGTCAACGGGTCAGGTCCCGACACGGAAGCACCCGAGGACCCGACCGGTTCGGGGCCGAGCCTCGCCGTCGGGTCCGGTGCCGTCCGGGTTCCAGGGCGCTGGCCTCCGGCCGGGTGCGCCGGCGACGAGTGCAAGGTGGCAGGGCGCAGGCGCCGCGGGCGCGGGTGGCGCCTCGGCTGATGCCGCCGCAGTCGCGGCCCTGTGAGGCGAGGGAGAAGCCATGAGCGTGGTCTACGACGAGTACTCCAAGGCGCGGGTCGGCTGGTTCCTCGGGCTGACCGGGTGGCAGGCAGTCGTCGTCGCGGCTTCGACGGTGCCGGTGTGGTGGGCCGTGCAACGTCAGGCGTGGGGCTCGGCCGGGCTGTTCCTGGTGGTCTCCGCCGCGGTGACCGTGGTGACCGTGGTTCCGGTGCGCGGGCGGTCGGCGATCGGCTGGGTCGGCGCGGTGGCGGGGTTCGCCCTGGGCGGGCTGACCGGGTGGGCCCGGTGGCGCTCCCGGGCCGCGAGCCGGCCAGGCGGCGACCTCGACGGCGGCCGACCTCCCGGGTTCGCTCGCCGGCATCGAGCTGCACGAGGGCCCCCGACCGGGCTGGCCGGGACGCGGATCGCGATCATCCAGAACCACGCGACCCGGACCTGGGCGGTGACGGCGCGCGTCGTGCACCCCGGTCTGGGCATGCGCGATGCGGCCGACCGGGCGCGCATGGGCAAGGGCCTGTCGGACCTGATCGACGAGGCCGAACGGACCGACCTGATCGACGAGCTGCTGTTCGTGGTCCGCACCGTCCCCGAGGACGGCGCCGAACGCGACGACTGGATCGCCCGGCACCGGCGCACCGACGGACCGGCGGCGGCGCGCGCGATCAACGACGACCTGCAGCGCGTCCTGACCGGCGCCTCGGTGCGTACCGAGGCGTTCGTGACCGTCGTCGTCCCCGAGACCCGGATCGCCAGGGCCGCCCGCGAGGCCGGCGGCGGGGTCGAGGGCCGCGCCCAGGTGCTGCTACGGCCTGATGGCCGAGGTCGAGGCGCAGCTGAAGGCGGGCATGGGGATGGACGCCGTGTCGTGGCTGACCAGCCCGGAGCTGGCGATCGCCTGCCGCACCGGGTTCGCCCCCGGGGACCGAGCCTCCATCGTCGACGCCCTGGCCGCCGCCGGCCGAGGCGAGGGCGTCAACGCCGAGGTGCCGTGGGCTCTGGCGGGGCCCTCGGGCGCCGAGGCTGCGGTGCGGCACTACAGCCACGACGCGTGGAACTCGGTGTCCGCGACCATCAAGCTCCCCGACAAGGGCGCGGTGATCGGCGCCCTGGGGCCGGTGCTCGCCCCGACGACGCCCGGGGAACGGCGCGCCCTGGTGGTCGCCTTCCCGATCCTCGCCCGCTCCAGGGCATCGCGGGCCGCGGCGAGCAGCGAGTGGGCCGCCGACATGGGGCAGGCTCTGCGCGACAGGGCCGGGGTCAAGCAGACCACCCGGCTGCGCGACGAGGCGCACCGGGTGCGCCGCCGCGAGGCCAAGCTGTCGCGGGGCAGCGCGCTGACCCGCCCGTACGCGGTGTGCACGGTCACCGTGGCGAAGACCGCCCGGATCGCCGAGTACGGGCGGCTGCTGGACGCCTCGATCCGCCGCGCGGGGTTCGCGCCGCTGCGCCTGGACGTGGGCCAGGACGTCGGCCTTCGCCGCGTCGGTGATCCCGCTGGGCGTCAGCCTCACCCGCAAGGGGGACGCGTGAGAAGCCCGCGCGGGCGCGGCGTCGCCGGCCTGCTCTCCGACTTCGGTCACGACCTGCCCGCGGTGGCGCCGGCCGCGGCCGTGCCCAAGCCAGCGCGGCTGTTCCGCCACGTCGGCGCCCGCGGGCTGCGGGAACCGGACCGGGGGTGGGTGGCCGCCGCGCCCGCCGGTGGCGGCCTACCAGATGACCTCCGACCAGGCCCCGGCGCTGTGGCCGTTCATCGCCGGCCCCGGGCTGCCTCCGACCGGCGCCCAGATGGGCATCGACGTGCAGTCCGGCGCCGCGTTCTACGCCGACCCGGTCGGCTGGGTGCTGCGCGACGAGATCCCGGTGACCAACGCCAACGTCATCACGATGGGCAAGCCGGGCACCGGGAAGTCCGCCACCACCAAGGCGTTCGCGCTGCGGATGACCGACTTCGGCTACCGCATCCTGGTTCTCGGCGATCCCAAGGACGAGTACGAGCGCCTGTGCCACTTCTTCGGGGTGACGCCCATCGCGCTCGGACCCGGGCATGCCGGCGCGGGTCAACCCGCTCGCCCTCGGTCCGCTCGGGCAGGGCTGGGACCGGCTGAGCGGGCCGGAGGCCCGGTCCAGGTCGGCGATCGTGTTCACCCGGTGGCTCAACCTGGTGCGCGGCGTGGTCGGCAGCCAGAAGATCGGCGACCAGCGGGTGCCGTTCGGGCCGAACGAGGCGGCGGTCGTGCGAGCCGCGCTCGAGCGCCTGACCGGCTACGCGGCGGGCAGCTCGACCCTGACGGAGACCACGATCCCGAGGCTGTGGCGCGCCCTCGACGAGCCGGACGACGACCTCGTCGCCCAGTGCCGGTTCGTCAACCGCCAGCAGTTCCTCGACGAGACGAGACTGCTGCGCAACGCCCTCGGACAGCTGGTCTCCGGCGTCCTGGCCGGGCTGTTCGACGACCACACCAACATCGACGTGGACTGGGACGCCCCGATCCAGTCGCTGTCCCTGTCGCGGCTGTCCCCGCTGGGCGACGAGGCGATCGGCATCGCGCTGCTGGCGCTGAACAGCTGGGGCCGGGGCATGCGTGAGGTCGCACCCCCGGGGGACCTGCGGGTGGTGATCCGCGACGAGGTGTGGAAGGTGATGCGCCTCGGGGTCGACGCGGTCAAGGCGCTCGACGAGGACTTCCGGCTCTCGCGCGGGGTGGCCGGCAAGGGCGGCGACATCCAGTGGGCCAACGCCCACAAGCCCTCGGACATGCTCACCGTCGGTGACCTCGGCTCCCAGGCGGCGAACATCGCCCGCGACCTGATGCACCTGGCCGACGTGAAGATCCTGCACGGGCAGAAGGCCGGCGTCGCCGCCGAGCTCGACACGATGCTCGGCCTCGGCCCCCAGGCCAGCGACGCCATCACCGGCTGGGCCATGCAGCGGCGGGGTCGGGCGCTGTGGATGGTCGGCGAACGGGCCTACAAGGTCGAGACCCACCTGCACCCCGCAGAGGCGGCTCTGACCTGGACCAACGAAGCGCTCGAAGGCGCGGCCTGAGACGGGAGGGGGCGACCAGTGGGCAAGCTGCTGACCGCCGCGATCGCGGCGCTCATGGTGCCGCTGCTCGCGATGCTCGTCGGTGCGGCTGCGATCGTGTCCACCAGCGGCGGCGCGTACCAGGCGACGTGCACTCGCGGCGACATCGACCACGGTGCAGGTGGCCGTCGACGCCGGCGACCCAGGAGGTGAGGGCGGCATCGGGTTCGCCCTACCCGAGCCGGGCACCCCGCGGCTGGCCTCGCTGGCAACCCGGCCCTCCCGATCCCCGCCGAGGTCAAGGGCTACTACCTCGCCGCCGCCGAGCGGTACCACCTGCCCTGGACCCTGCTGGCCGGGATCGGCATGGAGGAGACCGGCCACGGGCGGACCACCGCGACCAGCTCCGCGGGGGCCCAGGGCCTCATGCAGTTCATGCCCGCCACCTGGGCCGCCTACGGCGTCGACGGCGACGGCGACGGGCGGGCCGAGATCACCGACCCGGCCGACTCGGCGATGAGCGCCGCGAACTACCTCACCGCCTCCGGCGTCACCACCGGCGGGCGCCGACGGGGTCCGCCGGGCGCTGTTCGCCTACAACCACGCCGACTGGTACGTCAACGACGTCCTGTACTACGCGCAGGTCGTACGGCGGCGGCGTGATCGCCGGAGACCCAGCCGACTGCGGGACGGGAGGGGCCGGCAACCCGAACCTCGTCCCGATCCCCGACGCCTCGATCGGTCGGATGCTCACCTGGGCCGAGGCCCACGTCGGCCAGCCCTACGTCTACGGGGCCAGCGGACCCAGCGCCTGGGACTGCTCGGGATTCACGCGGGCCGCCTTCGCCCAGATCGGCATCACCCTGCCGCGCACCGCGGCGGCGCAGCACGACTGGGTCGCCCACGGCAACGGGTACCAGGTCCCCCTCGGCCAGGAACGACCCGGCGACCTGATCTTCGTCGACAGCTACCTCGGCCCCAACCAGATCGGGCACGTCATGATCGTCTACGACCCCGCCCGGAAGCTCACCATCGAGGCCGGCGGCGACCGGGTCGGCAACTACC
Source organism: uncultured Chloroflexia bacterium (assembly GCA_963724095.1). Lineage (GTDB taxonomy): Bacteria > Chloroflexota > Limnocylindria > Limnocylindrales > CSP1-4 > JAFMJV01. Next base: position 13,042 of record CAVRTH010000007.1, read on the forward strand.
CGTACACGTACTGGGAGGACCACCCGCTGTTCTCCATCTGGCGGGTGGGCGCGTCGGCGTGAGACCGGCGCGCCGGGCCGATGGCCGCGGTGGTGACCTCCCGCGAGTACCCGGGCGCTTGTTGGTGACGACGGACTACAGCGGAGGGCACCCGATGCAGCAGTCGCGACGAACCAACCCCTACCCGTTCACCTGGGAGATCCCCGCAGGCGTCGCGGTCGCGCTCCTGCTGGCGCTGGTCCTCGGACTGCAGACCGGCCGGTCGGTGGCGAACCTCCTGGCGGGCAACGGCTGGGTCTTCGTCGGGCGTGCCGACCTGTTCTCCACCATCGGCGGGTTGCTGGGCGGCCGCGCCGCCGCCGGGCTGACGGGCGTCGCGCATCCGGCCGCCACCGGGCTGATGTGGACCTGTATCGCCGTTGTCGAGCTGGCGGTGCTAGCCGCGTCCGTCCTGGCGATCAAGGTGGGGATGGACCGATGGGGACCAGGCCGCATCCGAGGGATGGCCACCAGGGTCCAGGCCGAGGCGGTACTGGGCCGCGCTCGGCTGCGCAAGCACGCGTCGATCATCCGCCCCGACCTGTACGGGTCGGGGCGAGGAGGTGACCGGTGAGGCGTGTGCGTCCGGCCGAGGTCGGGTGGCGGCTGGGGACGGGCCGGGAGCCGCGTGGTGGCCAGCTGTGGGTGCCGTGGGACCGGACCGCCGGGGTGATCGGCCCCCAGGGATCGGGCAAGACCCTCGACCTCCTCGTCCCCGCGCTGCTGGCCGCACCCGGCGCGGCCATGTCGACGTTGACCAAGGTCGACGACCTGCTGCTCTCCTTCACCCGGCGCACCAGCGGCGGACGCCCGGGCGTGGTGCTGGACCCGTTCGGCCTCGTGCCCGGCCTGCCCGAGGCGGTGTGGGACCCCGTCCGCGGGTGCGTGGACCCGTTGGTGGCCGAGCGCCGGGCGAAGGCGTTCACCGCCGGCACGGTCAAGGGCGCCGTCGCCGGCGGGCACCGCGACGACGCGGCCCGGTTCTACGCCGCCGAGGCCGCCAAGGTCCTCCAGGGCTACTTCCACGCCGCCGCGCTGACCGGCCGCACCCTGGACGACGTCCTGGGCTGGGTCGCCCGGCCGCTCGCGGCCAGCCAACCCGGCGAGATCCTGCGCGAGCACCCCCACGCGGCGCCGTTCTGGGACGGCCTGCTGCACGGGGCCCTGCACGGCGACGACCGCACCGCCGGCAACACCGTCACCACCGTCCAGCAGGCGATGGCGCTGTTCTTCCAGGCCGACATCCGGCGGCGGTGCGTGCCCGGGCCGGGCCGGCCGGCCACCGATGTCGCCGACGTCATCGCCCGCGGCGGCACGATCTACCTGCTCGGCCGCGAAGACCCCTACGCCTCGGCGTCGCCGCTGATGACCGCCTTCGCCGAGCACGTGCTCGACACCGCCCTCGCGGTCGCCAACACCAGCCGGTGGGGCCGGCTGTGCCCGCCGTTCCACGCCATCCTCGACGAGCTGCCCTCCACCGCTCCCCTGCCGACGCTGCGCACGAGGATGTCCAACGAACGAGCCCTGGGGATCAGCTTCATCTGGGCCGCCCAGGCGTGGCCCCAGCTCGCGGCCGTCTTCGGCGAGCAGGAGGCCCGCACCCTGGTCGGGCTGACCAACAACCTCATCGTGTTCGGCGGATCCAAGGACGTCGCCTTCAACCAGGAGATCTCCGACCTGCTCGGCCAGGTCCGCGTGGCGCGCACCAGCTGGCAGACCGGGCAGATGGGCGGCCGGCAAGCGACCGGCGAGGACATCGCGATCATGACTCCCGCCGAGATCCGCCAGCTCCCCGAGCGCCGCGCCCTGGTCCTGGCCGAGAACAGCCCGCCGATCATCGCCGACCTGCACCGGTGCATCGACGGCACGGACGGGCCGCCGGCTGCTCGCCGATCAGGACGAGCTGCGCGACGCGCTGGCCGTCGCCCGCGAGCGACAGGTCGACCCCGAGACGCGCGCGACGGTGGCCGTCGTCGAGGCCCGCCGACGGGGCCTGATCGGCGACGGAAAGGACTTCGGAGGATGACCACTCAGCCGGCCTCCGGCCCGGTCATCGCGCCGAGCGCGATGCTGATGGCGTTCCCGCGCCCCGGCCGCGCCGTCGAGCGCGCCTACACCGAGCTCGACATCGGCGACCTACGGGACCAGCGAGCAGAAGAAGGCCCTCGGCGACCAACGGCTGCTCGCTCGGCCCTGGGACCCCGCGACCTGCACCGACCCGACGCTGCGCGCCCAGCTGTGGCAGTGGCTCGACGCGGTCGCGACCTGGCTCAACCGCGAGTACACGTGGGACGCCGAGACCATGGTGCCGACATGCTGGCCCCGCCACCCCCACCTGGTCCACGAACTCGCAGTGCTGGCCGACCTGCGCCGACGCGCGGGCCTGGCCCTGACAGGTGACGCGATCGAGGAGTGGCACCGCTACGCGCTGCCCGCGTTCGTCGACCGGATGCGCCACCGCGTCGGACAGCACTGCTCCAAAGGTCACGAGTCGTGGCCCGGGCAGGGGCGCCACGCCAGGCACCTGGCCGCTGGCGCGGCCGGCGAGCGCGAGGCAACCTTCGCTGCCGACGTCGCCGCGCTGCATCACGAGGACGAGGCGCCCGGGGCGCCTGCCGGCCGCCGAGCTTGGTCCAACTCTGGACCCGGGCTCCGACCCGTTGACGGCAGGAAGGTCGAGCCGGACACGGGCAAGGTCGTCGGATGACGCGTGGGCTGTCCCGACAGGCAAGCATGAGGGGCCTTCCATGGTGCGAGCGGCCCGATGCCTCCCCGTCGGCACCGAGGGAAGGTGGCGCACTCTGGCTCGCGCCTTCGAGGGAGGAACGCAGCAGAAGCCCCTACGTCACCCTTTGGGGCCACAACTCGCTCCCGTGGCGTTGCAGCAGGGATGTGCTGAACACTAACTAGATGTGAGAAGCCACGCGCACGCTCCTCGGGAGCGCGCACCCAGTGACCAGGAGCGCTTCGCAGCGCTGTGGGCCGAGCAGAGCGCCCGCGTTCAGGCATACGTGCTCCGGCGCGTCGGGGAGAACGATGCCGAGGAGATCGTCGCTGACGTCTTCCTGGTTGCGTGGCGCCGACTGGAGGACGTGCCCGCCGAGCCACTGCCGTGGCTCCTCGTGGTCGCGCGCAACACCATTGCGAACCACTGGCGAGCGCTCACCAGGCGATCGAGACTCGCCCGTGAACTCGCCAGGGTCGCGGAACTCGCCTCCGCAGCGGATGGCCCCGATGTTGGGGTAGCCGAGCGCGACGCGTTGGTTCGTGCCCTCGCGCAGTTGAGCGCGCGCGAACGGGAGGCTCTTCTACTCGTGGGCTGGGATGGTCTTGGCCCCGAACAAGCCGCGACAGTTGCTGGATGCAGTGCAGCGGCATTTCGAATGAGGATGTCGCGCGCCCGTCGCGCGCTCGTCAAGGCAGCGGAACGGTCAAGTGGGGGTGCGAGGGTGAGAGGGCAATCGAGCGAGGAGGCGGTCTACACCGTTCGAGAGGCGCTCGGGGGTGCGAAGTGACAACCACTCGCGACCCATCCTCGGTGCTTGCTGCTCTCGCTCCGCGGCGGCCGATCGACCCTGAGGGTTTGGCCCGAGCAAGGGAGCGTGTGGACAGGCTCCGCGGCGAATTGGGGCCGACGCGCCTCCAGGCGGCTGCTCGGCGGCGGGTAGTGGCGCGGCGAACCCTCAGCCTTGCGGCGGCCACCGTCGTTATCGGCGCCGTTTCGGTTGTGGTGCCACACCTGGGCCTCGGCCACGAGAGCGCCAACGGCGTAGCCGCGAGCGCCTGGGGTCTGCTCCCCGCCTCGGCAGATGCAGCGGGGTGCCACAACAAGACCCTTCCCGTGCCTGGCCCATTCGACCCCGACACCTATGTCGGGCCAGACAGCTGGGCTGAGATCCCAGCCATCAGTCGCGTCTTGTACACGATAGAGGGGCGGTCGCTCGTCGGTGGCGGGGTGAACGAGAGCCCCGGGGTATGCGATGCGCGACCGATCGCCGTGTTCTACGGAGCCGACCTTGCGCGGGCGATTTCCGTCTACCGCGACGTCAATGACGTGTTTTACGGCGCACCGGAGAGTTTGCTCGCACCGGTGGTTGTGCAGGGCAATCCAGGTCGCGTCCTGACGCCGCCCGCCGGGGTGCACTACCTGACTTGGGTCGACTCAGACGGTATCCGCTGGTTCGTGGAGGCGAGCGGCATGAGCGTCGACGATCTCATTGCGGCGCTCGATGGAACGGTCGGCGCCGCCGGTGCGCCGGCCGCTCCGGCTGGGTATGTGGCGGCGGACATTCCCGAGAGTGATCCAAGCGAGACGGTCTTTCGCTGGACCGCCACCTTCGCGGACGGGACCTACCTTGAGGTCACGACACCGGTCCGCGCGCCAGTCGAGGCGGTGTTGTCGACAGGGAAGACCGGAGCTGAACTCACGAGCGTCGGATCTTGGAGGGCGCTCTATGTGCCGCAGGACCAGGGGGGAGCGAGCCTGCGATGGTCGACGCCTGAGGCGACCTTCCGCCTCGTCGTTCCGGGCGCGAGTGAAGCAGACCTCGTCCGTGACGCCGTCCGCCTCGTTCTCACCTCACCCAGTGATGCCCGCCTCGTCTCGGCGGGCAATTAGGGCGGTGGACGCGTACGGAAGCCTCGATGGTGGCCGCGGGGTTTCGATCCGCTGGAGTGACGGTGAACTTGACCCACGATGACTCATCCGGCTGACAACGCCCGCGGCGCGTGGCTACGCTGAGAGCGCCGCGCCATCGAGGGCGTGGCACTTCCAGAAGGGGGAGCTAGATGAAACTTCGTGCGCGACTTGCCCTCGGCGTCCTGCTTCTGGCGGGGCTGTCGGTGACGGGAGCGGGTGTTGCACAGGCATCCGACGGTCTTTGCGCCTCGGGGTATGCGTGTGGGTACGACGGATACTCCTATGGGGACCCGTACTACGGAACCTCATACACGGAGCGAAACTGGAACCTCGCGAGCTTCGGGAATGTGGCTGGATCGGTCTCGGCGAATGGCGCCTCGTGCAAGTACACGCGGTACTACAAGAGCTGGAACTACATCACGAACCACGTCTATGGTGACTACTTCACGATGTACAGCCGCCAACTCATGGGCTACAACTACCGCGACCCGAATCTCACCAATGGAGCCGGCTACGACGGCACGGGAAACTGGGACAACACGATCGAGGGCACGCTCTTCACTGGTTGCTCGTAGCAGGGCAATCGACCGCTGTGACGTCGGCGGGTTCCGCCCTTGACCCGCCTTCTCACGAAGTTCTCCGATCCTGGCGGGCGGCGAGGCGCCGCCCGCCAGGATCGACGAGGAAGGAGTACACACGGTGGCGGCGCTCAGGATTGTAGCCGAGGGGACGGCCATAGTGATATTCATCGCGTCCCTGGGAGCGTGTTCCGCTGCGCAGGCGGCGGGTGAAAGTAGCGCTCCGACCGAGGCAAACGGTATCAATCTGACCGCCGAACTGAATGAGGCAACTGGCTCTGTGATTCTGCCCTTCGACCGCCTGTCGCTTACGGCTGAAGAGCTCGATCTTCTTTCGACGGCCGGGAGTGTCGTCGTTAGTAGGTGCGCACTCGAACACGGCGTCAACTTCTCTCCTCCGGACCTAACCTACGACCCTGTGTATGACTCCGAGGACTACTTCGGCCCCTGGACGATAGAACAAGCGAGGAAGTTCGCGTTCGTGATGCCGATGACAGATGCCGACCTCGCGGCAAACGGACTGATCGATTCCGAGGGCCGGATCCCGCAAGATCAGGTCATCTCAGCCAACGCTGGGCTGACCGACGCCGACTGGAAGGTTGTCGATGATTGCGGGCGGGTGCCGGATCTGAAGGAGTTCACGGATGCGCTCGCGAGAGTCGGGCCTTGGACGGACGCGATCGACGCGGTGCACGAGTCACTCTTGGAGGACGAGCGTGCGAGCGCGATACTTGGCGATCTGACGAGTTGCTACGAGGCGACAGGATTTCGTGGGGCCGATGGCGAGCCGTGGCTGCCTGAGGGAGCCGACGGGCGAACGATCTCGGAGGAGCAGGTGCAATTGGCGCTTGCGGTTGTCGATTGCAAGAGTCAGGTCAACTTCACGAGGCGGATGGCGGATCTCGAAGCCTCCCTGCAAGCCCCAATCATTGCAGAGTATTCGAAGGAATTATCTGCGAGGCGCGCAATGATGGACACCGCAGTTGCAGATGCCCGTGATCTCATCGCTGGGCGCGGGGCCTCCACGGCGAGCGGGGCGTGAGGCGGAATTCGGGCGGCAGGCGCGGTCGCTGGCTGATTGTCTGGGCCCTCATTTCAGTGACGCTCATTGCGGGCGCATATTCGATCGGCGCGCGGGTACACTCGCCGTGGGATGCCGCAGTCGCCAATGCGAGCAGCAGACCAGTCGTCGTCGCGACCGTGTCGACGCGGACGTTCCAGAGTAGTGATGTTGTCGTCAAAGGAATCGTCAGCCTAGGTATTCTTTCGAACGTAACGCAATTGCCGGGCCAGGACGGCCGTGCCGTCGTGACGGGGACCCCGATGAGCGCTGGCGATAGGCTCATGCCGGGGGACTGTCTTGCGACGGTGTCGGGTCGGCCGCTAATTGCACTCGCCCTGCCCTATCCGTTGTACCGGGATCTGGGCCCGGGCCTTGTGGGCGATGACGTGCGGTCGGTGCAGGAATCCTTGAAGAACCTTGGCTTCTACGCGGGCGCGGTCGACGGCACGTACGGGGAACTGACGTCGCGAGCTGTCGCGGAGCTCTATGGGGCCGTAGGCGCTGAGGTCCCGAAGCCGGACCCCGCCGTTGAGTCGGCAGCCAACAGCGCCCGAAGTGCCTTGCAGGACGCGATAGGAGCGGAAGCGCGGGCGGCAGCTCAAGTTGACGCGGCGGAGCGAACAGTCGCGGATGCTTCGCGCGACGTCGATCTGGCGGCCGGCGAGGCAGAGCTCAGGCAGGCGAATCTGGCCCACGACGAAGCCGCGGACGCCCTCGTCGCCGCGCGAAGTAGTTGGGCGGCCGCGTCGGCTGCCCTCGGGACCCGCCTCCCCATGCTCGAGGTTCTGAAGGTAGATGAAGGAGGCGCGATCATACAGTCAGTCGCGCCGGTCGGGACCCTGCTAGAGGGCGAGCGGGGTGTGGTGGCCGTGTTGCGAAGCGGCACACCAACTGTGACCGCACGCGTGGCGGTCGATCAGGCCGGGGCGTTCGCCATTGGCGACTCGGCACTTGCCACGGCGGTCGGAAGCAGTGATCGGGTTGGCAGTCTCAGCGTGGTCGACGTCTCGTCATTCCGGCAAGCGGCATCTGGGGATTCCGTCCCGGGCTACGACGTCACCTTCGGATTCGACAGCGCCGTAGATGTGGACGACGGCAGCACACTACTCGTCACAGCGCGGGACTCAGCGGCTCCAGTGTCCGGGCTGGCGGTGCCACTCGTCGCCGTGCGGGAGGAAGGCTCAAAGATGTTCGTGCTTCGACCGGCGCAAGCGCTTGGCGCTCCTGAGTCGATTCCCGTGACGGTCAGCGTGGTCGAGGATGGGTATGCGCTCGTTAAGTCCGATGAGTTGCACGAGGGCGACAAAGTGATTGTGTCTGATTGATGAGCGACCTAGTTATCGCGGCGGCCGATGTCCGCAAGACATACTCAAGCAAGCCCCCAGTCGACGCCCTCGCATGCGCGAGTCTGGAGGTGCGCCGTGGCGAACGGATTGCGGTGGTGGGGAAATCGGGAGCGGGCAAGTCGACGCTCCTGAACATTCTTGGCCTTCTCGACACTCCGTCCGCCGGAGACGTCACTTTGCTGGGACACGACGTGCGGAACTTGTCCGCACGCCGCAGGGATCGGCTCCGCGCAAGCTCGATTGGCTTCATCTTCCAGGAAAGCCACGTGTTGCCGCACCGGACTGTCGCCGAGAACCTTGACATAAAGCTCGGGATCCTAGGGATTCCGCGGCAGAAGCGTGCGGACGTGCGGCGGCGCGCATTGGAGGAAGTCGACCTTGGGCAACGGTCCGATTCGCTCGGTCGCCTGCTCTCGGGGGGCGAAAAGCAACGGCTCGCGGTGGCTCGGGCGGTCCTCGGAGGGCCCGCGATTCTACTAGCGGACGAGCCGACCGGTAACCTTGATGAGGAGAATGCGAACAAGGTCCTCGAGCTTCTTGAACGTCAGGCGGAGCAAGGTGTTGCCATCGTCGTGATCACGCACGATCCGAGAATCGCATCTTGGGCGTCACGGACGGTCGAGTTCCGTGATGGAATTGTCCCGTGGAGCAGGACGGTGCGCGGCGGATGAGCCACAATCTGCGAGATCTTCTCGAGGATGTACTTATTGAGATAAATACACGACGTACGCGATCGATGTCGATGATCGTCGCTGTTGCTCTGAGCACTGGTACAGTAATCTGCGGTCTGGCGTCCTCGTCGATGGCGGCGCGACAAGTAGACGCCGACCTCGCGGCATCTACCATCGATTCACTCAGCGTCGCAGCGGCGAGCGGGGTGGAGGTCCGGCAAGGGGAGACCCTCTTTCCGCAGTCAGCCGACAGTGTTGTTGACGCCATCGATCTTGTGGTGGCGTCGGGCAGGAGACTCGACCTGTCCGGAACAGTGAACGTTTCGATCAGCCGCGGGGGAATCGTATCTCTCCCCGAGGGAGGCGCCGCGGTCGCGGGCATCACGAGCGGATATCCTCGAGCCGCACAGGCCGAGCTGACGGATGGCACGGCGTGGATGCTCGACTCCGAATTCCCGGTGGCTTTCGTGGGGACCGGCATCGCGACCGATCTTGGGATACCGACCACGGCTGACTTGGCGGGCTATCAGATCGACATCAATGGCACCAGGTACGATGTTGTCGGCTTTCTCGCGAAAGGGACGCCGGACTTGTCGAATGTCATTGGCATTCCATATCACCGAGCACTGGGCTGGCTGGGCTCGGACGACAAGGCGCAAATGCTTGTACGAACGGAAGTTGGGGGCGGGACCGCGGTGGCACGTGTGATTCGGGTCGCGCTTCGGCCGGATTCGCCCGAGGTCCTCGCTGCTTCTCAGGTCGCAAATGTCGCGGATCTTCGGACAGGAGTGTCGAACCAACTCGGTCGACTCGTGGGTTGGATTGGCGCACTGTTGTTCGCACTCACGATCCTGTTAATATCAAACTCGATGATTGTGTCGGTCATTTCGCGCACAACCGAAATCGGCCTTCGCCGGGCACTCGGCGCGTCGAGGGTCGAGGTGACTCTCCTCTTCCTCGCAGAGGGTGCGACCACGGGTGCGGTGGGTGGGCTCGCGGGCAGCGGACTCTCAGCCGTGGTGGTGGTCTTCGTGGCTTCCGCGAGCCATTGGACGTTTCTCCTAAATGGCTTGCTCGTTGCCCTCGGCCCGGTGATGGGGGCCGTTGCTGGCGTGGGGGCGTCGCTGTACCCGGCCGTCCGAGCGGGTGGGATCGAACCGGCACTGGCGGTGCGTGCGGACTAGACCTAGCACCGTGTGCCGCGCTCATCTCCACACCAGCGTCGCGTGCCTAGAGCGATTTCGTAAGGCTTCCAGTGCGTCGCTTCAGTGTCGCGGGCAAAATCCCACGCGCGAGTCCAGGAGCGGCACGATGATTGCGCCGCCGATACTCACGATGATCACCGATGGTGCCACCCTGCTGGGTGAAGTCGGGCCGGAGCGGTTGCGTGGAGGCAGCCCAGCACACCGTCGGCACGCGTACATCGGATTGGCGGCTCCTCGAGCTACGCGGGACATGCCTGCGTCTCAACGACGCGACCCGACCCCATCACCACGAACCTCGAAGAGCCGGCTTGCAGAGGTCGAATCGGCGGGAGTCGGCTGAGTCTCGGGCGAGTCCGCATGGGAGATGACGAGAAGGCCGCCAACAACCACGATGGCGATCAGCGCGAAGGAGTAGACGCGCGAGGCAGTTCGCCGAGCACTCTGAAGCTGGCTCCGGGCCTCTCCGATGACGCGGAGCTTGCGGATCTCGTCCACGTCGTCTTCGCTGAGCGCTTCCCGGTACTGATCGAGGTCAGCGAGCTCGGCGTCGAGCGCTGATGTCGCGCCCGGGACTTCGACCCGCGTGGCGACGAGTAGTGAGGTGAGGGACAGCCCCACGATCAGCACAAGAAGGAGCAGCGCCGGTACGCGGCCGATGATGTTCGAGGCATTCGAGAGGACGACGGCAACAGCGGCTGCCGCCTGGATGAGGGCTCGCTCGACAGACCTAGACGCGACGGCGCGTGCGGTGGCGGCGGCAGCTCGTGCCGCCTCGAGCGCGGCGTGTCGTGCGCTGCGTCGAGTCGCGAGGGCTTCGGCGACGGCCCCGCGACGGCTCAGCTCGTACAGCGACCGAGCTGTCCGCAACACCGGCGCTGCTGCGGTGGCCACGTCGTCAGGCTTGAGAATCGCGAGGCTCGCGGCGTGCGCAACGGCGTCCCGCAGTGCGGGGTCCGCGCTTGAGGTTGCCCACTCATACAGGGCGATCTCGCGCGACGGATCCCCCGGCGCCGACGATGGCCGAAGCTCGAAGTCGACAGTCCGCGCGCCCTCGAGGCGCAAGGCGACCTCGCCTGTGGCCGTGAACCTGGCGTCGGTGGCGAGATGGAACCAGGTCAGCGTGCGCGTGACGCCTTCGAACAGGGCCATGAGCCGCCCGAGAACTGGTGAGGAGGTGCGAGCCCCTGCAAGAACCGTTGGGCTTGGCAGGTTCGGGCGATCTTGTCGAGTGGGAGGTGCTGGGGCGGCAGGCGGAGGGAGGCAGTTGGCCTCGAAGCCGCAGATCGCGAGATGCCGGCTCGTGAGCATGTCGCTTCCGGCATCGCCCACAACCAGCACGGTCGGCGCTTGTGTGATCGTCCGTATCGCGCGCGCCCACTGCTCCCCTTCCAGAAGCTGATCCAGGTCGTCGACGGTCGAGATCCAATGGAAGCCCGTGACGTCGGTTCGGTTCCGGACGGTGAGCTGGACGGACGCGGAGACTCGGCCGGCGATACGAAGCGCTTCGGCTGCGTCGTTGTTGCCTACGGCCGCGCGCATCGGCGCCAGGTCAGCGCTCTGCAGCGCGTCCTCGGGGCGGCCGCCCTCTTCGACGGACGGGCTTGCCGCGCCGTCGGCACGGACCAGCAGCGACCAGCTACCTCCGCTCACGTGGATCTCGGCCGCGTGGCCCTGGTGGGCCAGTGCGAGGATCTCGCGCACCGATAGGTCCGACACCCGGGCGAAGCGCGCTCTGAAGACGAGTTCGTCGATGGTCGCTTCGCTTGACGGGCTGGGTTCGGCCAGATCTGTCAGATGGCGAACGACATCCAGCGCCGACATGAGGGCGCCGGCGCTCTCGGCCGGCGTGAAGCCGCCAGACTGGTGCGTGGCGCTCATCAACTACCTCTTGTACGAGAGCCGCGGCTCGGCATTCGTGCGGATGATGATCCGCCAGCCCTCGACGGGGTCGTTCTCGATGCGAACCCGATCGAGGGAGGCGGCCGGGGCCGTCACGGTGACTCCCTCGGCGTTGATCACGGCCCGTACGCTGGCTTTGGTGTCCACGCGATGGACTGGCCGCTCTCGTCCGGCGAGTTCGGTCGCGACATCGCCGATCATGTCCGCGAGTTCGGGCACGCGCTGAGCGGCGGTTGTGAGCACCTCGGCGGCGGGTCCGGACGCAACGTCGGGAAGGACCGTCGCCAGCTGGCGCGCAGCCACCTGGCTGTGCGTGCTCACCACTGCAACCAGTTCGGAAGCCGTCTCCGCTGCTCGCTGCTCGGTGCGGATTCCGAACGCTCGAGGGAAGTACGCGGCGTCTTGTGCGAGGCGGTCTCCGATGACCACCTCGCTGTCAGAACGCGGATCGTCGACAAGGGCACCCTTCTGGAGTTCGCCCGGAGCGTCGACGACGTTGGTTACCGCGGTGAGGCTGAGCTCGCCGCGATCCACCTGCTCCAACTTGGCTGCGTGTTCTGTCACGACCTCGAGCTTGAGGGCAGCCGCTGACACGGCGCCCTCTTCGAAGGCTCGGACACACACGAGCAGACCCGGAGCTGATCGCCCGTCCATGGCTCCGATCAGACGCGTCGTGAGACTTGCCGCCGCGGCGAGGAAGCCATCGTCGTCGCCGCTGCGGAGATCCTCAAAGGTGGCTCGCGCGTCGTCGGACGTGAACAGCGCCAGCGGAGAAGCTCCACTGGTCGCGAGCTTGCGGAGTTCGCGGAGGTGGTCGACAAGGAATGCGTCCACGCCCGGTTCGTGTGGGCGGAGGCCCAGCTGGCGTGTGGGCGCATCTGCCGCGACCCGGGCGTAGGTGACGTGGGTGATCTGCATGTCATGCCCCTGCCATCTGCGGATCCAAAGACATCGTTGTCGTCCGACAGGCTACTTGTCGGCCCGTCCCGGTTCCGGGATTCGATCACCTTGGGGGTCGAGAGGCTAGGTGCCGGACTCCAGTCCCGCATTACGGCCTCGGAGGGCTGCGACAGTGGTGCCACGGCTGCACTTGGTGGGTTGGTTGCGGCTGAACGCGCACGGACGTCGGATAGGCCGTGGACCTGCTCGCTGACGGCATCGCGTGGATCGTGTCCCCAGGTTCGGACGGCTTTCGCCATTTCGCGGCGTACGGCGGCTAGCGGTGTGTCGGTGCCGGCGGCGATGTGCTGGGCTTGCGCGTCCCAACGGTCAGGGGCGTCGGCCGCGGCGACGACGGTGGCGGCGCGTACCGCTCGCGGTCCGTGCAGGTGCTCGAGGCGTTCGGCGATGAGGCAGTCGCTCAGAGGGTGGGTGTCCTGGAGCGTCTTGCGGAGTGCGGCTCGGCCGGATCGCGCAAGGACGTCGGCGGGGTCGCTGCCTGGGCGCAGGTTGACGGTGTTCGGGGCGATCGCGTGCTGGGTCAGGAGCCAGTAGTCACGTTGTGCGGCGAGGTCCCCGGCGGCGTCGGCGTCGGTGGCAACGATGGGTGTGGTGCCGTGCAGGTGCGACACCGTCGCCAGTTCGAGGGCTTGGTCCTCGGTCAGGGCGGTCCCGAGTGGGGCGAGTCCGACGAAGTCCCCTCTGCCGGCGAGGGAGATCGCCAGAGCGTCCAGCGGCCCCTCGACGAGCACCGGAGTCGCCCCGGACGCGAGCCGGTCGGCGCGGACGCCGAAGAGCTGGGCGCCCTTGGAGAAGACGGGGGTCTCCGGGGTGTTGAGGTACTTGGGGCCGCCGGTCGTGTCGTCGGCGTCGGGGTGGCGGCGGCCGACGAACCCGATGGTCTCCCGTTGGCCGTTGGGTCCGGTGCGCATGATCGGTAGGACGAGGCGGTCGCGGAACCGGTCGATGAGCCGGCCGGTGCGGGCGGTGCTCGCCAGGCCGGACTCGGTGAGCTCGGTGTCAGTCGCACCGCCGGCGCGGAGGTGGTCGACGAGCGTCGTCCACCCGCGCGGGGCGTACCCGGGCATGCACGTGGCGGTCGCCGGAGAGGTCGACCCCGAGCCGTTCGGCGAGGTGCGCCTGTGCCCAGGATCTGGGGAACCTGGAGGCGTAGAAGTCGGCGGCGAGACGGTTCAGCTCCAGGATGCGCTCGGGCGGGACCGGCCCGTGGGCGGCGTCGAACTCGCGCGCACTGCGGGCGTCGATCTGCCGGTCGGTCGGGGGTAGCGGGCCGGCGAGGCGGCGTGCGGCCGCGGCAAGGGCGAGGATCGGCTCGGTGTCGTCGGCGTCTCGATCCGGTTCGGGCGCATGGTCGATCGCCTCGGCCGGTGGTTCCTCGACCGGGTCGACCGGGCGCAGGTCGGTCCACTCCTCGGGGGCCGGTGCGCAGGCGCTGCGGTCGATCGAGTCGTCGTCGAACGGATTGGCTTCCCTGTCGTCGGGACCGGCCGCCGGTGTGTGCACGATCGGGTCGTCCGGGTCGGGCACCGGGTCGGTGAGCAGGGAGATCCGCCAGACCATCGCCTGGCAGGGATCGACGTCCTGGGCCGCCACGCTTGCGTAGTCGGTGAGAAGCTCGTCGACCGGAGTCCCGCGGGCGATGGCGTGGTCGACGACGGTGACCAATGCGGGCCACCACGGGTTGGCGCGCAGTGCCTCGGCCTGGTCGGCGCCGACGACGTCGGCCAGGCGGTCGTCCCAGCCAGTGGTCAGGGCGTCGCCGGCCTCGGCTTGGGCGGCGACGGCGGGCGTGAGTCGCCCGGCGATCCGCCACCACAGTGCGGCCGCGGCGTGGTCGTCGGGCAGCGGCCCGCGGCTCGCGGCGGCACGGACCAGCGCCGGGGCGTCGATCCCGGCCCTGGTCAGGGCCGCCAGGCGCTCGGCGAGCACCGGTGCGAACTCGTCACGGCCAGGGTCGTTGAGGACCGCACGGAGCGGCTCCGACCACTCGGCGAGGGCGGGCGCGTGGGCCTGGGCGAGGCGCGCGTTCAGGGTGTTCTGCCATCTGGCGGGCGCGGCGGAGAGCTGGGCGGGACCGGTCGGTCGCCGGTCCCCGGTCGGCACGCCGGTGGCCGCGCGCCACACCGCGACGTCGACGAGCAGGTCCGCATCGGGCAGGCGCTGACCCTCGCGCGCCCACACGGGTGCTGTCGTCGCGGCACGCACCTGGTCGGCGAGGTCGCCGGTCAGGGCACGGACCTGGGCGGCCCGCATCGCCAGATAGGAGCCCCACTCGTCGTCCTCTGCCAGCTGGCGGGGGATGCCCGGAAGCCAAGGCAGCGGCCCGGTTCCAACGTTCCGGAGCCCGGTGGCATCCAGTCGCCAGTCCAGGACGGCCGCCGGGTCGTCGGCCGAGCCGAGCTCGCGGACCTTCGCCGCGGCATGCAGGTGGACACCGGGGTCGGTGCCGTCCTGAGCGGACATCAATGTGAGGTGGGCACGCAAGGTCGGCCACGCGGGAGCGTCGGTCAAGCCGGGCACGACGTGGTCGGCGGTGGCATCCAGACGGGCCACCTGCTCTGCGCCGAGGAGCTGCTCGGCTCCGACGTACAGGGAGTCCAGGTAGCGCGCGGCGGCGTCGGTGAGCTGGACGGCGGGGTCCTGGGCATCGCGCGCGGTGGTGGTCGCCGACACCGCCGAGCCGTCGCTGGCAAGGATCCGTTCAAGGAGGTCGACCGCTGTCGGCGGGTGGATGTGATCGGGCCGGACCAGGTTGTGGGGGTCGCCGTCGTCAACGACCTCGAGGTAGAGGTGGTTGGCGTGGCGGCCCCGGGTGGCCGCCGTGTAGGCGAGCTGCCGCGACTCGCAGCCGGTGAGCACGGTGTGGCTGGCGTCTGCGGTCACGCCCTGGGCGGTGTGGATCGTGGAGGCGTAGCCGAGCTCGACGTAGGCCTCGACGTAGGCGGAGGGCAGGGTCACCGTGCGGCCGGAAGTGGTGTGCCGTGCCTTCACGGAGCCGTCGTCGCGCACGTCGGTGACGTGCCAGCGATCGCCGTTCTTGACCCAGTCCGTGGCTCCGGTGCGCAGGCGCCGTTCGTTGAGCCGGGTGATGATCACGTCTCCGTTCGAGGCCCTGGCGCCGTCGGCGAGCGGCGCGGTGCGGTCCGGGCGTTGACCGCCCAGCCGCCACGTCTGAGCGCGCTGGTTGAGCTCGTGGACGAGGTCGCGGGTCGGGGCGAGCATCACGGAGTCGCGTCCGGAGTCCCGGTCGGTCCGCCAGGCGTCGAACACCGCGTCGGTGATCGTGGATAGGTCCCCGACGTGCACGCGTTGCCGGTCCAGGTAGAAGCCGAGGGATTCGGCAAGGCCCTCGCGCAGGGCGAGCGAGGCGGCGCCCTCGGCGGGGTCGGCGAACCGCATCAGCTCGCTCAGGTGCAGGCAACCGTGGGTCGCTCGGATGTCGCGCAGCACTCCGCCGGCGCCGACGGCGGCCAGCTGCTGGTCGTCGCCGATCAGCCGGACCGAGCCGCCGCGGGCGGTGACGAACTCCACCACCGTGTCCAGGGACAAGGTGTCGGCCATCCCGGCCTCGTCGACCACGACGAGCGTGCGGGGGCCGATCCTGGCGGCCCACTCGGGCAGGTCGCCGTGGTCGATGTGCCACACGAGCTTGGCCAGGGTGTCGGCCCGGGTGGCGATGTGCTCGCCGAGGATCGCAGCGGCCGCCGCGGACGGGGCCAGGCCGACGACCTCGCCCCCGCTACGAGTCCAGGCCGTGGCAAGCGCACGCATGGCGGTGGTCTTGCCGGCTCCGGCCGGGGCGATGGCCAGCTGCACGCGGCGCCCCGAGGTCGCCATCTCGCGAACGAGCGTGGCCTGCCCGGCGTTGAGCGGCAGACCCTCAGCCGCCGAGGCGCGCATCGCCTGGTCGACGGCCAGATCCTGCGCACGCGAGCCGTCCGCGCGCCCCGCCTGGGCGACGATGCGCTGCTCGGCGGCCAGGAGCTGCGCGGAGGTGAACAGGGCCGAGCCGGCCACCGCGTAGACGGAGGAGCCGTCGCTGCGACGCAGCACGGCAGGGAGGTCGACGTCGTCGGCGGCGGTCGGGATGGCGACCGAGCGGCGGGTCAGCACCTCGTCGACGAGCAGGTCCACGACGCGGGGGACGTCCGCGGTGGGCAGATCCATCCCACGGACCTGGCGCAGGGCCTCGGCGTGGACATGCCAGCGCCGCCAGGTCGCGCGACGGGCCTGGACCTCGTCGCGAATCAACGTGGCCGTCGCCTCGACCCAGGCCGCGTCGACGTGCGGGGCTTGGGCGGGCTCAGGGTGCAGGGCTCGGTCGACCATGGCCCGCACCGCGGCGTCGTCGCCCAGCGTCTCGCGTGCTTCGGCGGCCCAGGCTTGGCGCTGCTCAGCGAGGCTGCGCGGCTCGTGCTTGGCCTCGCGGGTCTCCAGCGTCGCCTGCTGGGCGAGCTGGATCGACTCGACCGGCGTCGGTGGGCGGCAGTGGGTGGCCTGGAACAGGCGGGCGAGCTCGGTGCGGCGCTGGTCGATGCTGGCGCGGCGTGACGACCAGCGTTGGGCCAGAGCAGGGTCGACGCCGGCGATCTCGCGGACCGGTCGCTTGCGGGAGTCGGCCTCGGGGCGAGCGTCGAACCGCAGCCCGAGGCTGTCGGTGAGGTGGCGCTCGAGGGAGGTGTTGTAGGTCTCCGACGCGGCCACGTTCGCGGCGAACAGCACCCGGCCGTCGATCGCCAGCCACCGCCCGTCGCGGCGCGTCTGGACCTTGTTGGCGACGGCGACGTGGGTGTGCAGGTCGGGGTCGCCGGCGCGGGAGTCGCGGTGGGTGAACGCCGCGGCGACCAGGCCGCGGGTCTCGACCTGGCGCACGCCGTTGGTGCCTTCGCGGGTGAACAGCGCCGTGCTCTCGAGGAAGGCGAGGGCGTCGGCGACGGCTGCGTCGTGGGCGCGTTCGATCGGCCGCCGCGGTCGGGCGATCGGCGACGGCCCACAGCGTCGAGACCGACTTCACCGGGGAGAAGGTCAGGTCGAAGCCGGCGACGGCGTTGGTTCGGGGCCTGGAGTGCTTGGCGATCGTGGCGGCGAGCTCGCGCGCGTCGGCGGGGCCGCGGCCGTGGGCGGCCCGGAACAGCTCGACGCCGACCTCGGTGCGGATCCGGGCGCGCTCGGCCAGGGGCAGGGCGGTGTCGGGGTGCAGGCCCTGTGCGGTGTTGAACGCCTCGACCCTGCGGGCGACCTCGAGCCGGAACTCCGATACGTCGCGTGCGTGGACCTTGAACGGCGTGCCGAGCCTGGACGCGACGTCCTGCTGGTGCTCGTCCTGCCCATCGAATGCGGCAGCAAGTCGCAGCTGCTCGGCCAGGGGGTGGCGGCCGGCGCCGAACAGGTTGCGCATCTGGTCGGCGGTGACCTCGTCCCCCGCCGACAGGCCGTCGAGGCCGGCAAGACCCGAGCCGATCCACTGGCCCGGCTCCTCGCCCTTGGCCGAGTAGTACGAGGCGAGGCTGGTGTGCCCCTTCTCGGTGACGTCCTGGGCCGCGACCTGGCGGGTCAGGTAGTCGTACCCGCTCCCCGCCGTCAGCTTGTGGATCGACATGGTCACGACTGCCGAAGGCGCCGTGCACGTCCCCGGCGGTCGGTAGTTGAGGAGTCAAGTAGCCGGAATGCATGAGGTGTGTGGGGCAGTGCGGGGTGCCGTTTCGGCGGGTCGGGGTCGGCGGCGCGAGGGTGTGGGGGACGTTGCGGTGGGGTCGGACGCGTCGTCGGGTCTCGGGTGCGGAGGATGCGGGTCGCGATGGATGGCCGCCGGGGGGCTTGGGCGCGGCTTTCGGCGCTCGACCGGATGCGACGAAGGAGCAGCGATGGCAAATCAGACGGCACGGCAGCGGGCTCGACGAGCAGCGGTGGACGCACAAGCCAAGGCGCGCCGGGAGCGGGCGATCAAGGAGAAGCGCTGGGACGCGCTGGGGGTGGACGTCGCGGTTGCGCTCGCCGAGCGCGACGAGCTCGTGGCCGCGTGCGAGGCGCGGGCGGCGGCCGCCTTGGTCAAGCTCACCGACACCGAGGGGCTGTCGCTGCCCGAGGCCGTGGAGCGCTGCGCCGTGCCGGAGCTGACGGTCCGGGAGGCGACGCGACTGCGGCAACTCGCGAACCAAGCGGGTGCGTGAGGAGCAGCTGGCCGGCGGGCGCTGTCCACCAGGGCTACGCGCCCCGCTTCCGATGAGCAGGAATACAGGGTGCCTGGGGGAGGTCGACGTGGACGCACACGATGAGGAACGACTGGTGATCGTCGACCAGCATCTGCTCGATGCGCAGGAGGCCTTCGCTCGAGCGAGCACGGCCCGCGTGGAGGACGTGCTGCCCGCACGCGATGTCAACGGCCCGACGTGGGTGTCCGAGCGCGCGGCAGCGGCGCGGGACGCTGCGATGAGCCAGGCCGTCTACGCCCAGCGGGCGGTGGACCATGCCGCCGCCTATGCGTCCGCCGCCCGAGCGACCGTCGCCGAGGTGGCTGAGGTGGGCCGGAGTACCGGGGCGTGGCTGGCGGAGATCCGGCGTGACGGTGCGGTCCTCGGGCGGCTGTGCGCCCTGGCCGACGAGGTGGCCGGCGAGGCGCAGCGACGCCTCGCGACCGCCCGGCGTCGGATCGAGGCGGTCCGGGCCGAGGTCGACGGCGCTCGCGGCATGGAGGCCGGCCCGGGGGCGGGAGCGCTGCGGTCGCAGATGGAGGAGCTCGGCAGAGTGATCGACGCGCAGGATGCGGCCAGCCACGCCGCCCGCACGGGTCTGCAGAGCGCGGGCGAAACGTGCCGTGAGCTCTCGCGGGAGCCCGGCGCCGCGGGGCCGGAGGGTGGGGCGCGACAGCGGCTGGCAGCCGAGCAGCGGCGGCCGTGCTTCTCCGCGGACTCGAGCCCGGCGTCGGTGCGCCGCTGAGCAAGCGCGGTCGTCAGCAAGCAGTACCCGTTCCCCGCGACGGGCGTCGCGCCGCGAGGCGCCGTGTCCTCGATCCTGAGCTTGTTGGAGAGGGCCCAGCCGCCACACCCGCGGCCGGGGGACATGAGAAGTCCCCCCGACGTTTGGGGCCGTACCCTGGGTTCAGGCCGCCACCGGCAGCGAAGTGGCGCTGGACACGGGGCGATGCGGTGCAGCGCCCCGTGTTGCAGGATGCTGGCGGGCCTAGGAGTTCTCCGGCCGCGCGCGCTCGAGCCGGCCGCGGAGGGGCGGGTACTGCCCGAGTTCTCGATCGGCCGCCGCCGCCGCGCTGGCCGAAGGGTCGTCCTCGAGCAGCAAGCTGAAGCCAGCGGTGGCGAGAGCGAACCAGAGCACCACCATTGCATCGTCGACGGTTCGGTCGGTTGACCTGCCCTGGCGGTACTGGGTGCTGCTTCGCCAACTCGGGTGCGAGCCGCCGGTCTCGTAGAACCACGCGGTGTACGCCCCCGGGGGTCCGTACTTCTGGCAAAGGTCGTAGACGTGGTTCAGGTACTGCTCCACGCCCCCGTCGAGCTCGACCGTCGCGAGCCATTCGACGGTGTCACGCGGGATGGCACGACCTGTACCCGGCTTCTCGGCAAACTTGCCAACTTCGTAGTGGTGCTCCTTGGCCTTCGCGTCGTAGGCGGGGCCCGGTGAGTGCCCGATCCACTGGAGGGCGAGGGCATGTTCGATGAGGGTGCGCCGAAGCGGGGCCGCCTCGGTGACGTATCCCTCGGCATGCAGCGCCCTGCTCGCCTTGGTCGTGTGCCAGACACGGGCGTACCAGCCGTGGGCTAGTTCCGCCGCCTCCCGATTCTCCGCGGCGACGCGGAGCTCGGCGAGATCGGGGTAGAGCTCGAACAAGTCGTCGGCGACCTGCCACGGCGTGCGTCCCATACCTCGAGGCTCCTCGGGGCCGGCGGTGGCGGCAACGCACGTTCACACCCGCGGTCCGTTAGCCGTCGACGGGCTTCACCGTGCCCAGTGGGGTGACCGTGATGGGCACGAATGTCGTCTCGGAGGCGAACCCCGTCTTCCGGTCGGTTGCCACGCCGTCCTTGCGGAAGGTGACGGGGCGACGGGAACCCACAAACGCGTTCTGGTGCACCTGCGCGGGCGTGGGCCCCAACGAGAGCTTGGGGTATGGGGCTGGGACGTAGGCATCCCGGTCGCCGAGATGTGTCACGGCCGCGACATGGAACGCCGATGCGTGGGCGACCGCAATCATGTGCGCCTCCGCGAGAAGCCTCGCTGGCCGCAGGGTCAGTACGGTCTGCTCGACTGCTTCCTTCGCAGTCGCTCGCCCGATGGTCTCCACCGCCGGCACGTCCAGCAGGCGTCGGGCTTCTGGCCCGTTGAGGACGCTGACGGGCACGGTGCCATCCACCACGGGCGGACGACCCAAATGGAGGTCGATGCGGTGATCATCCCGTGCCCGCGTCACCAACCCGTGCTTGATCTTGTTCGCAACCCCCGTCAGGTTCAGATCGCGTCGGCTCAGGAGGAAGTACGCCCGGTCGATCCAGTCGACCATCACGTCCATCGCCTGCTGGAGGTGTCCGTCGGTTGCGATGCTGGCGCGCGCCTCTGCCGGCAGGAAGAGATCGAGGACCACGGCGGCGACGTCTTCCCGGGCGGCGATCTCGCGGTAGCGATGGAGCAACTGATCGAACTGGGTCGGGCTGACTGAGGCGTGGTACCAAAGGCACGCCGTGCCGTCGGTCGTGGCCTTCGCGTCCATGACCGCGACGAAGAACCTGACCAGAGTCTCGGCGACGTAGTGCCGTAGTGCGAACGAATCAAGGCACACCTGCAGATTGCGTGCCCGCTCGTCAACGACGGGAAGGTCAGACGCCGCAATGCCGAGCGCCCCAAGGTACTCCCCGGCCAACCCGCCTTCGAGGTCCGACTCCCGCCACTCGATCAGCAGCTGGTGGATTCGACCCTCGAAGTAGGCCAGGGGGTCGCCGCTCAGGAACACGTCATCGAGCTCGACGCCCGCCTCGGCGTCCGGAACACGACTAATGGGCTCGGGGCCGAACACCGATCCAGCGTCCCACCTGCGTGCCCAATGCGGGCGCAGTGGCGCCAACTCACCGCGCCGCCATGGACCCTAGTCCTTCTTGGGCGTCGCGCTGGCGGGCGTCTGGGGTGGCGCTGTTGGTCGCGTTGATGGCCTCGTCATCGCGCTCGGCCGCCAACCACGCTCCTCGTACGAGTCCGGCTCCGGGACCGCGGTCCTCGGCACTTGCCGGCCACTCGGGTTCTCGACCACGTACTCCTCCTGTTCGCTACCTGGCCTTAGTTGCGGACGCTGGCGTCGCCGGCGGCTTCGTCGGTCGTGGCCCGGCGCCCTTCGCGTCCCGCACGACGGGCCGTGGGCGGAAGCCCGCCTTCAAGGTGGGTTCCGCGTCTGGTCTGAGGTTGCCCGAGGGCACCCCTGAGAGCCTGGCGCCTTCGTCGCTCACTGGTCCGCCTCCTTGTTGGCCGGGGTCGCGCTCGCCTTGTTCGTCGGCGGGGGGCCCACCGGCGGCTTGCTGGAGCCATCACCGCGCTTGGCGGGGTAGCCCCCTCGGGGGGGCGGGCGCCACCCCTCGTCGATGTGCTGGTGCTTCGGTTGCTCGGAGTCAGGCACCTTCGTCCTCCCCGGATTCGCTGACGGCGGGCAGGAAGTCGACGAGAACAATCTCGCCGCGCACCAGTACACCGCTCGGCGCCGACACTTCGTTGGTGAGTTCACCGGCAGGGGTCATCACGTAGCCGACCTCGATGAAGAGCTCGGGAGGGTCGGGGAACGATGTCGCATACGAGTCGGCAGAGAACCACCCACCGACCCAGTGGCCGTCAGCGGTCAGAACGCGCACCCAGCAGTGCTCCTGGACCTTGAACGCTGCGTCCCACCCCGACGGTGTGGGGTCCCAGCGCCGCACGAGTCCCAGAGACCTGCGGAGCTGGGCTACACGCGCCCCATAGGTGTCGGACGTCCTGATGTAGGTCCATGCCGTCGCCGTGGCCCAAGGAACGGCGACCGCGAGCGCCAGCGCCCATACCCCGAACACGCGCACGTTGGACGCCGCAAGACTGGGCGTGGTGGCGTACGGCTGAATCATCGGACCGAGCACGATGAGATAGACGCCCGCGTAGGTGGCGCTTCCGACCAGCGACCGCAGGATCCGGACCGTCACATCGACCTCGTCCGGACCAGGACCACCTACACGCCGTCGAGTGATCTGGTGGACGAAGCCCGGCACCACGGCCGCCGCCAACACGGCAACCTGCACCCAGGTCTGCGGCAGCACAACTGTCCCCCTTCGACGTTCGCTCCAGGATCGACCTCGTGCGCCACGACGGGTGGCTCGGCACGCCGATCGGCACCTGGGCATCCGAGCCACGCGCAGCCGCGCGCACCCGCATTCCTCTTCGCGGCGGTCCGGGCTGAGGTCGACGACGCTCGTGGCATGGAGGCCGGCTCCGAGGCGGGAGCCAGCAAGCGCAGGTTGAGGAGTTCGGCAGCGTGATCGACGTACTGGACGCGGTCAGCCGTGTATGGGACACGCCGTGAGGCCTCGCGGGAGCCCGGCGCCGCTGCGCAGCGATGGCCGTGCTCCTCGGCGGACTCGACCCCGTCTCGGTGCGTCGCTGCGCCGATCCCCGCGCCGGCCGTCGAGCCGGCGTCGACGCGTCGCCCGGTTCGGCTCGCTACCGGCCGAGGATCACCGGGGAGCGGCGACGAGGCCGAGCCGGACTCGGTGGTGGGGCTGAGGGTCGAGGCCGCGGAGACGGGCTCGGACGGTAGCGCTCTGCGGGCAGCGCCGGAGGAAGACCGCCATGTCCTCGCCGAGCCCAGCTGCCACCAGGCCGCGGTCGCCGGCCGCCAGTAGCTCGCTCTCCCAGCGGCGGCTCGCGGCGGGGAGCAGGTAGCTGCACACGCCAAGTGCGACCAGGCCGAGCCCGAGCCCGACGTGGCCGGCGTGTACGGCCTGAGCGGCGGCGACGGCGATCACGACGCCGCGTAGGCGCCATCCGGCCGCTGCGAAGGGGAATCGGCGTCCCGCGGTCGTGATGCCTCGGACGACTCGCTGCAGCAGGAGCCACGGCGTAGACCAGGCCGCCAGCAGCGGATCGCTGCGCACCAGACCCGCGCGCACGACCGCAGCAGCGTGGCCGATGACCGCCGCAGCCTGGCCCGGCGGCAGGGCGCCATCCGCCAGGGCACCGATCAGCCCGGAGGTGACGACGACGGTCCGCCGACCAATGCCAGCGGCTGCGGCAGGTGAGGCCTGGCGGACGCGGACCTCGATCAGGGGCGGGCCGAGGCGGGCGCGGCACAGCGCCGTCACCGCCGGCGCCAGGACGTCGAGCTCGGCGCCGCGCGCACGTCGGGCGCCCAGCAGCAGCGCGGCCGCGGCGGCCTCCGCGCGACCGACTGCCACGGGGATCGCGGTGAGGCCCAATGCCCCTATCGCGGCGAGCCCGACGACGGGTGGCAGCAGAGCGACGACCAGACCGACCACCACCGCAGAAACGACCAGCCCAGGGCCGATTGTCCACGCCTTGATCACCCAGTGGGGCACGTCGCCACCTCCCTCCGCGGCGCTAGTGCGAGTGGTGTCGGGTCGCCAGGGCCTTGACCGCCGCCCCGCCCGCGGGCGCCTTCGAACGGTGTGGCATCACTGTCCACCGCTCCACCGACACGCCAGCCGTCCACGGACGCGCCCACCGGCTCAACCGCGCGCGACGCCCGGGTGGGTGTATGGCCGGAACCGCTCAGGAAGGGAGCAGCCCGATGACCACGACCATGAGCTCCGACGTCCGCGCGACCTTGACCGAGGTGGCGGCCCTGCTGACCTTCGCCGCGTGCAGGGGTCGCGCGAACCTCGAGGCCGATCTCGCCGAGCACACCCTGTCCGTTGGAGCCCAACTCGTCGCCTCGCGCGTGCTGGAGCTCCTGCCGGACGAGCTCGCGCCCCTGGATGACTTCGAGCCCGCCGCCGTTGGCTTGGACCCGGTGGGCCTGATCCTCGCCGCGGAGGCCGCAAGCCGTCGACACCCGATCGAGCAGCTGCCCGCCGGCTTCTCGCAAGTGGTCATCGCGCTCGGCGACCTGGTGAATGAGTGCCCCCGGTGACCGAGATCCCTGCCCGCCGAGCCAGCGAGGCCGAGGTCGTCGACGAACGGACCGTTGGCGAGCTGATCCTGGACGCCGACCTCGCCACGAGGGAGGCACTGTGGGACGCGGGCCGTACAGCGGCGAAGCCGCAGCTGCGGTCGTGGCACGAGCTCGTCGACGCGGCCGAACGCCTCTGGTCTGCGATCCCCGACCGGGCGGGGGACCCGACGATGGCCCGTGTCGCCCGGATCGCCGAAGGAACACAGCGAACGCAGGACCGCTTGGGCTGGCCTGCGGCCGGGGCCGGTGATGCGCACCTGCACCGGGCCGCGAGCGACCTGGCCCACGCCGCGGATCTGGTGGCGGCGCGCCGGCACCCGACGGCCAGGCTCAGCGACGCGGGCCACCTGGACTCCGAGGCGACCCGTACCCGCGTCATGCATGTGGTGGGCGTGGCGACCCACGCCATGCGCCGATCGCTTGCTCGGTACGTCCGGGATGTCGAGCGCCTTCGCGACCGGCGCGAGCGGGTTCCCGATGGCGAGTCCTGGGTTTGCTCGACTCACGTGCTTCGCCGTACCGCGCCGATCGAGCAGCTCAGCACGTCGTACCTGCGGGGCCGGTGGCCGACGGCACTGGAGAGTGAGCATCGTGACCCCGTCCCGGGTCGCCTCGAGGAGGCGGCGGCAGGGTGGGAGGTCCATGTCGGTCGGGCGCTCGCCGGGTCGCCCACCGCGGCCGACCTGGGATTCACAGCCACGGTTGAGCGTCAGCGCGTCCTGGCCGCCGAACTCATCACCCGCTCCGCGGCCGAACTCGGCCTGGTCGACCGGGACGCCTTCGCCGAACGTACGCGTCCCGCCCTGGTCGACCTCGCGCGGGCCTGGGCCCGGCTGGATCGCGACATGGTCCACTTATCGAGTTGGCAGCGGGCCGACGGCGATCTCGCTCGGGCCGCCAACGAGCTCAGCGCCGCGTTGCGCGAGGTGATCCACGACGGCGCCGGAATCGCCGCGCCCCGGGTGATGGCCGAGCGCACGGATTTGCTGGATGCGAGCCGGTCGCTGCAGCGCGGAGCGGGCGCGGCTGTGGAGGTCGCCCACCAGATGATGGACGCGCTCGACGAGGCGGAGTGGAGCGTGCCGGCCAGGGGCGCGACGGATGCGTACCGGGCGCTCGGCGTCTCCGCCTCGCCCGTGGACAGCGCAGCCGTGCGCGACGGCAAGGACTTGCCGCTTCCGCAGGCCGCCCGGGTTGCCCTGGCCGCACACGCGGAGGCAATCGTCGCAGCCGCGCTGACGCTCGACTCGGTGGGTGGCGGGGTTGAGGTCCGCCGCGCGGCCGGCGGGGCGTTGGTGGCAGCGGGCGTAGACGGGCGCGCTCGTCAGGAGCGGCAGGTCCCGGCGCTGGTTCCGAGCGCGCACGAGCTTCGATTGTGAGCGATAGGTCGCGGGCGAGACTCGTGGGAGCTGGGCAACTGCGGCTGGGCGGCGACGGCGTGGGCCGATTGCGAGCGATGGGCCTCCTCCCGGACCTCGGCCGGCGGGTTCAGGGCGCCCCGAGGGGTTCCAGGCACATGGAACGCTCACGTTCAAGCTGTGGACGGTCCCCGCAGCGCCGGGCTGCCTGGTGACATGGGGCGTGGGCCGTTCCCCTGATGGCGTGTGGCTCGTCTGGTGTGCGACGAACGCTGTTGCGCCGGGCGAGGCAGAGTTCGCCGACCTGAGCAACTTCGCCCTCGACCTGGCAAGTGCGGGTGTCACGTCCGCATTCTTGGCGGATGCCGTCGATGCGGTTGCGAGCGCGTCGGGCCTGTGGCGCACGTCCGAGTACGCGACGATGCGGCTAGCGCTTCCCTGGTAGCGCCATCTCGGCGGCCAGCCGTCCCACTCCGGCCACACCGCAGGCGTTGATCTCGGGCGGAGCGCGGCCGGCGGCGTGGGTCTGCTCCGAGACGTGGTGGCATGCGCCGCCCGTGTCGGCCCCGAAGCAATGCCGCGGCGCCTGCCGCCGCCGCGTAGCCCATCGGGCCGACCTGGCGCAACGTGGTCGGAGTCGACGCGAGCTATCGGGTGGCGAGCGCGCCACTCAACCTCCGGCTCGCCGATCGAGGTGTCACCGCGCGGAGGCCGCGGGCGGCTACCGTGGCGATGGTCAGGTCGCAAGGGGAGGCCCATGATGACCGAGGGGGACGGCGGCGGCGACGTGCTCTGGGAAGCCGTCCCGCACACCCTCGCCAAGCATCGCGTCTACGAGCGGTACCTCAGCAAGTGGATGCCGATCATGATCCACAGCTGGAAGGGCAACGTGACCTACGCCGAGGGCTTTGCCGGCCCCGGGGTCTACACGGGCCATGAGCCGGGCTCACCGGTGATCGCGCTGCGGAGCCTGATCGGCGACCCCGCGATCCGGACGAAGGCCCGTGACGTGCGCTTCTTGTTCGTTGAGAAGGACCCCCGCAGAGCAGCGCGGCTCGTCCTTGAGCTGGAGAAGGTGGCCGCACCGGTCGCCCTGAGCGACCTCGGCAGGTACGGAATCGACCTCGAAGTCATCCCCGGCGACTACAACCCCACGCTCGTGGACACACTCAGCAGCCACAACGCGTGGGGTCGACCGATGCTGGTTGTGCTCGACACCTATGGCGCGAGCGTGAGACTGGAGCTGGTCCGCCGGATCGCAGACAACCCCTCCAGTGAGGTGATCATCACCTTCGAGCCGCATCACTTCTCCCGGTTCGCCACCTCCGATCGCGAGAGCCACGCCGACACGGTGTTCGGCGACCCAGACTGGCGTCGAGTCGCAGACCAGGAGCCCGAGGACAAAGCCAGGTGGCTCGTGGCGAAGTACCGACGGGTTCTCGTCGATGCGGGGTTCCTCTACGTCCTGACCTTCGAGCTCGTCAGGACCGGGGGGCACTCGCTGTTCCTGATCTTCGGCACCACCCACGTTCGCGGCCTGCAGAAGATGAAGGAAGCGATGTGGGAGGTCGACCCGGTCTTCGGCGTGCAGTATCGCGACCCGGCGGACCCCAATCAGCAGCTACTCGACATCGAGCCTGAGCCAGTAACCGAACCGCTGCGACGCGAACTGCTGCAGTCCCTTCGACGGTCTCCGGATCATGCGGCAAGCGTCAGTGAGCTTCGACGGTTCGCCCTGTACGAGACGGTCTACAAGGAGAGTCAAGTCAAGCCCGTGCTTGACCGGATGGTCGACAAGGGGTTGGTCCTCGGAGACGCGCCCGACGGCCACGCTCGCCTCGGCGGCAAGGTTCGACTGACGGCACAGGGGTTCGACAGCAGGGGGTAGGTGTGGGCGACTTCAACTTCGGCGACATCACGGACGACGGGGGCGTTGAGGCGATTCGCGACCCCGTTCAGCTGTTCGATGCGCTACCGAACAAGGCGCCGGGGCTGGGCTACCTCCGCCAGGTCCAGGCAACGGTCCTAAGCAGATGGTCGGATCGGCGCGACGAGACCGACCTGGTCATCAAGATGAACACGGGCACGGGCAAGACGATCGTCGGCCTTCTCATCGCACAGACCAGCCTGCACGACGGAGCGGGGCCCGCGCTGTACCTGGCACCAGACCCTCAGCTCGCCGATCGCGTGGCGCAGGAGGGCCGCCGCCTGGGACTGAGCATCGTCACCGAGCCGAACGACCCCGCCTTCCGCAGCGGTGAGTCGGCGTGCGTCACCTCGCTCCAGCGGCTGTTCAACGGGAAGTCCACGTTCGGCCTCGCCGACCGAGGTGCCTCGATCAAGGTAGGCACCGTCATCGTCGACGATGCGCATTCCGCCGTCACGAAGCTTGACGAGCTCAGCCGCACCCTGATCCCCGTCGGCCACCCAGCACACAGGCAACTGATGACGATCTTCGGCGATTCCCTGGCCGCCCAGGGGCGCGCGAAGCTCCTGGATATCCAGGCCGGGGACCGCGGCGCCAGCATGCGGATCCCGTTCTGGGCGTGGCAGTCCCGGGCGCAGGGGGTCCTCGGTGTTCTGCACCCGCACCGCGCCACGCCAGAGCTCGAGTGGACCTGGCGTCTCGTAGGGGACCACCTCGACGTCTGTGAAGCGACCGTGACCGCCGAGGGCATCGAGATCGCACCTCCGCTGCCACCTGTGCAGAAGTTCCCCAGCTTCGTCGATGCCCGCCGCCGTGTGTACCTGACTGCAACCCTGGCGAATGACTCGGTATTGGTGACTCACTTCGATGCGAACGAGGCGTCCGTCGCCACCCCGGTCGTCCCCGACTCAGCCGCTGACCTCGGCGACCGGCTGATCCTGGTGCCTCAGGAGCTACTCCCGGGCCTGACCGATGATCAGATCCGCGAAGCCGTTGCGGCGTTGGCCGTGACCGACAACGTGGTTGTCCTCGTTCCGAGTTGGGCACGCGCGGAGCAGTGGCGTGAAGTTGCGAACGAGATCGCCTCGACCGCCGACCAGATCACGGCAGTCGTTGAGCGGCTCAAGGCCGCACCTGTCGGCCTGGTAGTGATCATCAACCGATACGACGGCATCGACCTACCCGGAAGCGCGTGTCGCGTTCTCGTGCTTGACGGTCTTCCCCAAGTCACCTCGGGCGCCGAGCGTCGTGAGGCCTCGGCTCTGCGGGACTCGACTACGATCGTCACCCGCCAGGTGCAGCGGTTTGAGCAGGGACTCGGCCGCGGCGTGCGCTCCCGCGAAGACAGGTGCGCGGTTCTTGTGCTGGACCGCCGGCTCGTCGAGCTCATCTCAGATCCCGCCACCCCGGGGCGCCTGTCACCCGGCACCAGAGCGCAGCTCAACATGTCGCGTCGAGTCGCCCGCTCCGTCATGCGCGCCGACCACCTCGACGTCGACGACCTGACCGGCCTGGTTCGCAAAGTCGTTGACGGAGCCGAGGATTTCAGGACAGCTGCCCGCCAAGCCCTGGTCGGGGTGACCTACGAGACTGTGCCGATCATGCCGACCGCACGGCCGCTCCGCGACGCCTACAACGCTGCGGTCCGCGGCGACGCCCAGGCTGCCGCGGACGCCGCTGACCGAGCCGTCGATCAAGCGCGCACAGCCCTCGACGACGACCGCCTGGCCGGCTGGCTCATGGAGAAGGCAGCCGCATACCGCAACCCCATCGACCCTGCCCGGGCGCAGGCGCAGCTTGCTTCCGCCTCGGTGCTGAACCCGTCGACCCTGCGCCCAGTGAACGGCGCCCGCTTCACTGTCGAGCGACCAACCCGGCGGCAAGCGGACGCTGCGGCAACCTACCTCGCCGGCCGCTACCCATCGGGGAACGACCTCCGTATCGGGGTCGAGGCCCTGCTCGCCGATCTGGCCTGGGACCCAGAACGCACAGAGGAAGCTGAGCAGGCCATCTGCGAGCTGGGAGCGCACCTTGGGTTCGCCAGCCACCGCCCGGAGAAGGCGACGGGCACCGGCGGTGACGTCCTGTGGGAGCTAGGCGACGACAACTACATGCCGATCGAGGCCAAGACAGGCGCGCAGAGCGGCTTCGTCGCCAAGCGTGACATCGACCAACTGGGTGGGACGGTGCGCTGGGTGAGCGAGACCATCCATCCCAGCGGCGTCGTGATCCCAGTCATGGTTCATCCGAGTTCCGCGGCCCACCGGGCGGCTACCCCTCCGCCGGGGATGCGCGTCATCGACACGGAACGTCTGGAGCTCTTGGTCGACGCCGTTCGTACGTTCGCGATTGCCCTGGCAGCAGACAACGCCTACCGGCGGGTCGATGCTGTTCAAACCCAACTCGCCCACGGGCGCCTCAACGGGCGACAGTTTGCGGAGGCATACGCGGTTGCGGTCGCGATACCGCCCCGCTGAGTGCCTTCGGGCATGCTTGGCCCACCGTCGCGCGGTGCGATGGGCCCGGACGGGAGGTGGCATGTGGCAGACCGGTCACGCATCGAGTGGACAAGCGCCACATGGAACCCGGTGACAGGTTGCGACCGGGTCTCCGCCGGATGCGACAACTGCTACGCACTCGCGCTCTCCCGACGGCTCAAGGCCATGGGCGCCGAGAAGTACCAAGCCGACGGTGACCCGCGCACCTCGGGGCCCGGATTCGCGGTGACGACTCACCCGGACGCCCTCGACCAGCCGCGCCGCTGGCGCGCACCGCGAACTGTGTTCGTGAACTCAATGAGCGACCTGTTCCACGCCCGTGTGCCGCGGGCATTCATCGCCCAGGTCTTCGACGTCATGGTCAGCACTCCGCAGCACACCTACCAGGTCCTGACGAAGCGTCCGCTACGGGCTGCGCGGCTCGCGAGCGAGCTCCCCTGGCCAGCCAACGTGTGGCTAGGCGTGTCCGTTGAGAACATCGATGTCGCGCACCGGGTCGACCACCTGCGGCGCGTGCCGGCGGCCGTGCGCTTCCTATCGTGTGAACCGCTTCTCGGGCCCCTCGACAGTTTGGACATCGTCGGCATCGACTGGGTCATCGCGGGCGGCGAGTCGGGCCCGAACTACCGGCCAATGGACATCCGATGGGCCAGGGGCATCCGCGACCAGTGCGTCGGGGCCGGCGTGCCGTTCTTCTTCAAGCAGTGGGATGGGCGAACGCCCCGGGCGTTGGGGCGTGAACTTGACGGACGCACCTGGGATGAGATGCCACAGCGTCAGGCGCTCTGACAGGGCGTGGCTGGCGTGGCAGCTGTCTAGCGCGAGACGGCGATCCCCAGGCATACCCCGGGATCCGCATGGGGGCCCTGAGATGGGATCCGGCTAACGCGCGAGCCAGGCCGACTCGCCCAGGCGGACCGTCCACCTGGCCGGCATCGGACACATCACCGAACGCCTGCGCGAGCAAGCCTCCGCCCGTTGGAGTCAGGTGCGGCGCTCGCCCCTCCCGGGACGGACCCGCCGCGATCCTGTACCTGATCATGCGGAGCGGCAGCCTCGGTTTCGATGGCCACGTGAACGTCAGCGACGGCATGTGGATGGTGACGAGAGCCGGAACGGGGCGGACATGGACGCGCAGAGCGTATTGGCATCGACTGACGATGGCCTCGAGGCCGCACTTCCCGCGGACGATGCCGCGATCTCCGATCCGCTGCTCGATCGCGTGCAGCTCGCGGCCTACCTCGGCATCACGGGGAGGCACGCACGCCAACTCATGGAGCAGCGGCGGATCGATGTCGTAGCGATCGGGAAGGTGCTTCGGGTGCGCCGGTCGACGGCAGAGCGGTTGATCGCGGCGTGCACGAGCCCGGCCGACGCGGCCGGTGGCGACGGACTCGCTCGGGCGAGGCAAGTGGCTACGGCCCGCCGTGTGAGCAGCCGCCGCGCTCGACGCGCTCGTCCATCGCTGCTGCCAGGCGGCGGTTGTCGTCCTCGACGCGATGCAGGTACCTCACGGCAGCGGCGGTCGTGGAGTGGCCGGCCCTGGCCTGCAGCTCCTTGATCCCAGCGCCGGCGGCCGCGGCGAGGCTCTGGCCCGTGTGGCGCAGGTCGTGCCAGCGCAGGTCGTCCCGGCCGGGCTTCGCGCGTGCCTTGGCCCAGTGGGAGCCGATCCTGGAAGGGTAGACCACGGCTCCCGTGGGCGTGGTGAAGATCAACGAGTTCGGGCCTCGACTGGTGAACTCCTCCAGGTGGGCTTCGAGCGCCGTCGCTGCAACCAGGGGCACGGCCACCTCGCGTAGTGAGGCGGTGGCCTTGACCTGCCCGAAGTTCTCGGCAGCAGCCTCGAGCTCGACCGCTCGTTCGATCCTCAGAGTCCGGCGCTCCGGGTCGTAGTCTCGGCGGCGCAACGCGGACAGCTGCCCACTGCGGACTGACGTCATGGCGGCGACCCACACCGCCGCCCGGTTGCGGTCGGGCATGGCCTCCGCCGCTGCGCGCAGCTCGGCGATGGTCGCCGGTCTGCGCTCAAGGGTCACAACGGACCCGGCCCGCTCGATCGCGGCCGGGTTGGTTCGGATCAGTCCGTCGCGGCGAGCCCGCCCCAGGACCGCGTGGAGCAAGCGGCGGGTCTGTGCCGCCTCGGTGGCGCCGGCAGTCGGGCGCGCGTCGCACACCAACGTGGCCGATCGATCCCGGCCCTTGGCGCGGATGTGACTTCGATGTAGCGTGAACTTGCATGCGCAGTCTCGCGCGAGGTGTGGTACGGGATTCAGGGGGTACGTATGACGTGGTCACGCCGTGCAATCACAACCATCGTTCTGGCGAGCGGTTTGGCCGTCTTCGCGACCGGGGTTGCGAATGCCTACTCGTCGCTCGTCTCAGTGACATGGGGCAGTTGGACGCAGTACAGCCAGCAGGACAGCAATTGGTGCTGGGCCGCGGGCGCCAAGATGTTCATTCAGAAACTCAAGGGCTCATCTCCGACGGAGTGCGCAGAGGTTAACTACGCAAAGGGCACAACCACGTGCGCGGACCTCACGGGCACCCAGAACGACGTCTATAACATCCTGCACCACTGGGGCGTCAACTCATCGCCCTCCTACACGGGTGCCCCTGGGTTTGCGACGATCCGCAACGAGACGGTCGCAGGTGGCGGCGTGCTGACTCGCGTGGTGTGGCAGAGCGGAGGCTCGGTGGGGCACCAGGCGCCGCTCATCGGGAGTACTTCCTCTGGTCAGGTGTACATCACATTCATCCGTGAGGGCGCTGTGAGTGGATCGTGGATCACATATGCCCAGTTCCTCGCTGGGACGGCTGGACTGGGATCGCCGTACACCCCGGCGAACTACATTCAGACGTGGCTCAGCTAGTTCGGCCGTCGAGTATCAGGGAGAGGGGGACTTCGATGAAGACGATCCGACTGGCCTTGATCATCTTCGGGGTGGTGGCGACGGCGGTGCTCGCGCCGTCGATTGCGTGGGCCGCGATCGAGCCGTCCGCACCGCCGCCTGCCGTGGTGAGCGCGCTGGCTCCGGGAAGCGCGACGTTTGATCAGGCGCTGACGCTCGATGCGACGGACTCGACCGGCAAGGTCAACCGGGCTGCCGGGCTGGCGCCGTCGGCCGTGTCGTTTGGAGCGCCGCACGCGTACTACTACTACTGGCCGTCGACGTCCGACTCGAGCACGCTCACGGATGCCGACGTGTACCTCGACCGTGGGCGCACCTGGCTCGCGGTGGAGCACGTGGCCGGGGCACCGCACACCATGCTCGAGGTCTCCGACTCCGGCGCCTTCGTGGCCCTCGGCGGTTGGCCCACCGACCTTATGACGCTGATCGACGCCCTGCCGGCGAACGACCTCGTCGTCACCGACGGACGGTTCGACGAGACCTACGCGGTCTCGGCGGACCGAACCACGATAACGGCGCTCGACGCCGGCGCCCGCAGGCTGATCGGTGGCAAGCCGACCGACCCTCGGACGTTCCGGACGCTCAAAGCCGCCCAGTACGCGTCGGATGCTGCCGCGTGGAAGGCCGCAGGTGCTGGTCCTGACTCAAGCGGAGGCATGCCGGGTGCGACGATTCCGCGGCGCGCGAGCGACGTGGTGGTCCTCCTTGCCGAGGTCGCTGGTGGAGCCGCCCTGCTCGTCGGCGCGGGGTTCCTCTTGGGGCGCGGGCGGCGCCACAAGCAGGAGTCGATTGTGGCGGCAGCCGGCGCATCGGCGAGCGACGTCTAGTCAGGCCAACGTCGGCAACGGAGCGGGGCGGGGTTGGCGGAACGCGCATCCACCGACCCCGCCCCCGGGGTTGTTCTGCTGCGCAACGGTGAAACCGACCACGACCTTACGTGGACGAAGGCCGGCAGTTGGCATGCGGCCAGGTGCGCATGCTCGGGAGAGTTCGACGATCTCGATCGCTACCACCTACGCCAGGCCGGGATAGCGGTTGTGCCCCACACGTCGAGCGCCGTGCTCTGGTGCGCCTGGGACGGCATCACCATGCCGCGACGTGGAGCGCCCTACGGAGCCGTGCGCCGCATCGCGCCGCCTGTTCGAGACCCTAAGGCGGGCGCTAAGCGCCGCGGATCTATGCAGCGCCAGGCCGCCCGGGTAGCCATCGGGGACGCGCAGGCGTGGCGCTCCAGCTGGCGCCACGTCAAGATGTCATGCGCGCGCCGGGCCGTCTACGGGTAGAGGGTGAAGGCGTGCGTGGTGCAGTCGGTCGCCGCGGCCAGACCTCTGCCGAGGTGTTTCGGTGGCGCGGTGCGCGTGCCATGGAACCGGCCCGCGCATGAGCAGACGCACTCCCAGATCGAGTCCGGTGAGGCGTTCCAGCAAGCCTCGACGCGCTTGGTCTGAGACGACCCGTGCAGGACCACCTCGACCGGCTGTCCGAGCGCCTCCGGGAGGTGCTCCATGAGGGCGGGGAGGAGCGAGCGGGCGACCTCGAAGCACCGCAAGGTGCGGTCGTACTCCGGACGCGTCCGGTCCCCGCAGATCTCCCTGGCAGGTCGTGGTTCCCGCTCCCAGACCGGAATGGGAGCCATACCTGCAAACGGCCGTGCACTGGCCGGACGATCCTCGCCATGCACAGACGGTAGTGCGAAGGATCTGCTCAGCTTCGGTGTGGCCCGAAGTCCGGCGGCGGCAAGCCGCCCGGCGGATAGAGCCTTGCTAGCCCAGGCCGGACGCTCGGTCGCAACGCTCGTTCGCTGCCCCGAGGAAGGCGTAGTAGTCGGCGGCGGTGTCGGCGTTGTAGGAGACGAACTCGTCTATCCCGTATGCGGTGAAGTCGAAGTAGTCGTCGTCGGCCAGGCCGGCTGCCGCCATGACCGATGGCGGGTATCCGTCCCAAAGGAGATCGAATGCGGCGGCGGCCTCAACGTTGATCGGGTAGAGGTCATCGTCGATGACGAGCCACCCGGTGCGACGGGCGGTGCTGCGGGCAGAAGCCCCATCGCCGGCGTAGACCACCGACACGAGTACCCCCCGCCCCTTCGGATTGTCCATCGCGGCGAGGTCATCTCGCATCAACAGCGCGAGCAGGTTGTTTCCCCTCCCACCCTCCTCACCCCAGACCGCGGCGCCTGCCGGGTGATCGCGGGCGGCCATCACAACGTCGACTGCGGGTTCCAGCTGCGGCGACTCAATGCACGGCTCGGGTGTCGGCGTCGCCTCAGCCGGAGG
>CAVRTH010000008.1:0-116194 GCA_963724095.1 uncultured Chloroflexia bacterium
GGATTTGAACCTCCGACCTCAGCGTCCCGAACGCTGCGCGCTGCCAAACTGCGCCACGCCCCGACTGAAGGGACCGCCGCGACACGCATGGCCGCGCGGAATCGGGATTATAGGGCACTGCACGGGCGCGTTCCTAGGCTGATACCCGGAACCTCGGATTGGTCTCCGCGGTCGGAACGCGAGGAACGACGAGCGCGACGACCAGGGACGCTGCTGCCAACAGCCAGAACGCGCCGCTGATGCCCACGAGATCGGACGTCGTGCCGATGATGGCCGGTCCAGCCACGAACGCGAGCGTGAGCGCGGTGAAGACCGCGGACAGCGAGGGTCCACCCGGCGGGATGCGCCCGGCGGCTCCGAAGATCTGGGGGATGACGTTGGCGATGCCGATGCCGGCTGCCGCCATGCCGACGAGTGCGACCCAGGGGTTGCCCAGGATGAGGAATGCGGCGATGGAAAGCGTGGCCAGGAGCATCCCCCACTGGGTGAGACGGATGGAGCCGATCCGGTCCTTCGCCCAGTCGCCCCCCATGCGTCCAGCGAAAAGACCGAGCGAGAAGGCAGCGAAAGCCATCGCCGCCAGCGACGCACCAGCGCCGACTCCCTGGTCCAGGTAGACGCCACCCCAGTCGGTCAGGCCACCTTCTACGAAGGCGATGAGCACGACGAGGCCGGCCAATGGCCACACGGCGCGTGATGGCAGGTGAAGACCGATGGCACCCTCGGTCCTCACCGTTCCGGTGCCAAGGAATCGACTCGCGACGAGCGCCATGACAAGCAGGAGGGAGCCGGCCAGGAGCGCCTCTGCGATGGGCTCCAGCCCACGGTCCAGGGCGAAGGCGATGCCGACCGCACCGATGAACCCGCCGAGGGACCAGCCCGCATGCAGTCCCGAGAAGATCGACTTGCCACCCTTGTCCTCCAGGGCCACGCCGTGGGCGTTCATACAGACGTCCATGGTGGTGTTGGCGTAGCCGAAGACGAACAGGGCGGCCGCCAGCACGAGCAGGCTCGGCGCCGCCAATGGCAGCACCACCAGCAACGGAAGCACCAGCGCCGCAGCAGTAAGCAGTCGCCGACTGGAGAACCGCACCAGCAGCTGGCCGGTGATCTGTTGCGCCACCAGCGCACCAAGGGGCGCACACAGGAGCGCGAGACCGAAGTCTGCTCCCGATGCGCCCAGGTCCGTCTTGACACTGGGGATGGACGCGACCCACGTGCCGATGACAGCACCGTTCACCACGAACATCAGGAATGTCGCCAGGCGGGGACTCATGAGCTCACTCGACCCGGGTCAGGCGAGATCAGCGCCGTGGCGGCGCAGGGTCACTTGCCGGCCTTGAAGGGGTAGATGACCCACTCGTCGGTCTCGACGATGTAGTGATCCGGCACGATGTCCACGCGCGACCGGCCGGGCTTGAAGTGCAGCACCGCCGTGATGGGGACACCGCCGGCAGCCCGGATGCGCGCAGACACGGCCGCGATGGTGGTGCCGGAGTCCCAGACCTCGTCGATGATGAGCACGCGCTTGCCCTGCAGTTGCTCATCGGCGGGGAACTGCAGGAACTCGGCCTCGCCACGGAAGCCACCATCGTCGTCGTAGACCACGACGGCCGCCAAGAGCATGTCGCGCCAGCCCATGCGGTAGCCCAGCATGCCGGCAGGGACCAGGCCACCTCGGGAGATGGCCAACACCACGTCCGGATCGGGATCAGCAGCCAGCCTTTCGGCCAGCTGCGCCACGAGGTCATCGAGGTCTTCCCAGGTGACGTTGATCTTCACGGGATCGGGCATGTTCGCAGCGTACACGACCCAGGTGCCGGGGATTCTTGAGCCGTTTCCTCTTGGTGTCGCCCCATACCCTATAGAGGCGGCAAGTTGACCGGCGCCTGCTCCCAGGTGGGGGATGGACGAGCAGATCGTGAGACGGGCGCAGCAGGGCGATCGCGAGGCGTTCGCGACGCTGGTCGAGGCTACCGCCGACCGCCTCCACGCGGTCTCGCAGGGCATCCTGCGCGACTTCTCGCTGGCTGAGGACGCGACCCAGCAGGCCCTGCTGCAGATCTGGCGGGACCTGCCGCAGCTTCGCGAAGCCGAACGGTTCGAGGCCTGGGCCTACCGCGTGACGGTGCGGGTCTGCTATGCCGAGTCGAAGCGGCGTCAGCGCCTGCTGTCAAGCGTTGCGGCGGCCGCGCGACCTGGGCCCGGAGTGACCGATGAGATATCCCGCGTCGCCGACCGCGACCAGCTGGAGCGAGCCTTCGAGCACCTGTCACTCGAGCATCGCACCGTGGTCGTGATGCGGCACTACCTCGACATGCCGCTGGAGCAGATCGCAGAGGCCCTGTCGATCCCCCTCGATACCGTCCGATCGCCGGCTCTATCACGCCATGCGCGGGCTGAGGGCTGCACTCGACGCCGACGCTCGGGAGCTGGCGACCGCCACACGCGTCCGGGAGGTGGCCACGTGACCGCACACGAGCACGATCCGATGGCGAAGGAACGCGACGGCGAGTTGGGCCGACTCGTCCACGCCTGGCTGGCAGGAGCCATGGAGCCGCTGCCCGCCCACATCAAGGACGAAGTCGTCATCCAGGCAGCGCTGATTCCGCAGCGACGCGACCGCTGGTCAGGGATGCGGGCCACAGGCATCCGCCGCTCGGAACGGCTCCGATCTGCCAGCTGGTCGCTGATGGCTGCAGCGATCACCGGTGCGGTCGCCATCGCCCTGCTGCTTCTCGCGGGGCCGCTCTCGACGCGCGAACCGGTGACGCCGATCGGTGCCACGCCGAGTCCGAGTGCCGCGATGACAGCCAGCCCACGACCTACCTCGGTCGTCGTCGGCAGTCAGATCGTCGTCGCCCAGGACGGAAGCGGCGACTTCAGCAGCGTGTCGGCCGCCATCGCTGCGGCACGGGACGGCGACACCGTCCACATCCAGCCCGGCACCTACGCCGAGCACCTCATCATCGACAAGGACA
Source organism: uncultured Chloroflexia bacterium (assembly GCA_963724095.1). GTDB lineage: Bacteria > Chloroflexota > Limnocylindria > Limnocylindrales > CSP1-4 > JAFMJV01. Next base: position 2,982 of record CAVRTH010000008.1, read on the forward strand.
TCGCTATCGTGGGTGACGGCCCGCGCGAGACGATCGTCATCGAACCCATCAGCGAGCGCATCGAGGGCGTGGAGGGAGCGACCCGGCAGGTCAGCATCCTCATCCACGATGCGGACGCATCGCTGACCAACCTGACCATCCGCGCCGGTAAGCAGGCTACCTCGCCGGCCATCCTCGTCGTCCGGGGAGCCCCGGAGCTGACCGGTCTGGCCATCGTCCGCGTGTCCGGCTCACGCCCGGGGTTGCTGCTGAGTTCCTCCACGGATGCCCGGGTCAGCGACAGCATCTTCAGCAGCGTGGTCAAGGTCGAGGAGGGGGCCAGTCCGACCCTCCGTCGCAACCGGCTTGAGGACGACCTCATCATCACCGGCACCGGCACAGCGCCGGTGATCACGCAGAACGATGTCCAGGCGACCGCGGATGCGATCACCATCGAATACGGTGCTACACCGCTTCTCGAGGCCAACGACATCATCGCGAGCGCCACGGCCAAGAAGCCTGGCGCGGCCGTGCTGATCGACCAGGCTGAGCCGATCGTGCGCGGGAACACCATCCATGACAGCGATACGGGCATCGCCGTGTACCGCTCCGGTCCACTCATCGAAGACAACACCATCAGCCACAACGGGACCGGCTTGTCGACCTCGTGTGGCGCGCCGACGGTGGTCGGAAACCGCATCCAGGACAACGCCACGGGTGTCGTCATCCCCGTGCCGTGCACGCTCGGGAGGATCGGTGCTGAACCCAAGGCCCTTGAGCTCAGTGGCAACCGCATCTGCGGCAATGGACGGAACATCGAGGGGGCCGACCAAGCCATCACCGCCGAGGTGAACAGCGCATGCGCCGACGGTTCGCCCGAAGAGACCCTCGGGCCGCAGCTTCCGAGTCCCGGCCTTGACGTCGCCCCTGACCTCGGGACCGGCTTCGTGACCGAGACCGTCGAGCCGGGTGTGGAGCGGCTGGTCGACGATGGGGCCGGGCACGATGAGGCCACCCTGCGTGGCTTGGGAGGAGATCCTCTTCCGGTTGGCCGCTGCCCCCGATGGATCGATCTGGCTGCATGCTCCTCTCCCCGCCACACGGTTCGTCGAGCTCGGCGTGCGGGGCGACATGCAGCAGCCCGTCGGCGAAAGCACGCTCGACTTGCAGTTCGACCCCAACGGTCAGCTGTGGGTCCGCAGCATGGGTCTGGCGGCCCGACGCGGCGACGGCTGGATCACCTACGAGCCAACGAGCCAGCTCGATCCCGGGGGGAAGGTGGAGTGGTCGAGCCCGATCGACATGGCCGTGCACCCAGGTGGTGGTGCGATCGGGGCGTGGCGCCAGTCCGATCGGATCGAGTTCTGGCGCCTCGGGGCGGATGGGGCGGACGGCACCGTGCCCTTCGCCCCATCGTTGGCCATCGAGAGCGAGACGTGGCAGACGGAACAGATGGTCGTGACCCAGGATGGGAGCGCCTGGCTCATCGAGCTGCGGGCCACTGAGCAGGAGAGGGGCCTGTGGAGTCGCGAACCGTCCCTCCTGCTGCGTTCGGACGGGGGACCCTGGGAGACCGTCCGACCGCTTGCCGATGACCTCCCCGCGGAACCGGTCGCCCTGTCGCTGGACCCGCGAGGCAGGCTCGTCGTCCACCTCCGCGAGACGGGGGGCGTGACGAACGACCTCCGCTATCCGACCGCGCCAGGGTCGTACGGCGACCGTGAATGGCTCGCGCGGCTCGGCAGCGGCGGCGAGTGGGACATCGCCTCCAGCGAAGAGGGCCTCGTCCCGACAGGCATGCGTCTATTCAGCAGCACGGAGAGAGCCGTGTGGATGAGTCCGGAATGCTCGCAGCGCGGCGGCGTCACGGAAGTCCGCGAGGATCGACTCCGGGTCTTCCTCGACGGAACCTGCGTCCTCGACGCCGTCGCAGGCACGGACGGCCGAGTCTGGGTCACGGCCACGGACCACGCGACCATGACCGAGGGCGTCGTTCCAGACATCTACATCATCACGCCGACCTCGTAGCGAGAAAGGATCGAGGTGCTTGCGATGGACACGACTCAGCCAGGATCATCTCGGCGCAGGCTCCGCAGCCTGGGCCTGGCCATCGTCACATCGATGGCACTGCTGACCCTCCCGGTCGCCGGCAGCAGCCCGGCGCCCGACGGCAGCTTCCGCGAGGCGCTCGAGATCACCTACACCTACCATCGCCTGCTGGCCGACCTCCCGGCGAAGTACCAGGACCAGCCGGAGACCGCGTGGTACGAGTTCCAGCGCCTCACAGACGAAGCGCTGACGGCACAGGACGAAGTCGAGCTGCATCCCTGCTTCGTCCGCTGGTGGGCACACGAGTACATGGGGCTGGAGCTGACCGCCATGTCACAGCAGATCCGTGCCATCGGTGACGGTCACCAGCGCGAGGGCGACATGCTCGAGCGCCTTGGTACCCAGATGTGGGCTCGCGCGATGACCCTCTTGCCCGACGCGGCAGGAGCCTGTGCAGACCAGGCGGTGACCGACCCGGGCGAAGCTACTGGCCCTACCGTAGACTGACTCCACGCACCGAGTGGTGCGCCCGGGCCACGGCCGGGGGACGCCGCAGCGGCATACCATCCCACCATACGACGGAGCATCACCATGGCATTCGGACCCCTGCAGATCTTCACCTTCGGCTTCCCTTCCACCGAGGGCTTCGAAGGCCGCATCGCCGACGAGTTGGTCAAGCTCAGTGACGCGGGCATCATCCGCATCGTCGATGCGCTCGTGGTCATCGCCGACGGTGACGAGGTCGACATCATGCGTGTCTCCGACCTCGACGACGAGCAGCGCCAGGAGTTGGGCATGGAGATGGGCGCCCTCATCGGGCTCGGTGCGGCTGGCCTCGAAGGCTTCGTCGAGGGTGCCGAGGCTGGAGCCGAGATCGCCGATGAAGGCGGTTTCGGGCTGGTCGAAGCCATCGGCGAGGAGTTCATCGAGGAGCTGCCCGACGGTGCCGCTGCGCTCCTGCTGATCATCGAACACGCCTGGGCGGTGCCGCTGCGCGATGCGGTCGTCGATGCTGGGGGCATCCTGATGGGCAACCAGTGGCTGGGGGCGCAGGAGCTCGTGACCCTGGGCGCGGCCCTGGGCGTCGTCGCGGAGCTCGAGGCAGAGAACGGCCAGTAGCGGCGATCGGGAAGCATGAACGCCCGAGCGTGATCGGGCAGGTCCGGGGTGTACGGCCGCCCAAGGGCAGCCGTGCCCCGGACCGTCTTCATCCGCCGCGCCGGTACACTGCGGGCGGGAGGTGGCCATGACGTTGACCTGGGATGGACGCGAGTGTTGGGCCCTGGTGCTGGGCGCCAGCAGCGGCTTCGGCGCCGCCGCCGCCAAGGCCTGGGCGCGGGCCGGTTTTGGCATCATCGGCGTCCACCTCGACCTGCGCGGCTCGATCGCCGCCGCCGACGCCGTACGAGAAGAGATCGAGTCGCTGGGTGTGCCGGTCATCTTCCACAACGTCAACGCCGCCGACGACGGCAAGCGCGAGCGCGTCATCGCGTCGATCGGCCAGCTCTTCGAAGCGCGGACGGCGGCTGGCGAGGAGCCCATGATCGGCGCCCTGCTGCATTCACTCGCGTTCGGCGCCACGCTGCACTACATCACCGACGACGCGGACCGCAAGGAGCTCTCGCGCAAGCAGATGGAGATGACCGCGGACGTCATGGCGCACTCACTGCTCTACTGGACCCGCGATCTCTACCATGCCGGTTTCCTGCAGCGCGGCAGCCGCGTCTACGCCATGACCAGCGAGGGCGCCATCCTGGCCGTCCCGACCTACGGCGCCGTCAGCGCCGCCAAGGCTGCGCTCGAGGCGCACGTGCGCCAGCTGGCATTGGAGCTGGCTCATGTCGGTATCACCGTCAACGCCATCCGCGCGGGCGTCACCGACACGCCGGCGCTGCGGCGCATCCCCGGCTGGCCGCAGTTGGTGGAAGCGGCCAAGGCGCGCAATCCGCACGGACGCCTGACCACGCCGGAAGACGTGGCCGAAGCACTGACCGTGCTGGCCACGCCGCAGACACGCTGGATCACGGGCAACGTCATCGGCATCGACGGCGGCGAAGTCATGGGCTCGAGGGAATCGGCCGACATCGGCTAGCCGTGGCAGACCAGCAGCCGTCCCTTCGTGCATCCAGCGCGGAACGAGCCAACCCGGCCGTTGAGGCGGAACCGGCCGGGATCGGATCGTCCGACGCGCCCGACGCCCTGTCGCGTGAGATCAAGCTGCTCGGCTCGCTGCTGGGTCAGGTCATCGCGGAGCAGGCGGGTGAGGAGGTCCTCACCCTCGTGGAACGGGTCCGCAAGCTCACCATCGATATCCGCAAGAACCCTAGCCCCACTCGCCAGAAGGGCCTGCGGGCCATCCTCGAGGGGCTCTCGACCGAACAGATCGAAGCGCTCATCAAGTCGTTCAGCCTGTACTTCCACCTCACCAACCTGGCCGAGGAGAAGCACCGTGTTCGCCGCGTGCGCAAGCGAGCGCGCACCACGCCCGCTGGCCAGCAAGGGTCGCTCCGGGCCGCTGTCCGCAAGCTGCTCGCGGAGGATGAGACGGAGCAGGTGCGCGCGTCCATCGAGCGCCTCTCCATCGGCCTGGTGCTCACCGCTCACCCCACCGAGGCGCGGCGGCGAACCGTGTTGGTCGCGCTGCGTCGCACGTTCGCCCTCATCGATCGGCTAGACGACCCGCGCCTGACACCCAACGAGGATGCCGAGATCCGACGCCGCCTGCGCGAGGAGATCTCGCTGCTGTGGCGCACGTCCGCCTTGCGCACCGAACGTCCCTCCCCCCTCGACGAGGTCCGCACGGCACTGCTGTTCTTCGACGAGACGCTGTTCCAGGTCACGCCCTACCTCTACCGCACGCTGGACCGTGTCCTCGACCAGGCTCCCTGGGTCGCGGGAGGCGAGGAGGGCAAGGACGATGGCGCGGGACCTGCGACCGACACAGGTCACACGGGGACGCGACCGCCCGCCGTGCATGCCTACCTCCGCTGGGGTTCATGGATCGGCGCCGACCGCGACGGCCATCCTCACGTCACCGCCGAGACCACCCTGGCGGCCGCCGCCATCGGTGCCGATCATGTCCTGCGCGGACTCGAACACGTGGCCACGCGGCTGATGCACACGATCACACCCGCGCATCTGGGCAATGACGTCTCCCCTCGCCTGCGCGCCCGCCTCGAGCTCGACCGCGAGGAGCTCGAGAACGCCTACGAGGAGCTGTTGCGCCATTTCCCCGACGAGCCCTACCGGCAGCGCTTCGGTTGCATCGCCGAGCGGCTGCGCCAGACGCGCCATCGGCTGGTGGCGAATCGAGGCATCGGCAGCGGCTACCGCACACCCGACGAGTTGCTCGAGGAGCTCGATGAGCTGCAGGCGGCCCTCGTCGAAGACGGGCTCGCGCGCGTCGCTTACGGTGAGGTGCAGGCCATGCGCTGGCAGGTGGAGACCTTCGGCTTCCATGCGCTCTCGCTGGAGGTGCGCCAACACAGCGAGGTCCACGCCGCCACGTTGGCAGCCATCTCCGACGGCCTGGTGTTGGGTGAGCGAGCGGTCACCAACGGGGTCACCGCAGCCGAGGTGCTCGCGACGTATCGCGCCATCGCGGACATCCAGGCGCGCTTCGGGCCGCAGGCCTGCCAGCGCTACGTCATCAGCTTCACGCGCGAGGCGCAGGACGTCTACAACGTGCTGGAGCTGGCCGATTACGCTGGCCTGGCACGCGACGCCATCGACGTCGTGCCGCTGCTGGAGACGGCTGACGCACTGGAGGGCGCCGACCGCCTGCTTGACGAGATCCTCGGTGATGCCCGCTATCGCGAGCACGTCCGCGCGCGCGGTGACCACCAGGAGGTGATGCTGGGCTATTCAGACTCCACCAAGGAGTCGGGCGCCATGGCGGCAGCCTGGCTGCTCCACGGTGCCGAGACGAAGCTGGTCGCCGCCGCGGGGCGACACGGCATCCGGCTGACGCTGTTCCATGGGCGTGGTGGCGCCATCGGGCGCGGTGGCGGCCCCATGAGTCGGGCCATCCTCTCGAGCGCACCCCATTCGCTCGACGGCACGCTGAAGATCACCGAGCAGGGCGAAGTGGTGGCTGATCGCTATGCCAACTTCGACATCGCCATGCGTCACCTGGCACAACTGACCAACGCCGTGCTGGTGGCCTCGTCGCCGGCGCATGAGCAGCAGGCCCAGGATGCCCACGCTCGCGGCAGGGCCATCCTCGAAGAACTCGCCGAGCGATCGGCCCACGTCTACCAGTCGCTCGTCTGGGACGATCCGACCTTCGAGACGTTCTACACCGCGGCCACGCCGATCGGTGAGCTGTCCGGGCTGACGCTGGGCTCACGTCCGGCGGCTCGCGGCGGCGGTGCCGTCTCGCTGCAGAGCTTGCGCGCCATCCCGTGGGTCTTCTCGTGGTCGCAGGCGCGGTTGTTCCTGCCGGCCTGGTACGGCCTTGGCACCGCCATCGAGGAGTTCGAGCAGCAGCACGGCGCTGGTGCCACCGCGTCGCTGCAGGATCTCTACCGCGACTCCCCCTTCTTCACCGGCGTCATCGACGTCATGGAGATGGCCCTGGCCAAGGTCGACCTGGCCGTGGCGCAGCGCTATGCCGGACTGGCTGCGGGACCGGATGCCGAACGCATCTGGGAGCTCATCCGGGGTGAATACGAGCGCACCGTGGCCGCCGTCCTGCGCATCAGTGGCCGTGAGCACCTGCTTGACGCGGCAACGTCGCTGCAGCGCTCGATCTCCTTGCGCAACCCCTACGTCGACTCGCTCTCCGAGCTGCAGGTGATGCTGCTGGGCCGTCTCCGCGCGCTGCCCGACGACGATCCGGAGCGCGAGCACCTGCGGCGCCTGGTACAGCTCACCGTCAGCGGCGTGGCCGCCGGGCTGCAGAACACGGGCTAGCCGTCGGTCGGCTGCAGCACGCTCGGTGGCAGCGAGGCGATGCCGCCATCGACCACCGGACGGGCGCGGATGCCGATCGCGTCCAGCAAGCTGGCCGCGATCGCGGCACGTACGCCGGTCTGACACGTCACCACCCAGTCGACGGAGCGATCGAGGCTCGCCAACGACCGCGGCAGGTCGGCCACGAACACACGCCGGCTGCCGGGGATGGCACCCTCGGCCCACTCGTAGGGCTGCCGCACGTCGAGGATGCGCGCCCGTTCGTTGCCCTCCCCCATGGCGAGCGTTGCCAGCTCCTCCGTGTCGGTCGTGGCATAGCTGCTGATCTCGCCGGCAGCCGCGGCCCAGCTGCTCATGCCGCCGTGGAGGTGGCCGATGACATGGTCGAACCCGATGAGCGACAGCTCATCGACGACCTCCGTTTCCTGGACGGGGTCATCGGTGACGAGGCCGATGGGCGCATCGAATGGCAGCAGCCAGCCCGCGTACGCGGAGAGCGAGTCACCCGACTCCAGGTTCAGGGCGCCCGCGATGTGCTCCCTGGCGAACGCGCGGCGGTCCCGCACGTCGACGATCGCCACGCCCGCGGCACGTGCGCTCGTCAGGTCGTCGGCACTCAGCGGCTGCGGCGGGGGCGAGCCTCCAAGCAGTCGGGGGCCACGCCGATTGAGCGCTGCCATGCGCCGGTAGTAGGACGGGTACAGCGTGCGCCCCGAGGCCAGCTCACGAGCGAACATGGCCAGATCGGTCGCCGCGAACGCCCGGTTCCATGCACGCAGCGTACCGATCGTCGAGGCGGCCGGCCCGCCCCCGTCACCGGCGACGCAGAAGGAGCCGGCGCCGTGCGTGGGGTAGACGCTGACATGGTCCGGCAGCTCGGCGAGGCGCTGCAGGCTGTGGAACTGGGCCCGCGTCAGCTCATCGGTGCGACTCGAGCCCAGGAGGTCGGTCCGTCCGACACCGGCGATCAGCAAGGAGCCGCCTGAGAAGAGGGCGGTGGGCCGGCCGGAGCCGTCCCGAAGCTCCCAGCTGAGGTGCTCGGGCGTATGGCCGGGCGTGGCAAGCGCTACCAGGGCGCCGTCATCGAGGTCAAGACAGAAGCCCTCGTCGGCCGCGTGATGTGAGAAGCGGTAGCGACCCCGTACCGGAGCCACGATGCGCGTGCCGTGGCTGCGTCGGAGCTCACGGGCGCCGGAGAGATAGTCGTTGTGGACATGCGTCTCGACGGCGTGGTCGATGCGCCACCCGTGTGCCTCGGCGACCTGCGCGACACGCCAGGCATCGCGTGGCACGTCCACCGCCACCGCGACATCGCCGTGCCCCACGAGATAGCTGCTGTTGCCCAGGCTCGCCGTCGGTACCGCGACGACCTGGGGCTTCATGGTCCGTCCTCGAGGATGGGGTCCACGTCATCGGCCACGCGCAGGATGACCTTGCCCTCGTTCTGATGGTCGATGAGGCGCTGGTAGGCGGACGCGGCCTTGCTCAGCGGTTGGATCGAGTCGATGTTGGCGGCGATGCGTCCGTCGCCCGCCATCTCCAGCACGTCACGGAAGGCGGACAGCGTGGAACCCCAGCAGCCGTGGATGGCCACCCGACGTCGGTAGAGCCACTGGTTATCCAGCTCCACGATCGGCCCCGCGTGGGCACCGACGACGGCGATGCGCGCGCCGGTGCCCAACGTCAGCAGGGCTTCTCGCCACAGGACCGGGTCGGAGGTGGTCTCGACATAGACGCCCACGCCGTCGGGGATACGTTCGAGCACCTCGGCGGCGAAGTCGGGGTGCGCTGAGATGTCGATCGCCAGCTCCGGGGCCAGCGCGCGTGGCAGCGCGCGCAGCCACTGGGTCCCGTGCTCACTGCCCACGAGCGCGATGACGCGCGCGCGGCGCATACGTGCCAGTTGCACGGTAGCGCCGCCGACGGCCCCGGCGGCACCGCTGACCAGGACCGTCTCGCCGGCTTCTGCCGCGACCGTACGCAACAGGGTGAGCGCGATGGCATTCGAGAGCGCGATGGCACTCGCTTCGGCGAAGCCGATGCCGGCCGGGATGGGGGCGACGTTGCGAGCCGGCACGGCGACGAATTCGGCCATGCCGCCGGGGCGGTCGATGCCGATGGTGACGATGCGACTGCAGGCGTCGTCGCGTTCCGCTCGACACGCCGCGCACGACCCGCAGCTGACCGATGGCTTGACGACGACCCTGTCGCCCACGCGGAGGTGGGTGACCTCGCTGCCGGTCTCTGCCACCACGCCGGCCGGGTCCAGACCCAGGATCGATGGCGTGTCGCCCCACTGGGGGCTGGCGCGCCCCTCGATGATGTCCAGGTCGCGGCGGTTCACACCCACGGTCGCGACGCGGACGAGCACCTCGTCCGGGCCTGGCAAAGGAGTGTCGAGCGTGACGGTCCTGAGCTGATCAAGACCACTTGGCGCACCCAACACGGTGGCGAGCATCTGCCTGGGGATCGATGGCTGCATGAGCCGCCTACTGTAGCAACGCCCGCAGGGGGAGCCGGGCGGGAGCGCTGACCCAGGTCACGGGTGAGTCAACGAAGCCGGCGGCGTTCCGCCCGCCATCCTCGGTCGATCGATGCGCTGGACGGGTGGGACGACCGAGGTCCCGCCGTCCGACCCTGAGGGTGGGTGAGATGACAGAACGGGATCGGCTGCTCCGACGGTTCATGCGCTCAGACGTTGCTATCATTGACGTATCACAAGCAATCGAAAGCACTCGCAATCCGCCCCTGCGGGTGTGCCCGGAACCGGCAACCCCATGGAGAGCGCATGAGCGACCTAGCATCGGCCAGGCCACGGCTGGCCTTCAACACGCACCTCCACGTGCCCCCGAACTTCTCCGCCTTCACCACCGTCGAGGATGCGGTGGAGACGTCAGCCCGCGAGGGTGTCAAGGTCATCGGCACGTCCAACTTCCACGACTTCGGCGTCTACGACCGCTTCGATGCCGCCGCCAAGCGGCACGGCCTGGCCGCCCTCTTCGGCCTGGAGTTCATCTCCCTGCTGGCCGAGGAGCAGCGCAACGGCGTCAAGATCGAACGATCCCGCCAACCCCGGGCGCGCCTACGTCTGCGGCAAGGGTATCCCCGCCCCCACCCATCCCAGCCCGGCGACGAAGGCGTTCATGGATGGCGCCAAGGCGTCCAACGAGGCTCGCACGAGCGAGATGGTCGACCGTATCCGTGGCCTGTTCGCCGCTGCCGGTCTCCCGGTCGATGTCAGCTACCAGTCGATCGTGGAGGTCGTCGCCACGCGCGCCGAAGTCCCCGCCGCATGGGTCGTTCTCCAGGAGCGCCACGTCGCCCTCGGTTTCCAGGTCGCCCTCTTCGATGCCGTAGCCGCCGAGAGCCGCGCGGCCATCCTCGAGAAGGTCTATGGCCAGGCACCCAAGGCTGCTCCCGACGACGCCATCGCCACCCAGGGCGAGCTGCGTTCGCGCCTGATGAAGGCCGGCTGCCCCGCCTTCGTGGAGGAGACACCTGTCCCCTTCACCGACGCGCTCGCCTTCATCCGCGGCCTCGGCGCCATCGCCATCTATCCCACCCTCGCCGACGGTGTCATCCCCATGTGCGGCTACGAGGATCCCGTCGAGGATCTCATCGAGCGCATGGCCGGCCACGACATCTACGGCGCCGAGCTGATCCCGGTGCGCAACACCCCGGAGGTGGTGGAGAGATACGTCAGGACCTGGCGCGATGCCGGCATCTTCGTCATGGTCGGCACCGAGCACAACACGCAGGAGCGCATCCCGGTGGCACCGACGTGTCTGCACGGCGTGCCCCTGTCAGACGAGGTCAAGGACATCACCTGGGAGGGCACCTGCATCGTGGCCGCTCACCAGCACCGCAAGCAGCAGGGCGAAGCCGGCTACGTGGACGAGACCGGGGCGCTCAACCCCACCTTCCCCGATGCCGAGACCCGCATCCGCTACTTCGCCCAGATGGGCGAGGAGCTCCTCTTCGAAGCCACAGGGACCGCCCGATGACCGATCTCACCCAGATCCAGCTTCTCAAGCTCGACGACGAGCTGATCCGCGACGCCGTCGCCATGTCCCAGCGCTTTGGCCGCGACCCCGAGTACTCCCGTGGGGGAGGCGGCAATTCGTCGGTCAAGGCCGGTGGCGTCGTCTACATCAAGCCCAGCGGCGTGCCGCTCGCGGACATCGAGGCAGGCGACCTCGTGCCGCTCGCGACCGGCCCGCTACTGGACCTGTTGCTCAACGGAGGCGACGAGGCGGATGAGTCTCGCATCGCCGGTGCGCCCGATCCCGTCATGCGGGCCGCGGCCAGGGTGCGCATGGCCGAGGCCAAGGGTCGCCGGCCGTCGGTGGAGCTGATGTTCCACTCGCTGCTGCCCGAGCGCTTCGTCCTCCACACGCACGCCATCGTGCCCAACGCCGTCACCTGCAACCAGGACGGCGAAGCCATCATGCGCGATCTCTTCGGCGATGACGCCCTGTGGGTCCCCTACACCGACCCGGGATTGCCGCTCGCGCGCAAGATCTACCAGCTGCGCGAGGCGCATCAGGCGCGCACCGGGCAGGCTGCGCCGAAGATCACCTTCATGGGCGACCACGGCATCATCGTCTCGGCCGACACCACCGCCGAGATCGCGGCGCTCAACGAGCACGTCCTGGGCACCGTCCGTGCGGCCATCGAGAAGAGCGGCATCAGCGTTGCTGGCTCCGGTCGTGCGGCGGCACGCATCGCTGCCGATGAGGCGCACGCGAACGCCATGGTCAGGATCATCGGACCCACGCTGCGCGCACTGCTATCGGCCGAGGGCGGCCCCTTGAAGGTCGTGACCTACGATCGCGCACCCGGCGCGGCTGACTACCTCGAGTCGGAGGATGGCGTCAAGGCCGTGAAAGGCGGGCCCATGACGCCCGACCAGATCGTCTACTCGGGCAGCTTCCCCCTGCTCTTCGATCCGCCCGCCGAGGTGGCCATCGAGCAGATCCCGGCGCTGCTGCGAGCGGCGCTTGCGACGAACATCGAGGAGCACGGCGTCGCGCCCATCGTCACCGTCGTCCCCGGCCTCGGCATCTTCGCTGCCGGCGACAGCTGGAAGGAAGTCGATACCGCGCGCCACATCTACCTCGACTGTCTGCGCGTGTACGAGGCAGCCGACTCGCTCGGTCGCGTGCGCGCGCTGTCCGATGACGAACGCGGCTTCATCGAGCACTGGGAGGTGGAGGCCTACCGACGAGGTGCCGCCGCCTTCGATCGTGCTCCCGGGCGCTTCGCCGGCAAGGTCGCACTGGTGACCGGCGCCGCCCAGGGCTTCGGCCTCGGCATCGCCCAGGGCCTGGCAGGTGAAGGTGGCATCGTCATCCTCGCCGACCTCCAGGCCCAACAGGCGGCGGCCGAGGCGGCGGCTATCGAGGCTGGACTCGGCGCAGGCCGCGCCTGGTCCGTGGCCATCGACGTGGCCGACGAGGACTCCGTCAACGCCGCCATCGCGGCGGTCGTGGAGCGCTACGGCGGTATCGACCTCTTCGTTTCCAACGCCGGCGTCCTGCGCGCGGGCTCGGTGACCGAACAGTCGCTGGCGGACTTCGACCTCGTCACGCAGGTCAACTATCGCGGCTACTTCCTGGGTGTCCGAGCCGTGGCCCCCGTCCTCGCCGCCCAGCACGCCGCTCGACCCGACTATCACGGCGACATCGTGGAGATCAACTCCAAGTCGGGCCTGGTCGGCTCCAAGCGCAACTTCGCCTACGCCGGCTCCAAGTTCGGTGGCGTCGGCCTGACGCAGTCCTTCGCCCTCGAGCTCATCGAAGACGGCATCAAGGTCAACGCGGTCTGCCCCGGCAACTACTACCAGGGCCCACTGTGGTCGGATCCTGACGATGGCCTCTTCGTGCAGTACCTGCGCGAAGGCAAGGTCCCCGGCGCCACCTCCATCGAGGACGTTCGCGCCGCCTACGAGGCCAAGGTCCCCATGGGCCGTGGCTGTACCCCCGAGGACGTGGTGGAGGCCATCCTCTACCTCGTCGCCCAGCAGTACGAGACCGGCCAGGCCGTGCCGGTGACCGGAGGCCAGGTGATGCTGTCATGACCCAGATCCCAGAGACCCAGTACGCGGTCCAGATCGTCGCCGCAGACAAGACCGTGCTGAATACATCCAAGCCGGTACCGAAGGTCGGCCCCACGCAGATCTTGTGCCGGATCGAGGCCACCGGCATCTGCTTCAGTGACACCAAGCTGCTGCATGCCTTCGCCGCCCATCCCCGCAAGGGCGAGGTGCTGACCTTCCTGACACCCGCTCAGCTGGCAGAGATCCCCAGCTACGTCCCTGGCGACGCTCCTACGGTGCCGGGCCACGAGGCCTGCGCCCGGGTGGTGGCCATCGGCTCCCAGGTCAAGCGCCACAAGGTCGGCGATCGCGCCCTGGTGCAGACCGACTACCGGCACATGCTGACCGCTGGCTCGAATGCATCATTCGGCTACGACTTCGAGGGCGCCCTGCAGCAGTACGTGCTCATGGACGAGCGGGTGATCATCGACCCCGAGAGCGGCGAGCGCTTCCTCATCCCCGTGAGCGAGGAGCCGAGCGCATCGGCCGTGGGGCTGCTGGAGCCGTGGGCGTGCGTGGAGCGTGCCTATGCCACCAAGGAACGCGGCACACTCAAGGCCGGCGGGGCGCTGCTGGTCGTGTCCGACCCGGGCCATCCCATCGACGGCCTGGACGCGCTGATCAGCAGCGCCGCCCCCGCCACGCTCACGGCCGTCACCGACGACGCCATGCAGCGTGTGACCCTCGAGACGCTCGGAGCGGTCAGCGGCTTGGAGGTCGTCCCGGCCGACTCCCTCGAGGGGCTGCGAGCCGGCTCGTTCGATGACATCGTCTACTTCGGTTCGCGGGCCGAGCGCGTCGAGCAGCTGCAAGCGCTGCTCGGGCCTGGCGGTGTCATCGACGTCGTGCTCGGTGGCGGGCTCCTGGGGCGGCCCATCGAGATCGATGTCGGTCGCGTCCACTACGACCTGACCCGCTGGGTCGGTACCATCGGGACCTCGGCGGCTGACGGCTATGCCCAGGTGCCTGCCACGGGCGAGCTGCGCGAGGGTGAGCGGGTCGGCATCATCGGCGCCGCCGGACCGATGGGCTTCATGCACGTCATCCGCGCGCTGACCTCCGGGGTGAACGGCGTGGCCGTGACCGCCGTCGATATCGACGAGGCGCGGCTGGCACACCTGGCCGAGGTGGCCGCACCGCTGGCAGCCTCACAGGGCCTGGTCTTCGAGTCGCTCGACAGCAGCGACGCGCAGCCGGCGGGCGGCTTCACCCGCATCGCTTGCATGGTGCCGGTCCCGGCGATCGCGGCGAGCACCGTGGGACTCGCCGGCGAGGGAGCCATCATCGACTTCTTCGCCGGCTTCGCGGTGGGCACCACTGCGCCGCTCGATCTTGACGAGATGCTGCGCAAGCACGTCTACATCCTCGGTACCAGCGGCTCCATGATCAGCGACATGAAGGCCGTGCTCGCGCGGCTGGAGGCTGGCACCCTCGACACCAATATCAGTGTCTATGCCGTGAGTGGCATGCAGGGCGTGGCCGACGCGCTGGAGGCCGTCAAGGCCCGCACGTCCGGTGGCAAGATCGTCATCTATCCGCAGTTGACGCAGTTGGGCCTGGTCAGGCTCACCGACTTGGCCGAGGCCTACCCCACGGTCGCCGCCGCCCTCGACGATGGCCGCTGGACGCGTGCCGCCGAAGAGGCGCTCATCGCCGCAGCTGCTGCCGAAGCAGGAGGCGCGGTGGCATGACCTCCACCACGGTCCCGCTGGCGGGTGTCGCCTTCGCCGGTGAGCGGCAACGCGAGATCGCCCGCATCGTCGAGGAGCAGGGCCGCGCACGCGTGAACGAGCTCGCCGAGCGCTTCGCTGTCTCCGCGGTGACCATCCGCAAGGATCTTGAAGTGCTGGCCGAGGCCGATCGCGTCATCCGCACGCACGGTGGCGCCATCGCCGCTCGCATGGGCCGCGGGGACATCGCGTTCGACGTGCGCGACCGACTCCAGCGGGAGGAGAAGGCCGCGATCGGAGCACTCGCCGCCGCGCACGTCAGTCACGGCGAGTCGATCATCCTCGATGCCAGCACCACCGCCCTGTACCTGGTGCGAGAGCTGCTCAAGCGCGATGCCTGGCATGGCCTGACGGTGGTGACCAACGGCATCCACGCTGCCAGCGCGCTGGCGGGACGAGCGGACATCACGGTGCTCCTGATGGGCGGGCGGGTGCGCAGCTCGCTCTCGGTCGTGGGCCAGCTGGGCGATGCCGTCTTCGACCGGGTCAACGTCCAGAAGGCGTTCCTGAGCTCGGCTGGCTTCTCGCTCGAGGAAGGCTTGACGGAGGCACGCGAAGAGGAAGCACAGATCAAACGCGTGATGGTCGCCGCGGCCCGCGAGGTCTACGCCATCATCGACCACAGCAAGTGGGGGCGAGTCGCCTCGGCCACGTTCTGCGAGACCGAGGGCTTGACGCAGGTCTTCACCGATGCGGCCGCACCAGCCGCTATGGTGGATCCGCTCCGGGGGATGGGCATCGAGGTGACGCAGCATGGTTGATCGGGGACTTCGGTACGTGGCGCTGGACTTCGGCGCCGAGAGTGGCCGCACCATCGTGGGTCGGTTCGATGGCGACCAGCTCAGCATCGAGCCGGTACATCGGTATGCGAACACGCCCGTGCGCATGGGCGGCACGCTCTACTGGGACTTCGCGCGGCAGTTCAATGACATCCTGACCGGCATGGGCAAAGCCTCGGCCGACGGCCCGGTGCACTCGGTGTCGGTCGATACCTGGGGCGTCGACTACGGCTACCTCGACTCGCGCGGGCGCCTCATCGGCAATCCCATCCACTACCGCGACACGCGCCACGAGAAGATGCTCGAGGCGGCCTTCGAGATCGTCCCGCGTGACGAGATCTACATGGCCACCGGCATCCAGTTCATGTCCATCAACACGCTCTATCAGATCCTCAGCGAGGTCCAGGCGAAGGACCCCATCCTGGAGCAGGCCGACAAGCTGCTGATGATGCCGGACATCTTCAACCACTTCCTCTGCGGCGCCAACGTGGCCGAGTACACCGAGGCCACCACCGGCCAGACGGTCGATCCGTGGACGCACGACTGGGCCCGGCCGCTGTTGGATCGGCTGGGCATCCCCACCCACTTCCTGCCCGAGATCGTCGAGCCCGGGACCGTCCTGGGCCAGCTGCTCAACGAGGTCGCCGAGGCCACCGGCTGCAAGAAGACGCAGGTCGTCGCCGGAGCGTCACATGACACTCCTTCGGCCGTGGCCGGCAGCCCGCTCGCGGGAAACTCGACCGCTTACATCTCGTCGGGCACCTGGTCCCTGGTGGGCCTCGAGGAGCACGACCCGGTGGTCACCGAGGCCTCGCTGGCGGCCAACCTCACCAACGAGGGCGGCTACGAGGGCACCATCACCCTGCTGCGCAACGTGATGGGACTGTGGCTGGTGCAGCAGAGCCGCAAGGCGCTGTGGCCGGGAGAGGGAGCACCGTCGTACGCGGAGATCTGCAAGCTGGCCGAGAAGGGCAAGCCCGGGACGGCCTTCGTCGATCCCGACGACCCGCGCTTCCTGTGGCCCGGTGACATGCCCACGCGCATCCGCGAGTCCTGTGACGAGACCGGGCAGCCGGTGCCCTTCGAGACGGCCACGCTGTGGCGCGTCATCTTCGAATCGCTGGCGCTGAAGTACGACTGGGTCGTGGGCAAGCTGGCCGCCGTGACCGATCGAGATATCGACCGGATCCACATCGTCGGCGGCGGCTCGCAGAACGAGCTGCTGTGCCAGATCACCGCCGACATCAGCGGTCGGCAGGTGATCGCAGGACCGGTAGAGGCCACCGCCATCGGCAACATCGCCATCCAGGCCATCACCGCCGGCGAACTGCGCGACCTGGCGCAGGCGCGCGAGCTCATCGCGCGCTCGTTCCCCATGAAGACGTACGAGCCGTCGGGCGACTGGTCAGAGGCGCGTGGGCGCTTCGGAGAGATGCTCGCGGCACGCCGCTAGGCCGTAGACTCGAGAAAGCAAGCAAGCTCCACGTGGTGGAGCACCGAGGGGAAGGAACGAGGCTGATGAACAAGTTCGGAGTGCATGCGCTGGTGTGGTCGGGCACCTGGGGCGCCAGGGAGTGCGAGTACGCCGTCTCCAGCACGAAGGAGGCCGGCTTCGACATCATCGAGCTGCCGGCCTTCGACCCGGCCGAGATGGACATCGCAGCCATCCAGAAGGCGCTCGCCGAGCACGAGGTCGAGGTGACCTGCTCGCTGGGCCTCGGCTTCGACAACGACATCAACAGCGAGGACGCTGATTCGGTCGCCCGTGGCGAGAAGACGCTCAACGACGCACTCTCGATGGTCCGCGACATCGGCGGAAGCTACCTCGGCGGCGTCATCTTCAGCGCACTCGGACCGTACCTCACGATGCCGACGCAGAAGGCTCGCGAGAATTCACAGGCGGTCATCACGCGCCTCGCGGAGAAGGCCAAGGCATCGGGCATCACCGTCGGCCTCGAGTTCGTCAACCGCTACGAGACGAACCTGCTCAATACCTCGGCCCAGACGGTGCAGTACATCAAGGAGACCGGCTCGGACAACCTCGTCGTCCACCTCGACTCCTATCACATGAACATCGAGGAGAACAACTTCCGCGATCCGGTCTTCGATGCCGGCGACCTGCTGGGCTACGTCCACATCGGCGAGAACCATCGCGGCTACCTGGGCCAGGGGCACGTGAACTTCCCCGAGTTGTTCACTGCGCTCGTCGACGCCAAGTACGACGGTGTCATCACCTTCGAGTCGTTCAGCTCCAAGGTGGTCGACGAGAACCTGTCCACGATCCTGCGCATCTGGCGAAACATGTGGGACAACAGCATGGACCTGGCGGTGCAGGCGCGCCGCTACATGGGCGAGGAGATGGCCAAGGCCGCGGCCGCAGCCGCCAAGGGCTGACCGCACGCTTGCCGCCGCCCGACCCCGTGAGCACCATGACAGTGCGAGGAGCGAACGAGCGATGAACTCCCAGGAGCGTGTGCTGCGAGCCCTGCGCCGAGACGGCTTGCCCGACCGGGTCCCACTCCAGTTCGACCTCTCCCGCCCGCTGCTGGAGACGTTCAGCCAGAAGCTGGACATCCCCATCGGCTGGCAGCCCAACTACTACGAAGACCTCAAGTACCGCACGTCGGGGAATGAGATCCGCGTGGCCATGGGCAGCGACTGCGTGATGGTCGGCGGTGGCGTGCCTGCCGGCTACCAGCCAGAGCAGACCGACGACGGCTGCATCGTCAACGAGTTCGGCATGAAGATGAAGATGGGCCTCGCCTGGTACGACGTCGTCGAGGGCCCATTGGAACAAGCGAGCTCGGTGCAGGAGGTGCTTGACCTCCCCTTCCCCGACCCCACCGACGAGGCGCGCTTCGAGGATGCCAGGCGCTACATCGAGAAGTACAAGGGCGAGTACTTCATCATCGGCACCGTCGAGCTGACGATGTTCGAGATGGCCTGGCACATGACCGGACTGCAGAAGTTCATGACCGACATGGCCATGGGCGAGCCCTACGTCGATGCACTCCTCGATCGCACCATGGAGTTCAGCCTCGCCATCGGCAAGCGACTCGTCGAGCTGGGTGTGGACGGCATCTGGACGGGCGACGACTTCGGCGCCCAGAACGGCATGATGATCTCGCCGGACATGTGGCGGGGGATCTTCAAGCCGCGCTTCGCCGAGGTGTTCCGTCAGTTCAAGGCCATCAACCCCGATGTCCTCACCATGTATCACTGCGACGGCGCCATCGCCCCCATCCTGGGCGACCTCGTCGAGATCGGCCTGGACGTCTTCAACCCGGTGCAACCCGGTGTGCCAGGGCATGAGCCCCAAGAGCTCAAGGCGCAGTTCGGTGACAGCCTCTCGTTCTGGGGCGCCATCGACCAACAGCACCTGCTGCCGCACGGGACGCCAGAGGAGATCGACGCCGACGTCAAGGCAAAGATCGATGCGTTGGGAGCGGGCGGCGGTTACATGGTCGCGCCGGCCCACATCCTCCAGGGCGATACCCCGGTCGAGAACGTGGAGGCCCTCATCGACGCGGTGAAGCGCCACGGCGTCTACGCCTGAACAGCGCCCCCGGACCATGAATTAGTAGAACCCCCGGTCCTGCCGAAGCAGGGCCGGGGGTTCGTCGAGCGTCGGCGTCAGCCGGCGGCAGCCTCGACGTTCTCTGCCGTGTAGATGGTGAAGGGACCCATCAGGACGCGCAGCGCACCTTCGACGTCCGGCCGGGTCGGGTCGGCAGTGATCTCGAAGACGGTGTTGCCGCTGACGGGGCGACCGACTTCGAACGTCTCGCCGGCGACACCCTCGAGGGCGCCCGTGGCGAGCAGGTACGAGACGTAGTACGTCAGGTAGCCCAGGTCCACGAACGACCACAGCGCGAACTCAGGGCCGCAGCCGTTCATGGTGAAGTCGACCATCTCGCCGGGGAGGCCCAGGCCGGAGACGGCGACCTGATCACACAGGCCTTCGTCCTGCATGGCCTTGGCAGCCGCCGCGATGCCGACGGTCGTGGGGGCCATGATGACCTTGAGATCGGGGTACTTGTCGACGAGCGCGATGGCCGCGTTGTAGCTGTCTTCGGACTTGTCGTTGCCGTACACGACCTCGACGTTCTCGATGCCAGCGTACATGGGGTCGCTCGCCAGGACGTCGAGATACGACGCGATCCAGGCGTTCTGGTTGGCGGCATCCGGCGATGCCGACAGCACGGCCACCTGGCCGCCGTCCGGGCCCACCAGCGACAGGGCCATGTCAGCCATGACCTTGCCGGTCTCGTCGAAGTCGACCTGGGCCACGAAGACCGACTCACCCTCGGCCGAGGGGATCGGCGAGTCCCAGGTCACGACCTGTGTCCCGGCTGCCTGTGCCGCGGCAGCCACCGGAGCGATCTGGTCGCCGGCGTTGTTCGAGAGCATGACCACGTCGATGCCCTGCGTGGGCGCGTTGGTCAGGATCTCGATCTGGCCGGCTACGCTGTTGTCGGCGGTGGGGCCGGTGAAGGTCAGGGGCGTCGGGTTCTGCAGCTCGGCAGCGGCTTCCTCCGCGCCCTGGTTGGCCTGGTCGAACACGGTGATGCCCAGGAACTTGGGCAGCAGCATCATGTTGACGGCCTGGCCAGGCTCTGCCTGGACGGGATCCTGCGCCAGTACCGGCCCTGAAACGGCCGATACCGTGAGCGCAGCTGCCGCAGCAACGGCGAGCATCGTCCTTCGCATTGACTCCTCCTCTATCTCTGTCGGGCTATTCCCGAGATCATCTCGGTCGCCGACACCCATCGTACGGCGAGGCCGTTGCCCGCGCCAGCCCCCCCTGCGATCGCTATCAGGCGGCAGCGGTAGCGGCGCCCAGGCGTCGCGCTACGGGGCGGGCCCCTCCTGCGTGGCTCGCGCGGCATGGGCGAGCGAACGACGGCGCGCCCAACCCTGGTAGCTCTCGATGATGTTCGGCAACAGCACCGAGAGGATGAGCAGCAGACCCACGACACCGGTCTGGGTGTGGCCGGGCACGTTCGAGAGTCCCAGCCCGTTGCGGATGTTGAGCACGAGCATGGTGGATAGGAACACGCCCAGCATCGTGCCCGAGCCGCCGAAGATACTGACGCCACCCAGCAGCACGATGGTGATGATGTCCAGCTCCCAGCCGAAGGCGGTGCTGCCGCGGACCGCGCCCAGGTGTGCCGCAAGCAGGATGCCGGCCAGTGCTGCGGTGACCGAGCTGATGACCATGATCGCCATCTTGTGACGGGCCACCCCGACGCCGGAGTAGCGGGCCACGTCCTTGTTGCTGCCGATGACGTAGGTGCGCCGCCCAAAGCCCGACCTGCCCAGCACGACCGCAGCAAGGATGAGCAGGCCGATGTACACGAACAGGGCGAAGGGCATGCGATCGACGATAGGGATGGAGTCGAGCACGCCGATCAGCTTGCTCAGTGGCTGCTGACCCATGTCCCCGAACCACGTCGGAAACGCCGTCTCCCCGTTCCCGATCGAGCGACCCTCGATGAGCATGTAGGTGAGACCCCGGAAACCGATCAGGCCGGCCAGCGTGACCACGAGCGAGGGCAGACCTACGATGGCCACCCAGAAACCGTTGAAGAGGCCGACGCCGAGGCCCACCAGCAGTGCCACGATGATGCCGATCTCGATGGGCACCCCATCTGCCCACAGGACGGCCACGACGACCGACGAGAGGCCCATGACCGAGGCCACCGAGAGGTCGATCTCGCCGTTGATGATGACGAAGGTCATGGCCAGCACGACGATGGCCTTCTCGACACCGATCCACCACAGGTTGACCTGGTTCTGGCCGCCCAGGTCTCCGAAGACGTAGTTGGGCGCGAAGACGGTGTTGACCAGGACGACGGCCGTGAGGATGGCCAGCAGCAAGCCTTCCCATGAGCGCAGCCGCGAGGCGATACGCTGGCCCAGCGTGGGGGCGCTATCCATCACCGGCTCCCGGGGCCAGGCCCGGCGGTGCCGCCCTGGCCTCCTCGCGACGCTTGGCTCGTAGCCACACCTTCCGCAGACGGCCACTGATGAAGACATCACTGGCCACGGCCAGCAGGATCAGCATGCCCAACAGGAAGTCACGCGCGAAGTCGCTGATACCGATCCAACGAGCCAGTGACAGATCGAGCACCGCGATGAGCACCGCGCCCAGCATCACGCCGATGGCCGAGCCGGAGCCACCGAAGATGTTGGCACCGCCAACGACCACCGCAGCGATGACGGCCATCTCCAGGCCGCGCGCGGAGTCGACCGTGATCGTGCCGAACTTGGCCATCTGCATCAGGCCACCGAGACCGGCCAGCGCACCGCAGCCGAGATAGGCGAGGAAGACGTCGCGCTGCATGGGGAGTCCGACCATGCGTGCCGCATCGGGATTGGAGCCGATGGCATAGAGCCGTCGGCCGTAGGGCAAGAACGTGAGGAGCAGCTGCACCACGGCGACCACCACGAGTGCGATGACGAAGATGAGCCGGATGTCGACCTGGTCGAGCTGGAGCAGGGTGGTCCCGGGGAAGTCGACGATCCAGTCGGGCAGGCCACGTGTCTGGATCGTCTCGGCATTGGCGACGGTGATGAGGACCGAGCGGTAGATGGCCAGCGTGGCGAGGGTGGTGATGATGGCCGGCACGCGGCCATAGGCCACGATGACACCGTTGATGGCGCCCATGACCACGCCCATGCCCATGGCGATGACGACCAGCAGCAGCGGGTTGATGTCCGGCGCCTGGGTCGCGATCCAACCCGTCGACCAGGCCACCAGCGCCACCTGCGAGCCGACCGAGAGGTCGAGGTTGCGTGTCAGCACCACCAACAACTGGCCGACTGCGACCACCGCGATGATGGGGAACTCGGTACTGACGCGATTGAAGGTGCGACCGGAGAGGTAGTTGTCGATCTGCGTCGAGAAGAAGAGGATGATGATGATGATGATCAGGAGCGTGATGAGCTCGCGGACCTGGCTGGGTCGGAGTCGTCGCAGCAGCGCGTCGGTCATGCGCCCGTCTCGGCTGCGATGGCCACCCGCTCTGCCTGGCCCATGGCCTGCGCGAGGATCTGCTCCTGCGTCGCGGTCGACCCGTCGACCACATCCATCTGGCGACCCTCACGCATGATCAGGATGCGGTCGCTCATGGGCAGCAGCTCGGGCAGATCGGAGCTGATGAGGATGATGGCGATGCCCTCACTCACGAGGTTGTCGATGAGGTGGTGGACCTCGACCTTGGCCCCCACGTCGATGCCCCGGGTGGGCTCATCGAGGATCAGCACCTGTGGCTTGGTATCGAGCCACTTGCTGAGCACGACCTTCTGCTGGTTGCCGCCAGAGAGCGAGGAGGCGGGAGTGTCTACGCTGGGCGCCCGGATCGAGAGTCGCTCCCGATAGTCCATGGCCGTGGCCCGCTCCAGCGCTTTGCGAACGAGGCCGAAACGGTTGAGGTAGCGATCGAGCGAGGGCAGGATGATGTTGGAGGCGATGGACTGGTTGAAGATGAGGCCCAGGCCACGACGGTCCTCGGTGGCATAGGCGATGCCCAGGTCCAGCGCGTCGTGCGGGTTCTTGATGTGGACTTCCTGGCCCTCGAAGGTGATACGCCCGTGGTCGGCAGGGTGGATGCCGAACAGCGCCAGGCCAACGTCGGTCCGCCGTGCACCAACGAGACCGGCGAAACCCAGCACCTCACCGCGGCGAAGCTCGAAGCTGATGCCATGGAAGGCACCTTCCACGCCGAGGTCCTCGACCTTGAGGATGACCTCACCGGGGTTCGTCTGGACGCGCCGGTAGAACTCCACGACCTCGCGGCCGACCATCTGGCGGATGGCCTCGTTGATGGTCGATCTCAGAGCGCAGCGAGGTGGAGATCCAGGCGCCGTCTCGCATGACCGTGATGCGGTCGGCCTGCTCGAAGACCTCCTCCAGGCGGTGGGAGATGAAGAGGATGGCCACGCCCTCAGAGCGAAGCCTCGCGATGATGGCGAAGAGTTGGTCCACCTCGTGCGCCGACAGCGAGGCAGTCGGCTCATCCATGATCAGGACGCGTGTGTGGAGCGAAAGCGCCTTGGCGATCTCGACGGTCTGCTGCTGCGCCAGGGTCAGCGCCGAGGCCGGGGCCATCACGTCGAGATGGACATCCAGCCGAGCCAGCACCTTCTCGGCCTCCTCCCGCATCTTGCGCCGGTTGACGACGCGGCCGCGGTCGCGATGGCCGATGAAGATGTTCTCGGCCACCGTCAGGTCCGGAAAGACCATGGGCTCCTGGTAGATGGCCGCCACGGCGTAGGTCTGGGCGTCGAAGGCACTGCCGATGTGCACCTCCTGGCCATCGATGAGGATCTCGCCCGATGTCCGGCTGCACGACACCGGTCATGACCTTGATCAACGTCGACTTGCCGGCGCCGTTCTCGCCGAGCAGCGCGTGGATCTCGCCGGGGATCAACGCCAGTGAGACACCGTCCAGCGCCTGGATCGCGCCGAACTGCTTGGAGACGCCACGTATCTCGAGGATGGGTGAGGCCTCTGCCGCGGTCGCTCCAGGGGGAGTCGCAGGCGCAGGGTCGCCATCGGTCGAGCCTGTCCCAGTCCCCGCTTCGGGCGCCGCTGGTCGTGGTGCTAAGACGTCCTCCTCGCGCTCGGGCATGGCGCTGAGCATAGCCGAGTCCACGGGGGCCGAAGCACGTCCTTCGGCCGGTAGTCACGGGACCATCGGCACGCCTCTGCGGCGAGATGACCGAAGTGGCTACGATGGCGTGGCTTGACGCCTACAAAGGAGGAGCCGATGGCAGCGATCGGGTTCATCGACACCCACGTCCACTTCTACGACCTGCAGCATCCCAAGCTGGAGTACGGCTGGCTCCAGCCGGGCGTGAAGCACCACATCCTGGAGGCGATCGAGCCCATCCAGGCCCAGCGCTACTGGGCCGACGACTGGATCGCCGAGTCGCGCTTCGCCAACGTCGTCAAGTCGATCCACGTGCAGTGCGCCGTCGGGACGGCCGACCCGGTCGAGGAGACGCGCTGGCTGCAGGCCTTCGCCGATCGGCTGGGCCACCCCCACGGCATCATCGCCGAGGTGCACCTCGCGGCAGCGGACGCGGAGGACGTCCTCGAGCAGCACCTGGCCTTTGCCAACATGCGCGGTGTCCGCGACTTCGGGGACGGTGACTATGAGCTGGACCCAGCCTGGCGCGCGGGCTTCGCGCTCCTGCGCCGGCATGACTTGGTGGCCTGCCTCGACTCGCGGCCCGAGCGCTATGCCAAGGTGAAGGACCTCGCGATGGCCTTCCCCGACACCGTCATCTCGCTCGACCACGCCGGTCTGCCGCTACGGCGCGATGATGAGTACCTGGAGCTCTGGCGGCGCGAGCTGGCCAACCTGGCGGAGGCACCAAACGTCATCGTCAAGATCTCGGCGCTGGGCATGGGCGACCCTCGATGGACGCTGGACTCGATGCGCCCCATGGTGCTCGACTGCATCGAGACGTTCGGCGTGGAGCGCACGATCTTCGGCAGCAACTGGCCGGTCGATCGGCTCTTCTCCTCGTACCCCGACGTCATCGACGCCTACGCAGAGATCATCTCCGAGTTCAGCGCCGCGGAGCAGGCAGCCCTGTTCAGCGGCAACGCCGAGCGCTACTTCCGCATCTGACGAACCCGCATATCTGGAGGAGGACGGCATGGAACGCTGCCTGCACTACTTCCGCCTGTTTCCGGGCACCGAGACCCGCTTCGACCAGGTTCATGCCGCGATCGCGCCCGAGATCGCGGCCTCCATGGCCACGGCTGGGTTGCATGACGTGACCGTATTCCGCCGCGGCACGGACGCCTGGCGCTATGCCCTCGCCGAGCCCGATCGAGAGACCGCCTACCGGCGCTACCTCGACCAGCCCGCGACCCAGGCCCGCCGGCACGAGCTGCGGGGCATCCTGGCGGAGCTGTATGCGCCCGACGGTGGGCTGATCTGGTACGACGAGGTCTTCCACACCGACGCTCCTGCTCCCGCCGGGCCCTGGGAGCGGGCCCTCTTCAGCCTGGTCATCGATACCGCCCAGGCCGATCTGTACGACCGGCTCCACGCGGAGCCGTGGCCGGAGATGCTGGCGGCCATCGCCGACGCCGGATACCGCGACTACACCGGTTTCCGTCGGGGCGCCCACGTCGTCTACTACGGTCGCTACTTCCCCGACTTCGGGACGGTCATCGACCGGGTCAACGCCACCGAGGTGGCCGGTCGCTGGGGCGAAGCCTTGCAGGACGCCATCACCACCTTCACCGACCCGGAGGGCCGCAACATCACGGCCACGGAGATCTACCACGTGGAGTAAGCGATCGGGCTACGTCCCGCTGGGCACCGGCGCGTCATCGCGCAACAGTCGCTCGTGCTTCAGCTCGAGCCACAGGTCAGCCGGGATGGGGTGGCGGAAGGTGGCGACGTTGCGCTCCACCTGGGCTGCCGAAGCGGCACCGGGGATGACCGCCGCGACGACCGGATGGCCCATGACGAACTGCAGCGCCGCGGCAGCGATGGGGACATCGTGGCGGGAGCAGATCGTCTCGATGCGGCGCACCTTCTCCAGGGTCGCCTCGTTCACCGGTCGGTAGTCCGAGCGAGCCCCGGGTATCGCGCCGGTGGCCAGGATGCCCGACTGGAACGGCGCCCCGATGACGACGCTGATGCCGCGCTCCTCGCAGATGGCGAACTCCTCGTCCAGCATCTCCTGGCGCAGCAGCGTGTACGGCATGGCCACCAGCCAGAAGTCGGGCTGGCAGAACTCGAGGAAGCGCGACATCATGCCCGTCTCGTTGATGCCGGCACCGATGGCCTTGAGGAGGCCGTTCTGGCGCAGCTCCTCCAGCGCCCGCCAGCCGCTCGATTCGAGCTGGTCGAGATAGTGCCTGACGACGTCCTCGGTCTTGTGCGTCCAGAAGTCGAGGTCGTGGATGACACCCACGTCGTAGCGGGCCATGCCCAGGCGCAGCTGGCTCTGCTCGTAGCTGCGCATGATGCCGTCGTAGGTGTAGTCGTGATAGTGCACGAAGGGCGCTGGTGCGACCCACGGCGAGAGGTCGGGGTCGGTGCCTGGCTTGGCGGCATCGAAGCAGCGGCCGACCTTGGAGGAGAGGACGTACTCATCACGCGGGCGGTAGCGCAGGCCCGCGCCGGTGCGCAGCTCCGACAAGCCGCGGCCGTACCACGGCGAGGTGTCGAAGTAGCGGATGCCTGCAGCCCAGGCCGCAGCGATGGTGTCGAGGGCGTCCTGTTCGGAGACTTCCCGGTAGATCGAGCCGTAGGAGGCGCCGCCAAGCCCGAGCTGCGTGACCTCGCACGCCACTCTGGCCGAGTGGACGCTTGAAACTGGGATCCATGGCGACCTCTAGTACATCAGGAAACCACCGGAGACGTTGAGGGTCGCCCCGGTGATGTAGCGGGCGTGGTCCGAAGCCAGGAACACGACCGGCCCCGCCAGCTCCTCGGGCTGCGCCACGTAGCCCAGCGGCGTGGCTGTCCTCATCGATTCGTAGATCGCCGGATCCAGCCCACCCAGCAGCATCGGCGTCTCGACCTGGCCGGGCGAGACGACGTTGACGGTGATGCGCTGCGGTCCATAGGTCCGCGCCAGGCCGCGGCACATGGAAGTCACCCCGCCCTTCGTGGCGGCATAGACGACGGAGCCGCCGAAGCCGCCGGTCCACCAGGCCTGCGAGCTGAAGAGGATGATGCGGCCGCCACGGCCCGCTTCGACCATCGCGTCCGCCGCCGCGCGGCCAAGGAAGAAGGCCGCCTTGAGGTTGACGTCATGCTGGAAGTCCCAGTCATCCTCGGTGACCTCGCCCACGCTGTCACGGCGCCGAAGGACGGCGGCGAGGTTGGCCAGCACATGGAGGTCTCCCAGCTCGTGC
This sequence comes from uncultured Chloroflexia bacterium, assembly GCA_963724095.1. Taxonomy (GTDB): domain Bacteria; phylum Chloroflexota; class Limnocylindria; order Limnocylindrales; family CSP1-4; genus JAFMJV01. The sequence goes on from CAVRTH010000008.1 coordinate 30,426, forward strand.
CGTGCGCGCTCGACGAGCGACTGGTGTCCAGCCAGATCGCGCAGGTCGGCTACGGCCCCCACATGTCCGCTGCCTTCGAGGCCCGCCACCACGTCATCGAGGGCAGTGGCATCCACATCCACCGCCATGACCCTGGCGCCGGTGGTGGCGAACGCCTCAGCCACGGCTCTTCCGATCCCCCGGCTGCCCCTGTCACGATGACGCCCCGCCCCTCCAGGCCCGCGCCTACGCTCCACGCCATGGCTCCCCTCCTAGCCCTCGGCCCTGGCCGCACCCAGGTCGGCCAGCACCCGTTCGGAACGGTAGCGCTCGACGACCTCGTCGATGACCTCGATACCCAACCCGGGCTTCGTCGGAGGATAGAACCAGCCCGCGTCATGGTCGAGCGGCTCAGCCACCAGGTCGTGCTGCATGGGGTTACGCAGCGGCTTCACCTCGATGAGCTTGGCACTGCTGGTGGCGAAGCTGATGGCCAGACTGGCGGCCGTCACGATGGCCGACGACCAAGCGTGTGCGTTCGACTGCCGTCGGTAGTGCTCGACGCGGTCGGTCACCTTGCGGAAGCCCGTGATGCCCTCGGCGCGGCCCGGGTCCACGCCCACCACGTCGACCGTGCCGGTTGCCAGCACTCGCTCATAGCCTCGCAGGTCCCACTCCTTCTCACCGTAGGCGATGAGCGTCGAGGTCCTCGCACGCAGGTCGGCGTAGCCGTGTGGATCCCACGCTCCGAGGGGTTCTTCGATCCAGTGCAGGTCCCACTCCTCGAACGCCCGGATGCGGCGGGTCGCCGTCATCACATCCCAGGTCGTTCTCCAGCCGCAGTCGATCATGATGAGCTGCTCGGGGCCCAGGCCTTCGCGCATGCGGCGCATGTACTCGACGTCGCGATCGTGCTCGTAGCCCAGGCGCGCGTCGCCGCGCTTGCCGAACCCGACCTTCACCCCATGGAGGCCTGGCGCCACCCACTCCTGCGCCTCCTCGACCATGCGCTCGATGTCGCTGTAGTGAGCGTGGCAGGAGGCGACCGCCGGCAGCTTCGCGTGGACCGCGCCACCGAGCAACTGCACGACAGGCACGCCGAGCAGTCTGCCCTTGATGTCCCACAGCGCGATATCGATGGCGGCGACAGCGAACGATGCGAGGCCACCCCCGTATCCGTACCACCAAGCGCGGTCATGGAGGCTGTGCCAGATGGCCACGTTGTCGAGGGGGTCACGACCGACCACGAGCTCCGCCATGCCCTCGATGAGCGACTTGACGGCCGAGGTCGATTCGGGCCACATCGTGATCGACTCACCCCAGCCGACGACCCCGTCCTCCGTGGTGATCCTGACCAGGCAGAGGTGGCGCAAGGCATCAAAATCGTTCGGCTCGGGATACGAGACCGGGATGGCCTCGACCATCGCCACCTTGTCCATGCTCGTCGTCCTCCCGTCGCCCTGCGCCTCCACCCGTCGGGTGCAACGCTATCATCCGCTGACCAGTGAGGAGGAGCGCATGGCGAGACCGCGCGTCGGCGTCATCGGGGCCGGATCTTGGGCCGTCAGTTCGCATCTGCCCAACCTCGTCCGACGGCGCGATGCTGGCGAAGTGGAGTTCACCATCGTGAACCGCCGTGACCCCGAGGTCCTCCGCCGCATCAAGGAGACGTACGGATTCGAGCGCTCGACGACCGACTGGAGAGAGGTCATCGCTGCCGAGCCCGACATCGTGATCGTGGCCAGCCCACCGGGCTTGCATCATGAGCAGGCCAAGGCGGCGCTGGAGGCGGGCGCCCACGTGATGTGCGAGAAACCGTTCACCATCGACCCGGCTGACGCGTGGGATCTCGACGCCACGGTGCGACGTACCGGTCGCCAGCTCTTCATCGCCTACGGCTGGAACTACCGACCCATGGTCATCGAGGCCCACCGGCTGATGCACGAGGACGGCGGCATCGGCGAGATCGAGCACCTCACGATGCACATGGACTCCGCGACCCGCGAGCTGCTCTCCGAGACCGGTTCCTACCACGACGCCGACCCGGTACTCAGCCCGCATCCCGAGACCTGGGCTGATCCCGCGACATCGGGTGGTGGCTACGCCCAGGCTCAGCTGACGCACGTGCTGGGGGTGGCGCTGTGGCTGACGGGCTTGCGGGGGGCATCGGCGTTCGCACTCATGAACCGGCCGCTGGGCGCGCGGGTCGAGCTCCATGACGCCGTCGCGCTGCGCTTCGACAACGGGGCCATCGGCACGATGGGCGGCGCCTCCTCGCACGTGGGTGCGGCCGGCAACCGGCACGGCGTCGAGGTTCGTCTCGTGGGCGACCGCGGCATGCTACGGCTGGACTTGCGGGCGAACGTGCTCTGGCGCTATCGAGGCCAGGACGACGACATCAACGTGCCCCTGCCCGACGACGCGGGTCAGTACGACTGCATCGGACCCATCGACGCGGTCGTGGACGCCGCCCTGGGCAGGGCGCCTGCCAACAACTCCCCGGCCGAGCTGGGCGCGCGGACCGTCGAGATCCTGGAGGCGGCCTATCGCTCCGCAAGCAGCGGAGCGCTGGAGTCGATCCTGCGAAGCTAGGTCCTGGAGCGCCGCGAGCGCGTCGAAGATCCCACCGAACGAGGCCCCAACGTATGAGCGAACCAGAACCGAAGAGACCTGCAGCAGCTCTCTCAAGCCTCGATCGCGGCTCCTTGCGCATCGAGCGCATCGAGACGCTCGCGGTCCGCGCTCCGCTTGCGCGACGCTTCGAGGGCAGTGCCTACTCGATGATCAATCGTGCCACCCTCGTCACGCGGCTCTTCACCGCCGACGGGGTCGTGGCGGAGGTCTACAACGGCGATACCGATGCCGAACAGGCCGTCATCCTCGACATCATCCACGAAGAGTTGGCGCCCCGAGTCATCGGTCGCAGTGCGACCGACCCCGAGGGTGCCTGGGCCGCGATGGAGCCATCCACCAACGACATCCTGAGGGATCGCGGCCTGGCACTGCAGGCCATCGCCTGTATCGACACGGCCATCTGGGACGCACTCGCGAAGGCGCTCGGCGTGCCCCTGCACCGACTCTGGGGCTCGGTGGCCGACTCGCTGCCGATGAGTGTCATCGGCGGCTACTATCACCTTGACCCCGACCAGACTCGAGAAGTGGTCGCCGGGTATGCGACGCGCTTCGCCGGCATGAAGTTCAAGGTGGGCGGGCGATCACCCGCTGAGGATGCGGAGCGCGTGCGGCTGGCGCGCGGGGCGGCGGGTCCGGACTTCGTCATCATGGTCGACGCCAACCAGGGGTACGAGCGCGCCGAGGCCGTGGAATTCGGCCAACGCGTCGCCGACCTCGACATCCGCTGGTTCGAGGAGCCCTGTCGCTGGACCAATGACCGTCGCTGGATGCGGGACGTGCGCTACCAGACCGGCCTGCCCGTGACCGCCGGCCAGAGCGAGGTGACGCTCGGCGGCCTGCGCGACCTGGTCGTCGAGGGGGCCATCGACGTCAGCAACTTCGATGCCTCGTGGTCGGGCGGGCCCACCGTCTGGCGTCGTGCGGCTGGCCTTTGCAGCGCCTTCGGCGTGCAGATGGGCCATCACGAGGAACCGCAGGTCTCTTGCCACCTGCTGGCGTCGGTGCCGAATCACACCTTCGTGGAATGCTTCGACGAGGAGCGCGATCCGTTCTTCTGGCAGTTGTCCGACCTCTCCTCGTTCCTGAGGGACGGGCGACTGCACCTGCCTGAACGCCCCGGATTCGGCATCGTGCTTGACACCGACTTCGTCGATCGTTGGACGGTCGCTCGGCGCGTCACGACTGCCTGAAGGCCGACCGATGACCCCTGGTGCACGCCGGCGAGAGCCTCGGCTGTGTGGACCAGGTGCGCCAAGTCGCGGAATGCACGGCGCCGCTTGTCCTGTTCGCCAGCCGCGATACCGAGCCCGTCAGGCGCTCGCGACCGCCACCGGCGTCAGACTCCAGTCCGCCCGACGGATGGCGGCGATGACCACGCTGCCGACGAAGCCCAGTGCGATCGCTCCGATGAGCATCGCCGTGCGGACGTCGAAGATGTCCGCCAACATGCCCGAGAGGATGGCGCCGAAAAGGCTCGACCCCTGGAACGTCATCACCCAGATGCCCATCACGCGCCCACGCAGGGCATCGGGCGTGGCCGAGTGGACCGAGACCAGGGCGTTCTGGGCCAGCGTGATCTGCGAGGCACCCAGCAGGAAGGCCAGGATGAAGACGATCTCCTTGGACTGCGCCAGGCTGATGCCCGCGACCAGCAGTGACATCGCCACCACACCGGCCGCGAGCCATGGCCGGCGATCGCCGTGGGCGAAGGCCGTGACCAGCAGTGCGGCTGTCAGGGCGCCTGCCCCCGACGCGCCCAGGAACGCACCATACCCATCCGCGCCCAGTCCGAGTTCGTCCTGCACGTAGATCGGGGCCAGGGTGCTGAACGTGGCCATGCCGAACATCGCCGCCGCCCAGACAAGTAGCAGTGACAGCCGCACGACGGGTGCATGCCGCACGAACGAGGCCCCCGCACGGAGATCCGACATGACCGAATGCGAGCGGTCCACGCGCTGACGGCCCGGCTCCCGGTAGCGGTCCATCCAAACGTACGACAGGGCGACCACGAAGGCGGCGATGGCGGCGAACGCGAAGGGGCTGGCGGAGCCGATGGTGGCGATCATGATGCCCGCCAGGACCGGGCCCAGGAGGCGCGTCGAGTTCCATGCGGTGGCGTGGAGCGAGGCCGCACTGGAGATGTCGCCGACCGGGACCATCTCGGTCATGAAGGCCTGGCGCACGGGGACCTCGATGGCGATCAGCAGCCCGAAGCCGAAGGACGCGGCAGCGAGGATGGGCAGACTCTGACTGTCCGTGACGACGAGTAGGAAGATCACGCTCGACAGAACCGATGAGAAGAGCTGCGAGGCGATGAGCACGTTGCGTCGCTCGACCCGGTCGGCAAAGACGCCGCTCATGGGGCCCACGAAGAAGGTGGGCAGGAAGAAGAAACCGGTGACGATGCCGACCTGTGCTGCGTTAGCCCCCAACTCCACGGCCAGCCACGGGATCGCGACGAGGGGCATCCACATGGACAGTCCGCGGAAGATCATGCCCACGAAGTAGATCCGGAAGCCGGGGTGGCGGAGGGCGCGGAACCCGTGCAGGCGCCCACGCTTGGCGCGATGGGCCTGCCGCGGCTCGCCCCCCGGCTGCTCCGCTGACCCGGTCGCGTCCATCTGCACCGGTTCGGTCGGAGTGTCGGGCGTGGTCGTCATCGAGTAGCCCCACTCTACGCCGCCGAGGGCACGAAGGACGCGGGCCGACCCGCCCGCCTTGGGGGACCTAGTAGCCCGGCGCGCCGGCCTCGAGTTCGACGGTCGCCTTGATGGCATCGTGGCCAGCGGCCATGTGGCGCGCGATAGCCTCGGCGTCCAGTCCGCGGATGCGATGGCTGATGAGCGCGGCCAGCCAACCGCGCGTGGACGGCTCGGCCTCAGCGCGACGCAGGGTCGTGACCGCCTGGGCATAGTCGTCCCAGGACGCCGCGGCGCTGCCGACGATGGCGCGGTTGTACAGCACCACGGCCTGGTTCAACCGCGCCATGTCCACCTGCATCGGTCGGCTGCCGGGGGTGACGCTGAACAGCGCCAGCACCCCGTTGGGCGCCAGCGCCGCGACGGCCGGCTCGACGAGCGCGGGTGAACCGGAACCCTCGAAGACGAGGTCAAAGCCGCCATCACGCTCGGCCAGCCCCGCCAGATCGAGATCGGTGCCACTGGCATACCGGGCACCGAGGCGCTCGACCAGCTCGCTGTTGCGGTAGGGCGCGGGTCGCCGGCTGTAGCTCGTCACCTCGAGGCCTCGCAGGCGGAGCGCGAGCGTGGCCAGGAGGCCGATGGTGCCGGCACCGGTGACGAGTGCACGTCTCGGCTCCCACGACCCCAGCCGAACCTGCACGGCATCGGCCCCTCGCAACGACTTGGTGATGCAGCTGAGTGGTTCGGTGAGGATGGCGACGTCCTCGAGCGCATCGGGGACCGGCACCAGGTACTCGGCGGATGCCACGACCTCCTCGGTCATGAAGCCGTGCGCGCGGCTGATGCCGGCCTCGATGAAGACGCTATCGGTCGAGAGGTCGGGCCGGCCGATGCGGTCGTAGGTGCTCGCACCGGGCCTGCGGATGGTGGCGACCACCAGTCGGCCGACGGTGACCTCGGTGACGGCAGGCCCTACCTCGGTCACGCGGCCCAGCAATTCATGCCCCATGACCAGGTAGTCGGATCCTTCTGGAGCGCGGCCGTACTCCCCCGCCGCGAGATCGGCATCGGTACCGCAGAGCCCGACGCGGATGAGTCGAACACGCACGCCGCGGCCATCGGGAACCTCGTCGATGCTGGGGCGTGGGATGTCCCGGCAGGTGGATCGAGTCTGGCACCCCGGGAACGATGGCGATGGCCTTCATGCCGGCCAGCGTAGCCCTTCGCCGAGGGGTCAGCCAGACTTGCTCACCGCCCGCCAACAGGCCTCGGCCAGGCGCTCGAGCTGGGCCGCGCCAAGCGTGGACTGCGGGTTCGCGGCCAGCCGGATAGCGGGGCCGAAGCCAAGGTCCCAGACCACCACCACTGGCAGATCCACGGTGTCCTGAGCCATCCTCGCGCTGGCCGCGATGAGCGGGTCGTCGCGTTCCATGGCCAGCTCATGCGCGCGTTGCGAGTACGGCGAGGCCTCCACCTGCGCCAGGTAGCGGGCACGTGCCGGGTCAGCGGCGAGGTGCCGATAGGCGTTGCCCCAGACGTGCAGGAATCGATCGCGCGGCGGCATCGCCTCATCCATGCCCGCGACCGCGGCAGCGGACAGATCAGCCTTGATCTCCAGGTACGTGGCGATGACCAACTGGTCCTTGGAGTCGTAGTGGACATAGGCCGTGCCCGTGGCCACGCCGGCACGCTCCGCGACGGCGGCCATGCTGGTGCCACGGAAGCCGTGCTCGGCGACAAGCTCCCTCAACGCCCTCCGAAGCAGCGCGGGGCGGTCGATCGGCCGGCGCTTCGTCCTAGGAGCCAACACCGAACATGGTATCGGTCGCGACTTCACTGATGTGCCACATCCGCTCGGTCTGTTCCCTATCCACGCTCTTCTCGCTCACCTTCAGCTTCACCGGAGCCCCGCGAAGGTTCCAGCGGGGGCCGAAGAACTCGCCGTTGCGGGCGTCGGGGTCAGTCGCGGCGCGCAGCCCCGGCAGTGCGCCGTCTGCTGCGGACATACCCGCGAAACGAGCCAGGATGTGCCACAGACGGCCCTGGAACCCGGCGCCCCCATTCTCCGCGCTGGCAGCCTGCAGGTTGGTGTTGGCGAGACCGGGGTGGGCCACCAGGCTGGAGACACTGGAGCCGGAACCCGCGAGCCGGCGAGCCAGCTCCAAGCCGAACTGGTAGTTGGCCAGCTTGGAATTCAGCGTACGCCTGCCAAGCGTCGTAATGGCTGCTGAGACGGGCTTGCTCCTCGCTGAGGGGTCGTCCGCGCATGCGAGCAGTACTAGTGAGCGTCACGACACGCCCCACCGGCGCCTGCTGCAGCGCTGCCATCAACCCTTCGGTGAGGACGAAGTGGCCGAAGTGATTGATCCCGACCTGCGACTCGAAGCCATCCACCGTCTCGCTCGGCGGAGCTGCCATGATGCCGGCGTTGTTGAGCAGGATATCGATGACCGGATGCTCCGCGGTGATCTTGTCCACGAAGGCGTGGACAGAAGCGAGCGAGCCCAGATCGAGCTGCCCCAACTCGAGCTTGGCCGCGGGGATCTCGGCCTCGATGCCGTCGAGCGCACGCTGGCCCTTCTCGAGATGGCGCACGGCCATGACCACGGTCGCGCCCTTGCGTGCCAACTCTCGGCTGGCTTCGCGGCCGAGGCCGCTGTTGGCGCCGGTGACGATGGCGATCTTGCCGCGCTGATCGGGGATGTCTGTGGTATTCCAGCCCATGGGTGATTCCTGGTTCGTATCTCCGCGTGACGGTTCGCCCGTCCGGTCACTGTGAATGAACGTCCATTCATAGTGCACGGTCATTCGTGGGCTGTCAAAGCGTGCGGGCCGGCGGGCTGACGGTACCTCGATGGCGATCGCCGGAATCGAAAGCGGACGGTGGACCGTCCACCGTCCGCTCTTCGCTAGCTCCCAGGGCGCCTCACAGCCCCAGGAGTGCGATTCCCAGAGGGATGCGCGTGCTCGTTAGTAGGCCTCGAGGTAGCGGCTGAGCTCCCAGTCAGTGACCTGCATGCGGTAGTCAGCCCACTCTTCGCGCTTGGCCTCGAGGTAGTGACTGTAGACGTGATCGCCGAGCGCCTCAGCGATGACCTCGTCCTGCTCCATCGCCTCGATGGCCTCGCCCAGGGAGCCCGGCAGCTCGGTGATGCCCTTCTCCTTGACGCGCTCGGCGGTCATCTCGAAGAGGCTCTCCTCGACCGGGTCGGCCAGCTTCATGTTCTTCTCGATGCCGTCCAGGCCGGCCGCCAGCATGGCCGCGAAGGCAAGGTAGGTGTTGGCCGTCGGGTCAGGGCAGCGAACCTCGACGCGAGTGGCCTCGATCGAACGGCCCGGCGAGACCTTGGGCACGCGGATGAGCGCGGAACGGTTGGTCCTGCCCCATGTCAGGTAGGTCGGCGCCTCGTAGCCGGGCACCAGCCGTTTGTAGCTGTTGACGAGCGGAGCGAGCAGTGCGCTCATGCCACGCGCGTGTGCCAGCACGCCGGCCATATAGGCCTGCGCCAGCTTGGAGAGACCGTACTTGCTGCGTGGTTCGGCGAAGGCGTTCTTCTGCTCCTCGATCGACCACAGGCTCTGGTGCGTGTGCATGCCGGAGCCGTTGATGCCCACGAGGGGCTTGGGCATGAAGGTCGCATAAAGCCCGTGCAGGTTGGCGATGGCCTTGAGGGTGAACTTGAACGTCACCGCGTTGTCTGCGGTGGTCAGGCCGTCGCTGTACTGGAAATCGATCTCATGCTGGCCGAAGGCGACCTCGTGGTGGGCGGCCTCCACGCGGATGCCGAACTCCTCGAGCGCATTGACCATGTCGCGGCGCACGGACTGGGCCAGGTCGGTACTGAAGTCGAAGTAGCCACCGGTGTCATGCGGCAGCGGTGCGATGTTGCCCTCGGGGTCCTTGCGGAAGAGGAAGAACTCCAGCTCCGGGCCGGCGTTCCAGACATAGCCCATGTCCTCGGCACGCTTGAGCTGCTTCTTGAGCACGCCGCGTGGATCGCCCACGAAGGGATTGCCGTCGGGTGTCATGACGTCGCAGATGACGCGGGCGGTCCCACGCGAACCGAGGGGGCCGGCACCCAGCTCACCGCGCTGCCAGGGGATCTCGGCGAAGGTGTTCATGTCCGGTGCCAGCCACTGGTCGGATTCGGCGATGCGGGTGAAGCCCTCGATCGACGAGCCGTCGAACCAGGTGCCGTGCTCGAGCGATTCCTCGAGCCGGTACAGGGGGATGGTGATGCCCTTGACGATGCCGAGCAGGTCGGTGAACTGCAGCTCGACGAAGCGGATGTCCCGCTCCTTGGCTGCCTGGATCTTGTCGAGCGGATCGTTCGACGGTACTTCGATGACCAACGGTATCTCCTCTTCCTGCCGAGCGCTGGGCCCCTGGATCTGGAGGAAACGGGCACACGGTGAGGCGGCACGGCCGATTCGGAGCATAGGAGGCGCCGCGCCGCGATAGGTTGCTCCACGGTTACGCATGAGAAGCGGTCCCCGGACGAATCGCCGAAACCGCCTTCAAACGAGCGGAACGGGCGTCGCCGGGAGGGCAGGATGGCATCGACGGCACCCGTTCCGCGAGAAGGCGCAGGAGCAGTCCGGCTACTGGGGCACGGCCGTGCCGTCGAGGCAGATATCGTTGTCACCGATCGCAGGCTGGGCGACCAGGGACCACGCGCCGGGCGCCACTCGCCGGCGCCCCCTGTAGGAGTGAGTCGGTCTAGTCCTGCCTCTTGTCCGTTTCTCTCTCGATTCTCCCCCGCTGGCTAGCCCCACCGCTTCGACGAGCTTGCCGAACTCGCCATCGGCGTCGACGTAGCGGTCGGCCACGAAGGCCAGCTCCGCACGATCGTCGACGATGCGCGCCCAGGCCCGACGGCGTGGAAAATAGAACGTGAGGACGAGACCGGCGATGAGCAGACCGAAGGCGACCCAGACGACCGCCTGACCAGGGTCCTGCTTGATGACCATGCCACTCCAGCTGCCGACACCGTCCCAGGTGATGGCATGACCGGCGGTGACCTGCGGGTCGGTGGGGACGCCGGGCGGGATGGTGACCAGGAAGAGCGTGGCGTTGGTGCCGGTCTGCGGATCGGCGGGCCCGACCCCCTGTAGCACCAGTTGGGGCGCGCCGTCGCGTCCCTTGCTCAGTACCGCCACCAGGCCGGCCTGGGCACCAGGGATGGTCATGAAGCCCTGCGGCTGACCCAGGAGTTCGTCGTCGAGCAAGAGCGGGCCGCTCCAAACCAGGGCGCCCGCGTCGTCCCGGATAGTCAGGTCGGCCGCCGGACCGAAGGTGTTCTGGTGGAAGACGAAGCCATCGAACGTGAGGGGATCGTTGACGCGAATGGTCTTGCGCGCCACCTCCGCGCCGTCACGAAAGACGGAGAGGTCGGTGCTGAAGTCAGCGAACGAACCATCCTCGCGGCGCGGCGCCAGGAAGGCGTTGTTCCGCACCAGCAGGTTTCCCGGCGTGCCCACCGCCTGCACCGGCGCGGTCCCGCCCTCGCCCACGAAGACGACGGTCTCGAAGCCGGCAGCCACGGTGAGCGCACCTCCGGCCAGGAACAGCACCAACCCGGCATGCGTCAACAGCGTGGCCAGCTTCTGGAACTGGTTGCGGTCGCCATACACGAACGTGACCCCGTCGGCGTCGAGGAGACGCTGGCGGCGGAAGTGGCGACGACGGAAGGCGCCGCGCACCGCCTCGACAGCATCGTCTCCCACGCCCTCCACTACCGCGCGGTGATCGCGTGCGCCTTCGAAGAAGGTGGACGGCTGCTCGACACGAGTGCTGATGACCGCGCGCCAAAGGCGCGGCGTGCGGTCGAGCGTGCAGCAGATGATGCTGACCACCAGGACGCTCATCAGCAGCAGGAACCAGGGTGTGGAGAAGACACTGAAGAAGCCCAGCCGGTCGAAGGCGTCGACCAGCAGTGATCCCGCCGGCAGGTTGCCCCAGGCGGCCCGCATCAGCTCGAGCTCTACCGCGTAACGAGCCGGGTCATCGGTCGCGGTGACGGGGAACTGCCGCACGAGCATGCCCACCAGCCCGGAGAGAGCCAGGAGGGCGATGAGCACGACCGCGAAACGGACGTCCGTCAAGAGGCGCCAGGCAGCCGCCCCCATCCGAGCCAGTAGCATCGGTGTCAGGCGGACCGGCCAGCCTCCGCAGCGTGGCCAACCTCGGCGGCCACGGCCAGGGCGGCCTCGAAATCGGTCAGCAGATCGGCGGCGTCTTCGAGGCCCGCGGAGACACGCACCAGCCCCTGGGGGATGCCGGCGGCACGCAGCTGCGCTGCATCCAGCTGCCGATGCGTCGCGCTCGGGGGATGGACCGCATAGGTGACGACACTGCCGAGCGTGGCCGTGACGGGCGGGATCGACAAGCCGTCGATGAAGGCGGCAGCGGCAGCGCGCGAGGGCAACTCGAACGCAAGCATCCCGCCGCCACTGCGCAGCTCGCGCGCGGCGACCTCAGCTTGCGGGTGGCTGGCCAGGCCCGGATAGGCCACCCGCCGCACGATGGGCGAGGACTCCAGCAACGCTGCCAGCGCCCCCGCGGTCTGGCTGTGGCGATCCATGCGCACGTGCAGGGTCTGCATCCCACGCAGGACGAGGAAAGCGGAGAAGGGCGCCACGATGCCGCCGGTGTCGATGGCCACGGCGCGCACCGCCTTCATCTGCTCGGCTGAACCCGCGACCGCTCCAGCGATGACGTCGGAGTGGCCGCTGAGCCACTTGGTCGCCGACTCCAGCACGATATCCACGCCCAACTCGAGTGGCCGGCAGAGGTAGGGCGAGGCGAAGGTGTTGTCCACCACCACCGTCGCAGCATGCCGGTGACCAAGGTCCGCCAGCCGCGCCAGGTCGGCCACCACGATGGTGGGGTTGGAGATGGTCTCGGCGTACAGCAGACGCGTGGGGGCTTCGGCCAGCGCAGCCTCGACCAGGTCAAGATCGATGGGGTCGACGAAGACGACCTCCACGCCGAGGCGCGCCAACACTCGCTCCATGAGCGCACGGGTACTGCCGTAGACGGCCTGGGTGCAAACGATCCGGTCACCAGCGCTGAGCAGAGAGACCAGTGCGGCATGGACCGCGCCCATGCCCGATCCGAAGGCGAAACCGGCCTCCGCCCCGTGCAGCTCGGCAAAGGCGGCGGCCATGGCGTCCGCCGTGGGGTTCTCGATACGGGCGTAGGTGTATCCGGGCTTCTCGAACCCGATCAGCGCCGCGTAGTCGTCGACATCGTGCGCGTGAAAGGTGGCCGACTGGTAGATCGGCACGGCCGCAGGGCCCTGCTCGACGCGAGGAGCGCGAGTGGCGGCCTTGATGGCGCGCGTGCCGAAGCCGTACCCCTGCTGATCACGAGACATCTCACGAGACATCGGCTGACTGTACACGGCAGAGCCGCCGGACTCGTCGGTCAGCGTCCGAGACTGGGCGGCTGGTCGTCAGGCTCGATGGGCAGCGCGATCCAGGGCCGCTCGCCGCCGCGGATCTCATCCGAACGACTGGGGCCACCGCTCGAACGGAGATCGGCGGCTGGTCGCTGCGTCGGCGCATCATCGGCGCGATCGGTACCGGTCCGCGGCAGCGTCAGCGACGTCTCGGTGCGCGTCAGCCAGGGACGGTCAGAAGCATCGACGCCGGGGGACTCGGGCGCATCGACCGCGGTCCTGGCGCGGGTCGGCGGCTCCGGCGGTTGGTCCGTCGGCCGAGGCTCAGGATGAGGGCGAGGATCAGGGGAAGGCGACACACCCGTGGACCACGGGAGCGAGCCGGACTCGTCAGGCTCCACCGCGATGGTGGTGCGGTCAGTGCGGCGGCGTCCCGGCAGGGGCGGTGGCGGCTCGCCGAGTGCCTGGTCACCGGGATCGGTGTGGGAGAGGCGCGCGCCGCCGGGTGCGACTCCACCCCAGGGCGCGGGGTCGCCACCGGTGCGCACGTCCTCGGCCGAGTCGAGCTGCACCATCTCGTGGGTATCGGAGTCGATGTCGGTGGCCACGCGCTCGGTCCGCGTCTGGTAGCCGACGATGCGGTTCTTGCCCCGGCGTTTGGCCTCGTACATGGCCACGTCGGCCGCCGCCACCAGCTGCTCGATGGTGCCGCCGTCGTCGGGATAGGCGACCAGGCCCACCGAGATGGAGGAGCGCACGTTGCGGCTGGCGGCATGCAGCGCCAGGCCGGCGATGTCACGGCGTAGCTTCTCGGCGACCACGTAGCCGCCGGCCGCATCGGTCTCCGGCAGCAACACCACGAACTCGTCGCCGCCGTAGCGCGCAGCGGCGTCGGTGAAGCGGACGGTGCGACGGACGGTGTCGGCGATGGCCTTGAGCAGCCGGTCGCCCCACTGGTGGCCGAAGGTGTCGTTGACCGGCTTCAGGTCATCGAGGTCGAGCATGAGCATGGTGAAGCCACGGCCCATGCGGTCCGATCGGCGGATCTCCTGCTCCATGGTGGTGAAGAAGAAGGAGCGGTTGTAGAGGCCGGTCAGCGTATCGAAGCGCGATGCCCGCAGGGCCTCGTCGCGCGCGTGCCGCTGGGCGCGGGCAGCGGCCGTGGCGATATCGGCGAGCAGGATGAGAGAGACCGCGTTGATCCCCACCCAGGCCAGCGCCTCGGGCTCCAGCGGGCCCGCGACCACGGCATCGAGCAGTCCGACCACGGCGATGGTGATGGCGCCCACGACCGCCACCGCGATGGGCGCGCGACCCTCGGTGGAGAGTGCAGTTCCGGCGACCACCAGGTAGAAACCCACGAGGAAGGGACTGGCAGCGGCACCGGTGAGTGCCACCAGCAGGCCCAGGTAGACGATGGCGCCGATGCCTTCGGCCGGTCGGCGCCAGCGACCCAGCGCGGCCGGCGGGACCATGTCCATGAAGAGGACCACCAGCAGCATGCCCGCGGCCACCAGCGTGAACGCCGCCGCCTCGTTGTCGGGCCAGGCCCCGGTGAGCGCCACCACCACGGCCACCGAAGCGAGGAACAGGGTCGCCACCACCCGCGCCACCTGGCGGGTACTGGTGGGCGTGATGAACGAGGTACTCCTGCGCTGCCCGCTGCCGTTGGCGGCCGCGTCTGGGTCGTCCGGCTCCTCGTCGCGCCCGCCCGCGTGCGCGGGGTCAGCAGAGCGCTTTGGGGGCGAGGCTCGTGTCGCGAATGCCGTCGCATAGGCCACCGTCACGGCCACGGCCGCGATGACGATGAGCCCGATGACGAGCAGGATGATCTGGTCTGAAGACACGCGCTTCCCCCAATACCCGCGATCGCGGGTGCGTCCGTGGTGAGGCAGGCCGGGTCACCACAAGTACTCCCTTCACGCTGGGAGAATGGTACTGCCCTGATGGGCCCCACCGTCCCCCGCCGCGGCTGCTAGTGTGGACCGCAGGCAACGTCACGCGACGAGGGAGAGATGAGCGAACAAGTCCGATCGGAACAGGTTTGCCCAGTCTGCGGCCAACACAGGCTCGCGCTCGATCGGCCCCCGGAGATCGACGTGATGGGCGTGCAGGCCTACAGCGACATGCTGGGCATGGGCGACTTCCACGACGAAGGTCCGGTCGGCATCGTCTGCTTGAACTGCGGGACCCACTGGCGCGACAAGGACGCCTTCGACCGCGGCGAGGCCGATCCGGGGAGGATCCAGAGGAGAGCAGCGAGCCGGACCTCGGCGAGGAAGACCGGCATGAAGACGGTGGCGGTGACGGCGGCGAGTGAGGGCTTCAGCGGCGAGTGAGAGCGCCCGCTATCTGACCGACACTGGAGAGCCGCGCGTATTCGTCATCGTCTCCAGTGCCCGCTCGGGCTCCAACCTGCTGGTCACCTATCTGCGCCAGGTCGCCCGAGCGGCCTGCTTCGGCGAGATCCTCCTGGAGCGCTTCCCCGAACGCGCCGGCTGGGACAAGTTGGTCAAGCGGCTGGACCTGCCCGCTGACGCGAGGCGGCTGGCGCAGCAGGACGCGATCGCGTTCTGGGAACTGTTCCTGGCGCAGGGTCTCCGTCACCGTCAGTGGCTGGGCGCCAAGGTCTTCTACTACCACCGTCGTGGGGACCCCGTGTGGGACCGCTTCGGCGCGGAGGATCACCGAGTCATCCATCTCTGGCGCGATGCCACCTTCGACCAATACGTCTCACGTGCGCTCGCGCGCGTGAGTGGCGAGTGGAAGGCAGGCGACGAGGCCAGGGCAGGCGACGATCCGCGGGTGACCTTCGAACGGGACGACTACCTGCGCTACCGGGAGACCCTTCGCTCCGATATCGAGGCGACGCGTGCGCGGTACGGAGCCTCCGGACGGTACGTCGAATTGGAGTACCGGCAGCTGACCGACCACGGCTTCGTAGGGGAGCTGCTGGAGCGGCTCTTCGGAGAGCGGCTGGATGTGCGCGAGGGGCTGCGGCAGCAGCGCGGCCGGCCCAAGGTCGAGTACCTCACCAATCCGGCAGAGGCGGAGCCGTTCGTCTTCGACTCGATCCGGGGCGGCTTCGCGGACGACTGACCCCGGGCCCCGGCGGCACCTCAGTAGCCGCGCTGACCCCACAGGAACATCAGGCCCAGGCTGATCAGGACGGCCAGGCCGAACATGAGGGCAAGGATCCAGCTGACCGCCAAGCCAAAGGCGAGAACGGCGAGTATGAAGATGAGAAGCTCGACCGCCAGCCGGCCCGGATCGGACAGACGTCGCGTGGCCCTGGGAGCGACGAACAGGCCCCACACCGTCATCACCACCGCTGGTGTACCGAGGCCGAGGAGGAGCTGGACGGGCAGGTCGTCGGACATCGACATACCCCACAGGAAGAACGCCACCAGGGCCAGCATCTCGAGGATGAAACGGAACGCGAGGTTGAGGCTCCGCATCGTCTGCTCGCTCATATGCCCGCCCCCGCACTCTTGGCGGCGGTCCGGCCGGCGCCTTCGCGGGACTGGGTCGAGCGTACCTCGGCCTCCAGCTTGAGCAGCTGGACGGTGGCATCAAGCTCCGCCTGCAGACGTTCGCTGAGCCGCCCCTTGAAGAGTCGGGCGCCAAGCCCTGACATCGAAGCTTCAGTCCTGACGTGACTCCTGTCGGAGCCCTGATCGATTCGCCACAGCTGGCGCTGGCTCATCGTGAGTAGCCGGCCTCCCCAGGCGAGCGAGTGGGGCGCGTCCACGTCGGTCAGCCGACAAGTCATGGAGCCGAAGACGGTGGCGTAGCGAAAGCGCGAGCCGACCTCGAGCTCGCCATCGAGGATAGCCTCGCGCACGGCGGGGTTCCAGGTAGGCCAGGAGGCGATGTCGGCGATGACCGTCCAGACCTCGCGCTCGGTGGCGACGATGTCGATCTCCGCATGCGCGCTCACGGTTGCCGTTGGCGTCTGCTCCACATCGCGATGCTACCGCGCTGGCCACTGTCGAAGCGGCGAAGGCAAGGTGGTCGGGGTGGCGGGGATCGAACCCGCGACCTCATGCTCCCAAAGCATGTGCGCTACCGCTGCGCTACACCCCGACGAGGTTCGTGCGTGGCTAAGGGTACACAGCACGCCCCGATAGCGACACCGAGGGCCTACAGCGCTCGAACCGCAGCACAGCTGCGGCGATGCCCGGCACGGACCTCAACCTACGGTGTCGGGCGACTATCTGCCTCGAAGCCAGCGCTCCAGTTCGGCTCGATCGACGATGCCGAGCACCAGCAGCACGTGGTCGTTGTCAATGACGTCGTACATCACGCGGTAGTCGCCGATCCGCAGGCGATGGAAGGTGTCGTCGGTGCCACGGATGGTCTTGACCGACTTCCCCGAGACGCGACCTGGGCGGGCCACGTCATGCGCGAGTCGCTGGAGTGCTCGGCGGATCCGATCGCGGTCGGCGTCTCCGAGCTTCTTGAACTGCCTGGCCGCCGAACGTGAGAGCTGGACCTCGTAGGCGGTCAGTCGAGATCCTCCAGTCTCACGCTCCGCCCCTTTGCGTAGTCAGCGCGAGCCTGCCTCCGCTGGCGGACGAACTCACCGGCGTTGGCCAGTACGAGGTCCTCGGCCTCGTCGACCGGCATCAGGACCGCCGCAGGCCGGCCACGCTTGGTGACGATATAGGCGGAGCCGGCTTCGACCTCGTCGATGACCGACGAAGCTGTCGCCTTCAGATCCTTGATGCCGATCTCCGCCATGTCGTGCCCTGCCCTCGATGTGGTCACTGAGGTGGTCACCTTAGCACACGGGACTCCGGTCTGGTCGTGCCCGCTCCGCAGCCGATGGCATTACCGACCACGGTGCGACGAGTTCCACGCGGCCGAACTCGCCACCGGACTTGACCACCAGTGACGTGGGCCCAGGCACCACTCCACGCTTGCGAACCGCACAATAATCGAGGCCTTCGCCGCTCAAGCCATCGTGCGTGGACCTCTGAAGCCTTCGCCGCTCGAGCCTGAAAGGCTCCCAAAGCATGTGCGCTACCGCTGCGCTACACCCCGACGAGGATCGTGCGTGGATAGGGTACACAGCGCGCATCGATAGCGACACCAGTGGGCCTACACCGCTCGGATCGACCGACAACGCATTGACGTGGATGGCTGGATGGCCAGCTGGTCAGACATGCAACAGGTAGGCGTGTCTCAAGCCTCTCTTTGGCAGAGGGGTCGCCATCTCGCCTCGCTCGATGACGGCGGGAACGCGGTGTCGAGTGGCACGGTCCACCGTGCCCACCGCAAGGGACTGTAGCGGACCGCTGACCGATGCGACCCCGGACCGCGGCCAAGGGGGAATCGTCATGTTGAGAACGATGGGCAACGCAGGGACTCTGGCGTTGGCTGGACTGCTGGCTACGGCAGGGATCGGCATCGCGGCCGAGCCGGTGGACGTGACGGGCGAAGCGACGGCCGAGCAGGTCGGAGAGTCCGTCTGGAGCGGCGAGCCGGTGCCGGGACTACCCGGGTCGCACCAGACGAACTACCTCGAGGAAAGCACCATGGTCACCTCCGACGAGCGCCTGTCAGGAGCGGGAGACAACGTGGTGACGTGTGATTTCACGGCTACGGAAGGGACCACGGTCGGTACGTGCTGGGGCACCGCGACCGTGCATAACGAGCAGCGGGGCCTGGGCCGGCACCATCTCCGGCACGACCACCTGGAGCGACACCGCGCCGGCACATGTCCACGTGATGAACCTGGACTACCTCGGAACGGGCGACTACGAAGGGCTCCGCTTCAAGGGCGTGATCGAGGGCACCGACTACCCATGGACGATCACCGGGACCATCGAGTAGACGGTTCGGCCATCTGCCCCGCGAGAAGGGACCCAGGCCACTTGCCGAGTGCTACGCACCGGCCCAAGCTGTGGCAGACCGACGGAGCACTCGGCGAGGCGCAACAGCGACATGGGTTCGGAGCCTCTCTCTGGTATGACGGCGTTACGCAGCGGCTGACTCGATGGCAGCGGTGCTGCAACAGGCCGTCGCAGGAGATGAGGTCGCCTTCGCCCGCATCGTGGCCGCCTATCACGGGGACATGCTCCGTGTGGCCTATGGCATCTGCGGCGAGCAGGGCCTGGCGCAGGACGCGGTCCAGGCCGCCTGGCTCATCGCCTGGCGCAAGCTGCGCACGGTGCGCCAGCCCGACCGTCTGCGGTCATGGCTCGTGGCGGTCGCCGCCAATGAGGCTCGCCACATCGTCCGGCGTCGTGGTCGGCGGCGGCTCGTCGAGCTGGCGCCGGACCCGCCCGATACCGGCTCGCCCGACCCGGCGGACGAGATCCGGCGCGTCGCATCTCGTCAACGCACTGCAGCGCCTCAAGCCCGAGGAGCGTTCGCTCGATCGCCTTGCGCTACGGCGCCGACCTCCACTCGGACGAGATCGGCCCCTTGCTGGGTCTCACGGCATCGGGCGTCCGGGCACGCCTCGCGAGGCTCATGGTCCGACTACGGAAGGAGCTCGGCGATGCCTGAGCACGAACACTTCGAGACACGGTTCCGTCGTGCCTACCGCCGCTACCTCGACGAGGTCCCGACAGAGGTCGATGCCCTGGAGGTCGCACGGACGGCAGCCACACAACGACGCTTCCGCCTCAGCTGGCCCCAGGATCGTGGGACCGGCACGTGCCCTCGTGTGGGTCGTACTGCTGGCGCTCCTGCTCGCGGCCCTCGCCGCCAGCACGCTGCTCACCGGGTCCCAGCCGGCGATGCTCGTCTCGCCCACGGAGGTGAGCGGTACGTCGCTGTGTAGGCAGACCAAATCGGGTCAGTGGCACGGCGCACACGTCCTGGGTTTCGCGGCCGAGCGACTCTCTGAGATGACCCAGGAGTGCACGATGGAGGCATCCGACCCGCGGCTGACGGGAGATGTCGAGAACGTGGTCGACTGCAACTACGCCGACGTCGATGGTGTCTTGGTCGGTGAGTGCTGGGGAACCAGCGTCCTCCGCAACGAGGACGGCGCCTGGGCGGGGGTCTTCTCCGGTACGACACGGGACGAACCGGGGGCCAAGGACCCGATGGAGGTGGTCTACCTCGGGAGTGGTGACCTCGCCAGGCTTCGCTTCGTCGGGAGCGTCACCACCAACGAGAACCCCGGTGTCTTGACCGGGGTGATCGAGGCGACCGAGTGAGCCGTGCAGGATGCCGACCGCGCCTGGCTCTTGGTGCCGTGCGAGGACTGAGCTGACGGGCTTGAGCGTGTGAACCGCACGATAATCGACGCCTTCGCCGCTCCGACGACCACGCTCAGCAGACCGGAACCTTCACCGCAAACCGCTCGGAGGCTCCCAAAGCATGTGCGCTACCGCTGCGCTACACCCCGATGGTGTCCGTGCACGGATAGGGTACACAGCGCGGCTCGAACGCGAAATCAGAAAGCCTGCAGCGCTCGAATCACACGATAATGGCCACGCCAGCCACCAAGAGCAGGGCAATGAGTCGTCTCATGACCAACCCCGTTTTCCCGATTCAGGCGGTGCTTCCTTGGCCCGCGGACTGGCGATCGCTCGCACCCGCTCTTCCGCCTCAGGCGAGGGTGCAGGCTCGCGACGGAGCTCGGAGGGCAGTTCCTGCCCGCTGACCCAAGCCTCGACCGTGCGGATATGTAGATCGGGCGCCTCCCGCTGCCAGCAGTGGAAGAGGCCGGGCGCATACCAGGCCTCGGCATGGGGCATGAGGGTGGCAAGGGCCGCGTTGGTCTCTCGGGTGTCCGAACCCCGGAGTCCGGACTCCAACTCCCCGGCGATGAGCAGGGTCGGACATGGCGCATCGATGACCGCGGAAGTCCGGAAGCACTCCGCGATGGCACGCCCGAACGCCCGGCGCGACGCGACGCGCAGGTCGGCCGGGTCATGCGTATCCCGGTTGAGCGCCAGGATCGGGCGGGTATGGATGAACGGCGCCAGCAGGAAGAAGAGGGAGACAAGCCGACGGCTCCGAGCGCGGACAGGGGTGCCGTCGATGATGGCCCGCTCGACACGGTCGGGATGGCGGCGGAGCAGCGCGTGGATTGATCACGCCACCCGAGGAGATGCCGACGACACTGGCCCGTCGTGCCGGGACGCGCTGCTCGATGAGCCTGGCGACGAGGTCCGCCGTCTGGCTGAATGACGCCGAAGGCAGCTGGTTGCTGCGCCCGAACCCGGGCAGGTCCGGGGCCAGGCAGTGGAAGTCGCCGAGCCTCCTCATGTGCTCGCGCCAGACTCCGGCCGCTCTGGCCAGCCCCGTGGATGAAGACGATGGCGGGTGAGCCCGGGGCGCCTGACTCCCCCACGTGCATGCCGCCCGGGTACTGCAGGTCACTCATCTTCCGACCTCCTTCGTGGGTGCGGACTCTCAGAGCCCATCACCGCTTCGGACGAGCAAGGTGGCCGATGCCCACCTCGCGCGCGGCAGCCACCGCGGCCGCGACGCCGTCGGTCCAGGGCTCCCCGTGGCCAGGCAGCAACCAGCGCGCCTCGACCTCTTCGATGCTCGCCAGGGAGGCCAGCGCTTCATCGGGATCGGCAGCGAAGGGACAGACCTGCGGACCACGGCGCTCGGTGATGACCGCGTCCGTGGCCACCGCGTCACCCACGAAGAGGGCGTCGTGCCCCGGCGCATGGAAGGAGACGCTTCCTTGCGTGTGTCCGGGTGTGTGGATGACGCGCAGCGCACCCGGGACGTCCAGCGTCGTCCCCGGGTCGAAGGTGGCGACCTCCGTCAGCGCCTTGGTCCGCATCCCGCCGTGACGCGTGAGCCACACCATGTAGTGCAGCAGGGATCGGAGCCTGCGCTCGCCCATGCCGGCGCTCGGGTCGCCGGCCTCGCCCCGAGCCAGGGCGGCGTCGAGCTCGTGGATGCTGACGGGCACACCGCGCTCTACGCGAAGACGCTCGGCGAAGCCGATGTGGTCGTCGTGGCCGTGGGTCAGCACTAGGGCACGGACGTCCTCGATCGTGCGGCCCATGGCCGCGAGCTCAGCTGTCAGATCGCCGTAGTAGGCGGGCACACCCGCGTCGACGATGGTGACCTCGCCAGCCTCCTCGAGGAGGTAGCAGCCGACGATCGGCTCGCCGAGACGATGCAGGGATGGGGCCAGTCGCATCGGATCGCCCTCACGCCATGCTCTCTGGCGCCGACTTCACGCCTCGGGCGAGCAGCGCGTTCGAGAACACCGACATCACAGAGATCTCGACATCGGCGAAGCCGGCCTCCTCCACCAGCCGCCGGGCGGCGTCGTCGGTCCACTGCCACTGGCCCCACTTGTCGACCACGCCCTCGGTCGCACCGGCAGGCGCCTCCCCTGCTTCCCCCAGGGTGACCGCCATCCGACCACCCGGACGCAGGACCCGGTGCATCTCGCGCAGCGCCGCCAACGGGTCGGGAAAGAACTTCATGGCATTGACCGACGTCGCCACGCTGAAGCGGCCGTCCTCCCAGGGCAGGCGGTTGGCATCGCCCTGGACGATCTCCGCGGTGCCCGCGGCGATGCGCTCGGCCAGCCGGCGGCGGGCCAGCTCGAGCTGCAGCTCCGAGGCGTCGAGGCCGGCGACGTAGCGCACGTGCCCGGCGTGGTCGACGAAGAGGGTCGCCGAGCCACAGCCGACGTCGAGCAGCTCATCGTCGGGCTGGAGGTCCAGCTCCGCGGCGACCTGGCTGTGGAACGGACGGCTGCTCCTTGGCATCAGCCTGACACCGAGCCGGCCGGGCAGGCCGTGCGGCACTCCGAAGAATGACATCCACCAGCTTCGGCGCAGACCCATCACTCGTTCCCCCACGTGCGGGCCGGGTTCGCCAGTGTGCTCGGCACGGTCCGTAGCGGCCACGGTCACGGGCCACGCGTCATCGCCTTCGGCTACTTGAGATTATCGTGCGTCCGCCAAGCCAGGAGTCAGGGTCAGGCGGCTCGCTCGGACAGCCAGGCCAACAGCATCGGGAGTCTGCCGCGGATCACGCTCGCGAACCGCACGATGATCGAGACCTTCACCGCTCAGCCCGACGCGAGTGGAACTCCTGAGCCTTCGCCGCTCGAGCCTGGAAGGCTCCCAAAGCATGTGCGCTACCTCTGCGCTACACCCCGACGAGGTCCGTGCGTGCCTGGGGTACACAGAGTGGCTCATGGGTGGTTGCGGAGGGCCTACAGCGCTCGAACCGCAATCGGCACGCTCGATGGAATCCCGAGATACGACCCGTCGCAGATGCCATCTGCCACGGACCGATGCTCCAAGTCCGCTGCCGGTGCTGCTGGCCGCTCAACAACCCAGGGCGTAGCCGATCGCCGAACAGACGCGCGCCATCGTCGCTTCGCCGACCGAGCCGACGTACCTCGTCAGCGACGTCCTGGTGATCGTGTGCAATCCATCGCAGTTGACGACCGATGATCGGTCGAGGCCGGCCTCCTCGTAGTCGAACTCGACTTCCGCGGCGATGCCGCGGATGGACGTGGTCACCTCCGCCACGGTCACCAATGCACGGACGTCGATGACCTCCGTCCGAGTCAAGATCAGCACGGGCCGCCGCTTGCGTCCGACCTCCGCGAACCAGATCTCGCCCCGTATCACCCCTCGCTCCAGGCTTCGACATCAGACCAGAACGGATCCGGTTGCTCGGGACGTTTGCGGTAGGCATCCCGGTCTGCTCGCGCCATCGCCGTTCGCACCGCCGCCTCCACGCCGTCACGAGCAGCCGCGGAGATATTGACCCCGAGGTGGCGCGCACGCTGGGCCAGTGCTCGGTCGATGGTGAACGTGCTTCTTGTCGATGCCATAGCAACATGCTAGCACCAAGTGGCAGCATCGTAAGCCCAACGTACCCGGTGCTCACGCACACGCCCCTGAGCGATGCCGGCTGGGAGGTCTTCCTGACGGCCTTCGAAAAGGCGACACGGGACTGATATACCGGACCCCAGCGAGCGGACACGAGTGGCAGGCTGCGCTACCCCTGCACGATGGGCACCAGCTGGGCAAGGCCTGCGTCGGACGACTTGGTGCTCGCGAACCGCACGATAATCGAGGCCTTCACTGCTCGGGCCATCGTGCGTGGGAACCTGGTGCCTTCACGGCTTGAGCCTGAAAGGCTCCCAAGGCATGGCGCTACCGCTGCGCTACACCCCGACGTTGTTCGTGCGTGGATAGGGGCACACAGCACGGCCCGATGGCGACGCCGACGGGGCCTACAGCGCTCGAACCGCACGAAGATCGACGACGCCTCGCTGAACGGCAAACGTCCGTGCGAGCACGTTCAGGCCGGTTGGGACCCTCCGCCTTCATCGGCGCTGGTCGGCCGGGCAGCGAGGACGAGCCAGATCGCGCCGGCAAGCAGCGCTCCGATCGCCGGGAACAGGAAGAACGCCCAGACCTGGCTGAGGGCCCAGTCACCTTGGAAGACGGCCGTTGCCAGCGAACGTGCGGGGTTGACTGACGCGTTCGAGACGGGGATCGAGATCATGTGCACGAGCGTGAGTCCGATGCCGGCGGCGAGGGGGCCGAACCCCTTCGGTACTCCGTGTTCGTTCGTCGTGCCCAGCACGATCAGCACGAACACTGCGGTGGCGACGACCTCGAGGACCGCCACGGAGAGCAGGTCGAAACCCGCGGGCGAGTGGACGCCGTAGCCGTTCGACGCGAAACCGGAGTCCTGTGCCAGGCTCATGTAGCCGTCGGTGCCGATCAGGATGAGCGCGATGAGACCCGCACCGACGATGCCGCCGGCGAACTGGCCGATGAAGTACGGCGCTGACTTCGCGGGAGCGAGCTTGCGGGTCGCGAGCATGCCGATGGTGACGGCCGGGTTGATGTGGCAGCCAGAGATGTGGCCGATCAGGTAGGCCATGCACAGGAGGCTGAGCCCGAACGCGAGTGACACACCGAGGATCCCGACGCTGAGGCCATCGTTGAAGCCGCCGGTGGCGAAGATCGCAGTGCCCGCGCCACCGAACACCAAGACCGCCGTGCCGATGGCTTCCGCAACCCCGATCCGGACATCATCGTTCATCGCTCAATCCTCAAGGGTGCTTGTTAGGCCTGTAACCATACTCAAATCCGCGAGAGAGCTAGCCGGATTCAGGAACCATCAACTGCGACGCGCGGTCCTGCTCGCGCCACGGGAATCCCATGCTCGCGAACCACGCGATGATCGAGGCCTTCAGCGCTCGAATCGCACGAGAACGCGCCGATGTGGACCGGCCGATGACCTGCCGGCCGCACGGCCTGTCTGTCAATGGTGAGCCTGATCCGGGCGGCAACCGTGGCGACGAAGCCCACTAGGGTAGTCTTGAGGTTCTGCTCGATCGGGATCAGCTCATCGCGCAAAGCGCCTCGGCCGCCGGTCGAGTCGCGCAACGGAGATGTCCTCCGTCGCACCAACGACAAGTCGAAGGAGCAACGAACATGGCTGAGAATCAGGTGGTCTTGGGGGTCTTTGCGGACGAAGCCGCAGCTGACGCGGCGGTCGAGTCGCTGAAGGCGTGGGACAAGGCAAGCGACGAGGTGAAGCTGACCTCGATCGGTGTGCTCGTCCTTGATGACAAGGGTGCGCTGAAGACCAACAAGATGGGCTCGCGCAGCAAGGCGAAGGGCGCCGGCATCGGCCTCCTCCTCGCGGTCGTGGCACCCCCGACGTTGCTGGCAGGCGTGGTCGGTGGCGGGATCCTTGGCGCCTTCCATCACAAGGGTCTGGGCATGAGCGATGCGGACAAGGCCCGCATCGGCGCGGAGCTGACCGGCGGCAAGGCAGCCGTCGGGGTCCTGGCGACCGGCGCAGAGGCAGGTGCGATCACCGGCAAGCTCGCTGAGCTTGGCGGCGAGGTGGAAGCCATCGACGTGACCGATGAGGCTCTGGATGCTGTCGCCGAGGCGGCTCCAGAGGAGACCGAGGCTCCCGCCGAGGCCTGATCGGCCAACACCTCGCGCCGGCCTTCCGCCAGCGCATCTCGATGAGAGAAGCCGGCCTTGCGGCCGGCTTCTTCGTTCAAGTCGCTGGAGCCGACACTCGGATCCGAACCGAGGACCTGCCGTTTGCCGAACTCGAGGATGGCCGGGGCCGAGCGCGCCCGAACACGTCAGCACCTCAGTGGTCTGTTCCCATGCGATTGCGCTCGAATCGGCCGAGCTGGCGGATCCGGTGACATGCGGTCGCGCAGCGGTGATCACCGAACACGATCACGTCCGTGAACCGCACAGTGATCGAGGCCTTCATCGCTCGGCCCATCGTGCTCAGGAGCACCGAGGCTTCACCGCAAACCGCTCGTAGGCTCCCAAAGCATGGGCGCTACCGCTGCGTTACACCCCGACGGGCCCACAGCGCTCCAACCCAGCCCGCGCGCACGCGGCAGCTCACAGCCTGCTCCGATCGTCACACTTGCGGCACCTCGGGGTATCTAACCATCATGGGGGTCATGGCAGGGACGGCCGATCGGGATCTGCCCACGATCGTCGCTTCAGCGGTTGCCGGTGACGAGGTCGCCTTCGGGCGCATCGTCGCCGCCTACGACGACGAGATGTACCGCGTCTGCGTCGCGGTCTGCCGAGACCGAGCCATCGCAGCTGACGCCGTGCAGTGCGCCTGGGCGATCGCCTGGAGGAAGCTCGGCTCGGTCCGACAGCCGGAGCGTCTGCGGCCCTGGCTGGTAGCGGTCGCGGTCAACGAAGGAAAGAAGCAGCTCAGGAAGCGGACCCAGCGCTCGGAGGTGGAGTACGGCAGCGATGTCCCGGACATGCGGGACGAGGTGGACCCGGCGACCGGGATCGGCATGCTCGACCTCATCGCCGCCGTCGAACGCCTCACACCTGACGACCGGGCGCTGTTGGCGATGCGCTACATCGCCGGCTTCAACGCGACCGAGCTTGGGACCGCCCTGGAGGTCAGCCCCGCGGCCATCCGGCAACGCCTGAAGCGCCTCGTGGATGGACTAAGGACGGAACTCGAATGACCGATGACATGACCGCCTTCGAACGCCAGCTCGCGAGTGGGCTCCATCACATGGGCGGGCCGGGTCGTCGCATCGATGTGATGGCGATGGTCCGCACGTCCACGACCTCGACCCCGCTCGGTCGCTGGTCCGTCATCACTCGACGACTCGGGAGCGGCATGTCGCTGACCCCGACGGAAGGAGGCTTCTCCATGTTCTCCGCAGTCAAGTTCGTCGCTGCCGCCGCCGTCGTGGCGCTCTTTGGCGGCTTCCTTCTCAGCGGTGTCCTGACCACACGACCGGGCGACGAGGCCCTCCCGGCGGCGGTGACGGCGTCCGCTTCGCCTGAGACGGAACCGACGAGCGCGCCCGACACCGGCACGATCACGCTGAAGGTCACCGACCTCGTCGGGATGGAGGGCCTGGAGTTGGTCGGACATGTCCCGCACGAGGTCGAGACGGCGCCCAGCGGGGTCGAGACCATCACCACCCTCCCGGAGTGGGACGTCATCCACCTCGCCATCGATAGGTCTCCGTTCTCGGCATCCGGCCAGGCCGAGGTACTGGCGGGGGAGGGCCTGCTGCTGTGGGTCTTCGCGGGTGAGCCGACCTGTGACGCCAGCTTCATTCCCGAATGCGGGTTGCCGGTGACCGGGGACGAGGTGTCGAAACGTCCTGGCTACTTGTGCATGCTGTCGTTCGACCTGCAGCCCGGCGAGCACATCCGGATCTGGCTCACCGGGTTGCCGCCGAACACCCTCGACGGGCCCGGGACGCACATCGCCCCGTGCCCGGTGGTCAGCTGGGTGCGAGAGCCTTGAGGCACACGGTCTGAGGCGATGCGGTCGTGAACGGGATCCGAGCGCAGCCGGCGCGCGTCCGAAACGACAGCAAGAGCCTACAGCGCTCCAACCCAGCGGTATCTCCGCCAGCCCGCGCACCTCGCCGAGCGGTCGATGGTTGGGCATCCAGAGTGACCTTATGGGCATAATGCGCGGACACGAATTGCTGCCGAGGAGAAAGTGATGCCGGTCGTCGAGTATCCGCAGGGTTCCAGGTTCCCGGGCCGCATCGGCCTCACGACGGCCGATTCTTCGCCGGCCTGGCCAGAGCCGATCCGGGCACCGGAGGGCGCACCCAACGTCCTGTTCTTCGTCCTCGACGACGTCGGCTACGGACAGCTGTCGACCTTCGGGGGCCTGGTGGAGACGCCCAACATCGACCGCGTGGCGGCCATGGGTCTGCGTTTCTCGAACATGCACACCACGGCGCTCTGTTCGCCCACCCGATCTTGCATCCTGACCGGCCGCAACCACCACTCCAACGGCGTGGCCTCCATCATGGAGACGGCAACCGGCTATCCCGGCTACGACGCGCGGATGCCCTTCGAGAACGGCATGTTGAGCGAGATCCTGCGGGCCGAGGGCTACAACACGTTCTGTGTCGGCAAGTGGCACCTGAGCCCGGCCGAGGACAACACGCCGGCTGGACCCTTCCACCGCTGGCCCGTCGGACGCGGCTTCGAGCGCTTCTACGGCTTCCTCGGCGGCGAGACCAACCAGTGGTACCCCGACCTCACTGAGGACAACCGCGCGGTCGAACCGCCGAAGACGCCCGAGCAGGGCTATCACCTCAGTGAGGATCTCGCCGACCAGGCCATCAAGATGATCCTCGACGCCCACGTGAACGCGCCTGAGAAGCCCTTCTTCATGTACTACGCCACCGGCTGTGGCCACGCGCCGCATCACGTGGCCAAGGAGTGGGCCGACAAGTACAAGGGTGCCTTCGATGAAGGCTGGGACGCGTATCGCGAGAAGGTCTTCGCGCGCCAGAAGGAGCTGGGCATCGTGCCCCAGCACGCTGTGCTGCCCTTCCGCGATCCAGATGTGCCCGAGTGGGATTCGCTTTCGTCGGAGGAACAGCGGCTGTACGCCCGCTTCATGGAGGTCTACGCGGGGTTCGTCTCCTTCACCGACCACCACTTCGGGCGCATCCTCGACGCGCTGGAGCAGATCGGTGAGCTCGACAACACCATCACCATGGTCATCAGCGACAACGGCGCATCTGCCGAGGGTGGTCCGCAGGGCTCGGCCAACGAGATGCTCTTCTTCAATAACGTGCCTGAGTCGCTCGAAGACAACCTGGCCAAGATCGACACGCTCGGCGGCACCCGTTCATACAACCACTACCCGTGGGGCTGGGCCTGGGCCGGCGACACCCCCTTCCGGCGGTGGAAGCGAGAGACGTACCGCGGCGGTTCGACCGATCCGTTCGTCATGGCCTGGCCGGCTGGCATCAAGGCCCGCGGCGAGGTTCGTGAGCAGTACGCCCACGCCATCGACATGGTTCCGACCGTGCTTGACGCACTCGGCGTCGAGGCGCCGGCAGCCCTCCGCGGCGTGGCCCAGTCACCCATCCAGGGCGTGTCGTTCGCGCCGTCATTCGATGACCCGGACGCCGCGTCGCAGCACCCCACGCAGTACTTCGAGATGTTCGGTCATCGCGCCATCGACCACGATGGATGGCGAGCGGTCTGCCCCTGGCCGGGTGTGGACTTCACGACTGCTGCCAAGAAGGGCCGCGGCTTCGGCTCGCCCATCGGCCCTGATGAGCTGGACGAGCTCGAGACCGAGGGCTGGGAACTCTTCCATATCACTGAGGACCCGACCGAGTCGACCAACGTGGCAGCCGAGCATCCGGCCAAGCTGCGTGAGCTGGTCGCCCTCTGGTGGGTGGAGGCCGGCAAGTACCAGGTGCTGCCCATCGACGGCGACGTGAGGAGCCGCCTCGTGGTGGAGCGGCCCATGACGTCTCGCCCGCGAACCCGCTTCACCTACTACCCCGGGCTCGCGGCGATCCCACAGCCGGCCACGCCCAAAATCGTCAATCGGCCCCACAGCATCGAGGCCGACGTGACCATCCCTGCGGGTGGCGCCGAGGGCATCCTCCTCGCCCAGGGCGGGGCTGCCGGCGGCTTCGCCTTCTATGTCCAGGACGAGCGGCTCCAGTACGGGCTCAACTACGTCGCCCGCGACTTCTTCTCGGTCGTCTCCGATGGACCCCTGCCGGAAGGCCGGCACAGATTGCGTTTCGAGTTCGAGCCTACGGGCGAGCCTGACTTCGCCGTCGGCAAGGGTGCACCCGGTCGGTTCCAGCTCTATGTGGATGGCGAGCCTCGTCGCCAATACCGAGGTCCCACACACGACACCGGCGATGTTCGAGCTTGAGGGCCTGTCTTGCGGCTACGACTCGGGCGCACCTGTGCTCCCGGACGTCTACTCGTCTCCCTACGACTTCACCGGGACGATCCACGAGGTCGTACTCGACGTGGCCGGCGAGCTCATCGAGGACGACGAGGCGACGATGCGCCGGCTTATGGCGCAGCAGTAGTCGCCGAACACCATCACGCTCAGGACCGCACGATGATCGAGGCCTTCACCGCAAACGGCTCTCGAGCTCCCAAAGCTTGTACAAGCAGGGCTCGAAGGCGATAGCGGAGGGCCCACACCGCTCGAACCGCACCATATCGCGGGCGGACGCTGACTGATCACCACGGACCCTGTCGACGATCCTTGCATCCCGCAGGGTTGTGGCGACAATGAGGGAGTGGCTGTGCGCAGCCCCACGGCCAGGAGTGCCTGCGCTCCAACCACCGTCACTCGCAGGTGCCGCCGATTCGCTGGAGGATCGGGAAACGGGAACGGCAGTGCGACGTCTCTCCTGCTGCGGCGGTCATCCAGGCCGTCGCTCGGTCACGTGTCAAGGAGTACCAACCGTATGTCCAAGCTCAGGCTCATCTTCCTTCTCGCCACCCTCGCCATCCCTTTCACCGCGCTTCCCGCGAGCGCCCAGGACACGCCGACCTCATCGGTGGTCGCTGGAAGCATCGTCCTGCCCGAGGGTTCGATCCTGCCTGACGATGCCACCATCCTCGTCTCGGTCGATGACACGAGCCGTGCCGACGCTGCGGCCGTGATGCTCTCTCGCCTTGTCATGCAGTCCCCGGGTGCGGGTTCCCCGATCCCCTTCGCGTTGTCGGTGCTCCCGGTCGCGCTCGAGGCACACCCGGCCCTCGAGCCGCTGGATATCACCGTCCTCGTGCGCATCGAATTCTGCGGATGGCACCCTGCTGTTCACCAACGACACGGCGATCGCCGCCGTGGATGCCGAGGGGCCGATCGGAGACTCGTCGTTCCGGTGGTAGCCATCGGAGTTCCGGTGGTAGCCATCCGGATCTTGACGCGGGAGCGGCAAGATGATGGGGTTCCTCCACCATGGGTGGATGGCAAGGTCCGGGGCCTCATCTTCCCTGGAGACCCGCCGACCCCGTAGGCCGGGCCAGGCAGCCATTACGCTTCCCGGAGTTCGGGCCGAGTGGATCGTGCTTGTGAATCACACGATGTCGGCGGCCGGCCACAGTGGGCCGGCCGCCGATGACTGGACTGGGAGGGGGAGGTCAGCCCAGCGTAGTGGTGATCTGAAGTGTTGCGAGCGAGTGCGAATCACCGGCGGCCACGTCGAGGTGGGCCGCCACCAGACGACTGGTGGGAGCGAGGTCACGTTCATCGCTCTGGGACGGGTGGCCGGCGGCGACCTGCCGCCCATTGGTACACGTTGACGACAGACTAACCCCGGTTTGGGTCTGCACTGAAGCGTTCATCAATCACCTCCCCGAGTCGCCGGTATCGCTGTGCGGCAGCTCTGTCCGTGTCGTGGAGTCGAAGATGCGCTCGCGAAGTGGTGATGACATCGGTGCCAGCCACCGATCGCGCCCCCCGCTGGCACCACAACACGATCTCCGGTCAGCAGGGGTGCGGAACGACGTAAGCTCGTGACACGATCCAGTGATATGCGTGCCCAGCGCCGGTGGCAGGAGCGTAGGATGGGAGCTGCAGTCACGCTGTAGTCGTCGGGGGGTACGCATGACCGAGCCACCGGGCGCCAAACCGGGACCTACAGCGCCGCCGGCACGCGTGGTGCTCGCCGACGACGATGTCCTGCTCCGCGAGGGCCTCGCGAGCCTCCTTGAACGGGCTGGCATACAGGTCGTCGCCCAGGCCGGCGACGCCGACGAGCTGTTGGAGTTCACCCGCCAGCATCGTCCGGACCTCGTCATCGTGGACATCCGGATGCCACCGACCCACACCACCGAGGGGCTCGACGCCGCCCGGCGGAGTCCGCGACAAGTACCCCGACACAGCCGTCGTCGTCCTCTCCGCGCACGTGGAGGTCGAGCAGGCTGCCGAGCTCCTCGCGAGTGGCCAGCGGACAGGCTATCTGCTGAAGAGCAGGGTCCTCGATGTCGACGACTTCATCGAGACGCTCGAGCGGATCCTGCAGGGGGCGGTGGTGGTGGATCCGGGCCTGGTGCGCGATCTCGTGGCGGCCAAGCGGGTTCGTGACCCACTCGACGGGCTGTCGCCCCGCGAGCGAGAGGTCCTCACGCTCATGGCGGAGGGTCGGTCGAACGCGGGCATCGCCCATCAGCTGTGGATCACCGAAGGCACCGTTGAGAAGCACGTCAGCAGCATCCTCGGCAGGCTCGACGTCCCCGAGACGGCCGAGAATCACCGGCGAGTCCTCGCCGTGCTTACCTTCCTCGACCGGCGCTGAAGGCACGCCCGCCAGCACGTGACCCGGTTGCCACGAACCACCGACCGGCGGGAACCCATCCGTTGAGGTGGCGCGGCCTGACCGGGCGCATGATCGCGGCCGGGTTGATCCTCGTGCTGCTGACGGGCGGCAGCTTCGTCATCCTTGATATCGCCATCGGTGAGCTGGGCCTGGCTGACGACCAGGTCGACGCGTCGGTCGCCCAGTTACGGGCCGCGGATGAGGCCCAACGGCTGGTGATCGACATGGAGTCCAGCCTGCGCGGCTTCGTCATCACCGGTGACGAACGGTTCCTGAGTCCGTGGGATGCCGGCCGACAGGAGTTGGCCCAGCGCATGACCGCCCTTGCCGATTCCTCCGGCGATCCTGCACAGCGCGCCGGTGCGCGGGCCATCGCCGATGCCGCCGGCGCCTATGTCGACCAGTACGGCATGCCACTGATCGAGGCGGTCCGCAGCGACGACCCGGACGCGACGAGCGTGGCCATGACCGAGCTCGGGAAGCAGCGCGTCGACGACCTTCGCTCGTTGCTCAGCGCGTTCACGGAGGCGGAGCGCCAGATCTACATCTCGCGCCAGGAGGCGGCGGCCGCGCTCGCTCGATCGGCTACGGTCGCGGCCATCGTCGGCTTCGCCGCCTCCGTGGGATTGATCGCCCTGTTCGTCGTCTATCTCGCCCGGACCATCGTGCGCCCCATCACCAACGCCGCCCGCATGGCCGGTCGTCTCGAGGCCGGCGACCTGTCGGTCCGCATGCCCGGCACCGGAGCCGCTGAGATCGGGACACTGGAGCGATCGTTCAACTCCCTCGCGGCCTCGCTCTCCGAGAGCCGGGCCGTGCAAGACCGGCTCCTCGAACAGCAGTCCGCGCTGAGGCGCCTGGCCACCCTCGTCGCCCAGGGCCAGGAACCGAACGAGGTGTTCCTGGCCGTCGTCCGGGAGCTGGCCCGGTATCTCCCGAGCGAGCTGGCATACCTCTGGCGGCACGAGGCAGACGGTCGCTTCGTCGCGGTCGCCGCCTGGGAGCGAGGCCATGGCCCACTGTCCGCGGCAGCGATCAGGGCTTCCGATGATGACGTCGTGGAGCGAGCCTGGGCTTCGCTGGCGACGGCCCGTGAGGACGGGCCGCGCCGGGCCGCGGGCTCGGCCTCCGAACGAACGCAAGTGATGGCCGTCACGTCCTCGATCGCCTGCCCGGTCGTCGTCGCCGGCGAGCGCTGGGGGGTGCTGGAAGCGGCACGGCGCGATGGCTCACTGGCCGTCGATGCCGAGGACTGGATGACCGCCTTCACAGAGCTGGTCGGGACGGCTATCGCCAATGCCAAGGCACGGGCAGAGGTGGCAGCCTCACGGCTGCGCATCGTGGCGGCGTCGGACGATACGCGGCGGCGGATCGAACGCGACCTGCACGACGGGGCTCAACAGCTCCTCGTCAGCCTGGGTCTCCGGTTGCGGACGCTGGCGGCCACGGTCCCGCCGGGGGAGCCGCAGCTGCGGACCGAGATCGACGAGATCGCCGGGGATGTCACACAAGTCATCGACGAGCTGCGCGAGATGTCGCACGGCATCTACCCGGCTGCACTGGCGCGAGCTGGCCTGCCCGCCGCCATCCGGACCCTGGGCCGGCGATCCCAGCTACCTCTCCGGCTCGACATCCGTACGGAGGCACCGCTGAGCGAACCTGTCCAGGCGGCCGGTTACTACGTCGTGGCCGAGGCCATGACCAACGCCGTCAAGCACGCCTCGGCCAAGGAGGTCCACGTCACGCTCGAGGACCGGCCGGGTTGGCTGCGCGTGGTGGTGCAGGACGATGGTGTCGGCGGTGCGGACCCGACGTCGGGCTCCGGCCTGACCGGCCTCCGCGATCGCGTCGAAGCCCTCGGCGGACGCCTGGAGATCATCAGCCTGCCGGGCGAGGGCACGCGTCTCGTGGCCGACATCCCCACTCGATAGGTTCTCGTCGAGTCAGACTGGGGCGCTCGGTCAAGCGCCCGTCACTCCCTCGATGAGCCGCTCGATGGCCGCTGCGGTGAGCTCGGACTTGGAGATGAACCCGACCGCCGGACTGGCCTCGATGAGCTCGGCGAACTCATCCTCAGCGTGGGTGGAGATGAGGATGATGGACCCTGCTGGGCTGCCGTCCGAACCGGCCAGACGCCTGGCCAACGCGATGCCGTCCTCGGCGCCGAGGTCGACGTCGACGAGCGTGGCGTCTGGTCGGAGCTCGTCGGCGAGGCGCAGCGCCTCTTCCCCACTCGAGGCCACGCCGGCGACCGTGAGGCCCTCCTGTCGGAGTAGCCGGCCGGCGGCGTCGAGGAACCTGCGACTGTCATCGACGATCAACACGCGCACGTTCCGAGGGTGCCAGCGACCGCGACGTGTCCGCATCCCGGCCAGCCCCAGATCGCGATATGACGCTAGCGGGAGTGCGGATCGGCTGCTGGCACCGATGCCATGGCACCGAACGCGGTCGCATCCTCACCCCGTCAACGCAGATGGGTGCCCCGCACTCGGACGGTGGTGCCCCCCAGGCAGGAGTTGGACTCATGAAATCGAGAATCGATCGGACTCACCGGGCTCACGGCGTTCGCGCTGGTGGCCGCAATGAGCGGTGGCGTGTTCGCTGCCTCTGCCTCGGGTGCGTCGCCATCGCCATCGGCGGCACCTTCCACCCCCCCAGCCGGCACGATCGGCGTCGACTCGTTCGACGCGTCGTTCGGAGCCATGGCGCAACTCGCACCCGTGGTCTCGGCCGGCAGCGGTCTGGTCGGTGTCATCCTTCCTGACACCACGACGTCGGCCCGCTACACCAGCTACGACCTGCCGTATCTCAAGCAGGCCTTCCAGGCCGCGGGCTATGCCGACACCGACTTCAAGATCGACAACGCCGCCGGTACGGCTACCACCCAGCTCGCGCTCGCCCAGGCCGACATCGCGGCCGGGGCCAAGGTCCTCGTCGTCGACCCGCTCGACAGCAATACCGGGAACGCCGTCCAGGCTGCAGCCGATGCCGCAGGCATCCCCATGATCAGCTATGACAGGGCCACCTTCCAGGGCAAGGACACGTACTACGTCAGCTTCGACAACGTGGAAGTGGGCAAGCTGATCGGCCAGGGTTTCCTGCAGTGCCTGACCGATTGGAGCGTCAAGGACCCCAAGGTCTTCGTGCTCGACGGCGGGCAGGACACCGATCCCAACGCCATCGACTTCGCCAAAGGCTACAACCATGTCATCTGGGGCGAGAAGAAAGCCCAGGTCAAGCCGGGCACGACCAAGGACGGCATGACCCTGGTGGACGAGCAGATCGCCCCTGGCTGGGACAATGCCACCGGCGGCACCATCTTCCAGCAGGCCTTCACGGCCCATCCTGAGATCAACGCCACGGTAGAGGCCAACGACGGCCTGGCGGGGGCTGTCATCAGCGCCCTGAAGGCCGCCGGCGTGCCGGCCAAGACCATCCCGACCACCGGCCAGGACGCCACGCTCCAGGGCATGGAGTACGTGCTCCAGGGCTGGCAGTGCGGTTCGGTCTACAAGCCGATCTACCTCGAAGCCCAGGCCGCTGTCGCCCTCGCCAGCTACCTGCGGGCCGGACAGACCCCGCCCGCCGCGCTGGTGAATGGGACGACCACCGACCCGACGGACGCCACCGTGACGCAACCGGCTGTCCTGCTGACGCCCATGTGGGTCACGCCGGCCAACATGGCCGACACCGTCATCAAGGACAACTTCGTCTCACAAGAAGGACCTGTGCGATGCCGTCGGTGCCGACGTCTGCTCGGCCAACGGGATCGGGTGATGGCCGCCGGCACGGACGGACATGCAAGTGACGGACGAGCCGGTTGACCAGCACCGCACATCGGACGACCCGCCCCCCGGCCGCAACGGCCGGGGGGCGGCTGAGGACAGCGGCCACCAGCCTCAAGGGAGCATGCGGAGGATGCGATGACTGCACCGTACGAACCAACCGGCCGCTCGCCCGATACGCTCTTCGCGGCGGCCGCGAGGCGTCGCATGGATGCCGAGCCGCTGTTGAGACTGCGCGGGATCGGCAAGCACTTCGGGGCCGTGCAGGCGCTCGATCACGTCGACCTCGATCTTCCCGAGCGCACAGGTGACCGCACTATGCGGTGATAACGGCGCCGGCAAGTCGGTGCTGACCAAGTGCATCGCCGGCATCTACATCCCCGATGAGGGCCAGATGTCGTGGCAGGGGCGACCCGTGAAGATCCGGGCCCCGAACGATGCGGCGGCACTCGGGATCGAGACCGTGTACCAGGACCTCGCCCTGGCTGACAACCTCGACATCGTTCAGAACATGTTCCTGGGTCGGGAGCGATCGGTCCATGGCCTGCTCGATGAGGACAGCATGGAGCGCTCCGCGGCCGAGACGCTGGCTGGCCTGCGCGTCACCACGGTCCGGTCGATCAGGCAGGCCGTCGTCACCCTGTCCGGTGGTCAACGCCAGGCGGTCGCGGTCGCGAAAGCGGTCATGTGGAACTCCAAGTTGGTCATGCTCGACGAGCCCACGGCCGCCTTGGGCGTGGCCCAGACCCGCATGGTCCTGGATCTGATCAAGCGGCTCAAGGATCACGGCCTGGCCGTCATGGTGATCTCCCACAACCTCAACGACGTCTTCGAGGTCGCAGACCGGATCGCCGTGCTCCACCTCGGGCAGATGGTCGCGCAGGACGGGATCGCCGCGTTCGACCGACAGAGCGTCGTGGACTACATGACGACCGGCGAATCGAGCCGCGAGGTAAGCGGGACGGCCGGGGACACGAGTGAGGTGAAGAACGATGCCTGAGACCGAGCGGGGGCCATCGAGTGGCCCGGGAGCTACGCCTCCGACCATACCCGACACCCCCGGCACGACGGGCGCTGTGGCGAAACGGCTCGCCAGTCCCACGAGCGCGGTCGACTACATCCGGGCGTGGGTGACCCGGGTCCGCGGCGGGGAGACCGGGGTGCTGCCGGTCATCGCGGCCCTGTTCATCGCGGTCATCGTCTTCACCGCCATCAGCCCCAACCACGTCTTCCTCTCGCCGGCCAACCTGGTGAACCTGTTTGACCAGAGCGCCGTCTTCATCGTGCTCGGCGTGGGGGAGGCCTTCGTCCTGCTGCTCGGCGAGATCGACCTCTCGATCGGCTACACGGCGGCGATCGGCGGGATCGTCGCGGCGCAGCTGGTGCAACCCAGCCCGGACATCGTGTGGTGGATCGCCATCATCGCGGGCCTGCTCGCCGGCGCCGCCATCGGGGGGATCGAGGGCACCATCATCACGCGCCTGGGGATGCCGGCCTTCGTCGTCACGCTCGCTGGCTACCTCATCCTGTTCGGGATCATGATCATCATCCTGGGGACGGCAGGCGGCGTCAGTATCACCGGCAACGGAGCCAACCAGCAAGCCCTTCACGACATCGTCTACGGCTACATCGACCCGCTGGTCTCGTGGATCGGCCTGGCCGTCATCGTCGTCGCCTACGGGGTCCTCACCGTGCGGCGTGACCGGGGCCGACTGCGCAACGGGCTGGTCGCTCCGCCACTCGGGGTCACGATCGCCAAGATCGCCGTGGTCGCGGTCGCCGGCATCGTCGTCGTCGCGATCTGCAACATCGACCGCGGGAGGTATCTGCCGGTGGTCGGCGTGCCCTACGTCATCCCCATCGTGCTGCTCATCGTGGTGGGATGGACCGTGCTTCTCGAACGGATGCGTTACGGCCGCCATATGTACGCGACGGGCGGTAACGCGGAGGCCGCCCGGCGAGCCGGCATCAACGTGCCCCGGGTCCGCACGATCGCCTTCGCGCTGTGTGGCATGACGGCGGGGATGGCAGGCATCATCTACACCTCGTGGCTGGGCGGGATGACCACCAACATCAACGGTGGACAGCTGGTGCTCTACGCAGTCGCCGCGGCCGTCATCGGCGGGACCAGCCTGTTCGGCGGTCGCGGCCGGATCATCCACGGACTCCTTGGCGGGCTGGTCATCGGGACCATCTACAACGGCCTATACCTGCTGGGTCTGCCCATCCAGTACCAGCTGGTCGTCACCGGTCTGGTCCTGCTGGCCGCCGTGGGCGTCGACTCGCTGTCGCACAGGCGCTTGCCGCGACTGCGACCGAGCGTCTGACGCGAGCGCGGAGACCGACCCGGGACATCGCGCGGCCATGGGTGCTGCCATCGGCATGGCTCCACCAAGACCCATGTATGGCCTGAAGCACGTGCATGCAGATATCATGTGATACACCTGACTTGGGTGTATCATCACCCGCATGAGTCACTCGATCCAGATTCGCAATGTGCCTGACGAGGTCCATCGGACCCTGCGTGTACGTGCGGCCGCGGCTGGGACGTCACTGTCGGATTACCTGCTCAGGGACATCACGCGCCTGGCGGAGCGTCCGCCCGTCGCCGATGTGATCATTCGCGCAGCATCGCGATCGGGCGGCGCCGATATCGACCTCATCGTAGAGACCGTACGCGCGGGTCGTGATCGCCCGTGATCGTGGTCGATACGTCGGCCGTCATCGGCGTCCTGGCGGGCCAGCCCCGGGTTCCACGGCTCATCGACCGTTTGATCAGCGACGGCGACCTGCATGCTCCGCACCTGCTCGATGTGGAATTCCAGCATGCGCTGCGACGTCTCGTCGTCGCCGGGACGATCAGTGACGAACGCGCCGCAGACGCACGGGTGGACTTCGCCGATCTGACGATCATCCGCTACCCGCATGTCTCTCTCGCGGACCGCATGTGGGAGCTTCGCCACGATGTGACGGCGTATGACGCGGCGTTCCTGGCACTCGCGGAGGCCCTCGGTGCACCGCTGGTCACCTGCGATGCCCGACTCGCTCGCGCGCCCGGTCACGCAGCTTCGGTAGAGGTGTTCCTCGCGAGTGATTAGGTGCCGTTGCTCGAGGGGGTCGTGTCCCCACAGGTTGGTGTCACTCTGCGACGGGCCTACAGCGCTCAGGACCCCGGAGCCTTCACCGCAAACGGCTCTAAGGCTCCCAAAGCATGTGCGCTACCGCTGCGCTACACCCCGACGGTGTCGTGCTGGATAGGGTACACAGCGCGTCTGGAGCGATAGCGGAGCGCGTCCTGGGCTCAGTCGTCGCGGGTCAGTTCCGAGCGAGCGTCACGAGGGTAGACCAGAAGGATCCGCGCGGGCTCGTCGCCGACCGACTCGGCGTCGTGCGGCAATGTGCCATCCAGAAGCACGTAGTCCCCGGATCCAGCCTCGACGACCGTCTCTCCCTGGGTGAAGCGCACGCGCCCGGCGAGCACGATGTGATGCTCGTCGCCGGGATGGGCGTGGAACCCGGTGCGCTGGCCGACCGGCATGTCTCCCTCGAAGATGGCGACGTCACGGGCCAAGCCACCGTCGACCTGTGTCATGGACCCGAGCCCATCGAGCAACTCGCGTCGAGGGCGCTCGGACAGGCGCACCAACCGCGGTCGGGTGGTGGAGTCGAGCAGGAACCACGCGATGGGGACGTCGAGCGCATCAGCCACAGCTGCCAGCGTCTCGAGGGACGGCAAGGCCTTGTCGTTCTCGACCTGGCTCAGGTAGCCCACGTTCAACCCCGTCAGCTCGCCCACCTGCGCGAGGGTCAGGGCCTGCTCGCGCCTCCTCCGCTTGACTTGCGCGCCTACCCGTGGCCGGCGTCGTTGATTGGCTGCCATGCCGGGATTGTGCCACAGGCAATACGTGTTTGACAGGAGCGAAGTTTCGGTGGCAGGATATGGCTCGCAACAAACGTACATCGTGCTGAGCAATATCGATGCGTTGGCTCAGCTCGAGAGTCAGCCCAAGGAGCAGGCAATGAACATCGCCATCATCGGAGCCGGCAGCGTCGGCACGGCCCTCGCCACCACGATGATCCGCGCTGGCCACCAGGTCATCGTCAGCGCGACCGACCCGGCGCACGCGCAGCAGGCCGCGGAGACGAGCGGCGCGCGAGCGGCGCAGGACAACACCGCGGCTGTGCGAGACGCAGACGTCATCGTCCTTGCGATCCCCTTCGTGACCGCCGGCAAGGCCGTAGCCACCGAGATCGCGCCCTTCGTCGAAGGCAAGGTCGTGATCGACGCGACCAACCCGATCGCGCCCGACTACCAGGGCCTCGCCACGGACGGCACCTCGGCCGCGGAGACATTCCAGGAGCTGCTCCCGGGCGCGAAGGTAGTCAAGGCCTTCAACTCCATACTCGCTTCGCGCATGGCAGATCCTGGTGAGGGTGTCGACGCGTACATCGCGGCCGACGACGAGGAGGCGAAGCGCCAGGTCCTCTCCCTCGCCGACTCGCTCGGCTTCCGTCCGCTCGACGTTGGTCCGCTGAGCTTCTCGCGGTACCTCGAAGGGATGGCCTTCATGAACATCGCGCTGAACGCCTCGAACGGCTGGAGCTGGGTCTCCACCTGGAAGCTGGAGCGGTAGCCTCGATGGCAGTCACGCGGCTCAATCACGCGGTGCTCTTCGTTCGCGACGTCGACATCTCTGCGGCGTTCTATCGCGAGGCGCTCGGCCTGACCGAGCTTGAGCGCCCCGATGGCATGCGCGCGGCCTTCATGCGCAGTCCGGCTCGGACGAACCACCACGACCTCGGTCTCTTCGAGGTCGGCGCCTCGGCGCCTCGGCCACCTCGCGGCTCGGTCGGCCTCTACCACCTGGCGTGGGAGATCGAGACGATCGAGGAGCTGGCCGAGATGGCCGATGCCCTCGGGAAGCTCGGAGCGCTCACGGGGTCGTCCGACCACGGCGTCAGCAAATCACTCTACGGTCGTGACCCTGACGGGAACGAGTTCGAGATCATGTGGGCGGTACCGAGCGATGCCTGGGGCGAGTACGCCGATCACGCTGCGATCATGCCGCTCGATCTCGATGCCGAGCTACGGCGTTGGGGTTCCGGCGTGGCAACCGGAGAGGGATGAACACCACGCTAGCGGTTCCCGAAGCAGCGTGCGCCCATCGTGTGTGCCGCCGGCATGTCACGTCCGATGTCGTCCAGCGGCTCGCCAAGGATGGCCGTGTCCCCGGTGAGGGCCACTCGGTTCGCGACGGAGTTCCCGGCTGGGTATGAGAGAATCAGCGGCGCAAGGTGGCGTCGGGAGTCACGGCCTACGGCAGGAGCGCGTCGAGGGCAAGGGCGAAGTCCTCCACCGCTGACGAGTCCGCGGTGTCGTGGCCGCTGACTGTTCCGTAGACCGTGCCATTGGCCCAATCCAGGACGATGTCACCTTCTGGATATCCGAACGCCACGCTCTGGTCGCCGACCTGGATGGCATCGATGTCGCGGTACTTGTCGGGCCACGACTTCGCGAGAGCGTCTGCGGGCGTCCATGAACGCTTGCGGATCAGCGATGCATTCGACATCGAAGTAGATGTCATAGGTCTTGTCGTCGTAGTCAGATGTGATCTCGGACTCGGGCTTCGGCATCTCGATACTGCCGCCCCAGCCACCATCCAACCGGACCGTAAGGGAGGACCAAGTCCATCCCTCGGGCAGCTCGACCGCCTCGATGGGCACCGCCCATAGGGCACGGGCACAGTCGGCCTCCTGGGCCGCCGCCACACCTCCTGCGGAGGCGACCATTCCTGTCACGAGCAAGCTGGCCAGGACTGCGTGAGTCGAACGTCGGTGCATCAAGATGCCTCCCGCGATTGCCGCGATCGTGCGGCTGATACAGGTGACTTTACGCCTCGACCAGCACTTCTGACGGCCGTGCCGGCGACTTGAGGGCTGACTTCCACCCGGATGGTGGCGGTCTCGGACGGTCGCCGTCGCGGCCGTCGCGACCTCCGAGCGCGGCATCAAGTCGCTATGCCCGGGCCAGGAGTCAGGGTGCCACGGTGATGGCGCCGGTCTGTCGGGTCGATGCTCAGCGGGACCTCTGGCAGTGGACTGGGGGCGGGCCCGGACACCACCCGGGCGCCGTGTGCCGCGTCGAACGTGGCCCTGTGGCAGGGGCAAATCAGGTACTGCCGCTGGCTATCGTAGTTGTTGACGATGCAGCCCGCGTGGGTGCAGATGAGATCGTAGGCCACGAACGTGCCATCTGAGAGCTTGATGACGGCTCCCGGTTCGCCCGACGACGGGATGGTGAACTCGACCGCCGTCGACGCAGCGAAGTCGCTCACGTTGGCGATGGTCGGGCCTGCGGCCGTCGAGCCTGCTGGGGCGCTGGCGGCCGGGGTGGCCGCGGCCGCGGCCGCGCTCGCGGGCGGCGATGCCGCGGGTGCGGTCGTGCCGCCCGGCTGGGCGGTCGCCGATGGCCCTCCGATGTCGCCCGCGCTGGTACTGGCCGGGAAGAGCCATCGCAGGCTGCTCGCCAGCGCGGCGAGGACCAGCGTGGCCCCGCCCAAGACCATCGCCCCAAGGAACAGCCGCCGACCTGGGGACTCGGCGGCTCCTTCAGCCGATTCTCCCTCCTTCCCGGCGGCACGAGGTTGGCGCAGGCCCAGCCGCTGTTCGAGCCAAGGACCGAGGACAAGCACGCCGCCCGACCCGGCGATCGCGAGCGTGACCCATCCGGCCAGGTAGGGCAGGTCGTTTCCGAGGTAGTAGGGGCGCACGGTCCAGGACGCGGTGAGGAGGAACGTCAACGAGATGAAGGCACCGCCGACCGCCGAGAGTCGGTAGAGGATCCCGCTCAGGGCTCCGAGCCCGACAGCGATCTCGCCGAGAGCCATGAGCACGCCGATGGCGGTCGGCGCAGGTAGCGCCACTACCTCGATGATCGGCGCGAGGGGTGAGACGTGCATGAACGCCTCGAGCTGAGCCTTGATCCCGCTCGACGACGCCGGGTCGAGGAACGCGGGGTCAAGCAGCTTGTCGAGCCCTGCGAAGACGAACGTGAACCCAAGGAAGAAGCGAAGCGGCAGCAGTGCCGCGGCGCGCACGGACCCCTGCAGATATTGGCGATCCATCAGCGATCCTCCCCAGACGGCCTGCCACGGGTTCCGGTATGGCCCGTGGGCCATGCCACCATTCGCCGGCGATGAGCCCGCGGGATGTGATCAAGTGAGGTCGGCCCAGTCATATGAACCCAACCGTGACATCCACCCTCGGGACACCTTCCTCGTCCAGTGCCACGCTCCAGACGATGGCTCACCCTCCTGCCGGGTCATCGTACACGCATGACCACCCGTCCGACGTAAGGATCGGAGAGTCGAGCGCCCCCGAGACATGCTCTCTCAGCGCGCCTCGAGAGCCGCTCTTGGCTGATAGCGGCATCACGCCCATGCCGATCGACCTGCTTGCCATTGCTGAAGAAGTCCGACACCCCAGGGGACCGCACGTCGGGACATCGGTCCCCGTGGAGCGGTCTCCGTCCGTTCGCGTACTCATGCCACTGGCTCCACCATGGGCACCGAACCTCCTGCGCAGACCCATCGCACGTCCCCTTTTCGCGCGGGCCAGGTTCGCCGGTAGCTCGGCGCGGTCCTCGAGCGGTCATCATCGACGGGCCGCGCGTCGCAGCCTCCCGCTACATGGATCCTCTCGTCGCTGGCAACCACGAGCGCGGTCGGCACCGTTGGGCCGGACTGCAGGTGCGCCGGGCGGAACGCCATCGGTGTGGAGGATGCCAGAGGACCACGCTCGCGAACCTACGATGATCGGGGCCTTCACCGCTCAGGATGGCTCAGTCCTGCTGCGCCAGACTCGCCTCTGCCTCCATCTCCATCTTCTTGAGGCGGGTGTAGTAGTCCGGGAACTCCTTGAGATGCGCAAGAGCGATCTTGCCTGTCACCACCGGATCGCTTCCAGTCACATCGGTCTCCGGGTCGTGCAGCCCGTGCTCCAGCTCCACATCAAGCCCATCTCGGAACTGGTCCACATCGAACGGGCTGGTGTCCCAATCGATGCCGATCTCAGTCCCGATCTGACGGGCTTCGTCGACGGAGAAACGTTCGTTCGTCGTGGTCATCGATGCTCCTCAGGAATTCAGCGGGATCCGATAGCGACAGGCCCAGCCTACTATCTCTCCAGCCGTGCGAGATCGTTGGGTCGCTCGGACTCATGCGGGCGCCAGGCCGGCGTCGGGCTCGGCTCGGGGTGGCTCGACCGGGTCGTCGTGGCGCAGCTTCAGGCGCCGAAGCAGCTGCGCGTTCGCCGCGACGATGATGGTCGAGGCGCTCATGAGGATGGCGCCGACGGCGATGGGCATGGTGATACCCCAGGGCGCCAGGATCCCGGCGGCGAGCGGGATGGCCACGACGTTGTAGGCGGTCGCCCAGACGAGGTTCTCGACCATCTTTCGGTGCGTCGCGCGCGAGAGCTCGATGGCACCCACGACATCACGCGGGTCGTCGCGCACCAGCACGATGCCTGCTGACTCGACCGCAACGTCGGTGCCGGCGCCGATGGCGATGCCGACATCCGCCTGCGCGAGGGCCGGCGCATCGTTGACGCCGTCG
Source organism: uncultured Chloroflexia bacterium (assembly GCA_963724095.1). Lineage (GTDB taxonomy): Bacteria > Chloroflexota > Limnocylindria > Limnocylindrales > CSP1-4 > JAFMJV01. The sequence goes on from CAVRTH010000008.1 coordinate 75,051, forward strand.
CCGACCATCGCCACGCGCTGGCCACCCTGCTGGAAGCGCGCGACCGCGTCGGCCTTGTCGGCCGGCAGCACCTGGGCCGCGACCTCATCGATGCCCAGGCGCCGGGCGACCGAGTCAGCCACCGCCTGGCTGTCGCCGGTGATCATCGCCACGCGCACATGGGCCGCGTGCAGCTCCTGCACCGCCTCGAACGATTCGGGCCGGATCTCGTCCTCGACCGCGATGGCACCGAGCACCGAGCCATCGGCGATGACGTGCAGGACGGTGCGGCCTTGCTCGGCCCACTCAGCCGTCTGGTCCCCGACGGGGCGGTCCACATCGAGCGCGAGTTCCTCGAGCAGCCGCGGGCCGCCGATGTGGATGGTACGGCCGTCGACGGTGGCCCGAGCGCCGAGACCCGCGAGTGCCTCGAAGTCACTTGCGGTCGGGACATCGATCGCGCGCTCCTCCGCTCCGGCCACGACCGCTCGGGCGAGCGGATGCTCCGAGTCGGCCTCCACCGCTGCGGCGAGGGCGATGACCTCGTGCTCGCTGACGCCGTCGACCGCGACGACATCGGCGATGACCGGCTGGCCCTTCGTCAGGGTGCCGGTCTTGTCGAAGATGACCACGTCGAGCGCCCGCGCACGTTCGAGCGACAGCCGGTCCTTGACGAGGAGGCCGTTGCGGGCACCAAGGGACGTGCTGATGGCGATGACGAGCGGGATGGCGAGGCCGAGCGCATGCGGGCAGGCGATGACGAGCACCGTGGCGGTGCGCACGAACGCTTCCGCGGGCTCGCCCAGCGCCATCCATACCCCGAAGGTGATGGCGCCCGCCGCGACGGCGATGTAGAAGAGGGCCGCGGCGGCCCGGTCGGCGAGGGCCTGGGCCCGCGACCCCGATGCCTGGGCCTCTGCCACCATGCGCATGATGCTCGAGAGGGCGGTCTCGTCCCCGACCGCAGTGACGCGAAGGCGGAGGCTCCCGCCGGTCGCGACGGTGCCGGCGACGACGGTGTCGCCGGGCGACTTGGCCACAGGCACCGACTCGCCGGTGATCATCGATTCGTCGACATCGGCCGACCCCTCGACGATGACACCGTCGGCCGAGACCCGTGCACCTGGCCGCACGAGCACGACATCATCGACCTGCAGGGCTGAGAGCGGCACCTCCTCGGTGCCGTCAGCGGTCACGCGCTCGGCCGTATCTGGCAGGAGATCGGTGAGGGCCCTGAGCGCGCCCTGGGCCTGGTCGATCGAACGCATCTCCAGCCAGTGGCCGAGCAGCATGATGACGATGAGGGTGGAGAGTTCCCACCAGATCTCGACCTCGAAGATGCCGAGCGTGCCGATCCAACTGATGACGAAGGCTACGACGATGGCCATCGAGATGAGCGTCATCATCCCCGGCTGCCGGGTGGCCAGCTCCCCGCGCGCACCGCGCAGGAACACCAGGCCGCCGTACAGGAAGACGACCGTGCCGAGGACCGCGGGGATGTAGTCGGATCCCGGGAACGATCGGTGCCGTGTAGCCGAACCAGGCCTCGATGTCCGGGCTCCAGATGATCACCGGGATCGACAGCAGCAACGACAGCCAGAACTTGTCCCGGAACATCGCCACCGAGTGCCCCTCGTGGCGGTCGTGACCATGCTGCTCGGCGGAATGCTCAGCATGGGCGTCGTGTGAGCTCGCCCGCTCCGACGTGTCCTCGTGACGCGCCCGGCGGGCATCGCCCCCTCCCCCGCTGGTGTTGGAGTGCATCATGCGGATAGCCTAAACCTTCAAGTCGACTTCAATGTCAAGAGGTACCATCTGCGCATGCGTATCGGAGAAGTCGCGAAGCGGAGCGGGCTGTCCACGACCACCGTCCGCTACTACGAGGACATCGGACTCCTGCCCCGACCAGCGCGCGCAGCCAACGGGTACCGTGACTACGAACCCGAGGCCATCAAGCGCCTGCGCTTCGTGCGCGATGCCCAGGACAGCGGGCTGACACTCGCCGAGATCGAGTCGATCCTGGAGCTACGGGCCGAGAGCCGACCGACTTGCCGCCACACGGTCGCACTCATGCAGCGGCACCTCGAGGATGTCGATCGGCGGATCGCGAGCCTGCGTGCGAGCCGCGAGCTCTACGCGGAACTCATCGCTCGCGCGAAGACGCTGGACCCGGCCGATTGCACGGACCCCGATCGCTGCCAGACCATCACCGTCGAGCAGGACCACCTGCACCACAGCACGCTGGAGGTACCCGTCACCCGGCCCCTTGGAGACGGCGGCGAGCGCTGAGCGGAGGCGTCCCGGCCGCAGGATGACCCCTCGAGACCGGCCGTTCCTCCTGTGAACTCAGAATTCAGCTCGCCGCCCTTTTCACGAGCTCGGTGATCCGGGCCTCCTCGACGTCGGTCAACTCCTTCAAGGCGAATGCGGTCGCCCACATGTTGTCGTCGTCGAGGTTCGCCGGGTCATTGAACCCCAGCGTCGCATACCTCGCCTTGAACTTGTCCGCGCTCTGGAAGAAGCAGACGACCTTGCCGTCCTTGGCATACGCGGGCATCCCGTACCAGGTCTTCGGCGAGAGGGTCGGTGCGCTGGCCTTGATGATGGCGTGTATCCGCTCGGCCATGGCGCGATCGGGTGCAGGCATCTCGGCGATCTTGGCGAGGACATCCGCCTCGCCGTCGGCCTTCTTGGCGCGCGGGCCGCGGCGTGATCCTGCCTTCAGCTCTCGAGCGCGCTCCTTCATCGCGGCTTGTTCCTCGTCCGTGAATCCCCCGGGCGTCGTGGTGGTGCTCCTGGCGGACTCTTTTGTGTCACTCATCGGGGGCTCCAAGCTGCAAGTCTGGTTGGCGGATTCCCATGGTAGTGAGCCATCGCCCCGGCGCCATCGGTGGCTTCATCGTGCGCGGTGTGACCCAAACACAAGACTGCTCGCAGGGATGGACGACGAAGCGATGCGACACTCGCTGATCGGGGAGATGGCTGCGATCCTCCTGGTGCTGGCAACGACAATGTGGCACGACGACATCATCGACGACTCGGACCCAGTGGCCATCACTCACCAGGAGATGACATGAAGGACACCGTGCACCAGCTGAAGATCACCCTGAGGTCGGTGGAGCCACCGGTGTGGCGGCGGATCGCGGTTCGTTCCGACACGAACCTGGCTGAGCTGGCGGCCATCCTGGAGGCAGCGATGGGTTGGCTCGGTGGCCATCTCCACGCCTTCGAGGGCGCGGAAGCCAGGTACGCGATGCCCGATCCCGAGTGGCCCGATGATGACCTCGACGAACGCGCGTATCGGGTCCGTGACGTATTGCCCGACGTGGGTTCGAGATTGCGCTGGGACTACGACTTCGGTGATGGCTGGGAGCACGACGTCGTGGTCGAGGAGATCGGTCCGGGCCAGTCGGACGTCGATGCTCCGATCTGCCTGGCCGGAAGCATGGCTTGCCCGCCCGAGGACTGCGGGGGTCCCATGGGCTACCAGGACCTGTTGGACGCGTTGACCGATCCCGCGCATCCCGAACACGACGACATGCGCGACTGGGCTCCGCCGGACTTCGATCCAACGTACTTCGACGTCGACGAGACGACCTCCGCGCTGCGCTCGGGGCGCCCGCTATCGGAGTGGTGATCGAAGCCGGGTCTGGCGTGGCCTGAGCCATCGGCGGCTCGGTGGCGTGCGCCACGCGCCGGCTCGAATGGGCGCTCGTCGACCTTCACGCGGCGCGCTGGAACGGGTCCTCCACGCGGATGCCGTCGTAGTCGGTCGCGTCGTCGAGGTCTTCGGACAACACCACCGAACACCCCAACGCACGACCGGCCTCGAGGATGGCCGCATCCCAGTACGAGATGCCGAAGCGGATCCGTGTTGCGAGCGCTGCTCGCATCACCTCGAGGCTCGTGGCCTGCACGGGGAACCGACACCACGCCTCGACCAGACCGGCTGCCTGCTCGTGTGTGATCGCGTCTTCGCGACTCGCTCGCGTGGACTGGACGTAGAACTCCTGGAGGACCTGGACCGACAGCCCGATGTCCCCCGCCTCGAGGATACTCGTTCGCGCGGACGGCCTTGCTGCGTTCTGCAGGGTCCCGCGAGATGGCGTACAGCAAGACGTTCGTGTCAACGAACCGCACGGTCGTGGACCTCATCTCGCGCCAGGCGGTCCGTCGCCTGGAAGCGCTCGATCTGCCCCTGGATGCGACGCTGCTGCGCTTCCAACCGTGCGAACTCGGCGTCAGCGGCGGAGAGGGAGCGCAGGTAGGCCGCGACCATGCCACTGACGGATCGGCCCTCCTCCGCGGCGCGGATACGAGCGGCGCGGTAGACGTCGTCCGGAACGGCGACGGTGATATTCCTCATAGCGGTACGTTAACACAGTCTTACAGTTTCACAATCTCACAGTACCTAGCATGATCGCCGACGACGGGAACCGACCAGCATCTGTCGATACACTGCCTCGATCGTCGACGGGCCACGCTTGATGACATCGGCTGCCCCACGGACGACAGGGGATGGGGGCCAGGAAGGAGAGAGACCATGGAACGGTTCAGGCGCAGTTGGCAGCTGGTCAAGTCGAGCTGGAGTGTGCTCCGCGCTGACAAGGAGCTGATGCTCTACCCAGTGGCGTCGGGCGTCGTGATGTTCATCGCCATGGCCCTGGTGGGCCTCTTGTGGTTGAGCACTGGTGGGTTCGACCGCCTCGATAGCGAGAGCTTCGGCTTGCTTGACCTCGTCTTCATCTACCTCTTCTACTTCGTCGTCAGCACGGTCGGCATCTTCTTCAACTCGGCGCTCGTCGCGGCCGCCAACATCCGACTCGACGGCGGCGATCCCACCCTCTCGGATGGCTTCCGCATCGCCATCAGTCACCTGCCGGCCATCCTCGGCTGGGCGGCCATCGCCGCCACCGTCGGCCTGGTGCTGCAGGCCATCCGCGAGCGGGCCGGGGTGGCCGGTGCCATCGTCTCGCTCATCGGCAGCATGGCCTGGGGGTTGATCACGTTCCTCGTCGTGCCCATCCTCGTCGTCGAGGGTGTGGGCCCCATCGAGGCCATCAAGCGCTCGGCCGGCATGCTGCGCAAGACCTGGGGCGAGCAGATCGTGGGCAACTTCAGCATCGGCCTGGTCACCGGCCTGCTCTTCATCGCGGTGCTGATCGGTGGCGGCGCGGTCGTCTTCGTGCTGTTCGGCATCTCGGGTGCTCTTGGTGCCGTGGGTGCGGTCCTGTTGGTCTTGGGCCTCGTCATCCTCGGCCTCATCGGATCGACGCTCTCCGGCATCTTCAACATCGCCCTCTACCGTTACGCCTCGGGCAAGAGTGCCGACGTCTTCTTCCCGCCGGAGACCCTCGCCGGCGCGTTCCGGCAGAAGTAGCCCCCAGGAGGGGAATCAGGCGAGCGCCGGCATCTCAGGGGACGGCCCGGCGCGGCTGACGGCATCGTCGCCCTGATCTGCTTCGCCGACAAGGCGCCGCCCGACCAGTGGCGCTCACTCGCCGAGTCGATCGAGATCATCCCCACCGAGGGTGCGTGAAGCCTCAGCGAAGCGAGCTGGTGGTGCTAACGTCGGTGAAGCTCCGCCGCCGGGAGTACAGCAGGGAGGTCTTCATGATGCGAACCACCAGTCGTCCCTACGCCGTCGTGGGCAACACCGGGCCGCGCTCGGTGGCCATGGGCGCACTGCTGCTGTGCCTGGCCCTGGTCTTCACGCTGGGGTTCGAGGTCCAGGCCTCGTCCGTGATCACCCACGGCTCGCGCGCGAAGCCCTGGGTGGCGCTCACCTTCGATGACGGCTGGAGCGCCGATCGCTGCGCGCAGATCGTACGGACCCTGCGGGCCAAGAAGGCCACCGCGACCTTCCTCATCAACGGCTCGATCATCAGAAGCTCTCCGGCGCGTTGGCGCAGCATGCTCGCAGGCTTCCCGGTCGCCAACCACACCCTCACACACCCCTGGCTCGACCGGCTCGGCGCGGCTCAGATCCGTTCGCAGATCCGGACCAACGAGCAGGTGATCGAGCGCGCCCTCGGCCGCTCCATGCTGCACTTGCTGCGACCGCCATATGGCGCCTACGACAGTGAGGTGATCAGGGTCGCCGACAGCCTCGGCTACCGAACGATCCTCTGGGACACCAGCGGTGTGGACACCTCGTCCGCGGCCACCACCAGCAGCGTCATCCGCAACGCCACCCGGGGCGGCAACGGCGCCATCGTGCTGCTGCATTGCGGACCGTCGGTGACCCCGGCGGCCGTCGGTCCGATCATCGACAATTACCGGTCTCGCGGTTACAGGCTGGTGGACCTGGGGACGATGCTGGGTCTCGCGCCCTCGCCCAGGGCTTGCCGGGTGAAGAACCTGAGCACCGGCGTGACCAAGGGCAGTCTCCGCAAGGCGGCCAAGGCGGCCTCGCCCGGTGACAGACTCACGCTACGCGGCATCTGCCGGGGCACCACCACCCTGGGCAAGGACCTGACCATCAGGGGCACCCACACGAGGACTTCGGGGCCTCCGGCCCTTTCCGGCATGGACCGAGGCACGGTCGTGACGGTGGCTGCCGGAACGGCGGTCAAGATCGTGGGCCTGACCATCCGGGGCGGCGCCGCGAAGCACGGTGGCGGGATCGTCAATGCCGGTGACCTGCGACTGCGCGATGTCATCGTCCGCGGTAATCGAGCGACCGCTGTCGGTGGCGGGATCATCAATCGCGGCAGCCTGATCATCACCGGCTCGAGCTCCATCCGCGGCAACACCTCGCTCGACCGGGCCGGCGGCATCCGCAACATGGGCACGCTCAAGCTGGCTGGCGACAGCTCGATCAAGCGCAACACCGCGTCTTCGTCAGCGGGCGGCCTCATGAACAGCGGCGCCCTGTTCGGCGTCCTCTGTGGCGACAACGTCCACGACAACGCGCCGGACGACTGCGTGGAGAGCTAGCGACGGTCGGAGGCACCCCGCCAGCCCACGCTGGTAGCACGCAGGGCGTCCACGCCCTGAAGCATCAGCCGCTCAACCCGGGCTCGAGCTCGCCTGCGACTGCGACCTCGTCGGGGAGCAGCGGACGGATAGCCAGGCTGACGGTCGTGCCATCGGGCGTCTCGAGGAGGATGTAGCCCTGTCCGCCGCTGGGGACCGCGACGACCTGCGACACCTGGTCGGGGGTCAGCGTGGCGAAGATGTCAAGGTCCTCTCCGAAGAGGTCGGCCGGGTCATCGGTCCAGGGCCATGGCATCGGCATCCCCGGGTCCTCGATCCAGGGCTCGCTGAGCATGGCGCGATAGAGCGGCACCGCGTACGGCTGCGAGGTCTCCACCTCGGCACCGAAGTCGCTCAGAACGTCGGCAAGTGCTCCGAAGCGCGCGCGAGCCTTGGGGTTCGGCGCCTGGTCGTCGAAGCCGAGAGCCTCTACGACCACGGTCTTGTCGACCCCATCGGCGTTGATGGTGAAGGCGGTGTTGGGCGTGTCCACGATGAATGGGTTCGCATAGAGCGCGTCGGCATCGCGCAGGCCCCCCTGGTCGAGGGCGGATGTCAGCAGCTCATCCACCTGTTCGGGCGAGAGCTGGGAACAGGCGTAGGGCGCAAGCGGGTCGGTGATCGACTCGGTCGACCCGGCAGGCCGGAAGATGGCGACGTCGTTGCCGTAGAGCGTGAACGTGGGGCTCTCGATGAAGGCGACCTCGGTGGGCACGAAGCCGCCACCGACGGCCATCCGCAAGACGATCGCCGTGGGGTCCGTGGGATGGTCGATGGTGCCGACGACACCGGGCTCATTCGACCAACAGAGCGGCTCATCCTCGACGGCAGCGACAGGGCCGGCAGTGGCACCCGCGAGCACAGCGATGACGAGCGATCCGGACGCGAGGCGGGTGATGGTGGACAGGGGGCGATGAGGGGATGGTGTGGTGGTCATGGGGGAGATGACGACCGCTCCACCCCTGTGGTTCCCTCCATGTGGCACTACGGACGCCTGGACATGGCTGCAGCGCTGCGGCCGATCGAGGTCGGCTGAACCCGACCGGCCAGTGCCTCTCCCTTGGCGGCGCGAACGATGGCTGACCGCTACGGGAAGAGCGGGTCCTGCCAAGCGGGACGGTCAGGTGCCTCGTCCTTGCGCAACTTCGCCCACCACTGCTCGTCGGTCAGGCGGTCGGACGTGGGCCAGGGGAACTCGTAGAACGAGTAGACCCCGCCGGTCGCCACATGGAACACACCGTCGTCGTCGGGCACGAGGACGAAGATGCGGTCGATGCGTCCCGTGCCCACCTCCAGCACCTCGTCGGTCCCCTTGATGAGGTCTACGCCGCGGCCGATGTCGGCGATGATGGCGGCGTCGTCGTCACGGATCGGCCGGTTGGTGTCCAGCCGGTCCCCAGTGCGCCACCAGAAGCCCTCGAGGGTTCCGCCGATCGATCGCAGCCACTCGTTGTCGGTGTACCAGAAACCGGGTTCGCCCTGGTCGGCGATGGCCTCGATGGGCGTGCCGGCCAGCTCGTCAGCCGCGATCCGTTCCAGCCGATCGACGAACTCGATGTAGTCGTCCAGCAGGGCTGCGGATGTCCTTCGGCAGCAGTTGCGTGCCGCCAGGCCGTCGCGCGTCAGCGTGGCCATGGCGGACAGTCGGCCGAAGGCCACCGGGTCCGGCTCTACCCAGTTGCGCACCTTGGGCAGCTCCGGCTCGATGGAGCCCATCTCGCCCACGAACTGCTTGGTGTAGAGGATGGTGTCGTGGCGCAGCTCGGCGTGTGAACCGAAACCCGTCTGGTGGTCCTTGGCGTCCCACGCATCGGTGCGCATGTAGTCGGGAAAGGCCAGGCCGTGCGGCAGCCACATCGGCACCAGCGCTGCCAGCCAGGCGTCGTACACCGTGGCGCCCCAGTCCTCGTCCGGTCGGGCGGCGACGGCGTCGCGCATCGCCTGCATCTGCTCGGGATAGTTGACGTAGTCGGTCACGCCGGCCTCGTCCTGGATGGCCAGCGCGAAGTCGGAGCCGAAGGCCGCCGCCAGGTCCAGCACCGACGGCAGCACCCGCAGGTCGGGCGCCTCGCTGACCCAGGGCGCGATGAGCTGGTCAAGGATCCAGGAATCGAGCACGAAGCGCGTGCCCATCAGTCGCACGGACGGGCGTTCCTCGTCGATGAGGACGGGCCGCGTCTCCCTCAGCTGGCTGGCGATCGCGTTGAGCGTCTCGTCGTCGGTCGAGGTGAGCGGATCGGCCATGCCGCCGGGGACTACCGCCTCCACCGCGTCCGCCAGCTCGAACGGCGTGTAGTCGTCCGCGACGCCCACGAGGAAGGCGGTGGGCTCGAAGACGCGATGCCACAGCGCCGTCGAGCTCTGGGTCGCCGACCAGCGTGCGCGACGCGAGCAACGCCAGGCGCAGGTTGTCCGCGTCGGTCACGACGCTGGCGTCGGTCTGCACCGAGCCGGGCAGGCGGAAGGCGTGCTGACCCAGCACGGACATGGCCTTGAAGTAGCGCGTCAGCGCCTTGGTGCGCGTGTAGTGGCCGCGTGGATTGAAGAGCGTGTAGTCGGTCACGGTGCCCAGGATGGGAGACCTCGCCTGCGACTCCTGGTGCCCATCGATGAGCGCCTGCTCCTCCTTGGCACGAGCGCTGAGCTTGCCCGCCTTGACCCCCAGCTCGGCGGCGGCCACGGCGAGCAGGTCCACCACCCGCGCGGCGTCATCCTCGAGAGCGGTGCCGGCAAGGTCCTGCTGCTGTGTCCGAGCGTTCTTGAGCATGCCCGTCAAGCAGCTCGCCGAGCGCTGGAGTGAGGCGCCTGGTCTCGAGGTCACGCAGGGTCTTGTCGAAGACCTCGTGCCAGGCGTTGTAGGCAGCGTCGGTGGTGACGTAGACCGGCGTGCCCTCGTAGTACTGCTCGTCGTAGGCGTGGTGGAACAGCCGGAACTGCTCCGGCATCACGACGAAACCCTGCTCGGCCAGCTTGGCGCGGGCCTCCGGCGTGAGGAGCCCGTCGACCTGCTCCGACAGCGACACATCATCGAGTGAGGTGGGCGTGGCCGGTCCGGCATAGGGCTCGCTGTCGGCGAGCAAGGGCACCAGCTCGTAGGGACCGAAGTCGCCCGCGGTGGAGGGCAGCGCAGGTTCGGTCGTGCCTGGATCGGCCGCTGTGGCCGGCGCGGCGGCTGCCAGGGCTAGCAGGCCTGACAGCACGATGGCTAGACGCATCACGCGTCGCTCCTTTCGATGATGGCAGGCTCGCTGAGGCCATCGCCATCGATATCGACACAGATGGGGGTGCCGGGCCCCGGAAGTGGTGTGCTCGGGAGGAAACCGAAGACGACCCAGCGCCAGGCGCCGGTCTCGACGATGCCGGGCTTTCGCATGCGGCCATAGGCCACCGCCAGCGCGCCATCGCAGGCCGCCAACTCCACGATGGGGGCCACGAGCGTGCCCGCGACCCAGATCTCCGAGAGATCGTCCGGCCGATAGAGCCCCAGGTGGGCGCTCTGCCCGTGGGCGTCCACCCAGTGGCGTCGCGGGCGCGTGATATTGATGAGCGTGTGCCGGAAGGGGCGCTGGAACGAGAGCACCAGATCGGTCTCGCCGTCGAGCGTGACGTCGCCGAGAGCGACCGCGGTCAGCCGGTCCGGGAGGTGCTTCGTGGCCGCCGGTGCCACGCTGCTCCCGGACACGGCGGAGACCGGCCGGGTCGAGCTTGGGCGGCTCGATGGTGACTTCGCCAAGGGGTCGCAGTGGGGTCCACCAGGCCTCGTCGAGCAGCACGGCATCACCGAGTGGCAGGCGCCAGTCCGCACCGGTGATGCGGCCACGCACGCCTAGCGGTCCGTGGTCATCCCGCAGGATCTCGAACTGGACCGGCAACCCCGAAGGGGTCCGCAGCCGCTGCAGTGACGGCCCATCGCCGAGCGCGGGCGGAGAAGCTAGCAGGGCAGTCGTCATCGCCAGGCTCAGGGCGATGAGCAGAAGGCCGCGGGATCGCGACATGTCAACGACAAGATAGGACCGCGAACCAGCGCGAGCAAGCGCCTTCTGGGCACACGCTTTGCGGGCGCGACGGGCATCTGACAGCATCGACTCGCGCATCCTCGGTGTCGATGCCGCTCCGGGGGCAAGCCCATCGCCGACGACCGAAGTCAGTGGCTAGCGCACGTGCTTCCAGAGTTCGCGGCCATAGCAGGGGTGGTCGGCACTGAAGAGCAGCTTCTTCCCCAGGCGGACGAGGCCCTTTGGATGCGAACCCTTGGGCCCCCTCCGTATGTCCTTCACGAGGCGGGTGCTGCGACTCGAGCCAGCTGAGCTCCACAGCTCCTGCCCATGGCGACCATCATTGGCCGCGAAATAGAGGCGGCCAGCGATCGCGGTGAGGCCTTGTGGGAAGGCCCCTTTGGGCCCGACCCTGATGTCCTTGACGCGCCTGGTGCCGGCTCGAGTCCCGTCACTCTTCCACAGCTCCCGGCCCACATTGCCGTCCGAGGCGGTGAACATCAGCGTGCGGCCCAGTCGAGTCAGCCCGGTGGGCTTGGAACTCTTGCTCCCTCGCCTGATATCCCGGACCTGGCGTGTGCCAGCCGAGGTGCCGTCGCTGACCCACAGCTCACGCCCGTGAGCAGGCTTGACCGCCGTGAAGTAGAGCTTGCCGCCGACCGCGGTGAGCTCACTCGGGTAGGAGGAAGCCTGTCCTGGCTTGATGTCCTTGACCATGCGCGTGCCGCCCACGGTGCCGTCCGTGCTCCAGAGCTCCCTCCCGTGGGTGTCGTCGCTGGTGGTGAAAAAGACCAGCTTCCCGACCTTGGTCAAGGATACCGACGGAGGCGCCCGTCGGGAACTCTCTCAGCACGACGTCATCGCCGAACATGCCGTCGTCGGAGCTAAGGAGCGTACTCGAACCGGTTCGATAGCCGCTGTACAGGTGGTTGCCACCGAGCTTCGCCCACGAGCCGCTGCCCAGGATGGCGATGTGCTCGTCGATGTCCGGGTCGATGACCGTACCGCGCCGGGTCCCGTCGCTGGTGTAGTAAGGACATCCACTTCCGCCAACACTCGTCGGTGTGGAACGCGAGGACACCCTCGACGTTCATGAGGGGATCGAGCTCCACCTTCGCCGCCGAACAGGGAGCGAGTGGAGCTCGCGGTGCCCCTGGAGCGCCACAATCGGTCCCCGTCGTTGCGGTCATAGGTGGTGAAGAACACCATCTTGCCCGCCTTGACCGCCGACCAGGGATTCGAGCCGACCGGGCCAGGGTGGATGTCCTTCACGATCTTGGTCGTGCCCGCCGCCACAGGGGTGGTCGACAGGGCGATGAGCAATGCCAGGACGACCGCGACGAACCCGCCGCCCGACGGCCTGGTGATCCGGATCGAACGCATCAGCTGACCCCCGCTTCTTCTTCGCGTACACAGGCGACTGTGCCCGCCGACGAGATGACCCGCAAGAGCCGAAGGGCAGGAGTCGAGTGGACGGGGCGTGGGAGATACTCGAAGTGCGAGCCTCAGATACAGTGTGGCTGGCAGGCATGCATGAGGGGACCAGTGCAAAGTCGCGTCACCATCCCGATCGTGATCGCCATCTGCCTGGCGCTGGTGGCTGCCACCGACGTCTCGGCTCGCTCGCCGATGGCACTCGGGCACAGCGTGGACCCGGCCGAGTCCCGAGACATGCGCGCTGTCGACCGGGTCATCGAAGAGACTGGCGCCACGCCGGCCCTGTGGTCGCTATGGAGCGCCTGGGGATCCCGGGGCGGCCAGGCGGCGTGCACACCGGCGAAGGGGAACTGCGCCTTCCCCGCGGAGGCCGCCAGGGGCTTGCAGGCTCGTGGCATCACGCCGCTCATCTGGTGGACGCCGCTGGGCCCGTCAGAGATGGAGCGCGGCGTATACGCGCGCTATATCCGCATCATCCGGGGACGCCACGATGCCTACATCCGACGCTGGGCCCTCGATGCCAAGGCGTACGGCGGACCCATCGTTCTTCGTTTCGCCCACGAGGCGAACGGGCAGTGGTACCCGTGGGCCCTCGCCCGCTTCGACAACACGCCTTTGCGCTTCCAGAAGGCCTGGCGCCACATCTGGCACATCTTCCGCGACGTCGGCGCGACCAACGTGCGCTTCCTGTGGAATCCCATCGAAGAGGGCTGCCTGGGATGTACGCCGAACTTCGCTTCGAGAGCTTCTACCCGGGCAACAAGTACGTCGACTAGGTGGGCATGAACGCGTACAACTGGGGCTGGTCCAAGTGGCAGCCGCTCCCCGCATCCTGGAGCGACCGCTGAGACGCCAAGGCCGTGACGCGGACGAGGTCGATGCCTCGTGGCAAGCCGGTCATCCTGGGGGAGGTGTCATCCAATCACGAGGGCGGCAACAAGGCTCGCTGGATCCGGAAGGGTTACGCGCGGACATATGAGCGCTGGCCCAAAGTCAAGGCCATCGTGTACCTCGACGTGGACATGCGGCCGCGGACGCGGATTGGCGGGTGACAAAGCGTCGACGGCTTGGGGTAGGAGGTGGGAGTGAGGTAGGGGATTCCTGGCAACTGCCAGGCGCCGCGCGCAAGGCCACTAGGCCATCGGACACTTGACCGCGGCCGTCTGGTGCGGAGGATGGGAGGTGTCCGCAAGGGGGCATCGTGATGAAACGGAACGCAGCGTCCGTCGTCCTGGTCTTCGTACTTGCGACAGCACTCGGGCCGGGCGCGCATGCGTCGGACGAATCATCTTCCGCCGCGACCGAAACGAATGCCTCCTCCGACGAGTCCGTCGCCATCGTCATGGGTCCGCCAGTGGAGCAATCGGTGGCGGGCTGGCGGGAGATGGGTCTGGAAGGAGTGTGATGCAGGTGCGCTTCACCGCGAGATCGAGCTTCGAGGCTCCCAGCGATCGTGCGCTCGGCCTGGCTCGGCGGCTTCCTGCGAGCCGCCTGGCTGTTCCCGCTCGATGTGGCGTTCCGCGTCTTCGGGTTGCGCTATGCCTGGCTCAAGGCGCTGTTCACCTACTGCCCGCCCGGCGTCCTCGAGTTCCTGGGTCGCCTGCGAGCCGAACGGGCCGCCTTCCGTGCCATCCGCCGCGTCCCTGCCTATCGGCGCCTGCTGCATGACCACGACATCCACGCCGACAGCGCCTGGCCGCTGGGCATCCTGCATTCTCTCCCGGAGACCGACAAGCACAGCTATGTCGACCGATATTCCATCGAGGATCGCTGCGTGGACGGTCGCTTCACCTTCATCGGCACGACCATCGACGAGTCCAGCGGCTCTACCGGCCGACCCTACGACTGGATCCGCGGCCAGCGCGAGCGCAACATCGCCCACCGCAACATCGGCTTCTTCGCGCGCTACATCTTCGGCCCGCAGCCACTGGTGACCATCAACGCGTTCTCCATGGGAGCATGGGCGGCCGGCGTCAACACCAGCGCGGGCATGAATCGCCACGGCATCGTGAAGTCGACCGGACCCGACCTGGACAAGATCTTCTCCACCCTGCGGCTCCTCGGCCCCCACTACCGCTTCACCATCTGCGGCTACCCGCCGTTCCTCAAGCGCATGCTCGACGTGGGCGACGCGAACGGGTTCCCCTGGGACGACTACGAGCTCCACGGCCTGGTCGGCGGCGAGGGCATGGCCGAGGGCCTGCGCGACTACCTGCTGCGAGCGCTTCGTCTCGGTCTACTCGGGCTACGGCGCGACCGACCTGGAGGTGGGCATGGCGGCCGAGACCCCGGTGAGCGTGGCCGTCCGACGCGTGGCTCGCGCAGATCCCGAGGTCCGGGCCGACCCTCTTCGGCGACCGCTCGCGGCTGCCGATGGTGTTCCAGTACAACCCGCTCATCCACTACCTGGAGGTGAACGTCGAGTCCGAGGTGGTGGCGACGGTCAGTCGACTGGACCTGCTGGCACCGACGCATCCGCTACAACGTGCATGACGAGGGCGGCCTGGCCCGCTATCGCGACATCGGGCGTCTGCTCGCGGAGCACGGCTATGACCTGGCTCGACTCGGGCAGCACCCTTCCGTTCAGGGGCCGCACGGGCCGCTGCCATGGACGGAGCCGGTGCCACTCCCCTTCGTGTGGATCTTCGGGCGGCGCGACGCCACCATCAGCGTGATGGGCGCCAACATCTATCCCGAGGACGTGGAGGCGACCATCTATCGAGAGCCCGAGGTCGCGGCAGCCGTGCACTCCTTCCAGCTGGCCGTGGTCCAGGACGAGTCACACACGCCTCGCCCGGGTGTGCTGCTGGAGCTCAACGAGGGCGTCGCCGTTGACGATGCCTGGCGCCACGAGCGCGCCGTCAGTATCCGCGACGGGATCGCTGCCCTGAGCCGCGACTACCGCACGTCGCTCGACGAATACCCCGAGGCCATGCTCCCGGTGGTCGAGACGCACTCGCTGGGCACGGGTCCGTTCGCCGCCGACCAGGGGCGCATCAAACAACGGCGCATCGCGTCGGCTTGAGGCCTGTGGACGAAGGATCGCGCTCGTTGGCTCGTCGTGCCATAGAAGACGTCGCGGACACGCGGGACGCTCGCGCCGTATCTGCGCTGCGCGAGGCCGTCCACGTGGCGTTGGGATGGACAATTCCCGTTTGTGTGCCTAGAATGTTCCTAAATGGGTGTCCATCACAGTCATATCTGGGGGCATAAGCGATCCAATGGGTGCGAACAAGGAACCGGCACCGCCAGGGAGGATCGCGGACTACCTTCCTCGCTTGGCGGATGTGGAGCTCGCCGCCCGACTCCGAGCGACCGGAGCCGTCCTGATCGAGGGGCCACGCGGCTGTGGGAAGACACAGACAGCGCTCCAGGCGGCAAGGAGCGCAGTCCGCCTTGACCGTGACATCGCCGCCCGTCAAGCCGGCGAACTCCAGCCATCGCTCCTCCTCGAAGGGGCTCATCCTCGACTCATCGACGAGTGGCAGCTCGTCAAGGACGTCTGGAACGAGGTCCGAGGCGATGTCGACGATGATCCCGAGGAGCCTGGACGCTACATCCTCGCGGATCTGCAGTCCCGCCTGACGACGAGACCCGCCATACGGGGTCGCTGCGAATCACACGGCTGCGACTCCGCCCGATGTCGCTTGCGGAGAGCGGTCACTCTGACGGCAGCGTCTCGCTCGCTAGGTTGTTCGAGGGAGTGGAGCCACAGGCCGCCGACCCTGGCCTCGACCTCCACGAGTCGTCGAGCGGATCGTGATCGGCGGTTGGCCGGCGCTCATCGGGCGCGATCCGGCCGACGCGCTGGTCGCGACTCAGGGGTATCTCGACGAAACGCGGCGGGTTGACTTGAACAGGCTCGATGGACCAAGGCGCAACCCTGAGAACGTCGCCCGCGTCCTGCGATCGCTGGCCCGCAATACCGCTACCGAGGCCTCGGCCCGGACGATCGCCGTGGACGTCGCTGGAGCCGAGGGCGGGATCGACCATCACACCGTGCTCGACTACATCGACGCGCTTAGGCGTGTCTTCATCGTCGAAGATTACCGGCCTGGTCGCCTTCGTTGCGCTCGAGAGGAGCACTCCGGTCGTCGGTGACGCGCCACTTCGTGGATCCATCACTTGCCGCGGCGGCCTTGGGGGCTGGGATCGATCGCCTTCTCGGCGATCCCGAAACGCTCGGACTGCTCTTCGAGTCACTCGTCATCCGGGATCTCCGCACCTATGCCCAAGCGATCGGTGCCTCCGTCTTCCACTATCGAGAGGCGAAGGGCGTCGAAGCCGATGCAATCCTCGAGTTGCGGGATGGCCGCTGGGCAGGAATCGAAGTGAAGCTCGGACAGACGAAGGTCGACGAGGGTGCCAAGAGCTTGCTGCGAGTCGCCAGCCATGTCGACACCGAACACCACGGCGCGCCTGCCTTCCTCGCCGTGATCACGGGTTGGGGTTACGCGTACGCGCGCCCGGATGGAGTGTCGGTCGTGCCCATCGGAGCCCTCGCACCGTGAACCGCGGAAACCATCGACGGCTCCCGGTAGCCTTCATCGTTCCAACGAGTTCATTCACAAGCCCTGAGTCTCGATCGCGCACATGATGCTGCTGGCGGATAATCGGCGGGCCGCATCTGGACAAGGCCGAGGAGGGGCGCCCCGTGGATGATCGCGCATCGCTGTCTGCCGCAATCGCCATCTGCCTCGTGCTCGTGGCCTCGACCGGTGCGCTGGCGCGTTCGCCCATGGCCATGGGCCTGAGCGAGGATCCAGCCCAGTCCCGCGACATGGCCGTCGTCGACCAGGTCATCGCGGCGACCGGCGCGATGCCCGCGCTGTGGTCACTGTCGAGCGACTGGGGTGCACGTGGAGGACAGCCCTCCTGCACGCCATCGCGGGGCAACTGCGCCTTACATCCGCCAGTGGGCCAGGGACACCACACGCTGGCCCATCGGCGGCCGCCTCGGCCGGGAGGGGTTCCAGACGTTCGACCCGCTCATCGACGAAGGCTATGACCACATCCCCGATCTCTGATCAGCGACTGTGTGCCGTGCTCTGCGAGATCGACCGACTCCGTCGACTTGACCGGCGCGCATTCAGGCACCTCTTCCTGGCTGCCGAGGAAGTGCGCCGGGCCAATCTGCAGCATGGGCGCCACGTGCTGGCCCGGCGCCTGGCGATGGATGCCCGGGCCGTGGTAACGGACCACATCCTTGGCGCTGGCGCGGACCATGGTGGCCGAGCTGACCGATGACGAACGACCCCACATCTGCGCGCAGGTCGGTAAGAGTCGCAGGCGACACCTACGACGGAGCCCAGCCTGCGAGGAGGTCCGGCGGCTGCGATGGACACGCCCAGGATGAGTCGGCGGGCATTGCTGATGACCATCGCTGCAGCTGCCGGCGCGAGCGTTGTCGGGGCTCTCGCCCGGATCGACCAGACCTGGGCAGCTGCGATCGATCGCGCGATGGCGACGCCGACGATGTGCCTGGGGGCATCCATCGCTGAGGCCACGCTCCACGGCGACGAGACGCTCGTCCTGCCGGCGGTCGATCGAGTGGCGCGAACTCACGGGCTTCTATCCGGCGATCCTGCCGCTGTGGTCTCCCTTCGACCTGCGATCTGCCCGCGCCACGCGGCGGCTCGTTCCCAGCCGACTGGCTGCTGGAGGGATTGCGCGCGCGCGGCATCGAGCCGGCCGTGTACGCGCATTCGGCCGGCAGAGCGGACACCTGGACGACCCACGGCTACGAGGCGATCCTGGCCGGGGAGCGCGATGAGGCGCTCGAGCAGTGGGGGCTTGCGGCCGCCGCCTACGGTCATCGGCTGCTGTTCCGGTGGGACCACGAGATGAATGGTTCGTTCCTCTGGTCGGGCCGAGATCCGGACCAGTACACGGCGGTGTTCCGGCATGTCAGCGATCGCGTCCGGAACATGGCCGGTGCCAGCAACGTCGAGTTCTTCTTCTGCCCGTCCCTGCGCCAGACGAGAGCCGAACTGGACCTGATCGAGTCCTACTACCCCGGCGACGAGTGGTGCCAGTGCGTCGGGCTTCGACGGCTACTCCCGGACCGAGCGCTGGGTGCCGCTGGCCCGAGCAGTGGGGCCCGCTCATCGACCGACTCGAAGCAGATGACCGACCGGCCGATCGTGGTCGGTGAGTTCGGACGCCGCATCGACCTGCCCGCAGCGGGCAGCCTGGCTCGACTCGCTGCGCGAGGTCGAGGATGTTTCCGCCGTGATCTACTTCGACATGAACCTCATGCGCTTCGAGGAGCCGGGGCATCACTGGCGCATGAACCAGGCGATGCGGGAGACCTACCGACGGCTACCACGATGTGACAGCCGCCTCGACGAGCCCGACTGAACCCCTTGCTGCGTCAACTGCACTCCCGGTCGGGTCAGCTGATCCATCCTGAGACCCGAGGATCGGGCGCGCGAAGTCTATGCGGCACCATCGGCTGCGGCCGGGATGTCAAGTCCCAGCTGTCGGGCGAGAGCGGAACGGACCAAGGCACGGATGGTCGGGTCCGTCACGTACTGCGCATGCCCTCCGACCTCGAAACTCGTCACCCGGGCCAGCGAGATCGTGCGCACCTGGGCGCAAAGGATGACGGCATCCTTCGTCTGACCGGCATGCCCCCTCGGGATCGCGATCTCGCCTGGATACCTGGCATCTCTCGCCGAAGATCGGGCACACGGTCGCCATGCCGGATCGGTGAAAGGGCTCGTTGGAGACGATGAGCGCACGACGGTGCCCAGCCTGCTCGTGACCAAGTGCCGGGTCGAAGTCGACGAGGGCGATGGCCCAGCGAAGGGGATGCTTCACCGAGGCCACGGCTCGGGATCATCCATCTCGGTCGAGAATCGACTCCATCTCAGCGTTGAACTCGGGGTCAGTCGCAGCGGCAGCCCAGGCTTCGCCCTCTTCACGGTCCCGGATCTCCACGACTCAGACGCTCGATGGCGAGTTCCACGACACCGTCCTGCGTGGAGGCGGTATCCGGCCGCCCCACAAGCTCCTGGACGCGAGCGACCGTTTCGGTCCTGAGGTTATAGGTGCGCTTCGTCTTCGTCGCCATCACCACAAGATACCAGTGACACGTAAGATATGGGTGTCAGGCTACACCCGTCGACGGCCGACGGCCTCAGGGCTGGCCGAATCTCGGGCTCGCTGAACCTGACGACCGCGTAGCCGTCCTCCAGCAGGACAGACCCGCTGGCCGGCCAGTCGGGCATCGCCGCCGCGATGGCCGCACCAGCCGCGCGCTGGTCGGCATCCGGCACCATCACGGGGAAGCCGAAGACCTGCATGAACGTCGGTGCCCGCAGACCCTGGCTGCGCCAGAAGAAGCCGCGACCGAAGGTCTCGTCGACGGCGACGTGCTCACCCGGCCCGCCGATGCGCTGGCCGACCACCACCAGCGGGATGCGCTCCCCGTCCCAGCCCTGCTGCTCGATGCGCTCCATGATCTGCGTGGCGGTGCGCAGATCGGCTTCATAGGTGAACTGCTCGGAGACGAAGAGGCGCGTGACGATGCTGCCGTTCCAGATGGCGAAGAGCAGGGCCATCCCCAACAGGCCGGCGGTGAGCACGCGACCGTGACGCACCACCAGTGCGAGCAGCAGCCAGGTGGCGCCCGCCACCAGCGGCAGGGCATGCATGGCGCGGTTCGGCAGCGGCGTGCCGAGCGCCAGCGACAGGGCGAACGGCAACGCGAAGATGACCAGCAGCAGCACGACCGGGTAGAAGGAGCGGCGTTGCCAACCGCGCCAGATGACCGAGCCGAGCAGGATGACCGCGGCGATGACCGTGGGGACCAGGACCCAGCCGCCGACGAAGCCGGTGCCAGTCAGGTAGTCCACGACCTCGGCCCCGAGCCGAGTGAGAATCGACCGCACGCCCGCCGTCCCCCAGGCGATGTAGGTGTCCTCGGTGTAGCCGCCGCGGTCGACGAGGAAGAAGTTGACGACCAGCGCGAGGCCCAGCACGACGACGATGGGGGCGACCAGCCAGGCGGTCTGTCGGATGGCGGCGGCCGTCCCGACCTCGGCGTTCGCCTTGCGGGTGAGCAGGCCCACCAGCTGCGCGATGAGGACACCGGCGAGTGCCGCGACCGCGAAGGCCTGGTAGGTCCCCGCGGCCAGGAAGACGAACGCGACCGAGCCCCAGAAGTACGGCCGGCCGCGGCCTTCCACGCCCCAGAGCCAGGCACACCAGGCGCCCGCAGCACTCCAGATGACCGCCAGGGCAGAGGCGATGTTCAAGGTGCCGAAGGTGAGCCAGTAGGCATTGACCGGGATGGTCAGGAAGACCACCAGGAAGACCAGGACCCCGGCGCGGCGACGGGTCCGGAAGTTGGTCACGTGAGAGAAGAGGAACGCCCACAGCACCCCGCCGACAAAGAGGAATACCAGCGACAGGGCCAGGCTGTAGAACGGCAGCGGCAGCGTGTCGCCGATGACGAACTTCACCAGGGCGATGACAGGACGGCCCTGGCCGAACCAGATGGAGGTGCGGTCGGCGAGGAAGCGCGCCTCTTCGTCGATGGAGATCGAGAAGGTCGTCACCGCGAAGCCGTAGGCCAGTAGCATGGCGCCCGCGGCGGCCAGCAGGACGAGGGCATAGTCGCGGACGAAGTCACGCGCCCCATACCGCGCCCGGTCGAGCGGGTGCAGCTTGCTGCGGTCGATGGGCTCGTCGGTCATGGCTCTCAGCCTAGCGTTCAGCCATGTGGGGAGCAGGGCAGTATCGCGCCCATGGGGCGAGGTCACTCGATCGAGATCGGCCCCGGAGTCGTGAGGCCCAGGTGCTCGAGGAGCGCATCGAGCTCGAGCAGCGTGGTCTCATCGAGCGGCGGATACGGCCGGCGCGGGGTGGCGTGGTCCATGGCGCCACGCTTCTGGTAGATGAGCTTGCGCAACGGCAGGTTCAGCCCGGCCTGGTTCTCGTAGCGGATGAGCGGCAGGTAGCGATAGAAGGTGTCGCGCGCCTTGTCGGTCTCACCGGCGCGGAAGTCACGGTAGATCGAGACGAGGATCTCGGGAAGCCGAAGCCGGTCATCATGCCGACCGCGCCGCGCTGCAGCTCCTCGAGCATGAAGTTGCCACCGAGGCCGCCGAAGATGCCGATGTCCGGGTTGGCCTCCAGGATGGCGCGTGACCTTCTGGGCGGTGGGGTCGTCCTCCAGCTTGAGCCAGCGGCAGGGGGGGATGTCGGCGGCCAGCCGGCCGATGAAGGCCGGGGCTCATGAACACGCCCGACCCAGCGGGGAAGTCCTGGACCACGATGGGCACCTCGACCGCGTCCGCCAGCGCTCTCGTAGTGGCGGCGCACGGCGGCCTCGTTGGGTCGAGCCAGGCGCGGAGGCGCCACCAGCAGGCCAGCCGCGCCACGCGACGACGGCATCACGGGCGAAGGCGACGCCCGGGTCCGTGGCGGGCGCGGTGGCGCCGACGACGACCGGTACACGGCCGTCCGCGGTGGCGACGCTGATGTCGATGACGAGCGCGCGCTCCGCACTCCGATGAGCTTGCCGGCCTCTCCCAGGAAGCCCAGGATGGTGAGCCCATCGACGCCCGGTGCCGATGACGAACTCGATGAGCCGCGCCAGGCTGGCCTCGTCGATGGCGCCCGACTCATCGAAGGGCGTGGGAACGATGTTGTAGATACCGTGCAGCCATCGCGTCCGATCACGCTGGATCAGCGGCTCGCCGAATGCCAGTGCGCCCTCGCTCATGGCAGCGCCCGGACCATGCCGCCGTCGACCGGCACGATGGCGCCGGTGACGTACGAGGCCGCAGGTGACAGCAGGAAGGCGGCCACGCGACCGATCTCGTCGGTGGCTGCCGTAGCGGCCCAGCGGGATCTTCGCCTCCGTCTGGCGCTGCACCTCGTCGATCGTCAGGCCGTCGGCCTGGGCGCGAGCTGGCGTCGAGCTGGCGTACGCGGTCGGTGGCGAAGCGGCCGGGCGCGACGCCGTTGATGCGGATGGGCGCGATCTCCGCGGTCAGGCTCTTGATGAGCCCGACCAGGCCGGGTCGCAGCACGTTGCTGGTGGTCAGGCCGGGGATGGGCTCGCGCACCGACGAACTGAGGTTGACGACGATGGCCGGGTCGACTCCCCTCGCGCAGGTGCGGCAGCGCGGCGCGGATGAGCCGGAGGTCGACTGCAGCGTGCCCTCGATGGCACGAGCCACTCGTCCTCGCCGAGCTGCTCGAACGTGCCCGCGGGCGGGCCGCCGGAGTTGACGACGAGCAGGTCCAGGCCACCGAGCTGGTCGACGGCCGACGCGACCGCGGTCGGCTGGGCCATCGGGTGTGGAGAGGTCGGCCACGACCCAGGCGGCCACCGATGGCTGAGGCCGTGCGCCTCGCAGGCGCTCCGCGGTGCGGCCGGCCAGCACGACACGCGCACCCTCGGCCGCCAGAGCCGTGGCGATACCGGCCCCGATACCGGAGCCGCCACCGCCCACCAGTGCGCGCTTGCCACTCAGCCCAAGGTCCACCGCTGCCTCCTCCTCGTTCGTCGTTCGTCGGCCGAGCTCAGGATAGCGGCGGCTGTGGTCGCGGCGCCGCCCACTGCGGAAGCTCGCCCGCCGAGTGCGTACCATCGACACATGGCCAGCTCGCCGAGATACGCGATCATCGGCTCCTGCTGTACCCGCGACCTGTTCGGACTGGGCCTGCCGGGCTATGGCCCGGAGGATGTGTCCCTGTACATCGCCCGGACGACGGCTGTGTCGATGATGGCGGACCCCGTCCCGCGGGCGGTGCGCTGGTGGTCAGACGCTGAGCTGACGGGATTCCACCTGAAACGCTTCGCCTGGGATCTCGACAAGCGGCACTTCGACCTGCTCGCTCACGCCGACTGGGATGTGCTGCTCATCGACCTCGCGACCGAGTACCACCCCACTATGCGCATGGGAAGCAGTGCCGCCGCTGCGGTACCGAGGGTCCGCCCCTACCTCGACCCCATCATCGAGAGCGGCACAGCGACGCTGGTGAACGCGAAGGACATGCTGGATGACACCATCGCTGCCATCGGTGCGATGGCCCGGCGCGTGCGCGATGTCGCTGCCGGCAGGCCGGTCCTCGTGCACGAAGCACTCCGAGCGAAGTGGTTCCTCCAGGACGGCCGGCGGGTCCTATTCCCGGCTGCCGCCGGCATCGACAGGTGGAACGACTTCACCCTGAGGTGCCAATCAGCGTTGCTGGCCGACTCGGACTTCACGCTGCTGCAGGCGCCAGCCGATGCGGTCGTCGCCGGAGGCGACCACCTGTGGCAGCTCTCGCCGCTCCACTATGACCGCTCCTACTACGAGCGGCTGGCCCTCCAGGTCGACGGCGTGCTCCAAGGTCACGAGTCCGCGAGCCGGTAGGCCCGGCCGGGCTTGACCGGGATGAGAACGTCGTCTGACTCGCCCGCGTAGCCGAGCATCGCCTCGAGTGACGCTGCGTCGGTGTCTCGCACAGAGGCAGTATGCCGTTCACGGAGGCTCCAGTCTGGAGCCAAGTCGATGCCCAGGTCCGCGGTGGGGTTGCCAAACAGTCCCCAGCCTGAGATGCTCATCGAGAACTCACCGTTGAAGACGAGTTGTCCGCCAACATTCCGGGACTCGCCCCCGAGCGAGTACGTCTCCTGACCATGGGCGTTCACCTGGATGCGAGCGCAACGCGGGAATGCGAAATCCGTCATGGAGCACGAACACCCGCCCGTCCCTAATCAGGCAGCAGCCCAGCAGACCTCCACCAGGCCACGGGCTCAAGGCCGACCGATCCGCAGATGCGTACGCAGCGGCTCCGACTGCTGCCGTGTCACTCTGTCGCGCCATCGATCATCCGCATCCGGCGAAGTACCTCGACGGCATCTGGGGACCATGGCGCAGCGTCTCAGGATCAGGCTCAGTCACGGCGACCTGCCCCGCCACGTACGGTTAGAGCTCCGTGCTGCACCTTGTCGCGATACCCGCGTGGAGGGGATAGCTAATGAACTCGGCTGCAAAAGCGGCGCGAATCAGGTTCGCGAGCGATGCCGTACAGCTGAGCATCCAGTCGGTTCAACTCCCTGATCCGCTCCAGTAGGCGCGGGTCGAGCTCGTCGAGCGACAGCCGCTTCTTGTTGCGGTTCTCCTGCTTGATCTCCTTCAGGGGCCGACCGGTGATGGCCCGCAGGATGGGGAGGCTGTGGGGCAGCTGGTCGGTCACCAGCAGCGCGGCGAAGTGCTTGTCGACGTGTTCCATGGCCTCATCAAGCAGGTCATCCGGGCACTTGCCGAACGGGACCTTCCGGCGCGCGGCGAGATTGCGCGTCATGCCGTTGTCCAGTGCCAGGCGGTTCTGACTGAAGACCCAGTCCTCCAGGGACATCCCGGAGCGCTTCATCTTCCTCTGCTCCTCACGAGCCGGACCTCCGAGCCGCGCTCCGCTCAGATGCAGGTAGTGGTAGTAGAGGGACACGACGCGGTCGACCGGATCGCGGATGACAGCGACATAGCGACACGGTCGGCCGACCGACCGGTGGATCTCCGTACTGGAAGTGGCCCATCACCAGGCGCAGTCGCTGACGTTCCTCCTCAGGCATCTCCGCGAACTGGTCCCTGCCCACGGCTCCCCGCAGATCGGCCGGATGTAGACAAAGGCACGCTCCTCCTTCTGTAGGCCTGCTCGAGCGTACTGCGAAGCGCCGTTCCACCAGTCTTGGCGATGTGCATGAACACGAGGGTCCGGTTGCCGACGGCCAGATCGGAGCGGCGTGAGCCACTGGACGGCGCAGCCTGGCCCTTCGTTGGTGCTGGCGCGGCCGTGGGGACGCCCACCGGTCGCTTCGAAGTTGAAGCTGCCGGCGGTGACGCCGGTGACTCGCCGGAGCGCGAGAGGATGGCGTCGAAGAACCTGGCGTCCAGCTGGTTCAGCTCTACCAGACGTGACCGTGCCTTGGCATCAAGGTCGGCCACCGAGGGCCGATCGGGAGTGACATTCTCATGGCGCATCCGGCCGATCGACCGGCCCGTCAGGCGCTGCAGGCGCGTACCCGAGTGCCAACAGTCGGCCTCGGAGGAAGACGGCATCGAACCACTCATCGATGTGCTGGAGTGCCTCTGTCAACAGGTCATCCGGACAGGCCCCATACGGGATCCTGTCGCGACCGGAGATGAGGCGCACCATGCCGTTGTCCGCACCTTCCGGCTCCTGGTCGAGCCATTCCATCAGCGACGCTCGCTCACGAGCGTCCGCCCGTCGCCCAGGTCCCGAGTAGTACATCGAGAGGACCCGAGTCGACCGGCTGCCTCACGATGGTCGCGTAGCGCGCTCCACTGGGAAAGAGCGAGTGGATCCCGAACGGGATGGAGCCCATCACCAGGCGCAATCGGCTCCGAGCGCCTCGGTCAGGCCGGAGAAACTCTCGGGAGTGATCGGCGTCCGGGATGCCACCATCCCCGTAGACAAAGCTCTCTCTTCCGGCAGCATATGCAGGCGACAGGACCGTTCGCACGGAACTCCCACCGGTCCGCGGGATGTGGATGAAGACCAGCGTGGGCTCAGGCACCGTGGCCCACCACCCGCTCGTACAGCGCCGGGAATCGCTCGAGCATGATGCGGAAGAGTCGGTCATCGAGGCTGTTCAACTCGCGGATTCCGCCGACGGACGGCCGGGTCGATGGCGCTGACCGGGGCTCGCTGCGGATTGATGTTCCTGCGCGGGAGCCTGGGGAGCCGGGACTCGGTCAGCCGTTCAAGGATCTCCAGACTGAGAGACATCTGCCCCTTGATGAGCACTGCGTCGAAATCGTGAGAGATGTGCTCGAGTGCCTCCGTCAGCATGCTATCCGGACACTGACCGAACGGCACACCACGATGACCGACGATCTGCCGCACCATGCCATTGTCAACGGCCGGACGCTTGGCATCGAAGACCCACTCCTCCAGGCTCATCTGACCGCCGAGTATCCGCTCTCGTTCGTGAACGCTCGGGCTGCCGGGGGTAGCGGGCGCGAGCGTCTTGAAGTGGTAATACGAGCGAGACGACCCGGTCGAGTGGGTCCCGCAGCATCGTCACGTACCGTGCGGGAGACCGCGCGAACTCGTGGATACCGTAGCCGAAGTGACCAAGGACGAGATCGGCTCGTTGACGCTCGCCCTCAGGCAGAGACTGGAACGCGCGTGGCTCGATGGCCCCTTCGAGGTCCGCGGCCGGATACAGGTAGAGCCGCCTGTCCGGAGGATATGCCGACTCGAGCGAAGCACGAATCGACGTGCCGGCCGTCTTGGGGATGTGCATGAAGAGCACGACGGGTCGCCCGGCTGAGGTCGCTGATCTGCTCAAACGTGAAGCGCTCCTGTGCTAACCGGCGGCCACCGCCACCACTCTCTATGTTAGGGCGCCAGCGCGTATGCTCGGGCTGACTCCAGTCTCCACAGGTAAGCATGACCGACACGTCCACCAATCCCGACATCAAGATCATCAGGCCGCCCGGCCGCTGGCCGGGCCTCGGCTTCGGCGAGATGTGGCAGAAGCGGCGGGTCTTGTTGACGCTGGCGCGCCGCGATTTCAGGGCGCGATACTCGAACAAGGTCCTTGGTGTCCTCTGGGTCCTGCTCGAGCCGCTGCTCTGACGGTCATCATCACCGTGTTCATGTCGGTGATCCTGGGTCGAGGCGACCGGATGGGCCTGCCGTTCCCGGTATTCCTATTCTCTGCTTGGGTGGTGTGGCGGCCGTGGGCCCGGGTGGTCAACTCCGGCGGCTCGAGCATCCGGGCCAACAGCGTATTCGTCGAACGTATCTATCTCCCGCGGGCATTCCTCCCGCTCTCGGTCGCCCTCGGCAGCATCGTCGACCTGATCTCCCTGACGCTGATGCTCTGTGTATTGCTTGTGGTCTACGGGGTCACTCCGGGTATCGGCCTGCTGATGTGGCCCGTCGTGCTCGTGATCATGTACGCCTTCAGCCTGGGGGCCGCGTTCAGCACGGCGGCGTTCGGCATGAGCTACCCGGACATGGACTTCATCAGGCCTCTGCTGGTGCGTACATGGTTCTGGATGTCGCCGCTCATGTACCCGAGTACCCAGGTCCCGGAACAATGGCGCAACCTGTATTACCTCAACCCGATGGCCATTGTCATCGAGGGCACCCGCTGGGCATTCACCCAGACACCGATGCCACCGGTGCAGGAATGGGTCCTAGGAGCATCATCTGCCGGTGTGCTGTTGGTCTTTGGCTATCTGTACTTCCGACGCCGTGACCCGCTGTTCTCGGACCTGATGTGATGTCCGCCGAGCAGGACCGGACTCGCGCCATCGTGGCCCAAGGTATCGGCAAGCGGTATCTCCTGGGTCGGCCACGACGAGAAGACGGCCGTCAGACTGGGCATTGGGCGCGGATGCCGCGCAGGCGGCGACCCGAGGATTTCATCTGGGCACTACGCCAAGTCGATTTCCATGTCGACCATGGTGAGATCTTCGGTGTCGTGGGGCGGAATGGCTCGGGGAAGTCGACCCTTCTGCGCATCCTTGCCGGTGTGACCGCACCGACGGCTGGCTACGCGGAAGTCCACGGGCGGATCGGCGCACTGCTCGGGGCGAGCACAGGGTTCCACCCCCAGCTCACGGGCCGGGACAACATCATGCTCAGCGGTGCCATCATGGGCCTGAGCAAGGAGCAGGTCGAAGCTCGCTTCGATGACGTCGTGGCGTTCGCGGAGATCGGCAAGTTCCTGGACCAGCCGCTGAAGCGCTACTCCAGCGGCATGAGTTCCCGGCTTGCCTTCAGCGTCTCGGCCTTCATGGAGGCTGATGTGATGCTTATCGATGAGGGCCTGTCCGTTGGCGACACCGCATTCAGCGAGAAGGCAGGCGCGCACATGCGATCGATGCTGGAAGATGGACGGTCGGTCGTGTACGTGGGCCAGAGCATGAGCACCGTTCGCCAGCTGTGCTCGCGCGCATTGGTGCTGGACAAGGGCCGGGTCGCCTTCCTGGGGGAAGCGAATGACGCGGCTGACTTCTACGAGCAGGCATTTGTTCGGCGGGTTTCGTCCGTGGCGGCGAAGGCCGCAGGCAAACCCTAGGCGCCCGGCCGGCATGTGGACGACGAAACTGAGGAAGACCTGCCTGGGCGACCTGGTACGAGAGCCGATGCCGATGTTCTCCGAGACGCTGGGGCTCGCGGTGCTGTGGAACGCCAAGGCCGGGTGCACGCTTCGCCATCAAGTGGTTGCTGTTCCAGGAGGGGCTACTGGATGAGGCAGAGGCATACGCCCCCTGGATCCACCAGTACCGCCAGCAGGTGTACTGCAAGAGGCCGGGGTACACCAGGTCCCTGCGATCGATCCCGGAGCTTGGACCACGGACGATCAAGTTCGTGAGGGACCCATTCGACCGCACGGTGGGGGCGTATCTTGCCTTCGCCCAGCAGGCCTATCGGCTGGCGAGCTCGCAGCACGAGCCGATGCTCCGCGCCATCGGATCGCACCTGGGCAGACGAGTCGGCGAGGGGGACCTGTTCTCGTTCCGGGAGTTCGTGAGCTTCCTGGGCAGCCAGGATCTGGGCTCCGCCAACATCCACGTGCGTCGCCAGGTCCACCCATGCGAGATCGATGGCGAATTGCCAGAGATGACCGTCGTTAAGATCGAGGATGCCCAGTCTGTGATGCCGCCACTCGAGATATCACTCGGTCTCAAGCAGCAGTGACTACTTCAGCCTGCGGCAGTCGAGGCACCACACGACACGAGATGGGAACGCTGGACTTCTGCGGCGATGTGGCCTTTGGTCGCACGATCGGGACACCCATGCCGGCGTCGAGCGCCTTCTACGACCCCGGGCTCGCAGCGGCGGTCGTGGAGTTGTACGCAGTCGACTTCGAGACGTACGGCTACGCCACCTCGATCGTTTCCGGCCAGACCGAGTCGTAGGCGCCTGGACGACTCAGGCAGCCACACCAGCCGAGCGGGAGTCGCGACGCAGCAGAGCGATCATCGTCTGTCCCACCGCCTCCGGGGAGTACCCGGTCAGGATCGACTGCTGGGCCGCCTGGGCCATGGTCGTGGCAAGCTCCCGGTCTTTGCGCAGGCGTCGCATCCAGTCCGCCGCATCATCGATGTCCGGTTCCGCCCAGTGCTGACCGGCGCGATATGGGCCGTACGAGCCCTTCAGTTCGACCAGCTCGTAGCGCACACAGGCCGCGACATCCTCGTTCATGAAGTCCATGTTGCCCGACCAGCCGGTGGCGATGACCGGCTTACCCAGGGCCATGGCCTCCGCGATGGGCAGCCCGAAGCCCTCGGCGCGGTGGAGCGAGACGAAGGCATCACTCGATGCCATCAGGGAGTCGATGGCGTGGCGCGACAGGGTGTCCGTGACCAGCCGGATGTTGGGATAGTCGGCGCAGCGTGCTCGCAGGCTCGAAACCTCGCGGTCGCCGGCGCTGTTCACCTTGAGGATCAGCGAGACGCCCTCGTCACCAGGGTCGAAGGCGCGCATGAAGGCATCGACGGCCCCCTGCGGGTTCTTGCGCTCCATCACCGACTGGGTGTCATACATGGCCAGGAACTGGAACGAGTCGGTCGGCAGGCCGAAGTGCTCACGGCCCAGGAACGGGACCCGTCGGCGCCCGGACGGCGTGGGGGACGACGTGGACCGGAACCGGCGCATCAGCCCCGATGGCCGCCTGCACGAACGTGGAGGGGACCCAGACCTCGTCCACCAGCGAGAACGAACCGCGCCACTCCGCGGGAAACTGCGGCAGCTCCCAGGTCCAGAACCCGATGTTGCGCCGTTTCTTCGTCAGCCTCGGAGGCAGTTGTTGCAGGGCCTGCGGCAGCAGGTCAGCATTGATGTGCAGGATGTTGGTGGCGAAGACAGGCTGCTCCACGATCTTGTGGGCCCATGAACCATCCTGCAGCCGCGCCGGCGTCCCCGACTGATGATCGAGGATGACGAACGGCACGTCGGCCTCCAGCAATGCCCGGGCCTCGCCGCGCACGGCCTCACCCAGGCCCATCTCCGCGCGGACATAGCCCACCAGGTTCACGCCAGTGGACGGATCCAGGCGCGTGATGGGATCGACATGGCCTTCCACGTTGTGCCAGTCAAGCGAGGCGTCCGCGCCGATCCTGGCTGAGGTTGGGGTTGTAGTGCGGATCGCCGGCCTTCAGTACGTCCGCCCAGCGATCCCACATGCGACCTTCGTCGGGATAGTGGTCGACGCCGTAACGTGACTGACTCTCGCGATGGATGAGCGTGGCCCTGGGCTCCATCAGGACGCGCCGGCCGGTACCGCGCGATGCGCAGGCAGAGGTCCACGTCGTTGCCCACGATGGCCAGACCCTCGTCGAAGCCGCCGAGCTCCTCGAACACCTCGCGCCGCACGAGCATGCAGGCACCCGTCACCGCCGTGACCTCTCGCGCCAGGCGGTGCCAGTCGAGGTAGAGATCGCCTGCGGGGTCCATGCCCCGGAACAGGTGTACCGCCCCGCCGCCGTGGCCGACGAGGAAGACCCCGGCGTGCTGGATGGAGCCGTCGTCGTAGACCATCAGCGAGCCCACGGCACCGACCTCCGGGCGCACGCCTGGCGCACCATGGCGGTGAGCCAGTCGGGACCGGTCGCCTCCACATCGTCGTTGAGGAAGAGCAGCAGTTCGCCACGGGCGACGCGCGCGCCGTCGTTGTTCAGCTTGGCCCAGTTGAAGGGCTCATCCCGTTCCAGCACGGTGACGTCCTGGCTCCGCAGATACTCGATGCCGTCCGGATGCTTGCCGCGGCTGTTGTCCAGGAAGATGACCTCCATGTCGGGATAGTCGGTCCGTCCCAGCGACGTAATGGCCGAGTGCACGAACTCAAGGCGGCCCGTCGTGGGGATGATGATCGACACCTTCGGCGTCAACGGCAGCGGCCAGACGACGTGGCGGACCGGGCCGGCTCTCGCGCCTTCCACGGCCTGCACGGAGGCATCGAGATGCCCGCGCGTTGAGCACGGCTTCCACGGCCGCCAGCTCATGCGCTGACGCGTCTTCGGGTGGGTCGCCGGCCGGCTGTGACCAGAGCACTCGCGGCACGTGGGCCACGACCTGCGTCCTGCCCGGTCCGCGCCAGGAGGAGCTCATAGCGCCAGGCCGTGCGGCCGATGTCGCAGGCGTGCGATGCGACTCGCGAAGCTCATCGGAATCGCGGACCAGGTAGAAGCCACCGACGTAATCCTGGGCCAGCAGATGGTCGGGTGACCAGTCGGGCACGAACCAGGGGTCGACATGGCGCCCCGTATCGTCGACCGCGTCGTGATCGCTGTAGACCACGGACGCCGCGTTCCGCTGCGCACTGCGCGCGAGCCACCACAGCGCTGCCGGCGCCAGCGTCTCCCCGGCGCGGAGGAAGCCGATGAGCCGGGTCCCGTCCACCCCGGCGGGAAGCAGCTGACCGGGGTCGCTCTCGAAGGTGTATCCGAAGTCCGGCTCCGCCAGTCCGCTGCGGGGATCGCCGAGCACGATGCAGGCGAGACCTGGGTAGTCCTGCGCGCGGACCGATCGCAACGTATGGCGAAGCTGCCGGTCGGGACCATCCTCGACGACCAGCAGGATGCCCGGCGCGCCCTCGGCGATGGTGGCGGTGCGGGTGAGCGCGGTCTCCTCCGCGGTCGGCAGCGAACGCTCGTAGTAGTGGTGATAGATGGTCTCGCGCTCCATCCGCGTGAACCCCCGCACCAGGATCTTGATCGCGCCCTCGGCTTCGCGGACGACGACGTGGACCACGTGCCGGCCCGGCTCCACCGCCTCGAGCGAGAGACGCGCACTGAACCCACTCATGCGAGCCCGGGGACTGCCCGGGTACAGGGCGCCGACATCTGGACGAGGCACGCCGGCCGTGGCCTCTACGGCCAGCACGCCGTCGAGATACACGCCGACGCTCACGTCGGCGCGCTCTGAGTAGGCCCAGCCGACGACGAGAAGGGCGGACGAGCCCTCGGTCGCGCCGTCACGAGGCAGATCGACGTTGGCCTTGATGCGCCGAGGTTCGTATTCGGTGATCGCGAGCCTGGCGGTGGCAGCTGCGCGTATCGAAGGACCGGTGTGTGAGGCCGAGCTCCGTGGCGATGCGTGCTCCCGTGCGCCGTAGGCCATAGCGACGCAAGTACGTCAGGGTGCGCCGAACGATAGGTGGAGGCCCCGGCAGCCTCGGTGCTACTGGATCCACCGGACCCACAGGCCGGGCGTGCACACTGGACGACCGTGGGCTCGCTGCCGCCAGTAGTGACGCGGGGTGTTCACGCACATGACTCTGGTCACTGGCGTCGGCCGCGGCATCTCAGGTGCGCCACTGTCCAACCCTGGTCTCCGCCATTCGCATCTGTTGAGGGTACAAGCACGGCGGGCCGACTTCAGACCGGCGGCGGGTCACCAGGGTGGGGTCGGCCAATCTAGCGAGTCTGGATGCGCCGAATGGGCGTGAACGGATCGTTTCGTCGACCGTCGGCGCATACTCGCGATAGGTGGCCAGGAACGCCGGGTCAAGACCCGGATCGACGTACGGGTGGATGTAGTCGATCCACGGTCCATCCCAGTCGGACGGGACTTCATCGCGAATAGGGACTCAGGCGTCGTGGTCACGCAAGCGCCAGATGAGCGAGCGCGTCTCCAGCGTGTGTGTCTCGTCGCCGCCGCGATAGCCGAAGTCGATCGGATCGGCGAGTTGCCAACGCACGAAGTCCACCAGCAGCTCTCGGAACAGGTCGGCGCTGAGGCCGCTGTGGTCGGGCAGGTCATGATAGAGCTTCAGCAACGCCACGCGCAGGTTCTTGTATATCCGCTGGTCAGGTGCCGTACTGGTCTGACCGGCGTAGAGGTCCGGGTAGCGGTCGTGGAGGATGCGCTGGATGATGTTGTGCGGCAGCACGACGACGGGTGCCAACAGTTCCATCTCCACGCCGAGCTCGGACATCAGCCTGGTCATCTGGCTGCGACCCAGCGCTGAACTGTTGTCGTATTGCTGCTGCCAGGGGGTCACGAAGTGGGCCTCACCGATGTTGGCGCCGAAGTAGTGGTAGCGACCCAGTTGCATATAGCCGGGCATGAGGCGGTCCGCGATGACGCCATGGATGGGCTCCACGATGAGCGCTTCCGGGGGTGGGGAGCTGATGCGGTCCCTGGCCCACACGACCGTCGGCTGCAGCCCATACTCCCGTAGGAGCCCGAGGACGAGCCGACTGTCCTTGCCGCCACCGAAGGCGAGCACGTGGCCGTCGGTGGGCTGGTCGAGCCGGGTGTCGGTGACCGCCGCCTCGACGTCGATATCGATACCGAAGTCGGCGGCCCGCTGGATGAAGAAGTCACGGACGACCACGGGTATGGGGTACTCGAAACGGATGCGTGCCCGGTCGTAGCCCTTGTTGAAGAGCGGGCCGCCGTTGCGCGTGAGGTAGTAGAGCGGGTAGAATCCATCCCACACCTCGTGGTGAGGGATACGGAAGTTCACGGCGCGATAGCCGAACCGGAGTTCACGCTCGCGCGCATCCATCGTCGGCGGCTCGCCGTCAATGTCGTCGGGGACCTGTGAGGTCAGCGGTCGCAAGACACAGCGGAACTCGTACAACGAGTTCGTCTTCTCGGGTGGCGGGACTTGGATATCAAGCACGATGGCGCACCAGGGCTGCGGTCTATGCCCGCGAGTTGTGACGGACGTCAAACTCCGCCATGGCGGCCTCGAAGTCGCCTTCTGCCCGGATGTATTCCCAGAAGCGGGGAAGTCCTGCTCGCGCGTTCTCGAGCGTGAAATCGAGCCGCTTTGGTCTTATCTCGAAGGAAGAGAGCGATGTTGCTGTTCACTGTCCTCAGGTAGTCGTAGGCCACCTCGACCGGCTCGATAGTGGACGGCACCTTCCAGATGATGGCCGAACCGTAGGCCTGCATCGACTCCCCAGCCGTCTCTGGCCGCGAGGCTTTCGGCCGTTGCTGCCGCGTCTCTCCGCAAGTGGACGTACGTCGCCTCATCGCCAAATCGTTCGTCGAGCCGGCCCAGCAACCAGGACAACCGATTGTCGACCTCGATGTGGTCGTCCGGATAGGCAAGTCGCTCCGCACCGACCATCGATATCCGGGACTCATGGGCGGCTGTGTAGTTGGTGATGTGCTCGCACGCTCGCGCGAAGGTCATCGAGCCACTGCGGCCGGCATTCAGAACGAAGACGTTCATGGCAGTGAGCGGGCGGACGGAGTCTGCTGCGAACATGAAGGGGACTGGGACACCATCCTATCAGTCAAGGCCGTTATCCCTCCTGCTCAGACTTCCTGTCGCCAGACGACACGAAGGACGTCCCAGCCTCTGAGGCCGTTTCCGGTCCACCTCGCTGAGCTGCCCATTCTGGTCCTCGTCGAGCACGGCCCCAGCAATCACATTGGGTGACCTTGGGCCCCTTTGGGAGTCATCACTGCAGGTGCCTGTCGCATCCCTCGAGGGCTGGCCACCTACGGGCAAGCTTGTCCGCTTTCGAGGACCCGGCCTGTCGACGATGGCGGAGGCTTGACGATTGTGGAATCCCTGCCATGCGGTCCCGACATGCGGATATCAGAGTGCCTGACGCCGCCACCTCCTGTCCGTCCGGCCGTCCAGTCACAGCCACCGGGCCGCGATCCCGTCCCTTGACACAACCTCTCCACATCAGCTTCGGGTGACCTGCAGTCCTGTCTGCGAAAGGCCGAAATCGACGAAGCGCACGCCATCATTGGGCGGGCTTGCTGTCAACGTGCACCGGTCGCCGGGCCGGCCGTCAGTGCTTTTCCAGCAGATCCGGGACGCGACCGGCTGTGCCATTGGGCTAGACTCTCGCCGAACCGTGGGCGCATATCGGCGCGCCACTGCGTGGCAACATCATCAGCCGCTAGGCCGACCGGCACATCACTGCGTCAAGCAACTGCAGCCTCGCTGACCGGGTGGGGTGGCCTCTCCCGAGCGCGACGCGTGTCATCGCCGAAGACCAGCGCCATCCGAGGTGTCTATTCGTTAGGTGGTCGAGTTGGGCAATAACCAAGCGAGAACGACTCCAACGCGATCAACGCGCTGTCGTGGACGCGAGCGCGGGTCTCCGTTCCGTGCAGCGGGGAATGGTCATCGCTCGTCCAAATCGCCAAACCCGGCTGGTAGCTGAGGTCGATGTCGGTGTCGAAGGCCAGCGTCGAGATCGTCACGGCGGGCGGAGCAGCTCGCGAAGCTCGCCGATGAGTGGGATGCCCTGTTCGCGCAAACCCCGATGGCATCCGGGTTCGAGTCGCACACCTGGGTCGCCGGTTGCTGGCAACAGCACCGAGGTGCTGACTCGGTACTCCATGTATGTCTGATCAAAATCGACGGGCGTATCGTGGCCATCACGCCAACGCAGCTTGACGGGTCGACACTGCGGTTTGTGGGGCGATCTGACAGCAACTACAGCGGTCCGGTCTTCATCCCAGAACACCTCGCAGATGCCATCGCTGCCTGGGGAGAGTACCTCGCCGACAACCCGGCGGTAACGGCCGTCGACCTCGGCGGCCTTCGTGGCGGGCTGCCCTTCACTGAGCTGGTGAGCAGTGGACTCCCCCAATGGGGACCGCCCGTCGTGGTCGAGTCGAACGTGTGTCCCGAGGTCGACCTCACGCCGGACTGGGAGGCAGTGAACGGTCGCCACCGAGGCAAGACCCGGTCCACTTGGCGCCGCCAGGAGAAACGGATGCGCCCCATGGGGGACATCACCGTCGACCTCATCACCCAGCCGGACGAGGTGTCCCGCTGGCTGCCAGACCTGTTCCGACTCTGGGAAGCACACCTCCAAGGGCGACGGACTCCGGCGGGTTTACCCGCAACCGTCAGGACTCCAGGCATCCATGGCGGACAAAGCGGCTGGGCTGGCCTCGTCGAGTTGTGGTTGATGCGACTGGACGGAGAAGCCATCGCATTCTCGTACGGGCTTCGGGGGCGTGAGGCGACGACGAGCTACATCATGGCGTACGAGACGCGCTGTCCGTCTTCTCGCCGGGCAAGCTACTGCTCCTCCGTGTGCTGGAGCGAGCCGCGACAGAGCGGGATCCGCTCTACGACTTCTCGCTTGGCGAGGCTCCCTACAGGATCTGTCTGGGCAACAGGGGTTCGGCCTGTATACCGGATGCTGTGGGGCAGGCTAGCTCGGTGTCATGCGGCAGGCGAGCAGCTTTGGGTGCGGGCACGCAGTGTGCCCTGGCTTCACAGGCTGAAGTCGAGGGACTGGCGGGCCTCCGGAAGCCGGAGCCCTGGGCACGACTGCCTGATGTGCCCGGCTTGGCCGCGCGTGGATCTGCGGGCACGATGGTGTATGAGATTGGCGGTCATGAGGCGCCACTTGCACTCCGCGAGATGCGGTTCGCCGAAATGCGTGCCTTGCTCTCCCCCGCCTGCTGTGGCACGCGAGCGAGGCAGTGTTCCGGGGCGACACGGTGTGTGCACTCGAGCGCAGCGGGCGCGTGGAGGGTGTAATTTCCGAGTAGCCCGACCGCGATGGAAAGAGATTGCTGGCGAATGGGCAGACCAGTTCGGCGGTAATGAGGTCTTCTACCGACTGGTTAGCGCCGGCGGCGACTCCACCACAGGCTTGGCGACGTCACTCCCGGGGCCATCCCTCCTGCTGGCGTCGGCTACCGTGCCCGGCGCTCGGCTTCTGGGAGTGCACGGACCACCTGATCCTGGCTTCAGATCGGTTGCAAGAGGATGGGTGGCCGCGCACGGACGCGACGATGTCTGCTTGCCGGCCTGGCGGCCGAGTTGGATGTTTGGCGGGCCTTCCCGCCGGGCGTACCTCGCTGGATGGTCGTGATCGCGCACGGCGCTCCGCGGACGCCGAACGCCCGCGGCCTGCCTCCCTCGCCGCGTGGTGAATTCCGAGATCGGCCCGAACGCTAAGGGTCTTCTTCGTCCCAAGAACCGCGCTGGTTGTCCGTGGCCATGAGAAAGTCCCCACCTATGGCCAGGCGGAATTTAGCGAGCGTCGCAACACCCACGAAGCTGGGGAGTTGCTATGGGTCGCCGAGGAAGGAAGCCGCTGTACGCGAAGCGTGAGGCATTTGCGATGCTGATCGCGGACGGAGTGCCATCGGCCACGGCATGCCGGATGGTGGGGGTCTGCCGCCGTACGGGCACACGGTGGCGGAACGGCCGTCGCCTGGTGTCGGGCGGTCGTGTGCTCAACTTGCCTCCCGTGATCAACGTCAGCCCCAAGCCCGAGAGGCGGTACTCGCCGCGCTACCTGTCCGACCACGAACGCGTCCGCCTCGCCGACCTGCGCCAGGAGCGGCGCACGATGCGGGAGATCGCGGCGCTCATGGGCAGATCGCTCTCGACGATCAGTCGCGAGCTCGCCCGTGGCGTCGACGCCGCCGGCCGCTACCGGCCGTTCGAGGCCCACCGGCGGGCGCTCGCACGCCGACGCCTGCACCGGCCGAGCCGTCTTGCCCGCGACGAGACGCTACGTGACTGGGTCGCCGACAGGTTGAAGGCGCGCTGGAGCCCGGAGCAGGTCTCCCGCGGGTTGCGCCGGCAGTTCCCCGACGAACCCGGGCGATGGTTGTGCGCGGAGACGATCTACCAGGCCGTCTATCGTCCCGACCTCGGCGGGCTGCCGAGGGAGTTGCCCGGGCGGGTGCTGCATCTGCGCCGCCGTGGACGCCTGGCACGTCGCCATGCCCAGGC
Source organism: uncultured Chloroflexia bacterium (assembly GCA_963724095.1). Classification (GTDB taxonomy): domain Bacteria; phylum Chloroflexota; class Limnocylindria; order Limnocylindrales; family CSP1-4; genus JAFMJV01. The sequence continues at coordinate 113,115 of CAVRTH010000008.1, forward strand.
CCGTCGCTCGGGCCCCCTCACCGGCGTGAACCCGATCAGCGAACGTCCGGCAGAGGCGCTCGGTCGCACCGAGCCGGGACACTGGGAAGGAGACCTCATCACCGGCGCCGGCAACGGCTCGGCGATCGTGACGATGGTCGAGCGGGTCACGAGGACGACGCTCCTCGGCCACCTGCCAGGTGCCAAGCACGACTCGGCGTCCGTGCGCGATGTCGTGGTGGCCGCCCTCTCCGGCTTGCCAGCGCACCTGCGCCGGACGCTCACCTGGGATCAGGGCAGCGAGATGGTCCGCCATGCCGAGATCACTTCGGCGGTGGGCACCGGGATCTACTTCTGCGATCCACATTCACCCTGGCAGCGCCCGTCCAACGAGAACACCAACGGGCTGCTGCGTGCCTACTTCCCCAAGGGCACCGACCTGTCGGTCCACACCGCCGACGACATCGCCCGTGTCCAGGCCGAACTGAACGAGCGTCCCCGCAAGGTCCTCGGCTGGGACAGCCCCTCCGAGCGCCTGGCAGCCCTCCTCGAACCTTCGGCTCCGCTGAAGCGCTGACGCCGCCCGTCGTTGCGGGTATCTGGAGTCGACTCGCGCCTGCATCGCCCGTCCTGGGCCGTCTGGGACGGGCGGATTCCGGGTTGGTGCTCGTTCAGGCTGCCCTGGACCCCGTCCGATCCTCCCGCGTCGCCCTGCGACGCGGTCCGCCGGGAGGGGTCGCGCCGCTCTGCGCCCGGGGTCGGAGGGGCGGGCGGACGCCCTGGCCTCCTGGTGATCATCACGACCGAACGATCTGCCAACCGTGATGGCTACACTCCGCAGATCACGGTCCGTGTTGCGACGTTGACTGGAACCCGCCCCAACAAGAAGTCCCCACCCCTCGACCGATCCTGACCACCCGGGTACCCCCGGGGCAGCACAGTGGCGATGTCAAGCCACCCCGCGCCACCCCGAGGGACACCCATCGTGAAGACTGCGAGGGACCAGTTGGACATCCTCACCACCTATGCCGAGCTCGGCAGCTATCGCGCCACCGCGGCGCTCTGACCGGCACGACCCACAAGACCGTGCGCCGGGTCGTCGAGCGCCGGGCACGCCAGACAGCCGAGCGACCAGCCCGGCCGCACAACACCGACGCCGTCAGCGCCGTGATCGCGGAACGGGTCAAGGCCACCAAGGGCCGCATCAGTGCCAAGCGCCTGCTGCCGCTCGTGTCGGGCCGCGGGCTATACCGGCTCGGCCCGCAACCTGCGCCGCGCCGTGGCCGCTGGCCAAGGCCGAGGATCGACGGGATCGCCGCACGTATCGGCCCTGGCAGCCCGTGCCCGGTGAGCACCTCGTCTTCGACTGGGGCACCGAGGACGGGCTGCAGGTCTTCTGTGCCGTGCTGGCCTGGAGCCGCTGGCGCTTCGTGCGCTTCGCGCAACGACAGGACCAGGCCACCACGCTGGCCCTGCTCGCGGAGTGCTTCGAGCTCCTCGGCGGGGTGCCCGGCGTCGCGCTCACCGACCGCATGGGCTGTCTCAAGGGTGGCGTCGTGGCCAACGTCGTGGTGCCGGCGCCCGCCTATGTCACCTTCGCGGCCGGGTACGGCGTCCGGCCCGACTTCTGTGAGGCCGGGGACCCCGAATCGAAGGGGCTCGTGGAGAACCTGGTGGGCTATGCCAAATCCGACCTGCTGGTGGGTCTCGGACCCTGGGCGACGATCGAAGACGCGAACGTGGCCGCGACCGCCTGGTGTGCCGAGGTCAACGCCCGCCTCCACAGCGAGATCATGGCCGTGCCCGATGAGCGGCTCGTCTCGAACGGGCGCTGCTGGGCCCGCTGCCGGACCTGCGCCCGGCCATCGGGTCGGTCGAGGCCCGCACCGTCGACAAGCTGCGCACGGTGCGCTTCCGCTCTGCCCGATACAGCGTGCCCGGGAGCGTCATCGGTCAGCGGGTGGGACTCCACCTCGAGGGACCCGAGCTCGTCATCCGTCACCGGGACACCGAGATCGCCCGTCACCGCCTGGTGGGACCGGGTGAGATGAGCCTCGATGATGCCCACTATGACCGTCCGGCCATGAAGCCTGCCCGGGCCCTGCGTCCCCGGACGGACGCCGAGGTGGCCTTCTGTGATCTGGGTCCGGTGGCCGAGGCGTTCCTGCGTGCCGCGGCCGCTGCGGGGACCACGAAGCTCTCGGGTGAGCTCGAGGTCATCGTCGAGCTCGAGCGCGCCTATGGCCACGACGCGCTCATCGCGGCGTTGGAACGAGCCCTCGCCCATCGACGCTATCGGGTCGCCGACATCCGCGCCATCCTCGCGGCTGGGCCCGGTGTGAGCCGTCCACGGGCCGCCAGGGGCGCACTCACCGGCCTGCCACAGGTGCCGGTGCGGTCCCTGGCCGCCTATGCCCTCGAGGAAGCCTCGTGAGCCCGCGAGCCGTGCCGCGGTCCTCGATGCCGACCTCGAGGCCGGCTTGAAGCGCCTGAAGCTCGCCGCGGTGCGGAAGATGGCGCCCGAGGTGCTGCAGACGGCCAAGGTCCAACGCTGGCCACCCGATGAGCTGCTGCGCACCCTGGTCGAAGCCGAGATCGCTGCCCGTGATGCCTCGAACGAGAGCACCCGGCGCAAGGCCGCGGGGTTCCCGGTGACCCGACGGCTCGAGGACTTCGTGCTCTCGGAGTCCTCGGTGCCCCGGGTCACCTTCGACCATCTCGCGAGCCTCGACTGGATCGATGCCGCCGAGAACGTCGTGCTGGTGGGACCCGCGGGCACGGGCAAGTCACACATCCTGCTCGGCATCGGGGAGGCCGCGGTGGTGTCGGTCGTCGCGTCCGCTACCTGCCGGCGGCATCGCTCGTCGAGACGCTCTATGGCGGGCTCGCGGACAACTCGGTGGGTCGGGTCATCGAGCGCCTGCTCCGTCACGACCTGGTGATCGTCGACGACCTCGGGTTCGCGCCGCTCGATGATGTCGGCAGCCAGCTGCTCTTCCGCTTCGTGGCCGCTGCCTACGAGCACCGCAGCCTCGGGCGTGGCGTCCCACTGGCCCTTCGAATCCTGGGGTCGCTTCCTGCCCGAGCACACCACCGCGGTG
>CAVRTH010000009.1:0-9307 GCA_963724095.1 uncultured Chloroflexia bacterium
GCCGACGTCACCGAGGCAGCGCCGGTGGCAGGGCTGGCCACCACGAACTCTCTGCCGGTGGCCAAGGACTGGGTCGGCACCCGCCTGGTCACCCCCAAGTCGCGCTGAGTCGCCGCTCTGGACCGCGTGGTCCGTCCGGTCGCTCGTGGCGCATAGGGTGAGCGGCCGGCTTCGCCGATGGTGAGTGCGGCGAGGGCGTCTGTGGCTCCGCGCGTGGGCGCGACCTCGACGAGCCCGCGGTAGAGCTTGAGGACGACGTCCCGGTCGACGGTCCCCGTTCTGGCGCGGTCGCAGTGCGCCGACTGGATGGCCGCCTCGAGCTGGAACCGTCTGAGTGGGCGGCCGAGCGAGTGTGCCCGCCGCAGCAGTGCCTCTCCCTCGGCGATCAGCGCACGGTCCCACAGCGCGGTGTCCTGCTCGTCCAGCGGTGGCCAGGGAAGGCCGGTGCGAGCGGGCGCGCGCGACTGCGCGAAGGTGAGCAGTGCCGCGAGACCCCACGCCTCGGGCTCCGTGTCGAGCAGCCCGGCCGTGAGCACGGCCAGCCACCGCGCCTCGTCGGCCACCGACTCGTCGATCCGCTCGTGCTGGTCCAGCCAGTCGATCGCATACGCGCCGTAAATGGCCTCGAGAACGGCGGGAAGTCGCTCGGGCATGTCGGCCCGGGTCGGCACGCGGAAGGGAACCCCGGCGTCGCGGATGCGGCGCTTGGCCCGGACCAGCCGCTGAGCCATCGCCGCGGGTTGCACCGCGAACACCTCGGCGATCCGTGTCGCGTCGAACCCGAGGACCACCTGAGCATGAGCGGCGTGCGCACCGAGCGGTCGATCGCGGGGTGCGCGCACGCGAACATCAGCTCCAGCCGCTTGTCGGGGATCGCGTCCGAGTCCGGCTCCGGCTCACTGAGCGTGGCCATCGCGTCGCCGTCCCAGACTGTCGAGGACCGCGACGCCGCGGAGGTGAGGAGTCGCGGATCCGGTTGAGCCACCGTCACGAGCCATCCCTCGGGGTTGTCGGGCACGCCGTACTCGGGCCACGTACGGAGGGCTCGTTCAAGGCGTCGGCCAGTGCGTCCTCGGCCAGCGCGATGTCACGCGTCGAGGCCGACAACAGCGCCACCAGCCGGCCGTAGGACGCCCGGGCCGTGCGCTCCGCGGTGTCGTCGGCATCCCCGGCCTGCGACTCGCTCCGGCCCGTTCACCGGCTCGGCGGGACCTGCTGCCACGATCCGTCAACGTAGCGGGTCGCGGTCGGGCGGATCTCGACCGGACCCCAGTCCACGGACGGCGCCTTCTTGGCCCACTCCAGCGCGGCGTCGAGGTCGGGGACGTCGATCACGAAGGTGCCGCCGAGCTGTTCCTTCGTGTCCGCGAACGGGCCGTCCTGGACGACGAGCTCGCCGGAGAGGAAGGTGACGGTGGTGGTCAGGCTCGAGGGCGCGAGCACTTCGGCGCTGCGCAGCACGCCGGCCTCGTCGAGTGCTCGTGCGTACGCCTGGAACGCGCGCATGCCTTCGGCGATGACCTCCTCGCCCAAGACGTCGGCGGTGTGTTCGGGGTAGTGCGGGAGAAGGGTGTAGCGCATGTCGGCGGTCCTTCCGGTCGCGTCCTGATTCTGTCACCGGAGTGACGATCGAGCCGCCGTGAAATCGACACCTGGTGTGCTGGACGTCCAGCGTGCGGAGTGAATCCAGGCCCTGGGCGCGACCTGACCCAGGGGGTCGCGCCCCCATCGGTCATCGGGCCGTCCCCACCATGTTGTTCGCGCCCGGATCGCGTAGGCTGTCCCGTCGCTCGGGGCGCATAGCTCAGCGGTAGAGCACTGGTCTTACAAACCAGCGGTCACAGGTTCGATCCCTGTTGCGCCCACCCAGGCACGGCCCCGCGGCGCAGCGGGAAGTCACCCTGGCGCGACGGTCTCCGCGGCAGCGCGGCGGAGAAGCACTCGGCCCCCGCCGGCGAGACCGGAGAGGGCCGTTCGGTCCGTTCCAGGGGGGTGGGGGTCGGGGCCGTGGGGGTAGTGCGTATCGATACATCGGGAGCGTACGGTCCGACGCTATCCGCGTTCTCCCGTGCCGCCACGCCCTATTCGTCACCTCTGCGCGGGACGATGGGCCCACCTTTTCCCCGGGATGACTCGAGCGTCGGCGGCTGCTCGTCCTTCGTGGAGGGCTCTCACCCGCTCACCGTGCCGGTTGCTCGCGGAGTGCGACGACTCAGTCCCTGAGCCGGTAGACCGCGACCAGGTGGGCGCCGGTGCCCTGCGTGACGGCCTTCTCCTCCACGAGTCGGAATCCCGACCGCTCCAACGAGGTGCGGGACGCAAGGTTCTCGATGTGAGGGTCCACTACGACGCTCGCGCCAGGCACGTGGCTGCGTGCTTCGCGCACGACGGCCTCGATCAGCCGCACGCCCAGGCCCTGGCCGAGCATGCCGGGCTCTCCGATGGCGTAGTCGATCCCGACCTCGGACCAGAGCGCGCCGAGGGTCGTGGCGTGGTCGCCGTAGTCGGACCAGCGGTACCACTGCGCGAAGCCGATGTCCTGCCCCTCGTACGTCGCGATCAGCATCCGCGTGGGATGCGAGGGATCGCCGATCCGGCGGCGGTACTCGTCGAGCTGCTCCGCGGCGTGGGCGTCGGACAGCCACCACTCGGCCACGTGGGGTTGCTCGAGCCAACGAGCGACGGCGGGGAGGTGGTCGACCCGCATCGGAACCAGCGTGATCACGCTCAGACGCTAACCGGTGACGGCGACCACCCGCCAGACCGAACGGTCTTCTCAATGCAAGACTTGTCGGGTGCCGGGGCCCAGGAGCCTGCGAGACGCGGTCACCGAACAAGTGGCCGCGGTCACCGACGCCTACCACCAGCTGCTGAGCGATCCTTCGGTGGGCGTCCACCAGATGCGTGTCACGATGCGGCGCCTGCGCAGCACCTTGCTGGTGTTCGCGGCGAAGGCGCCCCAGGGAGCGCTGGCCTACCAGCTGCGCGACGCCGCTCGCGAGCTCAGCCACCTGCGTGATGTCGAGGTGATCGAGCAGCGGGTCGCGCTCAACACGGGGGAGGACTTCGAGGCCCTGCACCACCAGCTGGAGCGACTTCGCCGCTCGACCGGCACGGCGGCCCAGGTGCTGAGCTCGCCCAGATTCGCCGCCCTGTTCGCCGATCTGGCCGATCTCGTCTCTCACCCGTTCCCGGACCTGTCGCAGGAGGAGGTCCAGGCCAAGCTCCGCAAGGAGCTGCGCCGGGCGGAGCGTCGGCTCCGTGCAGCCGTGGACGGACCCGACGAGCACCGCGACGTGCGGCTCCACGAGGCGAGGAAGGCGGTCAAGCGGGCCCGCTACGTCCTGGAGGACTTCAGCCTCCACAGCGAGGACCAGCAAGCCGTGGCCGAGCTGATCCGGGCACAAGACGAGCTCGGCCTATGGCAGGACGCCGTGGTCCAGCGGACGCTGATCGGGTCGGCCTCCGGCCACACAGCGGAGGAGTGGGACCGGATGAAGACGGTGATCGGCCAAGTCCTCGATCGGCTCGAGCCGGCGATCTCGGTACGCTCCCCCTCATGACGGTCACGGTCGGAGACGTCCGGGCGATCCTGGACGGGTGGTATGACCCGGCCTGGGCGGAGTCCTGGGACAGCGTGGGGCTGAGCTGTGGCAGTCCGGAGGCACCTGTCCGCCGGATCCTGCTTGCCGTCGATGTCACCCCCGTCGTGGTCGGGGAGGCGATTGCTCTCGAGGCCGACCTGGTGGTCACCCACCACCCACTCTTCTTGAAGCCGGTCCACGGCGTCGCGGCTGACAACCCGAAGGGCCGGATGGTCCACGACCTGCTCACCCACGGGATCGCGCTGTTCAACGCCCATACGAACGCCGATGTGGCCGAGCTCGGGGTCAACGAGTCCTTCGCCAGAGCGATCGGGATCGTCGACCCAGCGCCTGCACTGCCGGAGGGAGGCGCCGGGGCGCTGGACAAGATCACCGTCTTCGTCCCCGAGCCGGACGCCGAACGGGTCAGGAACGCCATGTCCTCGGCCGGAGCCGGTGCCCTGGGGAGCTACGACAGCTGCTCGTTCACCACGCCCGGCGAGGGCCGGTTCCGGCCGCTGTCCGGGGCGTCTCCGACGATCGGAAAGGTCGGCGACCTGGAGACGGTGGCGGAGGCCCGGATCGAGATGGTCGTCGAGCGGAGCCTGCGCGGCGCGGTCGTGGCGGCGATGCTCGCCGCCCACCCGTACGAGACCCCGGCCTACGACGTCGTGGAGCTGGCCAACCCGGCGCCGGCAGCCCCGGAGCGCGGCCACGGCAGGATCGGCTCCTTGGCCGAGGCGATGACGCTCGCGGAGTACGCCGACTTCCTCGCCTCCCGGCTCCGTCCCACGGCCCACGGGATCCGGGTCGCTGGCGACCCCGACCGAGAGGTGAGCCGGGTGGTGGCGGCCAGTGGAGCCGGCGACTTCATGCTCAACGACGTGCTCGGTCTGGACGTCGACGTCTACGTCACCTCTGACCTGCGGCACCATCGCGCGATCGAGTTCTTGGAGCACGGGGGACCGGCACTGATCGACGTCGCGCACTGGGCCGCGGAGTGGACCTGGCTCCCTGTCCTCGCCGACCGGCTCCGGGCGGAGCTCGCCGAGCAAGGCGATACGGTGGACGTCCTGGTGAGCGACACCGTGACCGACGCCTGGTCCCTGCACGTGGACCAACGCGACCGATGAGGAGCCCGCACTGAAAGCCGACCCGTTCGCCCAACTGAAGCTTCTCGATGTCGCCGACCTCGATGCCCGGTCCGACCTGCTTCGTTCGAAGCGGACACGGATGCCACAGGACGAGGAGTTGGCCGCCCTCTCCCAGGAGCTGGGCGGTGTCGAGGCCCGGGTCAAGGAACTGCAGACCCAAGTCGAGGACCTGACTCGTGACCAGCGCAAGGCCGATGCCGACGTGGAGCAGGTCAAGGGGCGCCGCACGCGGGACCGGCAGCGCCTGGACTCCGGTGCGGTCGGCAACCCCAAGGACCTGGAGCACCTGCAGAGCGAGCTGGTCAGCCTCGATCGGCGCATCGCCGAGCTGGAGGACACCGAGCTCGAGGTGATGGAGCAGCTCGAGGCCGCGCAGGGCGAGTTCGACCGGTCCACGGCGAGCCAGGAGGAGCTGGCCGGGCGGATCGCTGCGCTGACCTCGGAGCGAGACAAAGGCATCGGTGCGATCGACGGCGAGCTGGCCGAGATCGTGTCACGGCGCGCCACGGTCATTGGCGACCTGCCGAGCGACCTGTTGGCGCTCTACGACCGGATCCGGGAGCAGAAGGGCGGTGTCGGTGCCGCCCTGCTGCGGGCACGTCGCTGCGAGGGCTGCAGCCTGGAGGTCAATCCATCCGAGCTGGCCGCGATCGCAAAGGCAGCCTCCAACGAGGTGGTGCGTTGTGAGGACTGCGGCCGGATCCTGGTGCGCACGGGGGAGTCCGGGCTCTGATGACTGCCCCACGCTCGGTCCTGATCGAGGCCGACGGTGGCTCCCGCGGCAACCCCGGTCCGGCCGCCTACGGCGCGGTCCTCAGGGACGCGTCGTCGGGGGAGGTGATCGCGGACCGCGCCGAGACGATCGGGGTCGCGACCAACAACGTGGCCGAGTACCGCGGCTTGATCGCCGGGTTGGAGCTCTATCACGAGCACGCCGAAGGGGCCCGCCTCGAGGTGCGGTTGGACTCCAAGCTGGTCGTTGAGCAGATGTCGGGCCGCTGGCGGGTCAAGCACCCGGACATGAAGCCGCTGGCCCTGCAGGCGTCGCGGCTCGCCCCGCCCGGCACGACGTACACGTGGGTGCCGCGGGAGCAGAACAAGTACGCCGACCGGATCCTCAACGAGGCACTCGACGGGAAGCGGGCCGACCCTTTTCCTTCGACGACCGGTGACCCGGAGATCGAGTCCGCGGAGCTGGCCAAGGAGACTCGTGCCCCCCTCCAGCGAGGACTTCGCCAGACCACGATGACGCTCGTGCTGGTGCGCCACGGAGAGACCGACCACACCCGCGCGCGCAAGTTCAGCGGCAGCGGCGGATCGGACCCGGAGCTCAACCAGACGGGGCGGGACCAGGTCCGGGCGACGGCTGCCTGGCTGAAGCAGGCGGGGTTGGAGATCGACGCCTTCTTCACCTCGCCGCTGCTGCGCACTCGGCAGTCCGCGGAGATCCTCGCCACCGAGGTGGGCGGGATCGGACCGGATCAGATCGGGGTCGTGGCGGGGATGGCCGAGGGGGCCTTCGCCGCCTGGGACGGCCTCACCTTCGCGGAGGTGCGCGAGAACGAGCCCGACGCCTTCGATGCGTGGCTGGGATCGACCGACGTCCGGCCCGGTGGGACCGGGGAGACTCTCGTCGAGATCCACCGACGGGTCGAGGAAGCGGTGTCAGGGATCCTGCGCGACCACGAAGGCAAGACCCTCGTGGTCTGTTCCCACGTCACTCCGATCAAGGCCGCGGTGATCAACGCGCTCGGCTGGCCGATCGAGTCGCAGTTCGCCATGGAGGTGTCCCCGGCGTCGGTGACCGTGGTGTCGTACTACCCCGACGGCAGCGGCGTGCTGCGCGTCTTCAACGCCGGTCCCGAGCTCACAGCTCGCTGAGTGCGTCTCGTGGGTGGGATGACTGGGCTCAACTGGGCGCCGCCCTCCGAGTGGCGCACTGAAAGCGGTGGAGCGTTGACTGCCTGAACCCGCAGCCATGTGCGGAAGCCTCCACGGAGCTCGACGCCATCGAACGAGTGGAGCCTCGAGTGCGGTGCATCCTCTGAGAACCGGACAGCCACTAGGAGGAACTCAACATCACCACGCGACGAATGAGCCCGTCCACCACCTGGTAGGCCACCAAGGTTTCCATCTGACCGTCGGCGACTTGCACTTGCTCTTGGTCCACGACCCAATCTCCGCTCGAGAGACGAGTTGGCACGTGTGCGTGCAGGTCGGGGTTGTCGGCGAAGAGCCGCTCGTATGCCGTGCGCATCGCCTCGTGCCCGACGAACAGGGTTTGGCCATCGCCGTCAATGGCGGTGACATCCGTGGCGTAGGCACTGAGAAAGGCATCCACGTCGTGGGAGTTGTAGGCGTCGAGTTGCCTCTGGACGGCGGCTGCAGCATCGACCATGCGGTGATCATGTCACTCCGGCAAAGTCTCCCCTGTGTATCCCGGCAGCCTCCCGCGCTGGTCGCGGCATGACCGTGAAACGGTATGCCGCCATCCGCCCTGCGGCATGTGCGGACGCATCGAGAGTCGGTCTACTGGCGCTGTTCGTCGATCAACCGGAGCTGCGTGATGACGTCGTGTGCGGCGTGAAAGATCGGCGAGAGAACGTCCCCGCCATTTCCAAGGTCGTCCTCGGCTGCTTCATACGCTCGTGGTCCTTGGTAGGTAAGTGCGCGGATGACCGTCCGTCCCACCCCCGGAAGGGACTGGTCGCTACTGGGTGGAAGTCGATCGAGTTCAGATGCCAGCGCGGCCAACAGACTTTCCGTGGCCTGCACGACCGGCTGGTGCGATCCTCCTCCGATGATCCCGAAGCCAGAACTGGTGTAAAGGCTGGTTGTCCCATCCCGGAGACAGACAAGGGTCGCCGTACCGTTCGGGTATCCCGTTTCCATCAGGCATCCCCAGATTCGGTCCGTCGAGTCTGCGGCGCCTAGCCCGACCGAATCTGGATCAATGCTGAGCACCTGCTCCCTTAGCCCGTGATAGACCTCGGCTGCGGCCGGCTGGGTGGAAGAGGACTCGGCCTTGCGTTGCTTGCGACGAAACACTTCGACACTGTACCCACGGTCGCTTCGACCTCAGAGGACTTCGATGTGGAAGCGGACCTCAGAGGCAGACGCGGATGGCCGCGTAGCGTCGAACGCTCAGCGGCTTCTAGTTCCATTGACGTCAGATCGGGTCTCGGCCGAGGCTCGGTTGAGGTGGTCGGGGTGGTCGCTCACTTTGCGGCTGTCCACCCTTGAGGTGTGACTCACTCATGGCATGCGCTGCCCCGGCCACCGTCGGGCGGGAGAGGCTGAAGAGGGGAATGCCCAGCTCATAGAAGCGGTGCCCTCCTGCACCCATCCATCTAGTGGTGACGAGGTCAGGAGCAGGTATGGCAGACGGGCGTGTGGTGATCGGGATGGATCCGCATAAGCGGTCCGCGACGATCGAGGTGATGGCCGGCGACGAGCAGGTGTTGTTCAAGCAGCGGTATGGCACCGACCCGACCGGGTTCGATCAGATGCTGGCCGATGGTCGGCGGTGGCCGGACCGGGTCTGGGCGGTCGAGGGCTGTGAGGGCATCGGGAAGCATCTGGTGCTCCGGCTGCTGGAGGCCGGTGAGCCGGTGGTCGATGTTCCGGCGAAGCTGTCGGCGCGGATGCGGATGTTCGCCACCGGCCAAGGCCGCAAGACCGACGACACCGACGCCCACTCCATCGCGCTGGTCGCAGTCCGGATGACCGGGCTTCGTGAAGTCGTGTCCGACGAACACCTCGAGGTGCTGCGGCTGCTGGTCGACCGCCGTCGCCGGATCGGCGCCGACCACACCCGGATGGTGTCCCAGCTGCACGGGCTGTTGCTGGAACTGTTGCCTGGTGGGGCGAAGAAGGATCTGTCGGCCGCTCAGGCCCGCAAGCTCTTGGCCGGAGTCCGACCGAAGGACACCGCCGGCAAGACCCGCAAACGGGTCGCACTCGAGCTCGTGGTCGATCTCGAGCGGATCTATCGCCGCAAGAAGGAAGCCAACAAAGAACTCCTCGACCTGGTGAAGACGACCCAGACCGGGCTCTTGGATCTGCACGGCATCGGACCCTCCGGCGCAGCCCGGCTGCTGGTCGAGGTCGGCGACATCACCCGGTTCCCCACCAAAGGCCACTTCGCGTCCTGGACCGGCACCGCCCCCATCGACGCCTCCTCAGGAGACAACGTCCGCCACCGGCTGTCGCGGGGAGGGAACCGGGCGATCAACCGCGTGCTGCACATGATGGCCACCGTCCAACTCCGCAACCCGACCGAAGGACGGGCCTACTACGACCGGAAGATCGCGGCCGGGAAGACCAAACGAGAAGCGATGCGCTGCCTCAAACGCAGACTGTCCGACATCGTCTATCGGACCATGCTCGACGACCTCGTCGCCGGGAAGGTGGCGGGTCCGGGTGGACACTCGGGGACGACTCTTCAATCCAGCGCGGCCGACCTGACCCCGGTCATCGGCTCTTCGGATCAGTCACACCAAGGACCCGCCAGCATCGAGCCTAAACCCGCCCTCCCCATGGTGTCTTGACACAGAGGGGAGCCATGAC
>CAVRTH010000010.1:0-66482 GCA_963724095.1 uncultured Chloroflexia bacterium
CACCACGGCGCTCTGGCCGACTTGCATCGACACCTTCGCTGGTGCGGCATGGCACCAGGTGGGCGAATCCCGCGCGCAGGCACGGCGACGATGCGCGAACATGCGTCGATCGGACGCCCTGGCAGCGACTCGGCGAGAAGCTGGCTGCCTGACGGTGTCACCAACTTCCCGGGAGACGACAGCTAGAGGAGACATCGTGAGCGAGATCCAGCTGCACGAACGCGTCGTGCGTTTCTGGCCGCAGGCGTCGCTGCAGTCGCGGCTGCCGCCGTCGCCAGCGTGTCCCGGATGGATCCGGTCGGGGCGGCCAACGGCGACAACGTCAAGGTCGGACGGGGCGTCAACGGCACCAGGACCACGTCCGTGACGAACAAGTCAAACAAGAAGACGGCGTTCCGGGGACGCTCCGGCAGTGGCACCGCGCTTCAGGGCAACTCCACGAGCGGGACGGGTGTCGCCGGTATGAGCGACTCGGCAGCCGGGGTCAGCGGTACGAGCACGAGTGGACGAGGATCGAAGACTCCAGTAACTCGGGGCCCGGCGTCAGTGGCTCGTCGTATATCGGCCCGGGCGTGTTGGCTAGCTCGATGACGGCTATGCCATCGAGACGATCGAGGGCGGCTTGCGCCTCAAGGGTCTCACCGGCACGGCAACCATCACCGCGGGGAGCACCCAGACCACCGTCACTCCCGAGGGCCCGGTGGCCAGCAAGACCTTCGTGCTGCTGACCCCGCAGAACAACATCGAGGACCGTGCGCTCTGGTACGAGTTGCACACGGGCAACTTCAGCGTCCACCTGAGCACTTCACGAACGAGCGACACCGCCATCGCCTGGCTCATCATCGACGGTTGACATCGGTTGGCAGATCACGGTCCGTGACCTCCACCACGGTTGCGTGGGCCGTGCTTCAACTGTCTGTCACACCTTGGTGGCCGGCCACTGCGACATAGCTCTGTTCTCTCACGACATTGGTGACAACCCCGGCAGTTCGGTTGAGGAGCCCAATGGGTCGCCGCAAGTTTCCACAGGAGCGGCAGCAGACGTATGCCAGCCATTGCTATTGCTGTCTGACACTTCGTTTGGTTGCGGCTGCTGTCGTGGCTGTGCGCGAACGCACGGAACCTCGGCGCCCGGTAGCATCTCTCGAGTTCATCGAGCAGCGGGTCGCCCGGCCCGACAGGTGACAGAGGCAGCGCCAGGCTGCGCTGCTTTCGCCGGCGGCTGGGCACCCGTGGGAAGGAGGGCACGACAGACCGGTGCGCAGCCAGGGTGGTGAGACTCGGGCCTGTTGCGACGCCGACCTCACGCAGCCACGGAGAGCGGCGACTGCGCGGGCGGGCCGGAACGGCGCGGCCAAGCCCATCTCCATCCGGACAGGGACCGGTTTCGAGCTGGTGATACGTGGCAACGTTCCGGCCCACCGGTCCGTCGGTCCCCAACGGCTGGTCTTCCTCCTGTTCGCCGGCGCGCTCGCAGGCGCACTCCTCGCGGCCAGCTTGTTGGGAAGGGCGAGCCCCGTCGCGGCAGCAAGTTGCCCGGAGTCCGGTGACGGCTTCGGCCTAGCCTCGGTGCGCGGGCCTGGGCTGCTCGCAGAGGACGTCTACCAGGTCGGATACGACAAGGTCCTCGTCGCCGGCAGCGTGCGCAGCAAGGGCGGCCGGCGATCCGCGCGCCTGGCTTCCTTCGGCCGCGCCGGTTGGAAGACCATCCTCACCCGTGCGGCCGGCAACGACGCTGGCTTCGTCTCCTTCGGCGGCAGCACCCGGACCGGCCTGTGGGCCGTGGGTTACCGCCAGACCTTGACCGACCTTGAGCCGCTCGCGATGCACCAGAACAGCGCGGGCAAGTGGCGTGACCGCAGCCCGGGCAACGGCGGCGCACACGGCGCGACCCTGACCGACATCGCCGCCTACAGGACCTCGACGGCATGGGCCGTCGGCTACCGTCGAGCCGGTCCCGGCGTGCACCGGCCCTTCATCATGAAGTGGGGCCATCAACGCTGGACGCAGCTGAGCCCCAGGTTGCACCCCGGCGAGAACGGCATGCTCTCGGCGACCTCGAGCACCAAGGCCGGCGGCACCTGGATCGCCGGTTGGACGAGCAGTGGCTCGTCCGAACGCCCCTACATCGCGCGCCGCGCCGGCGGCTCCTGGAAGCGCCTGAGCCTTCCGGCGGTCGGCGTCGGCGCGCTCTCGTCGATCTCGGTCCCCACCAAGACAAACGGCTGGGCCGTGGGGTACCGCATGACCGCCGCCGGTTCGCGGCCCCTCGTGCTGCGCTGGGACGGCTCTGCCTGGAAGGAGGTCTCCCCGCCACGGTTCGCGGGGGAGACGGTGCTCTATGACGTCGACATCAAGCAGGGCACGGTGACCGTGGCAGGCAGTACCCGCGTTGGCAAGCGCGCCCGCCCCTTCATGGCCCGCTTCGCTGCTCCCGGTTGGGACGTGGACATCCTCGAGGTCCTCTCTCGCGACGGGCTGATGACTGGCGTCGACGGTGCCTGGAGCTCGGCGCGCGATATCGGCCACGGCGTCGTGCAGCGTGGGTGCGGGGGCTCCATCGTCGCGACTCCGGCCACCAAGGCGAAGCCCGGCGCAAAGAAGGGCCGGGCCAAGGCTGCCGCCGTCGATAGCACCGGCGCGCAGTCGAAGATCAGTGCTCAATCCGCTGGCAGGAACGTGCGCATGGTGGACAAGGCCGCCTCGGCCGGTCTGCCCACCAGGGGCCACACCTATGGCGCCGTCATCGCCGACTTCGACGGCGATGGGCGGCAGGACATCTTCCTCTCAGGCCACGCCGACAAGGCCCATCTCTATCTCGATCGTGGGACCGCCTACGAGCAGCGCAGTACCGATTTCGGGGAGGGCGACCGCCACGATTGCGCTGCGAGCGATGTCGACAGCTCGGGCCTGCCGGACCTGTACTGCACCTTCGGCGGAGCCCGCGGCACGAGTGTCCGCGGCAACCAGCTCTGGCTCGATCCGGGCGGACCCCACCCGCGCCTCACGTGGGGCACCGGCACGGCGGCCGAGCTGCTTGGACGGGGCCGAGCCGCGGCCTTCCTGGACTACGACGACGACGGCCGCGAGGACCTCGTCATCGGCGCCCAGGCTGACCGCCTCGACGGCCTGCCCTCGGTCAGCCGTGTCTACCGCCGCACCGGCAACGCCGACTTCGCGCCAGTCCGCGGCTCAGGCCTCACGCCGTTGCTCAGCGTAGGTCACTTCGACACCGGCGACTACGATCAGGACGGCCGCACCGACCTGCTGATGTCCGTCAACGACCCACGCAGCTCCGGCCGCAGCAAAGACCTCCGCCTGTATCGCAACACGCCCTCGGGCTTCCGCAACGTGACCGCCTCCTCGGGTATCAGCTACCTGCCGGTCCAGGACGCCAGACTGGTGAACGTCGGCGGCTCGAAGCGGCTCGATCTGGTGCAGCTCAGCAGGGACCGCATCCGCATCTCGATCTGGCGCGACGGGAAGTTCCGCACGACCTGGGAACGGTCGATCGGCGGGGCCACCGCCGTTGCGGCCGGCGACGCCGACGGCGACGGCGACTTGGACCTCTACGTGTTGCGTCAGAAGAACAGCTCCGCGACCAGGGACCTCGTGCTCTTCAACAAGGGCGACGGCTCCGCCTTCCGGGTGGTGCCAGCGCCGAGCCGTCCCGGCGGCAAGGCCGACGCGGTGGTGGCCATCGACCACGATCAGAACCGGCTCACGGACTTCCTCGTCATGAACGGCCGTGGCACCGCGCGTGGCCCGCTCCAGCTGATCGCCTTCTACCGCAAGTAGACCCGCCAGGCATCGCAAGACGCCGCCCCATCGGCTCGCCAGCGAGCCACATGCTCGTCCGCGCGCGCCGCCCAGACGGTCGTGCCGCCGGGCAGGCGCTGGCACCGTCCACCTCGCGGGTAGGGGGGGTATCCCGGCCTCGACAGCGGTGGCATCCTGTCCACTCCATCGGGGTCTATGGCAGCTGTTCATCGGAGGAACGGGTGGATCCGGTCCTGGTCGCGGCCATCGGCATGGCGCTCGCTTTCGCGCTGATCAATGGCTTCAACGACGCCGCCAACGCCATCGCTACGCTGGTGGCGACAGGTGCCGCTCGTCCCCTGTCGGCGATCCTCATAGCCTCGCTCGCCAACCTGCTTGGGCCCCTCCTGCTCGGGGCGGCAGTCGCGAACACCATCGCCACGATCGTCATCGTGGAGCCCGCCGATCATGGTGCCGGTCGTGGGAGCCGGACTGACCGGTGCGGTCGTCTGGAATCTCTTCACCTGGAAGCGAGGCATCCCCTCATCCTCGTCCCATGCGCTCGTCGGCGGCCTCGTCGGCGCGGCCATCGTGGCCGAGGGCGCAGGCTCCGTTACCTGGGGTCCGGTCGCAGATGGCCACTTGACCGGCGTGCTGGGCATCCTCGTGGGCATCTTCCTCGCCGCGGTCCTCGGTTTCGGCGTCTCCTGGGTCCTCGAGCGTATCGCGCTGCGCCTGCTGCGGCGAGCGACGACCCGCGTCGGAGGTCCGGTGCGGGGCCTGCAGTGGCTGACCTCGGGCTGGCTGGCGTTCGCCCACGGCGCCAACGACGCCCAGAAGGCGGTCGGCATCATCGGCGCGATGCTCGTGGCGACCGGCCACGCGACTTCGGTGGCCGCTGCCGGGACCTGGGTAGTCCTGGCTTGCTCGCTGGCCCTGACCCTCGGCACCGCCCTCGGCGGCTGGCGTATCGTGAAGACCATCGGCTCGCGTATCTATCCGCTCCACAGCATCGATGGGCTGGTCTCCCAGGCCAGCTCGGCGGGTGTCATCTTCGGCGCCTCGATCGCCGGCCTG
This sequence comes from uncultured Chloroflexia bacterium, assembly GCA_963724095.1. Taxonomy (GTDB): domain Bacteria; phylum Chloroflexota; class Limnocylindria; order Limnocylindrales; family CSP1-4; genus JAFMJV01. The sequence goes on from CAVRTH010000010.1 coordinate 4,837, forward strand.
CCGGTGAGCACGAGCCAGGTCGTATCCTCGTCGGTGGTCGGCATCGGGGCCGGGCGGCGGCGCTGGCGTCACGTCAGCTGGGGCGTCGTCCGCGAGATCGGCATCGCCTGGTTGACGACCATGCCCGCGGCGGCGATCCTCGCCATCGCCTTCCTGCCGCTCTGGCAATACTTCGCAGGAGCCACATGATGACCCGACGCCCGAGCCGCTTGCACAGGATGCTGAGACGACCGGTCTCCTGGTTCCTGCCAGACGACACCGATGTGCTCGCGGCATTGCGTGCGCAGATGGCCATCACCATCGAGGGCATGGACGCCTTCGAAACCTGGTGCGACCGGGGCGACACGGGAGCAGCAGAACGCGTACGGACGGCTGAGCACGAGGCCGACGACGCCAAGCTGTCGGTGCGCGTCGGCCTGCGTGATGCCTTCATCACACCCATCAGCCCCGAGGACATCTTCATCCTCAGCGAGCTCCTCGACAAGGTCCTGGGCCAAGCCAAGGACACCGTACGCGAGGCCGAGGTCATGGACATGGCACCCGACACGCCGATGGCCGAGATGGCGGGACAGCTGCATGAGGGTGTGGGTCATCTCGCCACCGCCTTCGACCACGTGGCCGCCCACGGCGGCAAGGATTCGGGGCGCGCCGCGACCCAGGCCGCCGACGCCGCGACCAAGAGCTCGCGCCGCATGGAGAAGGTCTACCGCCGGGCCATGAGCGAACTCCTGCAACGTGAACGTGACGACACCTTGCAGCCGGCGGGGGTGCGCGACGTCTTCGGCCGCCGCGAGCTCTACCGACGCATGTCCCGCATCGCCGAGACCATCTCCGACGTGGCCGATCGCGTCTGGTACGCATCGGTCAAGGAGATGTGAAGCTCATGACGCAGCAGACCGACAGATGAGGCGACGACGAATGAGTCGACCGTTCGCCCTCCTCGCCATCGTCCTGCTCGTGATCAGCGCAGCCTGTGGCAGCGGCGGCGGCGGGCCGGATGCGTCAGTGGGGCCATCAGGCAGCCTCCCCACGAGCTCGCTTGCACCAGCACCCGACGCGGTGTCATCGGTCGACCCCGAGGGCGAGCTGTGCCTGCGGGTAACGGATGTCGAGCAGCGGCTGGCGTCGTTGCGAGCGGTCGAGCTGCGATTGCCCAATCGTGTCGCGCTCGCCATCGAGCTGGACAAGCTGCAAGCAGCCTTCATCGAGCTGGAGAACGCTGACTTCGGCATGTCGGAGGAACGCTTGGCCGGATCGCTCAAGCGACTGGGCTACCGCCTGGGTGAACTGGAATTGGCGGTGGAGGACTTCCGCACCAACCCTCGTATTCGGCGCGCCATCCCCAACGTCGAGGGTGACGCCCAGAAGGTGGCCGACGAGCTGGCGGCCTTCGTCATCCTCTCGCGCTGTTGAGCAGCTGAAGCAGCATCAATCGAGCGCCGCGCGGACCTCAAGAGCGTGTTCGCGAAGCCAGCGTCGAGCCTCCGGCGTCCGCGGTGCATGACGCTCGACCAGCGCCCAGAAGGACCGATCGTGGCCGCGGATACGGAGGTGCGCCAGCTCGTGCACCACGACCGCATCCAGGGCGAACGGGGGCACCAGCAGGAGGCGCCAGCTGAACGACAACGTACCGCTCGACGAAGCCGAGGCCCAGCGGCTGGACTGGTCGCGGATGGTGATCCGTCCCGGCCGTACGGCCAGCTCCGGGGCTCGAGCCGTGATCCGATCGCTGATGACTTCTCGCGCCCGCGCGCGCAACCACGTCTCCAGCAGCTCCGGCGTGGTGTGGCCATCGTGGCCCAGGCGCACCACGAGCCCACCGGTCACGGGCTCCACGCGACCGCGGACCGGGCGCCCATCGCCGCCATCAACCTCGGAGATGCGGTACGCCTCCCCAGCTACCTGCAACACCCGGCCCCGTCCCAGCGGCGGCCGCTCAGCGAGCAGCGCCCGCCGCTCGCTGATGTGCGAGACGTGCCGGTCGAGCCAGGCCGCGTGCTGCCGTACCAGCCGATCGGCCTCCGCCTCCGGCATACGTCGCGGCAGGACCACCACGATCTCGCCCTCCCGGCCCACCGTCAGGCGCGCGCGCCGAGCACGATCGGAGCGGCGAACATGGTATGGATGGTCTGCGGGCACGCCAGTCATCCTAGCGAGCGTCGGGTGACGATCGTTCGCACGTTTGGGGCTGGACCATGTCGGGGTCTCGCGACTCCCTCGGGGCGCGATATGACCGCCGCGGCCGATCGGCGCTGAGACGTGGAGCCCTGCGACCTGCCGGTACCGCGTACGTCACCCAGATCGCACTCGACGAGCCGCTCTGTGGCGCTGACCGCCAAGGCAGACCTCGCTTCGGGCAGTGACACGCTACTATGTCGGTCGCGGGGCGATAGCTCAGTTGGGAGAGCATCTGCATGGCATGCAGAAGGTCCGGGGTTCGAGTCCCCGTCGCTCCACCACTCGATACGGATCAGGAACCCCCGTCGACGACGGGGGTTTCGTCGTTAACGGACTCACATAGCCCAGCATCGGTGAGAATGCACGTATGAGCAGCTCCAACGCCCCGGCCGGCGACGCCAAACACCCATCGATCGAGCGCTACGACGCGGGTGCGATCGAGCCCCACTGGCAGCAGCGCTGGGACGAGCTCGGGCTCTACGACACGGACCTGACCGACGATTCGCGACCGGACTACTACCTGCTCACGATGTACCCCTACCCCTCGGGTGACCTGCACATCGGTCACTGGTATATCAAGACGCCGACCGACGCTCGCTCGCGCTTCCTGCGCATGAACGGCCATAACGTCTTCTTCCCCATCGGCTTCGATGCCTTCGGCCTGCCCGCAGAGAACGCCGCCATCAAGAGCGGCATCCACCCCGCCACGTGGACGATGAAGAACATCGAGAACATGCGCCGCCAGCTGCGCTCGATGGGCGCCACCTTCGACTGGAAGGCAGAGGTCGTCACCTGTCAGCCCGATTACTACCGCTGGAACCAGTGGATCTTCCTGCAGTTCCTGCGCGCGGGTCTAGCGTACCGACAGATGGCCCCGGTGGACTGGTGTCCCAAGGACCAGGTCGTTCTGGCACGTGAGCAGGTCGAAGGCGTCGAACGCGTCTGCTGGCGCTGCGGCACACCGGTCATCAAGCGCGACCTGGAGCAGTGGTTCTTCCGCATCACCAAGTACGCCGACGAGCTCCTCTCCTTCGAGGGCATCGACTGGCCCGAACCCGTGCGCCTGATGCAGGCCAACTGGATCGGCCGTTCCGAGGGCGCCGACGTCACCTTCCGCACGGCGCCCTCCGATCACCACGAGGGGGGCCGTGAGCTGCGTGTCTTCACCACCCGCCCGGACACGCTCTTCGGTGCCACCTTCATGGTGCTGGCCCCCGAGCATCCGCTGGTGGCAGAGCTGACCGCGCCGGAGCAACGCGAAGCTGTGGAGACATATGTGGCGAAGGCCCGCCGCGAGACGGAGATCGAGCGACTCTCCACCGATCGCGAGAAGACCGGCGTGCCACTGGGCGCGGACGCCATCAACCCCGTCAACGGCGAGCGCATCCCCATCTGGATCGCCGATTACGTGCTGGCGAGCTACGGCACGGGCGCCATCATGGCCGTGCCCGGTCACGACGAGCGCGACTTCGCCTTCGCCAGCCAGTTCGGCATCCCCATCCGCCGCGTCGTCGCCGGTCCCGAAGATGCCGACGACGCGCCGCTCGACGAGGCCTACCCCGCCAAGGACGAGGCCGCCCGACTGGTCAACTCCGGCCCCTACAGCGGTCAACCGTGGGCGACCGGCTTCGCGGCCATCGTGGCCGATCTCGAGGCCAAGGGCCAGGGCGAGGCGACCGTCACCTATCGCATCCGCGATTGGCTCATCAGCCGCCAGCGCGCCTGGGGTACGCCCATCCCGGTGGTCTACTGCTCGGCCGACTGCGGCATCGTGCCGGTACCGGAGGAAGAGCTTCCGGTGCTGCTGCCGGACGACTTCGTCTACCCCGAGGGCGGCGGCAACCCGCTGGAGACGACCGAGTCATTCCTCAGCACCACCTGCCCGCGGTGCGGTGGCGCGGCGCGTCGCGAGACCGATACCATGGATACCTTCGTCGACAGCTCCTGGTATTACTGGCGCTACCTCTCGCCCAGGAACGAGGCGGCGGCCATCGACCGGGCCCTCGACGAACGCTGGTGTCCGGTCGACCAGTACACCGGCGGTGCCGAACACGCGGTCATGCACCTGCTCTACAGCCGCTTCTTCGCCAAGGCGCTCAACGACATCGGCGTCATCGGTGAGCGCGAGCCATTCCGGCGCCTCTTCAACCAGGGCCAGATCCTGGGCGCGGACGGCGAGCGCATGAGCAAGAGCCGGGGCAACGTCCAGGATCCCGACGAGCTCGTCCACCGTTACGGTGCCGACACAGTGCGACTGTTCCTGATGTTCATGGGTCCATGGGACCAGGGTGGCCCGTGGAATCCGTCTGGCATCGAGGGTGTCAATCGCTTCCTGCGTCGTGTCTGGACGGTCACGCTTGACGCGGCCGGGCAGGAGCACGGCGATCCCCATGCCGGGGCGCTGCCCAGGGGCGAGGACCTTGCCGCGGCGGAGAAGGCCCTGCGCGTGGGGGCGCACAAGACGCTCGAAGGTGTCACCGCCGACCACGACGGTTTCCGCTGGAACACCATCGTGGCCAAGCTGATGGAGCTGACCAACCTGTTGATGAAGTACCGCGGCACGCCGGCTGCCGACACCGCGGGTTGGGACGAGGCCGTGCGCCTGTTGCTGCTGATGCTGGCGCCGGTGGCCCCGCACATCGCGGAGGAGCTGTGGTCGCGACGCCTGGCCGCGACGGGCGAAGAGTGGCGCTCGATCCACACCGAGGCCTGGCCGGCCTTCGACGAGTCGCTGGTGGCGGCAGAGATGATCGAGCTGCCGGTACAGGTCAACGGTAAGTTGCGCGACAAGGTCAGCGTGGCCCCAGGCCTCTCGCAGGACGACATCGAGGCCATCGTCATGGGACAGCCCAAGGTCATCGCCAACCTCGAGGGCAAGCAGGTCGTCAAGGTCATCCACGTCGGGGGACGTCTGGTCAATATCGTCGTCCGATGAACGAGCGCGTGGCGTGCCCGGCCTGTGGTACGCCAAACTCGGGGGCCGATGCCTTCTGCGGTGCCTGCGGCGCATCGTTGCGCCCGGCCTCGGTGCCTCCCCTGCCCTGCTGGAACTGCGGCGCGCCCAACCCGCCCGGCCGTGCCTACTGCGGACAGTGTGGCCAGCACCTCGGTGGCCCGGCATTCGCCAGCGCGCCTCCCCCCACTTCGCAGCCAGGTGCCGCTCGAAATCCCGTCGTATTGGCCCTGGCCATCGTGCTCATGGCCTTCCTCGGCATCGCCTCCGGATTCCTCGTCCTCACCCTGGCCGACCAGCGCGGAGGCGAGACTGCTGGCGGGGGTCCAACGGCCACAGCCACCGATACGCTCGAGGTGACACCCACGCCTGGGCCCGTCGACACACCGCTCGCGGCGCGCACGGCCAAGCCCAAGCGCACTCCCCAACCGACGCCCACCCTCGGGCCAGCAGGCAGTTTCGTCTGTTACGAGCAGAGGATGATCGAGGGCCCGAAGGGTACCAAGTGGGAGATGACGCCGGTGGACTTCCGCACCTATCGCGACTACGACCGCGTCATCTACCAGCTCACCCAGACCGGCTGGGCCGATGACGGCATCAGGCCGGTCGCCCTCGTGCGCCCCGATATCCCCGGCGAAGGCGAGTACGTGAATGCGCCACCGTGGCACCCCGACGCAGATTCGCGCCTCAGCGTCGTGCTCGCCAACGGTGTCCGAGACCGTACCAACCTCGACGCCTACGAGCCGCAGGGCATGAAGATCGTGAAGTCGCTCTCGACACAGCGGTACCAGTCGCACGTCAACTACATCCCCCCGTCGGACGACCCCAAGATGGCGGACATCGGGCTGCTCTCGACCATCGACGTCGTGGGTGAAGGTTGCTTCGACCTGCGGGTGGTCGGCTGGGATGGCGAGGGCGACGATACCGCCGCGATCTACGTGGACATCCAGCGCTAGGCTCGGGCAGCCCCGTGGCGCGGGCCGAACTAGGCTCCATGCGCTAGCCTGAGGAGGCCCTGACTCGCACCTCGTGAGGCCTCCCATGCCCGACATGCGCGCGCCGCTGAAGCTCGGCGCCGATATCTGGAACCAGTACACCGATTGGCCTGCGTTCAAGGCTGCCCACCTGCGGGCAGAGGCGCTGGGCTACGACTCGTTGTGGACCATGGACCATATCTACCCGCCCAACCTGCCCGAAGACGGGCCCATCTTCGAGGCGCTCATGGCCATGGCACCGATCGCGGAGCTGACCACGAAGCCGACGATCAGCGTGATGGTGGCCTCCAACACCTACCGCAACCCGGCCTTGCTGACCAAGATGATGACCACGCTCGACCACATCAGCGGCGGCCGGGCCATCCTCGCGGTCGGCGCCGGTTGGGCGGAGCACGAGCACCGTGGCTTCGGCTTCGAGTTTGGCGCCAGCATCGGTGAGCGCCTGCGCTGGCTGAAGGAAGCCCTGCCGGTGATGCGCGGCATGCTCGACGGCACGCGACCCAGCTCCGTGGGTCCGCACTATCAAATCCGGAACGCGCACAACGTGCCGGCGCCGCTCCAGGAACGCATGCCCATCCTCATCGGTGGGTCGGGCCGCAAGGTGACCCTGCGCCTGGTGGCCGAGTACGCCGACATCTGCAACATCGGTGGCTCGCCCGCGACGGTGGCCGAGTCGGACGCCGTGCTCATCGAGCACTGCCAGGCGGTCGGCCGCGACGAGAAGACGATCGAGCGCAGCATCGACGTGGGCGTACCCACCATCCGCGATTCGCGCGCCCAGGCATTCCGAGACAAGGACGCGCTGTTCCGGGCCCAGGACAACGAGCCCTGGAAGAACCAGCCCACCGGCACGCCCGAGGATGTCTTCGAGTGGCTCGCGCGCTACGTCGAGTTGGGCTACCACCACCTCGTCTTCTACTGGCCCGCACCCTACGACGAGGAGTCGATGGTGCGCCTGGCGACCGAGATCCGCCCCCGCCTGGAAGCCCTCGTCAGCGGCTGAACCGCAACCATCGCAAAGGAGTCCCATGCCCGACATGAACGCGCCCTTGAAGCTGGGCGTCAATAACTGGAACCAGTACAGCGATTGGGCGTCGTTCCTCGCCGCGCAGCGGCGGGCCGATCGCCTGGGCTTCGATTCCATCTGGACCTGGGATCACCTCTACCCCATCGTCGGCTCCCACGAAGGGCCGATCTTCGAGTGCTACACCGCCATGGCGGCGGTGGCGACCAGCACCGAGAACGCCAGCATCGGCATGATGGTGGGCGCCAACACCTTCCGCAACCCGGCGCTGGTGGCCAAGATGATCACCACGCTCGACCACATCAGCGGAGGCCGTGCGGTGCTGGGCATCGGTGCCGCCTGGTTCGAGACGGAGCACGAAGCCTTTGGCCTGCCCTTCGGCGAGAGCCCCGGGGAGCGCCTGCGGTGGTTGCGGGAGGCGCTGCCGATCATGCGCGGCATGCTCGACGGCGAGCGGCCCACGCTCGATGGCGCGCGCTATCACACCGATGCGGTGCTGAACCTGCCGCCACCCCTCTCGGGCCACGTGCCCATCCTCATCGGTGGCTCCGGTCCCAAGGTCACGCTGCGACTGGTGGCCGAGTATGCCGACGCCTGCAATATCGGCGGCACTGCCGAGTCGCTCGCCGAGAAGGACGCGACATTGGTGAAGCACTGCGAGTCCATCGGACGCGATGAGAAGACGATCGAGCGCACCGTCGGCATGGGCACACCCTTCATCCGCGATACCCGCGAGGAGGCCCTCACGGTGATGGCCGACGTGTTCGCCAGCAATGGCAACGCGAAGACGTGGCCGGGCATGCCCGTCGGCACCGTCGACGACGTGGTCGAGCACTGCAAGCCCTACCTTGACCGCGGCTATCGGCACCTGGTCTTCGGCTTCCCCGCCCCCTATGACGTGGAGACCACAGAACGCCTCGCAGGTGAGGTTCGCCCGCGACTCGAAGCCTATCTGTCGGCCTAACTCGCAAGACTCCAAGGAGTCACCGATGCCCAACACACATGCGCCACTGAAATTGGGCGCCAACATCTGGAACCAGTACACCGACTGGCCTACGTTCCTCGACGCGATGCTGCGGGCGGAGGACCTGGGTTTCGACTCCCTCTTCACCTGGGACCACGTCTACCCCATCGTGGGCTCGTGGGAAGGTCCGGCCCTTGAGACCTACACGGCCATGGCAGCCGTCGCAGCCCAGACCAAGCGGGCGACCATCGGCCACCTGGTCACGGCCAACACCTTCCGCAACCCCGCGCTGGTAGCCAAGATGATCACCACCATCGACCACATCAGTGGTGGCCGCGCGGTGCTGGGCATCGGTGCCGCCTGGATGGAGCCTGAGCACACTGCCTTCGGCATCGAGTTCGGCGATCGGCCCGGCACACGTCTGCGCTGGCTGGAGCAGTCGCTGCAGATCATCCGCGGCATGCTCGCGGGTGAGCGTCCCTCGTCGCCGGAGGGGTCGCGCTACGAGGTGGACTCGGCACTGAACCTGCCGGCTCCCGTGCAGAGGCACATCCCCATCCTCATCGGCGGCTCCGGGCCCAAGGTCACCTTGCGCCTCGTGGCGCAGTACGCCGACATGAACAACCTGGGCAACCCCATCGAGCCGCTGCTGGCATCGGAAGCCATCCTGCAGGAGCACTGCCGCAAACTCGGCCGTGATGAGACGTCGATCGAGCGCACCGTCGAGCTGCAGCGCGTGGTCATCCGCGACACGCGCGAGGCGGCCCTGGCGCGCGAGGCAGAGCTCCTCGACTACAACGGCGGCGCAGCGGACGACGAGGTCCGACCCGGATCGGCCGGTGTCGATTCTGACCGCATCATCGCCGGCACCCCCGAGGAGGTCTACGAGCAGATGAGACCCTTCGTGGAGGCCGGCTACCGGCACCTCATCTGCGGCTTCCCGCCGCCCTACGACGAGGAGACCATGCGCCGGCTCGCGACCGAGGTGCGACCGCGCCTGGAGGCGCTCATCAAGAGCTGAGGAGTGTCTGCCAAGTCAGGCATACGGGCGAGGTAAGCGGCACTCGCTAACCTGCTGACGAACCTTGGGAGCGGTCGCCTGAGCGGCCGTTACCTGGGGCCTTCCCGTTCGACGACGGTCCGCCGAGCCTGGGTCGTGACCGCCGCGCGGCCCGCCGAACACCTTCCCCGCCACCGCCCGCCGGCAGGAGCGATGGCTTGAACGAAGCGATGCCCCGAGGGCGGACGTTCGCGGCGGGTGCACCTGTCCCGCCACCGACCGGGATGCAACAGCGACCGGCGGGTGAAGGGCTCCACGCCGGGCAGCCTTGGCTGGTACCGCTGCTCGCCGCTCTCGGTGGTGCCATGGCTGGTGCCGCATCGGCGCTGCTGGTGTCTGCGCTGCTGGGCATGATGGGGCCTGCCGACGAATGGTCCTCACGTGCCTTCGGTGAGCCGTTGGACACGGCGCTGGTGATGGCTGCCGATCTCGAGGCGCCACCGCCAGCGGATATCGGGATCGTCATCGACGTCGGTGGCGCAGTGGCCCGACCCGGCCTCCATCGGCTACACGCCGGCGACCGCGTCGGAGATGCCATCGAGGCGGCCGGCGGCTATGCCCCACGCGTGGACCTCGTCGAGGCGAGCTTGTCGCTGAACCTGGCCCAACCACTCGAGGACGGCACCAAGGTGCTCGTGCCGGAGCTCGGCATCGACCGGCCCGAGACCGGCGTTGGGGCGGATACACGGATCGATCTCAATCGCGCCGGCCAGGCTGAGCTGGAATCGCTGCCGGGGATCGGGCCGGTGACCGCACGCAAGATCATCGACGCCCGCGACGAGAAGCGTTTCGGCAACGCACGAGAGCTGCGCTCGCGAGGCCTGGTCGGCGAGTCGGTCTTCGCTGACATCGAAGCGCTCGTGACAGCCGGCTAGCAGCGTCGAGCCGGGGACATGATCCCGAGCCTGCCTCGTGCCGGCTGGTTGGCCGTGGGCGCCATCGCGGCTGCACTGCTGGCCGAGGGTGGCCGCTTCGCGTCGCCGCTGCCAGCCTGGCCGGCACTGGCGATGGCGGGGACGAGCATCGCCAGTGCCATCGTCGCGGCCGGACTGCGGCACGCCTCGTTGGCGGCGTTCCTGCTGGCCTTCGGGACCGTCGGGCTGCGGGCGGCGGCAGTCGGAGTACTCGCAGGCTCCGCCGTCGTGACTCCTCCCTTGCCCGCGGGAAGCGGCACCTGGGACGCTGCAGTCACCGACGTCTCCTCACCCAACGGCGCAGAGCAGCGCGCCTTCGTCCACCTCGACGCAGCCACGCCCGCTGAGCCCGGCTGGCTGGTCTACGCCTGGCTGCCGCGCTATCCGGCGCTGGTGCCGGGTGATGAGCATCAGCGTGCGCGGCAGCCTCCAGCCAGCACCCGCTGATGCGGCTGGCTTCGCCGACTTCCTAACGTCTCGCGGCGCTGCCGGTACGCTCAAGGGACACGCACCTCGAGCTGCGCACGGCCGGAGGCGGCTTTGCGGCCGCGGTGGAGCAGTTGCGCTGGAGCATCGACGGGGCCCTCTCGCGTGCCATGCCTGAACCGGAAGCCGGCCTGGCCTCCGGCATCCTCATCGGTCTGCGCGAACGCGTCAGCCGCAGCGTGGGCGACGACTTCACCACGACCGGGCTCACACACGTGGTGGCCATCAGTGGCTGGAACATCGCGCTGGTGGCCGGCATCGCCACCGCCTTGCTGCGAGGGACAGGGCTGGGCCGGCGGCCGCGAAGCCTCCTGGTGCTCGCCGCCATCGTGGCCTACACCATCCTCTCCGGGGCAGAGGCCAGTGTCATACGCGCCGCGGTGATGGGCGGCGTGGTGATCATCGCCCGCGAAGGGGGACGTCCCGCGGGTGCCGCGGCGGCACTGGGTATGGCCTGCTGGGGCTTGCTGCTGGTCGATCCGGACATGATCGACGACGTCGGCCTGCAACTCTCGCTGGCGGCCACGGCTGGACTGCTGGCGCTCGGCGACAGGCGGAGGCGGCCGTACGACGACTGACGCGGACCACGCGCCGCGCTGGCTGGTGAGGCCCTGGGTGTGTCGCTGGCGGCACAGCTCTCGACGTTGCCGCTCATCTTGCTGTACTTCGGGCGGCTCTCGTGGTCTCGCCACTGGCCAACCTGCTGGTGGCGCCCGTGGTCCCCTTCGCGATGCTGGGTGCCGTCATCGGCGCCGTCGTGGGACCGCTACTGCTGGCGCCAGCTGCCGGCTTGCTGCTCGCACCCCTGCTCTTGGGGTCGTGGCTGCCGTTGGCGCTGATGACGCGGGGTGCCGGTCTGCTGGCGCAGGTACCACTGGCCAACGTGGAGCTCGCCCCGCCATTCGACCTCGCTGGCGCGGCGATCGCCACCGTCGCACTCGCGACGGCCCTGCGCCTGGCTCGCCGACCTCCCGCCATTCGTCATGTGCTGCAGCGAGCGAAGCCGGTCCCCGCGAGGGCAACGGTGCCGCCGGGCAGGCGCCGTCGGCTTGGCGCCGTCGCGGCCGCGATCGTCCTCGTGGCTACCGTCTCGATCGTCCTCGTGTCGCGTCCTCTGCCCGCGCTGCAGGTGAGCGTGCTCGACGTCGGGCAGGGTGATGCCATCCTGCTGCAGGCATCGGACGGGAGCCGGATGCTCGTTGATGGAGGCCCGGACCCCGACCTGCTGGTGCGCCGCCTCGACGAGCGCATCCCTGTGTGGGACCGCTCCATCGACTTCGCGGTCCTGACGCATCCCCACGAAGACCACGCCGGAGGGCTGGCCGGACTCACGCCGCGATACACCCTCGGCCGTATCGCCGAGACAGGCATGCCCAGCGGCGGCTCCGGCATCACTCGAACTCCGCGCCGTGGCGGTCCGTCAGCACGTCACGCGGGTCCGTCTCGTCACCGGCGATATCATGCCGCTGGGCGCCGCCCGCGTCGACGTGCTGTGGCCGCCGCGTCAGGCCATCCCCGTCGGACACTGTCCGACGGTCGCGCCGTCAATGGCACTTCGATCGTGCTCCGGTCAGCCTGGGTCACCAGCGCATCCTGCTGACGGGTGACATCGAGGACGACCACGATGCCGATGTCCTCGCGGCCATCCCACACGACGGACGTCGCTGGGACCTGTTGAAAGTGGCACACCATGGCAGTGCGACCGCGTCGAGCCAGGCGCTGCTGGAGACGCTGCGCCCACGCCTTGCCGCCATCAGCTCCGGCAGCGGAAACCGCTACGGCCATCCCGCGGCGGCGACAGTGGCACGCCTCGGCGACGTCGGCGCGCGGGTATGGCGCACAGATCGAACAAGGAACGCTGACGATCGCATCTGGATGGCCAGGTCCGCTCGGTGAGGGCATTGCTGGCGGGACCACCATCGCACCCGCCCTGCGTCGCCCCGGCAGGTCCGGTTCCGGCCACCACGGTAGCGTGGGGCGACCCCTGTTACGCTCGACCCGATGGCGGTACCCACCCGAGCCGAAGCGCTCTCGTTGCTCATGTCTACCTCGCCCTCGCCGCGCCTGCTGCGACACGTGACGGTGGTGGCAGAGGTCGCCTCATTCCTGGCCTATCGCGCCACGCGCGCCGGCGTCGCCGTCGACCGACGGCTGGTGGAGACTGCCGCGCTCCTCCATGACGTGGACAAGGCGCTGCCACGAGAACACCCGCTCCGCGCGTTGGGGCACGGCATGGCCGGGGCGGCCTGGGTCGGTCGAGGCAGGGCATCCGGAACTGGCACGAGCGATCGAAGCCCACCCGGTATCCCGCCTGGGTGATGCCGACGCTGCCATCTGGATCACCGACGCTCCCATGGAAGAGCACATCGTCAGCTACGCTGACAAGCGCGCCACGCAGCGGGTGGTGTCGCTCGAACAGCGCTTCGACCGCTGGCGCGGCAAGCACCCCGAGTACGCCGAAGGGCTGGACCGCGCGTTTGCCATGGCGCGCCGCCTTGAAGCCGAGCTGTGCACCACGATCGGTATCGCCCCGACAGGGGTGGAGCGGCTGCGCTGGGTGAGTGACGCGATGGCGCGCGCAGAGGCCCAGGGCAGCCTGACGGAAAGCTTGACCGACCCCAGGGCGAGCCGCCCGGTCTCGTGAGCGAAACACCGCCGCTGGCCTACTTCTGGGGCGAGGACGCGTTCAGCATCGAGCGAGCAGCCCGCACGTTCGCGGAGCGGCTGGCCTCGCCGGGTGAGCCGATGGAGGCTGTGGCGGGCCAGCCTCGAGGATGATCGCCGGCGATGAGGGTGCCTCAGCCTCAGCCGCCAAGCGACGGGCTCGCGCACTCGACGGCATCGAGCAACATCTCGGCATGGCACCACTCTTCGGTGCCGGCACGCTCGTGATCATCCGCCAGCCGGCCGGCTTGCTGGCTGAGAAGGAAGCGCGGGGACGACTGCTCGCCCTGGTCGGCATCCTGCCCCTCGGCAATGCCCTCTGCGTCACCGACCTCACCGCGGCCGGGGCCAGGACGCCAGCGGCACGTGGCGCGCTCCACGACGCCATCCGCGACGCAGGTGGGGTGGTGCAGGAATTCAAGGTGCCCGGCAGCGGTCAGCTGGAGCCGTGGTTGGTGAAACGCGCCAAGGAGCTGAACATCGAGCTTCAGCCCGCCGCGGCCCGGCTCCTGGCCGAACGCGTGGGCGGTCACATCCGCGAGGCGGACGTCGATCGCCGACGTCGCACCGAGCTGGCCAACGCCGAGCTTGAGAAGCTCGCCCTGTACCGGCCCGACGGCAGCATCAGCACGCAGGACGTGGAGGCACTGGTAGCGGAGAGCATCCCCGGTTCGACCTGGGCATTCCTCGACGCGGTCGGTGCGCGTGCCGGGGCAGCGGCGGCCATGCTGGCCGAGCGCCTTCTCGCCGACGGCACGCCGCTACCGGTGCTGGTGGCGCAGGTCCACCGCCGCTTGCGCGACCTGCTGCTGGTGCGTGAGCACTTGGACGCGGGATCCCGGCCGCCGGAGATCGTCAAGCAGCTCAAGCTACAGCCGTTCCGGGCACAGAAGCTCAGCGAGCAGGCGCGGCGGTGGTCGTTGCCCGCGCTGGAGGCCGCGGTCGTCGACCTGCTGGCACTCGATCTGCGCTCCAAGGGCATCTCGCTCGACGGATCGACGCTGCAGGTGTCGGACAGGATCGATGCCCTCTCCGTGCTGACCTGGATCTCGCGTCACGCGGTGGCAGCCGATCGCGGAGGGGTAGGGCCATCCTCGTGGGCTCCGGCTCTCACCGCGTGGCCGTCTGGCTGGCACTCCTGGTGACCGTCCTGTGGAGCTCATCGTGGGTGCTGATCCGTTGGGGCCTCGAGGACGAAGGGCTGCCGCCCCTGACCTTCGCGGCACTGCGGTACGGCCTGGCGGCGAGCGTGCTGGTCGTTTGGGTCATCCTTCGAGAAGGCCGGCGGCGGCACGACTACCAGGTCGGCCACGGGCTCGTCCTGCGCCTGGTCCTGCTGGGTCTCGTGTGGTACGCCCTGACCCAGGGCGCGATATTCGTGGCCCTCGACCGGCAACCGGCCGCCACCACCAGCCTGGTCCTGGCGATGACACCGCTCCTGGTAGCCGGAGCTGCCGGACTCACGCTCGCAGAGTTGCCGACACGACCACAGATCATCGGTGTCGTGCTGGTAGCCGTCGGCGCCCTGATCTTCTTCGGCGGCGGTCTGGGCGCCACGCTGCTCGGTATGGCCGCGGCCATCGTCGCGCTCGCCGCCAATGTGATTGCCGCGCTGCTCGGCCGGAGCGTCAACCGGGAGGGCTCGGTGCCTGCACTCGTCATCACCGCCGGGAGCATGGCCGTGGGCGCAGGCGCGTTGCTGGCCATCGCCATCGGCATGGACGGTGTGCCGCAGGTGTCGCTGCTGGGCTGGCTCATCATCGCCTGGCTGGCAGTGGTCAACACAGCGCTCGCCTTCACCCTCTGGAACCTGTCGCTGCAGCGCCTCACTGCCGTCGAATCAGCCAGCATCAACAACACCATGCTGGTGCAGATCGCGCTGCTGGCATGGGTCTTCCTGGGCGAGGCACCGGGGCCATTCGGGCTGCTCGGGATCGCCCTGGTCTCGGGCGGCGTCTACCTGGTGCAGGTGACCGACTGGTCGTGGACGCGCCGACGCCTGCCCGCCATCAGGCGCGGGGATCAGTCGGGTGGAACACCCGGCTGAAGGATCAGCTCAGACCGGGAACTGCGTCGCGCGCTCCTGCACCACGCCATCCGACTCGATGGCGAAGACACAGCGGCCGTCAGGGATGTCCAGCACCTCGAGCAGATCGGGATCGAGGTACAGCTGGTGGCAGTCCGAGCACAACGCGGCCGGGATGGCGAAACAGAGGCGCTCGTCGCCATCGGGCATGCGGAACGTGGTATCGAAGCGCGAGTTGACCAACTGGCGCTCGCACTGCGGGCAATTGTCCCGAAGCCACGTCATCGTCGCATCATCCCCTGGCTCAGCGACCGGCCCTTCCGGTCGACTCTGGAATTCGATGCTACGGACGTAGCACCGTTCACCCCCATGCCCCGGTGGTACCACGACCAGTCACCCGGTTGGGGCAGAGCGGAGCAGTCTGGAGGGGAGCGTCACACGACGTGGAGAAGCAGCGATGCTTCCGACCACAGATCCTCGAGCTGGTAGAACTCCCGCTCGGGCTTGCTCATGACATGCACGATGACGCCGCCGAAGTCCACCAGGACCCAGTGGGAGCTGGCGTCGCCCTCGCGACTCAGCGGCGGGTCCCCGTCAGCCTTGAGGCCCTCCTCGATACCGTCGGCGATGGCGTTGAGTTGACGGTCGGAGGCGCCCGAGCAGATGACGAAGTAGTCGGTCATGGTGGTCTGACCACGGACATCGAGGAGCACGATGTCGGAGGCCTTCTTGTCGGAGGCGAGATCGACGATGCGGTGGGCCATCGCCAGCACCGACTCGTCCACGCCGTCGACCACGGCCGGTCGCGGTCGCCTGGTTTCTGCGGCATCCCGACTTGACGGCAGGCCTGGCCGTGTCGCCTTGCGTGGATCGGGCAGATGGTCGGTCATGTCCTGCGACTCGGTCGCCCTCGTGTGTGGCGTGTCGTCCAATGGTGTCGTTACCTCCCGTGTTGGCTGCTCAAGGCTCCATCATCGCGCGTCGAGTCCAGCCAGTGCCCAGCGCGCGGCGGCGAGGGCATGGAGGCTGGTGGTGGGAAAGTACGGCACCTCGACATCATCGGGCTTCACCAGCAACTCGATCTCCGTGCAGCCGGCGATGACGCCGGCGGCGCCGCGTTCGACGAGCCGGTCGATGATGCGCAGGTAGCCACGGCGCGAATCGGCGGAGATGGTGCCTGCCACCAGCTCGTCGTAGATGACCTGGTGGACGAACGAGCGGTCGGGCTCCTCGGGCACGATGACCCGCAAGCCGTGGCGCTCGAGGCGACGACGATAGAACTCACCCTCCATCGTGTAGCGCGTGCCCAGCAGCGCCACATCGCTGACCCCGGCCTCACGCACGGCCACCGCGGTGGCGTCGGCCAGATGCAGGAAGGGTACGTCGATGGCTGCCTCGATGGCATCGGCGACACGATGCATCGTGTTGGTGCAGAGCACGATGAGGCCGGCGCCCGCCTCCTGGAGATGTCGCGCGTCGGCTGCCAACAGGACACCCGCCGCGTTCCAGTCTGCATTTGCCTGCAGCCGCTCGATGAGGCCGAAATCGTACGAGCGGATCAGCAGGCTCGCGGAGTGGACACCACCGAGTGCCCGACGCACCTCGGCGTTGATGATGCGTTCGTACTCGATGGACGACTCCGCGCTCATGCCACCGAGCAGGCCGATGGTGGGCAGGTCGCTCACGCACGCCCTCCCCCGCCGTACAGCCGATGGGACTCGACATAGCCTGCGACCGCGCCCGGCACCAGATCGTCGATGGGGCGGCCACCAGCCACACGCTCGCGGATGACGGTGGAGGCGATGTCCAGCTCCGGACCGGGCAGGAACGCGAAGCGATCCTCACGGCCGGGGTAGTGCGCGGTGAGCCACTCCCGGTCGAGTGGCTCGGCACCGGGCCGGGGCGCTACCGCCAGGCGGCATAGTTCCAGGATGCGCTCCGGCTGGTGCCAGCTGCCAAAGCCCTCCAGCACCTCCGCTGACAGCACGAACCACGGTTCCGGACGCCCCTCGGCGCGCGAGCGCTCGGCTATCTCGGCGACCGTATCCACGGCGAAGCTGGGACCCGGCCGCTCCAGCTCGATGCGTGAGAGCACGAACCGTGGTTCGGTCTCGATGGCCAGTCTGACCATGGCCTCGCGATGGACCGCCGCGGTGACGGGCAGATCCGCTTGTGGGGTGGATCGGCGTTGGGCACGAACAGCACCAGTTCGAGCTGCAGTTCAGCGAGCGCTTCCCGGGCGAGGGCGAGGTGGCCGAAATGGACGGGGTCGAAGGTGCCACCCAGGATGCCGAGCGCACCGCGGATCGACCCCTCGGCCTTGCCTGTGGTCACACCCAGGCCCCAGCCTCGGCTCCCCATTCGAGCTCCGTGTCACCGATGCGAACCGTGTCGCCCTGCTCCACGCCGGCCGTGCGAAGCTTTTCGACGAGGCCCAGCTTGACGAGCTCGCGCTGGAAGCGCGCCGCCGATTCATCGTTCTCGAAATCGGTCTGCGCGACCAGCCGTTCGACCCGGCGCCCTTCCACTGCCCACACCCCGTCGGCCTCACGTTCGATGATGAAGCCCTCCTCGGCAGGATCGTAGCGATGGACCACCACCCCGGCAGCCTCGCCGGGACCGCCCAGCCCCTCGTCATGGGGGAGCAGCCGCGCCAGGGCCGAGCGCAGCTCGCGCAGCCCGACCTCCTCGGCGGCCGAGATCTGCACCACGTCCAAGCCCTCGTGCGTGCGTGCTTCGTTGAACGCCCGCATCAACACCGGATCGGGTTCGAGGTCCATCTTGTTGGCAGCCACGAGGGTGGTCTTCTCCAGGAGCGCCGGATCGCGCGCCTCCAGCTCCTCGCGGATGACCTGGTAGTCGCGCTCGGGATCGGGAGTCGACATGTCCACCACGTGCACCAGCACGCGCGTGCGTTCCACGTGGCGCAGGAACGCATGGCCCAGTCCGGCGCCGGCGCTGGCACCCTCGATGAGGCCAGGCAGGTCGGCCAGGGTGGGCCGACGCTCGTCAGCGGGATCGTCTGCGGCCAGGTCCATCACGCCCAGGTTGGGCTCCAGGGTGGTGAAGGGATAATCCGCGATCTTGGGCGTGGCCGCGGTCAGTGCGGTGAGCAACGTGGACTTGCCGGCGTTGGGCAGCCCCACCAGGCCGACGTCGGCGATCAGCCGCAACTCCAGGCGCAGCCGCCTCTCCTCTCCCGGTTCCCCCTTCTGGGCATGCTTCGGCGCCTGGTGGGTAGACGTCGCGAAGTGGGTGTTGCCCAGACCTCCGCGACCTCCTCGCCCGACCATCACGCGTTGCTCGGGGTAGACGAGATCGGCCATGAGGTCACCACTGGCAGCGTCGAAGACGACCGTGCCCGGCGGGACCGCCAGTTCCAGGTCGCTCCCGGCCTTCCCGTGGCGCCTGGAGCGTTGGCCGGCACCGCCGTGCTGCGCACGGAAGTGATGCTTGTAGCGGTAGTCGACGAGCATCGTCTGGCCCACGTCCACCACCAGGTAGACAGAGCCGCCGCGGCCTCCATCGCCACCGTCGGGACCGCCACGGGGGACGTGTGCCTCACG
Organism: uncultured Chloroflexia bacterium; assembly: GCA_963724095.1. Taxonomy (GTDB): domain Bacteria; phylum Chloroflexota; class Limnocylindria; order Limnocylindrales; family CSP1-4; genus JAFMJV01. The sequence goes on from CAVRTH010000010.1 coordinate 23,667, forward strand.
CCGGAAGGTGGCCGCACCGTTGCCGCCGTTGCCGGCGATCACGGTCAAGTCGACGCGATCGAGGAACATCGCTGTCGGTCAGCTCGACCGGTCCGTCACCCTAGCCCGGCCTGGAGCCATCGGCCGCCGCCTGCTTGGTCAGCGTGGCCAGGAACTCCGCGTTGGAGTCGGTCTTGGAGAGGCGATTGAGCAGCAGCTCGATACCCTCGTTGGTTCCGACCGCGCCGAGCATACGGCGCATGGTCCAGACCATCCTGAGGACGGGCTCTTCGAGCAGCAACTCCTCGCGACGGGTACCGGAGCGCTGCACGTCGATGGAGGGGTAGATGCGCTTCTCGGCCAACTTGCGGTCAAGGATGAGCTCGCTGTTGCCGGTGCCCTTGAACTCTTCGTAGATGACGTCGTCCATGCGCGAGCCGGTGTCGACCAGGCAGGTCGCGATGATCGTCAGCGAGCCGCCCTCCTCCAGCTTGCGGGCGGCGCCGAAGAAACGCTTGGGCGGATACAGCGCGACCGGGTCGATACCGCCGGTCAACGTGCGACCGGACGGCGGCAAGGCCAGGTTGTAGGCGCGCGAGAGACGAGTGATGGAGTCGAGCAGGATGACCACGTCGCGGCCGCTCTCGACCTGGCGCTTGGCGATCTCCAGCGCCATCTCCGCCACGTGCGTGTGGTTCTCGGTGGGCTCGTCGAAGGTGGAGGAGATGACCTCACCCGCCACCGAACGGCGCATGTCCGTGACCTCCTCGGGGCGCTCACCGATGAGCGCGACCATGAGGAGGATCTCCGGGTAGTTCTCGGTGATCCCGTTGGCGATGTTCTTGAGCAGCATCGTCTTGCCGGCCTTGGGTGGGCTCACGACGAGCGCACGCTGGCCCTTGCCGATGGGGTTGACGAGGTTGACCAGGCGCTGGCTCAGGTTCTTGGGGTCGGATTCAAGGTTGATGAGCTGGTACGGGTGGATCGGTGTGAGCTCGTCGAAGTGGGGCCGGCGGCGAGCGTCGTTGGGATCCATACCGTTGACGGTCTCGACGCGGACGAGGCCCCAGTACTTCTCGCCCTTCTTGGGCGGGCGCGGGATGCCCGCGACACGGTCCCCGCCACGCAGCCCGAAGCGGCGCACGTGGCTGGAGCTGACATAGACATCGTCGGGACCGGGCATGAGGCCGCGACGGCGCATGAAGCCGTAGCCGTCCTCGACCAAGTCGAGGATGCCGGCCGCATATCTCTGCCCGCTGCGCTCCGTCTGTCGCTGCATGATCTGCTCGACGAGCTCTTCGCGCGCCATGTCACCGGCATCTTCCACGTCCAGGTCACCACCGATCTTGGCGAGCTCGTCGACGTCCTTCTTCTCGAGTTCCTTGATGTCCATCGTTCCGGCTGTCAGTTCCTTGCGGCGTAGGGGTGAGTGCTCGGCGGTGCACAGCGCAGCGCGCAGGGCATCGCGAGACGTAGGGATGGGTGCCGTCCGTTCCTGAGGTCGCGTCTGGACCCGGACGTATGCCGGCCATGCGGCGAGTCAGTGGGGTGGAGGGCGACTTTGATAGTAGCACGCACCCGGATTCGGTCAACTATACGCAGACCCGCGTCGCGGGTGCGGCGGGGACCTGGAGAGGCGGCGACGGCCGCCGCCGGCCCCGGCGGAACCACTGCGATAGCATCCGCTGATGCACCGGGTCACACACGCTGAACCTCTTTCCGGTCACTGGCCGTGCTCGACATCGTCCAAGGGGCAGATAGTCGGAGGCGACGTGTCCGGCCTGAAGCGGAGACCCCCATTCGAGCGAGCCGCGGCCAGCGGCGAGGCGTCCGCCGACGTGGCGGCCGCGAACGGCACCGCCTCGTGGCTCCACGACGGGGCACGGGCCGCATCCGGCAAAGGAGGCGCGATATGATCCACCAAGGCAGCGTGGCCATCGTCACCGGTGCCACCCGGGGCATGGGACGAGCCATCTCATCGCGACTCGCCCAAGCCGGTGTGAAGGTCGCTCTCGTGGCGCGTAGCCAGCTCGCGCTGCAGGAGGCGGAGGCGGCGATCCGCGCCAGTGGCGGGGAGGCCGACGCCTTCAGCGCCGATGTGAGCGATCAGGCCTCGGTCGAAGCCATGGTCGAAGGCGTGCTGGCACGCCATGGTCGCATCGACCTGCTCGTGAACAGTGCGTTCTGGGGACCACCCGGCAGCCTCCTGCAAACCGACGAGGAGTTCTGGGATCGCACGCTCGACACGACCCTGAAGGGCCCCTACCTGTGCACCCGTGCGGTGTACCCCACGATGCGGGACCAGGGGGCGGGCACCATCATCAACATCGGCTCGCTGGCCGGCAAGATCGGCGAGGACAACCGTACCGCGTATTGCGCCGCGAAGTGGGGCCTCGAAGGTCTCACCGCGGCCCTGCAAGTCGAGCTGCACCGGCAAGGCATCCGGGTGCACCTGCTCTCCCCCGGGGCCACCGACACCTCCTTCTGGAGCGACAACGCGCCCGGCCTGACCGCAGACCAGAAGGAGCGTTTCATCCCGCCTGAGGTCATCGCCGACGCGGTGATGTGGGTGCTGGGCACGCCCGATGCCGTCCACATCCCGGACATCCCCATCCACAACTTCCGCGATCCGTTCGAGGGCAAGGGTTCACCCTTCGAGTCCTGAGCCCGGATGGGGCCTCGAGTCGGAGGCCCTAGGCCTCCTCGGCAACCTGAGCGCGCTGCGGCAACGCGCCGGCATGCTCGAGAGCAGCCGCCACGAAGCCGGCGAACAGGGGATGTGGCTTCTCCGGTCGGCTCTTGAACTCGGGATGGAACTGGCTGGCCACGAACCAGGGGTGGTCGCGCAGTTCGATGATCTCAACGAGGCGTCCATCGGGTGACTGGCCAGACAGCAGCATACCGGCCGCTTCGAGCGCCTCGCGGTAGCGGTTGCTGACCTCGAAGCGATGGCGGTGCCGCTCGTAGATGAGCTCGCTGCCGTAGGCCTGCGCTACCTTGGTGCCGGGTTGCAGCTTGGCCGGATAGAGGCCCAGGCGCATCGTCCCGCCCTTCTCATCGAGATCGCGCTGGTCGGGCATGTAGTCGATGACCGGAGCCTCGGTGAAGAGGTCGAATTCGGTAGAGTTGGCGTCCTTCGCGCCGAGCACCCCGCGGCTGAACTCGATGACGCCGCACTGCAGGCCCAGGCACAGGCCCAGGTACGGGACGCGGTTCTGACGGGCATAGCGGGCGGCCAGCAGCTTGCCCTCGATGCCACGATGGCCGAACCCACCGGGTACCACGATGCCGGCCGCGCCGGCCAGCTTGGCCTTGTAGTCATCCTCGGAAAGATCCTCCGAATCGACCCAGCGCACCTTGATATCGACCTCCTGTGCCCAGCCCGCATGGTCCAGCGCGGCGGTGACGGACATGTAGGCGTCGGGCAAGGCGATGTACTTGCCCACCAGCGCGATCTCGAGCTCCGGCTTGGGGCGCTTGATGCGCTCCACGAGGGCGCGCCACTCGGCGAGATGCGGCTCGTGCACCTCGGCCTCGAGGTGAAGCAGGCGGACCACGAGGTCGCCCAGGCCCCAGTCCTCGAACTGCAGGGGGACCTCGTAGATGGTTTCAGCGGTGGCGGCAGGGACCACTGCATCGACGTTGACGTCACAGAACAGTGCGATCTTCTCGCGCAGCTCGTCGTCGACGTGCTGATCGCTGCGAGCGACGATGATGTCGGGCTGGATGCCGATGCTGCGCAGCTCCTTGACGGAGTGTTGCGTGGGCTTGGTCTTGAGCTCACCGGTGGCGGCAAGGGCGGGCAGTAGCGTGACGTGGACGTAGAGCACGTTGTCGCGACCGACGTCCTTGCGCATCTGGCGGATAGCCTCGAGGAAGGGCAGCGATTCGATGTCGCCGACGGTGCCGCCCACCTCCACGATGACGACGTCGGCGGAGCCGTCCCGGGCCACGCGGCCGATGCGTTCCTTGATCTCGTTGGTGATGTGCGGGATGACCTGGACCGTCCCGCCGAGGAAGTCGCCGCGGCGCTCCTTGGCGATGACCGACTGGTAGATGCGCCCAGTGGTGACGTTGGCCAGCTGGCTCAGGTTCTCGTCGATGAAGCGCTCGTAGTGGCCCAGGTCGAGGTCCGTCTCGGCACCGTCGTCGGTGACGAACACTTCGCCGTGCTGATAGGGCGACATCGTCCCCGGATCCACGTTGACGTAGGGGTCGAGCTTCATGATGGAGACCGCCAGGCCGCGGCTCTTGAGCAAGCGACCGATGGACGCTGCGGTGATGCCCTTGCCCAACGACGACGTGACCCCACCGGTCACGAAGACATACTTGGCCACGGAACTCCTCGATCGGGGCTGGTTTTCCCGATGCTACCCGCTCCGGGGGAACGGCGCGAGCCGGGCCCCAGCGGCGCGAGCCGAGCCCGCCGGCGCGAGGGTGGAGGGCGAGATCAGGATCCGGCGGCGTCGGCCACCCTGCTGCCGGCGAGGTCCTCCAGTACGGTGACCAACCCAGAGTGGTCGTAGCCACCGCGGCCTTTGGCGTCGGCGGCACGCATCAGTTGTTCGACGATCGCGGCAGCTGGCAAGGCCACGCCCGCGTCACGGGCGAGTTCCTGGGCGTTCTTGAGGTCCTTGAGGTGCAGCCGGATGCGGAAGCCCGGATCGAAGGAGCCCGAGAGGAAGTTGTCGCGGCGCATCTCCAGCACCTTGGTCGCGGCCAGGCCACCCTGCAGTACGTCAGCGATGCGGGACGGGTCCACGCCGGCCTTGGCGCCCAGCACGAGCGCCTCACTGACCGCCTCGATGACGACGCCGACGACGACCTGGTTGCAGACCTTCACGACCTGACCGGCACCCGCCGGACCGCAATGGACGATGGTCTTGCCCATGAGCTCGAGGATGGGCCGGGCGCGCTCGAACGCCGGCTCGCTACCGCCCACCATGATCGAGAGGGTGCCAGCGATGGCGCCCTTGTCGCCGCCACTGACCGGGGCGTCGAGGGCCTCCGCTCCCGCGGCTGAAGCGCGCTCAGCGAGCTGGCGGGCGGTGGTCGGCGAGATGGAGCTCATGTCGATGCTGAGCCAGCCACTGCGTAGCGCCTCGTAGGCGCCGTCCTTGCCGAGGTAGACCTCCTCTACCTGCGGCGAGTCCGGCAGCATCGTGATGAGCACGTCAGTGGCAGCCGCGACCTGTGCCGGGAAGATCCCGCCACTGCGCCTTCGGTGACCAGATCGTCCACGGCCTCGCTGACGATGTCGAGCACGATCAGCCCGTAGCCGGCTGCCATGAGGTTGCGAGCCATGGGCTTGCCCATGATCCCGAGGCCGATGAAGCCGATGGTCGGTTTGCTGTCAGTCATCAGTGGGACTCCATGTCTTCTGGACGGATGTTGTCGACCTGGCCGTAGATGAAGAGGAGCTCGATGTGACCGCCGGGCTCCCACTCGAAGATGTGCCACTCGAGGGCGGGCGTGTTGATGACCACGCCCGGCTCGAGGTCGATGCGGTTGGGCAGATCGTCGGGGCTCGGACCCCAGCGCACCCAGGCCCGGTCGGCCTCGAGGATGTAGACCGTTTCCTCGGCATGGTTGTGCGGCTCCATGGGACCGAACTCGTCGGCGTAAACGGCGGTGCCGACCGTCATCTCCTCGCTCTCGAACACGGAGTTACGGCCGACGAAACGGCGGATCCCGCGGCCGGGCAGCGGATCGACGGGGGTCTCAGCTCGTCGAGTGGATCTCATCGGGTGGTCCTTCCTGCGTGTCGAGTTCAGCCGGCGAACGGCGTGATGGGCAACCCGGCCACACCGGGCTTGATGACGAAGAGGTTCCCGGCGTGGGGCTGTTCGGCGAGGTCCGCCCGGCTCAGGCCGTCGCGAGCGCTGGTGACATAGAGCTGGTCGAGATCCGGGCCCCCAAAGGCACAGCTGGTCGCCCGTGCCACCGGCAACTCGACGGTGCGTTGGAGCTCGCCCGACGGAGTGAAGCGGCGAACGGCCCAGCCATCGTAGAACGCGACCCACAGGCAGCCCTCTGCGTCGATGGTCATGCCGTCGGGGATGCCGAACGACTCGTCGAAGGTGATGAAGGGACGGCGGTCGACCGCGCTCCCGGCAGCCAGATCGAAATCGAACACGTCCATCCGCTGCGTGGCCGTGTCGATGTAGTACATGCGTGAGCCATCGAGGCTCCACTCGATGCCGTTGGAGATGGTGACCGGACTGGCGATGGTGGTCAGCTGGCCGTCGGGGTCGATGCGATAGAGCGCCCCGGCGTCCGCCCGCGCGTCGAGTGCCATGGTGCCGCCCCAGAGCCGTCCGGCACGATCGGACTTGACATCATTGAGGCGCGTCGTCCCGTCGTGGGGCTCGACGGCCGTGAGCAGCCGCAGGGGACCGTCATCGGTGTCGCAGAGCCATACGCCGTCCTGCAGACACAGTGCCAGGCCACCAGCGGCACGTGGCAGCACAGCTCCGGCCATCTGCTCGAGGTCGCGCGTCCAGACATCACCCGTGGCGACCTGGAGGCGATGGATGCGCCGACCCGCGATATCGGTCCAGAGCAGCGACCGTCGTGCCGCGTCCCAGGCCGGCCCCTCCCCGATGAGATCGTCCAGTTCAGCCGCGAGTGTCCATTCACGTTCCACGTCAAGTCTCCAGCCGATGCATCGCCAGACCCTCGATCCTCATGCACTCGATACGCGCCGCGAACTCGACGTTGTGCCAATGAGCCATGGCCTCGAACGGCGGCGAGCCCGAGACCACCACCAGGCCCTCGGTGGTCACGATGAGCAGGTGTCGCATGCCGTTGCTATCGGCAAGAGTACGTGCCCGCTCGATGGTCCTCACGAGCGCTGGCCCGACAAGCTGATCGGGTTCCACAAGATGGGCAGCGAGGTCATCGACGCCCCGGTTCCGCATCATGCTCGTCGATGGCGGCACACCCAGGTCCTCGAGCAGCAACGCACGAAGATGACGCGACCAGCCACTGATCACCGCGTCATGCTCTGGCACGGCGGCAAGGAGCGCCTCGTGGATACCGTGGGCCACGACATCTGCTGGCTCCGATGGCGCCGCGGTGACCTCGTCCTCCAGCCATAGCGAGAGTCCGGCGGTGCCATCCACGTAGTCCATCTCGGCGCCGGAGCGGCAGCTGATGGCGATGCCGTCGAGCGTCGCGAACTCATTCTCGAAAAGGCGCCCGAAGATGATGGCCATCGTGGCGCGCTCGTCTGTCAACGAAGGGAAGCTCATGCCACTGCTCCAGCACGCCACAGCTTGAGTCGACCGCGCAGCCGTTCGAGGTCCAGCCGCTGACGCAGGACGTCAGCGGCGCGGACGTTGGTGGGCAGGTCACGGGCGACCCCGAAGGTGCCGTGCATCGATCCGATGGCGATGGCGCCGTCAGCCCGTGAGACTCGGCCCAGCAACTCGACCGCGCGGGCGTCGTGGGGCTCGGTCTGGGCTCTCAGGTCCCGCTCCAGGACCACGACCGCAGCACCGTAGGGGTCCGAGGTGGGCGCGACGACGCCGGGTTCCCAACGCCCCGAGGCGGCCGCGATGGCCTCGGGCAGGTGCAGGTGAAACACACATCCGACATCGGGGAACGTCCGATACAGCCGCATGTGGATGCGGATCTCGCGCGAGATGTTGGCTGGATTCTCCGATGAGCAGCTCGCCGTCGAGGCCTTGGACCAACATGTCCCTCGCATCCAGTCGCCAGCCGGTGTTCTCCGAGGCCTTGGTCGGGGTCATCACGACGGCATCGTCGACACGGAGGCTCATGTTGCCACCCTGGAGTTCGGTCAGACGCCGGTCGTAAAGCAGACCGGCGACCCTCGCAAGCAACCTCCTTGCTGACTCATATGATGCTGTTTCCATGTATTGATACCCCCGTGGGATCAGGTCGCGGGAGCGACCTGGTGTGGCTGGATGGTTCGTGTGATGGGGTTCTCGAAGAGTTGGCAGGCCTCCTCCGGGGTCGCGCCCTTGACGGCCATGGCCGCCAGCCGCAGGGCCCCCAGCCCGGCTCCCTCGTCGCTGCCCAGCGTGACCAGGCGGCGATCGAGCAGGTTGGCCTTCAGCCGCAGGACCGCGTCACGTCCGGCACCACCACCGACGATGGCGATAGGTTCGGTTGGACGGCCCAACTCAGCCCAGGCGGCGGCGAATCGGGCCAGCACGGAGGTCGCGGATTCGATCAATCGCTGCACGATGTCGGGCCTGGGTGTGCCCCCACGCACGGCGACCGTCACGGCAGCCGCGTCGAGCTGGATGAAGTGACCCTGCGGCTCCGGGGAGACCGCGTCGAGCAGCGGATCCAGCCCGCCCTCGTGACCGGCTGCGGCTCGATCGCAACAGCTCGCCGATGGGTACTCGCGTCATCGCGATGTACTGGCCCGGGAACAGGTAGCTGTGCACGATGGCGTCGCCTGCGCTCGCGACCGCGCGCACCGCTTCAAGGTCCGCGGTGGCCGCCAAGTGCTCATAGGTGCCGACGATGTTCACGAGGCCTGAACGGTCCGGGCCGGCAGCGCCGAAGTGCGAGCAGCAGTTGTCCATGGCGCCGAGCACGGCCACAGCCCCGTGAGCCAGACCGAGACGCTCGGCAGCGGCCTCGAGGATGGGGTAGGTGGCTGTCGGCGCTTCGAGCGGCGGCAAGACGTCCGGCCGGAGTCCGGCCGCAGCGACGATCTCCGGGCTCCAGTCGTTCGTCTCGAGATCGACCAGCATCGTGCGTGACGCCCACGAGCGGTCCTCCGCATCGGCGCCACAGAGCTGCGCCAGCGCGAAGCCGCGCAGTGAGCGGAAGCGGTCGAGCCGGCCCATCAGATCCGGTCGCTCTCGCTGCCACCACAGGGCGTGCAGCAGGAATGAAGCGACGGCCGGGTCCGAACCGGTGCGCCATCGAAGCTGGGCTTCGTCCAGGGCAAGGTCGCCGAGTCTCCAGGGCTGCTCTTGCGGCCGGGTGTCTGCCGGCGCGAGGGCCCTGCCCAACGGCAACCCTTCGGCGTCGAGCGGGATCATGGCCGTGCCCAGGCAGGAGAAGACGATGGTATCGATGGGGTCGGCAGGATGACCAGACGCGAGGCGAGTGACGAGGTCCTCGATGGCGCCCAGGACCTCAGCCGCGTCGTAGGACTGTTCACCGGGTTCGATGGTCTGCGTGGGCGTCGCCGTACTGGACGTCTCCACGATGCGCCCCTCCCAGGCTGCCAGGAGCGCCTTGATACGCGACGAGCCGATGTCAAGCGCGAGGACGCTCACCCGGGATCGGTCGCGACGGACTCGAGGAGCTTGGCCGTGGCCTGGTCCATGTGCTCGTCCATGACGGCCCGTGCCTCCTCCGCATCGCCGGCCCGCACGGCCTCGAGGATGCGGTCATGGTAATGCAACGCCAGCCGCGCGATGCCTGGCACCCGCAGCGTCAGGAGGCGAACCTCGATCATCGATCTCGACGAGGGAATCGAGGACGATGACGAAGAGTTCATTCTGCGTCGCGCGGGCCAGGGCCGCGTGGAACTCGACGTCGCTCTTGATGTAGACCTCGGGCGCGTCGACGTGGCCACGCATCTCGTCGAGGATGGCGTCGAGCCTGTCGAGATCAGCCTGCGTGCGGCGAGTCGCGGCCCGGGCAGCGATCTCGTTCTCGATGATGTGGCGCACCTCACTGACCTTCTCGACACCCGCATCGCCTGCCTGCATCATCATCAGCAGCTTCATCGACTCGCCCGCCGCCTCGGGCGATGGCGCGCGCACGACGGTGCCCCGGCCCACGCTGACATCCACCAGCTGCTTGGCGGCCAGGGCGCGCACGGCCTCGCGCACGACGGTGCGGCTGACGCCGAACTGGGCCGCCAGCTCCCGCTCCGAGGGCAGGCGGTCGCCTGCCCCGAGTCGGCTCCCGAGGATGAGACGCTCCAGCTCCCGCTCGACGCGCTGGGCCAGCGTGGCCTCTCGCGCCAGCTGCGGAACCAGACGGTCGGTGGTCACGACTTGGCGTCACCTCCCGTCGGGGCCGCCGCGGCCGGGGTGGTGGCCACCGGAGGCGCCTCGTCATCAGCCACGGGCGCACGGAAGCGGACCCGCTGCGCGTCGACGAACATGGCGAAGAGGATGATCAGGCCCTTGATGACCTGTACGTAGAAGACCTCGACGCGCATGAGATTCAGGCCCCGCTCGATGGTCGAGAGCAGGAGCACGCCGCCGAGCACGCCCAGCATGGCGCCGCGGCCGCCCTGCAGGCTGACACCGCCGATCACGCAGGCAGCGAAGATGGTGAAGATGTAGCCCTCGCCGGCGTTGATCTGCACCGAGGCGATGCGACCGGCCAACATGATGCCGGCCAAGGCGGCCAGGAAGCCGCTGATCATGTACACCTGGCGGACGCGACGGTTGGCGTCGATGCCCGAGGCGATCGCCGCTTGGCGGTTGCCACCGACCGCGTAGATGTCGCGACCGAACTTGCGATATGTCAGCACGATGTGGCCGATGAGGAAGACCAGAAGCATGGCCGGCACGGCCACCGGCATGGTGCCCAGCCAAGGCATGGGGAACGTCTCGTGGCCCAGCCAGTAGAAGATGTCCGCCCCGTCGGAGTTGATGGCATTCACGGCATTGCCCTTGGTGAAGGCCAGCATCAGGCCACGCAGGATGAGCAACATGGCCAGGGTCACGATGAAGTTGTTCATGCGCCCATAGGTGATGAGCGCGCCGATGACGTAGCCGATGAGGACGCCCATGCCCAGCATCAGGGCGATGGAGACGAACGCCGGCACCCCCAGGCCGCTGCCGAACCACGGGGCCACCGTGGGCACCATGACCCAGATGCCAACGAGAGCTGACAGGCCCAGCGTCGACTCCTGGCTGAGGTCGAAGTTGCCCGTGATGAGCACGAACGTCTGACCCACCGCGACGACGCCGAGGACGGCCGCCGCCGAGAGGATGTTGACGGTATTGATGGGAGTGAGGAAGCGGTCCGACCCGATGACGAAGAAGATGAAGACGCCTGCCAGGACCAACCAGATGAGGTGATCCAGGATGAACGGTATGTACTTACGCCACTGCATGTGCAGCCTCCCCCGCGCCGCCCTCGATGGCCGCCAGGATGATCGCTGGGGTCATCTCGTCCTTGCCCTTGATGAACTCGCGGGCGATGCGCCCGCGGTAGAAGACGACGATCCGATCACACGTGTCGATGAGCTCGATCAGCTCGTCCGACACGAAGGCAACAGCCACCCCCTGCTCGGTGAGCTGGTCGACGATGCGCAGGATCTCGACCTTGGCCTGCACGTCCACGCCCTGGGTCGGCTCGTCGAGTAGCAGGACGCGGGGTTCGGTGGCGGCCAGCTTGGCCACCACCACCTTCTGCTGGTTGCCACCGCTGAGGTTCTCCACCAGCGCAGACGTGGTGGGGGTGACGATCCCCAGCATGTCGACGAAGTGCCTGACCAGGGAACGTTCCCTGGCGCCATCGATCATGCCCAGCCAGTGCGTGAGCCTGCCGATGACCGACATGCTGATGTTGTCCCGCACGCTGCGGATGGCCACGATGCCCAGTCCGTGCCGATCGCGCGGCAGGTAGGCCAGGCCTTGCTCCAGGGCATGGCTGGGCGCGTCGGGTCGGAACGGCTTGCCGTCAAGGGTGACCTCGCCCTCACCGATCGGCTCGAGCGCATAGAGACCGCGGGCCAGGTTGCCCGGCCCGCTGCCTTCGAGGCCGGTCAGGCCCACCACCTCACCTGCGTGAAGCGTGAGGTCCACGCCCTCGTACACGCGCTTCCGGCTCAGGTTCCGGATCTGCAGCACCGGTTCGCCGACGGTTTCGCGGGCGTGTCGCTGGAACCGCTCCACGGTGGTACCGCTGATCATGCGGATGAGCTCGGGCTGGTCCAGGTCGCCGATGGCCTTGGTGCCGACCTCGGCGCCGTTGCGCAGGACCGTGGCGCGGTCGGCGATCTCGAAGATCTCCTCGAGGTAGTGGGAGATGTAGATGAAGGAGGCGCCTGCTTCGCGCTGGCGTCGCACGAAGTCGAAGAGCAACTCCACCTCGTGCTTGGGCAGCGGCGCCGTGGGCTCGTCGAGGATGATGACGCTGGCGTCGGCGAAGAGCGCACGAGAGATCTTCGATCAGCTGCCGTTCGGCGACGGTCATCTCTTCCATGCGCTTGGTGACATCGAGGTGGAGACCGAGCCGCGCCAGCCGATCGGAAGCCTCGCGACGCAGGCCGCGCCAGTCGACGAAGCCGCCTTGGCGTGTCGGCATCTGCCCCATGAAGAGGTTCTCTGCCACCGACAGCCCGGGAACGAAGCGCGCGTGCTGGGCGACGATGGCGATGCCGGCCTCCTGGCTGCGGGACGTGGTCATGTGCTCGATGACCTCTCCGCGGATGGTGATCGTGCCCGAATCGGGTGGGTACAAACCGGTGAGGATGTTCACCAGCGTGGACTTGCCCGCGCCGTTCTTGCCCACCAGGGCGTGGATCTCGCCCTGCCTGACATCGAATGAGACACCGTCCAGCGCCCGCACGCCCGGGAACCTCTTGGTGATGTCGGTCATCTCGACGACGTTGCCGCCGTTGACCTTCTCCATCGCTACCTACCCCGCCTACGCTATGGGGGTGGGGTGCCCCGCTGTCGCGTGGCGCCCCACCCCGAGTGAATCACTCCATCAGGAGAGTGGCCGTCGTTGCTACTCGCCTTCGGCCGCCATGGCGGCCTCGACGTTGCCCCATAGCCGCTCATCGTTGACGTTGTCAGGCCCGACCGCCGTGGTGGACAGGAAGAGCTGCGGTCCGATGTCGCTCGCCTCGAGGCGAGCCGGCGACCAGAGGGCGCCTTCCTGCTCGATCACCTGCGGGACCTCGATGGTCTGTCCGTTGAGCTCCTGCTCGATGAAGCCGACCATCACCTTGCCGAAGTCGGGGATGGGCTGACTGGAGGCCTCGTCGGAGTAACCCTCACGGATGCCGTCGAGGGTCTGCAGGCAACCGTCGACGCCGGAGAGGTGGATGTGCCCTGCCTGATCGCGCGGGACCAGCAGTCCGAGCTCGCCGAGCACCTGCAGCGTGCCGGGCGTGTACACGCAATCCGAGTGCATGTAGATGCCATCGAGGTCGCCGGCCGAGGCCACGTCGCGAACGATGTCCACGCCCGTGGCGGCATCCCAGTCGCCGATCTTGGTGATGATCTCGATGTTGGGATACTGGTCTACGACGTCGTGGAATCCGCCACCGCGCAGCTGGGCCACGTTCTGGCCCATGTTGCCGGTGATCTCAAGGTACTTGCCCTTGGGCTCCCCGTACTTCGCGGTCAGCCAGTCCACCGCCGCCTGTCCCGCCTGCTGGCCGGCCAGGAAGTTGTCGCTCAGGACGGTCATGTTGATGGCACAGCCTGAAGGGGCGCGGTCGATGGTGTAGAAGGGGACGCCCGCCGCGGCGGCCTCGGCGACCGCCACGCAGATGCCGGCGCTGTCCTCGGGGACGGCGACGATGGCGTCCACGCCCAGGGCCAGGTAGTCTCGGATCTGCTCGATCTGGAGGTTGGCGTCGTTGTTGGAGGTGACCGTCTGGACCTCCCAGCCCTTGGTCGCCGCGCCGTCGACGAGGCCCTGCTGGATCTGAAGCTGGGCGCCGACAAGACCTGGCGCCGCATAGCCGATAATGACCTGGTCATCCTGTGCGATCGTCGGTGCGGCGCCCAGTGCGCCGACCAGCAGTACGGTCGCTGCCGCGATAGACATGGTCTTCTTCAAGTCCCTCATGTCCTTTCTGCGCCTCAGGGGCGCGGTACGTCACTTGGGCCATGCTGTTGGCCCTCCCGAGTGAAGCTCCCTGCTCCCTCAGATCGTCTTCTCAGGGTCGGTCAGCCTGCTCTGCCCTCCTCTCGATGCGCCAGGCTCGCCTGCGTGCGTGGCGGTAGTGGATGGTGGCCGCGCACTCGCGTCGGCATCGTTGCAAGCCGCTCCCCTGGTAGCTCCCTTGCCAGCAGTCCCGAACGTGCGCGGTCGGCTTCCCGTGGTTCGCTGCCGGTCTGGTGGCATACCACCATACCGGCGGGCTCGGCGTCAAGTCGTTTCGCACCCTCAGGTGGGGCCTTCTGCGCGCGCCTCGCGAATCATCTGGCACACGCTGTCCCAACCGGCGATGAAAGCATCACGGAAGTGCAGCACCGGGCCGAACTCCTCGAAGTCCTCGACCGCGAGACCCTCGGGGTCGAGAGCCTGGCGCATCTCGGGAAAGGCATCGGTGAGGATCTTGGTGACCGCCGCGTCGACCGGTTCGGTGACCGTGACTCGTACGGGTGGGTCGTGCTCGATGAGCTCGGCCGCGGTCGACCAGTTGATCGTCGCGGCCATGTCGCCGCCCACCAGGCCACTGAAGTCGAGCTCGATGCGGGCCCCGCCGTAGAGCAGCGTCACGGGGTACTCGCGCTCGCGCACGACGTCGTAGCAGGCGCGGGACACGGCGACGCCGGCCAGCTCCATGGCCTCGGGGGATACATCCAGCCCGTCACGCGCCGCGAGCTTCTTGAAGTGGTCCCCGAGGATGCCGGTGATGGGGCTCATGAAGAACGGCGGTCGCACCCCCGTACGCTCGGTGACCGCCAGCCAGCGCTCGCACGTCTCGATGACCTGGGCGGTGCTGAAGACCTCGGTGATGATGACCTGTGAGCCCTCGGCCACGAGAGCCTCCATGGCCTCGTAGCCGGGCAGGGTGGCCGGGATCTTGGGCGTCGCGTTGGGGGCGATGGCTCGCGCGGCATGTCCGGCCCGGATGATGTTGCTGCCGACCGTGTCGAGCTCGGGGGCACCCTGCATCGAGACGAAGCCCTCCCGACCATCGGTTTCCGCGTAGAGCGGGCCGAAGCGCTCGCAGATGCGGCCCACCAGCCGTTGCTGCACGAGCTCGGCCACGACCTCGTCGTCGTCGGACTCGGCCAGACAGTCCTGCACGATGGGCAGGACCTCACCGGGGGCACGCTTCACCAGGTTGCCGCCGTAGCCGGGGTTGGTGGTGCAGCCCATGGCCCCGTGACGAAGCGCGAGGTCCATCTCCTCGAGCGTCGGGTTGTTCACCCAGAAGCGCGAGCCGGTTGCCTGCCGGACCCGCTCGAAGTAGTGCTCAGCCACCTGTCATCCCCTCCCCGCCGGAGCCCTCGCGTGAGTGGTCTGATGGTATGCCGCCTGTCCAGTGGGCGCAACAGGCTCGTGGGGTGGCGGAGCGGGACACTAGGCGCCGACGTCGGGGTCGACCTGGACGAGCACCTTGGGACGTGCGCGGCCAGGCTCGTTCGAGCGCGCTACGGCCGCTTCGATCTCGGCGAAGGGGTAGACGCGATCGATGAGCAACTCCGGCCTGACCTCGCCGGAGGCGATGGCCGCGAGACCGTTGGGGTACTGGCCCGGGCCGTTGAGCACACCCATGATGGTGATGTCGTTGACGGCGATGGCCGCCGCGTCCACCTCGACGAGCGTGGTGGGCACGCCCAGGAGCGCGACACGCCCGCCGGGGGCGGCGTGCGCCAACGAGGCTTGCACGCCCGCCGGCGTCCCGGCCGCCTCGATGACGACGTCGAACTTCTCCACGGCTGCCTTCGTGCCCGCCAGCCAGGGGATGGCGCCGGCGGCTTCCACGGTGGCTGCCCGAACGTCGCTGCGCAAGAGCACGTGGGTGCGTATGCCGCGGGCGGAGAGGATCATGGCGCCCGCCAGGCCGAGCGTGGCGGAGCCCACGATGAGCACCTCCTCGCCGGGCTGCGGGTCGGTACGCTTGATGCCTTCGAGCGTCGTGACCATGGGTTCCACCAGCGCTGCGTCGCGCGTGGTCACGCTGTCGGGGATGGGCAGGAGGTACTTGGTCGGAACGGCCACGACCGAGGCCATGGCGCCGTCAAGGCCGTTGCGCACGCCGATCTCGCGACGATCGACACAGCGCACGACCAGACCAGCTCCGCACAGCTCGCAGCCCACGCGACCGCAGTCGACGATGGGGTCAAGGATGACGCGGGTGCCGGTCGGCAGGTCATCGGTCGGCTGCAGCAGAGTGCCCGACCATTCGTGGCCCGGTTGCAGCGGATAGCGGGCGAAGCCCTGGTGCAGGTAGGGCATGCTGCCGTCGAAGAGGTCAAGGTCCGTGCCACACAGGCCCACGTACGAAGGTGCCGCCAGCACGAAGCCCGGCGGCACGTCGGGCAACGGCCTCTCGACGACCCCGAACACGCCGGGAGCAGTGATGTGGACGGCCCGGACCGTCTGCGGCAGGCTCATCTGGCGGTGTGACCGCCGTCTACCACGAGCACGTGTCCATCCACGAGCGCGCCCGCTTCGGAGGCCAGGTAGATGGCCGCTCCAACCACGTCCTCAGGTGTGCCCATGCGTCCGAGTGGGATGTTCCCCAGGAAGAACGCGGCCAGTGCGGGGTCGTCCTGCATCTTCTGCTCGATGAGTGCCGTCTTGACGTGTGTCGGCGCGATGGCGTTGACACGGATGCCGTGAGGGGCCCATTCGATCGCCAGGGTCCGAGTGAGCGCGTTGAGCGCGCCCTTGGTCGAGGCGTAGTTGGCATTGCCGGTGGTGATGCCCACCAGGCTGGTGATCGACGAGGTGTTGATGATGCTGCCCTTGATGCCGCGCTCGATCATGTGCCGACCCACGGCCTGGTCGAAGTACCAGGCACCCGAGAGGTTGACGTCAATCACACGCTGCCACTGCTGGAGGCTCATCTCCTCGGCCGGGGCGCGGTCGCCGATGCCGGCGTTGGAGAAGAGGATGTGGATATCCCCAAGCTGTTCGATGGTGGCAGCCACCGCCGCCTCCACCTGCTCGTGATCGGCGACGTCACAGCCGACGGCGATGGCTTCGCCTCCGGCGCGGCGGATGCCCGCCGCGACCTCGGTCGCGGCGGCCTCGTCGAGGTCGACCACCGAGATACGGGCGCCGTATTGGGCGAAGCCCTCAGCCACTGCCAGTCCCAGGCCGGAGCCACCGCCCGTGACCAGCGCGGTCTTGCCGGCCAGTGAGAAGAAGTCGCTCAAGTCACGCGTCTTCACTGGGCGTCCCCTCCTCTTGTGCTCGCTCGCGCTCGCGCATCTGCTCCACGATGTCCATGCTTGGTCCCGTGATGTGATGATCGACCGCCAGCGAGACCGCGTAAGGATCGCCTGACCGAAGGACCTCGTAGAGCTGGCGGTGTCGCTGCACGATGATCTCAGGCGTGGGCCGATACAGGTCGCTGTAGAACAGCACCCGGCGGCTGCGGGCCTGGATGGCCGCGAGCTGCTCGATGAGCAGGGCATGGCCGGAGAGTGCGGAAAGGGCAGTGTGGAAGTCCATGTCAGCCGCCACCATGGCGGACACGTCGCCCGCGTCGGCGGCGCGGGCGATGGCGTCCAGGCGACGGCCCAACATCGCCAGCGCAGCCTCGTCGAGGTGGCCCCGCTCCACGGCCAGCTGTGCAGCGAAGGATTCGAGGGCTGCGCGCAGCGTGTAGATCTCCCCGGCGTCCACGGATGTGAAGGTCGAGACGACCGCTCCCTTGTGAGTGCTGCGGGTGACCAGGCCCAGGCTGGCCAACTCCCTGAGAGCCTCCCGCACGGTTCCCCGCGACGTGCCCATTTCGTCCGACAGCTGTGCCTCTGTCAGCGGTTGCCCGGGTGCATACGCCCCCCGGATGATGGCCTCGCGGATATGCGCGACGACGGCATCGGTGAGGCTGGGCGGTCGGTGGAGGGCTGCCTGCTCCATGCCTTGGCTCCCGGTAGTGCGAGAAATCTCGTCCGTTCTGGTTGTTCGATTGTACTACAATGGGACAGCCCGGCGAACGACTCGACACCGACCCAGGCACGACCGAACCGGGCAGGAGGTGGCTGATGACGGCACAGCTCAGGTTCTTCGGCACCGCGGGCTACGAGCTCCTGACGGCGGACGGCGTGCGCGTGGTGATGGATCCCTACATGGACTCGAACCCGGCCTGCCCGCTGAGCTGGCAGGATCTGGAGCCGGTCGACCTGGTGCTTGTCACCCACGCCGCCTTCGATCACATGGGTGAGGCCGCGGAGATCCTCAAGCGCGACAAGTGCCCGGTCATCTGTGCCAAGGACGTTGCTCACAACCTGACCACCGTGCACGGTGTCGATCCGGACCAGATCCGCGTGACCATCTGGGGTATCCCCATGCAGGTGGCAGGCGTGCCCGTGCACCCTGTCGAGAGTCACCACTGGTCCTTCTCGGTCACGCCATCAGGTGAACTGCTGTCAGGCCCGGCGATGGGCTTCATGGTCGATGCCGCACCGGGCGTGCGCCTCTATCACCAGGGCGACTCGGCCATGACCTACGATTTCCGCCTCTTCGGCGAACTCTATCGGCCCACGCACGGCCTGATGGTGGTGGCCCTGCCTGAAGACTCGCTGCCCCACTTCGAGATCTATCGTGGCGGCGAAGTGACGGTGCAGGAAGCTGTCATGGCCAGCCAGTGGCTGGGCTTGAAGCACGTCATCGCCAGCCACTATCAATACCCCTCGCACGCCGACGTGCAGGCCTTCCTCGAGTTGATGGCGTCGCACACTGCAGCCGGCGAATGGCATCCGAGCGTCTACGCACCGGAGCCCGGCGAGACCATCGAGCTCCAGCCCTGACGACACGCCGACGGAGGCAGCCCATGAGACACCGCATCACGTCCGAGGAGAACTGCGAGGCCGTGGCCGCGTTCGAGCGAGACACGCTCGCGCCGCTGGTTGCCTCTGCCGATCTTGGCCCTGACAAGCTGCGAGAGATGTACGCGCGCATGCGCCTGATCCGCGAGTTCGACACGGCCGTCAAGGAGCTCTGGAAGCAGGACTTCATCTACGGCCTGGCCCACTCGTACGTGTGCGCCGAGGCCATCGCGGTGGGAGCCTGCGCGGCCCTGCGCGAGGGCGACTACATCACCAGCACCCACCGCGGTCACGGCCACACCATCGCCAAGGGCGGCGACCCGCGGCGCATGATGGCCGAGCTGATGGGGCGCGCGGCCGGCTACAACAAGGGCAAGGGTGGCTCCATGCACATCGCGGCTGTGGACATGGGCATGCTCGGCGCTACCGGCATCGTCGGCTCGGCGATGCCCATCGCGGTCGGCGCCGCGCTCACCGCCAAGACGCTCGGACAGCCCTTCGTGACTGTCTGTTTCCATGGCGATGGCGCCACCAACCAGGGCGTGTGGCACGAGTCCATCAACCTCGCTGCGGCCTGGAGCCTGCCGGTCATCTTCCTGTGTGAGAACAACCAGTGGGCCATCTCCATGCCCTATGACCAGGCGGTCGGGAACCCATCGGTGGCGGACCGGGCCGTCGGCTATGGCATCCCCGGCGTCAGGGTCGATGGTTTCAACGCCATCGCCGTCCACGACGCCGTGGCAGAGGCGGCCGAGCGAGCTCGCGCAGGTGGCGGCCCCACGCTGATCGAGGCACGTTTCTATCGTTACATCGGCCATTTCGTGGCCGATGACGAGTCCTACCGCGACACCGACTGCAACGCACAGTGGGAGCAGTTCGACCCCATCACCCGCATGGCGGACTTCCTCGTCGAGTCCGGCGCGGCCGACCGGGCCTGGATCGACGAGGCCGACGAGGCCGCATCGGCGACGGTGCTGGACGCCATCGAATTCGCCAAGGCCGCTCCGCAGCCGGAACTCGATACCCTCTACGACGGGCTCTACTCGGACGCGTTCATGCAGCAGCAGGGGATCGGACGGTGACGGCAGGGACCCCTCCCCCGGTGACCGGATCGCCCACACGCCGCATGACCGTCAAGCGTGCCATCAACGAGACGCTGCGCGAAGAGATGCAGCGAGACCCCACGGTCATCATCCTCGGCTGTGACGTGGGCGTGCGCGGCAATCCCTTCGGTGTGACCAAGGGGCTGTACGAGGAGTTTGGCGCCGAGCGGGTGCTGGACACCCCCATCTCCGAGGCCGCCATCGTGGGCAGCTCACTGGGTGCGGCCGCGACCGGCCTGCGCCCCATCGCCGAGATCCTCTTCAGCGACTGGATCACCATCGGCATGGACCAGCTGGTCAACCAGATCGCCAAGATCCGCTACATGTTCGGCGGGGCCATCAGCGTGCCCCTGGTCATCCGCGCGCCCGTCGGTGCCGGCGGCGGACAGGCCGCCCAGCACAGCCAGTCGTTCGAGAACTGGTTCAGCGCCGTGCCCGGCCTGCAGATCGTCATGCCCTCCACTCCGGCGGACGTCAAGGGCTTGCTGCGGACGGCCATCCGCAGTGACGATCCGGTGCTCTTCTTCGAGCACAAGCGCGGCTACGAGATCAAGGGTGAGGTGCCCGTCGCCGAGTACACCATCCCCTTCGGCGTGGCCGATGTGGTCCGCGAAGGCACCGATGTCACCCTCGTGGCGCTGTCGATCATGCGCCACAAGGCCATGGCCGCAGCCGAGGAGCTCGCGGCCGGGGGCGTGGAATGCGAAGTCATCGACCCACGCACCGTCTACCCCTTCGACTACGACGCGGTGTTGGCTTCGCTGGCCAGGACCGGCCGGCTGGTGGTAGTACACGAGGCCAACCGCCGCAGCAACATCGGCGGTGAGATCGTGTCGCAGGTGGTCGAGCGAGGGTTCGACCTGCTCAAGGCGCAACCGCGCATCGTGGCCGGACTGGACGTCCCCATGCCCTACAACCGCGCGCTCGAAGCGCTGGTCATCCCCGACGTGGATCGCATCAAGCAAGCCGTCCTGGCGGCGGTCGGCCAGTAGGCCAAGGAGGTCGAGACATCCATGGCAACGTTCTTTGCGCTCCCCAAGCTGGGCATGAACCAGGAGGAGGGCGAGGTCGTCTCCTGGCTGGTGAACGAGGGCGACGAGGTCACCGAGGGCCAGCCCATCGTGGAGGTCGAGACCGACAAGAGCAGCGTGGAACTGGAGTCCACAGCCAGCGGTGTCATCGCCAGGATCGTCCACGGCGAGGGCGACATCGTGCCCATCAATGGCGTGCTCGCGGTCATCCTCGATCCGGGCGAGGCGCTGCCCGACAAGATCCCCGAGACCATCGTCTGAGCATCCGAGGAAGCCGAACATGACCACAGAGCCCGCCACAGAGCCCGCCGCAGAGGCGGGATTCACCCGCATCGAGCTTACCGAGGAGCACCTCGCATCCACGCCCAGGCGCCGGCTGGGCCTGGCCATCCTGAGCATCGCGACCATCCGCCGCTTCGAGAAGTGGCTGCTCGACCACGCGGACCTCGTCCACGGGCCGCTGCACTCGAGCATCGGCCAGGAGGGCACCGCGACCGGCGCCGCGCTGGCGCTGCGCAAGTCCGACTGGCTGACCTCGACCCATCGTGCCCACCACGACGTCGTGGCCAAGCTGCTGCTGTCGGCGACACCCGCCGACTTCGATCCTTTCGTCGCCGACACGGTGACCCAGGGCATGGCGGCCCCCGTCCAGCGCACGCTGGCCGAGATCATGGGCCTCGAGCAGGGCCTGTGCCACGGGCGCGGCGGCTCGATGCATCTCTGGGACCGCGAGGGCGGCGTCATGACCACCGCCATCGTGGGCGGTGGCATCCCCGCGGCGGGTGGCTACGCACTGGCATCCAAGCTGCGCGGCAGCGGTGATGTCGGGGTCGCCGTATTCGGCGACGGCGCCACGCAGATCGGCGCCTTCCACGAAGCCGCCAGCCTGGCCCGCGCCTGGGATCTGCCGCTCATCCTGCTGCTCGAGAACAACCAGTACTCCGTCGCGACCTCCGTCCAGGAGACGGCCGGTTTCACGCGGCTGGCGCTGCGGGCACGTGGCTACGACATGCCCGCGCTGGTAGTGGACGGCATGGACCCTATCGCCACCTACGAGGCCATGGCGCAAGCACGCGAGCACGCCGTCAGCGAGGGGCCGATCTTCGTGGAGGCCATCACCTATCGCTACTACCACCAGAACGGACCCCTTCCCGGCTCTGCCTTCAAGTACCGCAGCAAGGACGAGGAGCGGGAGTGGAAAGCCAAGGACCCGGCGGTCGCGTTCCCGCGGCGCCTGCTGGAGGCCGGGCTCCTGACACAGGACGAGGTCAGGCACGTGCAGGGCCTGGCCAATGCCCTGGTCGCCGGCTGCGTGTCGGCGCTCACGGTCGAGACCGAGGATGGCCTGGCCATCCCCGCGGAGCTCTACCCGCCACTCGAGGACACCTACCGCGGCATGCTTGGCCCCGGGCTGCCGGAACTGCCGGCGGAGCGCCTCGATGAGAGACCCGACCCTGACGCCGACCCCATCAGCTACACCGAGGCCATCCAGGGCGTCATCGGTCGTTCGCTGGAGCGAGATCCCGAGGCCATCTTCATGGGCGAGGAGGTCGGCCACCTCGGCGGCGGCGTGATGGGCCTGACCAAGGCCGCCGTGGCATCACGGCCGGGCCAGGTGCTGTCGACGCCCATCTGCGAGGACGGCTTCACCGGGGCCGCGCTCGGTGCGGCACTGGCGGGCATGCACCCGATCATCGAATTCATGTACCCGGACTTCACACTCGAAGCCACCGACCAGCTCTTCAACCACATCGCCAAGAGCCGCTACATGTTCGGCGGTGATCACGACGTGCCCATCGTCGCCCGTACGCAGATCAGCCGCGGTCGGGGCTATGGCCCACAGCACAGTTGCGACCCGGCAGCGCTCTTCGCCTCGTACCCGGGCTGGCGTGTCGTCTCGCCCACGACCCCGGCCGACTACGTTGGCTGCTGGAACGCGGCCATGCTCAGTCGCGACCCGGTGCTGGTCATCGACGACCACCGCCTGGCCAAGACGACCGGCACCCTGCCTGCGGCCGGCTTCGACCACGTCGTGGAGATCGGCAAGGCTCGCCTGGTGCGCGCCGGCAGCGACGTGACGGTCGTGACGTGGGGCTATGCGCTGCTGCGCCTGATCGAGCTCGTGGCGGCTCTCGACGAGCGCGGCATCTCCGTGGAGGTCATCGACCCGCGCTGGCTCGACCGCGCCTCCTTCGACCGCGCGGCCGTGCTTGAATTGGTCGGCCGAACCGGCGCACTCGTCATCGCCGAGGACGCGCAGCGCAGCCTGTCCATGGGCAGCCACATCCTTGACTACCTCTACCCTGACCTGCATGCGCTGCTACGCACGGCACCGCTGCGGGTCACCGGCCAGGACGCCTACTCGCCGGTGAGCAAGCCGCTGGAGACCTTCGTGCAGATCCAGGACGCCGACATCGAGGCTGCCGTCGTGGCCGCCGCTGCCGGCGCCGATGACCGATGAGACTGGGAGAGAGACGATGAGCATCTCCATCAAGATGCCCAACTTGGGGGCGGAGACGGACGAGGCCCGCGTCAGCCGCTGGCTCAAGGCGACCGGGGACGCGTGCATGGAGGGCGAGGTCATCGCCGAGATCGAGACCGAGAAGGCCAACGTGGACCTGGAGGCGCCCGCGAGCGGCCGCCTGACCGAGATCCTGGTGCCCTCCGGCAGCGATGCCAAGGTCGGCACCATCCTCGCCACCTTCGAGGAGGACTGAGACTCCTACTGCTCGCGCCGCTCGCCCTTCGTGGCAGCCTTCACTCGCGGCCGCGGAGGCCGCGTTCGCCCAGGAACAGGTGTTGGACCAACAGGAAGAACAGCACCGCCGGCAGCGTCAGCATCACCGCGCCCGCCATCAGCAGCGGCCAGCCGGTGGGATCGAGCTGCTGCAACTGTCGAAGGCCCAGCGGCAAGGTGTAGAGGTCCTGGTCGCGCAGATACAGCAGGGGGCTGATGAAATCACTCCAGTAGAGGATGAAGGTCAACACTGACACCGCGACGGTCGTGGGCACGGCATTGGGCAGGGCGATCCGCCGCCACACCGTCAACGCCCCCGCCCCGTCCAGATGGGCAGTCTCGAAGATGTCGGACGACACGCGCCTGAAGGTCCAGTAGTACAGCAGCACGAACAGCGGGCTCGAGCCGGCCAGCGCCGGCACCACCAGCGCCAGCAGCGAGTCGGTCAACCCCACCCAGCTGAAGAGCAGGAAGCGCGTCAGCCAGAGCGCCGTGACCGGCACCAGCAGCAGCGCCACCGACAGCACCGCCAGCGCCGAGCGCCAGCGCCGCCCCAGGAGGGCCATGGCGAATCCGGCCGCAGACGCGCTGATGATCGTCAGCGGCACCGCCAGCGCCACCACCGCCAGCGAGTTCAGCCAGGTAACGCGCGAAGGGCAGCAGCTCGAACACCTCGCCGTAGTTGGCCGGTTCGCGGCGCCGTCGGCAGCCACTCGATCGTGCGCGGCGGCGGCAGACCCGGATCGCGCAGCGACGCGCTGATCATCCACCACAGCGGCAGCAGGAACAGGCCCGCGACCAGCAGCGGCAGCAGCTGGCCCGTGAGCAGGCCGCGACCCCGTCGGCGCTCAGGCATCGGCCACGTACCCGCGACGCCGGAAGAGCAGATAGATGGCGCCGATGATGGCCGCCGAGAGCACGAAGGTGACCAGCATCAGCGCCGAGCCAGCGCCGAAGCGGAAGCGGTCGAAGGCCTCCTCGTAGGTGAGCAGCGGCACGAACAGCGTCGAGTAGTAGGGGTCGCCCCCGGTCATGACGTACGAGGGCGCGAAGGTCCACTGGAAGCTGAGCACCACGTCCCGGAACGTCAGCAGCGCCAGCCACGGCAGCAGCAAGGGCACGGTCAGGTAGCGGAAGGAGCGCCCAGCGGCCGGCGCCATCGACCTCGCCTGCGTCGTAGTACTCGCGAGGCAGCCCACGCAGCGCCGCCAGCAGCACCACGAAGCCCTCCCCGATCTGGAACGCCGCCATGACGATGAACGGGAAGCGGGCCGTGCTGGGCATCGGCCAGCCAGCCCGGTCCCGGAAGCCCCAGGGCGCCAAGCGCCAGGTTCAGCGGGCCGAACAAGCGGGTTGAAGATCCACAGCCAGATGAGCGCGAAGGCGACATCGGGGATGACCGTCGGCAAGTAGGCCGCGGCGCGATAGGCAGCCACTCCCCGGCGTGGCCGCTGCAGCAGCAGCGCCAGACCCAGTGCGCCCAGGATGCGCAGTGGCACGGCCAGCAGGATGAAGAACAGCGAATTGCCGATCGCCGTGGTCACGATGGGATCGGCCGCCAGCAGTCGGAAGTTCGCAAAGCCCACGAAGACCGGTGGCGTCAGTGCGTCATAGGTCGTGAAGGCCAGCACTGCCGACAGCGCGGCCGGAAGCCCCACCAGCAGCAACGTCCCGGCAAGGTACGGCAGCAGCATCAGCCACAGCCCGGCCCGCCACGAGAGCATGAAGCGCTTCATTCGACCTCGATCACCACCGAGGCAGTGTGCCCTAGCCTTCCTCGCCGACGAAGATGGCCCGCGTTCGCGTGATCATGGCGTCGATGGCCTCATCCACCGTGGCCTGTCCATAGAAGGCACGCTCCAGCTCGTCGCCGGTGATCTCCTCGATATCGACCCAAGCGGCCATCACCGGCACCGCGCGCAACGTGTCGATGGTGTCCAGCCAGACCTTGCTGTTGGCGGGCTTCGCGCCCGCATCGAGGAAGGCGTCGGAGTCGGGCCACGTCGATGAGTGAGGGCACCGTCCGTCCCGACCCCGCCACGATGGTCTGGCCGAGCGGGGAGTTGGCGAACTCGATGAAGGTCCAGGCAGCCTCCTTGTCCTCGGTCGCGGCGGCCATGCAGTAGGCATCGGAGTGCAGGATGCCGGCCGCTTCGATACCCCGGGGAAGCGCCGCCACGTCCCACTCGAAGCCATCGATGGCGCGTGCGGTGGGCGTGAGACGGCGGCTGTCGAGATACATCGCGGTGCGGCCGTTGAGGAAGCGGCTCTGGGAATCCTCCGCGGCCTCGGCCACTGCGTCGGGCACCACGCCATGCTCGGTCTGCAGCGCCACGAACCACTCGACTGCCTCGCGCGCGGCGCGTGAGTCGAGCGCCAGGCGGATGGGGCGCAAGCCCGACTCCAGCACCACCAGCTCACCGCCGTTGCCCCACACGAAGGGCGCGAGCCGGAAGATCGACGCCTCCGTCCCCAGTCCGTACTGGTCGATCACCCCGTCACCGTCGAGGTCCCGCGTCAGTGCCGTGGCTGCCGCCAGGAACTCGTCCCAGGTCCAGTCGTCGGACGGATAGGGCACACCGGCGGCATCGAAGAGGTCGCGGTCGTAGTACACCACGAGGCTGCTGATGTTCTGCGGGATGCACATCAGCTGGCCGCGCCAGCGGAAGGGGTCGGTAGCTTGCGGGAAGAAGTCGCTGTCGCTGATGACCTCGCTGCGGCGGAGATAGGGTGCCAGCGGCTCGAGCACGCCCGCCGCCGCGAAGGGGGCATAGCGGCGGTAGTTGATGAGCACCACGTCGGCAGGGTCGCCGGCCGCGAAGTCGGCACCGAGGCGCAGCCGGTAGTCCGAAGAGCTGGGGATGTGGATGAGCTCGACCGCGATCTCGGGATGGACCTCCTCGAAGGCAGCCACGAGCGACTGGTAGGCGGCCAGCTCGGCGGGGTCGCCGAAGACCATGAACGAGACGCTCCCTTGGGCGTCCTGGGCAGTGGCTCCCGGCGCCAGCGTGACGAGCAGGAGCAAGGCCAGGGCAAGACGGCGGAGCCGCAGGGGAACGGCTAGCGGTGAAGGTATGTGCATGGGGCCGATAGGATAGCCCCCATGTCCGACCCAGGCCCCCATCCCGCGAGCGCACCCCCCGAGCCGTGGGCGGCGGGACTCGTGGCGGCGGGACTCGTCTACCTCAGCCTCGGCGGCGTGCTGGCGGTCGTCTTCTTCTTCGGTGGCATCCAGTCTTCGCTCTTCCCCACCGGCTGGCTCTTCCCAGCGGTCCTGCTCTCGACCGGCGCACTCATGACCCTGCGCCGGCGCTTCGACCTGGTGGCCACGCTGTGGGGCGGCCTGGCGCTGGCGGTGTTCCTGCTGGGCGTGCTGGTGTACGTCAACGCACTCGACCGCGGGCTCGACGACGCAGCTGCGTTCGATGCCACGCTCATCGTGTGCGGCTTCGGCCTGCTGGCGCTCATCCTGCGGCCCGCCTTCCGGGACTGAGAACGGCCCGATATGTCATCCAACCGTGATGTGCATGACAGCACGCCGCTCGGAGACGGTGTAGGCTCGCGCCAAATCGAGGCTGTCGCGACCGCGGCGGTCCGTGTAGAGACCCCGGGTCGCCCAGCCCGATCATGCAAACCGGAGAGGTGCCTCAACCGATGCTGACGCCGGACTACCCACGACGTCGACTGCGCGGACTGGCAGCGGCCGCGCTCATGGCCGCCACCATGCTGCTTCCCGCGAGCGCCACCGTGGCCATGGACTCGGGCAGTGCCGACCTGGACCCTGGCGCTGCCGACATGGGCCAACAACAAGCCACGGTCGAAGAGCTGCGTTCCATGATCGACGACCTGAGCCTCGCCAATGACGCGCTGCAGGCCGACAACTCCAGCCTGCAGCAAACGGTCGATACGCTCTCCACGGAGCGCGATCGACTGCGCGAGTCGCTCACCCGCTTCGATGACCTGTACGGACCCCTCGAAGCCGACCGCCAGCTGCTCTTCGAGTTGCGCAAGGGCCTGCCCGAGACACGGCCCGAGGCTGAAGCCCAGATCGACCGTATGCGCACGCTCGCGTTGTCCTCCGACCCAGCGAGCCTGGGCCAGGTCGTCGATCGCGTGAGCGACACCGCGCCGGCCTTCCTTGACTGGCGATTCGGCGAATTCGATACCACCGAGGCGTTCACCAGCGCCTACGTCGATACCGGAGCCAATGCCTTCGACACCTCCATGGAAGAGTTCCGCTCGGAGGTGCTGCGCTCGGTCGCCAACCGGCTCGACGGGCTCCTCACCATCATCGACCGGGTCCGCTAGCGCGGGCTGCCCGACCTTCTCGACCCCGACCTTCTCGACCCCGATCCTCTCGACAAGGAGAACGATGTCCGCATCCCGCTCTTCGTGGCGTCTCGCGCTCGGCACGTCCCTGCTGCTCGCGCTGACCACCGCCATCCCTGCCGCCGCCGAAGAGGAGGAGGGCGGCCTTCCGCCTGACCCCTCCAACGTCATCCCGCTGATCGGTGCCTCCCCCGCCGACCTGCTGGGGCCGGCGGCGTCGCTGCTTTCCGGCCAGGCCTGGCTGATGAGCCAGGGCACCGATCCGGCCCAGGGCTTGCTGCCCAGTGGTGACAGCAACCTCGGTCCCGGTCTGGGCACGGACTCGAGCGGATCCTCGCCGCGGACGCAGGCAGCCGGAGCGGGCGCTCCCGTCCCCTACCGCGAGCCCGGGCCGGCCTTCAGCCGCAACATCCTCGTCACGCGGGACTTCGGTCGAGCACCCTTCCAGACCGAGCCACAGATCGAGGCCGACCCGAACGATCCCGACCATCTCGTGCTGGGCGTCATCGACTACGCCTTCCCCTCCATGTCGGCCTACGTCACGTTCGACGGCGGGGAGCGCTGGGAAGGCCCCTTCCAGGTCCCCTACCTGCAGAAGGACCTCGGCGCGGGCGGCGATCCGGTGCTCGCCTTCGACCGCGACGAGAACGTCTACATGGCCTATATCTCGGTCGGCGTCGATGAGTTCAATCTGGGGCCCATCGAGGTGGCGGCGCAAGTGTCGAGCATCGCGGTGGCCAAGTCGGAGGACGACGGCTTCACCTGGCCCACCCAGATCTCGTCGGCCCGCAGTAGCGTCAACACCGACGGCCTCGAGACCGACCGCTTCGGCCGTCTCCGCGGCCTCGTCGATCTCAGCTTCTTCGACAAGCCCTGGATGGCCTCAGGCCCTCATCCCGACGATCCCGAGCAGGACGTCCTCTACGTGACCTACACCAACTTCGACATCAGCTACGAGATCCTCTACATCGGCGAGATCCCCAACCTGCTGCCGACCGAGATGCGCACCACCATCGAGCTGGTGAAGTCCGAGGATGGCGGCAGCACCTGGAGCGACCCGGTAGCGGTGAGCCCTACGGTGCGACGAGCCTTCGGCGAGCTCGGCGACGGTAGCGGCGCACCCGGCGTCTTCGGCACGCTGCGCGTGGTGCAGGGCAGCCAGCCCGTGGTGACCCCGGAGGGCATGGTCCACGTGGCCTGGATGGACAGCACCGATGACCGCTCGCAGGAGGGGGTCGGCGAGATCCAGGTAGCCAGCTCGAGCGACGCCGGCGAGACCTGGTCGACCCCGGTCGTGGCCTCGGTCTTCAACGAGCCCGAGTTCCGTCCACGCACCTCGAACTTCCGCTTCTGGTCGTCTTGCTTCCCGCAGATCGCCGCCGGCCCCGACGGCGAGGTCTACATCTCCTACGTGGGCCGGCCCTCTGACAAGCCCAACGACGACGGGGACGTCTATCTGACGGCCTCGTTCGATGATGGCCTGACCTGGTCCCGGCCCAAGGTCCTCAACGACGACGACACCGACCACGTGCAGATCTTCCCCTCCATCGATGTCGGCCCCGACGGTGTCATCCACGCGATGTGGGGCGACTTCCGCGACAGCCCCAGCCAGAGCAGCTACGGCATCTACTACACCCGCTCGGACGACCGCGGCGAGACGTTCGGCTTCAGCAACGATGAACTGGGCATCAGCGTGGGCGACACCCGTGTCACCGACTTCGCCTCCAATCCCAACTACGCCTTCCCCAATGGTCTCTTCATCGGCGACTACTTCAGCCTGACCGCGACCGAGAAGGACGTGCACATGGCGTGGTCCGATTCACGCCTGGGTGAGTTCGGCCCCATCAACCAGAAGATCGCGGTCGCCCGCACCGAGGCGGTCGACGCTCCGGAGATCTTCATCAGCCCGCCGTCGGGGCCCGGAGGCCAGGAGGTGACACTGCAGGGCTTCGCCTTCCAGCCCGACATGGGAATCTTCGTGCAGCTGGGTGACACCACCATCTCCACCCTGCGCACCAACCTCGACGGCGAGTTCAGCGCTCGCATCTTCATGCCCATCACCAGCGAGGGCAGCCAGGTCATCACCGTCTACGACGAGTCCGGCAACGGGGCCACGACCTCGTTCTTCACCGAGTTCGGCTTCGGCAACATCGCCGACCTGCTCGACGACCTGGGCCAGCGCATCGATGGCCTTGAATCACCTGCGCCGGCCGCGACCGACGCGGCCCCTGCCGACCCGGCCACCGACGAGGGCTAGGCGATGACCCTCCAGAATGGCCAGTGGGCGCCGATCGCGCGCGCCCGCGGCATCGTCACCGTCGCACTCGCGCTGCTGCTGATGGTGGCCGCCCTCCCCGGCCTCGTCCTGGCCCAGGACGAGGCCTACCAGCCGCCCCACGACCAGCCCGGGCCGGCCGCGGATCGCCTCCTCTACAACTCCTTCTTCGTCGATCGTGCGCCCCTCGATATCGAGGCCGGCAACATGGACCTGTACCTGTTCGGGCTGAAGACCGAAGCGGCACAGGAACTGCGCGGCACACCGGGCATCAAGCTCATCGATGCCCCTGCCACCATGGTTTCGCTCATCCTCAACCCGGCGCCTGCGCGCGAGGGCGAACTGAACCCGTTCTCCATCCTCGAAGTGCGCCAGGCGATGCAGTACCTCGTCAATCGGGAGGCCATCGCCCAGGACATCTATCGCGGCGCTGCGCAGCCGATGCTCACCCACGTCGGCCCCAGCGACCCGGACTTCCTGACCATCTACGACATCGATCGGGGTTCCGGCATCAGCTACGATCCCGAGCTCGCGCGTGACCTCATCGCCGAGGCCATGACCGCTGCCGGCGCCGAGCTCATCGACGGCACCTGGCACTACGAGGGCCAGCCGATCCGGATCAAGCTCGTGGGACGCGTCGAGGACGAGCGACGCGAGATCGCCGATCTCGTGCGCGCCGAGCTGGAGACAGCCGGCTTCGAGGTCGCCATCACGTACGACCAGTTCGCCCCGGCCGTGCAGAAGGTCTACTCCACCGATCCGGCCGCGTTCGAGTGGCACATCTACACCGAGGGCTGGGGGCGCACTGCCCCGAGCCGCTACGACGTGGGCTCGGTCAACGCCTTCATCGCCCCCTGGCTGGGCCAGATGCCCGGCTGGCGCGAGGAGGGCTTCTGGCAATACCAGAACGATGAGCTCGATGCCCTCGGCAAGAAGCTCTACCGCGGCGAGTTCGACAGCCTCGAGGAGCGCAACCAGATCTACCACCAGATGACGCAGGCCGGGCTGGACGAGTCCATCCGCGTCTGGCTGGCCACCGTGGACAACAGCTTCCCGGTCGTCGATACGCTGCAGGGCATGACGCGCGACGTGGTGGCCGGTCCACGCAATCCGTTTGCCCTGCGCGAAGCCTATGTGCCCGGCTCGGAGGACGTCCGCGTCGGCCACCAGTGGGTCTGGACCGAGCGCACCACCTACAACCCCATCGGCGGCCTCGGCGACGTGTACGCCACCGACATCTGGCGCAACCTGGCCGACCCGCCCATCTGGAACGACCCCTTCAGCGGCATCCCGGAGCCCTTCCGTGCCGACTACGCCGTGGAGACGGCCGGTCCCGACGGGACGCTGAGCGTGCCCACGGACGCGGTCACGTGGGACGTCGAGACCAAGACGTGGCAGCCCGTGGCGGAGGGGACGACCGCGGTCAGCAAGGTCACCTTCGATTACAGCAAGTACCTCGAGGCCAACTGGCATGACGGCCAGCCCATCACCATCGCCGACGCGGTCTACTCCATCGCGCAGGACTTCGAGCTCGCCTATGACCCCGAGAAGGCGCGCATCGAGACCGCCCTGGCGGTGACCTCGCGGCCGATCCTGGAGACGTTCAAGGGCTATCGGCTGACCGCTGATGACCAGCTGGAGGTCTACGTCGACTACTGGCATTTCGACCAGGACTACATCGCTGCCTATGCCAGCCCCGTGGCTTCGACATGCCCTGGGAACTGAAGGCGGCCATGGACGACCTCGTCTTCGAGCAGCGCCGGGCAGCCTACAGCGACACCGCTGCCAGCCGCTTCAGCGTGCCCTGGCTGAGCCTGGTGCTGAAACGCGATGCCGGCCTGGTGGACCGCACGCTGCGTGACCTCGAGCGCAACGAGTTCGTGCCCGCAGGGGTGTTCGAGTTCGGTGGCCGAACACTGGTCACGCCGGAGGAGGCGGTCGCCCGCTACGCGGCAGCCCAGGACTGGTTCGACGACAAGGACCACCTCGTCATCAGCCAGGGCCCCTTCTACCTCCAGCAGTTCGACCCGCCGGCACAGTTCGCCGAGCTGGTCGCCTTCCGCGATCCGAGCTATCCCTTCAAGCCGGGCGATCACTATCGTGGCGAGCCGCCGACGCTGGCCATCGACGACGTCAGTGCCGATCCGGTCGTGCCCGGCGAGGATGCGGTCATCAGCACCACGGTCAGCGGACCGGGCACGCTGGGGCTGCAGTACCTGCTGCTGGACCCGGCGGTGGGCGAGGTGGTGGCGTCCGGCCGCGCTGACGATGCCGCTGACGGCAGCTTCAGCGTGACCATCCCGGCAGACGTGACCGCTTCGCTGTTCCCCGGCTTCTACCGGCTCTACCTGGCTGCCGAAAGCGACTCGCTGGCACTCATCAGCGAACGCCGCGTGGACCTCGAGGTGCTCCCCTAGCGGGGCTACCCAGGGTGGGCCCATCGCTCCTGCGCCCCATCCTCGTGCGAGCCATCAGCCTTGGCGCGGTGCTCATCATCGTGCTGTTCCTGCTGGTGCTGACACTGGGGGCCACCGGCTACTCCGACCGCATCCTCGAGGCCCAGGTCGGCGAGGAGCTGCGGGTCACGCGTACGAGCCTGTCGCAGACGGTCAAGGATCCCGATGCGATCGAGGAGATCATCGCGGTACGGCGAGGGGAGCTGGAGGCATCCTACGGCCTGGACCGCCCCTGGCTGGAGCGCCTGCCGTCGTTGGTGGCGCGGGTGCTGGTGTTCGACCTGGGCGAGGCCCGCTCCATCCGCGCCGCGGATGGCTCCAACAGCGTGGCCGACATCATCGTCGAACGGCTGCCGCGCACGATCCTGCTGCTGACCACCTCGCTCATCATCACCGCCGTCATCGGCCTGACCGTGGGTGTGTGGCTCTCGACCCGCCCGGGCTCGCGCATCGACCGCATCGTCTCCTACGTGGCCGCCATCACCAACGGCCTGCCGGCGTGGTGGGCAGGCATCCTGCTCATCCTCGTCTTCTCCTTCTGGTTACGCCTCCTGCCCTCGGGCGGGATGTACAGCACACCACCACCGCAGGGTGTCATCGCCTCCGTCCTGGACCTGCTGTGGCACGCGCTGTTGCCCATCCTGACGCTGGTGCTGGTCAGCATCGGCCCGTCGATCTACGTGATCCGCACCATGACGCTGAACGTGGCCATGCAGGACCACGTCACCGTCGCCCGCGCCAAGGGTCTGCCTGAAGCGCTCATCCGGCGTCGGCACATCCTGCGCGTGGCGGCGCCGCCCATCGTCACCGGCCTCATCCTCGGACTCGCGGCCACGCTGGGCGGCTCCATCCTCATCGAGACCGTCTTCGCCTGGGAGGGCATGGGGCAGCTCTACTTCAAGACCTTCAGTGGCCAGCCCGATGAGTCGATCATCATCGGCCTGACGTTCATGTTCACGCTCATCTACGTGGCCGCGCGCCTGCTGCTGGAGATCCTGTACGTCTTCCTCGACCCACGGGTCCGCTACGGGTGAGACGACGCAGCCTGCTCCGTGGCGTGCTCGCCAGCACGGCCGGCAAGCTGGGGGTGGCACTGGCGCTCATCCTGGGCACGGTCTCGGTGCTGGTGCTGCTGACGTTCCCGCTCGATTTCGGTCCCACGCGCTGGTCCAACCCTGCCGTCTGGGCCGACTATCCCAAGGCCGTGCCGCCGGCGTGGACCGCGATGCTCCCGGGCGCTGGCGCAGCGGAGCACCAGATCGTCGAAGCTACCGAGCCGACGGAGTCCGTCGAGCGCGGTAGCGCGCGGGTCGAGGTCTACGACCTGGCCTTCGAGCACACCGCCGACGAGGCCCCCACCTTCCTCTCGTTCAGCCTGGGGGAAGTTCGCTACGCCGATCGCCCACCCTCGCTGAGCGTGACCCTGCTGCGGCCGGACGGGACGTCCGTACCGCTGCTGCGGACGACCATCCGCGGCCCGCGGCCGGGCGAGGAGCCACCCTACGTCCGTCACGACGAGACGCCCCTGCGCGTCCTCTTCAGCGCCGAGCCCGAGACGGCCCAGGCAGCCTCGGAGATGCTGGCCGACGCATACGGCGTGGATATCCCTGCGCGGGCGCTACAGGATGACCTCACGGCCGCGCTGTTCGGCGCGCCCGACGAAACCGGTGCGCTGCAGCCGCTCAAGGGCGAGTACGTGGTGCAGGTGCGACTGGCCCTGGCCGACCCGACCGACGAGGTGGCCTGGGTGCGGGCGGTCGCCGGCGGCACCGTCTACGGCCTCCTGGGCACGGACGCCAGCGGCCGCGATCTGGCTGAGGGTCTCGCCTTCGGCCTGCCGGTGGCGCTGCTCATCGGGCTTGCCGCCGCCACCGTCAGCACCGCCATCGGCACCGGGCTGGGCATGCTCTCGGGCTACAAGGGCGGCCGCACCGATCTGCTCATCCAGCGCGCCGCCGATGTCGTCAACAACGTGCCCTTGTTGCCGCTACTCATCTTCTTCGTCTTCGTCTTCGGTGCCCAGCTGTGGCTCATCCTGGTATTGCTGGTGGCGTTCAGCTGGCCGGGCCTGGCCATCCTGGTGCGCTCGATGGTGCTGGGCCTCTCGGGCAGCCAGGAGGTGGAGGCCGCACGGGCGCTGGGTGCATCGAGCTCGCACATCCTGCGCAAGCACATCTTCCCGCACACCGCGCCTTACGTCTTCACCCAGCTCATCTTCTTCGTGCCCGCGGTCATCCTCGCCGAGGCCGGTCTCTCGTTCCTGGGCCTGGGCGATCCGTCGCTGCCGACCTGGGGCCAGATCCTCGAGGATGGCTTCCGTACCGGCGCGGTCTTCCTGGGCTACTGGTGGTGGGTCGTCTCGCCGGGGCTGCTCATCGTCATCACGGCCATGACCTTCATGCTGCTGGCGCTGGCCATGGAGCCAATCGTCAACCCCAAGCTGCGGCGCGATTGATGGCCCTGCTCGAAGTCCGCGGCCTGGCCCTGCAGTACGCCACCGAGGGCGGTCCGCTGCGGGCCGTGGACGACATCTCCTTCGACCTCGCCGAGGGTGAGGCATTGGGCATCATCGGCGAGTCCGGAAGCGGCAAGACCAGCCTGGCGCTGGCACTGATGCGCCTGCTGCCGCGCAACGCCACGATCACCGGCGGCCGCATGCGCCTGGCCGGCGAGGACCTTGGCGCTCTCTCGGATGAGGCCTTCCGGGTGCGGGTCCGCTGGAGTCACATGGCCATGGTCTTCCAGGGCGCGATGCACTCGCTCAACCCCGTCATCCGCGTGGGCGACCAGGTCGGGGAGCGGCTCCGTGCCGACGGCCTGAGCAAGACGGAGACGCGGGCTCGCGTCAGGGAGCTGATGACTCGCGTGGGCCTCTCGGCCGGCACTGCCGAGCGCTACCCGCACGAACTCAGCGGCGGCATGAAGCAGCGCGTCATGATCGCCACCGCCCTCACCCACGATCCGCCGCTGCTCATCCTCGACGAGCCCACCAGCGCCCTCGACGTGAGCATCCAGGCACAGATCATGAACCTGCTGAAGGAACTCAAGGCCGAACGCCACATCAGCATGCTCTTCATCACTCACGACCTGGCACTGGCGTCGGACCTGTGCGATCACATCGCGGTGGTCTACGCCGGGCAGGTGCGTGAGCTCGGGACCGCCGAGGAGGTCCTGGCCGACCCGGCCGACCCGTACACGCAGCGCCTGCTGGCTGCCATCCCCAGCCTGCACGAGGCGACACCGCCCGACTTCCTGCGGGGAGCTCCGCCCGATCTGCGCGAGGCTATCGCTGGCTGCCGCTTCGCCGACCGCTGCCCACTGGTGTACGAGCCCTGTGCCATGGCGCCTCCCTACCTGGAGGTCACACCCGGGCACTGGGCCCGCTGCTGGCGGCATGAACCGCGACACGAGGCGACCGCAGCGGGGGTAGCCGATGGCTGAGTGGACCGAAGCCGATGGCCCGCTGCTGCGAGTCGAGGAACTCAGCGTCACCTTCTTCGTACGCAAGTCCTTCTTCGCCACCCGGCCCATCAATGCCGTCACCGCTGTCAGCCTCGAGCTGAGCAGGGGTGAGACCGTGGCCGTGGTGGGCGAATCGGGCAGCGGCAAGACGACCCTGGGCCGCGCCACCCTGGCGCTGGTCCCCGTCTCCGCGGGGCGCATCCTGTTCGAGGGTGCCGACATCACGGAGCTCTCCGGCAGGGACCTGCTCGCCTTCCGCCAGCGCGCACAGGCCATCTTCCAGGATCCGTTCTCCAGCCTCAGCCCCTACATGCGCGTGGGTGAGCTGGTGGAGGAGCCGCTGACCATCCATGGACCGGCCGAGCGTGCCGAGCGAGAAGCGAGGGTCGTAGCCGCACTCGAGCAGGTCAAGCTCTCCCCCGCCCTCGAGTTCGCCGACAAGTACCCGCACACGCTCTCCGGCGGCCAGCGCCAGCGCGTCAGCATCGCCCGTGCCATGGTGCTCGACCCCGATTACCTCGTGGCCGACGAGCCGGTGTCGATGATCGACGCCTCCAGCCGGGCGGAGATCCTGTACCTGCTCGCTGAGCTACAGGAGCAACGCCGATTGACCTTCCTGTACATCACCCACGACCTCGCCAGTGCGCGCCACTTCGCCGACCGCATCGCGGTGATGTACGCCGGGCGCATCGTCGAACTGGCGCCCGCGACGCAGCTCATCGAGGATGCCAAGCACCCCTACACGCGCGCCCTCCTCGCGGCCGTGCCGGAGCCCGACCCGGCCAACCGGCTGCGACAGCGTCCGGTGGTCGGCGGCGAGCCGCCCGATGCCGGC
This sequence comes from uncultured Chloroflexia bacterium, assembly GCA_963724095.1. Taxonomy (GTDB): domain Bacteria; phylum Chloroflexota; class Limnocylindria; order Limnocylindrales; family CSP1-4; genus JAFMJV01. Next base: position 60,524 of record CAVRTH010000010.1, read on the forward strand.
GACCTGCCCCCTGGCTGCGCTTTCGCACCTCGTTGTCCGGTGGCCATCGCGGGCACCTGTGAGCGCGTGGTCCCCCCCTTGATCGCCCTTGCCGACGGCCACCAGGTGGCCTGCCATCTCTACCCTTCGGGAGACGCCCCGGGTGCGGCCGATGGCGCTGGAGAGGCGGCAGCCGATGCGCGCCTCGTCGATGACCTCGAGCGCAGCGACCAGGAAGGGGTCGTCCGACTCGGGATAGCTGAGCCAGTCGGCGTCAACCGCCACATCGGGCGTCACACCCACGCCCTCGAGCGTCTCACCGCTGGGCAACTGGAAGCCGAACGAGACGATCTGCAGCAGGGAACCGTCGGCGAGGTCGAGCGACGTGGTGCCATGTGTCTTGCCCGACGTCTGGGTACCCACGATGGTCGCGCGCCCCTGGTCCTGGAGGATGGCTGCCAGCTGTTCGGCGTCGGCCTCGGTGCCCTCGTCCACCAGCACCACCAGGGGGATACCGGCGTAGCTCTTGGCCAGGTCGTTCGGTTCGATCTTGATGGGTTCATTGCCGACGCGCGAGTGGAACTCGCCCACCTCGCCCTCGACGAATGCGCCCAGCGTCGCCAGGACGACCCCCGGGGCGCCCTGGTCGGAGGCACGCAGGTCGAGGATGAGCCCGTCGAGCGGGTCGCCACGGAGCAAGGTGGTCAGCGCCTGCTCGATCGCGTCGACGGTCTCCTGGCCAGACAATGCGAGCACCTGCAGGTAGCCCACGCCCGCATCCGCGTCGAGGCGGCGCACCTCGGGAAGGATGAGCGGGTCGATGCGGCGACGCTCCAGGGTGACGTCGCGTGGTGCCTCCCCGGGCGTGGCGATGGTGAGGGTGACGTCGGTTCCCTCCGGCCCGCGGATATCGGCGATACGAGCGCAGGAGTCGCCTTCGACGCCGACGATGCTGTCGCGCGCGGCGATGCCGGCGTCCTTGGCCGAACCACCGTCGAAGACATAGATGATGCGAAGACCCGGGCTGTCCTCACCGGCCGCGCTGGTGTCGAGCAGCGCGCCGATGCCGCCATAGCTGGGGTCATAGGTGGCGAGATCACCCAAGTCCTCTGGCGCGAAGTAGTTGGTGAAGGAATCCTCGAGCAGACCGACCATCTCGCCGAGGAGCTGATAGACCTCGTAGGCGTTGTCGGTGGCGATCACCAGCGGCGCGTACTCGTCGCCGATCGCGTCCCAGTCGAGACCGTTGGTATCGGGGTCGATGTAGAAGTCGCGGATGCCTTCCCAGACATCGTTGAACAGCTTGATACGGAAGTCCTCGGGGATGGAGAGCGTTTCCTGACTGATCGGCGCGAGCGAAGCCTCCGGCTCGACACACTCGCTGGCTGCAGTTGCGGCACCTGGGCTGGCTGCGGCCGCGGCGGCCGGGCTGGGACTGCGGGCTCCTGCGCCAGGACCGGCGCGCCGTGACAAGAGCCAGGGCCAGCGTGGCCAGGGCGAGCGCGACGGCTCGGCGGGGAGTATCCGGGTACATCATTCCTCCGCGGGGCAGGTGGCTGGTCCCTCCGACCGCGATGCTACCCCGACGGCGCCCAGAGCTCGCGCGGTCAGACGCTGAACGTGCCGTCCGAACCTGGAAGCCAGACACCACGGTCGACCTGACGGTCACCGCCGACCCGGCCACACAAGTGGCCGATCCGGTGCCACCGAACGAGGACCAGGAGCCGAAGGGCTTACCTCCCGCCACAAACGACTGAACGGGCGACCGCCGGCGGGGCGACCGCCGTGTCGTATGTCAGACCGCGGTCGGATGGTCGGACGGACTGTTCGCAATCACTTGATGAGCTGGACGGAGATCGACTTGGATGGGGACGGTTCGCCGATGACGATGTCAGTCGTTGACCCAGGACCGAAGAAGGTCACGAAGCGCCCAACGAGACATCCCGTGCCGTTCTTGAGCATGTTGCACTCCTTCGTGACGTTGGCGCCTGACATGTAGGATCCATGGGCGTAGGTGTGATCGACCCCATCGCCATCGGGGTCAATGTCGCACCAATCCGGCACACTTCCGTCGACCAGACCACAGAGCTGGAACGCCGCAATCGCGGGGAAGTGGTAGACCTGATTGGTCCCGTGGCCCGGGTCTCCCGGGCAGTCGGCGTCGGGCGCCCCCGGCATCACGTCACACGTGTCGTCGAAGAGTGGGATCAAGACTGTCATGCCATCGTAGTGGCGCATAGCGTCCTCGATGCCCCCTGCCGCTGAGTCGCCCGCCTCGACCATCCACTGCCATGACGGCACATCGAACTCGGGCGGGTTCGCCGGAGCTGGATAGATGTTGTCGATGAGCGTGCTGGTACCGCCAGCGGGTGGATCGAAGTCAAGCCAGCCGACGTTCCCGGGACCAGCGCTGCAAAGCGGGATGACATAGCCGCCCCCGAGTTGCCACTTGGGGGTCTTCCCATCCGGTCCCGGTTCGGCCCACTCTGGCTCGTCGTTGATAAGGCAGTTCACCTGGATGTTCACGGGCGGGGTGAACGGCAGAAATGGACCATTGATCGAGGTCGAGTAGCCTGCTACGGCTGTCGCCTGCGTCACGGCATTCCACCGGCTCATCCCGAGCAGGCGTGCGAAGAACGTGTCGAATGGCTGATCTCCAGTCACTTCGACTCCCCAGGCCGTGGACGGAGGATGCTCGCCAAACTCGAGCGAGCCCACGGCAATGGGAATCGGGAGTGGCGGCGCCCGAGATGTCCGTGTACTGCGCCGAAGAAGTGTCCACATCCATGTCCATTTCGGTGAGCACTCCGGTGACGGCCACAAGGACCTGGTCGTCCGTCGGGGACTTGCCAGCAAGCCTCTCCCCGAGCATCGATCGCTCCGGCCAGAGATGCGGCATCGGAACCGTTCTGGCTGATGCGTTGGTGGGCATATGCATTGCCGCCGTCCAGGACGAAGGCGACCGCCGCGATGAATGCGACGAAGCCTAGAGCAAAGAGCGCAAGCACTTGCCCGCTCTCACGAGATCGGAGCTGGTCTCCCATGTCTGTGTGCCTCATGGTGTGGGAGCTGGGTTGGCGTACACAGCGCTCGATCTGCATGGACGTTTCTGAAGACAGGGCGATATCGCCGATGATGTTGCCGATGATCGGCGTGATAGGTTCGAAGCTGTAGTCGACCACCACGATAGCGGAACAACCGCCGAATTGGCGACAGATGGCGGCGTCCGGCGACACGAGGTTGCCATCCCCGATCCTTGAACGTGGCGCTTGGGATATCGGACGCCGGGATGCCCATGGCCGTAGTCAATGCGGCAGCAGCACACTTGTACGCCACCACCCCACCGGAACATGTTGAATTGTGGCTCTGGTTCACCATCGCGACCCGCGCGCCAGCACGCGAGGCATCGCTTAGCTCCGTGAAGAAGAGGACCGCCCGTCCAGCGTCGAATAGCGCCATCAGCAGCAGTACGAGGACAGGCAGGATGATCGCGAACTCAACGATCGCCTGCCCTTGGCCGCGGTCGTCTTTGTGTGCTCTCATGGATCCCCCAGCGGGTCAGGCCCGATCTGGATGATGCTCTGGCAGCTGGCATCAGCATCAGCGGCGATCGACTGGTACTGGATATCCCAGCGGTCAGTCTCGCTGGCGCCGGGGACGAGCGTGACCGGATTGAAGAAGCCTTTGGCCGCCCAGAGGGACTGAGCCATCGTATGCTGCTTGCCGATCAGCTTCGGAACCTTGCAGAGGCTCTTCGGTGGCGTCCGGGCTCGCCGCGGGACTCGCGTTGGATCGGGGCTCGCGTCAGGATCGGGCGACGCGGTCGGAGCTACGGTGATGGTCACCTGGTCAGGAACACACTCGACCGCGCCGACCGACGCCGTCAGGCGCACGTTGTGCGTCCCTGGATTGTGGTAGGTCCACGTGGGGTTCGTTGTGTGGCTTGGAGCAAAGAAACTCTCAAGCTGCCACGACCAACTGGTACTTCCCTGCGTGTCGTCAAAGAAACTGGCGTCCATCCCATCGACGTCCGCGGTCTCGCAGGATGCTTGACAGGCAGCCGGGCGGAGAGCTTGATGAAGGCACGACAAGGGCACCGGTGCGAATTGGGAAGACTGACCGTGCTGAGACCGCCAGGGGGCCTCCATTGCCGGTGAGGACATCACCGATCAACGGTGTGATCGGGTCGAAGTCACACTGGAGGTCGACGACTGCGTAGTCGGCAAGGTCCTTGCCTCCAGGAAAGCCTGGGTCAGGGATGGTCGCGTCGCATCCGAGAAGGAATTGGCCTCATCACGCGCTTCGGAAACCAGGGTCTGGTAGGCAGCGCGCTGCGCCGGGTTACCCGGTGAGTCCCAGGCGTTCGGATTGGCGGCAGCGTAGTTCGCTGCCACACGAGCGGCGTTGTTCAGCACGACCCAGCCCATGAACACCCGACCGAAGTCAAGAGCCGCAAGGACGATCAGGAGCAACACAGGGAGGACGATCGGAACTCGACGTCGATTGGCCACGGGCATGCCTACGTGAGCGCGCGGGCGCGCCAGCAGCTCTGTCACTCGTCTCGTGAGTCTCCGATGTTGCGCTCGCTCCGATATATCAATGCCCGACTCCTGACGATTGGCAACACCAACGACCAGATGGGTCAACGTAGCCGACACACTCATCATGGCGCTCCCGCCCAGCGAATAGGATTACCCATGTAGTGCTTGTTGACAAGTGGAGACTGCCGTCGTCGGTGACCGCAGGCACCAAGAGACCCGCTCGTCGTGGCGGCGCCGGTTGCATCGTTGGCTCCATGGTCAACCTCGGGTAGCTGCGGTCGAGGATGGTGAACCTGCGCGGGCCGGGTCCGAACTCACCACCCTGAAGCAAGGCTAGCGCGACACTGGGCACGTCGACTGGTACGTTGTTCCGGGGTCCCCCGTTACCAACGGTCTGGCTCGCGGTCGAGAGCCCACGGTTCGTCGGGCTCAGCGGATCCTCGAAAATCGCAGGCCCACTGGAGCCCGGCGAGCCGCCGACTCGTCGATCACGCCGGGCGCGCGTCTCGGCGCGCTTGGCCGTGGCGACCCACAGCAGGTAGGCACGCTGAGCCGTGGGTGCGAACGACTCCCAGCGCTCGCGCGCGCCGGGTCGTCGTCGAGGGCGGCGGCGAGGTCCTCCGGCACGATCGAGCGCTTCGACCGAGTCGAGGATGCGTCCACGAGCCGTCTGCCTTGGCCGCGCTCGATGGCGGCGCGGCCGGCGTCGGTCATGCGGCCCTCGGCCTCCAGCCGCGCCACGCGCTCCTTGTTGGTGCCCGCCCACAGGCTGCCCTTGCGTCGCGGCGACCACCAGAGCATGCCGCGCTCGTCGTCCACCGACGATAGGTGCTGTCGACCCAGCCGAAGCAGAGCGCCTCGCAGATGGCGTCCTCGTAGGGGATGGCCGGTTTGCCCGTGCGCGGCTTGTACTGCACCAGCCAGACGCCCTCCCGGGTGTGGTTGACGGCCAGCCAGGCGCGCCACTCCGCGGCCGTTGAGAAGTACAGCCGCTCAGCCTCGTCCATGACATTGCCCATGGGCGGCAGTGTAGGTGGGGCTACCATCGACACGCATGTCACTGACCTTGCTCGATTGGCGCCGCAGGGTGGCCGCGATGTATGCCGACGTCCGTCGCGCGTCTGGGCCGGGAACTCGCCCTTGATCACGACGAGGTTGCGGCGCATCTGCACGTATTGCTCTGACGTAGGTGATGAACACCGGGCACTGCTCTTCGCAGGCGCGGCAGGTGGTGCACGCCCACAGCACGTCCTCGTGGATGACGTTGGGCACCAGGTCGACCGGCTTGTAGTCGACGCCGTTCTGCTCCTTCTTTCTCGCCCTCCTCGCTCGCTTCGGCGGCAATCTCCGCCGCCTTCTTCGCCTTCTTTCGGCTTCAGCTCTTCAAGAGAGTGACGCGGCAGCTTGTCGCCGAGCTCCAGAATCTGCCGCGCAGCACT
>CAVRTH010000011.1:0-15583 GCA_963724095.1 uncultured Chloroflexia bacterium
GGTCGGTCAAGCGATCGCCGCATGGCGGGTCATCTTCAGTCGCCAGTCCTGTGCGACATAGCCGGTCGGAAGATCGCTGCTGACCGAACGCGCCTCGTGCTCGAACGACACGGCAAGGGACCCGACCGACCAACCGCGTGTGTCGCACAGGACGACTCTGCCGCTTTGACACGCCCTGGTCGGATGTCTATCGTCTGACTGACCGGTCAGTCATATGGGAGTGCCGTGAGCCCGAAGGACGCCCCGGACCGCAACGACCAGATCCTTGACGCGGCGTCACGCGTCTTTGCCCGGCTCGGCTTCGCGTCGGCGCGCATGGACGACGTGGCCAGCGAGTCTGGGTTGAGCAAGGGCGCCCTCTACCTCTACTTCAAGAGCAAGGACCAGCTGATCGAATCGCTCGTGGGTCGCATGATCGACCTTGAGATGCACCGGCTGCAGGCTACGCGCAAGAGCGAGGGGACCGTATCGGATCGGCTCCTGCGCTTCGTCCACGAATACACCAGGGAGCTGGAGCGGATCGGGCCGCTGGCGCCGATCGTCGTCGAGTTCTACGCGCGGGCAACCCGCCACCAGACCGTGCGTGAAGTCGTCCAGCGGTACTTCGAGCGCTTCCGCTCCGAGCTCTCGGCCCTGGTCGCCGAGGGCGTCGAGCGCGACGAGTTCCGACAGGTGGACCCCGACGCCATCGCGGTCTCCATCATCGGCCTCCTGGAAGGCCTTGCCTTGCTCTGGGTGCTGGATAGGGAGCGAGTTCCGATCTCGGACCTCGCACCGTCCTCGCTCGATGTGCTGCTGCGCGGGCTCCGACCCGGATCCCCGTCAACTGAGGTGAACACGTGACGACTCGGCCCAACCACTCGATGGGCGATGGCCCCGCCCTGCTGATCAAGGGCCTCGTCAAGGACTACGGCAAGATCCACGCCGTTCGTGGCATCGATCTCGAAGTGCGCCGCGGCGAGGTCTTCGGGTTCCTGGGGCCCAACGGTGCCGGCAAGTCCACGACGATCCGCTGCATCCTCGACCTGCTGTACCCGACCCGTGGCCGGATCGAGGTTCTGGGCCTCGATCCGCATGCCGACGGCGTTGCGGTTCGCTCGCAAGTGGCCTACGTGCCCGGTGAGCTGCGGCTGCCCGACCGGACAACGGCGGCGGAGCTCGTGGCGAGCATCGGCCGGCTCCGCGGCGGGTCGGACGCCGGGCGCCGCGATGAGCTGGCGGAGCGCCTGGGGCTCGACCTCACGCGCCGGATACGGGACCTGTCCAGCGGCAACCGCCGCAAGGTGTCGTTGCTGTTGGCGTTCCTGGCGAACGCGGAGCTTCTCATCCTCGACGAGCCGACGAGCGGACTGGACCCGCTGGTCGCCCACGAGTTCCTGCGTCTCGTGCGGGAGGAGCGGGATCGCGGCGGGACGGTCTTCCTCTCGTCCCATGTGCTGAGCGAGGTGCAGCGGGCGGCTGACCGCGTCGCAGTCCTGAGCGCTGGGAAGATCGTCGCTATGGGCACGGTCGAGGAGCTTCGAGGTCGGGCGCGGCAGCGCGTCGAGGTGTGGTTCGAAGGAGAGCCGCCGGCAGCCGAGCTGGCCGGTCTGCCGGGCCTCGCCGAACCGACGGTGGATGGCCACCGGCTATCGGCGATCCTGGCCGGACCGATCCAGCCCCTGCTCGAGGTCCTGGCCCGCCATCGCGTGGTCAGCATGCTCGTGGAGGAGCCCGACCTCGAGGAAGCCTTCCTCGACCTCTATGCGGAGGCATCATGAACGGCCGAACGCTCGAGCTACTCCTCGTCCCCCTACGTGGCATGCGCCGTTCCAGCCTCGTCTGGGGCGGAGCGCTGGCCCTGTTCGTCGGCGCAACCGTGGCCTTCTGGCCGGCATTCCAGGGCTCGTCGGCGATCAGCCAGGCGTTCGACCAGATGCCCAGTGGCCTCGTACAGGCGCTCGGCATGCAGGACATCGGCACGCCGGCAGGGTTCCTGCGGGGGAACCTGTACGACTTCCTGGTGCCACTCCTGCTCATCGGGGCGGCCGTGGCGATGGCCAGTGGCCAGACCGCGGGTGAAGAGGACTCGGGCCGTCTGGAGTTGTTCCTCGCACAGCCCGTGACCCGCACCGCGCTTTGGGCGGGTCGGGCGTCGGCCCTGGTGGTCGCGGTCGCGATCGTGTCCGTTGTCGTCTTGCTGGCCCAGCTCGGTTTCGATGCGCTGATCGGCCTCCAGATCCCGGCGTCGAACATCACCGCGACCATCGTGCTGTGCGCCATGCTCGCGCTGGTCCACGGTGGCCTCGCCCTTGCCATCGCCGGGTGGTTCCCAAGGCCGTCGCTGGTGATGGGGCTCGCGATCGCGGTTGGCGTGGCGGGATACCTCGTTGTCGCCCTGTTCCCGCTCAACGCGACCTTGGCCCCGTGGCGCCACGTGTCGCCCTGGGACTGGGCGTTCGGTGACGACCCGTTGGTCAACGGCGCGGCGGCGTGGCGCTACCTGGCGCTGGCCGTGCCCGCGGTCGCGCTTGCGGCGCTCGGCGGCCTCGGCTTCAGGCGGCGGGACATCCGCGCCGGCTGACGATGGCAGTCCCGTTCCGATGACCGCCTGATCAGCTCAGCTGACGCCTCGGGCCGGGCAGCCTACGCCACCCGGGCAGCTCGGCAGTGTGTCAAGCCCTGGTCACGTGCCTGTGCGACACACGCGGCTGGTCGATCGGGTCCCTTGCCGTGTCGGTCGAGCACGAGGGCAGCAGATCCAGGCTTCAGGCAGCCAGCCCGATCACCAGCCACATGAATGCAACACCCAGCACCGTGCAGGCGATGGTCAGCCGGCTCGGGTGGTGGGCGTGGGCCTCGGGCAGGATGTCGGAGGTCGCGAGGTAGAGCAGGATCCCGGCGAAGAACCCGAGATAGAGGCCCAGGGCCGAATTGGGGATGGTGAGCAGCAGGGTGCTCGCGGCCCCGACCACCGGGGCGAGCGCGTCGAGGGCCAGCAGCGTCAGCGCACGTCGGCGGTCGTTCCCGTACAGGGACGTGATCGTGTAGGTGTTGAACCCGTCGGCGAAGTCATGGGCGATGACGGCCACCGCGACCGTGATGCCGACGGTCGCGCTTGCCTGGTACGCCACGCCGATCGCGAAGCCGTCCATCAAGCTGTGCCCCACGAGCGCCGATGCGGCAAGCAGCCCGATCCCGGGCCTGTGCTGGTGAGCCGACCACTCGTTCTCGTGCGCGCGGTGGACCCCCATCCAGCGCTCGATCGCGTGCAGCACGAGGAAGCCCGCCACCAGCATGATGAGCGGAGCCTGGACGTGGAACCACTGGGCAGGTTCCTGGTACAGGGCCTCGGGCAGCAGGTCGAAGCTCACCACGCCCAACATCAACCCGGCGGCCAGGCCCAGTACGAGGTGCTGGTGGTCGCGGATCCGCAGGGCCGCCCATCCCCCGAGGAGCGTGGTGAAGAACGAGCCCAGTGAGACGAGGACCGGCACGGTTATCCAGTCCCCCGACCAGCCACGTGGCGGAGAAGCGGCGAGGCTCGATTCGCTGGCGCGACCGCACCCCAGGGAGGCCGACGGTGCATGGTGTCATTCTGCGCGATTCGGCGAGGTCAACGGTGCCGGCCCGGAGGCTCTCCCCTCGCGGGAGGGGCCTCCGATACGTCGAGCGAGGTCGGCGCTGCTACTGCGGATACTCCACGTCGAGGCGGCGACGATGAACCCACGACTGCAGCGGAAGGTGAATGGTGGAGATGAGGGGACTCGAACCCCTGGCCTCTGCGATGCGAACGCAGCGCTCTCCCAGCTGAGCTACATCCCCACTGGCGTGGCCCGTGGCCACTCGGCGGCCGCAGTATACCTCCGGCCTCCACAGAGGGCCCATGCCGGCCTTCTCGAACACACCTGGCTCTGCGAGTAGCATCGGGGTGTCCGTACCCTGCTTCGAGGAGGTCGCCCGTGTTTCGGCTCATCAAGTCCACCTTCAAGCTGCTCATCCTGCTCAAGCTGATCGGTCTTGCCTTCAGCGCCGGCATGGCGATGGCCTACGCCGTGCAATTGCGTGCGCGATCGCGGACCTGGGGCCTTGCCGGCGGGGTCGCGCAGCGCAGCCTGGCGGGTGACGACCTCGTGGCAGCGGCCGACGTCAGCGAGACGCGCGCGCTCGAGATCGAGGCTTCACCCGAGTCGGTCTGGCCGTGGCTTCGGCAGCTGGGCTACGGCCGTGGCGGCTGGTACAGCTACCCTGTGCTGGACCGGCCCTGGAGCCCCACCGGTGGCCCCTCCGGCGGCGGCGCGGAGCGAATCCTGGAGGAGTTCGGCGAACTGGCCGAGGGTGACCTGGTGCCGACCCATCGCGAGGGCGGTTTCGTGGTCCGCGAGGTCGAGCCGGGACGCACGTTGGTGCTGTACCTCGATGACGGCATGACCCGCGAACAGCTGGAGGGGTTGGCCGCCGACGCACCCGCTGAGGCCGCCGATGCCCTGGCCCGGATGGACGTGCCGCCGTATGCGGTCAGCTGGGTCTTCGTGCTCGAGGATGCGCCCGGCGGTCGCACTCGGCTGATCGAGCGGCTACGTGTCCGTATCGAGGTCAGCGAGGCTCAGCGCCGCGGCCTGCCGCTGCTCAGGCTCGGCGTCTTCGCGCTCATCCACAGTCAGCTATCGGGTATCAAGCGTCGCGCCGAGGCCGCCGTCCCAGGACAGGCCTGATCAGCGCGGGCCGCCAGGAAGGGTGGCGCCGCCCCGCGGCAGGCTGAACCAGAAGCGCGTTCGTCCGGCGGCCGATTCGGCACCCACGCGGCCACCCCAGCCTTCGACCAGCTGCTTCACGATGGCGAGGCCGATACCGGCGCCCCCAAGGGCCCGGTCGCGTGACTTCTCGACACGGTAGAAGCGCTCGAAGAGATGGGGCAGGTCTTCGGCCGGGATGCCCTCGCCGCCATTGGCGAGGCTGACCAGGATGGTGTCATCGCGACCTTCGGCGCTGAGCGTGACCGTGCCGCCATCGGGCGCGTAGCGGGCGGCGTTCTGCAGCAGGTTGACCACCACCTGCGCGAACTGGTCGGGATCCGCTCGTGCCGGCAGCGGCTGGGTCCAGCGTCGTTCCAGCCTCAGGTGCCGAGCCTCGAACGTCGGTCGCGTCAGCTCGGCGGCGGCTGACAGCAGCGTGGCCAGGTCGACCTCGACCGGGTGCGCGGTCTTGTGGGCCGCGTCGCCGAGCGCGAGGTCGTCGAGCGAGCGTGCCAATCGGACCAGCCGTTCGGTCTCCTCCAACAGCGACTCGTAGGTGCCCTGGTCGGGCACGATGACACCGTCGCGGATGGCCTCCAGGTAACCCTCGAGGTTGGTCAGCGGCGTGCGCAGCTCATGGGCCGTGTTGGCGATGATGTCGCGCCGCTGACGCTCGCTCTCCTCCAGCTCGGCAGCCATCTGATTGAAGGAATTGGCCAGGCTGGCGAGCTCGTCGGGGGCGGCGCGGGGGACGCGGATGCTGAGGTCGCCGTCAGCCACCCGCCGGGCAGCGGCGCCGATGTCGGCCAGGGGCCGGGCCAGCATGCGTGACAGGATGATGGCCAGGCCTACACCGGCGACGATGGCCACGATGGTGGCCACCCAGAGCACGTCGCGGATGGACTGGTCGAACATGGCGTAGGAGGCCTCGGCGGTCTCACCGTGCTTCATCATCAGCTCGGCCATGGCCTCGCTGCCCACGATGAGCACACCGGCCGTGATGATGCCCACGGCCACCAGCGCCGAGCCGATGCCGACGAGGGCGATGCGCCAGGCCAGGCCGCGGCCGAAGGCGGGTCGCCGATGGGCCGTCGAGTATCCCGGGGCCATGTCCCGTCTAGTCCTCGGCGATGGGTGGGGCCGCGCGATAGCCGACACCGCGGACGGTCATGACATAGCGCGGCTGCTCGGCATCGTCGCCCAGCTTCTCGCGCAGACGGCCGATATGGACGTCGATGGTGCGGTCGAGCACGTCACCGTCGTCGGAGCCATAGACCGCGTCGAGCAGCTGGTCGCGCGTGAGGGCCCGGCCATCGGCCGCCACCAGCGTCACCAGCAGCTTGAACTCGACGGGCGTGAGTGGCACCGACTGCTCGCCGCGTCGGACCTCGTAGCGCTCGGTATCGATGACGAGGTCGTGCTGGGTCAGCCTGGACGTCGCCGGCCTGGCAGCAGCGGAAGTCGCGGACTTGTCGACACGCCGCAGGATGGCCTTCACGCGGACTACCAGCTCGGCCGGGCTGAAGGGCTTGGGCAGATAGTCGTCGGCGCCCTTCTCCAGGCCGAGGATGCGCTCGGGCAGCGAACTGCGCGCGGTCAGCATCAGCACCGGCACGTCGCTCTCGGCACGGAGTAGACGCATGACCTCGAAGCCGTCGATCTCCGGCAGCATCAGGTCCAGCACGATGAGTGCCGGCTCCTTCGCACGTGCCTGGCGGAGGGCCTCCCGACCGTCATAGGCGACGATGACGCGGAAGCCTTCGCGCTCGAGGTAGGCCCGGACGAGGGCCACGATCTTGCGGTCATCGTCGACGACGAGGACGGGCCGGGCAGTCAGGGCGGGTTCAGCGTTGGGCTTGGGGGTGGGCATCAGGATGTTCATGCTAGCGCCGCAGTCTCACGGCCATCGGTGACAACAACGTGACGCTTGACTATTTAGAACAGATGTTCGATGATTCGTCGGGCCATGGAACGGTCATCAGAACCCCTGAGAAGTGCCCTAGCCACCCTCGAGACCCGCTGGGGCAGTGCGGTCATCCGCCTGGGCGACGGCCGTCCGGTCGGGTCGGCAGTGGCAGGCCAGGGGCCTCCGGCCGTCCATGGTGCCCTCGCCCTCGCGCTGCTCCCGGACTCCCATCCGGGGGCAGCGCGACCGACTGCTCCCACCGCGGGTGTCATCTCTACCGGCTTCCCGGCACTGGATGCCATCCTCGGTCCAGCAGGGCTGCCAGCGGAGGCCAGTGTCGCCCTCCGCGGTGGGCCGTCGAGTGGCAAGACCACGCTGGCGCTGCGTTGTACGGCAGAGGCACAGGCGAGCGGTGACATCGTGGCCTGGCTGGACCTGGGTCGCGCTTTCGACCCAGTGGAAGCCGTCGGTCGCGGTGTCGACCTTCGCTGGCTGCTGGTCATCCGGCCGAAGGATGCGCAGGAAGGTCTAAGCCTGGCCGGTTCTCTGCTGACGGGACGCTGCGTGGGGCTGCTGGTGGTGGATCTCCCAGCCCGTTCGCATGCCCGTCTCGACGATCAGCTGCGTCGCCTCGCAGCCCATGCCCGCCGCGTGGGTGCCCGCCTCATCCTGCTGGAGCCGTCTTCACTGGCCGGGTCGCTGGGGGCGGCCCTGGCAAGCAGTACCGGTCTGCGGCTGGAGTTGGAGCGTCAGGCCTGGCTGCGCCTGGGACGAGACGTCGTGGGACAGCGCACGGTCGTGGCCGTGGCCAAGAACCGCTACGGGCCACCGGGCCGCAGCGTGAACCTGGACATCTACTATCTCGCGGAGGGTGAGCGCTCGCCAGTCACCCATCGGTCGGCCTCGGATGGCTCGGCGGTCCCGGCGCCGGGTCTATCGAAGCCGCCGGTCTTCCCGAGCCTGCCGGAGCGAGCGGCGCCACACCTGGTCGTGGTGTGACCGCGGGCTCGCGGGACATGCCATCGAGCGAACCATGCGCTTGCTGTACCTGGACTGGCCACACCTGCCACTGCGGCTGGCGCTGGGCCGCGATCTCGATACCGACGAGGTGGTCGTCCTGGGTGGTCGGCCCTGGGATGCGGGTCACGTGCTTGACCGCAGCCCGGCTGCCGGTGCGCTGGGGGTGCGCCGTGGACAGCCGCTGGGCACGGCCCACAGCCTGGTCCCAGAGGCGACCTTTCTGCCGCTGGACGTGGCTGCGCTGGCTGACCCTTTCGAGAAGGCGCTGGAGGCGCTGAGCGCCCTCGCGCCGGCGGTGGAGGGGGAGGTGGACCCGGTACACCCCGCCTTCGGCCGTGTCTATATCGGCATCGAGGGCCTGACGCGGCTGTGGGGCGATGAACCCGCACTGGTCGAGCGCGCCGTGGCGCTGGTGACGCCGCTGCTGCCAGGATCACCTCGGACCGGCATCGGTCATACGCGTTTCGGAGCAGGGGTGGCGGCACGCATCGGCGCTGGCGGCATCCCGGCCGGTGGCCGCCGAGAGGAGGCGGCCTTCCTGTCGCCGCTGCCGTTGACGCTGCTGCCGGCGGATAGCGCCACGCAGGAACGTCTGCGCGTGCTGGGCCTCACGACGATGGGAGAGCTGGCGGCGCTGGACCACTCTGCGGTGGTGGCTCGTTTCGGCGCTCTCGGAGCAGAGCTGCACGATCTCGTCCGGGGCATGGACCGACGGCCACTGCGGCCACGTCGCCCGCTGGAGCGCCTCGCTGCGGACGTGGAGCTGGAGCCGCCGGCAGACGAGCTGGAGCCGCTGCGTTTCGTGCTGCACCACCTCTGCGGCACGCTCTGCGAACAGCTGACGGCGCGCGGTGCCGGCGCGGCCCGGGCGCTGCTGACGCTGACACTGGACCTGCCAGGGGAAGCAGCACAGCCGCGCACGCTCGAGTATCGCCAGGCGCTGCCGGAACCGTCTGCGGCGGCAGAGTTGCTGGAGCGGCTATTGCTGGCTCGCCTGGAAGCGTCGCCACCGTCTGCGCCGGTGGAGCGGCTGGCACTGGAGCTGGATGGCACCGCACCGGAGGCCGGGCAGCAGCTGACGCTGTTCAGCCGCCAGGGGGCGCATGCTGCCCGCCTGCAGTGGCAGCTGGCCAGTCTTGCCATCCGTTTCGGCGAAGATCGCATCCTGCGCGCGGTCACCGCCGATACGGAGGCGCTCCTCCCCGAACGGCGCTTCGACTGGCACGAGGCGACCGAGTCGTGACCCGGCTGTTGGGCCAGCTCCCGGCCATCGAGGTCGAGATCGATGATCGTGGCTGGCCTGTCGGCTTGCGCTGGCCGGGTGTGCAGGAGCCGGTGGAGACATGCAACCACTGGCGCATCGAGGAAGCCTGGTGGCGCCGGCCGCTGGTGCGGGACTACTTCAAAGTCGTGGGCCCGCGTCTTCTTGCGCTCGTCTACCGCGACGGCACCGACGGCTCATGGCATCTCGAGCGTCTGTACGACTGAGGTCCCGCCCGCCGGCGGCAGGTCCACTCGTCGTGCTAGTAGTCAGACAGGCGGAGCGGCGGGTCCGTCGGCACCTTGCCCTTGAGCTGAGGCATGTGCTTGGCGTCGAGCTTCAACACGGCCAGCGGGTCGACTCGCTCGAGGGCGTAGTCCGGATAGCCCAGCTTTCGATCGGACTGGTGCACCCTCATCGGAGGGTCATCCCCATCCATGCGCACCAGGCGGTAGCGCATCATCTGCTTGCCTCCCTCGGCCCGGGCCATGGCGCCGATGATCTGTCCGGTCTTGACCACGTCGTCCTTGCTGACGCGCAGGTCCTTCAGCTCCGTATAGACGCTGTAGTAGCCGTTGCCGTCGTCGATGACGACACCGAGCGGGTACGGATCAGGCTCCTGGCCCTGCCTCCGGAGCTTCCTGGCCTGCTTCTCGAAGCGCTTGATGGCCTCATCGGTCGAGCCGATATAGCCCGCGTGCTCGATCCAGTCGGGACCAGCCGCCACGACCGTGCCCTCGTGGGCGGCCTTCACCGGAGCGCCCTCGTACCAGGTGATGAGCAGGCCGTCGTGGACCCGCTTACCGCCGATCTCGAAGCGGCCGGACTTGTCTACCTGGTAGTACTTGAAGACCTGGCCGCCGCGGACTGGCCAGCGATAGCCCTTGAGTTCGTTCGGAGGGTCCGAGGTCATGACGGCGGTCGCGGCGGCGACCGGTTCACCCGAGGCATCCGGGCCGGGCTCGCCGCTGGCGACCGGGACCACCGCGGCATCGGCTGCCGGTTCGGCGTACTGGGGCGCGGCGATGACGATGGCTAGCACGGTGGCGATGACGGCCAGCAGGAACCCACCCGTCATCAGCCCGGATAGGGCGTCACGGCGCGCAGCGGGGTCTGTTTGCTGGCCCGCTCGCGCCGAGGGCACGGCGTACGCTTGCAGGCCCCTGTCTGCCACTGCTGTGCATGATAGCCACTCGCCCAAGTGTTGACCGGGTGCACCAGCAGCGCGTCGAAGTCTGCCATGGATAGAACGTATGTTCTATCGTTGAGCTGTGACCACGACGTTCGCGGAGCTCCACTGCCATACCGACTTCTCCTTCCTTGATGGGGCCTCGCCGGCGGACGACCTGGTCGAACGGGCGGTGGAGCTGGGTCTGTCGGGGTTCGCGGTCACCGACCATCAGGGCCTCTATGGCGCGGTGCGCTTCGGGGCCGCGGCTCGTGAAGCCGGCCTGCACGCGGTCGTGGGTATGGAGATCGAGCTCATCGACGCCGCGACCGCCGACCCACACCAGGTGGTGGTGCCACCACGCCGTGGTCGCCGTCGCTCACCGGAGCCGACGACGCCCAGTCCTGAGGCAGGGGAGCCGGCGCGCCCGCTGGTCCCACGGCAACGGCCGCCCGGCTACCGCGACCCACGTCGCGAGGACCTGCGGGGCGTGCGTCCACGGGAGTTGGGGCCGCACCTGACGCTGCTGGCCCAGGACCAGGTGGGCTATCGCAACCTGTGCCGCCTCGCCAGCGCCGCCCACCTCGGCGGCTCCAAGGGCGTGCCGCGCTTCACGCACCAGCTGCTGGAGCAGCATCACGAAGGCCTCATCGTCCTCACCGGCTGCCGTCACGGTGAGTTGTCCCGGCGCCTGCTGGCCGGCGACCTCGAGGGTGCGGCGCGAGCGCTGGGACGACTGGAAGCCATCGCCGCCCGTGACGGGCTCTACGTGGAATTGCAGCACCATCTGCTGCCCGACGACGATTGGCTGACCGCGGAACTGGCGCGCCTGGCGCATGAGGCCGGCCTGCCCACGGTCGTCAGCAACGATGTGCACTATGCACTGCGCTCCGATCGCGAGCTGCAGGACGTGCTGGTGGCCATCCGTCAGGGGCAGGACCTCGACGCTGCTGCCCACCTGCGCCGGCCCAATGCCGAGTACGCCATCAAGAGTGGCTCGCAGCTGGCGGCCCTGCCGCCGGGCACGGAACCCGATCCACTGGTCCGCCACGCCTGGCTCGATGGCATCAAGCGCTCGGGTGAGATCGCGCAGCGTTGCCAGGTATCGCTCCAGTTCGAGCGCTACCGCTTCCCGGGCTTTGCAGTGCCCGGCGGCGAGACGCCCTTCTCGTACCTCGAACGCCTCTGCCACGACGGTGTCCGCAAGCGCTACCACCCCATCACGCCGCGCGTGCTCAAGCAGATGGCACACGAGCTGGAAGTCATCGAGCGCACCGGCATGGCCGAGTTCTTCCTCATCTGCTGGGACCTGATGCGCTTCAGCCGCGAGCGTGGCATCCCCGCGCAGGGCCGTGGCAGTGCCGGTGACTCCATCGTCGCCTACGCCCTCGGTATCACCCGCGTCGATCCCATCCGCCACGAACTTCTCTTCGAGCGCTTCATCAACGAGGGCCGCACCACCTATCCGGACGTGGATATCGACTTCGCCTCGTCTCGCCGCGAGGAGGTGATCCAGTACGTGTACGAGCGCTATGGCGCGGATCACACCGGTATGGTCTGCAACATCGTCACCTACCGGGCGCGTTCAGCGGTGCGCGAGGTGGGCTACGCGCTGGGTTTTCCGCGCCCGCTGGTCGATCGCGTGGCCAAGGCGCTCGAGACGTATGACTCAGTCATGGTGCGGCGAGACCTGGAAGCCGACGGCGGCTTCGCCGAGTTCTTCGCCGAGCCGGTCGATGGGGGCGCAAGCGTGCGCCAGTTGCTCGACGACATGGGTGAGCTTCGCCGTCTCGGCCCCTCGACCGACCCGCGCCCGGTTCCGACCGACGACGAAGGCGGTCCCGGTGACACACCCGCGAGCGAGCACTTCCTGCGCCACGAAGCGGAGCGCCGTCTGGCCCTGGCCTCGTTGGGGCAGGGGAGCGACCCTGAACCCGTTTCCGAACGCCGCATCCTCGCTACCAGCGTGGGTGCCGTCGAGTTGGACCCGCTGCCGCCACGCCGTCGTGGCTCCACCCTGGGACTCTCACCCTGGGACCGCTGGCTGGAACTGTGTGCCCGTATCGATGGCCGACCGCGTCATCTCTCCATCCACGTCGGCGGCATGCTCGTGACTCGCGCCCCACTCGTCGACATCGCGCCGCTCGAGCACGCCACCATGCCTGGTCGGGTGGTCGTCCAATTCGACAAGCGCGATATCGAGACGATGAAGCTCATCAAGCTCGACCTGCTGGGCTTGCGCATGCTCTCGGCCATCGACGATGCCCTGCGTGACATCAAGACCGACTGCGCGGTCTGTCTGGACATCGACCGGCTGCCGGAGGACATCGGTGAGGTCTTCCGCATGATCCGTGCGGCGGACACCGTGGGGGTCTTCCAGATCGAATCGCGAGCCCAGATGCAGACACTGCCCAAGAGCCGCCCCGATACGCTGGACGACCTCGTCGTGGAGGTGGCCATCATCCGCCCGGGGCCCATCCAGGGCGATGCCGTCCATCCCTACCTGCGCCGCCGCCAGGGCATCGAGCCGGTGACCTACCTGCACCCATCGCTCGAGCCCATCCTGGCTGAGACGCTGGGCGTGATCCTCTACCAGGAGCAGGTGATGAAGATCGCCATCGAGGTGGCCGGCTTCAGCGCTGCCGACTCCGATGGCTTCCGCCGGGCTATGGGTACGTGGCGCTCGAGCAAGGAGATGGAGAAGTTGCACACCGGCTTCGTAGAGGGCTGTATCCACACCAGCGGTCTGACCCGTGAGGCGGCGGAAGAGCTGTTCGGCAAGGTGGCCGGCTTTGCCAGCTTCGGCTTCAACAAGAGCCACGCCGCGGCTTTCGCCCGCACGGCCTACGAGTCGGCCTTCCTGAAGCTGTTCTATCCGGCCCAGTTCGTGACCGGGCTCATCAACGCGCAACCGATGGGTTTCTATCCGGTCGAGGTGCTCATCAATGACGCCAAGCGCCACGGCGTGGCGGTCCTGCCGGTGGATGTCAACGCCAGTCGCTACCGCAGTGCGACCGAATGGGTGGGGCTGCCGGGCTCGCCGCTGCCGGACGGGGCGGGCATCGAGCGACGGCCAGGGGTGGTGCGGTCGTCGGTCGTGGTGGTGCCCAGCGAGGAGGCGCGCGATCGGTTCGCGGCATCCTCCGCGCGTGGCTATGGCATCCGCCTGGGGTTACACCTGGTCAAGGGCATCGGTGAAGCCGAGGGGGAGCAGCTCGACGCGGTGCGTGTGGCTGGTGGCCCATTCCGTTCGCTGGCCGACCTGGTGGCCCGCACGGATGTGTCCGAGGAGGTCGTTGAGCGACTCATCCGCGCCGGTGCGGTCGACTCGCTGGGGCAGCCACGGCGAGAAGCGCTGTGGCAGCTGCGCGAGATCGCCGGTGCCGCGCGGGGCCGGGCCGACGGGCGGTCGCTCGGCTCACGCATGGCCCGGGAGCGGCCGCTGGACATCCACTTGCCACCGACTCCGGCTCCGGCGTTGCCCCCGCCGAGTGAGCTGGAGCGGCTGGGTGACGCCTATGCCATCCTCTCGCTCGATGCGCGGCGGCAGGTCATGGAGCTGTATCGGCCGCCACTCGAGCGGCTGGGGGCGTTGACGCTGGGGGAACTGGCGGAGCGACGGCCGGGACGGGTCGCCATCGGTGGCCTCGTCGTCACGCGGCAGCACCCCATGACCGCCAAGGGCACGGTCTTCCTGGCGCTCGAGGACGAGACCGGCATGGTCAACGTGACACTATGGCCAAAGACGTGGGGCCGCCTACGCGGTGTGGTGCGTCGCCATGCGCTGCTCTACGTGGAGGGCGATCTGCAGGTGGACGCTGGTGTCATCAACCTCGTGGCGAGACGCATCCGGCCGCTGGTGGAGGTCTGCCGTGAGCGTGGTGGACCCGAGCATCCCGATGGCGTGCGTCAACTCGGCCACGCCGGCATGCGTCGTGTGGGGTAGTGCGCAGCCTCAGATGGTCGAGCGGCCCGTACGATCGGGCCCGAGGTCGTGCCGGTCTAGGCCTTGCGGCGTGCCTGACGGGCGGCTTCCTTGTCGGCCCGCGCCTGCTCCTTGGCTTTGCGCGCCTGTTCCTGCTCCTTGTGCATGCGGTTGACCTTGGCGCGCTCCTGGGACGAACGCAGGAAGCGGCGATACCAGGACGCGAAGCCACCGGCGAATATGCCGATCACCAGGCCCAATCCGATCGTCTGAAGTGCCAACCCAGTAGACAGGGCCGGAGCTGCGCCATCGGTCGTCGACAGCACCGAGTCGAGGTCGCTGCCCGCCGTGACCTGGCTCGAGATGGCCACCACCGCCACGAAGAAGAGGCCGCTGAGCAGTCCCAGCATCCCGCCCACGAGATATGAGGCCCGCGGTGCCACGAAGCCACCGATGAAGAAGATGAATAGCGTGGTCGGATGCAACGTCAGGCTGACGTAGAGCACGATGATGTCGCGCACCGCGGTCGGCAGGTCATCCAGCAGACCGTTGATGAGGAGGACGGCCAGGACGAACGTGAGCAGGAGCATTCCGAAGGGCAGCCACACGAGAGGCTTCCTGAACACCTGCGGCAGTGCCTTGATGTCCTCGAGCACGTTGGGCATCGCGAACCCGGAGCGGCTGCCGGCCTCCTCGGCCGGTACGGCGACGGTGGCATCTGCCTGACCGGCTGGCGACTGGCTGACTTCGCGCTGCTCATCGCGGTGGCGGCGGCGCGCTTCAGCGCGACTGGTGTCCTTGGGGCGGATGCGAGTATTCCTGGAACGGGGCACGTGTAGTCCTACTTCCACAGCATGGGCGGGGCGGCGCGATGGTACCGCAGGAATGGCTGCATCTGCCGTGGACGTCTATTCAGGCGGGCGCGTGACCATGACCATCGGGGCCTCGCGAGCCAGTCAGACGGCCCTAGACTCGATCGACGTGAGCCTGCCCGCCGACGATTCGCCGCGTCTGTCCGACATCGACTGGCGCTGGGCGCTGCCCCGCATCGCGCTCGTGTTCATCGTGACGCGCTTGCTGGTGCTGCTGGTGGCGGTCGCGGTGGAGACCACCCAGCCGGCCCCGCCGGACGGCGTCCGCGTGGACGATCGGCCCATCCTGTCCAGCCTCACGGTCTGGGATGGCACCTACTACGTCGGTATCGCCGAGGACGGATACCACGCCGAGGTCGAGGACTTCCCGGACTACGCGTTCTACCCGGGCTACCCGGCGCTGATACGAGGGGCGTCGCTGCTCACCGGCGGTGATACCGCCATCGCTGCGGTCCTCGTTGCGAATCTCGCCTATCTGCTGGCGCTGATCGCGCTGTATGCGTTGAGCGTGCGGTATCTGCGTCCCGATCGCGCCGTCCTCGGCTTGTGGTTCATGTCCCTGGCACCAGGGGCGGTCGCCTATGCGCTGTCCTACTCGGAAGGCCTCTTCCTGTTGTTTGCCGTGGCGGCCTTCCTGGCCATGGAGACGCGCCATCCCTGGCTGGCAGGTGGCGCCTTGGCATGGAGCAACACCAGGTTACCAAGTACGTAGATAG
>CAVRTH010000012.1:0-6939 GCA_963724095.1 uncultured Chloroflexia bacterium
GTCACGCGCCCGGCGGCCCTGGGCCCGCGCCGGGTCCCGGCACTCCCGTCCGGAGCCGCGCCCCGGCACCGCGTCCACATGGTCGGGTCTCTCGTGGACATGGTCGGGGCGCGCTTCTCCCCCGCGGAACTTCCGTCACGGATGGTGCGACGAGCCTTCCGCGGAGGTATCCGACTCTGCCGATGTGCGCTCACGACCCTCTCGTGCGGAGCTTCCGTCACGGATAGTGCGACGAATCTTCCGCGGACGCGCCCGGATCTGCCGATGAGCGGATGGCGCGCCTAGGAAGCATGCGACCGACGAACCAGCAGCAAGACGCACATTGCCGCGAGCGCGAGATTGACCCCGAATGCGACCAGGTCGGCGACGCCGACCTGGTCGGTCAGCGACGTCGCTGCTGCGCCGACGGTGAGGATCAGCGCGAGCCACACCAGCCGCGGTTGTTGCCGCCCGACGCCCACCGCGGCCGCGGCGAACGCAAGGGCCGCGCTCCCGAGCACCGCGGCGAGCGCGAAGCTGGTCACCGGGCTGCCTGTCCACCGGCCGGGCATCACACCGAGGGCGACCGCGACCCCCGCCCAGGCCACAGCCTCGACAAGCAGGGTCCAGCGAAGGACGGCCGCGACGCGGCGACCGGTCGTGTCCGGTCGGGCGGCCATGGTCTCCAGTGTGGTCGACGCCCGGACTGAACGGCCCTAGGCGAGACAGTGCGTCGCCGACCCCCTCTGGCCCGCACGCGTTTCCGCCCATGCCGCAGAGTGCGCGGCTAAAGCTGGAGGTGCAGGCGTAGCGCGTCGTCGAGCTGGGACATCAGGTGGATGGGCACACGACCGATGACGTGACCCACGCGCTCGACGGAAACCGAGCGCACCTGCTCGGCCTGCGCCTTGGACTCGACTCGCAAGCCGGTATCAGATGCGGGCAGGAGGACCTGGAACGGGAAGACCCGGTCGACACTGCTGGTGATCGGGATGATGGTGACCACGCCGCGGCCAAGACGTGCCGCGGTGGCGTTGGCTCGGTCGTTGCTCACCACGACGGCCGGGCGGCGCTTGTTGGCTTCGCCGGAGCGGGCCGGATCCAGATCGGTCAAGCGGATCTCACCGCGCAGCATCGGCCAGCCCGTCAGCCGCGGTCGCCTCCCACGCGGCCGCATCACCCGAGGCCGCCCATTCATCCCACGCCGCGGCGTAGGCGTCCTCGAGCTCGGGGTCGCCCAACAGCCGGATCGCCTGCTGGATCGCCGCCGATCGCGAAGGAAGGCCGACTGACCGTGCGTACTTGTCCAGCGCGGCGACTTGGTCCTCGGACAGACTCACGCTCAGCTTCATGCGTCGAATCCTACCGCGGTGGCATCGAGCGGACCACCCTGGTAGTCCATCCGCTCATACCGCGTTGAGGGCGGTTACGCTCGCACGGTCATGCCGCTGTCGGCGGTGTGGCGGCATGGCGGTGCACGCACATGCCTACCTCGCGGTCCGTTCCACGTCGAGTGCATCGACGAGTAGTACCTGAGCGGCGGTCTGTTGGGTGGCCGCCAGGTAGTCGTCGACAAGGCGGTTGCCAACGGCGTAGCCAGCTCCGGTCGGCAGTCCGACAGGGGTCCCCCCGAAGTGAAGGGCCGTGGCGTCGCCGTGCACATAGGCGGCGAAGTTCTGCATGCCGGTCACGCCGAGGCCCGCGACGACCTTCTGGTAGACGCCGTCGTCACCCAAGGACGGCAGGCCGATGCGGGTATATCCGAGGTGGCCATAGAGCTGCCGGGCGAAGGCATCCGCTAGACCCTCGCTGATCACCTGCTCACCGACCGTCACGGTCGCCGGGTCCCACCGCAGGTTCGCGTATCGCAGGTTGTGGTTCAACTCGTGGACTGCCGTTGCCTCGAGTCGGGCGAGGTTCTCCTCGCTCGGCCAGAAGTTCAACCATAAGTACCCGGGAGTGCCCCCGCTCGCGCTCATGCCAAGGTTCACGTCCATGAAGTGGGCGTCGGCGGAGTCGCCGAGCACGATCATCACCTGGATGTCTGGCACCCGGATGTCCGGAGTTGCGTCGAGCTGGACCGCAAGAGCCGAGCTCAGAGACTCGTCGATGCGTCGCCAGGCGTCGGCATCGTGCAGGGCCTCGAGCGCGGCGAGTGCCTGGTCGTCATCGCGGTCGACTCGGAAGCCGCTGCCAGCGTGATGCATGGCTACCAGGTCGACGTCCCCGGGAAAGTACTGATACATGCCGGCGACAGGCCCCATCATCTTCTCCAGCAGGGCCGGGCGCGCCGCCAAGGGAGCCGTCAGGACCCGCCGCATTGCCGCGTAGCTGTCAATCACACGAATCGCCATGACTGACACGCTAGGGATTGACGCGGCGTCAATGTCAAGCGCGGACTTCTGCCGGTTCCGGGAGTCCCCAAGGCCACGGGTACGTCGCCGCCCTCGCCCTATCATCGCCGCGGTCCCGCATGGCGGCATACCGTTGCGCGGCCAGGTCGCCGCGTCGGGTCTTCGGGGTGGTTACTCGGATCTGATCGCAGTGTCGAGGGTCTTCCAGAGCTGGTCGACGCGGTTCTTGCCCTTGGGTGCGAGGGGGAAGCGCCCTAGCACGTCGACTAGAGCCGGAGACGCGCGGCGGCGTGCCCGCTCGATCGTCTGGGAGGCGACGGCCGGGTCGTCGTCGGCGGCTAGCTCCAGTGCCCGCGCGGCGAGGGCTGCAGCGCGCAGGATGTGGCCGACCTGCGTCGGTTTGGCCAAGGGGTGCAGGTAGGCGGAAGCTGCGGCATCGCCGGCAGCGCGAGCGGCCGCGTGGGCCGCGGATGTGGTTGCTTCCTTGGCCGCCCGGTGGGCTTCGAGTGCCGCCGTGCGCTGCAGCTTGGATCGCGGAGCCCCGTGGACGAACTCCCATGCGGCGTCGATGGCCGCCCGGGCACGGGGGTCGCCAGGCCGGTCCGCCTCGAAGACGGGCAGCGCCTCCTGCGCGCATTCGGCGGCGTACCGGGCGACGACGCGCAGATCATCCAGCGTGAGCGCGAAGTCACCCTGGCTGGTCGTCACACCCCCATCGTCGCGGGCTCCCAACCGCGGACCAACGCCCGGTCATGTCGCGTTGTCTGCTCCGCGCGCCCGGCGCGTGGGTGGCCGTGGGCGCCGATGACGCGGCACTCTGAGGCGGTGGATGCGGTAGGGATCGCCACAGCCGGGCCGCGCTGATGGGCGACGGCATGTCGGCGGTGGTGGCCAGGGTTCTCGAGGTAACCGGGCGTGGGCGCATCGTGGTCGCCGTCGACGGTGTCGGTGCCAGCGGCAAGACCACGTTCGCGGCGCGCCTGGCCGAGCTCGCGCGGCCTCGGCCCGTCGTCGTGCTCCACGCCGACGACTTCTTCCACCCCGCGCAGGTCCGCCACGCCCGGGGACGCCACTCGCCCGAGGGCTTCTGGCTGGACGCCTACAACTACGACGCGCTGGTCTCCTGGGCTCTGGCACCCCTGGCCCGGGGCGGTTCCGGCCGGTACCGGTCGAGGTCTTACGACAGGGAGACCGGCGCGGAGGTCCGCCCGGAGGCTGTGGCGGCGCCTGGGGATGCGCTGGTGATCGTCGAGGGGACCTTCCTGCACCGCGATGAGCTCGTCGGGTTCTGGGACGTCTCGGTCTTCCTCGACGTGACGCGGTCTGAGGCGCATCGGCGGATGGGGCACCGTGGCGGCCTGGACCGGGAGGACCGCGCCGCTTTGCTGCAGCGCTACGACGGCGCCCAACAGCTGTACTTCGCCCACGCCCGGCCCTGGGAGCGAGCCTCGATCGTGGTGGACAACACCGACCCCACAGCACCCGCGACCATCCCTCCCGCCGACGCCCACGCCGCGCACGGAACCTAGGACCGCCCACTCGGTCATGCCGCCGACTGGCCTGGTCGCACGGCGAATGGCTCGTGCCCCTAGCGTGCCCACATGTCGGTTCCGCGTACCCGTTCGAGCCGAAGTCGAACGCCTACCTGCATCCCGGCCAGTTCTGGGAAGATCCCCTCAGCGACGGCCGGTGGGCGTGTGGACGCGTCCTCGCCTTCAAGAGCGAGTCGGACAGCTACTTCCATGGCAACAACCGCACCTTTCTCGCGGCGCTCATGGATTGGGAGGGCGACGAGCCGCCCACGGCCGAAGGCATCGCCGGGCACCGCGCGGTCGCGCAGGGATGGGCACACGTGCTGACGATCCAGAAGAACGGTGGGCAGATCCTCGGCGACCACGCCCGCTACTGGCCGCCTCAACAAGCGGGGAATGGCTCGGCGTAGGTGACCCGGCATGGCGGCATGCGGTTGCACGGAAGACGACCTGGCAGGATGTGGTGATCGGCCGGTTGATCGTCCTGTCGGTGGTCGTTCAGCGACTGGCGCCCAGACGAAGCCGAGAGTGGTGGTGCACGAAGCTACGGACGTCGTCATGAGCTACGGGCGTGGTGTTGCGCTCGATGGCGTGTCGACAGGCGTCGATGCGGGCGGCGTGGCCGACCCAGCGGGCGGCACCGGCGCGGGCAAGGGTACCGGGGCGAAGGTTCTCTCGGCCGCGAGCGCAAGGTGATTGGACCGGGGAGGCTGCTCAACGTGCTCGCCGAGCGGGGCGTGAACGTCGACTCCAGAGAGGGGTTCACCATGCTCGGGGAGCCCCTGGTTCCTACGATCACGGGACGTGACGCGTGACGACCGGATTGACGCCCGCACGGCTGGCCGAACTCATCGGAGTCGGCCGGCGGGGCGTCGCGAGCGTCACGGGGTGGCGCTCGGAGCCGTCGCCTGACCCTGGGCTCGGACTGTGGTCCGCAGTGCTTGTGACGCCAGGTTCGGCGATCCCATTCCTGCTCTACCGGCCGTTGTCCCCGGGGCCGTGGCCCGCCGCGGTGGCGATCCACCAGCACAACGACGAGTACCAGCTGGGCAAGAGCGAGCCTGCTGGCCTCCTCGGCGACAGCCATGCTGCCTACGGCCTGGCGCTGGCGCGCCACGGATTCATCGTGGCGATGCCGGACCTCGATGGATTCGAAGACCGGCAGCGCCCGGCGGATTCTGGGCTGCGCTACGAGATGTTCCAGGCGATGAACGCGCTCGTCGAGGGAGGCACCCTGCACGGCCGTCATGTGCGCGACGTTCTCAGCGTGGTCGACTACCTCGAGGCGTTCGAGGACGTGACCGGCTCGGTGGCTGTTGCGGGTCACTCGCTCGGAGGGCAGATCGCACTCCTCTCCCTCGCGGTTGACGAACGCCTCAAGCAAGCCGCGATCAGTTGCGGTGTCACCACATACCGCGCTGCTCGCGAGGCAGGTGTCTTGCACAACCCGGGTTGGTATGTTCCGGGCCTCGAGGATGCCGGAGGTTACGCCGCAGTCGCGGCGAGCCTTCGTGACAAGCGACTGCTCGTGATCGCGGCAGAGGATGATGAGCACTTCCCGGCGGCTGGTGCCGCGGACGTGATCGCCTCGTTCCCGGACGGCGTCGCCACGGTCACGTGGCGCCCGGGCGCCCACGCACCGGACAGCTTCATGCCGGAAGCGATCGCCCAATGGCTGGCAAGAGAATGACCACTGAGCGCGCCGGCCGCGATCAACTGCTCCAGTTCATTGCCCTGCTCCGGGTCGCTTCTAGCCGTCGAGCGCGCACGACCCTCGCGTGCGGAACTTCTGTCACGGATAGTGCGATGAACCTTCCGCGGACGCGCCCGGATCTGCCGATTGGCGTGTGCAAGACGGCCTGGCGTCCGGTGCCGCGTGGGGTCGAGCGGTCCGCGGGGCACGTTCGTCGCGGTGGGCATGACCTGGGCCAATGGGCCTATTGGATAACGGTGGATACACATCGATGCTCGATAGACATCAACCGTTGCGACGAGACTCCTGCGAGTCGCTCTCGTCATCCTCTGCGCTGGAACCCTTCTCGCCCAGGTGATCGCGCCGCTCTTCGCATCCCAGACGGGGGACACCTACCCCGAGGTTGAGGCGGAGGTCGCGCCCTGCTCGATCGCCGGGGTCCTCGTGATCGTGTGCGCGCAGGTCGGCCTCGGAGCGTCGTGGCACCTCGTGGACCTGATCAAGCGCAACGCGATCTTCACGCCGCGGTCCCTGCGCTCGGTGACCATCATCGCCCTCAGCGGCGCCACGGCCACCAGCATCGCTGCTGCAGTGATGTTCCACCTCCTCGGTCTCGTCGGCGTTGGCGGTCCGGGCGTCGTCTTGGGTCTTGCCGCCTGCCTCGCTGTGGGGTTCGCCTTCGTTGTGCTCATGATCGTCATGCGGGGTCTCCTGCACACCGCGATCACGGACCGGACCGCGCTCGACGAGGTGATCTGATGGCGGTCGTGGTGGAGCTCGACGTGATGCTCGCGCGCCGCAAGATGTCCGTCGGGGAGTTCGCCGATGCCGTCGGAATCACACCGGCCAACGTCGCCGTCCTCAAGAACGGCCGTGCAAGGGCGATTCGATTCAGCACCCTGGACTCCATCTGCCGCGTTCTGGAGTGCCAGCCCGGTGACATCCTCACCCGGCCTGACTCTGAGCCCGAATCTCCCGCCGGCGCCTGACTTGCCCCCGTGGCTTCACCGTGCCTGCAACCCGAACCTCGGCACGCGCGGCTCCCCTCCGCTCCTGGCGCGACGCGGTCGGCCGGGCGGCACGGTCCGCGATCACCGTGCGCTCCGTCCGCGCGTGGTTGTGGAGCGCAGCCCGGTCGGCGCATGGTCGTCGGGTGACGACGCATCGTTGGGCAGGTGGGTTCATCCCGGCCGAGCTGGGCGTGATCGTCCACGGGCCGCGGATCCTTGGCCGTGCGGACGGGATCGCCGCTGGTCTGCGTTGCATCTTCGCCCACACCGGGGGTCTGCACCTGGTCGTCGCGCTCCATGCCACGGGCGTGCAGGCCGAAGCCGCGAACCGCCAGTCGTTCGACCGCCATACGCCGGACGACACCGGGCGC
>CAVRTH010000013.1:0-59887 GCA_963724095.1 uncultured Chloroflexia bacterium
GGCAGGCTTCATCAACCGTGACATCTCGGTCCCAGGTGACATCTCGTCTGCCGCTGCCTGGCTGGTGGCAGGTGCCGTGCATCCGGACGCCCACATCATCATCGAGGACGTAGGGCTCAATCCCTCGCGCACCGGCATCATCGATGTACTACGCGACATGGGCGCGGACATCAAGGTCGCCTCGGACGGCCCCACGCGCGACTGTCCCGAGCCGGTCGGCACCATCACCGTGGACGGCGGCCACCCGCTTCGCGCCATCGATCTGGGCGGCGATCGTGTCGCCGACGTCATCGACGAACTGCCCCTCATCGCGGTCGCCATGGCGGCCGCTGACGGCGTCAGTACGCTGCGTAACGCCGCTGAGCTGCGGGTCAAGGAATCGGACCGCATCAAGCTCGTGGTCGAGAACCTGCGGGCCATCGGCGCAGCGGCCGAGGAGCGCGAGGATGGCTGGGTCATCGCTCGCGGCACACCTCAGGACGCGACCATCCACACAGAGGCCGATCACCGCATCGCCATGTCATTCGCCATCGCCGCCCTGACCGGTGTTGCGGGTACCGTTGACATCGACGATCCCGCTTGCGCGGCCGTCTCCTACCCCACGTTCTGGACGGACATGGAGCGCCTCATCAAATGACCCTGCGACGACTTCGACTACTCACCGCCGGGGAGTCCCACGGGCCCGGTCTGTCGGGCATCCTCGATGGACTGCCTGCCGACTTGCGCGTCTCCACGGCCAAGGTCGACAAGGAGCTGGCCCGGCGACAGCACGGCTACGGAAGCGGTCGGCGCATGACCATCGAGCGCGACCGCGTGGAGTGGACGGCGGGCCTGCGCTTCGGTCGCACCCTCGGCTCTCCCCTCGCCTTCAGCATCGCCAACCGCGACTGGGCCGATTGGGGGGAGCGCATGTCGGTCGAGCCGACGGCGACCTCCCGCCGGCCCAAGCCCATCACGCTGGCGCGACCGGGGCATGCCGACCTCGCCGGTGCCATCAAGTACGACACCGGTGACATCCGCAACGTGCTGGAGCGGGCGTCTGCTCGCTCCACGGCGCCACGCGTGGCGGCCGGTGCGGTCTGTCGCGGATTGCTTGAAGCCTGCGGGGTGCGCGTCTGGTCATTCGTCGATCGACTGGGGCCGGTGCAGGCATTCGGTGGCGTGGACGAGCCGGCGGCACTCGTGTCGGCGCAGTGGGTGGCGCAGGATCGTCGAGCGCCGACGCCGTTGCGCTGTCCCGACCCCGAGGCCGAGGTGGCCATGATGGCTGAGGTAGACGCCGCCATCGAGGCAGGCGATTCGGTCGGTGGCTCGTTCGTGGTGGTGGCCCAGGGCATGCCGGTGGGCATCGGCTCCAGTGCCGAGTGGGACACGCGCATCGACACCGCCATCGCGGCGGCGATGATGGGCATCCAGGCCGTCAAGGGCGTGGAGATCGGCCTGGGCTTCGGTACCGTGGCGCGACGCGGTTCCGCGGTCCACGACGAGGTGCAGCCGGGTGCGCCCGGTTGGGAGCGCAAGACCAACCGGGCTGGCGGCACCGAAGGTGGCATGAGCAATGGCGCCGACATCGTGGTGCGTGTGGCGGTGAAGCCGGTCTCGACGCTGCGCAAGCCCCTCGACGCTGTCGATCTCGCCACCGGTGAGGTGCGGCGCGCCCACATCGAGCGCAGTGACGTCGCCATCGTCCCGCGCGCTGCGGTGGTGGGTGAGGCCATGCTGGCGCTGGCGCTGGCCGACGCGCTGCTGGCCGACCTCGGCGGCGACACCATGGCTGATGTGCGCACGGCCGTCCGGCGCCGGAGGCGTCGCTCCGCCGGCCCGCGCGGGCGCGCTGAGGCAGCGGCGCTCATCGAGGCATTGCCCGACAACGCCGCCTCGGAGGCCACCGTGGTCGAGGGCACCGACGCCTGATGACCGGGGCGCTGACGTTCCGGCTGCTCGGTCACGGCATCGCCTACTCGGCGTCGCCGGCGATGATGGCAGCTGCCTTCGCGGCCCTGGGTCTGCCCCACCGCTACCTGCTGGCCGACGTAGCCGCGGCGGATGTGCCGGCGGCGGTGGCAGGCTTGCGGGCCGCCCAGAGCGGTGGCGCCAACGTGACCGTGCCGCACAAGGCCGCCGTCGCCGCGCTGATGGACGAGGTCTCCGACGTCGCGCGCGACGCCGGGGCGGTCAACACGGTCGTTCGCGATGGTGAGCGACTGGTCGGCCACAACACCGACATGCCGGCCACGGTGGAAGCCCTCGAACGGCTGTGCCCGCATCGGCGTGGGGCACGCCCTCATCCTTGGTGCCGGCGGCGTGAGTCGCGCGACCCAGCTGGCACTGGCCAAGGTCGGCGTCGAACGCGTGACGGTGCTTCGGCGATCGGACGGGTCCATGCGGCGCCTGCCCGACGAGATCGCGACGGCCGACCTTCTGGTCAACGCCACGCCCGTGGGCACAGGCTCGGATGAGAGCCTCGTGCCCGCTGAGCTGCTCCGTCCGGATCTGGCCGTGCTCGACCTGGTCTACCGGCCCAGCCCGACCCGCCTGGTGCGTGATGCCCGAGCCGTCGGCGCTCCTGCGGAGGCCGGTGGCGCCATCCTGCTGGGCCAGGCCTGGCGCTCACTGGAGCTGTGGCTTGGCATCTCCGCGCCAGTGGACGCGATGCGCACGGCCCTCGATGCCGAGCTGGGAGGCGGAAAAGATGCCTGACGCCATCGTCCTCGTGGGCCTCTCGGGTAGCGGCAAGTCCACGCTGGCGACCCTCGTCGCCGAACGGTTGGGCCGACCGCCGATCGACCTCGACCGTGAGATCGAGCGGCAGGAAGGTGAGCATCCGGCGGCGCTCATCAAGACTCGGGGCGAGGCCGCATTCCGAGCCATCGAGTCGGCCGCGGTCGCGCGCGCCTGTCGCATCGAGGGCGCGGTCATCGCCACCGGCGGCGGTGCGATCATCGACCCGCTCAATCGCTGGGCGCTGTGGCAGGCCGAAATCGTGGTCTGGCTGGACGGCCCCGACGAGGTCCTCATCGGTCGGCTGCAGCGACACGCCGAGCAGCGGCCGATGCTCGCGGGCGATGCGCTCGGGCGGATGGTCGCCATGCGCCAGGAACGAGAGAGGTTCTATCGAGCGGCGGACGTGCGCATCGATACGACCCGACCGATCGATGCTGTCAGGCGAGCCATCGTCTCCGCCGCTGCGGTGGGCCGACCGCACTCGCGTCGGCTCTTCGATGCCGAGGTCAGACGAGACCATCGCATGGGACCCGACACGGCCCGCGTGGTCCTGGGAACCGAGCTCGACGACGACACGCTCGGCGACATCCTTGCCCCCACCAGCACCGGCGTGCCCGTCGTGGTGGCGGATCGTCGCGCCGCGGCCGCCTTGCCCGGGTTGATGGCAGCGCTACCGCGGCAACGGCAGATCCGCATCGCCACCGGCGAGCGGCAGAAGCGGCTACGCACGGTGGAGAAGCTGCTGGAGGCCGCCAGTGCCATGGGCGCCGAACGTGGCGATGCCTGGGTCGGTGTCGGTGGCGGCACTGCGACCGACATGGTCGGTACGGCAGCTGCGCTCTATGTGCGCGGTGTGAACTTCGTGGCCGTGACCACCACCTGGCTGGGCATGACCGACGCTGCCATCGGCGGCAAGATGGCGGTCGACCTCTCGGCGGCCAAGAACGCCGCCGGCGCCTTCTGGCCGCCGGTCGCGATCATCGGCGACGCGGCCACGCTGCGGACGCTGCCTCGCGCGCGCCGCCTCGACGGCATGGCTGAATCGCTCAAGAGCGGCATCATCGGCGACCCAGCTCTGTGGGCACTGGTGGAGTCCCGTGGCAAAGCCGCCCTGCGCCACGACGAGGCCGCCCGCTACGCCATCATCGACCGCTCCGTGCAGCTCAAGCTGGGGGTCGTGGCTCGCGACCCCTTCGAGCTGGGCGAACGGCGCGCTTTGAACCTTGGCCACACCCTGGGGCATGCACTGGAGATCGAGAGCGGCTACCGGCTGCCCCACGGCGAGGCGGTCGTGCTGGGCCTGCGGGCGGTGGCTCGTATCGCCCAGGGTCGTGGTGCGGAGAGCGGCCTGGCCGACCACATCGACGACGTCGTGGCCAACCTTGGCTACCAGCTCCACCGCGACTTCGATCGTGTCGCGGTCAAACGAGCGCTCGGCAGCGACAAGAAGCGCATCCAGGGTCGGCAGCGCTGGATCCTGCCCATGGCCATCGGTGAAGTCATCGACGTGGACGATGTCTCCGAAGCCGAGCTTGACGCTGCCATCCACACCATCAGTCGGGAGGCTGCGGGGTGAAGATCCTGATGCTCAATGGCCCCAACCTGGGCCGCCTCGGCCAGCGCCAGCCGGAGATCTACGGCTCCACCACGCTGTCCGAGGTCGAGGAGGCCGCCGCCATCCACGCCGACGAGCTGGGGCACCGGATCGCGACGCTGCAGTCGAACCACGAAGGCGCGCTCATCGACCGCATCGAGAAGCGTGACTATGACGCCATCGTCATCAACCCCGGCGCACTCACGCACTATGCGTACTCGCTCCACGACGCACTGTTGGGCGCCGAATGCCCGGTCGTCGAGGTCCACATCAGCGACATCAGCACCCGCGAGGAGTGGCGCCACCTCTCGGTCATCGAGCCGGTCGTGAGCCACCGCATCCTCGGTCACGGCTGGCGAGGGTATCTGGAAGCCATCGACTACCTCCACGAGCACGCCCCAGAGCGTGTCGACCACTCCTGATACCCGAAGGACCGACCATGACACCGCAACTTCCGCGCCCAGGGCTCGCCGGCGTCGCTGCCGTGGAGATCAGCGCTGACACCATCTCCCCGGTGGCGGCCGCATTGCGCCTACACGACCAGCAACGCCTGGCTTTCATCCTCGAATCGGTCGAGGGTGGCGCTCGCTATGGCCGCTACTCGATGGTCGGCGTACGTGGCCGCTACCTCAGCTACGACGATGGCGTGGCCACCGTCCACGGCCATGACTACGACGAGATCGACCGTTTCACGGAGGCCGATCCGCTCGAGGCCCTGCGCCGCTTGCTGCCCGAAGTGCCGGCCCACGGTCGACTGCCGGTGTCGCTGGCGTCGGGCGTGGGTTACATCTCATACGAAGCCGCCGCGCACTGGGAGAGACTGCCGGTGCCGGACGACGACCCCATCGGTATGCCGGAGGCCCTCTTCCACCTGCCCGACGTGCTGATCGTCTTCGACCACCTGGGCCAGACCGCGACGCTGGCGACCATCGACAGCACCGGCGCACAGGAACGACTGGCCGATGCCACCGCCATGCTGGCCCAGCCGTCCCGCATCGAAGGTGCCGTGCCGATCCCGTCCGACGCGACGCGGCCGCAGCCTCCCAGGGCCGACGCCCGCTACGAAGCGGGGGTTGCCAGCCTGGTGCGTGACATCCATGCGGGTGAGATGCTGCAGGCGGTGCTGGCGCGGCGCTTCAGCCTCCCCTGTTCGGTGGGACCACTGGAGATCTACCGCTCGCTGCGGCGCATCAACCCCTCGCCACACCTGTTCGCCATCGATTGCGGGCCGCATCGTTCGGTGCTGGGCGCCTCGCCGGAACTGCTGGTGCGGGTGCGTGGGGGCGTGGTCGCCACACGGCCCATCGCCGGCACACGACCACGCTCCTCCGACCCGCTGATCGACGCGGAACTGGAGGCCGACCTGCTGGCCGACCAGAAGGAGCTGGCGGAGCACGCCATGCTGGTGGACCTCGCTCGCAACGACGTCGGCCGCGTCGCCACACCTGGCAGCGTACGAGTGCCGTCGCTGCATGCGATCGAGCGCTACTCGCACGTGATGCACATCGTCAGCGAAGTCGAGGGCGACCTGGCCGAGGGTCGGGACGCCTTCGACGCCGTGCGTTCCGTCTTCCCGGCAGGCACGCTGTCAGGTGCGCCCAAGGTGCGTGCCATGCAGGCCATCGCGGAACTGGAGCAGGAGCGGCGCGGCCCCTACGGCGGAGCCCTCGGCTTCTTCGCGCCCGACGACGTGGAGGTCGCCATCACCATCCGCTCGATGGTCTTGAAGGACGGCACCGCCTACGTCCAGGCCGGGGCCGGCATCGTGGCCGACTCGGTACCCGAGCGCGAATCGGCGGAGGTGGCAGCCAAGGCCGGCGCCATCCTCGCTGCACTCGCCGAGGCCGAAGCCATCTACGGAACGGAGAGGGAGTGATGACCACCGACGTGAGCGAGCTGCCGGGCGCCGGCCTGCGCATCCTGCTACTCGACAACTACGACTCGTTCACCTACAACCTCTACCAGTACCTGTGCGAGCTGGGCGCAGAGGTGCAAGTGGCGCGCAACGACGAGATCACGCTGGAAGAGATCGCGGCCAGAGGGCTCGACGGGATCGTCATCAGTCCCGGTCCCTCGCGGCCAGAGAATGCCGGCATCTCGATGGCGGTCATCGAGCGCTTCGGGCCCACCACGCCCATCCTCGGCGTCTGCCTTGGCCACCAGTCCATCGGCCTGGTCTACGGCGGTGACGTCATCACCGTGGAACCGGTGCACGGCAAGCAGTCGGCCGTCGACCATCGCGGCGCGGGCGTCTTCGAGGGCCTGCCCACGCCCGTGGAAGCCGGCCGCTATCACTCGCTGGCGGTCGACCGTGCCACGCTGCCAGACGTGCTGGAGGTGACCGCCACCTCGCCTGATGGTCTCATCATGGGCCTGCGCCACCGCGATCACCCAGTCGAGGGCATCCAGTTCCACCCGGAGTCCATCCTGACGGCCGACGGCATGCACATGCTCGGCACCTGGCTGCGGTCGTTGCGTCGCTGAGCAGCATCCAGCTCGCAGAGCAGCGTCCAGAGAGCTACCGGGGTTCGGGGGGCGGCGGTACCA
The DNA here is from genome assembly GCA_963724095.1 of uncultured Chloroflexia bacterium. Classification (GTDB taxonomy): domain Bacteria; phylum Chloroflexota; class Limnocylindria; order Limnocylindrales; family CSP1-4; genus JAFMJV01. The sequence continues at coordinate 6,866 of CAVRTH010000013.1, forward strand.
ACGGCGCATTGTGGTGTGGTCGGGTGGCGTTAGGTTGTGACGTGGGGGCGCTTCGTCGGAGCAGCAAGCTGCGCGGTGGTCCTCCTTGACGGCTTGGATGATGACGACTGCGAGCTCTCCGTCCCTGGAAGCAGGACACGACTTCACATTGCTCAAGCGCGTCTTTCTGGGCGTCGCGGCGGCGCTCGCAACCATCGCCGCAGCCGCCCTGGCGCTGGGGCTACTGAGCCGGAGCGAGTTCTTCGTCAGTGCCGCACTTGCCGCCGCCCTGTTCGGGATCGTGCTCATGATCTCCTACCGGCGGATCGGGAAGGGGTATGAAGTCCACCTCTTCGTGGCCGCCAGCCTGGGTCACTACGTCCTGCTCCTGGCCCTGCTGCCGCTGGTCCCGCAGCTGGCCCCGACGATCATGGCGACCGCGATCATCCCGGTATTCGTCGCCACCCCGTATCTCCGCAAGAAGGGCCTGCTGCGATACTCCGCTGCCATCGTGACGTTCTGCCTGGCCTATGGCCTCCTGGCACTGGTGTTGGCGCACGGGGGCCACGTCGAACAGGCCCAGGAGATCGACGGGAGTCCCCATCTCCGGCACCGACCTTCAGACGCAGATTCGGCTTGGCGAGCAGGTGACCCGGATGGATCTGGCATTCGCCTCCCAGCTCCTCGGTGTCGTCATCGTCATCGCCATCGTCCTGACGCTCCTGATCCGCTACGTCATGGCCACTGGTCAAGTCGAGCATCTGGCGCTCCACGACAGCCTGACCGGACTGGCCAATCGCGCACTCTTCATCGACCGTGTGGCGCATGCGCTCGAGCGCAGCCGGCGACGCGGCGTGGACCTGGCAGTCCTGTTCCTCGACGTCGATGCCTTCAAGTCCATCAACGATCAACATGGCCATGGGTTCGGCGATGAGATCCTTCGGCGTGTGGCTCGGCTGATCGATGAGTCGACGAGAGCCACGGACACTGCGGCGCGGATCGGCGGAGATGAATTCGCGATCCTTGTCGAGGACGTCGAGGATGCGTCCGAGGTGCACGCCGTGGCTGACCGCCTGCAGTCCCTGCTGGTTCGCCCGCTCGAGATGCCCGATGGTGACATCCAGATCCGCGTGAGCATGGGCGTGGCGTTCGATAGCGACACGGGCAAGGACCCCGAGACCCTGGTCCGGGGAGCCGATGATGCGATGTACGAATCCAAGCGGCAGGGCCGCGGCCAGCTCGTGGTCTATCGGCCGGCGATGAGTGCCGCGTCGGCGGAGCGGCGCTACGTGAAACGGGCGTTCCGCGGCGTGGTCGAGCGCGGCGAGTTGCGCCTTCAGTTCCAGCCATTCGTCCGACTCGATGCAGGCGTGTTCGAAGAGTCGGACGAAACCGCACGTCCGGCCGTCGTGGTCGGCGTCGAAGCACTGGTTCGCTGGCAGGATTCCGAGCATGGCTGGCGCATGCCTGCCCAATTCGTGAGCCTGGCCGAAGAGACCGGGGACATCGTGCCCATCGGGCGATGGGTGCTGCAGGAGGCCGCGAGACATGTCGTCGCCTGGCGCAACCTGGCAGGCCTGGGGCATCTCCGTCTGGCCGTGAACCTGTCGGTCCGACAGCTGCAGCTCCGCTCGTTCGAGGATGACGTGGTCGACGTCCTCGCTGCCTCCGGGCTTCCGCTGGCAGCGACCATCCTCGAGATCAGTGAGCTTGCCCTCGCCAACGGCGAGCGCACGAGCAGCGAGGTCCTTGCCCATCTGCGAGCGCGGGGCCTCAAGCTGGCGCTCGACGACTTCGGGACCGGCCACTCTTCGTTCGGGACACTCAGGGACAACGCCGTCGACTACGTCAAGCTTGATCGGAGCTTGATCATGGAGACAGGCGATCGATCGACGGGCGAAGCGGTCCTGCGCACGGCCGTGGAGCTTGGCCGGGCGGTTGGCGCCGGGGTCGTGGCAGAGGGCATCGAGACACCCGAACAGCTCGCCCTGCTGCGGCAGCTCGGTTGCGAGATGGGGCAGGGCTACCTGTTCACGCCGCCGCTCGATCCGTCCAACATGGAGCAGTTGCTGTCCGCACCGACGTACCCATGGGAGGCTCGACCGACGCCCATGGTGGAAACGACGGGAGGGCGACTTGGAGGACGCAGGCTGACCGATCGGCGAAGCGATGCTGTCGGTCGCGCCGTCTCCCCTGGCGCACTGGCTCCGCTCGAGCGCTAGGCGGGCAGCTCGCTCGACGGGCGCTGTCAGAGGCCCCGCAGCAGTCGATCTGCGGCGGCGTAGGGGTCGAGGTCGTGGCTTGCCACCCGCTCCAGTAGCGCCTCGGTCTGGGCGCGCCGTTCGTTGGACCAGAGTGCCTCGCGGGTGCGGTCGGCGAGGATACCCTCGACCTGTGCGCGGGCGCGGGAGATACGCGCGGCGTGAGGACGATCGGCCTCGGCGCGGGCCTCGTGATACTCGTCGAGTGTCGCCAGCAACGCCGGTACACCGGCAGCAGTCGCGCCTGAGGCGAGCAGCACTTCTGGCCGCTTGGGCCGGGGCCGCGCAGCGTCGGACGTCGCTGCCTCCTCCCCGAGCGAGAGCATCGCCCGCAGCTGGGCGGCGGCGCGATCGGCACCGGGTCGGTCGGCCTTGTTGACGACCACGATATCGGCCACCTCCAGAAGCCCGGCCTTCATGGCCTGGATCTCATCGCCCATCTCCGGCGCCTGCACCACCACCGTGGTGTCGGCGATCGGTGGCCACCTCCACCTCGCTCTGCCCCGTGCCGACGGTCTCGATGAAGACGAGCCCGAAACCACAGGCGTCGAGCGCGGCCGCCGACTCAGCGGTGCTGCCGGCGAGTCCGCCGAGGTGGCCACGAGAGGCCATGGAACGGATGAAGACATCGGCATCACCAGCGTACTGCTGCATGCGGATGCGGTCACCCAGGATGGCGCCGCCGGTGACGGGGCTGGAGGGATCGATGGCAAGGACCGCCACCGCGCGATCAGCGCGCCGGGCCTCCGCCACGAGTGCCGCCACCAGCGTGGACTTGCCACCACCGGGCGGTCCCGTGACGCCCACCACGTGTGCCGCGCCGGCGGCAGGATAGAGCACGCGCAGCGCCTCCTCCGCCAGGGAGGTGCGTGACTCGATGGCAGTCAGCAGTCGCGACAGCGCGCGACGGGAGCCACCACGGGCCTCCTCCGCCAGACGCGCACCGGTCCCGCCCCCCGCGGGCATCGTCATCAGTCTCGGGGCCGCGCGTTCTCGCGCATGAAGGCCGCGATCCGGCCGATCGACGTGCCGGGGCCGAAGACCTCGGCCACGCCGGCGTCCTTCAAGGCCGGGATGTCCTCTGCCGGGATGATGCCGCCGGCGGTGACCAGCACGTCGTCCATACCCTCGGCCTGCAGCAGCTCACAGATCCTGGGCAGCAGCGTCATGTGCGCCCCGGACAGGATCGACAGTCCGACCACGTCGACATCCTCCTGGAGCGCAGCAGAGGCCACCATCTGCGGTGTCTGGCGCAGGCCGGTGTAGACGACCTCGAAGCCCTCGTCCCGCAGCCCGCGCGCGAGCACCTTGGCACCGCGATCGTGGCCGTCGAGGCCGGGCTTGGCGATGAGCACCTTGAGAGGTCGGTCGGTCATGCTCGTGATGGTAGGCGAGCGGCGCCGCTAGGGTGCACCCGGCGAGGGCCGGTCGAGGTGACTGAAGAACTCCGCCCGCGTCTTGTCGCTGCTGCGGAAGAGGCCCAGCACGGCCGAGGTCGTCATCACCATGCCCGGCTTGCGCACGCCTCGCATGCTCGCACACAGGTGCGTGGCTTCGACCACGATGCCCACGCCCTTGGGCTGCAGGTGCTCCATCAGGAAGTCGGCGACCTGCTGGGTGAACCGCTCCTGGATCTGCAGGCGGCGCGCGTACATGTCCACCACCCGCGGGATCTTGGAGAGGCCGATGACGCGGCGATCGGGGATGTAGGCGACGGCGGCGGCACCGGCGAAGGGCAGCAGGTGGTGCTCGCACAGCGAGTGGAAGGGGATGTCCTTGACCACCACCATCTCGCTGTAATCGACATCGAAGACAGCGTCGTTGAGGACCTCGGCCGGGTCCATCTCGTAGCCGGCAGTCAGTTCTGCGTACATCCGGCGCACTCGCGCAGGCGTCGCGAGCAGACCTGAGCGGTCGGGACTTCTCCGATCTCGAGGAGGATGGTGCGGACGGCGTCTTCGATGGGCTGCTCGCTCACCGGCTCAACCACCAGGCTTGCTGTCAGCGTCGTCCTTGTCCGGGGCAGCCGCGGCATCGGCAGCAACCCCGTCCGAAGCTCCGGAGCCGTCGGACATGCTGTCGCGCATGCTCTTCACGGTCTTGCCGAGGGCCTCGCCGAACTGGGGCAGCATCTTGGGCCCGCGCCAGACGAGCACGATGATGAGGATGACGATGAGGACGAGCAGGATATCCACGTTGGCGCTCATGGTACCTCCGGCGCGACGGGGGCCCTTGACGATCAAGCCGTGGCGAGCCCTTCCAGCTCGGCAGCGACCGCGTCCGGCTGATGGCGCATGAGGTCGTGCCCGATGCCGTCGAAGATGCGCACACGCAAGGGTGGCAGCCCGGCAGCAGCGCGTGCGCGTTGAGCATCGTCGATGGCGAGCCGGCGCTCACGTTCGTCCTCGTCATCGGCGGTGGCGGCGCCTGCGACCATGACGGTCACGGGAGCCCGGACCTGCGTGATCGTGTCGAGTGGCCGGTAGCTGTACATGGAACCGACGCAGCGACGGATGACCGAGCCCTTGGTGACCGACCCGACGTGGCCGGAGTGCCTCTCGACCACTTGCGCTCGCGCGGCCGTCTCCTGGTCGGCGTCCCAGGTGGCCCGATCGAAGTCACGACGGTCGGCGAGGTAGGTGGCCATCGAGGCCAGGACCTCCGGCGGGTCGGCCATCGCTTCGACGAGCTGGTCCGGCAGCAGACGGGTGGCGTCGAGCATCTCCTCCCAGCCGCCGTCGAGCAGGGCCACCGCCGCGACCGAGAGCGGCTGCAGTCGCGCCATCTCGGCCGCGATCATGGCGCCGAAGCCGTGGCCGGCGACGACCACGGGTGGGCCATCTGCGGCCTCGCCCCAGCCGGCACCGGCGGCGACGGTCAGCACATCGAGCGCCAACGATTCCAGCTCGTAACCGCCCAGCGGCGCGTCGGAGGCGCCGTGGCCCCGCAGGTCCGGTGCCACGACGGGGTGGCGCGCAGCAAGGCGGCGGCCGATAGGCAGCCACGTCCAGGCAGTTCGCGTCAGGCCGTGGATGAGCACCATCGGAACCGCACTGGAAGGGGCGTCACCCTGCCAAGCGAGGTAGTGGAGGCGCTCGCCTCCCTGGAGCTGCACCACCATCGATTCGGGATCGGGTCGATCGGAGTCACCCGTTGAGGATACGTTCGAGCGCCTCGTGCCATCCTTCGCGCATGCCCCTGAGACGTCGCGGACAGCTCGCCAGACGGCACCCGGAGCGCCGCGTGACCTTGCCGGTCAGGCGGCACGTGCCATTCGAAGTGCTGGTCGAGCGGGCCGTGGATGACTTGCCACCGGCGTTCGCGGGGCTGCTGGCCGACGTGGCCATCGTCATCGCAGAGGTGCCCACGCCGGAGCAGGCGCGTCTCGGTGGCTTACCTGGTGACGACTGGCTGTACGGGCTCTACGAAGGCGTGCCGGCCACCGAGTGGGGCTCCGACTTCGCCGCGCTGCCCAACAAGATCTCGCTCTTCCGGTTGCCGCTGGAGACGGACTTTGCCGACCCCGACGAGCTGGCCGAGCAGGTACGAATCACCGTCATCCACGAACTGGCGCACCACGCCGGTATCGATGACGAGCGCCTCCACGAACTGGGGGTGGACTGAACGAGGGTGCGGCGCGCCCGGCCTCGGGAGGCGAGGGGCGCGGAGGGTATCGTTCCGGTCTGCGGCGACGTCCAACCGCCATGAGGCCGCGTCACGCCAGCGTCACGAACCTATTTGCGTATTTGCGCAAATGATGAGAACATCCAGTGCATGACCACAGTAGCCGGGACCGGAGCCGTCCAACCGGATGGTGCCGAGCTCACGACCGAGGATGAGCGTCAGCGCTATGCGGCGATCAGCCGAGCCTTGGCCGACGCCAAGCGGTTGTGTGTCCTGGAGTGCCTCGCGCGTGGGGAGCGCTCGGTGAGCGACCTCTCTCGAGAGGCCGCCTGCCAGGTCCCGAACATGAGCCAGCACCTCGCGGTGCTGCGTTCAGCGGGGCTGGTGGAGTCACGGCGGGAAGGCAATACCGTCCTCTATCGCCTCAGCGATCCACGCATCCTCGAGGCCTACCGATTGATCAAGTCCGTAGCCGACTAGGGTCGGCGTCGAGAACGGAGAAAGGAACAGAGCCAATGGCAATCATCGTAGTCACCGACGCCACCTTCGAGGAGAAGGTCCTCAAGAGCGACAAGCCGGTGGTCGTCGACTTCTGGGCTGAGTGGTGCGGCCCCTGCAAGATGGTCGCGCCGGAGATGGAGAAGCTGGCGGCGAAGTATGACGGCGTGGTCGACGTGGCCAAGGTCGACGTGGACGCCAACCCCGGCCTCTCGCAGGCCTACCAGATCATGAGCATCCCGACCATCGCCTACTTCAAGCCGGGTGACCAGCCCAAGGGCGTGGTCGGCTTCCAGCCCATGGAGCAACTGGAGAAGAAGTTCGGCCTCGACGAGCTGCCCGCGGCCGGCGCCAGCGAGGCTGCCACCGCCTAGCGCGGATCCGCTCCCCGGTACACCTCGTCAGACGCATGACGCCCCCGGCACCACGCCCGGGGCGTCTTACTGTCTGGGGGCAGGCACTCCGGCGGAGCGCCTACTCGCTTCCGGCGTGCCGCCAGGCGGTCTGGAACCAGGCCGCGGCACGGTCGCCCACGTGCCGCTCGTCGTCCTTCGGGGTGAAGTCGACCCATCCGGGCTCGCTGCCGGCAGAGGTGTCGGTCGTGCGCAGGGCGGCGGCAGCGATATCAGCCGGCAGCCTAACCTCCAGTGCCGTCCCAGAGACGCGCGCGAAGACGGCCCCGCCACGGGCATAGGCCACGACTTCGCCATGGACAGAGCGGGAAACCTCGTCAAGCTCGTCCGCCAGATCGGCACACAAGCCCGCGAGGTCAGGCACAGCGTCGTTCGTCATGCGCCAGAGACTAGCGGCCCACGTCGCTTCCAGCCGGCTGGCTAGCGCTGGAAGCGACGCTGCAGGACCGCGTGGATGCTGATCGAGACGAGGATGATCGCGCCGTAGATGGCGTCGGTCCAGAAATCGGTCAGGCCAGAGGCCGTGATGCCGGCCGGGATGGCGCCGATCATCAAGGCGCCGATGAATGTGCCGTAGACGCTGCCGCGCCCACCGAACACCGAAGTGCCGCCGACGAAGACAGCCGCCAGCGCCGGCAGCAGCCGCCCCGTTCCCAGGTTGGGATAGAAGTTCACGACCTGCAGGCTCATCATCATGCCGGCAAGCGCCGCGGCCATGCCGGTCAGCACGAACAGGGCGATGCGTGTGTAGCGAATGGGGATGCCCATGAGTCGGGCCGTCTGCGTGTTGTCGCCGATGATGTAGGTGTTACCGCCGAGTCGGTGTCGGTTGAGCAGCACCCAAGCCCCGATGGCGATGGCGGCGAACCAGACGAACTCCATCGGGAGCCCGAACGGCTTGCCGACCAAGAGCTCTCGCGTGGGGTCGCCACGGATCGCGGACAGGGCCGTCGAGCGGCCGGCGACCAGCACCAGCGTGATGCCGGCGAAGAGGAACTGCGTACCGATCGTGACCACGAGCGACGGCAGACCGATCAGCGTGATGACGAGGCCGTTGAAGAGGCCCGCGGCGGCACCAACGCCGATCGCGGTGAACGCTCCGAGCATCACGTTGTCGGTGGCATTCCAGACCCACACGAATCCGACCATGCCCATGGCCATGACAGACGGGAACGAGAGGTCGATGTCCCCGGCCACGATGACCATCGTGAGCATCAGCGCGGTGATGCCAAAGTACGGGATGGTCTGGGCGAAGGACTTGTAGATCAGGTCCGAGGTGAAGGTGTCGGGCGCGCTGACGAGGAAGAGTGACCACACCAGCAGGAAGGCGACCGTGATCCCGATCTGCGAGGCCCGTTTGGACGCGAACTCGGCGATGCCGGACCGGGCGGCAGGCTCCTTGGGCACCGAGGCCGCGGTCACGCCTGGACTCCGTGAACGGCGTTGGCGTCCGCGTCGCCGCTGCCAGCTTGGCTGCGGTCGGGCTCGTAATGCCCGCTGGAGGCCACCTCGCGCATGATGTCCATGAGCTCGTTGAGCGTGTATTGCGACTTCGGGAAGTCGGCGGCGACCATGCCTCGGTCGAGCACCACGATGCGGTCGGCGACCGAGTAGACATGGAAGAAGTTGTGGTCGATGAAGACGGCCGACTTGCCCTTCTCGCGGATGCCGTCCACGAACTTGAGCAGCTTCTCGGTCTCCTTCAGCGAGAGGCCCATGGTCGGCTCGTCGAGGATGATCATCTCCGCCTCGAAGTGCAGCGCACGAACGATGGCGAGGCCCTGCCGCTCACCGCCGGAGAGCCCGGTCACGGTCGTGTCCGGCGTCAGCACCGCTGAGGTGAAGCCCATCTCTTCGGTCATCAGTCGCTCGGTGATGCGACGCATCTCGCCGACGTCGAGCAGGCCCAGGCGATTGCTGATGTAGCGGCCGATGAAGATGTTGCGCCAGAGCGGCTGCTGCTCGGCGAGGGCTCGCTCCTGGTAGACCGTCTCGACGCCCAGCTCGCGGGCCCGCGGCACGGTGAGGTCGTTGACCTCCACACCGTTGAATAGCAGCTGGCCTTCGTCCGGCTGGTGGTAGCCGGTGATCGATCTTGATGAGCGTCGACTTGCCCGCGCCGTTGTCCCCGAGCAGGCCCACCACCTCACCCGCGTCGAGGTGGAAGTCGACGTCCTGGAGTACCCGCACACCCCCGAAGGACTTGTACACGCCCTTCAGCTCGAGGAGGCGCGTTTTCGACTGGCGAGGGCCGAAGCCCTCGCCAGCAGGCGCGTCGCCACTGGCGGCGCGATGGATAGCCATCTAGCGGATCTGTTCCGTCACCAGCGGAGCGATCATGTCGACGTTGCTGGCGTCGAGGAAACCGCCACCGGTATTGATGTTCAGGCCACTGAAGCCGTAGTTGTGGGTGAGGCAGATCTGGGCGATCGCCTCGAAGCCCTGCAGCCACTGCTGCTGGTCGATGACGAGGTCGGTGTAGCCGCTCTGGACAGCCGCGATCGTGGCTGGCGACAGGTCGAAGCCTGCGACATAGATGTCATCGGGCCCCATGCCTGCAGCCTCGAGGTACGACTGAGCGGTCGAGGTCAGGTCACCATGATCGAAGAACGCGGCCTTGATGTCCGGGTTGGCCGAGGCCATGCCGGTGAACGTCGGGATGCCGGCCGCAGGGTCGGCGTTGGTGGCAGCGTCGATCTCCAGGTACACCGGCACGATGCCGGCGTCCGTCAGGCCGTCCAGGACGCCCTGGGTGCGCTCGCCACGTCCGGGCTGGCTGACCAGGCCCCATACGAAGGCCTTGTCGCCGTCGACCAGGCCAGCGCGCTTGACAGCCTCGGTCGCGAGGTCGTAGCCGGCCTTGTGCAGGACAGCGCCGACATAGCCCATACCTTGGGGCGCGTACTTGGCCTGCGCCAGCGGAAGCTCGGTGTTCATGACGGTGACGATGATGCCCTGCGCCTCGGCGTCGTCGATGAGCGGATCGAAGGCCTCGTCGCCGGGATGGCCCATGACCGCGATGCCGTCAGGCTGGGTTGCCACGGCTTCGCTGAACTGGGTCACCATCTTGACCGGATCCCAGTCCGACCAGACGTAGTTGACGCTAGGGCCGAACAGCGCTTCGGCTGCCTTGGCGCCGTTGTAGACGACGGTCGCGAAACCGCCACCCTCGCCGCCCCCGGGGAAGAAGACGATGTTGGTGCCCTTGCAGAATTGTGCGTCGGCGTCCTGTGCTGCCACTGCGGCGGTGGTGCCAACGGCTGCCGGGACGGCGATCGCGAGTGCGGTCATCAGTGCCAGCGAGCGGCGTGCTCGAGTCTGTTCCATCCTGGAGATGCCTCCTTTCGGACGGACACCTGTCCGCCCCTGCGTGCTTCGCGTGGTCCGCGAATGTGCACGTCCTCCGTCGCAACGATGCACGCTCCGCGGACGACCTGACAGGTGCTGTTCGGACTACTCCTCAGGGACCGTGGGCTCACCGTTGTCGAGAGCTTGTGGCCCCGCACTCTTGCAGCGCCTATGCAAACGAGTGTATGCACACGTATGCTTGACGTCAAACCAGGCCGTAGACGCATCTCGGCCGCAGCCGGAGGGCAGAGCATCGTGTCGCAGGCAGCAGACAAGCCCGGCGCCGTGTCAGCGGGCACAGGCGTGCGCACACGGGGGCCGTCGAGCGCCCCCACGATGCGCGACATCGCCCTTGCGACCGGTGTATCGCAGTCGACCGTCTCGCGCGTCCTCAGTGGCACACCCACCGCCGTTCCCATCGCCGAAACCACCCGCAAGCGCGTGATGGAGACCGCGCGCGAGCTGGGCTACCGACCTAATCCCCTCGCTCGCGGCCTGCGTGGCGCGCCCACCATGCTGTTGGGCGTGATCGTTCGCGACATCACCGACCCCTTCTTCGCCGCCGCCATCGAGGCGGCCTCGCTGGAAGCCAACAGGCGTGGTTACAACGTGGTGCTCGGACATGCCCACCGCAGTGCCGATGAGGCCGAGGCGTTGTGGGCCATCCTGGAGGCGCGCCACTGCGACGCAATCCTCTTCCTTGGCGACCTGCGTGACCGCCCGGACCTCATCGAGGACCTGCAGAACACCAGCATCCCGGTGGTAGCGCTGTGGCATGGCTCGCGAGAGAGTGGCATTCCCACCGTCAGCGTCGACAACCGTAGCGGCATCGCAGCAGTGATGGACCACCTCGTCGCACTAGGTCACCGACGCATCGCCTTCGCCGGCCCGCGTCGCCTGGGGGACATCACCGAGCGCGAGGATGCATACACCGCCTCCGCGCATGGCCATCGTCTGGCCATCCCCGACGAATATCGCCAGGAATCCACCAATGACTATGGCGGTGGGGCGGAGGCGCTGGACCTGCTGATGGACCTGGAGCAACCGCCGACGGCTATCGTGGCGCCGACCGATGTCATCGCCATCGGCATGCTGCATGCGGCTCAGCGTCGCGGACTGCGTGTGCCGGAGGATCTGTCCATCAGCGGCTTCGATGACATCCCCGTGGCTGCCGTCAGCGTGCCCGCCCTGACCACCGTGCGCATGCCCACCGAGGCCATGATCCTGGCCGCGGTCGATCTCGCCATCGGCCCCCAGGAGGACGTCGCTGACTTTCACCCCGTCCTTGAACCGGAGCTCGTGGTTCGAGCCTCCACCGGACCCGTAACGGGTCGCTAGCGAGAAGGAGATCGATCGTGTCCAGCTATGTCATCGGTGTCGACTTCGGGACCGAGTCCGGCCGTGCCGTGGTGATCGACGCGCGCAACGGGCAGGAGATCGGGAGCAGCGTCTACCCCTACTCCAACGGTGTCATCGACGAGGCGCTGCCCGCGCCCGACGACGATGTGCGTTTGGCGCCGGAGTGGGCGCTTCAGGACCCTGATGACTACCTGCGCACGTTCCAGCAGGCCATCCCGGCCGCCATCGCAGCCGCCGGCGTGGATGCGAAAGACGTCATCGGCGTGGGTATCGACTTCACCGCCTGCACCATGCTCCCGACCAAGGCCGACGGCACACCGCTGGCGGCACTCCCGGAGTTTCGTCGCCAGCCCCATGCCTGGGTCAAGCTGTGGAAGCACCACGCCGCCCAGCCGGAGGCGGATCGCATCAACGCGACCGCGCGGGAGCGAGCTGAGTCGTGGCTGCCCACCTATGGCGGCAAGATCTCATCCGAGTGGTTCTACTCCAAGGCGCTGCAGATCCTCGACGAGGCGCCTGAGATCTACGACGCGGCGGACCGACTCATCGAGGCGGCCGACTGGGTCATCTGGCGGCTGACCGGGGTGGAGACGCGCAACAGCTGCACCGCGGGCTACAAGGCCATCTGGTCCAAACAGGACGGCTTTCCCGGCAGCGACTACTTCGCCGCCCTGGACCCCCGCTTCGCCAACGTGGTCGACGAGAAGATGTCACGCGAGGTGGTCTCGATCGGCGACAAGGCCGGCGAGTTGACCGACGAAGCCGCCGCCTGGACGGGCCTGCGACCGGGCACGGCGGTGGCGGTGGCCAACGTCGATGCGCACGTATCGGTACCGGCCACGACCGTGACCGAGCCGGGCCACATGGTCGCGGTGATGGGTACAAGCATCTGCCACATGGTGCTATCCGACCACGAAGCGGCCGTCCCGGGCATGTGCGGCGTCGTGGAGGATGGCATCCTGCCCGGGCTCTTCGGATACGAAGCCGGCCAGTCGGCGGTCGGCGATATCTTTGCCTGGTTCGTCGACAACCTGGTGCCCGCCGAGTACTTCGAGCAGGCCGAGCGTGAAGGTATCGACGTCCACGAGGTGCTCGAGCGCGAGGCGGCCAAGCTCGTGCCCGGTCAGTCGGGCCTGGTGGCACTGGACTGGATGAACGGCAACCGCTCGGTGCTGGTGGACGTCGACCTCTCCGGGATGATCCTGGGCGCCACGCTGGCGACCCGGGCGCCGGAGGTATACCGCGCGCTCATCGAGGCCACCGCCTTCGGGACGCGCATGATCGTGGAGTCACTCGAAGCATCGGGCGTAGCGGTCAACGACATCGTCGCCTGCGGTGGTCTTCCCGACAAGAACAAGCTGCTGATGCAGATCTACTCCGACGTCACCAAGCGCGAGTTCTCCGTCGCCGCATCCTCGCAGACGCCGGCCCTGGGCTCCGCCATGTGGGCCGCCGTGGCGGCCGGTGCTGACGCCGGTGGCTACGACAGCATCGAGGAGGCCACTGCCGCCATGGCCAAGTTGCGCGATGAGCACTACGTGCCCGACCCGGCGGCAAGCGCGGTCTACGACGAGCTCTACGCCGAGTACAAGACGTTGCACGACTACTTCGGTCGCGGCGCCAACGACGCCATGAAGCGGCTGCGGGCCATCCGTGACCGGGCACTGGCGACTGCCGCCGACTGATCGGCCGACGCCCGGCCAGAGGCTTGGGCCAGCGAGACGCTAGAGGGTGGGGCCGGCCCCCGGCACGAAGGGAACGCCGTGCCCGCTGTAGACGGTGGTGATGCCGCCATCGACCATCAGCACTTCACCTGAGATGAAGCTGGCGTCATCGCTGGCGAGGAAGAGAGCCGGTCCGGCGACCTCATCGGGCCGGCCGATGCGGCCGATGGGATGCAAGCCCCCCACCCGTTCGCGCTCGGCGGCGGGATCAGGCTGCGTGTCGAGGTAATGCGCCACCATGTCAGTGTCGATGTAGGCAGGAGCGATGGCGTTGATGCGTACGCCGCGCGAGGCATATTCGGCCGCCAGTGCGCGAGTGAGGCCGATGAGCGCGTGCTTGGCGACGGGATAGGGAAAGCAGCCGGGGACGATCAGGAACGAGTGCGTGGAGGCCACATTGATGATGGCGCCGCCGCGATCGAGCATGTGCGGCAACACCTCCCGGCTGAGCCACCAGACGCCCTCGAGATCTACGCTCATGCAGCGCTGCCATTGCTCGGAGGTGAGCCCCAGCGGGTCCTCTGCCACGAAGATGCCGGCGTTGTTGACCAGGATGTCCGGCGGCCCGAAGTGCTCGACCGTGCGCGTCACGAGCGCGCGGATCTGCTCGCGATCAGCGACGTCAGCGGCGATGGCGACGGCGCTGCCGCCAGCCTGGCTGAGGCGGTCGGCCTGGGCCTGCGCGACGGCTTGGGTGCGCTGGGCGATGACCACGCTGGCGCCCTCGGTCGCGAAACGTTCGCTGATGGCCGCGCCGATGCCCTGGCCGCCGCCGGTGATGATGGCTACCTTGCCCTGGAGTCGATCGCCCATGTCTGTCTCCTCGCTCACGGTGTCGTCAGATCGTCCTACAGTGCGACGGTGCGTGACAGGCATCCATGTCGCGACGCGAGGAGACCCAAGCGATGGTATTCGAGGGAGTCCGTCCGGTCCTGCACGTGCCATTCGCCGAGACGACCGAGCAGCCCATCCTGGAGTCCGAGCTGAGGGCGCTGGCCCAACGGATGCTCGAGGAGGGGGCCGACGGGCTGGTGGTACCGGGGTTGGCATCGGAATCGTGGGCGCTGACCGATCGGGAGCGGGACCTTGTGGTGGCCATCGCGGCGGATGCCTGCACCGGGCGCGCGCCACTGGTGGTAGGCCTTGACGGCGCGACCGCGGTAGCCGTGGAGCGGGCACGCCGAGCAGCGGCCGCGGGGGCGACGGGCCTGATGGTGCTGCCGCCCCGCGGAGCCGAGGGGCGCCAGTTGATGGTGCGGCACTTCTGCGCCGTCGCCGACGCTGCAGGGCTGCCCATCCTCATCCAGGACTCACCACAGGTCACCGGCGTGACGCTGGACGTGCCTACGCTTGTCGCCATCGCCGAAGCCAACCCGTTGGTGGTGGCAGTGAAGTCGGAGATCCCGGGGGCCGGCCGCAAGGCGTCGGCCATCGGTGACTCCGGCCTGGAGCTGGTGGCCGGCTGGGGCGGGCTCCACTACCTCGAACAGGTCGAGCGTGGTGCCGTCGGCTGTTTCCCGGGGTGTGACATGGGGCCGGTGTTCGGCGTCATCGATCGCCACGCTCGGAGCGGCGACCCTCGTGCCGCCGTGGAGTTGTACCGGCGCATCCTGCCGTTCCTGTCACTGGCGACGGCATCGCTCGACCTGCTGCTGCTCACCGCCAAGCGGCACCTGCGCCGGCGCGGCATCTTTTCGACAGAGGTGCTGCGCGCGCCGGCACGGAGCCTGGACCAACAGGAATCACGCACGGTCGACGCGCTCCTCGATGAGCTGGCGTCGATGGGCACGCCGGGGTTCGACCAAGCCTGAGCGCGCGCCCTCGACGTCCCCTCTTCGCATCGTGGCACCCGCAAGGACCCCGGCACCAGCGGGACGAGGTTTGACGACTCCCCTGGCCTACCTCTATACGCTGCCGGCAAGATGCCGGTAGGCGTTGCTCCATCGCACTTCCTTGCGGAACTGCCGCGCGGTGGTGTCGGCATCGATGGCCAGGAGCTCGACGTCGACCATCTCGGCGAAGTCCTCGATGACCTCCATGCCGACCGCCTGCGAGTAGGCCGTGTGGTGCGGTCCACCCGCGAGCAGCCACGACTCGGCCGAGGTGGTGAAGTCGGGGCGTGGCACCCACAGCGCCCGCGCCACTGGCAGCTTGGGGAGGTCCGCCGGCGGGACGATGGCATCGATCTCGTTGGCCACCAACCGCAGGCGCGTGCCCATGTCGACGAGGCCCACCACGACACCCGGGCCTGCGGCTCCCGTGAAGACGAGACGCACGGGGTCCTCGCGCTCACCCACGAAGAGCGGGTGGATCTCGCAGGAGGGCCTGGCTGCGGCGATCGTCGGGCACACCTCGAGCATGTGTGCCCCGAGGATCGCTGGAGAAGCTGCGCCGAAGTCGTAGGTGTAGTCCTCCATGAAGGAGACACCACCGGGGAGTCCCTCGCTCATGGCCTTGACGATGCGCACCAGCATCGAAGACTTCCAGTCGCCCTCGGCACCGAAGCCGTAGCCGTCGGCCATCAGGCGCTGGGCCCCGATACCGGGCAGCTGCCTCAAGCCGCCGAGGTCCTCGAAGGTGTCGACGAAGGCCATCGAACCGAGCTCGCCGAGGAAGGCGCGCAGACCCAGCTCGATGCGCGCGGCATCACGCAGCGACTCACGCCGCTCACCACCGGGCCGGAGGTCAGGCACGACGTCGTAGAGCTCGTCGTAGTCGGCGCACAGTCGGTCAACGTCGGCCTCGGCCATCTGGTCGACGACCTTGACCAGCTCGTTGATGGGGTACGTGTTGCAGGAGGCCCCGAGGCGAGCCTGTACCTCGACCTTGTCGCCGTCGGTGTCGGCCACCTCGCGCATGTTGTCGCCGAAGCGGATGACCTTGAGGTTGCGGGCCTCGTGGACGCCGGCTGCGGCCCGCATCCAGGCACCGATACGTCCCTGAACGGTCGGGTCCTGCCAGTGGCCCGCCACGATCTTCCGTGGCATCCGCAACCGCGACATGATGTAGGCGAACTCGCGGTCGCCGTGGGCCGACTGGTTGAGGTTCATGAAGTCCATGTCGATGCTGCCGTAGGGCAGCTCGGCGCCGTATTGCGTGTGCAGGTGCAGGAAGGGCTTCTGCAACGCCTGCAGCCCGGCGATCCACATCTTGGCCGGGCTGAACGTGTGCATCCAGCCGATGACCCCGATGCAGCGGTCGTCAGCAGACGCGTCGAGACAGGCGCGGCGGATGGCGTCAGGGTCGAGCAACGTGGGCTTGTGGACGATCTCGACCGGGATCTCAGCCGCAGCCGACAGGCCAGCCACGATCCCCTTCGACTGTTCCTTCACCTTGGCGAGGATGACCTCGCCGTAGAGGTCCTGGCTACCCGTCAGGAACCAGATTCGCAGCCCATCGAATGCCATCGTCGTTTCGCCTCCCCAGTACGCCCTGAGCGAACAGTCACTCGCACACGCAAACGAGTGTATGCAAACGTATTCTGAGGGTCAAACTGGTATCCTGCGCCGCATGATCGACATGGCACTTCGGGAACAGGTCGCGAAGGCTAACGCCGACCTCACGCGGGCCGGCCTGGTGACCCTCTCGTTCGGTAACGTCAGCGGCGTGGACCGTGAGGCCAACGCCCTCGTCATCAAGCCCAGCGGCGTGGCCTGCGACAAGGTCCAGCCAGAGGACCTGGTGGTCGTCTCGCTCGAGGATGGCCGCGTACTGGAAGGCAGGATGCGCCCGTCCAGCGACACGCCCACGCACCTGCGGCTCTACCAGGCGTATCCGCAGCTGGGCGGGGTCGTCCACACCCATTCGTCGTTCGCGGCGGCATTCGCCCAGGCTGGTCGCGACATCCCAGCGCTTGGCACGACCCACGCCGACCATTTCCGCGGCGCCGTGCCCACGTCGCGGCTGATGACGGAGGCGGAGATCGCGGGCGAGTACGAACTCGAGACCGGCAACGTCATCATCGAGACCATCGACGGCCGCACCGATGATGCCCTGCGCATGCCGGCGGTCCTGGTGCGCTCGCACGGGCCGTTCACCTGGGGTAGGGATGCGGACGCCGCAGTCGTCAACGCCATCGCGCTCGAGGCCGTCGCCGCCATGGCCGAACGGACGCTATCCATCGACGCGGCCGCGCCTGACATCCAGGAAGCGCTGCTGCGGCGGCACTTCGATCGCAAGCATGGTCCGGGTGCCTACTATGGACAGCCGGGGGACCAGTTCTAGCGGGAGCCACCCGCACATCGTGAGGAGGTCGACCGATGTTCATCGCGGCAGTCCATGTCTACATCAAGCCTGACAAGGTCGACGACTTCAAGCAGATGATCGAGGCCAATCACCTTGGCTCGATCGCCGAGCCCGGTTGCCTGCGCTTCGACGTGGCCCAGTCGAAAGACGATCCGACCGAGTTCCTGCTCTGGGAGTGCTACACCGATGAGACGGCAGCCGCGTTCCACAAGACCACGCCGCACTATCTCGCCTTCAAGCAGGCAGCACCGGAACTCATGGTCCGCGACCGCGTGACCGATCTCTTCGAGGGCATCTACGTGGCGTCGGACAAGGTCTGATGGCCAGGAGCGTCCCGGCGTTCGGCCTGGGCCGGTTGCCACGGATCACCTTCGGCCCGGGGGTCTTTGCCCAGGTTCCGGCTATCGTGGCGAGCCATGGCACACGCGTCTTGCTCGTGACCGGCGGCCGCTCCTTCAATGCTTCCCCACGCCGCGCGCAGCTGGAGACCGCCCTTGCCGAGGCCGGTGTCACGCTCGCTGGCTCGACCACGGTCACCGGCGAACCGGGCCCGGCCGACGTCGAGGAGCCGGTAGGGCGGTTCCGCGACGAGGAGATCGACGTCGTCCTGGGCATCGGCGGTGGAGCCGCACTCGACACCGCCAAGGCGATCGCCGGCCTCTTGCGCACCGACACCGAGCTGATGGATCACCTCGAGGGGGTCGGCCGTGGGCGCCCGTATCCCGGGCCCGCGGTGCCCGTCGTGGCGGTACCGACCACCGCCGGCACAGGCTCGGAAGCCACGCGCAACGCCGTCATCAGCGAACGTGGGCCGCAGGGCTACAAGCGTTCATTCCGTGACGAATCGATGGTGCCGGCCGATGCGATCGTGGACCCTGACCTGCTGGCGACCGCGCCCAGCTCACTCATCGCAGCCAACGGACTGGACGCGCTGACGCAGCTGCTGGAGTCGTTCACCTCACAGAAGGCCACTCCCTTCACCGATGCGCTGGCTCGCGACGGCTTGGCCTCCGCTCGTGACGGCCTGCTTCCGTGGTTCCGGGAATCGGACGGAGTGGATGCAGCCGACGCGCGCAGCCACATGGCCTACGCGGCGCTGTTGTCGGGTGTGTGCCTGGCCAACGCTGGCCTGGGTGCGGTCCACGGCTTCGCCAGCCCGCTCGGCGCGCAGCTGCCCATCCCGCACGGCATGGCCTGTGGCGCGGTGCTCTGGCAGGTCATCAGAGCCAACGTTCTGGCGCTCACGGCGCGGGACCCCGGTTCGCCGGCCCTGCCCAAGTACGCCGAGGCCGGCCGCATCCTCGCCAACCTTCCGCCGGGTACGAGCGACGAGGTCGCGCACGTTGGTCTCGTGGAGACACTGCACGATTGGGTCCAGGAACTGGATGTGCCGCCCTTGTCAGCCTTCGAGATGACCGCGGCTCACATCCCCGCTATCGTGGCCGACTCGCCGGGCAGTTCCATGCGTACCAATCCCATCGCACTCACCGATGAGGAATCGACCGCGATCCTCGAAAGTGCGCTCTAGCACGTCTGCGTTGGCGCGTCGGGCCGCGAGCAGCACAAGACGCGGAGTAGATGGTCAGGGGGCCAGAAGAGGAAGGCGCCATTGCCCACGGCTGCGTGCGCCCCTAACGTTGCCCCTGCCGTCGTCCTTGACGCTGGCGCGGGCCCCGAAGGCGTCGACCACCGGGCCCGGGACGAACCGCGATCCAAAACGGTCAACGTGGTGGCGCAATCGGCACCGTGCGACGAATGTCTGCTCCACACCAATCGGATCGCCGTCTCCGGGTCACGAGTCGAGTAACGGGTGAACCGGCTGGCTCCGGGCTTCGCCAGTGGTGGGGGTCGGCGGCGAGGTCATCCATCCATCTCGATCAACCTCGAGTCGCCAGGCCGGCGGACAGGCCGGGCGACTCGAAACGATCAGCCTCCTTCGGATGTCCCCACACACCCGCATCGGTACCTCCGGCCCGGGGTTGCTGGAGCTGTGGCCGACCGAGGCTAGGCCTGCACGACACGAGGTCGGCGCTCCACACCCCTGGCATCAAGATCGCTGACGATGACTCGAGCGCACATCACCAGATCACGATCGCGGGTGATGGTCGAGGCGATCCAATCGATGTACGTCGGCTCCTTCTCTGCGACATCGCCGAGCGTCTGGCCGTGGAAGCGTCCGAATCCCAGGACGGTCGACCGAGCCTCGTCCAGGCTGGGCAGGCGGATGCTCGAGCGGTCGACCCGCCGGTGTACCGGGCCGTTGGGGTCGCTGGCGCGCCGGTCGGGACCCGCCGCGATATCGGCGCCAGTCGAGCGGTGGCTGCCCGGGCAGCGTGGTGCCACCGCTGGGTCTGAGCCGTGTCGGCGGACGGCGCTGTTGCGTGGCCGGAACGAGGCCGACGTGTCGAAGCGCGCGGTGACCGGCGGCGATGGTGGCGGCGGTGGCGGTCCAGCGCGTCGCCGCCGGGCGCGCGGCCTTCCGCGTAGCGTTCACGGCGCGCGTGCGGCGTGGAATCGTAGCGAGCTCGGCGAAGCGGATCGCGGAGCACGTCGTAGGCCGCATTGATGCGGGCCATGCGGGTGGTCAGCCGCTCGCGCTCTTCGCCATCGGCCCCGGCGCGGTCGGGATGATGCTCTCGCGCCAGCTCTCGCCAGCGTCGCTTGATCTCCTCGGGCGAGGCATCGTGGCGCACGTCGAGCACCCGGTACGGATCGCCTCGGAAGGTCGGAGCAGACACATCCTCGAGGCTACCACGCAGCGCCGTCCGGCCACCTGTGAGCGAGTATCGTGCCTACCATGCCGTTCCCTCTGCAGCCACCCATCGAGCCCATGCTCGCCAAGGCCGTCGGCCGACTTGCCGGCGGGCGAGGAGTGGCTGTACGAGCCCAAGTGGGACGGGTTCCGCGCACTCGTCTTTCGGGACGGAGACGAACTCCTCATCCAGAGCCGCGACCGCAAGCCGCTCGACCGCTACTTCCCCGAGCTCGCGCAGCCGCTCCGTGACAACCTGCCCTCGCGCTGCGTGCTCGATGGCGAGATCGTCATCGCCCGCGACGGGGCGCTCGACTTTGACGCACTGCTGCTTCGGATACACCCGGCCGCCTCGCGCGTGGCGACCCTTGCCGCACGGACGCCAGCATCCTATGTCGCCTGGGACCTGCTGGCGATCGATGACGAGCCGCTGCTGGAGATGCCCCAGGCCGATCGCCGCATCCGCCTCGAGGGAGCCCTGGCCGATGCCCGGGCACCGGTCCACATCACGCCGCTGACCCGGGACCGGATCGCTGGCAGCCGACTGGTTCGAGCGCTTCGAGGGCGCCGGCCTTGACGGCGTCATCGCCAAGGACGCTGCGGCCAGCTACCAGCCGGGCAAGCGGCGCATGCTCAAGATCAAGCACGTGCGCACGGCCGACTGCGTCGTCGCCGGCTTCCGTTGGCACAAGAACGGCAAGGGCACCCACGTGGGTTCGCTGATCCTGGGGCTGTTCGACCGCGAAGGTGTGCTGCACCACGTCGGGGTCACCTCGTCGTTCACGTGGCATAGACGTGCCGAGCTGGTCGAGGAACTGGCGCCACTCCGCGAGGATGCCCTCCGATGACCACCCGTGGCAGAGCTGGGCCAGCCTGGTCCTCAGCCAACGCGGAGAGTGGCCTGCGTATGCCCGGCGCCACGTCCCGCTGGGATCGTGGCAGGGATCTCTCCTGGGAGCCCTTGCGCACGGAACTCGTTGTCGAGGTCGCCTACGACCACCTGCAGGGCGACCGCTTCCGCCACGCCACCACGTTCCGGCGTTGGAGGCCGGACAGATCTGCAGCCGATTGTCGCTATGATCAGCTCGAAACCAGCGCACCATTCGAATTGCGCGATTTCTTTGCGGATGAGTGAGGTTCCGACTATTCGTTAATGCTGCGAGGCGGGTACACTTGCGCGTGCCTAATCAGGGAGGAGCTCATGGACCAGAACACATCCGCGCGACGGCGCCGAGCGGCGCGCAGCCACCGGCAGATCCCGGTGGCGGCGACACATCAGCCTGGAACCAGGCGCCGGGTCAGGATCAGCCCCAAGCGGCCGGTGCGGGAGGCAGGAAGCCACGCGAGCACGCGGCATGGTCGGCTGACACGCTCGTATCAGCAGCAGGCGCAGCCCGGCACCTTCTGACACGCAGGCCTATGCGGCTCCCGAGCCGCAGTCGGCGACCTACGCGGAACAACCTGCCGCCGACGCGCAGCAGCCGCAGTATCAGCAGCCGCAGTATCAGCAGCCGCAGTATCAGCAGCCGCAGTATCAGCAGCCGCAGCAGCCGCAGCAGCCGGGCTACGACCCGGCGGCCTACGGCCAGCAGCCGCCGCAGTATCAGCAGCCGCAGCAGCCGGGCTACGACCCGGCGGCCTACGGCCAGCAGCCGCCGCAGTATCAGCAGCCGCAGTACTACGACCCGTCGGCCTATGGTCAGCAGCCCCAGCAGTATCAGCAGCCGCGGCTACTACGACCAGTCAGCCTACGGTCAGCAGCCGGGCTACTACGACCAGTCAGCCTACGGTCAGCAGCAGTACCAGCAACAGGGCTACCCGCCACAGGCGGCCCAGCCGTACGCCTACGCGCAGCCGGGCCAGGAGCCGTGGCCTGGCCAGGAGCAGGCCTACGATCAGGCGGCCGGTGGCTATGGCCGCTCGTTCCTCGCCGTCCTGGCCGCCTGGGTCCTGCTCACGTGGGGGCTGGTCTTCGCTGTCATCGGCGGCCTGGTCCTGTGGGCCAACAGCATCACCGATCTGATCGGCGATGCCGACCTGAGCACGGAGATGATGGACCTGGTCCAGCAGGCAGATGAGCAGATCGTCGCCGTCGGCGGCATCGCCCTCATCCTCGGCATCATCCAGCTCATCGGCGCGGTCGGCATCTTCGGCCACCGCCGCTGGGGCCGTGCTTTCGGCATCATCCTGGGCCTGCTCGGCGTGCTCGCCGGCCTCGGCATGTTCACCATCGCCGTCGGCTTCGAGTCGCTCGATGTCGGGTTCGATACCGCCTTGAAGGGCGAAGAAGTATCGGCGGGTGGCAGCCTGGTCGTCTTCATCACCTACCTGCTCGTCTTGGTGGCCATGTTCGTCGGCAAGCGCCAGTTCAGGAAGACGGGCGTCCAGGGACTGAGGTTCCTCCTCCTCCCAACGGCAAACGGCACGACCCCCGGGGAAACCCGGGGGTCCTCCTCTACCTGCCGTCGCGCGGGATGGTAGGAATCCCGGCGCGCACGGTCTCGGCGATCAAGGCGGCGATCCCAACGGCCTTTTCGGTATCGGGCTGGCGATATCGACGAAGGCTCGGACGCACGTCCGGACCGGGCGGCACTTGCGGCACCTCAGCCGGTACCCTCTCGACACACGGCGTGCAGCCCATCGTATCCTCTCGTATCGTCCTGTCTCGATACCTCATTCGTGCGTGTCTCATCTGACCATGAGATATTTGAACGTCTGACCCGACTGGCCGTGCCGGTGGACACAGGACGGCAGTCTGCTGGCTATGCTCTATGTATCCACTCCGAGGGGCCGATATGACCGACATCCCGACCGTTGCGCTGAACGACGGCAACGCCATCCCGCAGCTTGGTTTCGGGACCTACCTGGTGCCGCCAGACGACACCTTCAGGATCGTGGCAGCAGCCCTGTCAGCTGGCTACCGGCACATCGACACGGCGCAGATGTATCGCAATGAGCGTGGCGTCGGCGAAGCGATCGCCGCGTCGACCTGGATCGCAACGAACTCTTCGTCACCACCAAGCTCTCCAATGGCGCACACCGACCCCACGATGCGCGGCGCGCCTTCGACGCCTCACTCACGGCGCTGGGCCTCGACCAGGTCGACCTGCTCCTGATCCATTGGCCCTTGCCCACGCGCTTCGACGGAGACTTCGTCTCGACCTGGAAGACCCTCGAGGAGTTCCGCCGAGATGGTCGCACCCGTTCCATCGGCGTCTCCAACTTCACGCCGGCACACCTTGAACGGCTGGCGGCGGAGACCGCCGACGGTGCCGGCCGTGAACCAGATCGAGGCCCACCCCTACCTGCCCAATGACGAGGTCCGGGCATACGGCAGTGCGCACGGCATCGTCACCGAGGCGTGGTCGCCGCTGGCGCAGGGCAAGGTGTTGACCGACCCGCTCGTCCGAGAGATCGCCGCGCGTCTCGGACGCACCGCGTCGCAGGTCGTCCTGCGCTGGCAGGTCCAACGCGGCGACGTGGTCTTCCCCAAGACGATGTCCCCGGCCAGGATGCGTGAGAACCTCGATATCTTCGGGTTCGCGCTGCCGACGGACGACTTGCGGACACTGGATTCACTGGCACAGGGCGAGGCGGGACGCATCGGCCCGCATCCCGACACATTCGACTGGATCCCGGACTGAACGCGGCGCCGGTGCCACACGCCAACGCTCGAGCCGTGAGAATGACGGCTGCATGACTGACATCACCGAGCAACCCGCCGTCGCAACCGCAGGTCCCGACAGCCGGCGCCCGAGACTCGTCGCACCCTGGCTGGATAACCTCGCAGCCGTGGGCTGGCGCACGTTGGTCGTGGTCGCTTTCGCCGCGGTGTTGGTGTTGCTGGCCTCGATGGTGTGGGCGGTCACGGCGTCGATCGCGGTGGCGATCATCGTCGCGGCCGTCTTCGCGCCGCTGGTGCTGCGATCGCGTGCACAGGGCCGGTCGAGGAATGCCGCAGCCGGCATCGTCTGGGCAGTGGCGGTCCTGGTCATCGGTGCTGCCCTGCTACTCCTGGTCCTCGCCCTCCTGCCCTATCTCGCGGACCTCGCCACGGTCGTCAAGGCGGGGACGTCCCAGCTCACGGCCGACATCGATAGCCTGGGGCTTCCGGCATGGATGAGCGATCTTCGTCGAGAGCATCGTCGAAACCGTCGAGGGGTCGAGCGGCGAGATCGGCGAGCTCCGTCGTCGCCGCCGCTGCGCAATACGGCACCATCCTGATCCTGGCCACCTTCCTCCTCTTCTTCTTCCTGCGCGACGGGGACAAGGCCTGGCTGTGGGCCTTCCAGGCGCTGGGCGAAGACCAGCTCGAGCGGATCACCAGCGCCGGCGACGACGCGCTCGCCCGCGTCGGTGGGTACCTGCGCGGGACGACCGCCCTGGGACTGACCATCGGCATCACCAACTACCTGTTCATGCTGCCGTTGGGCGTACCCTCGGCACTCGTGCTGGCGATGCTGTCATTCGTCGCGACGTACATCCCGTACTTCGGCGGCATCATCGCGACCATCCTCATCTTGCTCGCGACCTACGGCGCGCTGGGTGGCGGACCAGCCCTGGTCATCCTCGTGCTGATGACGATCCGGACGTTCATCCTCGGCTCCTTCGTGCGACCAGTGGTGTATGGGCGGAGCGTCAGCCTGCACCCCGCAATGGTCCTGATCGTGCTGCCAGCCGGCTACCAGGTCGCAGGCGTCATCGGTCTGTTCGCCGCGGTGCCGATCACGGCTGTCGTCGTCACCACGGCCCAGGCGGCGATCTCGATCATCGAACCGAACCCGGCCCCACTCCTCCCGGAACTCGTCCCCGCGTGGCTTGATCGTGCCGCGCAATGGAGCTGGCGCGCTCTGGTCGCGTTAGCGCTGGTAGCGGCGTTCACCCTCGCCATCACCACCATCCCGCTGGTGGTCATCCCGGTGATCCTCGGCCTCATCTTCGCGGCGACCCTGACGCCGGTCACCGACTGGCTCGTGCGTCGTGGGCACTCGCGCGGCCGAGCAGCAGCCATCGCGGTGAGTGGCACGGCGCTCGCCATCATCGGTGTGCTCATCCTGACGTTGACCTCACTCTTGGGCGACGCACAGGCCCTGGGCGACGGCGCGAAGCAAGGCTTGAGCTCCATCAGTGACGCCGCTGGCGGCCACCTGGGCCTCGGGCAGCAAGCGATCGGGGACGGGCTTGACTCCCTGGTCAGCCTCATCATCGGTGTGTCCCGGGCGCTCACGGAGATGGGCACCATCGCGCTGCTGGGGACGTTGTTGACGTTCTACTTCATCCGCGATGGCGCTCAGTTGTGGGCCCGCTTGATGTCACACACTCGTAAATCCTCGGCACAGGAGTTGACCGCCGCCTTCTCCGACGGCTTCGCCGTTCTCGGCGGCTACATGACCGGAACGGCCGCCATCTCCTTCGTCGGTGCGTTGAGCCAATTCGTCATCATGGTGATCCTGGGTATCCCCCTGGCGTTGCCGGTGTTCGTGCTGTCGTTCTTCGGTGGCTTCATCCCCTACATCGGTAGCGCGCTCACGACCCTTCTGGCCTTCCTCATCGCCGTCTCCACCGGAGACATGACCGACATCGTGATCATGGGCATCTGGACGGTCGTGTTCAACCTGGTGCAGGGCAACATCGTGGCGCCGCTGGTCTACAACCGGACGGTTCACATCCATCCAGCCGTGGTACTGGTCTCGATCCCGGCTGCAGCGGCCGTGGCCGGCATCCTGGGCATGTTCGTCGTGGTCCCCGCGATCGGACTCGTGTCGGCCACGTGGCGCTCGGTCCTCCACGTCATGGGCTCGGATTCCTTCCCCACGGACAGGCTGGAGACGGCGACGCTCGTCGGAGAGCCGGTCGTCCCTGACACCCCAGAGGCAGCCGCCGCCGACTGACCGGCCGGCAGCGACACGCCCTGACTGTCCCCCTGGCGGCCCGAGCAGGCGAGCCCTATCGGGGATGACCGACCGCTGGCTACCGCGGTGCCGACCTACCCGGAGGACGCCTCATACGGCGCCCAGGGATCGTAGTCCGGGTCGAGCGACTCCTGCGGAGGCCGCTCCGCCTCCGGCACATGCTCCAGGTTGATGCGGATACGCGTCCAGGTGGTGGAGCGGCCTCGCATGGCGTCGACCAAGACGTCTGCCGGCTCCAAGCGCGCGGCTGCCTGCGGGTGGCGGGCCTTCCAGCGTTCCAGCCCAGCGAGAGCGTCCTCCTTCTTCGCCGCCCGTGCGATCTCGATGAGCGGTTTGGTGCTGCGGCGCCGACCGCTCGGCGAGGGCTTGTCCCCGACCCGGCGTCGGGATGGCTGCACACGAGGAGGCTCGCCGGCTTGCTTGCGGTAGTGCGGTGGCCACGGCGCGTCGCCCAGGCCCTCCGCCTCGTGCCTCGCCGAGAGTTCGAGAAGAGCCTCGAGCGACCCTACGGCCTCGTCGATGCCTGCATGACGATCCCCGTGGGCCTCGACCAGCGCCGGCACCGTGGCCAGCGTGAAGTCCTCGGGCATCACGTCCGGCACCTCATCCCAGGCCAGCGGCATCGAGACACGCGCGTCTGGCAGTGGGCGCACCGAGTAGGCCGAGGCTACGGTTCGATCCTTGGCGTTCTGGTTGTAGTCGAGAAAGACGCCGTGGCGCTCCTCCTTCCACCACTTGCTGGTAGCGAGCGATGGCGCCCGAGCCTCCACGTCGCGGGCCAGC
Organism: uncultured Chloroflexia bacterium; assembly: GCA_963724095.1. Taxonomy (GTDB): domain Bacteria; phylum Chloroflexota; class Limnocylindria; order Limnocylindrales; family CSP1-4; genus JAFMJV01. The sequence goes on from CAVRTH010000013.1 coordinate 33,764, forward strand.
GCCAGCGCCGCGCGGCGCACCTCCGGGTATGTCCAGCGCGGTTCGATGCGAACGTTGATGTGGATGCCGCGTGAGCCCGATGTCTTGGGCCAGCCCACCAGGCCGACCGCCGCCAGGGCTTCGCGCGTCACCAGCGCCACCTCGCGCACGTCATCCCAGGCCACCCCGGGAACCGGGTCGAGGTCGACGCGCAGCTCGTCAGGGTGGTCAAGGTCGTCGGCCCGCACCGGGTGCGGGTTGAGGTCGAGACAGCCGAGGTTGGCTACCCAGGCCAGCGAGGCCGCATCGCGCAGGACGATCTCCTCAGCCGTGCGGCCGGACGGGAAGGAGAGCAGACGGTGTCGATCCAGTCTGGACGCCGCTCCGGTGCTCGCTTCTGGAAGAAGAAGTCACCATCGGCGCCATCGACGAAACGCTTGAGCGCCATGGGCCGTCCGCCCGCGCCCCGCAGGGCGCCGTCGGCCACCGCGAGGTAGTAGTGCACCAGGTCCAACTTGGTGTATCCCGGGCTCGGGCCAGTAGACCTTTCCGGGGTTGGTGACCTTGACTTCGCGCCCCCCGACATCGAGCAGCTCGAACTTGCCGGACATGGGGCTACGCCTCGAGGGCGCCTTCCGCGGTGACCTTGGCTTCCTGCTCGGCCAGCCAGCGCTCACGGTCGGTGCGCAGGATCTCCAAGGTCTCGGCTACACCTGCCCAGCCATCGATCTGAACGGACTTGTCTTCGAGGTTCTTGTAGGTGTGGAAGAACTGCTCGATCTCCAGCAGCTTGTGGGGCGAGACCTGGCGCAACGCCTCCAGGTGAGCGTACAAGGGATCGGCCAGGGCGACGCAGAGGACCTTGTAGTCCACGCCCTTCTCGTCGGCCATCCTGAGCACGCCGACCGGGCGCGCCCAGACATGGCAACCGGGGAAGGTCTTCTCGTCGATGAGCAACATGGCATCGGTGTGATCACCATCGTCGGCGCGGGTGCCCTCGATGAAGCCATAGTCGAAGTTGTAGTAGACCGCGGAGGAAAGCACCCGGTCCAGGCGGATGACTTTGGCGTGTTCGTCGTACTCGTACTTGTTGCGGCTGCCGGCCGGAATCTCGACGACGACCTCGATGACGGCAGGGAAACCATGCTGTTTCGGCATCCGCGCAGTCTACGGCCCCGCTGGCAGATAGACTCAACGGATGGACACGATCAAGGCTATCCGGACGGTCCGGGTCATCCGCAACTACCAGCCGAGGCCGCTGACCGACGACGAGGTCCGCGCCATCGCCGATGCCGCCCGCAAGACCGGCTCATCGAAGAACGTACAGCGGTGGGACTTCATCACCATCCGGGACCCCGCGTCGCTCCAGCGTCTCTCCGGCGTGACCATCTATGCCAAGCACCTGCCCTCTGCCGGGGCTGCCATCGCGCTCATCGTCGATGCCCCCGACCCTGACCACGCGCGCTCGGTGCTGTGGGACCTGGGTCGGGCGGCGCAGAACATCGTGCTCACCGCGTGGGACATGGGTATCGGCTCCTGTCCCATCACGGTGCAGGACTTCGACCTGGCCGCCAGCGTGCTGGGTCTGCCGGCCGACAAGCAGTGCCAGTACATCATCGCGTTGGGCTGGCCGGCCGATCCCGAGGACCTCACCCGCCCTCCACGAGCCGGTGGCCGCAAGGGCTACGACGAGGTCATTCACCAGGAGCGCTGGGGTCAGCACTAGTCGAGAGAGAGAGAGAGAGAGAGAGAGTCGGAGGGCAGGATGAAGGTGAAGATCGGAGCGGTGGTGGCCGCGGTGGTGGCTGCCGCAAGCGCAGCCGGTGCCGCAGCGTGGGCGAAACGCAAGCGTGACGAGGACCCGCCAGACCTCGAGGTGGCCGCGGTTCCGGGAACGGCGACTCATCCAGAGGGGACCAAGGCGGCTGGAGTAGCGAAGGACGGCGCCGCGCAAGGCGTGACTTCGGCGCCGGACGAACTGACCTCGCTGAAGGGGCTGGGGCCCAAGAGCGCTGAACGGCTGGCCGAAGCGGGTGTGACCACGCTGGCAGAGATCGCTGCCTGGAGCGACGCGGACATCGACGAGATCGCGCCACGGCTCAAGGTGAGCGCCGATCGCATCCGGCACGAAGACTGGGTCGGCCAGGCACGAGCTGCCACCAAGGGCTAGCAGGACAGACCGACGCCGCCGGTCACGTGTGTTCCGGCGGCGTTGGGGCAGGCGACGGGGACCCGGCGTGAGGCCAGGACAGGCGAGAATCGGCTCTAGCGGTTCCGAGCCAGGAAGGCCATCACATCCTCAAGACGGAAGCGGCGGTCCCCCCGCTTACAGACACGATAGAACGGCAACTCACCACGGTCCCCGAGACGTTTGACCGTGTTGACATGCAGGTGGAGAAGCTCAGCGACCTCACTCGCGGTGAGCATCGGGCCGAGCTCGTTGACTGCCATGGACGCCATCTACGTTCCTTATCTTGCGTTCAGTGGGCTGCTGGACGGGTGCTCGGTGCTCGGTGCTCGGTGCTCGGCGCCACTGGTCGGCCGAGGACACCTCGATCGATGAAGGTACGTGTGATGCGGTCCATCGAGGTGTTGGGTTGCATGGTGGCGTCCGCACCGCCCTGCAACAACCCGTACTTGGGTCAGCCCCACCGGTACCCGGGGCCCGTTGCCTGACCGCACCAGACGACACGGGACCGACCCGTCGCGCGGCCGACAGCGTCCCCGGGCAACCCCATCTGCGGCGCCACGACCCTCCCTGCGCGACATAGACTGGCCACATGGCCGACGCCGAGCGACGACCCATCCTGCGCAGTAGGCGGATACTCCTGCGCGCCGCGGAGCCCGACGATCTGCCGCTGTTCGTCGAGTGGCTGAACGACGCCGATGTGCGCGAGACCCTGGGCGGCAGTGCACCGATCAGCGCGATCTCCGAGGAAACCTGGTTCGAGGACCTGCAGAAGGAGCAGGGCAAGACTCGCTGGCACTTCACCATCTGCCTGCGTGGCGACGGCCGGCCCATCGGATTCGGCGGGCTCCATTCAGTCGATTCCGTCAATGGCCAGGCAGAGCTCGGCATCGGCATCGGAGACCGCTCCCTATGGAACCAAGGCTACGGCAGCGAAGCCGTGGGCACACTCCTCGACTTCGGCTTCGGTGAACTGCGGCTGCACCGCGTGGTACTCCACGTCTTCGCCGGCAATGACCGGGCGCAGCACGTCTACCAGAAGCTGGGTTTCTCGCACGAAGGCACGCTGCGGCAGGCGATGTATCAGCATGGTCGCCACATCGACGTGCACGTGATGGGCATCCTCCGTGACGAGTGGTCGTCGGGGGACCGACCACGGACCTGGGAGATCGAGTAGCAGCGGTGCGCGCACCCGGCGTGCGGGGACCGTGAGGACCGCTCAGGAAGCCGGGTAGGAAGCCAGCAGTCGCACCGGGCCAAGCTTGGCTCCTCGGCCGTCCAGCACCGCGAAGTCCGTCAGCCCATTCCGGTCGAAGTCCAGCGCCAACACATCCGCCCCCGAACCACGCTGCGTCTGTGGCACCTTCACCGAAGTGAACGAGTGCCCGCGACCGTCGTTGACCAGCAGCAGGTCGGTCTCGTTGCCGCGAGTGCTGCCGGCCACCACGTAGATGTCCATGGCCCCGTCGCCATCGACGTCACCGACGGCCATGCCGGTCGCGAAGGGGGTGAGCACCTCGTACACCGGTGTGAAGGTGCCATCGGCTGAGCCCTGGCTGATCCGCAGCCGCTTGCGCGAGAGCTGCACGATGTCCGGGCGGCCATCTCCGGTCATGTCGGCGACGGCAGCATCGATATCATCGATAGGCTCGATCCCCAGCTCCCTGGAGCGCTCGGTGAGCTTGCCATCGTCGTTCTGGTGGACCCGCAGCCCAGCGTCACGGGCGTCGTCCGAATACTCCTGGCAGTGGAGCAGGTCTTCGTCGCCATCCGAGTCGATATCCGCCGCCAGCGCACACCAGCCACCGGTCGACACATCGAGGCCGACCTCCGGGGCCGCCACGAACCGTCCGCCCACGTTGCGGAAGAAGCGATTCGTCCCCGGCAGGGCGTCGCCGCGATCGGGGGAGTTGGAGATGAACAGATCGGGGAGACCGTCCCCATCCAACTGGATGAAGGTGGTGGCACGGCCCCGGCCGAAGGGGTCCTCGATACCCAGCAGTCCGGGACTCACGCCGCCATCGGGGTAGGCCGGCGCAAGGGACAGCTCGTGCCGGTCGATGGCACTGCCGCGGGCACGACCGACGGCACAGAAGACGTCGAGGCGACCGTCGGCATCGACATCGGCTACGGAGCACTGGTGTCGATCGACCTTGCCGAAGGCATCGGCGGGACCCGGCTGGAAGCCGTCAGGGCCCCCAAGGAGGAACCGCGGCTCGTTGCCATGCGACCAGATGAAGAGATCATCCCAGCCGTCGACGTTGAGGTCCACCGCCAGGCCAGCCAGGGTGTGCATCTTGAGATCGAGGCCGGCCTCGCGCGAGACGTCACGGATGCTGAAGCCCTGTGGGTCGACCGGCGGAGGGAGGCGCCGCTCTCCGGCCGCGAACGAATACGTCGGCGCGGCCCCTGGCGCCGAAGCGCCGGTCGGCATCAGCCTCGCGGACACCACGCCAGTCTGGGCCGAGACCGCCGAGACCGCCACGTCCACGCTCGGTGCCAACGGCTCGGCACATGTCTCGAGCAGAACGGCCTGCCGACCCATGGCGTCGACACCAGAGACGACCGCGCCGGTGGCGGTAGCGGCCACCGAAAAGAGCTCTGACCCGGGCTCGACGAGCGGCAGCGCGTCATGGATCTGCCAGTCGGCCCCTGCGCCATCCTCGGACTGGGCCACGAACCCGGACGAATCGCTCGAGCCCGGCCTCAGCATCGTCCCGGCGAGCCAGATCCCTCCATCAGCGCTGACGGCGATGGAGCGGGGGATGCCAGAGACGTCATCCGGCCATGGGATCTGCGTGACGACCCAGGCCGCGCCGTCCTGCTGAGCCACCAGGGGCCGGTAGCGTGACGCTCCCTCCGGCACAAGGTAGCCTGTCGCCCAGCCCTTGCCCGACGCATCGAAGGTGACGTCGGTGAATGCGGCGGACCCGGCCGGCAGACTGGAGGCGGCCGCATTCACCCATCCGTCGCGACCCGACTTCAGGATCAGCGGTCGCTCCTGACCGGTCGCCACAGTGGCCCAGCCGACGGCCCAGACGTTGCCACCAGGTGCGCGGGCGACGGCCGTCAGCCCGGACTCTCGAGCCTTGACGACCGGATCACGCCGTATCCAGCGGCGGCCATCCCAACGCAGCGCGGCGGCGCGGGTTCGACCCTTGGCGAGTCGGGTTCCCACCACCCAGGCCCGACCACGACCCTTGGTCGCGATGCCGGCGAATGCATCGCGATCGGCGGGCGGAAGGTCCACATCCTGTGGCTCCCAGTCCAAGCCTGTTGTGCGCCCCACGTATCGCTCCATGACTCCGCGCGCTGGGCGCACATAACCCGCACCCCAGAGGGCTCCGTCAGGTGCGATCGAGGCGTCCAGCAGCCCGACCGGCGCATCAGCCTCAAGACCTCCGCCGGAGGCGTCGACCTGCTTCCAGCCGCGCGTGCCACGGCGCAGGATCAGTGGCTCGCCATCAGCCCCACCGACGACCCAGGCGAGCCGCCCATCCTCGACGAGGACCTTGTAGGGTCGGGACTTGCTCGCGGACTGGGGTAGCGGGACCACGCGAAAGCCATCCACGCAGGCCGTGCCGCCACCGACTTCATCCTGGGCCGTGACGGAGAGCGCGGCGTCACCAGCGGTCATCGTGCCCGCCACCAGCAGGGACACGAGAGCAAGCCGGGAGGACGCAAACTTCAGCACGCTACCGATTCCGCCGCCTCCGTCTGTGCCGGCAGCTCCAGGTTCCCGAAGCGTCTCTCGGCCACCTCGCGACGGTAGCACAGGCGCCCGCCACGACGGACGAACCGATGACGCGCAGGCATCGTCGGGCCCTGGCCCGAACCCTCGCCCCCGGAGCCGATGGTCCGCGCCCTAGGCGATCGAAGCGCCGCCCTCGTCCGCCATCCTGGTCACGGCCGGTCGCTCGGCAGCGTCAAGTCGAGTGTCGGTGAGGTAGCGTCGGAAGTAGAGCATGGCGAAACTCACCAGCGCCGCGGCCACGAAGACAGCCCTCAACCCCAGCACCTCCGCCAGCAGACCACCGAGGAGTGCGCCGATGGGCATGACGCCCCAGGCGAACAGGCGATAGGTCGCGTTCATCCGACCCAGCAATTGATCGGGGGTGATCCGCTGGCGTAGCGACACCGTGATGATGTTCCACATCATGAACGAGGCACCCATCGCCACCATGCCCGCTGCCACCACCGCAACGCTGGAGGTCAGCGCCGGGATCAGCGTCGTGATGCCGGAGACGATCACCACGCCGAACAGCACGTTGGAGCGGCCGATGCGAGCCTCCACACGCTCTTCGAGAACGGAGCCGATGATGCCACCGACGGCCATGCTGGTGATGAGCAGCCCGTAACCGACCGCGCTGAGACGCATGGGTCCCGGTGCCACGGCGAACAAGACGAAGATGGCGACGACGGCGGAGTTGGCCAGGTTGGAGACGGCCACCATGATGGCCAGCGGCCGCAGCACCTGGTTGTGCCAGAGGAAGTCGAAGCCATCGCGGATCTGGCCCATCATCGAACGCTGCGGGCCCTCCCGCGTGGGCTTGAAGGTGCCCACGATGAGCACCAGTCCGACTGCCGCCAGACCGTAGCCGAGCACGCTGCCGCTGAGTGCGAGAGGCACGGAGATGGCCACCAGGAAGCCGCCTACAGGCGGTCCCACGAAAGCATTCATCGTCAGCTCCACCGCGTACAGCCGGCTGTTGGCACGACTCAGCAGCGCCTTGGGGACGATGTTGGGCATGATCGACTGCGCCGCGGTGTCGAAGAGCGTCTCGCCGATGCCGAGCACGAATGCGGCGGCGTAGAGGACCGGCAGCGAGAGCCCACCTGCCACGGCCAGCACGACCATGGCGCCGACTAGCAGGACACGCATGACCTGGACGTTGCGCATCGTCACCCGGCGATCAAGTCGGTCGGCGAGCGCGCCGGCGAAGAGCACGAAGACCAGCCAGGGCAGCCGACCGGCGATGGAAACGCCAGCGACCAGTGCCGGTGAGGTGGTGAGGGACACCGCGATCAGCGGAAGCGCGACCACGAAGATGCCGTCAGCCAGGTTGCTGACAGCTGAGGCAGACCACAGCTTGCGATAGTTGGGTCCCAGGGCCAGGGGCTCATGCCCATTGTCGGCGGCACTCACCCACAGACCCCGGCCGACCGTGGCGGCGAATCAGCCTTGACGGCGCCGCCGGATGATGTCGAGGTAGACGGCGAGGATGACGATGCAGCCGGTGACGACGGTCTGCCACTCCTGCGGCACGTCCATCAAGCGCAGCCCGTTGGTGAGCACACTGATGATGAAGGCACCGATGACGGTGCCGAAGATCGACCCTTCACCGCCGGCGAGAGAGGTGCCGCCGATGACCGCGGCAGCGATGGCATCAAGCTCGTAGCCGAAGCCGACGGCGGGCTGCGCCGAGTTGAGGCGCGCCGCGATGACCACGCCGGCGATGCCCGCGAACATGCCGGAGAGGACGTAGGCGGACGCCTTGTAGCGCATCGACCGCACGCCGGACAGACGGGTCGCCTCTTCGTTGCTGCCGATGGCGAAGATGTATCGGCCCAGGACGGTCTTGCTGAGGAGGAAGCCGGCCACCACCGCCACAGCCACGAAGACGAAGAAGAGGTTGGGCAGGTCGGGCAGACCGAACGGTCGGAGGATCGAGCCCATGAAGGCCTGGTTGAACTCGGGTTGATCGGGAAAGTAGATCGGCCGTAGCTCCGAGATCACGAGCGCCAGGCCGCGAGCGATGTTGAGCATGCCCAGGGTGGCGATGAACGGCGGCAGCCCGAAGCGAGCGATGAGCGTGCCGTTGATGGCACCCATGACGGTACCGGTCAGGATGCCGGCCACGATGCCCAGTCCCCAGGGCAGGCCCAGGTTGGTGACGAAGACTCCGGTCATCACGGCCGAGAGCGTCATGACCGTGCCGATGGACAGGTCGATTCCGGCGGTGATGATGACGAAGGTCACGCCCATGGCCAGGATGCCGGTGACAGACGTGGCCAGGAAGATGCCCTGCGCGTTGCTCCACGTCGCGAAGTACGGGGACGCGAGGGCGAAGAAGATGATGAGCAGGACCAACGCTCCGAGCGCCAGGAGCTTCTGGACGGCGTCAGACTTGAAGATCGATCCTGCTCGTGTCGCTGCGCTCTGCATCGGTATCCTCGTCAACTCGTCGCTTGGGCAACGGACTCGCGTTGGGTCGCGAGCGTCATGATCTTTTCCTGGTCCGCCTCGGCGGCGGTCAGCTCACCGGTCAGGCGGCCCTCGCACATCACGATGATGCGGTGGCTCATGCGCAGGATCTCCGGCAGCTCCGAGCTGATCATGAGGATGGCCTTGCCCTCCGCGGCCAGCTCGTTGAGCAGGTGGTAGATCTCCTGCTTGGCGCCGACATCGATGCCGCGAGTCGGCTCATCGAAGATGAGCACGTCCATCTGGGCGGTCAGCCACTTGGCGATGACCACCTTCTGCTGGTTTCCGCCGGAGAGGTTGCGCGCCTTCTGCTTGATGCTGGGCGTCTTGATATCCAGATCCTCGACACCCCGGTCGGCAGCTACCCTGGTCTTGGCCCCGTCGACGCGACCGAACGACTTCATGAACTGCGTGAAGGACGCCAGGGCGATGTTGGTCTCGACGTCCAGCCCGAGGGCCAGGCCATGCCGCTTGCGATCCTCCGAGAGGTAGGCGATGCCGAGCCCGACCGCCTGGGCTGGGTTGTCGATCTCGACGGGCTCACCATTGACCTGGATCTCGCCCGAGTCCTTCTTGTCAGCACCGAAGATGAGCCGCGCCATCTCCGTGCGACCAGCGCCGACCAGACCGGACACGCCCAGGATCTCGCCGCGACGCAGCTGGAATGAGACGTCCTGCACGGCGCGACCGCGGGAGAGGTTCCTGACCTCGAGCACGACCGGCTGATCGGCAGCATCCGCGGGGACGTGGGGCGCCTCCTCGAAGATGGTGCGGCCGACCATCATCGAGATGATGTCGTCGATGGAGACCGACTCCGTCTCGACCGTGCCGACGTGCCGTCCATCTCGCATGACGGTGACGCGGTCGGAGATCTGACGGAGCTCCTCGAGCCGATGCGAGATGTGGACGATGCCTTTGCCTTGTTCTCGCAGCGAGCGGATGATACGGAAGAGTTCATCGATCTCGGTGTCGGTCAACGCAGCGGTCGGCTCGTCCATGATGAGTACCGACGCGTCCAGCGAGAGTGCCTTGGCGATCTCGACCATCTGTTGTTGGGCGACCTTGAGGTCCATCACCTTGGCGCTGGGGTCGAGCTTCAGCCCCAGTTCGTCGATGAGATTCCCGGCCAGCCTGACCTGGGCCTTGTCATCGACCATGAAGCTGAGCCGGCCACGCGGCTCCCGGCCCAGGTAGATGTTCTGTGCCACGGTGAGATGCGGAGCCAGCACCAGTTCCTGGTGGATCATGCTGATGCCGAGTTCGCGACCGGCCCGGGGGTTGGGCACCTCTACCTCGACGCCGTCGACTTCGATGGTCCCCGCGTCGCGCTGGTAGATGCCGGTCAGCACCTTCATCAGCGTGGACTTGCCGGCGCCGTTCTCGCCGACCAGCGCGTGCACCTCACCGGGGCGCAGCTCGAACTGGGCATCCTTCAACGCCTGGACGCCGGGGAAGCGCTTGTCGATGTCCTGCATGCGGATGAGGAGGTCAGTCGACATGAGGTCCTCGCGTGGAGTGGATAGACGAACGGGACTGCCGCTTGTACCGCGGCAGTCCCGCCGGTCTGTCTAGCTCGGGTTTGCAGGCCTACTCGTAGAGCACGGCCTGGATTTCGGGGCTATCGATGTTCGACGCATCGGCCCAGAGGAAGCCAGTGTCGATGACCGGGGGCACAGCCATGTCCTCGAGTGCCATCGCCGAAGCCTCGACGCACTTGGCGCCGATGCCGATCGGGTTCTGCTGGACCGCACCGGCCATGGTGCCGTCCTTGATGGCGTCGATCTGCGCCTTGCCGGAGTCGTAGCCGATGACCACGATCTTGCCGGCCATGTCGAGCTCCCTGACCGCGTTGAGGACGCCGATGGCAGAGCCTTCGTTGCCGCCGAAGAAGCCCTTGATGTCGGGGTTGGCGGTGATCATGGCCTTGGCCAGGTCGGTCGACTTGAGCTGGTCGCCACCACCGTACTGAGGGCCGATGATCTCGATGTCGGGATAGGCCGCGGTCATGCGGTTCACGAAGCCCTCGGACCGGTCGATACCGGTTCGGCTGGTCTGGTCGTGGACGATGACGCCGACCTTGCCTGAGCCACCGATGAGCTCAGCCATCTTGTCTGCGGCGAGCGCCGCAGCGGCGACGTTGTCGGTCGCGGCCGTGGTGATGGGGATGTCGCTGTCGACGCCGGAGTCGAAGGCGATGACGGGGATGCCGTCGGCCTGCATCTGCTCCAGGAGCGGGTTGGCAGCCTGGCTGTCAAGGGCCGCGAAGCAGACCGCGTCGGGGTGCTTGTCGTACTCGGCCTGCAGCATCTCGATCTGGATAGCCACGTCGGACTCGCTGGCGGGCCCGATGAAGTTGACGTCCATGTTGAGCGCGGCGCCCTCGTCCTCGGCGCCCTTCTTGACGGCCTGCCAGAACTGATGCTGGAAACCCTTGGAAACGATGGCGACGTAAGGCTTGGCGTCATCCGGGAACGGCTGCGGCGCGGCCATCTCGGGTGCCATCGACTCTGGAGCCATCAATTCATCCTGGGCCGCCACCGGCACCGTCATCATCGCCGCCAGGGCGACGGACGCGGTCAGCGCGATTACACGTGTCTTCATGGTCCTCCTTTGATCTTTCCTCTCAGCCCTGTCGCACGGCCGCTTGGTCGGCGCATAGGTATGCGGGCTGCTTGGGTCACTATAGCCGCCGGCGGGACGCGTGCGCCGGCAAACCGACACGAATGAGTGGTCCAAGTGGACCTATCCGGCGCTGGCGTCCCCCACCGGCTCCGTAGCCAGATCGACCGGGATGGCACGGCGATCGGCTCTCGACCCGACCGGGATCGCAACATGCGGCCCGGCTTCTTGCGCGGGCGCCGCTCGTGTCGCCGCGATGACCCCGAGCGATACGCGGAACCCGGCCCGGCGATGAGACAGCGGTAGCAAGGTTCCCTGACCAACGGGCGCTTCGCCGGGGAACCAGCGCAGCCATTCCTCGTAGAAGGCATCGAATTCGGATGCTTCGCGCAGCGACCAGTTGGCCCACACCACTTCCTCGAGCGAGCTCCCTGCTTCCTCGAGCTTGGCCGTGAGGTTCTGCAGACACTGGCGCGTCTGCAGCTTGATGTCGGTGCTCTCGATCCGGCCCGACTCGGGGTCCACCGGCCCGATGGCGGAAACGTAGGCCATGCCGCCAGCTACCACGACTCGTCCTCGTCCGAGGCCCTCAGGCACGATGGTCGCAGCGCTGGAAGGACTGCCGAAGCTCCATCGCGCCTTGCCTGCCCGCAGCGGTTGGCTGGGGTCCTGGGGAGGGATGCCGTACTCACCCGCAGGCAGCTTGACGCCGCGGATCTCGAAGGTAGGCATGAAGGTCGGCCGGATCCCGGTCGGCTTGAGGCGTCCCTGGATCTTGCCGTCGACCACACCCGTCTGCTCGAAGCGGAAGATCTCCTGGGTCAGGATGTCGTCGTCCTCGATCCCGTAGACCTCGGTGATGCTGGTGATCTTGCGCGATCCATCGCGCAACCGCGCGGTGTGGACGATGACGTCGACCGCGGAGGCGATCTGCTCGCGGATGGCACGCAGCGGTAGCTCGTAGCCGGTCATCAGGATCATCGTCTCCAGGCGGCGGAGCATGTCGCGTGGGGTGTTGGCGTGGCCGGTAGAGAGCGAGCCGTCGTGACCGGTGGTCATGGCCTGGACCATGTCCAGTGCCTCTCCCGCCCGGCACTCACCTACGACGATGCGATCGGGCCGCATGTGGAGCGCATTACGCAGCAGGTCCCGGATGGTGATCTCGCCGGTGCCTTCCAGGTTGGCCGGCCGAGCCTCCAGGGTGATGACGTGCTTCTGGCTGAGCTGCAGCTCGGCGGCATCCTCGATGGTGACGATGCGGTCCTCCTCGGGGATGAAGGAGGAGATCACGTTCAGGGTCGTGGTCTTGCCCGAGCCGGTGCCGCCGGAGAGGAAGATATTCAACTGGGCCTCCACGCAGGCCTTGAGGAAGTCGAACATCTCGGGGGTTGCGGTCCCGAAACCGACGAGTTCATCGACGCTGAACTTGGTGCCGAACTTGCGCACGGTGATGACGGGGCCCACGAGGCTCAGCGGCTTGATGATGGCGTTCACGCGCGAGCCGTCGGGAAGACGGGCGTCCACGCGGGGGCTGGATTCGTCGATGTGGCGGCCCAGCGGCGTGATGATGCGGTCGATCACGTTGAGCACGTGCTCGTCGTTGCGGAACGTGATGGGCACCTTCTCGATGCGGCCGGCACGCTCGATGTAGACACGGTCGGGGCCGTTGACCATGACCTCCGTGATGGTGTCATCGGCCAGCAGGGGCTCGATAGGGCCGAAGCCGGCGACTTCGTCGACCACGCCTTCGACCAGGCGCCGACGCTCTTCGCGCGTCAGGCTCAACTCGTTCGCGACGATGTGATCGGCGACGATGTCGTCGATCTCGGCGGCCAGGCTGGCACGCATCCGGTCGGGGTGGGAGAGATCGATCCGCGAGGACAGGGCATCGGCTACGGCCTCCCCGACGGCCGCTCGGATCTCGCGGAAGCTCACCTCACGCGCGGAGATACGCTTGGGCGCAGCAGTGCCCTGGCTCTCAGTGTTTGCGCCCTGGCTCTCAGCGGCTGCGCCCGGGCTGCCGGCCCGCGGAGGTGTGCCGGGCAGCGGCGGACGTGACGGCTGTGCACCGGGTACCGGCGCGGCCATGCCTCGCTTGGCCGCCTCTACACGTTCGAGCAGCGACATCTACAAACCTCTCCTGTCCCGCACGACCAAGACATGTTGGGAGCATACGACGGCCGCCAAAGCTCAAGACAGTGTCTGACCACACCTAACCTACCCATTCGGCGGTCGCCGTTGCCGGGACGCAACGATACGGACTATCCAGCCCCTTGACGAGAGGCAGAGAGCAGTCCGTGGGGCTATTCCGGGAGACCGGCCCAGAAGACGGCCGCAAGCCAGCCATTCAGCAGCACGCCGGCGGCCAGAGCGGCTGCCGCCGCTCGTGGGATCGATATCCGGAACGCGAGAGCCAGCAACAGCCACAGCAACGGGAGCGCATCGAGGATGTAGCGGTAGCCGATCTGGGAGAAGCCGGGGTTCCCATGCAGGATGTTGGGGACCATCACCAGCACGGCAGTGATCCCGGCCACGACCGCAAGCTGCCCGCGAGCCTCCACCACCCACCAGAGGACCGGCATCGTCAGGAGCACCGAGGCACCCGCGATGCTGCCGTAGACCCACGGGAACTCGTCCTGGAACTCGAGGCCACGCAGGAGCATCGCGTACACCCCCCCGGGCAGGTACGAGAGCGAGACGATGCCATCGTGGTACCAGGGCTCGTCGAGGACGCTCTCGCCCCAGACATTGCGGATGAGGCCGTAACCGAACTCGAGCGGGTCGCCGAAACGGGCGAGATTGTAGAGCGCGACCAGGACCAGCGGCACGAACATGCCGGCAAATACCGCGATCAGGGCCCGGTCTCCGGGACCGCGCCGCAGGAGATAGGGCGGTCGATAGAGCCACAGGATGAGTGGCAACGCCAGTCCCACGGGAAGTCGTGCGGCCGCCGCGGCGGCCAGGAGAAGCCCGGCGAGGAAGGGCCATCGCCGCCCCAGCCCGAGCGTGATGGCAGCCAGCAACAGGGCCGCTGCGGTCACCTGTGGAGCGAGGTGCTGACCGCCCTCGCCGGCCACCCACAGCAGCTCCGATCCGATGGCCCACACCACCGTGAGCACCAGCTGCGTGCGAGGCGCCACGCGGAGGCGCCCCAGCATCGCCCACATCAACGCCACCGAGGCGCCGCCCATGACGGCCGCGATGTGGTTGGTGTCGACGTCGATGCCCAGCGCGGCGAAGGGCACGAGCCCCACGCTCAACAGCGGCGGGAACGGTGTGTACCAGCCTCCGGCAGCGCGGGGGACCAGCTCCAGCCAGGTGTAGTCGCCCTCGATGTACAGGCGCCCATCGAGGAATGCCTGCGCGAACAGGTAGTGGGAATCGGTACCTGCCTTGCCAAATCCGAGGAGCAGGTAGAGCAGGCACGCTGCGACCCCCAGCGCGACCCCGGTCCAGCGAGTCCAACCGACAGCAGGTGTGTCCTGTTGGTCGCGCAAGCTACCGTGTCGGTCGCTCGAGCTACTCACGTGAGGCGGGGCGGTGGCGCCAGGATCGGACCCTGCCCGATGGTCACTGTGGGACTAGCGTCCGGCAAATACCCGGATGTTGCCGCCAGTGATGATGCCCTTGCGTCCGAACTGATCGTCGTCCAGCGCTGCCTTGCATCCGGCGTCCAGGTCAGACTTCCACTTCATGCCGATCTCATCCCCGCGGGTGCCCTGCTTCCCGCCGTCCTTGAGGGACACGAGAAACACCTCGCCGTCGTGGTAGGCACCGGTCCCCTCGATGATGCCGGCGAACTCTGCCCAGCCCGGCTCCACCTTCACACAACTCACGTCCATGGTGATGCTTCCCACGCCTTCACGACTGAAGTAGTAGTAGCCCGCGTCGCCGACGCTGGTGTCCTGACCCGGGGCGCCGTCACGGACATCGAACACCGATGTGCGGCCCGGACTCGCCCCGGACTCGCCCTCCCAGGTGACCGCGCCAACGGCCCTTCCTGGGCGCGAACCCGCGGACGCTGAGGCGGCGATCGCCAGGACGAGGAGTCCGGCCACACTCAGGCTGATGACGGCACTGAACCTGCGCATGTGTCTCTCCCTCGCGTGCGTGGCAGTCACACGTCGGGCCGGTCCTGGCCCGGTCGCGAACGGCGGCAGGATAATCCCAGTCGAGGGTATCGTCCACCCTTCGCGCGCCCGGAGAGTGATCATGGGCAGCCGCGGCATGTGCGAGCCCGCGACCACGACGAAGGCATCTACCGGTTGGTGACGCCGATCACTCCGAGACAGCGTCGGAAGCGTCCCCCAACCCTTCCTCGGGGACCAGGAACTCGAAGGTCGCAGCGACCGACCGCCAGTCGTCCTCGGGGCGTTGGAGATCCGTGCAGGTCAGGAGGTGGATGAGCCGATCCGTCGCTGAAGTAGTAAGCGGCATGGGCTGTCTGGAACGTCGGGTACTGCAGTCCGTAGTCGAGTCGCCCCACCTCGCCGGCGGGAAGCTCCAGGATGGCAGCGTCTGGCCCACTGGCGAGTTGGTCGCCCATGTTCGTGAGATCAGCCGCGTCGGCCGCCAGCATGAGACCGAGCGAGCTGCCATCGGCGACATAGTCGATGACATTGCAGTTCTGCCTGAAGCCACTCTCGACATCGAGGGGCGCGAACATCAGCAACGTGAACTGGACCCCGCTCTCCATCGCCGACGCTGCGGTAGCCGCGAGGTCAGGGTCGGTCTCTCGGAGCGCGTCGATGATGGCGCTCGCATCTTCTGCAGACGGGAGGAGCGTGACCCAATCATCAGGCGCGGTCAGTGCATAGCCTGCCCCTGGCACCGCGACACGTGCGCCGGGGCCGATCGGCCCGGGTTCGAGCTCCTGTGCAAACAGCGGAAAGCCAGAGCCCACGAGCAGGGTGCTCGCGAGGATGAGGGCAGTGGCGAGACACCTGGGCAGCGGATACCTCCACTTCATCGGTCGATCACCGTCTGCTGCATTCGCGGCCGACCTGTTCGAGTAACTGCCGGGTCAGCCTCAGCCCCTGCGGGCGATGCATGGATCACATGCCGGGACAGTCCAGCGGCTCGGCCGGGTAGGTCGAACGGCCGTACACCTGCCCATCGGGGGTGATGACGAGCGAATAGGAAGAAGCCAGCACCTCGGTCTGATCGGTCTCATACCAGTAGTCCGAACGCCAGATGCACTTGCCTCCGGTCTGGGTGAGCACTTCGCTCGGCGGGACACCCTGTTGCTCCGGCGGTATGAGTGGCTCGTCGCTCAGTGTGCAGGCCAGCCATTCGGTGGCGGAGCCATCGTCTGCCGGGATGCGGATGGCGTAGGCGCAGTCGGCGTTCATCAAGGCACCCATCGGGAAGTCCGGCGTGGCCGGGTCGACGACCGAAACCACGCTGGGGAAACCCAGGACATAGCCCACACCTGCGTTCTGCGCCTCTCCGTCCCCTCCTGCTGAGTCGATCGGCTCGAACGGGATGAACTCGACCGTCTCGATGACAGAGAGCCAGTCATCGGCAGGTCGCTGCGCAGCCATGCAGCCCAGCTGGTAGCGAGCCTCGTCCGACTCGAACAAGTAGGACGTCCAGTAGCCGGTCCCCTCGACGGCGACATCGAAACGGATGGCATCACCGAGCGGCAGCACGACGTGGGACGACTGGGCCGATGTGACATCCGCCTCGTCGGCAAAGCTACTGGCGATCCACTCCGCGTGCTGCTCGAACGAGAGGGGATGCTCGCCGTACATCACCAAGCCACAGCCACTACCGTCGGGTGCGGCGGCGTCGACGACGATCCATCGGTCGACAGGGGCCGAACCGCTCAGCTCAGGCGGCAGTTCAGCCTGCTCGCGGACCATCTGGACCACGGCGCTCCAGTCATCGGGAAACGCCAGGCTGATGCCTGCTTCAGGGATCTCCACTCGCTGACTACCTGGGCCCGGGCTCTGTCCTGGCTCCTGGGCCGTGACGATGCCGGCGCTGGCCATGAGCAGCAGCGTCAACATGGATGCCGAGACGGATCGACGCATCATCCCTTCCCCCTTCGGTCGGTGTGTCGATAGTGCGCTTTCCAGCGCTCACGTCAAGGTGCGATCGGTTCGTCCACCGCGTGGCGCGGGACGGTGCTACGCCAACGGGATCTCAGCTCCGGTGCCCTTCGATCCCTGGTAGATGGCGGAGAACTCCTCGTAGGTGGCTGCCAGGTCGGCGACTCGTCGCGTGAAGCCGTCCCGGACGGCGGGGTCGCAGCCCTCGATGAGCGCGGGGATGTGCCAGGCACACCAGTAGCGGTTCTTGTGATCGTACTCGCCATCCTTCACGCGCCAGATCTCCTCGTTCAGGCGGATGTCGTGCGGGATGCTGAACGCATCCATCGTGTCCTCGTAGCTGAAGAGATAGAAGAAGTTGTCCCAGCCGCCCCAGGTCAGACCGCCCAGACACAGCGGACAGGGTTCATGGGTGCTGAGGAAGATCGTATCGGCGGCGGGTGGTCGGTCGCCCAGTGCGATGTCGTAGAAGGCGTTGATGGTGGCGATCTCACCGTGGTTCAGCGGGTTGACGCTCTCCTGGTTCGTCACTGCCACGACCGTCGAGAGGTCCGACTTGCGCAGGACCGCGCCACCGAAGATCTTGTTTCCGTTGCGCACCCCCGCCCTCGTCAAGGGCGCGATGTCGCGCTCGACGACATCGAGGAGCCGGCCGATGAGTGCCGTCCTGTCAGCGGTGATCCGAGCGAGGTCGGCCTCGCCTGGTCGACGGATCTCGGTCATGCGACGCGGTTCGGTGTCCCGCTCCTGCGTAGCAGCTAGAACGCCAACCCCCGTGGCTCCGGCCCCAGCGGTGCCTCCCGCGGTTCGACCACCTGGAAGCCGTTCGCCTTGTAGGCCTCGTAGTCGAAGTTCTCGCACTCCTCGTACCCGATCCGGTGGTAATCGTCGAAACCCGGCCAATCCTCGTAGCCCTGACCGAAGGAGTGATCCAGGAAGGCGTCCGCCATGGCCATCCCGAGCCTGGGGGCAATGAAGAAGGCTCCCATCGCCAACACGTTGCAGTCGTTCGCAGTGGCGCAGCGGAGGGCTGCCGGCACGCTCTCGCAGACCGCCGCGTGCACGTGCGGGCACTTGCTTGCGGCGACGTGGATGCCCATCCCGGTGCCACAGAACAGCAGCCCCTTCTCGAACTCCCGCTCTGCGATCTTGGCGCCGAGCATGAAGCCTGCCCGCTGGTACATGGGGGTCTCGTCGAGGCTCGGCGTCAGGTCCTCGACCGTCCAGCCTCTCTGGACCAGGTGCATCTTGACAGCCTCCTTCAGCGGGAAGCCCGCGAAGTCGGCGCTGACCACGACGTGCTTGTCCTTTGCTGTCTTCATCAGGACGGTCCTTTCTCTTTCGCAAATCGAAGCAGGCAGCCATTCTAGAGAAGTGGTTGGTGGCGATCACCGCCAGAGGCCCAGGTCGCCACGCGAGATCCGGCGGGGAAGTCGGTTTGGCGGAAGACCTTGCCGGTGCGCGTGATGGTCAGTTCAAGCCGTCGCGACGTACCATCCTGGCGACAGATGTCCGTGTACCAGTCGGATCCCGATCGTGAGCCGGATTCCGAGTTCGAGCCTGGGACCGTGCAGCACCTCGTGGTCGGCAACGCCGGGCGCGTGCTCGATCCGAGGCGGACGCCGGTGACGATCATCCAGCTCGACGTTGACACCGGCTTCATGGTCCTGCGTGTCGACGCCTTCGAGGACGTCGGGGCGCTGTGGCACATCCCCTTCGAAGACGTCGGCCACTACCAGTTCGCCCTCGGCTGCGAACGCGCGACCGGCGAGGCCATCGATGAGTTCCGGGAGGCGATCGAGCGCTTCGACCGCCCACTCGTGATCGAGGCGGATCCGAGGGACCGCAGGACGACGGAAGAACGGATCGGCGCACAGGCGGCAGAGGCCGAGGATTGGCTGGACGGGCACTCGCGGTTCCTCGCCTCGGGCAGGGCACTGCCGGATCCGGCCACACGTCGCGGTGATGTAACGCTCGCTGCAGACCTTGCGTCGTTCATGCAGGACCGCGGTCTATGGGAGATGGAGGAGACCTTCGCACGGCAGTACGTCCGCCATCCGTCGGCGGGCGAGATCGTCAAGGGACATCGCATCGTCATCGCCGAGCTCGGTCTCGCGCCGTTCGCCGGCACGATCGTTCGGGATCCGGCCACCTTCGAGGCTCCCTGGTCTCGCCCATCTCGAGCTGCCCATGTGTGTGCGCGGTTGGGGTTCATGCGGGCGCTCTTCGGGCGCCTTGGCCTGAAGCAGGTGCTGTTGTGGCGCGGCATCTCGACGCCTGGTCCGCTCCAGGCAGATCGCCGCCCGACCCTGGTCTCCGCGTCCTTCAGCGAGACGGTCGCCGGTAGTCACCTCGAGGGTCTCTCGCGGCAGTCCACGCGCCTGCTCGTCCGCAGGCTCGTGCCCATCCGACGAGTGTTCATGACCTATCTCGAGACGGGCTCGATGAATGAGCACTACCTCGAGGCGGAAGCAGTCCTCCTCGCGGAGCCCGGAGACGAAGTGGGCGGAACGTCCTGAGCCCGGGAACGGAAGGGCTGGGAAGACCGCGCGCTGTCGTCAAGTCGGACGCGCCGACTCGACGGATCAGATGTGCCTGTGCAGGTCGCTGTCCGGGCCGGATTCGGGCTCATCGTCCCTCGGAGCCTGCTCCCATCCCATGTGCTCAGCGTCGCGCTGCGTGATGTTCAGGTGGACGGTCTCGCTCTCCACGTTGGCGATCGACGAGACGGGAACGTACAGGTCGCCGGAGAAGCCGGGCCGTGATGTCAGGACGTAGTTCTGACCCACGCTCTTGATGGTCCCGATTCGGCGACCGTCGTTGCCCAGCACCACCCAGCCTGCACGAAAGTCCGTCATCCGCATCGCACTGCCTCCCGATAACTTCGCCTCCAGCATAGCGGCGCGTTCGAATGGACCTCGCCTGGGTCATGGGGACGCGGCCCCGGCTGTCGCAGGTTCCAAGGACCGATGCGGCAAGCGTCTTGTCGCTGGCGCAGTTGCCATGGCTTGCCTGATCGGCATGAACGGGGTGGGGGTCGAATCCGTCGCGAGGACCCTCGGCGACAGTAATCGGCGGCATCGAGCGGCGCCGAGTCAAGGAGCGGCCCCGCGATGCTCGCGCGCCATCCGAGAGCGATGGACCATGCGATGGTCGGCTCCTCTGCGCATGTCCATCGCAGGGGCGGCCACGCCTCTGGCCCGGCCGTGGAGCACCCGCTAGTGCTTCTTCTTGTCCCCCGGCTTCGGGCCGCCCTTGGGCTTCTTGCCGCTGCTCTTGCTACCTGGCCCCTTGTCACCCACGAGGAACCTCCCTATCGGTTAGAACGTTGACCCCCATTCTGACGCCACGTGCCCCGGAGCGCCAGTCTGCACACCCGGATCGCAGCAGACCCAGAAGGTGCCACCACGGACAGAAGCGGAGGGCGACGGGTGCTTCGCTGTAGAAGACGATGGCATTGGACGGAGACCAGATTTCGGTGGAACATCGCATGCAGCCACGACCAGGGACCTGCCGGCCGGTGAGGTCACCCTCATGTGCACCGACATCGAGGGCTCGACGCGGCGGCTGCGCTGGGCGATAAACGGACGCCGCACGTCGTGACCTCTGCCGGGCTCTCGAGCTGGCGGTGCACGGCCACGCCGAGTCTCTCACGCTCCACGCCCTGAGCGGCGGCGGCGGGCTGCTGGCCCAGCGAGGCGCCGATACCAGGGCAGCCGAAGTGATGATCGCGTCGCACGAGCAGCACGTCAGGCCACAGGGTCGACCGACCCACCAAGCCTCATCGAGGCGGTCCGGCGGGACCTCCTGTGCTAGCCAGGGCCAAGCTAATCCGGCCGTCTGAGCGAGCTTCGATGACCTCCGGCTCTGGTCGGGACTCAGGCGTTGCATCACGCTGGCATCGATGTCAGGAACAGCGAGGGAGAGTGCCGGTGTACCGGCGTACGTGAACCGCTCGCGTCGCTCTGATACCGAGGAGGTCCGATGATGAAGTGGATGCGAGCGACCGTCAACGCCGTGCTCGTGGCGACACTGATGAAGCCCATGCTGCGCTGGTCGATCGGCCGATGGCGCAGACAGGCCAATGAATACGCCAGATCGACGATCGTCATCCCCGTTCACAAGCTTCTGGAGGCGGCGATACCGGCGCAGCTCGTGGCCACGGAAGCGAGGCTGGAGTCGACGTCCGAAGAGGCAGACACAGTGGCCGGGCGGGACATGTTGCGTACCGTGTTGGTCGTCGGCTCGGTGGCGGTGGTCGTCGCGGTGTCGGTATCGGTCATCGCGGCCGTGGTGCGTCGGCGGCGCACACCTGTCACCCCTGTGCCGAAGGCCGCGATCGAACCGGTGGCTGTGCCCGTCGAGGTGTCAACAGCCGGGCCGGAGGAAGCCGACAGTCCGGAGACGCCGAGAGAAGGGCCGTCGACGTCGCAAGAGAGCCACAGCATCGGCAGCGCCGTCGGCTGACATGCCGCCTTGTGGGTCGATGATGAGGTCGACCCCGCAGGGAGACCGGCGCCAAGCTATGTGACAGATGACCGTTGGGACTGGGTCTCGGCCCCCGAGAGTGCCCACACGAGTTGCGCTGCCGAACTCGTCGACGCCTGCGTGAGCTTTCCTGGCGGATCGCATGGGGAGCATCCCAGGCCCTGTCCAGTGATAGGCTCAGGCTCACGGGCGGACTCCGTTCCGGTGCGGATGGGGCCTGGCTACGCTGGGGAACGCGTCGCGCGCCTGGAGGGGGGGTTCACATGCTGCCCGATAGGACAGGCGGCCCTGCTGAAGTGGTTGGCCGGACACCGTCGTCGCCACCAGGGCCGGCTCCGATACCCGGGCAGGCGATGGTCCTTGATGCGAGCGCGGACGCCATCGTCGCCGTCGATGCGACTGGCCAGATCGTATTCGCCAATCACGCTGTCGAACCGGTCTTCGGCTGGTCGCCAAGCGAGCTGGTGGGACTCTCGGTCGAGCAACTCGTTCCAGTGCCGCTCGGGGAACGCCATGTCGAGTTGCGGCGCGAGTTCCTCACAGCGCAAGAGAACCGACCGATGGGCATCGGGCTCGACCTCACGGCCCGGAACCGTGAGGGCCGCGAGTTCCCGGTGGAGGTCGGCCTGACCTACGTCGAGACCGCCGATGGCCCCCTGGTCTTCGCGACGATCATCGACATCTCGGCCCGCAAGGCGCTCACCAGCAAGCTCGAGCAGAGCAGCGAGGAACTGCGCAAGGAAGTCGTCGACCTCGAACGACAGCGACTGGAGGTGGTGCTCGTTTCCGAGCTCGGGGGGCGCCTCGACGGCTGCGATACGTTGGCGGAGGCTCACCGGGTGCTGGCGGAGGATGTGCCGCCCCTCTTCGATGGCGATGCCGGCGCCCTGTATGGAGCCGAGAGCTCGAGCGGACGTCTGCAAGCCATCGGGACCTGGGGTGACCCCGCACCGCTCACGCGGGCCTTCGCGCCGAACGAGTGCCTGGGCCTCGGCCGCGGCCGGACGCACCTTGTCGACGACCCTGGCGGCGCAGGCCGATGCGCCCACATCACAGAACCGGTCGGGGCCGGTCTGCTGTGCGTGCCCCTGGTGGCGCAGGGCGAGGTCCTCGGGTTGCTGCACGTCCAGGTCCGTCGGACGGTCAGAGGAGTTCGCCGCAGCGCCCACGTGGCCGCCCGTCGGCGACTGGCCGAGATGCTCGCGGATCACGTCGCCCTGGCGCTGGTGAACCTCCGACATCGGGCCACGCTCCGTGAGGAGTCCATCCACGATGAGCTCACCGGGCTGTTCAACCGGCGCTACATGGATGAGACGCTTGAGCGGGAGCTTCGTCGAGCGACACGCGAGGGCGGTGGCGTGGGGCTCATCATGGGCGACCTCGACCACTTCAAGACGTACAACGACACTCTTGGCCACGCCGCCGGTGACGCGGTCCTGCGGACGATCAGTAGTTTCCTGAAAGGGGCGGTCCGCGGTGAGGATGTGGTGTGTCGCTTCGGTGGCGAGGAGTTCGTGATCGATCCTCCCAAAGGCCGGGCTTGAAGACACGCGGCGTCGCGCCGACGGCCTCCGGCAGCAGTTGGCCGGCCTGGACTGGGCGATGTCGGGATCCGCACTGCCTGCGGTGACGCTGTCGTTCGGCGTGGCCGCGTTCCCCGAACACGGCGTCAGCCCCGAGCAGCTCCTGGTGGCTGCCGACAAGGCGCTCTACCGAGCCAAGGCCGCCGGTCGGGACCGGGTGGTGGTTGCCCACCTCGCCGCTCGATCGCCGGCCAACCGCCGCCCGCCGCGCTGACCAGCGGCCCGACGCACTCGGTCGAGGGCGGGCCTACACGCGAACGCATCTGCGTGACCATCAACGCCTCGGACGCGGGCTTCCAGACGAGCGGCTGCGTCTGCTACGTACAAGCTCCGGACCCTTGCAGCATACCGGGCGGCCGAAGACGGTGCCAAGGGCGCCATCATGCCCCGCCGTCGAACCACCGACTCCACCGCAGCTACCTGGTGCTGGCCCGATGCTCACCTGAGACGATCGGCTCCCAGCCCTGCTCCTGTACGGGCGATGCGGTCGCTGCCTACCGTGGAGCGCCACACCTGTCGGCCATCGGTGTGTGACAGACCGCAGGCAGGCCTGGCCGTGGCGACGTCAGTGGTCGTGCGTGACCTCGATCTCCTGCACGGCCGCCTCCCAGGCGTCGCGGTCTGCTAGCCCGGCCAGGTGTGCGATCACCGTCCTGATCTGGCTCATGCAGGCCTCGCGCCAGAGGCCGCTCTCGACGAAGGTCTCGTGCTGACCAGGGGCGCGTAGGTCGTAGCCGATGAGCTCCTTGCAGTTCACCGTCCCGTGTGCCTCGCCGAAGGCTTCCATCGTCCCGTGCACGAGCTCGCGCGCGACGAGCTTGGCGCGATCATGTTCCTCGATCCGCTGCTCGGCAAGGATCCCGACAGCCAGTGCCGCGCCGGTGATTGCACCGCACGGCCCGCCGCTGTAGCCGATGCCGCCATTGAGCGCGATCGCGGCTGCGGGGTCCGTCGGATCATCGAGCCCGTAGACACCCTTGAGCGTCATGAACGTGGTCTCGGCGCAGCCGTACGGGTGCGCGTCGTCCAGATAGAGGGATTCGGCTCGCGCGACCGCGGCCTCCCGCAGTGATACCTGTCCCGCCTGATCGACCATCACGCCCATCCCCCCGCTTGCGTCTCAGCCTCGCCGTGAGCCCGACCCCACCAATATCGCAGATGGTAGTCCTCGAAGTGCGCGCCACGATGCTCCCATCGTGTGGCTTTTCAGCACAGAGGAGGCGAGGCGGAGTCCCGAGACAGCTCGCGGAGCACGTCGCCCTGGCGCTGTCTCTTCTAGACCGCTTCGTATCGGGCGCGCGCAGGTATGGTCACGATCAGGCCATGGTGTGGAAGGTGTGGCGAAGGTGTGGAGGGTCCTGCCAAGGGCGGACAGGACCCAATGACCCTGCTCGTGACCCTCGCGCACAAGGTGCCTTTGCGATCAGTTCAGGTCGGACGTGTAGCCCTCCGTCGCGGCGACGAGGCGCATCGCCTCCGCGCCGAGGAAGGCATCGACCACGCCGTAATCGTGGACGATCGCCTGGACACGGTTCGAGAGGCGTTCCCACTCGGGACTCGCGAGGATCTGGTGGAGGGCGTCACGGTCGCCCCTGATGAGCATGAAGCCGCCGAGGTCGCCTCCGTGGGGCCGAAGGAGGACCGGCTCGAAGCTCTCGATCCTGCCCTGCTCCTGGGCGCGACTCAGGCGGCCAACGTACGCGAGTCGCACCTCACAGCCTCCCGCCGACTCACGAGTCTGCGACGTGATGGCGCCGGCGCACAAGAGTCGGGGGTCACCTAGGTAACCATCAGGCCATCGTGCGCGCCTCGGCCACGATCGCGTCGAGACGTGCGTGATGCGCGCCGCGCCAGTAGTCGCGGCCGCAGCCGGGGCAGGTGCTGAACCTGTCGTAGTGCTCACGCGTCTTGGGTGGCAGGCGGTCGGCCACCTCGGACTTCTCGACCGCGGTCAGGATCCCGTTGCAGGCCACGCAGCGGGTGAACGGCTCGATGGACCCCGAGAGTTGGAAGCGCACGACGACCTCGCGCAGTTGCTCCATGGGCATGTCGGAACGGGGGCAGTACCCGCGCGTGACAGCGCGCCGCCTGAGCAGGAAGCGGTCACGGGTCAGCAGGATGCGGCCCTCCTCGACGGAGACACGGACGAGCTCCTCATCGAGCGGATCGGCCGTGAACAAGCAGTCGAAGCCGAGCAGTCGGAGCCGACGGGCCAACGTACCCAGATGGCCATCGGCCACGAAGCGGGTCTGGCGAAGCGGGGCGGGGCGCAGGCGGATGAGCGGGCGCACGTCGAACGATTCGAAGACCGGGTACACCGCGATGTGTTCGCCGCCGCCAGGTCGGTAGTCGAAGTCCACCGATCCGCCGTCCACGATCAGGACATCGACCTCGGTGTGGGGCACGCCGTAGGACTCGATGACGTCCTTGATGGAGCGCGGACCGGTGATGACATGGCGGACCCTGCCCGAGCGCAGTCGCGGCGGGAGCAAGTCCCGGAGCTCTGCGTAGAAACGGATGTCCACCGTGGAGGTCGGCGACGGTGCTGCGCTGCGGCGGGCAGGCGAGGTGCCACCGGCTGCTGGCTCGCCGTGGTGCTCCGGGTCCCGTTCCATCCGACTGTCCACATTGTGATGGCCGATGCCCACCTCGGGCAACGGCCCTGCGTGCTGCGACACACCGGAGCCGGCTGACCCGGAGGTCATCCTCTCCTCGTACGCCGCTGCGGCCTTCGTCGTGCTGTGGTGCTACGTCGCGGCCGCGACGTTCACCGATGGCGGTCTGCTGACCGACACGTGGGCTTGGCTCAGCGGTCTCGGCACCGTCGCGGCCATCGTCGTCTGGCTGGCGATCCTGCCGGTCGCCGTGTTCGTGTGGGCCTGGCAAGCCGACCTGTCTCCGTTGGTCATGGGGATCGTGCTGCTCGGCCTGGTGGTATGGACGGCCGTAGCCTTCTCCGGCCTCGTCCGGATGCTGCACGGCCGGCTGGTCGGACACGCCACGTAGCAT
>CAVRTH010000014.1:0-14154 GCA_963724095.1 uncultured Chloroflexia bacterium
GTTCCCGGACGATGCCGAGCGCCTGTTGACCGGGCGATGGACGGCGCCGCCGCCGCCACGCCACCTCCGTTGCGGTGACATCGAACTCGATCTCGACGGCTGCGACCTCCGCAGGATCCGGTACCGCGGTATGGAAGTGGCACAACAGGTGTTCGTGGCCATCCGGGACGTGGCCTGGAACACCCTGCCCGGGAATCTGGAGGAGATACTGATCGATGAGCAGATGGCCAGGCTTCGAGGCTTGCTTTACAAGTCGTCACGACTGGCCGGCACAAGGCGTGGACGTCGAATGGCAGGGACTGTCGAGGGATTAGAGCCGGCCGCCTGACGTACACCTTGGATTTGTTCGCCCGTCAAGTTCTCGAGTACAACCGCGTGGGTCTCAACCTGTTCAATGGTGCTCGGACATTCGCAGGCCGCCCCTATCGGTCGAGCCTCGCTGGTATCGAGAGCCGTGGCCATGCTCCCTCTGTCATCGGGTCTCAAGCGCTGGCGAACGGACGTCTAACGGGTCTGTGGCCGCCCTTCGATCATCTTGAGCTCGGCCCCGTCGATGGCTCTGTGGATCGTCATCGACTTCGAGGGTGAGAGTTTGAGATGGAAGATCAGCGCAATTTCGGCGAAGCCACATTCAAGACCTATTCCACGCCCCTTCAGCGGGCGTCGCCGTTCCGGCTCGAAGCGGGCCAGCGATTGCGTCAGAGCATGACCATCGACCTCGTCGACGATCGGCGAGCGGTCTGGTCCAGGACGACAGGCGGACTCGAGGATCCACCTAGGCGGCCGACCGGCAAGCGGGTCCCGATCGTCGGCCTGGGCCAGGCCAATGACGATGTCGCTCTCTCGGGCAATGAGCGCGTCGTCTGGCGCCACTCCAGCTCGATCACATCCGCGTCGAACTAATCGGCAGCCACGGCTTCGAGAGTGCCCAACAAAGGTTGGCTGCGAGCAGCGACGCGGCACGGCAGGTCGATGCCGACTTGTGGGTGGACATCATTCTGGACACGACCGAGCGGGCGGCGCTGCCTCCGCTGATGTCACTGGCCGCGGAATACCAGCCCGCAGCCGCGCTACGTGTTCCTCGCCACGCAGGAGATCGAGTCCCCCAGCCAGGGTGCCTCGGCACGGAGTGCTGGACGAAGCACGGCGAACGATGGCCAAGGTCTCTCCGGGTACGACCGTCGGATGCGGCGCCCAGATGGCGTTCGCCGACGTGAACCGAGCGGCCTTCGATGGCTCGCTGGTCCAGGCCTTGGCGTTCCCGACGTGCCCCACGGTTCATCGTTGTGACGATGACTCCATCATGGCGAACGTGGACGCTCTCGGTGACACAATCGCCACGGCCAGGCGACGATCTCGGCGACCGACCCCTGCTGGTCGGACCCATCACCCTGGCGGCGCTACATGGACCCTATCCGGCCGGACCGCGTGGTCCGGATGACCTGCCAGCTCGCGTCGATGAACGGCAGGTATCGCTCCTCGCGGCTGCCTACACCGCTGGCGCGCTTGCGGCGTTCTCCACAGCTGGCGTCGAGGGCCTGACGTTCTATCGAGACCGCCGGCTGGCTGGGCGTGACCGAGCGCGACGGTGGAACGAGCATGCCCGATCGCTTCCATTCCCGAAGCCCGTGCCGTGTTCCCTCTGTGGCACGTGCTGGCCGACGCGGCTGAGTGGCGTCAGGCGGCCGTGCTCATCGACGACGTCGAGCCTGCGCCGGTGTTTACGCCGACCATCTCGACGCTGGCCGTGAAGTACCGCTGGCAGGCATCCACTGGCTGATCGCGTCGCTCGAGCCGCCGGCCTCAGCATGTGAGTCCTCGTCGACGTGCCGGGCAGACGGTCGCACGGTGCGAGTCCTCGACGCACACAGCGCGCGCACAGCAATGGAGAAACCGAATGCATTCCGTCGTCTTACGGAGCGGTCTGCCGTCCGTGAAGGACGACTGGAGTTGCAGCTCGAGTCCTACGCCGTCTTGAGGGTGGACGTAATCGTCTGACGCGAGCTCCGAGCAGCGAGTCAGATTGCGGTCTCGCCTCCGTCGACACTGAAGAAGGCCCCTGTGACGTAGGACGCTTCATCGGAGGCCAGCCAGGCGTACATCGATGCGACCTCGCCGGGTTGGCCAGCCCGGTGCATGGGGATGCTGGCATGGAGTGACTCAAGCCACACTGGATCGTCGAAGACAGACACGGTGAGAGGCGTCTTGATGAAGCCGGGGATCACGCCGTTCACTCGTATCTGTTCGCCGGCAAGGTCAATGGCCATCTGGCGCACCAACCCATGCGTGCCTGATTTGCTGGCACTGTAGGCCGCCTGACCGTTGCAGAAGCCCAGAATGCCGCAGGGAGAGTCCCGTGATGGTGATGGAGCCACCACCTGACTCGAGTATTGCCCGCGTGGCGTACTTGCAGGTCAGGAACATGCCCGTCAGGTTGATGTCGATGGTCTGCTGCCAGATGTCCAGCTCGAGACGATCGATGCGATCGTCGCCGACGCCCATGAGCTCGATGCCCGCGACGCCGACCGCGGTGTCGAGCCCACCGAACGCCTCGCTGATCGCGGCCACGGCGTCCGCGACCTGCTGCTCCTTCGACACGTCGCAGGGCGTCACGAGACAAGTCCCACCCGCGCGCTCGATACGCTCGGCCGTATCCTCGAGCGCAGATGCGCGGCGACCGATGAGCCCGACCTTGGCACCTTCGAGTGCGAAGCGCTCGGCTACGGCCTGACCGATGCCTGAGCCGGCTCCGGTGACGAGGGCTCGCTTGCCATGCAGGCGTCCAGGCGTAGCCGTCATCCCTTCTCCTTCCCGGCGCGGTCCGAGCCCGTCGTGATGGGTGCATACAAGGACTGGCCGCCGTCCACGCTGATGACCTGCCCCGTGACGTGGGCAGCTTCTTCGCTGGCCAACCAAGCAACCGTGGCGGCATGGTCTTCGACGAGCGCGAAGCGTCCAGCCGGAATCAGCGCCAGCAGCGCTTGTTCGCTTCCGGTCCGTTGGATGACGGCGTCGAGCATGCTCGATCGGGTCATCCCTGGCGCTACCGAATTCACGGTCACGCCCTTGGCTGCGACCTCGATGGCGAGGCAGCGGGTGAAGTGATCGGCGCCAGCCTTGGCTGCGCAATAGGCGATCTGGTTCGGTCGCGCGATGCGTCCCGCGATGGAGGAGATGGTAACGATGCGGCCGCCACCCCGGGCCAGCATCGACCGAAGGGCCGCCTGAGAACAGAGGAAGACGCCCGTCAGATCGACTGCGAGAACCCGGTTCCAGTCGGCCTCGGTCAGCTCCACGGTCGGTCCGGACGCGTAGACGCCGGCACTGTTGACGAGGAGCCAGGGGGGGCCAAGTTGGCCCTGTACCTGCGCGAACGCCTCCTGCACGCTCGCATGTCGGCCGACATCGACCTCGAGCCCTACCACGGATCCAGTCTCGCGACCCATGGCAGCGGCGAGCTCCAACACGGACTCGTCACGATCGAGCAGGGCGACCTTCATACCCCCGTCCAGGAGGTGCTCGGCGATGCCGCGACCGATGCCGCTGGCAGCTCCTGTGACCACCGCCACGCGTCCACGAAGGCTCACGTTCGAATCCTCCTACTCATGTCCAGTCCCCTGCTGCGGCAAAGTCCGGCCTCGCCCTGCCGGTCAAAGCGGTGGCAGTGACTCGACGACCTCATCGATGTCGTTCACGATGAAGGCGATCGTCTCGCCGACAGGGATGACGACTCCGGGCACGGCGCCGCTGCGGATGCCCTTGATGAAGCCGCTCGCCGGTGCCTCGAGTTCGGCGTTGGCCTTGTCCGTCTCGAGTTCGAGGATGGCCTGCCCCTCCTCGACCCGGTCCCCCTCAGCGACGAGCCAGGCGGTGATCGTTCCCTCTTCCATGAAGTCGGTCATCTTGGCGATGAAGACCTCTGTTGCCATGGGTGCTCTCCTGGTGCTGGGGCGGGCGCTCTAGGAGTTCAAGCGCCTGGGGGACCGCCGGCCACGCTGGTGCGGATGGCCTCGATGACGTCGTGCGTGTCAGGCCAGACGCCGTTCTCCAGACTGTTGGCGAAGGGGATGGGTGAGTTCCGACCGGCCAGCCGAATCACGGGTCCCCGCAGCGCGTCCCAGGCCCGCTCCATCGCGACCATGGCCCACTCATTGGCCGGTCCGTACTGCTCACACGCCTCAGCCACAACGACCACGCGTCCAGTCTTGCGGACTGACTCACCGATGGTCTCGGCATCGAGGGGCGACACGGTACGGACGTCGACCACCTCGACGCTGATGCCCTCCGGCGCCAACGCCTGAGCCGCCACCATGGCGTGCCAGACCATGTAACCCGAGGCCACGACGGTGATGTCAGAGCCGGCACGCTTGACGTCGCACTTGCCAAGCGGCAGGACGTAGTCGTCGTCCGGCACGAGGTTCTTGAAGGCATACAGGAGCTTGTGCTCCAGGAAGATGACGGGATTGTCGTCGCGTATGGCGGCCTTCATCAGACCCTTGGCGTCATACGGCGTCGAAGGCAGAACGACCTTGAGCCCCGGGATGTGGGCGAACCAGACCTCGAGGCTCTGGCTGTGCTGAGCCGCGGTAGACTTGCCGGCGCCGCCGCCCTGGGGCATGCGCAGCACCCACGGCACCGTGCACTGCCCGCCGGTCATGAAGCGGATTTTGGCTGCCTGCGTGGCAATCTGGTCCATGGCCAGGCCGCTGAAATCGACGAACATGATCTCGGCGACCGGGCGCATGCCCACGAGCGCAGCGCCCGTGGCGGCGCCCACGATGGTGTTCTCGCTGATGGGCGTGTTGCGCACGCGCTCGGGGCCGAACTCATCGAAGAGGGTACGAGTAACACCGAAAGCCCCGCCGTGTTTGGCGATGTCCTCGCCCATCAGGAACACCGATGGGTCGCGCTGCATCTCTTCGCGCAGCGCCTCCCGGATTGCCTCCTGGTAGCTCATCAGCTTGGCGGGCGCCCCTTCGGGGACCTGGCGGATGGTGTCGGGCGACATCGCCGGGACGTTGCCCGCCAGCGAGACGGCGTCGCGCGCTTCGGTTGTCATCGTCGTCTCCTGCTTCAGGCGTAGATGTAGTCGAGTGCCGTCGCCGGATCCGGCTCGGAGCCGGACTTGGCGAAGTCGATGGCATCAGCGATCAACGTCTTCACCTCGGCGTCGATCGCATCAAGGTCGGACGGCGCGACGCAGTCCCCCGCTTTCGAGCCGTGACCGGAAGCGCGGGATGGGGTCCCGGGCGCGGTACTCCGCGACCTCCGCCTTGTCTCGGTAGACCTCCGGCTCGCCCGCGTAGTGGCCGTCCACTCGATAGCTCTCGGTGACCAGGAGTGTCGGCCCCTCACCCGTTCGCGCCCGTGAGACCGCGGCCTGCGCTGCCTCATGGACAGCGAGTACGTCGAAGCCATCGACGCGGATACCGGGGATGCCATAGCCAGCGGCCCGGCGAGAGAGGTCGGGTTCCTTGACCATGTCCTCGATCCGCGTGGACACACCGAAGTGGTTGTTCTCGAGCACGAACACGACCGGCAACTCCCACGCAGCGGCCATGTTCAGCGACTCGTGCCAGTTGCCGGTATTGGCACCGGCATCGCCGGTAAAGGGCACGGCCACGCGGTCCTCACCGCGCATCTTGAAGCCGAGCCCAGCGCCGACAGCGAGCGGGATGCCGCTGCCGACCACCGCCAGCGCGCCAAGGCTGCCGGTCTCGAAGGCAGCGATGTGCATCGACCCGCCTCGACCCCTGCAATAACCGGTCTCCTTGCCCAGGAGCTCGGCCATCATGCGTTTGAGATCTGCGCCCTTGGCGATGTTGTGACCGTGGCTGCGATGGGTGCCGGCGATGAGGTCATCGGTCCGCAGTGCCATGCAGACTCCGACACCGGAAGCCTCCATGCCGATGTAGGTGTGTACGGTGCCCTTCAGCTGACCGCGCTTGAACAAATCGGTCGCCGCAAGCTCGAACTGGCGGATGCGGACCATCCGTCGATACATCTCGAGCAGCGTTGCCTCGTCGGGCAGGTTGGCGATGGTTCCGGTCATGACCTCGATACTCCTGTCGCGCATCCGTTGTCAGAGACGTTCAGACGAACATCTTCTGCACCTGACCGAGCGTCGAGAACGTGGCCACGTACGTCGAGCCCTTCTCGATCGGGGTGATGGGTGAGTGTGCCGGTCATCACCAACATGCCGGCCTTGAGCGAGCGGCCGCGATCGGCCAGCTTGTTTGCCAGCCAGGCGACCGCGTTGGCTGGGCCACCCAGGGCCATCTCCCCGCGGCCATCAGCGAATGGCTCCCCGTCCTTGGCGAGGACGACCGTCTCGTTGAGCAAATCGACGTCGGCGATGGGGACCCACCCGCCCTCACCCAGCACGATACGGGCGGAGAAGCCGTTGTCGGCGAAGAAGTCCGGGTAGGGACACTTCCAATCGAGGATGCGCGCGTCACAGATCTCGAAGGAGCCGCGGACGGCATCGCTGGCCGCGAGGACATCGGCTGCGGTCACGTCCGGTCCGGTCAGATCAGCCGACAGGCGTACGCAGATCTCCGACTCGATCTTGGGGGCGATCATCTCGCTCATGTCGAGCACGCCACCAGACTCCAAGACCATGTCACCCATGAGGTAGCCGTAGGTCGAGTCGGGCAGGCCCATCTTGTCGCGCACAGCGATGTTCGTGAAGCCCACCTTGAAGCCGTCGACGCGTTCGCCTGCGGTCTCGCGGCGCGCGATGTTCGATTCACAGATGTCGTGCGCGAGGGGCAGCGTCAAACCACCATCGACAAGATCGGACACGGGCCCGACGGCTATCCGGGATGCCTCCGCGTCACGGAGGACCTGGGCGATGCGCTCGATGTCACTCATGCTTGATGCTCCTCTGGCAAGGCGGCCACGACATTCCACGACTCAACCTACCGTATCGTATGATACACACCGGACGACCGGTCGACCAGTTGTGGCAGGTCGTCGCTGCGGCCGAATCGAGAAAGGCGCGATGAGCCCGACACTGGTGATGGTCCACACGATTCCGGGACTGGTGGAGGCGTTCGCGACCTGGTGTCGTGTATATCTTCCTGAAGTCGATGCCTTGCACATCCTCGATGAACCCCTGCTCGCCCGTATCAAGCAGCATGGTCATGCTGGTCCCGAGGACGACGACCGCCTGCTGGACCACGTCCGAGTGGCCGCGAACGTCGGTGCCGCAGTCGCACTTGTGACCTGCTCATCGGCCTCAGAGTCAGTCGAGCGGATCCGTGACCGTGCGGCTATCCCGGTCATCTCCGCCGACGAAGCCATGGCTGAGGAAGCCGTCCGCCGCGGTCATCGCATCTTCGTCGTGGCCACCGCAGCGACCACGCTCCAGCCGTCCGAACGCCGATTGCGGCTGGCCGCGGAGCAGCTTGGCAAGCCAATCGAGGTCTCGACCCGGTTCGTGGACGAGGCCTTGGCGGCCTTGCTCCATGGCGACGCCGAGACCCACGACCGGCTTGTCATCGAAGCCGTCGAAGGTGCAGCAGCCGGTGCTGACGTCATCGTCCTAGCCCAGGCCACCATGGCCCGGGTGCTTCCGCTTCTGGCCGACGCCCCTCCCCGCGTACCGGTCCTCGCCAGCCCGCCGCTCGCCCTCATGGAGGTTCGGCGGGCCATTCTGCCTGGGGCGGTCCCAACCGCGCCGAGTCAGCAAGAGGTGCCACTGTGAAGCTCGCTCTGGCTATCGCCCCCCAAGACGCACAACCTGACGCCTTCGTGGTCTTCCGTGACCGGCTGGACATCACGATCCCAAAGGTTGCCCGGATGGGGTATGACGGCGTGGAGCTCGCGCTGGGCGGGGCCGACGACGTGGATGCCGCTGTCGTCCAGAGGCTTCTGGCGGACCACGGGCTGGGAATCTCCGCAGTCTCGACCGGTCGCGTCTTCGCAGAACGGCACGTGTGGCTGACCGACCGAGACGCGTCAGTTCGTGCCAAGGCGGTGAAGATCGTGACAGGCCTCGCTGAGCTGGCAGCCGAACTGGGTGCACAGCGCGTCAACATCGGCCGCGTCCGCGGTGAAATCCCCGAAGGCGAGACACTCGAGTCAGCCGAAGCCCGGTTTGCCGACGGTATCCGGGCAATCGCCGACCGAGCCGGGCAATTGGGCGTGAACCTCGTCATCGAGCCCGTCAACCGCTACGAGCTGAACTACATCAACAGCGTCGATCCGGAAGGCATCGCGCTGATCAGGCGCATCGGCCATCCCAACGTCAAGCTCATGCCCGATTCATTCCACATGAACATCGAGGATGTCGGTATCGCGGAGAGCATCCTCGCCGCAGGCTCGATGGTCGGCTACTGCCAGTTGGCTGATAGCAACCGGTGGGCGCCGGGTCAGGGACATACCGACTTCGTGCCCATCCTGGCTGCGCTCCACGCCATCGGCTACGACGACTGGATCGCCCTCGAGACCTTCCCTACCCCTCGGCTCGATCTGGCTGCCGAGCAGGGCGTGAGCTTCCTGCGTCCACTCCTGAACGTCGCCGTCGCCTGAGAGAGACGCCCGAGCCGGGGTCCATCAGCCTGTACACTGGTACACCGGTGGACCGGTGCCGACCAGTCCTGACCGCGCAGTGCTCGAGGGAGACATGCACCAACATACCGATGAGCTCGCTCTCGACCTGGCGAGGCGCGCTCAGCACCTGCGGATCGACGTCCTCGACATGGTCTACCGCGCCCAGACCGGGCATCTCGGTGGTCCGTTCTCAGCAGCGGAGATCGTCGCAGCGCTCTACTTCCACCACCTCAGGATCGATCCGCACGAGCCGACGTGGCCGGATCGCGACCGTTTCCTGCTGTCCAAGGGTCACGCTGCACCCATCCTCTATGCGGCCCTGGTCCGTCGGGGCTTCTTCGCGGCCGAGGAGTTGGCCACGTTCCGGCGCTTCCCCACGCGCCTCGAGGGTCATCCAGACATGAAGTTGCCGGGCGTAGAGATGGTGGCCGGGCCGCTTGGCCACGGGGTGGCCGTGGGTGCCGGCATGGCCTGGTCACTGTCGCGCGACGTATCCAAGCCGTCGGCCGAGAGCGCACCCTCGGCGCGGGCGGCCCGTGCCAGCGTGTACGTCCTGCTGGGCGATGGCGAGCTTGACGCCGGCATCGTTTGGGAGGGCGCAATGTTCGCTGCCAAGGAACGGCTCGGGAACCTCACGGCCATCGTCGACGCCAACGGCATCCAGCAGACGGGCGCCACTGCGGACGTCATGCCCACCGAACCGCTCGAGGATCGCTGGCGCGCCTTCGGCTGGCATGTGCAGGAGGTCCACGGACACAACGTCCGGGAGGTGCTCGACGCGCTGGACCGGGCCGATGAGGTGCATGCCCGGCCATCGGTCATCATCGCGCGCACGACCAAGGGGCGCGGCGTCAGCTTCATGGAATATGACCATCGCTGGCACGGTGGCCAGCCTAACGCCGACGAGTACGCACATGCCATGAGCGAGCTGCAGGCCTCCTTGGTCGAGCTCGGGGAGGGAGAGGTCGCATGACCACACTGCAGCCGATGCGGCCGGCGTATGGCGAAGCGCTGGTTGAGCTCGGGTGGGCGAACGAGGATGTCGTCGTCCTCTCGGCGGACGTCTCCAACTCGGACTTCAGCTACCGTTTCGCGGAGACCTTTCCGGAACGCTTCATCAACGTCGGCATCGCCGAGCAATCACTCGTCGATGTGGCGGTCGGTGTCGCCTCGACCGGACGGGTGGCCATCGCCAACACCTTCGCATTCCTCTTCGCCACCCGCGCCCTGGAGATGATTTCGCACCCACTGCGCTTATGGTGGATCGCCGGTCAAGCTCATGGGTGCGTACGCCGGGCTCTCGGACTCGTTCGACGGACCGACCCACCACGCCATCACCGACATCGCCGTCATGCGCGCTCTGCCGGGCATGACCATCGTGGTTCCGGCTGACACGGTGGCTGTGGCCAAGCTGTTGCCTCAGGTCGCGGCCTGGCCTGGACCAGTCTACATGCGCCTCAACCGAAACGAGGTGCCGCTGCTCTTCGACGATGCCTATGCGCCGGAGATTGGCAAGGCCATCGTCCACCGGCCCGGTGACCACGTAACGCTCATCGGAACCGGCATCATGCTGAGTCGCTGCCTTGAGGCCGCTGCGACGCTCGCAGATGAGGGCGTCGAGGCGCGGGTAATCGAGGTTCACACCATCAAGCCGCTGGACGCGACCACCATCGTCACCGCTGCACGAGAGACGGGGGCGATCGTCACGGCCG
Organism: uncultured Chloroflexia bacterium; assembly: GCA_963724095.1. Taxonomy (GTDB): domain Bacteria; phylum Chloroflexota; class Limnocylindria; order Limnocylindrales; family CSP1-4; genus JAFMJV01. The sequence goes on from CAVRTH010000014.1 coordinate 10,269, forward strand.
AAGAGCACAGCGTTGTCGGCGGGCTTGGGAGTGCCGTGACCGAAACCCTCGGTGCCACATGGCCGGTGCCGGTCGAGCGTGTCGGTCTGGCGGATTCCTTCGGCACGTCGGGTCCGTACGAGGCGCTGCTCGAGCATGTCGGGCTGTCCGTCCCGGCATTGCTCACGGCAGCTCACCACGTCCTGGCTCTCAAGCGCCGCTGAACCCTAGCCCGCCCAACCGGAGGCGGACCGGTCGACCACTAGCGTATAGTGGCGAGGTCGGGCGGATATCGGTCCGGTGCGCGATTGTCGGGCGGTCGTGCCAACCTCCTCCGGCTCGGCGGCTGAGGATCGCAGTGATCGGACGTTGGTGGTCACGGCGGTCGCTCGGGAGATGGAGGCAGAGGCGTGCGCTACGACGTGAACATCTCGATCCTCTTCCCTGATCTGCCTTTGCTCGACCGTCCTGCGGCTGTCGTCGAGGCGGGATTCGAGGCGGCCGAATCCTGGTGGCCATTCGATGCTGCGGTGCCCGGAGGTCGGGAAGTCGATGACTTCGTGGATGCGGTCGCCGCTGCCGATATCGAACTGGTCATGCTCAACCTCGACCTTGGCGACCCTGGACTCGGACAGCACGGGTTGCTCGGTGTGGCCAGCGAACAACAGCGCTTCAGGGACAACCTCGACGTCGTCATCGAGATCGTACGGCGCTTGGGCTGCATCGTCGTCAACAGCCACTTCGGCAATCTCACCAAGGACGAGCCGGGTCAGCCGTTCCGGACCGCCACCGAGAACCTGACCTACGCGGCGCCGCGTCTGGCAGAAGTCGGCGCCCTCCTGGTCGTCGAAGCCCTCAACCCCACCGATTTCCCGCGCTACGGACTCGATCGGACCAGCGCCGCGGTCGAGCTGGCAAAGCAGGCGTCCGAGGCTGGAGGCGTGCCCGTCAAGATCCTCTTCGACCTCTACCACGTGCAGCGTGGGGAGGGTGACCTCATCGCCAGAGCGCGCGCTCATTTCGACGACATCGGCCACATCCAGGTAGCTGATGTTCCTGAGCGCAGCCGACCGGGAACCGGCGAGATCGCGGTAGACCGCGTCCTCCGTGAGTTCGACGAGCTTGGCTATCGCGGGTATGCCGGGCTCGAATACCACCCGTCGGCGGACCCAGCCGCCACATTCGCCTGGCTCGAATCCGGCGCTCCGCCGGTCACGCCGGGAGGCCCAACAGGATGCCTACAATGACTGACATGCTGCCCGGCATCCAGCCGCTCCCCCACCGCGCGAGTGAGCCCATCTCCTCGGAGGTCACGCGCCACCTCCTCGACTACCTCATCAGCGGCGAGATCAAGCCAGGTGAGCGCCTACCGTCAGAACGCCAGCTGGCTGAAATGCTGGGGGTCGGGCGTTCACACGTCCGCCAGGCCATCAAGTCGCTGACGGTGCTCGGGCTGATCGACGCCAGGCAAGGTGACGGCACCTACCTGAAACGAACCGACTCGCCACTGCTCCCACTAGCCATCGAGTGGGGACTGCTGCTAGGCGCCAAGCAATCGCAGGACCTTGTTGAAGCGCGCTCCGAACTCGAGATCCTGCTCGCCGGGCTCGCAGCCGAGCGGCGTAGCGACTCAGACCTCGAGGACTTGCGCCGTCATGTACAGATCATGCAGGTCACGACCGACAACGACGAGTTCGTCCGTGCCGATGTCGCCTTCCACCTCGGCATCGCCCAAGCCACGGGCAACCGCTCGCTCCTCCAGGTCATGCGCAGCATCCAGGCCCTGCTGGAGGTATGGATCACGCGGGTGGCCTACGCGCCCGGCACGCGCCCGGCAACTTGGACTGAGCACGCGGCTGTCTTCGACGCCATCGTGAGTAGGGATGCGGAGGCAGCGCGCCGAACGATGATGGGCCACATGGAAGGTGCCGCCGGGCGGCTGGCAGACACGATCGTCGAACAGGAGCGCACGGGCACGCCTATGCCGCAGGAACCCAGATGAACAGCACACTGCGACCGCTGGACCTCTCGCAGCGCGAGGGCAGGACGACGTCGATCAGTCGCCAGCTGCTCGACTACCTGCTCTCGGGGCGTGTCCAGCCGGGTGATCGCTTGCCTCCCGAGCGGAAGCTGGCAGAGGCGCTGGGGGTCGGTCGGTCAGTGCTTCGCGAGGCGTTGAAGTCGCTCACACTGCTTGGCCTCCTTGAGGTGCGCCCGGGCGATGGGACGTACGTGAAGCGGATCGATGCGGAGGTGCTGCCGCAGTCGATCGAGTGGGGACTGGTTCTCGGCGCGCGCCACGTACCCGACCTGCTGGAGGCACGCTGCCACCTCGATGTCATCCTGGCGGGACTCGCTTCGCTTCGCTGCGACGATCGAGACGCGGCCGATCTTCCGTGCACTCATCGCCTCGATGAAAGGAGCCCATCGCGATCCAGTGCGGTTCGGTGCTGCTCAGGGAGCCTTCCTGCGGGCGGTCGCCGAAGTCGCCGCCAACGATGTCCTCGCCGGAGCGGCTGCGACGATGGGATCGCTGTTGCACTTCTGGGTCAGCCGACTACCGCTCACACAGGCGCTCATGGATAGCGCCGTCAGCGAGCATGCAGCGGTGGTCGACGCCATCGAGTCAGGCGACAGCGCCGGTGCTCGCGTGGCCATGGGCGTCGCCGCAGACCGTATGGCCGAACAGATCAGACTGGCCCTGCCTGCCGAAGAGTAGCCCCAGCACCGTATGCTTCCCGACGCCCGTGCCCAGGGCGGGCGCGCTAGACCGTCACAGGATCGGCAACACCTCTCCGTTGATGCCGGCGATGAGGTTGTTCGCCCGACGCGGAGTCCAGGCTCTGAATGGGCCACCGGTCAACCATTCCTACCACCAACTGACCACGATGCGACCACCTGGCCGGCGATACGGAGCACCCGTCACTCGGTCGCGAGCCCGGTGATGGAGGCGGCGCTGCGAGCCATCTCGTCCTCGTCAAAGATGCGCTTCCAGTCGTCGCGAAAGAGCGCCGATTTGGCATTCTCGATGGCCTTCATGGCGCCATCGGAGAAGGGTGAATCGATGTCGCCGAAGACGATCGCGAGCTCGATTTGGAGGTGACCGAGGATGAACGCCCGGGCGGCCTCAGGCGGGACGCCGCGACGGATAGCCTCGTCCATCGCCTCTTTCACGATGACGATGCAGGTGGCACCGGTCGTCTCCGCCACGACGGGCTCGAGCATGAACGCCTGCTCCACGTTGACCCGGTGGACGTTGACGACCGGCGCGAATATGTCGCGGACGACGGCCGCGCCACGTTCGTAGTCTGGCTCCGGGCCCTGCATCAGGGCACAGATCGCATCCTGACGGGCAGCGACGCCGCCGAAATGATCGCGATGGTCTTGCGGGTCAGGCTCCCAGTTGAAGGCTGAGGGATGACACGGGTGCGTGACGATGTAGGTGATGTCGTCACGCTGCGGGAGCAGCCCGGCGTACGGGGCAGCGGCATCGAGGACAATCACCATGGCTCCCGACCGGACGGCCGGCACGACATCCGCGGCGATCGCGCCGATGAGCTTGTCGGGGACTGCGAAGATCACGACATCGGCATCGGCCAGCGCCTTGGCCTGCGGCAAGACCGTTGCTCCGCGTTCACGAAGGACCTGTTGGCCCGCGTCGGACACCTCGACACAGGCGACCTCGTAATCGTCGATCCTGCTGAGGTTGTCCAAGATGCGAATCCCCATCTTTCCGCCTGCTCCGAGGAGCGCGGTCTTCGTCATTTCCATCTCCCTATCGCCCAAGGCATCGTGGCAGCCGGCGGCCACCCACTCGCGCGCGCCGAGAAACCGCCCTATGTTGCTCACATTGTCCCTCCCAAGCGGGGAACAATTCTCAGGGACATCGCCAACGAAGCAACCGTCC
>CAVRTH010000015.1:0-163192 GCA_963724095.1 uncultured Chloroflexia bacterium
GGTCCTCGTCACTGCTCGTGCCCGTCGTCATCATCGCCATCGCCATCGGCCTGATCGGCGTGATCATCCTGGTGGCCCGACAGGAACAGGATGACGGTGCCACGGTCCTGGCAGCCACCAGTGTCGACCCAGCCACGTTGCCGGTGACGCTGCCGTATCGCGATGTCGCCGGCGCCATCGTCGTGGATGTGACGCTCGGTGAGGGCAGTCGGACCGTGCCGATGATCCTCGACACGGGCAGCCCCACCATCGTCAGCGAGGCCATCGCGGAGGTCTTCGCCGGTGACGTGGCCGGTACCGTCTCGACCGCCTCCGCTGATGGGCAGGTCTTCAGCAGCAACGTGGTGTCGCTGCCACAGCTGGCCATCGGGGACGCCGTCTTTCACGATGTCGGGGCGGTGGTGGACGAGATCGAACCGGGCAACCCGTTCTACTGCCTCACCGATGCCGGCTTCATCGGTGCCAACCTCATGCGCTCGGCGGCCTGGCAGATCGACCCCACCACCCACTTGCTGACCATCGCGGCTTCGGTCGACGGGCTCGATCACATCGAGGGGGCGATGCGGCTCGACTTCAGCCCGGCCTCGGAGGTCTCGCCCTCGCCGCTGGTGCAGCTGCCGGCCGGGGAGGGGGCGCTGACGTTCCTGCTCGACACCGGTTCAGATGGCTGGCTGGCCGCCCACCCCGCGGACCTGCAGACGGTCGGGGTCGTGGTGCCCGACGATGCGCCCTCGATGGCGATCCTGGGCACGGGTGCGACCGGCAGCGCGGTCACGCAAGCGCGTTGGGTCGATGCCACCAACGGGGAAGACCCACTGCCGCTCGTCGCCACCGAGCTGTTGCCGGAGGGCCAGGGCGATGCCGGCAACGACTACCTCTCGCGCTTCGTCGTCACCATCGACTGGCCGGCTGGCGTGGCCTATCTCGACCCGGTCGCGGAGGTAGCTGCCCTCGGTCCCCGCATCCGCGTCGCTGGCCTGGGATGACGGCTTCGTCGTTGGCTCCTTCGTCGAGGACCTGCCGGCCAACGACGGGCTCGAGCTGGGCGCACGGGTGATCGCGATCGACGGCGAAGACGTCACTCGTACCCCCTTCGATGACTTCTGTACACGCCTGCTCAGTGGCCCAGCCTCGTACGAGATGACCGTCGCGGGCGATGAGCCGATGACCATCGAGGTGGGTCCCGCGGACGACTTCATCGCCGCCCTGGTTCGCTAGGCATCGACCGGCAGGGTGGTACCAAGCGGGCCCCTGACATAGGACTTTCGTGTGGTGCGATGCGACACCAGAGTCGTATGAAATGCCTCTTGTGGCCCTTGTCCGGTATGCAGACACTACCTGTCGTTCGCGTGCGCCGGTATCCGGTGGTCCCATCTCCATGTGCGTGGTGTCCGGTCTCTGCCTGGGCTGCAAGGTCTAGGTCACTCACCGCCCATTTCGGCAACCTGGCCGCAAGCGGCCTGCCAGAGGCCTGGCGTTGAGGGCCACGGGTCGCCGCAGCCGAGCGACCAACGGGCTGCCAGGTATGCGGACACTTCGTTCTGCCAACTTCCGACTCGTCCTGGCGTTCATGTTGGCGACGATCGGCCTGGCCCTCAACGTGGTCTACCTGACCCACGTCTTCCATCCTGGAGTCGTTCCGTGGCTTGAGGACTTCGCGGCATACGACACGGCGTCCGCCCAGATGACAGCGGGCGCGTCGCCCTAACTCGCAAGCCCAACTCGAAGGCCCGGTTGATGCGGTGTGTGACGGGTGTTACCTCTATCCGCCGTTCCTGGCTCAGGTTCTCTCGCCCCTTACGCGTATTCCGTTGGACCTCGCGAAGGGCGTCTGGTTCGTCGGTCTGTCCCTGCTGATGGTTGCGACCGTGTGGCTTGCAGCAGGTATCGGCGGAGCGAGACGCAGTGTCGAGCGTGTCATCTGGTGCGTCGCCGCGGTCACGTTCTACTTGCCCGTGTTCCAATCCAACTGGATGGGCAATGTGAGTACGTTGGTCGCGTTGAGCGTGACGCTCGTGGCGATGGGAGGAACCGCTGCGGGCCTCGGAGCTGCGGCCAGCGTGCTCTTGAAAGTCTCCCCGGCAGCTTTGGCACCGGCCACACTCTTCGCAGGGCGGCAGTCACGCCGCGCCTTCATCCTCACCATGTGGTGGTCGGAGGGGTCAGTCTCCTGCTTGCGCCACGGGCCTGGCTCGACTATCCGACCGTCCTGCGCAACTTGCTGGCCGGCTCCGGCGATGTCTACTACAACCTCGCGCCCGCGACGGTGCTGGCTCGTTCGGATCTCCCGGATGAACTCAGCCAAGTCGCTCGGTTGGCCGCCTTGACCCTCGGTGTGGCCAGCTTGTTCCTCAGTGCGTGGCTGGCCCGGAGGGAAGGCGGGATGCCTGCGGCGGCGCTCTTCGGGACGGTGGCCATGCTGGTCGTGCCGGCGACGATCTGGTACCACTACCTGGTCGTCCTGCTGCCCCTCGCCGCGATGGCGTGGCCCAAGGCCGGTCCGATCGCACGTACGCTGCTGCTGCTCTCGTGTGCGGCCATCACCTTCGCCGGGGTCCGCATCCCGCCGTTGGACCTCATTGGGACCGCCGTACTGCTGTCCGTTGCGGCGTGGATACTGTGGCCGCTTCGGGACGGGGTGGTTCGGTATGCCGCGACATCGACCCAGCCCGCAGACTGACGCTGCTCCGCGGCCTGCGCTGGTCAAGCTTGTCGGCCGGGTCGCGGTCACAAGCACCAACGCCCGCGGTCTCGCGAATGGGGGCTAGCACGACTGAGGTTAATTCCGATAGAATAGGTCAGGATTAACCCGGCTCTCCCCCGGGGACGGTCAACGGAAGGCCAGCTCGGTTCCCACCAGCCGCTTCGGCCGACCGCCGCAAACCGATACGGATGCCTCCAGGAGGCCACATGGTCAGCACACCACAGATCAAGGATCGCCGAGTCCGAATACGCCTTCCACGACGACATCGTCTATCTCCACGAAGCCAAGCGTGGCCTGACCCGTGCCACGGTGGAGGAGATCAGCGCCATCAAGGACGAGCCCGACTGGATGCTGCAGCACCGCCTGCGGGCCTACGAGCACTTCGAGAAGCGCGCCATGCCCATGTGGACCGAAGGGCTCGACAAGATCGACTTCGGCAACATCATCTACTACCGCAAGCCGTCCGACCGCGAAGAGAGGTCATGGGACGACGTGCCCGACCAGATCAAGGACACCTTCGAGCGGCTGGGCATCCCCGAGGCCGAGCGGGCCTTCCTCTCCGGCGTCGGCGCGCAGTACGACTCCGAGGTCGTCTACCACTCGGTCAAGGAGGAACTCTCCAAGCTGGGCGTGGTCTTCATGGGCACCGACCAGGCGCTCAAGGAGTACCCCGACATCTTCAAGGAGTATTTCGGCACCATCGTGCCGCCGGAGGACAACAAGTTCGCCGCGCTCAACAGCGCCGTGTGGTCCGGTGGCTCCTTCGTCTACGTCCCACCGGGCGTGGACGTGCCGCTGCCGCTGCAGGCCTACTTCCGCATCAACGGCGAGAACACCGGACAGTTCGAGCGCACGCTCATCGTCGTCGACGAGGGCGCCTCGGTGCACTACATCGAGGGCTGCACGGCCCCCATCTACGCCACCGACTCGCTGCACGTGGCCGTGGTCGAGGTCATCGCCAAGCCGCGGGCCAAGGTGCGCTATACGACCATCCAGAACTGGTCGAACGACGTCTACAACCTCGTGACCAAGCGCGCCCACGCCTACGAGGACTCCACCGTCGAGTGGATCGATGCCAACACCGGCTCCAAGAAATCGGTCAAGTACCCCAGCATCTACCTGCGTGGACGTGGCGCCATGGCGGACATCATCTCCGTCGCGGTCGCCGGCGAGGGCCAGCACCAGGACACCGGTGCCAAGGCCATCCACCTGGCACCCGATACCCGCAGCCGCATCGTCAGCAAGTCCGTCTCCAAGGACGGCGGCCGCGCCACCTATCGTGGCTCGGTGAAGGTCGCACCGGGAGCCACCAATGCGGTGGCCAGCATCCGCTGCGACGCGCTCATGCTCGACGACAAGAGCCGCAGCGACACCTACCCCTATATCGACATCCAGGAAGACGACACCACGCTCACCCACGAGGCCACGGTGGGCAAGGTCAGCGCGGACCAGATCTTCTACCTCATGAGCCGCGGGCTCACCGAGAACGAGGCGCAGAACCTGATCGTGCAGGGCTTCCTGGAAGTCTTCACCAAGGAGCTTCCGATGGAGTACGCCATCGAGTTCAACCGCCTCGTCAAGCTAGAGATGGAGGGATCGCTCGGGTGAGTGTCGCCCCACTGAACCTGCCCTGGGCCACGCAGACCCACGCCCGTGCCACGTCGATCGCCCTGCGAGAGCCCGACTGGCTGACCGCCGACCGACTGGCCGCCCTCGAGCTCGTGGCACAGCTTCCGGCTGAGCCGAACCAGCTGTTCATGACCTACCTCGACCTGCGGGCGGTCGACTTCAGCGCGGTCGAGCCATATCCGCCGACCCCCTCGGCCGAGTGTCTGTCTGACGCGTCGCTGCCCGATGGGGCCGCGGCGCTGGTGCACGTGGACGAGCGTGCCATGATCGGCTGCGCCCTCTCCGACGACGCCCGCGCGGCCGGCCTCTACATCGCCCCGCTCGACGAGGTCGCTCGCGAGCGGCCGGAGCTGATCCGCGACTTCATCGCTGGCGGCGCCTCGCTGCCGGCCGACGATGCCTTCGCGCAGGTGGCACGCGCGTTCCATTCGCTGGGCCTGGTCGTGCACGTGCCCGCGGGCGTGGAGCTGAAGGCTCCCATCGTGCTGCGGTGGAGCGCGGGCGCGCCCGGTTTCGGACTCATCAGTCGCAGCATCATCATCCTGGGGAAGGGTGCCCACGCCTCGGTCTTCGAGGAGCAGGTGCGTTCGTCTGCCGCCAGCGCCCAGGCCGGCAACCGCGCCGACTCGCTGTGGTGGGGTACCACCGAGATCGACCTCGGCGACGGCTCCACGCTCGACTTCTCGAGCGAGCAGGACTTCGGTCCCGGGACCGCCGCGTTCGTCTCTCGTCAGTCGAGCGTCGGAACGGACGCCACCATCAACTGGGCCGTCGCGAGCGTGGGCAGTCGACTGCAGCGCAGCCGCATCGAGAACCTGCTCAACGGCCGCGGCGCCACCGTCAAGCAGCTCGAGATCGGGTTCGGTGACGGCAAGCAGTTGTTCGACCTGACCTCCTATACCCGTCACATCGGCGAGGACACCACCAGTGACCTGCTCAACAAGGGTGTCTACAGCGGCACCTCGCGGGGCTACGTCAAGGGCCTCATCGACATCCCCCACAGCGGCCGTGGGACTGACAGCTTCCTGGGTGAGTTCAGCATGTTGCTGGAGCGCACGGCACGCTCGGTCACCATCCCCAGCCTGGAGATCGACCAGCCTGACTGTCGTCGCGCGATGCACTCCTCCTCCGTCGGCCCCATCGACGAGACGCAGGTGTTCTACCTGATGAGCCGCGGGCTCTCACGCGAAGCGGCTCGCAAGGCCATCGTGATGGGTTTCCTGGAGCCGGTGGTGGCAAGGATCCCGCTGCCCGCGGCGCAGGATCGCCTGCATGAGCTCCTGGAGCGCAAGTGGCCTGCGGGCGGCGCACGGGGCGGCGCAGCCGCCTAGACTTCCCCCGAGCGGCAGTTGCGCGCGGGCGTGAGCACGCTACGCTATAGGCAATCGACACGCGGTCGTCGCGCGTGTCACGAGTGGGAGTGAGTGAACGATGGGGATCGAATTCACGTTGCAGGGCCTGCTCCTGGGAGCGTTGGCCATCGCGATCGGTCTGGCATTCGCCTTCTGGGGCTTCAGGGTCTTCCTGATCCTGCTGCCCGTCTGGGGCTTCTTCGTCGGCTTCCTCGTGGGCGCCAACGGCGTCGAGTACCTCTTCGGTGACGCCTTCCTCGCGACCACGCTGGGGTGGGTCATCGGCTTCGTACTGGGCCTGGTCTTCGCGGTGCTCTCGTACTTCTACTACTGGGTGGCCGTCATCCTGCTGGGAGGTGCGTTGGGCTACGAGTTGACCATCGGCCTGCTGCAGTGGATCGGCTTCAGCGGTGACGGCATCATCGCCTTCATCCTCGCCCTCGGGGGCGGTGCCATCTTCGCCATCGGCTTCTTCCTGCTGCGCATGCCGGCGGTGCTGGTCATCGTCGCGACGGCCATCTCCGGTGCTGCTGCCACCATCGCCGGTGTCGCCATCGCCATCGGCCTCGTCCCGTACCAGGAGGCGGGCGGCGGCATCTTCGGCCTCCACACGCAGTGGGACTTCGGCTGGCTCGGCATCATCGCAGCCATCGCCCTGGCCATCGCGGGAGCCGTCTATCAGACCAGGACGATCGCTGACATGAGCATGGCGATCCGCGAGGAGTCCTACATGAACCCAGGCCTGCAGGGCCGCGGTCCGTCGGGCGGCGCAGCCGCCTAGTAGGTTTGGGGGTCCAGCGCGGCCCCTCCAGTCGATCGGAATGGCCGGCGCATCGAGCGCCGGCCATTCTTCTGTCTCCCGGCGACCCGCGTGTCCCGATCGTGGGCCGGCATCGGCGGCGCCCGCTACCATTGCCCCGATGGAACCTGAGATACGACCGACCCGCCACGTCCCGGTGGCGAAGGTCGCCGACCTTGACGAAGGCACCATGCAGATGGTCGAGGTCGACGGCACCCTCATCCTGCTCGTTCGACAGGACGGCCTGTATGCGCTGCAAGGTACCTGCTCGCACGAGTACTTCGAGCTCGACAAAGGCTTCCTCACCGCGGACTCGGTGACGTGTGCCCTGCACCTGTCGCGCTTCGACCTCGCGAGCGGTGATCCGCTTGACCCGCCCGCGGAATTGCCGCTGGTGAGTTACCCGGTCCGGGTCGAGGGTGACGACATCGTGCTCGAGCTGCCCGAGGGTGAGATCCCCATCAACGAGTAGGCCAGTCGAAGCGAGGCCGGCTCGTCAGCGCTCCAGGATGGTGCCGATGCCACGCGCTTCGGCGGCCCCCAGGATGGCGTCCGCGAAGACCACGTCCGCCAGGCCGACGCCCAGGTGCGACACCAGCACGCGACCAGCCGGCCGGGGTGTGCCGGCCAGGATCGCTTCGCCCATCGTCGCGTCAGGGTCGGGGTAGTGCACGAACTGGGACTCGCTGCGGTTGGCCAGGAACTGGCCACGGTCGTCGGTGAGGAAGAGGCCGGCACCCGCCGCGACTGAGGCCGGAACACACATGTCGTAGTCGACTGCGACGATGGTGGCGTCCGCCTCGAAGGCCGTCTCGGGGATGGACTGGCGCCGCGGCCCGAATGACACCAGGGTCAGCACCAGGGCGGCGCCAGCGACGGCCTCAGCAGGGTCGTCGGTGGTGCGCACGTCAGCGAGATGCCCGTACGCGCCGCTGCGGACCTCCTGGGCCAGGGCCGAGGCGCGGGCGGCGTCACGGTCGCAGAGCGTCACCCGCGCGCCCGGAAGGAGGTGCGCCACGATGGGCAGGTGGCTACGCGCCTGCACGCCCGCCCCGATGATGGCCACGGGTCCCGGCTCGCGGGGTCCCCAGTGCACGATGGCCGTGCCGCTCACAGCTGCGGTGCGGAGCGCGGTGATGCCGCCGGCGTCGAGGATGGCGCGCGGCAGGCCGGTCACCGCATCGCTCACGATGGTCGTGGCCGAGATGACGGGCAGGCCACGTCCGGCGTTCTCGGGAAAGCCCACCACCCACTTCATGCCCAGCAGGTCGGCGGAGCCATCGGCTGCCGCCCCACGGGCCCAGGCGGGCATGGCATGGGCGAAGGAGTCGGTCGGAGCCGGATCGACACCGATCTTGGGCGGCAGCTGGGCATCGGCCACGAGGGCGGTCATGGTTCGGGCAGCCAGCTCCAGCCGCTCCTCGACAGCGGGCATGGCGGCCCGGACATCGGCCGCGCTGAGGTAGCGCAGGGGTGGGGTGTGCATGGCGCCAAGTCTAGGCGGACGGCGGCGCGACAGGCCGGCCCCGGTCCCAACGGTCGCGCGCAGCCGATCGTGGGTCGATACCATGGCGGCGTGACCGAACCAGTTCCACCTGAAGCGCGATCGGCCAAGGTGCGCGATTCCTCCGAGCTGCCGCACTATCTTGCCAACCTCAAGCTGGAGCGCGACGCCGTCCAGCTCTATGACCGGCTTGCCGCCATGGAGAAGGACCCCCTGCGGGCAGATGCCTTCCGGGCCATCGGCAGCAACGAGCGGCGGCACGCGTTCGTGTGGGCTACGCGCGTCGTGGCCGCCGGCGGAGAGGTACCAACGATGGAGCGGCCGCGCTGGCGGATCCGCGTCATCCTCGCCGCCGCGCGTCTCTTCGGGACCAAGTCCGTGTCGGGCATGGTGCGGGCGCTGGAGGGCGATGAGCTATCGATGTACGAGGAGCTCGAAGGACCCGAGATGGAGGCCATCGCCGCCGACGAGCGCGAGCATGCTGCCATCTGGAAGCGCCTCGACATGGGCATCCTCGGCGTGGAGCCATCGAGCCCCGAAGCGGTCGCAGCGGCAGAGGTCGCGGTACGCGACGAATCATGGCACCGCGCCGCCGGACAGAGCGGCGCCCTGCGCGCGGCGGTCTTCGGCATCAATGATGGCCTGGTCAGCAACCTTGCCCTGGTGATGGGCTTTGCCGGCGCCACCACGCAGAATGCCCTGATCGTGCTGGCGGGCGTGGCCGGCCTGCTGGCCGGTGCCTTCAGCATGGCCGCAGGCGAGTACGTCAGCATGCGCAGCCAGCGGGAACTGTTCGAGCGCCAGATCGAGCTCGAGCGCGAGGAACTGCGCTTCATGCCCGACCAGGAGCGCGAGCAACTTGCCGCGGTCTACCGCTCCAAGGGGCTCTCCGAGGAGGAGGCGGCCATGGTCGCGGCACGGCTGATGCAGGATCCCGAGAACGCCCTCGACACCAAGATCCGCGAGGAGCTGGGCCTCGATCCCGACGAGTTGGGTTCGCCCTGGGGTGCGGCCATCTACTCGTTCTTTGCCTTCGGCCTCGGCGCCGTCATCCCGTTGGCGCCGTTCCTCGTGACCGCGGGTCTCCTGGCCATCATCATCTCCGTCGGGCTGGCGCTGTCTGCGCTCTTCGTGGTGGGGGCGCTCGTGAGCATGCTCACCGGACGCAGCCTGCTCTTCAGTGGCTTCCGCCAGGTGAGCATCGGTGGGGCCGCCGCGCTGGTCACCTACGTGGTCGGCAGCCTCATCGGGGTGTCCGCGGCCTGATGGGCGAGGGCCTGCAGGCATCGACCTGGAGCAACGGCCCGCACGACCACTACGCCGAGCATCGCCACGGCTTCGGTGGCTGGGGCGCCAATGCTCCTGATGGCATGCAGCAGACCCACCGCACGACAGCATCGACGCGCCCGGTCGTCGACTCGAAGACGATGACGACCGCCAGCCCGGCTCGCGCTCCGCGTAGCGGCCTGATCGAGCGTCGCGGACGTCAGTTCGTGGTGCGTCCTCTGAGCGGCAGTGCCATCCGGCTGCTGCTCACCAGCCTCACCATCCTCTTCGTCGAGTTGTTGCTGATCCGCTGGGTCACGGCCAACGTCATCTACGTCGGCTTCTTCAGCAACTTCCTGCTGATGGCCAGCTTCCTGGGTATCGGGCTGGGCATCTTGCTCGGTCGTGGCGGGCGGCGCATCCGCATCCTGCCCTTCGCGCTGCTGCTCCTGCTCGTGGTGCGCCTCGTCTACAGCGTCCAGCTGGATGTCCAGATTCGTTCCACCGACGAACTGTTCTTCGGCCTCGCGGAGAGCGACTCGGCCGATACCAACTTCCTCGTGCTGCCCTTGCTGGTTGCGCTCGTCACGGCGCTACTGGCAGCGCTGGCGCTGCCCCTCGGCCCGCTCCTTCGGTCGATGCCGCCACTGCGCGCCTACGCCACCGATATCATCGGCTCCCTGCTGGGCATCGCGCTCTTCGTGTCGCTCAGTGCGACCGGGACCGACCCGCTGATCTGGTTCGGGGTCGCGGTCGTGCTCGTCCTGCTCATGGAGGCTGGGGGCGGAGTATCGCCGTGGAGCATACCGAGCGTGGTTGCCCTGGCCTTCGTGCTCTTCCTGGTCAACCACTACCTGGGGCCGATGGATGCCCGGTGGGACACGTACTCGCCCTACTACCGGATCACCGCCGGCGAGAACAGCACGGGCCTGACCCGCGTGAACGTCAACGGCATCCCACACCAGTCCCTGTACCCGGTCGACGGCGCGTTCAGGGAGCCCTTCTATGACCAGGTGTACGAGTGGTTCCCCGATCGGACGTATGAGGACGTGCTCATCGTCGGCGCCGGCAGTGGCTCGGACGTGGCCCAGGCGCTGGCCAAGGGCGCGGGGCACGTCGATGCGGTCGAGATCGACCCCGAGATCCAGCGCATCGGCATCGAACGGCATCCCGACCGCCCGTATGACGACGAGCGGGTCACGCGCATCGTCAACGACGGGCGCGCACACCTGGCCAATACCGATGCCACCTATGACCTGGTCGTCTTCGCCTTGCCCAATTCGCTGACGCTGGTGAGCACGCAGGCGAACGTGCGGCTCGAGTCGTTCCTGTTCACCGAGCAGGCGTTCGATGCGGTCCGGGACCACCTCAGCGACGACGGCGTGTTCGTGCTCTATAACTACTACCGCGAGCCATGGCTCATCGAGAAGCTGGCGGCCATGCTCGAGTCGTCGTTCGGCTACCAGCCGATCGTCCGAACGTACAATGACAACGCGGCCGCACTGGCCATCGGCCCGGAGGTCGCGGTACTTGACGGGAGGCCGCCACCAGGCGACACCATCGACCGCATCCCGACTTCGGAGGGAGTGGCACCCACGAACGCCACCGACGACTGGCCGTTCCTCTACTTGCGCGCGCCGCACATCGCAAGCTACTACCTCCTGGCCCTGGTCATCGTGCTGGCGCTGGGTTCGGTCGCCACGCTGGTGGCGGCACGGGTGTCGGGTACCTCGGTTCGGCGCTTCAGCCCGCACTTCTTCGTGCTAGGCACCGCCTTCCTGTTGCTCGAGACCCGCTCGCTGGTGAGCTTCAGCCTGCTCTTCGGTACGACCTGGTTGGTCAACGCGCTCGCCTTCTTCGGCATCCTCAGCAGTGTCCTGCTGGCCATCTTCATCAACTACCGCTTCCCGATCGCACGCTCCTGGCCGTACTACCTCGGCCTGTTCGTGTCGCTGGCGCTGGCCTACCTGATCACGCCACGAGGCATTGCTGTTCGAGCAGGCGTGGCTGCGCTATCTTCTCGCGGCAGGACTGGCCTTTGCGCCGGTGTTCTTCGCGAACCTCGTCTTCACCTGGTCGTTCCGTGATACGAAGACGGCCGACATGGCCTTCGCCAGCAACCTGCTCGGTGCGATGGTCGGTGGTGCACTCGAATACCTCGCCCTGATCACCGGCTACCAGGCGCTGCTCTTGCTCGTCGCTGTGCTCTACGGGGCGGCGTACCTTCTCTCCACGCGATGGCGCACGCTCGCCGACCAGGATCTCGAGGACGAACGGACGGCAGGCTCGATCGGAACCGACGCACCGGACCTTGTTACGGGCTAGCGACCCCTGGGAGGCGGCGGGGGAGGGGCGTAGCCAGGCGGGGGAGGTGAGTAGCCCGCTGGCGGCCCCGGCGGCCGGCCCGGGAAGCTCGGCGGGGCTTGCATCGTCGGTGGCACCGGTGGCATCGGCGATGTCGCCGGGGGCCGCCGTGCTCGCAGGTAGGCGCCGTGGAGGTCCAGCACTTCTTCCACCAGCGCGGTCGGCGCGATGCCACCATGGCGCTCGATGGTGCCGGCGATCCAGCCTGCCTCGGTCCGACGTTCGTAGACGCTGACGTCATCCTCCTCGCGCGGCAACCGCACCAGCAGCACGGCCGCCGTCGCGGCCCCGATGGCCAGGCCGACCACGAGCAACCAGACACCCCATGCTTCGATCATGCCCGCGAGCATATCGCCTCCGCGGGCCGGGCGGGCATGCTCGGCTATCCTCTCGCAGTGCCCCCCGCGCTGATCGACTTCATCCCCCCGTCCGGTCTCGAGTTGGGTCCGCTCCATCTCGGCTTCTACGGCATCGGCTATGTCGTCGCGGTGGCCGTGATGATCCTGATCAGTCAGTCGGAAGCTCGGCGCCGGGGCCTCGACCCCGGACTCGTCACCAACGCCATCATCGTGGTGGCCATCTTCGCCCTTGTCGGCGCCCGGCTCTATCACGTGCTCGGCGAGTGGTCCACCTACGCTGACGACCCACTCCGGATCGTCCTGCCGCCGTACGCTGGCCTGGGTGTCTACGGCGGCATCATCGGCGCCACCATCGGCATCTGGGTGTTCCTGCGTGGCAAGATCGATCCCGCTGGGCCTGGCGCTCGACGTGGTGGTGCCAGGCACGCTGATCGCGCAGGGCATCGCGCGCTGGGGCAACTACTTCAACCAGGAGCTCTATGGGCCTCCGACCGACGCTCCCTGGGGCATCGCCATCGAATGCGTCCACCGCGTCGCCCAGTACCCCTGCTCCGCGTATCCGTTCGAGACGACCGGCTTCCACCCGCTGTTCCTGTACGAGTCGGTCCTCACCATCAGCGGAGGCCTCATCGCGTTGCTGCTGGCGCGACGCTTCGGGGCGCACCTGCGCGACGGCGACCTGGCCTCGTTCTGGATGGTCTGGTACGGGGGTGTGCGCCTCCTGCTGGAAGTCTTCCGTGACGGTTGGAACTGGACCATCTTCGGCATCCCCACCGCCATGCTCATCGGCGTCGTCCTCATCGTGGTCGGCATCGCTAGTGCCTGCTGGCGTCACTCTCGCCCGCCGGCGGCGGATCGGCTCGCGGCCGAACCCGGGGGCAGGGATCAGCGGGGGTAGAAGGCGATCAGTTGCGTCGGCCCGCGGCGGTTGTGGCCATTGAGCACGAGGAAGTCGTCCAGGCCGTTGCCGTCGTAGTCGAGTGCGTAGGCGTCGTCGCCATCGCCGGAGTAGACCTGCGGGATGATGACCGACGACCAGCGTGAACCGCCGTTTCCGTTCAGCAGCATCACGTCGGGATAGTTGCGACCGCCGTTGCTGCGGACGATGTAGAGGTCACCCTTGCCATCACCGTTGGCGTCGCCACCCGCGATGGCGCGTCCATGGGTGAGCCTGCGCTGGTAGACCTTGCGGTACTTGCCGTTCTTGAGGACGCTCACGCGCAGCTTCGTGGGGGACAGCTGCACGAGGTCAAGCTTGCCGTCCCTGTTGACGTCCACCAGCTCCGCGTCCACCTCGCCGAATTGCTTGACGCCCATCTTGCGGGTCACGTCCACCAGGCCGCGGCGCGTGTTGCGGTAGAGCCTGGTGCCGTTCTGCGCGGGCGCCTGCGGCCCGCCCGCGACGAGCACGAGATCCTCACGGCCGTCGTTGTCGAGGTCACCCTTCACGACCGCCAGCGCCCCCACCCCGGGCGCGAAGCCCGGGCGAGCCTTGGCGCTGAAGAGGCCGTCGCCCGCCGTCTTGAATAGCCGTCCGATGGATGGCAGCCCATCCACTCGCGTGGGCGAGTTGGTCACGACCAGCTCGATGTCGCCCTGCCTGGATGCCTCCAGGAAGGCCGGCAGGCGCCCGCGCCCGGTGGGGTCGCCGATGCCGCGCTCGACCGCCACCTCGACAGGAGCGGGTCCGCCCGGGTCAAGCCACAGCTCGTTGGACTTGTAGCCGGAGCCTCGCTTGCCGCCGACCGCGCAATACAGGTCGGGCAAGCCACTGCCGTCGATGTCGGCCGAGGTACACCCATGACGGTCGATCGGAATCCAGCTCGAGCGCAGCGTGGTCGATGAAGTAGCCACCGCGGTTGAGCAACAGGCGCGCCTTGCGACCGTGCCGGCCGATGAAGAGGTCATCGACCCCGTCTCCGTCGAAGTCATCGACCACGGCGCCGTACGTGCCGGTCTCTTCGAAGACACCGGTCTGGCGTGCGACGTCGGTCGCGATGACCGACTTGTCGGCGCGTGCCTGGGGCAGCGAACCGGCCTTGACCCTGGCGGCCCGGAGTTGACGAGCCCGCCGCTTGGCACTCTTCTTGCGGCTGTCAGCGGAGGTCCCCGGGGTCGATCCTGCTGCGCTCGGTGGTCAGTGTCGCCGATGTGAGCGGCGCCGCGGCAGCGGCTTGTGCGGTGGTGGTCGGCGGTGATCCGTCGGAGCTGCTCGCCTGTACCGCGCTCCCGGCGCCGCTGGCGGTCAGGCCGGGTGTGCGGCAGCGGCTCGCGTTCGCCTTCGGGAAGGGCACCACCGAAGATGCCCGACTGTGCGGGCGTGCAGACCCGCGTGGTTCGCGCCGACTGGCCCGATCGCCCACCGCCCAGCCATCCTGGTCGAGCGAGCCGATGACGTCGTGCAGCTCGGTACCTCCGGCGCGCCCGGCGACCTCGTTCCAGGCTTGACCATCCCACCACGCTGCGACCGCCTCGTGGCTCTTGGCGGCGTCGTCCCAGGCCGCACCGACGACCCAGACACCACCGGCCGGGTCGGCCGACACGGCCGTGAGCAGGACGTCGTTCGAATCGAATACGGGCGCCTCGGCCGTGCGCCACTGCTTGCCGTCCCAGCGCAGCACCAGGGCCTCGGCCCGCCCGTCATGGCGGTGATAGCCCACCGCCCAGCTATCGCGGCCGCTCACGGCTACGACGTCGGTGAGCACGGCCTCACCAGGGAGCGGCGGCGCCTTCATGCGCTTCCAGGCGCCGTCCGTGCGCCGGTAGATGACCGGATCGATCTCCGCTCCTGCACCGCCGTGGCCGACGACCCAGACACCACCACGGCGGTCGGAGCGTGACCGCCGTCAAGGTCACCGATTCGCGCTTGCCGATCTTGATGGGGATGTTGCGCCAGCGTTTGCCATCTCGACGGATCACCAGCGGCTGGCGCTTGCCGTTGGCGGTCATGCGGTAGCCCACCGCGAAGGGCGAGTCGTCACCCACGATGGTGACGTCGGTGAAGACCGAGGCGAGAGAGCCCCGCACCCTGGGTCGGTCCGTCTTCCAGCCACTGCCGGTCCAACGCATCGCCAGTGGCATCACCCGTCCGTCGACGGTGGTCCAGCCCACGGCCCAGGTGCCTGCGCCCGGCTGTGTGGCCACCGCCATCAGGCCATCCTCGTTACCGGGGCTGGTGGTAGAGACACGGGACCACTGGCTGCCGTCATTGAGGAGTGTGGCGGGCGTGCGTCGTCCGAAATCGTCGTCGTCGCTCTGCCGTGCATACCCCACCGCCATCGCGCCGCGGCCGAGAAGGGTGACCCCGTGGAGTGACATGCCGACCTTGCTGTCGACCTGGTCGAAGCCCATGACGCAGGCCATCGCATCGGCGGCGACGGCACCATCGGTCTCGCCGGTCGCGTCACCCGCGGCCACGGCGTCATGAGGCGGCACGACGGCGGGGCCGCCGGCAAGCAGCAACAGGGAGAGGCCCAGCGCCGGGATCAGCGCACGCACGGGCAGGTGGAAGCAGGACATCGACAACCGACATTAGACCGCACCGCACATATCCGCATCAGCCGCTCCTTGGTACGTGGGCGCAACAACCAGATGTACCGCTGCTCTAGTGGTACCGACGCGTCGCGGCCGCCTCGCGGCCGCCTGACTCAGCCGGCGCGAGGGAACGAGGCCAGCAACTGGACCGGTCCCGCCTTGCGGCGGCCGTTCAGGACGACGAAGTCGGTGAGCCCGTTGCGGTCGTAGTCGAGCGCGAAGACATCATCGGCCGAGCCCTTCCTGGTCTGCGGGATGACCACGGAAGCGAAGAGCTTGCCGTGCTTGCGGCTGACCAGCAGCCGGTCGGGCTTGTTGACCGAATCGTTGCCCCGCACCACGTAGATGTCGGCCCTGCCGTCGCCGCTGGCATCGCCGGCCGCGAGGGCCCAGGCGTCCGTCGATCCTGGTCTCGTAGATCCTGCGGTAGCCTGCCTTGGTCCACTTGCTCACCCGCAGCCGCGTGGGGCTGAGTTGGATGAGGTCACGCTTGCCGTCGCCGCTCACGTCGGCGAAGGCCACGTCGATGTCGCCGATCTGCCCGATGCCCAGTGCCGCGGTGCGGTCCTTGAGCACACCCTTCTCGTTGCGCATGAGGCGCAATCCGGCGGCGCGGCCGTCGAAGCCGTACTGCGTGCAGTAGGCCAGGTCCACGTCGCCATCCTTGTCGACGTCGGTGGCCTCCACGCACTCGGCTCCGTGGGAGGAATCGAGCCCGACCCCCGGGGCGGGCACGAACCTGCCCGCCCTTGTTGCGGTAGAAGCGGTTGTAGCCGGGCCAGCCGTCATCGCGGTCGGGCGCGTTGGCGATGAACACCTCCGGGTAGCGGTCCTTGTCGAGCCTGAACACCGCCGCGTAGCGGCCTCGGCCGAGTGGATCGCTGATGCCCAGCGTATCGCGCGCAAGCTCCCCTCGAGCCTTGTTCGGTGCCAGGGACAGCTCGTGACGCTTGGTGGCCTTGCCACGCGAAGCGCCGACCGCGCAGAGGATGTCCCTGGCGCCGTCCTTGTCGACGTCGCCACTGGTGCAGCCGTGCCGATCGACGGAGCTGAAAGCGCTGCTGGAGGCGTTGCTGAAGCCACCAGGACCGTTCATCGCCAGACGCGGCAGGACCCCGCCATGGCGGCTGTAGAAGACATCGCGATAGCCGTTGCCATCGAAGTCGGCCGCGAAGCCGTCGTACGTCTTGGTCCACTCCGTCAGGCCGGAGGCAGCGGCCATGTTCTTGACCCAGAAGGCGGGATGTTCCGCGGGTTTGGGAAGGGCGACGACGCCACTGGACCCGCCGGCGAGTGAGATCGAGCTCGCGTCGATGGCGCGGTCGTCGGGGATGGCATGGCCTTCCTCGATATGCCGCATGTCCGCCTTGAGCGAGGCGCGCCTGGCCTTCATGTTGCCGACCGTGACCCGACCGCGGCTGACCTTCGCCTTGCTCCCCGGCAAGGACTTGCCGGCGAGAGCGGGGCCGGGCTCGCCGCAAGCTTCCAGCACCAGCAGTGAGCCGCCGATGTTGGCGGCCGCCACGGCCCCCTCGTTGGTCGCAGCGATGGCCATGACCTCGGAGCGGATGTCGGCAGGCACCTCCAGGAAGCTGAGCTTCCAACCGGCCCCATCCAGACTGGCGATGAAGCCACGTGGTTCGCGCCGGTCGTTCGCGGGCTGGGTACCGGCGATCAAGATGCGGCCGTCGGCGCCGACCGACAACGAACGCGGCATGGCACTGAAGTCGTCCGCCCAGGGCAGCTCCACCATCGACCAGCGGTTGCCGTTCCAGTGCTGCAGCATGGTGCGGTACTTGTCGCTGCCCTTGGGCGCGAAGTAACCCACCGCGTAGCCGTCATCGGCGCCACGGAACTGGAGGTCGGTGATCACGGCCACGCTGGCGGCGAGGGGGGCCGTCTTCACCGCTTTCCAGGCGCCGTCGACACGCTTCACGATGTAGGGCCGCGGCCGGCCCAGGCTGGTCTCCTTCCAGCCTGCGGCCCAGATGGTGCCGGAGGGGTCGCGCTCGACGGAGAGCAGGCCCGAGCCGCTGCCGGCCGGGGGTTCCTTGGGTCGCCAGCGCGATCCGCTCCAGCGCAGCACGTAGGCGCGCAGACGACCGCTCTCCAGGCGCGTGCCCACCGCCCAGGCGACACCGCTGGGCTGGCTGACGACGTCCGTCAGGGACGCGCGCTCGCCCGGCGGATCGGGCACCGGGCGACTCTTCCATGTCGAGCCGACGACCTTGCCCGCGACGGGCTTGAGGGCGCCCTCGCCTTCGCCCGCAGTCGGTCGGTAGTAGCCGACCCCGAGCACCTTGCTGCCGCCCAGGATGGTGCCGCCCACGAGACCGCGGTGGCCACCCGCGGACGCTGCCTCCTGCTTCCAGGCAGCGCCGTCGTAGCGCAGCGCCAGCACACCCGAGTTGGTCCCGCCCAGGATCCAGGCCGGCTCGCCGTCGCGCGTGAGCACGCTGAATGGCGCCGAGAGGAACACCGAGTCAGGTATGGGGACCTCGCGCCAGCCGTTGACGCAGTCGCCCACGGCAGAGGGGATGGAGGCCGCGGCCACGGGGACGCCCGCCACGATGGTGGCAGGCAGCGCGATGGCGGCGCTGAGCAGGGCGGCTGCGATCGCGCGCACGGGGATCGTCATGGTCACGGCACTTCCGACCCTAGCACGCCTTCACATTTCAGCCGCCCGGCGAGCCTTCCTCGTTCCAGTCGAGTTCCATGCCCAGGTAGTCGGCGAGCTCCTCATTGTGCGGTCGGTAGAACTCGCGCAGGCGCGCGAGGACCTCCTCGTCGAAAGGCTCGTGGGGCTTGTTGCGGTTGCGCATCACCCGGGGCAGCTCAGCGCGCCGCGGGATCTCCAGGAAGTCGCATACCTCTGCCATCACCCCCGCGCGATCGCGGAACCAGCGCTCGCTCTGGATGATCATCAACTGCTCATCGGGAAAGTGCGTGCGCCAGCGTTCCAGCTGTGGCTGATAGATGCCGCGGCGCACCACCAGCGGATCATTCACGCGCTTGTGCGGCGGGATGCGGATCCCGGCCGTGTCGCCGGGTGCTCCGAGCTCGGCCTCGACAGCCTCACGGAAGCTACGCGTCTCGCCGCACTGTCGCAGGCACCAGGCCCAGTGGGAAGCAGCGCGCCGGGCGGGGTCGCGCAGCAGCACCAGCAGCTTGGCCCGCGGAACACCCCGCGCCACGCGGGTCGGGGCGTTGGGGTACGACAGATAGGAGGGGCTGGACTCTCCGGTAAGGACCGGGTGCAGCCCCTGGCGATGCGCCTCGCGGCGCACCTTGTTGGCAGGAAAGCGCAGTCGATACCAGCCCAGGCCGTAGCTGTATCGATGGCTATCGAAGAAGTGCGTCTCAGCCGGCCCCTCCAGGACGTTGGGGTGGGCGTTGAGCTGGCCCAGCAGGTGCGTGGTTCCGCTACGCGCGGCGCCGATGATGATGAAGTCCGGGAGCAGGTGGGTGCGCCCCAGCAACTTGCCACGCATCTGCCGTGCGCCCTTGCGGCCGAACGCCTGCTGCAGTGCGGCGTTGGCATTCTGGCGGGGTCCCATGCGCTGAGTATGCCAGCGTCATCCGTCCCGCCGCCGCCGTCCTCGCTATGCTCAGGGGCATGGAGCTTGGTCCCGAAGCCATCCGTTCGATCACTCACGATATGCGCAACCTGCTCACAGCCGTGCGCGGCCACGCCGAGCTGGCACTGCGCGGCCTCTCTTCGGAGGACCCGGTACGAGAGGACGTCGCCCATTGTGTCGTCGTCACCGCCGCCGTCTTCGATCTCATCGACCAGCTCGACGGCAACGATACGTCCGATTCGCTCATCGCCATCAACCTCGACAGCAGCGTGGCGGCGATGCGCCGGCTCCTCGATGCGCTCCTTCCGCTCTCCATCGAGCTGGTGTTGGCCACCGATGCCGCGGGCGCGTACGTCACCCTCTCCAAGCTCCGCGTGGAACGTATCGTGCTCAATCTCGCGCTCAACGCGCGCGATGCCATGGACGATGGCGGCAGGCTCACGGTTCGCACCCGCCGCGCCTCCGACGAGACGGTCCAGATCATCGTCGCCGACACCGGACCTGGCTTCAGCCAGGAGGCGCTGGAGCGCCTTTTCGAGGCCGGCTTCACCACCAAGAGTGCGCAGGGTGGCAGCGGCCATGGGCTCCCGGCGCTGGCGACCTTCGTGGATGGTGCCGGCGGTTCGATCGAGGTCGACTCGGTGGCCGGGAAGGGCGCCACCATCACCGTGACGCTGCCCACGGCCGACCTGGGGGCGCCCGACGCCGACGTCTCCGACTAGGCCCCGCGGCGCCCGACGCCTGGCGGCCATCTTGCGGCCGCGCACGGGGCAGGGGAGTAGCATTGGCCCTCGAGTAACGACGCAAACCAGAGGAGTCCCCCACCCCATGGCCAATCCGCTCGTCACCGTCATCGGCGCCGGAAACGTCGGCGCCACGACCGCACAACGCATCGTCGAGCAGGGTCTCGCCGACGTCTGGCTCGTGGACATCGTCGAAGGCCTGCCGCAAGGCAAGGCGCTGGACCTGGCCCAGGCGGCACCTGTCGTCGGGCACGACATGTCCGTGCGCGGCACCAACGACTACGCCGACACGGCAGGTTCCGACGTCATCGTCGTCACCTCCGGCCTGGCGCGTCAGCCCGGCATGAGCCGCGACGACCTGATGGCCAAGAACGCGGGCATCGTGCGCAGCGTGGTGGAGCAGTCGGTGGCCTACTCGCCCGACGCCATCGTGGTGGTCGTGACCAACCCGCTCGACGCGATGTGCCACATCGCCCTGGAAGCCAGCGGGCTGCCCTCCGACCGCGTGGTCGGCATGGCCGGCGTGCTCGACTCCTCGCGCTTCCGGGCCTTCATCGCCATGGAGCTGGGTGTCTCGGTCACCAACACCTGTGCCTTCGTGATGGGCGGTCACGGCGACACGATGGTGCCGCTGCCGCGCTACTCCACCGTCGGTGGAGTGCCCATCACCGAACTCATGGAGCCCGACCGCATCGAGGCACTGGTCGAACGCACGCGCAACGGCGGCGCTGAGATCGTGTCGCTGCTCAAGACCGGCAGCGCCTTCTACGCTCCGGCGTCCTCCGTGGCGATCATGATCGACGCCATCGTCAACGACCGGCACATGGTGCTGCCCTGCGCGGCGTACCTCGAGGGCCAGTATGGCGTCGACGGTCTGTACGTGGGCGTGCCCACGCGGCTTGGCGGCAACGGGGTCGAGGGCGTGGTCGAGATCGGCCTCACCGCCGACGAGCAGGCGCAGTTCGAGCACTCCGCGCAGGCCGTCCAGGGGCTCGTCGACAAGCTCGTGGCGGTGGGCGCACTGCGCGATCCCGCCGACGACTAGCAGCGCCGACGACTAGCAGCGCCGACGACTGTCAGCGCCGAGGTTCCCTCGCCGGCGGGCCGTTCGGCAGGGGGTTCGATCGACATAATCGATTATCGTTAGCCCACCCACCACGGAAACGAGGTCACACATGACACAAACACTGGAACCCCGGGCGACTGAGGGGCAGGCCGGCCTCCCCAGGATCAGCCACTGGATCAACGGCAGGATCGTGGCGTCGACCTCGGGCCAGAGCCGTCCGGTCTACAACCCCGCGACCGGTCAGCAGACCAAGACCGTCGACGTCGCCAGCCCCGAAGAGATCGAGATGGCCGTCGCCGCAGCCAAGGCTGCCTTCCCGGCCTGGCGTGCGACCTCACTGTCCAAGCGCGCTGACATCATGTTCCGCATCCGCAATGCCTTCGACTCGCATCGCGAGGAGATCGCCGCGCTCATCACCGCCGAGCACGGCAAGGTCCTGAGCGATGCGGCCGGCGAGCTGGCCCGCGGCATCGAGAACATCGAGTACGCCTGTGGCGTACCGCAGCTGCAGAAGGGCGAGTTCAGCGAGCAGGTCTCCGGTGGCGTGGATGTCTACTCCATCCGCCAGCCGCTCGGCGTCGTCGCCGGCATCACGCCCTTCAACTTCCCGGCCATGGTGCCGATGTGGATGTTCGGCAACGCCATCGCCACCGGCAACACCTTCATCCTGAAGCCCTCCACGGTCGATCCATCGGTTTCGGTCTACCTGGCCCAGTTGATCCAGGAAGCCGGCCTGCCCGACGGCGTCTTCAACGTCCTCCAGGGTGACCGCGTTGCGGTCGCCGGCCTGACCGAGCACCCGGACATCGCGGCTGTCTCCTTCGTCGGCTCCACGCCGGCGGCCAGGCGCATCTACGAGACCGGCTCCAAGGCCGGCAAGCGGGTGCAGGCCCTCGGTGGTGCCAAGAACCACATGATCGTGCTGCCCGACGCGGACATCGGCCTCACCGCCGACGCCGCCGTCAGCGCCGGATACGGCAGCGCCGGCGAGCGCTGCATGGCCATCGCCACCATCGTGACCGTGGGCGACATCCACGACAAGCTCATCGAGGCCATCAAGGAACGACTGCCGCAGGTGGTCATCGGCGATGGCACCGATCCCGCCTCCAACATGGGCCCACTCGTCACCGAGGAGCACCGCGACAAGGTCGCCAGCTACATCGAGAGCGGCCGGACAGAGGGAGCCAGCATCCTGGCCGACGGTCGTGAGCACCCGCTCTACAAGGAGAGCGACGGCTTCTTCCTGGGCGTCTCCCTCATCGACGATGTGACGCCCGAGATGGCCTGCTACAAGGACGAGATCTTCGGCCCGGTCCTGACCGTGGTCAGGGTCGACACCTACGAAGAAGCGGTCAAGCTCACCAACGAGCACGAATTCGGCAATGGCACTGCCATCTTCACCCGCGACGGCGGAGCCGCACGCCAGTTCCAGTTCGATATCGACGTGGGGATGGTCGGCATCAACGTGCCCATCCCGGTCCCGGTGTCCTACTACTCCTTCGGTGGTTGGCGTGCCTCGCTCTTCGGTGACTCGCACATGTACGGCCCGGAAGGCGTCAAGTTCTACACCAAGGGCAAGGTCATCACGTCGCGCTGGCCCGATCCTGCGACCTCGGAGATCAACCTGGGCTTCCCGCGCACCAAGTAGACCCACGGGCCCCGTTGCGGGGTCCGCAGCCCCGGTCACATCTCGAGCCGGTCGCCACCACACAGGCGGCCGGTTCGTTCGTGGTTCCGGGCGCTACGCTAGACCGGGCCGGGTTGGCCGGTCCGTCCGATGACGGTCGAGAGGGGAGTCCGATGCCTGAGCTGCGCGTGGACGCGATGATCTTCGACATGGACGGGGTGGTCCTCGACACCGGCGACATCTACGCCAGGCACTGGCGCCGCTGGGGAGAGGGGCACGGTCTCGACTACGAGTCCGATATCGTCCACGTGCATCCGGGCCGCCCACCGGTTCAGACGATCCGCGTGGTGGCTCCCCACCTTGACGCCGAGGCCGAGTCGGCACGTTTCAACGAGTCGCTCGACGGGGGCGACGAGGGTGACGAGATCGTGGCCATGCCCGGGGCGCTGGCGCTGCTGACGGGCCTGCCGCCCGACCGCTGGGCGATCGCCACCAGTGCCTTTCGACTCATCGCGCGCCAGTGGCTGGCACAGGCCGGGCTGCCTGAGCCGGCTGCTCTCGTGACCGTCGACGACATCCGCAACGGCAAGCCGTCGCCGGACCCGTACCTGCGAGCGGCAGAGCTGCTGGGCCGGGAGACGCGCCGCTGCCTGGTGATCGAGGATGCACCGGCCGGCATCAGTGCCGGCAAGGCTGCTGGTGCCACGGTACTCGCGGTGCTCACCTCCCACGGACGTGAGGATGTCGGTGAAGCTGACCACCTCACCGCCGGGCTCCACACGGTCAGCGCTGCCTTCGACGGCGACGAGTTGCTGGTGCGTTGGGACGACCCCGACTGACGGCGCGGCCCCGGGAGGGGGTCTACTTCAGGTACTCGCGGGCGACCTCGCGCTTCAGGAAGCGGCCGTGGCTCGGGCTACCCTTCCACTCGCCGTCCTCGACGATGACCATGCCGCGGGAAAGCACGATGTCACTGTGGCCCTGGACTTCCATGCCCTCGTAGCAGGAGTAGTCCACGTTCATGTGGTGCGTGGAGGCCGAGAGGACGTGCTTCTTCTCGGGGTCGTAGATCACGATGTCAGCGTCGTAGCCAGGAGCGATGACGCCCTTCCTGCCGGCCAGTCCGAACATGCGTGCGGCAGCCGTCGAGGTGACCTCCACCCAGCGTTCCTTGCTCATGCGGCCGTTGACCACGCCCTGGAAGATGAGGTCGACCCGCTCCTCCACCCCGGGCAGACCGTTGGGGATCTTGCGGAAGTCACCGCGTCCGAGCTCCTTCTGGCCCTTGAAGTCGAAGGGACAGTGGTCGGTACCGACCGCCTGCAGGTCGTCCCGCACGAGTCCGCGCCACAGGTCCTCCTGGTGGTCGGCTGGTCGCAGTGGTGGCGAGCACACGAACTTGGCACCTTCGAAGCCGTTGCCCATGTCCTCGAGGTCAAGGAAGAGGTACTGGGGGCAGGTCTCGGCGAAGGCCATGGCGCCACGGTCGCGCCCACGGACGACCTCCTCGAGCGCATCACGTGAGCTCAGATGGACGATGTAGACCGGCACCTCGGCGGCCTCGGCGAAGCGGATGACGCGGTTGACGCACTCGCCCTCGAACACCGGCATGCGCGAGAGGCCGTGGAAGTAGGGATCGGTGTTGCCGGCCTCGGCGTTGGCATTGGCCACGATATCGATGGCCACGCCGTTCTCGGCGTGCATCAGGATGAGCCCGCCGTTCTCAGCCGTCTGACGCATGGCGCTGAAGATGGCGCCGTCATCGGACAGGAACACGCCGGGATAGGCGGTGAAGAGCTTGAAGTCGGTGACGCCATCCTCGACCAGCTCGTCCATCTCCCTGAGCGTGGCGTCATTGACGTCGCCCATGATCATGTGGAAGCCGTAGTCGATGGCCGACTTGCCTTCGGCCTTCGCCATCCACGTCTCCAGGCCCGGGCGCAGCGCCTCGCCCTTGGTCTGGACGGCGAAGTCGAGGATGGTGGTGGTGCCGCCGAAGGCCGCTGCCCGTGAGCCCGTCTCGAAGTCGTCCTTGGAGGAGGTGCCCCCGAAGGGCAGGTCCATGTGAGTGTGCGGGTCGATACCGCCGGGGATGACCCAGCGACCCTTGGCATCGATGGTCCTGTCCACCGCTCCTTGCGCCAGGCCGCTCAGCGCCGCGCCGGATGCCGAGGCTTCCCCGCCGAGCCCCACGGCCGCGATGGTGTCGTCCTCGATGAGGACATCGGCGTGAAACGAGCCGTCGGCGTTGACGACGATGCCATTGGTGATGAGCGTACGCATCCGGTCCCTCCAGTTGAAGTCGTCGATGAGGCCCGGGGGAGTCGTGGCCAGCAGTGCCATGGTAGTCCGCTGCAGGAGCCGCACGCACGCTGAGGTCGGTTCCGATCGGGGTCCGAGCAGGTGCCCCTGTGCGCTACCGGTGTGCGCTACCGGTGTGCCGTGCTCGTGTACCGTAGCGACCGTCATGCCCAAGAGCCCGCAGTGGCAGAGCGCCAACCGTCGCGCTGTCGCCATCGTCGTCGCCCTCGCGCTGCTGCTGTCGTTGCTGCCTGCCCACACCGTCGCTGCGGCGCCGGCTGCCAGGGGCGAAAGCTGGGCTGCAGGGCGAAAGCTGGGCTGCAAGCAGATCCGCAAGGGGGGCATCCCCGCGCGCGACCGTGACCTCGCCGCACGGCTGCCGGGCAGGGCGAGGCTGGGCTACCACCCCGAGACCGGGCGTGTGCGCTTCATCTCCGGCTCACCCTCCATCCCCTTGAGCGATGGCCTCCCCGGCGTCGCCGCCGGAAAGCGACAGCTCGCGGCCGCCGATGCGCGCAGTCGCGCCCGACGTTTCGTGGAGCGCTACGGTCAGTTGTTCGGGCTCGACGATCCAGGTCGTGAGCTCCGCGTCAAGGCGACGGAGCGCCAGCTCACGTCTGCGCCCGGCCTTGCCTTTGCCGGAGCCGGACTGCCCAATGCCACCGTCCGCTTCGAGCAGGTCCGCGAAGGTGTGCCCGTGATGGGGGGTGAGATCGCGGTGCAGCTCTCGGCCAGCGGAGAGGTGCTTTCGGCAGCAGGCGAGGTACTGCCATCGGGCGCCACGGCAGCGACCAGCGCCAAGATCGAGTCGCCCGTGCCCGCAACGCTGCCGCGACCTGGGTGGCTCGAGAGACCGGACGGCCCTCGGCCGCAGTGCGCACCGCGTCCGAGGGACTGGGCCTCTACGATCCACGCCTCATGGACGATCCCATGCTCGCCGATGTCGGCACGAGGCTGGTATGGCAGATCGATGCGCAGGTGCCCGCAGCCGGCCGCAAGCCCCCTGACCGCCGGCTGGTGCTGGTAGATGCGCTCGACGGCGCGGTGCTGACGACGATCAGCCGTGTTCATACCGCGGAGGGCCCCAACCGGCGCGTCTGCGACAACCGCAACAGCGCGGGGAGGCCGTGGCGCTGCAGCGGGCCCTACGCCCGCAGCGAGGGCCAGTCCGCTGCCGGCGTGGGTGACGTGGATGCCGTCTACCGCATCATGGGCGTGACGTACGACTACTTCTACCAACACTTCGGCCGTGACGGCATCGACGGTAACGGGTCGAGCATGACGGCGACGGTGCGTTACTGCACTCGCGACCGCTGCCCCTGGCGCAACGCCGAGTGGAAGTGGGCACAGCAGCAGGCGGTCTTCGGTGCCGGCTGGGCCAAGGCCGACGACGTCGTGGCCCACGAGTTCACCCACGGCGTGCTCGACGCCGAGGCGCCGCTCTTCTATCAGTACCAGTCGGGCGCCATCAACGAGTCGTACGCGGACGTCTTCGGCGAGTTGATCGATCTGTCCTACAGCGGCGGCAAGGACACCAAGTGGAGCCGCTGGAAGATCGGCGAGGACACGCCCACCGGCGCCTTCCGTGACATGCGCGATCCCACCCGCTATGGCCACCCTGATCGCGTGCGCAGCCCCAAGTGGCACACCCTCACCTCGGATGATGGTGGCGTCCACCGCAACAGCGGTGTCGGCAACAAGGCGGCCTCGCTCATGGCTGCTGGCGGCACCTTCAATGGCTACCGCATCAAGGCCATCGGCCGCACCCGCACCGCTCGGGTCTGGTACCAGGCGCTGACGACCCGCCTCACCCCGGCTGCCAACTACATCGACCTCGCCGACGCGCTGGTGGCAGCCTGCACCGACCTGGCCGGCACGGACGGCATGACCCTGGCGCACTGCAAGTCGGTGCGCGACGCGACGCGTGCGACCCAGATGCACCTGCGGCCACGGGCGCTGGCGCCCCGCACGGCACCGGTGTGTGCTTCCGGCAGCAACCCTATCGACGTCCTGCACGACGACCTGGAGGACCCCGACGCAGGCCGCTGGGTCGCGTCACGCATCGTCGGTGACAAGACTGGCTGGTACTACCCGCAGAACCCCAATGACAGCGCAGCCTGGGACGGCACGTGGGCGTCCAGCGGCAAGCTCAACTTCTACGCTCCCGATCTCGGTTCGCGGACAGACACGGTGATGCAGCTGCGGGAGCCGCTGGTGCTGCCGAGTGGCGCCTACCTGCGCTTCGGCCACGGCTACTCCTTCGACAGGGATGCCAAGCGCCGCTACGACGGCGGCATCGTCGAGATCCGCGTCGATGGTGGACCCTGGCGCGGCGTTGGTCGCCTCTTCACGCACGGCGGCTACAACGGCACGATCGCACGGGGCTACGGCAACCCGCTCAAGGGACGGCGAGCCTGGACCGGCGACTCACATGGGTGGTCCGAGGCCCGCGTGGACCTCTCGGCGTTCGCCGGCTCGCGAGTCAAGGTGCGCTTCCGCATGGCCACCGATCGCGCGGTCGGCGCGCGCGGCTGGTACATCGACGATATCCGCGTCTACACCTGCGCCAACGACGACGACCGGCCCACCGGCTCGATCAGCATCGATGCCGGCGCCGCCACCACCGGCGATGCGCACGTCTCGCTGTCGTTCACCTGGCAGGACGCTTCGACATGGGTGACCAAGTTGCGCGTCTCGGGCAGCCCCAAGACGAACAGCGCCGGCACCTGGCTCAAGTCGGGCGTCACCATGCCCGTCCGCGAGTCGCTGCCGTGGGACCTCGCCGACACCACCTATGGCGGTTCGGGCGCAGCAGGCGTGCGGCGCGTCTATGCGCAGGTGCGCGATGCTGCAGGCAACTGGTCAGACGTGTTCAGTGACGACATCGAGCTGACCGAGCCGTAGCCCGTCACCGGCCCTAGCCCGTCGCCGCGGGGCTCCGGTCTAGGGGCCGTCGAAGTTCTCGACGTCGAGCATCACCTTGGAGTTCTGCTTGGCTTTGCCACCCCAGTTGCTGGCCCGCATGCGGGCACAGCTGTCGGTGCTCAGGCCGATGGCGGTGCGAACCTTGCCGTCGTCGCCCTGGAAGAGCTGGATCTTCTTCACCTGGTCGATGCCCGCTGCCTCCAGCTGGGCCGTCTCGATGGTCTGATTGGCGGTGATCTTGACGGGACCGTCGAAGGTCACGACGATGGCGCGATCACCCTGCACGCGCGCGATACCGTAGGCCTGCTGAGCCTCCTTGGGCGTGGTCCACTCCATGGTCACGGTGGTGCCCTTCTTGTTCTTCTTGGCGGAGTCTTGCGTGAGCTTCCAGTAGATCTGGTCGTAGGTGCCATCCTCGTCGCTGCGGGGGCCGGCTTGGACCTCGCTGAGGAGCCACCTGATCTTGCTCTTGTCGGTGATGGCGGCGTCATCGCAGGTGTAGTCGAAGGCGGTGCTGGTCGCGGTGAGGGTGGCATCCGGCACGATGCCGTTGCCATCGTTGCTACCGGTCAGTATCCCGCCGTCCACCGGCTCACCGCTGCCAAGCGGTGCCGTGGTAGAACCTGCTTCCGGTCCGGGGACCAGGCGCCCGCCGCTGCCAAGGATGCCGCCGCCCGAGAAGGCCAACGTGCCACCCACGAGCAGCAGCCCCACGACGAGCAGCAACCCGATGGTCGCGCTCAGGCCCGAGCGCTGGGTGCTGGGGAGATTGACACTGCCCGGCGCGACGCCGCGCAGCGGGTCGTTGGCGCTGGCGATGGGCAGGCCGCAGTTGCGACACACACGCGCCCCGGCCTCGTTGGCCAGGCCACACGCAGGGCAGGTGACACCGTTGCTGGCTTGATCCGGCGTCCACGGCTGCCGGGGAGCGCCGCCACTGGGGGGTTTCGTCGGTCCAGTCATTCGAGCGGATGGTGCCATAGGCTCCCGGATTCCGCGTGCGGGCACATCTTCACACGGTGGCCTGCCCGTTCAGGTCGACTACCGCGTGCTCCCGACGGCCGCGCGGACGGCGGGGATGACGTCGCGGCCGTAGGCTTCGAGCTGGGCTTCCTCGGCGCCGTTCATGAGGTAGACGTTGAACTGGTCTACGCCCGCCTCGTGCAGTTCCAGCAGACGCCGCACGTGCTCCTCGGGCGGGCCCACGATGCTGAAGCGATCGGCCACCTCGTCGCTGACGAACTGCGAGTTGTCGGAACCGACCTCCGCGTGGTGGCGGTAGTCGTAGCCCTCCCGGTCGCGGATGTAGCCGGTAAGCGAATCGGGCAGTTGTTCACGCGGATACTTGTTCACCAGGTCGACGACGTGGTTGCTGACCAGGGCAGGGAACCAGCGCACGTGCTCGCGGCACTCTTCGACGGGGCCCACGTGGGCTGGCGCAGCCGCCTGCACCTTGATCTGGGCTGGGTCACGTCCGGCCTCCGCCGCCGCATCGCGCATGATGCCGATCATCCACCTGATGAGGTCCACGTCGGCCAGCTGCAGGATGACGCCGTCGGCGGTGCGCCCGGCCATGCCCAACACCATCGGTCCGTAGCCGGCGATCCAGACCGGCAGGTCATCGCCCGGCGTCCAGGTCAGGTCCAGCTGGGCATCCATGTAGGTGGCCGTCCGGCCCTCCACGAGGTCCTTGATGATGCGCACCGCGTTATCGAGGACGCGAGTCTGCACGGGGCCCTTGCCCAGCACGCGCTGGGCACTGTCACCACGCCCGATACCCAGGTCCATGCGCCCACCGGAGATCTCGTCGAGCGTGGCCAGGACGCTGGCGGTGACGGTGATGTCGCGCGTGGCCGGGTTGGTGACACAGGTGCCCAGGCGCATGCTGCTCGGTGTTGACGGCCATCAGCGTCAGCAGCGGATAGACGTCCTTCCACAGGATGTGCGAGTCGAAGAGCCAGCCGTAACCGAAGCCGGCCGCCTCCGCCTGCTTGGTGAGGGCGATGGTGCGCTCGATGCTGTGTTCAGGCTTGAGGGTGAATCCGAAGTCCATGAGCGGGCAGCCTACACGTCAGAGGCCGCGGAGTGGGAGTCCCTTATGCGAATCGCGTGCGAGGAACGGCAGGAGCGTTGCCGCGAATGCGACGAAGGGGAGGACTGGCGCTGGCGCCCATGACAGAAGCGGCAGTCCCAATGCCCATGGGCGTCCTCGTGCGGCGAGGAACGCAGCGGGATCACCAGGTAGCAGGTAGTGGTCCCACAGCAAGGGAACCAGGATGTATGCGGCGCTCAGCGTGACCACTATCCAACCTCCGGGTCCCGCCGCACGCTCAGTACGACGGCTGCGACCCGATCACGAAACCCGGGAGCAGGGCCATCGCCACCCAGGGACGCCAAAGCCGTAGACCGTGCTCGCGAGATCGTGGCCAGGTAGTTGCGATAGCCATCCGGCCCGGTGAATGCCAGTGTCAGCCCGATGATGATGAGCCCGGCACCGACATGAGCGCGCAAGCGAAGATGGGGCAGGCCACGTGCGCCAGGTACCAGACGGTCGCGGCATCGGAGAAGGTCAGGTTGCCGAGTGGTGTGGCCGCGAGCCCCAGGGGAGGCGGGTAGAGGTAGAGGCCGGTCGGACCTGGGTGAAACGATCCTGCCGAAGTCTCGGCTGAGTAGAGCGATCCCTCGGTGGCCAAGTGGATGGCTGCGTCCCGATACGCGAGGTAATCCAGCGCCCAATTGGTGGAATTCCGTCGAAGACAGGCAGCGCGACCACGAGCCAGGCCAGCCCGAGCCCTGCGACGAACAGGGCTGCCGGTGCGGCCATCGGAGGGCGGTACGACGCAGGCTGTGTCACGTGCCGGGTCCCGGTTCGATAGAGGTGGTCGTGGCTTCTGGCGCGGCTGGGTCGCAAGGAGGAAGGGGAGCCACATGGCAGCGACAGCCACGAATGGGAGCGCGGGGCCCGGCAGCCACGACGCAGCGGCAACACCAGCGCCCAGTGCCCACGGTTGGCGAGGAAAGCAGCCGGCAGCACCAGCATTGCCAGGTAGTGGTCCCACAGCAGTGGCGAGAGCAGCAACGACGCCGAGACGGTCACGATGAAGCCGAGCTCACGGTCGCGCCGCAGACTGAGGACGATAGCGATGATGGCCAGCGCATACCCAGCTAGCAGCACGAGGCCTGCGGCCGACTCATCCAGCCCGAGCCCCACGACCACTGAGCTGAGGTCGTAGTTGAACTCCACGCCTGTGACGCCGCTGAGGTTGCGGAGCACGGTGAGGTAGTCGAGGTAGCCGCTGAGTCCCACGAAGGGGAGCGTCAGGAGGATGAGCACGAGGCCGGCCGCCATCGTCCAGAGCACGGCTCGCCACTTGCGGCGCAGCAGCTGCCAGATGATGAGGATGCCCAGCATGGGGCGCACCGAGATCGCCAGCGCCTGCGCGATCGAGCCGGCGGGTCGATCGAGCCAGCGCCAGGCCGCGGCGAGGGGCAATAGCAGCAGCATGCTGACATTGCCCAGTACGAGGTCGCGGATAACCGCGAAACTGAGGCGGCCACGCCGAAAGTGACCAGCCGCGATCGGCCAGCTGGACCGGCATCAGCGCGCAGGCCACGAGCAAGCGCCAGCACATGGAGCAGGAACCAGACGGCCGATCGCCGTGCTCGCTCTCGAGAGCTGGTCAGCGGCGTCATGGCGATGCCCAGTGGGGGTGCGTACATGTACAGGCCGAAGGGGCCAGGGCGGTAGGGTCCGTCGAGCGTCTCGGCCTGATAGAGGCTGCCGGTCTCGAGCCAGCCGCTCAGCAGCCTCGGCATAGGCGCGGTAGTCGTATCCCCAGCCTCGGCACCGGGGAAGGCGGCGAAGCCGAGCAGCAGCCACAACGCTCCCACCGCCACCAGGCCGAACCAACGAGGTCCACCGCGATGCCGATGTGGCTGCCCCTGCGGTGCGATGCTGAGCCCGTCGCCCGGACTCCGCCCACCTGTGCCCGATGCTACCCGGTCCACCGGATACCAGATGCTCAGCCCGGAGACTCATGGCACCACCCCGGGTGTCGCGCGCAGACGGGACCGAGCGGAGATGGGCTCCGCGGCTCCCGGCAGGGCCGGGCGCGCCAGGAACGGCAGCAGCACGGCACCCATCACGATGGCTGGATACAGCAGCGCCCATGCTCCGGTGACCACCGGCAGCCAGGGGACCAGGGGGAGTAGCAGCGCCCATGGTCGACCACGCTCAGCGACGAATGCGACGGGCAGCAGGAGGAGCGCCAGATAGTGGTCCCAGAGCAATGGCGACAGCAGCAGCGATGCTGACAACGTGACCATGAAGCCGACCTCGCGGTCGCGTCGCAGGCTGACCAGGATGGCTCCGATGGCGATGGCATAGCCGGCCACCAGCGCTCCGGCGGCGAGCGCATCGCTTCCACCGAGCTCCAGTACGGCCGACCCCAGGTCCCGGTTCTCGCTGACGCCGCTGATCCCGGTCATGTTGCGCAAGACGGCGAGATAGTCCAGGTAGCCGCCGATCCCCACCGCCGGGAGCGTCAGGATGATCAGCGCCAGACCGGTGCCCGACCGTCCAGGCCACCGCGCGCCATCGGCGCCGCAGCAGCTGCCAGAGGATGAGGATGCCGAGGGTCGGTCTGACCGATATGGCCAGGGCCTGGGCCATGGAGCCGAGGGGACGGTCGAGCCAACGCCAGGCCATCACCATCGGTAGCAACAACAGCAAGCTGACATTGCCCGAGGGCGATGTCCTGGATGGTCGTGAAGCTGAAGGCGCCCACGCACGAAACCGAAGAGTCGGATCAGGGGCCGCACCGGCATCAGGGCACACGC
Source organism: uncultured Chloroflexia bacterium (assembly GCA_963724095.1). Classification (GTDB taxonomy): domain Bacteria; phylum Chloroflexota; class Limnocylindria; order Limnocylindrales; family CSP1-4; genus JAFMJV01. The sequence continues at coordinate 32,591 of CAVRTH010000015.1, forward strand.
TGCTACCAGTGCCAGCACGTGGAGCGCGAGCCACAGCGAAGCGCCGAGCATGTGATCCACGGCGACGAAGGGGAGGAAGCTGACCCCGAACGGGGGCGCGTACATGTACAGCCCGAAGGGCCCCGGGTGATAGGGAGCCGAGACTGTCGCGTCCAGGTACAGCGAGCCGCCACCGGCCAGGCGGATCGCGGCGTTGAGATAGGCCCCGAAGTCGTTCAGGAACGTCTCTTCCACGAAGACCCAGAGCTCGCGTCCCGCGATCGTTGGGCCGGGCTCGGTCAGGATGTTGGTGCTGTAGAAGAACGAGATCCAGACCAGCCACAACAGAGCCAACCCGGCCAGCAGGACACCCAGGATGCGCAGCCAGCGCCTCTGCGACCCGGTTTGTCCGCCGCGTCCGTGGGAGATGGGTGCGTCATCCGACACCCACCCCGCTAGGGTCGGACGAGGTCCTCGTAGGCGTCGGGTCGGCGGTCACGGTAGAACTGCCAGGTGTCGCGCACCTGCTTGACCATGTCCATGTCGAGGTCGCGGACGATCAGCTCCTCTTCGTGGGCGTCGCCGATCTCGCCCAGGTACTGGCCCCGCGGATCGCAGAAGTAGGACTGGCCGTAGAAGTCGTCGTCCCCCAGCGGCTCGATGCCGACACGGTTGATGGTGCCCACGAAGTAGCCGTTGGCCACCGCATGCGAACGCTGCTCGATATGCCACAGGTACTCGGACAGGCCGCGCGAGGTGGCACTGGGGATGAGCACGATCTCGGCGCCGTTGAGGCCCAGCGCTCGCGCCCCCTCCGGGAAGTGACGGTCGTAACAGATGTAGAGGCCGAACTTGGCGATGTCCGTTTCGAAGACCGGGTAGCCCAGGTTGCCGGGGCGGAAGTAGAACTTCTCCCAGAAACCCTTGACGTGGGGGATATGCGTCTTGCGGTACTTGCCCAGGTACCTGCCGTCGGCATCGATGATGGCGGCGGTGTTGTAGTAGATGCCCGAGGCCTTCTCGTCCACCTCGTACATCGGTGCGACCACCACCATGCCGGTCTGCTTGGCCAGATCCTGCATTCGCGCGGTGGTGGGACCGTCGGGGATGAGCTCGGTGTACGAGTAGTACTCGGGATCCTGCACCTGGCAGAAGTAGGGCCCGTAGAACAGCTCCTGGAACAGGATGAACTGCGCACCCTGCCTGGCCGCCTCGTGGGCGTGCTGCTCGTGCTTCTGGATCATCGATTCCTTGTCGCCCGTCCAGGTGGCCTGGACGAGGGCTCCACGGACGACACGGGACATGCAGGGACCTCCGAAGGTGCGACGCCGATTGGATCGCCCGAGGGTACACCGGGCCCAGTGGCAGCGGTGTGGCCGATTCGTCGGAGAGGATGGCAGGCCTCCGGTCGATTGGGTAGTGGCTGGGTCGCCGACCGGCTACAGCGCCATGCGATGGGTAGCGGCGCGTCTCTGGGCCGGACTCTGCCGCGCCCGCTCAGGCGCTGTCTCCGACTCGATGGTCCTATGTGGCTCGTGCCCGCACGCGTCGCCGCGCGGGCACGAGAGACGGCCTAGCGGAGGATGTAGAAGCCCTCGAAGTCCACGCGTTTGCCGGGACTGATGACCTTGATGGCCACCGATCGCTTCCTGGCTCGCGTCCAGTTCTTGGTCCATACCAGCTTCTGCTCGGTGGTCGCGGCTCGCTCGAGGTCGACGACTGCGACCCGCTTGCCGTTGACGAACACCTTGACGCTGCCCATGCCGGGTCCGGTCCGCGTCACGAAACCGATGGAGTGGCCGCTGAAGCGGGTCTTGACCTTGATGGGGTTGTCGGCCGCGGTCTCGACACTGGCAGCGGAGAGGGTCCTTCCGACCGGACCCCGCACAGCGGGGTTGCGACGAGCGCTGTAGCTCCACGGCCCGCGGTTGCCCTTGTCGTCGATGGCGCGCACGCGGAACCTATTGCGGACGTCCTTCTTCAGCGGGACGGCGATCTTCCTGGAGGTGCGGCTGTCGACGTCGAGGGGCTTCCACTCGCCTCCGCCCGTCTTGCGCTGGATCTTGTACTTGGCGACGTCGGTGCCCTTGTCGAACGGGCGCCAGGTCAGCGTTGCGGCACCGGGCAGGACGTTGCCGGCCCGGAGCGAGATCTTGGGCCGGTCGATCATGGGGCCGGTCTTGTCCGAGCGCACCAAGGCGAGGTTCGGGTCGAGGTAGCGCTTCAGGATCCGCGTGCTCGACCAACCCCTGCGGGCGCAGTCGTTGACACTCCTCTCGTACAGCTTCCAGCCGTTGGCATCCGCGCCGCAGGTGCTGGAGCTCCCGGTGCGATAGCCGGTCAGGAAGAAACGGCCGCTCTTGCGCAGGGTCAGGTCCCACGTCCGGTTGATGGCCGTCCACTGGCGTTTGGTGGGGGTCGCGCTCTCGGGCCGGTAGAGCTGGTCTCCGGTGTCGTCGCGGACGTCATAGCAGGTGCCGCGGCTCACGGCGTAGGGGCGGTGGTTGCCCTTGAGCGCGTAATACCAGGCGTACTGCTTGGTAGCGATGGCGCCGGCCTCGAGTGTCGCCATGTTCAGGCTGCCGGGCCACTCGCCCGAGGCCATGACCGTTGCGACGTAGCGGCGGAACTCGACCTTCTCGACCCGGCCGCTGCGAGTACGCAGCACTCGGATCGAGCGTGGCGGTGCAGCCTTGCTCGTCCAGCCGGTGCAGGACGAGCCCGCGGCGACGGGTGCGGGCGAGGCGAACTGTGGGATGGCCAGGGCCGACAGGGCGAAGATGGCGCCTATACCGACGCGAAACACGACAGCGACGGCGTGGTGGCGGGTCCCGGGCGCCTCAAGGGCGCCCCGACGTTTCGTGGGCATGCGTACCTCCTGGCCGTGCGCGGACGCTGGGGCGACGCGAACGGCAGTACCGCGCAGTGACAGGACATGGAGGGAGGTCGGTCACGATCTGGGGTCGTGGCCTGGTCGCCCGGCGCAAGTGAACGCAGGATGGGCGACGTGGTCGGGGCGCTCCAGCTCTGGGGGCCGGTTCGCACCCGGGGTCGGCGTGCTCGACCACGGCGGTCGCGCAGTGCCTAGCCCTGCCGCATGGGCAGCGGTTCTTAGGTTAGATGAGCCTCATTGTGGTGGCTTGCGCTCACACCCTAGCAGGACATGCATCGGGCTGCAGCGCGTTCGCAGCCCGATGCTGGCCCGTGTCCACAGAATCGAAGACCGGGTCGCGAACGTCGCGACCCGGTCGTGTGCTCTTGTCGGGGCCGCACCGGCGGCCCCGGATCGCAAGCTTCAGTCCTTGCGGAGGCGGAAGACCAGCCAGGCGCCGTAACCGGCCACGAGACCGCTGACCCAGTAGATGATGAAGCCGATGAGGCGGAGGAAGTCCCCTGCGCCACCGCCGGCGCGTGCCCAGGCCAGGAAGTTCATGATGGCGAAGAGGGCCAGCGACAGGCCCAGCGCGCCGATGACGATACGGTAGCCATCACCGAAATCGTAGTGCCCCCAGCGGTGCACCCAGATGGCCAGGACGGTGAGCACCGCGACCAGCACGCTGAAGTTGCCGATGACGCGGTAGTCGAGCAGGAACTCGAACAGCAGGTAGACGATGACGACGATGCTGAGCGCCGCCGCGAGCACCATCTGCTCGCCGCCAACCAGCTTCGCGCGAACGTCGCTGACGGCACTGCCGACGACTGCCGTTGCCTGGGCGGCCTGCGACGGGCCAGACGGTTCCGCCGGCGGCTGGGACTTCGGCTCCTTGGCGGGAGTGTCCTTGGGGGTTTCGTTCTTCGGTCCGGACATCGGGCATTCCTTCCTACGTGACAGGCTTGAGCTGACTGTAGCGCGTTCTATCCCTGCTGCGATGCCCCGGTTGGTGCCCGCCCGAACGGGACCATCGGGCCCTCACCGCGCCTGGAAGAAGTATCACGCAGCCGCCGGGCCATCTCAAGCCCGACTCGCAACTTCACTGAGCGACCGTCGCCGTCGCGGGCTGGACGGTGCCGTCCACTCGAGAGCGCGTCGGGGCGGTACGGTGGTGTGGTCCCCGTACCTCCGGGCCATCCCTGGGGACGCCGACATGACGATGCCCACGGACCCCGGGCACACCTAGCCTCTGGGAAGCGCCGGTTACGCTCAGGCAGGCGAGCGGCCGGCGCCTTTCACTTCCTGCACGGCTGCGTCAGACTCCTCCCATGCACTTCACCCTCATGGGTCTTGCCGCCATCGTCACGCTGGCCTCAGCCGTGCCGGTCGGGTCGGCTGACCCGGTGCCGTTGCTTGACTGGCAGGTCGTCTCGCGACGCCCCCATGACGGGACGGCCTTCACCCAGGGACTGCAGCTGGACCCGGCGGGCCGGCTGTTCGAATCGACCGGTCTCTACGGCGAGTCTGGGCTGAGGGAGGCCGATCCGGTCAGCGGCCAGGTGCTACGCCAGGTCGAGCTGCCGGCCAGCTGGTTCGGTGAGGGCCTGGCGCTGGTGGGAGAGGACCTCGTGCAGCTCACCTGGAAGGCGGGTGTGGCCACGCGGAGGGCTGCCGATACCTTCGAGCTGCTCGAGACCTATACCTATTCCGGCGAGGGCTGGGGCCTCTGCTACGACGGTGACCGCCTGGTGATGAGCGACGGCGGCGACCGCCTGACGTTCCGTGACGCGGACACCTTCGAGGTCACGGGATCGATCGAGGTCACGCTGGACGGCGAGCCGCTGTCCAGGCTCAACGAGCTCGAGTGCGTCGAGGGCTCGGTGTGGGCCAACGTTTGGTACAGCGACGCCATCGTGCGCATCGACCCGTCCGACGGCCAGGTCACGGGCCTGCTCGACCTCAAGGGTGTCATCGAGCCCCATCCGCAAGTGGCTGACTCGGCGGCGGTGCTCAACGGCATCGCCTGGGACGCCGCTGCGGGCACCTTCCTGGTCACCGGCAAGCGCTGGCCGGAGCTCATCGAGATCCGGATCCTCGAGCCGCGATAGGGGCTGGTCGCCGTCTGCTTGCGCAGCGGCCTAGCCGGCGAAGGGCACGCGCGCCTGGCCGGGCACCTCGACACGCGTATGGAACAGGCTGCCGGCAAGCGGTTGGGCAGCGTGTGCTTCCTCCGACAGGAGCTCCCAGGCGGTGGTGACGAACGCGTCGCGGAGGTCGGGTCCGCCCAACTCGATGCTCGAGACGTTCGATACCGGCAGCGGGATGATGGCGTCGAGGGTGCCGTCGGGCAGATAGCGGTGCACGCCGAAGCCTGGCCAGGTGGCGACCCACACGGCACCCTCGCTATCGACGCTGAGCCCGTCGGGTCGCCCGCCGCCATGACGGATGGTGACGAACTCACGGCGGTTGGCGATATCGCCGGACGCCGGGTCGAAGTCGAACCTGTCGACGCGCAGGGTGACGGTGTCGACGTAGTACATGGTGGTGCCGTCGGGGCTCCAGCCGAGGCCGTTGCTGATGGTGACGCCCTCGAGCATGCGCTCGACCGTGCCATCGGGATCGAGCCGGTAGAGTGCGCCTGCCTCCGGCTCGGCATGCCAGCCCATGGTCCCCGCCCAGAAGCGACCCTGGGGGTCGATCTCGCCGTCGTTCAGCCGCGTGACGGGGTTCTCGGCATCGACCGGCGCGATGAGTTCCGGCTCACCCTCCTGGGGCAGGGCGTAGAAGCCGTCCTGCAGCGCCGCCACATAGCCGCCGGACGCCCGTGGCAACACCACACCCACGGCGAAGTCCAGCTTGCGCTGAGTGGTGGCGCCGTCGGCCGGGTCGGTGGTGAAGACCGTGTTGTTGGGGATGTCCACCCAAACGAGGCGTCCGATGCGAGGATCCCAGACCGGCCCTTCACCCACGTGGGCGTCGTGCTGGTAGAGGATACTCGGGAGCAGGGAGCATACGTGGAGCCATGTCGTCCTCCGGTGTCTGGTCGATGCCGCGTCTGGCAGGATGGTGCCACCCACCGAACACGCGCGAATGCTGGAGCCGACATGACCGACCGACCACCCATCCCGGGGCTCATCCTGGAGAGTCGCGCCATCGCCGTCGGGCGGCACATCTCGGCGGCCCACGCGCCGCGGATCGGAGCGGCCCTCGTGGCCGGCGGTGTGCGCGCCATGGAGCTGACGCTCAACGAACCCGAGTCGGATGCGTTGCTGGCCATCGAGGCGCTGGCGGCGGCTGCCGATGGACTGGGAGCGCTGGTGGGCGCGGGCACCGTGCTGTCGATCAGCGCCGCCAAGCGTGCCGTGGAGGCGGGCGCGCGTTTCATCGTGGCCCCCCATACCGACAGCGAGCTCATCGCCTGGTGTGCTCTCCACGGCGTGCCCTGCTTCCCGGGAGCCCTGTCGCCGACGGAGATCCACGCTGCCTGGTCGGCGGGCGCCAGCGCCGTCAAGCTGTTCCCCGCGGCTGCGGTCGGTCCGGGCTATCTGCGGCAGATCGCCGGGCCGTTCCCGGACATCCCTCTCGTGCCCACCGGTGGAGTCTCGGCCGAGACCGCGGGCGACTGGATGGCGGCGGGTGCGGTCGCCGTGGGCATGGGCGGCTGGCTCATCGGGGACGGTGACCCCGCCGGCGTGACCGAGCGCGCGCGGCTGGTCACCACGGCAGTCTCGGACTAGGGGTTCGGCATGCGCATCAGCGGCGTGCGGACATTCCTGGTCGGGAATCCGTGGAAGAACTGGCTCCTGGTCCGCGTCGACACCGACGAGGGGCTCTACGGGGTGGGGGAGGGCACGCTGAACGCCTTCAGTGCCACCGTGGAGTCGGCGATCCACGAGTTGGAGGATGCCTACATCGGGCAGGACCCCACCAACATCGAGCTGATCATCCAGCGCATGACCCGCGACGTCTACTCGGAGGGTGGCCAGATCCATGGGCCGGCCGTGGCGGCCATCGAGGTGGCCTGTTGGGACATCCTGGGCAAGGCCACCGACCGACCCATCCACCAGCTCATGGGCGGGGCCATGCGAGACCGCACTCGCGCCTACGCCAACGGCTGGTATCGCACCGAGCGTACCCCGGAGGCCTTCGCCGCGAAGGCCCGCGAGGTGATCGCAGCCGGCTACACGGCGCTGAAGTTCGACCCCTTCGGCGCCGCCTGGCGGGTGCAGCAGCGACGCGAGGAGGACCTCTCGCTCGACATCGTGGCGGCCGTGCGTGACGCGGTGGGAGCGGAGGTCGACATCCTCATCGAGGGCCACAACCGCTTCAGTGTCAGTACCGCACTGCGTATCGCCGATCGCCTCGCCCCGTACCGTCCCGGCTGGTTCGAGGAGCCGGTGGCACACCAGAACATCGGCGCCGTGGTCGAGGTGGCGCGGCGTTCAGCGGTGCCGGTGGCGACGGGGGAGTCGTTCACTTCGCTGCAGCAGTTCGCCGAATTGCTGAAGCATGAGGTGGTGCACATCGTGCAGCCGGAGCCGCTCTACCTGGGCGGTATCACGCGCACGCGGCAGGTCGCCGCCATGGTCGATGCGCACTATGGCGTGGTGGCGCCACACAACGCGCAGGGGCCGGTGTGTGCCGCCATCTCCGCCCAGCTCGGCGCCTGCATCCCCAACTTCTACCTGCAAGAGACATTCGAAGTGCGAGCATCAACGGACTTGATGCTCGACATCGTGGACGAGCCCATCCTCGCGGTCGACGGCTACGTGCCCGTTCCGATGCGACCGGGCCTCGGCATCGACCTCGATTGGGAGCGGCTGGCCGGCCACCCCTACGAGCGCGCGAACATGCTGCCGCTGTTCGTCCCCGGCTGGGAGAAGCGTTCAGAGGACCGCGACTGAGCCATTCCTCCTGCCGCGCGGTCCTGCCACCGCGCCTGCTGGCTAGGCTATGGTCCTGACACAGCGGCACACACGCACCGAGCCCAGTGCTACGACAGTCGCAGGGTCGGCCTGCGAGGCCGTCCCGCGCGCATGAGGGAACCAAGGATGAACCTCGCTTCCGATCACGACCACGCCATCGTCGTCACCCTCGGTGAGGTCATGCTGCGACTCAAGTCGCCGGGGCACGAGCGGCTCTTCCAGTCGCCTACCCTGGAGGCCACGTTCGCCGGCGGTGAGGCCAATGTCGCGGTATCGGTCGCGAACTATGGCCTGGGGTCCCGCTACGTGACCGCGCTCCCGCCGGGACCGCTGGGCGAGGCCGTCATCAGCGAACTGCGCCGTCACGGTGTCGACACCGACCACATCATCCGCCGGCCAGGGCGCCTGGGCATCTACTTCATCGAGGCTGGCGCGGCGCAGCGCTCATCCTCGGTCGTCTACGACCGCGACGGCGCAGCGATGGCGCTGGCGGAGCCTGACGAGTTCGAGTGGGATGCCATCTTCGAGGGCGCCGCCTGGTTCCACGTCTCGGGCATCACTCCGGCCCTTTCGCCGAACGCAGCGGCCATCACCGAGGAGAGTCTCCGCGCGGCCAAGGCCGCCGGGCTCACGACCTCCATCGACCTCAACTTCCGGGCCAAGCTCTGGCGTTACGGCAGGACGGCTCCCGAGGTCATGCGTGGCCTGATGGAGCACGTCGATGTCGCTGTCGGCAACGAGGAGGACTGTCAACGGTCGCTCGCGATCGATGCGCCTGCCGACGTGACCTCCGGTCAGCTCGAGCACGGCGTCTATGAGGCCCTGACGCGGCAGGTCATGGACACATTCCCGGGACTGTCGGCCATCGCCATCACGCTGCGCGAGAGCAAGAGCGCCGACATCAACGGCTGGTCTGCCTGCCTGCGTGATGCCGAGGGGTTCCACGTGGGCCAGCACTACGACATCCTCGATATCGTCGACCGCGTCGGTGGGGGTGACGCCTTCGCGGGTGGACTGATCTACGGCTGCTCCAGGACATGCCTGCCCCGGAGGCGCTCGACTTCGCCATCGCGGCCAGCTGCCTCAAACACTCCATCCCCGGTGACTTCAATCGCGTCAGCGTGGCCGAGGTCAGGAAGCTCGTCGGCGGAGACGCTTCGGGGCGCGTGAGTCGCTGAGATCGTGGAGGCGGAGCGCCGCTTCCAGATGATCGGGCCTCGCGGCGAGCAACTTCTCGAAACGTGTCTGCGCGGCCTTGCGACGCCCCTGGCCGAGCAGTGCCAGGCCCTCCAGGTAGCCGGCTTCCTGCTGTGAGCGCAGGGTGAGGTCGTCGTCGAAGAGCAGGAGGGTCGGGAGTGACGTGGCGAAGTAGGGGATGCGTACCTCCGCTCGGGCCTGCTCGGCCGAGGCACTGGCAAGCTCGTCGAGTCGGACCGCCGCCGTCTCTTCGTCGCCGAGGGCGTGCAGGGCCAGGGCCTGCCAGTAGGGTCCGTCTGCCGCGGGAGCGTCGGGATCGCCCTGGGGGCGGGTGGCACGCTCGAACCAGCCGCTCGCCTCTGCCTCGTCTCCCGCGGCACGCAGACACGTTCCCAGCAGGTACTGCAGCTCGTTCTCCGGCGTCAGCAGGTGTTTGCCCTCGCCGAGGTTGTGGGGATAGCTCATGGCCTTCCGGGCCAGGTCGGCCGCGGACGAAGGATCGCCGCCTCGCAGGGCCGCGCGGGCAAGTTCCCGGTGGGCCACGATCCACTGGCTCGAGACCAACCCCTCGCCTCCTTCCCACGGGTGGAAGCGTCGCGTGCGCAGGATGGCCAGGGCGTCCTGGTATCGACCGATCCGGTTGAGCAGGGTGACGTATTCGACCGTCAGGTCATCGCGACCGGCGACCACCTCGGGCACAGCCTCGAGGGCACCCAGCCGGGCCGCCGGGGCATGCCCGAGGCGTTTCCGCAGTTGGTCGAGCTCGTACAGCACGCGCGCGTCCGAGGGGTCCGCGGCGAGGGCCTTGCGATAGGCCGCGAGGGCTCGCAGCGGACGTCCGAGGACGTTGAACTCGGCGATGCCGAGGTTGCGCTGGACGGTAGGGAAGCCCGGGTCCAGGCGCGCCGCTCGACGCCACATCGCGACCGCCTCGTGATAGCGACGCTTGTCGTAGAGCAGGTTGCCCAGGTAGTACGGCGCACGCGGGTCCTCGGCGTCCTGCGAGATGGCCCACTCCAGCACCGCGATCTCCTCGAGCCGTGCGGGAAAGACCAGATCGGGCGGAGCTGCGCGGGCAACCTGCCGGTGATGCTCGGCTGCCGCCGCCTCACCACGTCGCGCTTCCAGCCAGCCAAGCGTGTAGTGCAGCAGCGGCAGATGGCGCGCTTCTGGCCCGGCCGCAAGCGCCCGTCGCAGCACGTCCGCGGCCTCGTCCAGCAACCCGGCGCGGGCCTCGTCGTGGGCCACGTCGAGCGCGGTCTGCGCCCCGCCCGGCAGCGCTTCGTCGCTATCGTCGAGGAGTGCCTGCTCATGCATCGCGCGCACGTCCAGGGGGTCGGCGGCCAGGGTCCCGGTCACCTGCTCACGCGCCTCGTTCGTCCGTCCCGAGTGCCGCAGCAGCGCTGTCTTCAGCGCTGCTGCGGCGGGGTCCGAGGCGTTGGCCGCCAGTGCCCGGTCAAGGAGTTCGAGGGCACCGCCGATGTCGCCTCGAAGCGATGCGATCTCTGCACGGGCAGTGTCCGAGGCGGGTGTGAAGGCGCCGTTCCAGCCGGCCTTGCCGAAGGCATCGTCGGCCGCGGCCAGGCAGCCTTGCATGCGCAGGGCGAGACCCAGGAGGTAGCGGGCTTCACCATCGCGTGGGTTGGTGTTGCGGATGGCGAGCCGCTCCAGCGCCGTCCGCAGGTATCGCTGGGCCTTGACGTACTCACCCCGGCGGAGGTGCCATTCACCCATGGCCGTGTTGCAGCGGCTGTCACCGGGGTCCCGGCGCAGTGCCTCGCGGTAGTAGTCCTCCGGTCGGCGGGTCGCGTGGCGGTTCTGCGACAGGTGCATGCCCGTGAGGTACAGCTCCTCGAGGTTCTCGATGTCGACCGGCTGCGGCGGCTCGGTCGCCGGTGGTGGCGGATCACCCCGATGCACGGTCTCCGGCTGGTAGCGGATGATCTCGGCACCGGCGTGGGACACCGTCAGGCGCAGATCGGTGAGCCGTGTCCCTGACGGCAACTCCAGTTCGTCCAGCACGAACGGCGTCTCGGGCGCGATGTCCACGGTCCGCTCGAAGATGGGCCGGGAGCGCTCGTCGAGTCGCACCGTGGCAGCGTTCCGCCTTCGTGTGGCCGCCACCCCCAGGGTCACGCCCCGGCCCGATCGCTCCAGGTGGACCGCCGCGTCGAGGTTGGCTGCGTGTGCCGGCCCGATGCCGACCAGCGGATACCAGCACTGGCGGAAGGTGCGTACCTCACCCGGCAGCAGGAAACTGAAGTCGGGCTGATTGTCGGTGAAGACGCCGGCCATGAGCTCGACATAGGGACCGTCAGCGTCGGTCAACTCGCGATCCCAGGCGTACCCGAACTCGTGGTTGCCCCAGGTCCAGAGCTTCTTGCCGGGGCTGATGGTGTGGTCGGCCCAGTGGACGTAGCCTTCGCCGGCCGCGTGGTCGTAGCCCCCGAAGAAGTCCTTGCTGGTGCCCATGGCCATGTACGAGGTCGGCACCGGGATGTTGCGGTACCAGCGCAGGTCGGCATCCCGTGGCTGCCGTGCACCGTAGTCCACTCCGTAGTAGTGGCCGCGCGCGACGGGGAACCTCGACATGGCGCGCTTGGCATGGTCGGCCACGTAGGTGACGTCTGGTGGGAAGAACGCCTCGTAGTCGTCGTGGACGCGGACACCCACGTTGGCCCACCACAGGAACGTCTGCAGCAGCGGAGTCCGGTTGGTCAGACGGGCCTGTACTTCGAGCACCGTCGAGCCGGGTCGCAACACTACGCCGTGCATGCCCTTCATGCGTTCGGTGGGTTCGTGTTCCGAGCACCACACGACCGCGCCGCCGTCGGGCAGGGCGTCGATCCGCCAATCGACCGGCAGGTACGTCGAGGGTCGATGGTGCTGCGGCCAATTGAACTCCACCCCGCCCGAGATCCAGGGCCCCAGCAGGCCGACGAGGGCGGGCTTGATGACGTTCTGGCGATAGAAGATGTCGTAGCCGGTCTTGCGGTCCTGGACGACGTGGATGCGCCCACCGATGGCTGGTAGCACCATCACGCGCAGGTACTCGTTCTCCAGGTGGACCGCTGCCCAGCGGGTGGGTACGGCGACATCGGAGACGCGGTCGGTGACGGGTTCCGGATACACCCGCCCGGACGAGCCCTGGTAGACGCGGTTCTGGAGGAAGAGCGGGTTGCGGTCGGGCGGGGGCGCAGGGTAGGTGTCGATGACCACCGGTTCGGACCAGGCAGCCACGGCCCGGTCGCGCAGGGCGTCGGGGCGTTGGGGCAACTGCAGTGGGTGGCGTCCCGCCACGCTTGGTCCTCCTTGGATGAGCGACGGCTCCAGCAAGCGGCTGCCATCCACCAGCGTATGATGACCCGATTGGTCCTAACCAATCATACCTGTCGCCCGGCGGTCCGGAGAACACCGGGCGTGCTTCGAGAGGAGGGCCGTTTTCAGACGTAACGTGTCAGGAACAGTGTCGCTTTGTGTTGGGTTACGGTAACATCAGAGTTGTCAAAGGCTAACGATCCTTACAGAGCACAATGGAGGAAAAGCTCGTGGTTGACTCTCGCTTCAAGAAGGCCCTCGTGGCGGTCGGTGGTGCCGCTCTCCTGACCGCGTCGGCGCTGCCGGTGGCGGCCCAGGATGAGGCCCCGCTGCTCTACGTCATCAACAAGAGCGCTGATCAGCAGTACTTCATCGACCTGCAGAACTCGTTCGAAGCCAAGGCCGCCGAGCTCGGCGCGACCTCGCTCAAGGCGGACGCCAAGCTCGACCCGAGCCTGGGCGTCAACCTCGTCAACGACGCCATCTCGGCAGGCGCCAAGGGTATCGCCATCACCGTGCCCGACCAGACCATCGGCCCGGCCATCTCTGATGCGGCTGCAGCGGCCGGTGTCGCACTGGTGGCCACTGACGACAGCATCGTCGACTCCGCGGGCAACCCCGTCCCCTTCGTCGGCTTCAGCGGCCCCGACATGGGTGCCAAGGTCGGCGCCGAGGCGGCGCGGCTGCTTCAGGAGTACGGCTGGCTCGACGACCCGTCGGTGACCCTGGGCGTGCTCTCGACCGAGGTCCCGACCCTCTCGGTCTGCGAGGACCGCACCAATGCCTCCAAGCAGGCCATGCTGGATGTCGGCGTCCCGGCCGAGTCGATCTTCCAGGTCCAGTACACCGGCGAGGCTCCCGATGCGCAGGACAAGGCGGGCCCCGTCATCACCGCTCACCCGGATGTCAACAAATGGGTCGTCTTCGCCTGCAACGATGAGGGCGTCCTCGCTGTCTTGAACGCCCTCGCCACCCAGGGCGTGTCGCCTGACGACATCCTTGGGGTCGGCCTCGGTGCATACGAAGCCTGCAAGTTCTGGGCCGCCGATCAGCCCAGTGGGTTCAAGGCTGCCCTGTACATCTCCGGTCTTGACGTCGGAGCCGCTGCGGCGCAGGTCCTGTACGACAACGTCGTCAACGGAGTGGAGTTGCCAGCTTTCACCATCGCGCCCACGTCTATCGTGGACCCGACGACATATGCCGACATCTTCACGCCTGAGTCCCTAGCCAACTGCTCGCAGTAACCCTGCCTGAACGGGTGTCGCGGGGTCCGGCCACCAACCGGGCCCCGCGCACCTATATCCACAGCACCCTGGTGTAGCCATGACCCTGACCGCGCGTCCCGAGGCCCCCGCAGCCGAGCCCACCAAAGGTTCCGGCGTCCTCGAGATCCGCGACGTCAGCAAGGCCTTCCCCAACGTCCAGGCGCTCGACGATGTCTCGCTCGACGTCCGACCCGGCGAGGTGCTCGCCTTCCTGGGCGAGAATGGCGCCGGCAAGTCGACGCTGCTCAAGATCCTCAACGGCGACTACCGGCCCGATGCCGGCACGCTCACCATCGATGGCGACGCGCTGTCGTTCTCCAGCCCGCGCGAGGCCCGGGCCGCCGGCATCCGCGTCATCTACCAGGAGCCGGAGATCATCCCCGGCGTGGACGTGGCCGAGAACATCTTCGCCGGCGAGCTGCCGCGGCGCGGCCCCTTCATCGACCGGCGTGCGCTGAACGCCCGGGTCGATGCCGAGCTCGCCGAGTACGGCTTCGAGAAGGTCCTGCCGCGCGGGCGCATGGGCGACGAGCTCTCCTCGGCTCAACGTCAACTGGTCGAGATCATGCGCGCGGTGAAGTCGAAGATGCGCATCCTCGCGCTGGACGAGCCCACCTCGTCCCTGAGCGACGAGGAGGTCGACCGGCTGTTCACCCTGGTGCGACGGCTCAAGTCTGAGAACGTGGCCATCATCTACGTCAGCCATCGCCTGCACGAGATCCTGCAGCTGGCGGATCGGGTGGCCATCCTGCGCGATGGCAAGCTGGTCATGGTCGCCGAGGCGGCGGACCTCGACGAGGACATGATCGTACGCAACATGGTGGGCCGCGACCTGGGCGAGGTCTTCGACCGCCACCCCGCCGCCACCGACCGCGTGGTCCTGGACGTCAAGGACATCAAGAGCGACTGGCACAAGGGCGTCTCGTTCGACATCAAGGCCGGCGAGATCGTGGGCTTTGCCGGGCTCATCGGGGCCGGCCGCAGCGAGTTGGCCAAGGTCATCTTCGGCGAGCTGCCGATGACCTCGGGCCAGGTCTCGATCGAAGGTCGCGAGGTCCACATCGGGCAGCCCGCCAATGCCATCGCGGAGGGCATCGGTTTCGCGCCCGAGGATCGCAAGCGCGAGGGCCTGGTGCTGATCCGCAGCGTGATGGAGAACATCACCATGGCCATCCTGCGGCGGCTCACGCGCTTCCGCATCATGCAGCGCCGCCAGGAGCGACAGATCGCCAGCGAGTACGTGGAGCGGCTCAACGTGCGCACGCCGTCGATCGACCAGGAGGTGGGCAAGCTCTCCGGCGGCAATCAGCAGAAGGTGGTGCTGGCGCGGTGGCTGGCGGCCAAGCCCAAGGTGCTCATCCTCGACGAGCCCACCCGCGGCATCGACGTCGGCGCCAAGGCCGAGATCTACCGCCTCATCGACGCGCTGGCCAACGAAGGCCTCGCCATCATGCTCATCTCGTCGGAGCTGCCCGAGGTCCTGGGCATGTCCGACCGCATCATCGTCATGCAGGGTGGCCGCATCACCGGCGAGCTGCCCGGACCAGGCACGACCGAGGAACAGGTGCTCGAACTGGCCATGCACGAGCATCTCAAGGCACACCGGGCGGCCACCGAGGCAGCAGCGGCCGGAGGGGAAACCGAATGAGCCAGCCGCAGCCGGCCACGCTGCCCGGCGACGAGAAGGTCAGCACTGTCCGTCGCGTCATCAACATCGTCGGCGTCGACAACGTCTCGCTCATCTTCGCGCTCATCGGCATCATCGCCGTCATCGTCTGGCTGCAGCCGCTCTTCCTGAGCTGGCAGAACCTCATGAACAGCCTCAGCCAATCGATCGTCATCGTGGGCCTGCTGGCCATCGGTGAGACCGTCGTCATCGTGGCCGGCATGCTCGATATCTCGGTGGGGTCCATCGCCTCGGTGGCCTCGGTGACGGTGGCATCGGCCATCGCCTTGGGCGCCCTCACGATCCCCGGAGACATCGAGATCCCGCTGCCCTTCATCCAGGGTTCGATGCCGGCCGCCATCCTCATCGGCATCCTGACCGGCGTGGGCCTGGGCGTCATCAACGGCCTGATCGTGACCAAGTTGCACGTGAACCCGATCATCGCCACGCTGGGCACCCTGGCCGCGTTCGCCGGCCTGGCCTTCCTCGTGGCGCCCGGCGGCAAGCCGGTCGGTGTGGTCACCCAGCCCGACTTCACCTGGCTGGCGACGGGCCGGCTCTTCCCGGACCTGCCGCTGCCCGAGCTGGGCGGACGCGGCTGGACCGGCGTGCCCATCCTCTTCCTCGTCTTCATCGCCGTCGCCATCCTGTTCCACGTGCTGATGAAGTACACCGACTTCGGCCGGGCGGTCTATGCCATCGGCGGCAACGCTGTGGCGGCGCGCCTGGCGGGCATCAACCTCACGCGCATGAAGATCGGCATGTACATGCTGTGTGGCGCCACTGCCGGCCTGGCGGGCGTGCTGCTGACCGCGCGCACCACGTCGGGCAACCCCATCAACGGCGTCGGCTTCGAGTTGCAGGCCATCACCGCCGTCTTCCTGGGCGGGGCCGCCACCACCGGCGGCAAGGGCACCATCGTGGGCACGGTGCTGGCGGTGCTGCTGGTGGGCGTGCTCAACAACGGCATGGACTCTGCTTGGCGTGGGCACGTTCTACCAACGCGTGGCGCTGGGCGTGCTGCTCATCGCCGCGGTGGCCCTGGCGCAGTGGCGCCAGGCTCGCGCGGAGCGCGCCCGTACGCGCACGGCCGTGGCCTAGCCGGCGTCCGAGCGAACACAGGCAAGCGAGATGCGCATCACTGCCCTCGGCGCGAGAGTCGTCAACGCCGGGCGCCGCAACTGGATCTTCGTTCGCATCGAGACCGACCAGGCGGGACTCATCGGCTGGGGTGAAGCTTCGCTGGAGGTCAAGACGCGTGGTGTCCTCGGCGCCATCGAGGACTTCGCTCCGCTGGTGGTGGGGGAGGACCCCCACCGCATCGAACACCTCTGGCAGATCCTCTACCGGCAGCAGTTCTTCCGCGGCGGCGCGGTGGAGATGTCGGCCGTATCCGGCATCGACCAGGCGCTGTGGGACATCAAGGGCAAGGACCTGGGTGTGCCGGTGTGGCAGCTGCTGGGTGGGCGCGTGCGCGACAAGGTGCGCTTCTACGATCATCTCGGCGGCGGCGCTCCCGAGGTGACCTACGGCGAGATCGATCCCCCAGCTGGTGGCCGAGGCGGCCCTGCAGACGGTCGCCGATGGCTTCGACGCGTTGAAGCTGCTGGCCGTGCCGCGGTCGCGGCCCCTGGACTCGCTGCGGCGGGTCCAGGACGCGGCAGCGGTGATGGAGGCGGTACGCGAGGCGGTGGGGCCGGGCGTGGACATCATGGTCGACCTGCATGGACGAACCACGGCCGCCATGGCCATCGAGTACGGCCAGGCGATGGCGCCCTATCAGCCCTGGTTCTTCGAGGAGCCGGTGCCTCCCGAAGATGTCGATGGCCACGTGGCGGTGGCGCAGGCGCTGCCGGGCATCCCCATCGCGACCGGGGAGCGGCTCATCGGTCGCTGGGCCTTCCGGCCCTTCTTCGAGCGCGGCGCCATCGCGGTGGCGCAACCGGATGTCTGCCATACCGGCGGCATCAGCGAGGTCCGGCGCATCGCCGCCATGGCTGAGGCGCACGGCATCTCGGTCGCGCCGCACAACCCGCTGGGTCCCATCGCCACGGTGGCCAACCTGCACCTCGCATCGGCCACGCCCAACCACCTCATCTGCGAGGTCATGCGCTCCGACGTGCCCTGGCGCGATGAGATCGTGACCGGCGTGCCGCCGATCGTGGACGGCCACATGACCCCACCTGAGGCACCCGGCCTGGGTGTCGACATCGACGAGACCGCCGCCGCGGCCCATCCCTATCAGCCCGAGCCGCAGTACCGTTGGTTCCATGAGGACGGAGCGGTAGCCGAATGGTGAAGGCGACGATCAGCCACGAGACATGGGGTGAGTGGCCCTCCATCAGGCTGTCGACCCAGGCGGTCCAGCTGGAGATCGTGAGCGAGGTCGGTGCGCGAGTGGTGTCGCTGCGCGACAGGCGCCGTGGCCGTGAGTGGCTGGCGCAGGGTGAGCCGCCGCAAGAACTGCTGCAGATGGCCTGGGCGGAAGAGGGCGCGGGCTTCAGCGCTCGTGAGTCGTTCGGCTGGGACGAGTGCCTGCCCACGACGTCGGTATGCGACGATCCGCTGGCAGCGGACGGCCGACCGCTCCGCGACCACGGCGACCAATGGGGACGCGGTGCCTACCTGGCGCTCGACGAGGAGCGCGGGGCGGTGGAGCATACCTGGAGCGTGCCACGCTGGGACTACCGCCTGCACCGCCGTCTATCGTTCGCCGATGAGCAGACCGTGCTGGCCGAATACGTCGTGGTGAGTCATGCGCAGCAGCCGCTGCCCATCAGCTGGGCGCAGCATGCGGTGCTGCAGCTCGAACCGGGCAGCACCATCGAGTTGCCCGGGGTGGACCGTGTGCTGCCTTCCGCGCAGCTCGGTATCGACCTGCCTGCAGAGATGGACTGGCCGCAGGCTGCCCTCCTTGACGGGCGCAAGCTCGATTCTGGCCCGTGTCAGCACGCGAGAGGGTTGGGCCGCGGTGGTGTATGCCGACGCCCGTGAGGGCGCAAGCGCCGTGGCGCCCGATGGCGCTCGGCTCGACTTCGACTGGCAGCGGGACTTCGCGCCGGCCCTGCGCGTCTGGCTCTCGTACGGTGGTTGGCCCCCCGGCGAGACCCCGTCCGAGCAGGTCGCGCTGGAGCCATGCACGTCCATGCACGACGAACTGGCCGGCGCCATGGCGGCGGGCCAGGAGCGCATCCTCGCGCCCGGCAGCGAGCTTCGCTGGTGGGTGCGGCTGCGGCTCTCATGAATCCACGACGAGCCGCTCGGCAGCTGACCCGACCGGCCCCCATCACGTCTGCCGGCCGGTGCGACCATCGCATCGGGCCATCCGGCCCATACGTCAAGCCCGCTCGTGGCACGATGCTGTGCAGCATCCGGGCACAGCCGATGAGGAGGGACACGAACCCATGGCCGACCTTTCTGCACTGACCGCCGCCGTCGAGGCCGGCAACCGACCCGAGGCGGTGAGCCTCACCCAGGTGGCCATCGACGCGGGCACCGACCCGCAGGAGATCCTGGAGGCCATGACCACGGCCATGACCGAGGTCGGGCGCAAGTTCGCCTGCAACGAGGGCGTGTACGTGCCTGAGATGCTCATCAGCGCGCACGCCATGAAGGAAGCCAGCGCGCTGCTGGAGCCGCTCCTGGCCGCGGGTGGCATCAAGCCCGAGTACACCGCCGTCATCGGCACCGTGCAAGGTGACCTCCACGACATCGGCAAGAACCTCGTGGGCATGATGCTCAAGGGCGCCAACTTCGAGATCGTCGACCTGGGCACGAACGTCAGTCCGCAGGCGTTCGCCGAGGCGACCAAGGAACACGGTGCCCAGATCGTCGGCATCAGCGCCCTCCTGACCACCACGATGGTGGGCATGAAGGCCGCCGTGGATGCCATCCGCGAGGTCGACCCGGCCGCCAAGATCCTCGTCGGTGGGGCGCCCGTGACCGACGAGTTCGCCGCCGAGATCGGCGCTGATGGCTTCGCCAAGGATGCTGCCACCGCCGCCAACGTGGCCCAGGAGCTGCTGGCCGCCGCCAAGTGAGCATGCGCCACCGCGATCGCGTGGCCATGGCGCTTGCCCGGGAGGAGCCCGATCGCTGTCCCATGCAGATCAGCTTCACACCGGAGTTCGCCGACCGGCTGCGTGCTGACATGGGCTCCCGGGGTCTCCTCGGGGCGCCTTCGGGCGGACTCAACGTGGCCCGTGGGGGCGAGCACAACCCGCACGGCGGTGGCAATACCTATGAACTCGAGCGGGCCATCGATTCGGACCTCATCCTGACCTCGGTCGGCTGGGCCAACAACTACTACGCCGGCCACGACAGCTACACCGATGAGTGGGGCGTGACCTGGAAGGAGCATCCCTACGAGACCCAGTTCGGGACAGGTCACTACACCGAGATGGTGGGCTTCCCGCTGGCCCAGGACTCGGCGATCGACGCGTATGTGCCACCTGATCCTGCGCGACCGGAGCTGTACCTCGATTCGGAGCGCGTCATGCGCGAGTATCACGACGAGTACTGGATCGTGGGCGTCACCGTCACCACCATCTTCGAGACCGCCTGGGCGCTGCGCGGCTACGAGCGGCTGCTGATGGACCTGCTGATGGATCCGGAGCTGGCCGACCGCATCCTGGAGATCCCCTTCCGCTACCACCTCGCCGCCGCCGAGAGACTGGCGGCCATGGGCGTGGACATGATCTGGACCGGCGACGACATCGGTTCGCAGAAGGGCATGCTCTTCGCGCCCGCTACCTGGCGCCGCTTCCTGAAGCCGCGGATGGCCGAGCTGGTCAGTCGCGTGAAGGCCATCAACCCGGACATCAAGGTCGCCTATCACACCGATGGCGACGTCCGCGAGGTGATCCCCGAACTCATCGAGATCGGCATCGACGTGCTCAACCCGGTGCAGCCTGCCTGCATGGACCCTGCCGAGCTCAAGCGTGACTATGGCGATCGGCTGCTCTTCTGGGGCAGCCTCGATGAGCAGAAGACGCTGCCTTTCGGCACGCCCGACGACGTGCGCGATGAGATCAGGCGACGGGTCTCGACGATCGGCGCCGGCGGTGGGCTCATCCTGGGCCCCACCCACCACGTCCAGCTGGACACGCCGCTGGAGAACTTCTGGGCCATGATCGAGACCATCCGGCAGACGCGCTACTCCTGAGCAGCACCCGCGTCCTTGCCGCCAGGCGGTCGAGGGTGACCGCGCAGCGACCCCTCGGCGGCAAGCAGGGCAGCGGCGGCCAGGGGCCGATCGGCCTGTCAGAGACGCCGTTCGGCCCGTCGACGGGACCCTTCCGCAGCGCCCGTAGACACGCGGCCCATCCGAAATAGGCCGCACGGCACGCAAGGCAGCAAGGCCGTCTCACTATGATTGGGATGCACGACCTGTGGGCCCCCGCCAGGTCCCCTTCTACACGGCTGGGCCACGGGCGATGCTTGTCTGATAGCGAACCCGAAAGGGGCGTATGCCGATCCCGTACCACAAACCCGCTCCGCCCAACGATGACAAGCGTTGGAAGATCGTCGCCACGCGGATGCGCCGCCTGGGCGACCGCCCCGAAGCGCTCATCGAGGCCCTGCACGCCGCGCAGGAGGCGTTCGGCTTCCTGGATGACGACGCACTCGAGTTCGTCGGGGATACGCTCGGTGTCCCGCACTCCCGTGTCTTCGGCGTCGCTACCTTCTACTCCTTCTTCACGCTCAAACCGCAGGGCGACCACACCTGTGTCGTCTGCACCGGCACTGCCTGCTACATCAACGGCGCAGGTGAGTTCATCGAGGCGTTCGGCTCGAAGCTCGGCGTGAAGCCCAAGGGCACCACCGAGGACGGCAAGCTCTCGCTGCTGACCGCCCGCTGCATCGGTGCCTGCAGCCTGGCGCCGGCCGTCATCGTCGACGGTGAGATGCGGGGCAAGGCCAAGGTCGATGAGTTGATGGCTGAACTGGAGGCGATGTGAGCGACATGGCAGCTGCGGAGCGCTCGACGCGTCACCGCACCATCACCATCGGCGAGAACGCCGGTCCACCTCGCGCCACTGCTCGCGTCTGTGAAGCCGCCAGCTGCATGTCTGGCAACGCGAGTGCGATCACCGCCCGCTTGCGGGAGCTGACCCAGGGCAAAGACGGCGTCGTCATCAAGCGTGTCGGATGCCTTGGCCTGTGTGCAGCCGGTCCACTCATCGAGATCGCCGAGACGGGCGAGCTGTTCGAGCATGTCAGCCCCGACCAGGTCGACTCACTGGTGGCGGCGCTCGACGCGGTCGAGCCCGGGGCGGTGCGCCAACCACAGGGCCCCTTCTTCGAGAAGCAGGTCCGGGTGGCGACCGAGAACTTCGGCAAGGTCGATCCCAAATCCCTCGACGATTACATCGCCGAGGGTGGTTACCAGGCCCTGCGACGCGTCCTCTCCGAGATGTCATCGTCGGAGGTTCGCGACGAGGTTTCCGAGAGTGGCTTGCGCGGTCGCGGCGGGGCGGGCTTCCCGACCGGTCTCAAGTGGACCACGGTGGCCAAGGCCAACGGCGACAAGAAGTACGTCGTCTGCAACGCGGACGAGGGCGACCCCGGTGCATTCATGGACCGCAGCGTGCTCGAGAGCGACCCATTCCGGGTGCTGGAGGGCATGGCCATCGCGGCCTTTGCCGTCCACGCCAACGAGGGCTACATCTACTGCCGCGCGGAGTACCCGCTGGCGGTGAAGCGCCTGCAGACGGCCATCCGCCTGGCGCAGCGCGCCGGCTACCTGGGCGACAACATCATGGACACCTCGTTCACGTTCAACGTGCAGATCCGGCTGGGTGCCGGCGCGTTCGTGTGCGGCGAGGAGACGGCCCTTATCGCCTCGGTCGAGGGCCGTCGTGGCACGCCCCGGCCGCGCCCGCCGTATCCGGCGGTGGCGGGCCTGTGGGGTAGCCCCACGCTCATCAACAACGTCGAGTCACTGGCCAGCATCCCCACCATCATCCGAGACGGTGCCGAGGAGTACGGCGCCATCGGCGTGGGCAAGTCGAAGGGCACCAAGGTCTTCGCGCTCGCCGGGCGCGTGCTCAATACCGGCCTGGTCGAGGTGCCCATGGGCATGACCCTGCGGGAGATCATCTTCGACATCGGCGGCGGCATCATCGACGACCGCCCCTTCAAGGCGGTCCAGACCGGTGGTCCGTCGGGTGGCTGCATCCCGGCCGAGCATCTCGACACCCCGGTCAGCTACGAGACCCTCATCGAGCTCGGCTCGTTCATGGGATCGGGCGGCATGATCGTCATGGACGACACCTCTTGCATGGTCGATGTCGCCAAGTACTTCCAGGACTTCTGCCGCGACGAGTCGTGCGGCAAGTGCACGCCCTGCCGCGTCGGCACCACGCAGATGTGGATGCTCCTCGATCAGATCACCCGTGGCGAGGCCACAGAGGAGGACCTGGCCCAGCTGGAGCGGCTGGCCGGCATCGTCCAGAAGATGTCGCTCTGCGGCCTGGGACAGGGAGCCCCCAACCCGATCTTCAGCACGCTGCGCTACTTCCGCGATGAGTACATGGCTCACATCGTGGACAAGACCTGTCCCGCCGGCGTCTGTCCCATCCAGAAGCCAGTCGAGGTAGTGGCATGAGCGACGTCTTCACCCTGACCATCGACGACAAGGACGTCGCTGGCAACGAGGGCCAGACGGTGATGGAGGTGGCCGAGGAGAACGGCATCGAGATCCCCGGCCTGTGTCACCTCGAGGGCATCACCGATCGTGGTGCCTGCCGCCTCTGCATGGTCGAGATCGCGGGCTCTCCCAAGCTCGCAGCCGCCTGCATGACCAAGATCGCCGAGGGCATGCAGATCACCGCGCACTCGGACAAGCTGCTGGAATACCGGCAGGCCATCACCGAGATGATGTTCATGGAGCGCAACCACGTGTGCGCGGTGTGCGTCGCCAACAATCACTGCGAGCTGCAGAACATGGCCGACGAGCTCGGCATCAAGCACTTCGACCTGCCTCGCATCAACCCTCACGTCGACATCGACGCCAGTCACAAGTTCTTCGCCATCGATCACAACCGCTGCATCCTGTGCCTCCGCTGCGTGCGGGTCTGCGACGAGATCGAGGGCGCACACACCTGGGACGTGATGCACCGAGGACTCGAGACCCGAGTCCAGACGGACATGGGCGCTCCCTGGGGGAATCCACGACCTGCACCAGCTGTGGCAAGTGCGTCCAGGTCTGTCCCACCGGCGCGCTCTTCGAGAAGGGTCGCCCGGTCGCAGCTGGTAGCAAGGACCGCCGCCCGTTCCTTCCGTGGCTGAAGGTGGTCCGAGAGGAGCGTGGTCTGTGAGCAAGCCGACAGTCGCGACCGTCTGGCTGGACGGTTGTTCGGGATGCCACATGTCGCTGATCGACATGGACGAGCGCATCCTCGACATCTTCAGCCGAGCGGACCTGGTGTATAGCCCGCTGGTCGACTACAAGGAGTACCCCGACGAGGTGGACGTCTGCCTGGTCGAAGGAGCGGTCTCCAGCGAGGATGACCTGCACAAGGTCAAGTTGGTCCGTGAGCACACCAAGACCGTCATCGCGTTCGGTGACTGCGCGGTGACCTCCAACGTGCCCGGCATGCGCAACCCCATCGGGGTCGAGCCGCTGCTTGACCGCTCCTATCGCGAGAACGTCACCATCAACGCGCAGATCCCGTTGCAGGTGGTACCAGCGCTGCTTCCCATGTCCGTCCCGGTGCATAAGATCATCGCTGTCGATGTCTTCCTGCCCGGCTGTCCACCCTCTGCCGACCTCATCTACACGTTGCTCGATGACCTGCTTTCCGGTCGCGTCCCTGAGGCGGCCGGGTCGCGGTTCGGACGCTGACGGGAGCCCCCACCCATGAGCAGAACCATCACCATCGATCCGGTCACCCGGATCGAGGGCCACTCCAAGATCACCATCCAGCTCGACGAGCGGGGTGAGGTCACCGACGCCCGCTTCCATGTCACCCAGTTCCGCGGGTTCGAGCGCATCGTGCAGGGCCGTCCGGTCCACGAGATGCCCGCCATCATGGCCCGCATCTGCGGCATCTGCCCGGTCAGCCACCTGGTCGCTTCGGCCAAGGCCGTCGACGACATCCTGGCCGTGGAATCCGCCGCCCACGGGTGCCGACCTGCGCCGGCTCATCAACCTGGGCCAGATCGTGCAGTCGAACGCGCTGTCGTTCTTCCACCTCTCGTCCCCGGACCTGCTGTTCGGCTTCGACGCCGACCCCTCCAAGCGCAACATCATCGCGGTGGCACAGGAGAACCCGGGGCTGGCCAGGGATGGCATCGGCCTGCGCAAGTGGGGCCAGGAGCTCATCGCCCTGCTCGGCGGCAAGCGCATCCACCCGGGTGGCATCGTCCCCGGCGGCGTGGCCGACCCGTTGAGCGCGGAAGTCCGCGACCAGATCCTGGCCGGCGTGCCCGGTGCCATCGCCCAGGTCGAACGCGCCATCGCCTGGTACAAGACCGACATGATGAAGTGGGAGGAGGAGGCCTCGACCTTCGGCAACTTCCGCTCCGCCTTCATGGGTCTCGTCGACGAGAAGGGCAACGTCGATTACTACGGGGGTGATCTGCGCATCATCGACGCCGATGGCAAGTCACTGGTCGACCGCGTGGACCCCAAGCAGTTCAACGAGTACATCGGCGAGGCCGTGGAGCCGTGGTCGTACCTCAAGTCCACCTACTACAAGCCGATGGGTTACCCCGATGGCATCTACCGCGTGGGGCCGCTGGCTCGATTGAACGTGGCCGAGGCCACCGGCACCCCGCGTGCCGATGAGGAGCTGCAGAAGTTCCGCTGGCGCGTCGGTCGGGTCGCCGGCTCGTCCTTCCACTACCACTACGCCCGGCTCATCGACACGCTGCATGCGGTCGAGAAGGTCGAGCAGATCCTGCACAGCCCGGACATCCTGTCCACGCACGTGAAGGCCACCGCCGGCATCAATCGCAACGAGGGCATCGGCGTGTCGGAGGCTCCTCGCGGCACCCTGATGCACCACTACAAGGTGGATGACAACGGCTTGGTGGTGTGGGCCAACCTGGTCATCGCCACCGGCCACAACAACATGGCCATGAACCGCTCGGTGCGGCAGGTGGCACGCCACCACGTCAAGGGCGACAAGATCCAGGAACCGATGCTCAACCGGGTCGAGGCGGTCATCCGCTGCTAC
Source organism: uncultured Chloroflexia bacterium (assembly GCA_963724095.1). Taxonomy (GTDB): domain Bacteria; phylum Chloroflexota; class Limnocylindria; order Limnocylindrales; family CSP1-4; genus JAFMJV01. The sequence continues at coordinate 57,997 of CAVRTH010000015.1, forward strand.
GATCCCTGTCTCTCCTGCTCCACGCACGCGCTGGGGGATATGGCGCTGGACATCCAGCTGCTCTCGCCTGAGGGGGAGATCGATCGATCGCGTCAAGCGATAGGGGTTCGCAAACGGACGTGAGTCCAGCACCAAGGAGCGCCGCTCCCAACGATGGTGGCGGCGCTTCTTCGCGCTCCGGAGGCCGTGACCCATCGCGCTCGGTGCTGGTCGTTGGCTTCGGTAACACGTTGCGGCGTGACGACGGCGTGGGCGTTCGGGCGGCGCAGCTACTGGAGTCCGACCCTCGCTTGGGCGTGGAGGGTGTCGAGGTGCGCGCGGCGTACCAGTTGCTGCCGGAGATGGCGCTCGACTTCGGCGCGGTGTCGCTGGTGGTGCTGGTGGATGCCGATCTGCGCGGGCTGCCAGGTTCCATCGAGATCCGGCCCATCGGTGTCGATGCTCCGCGCTCCGATGCGGACGCTCGCGCCGAGTCGGGGGCATCGTCCCATCACGTCGGCGGCGGCGAGCTGGTGGCGCTGGCGGCCGAGCTCACGGGCTACCGACCCGAGGCGGTCCACGTGGCTATCGGTGTCGCCGACACGGAGCTGGGGGAGGGACTCAGTCCGGCCGTCGAGGGAGCACTGCCGAGGGTCGTCGAGGTCGTCGCGGGCCTCGTGGCCAAACACCTTGCCCGGGTGGGTGCCTGAAGAACCGCCATCCCCGACTCTCCGGGGGAGCTGCCCCGAAGTCACGCCTTGCCCCGAAGTCACATAGCTGCCCCGAAGTCATAGTGCTCACGACTCGGGGGCGCTTCCTGCCGGTCGTTGGCCCGGGACGAGATCCACCATCGTCTGGTGCCGATATCGGGCGCAGCAGGCAACTCCCTGGTCCGTGGAGCGGTGCACTCTTCCGCTCTGTGCGGTGGGAGTCAAACGCCAGCTGCGCCGGCCGCTATGCCAGGACGAGGAGGTTGCAGCCTGGATCGGTCGCGGCTCGCAACGCGGTCCTGGCTGACTGGCCCTGCAACGGGAACATGGCCCGCAGGTCCTCTCCGGCGAGACGCAGCAGGGCCCGGTTGTGGCGCGTGTGGGCCATGGCCAGGACGAGGCGGTCGGCTCCGCCGTCGCGGAGCTTCAGTGCTAGTCGGCGCTGCAGTGTCTGCAAGTCAGTTGGGCGCAGCTCTGCCTCGATGCCGACCTGCAGGCCCCATCGACGTGTCATCGCATCCCATGCTCGCGCGTCACCCGGTCGCGGCAGCGGCACTTCCGTCCGCCACGCTGCCCCGACCGGCAGGAGTGCGCGGATCCGTGCGAGCAGCCGACGGTGCCCTTCGTCCCGCAACGGCTGGGCACCCGGATACGCACGCACGCTGAGGTCCAGGCCAACGATGGCCAGCATGATCGACAGCCGTCGTAATCCGATCTCGTCGGCCAGGCCGCGTTCCACCCGGCTCACCCATGACGTCGAGATACCGGCCGCAGCAGCCACGTCAGCTTGTCGCAGCCCGGCCGAGCGTCGCGCCTCACGCAGCTCGCGCCCCATCTCCGCCAGGCTCGTGCGTGCTCGCCGAGATCCACGGTCACGGTGGCGTTCTCGATACGGCATGCCGGCATGATGGCGTCGTCGACTTGGCTGGCTCTTGGTCGCCACGGACGCCGATGGGTCCCCTGGCAGCTGCCGATGCACCTACCGGCTCACGTGTCCGAACGCGAGAGCACGTCGCAGCGGTCGAGGAGCTGGGCGGCGGCTAGCCGATCATCCCCGCGTTTGCGTGCCAGTCACGTAACTGACTACCGGCGGCCGGCCGAGGTCACTCCGTTGCGTGGCAGTCACACCACGAACTCGCTTGGGCAAGGAATGGGAGTGGCACGCGATCCGCGGACACCTTCCACCGCGCGATCGTCGGTTACGTGCGTGGGAGTCAAACGGAACCCGCCGAGCCAGCAGGAACCCAGGGCAAACGGAAGCCCCACAGCCAGCGGCGCCCCCCAGCGGCGCCCCACGGCCACGGGAGTCGATGGCTCAGTACCAGGCGCCTTGGAGCGCGGTCTCCACGAAGGCCTTCACGTTCTCAACGGGCGTGCCGAACTCGAGGAAATCCGCGTTCTGGAGGATGAAACGTCCGCCGGGCTTACCCAGGTGCATGGCCTCCGCCGTGGCGCGGCGTACGTCCTCGACCGTGCCCATCTGCATGACATCGACCTGGTCGATGCCGGCGATGATCACGTAGGCGTCGCCGACCACCTCCTTGGCCTCCGCCAGATCGGCATCACCCAGCTTGGGCGGCGGTGAGAACGGTTCCACTGCCGCCACGCCGAGTGCCTTGTAGGCCTCCAGCAGCGCCTGGAGCTGGCCACAGTTGTGATAGGCCGCAGGCGTGCCTCGCTCCTGCGCCCAGGCGATGTGCTGCGCCTCCCAGGGGAGCACGTGCCGCTCGTAGTTGGCTCGACCGATGAAGCCACCGGGCACATTGCCGCCGACGAAGAGGATATCCACGCCGGGTGCGTCGAGTGCCCGAGTGTAGTCATGCACTCGTGCCAATGAGACCTCCATCAGGCGCGCGTAGTACTCGGGATCCTCATAGAACAGCGAGTAGAGGACGTCCTCGGTGACGAGCAGTGAGGCCATGTTGAAGGGACCATGTGGCGCCCACATCCCGACCCAACCGTCGTCACCGACAGCAGCGCGGATAGGAGCGACCCGCTCGGCGACGAACGCCGGATAGTCGGCCGGCATCCGCGGCTCGTAGGCGGCCACCAACTCCAGGTCCGCGCGGCCGTGCACCGGCTTCTGTGTGCAGGCATACATCAGGGTGCCCGGTCGGATCTCGTCGATCGAGTACTCCTGGGTCAGGACGCCGTCGGGCGTGTGGACGACCGATCTGCGGATCGTGGTCCGGCCGTCGCTTCGCTCGGTGGTCTCGACCTGCCAATCGTCCGTCGAGCGGCTCACATCGAGGCCCCCGAGGAGCACCCACTGGAAGTGGCCGAGCGTGCCGAAGAGCAGCCGGGCCATGATGTCAGCGCCCAGCTCGCGCTGGAACTCGATGGTCTTGAGCTGCAACGAGAGCGAGTCCCAGGGGTCGATATCCGGATAGAGCTGGTTGATGAAGTGGCCCTGGTCCTGGATGAACAGGGTCACCGGAACACGGTCGGGTATCTCGCCACGAAAGACGGCCTCGAAGCGCTCCCGTCCGGACATCCCACCCTGTCCGCTCCTCATCATCGCCTCCCGCGGCTGAGCCGCGCGATGACCTCCCAGGCCTCGACGGCGATGGCGGCGGGATCACGTTTGACCGACACCACCTGTGCCGTCCCATAGTTCAGTGCCGTGGCCGCGGCCGGGTACGTGGCCACGATGGCGCCCCGCGTCCGCAGTCCCGCGAAGAGGTCGCCGAAGTAGGCCTCCATGTTCGTCGGGGTGTAGTCGCAGACCATGATCACGGCGCGATCGCCGATGACCCGCTGGGCCTCGAAGATCTGCGCGAACTCACCCATGCACCAGGCGTTGATGCCCACCAGGCCAGGCGTTGCCAGGTAGTTCTCCAGTTGGTGGCGGGCGTTCCCGCAGTAGTGCAGCGTGCCTCCACCAAAGGCCTCGAAGACCCGGCCGTTGTAGGGCACCACGAACTCGCGGTAGAGCTCGGGCGAAAGCACCGTGCTGTCGTCGTCAGAGAGCCACACGCCGCCGAACCCGGGCGGGATGGCGATCATGTGGGGAAAGGCGCCCGCATCGATGGGCGCCCCCGCGCGCTCCTTCTGCAGCCTCACCCATTCGATGAGCGCCGTGGTGCAGAAGTCCATCAGCTCATGGACGACGGTGGGCCGCTCGAACATCCAGATGCACAGACGCTCCAGTCCGACGAGGTTGAGCGCGACGTTCAGTGGACCCTGGTTGTCGGTGAAGCTGATGGGCAGGGGTGAATGGGCGCGGAAGTGGTCGATGCAGGCGAGCACCCGGGGCATCAGTCCGTCGCGCTCAGGATCAGGCAGCTCCAGTCGAGCGACCTCCGCAGGGTCGTCGATGCAAGGACCTTCTACGGCCGGCTCCTCGCCTCGCTGGAAGAGGATGCGGCAGCCCATCGCCGAAGGCACCACGCCGGTGCCGTACCAGGGAAACAGGAAAGGGATGTAGATGTCATCGGGGGTGCCGGCCGCATGCTCCTCGATCTTGGCCTCCTGGAAGGTCAGCATCGATGAGTAGGCGCCCTCGTCGAAGTAGTCGTCAGGGATGAGTTCGGGTTCCTCGCCGGTGATCCAGTAGTTCGCGTCCCCGATGAGCACCGGCGGACGGTCCACTTCCTCATGCCGGTAGGCAGCTGCGATACGTCCGAGCGCGTCTGCAGTTCGCGCCTGATGGGCGACGGCGTCGTCCGGAGACGGCATGGGCATCCTCCCTCCTTGTCATCATCCGCGTGTCAGCGGACGCGCTGCCAGTGCCGTTGGACCGCGGCGGGAGGGCTGTTGGGCGTCCCGGCAACGCTGCTAGCGTCGTCTGCGATGTCGTGCCGCGCCTCCAGCTCATCGGCGTGGTGCAGCTCTTCCTCCTTCGGCGCTACGGATACCTGCCGATACTGTGGTTCCGGGTCCGCTGTCACCTGCTCTGGCACGTGCGTTGGGGGGCACTTCGATGCGGGCTCCAGTCCTGACCGCCGCCTCTCGTCAAGGCCGCGGCGGGCCAGCTTCAAGCATCTCGTTGCCGTCGGGCAGCATCACCTCCGTCACCACTCCCGCCGCGGCCGACTCTCCCTTCGAGCGAGGACGTTGAGCGAGGAGTACCACCACGATGCCTAGACCCGTCAGCAGCACGCCGGCGAGGTCGAGAAGGGTGAGTCTCTCACCCAACACGATGATGCCAGCGATGACGCCGACCACTGGCGCGCCCAGGTAGCCGATGCCGGTGGTCTGGGGCCCCAGCGCCCGCACGATCATCTGCGAGGCCCAGAAAGCGAACGCCGTCGCCAGCGGGCCGCTGTAGAGGATCGCGAGCGCGGTCGGCAGGTTCCATTCGATCGACCCCAACTCGTCACGCTCAAGGATCAGCATCAGCAGCAGCATCGGCACCAGCGCCACCAGGAGCTGCCAGATCTGGGTGTCGAAGGGCGTGCCCTTCCAGGCATGCCTGCGGACGTGAACGAGCGCGATCGCGCCGCCCAACGCGCCGATGACCAGCAGCAGACTGCCCAGCAGCGCCCCTTGCGAGCCCCAGTCGATGGCCGCCGGATTGAGCAGCAGTAGCAGGCCGACCAGGCCGAGCGCGAGGCCGATGACCTCGGCACGGGTGGGCAGGACGCGGGCGATCACGAACATCACCGGCACCACCCACAGCGGGATGGTGTAGGCCAGGATGGATGATCGCCCGGCGGGGATGTACGGCAGTGCCAGGTTCATCATGGTGATGCCCAGCCCGACCGCGAGCAGCCCGTACGAGACGACGATGGGCCAATCGGATCGTGCGGGGCGCTTCAGTCTACCCGTGGCCGCCATCAGAGCCGCCAGGACGAGGATGCCGCCGAGCAGCCGCAGCACGCCATAGGCGAAGGGCGGGATGGTCTCCAGACCGACCTTGACCACGACCCAGTGGCTGCCCCAAACGACGACCAGGCCGATGAGCAGCAGGTAGGCGCGGTTCACGGACATGGCCGTTGCGGACCGATCCGGACTAGACCGAGACCCCGGCCCCGTAGCTCAGCGCGGTGTCGAAGGCAGCCTCGATGTTCTCCGGCGGCACGAAGGCCTGGATGTTGTGGACCGTCGCGAAGACGAAGCCACCACCCGGCGCGAGGTCGTCGATGCGGCGCTTGACCTCGTCGCGGACGTCGTCCGGCGAGCCGAAGGGCAGCACCTTCTGGGTGTCCACGCCGCCGCCCCAGAAGACGATGTCGTCGCCGTAGGCTTTCTTCAAGCGCGCGGGATCCATGCCCTCCGCGCTCACCTGGACCGGGTTGATGATGTCCACGCCGATCTCGATGAGGTGCGGGATGAGCTCGTAGACCGCACCGCAACCGTGATAGAAGAGCTTGGCGTCGGTGCGTTCCTTGATGGCCTCGAAGAGACGCTTCTGGCGCGGCTTGATGACGTCGATGTAGCTCTGCGGGTTGATCATCCAACCCTGCTGCGTGGCGACGTCATCCCAGAAGGTGAAGACGTCGATGAGCTCACCGACCTGGGAGAGGTAGCGATCGACCGACTCGATGTAGATATCGGTGATGCCGTCGACCAGCTTCGCGCTGAACTCCGGTGCCGTCAACATCGACATCATGAACTGCTCCATGCCCACGGTGCGGCAGGGCTGCTCGAAGATGCCGCCACCGATGACACCGGAACCGACGAGCGCGTAGTCGGTCGTGGCCCGCAGGTGCTGCGCGCGTTCCTTCAGGCCGGCGATGAGTTCGGGCGGATCAGGCTCGGGCCAGTGGTAGGCCTCGAGCGCCTCGAGGGTGGGTTCCTTGATGGGGAAGTCGACCCAGTCGTAGTACAGCGGCTTGTCCTTGGGCATGCGCATCTTGCTGCCCCAGCGGTCCCACATGGCCCAGTACTCGCCGTCGTCGACGATCTCGACGCCCTGCACGTGCGTCGGTGGCAGCTGCACCATGCGTGTGTCAACGCCGAACCGGGTCAGCACGTCCTCGCCGATGTAGGGCAGTTGCTGTACCTCGTCGTAGACGACGATCTCCTCTTCGGGCAGCCCCAGGTACTCGCGCAAGGGCAGGTACGCCGCCTTGGTGCAGGACGTCACGATGCGACGAGCCCAGGTCGATGGGGATGCGGTCGCTCTCCTTGTGGTCAAGGGCGGCCAGGATGCGTTCACGCGGGGTCATGCGGCAGCTCCGAAGGTGAAGGCGCCGGCGGGCGCCTCGACGAACATGATGTGCTGCTCAGTGTCCCCCAGCCCGCGTTCGCGCATGAGCTCGGCGAATCCTCCCAGCAGGTACACCCAGCCGGGCGAACCGCCGAACTGGGCCCAATACTTCTGGCGAGCGGCGTCGAGGCCGAGCGTGATGTGACCGAGCAGGCCGTCCTCTGCGGCCCATTCGAGCAGCTGCAACGTGCCATTGGGCGCTTCGCCCCAGCGAAAGCCCTGGTCGTATTCGACGCGCGCGCCGCTGTCGGCGATGTCGTGCATGTACTGCCTGTCGACGATCTTGTCCACGTGGCTGAGCACGATGTGGGCCGGGTCGCCGCCTTGCTTGACCAGCCACTCGATCTGCTCCAGCGCACCCGTGCCGCCCTCACAATGGGTGAGGATGGGGCAGCCGGTCTGCTGCTGGGCCATGGCGGCCGCCGCGAAGACCGTCTCGTCGCGCCTGGTCAGCCCGCCAGTCGAGCCCGCGATCTTCATCACGCCGGCCTTGTGCGTCGTGCGCTTGACGATGGGCCCGTTGTAGTCAAGCTCATCGATGCCTTCTTCGATGTCGGCCACGAAGAGGCCGGCGATCTCGTCGGCGGAGAGCCGCGCCGACCAGTGACGGTCGTGGTAGTAGCGCTCGTGATGCAGGCCCGACGGGGCGATGACGTTGATGCCGCTGCGGCGAGCGATCTCGGCCAGCATCAGCACATCCCGGCCGCAGTCGGCGGGCATGGCGTCAACCACCGTCCGCAACCCCAGCGCCTGCACCGGGGCCAGCTCGGCCACGGCCTTGTCGACGTCGGCCAGCTCGAAGTCGGGGAACAGCTGGACCGGGCGGCCCCCGTGGATGACCAGATGATCGTGGGCATCGACGATGCCGAGCTCATCGGGGTGGATATCGCCGAGGACGGTTCGGGCGAAGGGCATGATTGCCTCCTGTCGGGCTGGGGTCAGTCGGTGGCAGCCGAAGATGCGGGGGCGGCGTCGGCGACCGTCTGCATGACACGGGCGACCGCGCCGAGGACTCCAGCATGGTCGGAGCGCTCGGCGCGACGGATGGGGATGACGCGTTCCTTGGGATAGCGGAAGGCGTAGCGGTCGACGTATGCCTGCACCTGGGGGAGGAAGTGGTCGGCCTGGGCCAGGGGGCCGCCCGAGAGCACGACCACCTCGGGGTCGTAGGCGTGGATGGCGGTGACGATGGTGGCGCCGAGGTCCCGGCAGAACTGCTGCATGATCTCGCCGGCCACGCGGTCGCCGGCGTCGACGCCCTCCACGAGCGTGCGGAAGGTGATACCGCCGAGGTCATGCCCGTAGGCGTCGGTGATGGTGGAAGGCACCTTGCGGGCGACGTAGTCACGCATGCGCCCGACCACCGCATTGGCCGACACGAGCGTCTCGGCACAGCCGATGTTGCCGCAGAGGCACGTGCGCCCACCGACGGCGATGGTGGCGTGGCCGAAGGAGACGCCACCGGCCAGGTTGCGTGGTGGCCAAGCGGGCGGCCGTCGATGATGGCGCCGGCGCCGATGCCGGTACCGATGGTCAGGCCGACCACGTCACGGTAGCCGCGCGCGGCGCCGAAGCGCCACTCTGCGAGCGTGGCAGCGGCGCCGTCGTTGATACAGCGGACGGGGACGCCGAGGTGGTCCTCCAGCCGTTCGCGCATGGGGAAGTCCTCGATCCCCGGGACCTTGCCGGGCAGGTTGCGCACCCCGAACGTCGGCTCGACCAGGCCGGGGGCAGCGATGCCGACGCCCTGCAGTCCATCGCGCTCCTCGGCCGCGAGTGCCTCGTCGGCGATGGCCAGCAGGCGATCCCAGACGACATCGAACGGCTCGTCACCGGTCTCGACCAGGTGCGTGCGGCGGACTCGCCCGTCATCGTCGACGACGCCCGCCTTGGTGCGGGTACCGCCGATGTCGAAACCGAGCCACCAGCCTCCAGCCACGATCAGGCCGGGAGCTCGAGCACGGCGCCGTCCCTGCGCAGCCGGTCGCGCAGTGCGGCCGAGGAGACGTCTCGTGGATCGGCACTGGCCGCGATGGCCATCGCGGCGGCGGTGCCGGCGGCCTGGCCCATGGCCATCGTCTGCGCCATCGAGCGCACCGAAGCGTGGGCGTCGTGCGTGGCGCTGAAGCAGCGGCCGGCCACCAGCGTGTTGGCCGAGTCCCGCACGAGCAGCGCGCGATAGGGGATACCGACGACCTCGCCGTCGGGCAGGTACTGCCACTTGGTATCGGCACCGAGATGGTGGTCCTCGATGGGCGCGCCGCAGAGGCCGATCTCGTCGTCGAAGCGGCGGGCGGTCAGGACATCGTCACGGGTCACGCGGTAGTCACCGTAGACACGCCGTGTCTCGCGCACGCCGATCTGGGCCGAGAGCGCCACCAGCGAGGCGTTCTCGTAGCCGGGCACCTTGTCGCGCAGGAAGCGGGCGTACTCGATCGCCTGGCGGCGGCCGGCCATCTCGGCTTCCGCCAGCAGTGCCGGGTCCGTAGCGTTGACGACTTGGTCGCCATCGCCCAGGAAGGAGGGCAGGCGTGTCATGACCGTCGCGATCATGCCGTCGATGGGTGTGATGTGGTCGGAGCCCTCGCGGCGGGGCAGGTCGTAGTCGCCCGAATCGGCGGCCTCGCCCATCAACCGGTGCATCTCGGCGGTACTGATGCTCTTGCGTGCGGCGATGTCCACGTTGACCATCTTGAAGGTCGTGGTCAGCGTTTGCGCCGGGTCGTTGGCACCCGCCAGCTCGTAGCCGAAACCGGCTTGATGGGCCAGGTCGGCGTCGCCGCTGGCATCGATGAAGACACGCCCGCGGATGCGCACCAGACCCGCCTTGGTGGCCACCAGCAGCTCGTCGACACGGCCGCCCTCCACGACCACGTCCTGCAGGAACGCGTGCAACAGCACTCGGACGCCGGCCCCCGCGGCAAGTCCCTCCCACACCAGCTTGAGGTGCTCGGAGTTGTAGGTCACGCCCGTGCCAGCGCCGTAGGTGTTGGGGCGCTCGACGACCGGGCCCAGGGAGCGCAGGCCGGCCACCACGTCATCGGATACGCCACCGGCGATCTTCAGTGCGCGACTTCCCGGCGTGTAGAAGCCGTAGAAGGTGTCGAGCACGGCGGTGCTGATGCCGCCCATGAAGCCCAGCTTCTCGATGAGCAGCACGGATGCGCCGGTACGCGCAGCGGCGATGGCGGCTGTCGCGCCGGCGGTGCCCGACCCGACCACCACCACCTCCGCGGTCGCCATCAGTGGCGGGTCGATGGTCATCTTGTCGGCGCGTCACCTTCAGACGACCTCCCACGACTCCGGCACCCCGATGGCACCCACGCCGTCATAGGCGCGCTTGACGCGTCGGAAGTACTCCTCGTAGACCCGCTCCAGTTGCTCCTCGCCGACTTCGCTGCCCACGAAGTGCGGGCTGGTGAGCACGATGGGGATGACACCCCGCTCGACCAGGAGTTCCGCGGTCCGGGTCTTCAACGCGTTGACGACGGCGATGGCGCCGATGGAACTGACCGGACCGACCTTGAAGGGGATGCCCTCGATCTCTGTGACGGCGTCACCTGGCGGGCTGCAGTTGTCGATGGTGACATCGGCGATCTCCGCCAGCTTCCGGCCCGAGGGATGCCGCGAGGGAGTGGCTGCGGTGTGTTGCATGGACGTCACGGCCACGACCGGGAGACCCATCGCCTTCACCAGTAGGGCCATCTCCACGACGGTGCCGTTGATGCCCGTCGAGCTGAAGATGAGGAACGAATCGCCGGGATGGATCTTGAACTGCTGCAGGATGATGCGCGCGAAGCCGGGCACCTTCTCGAGGTACATCGCCTGGCGCAGACCATTGGGGCCCACCACGCCGACGTGGTTCGAAAGTGCCAGCTCGGCGATGGGATGGAAGCCCGGGTAGGAGCCGATGCGAGGGAACATCTCCTCGGTGTTCATGCGCGAGTGGCCCGAGCCGAAGACGTGCACCAGGCCATCGGTGGCGATGCTGTCGGCGAAGATGGTGCTGGCCTCGTTGATGGCCCCAGATTGAGTGCTGGTCACCTGCTCGAGAACGTCTCGAGCGGCGGCCAACCAGCGATCCGATGCGGTCACCACATCCTCCTTGTGCTGCTGGTGAGCGGCCCTCGCGGCGCCGGCCGCCGCATCCTGCCGTCCGTAGCTGGTCGATGGTCACGATCCGTCGGTGTCGTCTCGACGGTGCGCTTGTAGATGTAGCGTGAGCGATCGCCCCGCAGGAGTACGTGTCCGAGTGCCACCACCACGCCCGCCGAGTCGCTGGTGACGCGACGCGTCAGCAGCGCCGTGGTGTGTGCCGGAACGCTCAACAGCTCGCATTCGCGGGGCGTGAGGATGACCGGTTCCAGCGTCTCCTGGGCCTCCACCACGGTGCGCCCGTAGTCGGAGCCGAGGACCTCGTACAGCGAGCGATGCTCGAGATCGACCGTCTCAAGGCCGGGGAACAGGTCGGCTCGCAGGTGTGCCGTGTCGAGCACCATCGGCTCGCCGTCGCCGATGCGCAGACGCTCGATGTAGACGACCTTGTCACCGGGCAAGCAGGCCAGGTCGGCGGCGAGCTGACGGCTGGCTTCGATGACCTCGACGTTGAGCACGCGTGTGGACATCGTCATGCCGTACGCCTCCATGGCGTCGCGGATGGAGAACACGCCCTCGATGGGCAGCTGCAGCCGCGGCCGGGTCACGAACGTGCCACGGCCCTGGTGCCGGCTGATGAGCCCGCGCTCTTCCAGTTCGCCGAGGGCCTGCCGCAGGGTCGAGCGCGAGACGTCGAATTCGCGGCACAGCTGGCGTTCTGGCGGCAGACGATCACCTTCCTGCCACTCACCGGCGGTGATGCGCGCTTCGGCCCGGCTGGCGACGACCGAGTACAACGGTTCTCCGGTCACGACCACACCTCCCATGCGCGAGTCTAGCAGGTTGGTCTGATTGGTATGTACCTTTCCCGGCCAGAGTAGCCAGGCCCCGATGGTGCCCAGCCGTGGCCGGCCGCACCCTGCCGTATGATGCGGTGGCTGCGGTGGCACGGTGCCGGGACGCGGGGATCGGAGGAGCAAGAGCACGGTGGCCATACCTACGTCGGTCAAGCGCCCGGGCAGCGACCCTAACCTGGCCCGACGTTCACGTACAGCCGCTCTGCCTGACCGGCTGCGCGAACGCATCCTCGTGCTCGACGGCGCCACCGGCACGCTGTTGCAGGGCCACGCGCTCGATGAAGCCGGCTTCCGCGGTGCGCGCTTCGCCGACCACCCGCGTGACCTCAAGGGTGCCAACGACCTGCTCTCGCTGACGCAGCCGGACATCGTGCGTGAGATGCACCGCTCGTACCTCGCGGCGGGTGCCGACATCATCACCACCAACACCTTCAACGCCACGCGTGTCTCGATGTCCGACTACGCCCTGGAGCCGTGGGTGGCGGAGATCAACCGCGAGTCCGCCCGCCTGGCGCGTGAAGCCGCTGACGAGGTGGAGGCCGCCGACGGCACCTCGCGCTACGTGTTGGGCTCGATGGGTCCCACCAGCCGCACGGCGTCGCTCTCCCCGGATGTCAACGACCCGGGTGCCCGCAACACCTCCTTCGAGGAGTTGGCCGACGCCTACCTGGAGTCGGCCCGCGCACTCATCGAGGGTGGCGCCGACATCCTGGCCATCGAGACCATCTTCGACACGCTCAATGCCAAGGCGGCCATCTTCGCGGTCGAGACGTTGTGGGACGAGCTGGGTTACCGATTGCCACTCATCGTGAGCGGCACCATCACCGACGCGTCTGGCCGCACGCTCAACGGCCAGACCGTGGCCGCGTTCTGGAACACCGTGCGGCACGCGCGCCCGCTCGCAGTGGGTCTCAATTGCGCGCTCGGTGGCAGGCAACTGCGTCCGTTCGCAGAAGAGCTCTCGCGCATCGCCGACACGTTCCTGTCGATCTACCCCAACGCCGGCCTGCCCAACGCCTTCGGCGGCTACGACGAGACGCCCGCGGATACGTCCGACGTGCTGGGCGGCATGGCCCGCGACGGTGACGTCAACATCGTGGGTGGTTGCTGCGGCACCGGTCCCGAGCACGTCACCGCGATCAAGGCTGCCGTCGCAGGCGTCGCCCCGCGCGTCGTGCCAGACGTCGAGCGTCGCACGCGCCTCGCCGGCCTGGAACCATTCGACATCGGCCCCAATTCGCTCTTCGTCAATATCGGCGAGCGCACCAATGTCACCGGTTCGCGCAAGTTCGCCCGGCTCATCCTGGAGGGTTCATACGCCGAGGCCGTGGAGGTGGCTCGGCAGCAGGTCGAGAACGGGGCCCAGGTCATCGATATCAACATGGACGAGGGCATGCTCGACTCGGAAGCGGCCATGACGCGCTTCGTGCGCCTGCTCGTGGCCGAGCCGGATATCGCCCGTGTCCCGTTCATGATCGACTCGTCCAAGTGGTCGGTCATCGAGGCTGGTCTGCGCGCGGCCCAGGGGCGGCCCATCGTCAACTCCGTCTCGCTCAAGGAGGGGCAGGAAGCGTTCCTGCGGCAGGCGCAGCTGGCGCGCCGCTACGGTGCGGCCGTGGTGGTCATGGGCTTCGACGAGGAAGGCCAGGCGGAGACCGTCGAGCGACGGCTGCAGATCGCGCATCGGGCGCATGCGCTGCTGACGCAGGAGGTCGGGTTCGCCTCGGAAGACATCATCCTCGACCCCAACGTCTTCGCTATCGGCACCGGCATCCCCGAACACAACGACTACGCCGTCGCCTTCATCGAGACTGTCCGTCGCATCAAGGCCGAGTTACCGGGCGTGCTCACCAGTGGCGGCGTCTCCAACGTCTCCTTCTCGTTCCGCGGCAACAACCCCGTGCGCGAAGCCATCCACGCAGTCTTCCTGGTACACGCCATCGAGGCCGGACTCGACATGGCCATCGTCAACGCCGGTGCCCTGCCGGTGGTGGACGACCTCGACCCGGAACTGCGCGAGCGTGTCGAGGACCTGGTGCTCAACCGCCGGCCCGACGCCACCGACCGCCTGCTGGAGATCGCCGATGATGCCCGCAGCACCGCCATGGGCGCCGAGCGCGACCTCTCCTGGCGCGAGATGCCCGTGGCCGAGCGGCTGACGCACGCGCTGGTCGAGGGCATCAGCGACTGGATCGTGGAGGACACCGAGGAGGCGCGGCTGGCGGCGGATCGGCCGCTCCACGTCATCGAGGGTCCGCTGATGGCGGGCATGGACGTGGTCGGCGATCGCTTCGGCTCGGGCCGCATGTTCCTGCCGCAGGTGGTGAAGTCCGCGCGCGTGATGAAGCAGGCGGTGGCGCACCTCATTCCCTACATCGAGGCCGAGCGGGCGTTGTCGGGGGGGATGCCGCCGATGCCGGACCGCGTTCGGCGGGCAAGATCGTGATGGCCACCGTCAAGGGTGACGTGCACGACATCGGCAAGAACATCGTCGGCGTCGTGCTCGGCTGCAACGACTACCAGGTCATCGACCTGGGCGTGATGGTGCCGTGGACGCGGATCCTCGAAACGGCACGCGAGGAGAAGGCGGACCTCATCGGTCTGTCGGGGCTCATCACGCCGTCACTGGAGGAGATGCGCCTGGTGGCGGCCGAGATGGAGCGGGAGGGCATGACGACACCGCTGCTCATCGGCGGCGCCACCACCTCGAAGGCACACACGGCCGTCAAGCTGGAGCCGGCCTACTCGGGACCGGTGGTGCACGTCGATGACGCCTCCCGTGCCGTCGGTGTGGCCGGTGCGCTGATGGACCCCGCCGCGCGGGACGCCTTCGTAGCGGGGCGTCGCCTCGAATACGCGGAGGTGCGCCGCCTCCATGAGCAGCGTGGCTCTCCGAACCGGCGTGTGTCGCTTGGGCAGGCGCGCGCAAGCCGGCTCGCCATCGACTGGACTGCCGAGACACCGCCCGTGCCGAGCTTCACGGGCGTGCGCACCCTGGCCGACTATCCGCTTGGCGAGCTCGTGGAGCGCATCGACTGGACGCCCTTCTTCGCCACCTGGGAGCTGAAAGGCCGCTATCCCGCGATCCTCTCCGACACCTTGGTCGGGGCGGCTGCCAGAGACCTGTTCGATGACGCGCAGGTGATGCTGCGGCGAGCCATGGATGAAGGCCTGCTGCGAGCCGACGGCGCGGTCGGCTTCTGGCCCGCGGGCTCGACAGGCGACGACGACATCGTCATCTGGGCCGACGAGGAGCGTTCTCGTGAGTTGGCACGCCTGCATACCTTGCGTCAACAGATGGCGCGTACCGACGGTCGAGCCGACCTGGCGTTGGCCGACTACGTGGCGCCCGTCGACGCGGGCGTGGCCGACTTCGTGGGGGCATTCGCCGTCACCGCCGGGCACGGCCTGGCCGAGGCCAGGGCTCGCTTCGAGGCCGCTCACGACGACTACTCGGCCATCCTGCTCACGGCCCTGGCGGACCGCCTGGTGGAGGCATTCGCCGAGCGTCTGCATGAGCGCGTGCGGCGGGAGCTGTGGGGCTACGCCGCGGACGAGGGCCTGGGCAACGATGAGCTCATCGCGGAGTCCTACCAGGGCATCCGCCCGGCACCGGGGTACCCGGCCTGTCCCGACCATACCGAGAAGTCCACGTTGTTCCGCTTGCTGGAGGCCGAGTCACGCGCCGGCATGGAGTTGACCGAGTCGATGGCGATGCTGCCGGCAGCATCGGTGAGCGGCATGTACTTCTGGCATCGGGAGGCGCGCTACTTCGGTGTCGGACGCATCGATCGCGACCAGCTCGAGGACTACGCTCGACGCAAGGGCTGGTCGATCGTCGAAGCCGAACGCTGGTTGGCGCCGAACCTCGCCTTCTAGGCTCTGTCGTGTTCATCCGCGAGTTCCGCGCCAGCGACGCCGGGGCGGTCGTGGCGCTCTGGGTCGCTTGCGACCTGACACGCCCGTGGAACGACCCGTACGCCGACATCGAGCGGAAGTCGGCCGACAGCCCGGAGCTGTTCCTCATCGGCGAGGAGAACGGGGTCGTGGTCGGCTCGATCATGGCCGGCTACGACGGGCACCGCGGCTGGATCAACTACCTCGCGGTGCAGCCGGCGCTGTGGGGCCGGGGTCTGGGCCGTGAGCTCATGGATGCCGCCGAGGAGCGGCTCGTGGCGTTGGGATGCGCCAAGATCAACCTCCAGGTGCGCGACGGGAACGAGGCGGCACGGGCGTTCTACGAAGCCATCGGCTACCGGCTGGAACGCAGTCGTCAGCTACGGGAAGCGGCTCGTCTCTGACGAGTGACGTCCGCTGCCGCGGCCAGGAACTCACGGTAGCGGTCGAGGCGTGGGGTTGCCGGGCACGAAGAACCAGCGGTAGTCACTGGCGCTTGTCCGCAGCGTGACCTGGACCGGGACGGAACCTCCCTTGTCCGTGCCCCAGTCCCAGTCGACGGCCGTGATGTTGGCGAGCGGGATCGCATGTCTCGCTCCTGCCGTAGACCGCCTGCCAGCGATAGACGTACGGCTGCCCGCGGTCGATGACCCGGAGCTCGCGGCCGTCGGTCAGGTGGAGCGATTCCAGCAGCCGCTTGTCGACGAGGCCGAAGAGGGCTCGCTGGAGCCGGCTGGCCTTGAGCGAACCGAGGGCGGTGTCGGCCTGGGCTGCCAGCGTTCGCATCGCAGAGCCCTCGGCACGCATGCTCGCCAGCAGGCCCTCGAAGTAGAAGCTCAGCCCGCCGACGGGGTGGCCTGGCGACGGCTGGAGTGGCGTCCATCCCGGCACCTGGTAGCGTTCGCGGATGAGGCCGACGAGGCGTTTCATGATGTCGCCGGAGACGGTGTTGTAGGGCAGCTCGAGCGGATGCTCCGGCAAGCCCAGGTGGACGCTGCCGCGCAACAGATCCTCGCGTACCCGCAGGTGCTGGATGTCACGGTAGGTGATGGTATCGGCCTGGACCGCGCGATCGGCGCGCCGCAGGATGAGCATGTCGTCCTCGTACAGCGACACGACGTAGTCGTACAGGTCCATGCCTGGGTGGGCTTCGCGGCGGGCGATCTTGCGCGGGATCTTGACCGCCAGCAGCGGCGCATCGGTCCGCGTCAGGTGCGGTTCGAACAACCTTGGTGCCGGATCCGCGGCCGAGATCTCGATGACCCAGGGGCCGAAGCGGTCGTATTCCTGGTCGCGTCCGCTCATAGCGACTCGCAGCGCCGCGGCCAGGTCGGCGATGAGGTCGTCGGGGTCCTCGAGGCCGATGTGCAGGCGCACCAGGCGCCCCTCGTCGGGCTGGCGCTCCAGGCCTCGCCGAGCGTGGGGCACGGCGGGGATGACGAGGCTCTCGAAGCCGCCCCAACTGGCGCCCAGGCCGAAGAGCCTGAGCGACTCGATGAAGCGCGCGTAAGGCGGCCTCGTCGCACCTGCGCAACTCGATGCTGAAGAGGCCAGGGGCGCCGCTGAACTGCCCGCGCCACAGCTCGTGGTCAGGGTCGGAGGGGAGGGCGGGGTAGAGGATGCGCTCGACCTGCGGCTGCCCCTCCAGCCAGCCGGCCACGGCCAGGGCGTTGGCCTGGTGCCGTTCGAGGCGCACGCTCAGGGTGCGCAGCCCGCGGAGGCCGAGCCAGCACACGTCCGGCGCGGCGGTCGAGCCGTGGCGGACGCACCAGGCGCGGGTGGACGCGAGGGCTTCGTAGCTGCCGGTGGTGAGGCCCAGCATGATGTCCGAGTGACCGCCGATGTACTTGGTGGCGGCATGGATGGAGATGTCGATGCCGAGGGCGTGGGCGTCGAAGTAGCGCGGCGTGCCCCAGGTCGAGTCGCAGGCCACCGGGATACCGTGGCCGGCGGCGATGGCCACGACTTCACGCACGTCGATCAGGCGCATGGTGAGCGACGTCGGCAGCTCGATGAAGATGAGGCTGGTGCGCTCGTCGATGAGGGCTGCCAGCTGATCGACATCGTCGAACCAGGCGACCTCGCAGGTCCCGGCGATCTCTCGCTCGGCGAAGGTGCGCGCCGGTTGGTAGATGTCGTTCTGGAGCAGGATGCGCGAGCCGGGGGTGGCATGTGCTGCGAGCGTGGCGGCGATGGCAGTCAGGCCGCTGGGGGTCGCGATGCAGGACTCCGTGCCGCATAGCTGCGCCATCGCCGTCTGGAGCTCGAACGTGGTGTTGGTGCCGTAGATGCCGTAGCGCGGTTCCTCGTACGCGACACCCATGCCAGCGTCGCGGAGGTCAGCGAGGGAGTCGAAGAGGATGGTGGAGGCGCGCGTCAGCGGCGGGTTGACGGTGTGCTCGCGAGTGGCTGAGACGCGCCCAGGTGGGCCAGCTTGGTGTCGAAGCGGGTCATGCCACTATGTTCACGCAAGTTGCGGCCAAGCGAAGCGGCCGATAAGCGGCTTGCTTCAGGCTGTTGGTCATGGATGAGATCGCATCTGGTCCAATCGCTCTCCTCGGCGCAGGCCCGTTGACGCCGCGGCAGCCCTGACCGGTCCGGTTTGACCTCGCGGCGGCGCAGGCCCACCATCGTGGGATGCAACCGAAGTCCTGCGCCGATCGCCGCCTCCGGGGGCGCGTTAGGCGGCTCCGATGCCGTTCGCGTCGAGGAGATCGCCTTCCTTGCCGATGTCGCCCACCTCGCCGCCAGGGCACGTACGTGGGAAGACTCACCGGTACCGTCATCGACCGGGCCCGTGCCGCCTCCCACGCGGACGTGTGTTCGCTCTACCTGGTCGATCGCGATGGCAGCGGCCTGACGCTGGCCGCTACCAATGGCCTCGACCAGGACGCGGTCGGAGTGGCCCGCCTGCAGATGGGCCAGGGCATCACCGGCCTCGCCGCGCAGACACAGGCCACCGTGGTCAGTCCCGATGTGCACGACGACGATCGGTTCGCCTGGATCCGCGGTGTCGACAAGGCACGCTTCACCTCGATGTGCTCGGTGCCGCTGGTATGGGAAGAGCAGGTGGTGGGCGTCCTGAATGTGCAGACCGCCAAACACCGTGACTTCAACCCCGCCGATATCGGCTTCCTCGAGGCGCTCGCCGGTCTGTTGGCCGGCATGGTCGAGAAGAGTCGCCTCCACGCCGAGGCTGAAGCGCAGCTGGAGCAGCTGCGCGCCATCGATGAGGCGCGGGCAAGGTTGGTCGCCGTCGTGACCCACTCCCTGCGAACGCCGCTGGCGGTGGTGCGCGCCTACGTCGAGCTGCTCGGGGGCGAAGCGGATGCCCGAGGCAGCACCGAAGCCGCCGGCTGGGAGCAGGCGGCGCTGACCCAGGTGGAGCGGCTCGACGAGACCGTCGACGACATCCTCGAGAGCATGCGCGTGCTGCCGACCACGCCCGCCGAGTTGGTGCCCGTCGACCTCTCCACCCAGGTCTCGCAGGTCATGACCGAGCTCAAACCGATGCTGCGCGGTCGCACGCTTCGAGCGGCGTTCCGCGATGAGCCCCTGGTGGCGCTGGCCTCCCCAGAGATGCTGCACCAGCTGCTCGGATACCTGCTCGAGAACGCCTCCAAGTACGTGCCGCGGGGCGGCAGTATCGATCTCTATGGCTGGCGTGACAGCGACTGCGCCTATGTCGCCGTGACCGACGACGGGCCCGGTATCCCCGATGCCTGGCGAGAGCGCATCTTCGAGCCCTTCGTCCGCCTCGACGATTCACCACGTGGCGCGGGTATCGGGCTGTTCGCGGCCCGACGCCTGGCACGTTCGATGGACGGCGAGCTGACCGTCGAGCCGCGCGAACCCTACGGCTCGCAGTTCGTGCTGCGTCTGCGCTTCGTCGGTTCCGCTCGCTGACGGTTCGCCCCGACACAGCCGAAGGCCCGCGAGCTGGGAGCCTCGCGGGCCTTCGTGCCGGATCCGGTGTCGCTTCGCTCATGGCGGCCACGACGATCGATCCGAGTGGGACAGCCGCCACCGGCCGTGAGCCGGCATGCGGGGACTACGCGGGCTCTGCTCCCGCGACGGGGGCCGCCGGTGGCTCGACGGCGACCGCGACGGCTGCGGCACCGGTGCTGGTGCCGGCCCACGGCACGTAGGCCGTTTCGCCGTGGACGGAGACGTCCAGGCCCACTTCTTCGTCCGCCTCGTTCACGCGCAGGCCGATCGCCACGTCGATGACCTTGATGATGACGAAGGTCATCACGCTGGCGAAGACGACGGTGAAGGCCACCGCCACGATCTGGATGACCAGCTGCTCGGGGCTGCCCTCGATAAGGCCGGAGACACCGCCGATGGCAGCGACCGCGAAGATGCCGGTCCCGACCGCACCCCAGATGCCGCCGACGCCGTGGACGGCGAAGACGTCAAGAGAATCGTCGATGGCGAGGCGCTCACGCAGCAGGGTGATGGCGAAGCAGACGGCACCGGCCACGAGGCCCAGGACCAGCGCGCCACCAACGGTGACGAAGCCGGCAGCGGGGGTGATGGCCACGAGGCCGGCCACGGCACCAGCGGCGGCGCCGACGACGCTGACCTTGCGGCCCTTGAGGTAGGAGGCACCGACCCAGGTGAGCGTACCGGCGGCAGCCGAGACGGTGGTGACCATCAGCGCCTGGGCCGCGAGGCCGTCAGCGGCCAGCGCCGAACCGGCGTTGAAGCCGAACCAGCCGAACCACAGCAGGCCCGCGCCGAGGACGGTCATGGGCACGTCGTGCGGCTCCACGTGGTGGCCCGAGACGCGGCGACCCATGACCAGCGCCACCACCAACGCGGACACGCCCGAGGCGATGTGGACGACGGTGCCACCCGCGAAGTCGAGTGCGCCGAGCTGGGCGAGGATGCCACCACCCCAGACCATGTGTGCCATGGGCGAGTAGACCAGGATCGACCAGGCGATGGTGAAGACGACGAATGCGGCGAAGCGCTTGCGCTCGGCGAAGGCGCCACTGATGAGCGCCGGCGTGATGGCCGCGAACATCATCTGGAAGGTGGCGAACAGCACGAACGGGATGTTGCCGCCCGCGTAGTCCGGACTGACTCCATGCCCACGCCGTTGAAGAAGGCGTAGTCGAGGCCGCCCACGATGCCGAGGATCCCCCATCGACGGCGCGAAAGCGAGGCTGAAGCCGACGACGACCCACACGACGGTCACGATGGCCAGGCCAAAGAAGCTGTGCATGATCGTCGACAGCACGTTCTTGGCCCGCACCAGGCCGCCATAGAAGAGTGCCAGGCCCGGCAGCATCAGCATCACCAACGCCGTGGACATCAAGAGCCAGGCGGTGTTGCCAGTGTCGATCATCGGAGTGGATCCCTCCTGCGATGGGTGTGTCCCTCTCGAAGGCGCCGGTGCAGAGAACTCCGTCGCCAGTCGCTGCTGACGCTACGAAGCGGGCAGGAGGATGTCAGCGACAGTGCGGTCGGAAAGTGGTGGCTCGGTGGTAGACGTTCGGTAGCGGCACGGTGACGGAGATCCGCAGTGGGCCGCGCGGGGTGGCCGTTCGGCGTGCGGTCTTCTGCTCGACGACAGGTGCACGATCGGGCCGGAAGGGGCCTATGCGTCGAGGCGGTAGCCCACTCCCCGCACGGCGATCGGGACCGGAGCGCCTGCTGTCACGAGCTTCTCGCGCAGTCGTGCCAGGTGCGGCTTCAACCACAGCGGATCGGGGTCGGGCACATCGGGCCAGCCGGCGGCCAGCAGCTCGTCGTGGGGCACGACCTCGCCCAGCCGCTCCACCATCACGCGCAGTAGCCGAAACTCCGTGACCGTCGTCGGCAGTGGCGTGCCTTGCCAGCGGATCTCATGGCGCCGTCGGTCCAGCTCATAGCCAGAGGGGTCACCCCGGCCGCGTTCACCACGGCCGCCCGAGGATCGCCGGGAGACGGCGCGAACGCGGGCCAGCAACTCATCGGCGCGGAAGGGCTTGCGCACGTAGTCGTCGGCGCCCAGAGTCCAGCAGGTCCACGGTAGCGGCCCGGTCGCGTTCACCAGACACGACGATGATGGGCACGTCGCTCACTTCCCGGATGCTTCTTGCAGACGGTCGCGCCGTCCATGCCAGGCATGGCCAGGTCGAGCAACACCAGGTCAGGCTCTTCATCGCGGAATCGGCGAAGAGCTTCATCGCCGTCGTAGGCGGCGATGATGCGGTGACCGGCCTGGCCCAGCAGCGCTCCCATCGCGCCGACCATGGCCGGCTCATCGTCGACCACCAGGATCTTCAGCGGCTCGGTGGTGCCTCCGCCCTCGGGTTCATCCCCCAGCATGGTCATCGTGCGTACCCCCTCATCGGAACAGCCGAGCGCAGTGCCTCGAACCGCTCAAGCCATGCATCCAGGCGGGTCTCGTCGGCGAAGAGGACCAGGATGGTGTTGTCTCCGGCCAAGGGTGCCTTCCTGTTGGGTGAATGTCGATTCATCGATGGCCTGGCCGATCGGCATTGGCCACGCCAGCCTCCGACACTAGCAGCAACGTCAGGCCCGAGCGCCCGATGTGGACCGGATAGTCGGTCGAGGACGCGCTGGAGTCGCTCATCACTCGCGAAGCGGGGGTTCTTCGGAGCCACGTCCCCCGGCCAGGCATAGACGTGCCTGCCATCATGTGGCACCTTGACCAGCCCCAGCTCGGCGATGTCGCGGCTCACGGTGGCCTGGGTGACTTCGAACCCACGATCGGCGAGCCGGTCCACGAGGTCGTGCTGGCTGACGATCGCTCTGCATCGCGACAAGATCGCGTATGAGGCGCTGTCGCTCCCGCTTGAGCGTGCGCGATGGAGGTCGGTCGGCTTGGTCGGGTGGGCGCGTCCATCACCACCGAGTATACAAAGACGTCGCATTTCTATGCAGTAGAATCCAGCGTGATGCAGACGAGTACCTGCCACACCGCCCGATAGCATGACCACGGCTGCTTGCATTTGGTCGTGGCGTCGGGCATCATCGGCGACGATGGTGCTGCACGGTACTCGCATGGCGATGCCGAAGGCCCCGCCGGGATCGGTCGGGGTCTGAGCCGGGGCGCGCCGATCGAGCACCTCTACCTCAGGCCGGATCCCCGGGGCCGCGACCACGAACGAAGGTCGCGGCCTTCGTGATTCCTGAGCGACACACGGCCTTCGGGCTGCTCGACCGATCGAGAGGATCTCCCTGATGACCCAGACCACTCTTCGCACCCGGCAATCCGTTCGCCGAACATCCGATCGCAGACGCTCGCCCTGCCTCCGACCATCCAGACTCGCTACCGACTTCATCCCGGGTAACGTCGGCCTGCGTTGCCGGGCCTGTGGGACCGAGGGGCCAGACGGTGCCGCCTTCGTCTGTGCTCGCTGCTTCGGTCCACTCGACCCGGTCTATGACCTCGCTGCGATCCGCGAACGCCTCAGCCGGGAAGTGCTGGGCGCGCGCGAGGCCACCATCTGGCGCTATGCGGAGCTGCTGCCAGTCGACCACCTGCCGCCGGCTGGCCTGCAGGTCGGCCAGTCGCCGCTGACCGATGCGCCCCGCCTGGCAGCGCGACTCGGCCTGGACAAGCTGTGGGTGAAGGACGACTCGCGCAACCCCACGCTCTCCTTCAAGGACCGCCCGGTCGCCATCGCCGCTGCACGCGCCGTACAGTGGGGCTACCACACGCTCGCGTGCGCCTCCACGGGCAATCTCTCGGCTGCGGTAGCCGCCGCCGCGGCTGCTCATGGCCTGCGATCGGTCGTCTTCATCCCGGCCGACCTGGAGCCGGCCAAGATCGCCCAGGCGCGCGCCCTCGGCGCCACCGTCGTCCGCGTCGACGGTCCCTACGACGACGTCAATCGACTCTGTCTGGAGCTGACCGACGAGCTCGACGGTTGGGCTGTGCTCAACGTCAACCTGCGTCCCTTCTATGCCGAGGGTTCCAAGACCATCGCCTACGAGATCGCGCAGCAGCTGGGCTGGCGTGCGCCCGACGCCCTCGTGGCGCCGCTGGCTTCTGGTTCGATGTACACCAAGCTGGCTCGCGGCTTCAGTGAGCTGGTGGAAGTCGGCATCCTGGACGCGGCGCCGGTGCGTTTCTTCGGCGGCCAGGCTCAAGGATGCGCGCCCATCGCTGACGCCTTCGCACGGGATTCCGACATCGTGCGCCCGGTGGAGAAGCCGGACACCATCGTGCGCTCGCTGGCGATCGGCTCGCCCGCTGACGGTGGCTATGCTGTCAGGCAGGCTCGCGAGAGCAACGCCGCCATCCTGGGTGTGTCCGACGATGACACCATCTCCGCCATCGGTCTGCTCGCCGAGACCACGGGCATCCTCACCGAGACCGCCGGCGGCGTGACCCTGGCTGCGCTGCGGCGGGCCATCGACGAAGGGCGCATCCGCCGCGACGAGGAGACCGTGCTGGTCATCACCGGCAATGGCCTCAAGACCCTCGACGTGCTCCCCAGGCACGATGCGGCCACGTTGCCCGAACCCATCGCGCCCAGCTTCGACGTCTTCGAGGCGTGGTGGGGAACGACGCAGGGGGAGGCGGCCGCCTGAGTCCCTGTCGGGTCGGCCTCAAGTCGGCTCCGGCCTTCCCGACTTGACGTCACCGTCGATAGCCGTCAGACTCCGGCCTCGATGACACACATGCACGTCTTGAAGCCGAAGCCCACGCGGCCCTGCCTGGAGGCACGGGCCTAGACGGCTTCGTTCGGGACGACCGACTCGGGGCCGCTAGGCAAGGCTCCGAGGGCCGCAGACACCAGGAAGGTGACTGCGGTCTTTTTGTTTGCTCGGAGCGACAGCCCACGGCGGCCTCGTCAACCACGAGGATCACACGATGCGAGCACTCATCACCGGCAGCGGCAACATGGGCCGGGCCATCGCCTTCGCCCTGGGGGCACGGGGCGACGAGGTCGTGGCCATGGTTGGGCGCGAGACCGGCTACCCGGCTCCCGACGAGATCAGGCCCCTCGATGTCGCGTTCGAGTTCAGCCACGACTCCACCCTGCTGATGCACGCAGGCCTGGCTCTCGACGCGGGCTGCCGGTCCCTCGTCATCGGAACCACCGGCTGGAGTGCCGACGACGAGATCGGCCGCGCCCTCCGGGCACGGCTCGAGGAGGCCGGCGCTCGCGCCGTGGTGGCGCCCACCTACAGCCTCGGCGCCGTCCTCTTCGGCGACATCGCCGAGTACGCTGCCCGCTTCTTCGGCAGTTTCAGCGACTACGATGCCTATCTCTTCGAGCAGCATCGCGCAGCCAAGGCCGACCGACCCTCAGGCACCGCGCTGGCCGTCGCAGATCGCCTTGTCCCGTACCTCCACTCGAAGCGCGAGGCGCGCCTGGCCACGGGGTCGGGTGCGCCGGACCCAGACGTGCTGGAGGTGGTGGCACTGCGAGCCGGCAGTCACCCGGGGATGCACACCGTCGGCTTCGACGGCCCGGGCGAATCGCTCGAGATCCGCATCGCGGCACGTGACCGCTCCGCCTACGTCGCCGGAGCCATCCTCGCGGCGGAGACGCTCATGGCAGATCCCGACCGCAGCGGCATCACCCAGTTCACCACGCTGGTCCACGAGCGGACCGCGCCACACGGCCGAAAGGAACACCAGATGACCTCGACCCCGATCCTCCGCGGTGCCTTCACCGCCCTCGTAACACCTTTCCTTCCGAGCGGCGAGCTCGATGAAGCCGCGCTCATCCGTCTGATCGAGCGCCAGATCGACGCCGGCATCAACGGCCTCGTGCCGGTCGGTACGACGGGTGAATCCCCGACCCTCACGGCGGACGAAGATGCCCGCGTCATCGAGCTGACCATCGAGACGGTGCGCCGGCGCGGCGTGGCCGATCACACACCCATCGTGGCCGGCACCGGCTCGAACGACACCAGTTCCGCGATCACCTATACGCGTCGCGCGGCCGACCTGGGGGCAGACGCCGCCCTGGTCGTCTCCCCGTACTACAACAAGCCCGATCAGCGCATGCTCGAGGCGCACTACCTGGCCATCGCGGAGGAGGGCGGGCTGCCTATCGTGGTGTACAACGTGCCCGGTCGCACCGGCAGCAACGTCAACGCCGACACGCTGTTGCGTCTCGCACAGCACGAGCGCATCGTCGCTGTCAAGGAGGCGTCTGCCAACCTCGAGCAGATCATGACCATCACCCGCGACCGCCCGGCCGGGTTCTCGGTCCTCTCCGGTGATGACAACTGGACGTTGCCGATCATGAGCGTCGGCGGCGACGGCGTCATCTCGGTCGCCTCGAACGAGGTGCCGCAGGTGATGGTGCGGTTGTGTGCCGCCGCCCTCACGGGTGATTGGGACACGGCGCGCCGGCTGCACGAGCGCCACCTCGATCTCTTCCGCGCCAACTTCCTCACCTCCAACCCGGTGCCGGTAAAGGCCGCGCTGGCGGAGATGCGCCTCATCGATGACGTCCTGCGGCGGCCACTGCTGCCGCTGGACGATGCCCATCGCGCGCGCCTGCGCCACGTCCTGGCTGATCTCGGTCTGCTCGAAGGCCTCGAAGAGGCTGCGGCATGACGTCCGGATCGACCCTCGATCCCGTCGATGTGGCCGACTCGGCGAGCGTGGACTCCCGCTCGGTCGCTGAGTCGGCCCCTTCCCTCGAGACGCGCGTGCTGGCGATCGACGCCGCCTGGCGCGCCGCGCGCGATGGGAGCCCCGAGCTGGTCGACGTTGCACGAGTCGTGGTGGCCGAGCTGGTGGCGGCGCTCGAGGCCGGTGCGGTCCGCGCCGCCACGCCCGACCCGGCAGTCGAGGGCGGCTGGAGGGTCGAGGCCTGGGTGAAGACCGGCATCCTGCTCGGATTCCGGTTGCCGGGAATGACCGAGTACCGAGACGGGCCGATCATGGTCGGTCGCGACAGGTCCGCCTACGGGTTGCTCGACCTGCTCGACGGCGAGTCCTCACGGGCGGCCAGCGCGGCTGGTGCCCCCTGGCGGGTGGTCCCAGGTGGTTCGTCCGTCCGCAGTGGTGTTCACCTGGGGCCGGGCGTGACCATCATGCCGCCGGCCTACGCCAACATCGGCGCCTGGGTCGGCAGCGGCTCGATGATCGACTCGCACGTGCTCGTTGGCTCCTGTGCCCAGGTCGGCCGCGGTGTCCACCTCTCGGCGGCGGTCCAGGTCGGTGGCGTGCTCGAGCCGGCCGGCGCCCGCCCGGTCATCATCGAGGACGACGCCTTCATCGGCGGCGGGGCCGGGCTCTACGAGGGCGTCATCGTAGGTCGGGGCGCGGTCATCGCGGCCGGGACCATCATCACCGGGCAGAGCCGACTCATCGACCTGGTGGCTGAACGTGAGCTTCGCGGCACGCCGGGGTCGCCGCTGGCCGTCCCGCCCGGTGCGGTGGTCATCCCGGGGACCCGTCCGGCGACTTCGGCCTGGGCGCGTGAGCGGGGCATCTCGGTGACCGTGCCGCTCATCGTGAAGTACCGTGACGAGGGCACCGACGCACGCGTGGCGCTGGAGGGCGCACTGCGGTGAGTTTGGTGATAGGGGAGGCCCGATCGATCGAGGTCGGTCGGCTGCTCGCCGGCCTCGATCCCGCAGAGCTCATCGCTCGCTTCGGCAGCCCGCTGTACGTCTACGACGCGGCGGTGCTGCGCGATCGCGCTGCGGCGCTGCGGGCAGCGCTCCCCGAGCGAGCCGAGCTGGCCTTCGCTACCAAGGCCAACTCCTCCCCGGCCGTGCTCTCGGCCCTGTGTGGCGCCGGCCTGGGCGCCGATGTCGCATCAGGCGGCGAGCTGCGGGCGGTGCTGCGAGCCGGTTTCGCGCCGGAGCGAGTCATCTTCACGGGCCCCGGCAAGACCGATACCGAGCTGGAGGCGGCACTGCATGCCGGCGTCGGGGCGCTGACGATCGAATCGACTCGCTGAGCTGGAGGTGGTCATCTCGATGGCCGGCCTCGCACGGCGGGGGCAGGGCCTGATGCTGCGGCTGATGACCGACGGTGACAGGGAAGGCACACCCATCATCAGTGCGCCGGGCAACGTCAAGTTCGGCTTGACCGACGCGGAAGCCGAGCAGGCCGTGTCTCTCCTCCTCGCAGTGCCGCTGTGCTCGCGCCCGACGGACCATTCGTGCTGCGCGGCTTCCACGCCTTCGGCGCCTCCAACGTGCTCGACGCTGCGGTGCTGATCGACGCTGTCGCCGACCTCGCGCGCCGGGCCGAGCGCATCGCGGCCCGTCACGGCCTGACGGTGGAGCTGCTCGACGCCGGCGGTGGCCTGGGCATCCCGTACGCCGACGGTGAGGATCCCCTCGACATCGAGGCGCTGGGGCAGGGGGTGGCGGCCTTGATGGCGACCTGGGCCGGGCGTCCGACGCTCCAGGGAGCCCGTCTGCTGTTCGAGCCCGGCCGTTGGCTGGCAGGTCCTGCCGGGGCCTACCTGTGTCGCGTGATCCGCACCAAGGAGCGCGGTGGCCGGTTCGTTGCCATCAGCGACGGCGGCATCCACCACCTGCTTCGACCGCGCCTGGTCGGCCAGGACCACCGGGTCGTTGCCGTCGGCGAGACAGCCACCCGCAGCGCGGATGCCCGAGTGGACCTCGTTGGCCCCCTCTGTACCGGCATCGACATCCTGGCGTCGGCCGATGGCCGCGCCGAGACCGCGAGCGGGCGACCTGTACGCGGTCCTCGACGCCGGCGCCTACGGCTACAGCGAGTCGATGGTGTTCTTCCTGTCGCACCCGATACCGGCTGAGCTCGTCGTCGACGACGGGCAGGTCGTCGTCTCGAGGAGCCGCATCGAGCCGCAGTAGGTGGCGCACCGCCCACGTGAAGCGTTCCCGCATCGGCACATGCGGCCTGCCCAGGAGTGCAGCGCTCAGTCGGCGAGGCCCAGGCGGATGGCCGCGGCTGTCAGCTCGGCTCGGACGCGTGTCGGCGCGGTGCCACCGATGACATCGGGGCGCGCCAACGCATTCTCCAGCCTGGCGGCGGAGCGCAGCTGGCCGGCGACCTCGGGATCGGATGTCGCAGCTCGGGCGATGGGGTCAGCTGCGGCGGCCAACACCGCCGCGATATCTGGGTCAGGCAGTTCCGTCAGCTCCACGCCGGCAGCCTCTGCGCGAGCCACCAGCAAGCCCACGATGTGGTGCCCTTCCCGGAACGGTACGCCCAGCTCCACGAGCGCATCCGCCACGGCGGTCGCAGTGGTATAGCCAGACGTTGCCGCTGCGAGCATGCGCTCCTCGTCCACGTGTAGCGTGGCCACCATGCCGGCCAGCACGCCGAGCGACGACTCCAGCACGGCCAGCGTATCGACGAGGGGCGGCTTGTCCTCCTGCAGGTCACGCTGGTAGCCAGCCGGGAGGCCCTTGAGCATCGTCAGCGCCGTCACGAGGTGGCCGATGACGCGCGCGCTGCGGCCACGGATGAGTTCGGCGGGGTCGGGATTGCGCTTGTTGGGCATCATCGATGAGCCCGTTGACCAGGCCTCGGCCGGCCGCACGAAGCCGAAATTGGGATTCGTCCACCACACGATCTCTTCGGCCAGCCGCGAGAGGTGCACCATCGTGAGAGCTGCTGCGCTGATGGTCTCGACCACCGGGTCGCGATCGCCCACGGCGTCGATGGAGTTGTGCGTGACGCCGGCGAAGCCGAGCGCCTGCGCGGTCGCCTCGCGGTCGAGCGGAAAGCCCGCCCCCGCCAGCGCACCGGAGCCCAGTGGCGAGAGGGACGCTCGATCGAGTGCATCGGAGAAGCGACCGCGGTCTCGCTCGAGCATCTCGACATACGCCAACAGGTGATGCGCGAACAGCACCGGCTGTGCCGGCTGCACGTGGGTGTGCCCAGGCATGACCGCATCACGGTGTGCCAGGCCCAGGCCTACCAGGGCCTGCTCCAAGCCGACGATGGCGGCCTGGACGTCACCGATGCGCCGGCGCAGGTAGAGCCGCAGGTCCGTGGCCACCTGGTCGTTGCGTGAGCGGCCGGTGTGCAACTTGCCGGCTACCGGACCGATGCGCTCGGTCAGCATCATCTCCACGTTCATGTGGATATCTTCATTCGCTGGGTCCCACTCGATCGAACCGTCCCGGACGTCAGCTTCGATGGAGCGCAGGCCGTCACTCATCGCATCAGCCTCGGCCGCCGTCAAGAGCCCGACTCGCGCCAGGCCCTCGACATGGGCGAGCGAGCCGGCGATGTCCTCCAGCGCCAGTTCGACATCGACCTCGATGGAGCGACCGAAGGCGGCTGCGTCGGCATCGGGTCGGGCGCTGAAGCGGCCACCCCAGGCCTTCACGCGCTAGGCCTTGGCGTCGACCATCTCGACAGGGAGCTCGCCCAACATGGGCTCGGTCCAGGTCCAGGCCGACTCGTGGCGAGCGGCTTCGGTGCGCAGGGGCAGGCCGAAGATCTTGATGAAGCCGATCGAGGCGGCGTGGTCGTAGGCATCGTCGGTATCGTAGGTCGCCAGCGTACGGTCGTACAGCGAATCGTCACTGCGGCGGCCGACGACGTAGGCATTGCCGTGGTCGAGGCGCATGCGCACCTGGCCGTTGACGACGCGCTGGCTGGAGCTCACGTACTCGCGCAGGTCGCGGTGCAGGGCGCTGAACCAGATGCCGTCGTAGGTCGCCTGAGCGGTCTCGTCGGCGACGAGCCGGTTGAAGCGCAGCTGCTCCTTGGAGAGGGTCAGGCCCTCGAGCGCCGCGTGCGCAGTGTGCAGGATGGTCGCCGCCGGGGTCTCGTAGATCTCGCGGCTCTTGATGCCCACGAGGCGGTCTTCGACGTGGTCGATACGGCCGATGCCGTGCTTGCCTCCGAGGTCATGGACCCGCTGGACCAGCTCGACCGGAGCGAGCGCCTCGCCGTCAAGCGCGACCGGCACGCCGCCCTCGAAGGTGATGGTCAGCTCGGTGGGGATGTCGGGTGCATCGCCGGGTGCCACGGTCCACTCATAGGCATCGGCCGGTGGCGTGGCCCAGGGGTCCTCGAGCACGCCGGTCTCGCAGGAGCGGCCCCAGAGGTTGACGTCGATGGAGTAGGGAGAGGCCTTGGTGATGGGGATGAAGATGCCGCGCTCGTTGGCATAGTCGATCTCCTCGTCGCGCGACAGGCCCATGCCCACGCGCATCGGCGCTACCACC
This sequence comes from uncultured Chloroflexia bacterium, assembly GCA_963724095.1. Classification (GTDB taxonomy): domain Bacteria; phylum Chloroflexota; class Limnocylindria; order Limnocylindrales; family CSP1-4; genus JAFMJV01. The sequence goes on from CAVRTH010000015.1 coordinate 88,806, forward strand.
TCCAGCTTGGGGTCGAGGGCATGCACGGCCACGTCGAAGCGGACCTGGTCATTGCCCTTACCGGTGCAGCCATGAGCGACGGCATCGCAGCGTTCGCGGTCGGCGACCTCGACGAGCAGCTGTGCGATGAGCGGTCGCGCCAGGGCCGTGGCCAGCGGATAGACGCCCTGGTAGAGCGCGTTGGCCTGCAGGCTCGGCCACACGAACTGGCGGATGAAGCGATCGCGGGCATCGATGACGTAGGCGCGGCTGGCGCCGGCCGAAAGTGCGCGCTCGATCACGCGATCGCGCAGCGAATCGCCGCCGAGGTCGACCGTCAGGGTCACCACCTCCGCTGCGTACTGCTCCTTCAGCCAGGCGACCGCGACCGATGTATCCAGCCCGCCCGAATAGGCGAGCACGACCTTCTTCACTGCCGTCCTCCGAACCGTGCTGCCCTTGATCGGGCGAGGCGCCAGGTACATGCCGGACGCCCCTGGATGCCGGGGGTACACGGCGCAGTAGAGGCTCACAGACCTGCATTAACATGCGCGTGTTGGAGCATTATTGCATAGTCATGCAGGATGTGCTTGGTCGACGCCTGGTACGGAGCCGACCCCGGGTGGGGTCGGGCCACGTCACGCCCAGATAGGAGCCGTGCGGAGCACTGCATGCACCCGGTGCGTCCGTGCACAGTCCTGCTACCGACTAGTCGGATCTGGGCTACTACCCGACATGGGAGCTACACGCTTGACTAGGTATCCGGCTCGCAACGGAGAACCCATGTCCACCCATCTCCGCGACAACCAGACCAGGACACGTTCCAGCGACGCACCGCCTTCGGTCCGTTGGCGTCTGTGGGCGGCGATGCTCGCGCTCGCCCTGGTGCCGACCGCGTCGGGCATCTATCTGACGATGTCGGTGCTGAACCCCTCCGAGCCGGCCATCGGGACCGAACGTGCCCGCGAGACTTCCCAGTCGGCGGCCAGCCTGCTCGCTCGCGAGCAGGGCATCGAAGCCCGCTTGCTGGTAGCTGCGGCCGATCCAGCCATGGCCGACCTGGCCAACGGGCTGAATGGCTCCGCGGACCTGGCGCTTGCCGAGCGCGTCCTGAATGGGATCCGTGGTGCTGACGCTGACGCGATCGGTTCGGCCTGCATCGTGCGCTCGAGGGATGGCCGCAGCTTCCCCCTGGCGGGAAGCCAGCAGACCGCAGCCAGTGCCTGCGCCGATGACACGCTGCGACGCCGGGCCATCGGCGCCACGACCGACACGGTCACACGGGCCCCCGGAAGCACCGATGCTGCCGGCCGACTCATGCTGGCCACCCCCCTGCGCTCGGTCACCGGGCGCAACAGCGGCGTCCTCTCGATCGAGCTGGACGTCGCGTCACTGTTCGACCGGGCTCACCTGCCGGGTGACGCGGTCTCCTCGATGCTCGTGGACATGGGTTCATCTGAGGTGGTCGCGGCATCAGCGGCGACGTCGGGTCCGGTCGAAAGTGACACGCTCGGGCTCGCTGCTCTGGCACCCTACGTCGAAGGCATCGTCGCCGAGAGCCAAGAGACCGATCGTCGACTGGCCACGATGGGGCTGGCGTCCACGATCGTGCCGCTCTGGAGCAACGGGGATGGCTCGAACATGGGCCTCCTGCAGGTGTGGCCGAGGGTACCGGCGCAGATGTCGTTGGAGATGCGCCTAGCGTTCCTGGCCCTCATCGCCGGCGCCATCGTGGCGGTGATCGTGCTGGTGCGCTACTTCCTGCGACCCTTCGAACAGATGGCAGACTCGCGCGCCGCGATGCAGGAGCTCTATCACGAGGCTCGCGAAGACGCCATGGCTGACGGCCTCACCGGGCTGGGCAACCATCGGGCCTTCCAGGAATCCCTGTCGCAGCTGGTGGCGGACTTCGAGGAGCGCGGCACGCCCTTCAGCCTGCTGCTCATGGACCTCGATGACCTCAAGGCGGTCAACGATGCTGATGGCCACGCGGCGGGCGACGACATGTTGCGCTCGATGGCTCGAACCATGCGCGAGCTGGCGCGTCACGGCGACATGCTCTACCGGACCGGTGGTGACGAGTTCGCGATGCTCCTGCCGAACAGTGACATCCTCGATGCCACGGCCGTGGCCGAACGAGTGCTGCACTTCAGCAAGCGCCCCGACGGCGGCCGGCCCTGCCCCTTCTCCGGCGGCATCTCCGGCGTGCCGTTCTTCACCCGCCAGCGAGAGACGGTCTATCGCCAGGCCGACGCTGCGCTCTACTGGGCCAAGCGACACGGTCGCGGCACGATCGAGGTCTTCGAAGCCGATCGCGACCAGACGCCCGAGGAGTACGACGAGGTCAGCAGCAACGCCGTGGCAGAGGTCATCATGGACAGGCTGCTGCGGCCGGTGTTCCAGCCCATCGTCGACCTGCGGAGCGGCCGCATCCTCGGTTTCGAGGGGCTCGTGCGCCCAGACCCCAATGGACCGCTGCCCGACGCCAGCCGGCTGTTCGCCGCCGCGGCGGCCGCGGGGCGGACCGTCGAACTCGACCTCGCCTGCATCGAGGTCCTGGTGCAGAGCGCCCGCGCCATCGGGCCTGACCGCCTGCTGACGCTCAACATCTCGCCTCGGACGCTGGAGGTCAAGGACTTCGATGCCGCCTGGTTGTTGAAGGGCCTGGTGCGCAACGGCATCTCGCCCAGCCGCGTCATCCTGGAGATGACTGAGCGCGAAGAGGTCGACGACCTCGTCCGTCTGCGCCGGACCTTCGCCAGCCTGCAGCAGTATGGCCTGCGCCTGGCGGCCGACGACGTGGGTGCCGGCAATGCCGGTCTGCGGCTGCTCTCGCAGGTGCAGTTCGACATCGTCAAGATCGACCTGTCACTGGTGCAGGACGGTGTGCGGCAGATGGGCTCGCGCGCCGTGTTGCAGTCGCTGCGCGACCTGGCCCTGAGCCAGGACTCACGCATCGTGGCAGAGGGGGTGGAGACGGCCGAACAGCTGCACGTCATCCGCGACCTCGACATCGGCGCTGGCCAGGGCTACCTGCTGGGCCGACCCGACGCGTCGGTCGCCCAGACGTTCGTCGACGTGCGCCAGCTCGAGAGCGGCGTGCTGTTGCCCGCGGCAGTGCCGGCGGTGCTGACGACGATGAGGCCGACGGTCGAGAGGCCGCCGCAACCTGCCGACGATGAGGGCCTGTCACCGGAGCGTCGCGCGATCTTCCTGCCGCCGGCGAGGGGAGGGCTGTTCGAGGCCAAGCCGGGTCCGGCGTAGTCGCGGGTCAAGCTCTCCATGCCCCCGATGCCGGCATTCCACGCCGGGGCATGCCCCGGGACGGGCGTCGTCAGCCGGAGTGGAAACCGGTCCCGGCGCCCTCGTGCAGGGCGCGATGCAGCGCACGCGCGGTGCGCCCATCGGAGATGATCGAGCGTCGTGCCCGCGAACCGGGGCCGATGGCACGCAGCGCTGAGCTCACCTTGGGGACCATGCCGCCGGCGATGACGCCGCTCTCGATGAGCCTGGCCGCCGATGCCGGAGTGAGCTCGGCGATGCGCTCGCCGCCGACGTCGCGGACACCGTCGGTGTCGGTCAGCAACACCAGCTCACCACCAAGGGCCGCGCTGACCGCGGCTGCGGCATCGTCGGCATTGACGTTGCAGATGCGGCCTTCCCGATCGAGGCCCATGGGGGCCAGCACCGGCAGGTAGCCAGCCTCGAGGTTCGTCTGCAGCACGGACGCATCCGCGACCGGTTCGCTGATGACGCGGTCCAGTCCGACAGCTCGCGGTCCACTGATCATGCCGCGGTCGATGCCACAGACGCCGACCGCCTCCGCGCCCAGGGCCAGCAGGGCGCCGGTCAGCTCGGCGTTGATGACACCACCGATCACCGCCAGGAAGACCTCCAGCGTGGCCTCATCGGTCACGCGCCGCCCGGCGTTCCACTGGCTCTCCACGCCCAGGCGTGCGAGCCAGTCAGTGAGGCGCTTGCCGCCGCCGTGGACGACGACCACGGGGCGCACGCGTCGCTCTCCGGCTACCTCGCGCAGCACGTCCTTCTGCTCGCTGATGGTGGTGCCGCCGAGCTTGACGACGAGTGGGCCTCCACTCACGTGGAGTACTCCGAGTTCTCGACGACATACTGCTCGGTGAGGTCGCAGCCGAAGGCCTCGCCGGTGCCGTCGCCGACCCCAAGGTCGACGCGGATGAGCACCTCGTCCCCACGCATCCGTGCACTCAGCGCAGCCTTGTCGAAGGCGACCGGGATGCCGGCGAAGACAGGCGTGCTCTCGATATCGATGCGCAGACGTTCTGGGTGGAGTTCCACCGGGTGCCCGGCACGACGCTGTGCTTCTTCCCGATGCAGCCCGGCTGCCTCCAGCACGATCGCCGACGGCGCGGCGGCGTTGCCGAGCGCCATGGCGATGCGGCCCCAGTTGGGATCGGCACCGTGGATGGCCGCCTTGACGAGGTCGCTGCTGACGACCGCGCGAGCGGCTGCTCGAGCATCGGCCCCATCACGGGCGCCGCTGACGGCACAGGTGATGAGCGTGGCCGCGCCCTCGCCGTCGGCGGCCTGCTGGCGCGCCAGCGAACGGGCCACGGACTCCAGGGCTCGGGCGAAGGCGGCTGCGGCGGCGGGGTCCGCCTCGAGTGGTGCCGCCGCAGCCGCCGCGGATGCGGCCAGCAACACGGTGTCGTTGGTGGACTGGTCGCCATCGACGCTGAGCTGGTTCCAGGTGCGTGTCACGATGGGACGGAGCAGCGAGTGCAAGGTCGCCGGCGCGGCGGTGGCATCGGTGAGCACGAAGCAGAGCATCGTCGCCATGTTGGGATGGATCGATGCCCACGCCCTTGGCGACGCCGCTGACGGTCACCTCGACCGGGGTCCCGTCGAGGCCCGGCAACTCCAGTCGAACGGCTGCCATCTTGGCTCGCGAGTCGGTCGTTCGCAGGGCTTCGGCGACGTCGATGAATGCCGCGTCGTCGCTACCGAGGCCCGCGGAGACTTCGCCCGTAGCGCCGCGGCGATGCGCTCCACGGGCAAGCGGGTGCCGATGAGCCCAGTCGTCATCGCCAGCACCTGCTCGCTGCTCGTGCCGGCGGCTTCGGCCAACGTGGCTGCCAGGCTGCGCTGGTCAGCCAGGCCGGCGGCACCGGTGGCGGCGTTGGCGCAGCCGCTGGTCGCCATCATCGCGCCCGCCCAGCCGTAGCGGCCAGCACCGGCCGGTTCCGTGGCTGCCAGATGCTCCTGGTTCATGCGCACGGCAGCCGCCGGCATGCGGTTGCTGGTGAAGGTGGCGGCAACGGCGGCCGGTCCCGCCTCGACCACGACGAGGGCCATGTCGGGCCCGCCAGACACCTTGATGCCCGCGCTGCTGCCGGACGCCAGGAAGCCCTTCGGCAGACGGGCCGTCCGTTCCGCCTCCGGCAGCCCGGACGGTAGCCGCTCGAGGGGTGTCATGGGACCAGAGGGAGCTGCTCGAGCCCGGTCGACTCGGGCAGGTCGAACACGAGGTTGAAGGCCTGGATCGCCTGTCCCGCTGCGCCCTTCACCAGGTTGTCCTCGACCGAAACGGTGGTGATGCGGCCGCTGCGCTCGTCAAGATGGGCGAACACGCGCACGAAATTGGAGCCCCGAACGTGGCCGCTCGAGGGCGGCGTGTCCACCACCTCCACGAAGTATTCATCCGCGTAGGCGCTCAGGTACAGCTCGCGCAGCTCGGCCGCGCTGATGGCGCGTGTGGGGCGCACGTGGCCGGCCGCGAGGATGCCGCGGTTCATGGGCACCAGATGGGGCAGGAAGTCGACCGTGGCGGCACCGGGATTGGCAGCTGCCTCCGGACCCGCATCGCGAATCTCCTGGATGAGCTCCGCCGTGTGGCGATGTCCACCCACGCCATAGGCCTTCACGGAGTCGTTGACCTCCGCGAACATCAGGTCGGCCTTGACCGACCGTCCCGCGCCTGAGACTCCGCTCTTGGCATCGACGACCACGTCCTCGATCAGGCCCGCACGGGCGAGAGGGTAGAGTCCCAGCATCGAAGCGGTGGGATAGCAGCCCGGCGAAGCCACCACGATGGTGTCGGACCCCTGCAGCGCGAGCAGCTCGTCGCGATGCTGCTCCGGCAGGCCGTAGACCGCCTTGGTCAGCAGTTCGGGGAAGGGGTGCGTGTAGTCGTACCAGCGCTCGTAGTCGGCGGCGTCCCTGAGGCGGTAGTCGGAGCCCAGGTCGATGACGGCGACACCACGCTCGACGAACTCGGGCACGAGCGCGGCGGAAGCTCCGTGGGGCAGCGCCATGAAGACCGCGTCGACCGGTGGCAGGGAGGTCTCGATGGCATGGCCCGTACGGGCCAGCTGCGGCTGAGAGGCGCCGATGGGCTCGCCCTCGCGATCGCGGCCCTGGAGGCCGGCGATGCGGACCCCTGGGTGGCGCTCCAGCAGGCGCACGAGTTCACCGCCGGCGATGCCTGCGGCGCCGATGATGCCGACGCTGATGGTCGCGCGGCCGCCGAAGGATGGGCCGGCGGCGTCCCGTTTGATGTTCTGGGTCATGGTCGACAGACGATACATGCCATCGCCGTGAAGGGTCGGGTGGGCGGTACGGAGGATCGGCCCCGGCTATGCCATAGTTGCGCCACCGATGAGCACCCACGACGAGACCAGAGACGGCGACATCCCCGACCTTTCGATCGCGAGCGGCGGCAGCGTCCTGTCGGCCATCGAGGTCCGCACGACCGACGATGCCGATCTGACCGAGATCCTGTTGCGTCTGCGAGAGGCCGGCGCCGATGTGGTCACCATCAACTCCTTTCCCGCCACCAAGCAGGGCGAGGGCGACGAGGTCACCCGCGTCTTCGATATCGAGCTGCGTGACCTGGGTCCGGTCGATGCCACCACGGCGGCCCTGACCGTTCCGGGGGTGACATCGGCCGATGCACGACCGACCCTCGGCCAGGTGTTCGGCAAGCGCGTCATCGTCATCGGCGGTGGCGCGCAGGTGGCGCAGGTGGCGCTGGGGGCGGTCTCGGAGAGCGATCGCCACAACCTGCGCGGTGAGCGCATCTCGGTGGACACCATGGCCCTCGTGGGCGAGGCGGAGATCGCTGCTGCCGTTCGCGCCGTGGCCGACCTGCCTCGCGCACACATCCTGGTGCTGGCGGGCTCACTCATGGGTGGCGAGATCACCAGGGCCGTCCGCGAGCTGCGTGGGCGCGGTATCCCGGTCGTGTCGCTCTCGATGGCCGGTTCGGTCTCGGCTGAGGCTGACCTCGTGGTGAGTGATCCGGTGCAGGCAGGCACGATGGCGGTGATGGCCATCGCCGACACCGCTCGTTTCGACCTCGACAAGCTGCGCGGCCGCCGCTACTAGCCGGCACCAGTGCCGAGCCGGGCGCGGCTGCCGTCCATGCCCGTATGCTTGCGTGCATGACCGATAGCACACGTTCCATCCAGGAACGATCCAATGCCACGTTGTCGCCCATCCTTGGCCGCTACTACCAGCAGACCTGGGTGCGCGGCGAGGGCCACCGTCTCTATGACAGCGACGGCCGGGCCTACCTCGACTTCGCCAACGGCATCGCCGTGACCGCGTTGGGCCATGCCCATCCCAAGGTCAACGCCGCCATCCACAAGCAGGTCGACGAGCTCATCCACGTCTGCAACGGCCTGGGTCACCTTGACCCGGTCACGCGGCTGGCGGAGATGCTCGTGGAGGAGCTTCCCGACGGCCTTGACACGGTCTACTTCGGGAACTCAGGTGCGGAGGTCGTGGACGGTGCCATGAAGATGGTCCGGCGTGCGACCGGTCGTACCCACATCATCGCCTTCAGTGGCGCTTTTCACGGGCGCACCTACGGCGCCACCAGCCTGACCAGCTCCAGTCTCAACTACCGCAGCGGTTACGACCCGCTGGTACCGGGCATCCACATCGCGCCCTTCCCCAACGCCTTCCGTGACTTCGAGGGTGACGAGGCGGCCGCCAGCGCCGCCAGCCTGGCCTATCTCGAGCGGCTGTTCGCCGAACAGATCCAACCCGCGCGCACGGCGGCTTTCATCATCGAGCCGGTACAGGGTGAGGGCGGCTACCTGCCCGCCCCGGTCGCGTTCATGCAGGGCCTGCGTGAGATGGCGACGCGCCACGGCATCCTGCTCATCGCCGACGAGGTCCAGTCGGGCTACGGGCGGACCGGCAAGATGTGGGCCTTCGAGCATGCCGGCATCGTGCCCGACGTGGTGCTCATCGCCAAGTCCATCGCCAACGGCATGCCCCTGGCTGCCCTCGTCTCTCCCCGGGAGCTGCAGGAGCGCTGGGGACTGGGTGCGCATGGATCGACCTACGGCGGCAATCCCGTCTCCTGCGCTGCCGGCATCGCGGTGCTGGAGGTGATCCGGGAAGGCGACCTGGTGGCCAACGCGGCTGAGCGCGGCGCCGAGCTGACCGCGGGCCTGCAGGCTCTGGCACTCGAGGACCCTCGGATCGGCGACGTCCGCGGACCGGGCCTGATGATCGGCGTCGAGATGGTCAAGGACCCGGACGCGCAACCGGCCGTGGCGCTCGGCAGCGCGCTCAGCGCCGCCTCGGCAGAGCGGGGCTTGCTGGTGTTGACCTGCGGGGCCGGCAACGTCGTGCGCTGGATCCCGCCGCTTGATGTGCAGCGCTCGGAGATCGAGGAGGCCCTGGGCATCTTCGGGGAGGCGCTGCTCGCGACCCTCTAGCCCGCGGAGCCGCCGGGCCGTCCGCGATGTCAGCCGCGGAGCACCTCGTGGCAGGGGTTCGAGAGGCGCCCGATGCCCTCGATCTCGATGGTCATGACGTCACCCTCGTGCATCGAGACCCGGGGCTCACGCGAATAGCCGATGCCGCCGGGCGTGCCGGTGGCGATGATGTCGCCGGGTTCGAGCGTGAATGCCTGTGAGCAGAAGGACACCAGGTAGGGCACCGAGAAGATGAGGTTCGCCGTGCTGGAGTCCTGCATGATCTCGCCGTTGCGGTAGCTGCGCACCGTCAGGGCGTCGGGGTCCGCCAGCTCGTCGGTGGTGACCACGGCCGGGCCGACCGGACAGAAGGTGTCGAGCGACTTGGAGCGCACGAACTGGCCATCTGAGAACTGCAGGTCGCGGGCGCTGACATCGTTGAGACAGGTGTATCCAAGGATGTGTGCTGGCGCCTCCCTCTCGCTCACGCGGCGTGCCGTGCGGCCGATGACCACGGCCAGCTCCGCCTCCAAGTCGACCTCGTTGGTCAGGCCGGGGTCCCACTCGACGACGGCGCCGTCGCCGACGACCGAGGTCGGGAACTTGGCGAACAGCATCGGCACCGCGGGGATCTCGATCCCCAGCTCGGCGGCGTGGTCGCGGTAGTTGAGCCCGATGGCCACGACCTTGCCCGGCCGGGGTATCGGCGAGATGCGGCGCGCCGGATCGACGTCGCCGGGACGGTCGCTGGCGGCAGCCGACCGGGCGGCCGAGCGCAACGCCGCCAACGCGCCATCCCCGGCCGACAGCAGCTCGCCCATCGACCCGGGCAATCCGACGCCCAATGCCCGACTCGACCAGGCGCGGCCGTCGCTGTGCTCGACCGCGAGCCGATCAGTGGCCGCATCGAGATATGAGATGAGACGCATGCGCGGGACTCCTGTCGGCGGTCGTGGGCTACGTGGTCGCTTCCGCTACTGTATCGGGCCGGCCGGTCTCGGCGAGGATGACAGCGCCGATGACGAGCGCGCCGCCGGCGAGCTGCATGGTCGTGAGATGCTCGCCGAAGAGCAGCACGGCCAGCGCCACGGTGTAGACCGGTTCGACGGTGCTGATGAGCGAGGCGCGCGCGCCGCCGACGCGCCGCACACCGGCGTAGAACGTCTGGATGGCGATGGCCGTCGAGATCAGGCCCAGTCCCAGCAGCGCCGGCCAACTTCCGTCGGGCAGGGCAAGCGGCGAGACCGAACCGCCGGTGCCCAGCAAGAGCAGCGCATACACCGACGCGGTGGCGGTCGTCATCAATGCCGCCGCGGGGGAGGGGTCGGGCGAAGCAGGTGCCATCTCCGTGGCCGCCATCTCGGCGTCACCCGGCGGGATGTCGATCGCCGCTGGGGTCGCTGGTCGGCCCGGCCGCTCCCCCGCGAGTCGGGCCTGCAGCACGATCCAGATGGCATAGATCAACGCATTGGCGAACGCCAGTGCCAGTCCCCATAGCGGCGGCAGCTCACCCGCGGGGATGCCCCCCAGCGTGAGCGCGACGCCGACGAGCGAGATGCCCAGCGCCAGCCACGCCCGTCGCCCCTCGAGGCGGCGGACGAACCTCGTGGCCATCACGGCCACCATGGCCGGATAGAGGTAGGTGATGATCGAAGCGAGCGAGATCGGCACTACCTGCAGCGATGCGAAGAAGGCGAAGCTGTTGCCCACGTACAGCGCGCCGAGCAGCAGCAGCACGGCCACGCGCCGGCGCGGCAGGGCCCGCAGTGATCCGCGGCGCCCGGACGACAGCAGCAGGAAGCCCCAGCTGAACAACGCCGCCAACGCGAAGCGCCAGAACATCACCGTCAGCGGCTCCATCGCGGCGTCGTACAGTGGCTGGACGAAGAGCGCGCCCGATCCGAACCCGGCCGCCGAGACCAGCACCAGCACGACACCGAGCGCCTGTCCGGAGATGGGCGTGCGGCGGCCGGGTGTGGCGATGGTGGTCACCGCATCGACGATAGCGTCCGCACCGAGGGCCGTGGTTTGCCTGCGGTACCGCTGTCAAGGGCCGTTCGGCCGGTCGCGTTACACTTGCCCCCAGCTCGACCAACGGCGTCGTCGGCCGGGTCGTGAACAGGAGCCCCTCCCCGCGTGACCATAGAGACAGATCAGCACCACCCCCTACCGATCCAGGAGCTGGAGCGCGTCACGATCCGGTTCGCCGGCGATTCGGGTGACGGCATGCAGCTCACCGGCACGCAGTTCACTCGCACGGCGGCCGTCTACGGCAATGACATCGCGACGCTGCCGGACTTCCCCGCCGAGATCCGCGCCCCGGCCGGCTCGCTCGCCGGAGTCTCTGGCTTCCAGATCAGCTTCTCCTCGATCGGACATCCACACGCCCGGCGATTCACCCGACGTGCTGGTGGCGATGAACCCGGCAGCGCTGCGAACCAACGTCGGGGATGTCCCCGCCGGTGGTGCCATCGTCGTCAACGAGGACGCCTTCACCAAGCAGAACCTGGCCAAGGCGGGCTATGCCCAGAACCCCCTCGAGGATGGTTCGCTCAACGACTTCAACGTCTTCGAGATCCCCATCAGCAAGCTCAACGCGCTCGCCCTCGAGGGGCTCGACATGTCGACCAAGCAGGTCGACACCTCCAAGAACTTCTTCGCTCTCGGCGTCATGTTCTGGCTCTACGAGCGCTCCATGGAGCCGACCATCAAGTGGATCGAGAAGAAGTTCGCCGCGCGCCCGGTCATCGCTGAGGCCAACCTGCGGGCCTTGAAGGCCGGCTATGCCTTCGGTGAGACGACAGAGATCTTCCACACCCACTACCGCGTCAAGCCGGCGCACACTGCCGCCTGGCACGTATCGCAACGTCACCGGCAACGAGGCCGCCGCGCTGGGGTTCGTGGCGGCCACCAAGCTGGCCGGGCGCGAACTCTTCTACGGCTCCTATCCGATCACGCCCGCCAGCGAGATCCTGCACCAGCTCTCGACCTACAAGCACTTCGGCGTGCGCACGTTCCAGGCCGAGGATGAGATCGCCGCCATCGGCTCGGCCATCGGCGCCTCCTTCGGCGGCGCTCTCGCGCTGACGGCTTCCTCCGGTCCCGGCATCGCCCTGAAGGGCGAGGCCATGGGTCTGGCCGTGATGGTGGAGTTGCCCTTGGTGGTGGTGAACGTGCAGCGTGGCGGTCCCTCCACGGGCATGCCCACCAAGACTCGAGCAGTCCGACTTGCTGCAGGCGATGTTCGGGCGCAACGGTGACGCGCCCGCTGCCGATCGTGGCGCCTGCTACCCCGTCCGAGTGCTTCGACTACGCCATCGAGGCCTGCCGTCTCGCGCTCAAGTACATGACCCCGGTGGTGTACCTCTCGGACGCCTTCCTGGCCACCGGCTCCGAGCCCTGGCGCATCCCCGAGCCGGCCGACCTGCCCGACATCTCGGTGCCCAACCACACCGACGCCGCCACCTTCCAGCCCTACGACCGCGATCCCGACACGCTGGCGCGCCCGTGGGCCATCCCCGGCACGCCAGGCATGGAGCACCGCATCGGTGGTCTCGAGAGCGCTGACGTCAGCGGCCAGGTCTCCTACGATCCCGACAACCACCAGCGCATGACCGACCTGCGCGCCCGCAAGATCGCCGGCATCGCCGACGACATCCCCGAGCTCGAGGTCTACGGGCCCGAGCGTGGCGATCTGCTCATCCTCGGCTGGGGCAGCACGTACGGCTCGCTGCGCACTGCGGCCGAGCGGATGCAACGAGCCGGCGACTCTGTCGCTCATGCGCACCTACGCCACCTCAACCCCTTCCCGCGCAACACCGGCGATGTGCTCGCGCGCTATCGGCGCGTGCTCATCCCCGAGATCAACACCGGCCAACTGCGCCTGCTCATCCGCGGTCGCTACCTGGTCGATGCCGTGGGCCTCAACCGGGTCCGCGGCAAGCCCTTCCCAGTGCCCGAGGTCGTCAAGGCCGCGCGGCTGCTCCTCAGCGAGGACGAGTGACGCACTCATGACTGACATCACCGCTCCGGCCACCGCCGGCGAGCCCATCAAGCTGACCCGCAAGGACTTCGTCTCCGACCAGGAGGTGCGCTGGTGCCCCGGTTGCGGCGACTACTCCATCCTCGCCCAGACCCAGACGCGTCATGCCCGACTTCGGCTACCCGCGCGAGAACATCGTCTTCATCAGCGGCATCGGCTGCTCGGGCCGACTGCCCTACTACATGAACACCTACGGATTCCACTCCATCCACGGTCGCGCCCCCACCCTCGCCACCGGCCTCAAGATCGCACGGCCGGACCTGATGGTATGGGTCATCACCGGCGATGGCGACGCGCTCTCCATCGGCGGCAACCACATCCTGCACTCGATGCGGCGCAACGTGGACATCAAGGTGGTCATGTTCAACAATCGCATCTACGGCCTGACCAAGGGCCAGGCCTCGCCGACCTCGGAATTCGGCAAGCGCACCAAGTCCACGCCCGAAGGCACCATCGATCAGCCGGTCGTCCCGCTGTCAGTGGCACTGGCGGCTGAGGCGACCTTCGTGGCGCGTACCATCGACACCTATACAGAGCACATCCAGGAGACGCTCGAAGCCGCTGGCAACCACAAGGGCTCAGCCTTCACCGAGGTCCTCCAGAACTGCAATATCTTCAACGACGGTGCCTGGCGTGACTTCACCGACCGCGACGTGCGCGATGACCGAGTGCTCCGCCTCAAGCATGGCGAACCCATGATCTTCGGCAAGGAGCGCGACAGGGGCATCCGTCTCAACGGCATCAAGCCCGAGGTCGTGGAGCTGGGTAACGGCATCGAAGTGTCCGATCTGCTGGTTCACGACGAGACCGACGGCATGCTCGCTTTCATCCTCTCGAGGATGTTCTGGCCCGAGTACCCGGTCCCGGTGGGGATCTTCCGTCGCGTCAAGAAGCCGACGCACCACCAGCTCGTGGCTGGCCAGATCGAGCTCGTCCGCGCCGACAAGGGCGAGGGCGTGTTGCGTGACCTGCTCTTCACCAGCGACACCTGGGAGGTCTCCTGACCGCTGCCGTGGTCGTCCTGGCTGACGACCTGATGTGGTCCACGCGCATCACCGAAGCGGTCCGTCGGGCCGGAGGGACGGCTGTCCAGCTGGGCAGCGAATCAGAGCTGGCGGTGGTGCTGGAGGCACACGAGGTGGGTGACGAGCGCACCATCAGCGGCGCTATCGTGGACCTCGCGGCGCGGCGCTTCGACGGCATCGCCGCCATCGAGCGCGTCCGGGCGGCGCGGCTGCCCGTCCTCGCCGTGGCTGAGCATGACGACCAGCTTACCCGCAGGCGCGCGCTCAGGGCCGGGGCGGGACGCGTCTTCTCGTATCGGAAGTTCTTCGAGGAGGGCACCCGCCTGGTGGAGGGCTGGCTGACGGCGGATGCTGCCGGCCAGGCCTGACATGAGCCGCGGCATCAGTCCCTCGCGCTATCAGGCCCGCCTTGGCGCAGTACGAAGGGCCCTCGTGGCCAAGCGCGCCGAGGCCATGCTGGTCGGCGTTGGACCGGAGCTGGAGTGGCTGACTGGCTACGCTGCCCACGGCCTGGAGCGGCTCAACCTGCTGGTCATCCCCGCGATCGCTCCCATCTCGTACATCAGCCCGCGCCTGGAGGCACCCGCGGCAGGGCAGGCCCCCGGCCTTGGCAGCGGCTCGGTCAGGCTGCTGACCTGGGACGAGACTGACGACCCCTTGCTGCTGCTGCCACCGCTCGTGGAGGCGCCTGCGGGGAGACGCTTCCTGGTGTCCGATGGGCTGCGCGCCGCCTTCCTGCTGGGCTTGCAGGCGGTGCTCCCAGGTGCCGACTGGGGCCTGGCGTCGTCGCTCCTGGCGCCCCTGCGACGTATCAAGGACGAGCAGGAGATCGCGCTCCTGCGGGCAGCTGCCGAAGCTGCCGACCGCGCCATCGAGCGGGTCATCGCCGGCTCGCTCATCGGTCGAACCGAAGCCGAGGTGGCAAGAGATGTGCGCGATGCGCTGGTGGCAGAGGGCCATGACACGGCCGAGTTCGCCATCGTGGCGTCGGGGCCGAACAGCGCTTCGCCGCACCATGAGCCAGGCAGTCGTGTGATCGGCCCCGGCGAGCCGCTGCTCCTGGATATCGGTGGGCGCCGCGCTGGCTACTGCTCCGATATCACCCGCACCGTCTGGATCGCCGGGGAGGATGGTGGCGGGCCGGACCCGGCGTTCGCAGCCATCTACGAGCTTGCGGCTGCCGGCCAAGCCGCGGCGCGCGCCGCCGTCCGCCCCGGAGTGGCATTCGAGGCTCTCGACCGGGCGGCCCGTGATGTCATCGCTGCCGGCGGCTACGGCGAGCAGTTCATCCACCGCCTGGGCCACGGGATCGGTCTCGAGGTGCACGAGGAACCGTACCTGGTGGCCGGCAACCGGGAACTCACCGTGGCCGGCAACACCTTCAGCTGCGAGCCGGGCATCTACCTCGATGGCCGCTTCGGCGTGCGCATCGAGGATGCCATGGTCTGCACGGTCGGCGGCGGCGCCTCGCTCAACCAGGCCCCGCGTGAGCTGCGAGTGGTGGGGGGTCACTGAGGAGGCTGCCCCGAGACCGGGTGTATCATCCGCCGACCGGAGTTCACCTGACACGACCTCCGCTTCGAACCCGAAGTTGACCCGGCGCCCAGGCGCCAACCGCGTCGCCGATCAAGGCAGCGATCGCGGGGAAAGACGAAGACATGGCTGACGATAATGGCAGCCGAAACGGCTCCCCTCCGGGCCCGGGCTGCACCCAGGCGCAGCTTCGGCGCTTCATCAAGTCACGCGCCTACGTGCCCATGCACGAGCTGCGGCGGCGCTTCGACATCAACGGTGACGCCGATGACGTCCGCGCCGTGGAGACTCGTGACCATCGCTACTGGGCCGGGCTCCCCCAGCGTGAGTGCGGTTTCCTCGCGGAGTTGATGGACAGGGGAGAGGTCGGTATCGAGCTCTGCCACGACCCCTGCGTGGACATGATCATCGGCGTCTACGCCATCAAGCCGGTCGGGCGCTAGGCGGCAGGTCGACCCCATGAACGCTCCCATCGTCCCGCCCGAGCCGATCGAGTTCTCGGTCGGCGTGGAAGGCATGACGTGCGCGTCGTGCGTCAATCGCATCGAGCGCTTCCTGCGCAATGCCGAAGGCGTCACCGAGGCCAACGTGAACCTGGCCACGGAGCGCGCCACCGTGCGTGTCGATCCCGCGGTCGCCGGTCGAGCCGAGGTGCAGGCGGCCATCGAGGCGGCCGGCTATGACGTACGCCCCGAACGGACCCTCGCCGAGAGCGCGGCATTGACGCTCGACGACGCCGACCCGGACGCCGATGAACGTGCGCGAGAGACTCGCGAACTGGGCATCCGCGCCCTGGTCTCGGTGGGCATCGCCGTCGCGATCATGGCGCTGATGCTGTGGCCCACCCCGCTGGGCCTGAGCATGACCCAGCTCAACTGGCTGCTGCTCATCCCCGCTACCTTCGTGCAGTTCTGGGCTGGTGGCGTGTTCCTGCGCAACGCCTGGCGCCAGGCTCGCCATCGCACGGTCTCCATGGACACGCTGGTGGCGCTGGGGACGATGGCGGCCTGGGGCTACAGCGTGCTGGTCACGCTTTCGCCTGGTCTCTTCACCGATGCCGGCGTCGCCGCGGTCACCTACTTCGATTCGGCGGCCATGATCGTGGGGCTCATCCTCACCGGGCGCTGGATGGAGGCCCGCGCCAAGTCGCAGGCCAGTGGCGCGGTGGCGGCACTCGTGGGGCTGGGTGCGCGCACGGCCCGACGGGTCGAGATCGACCGTGAGGTCGATGTGCCCATCGAGGAGATCCGTCCAGGCGATCTCGTCCGCGTCCGCCCGGGAGAGAAGGTGCCCGTCGACGGCATCGTCGTCTCCGGCAGCAGCACTGTCGACGAATCCATGCTCACGGGCGAACCGCTGCCGGTCACCCGGGCTGCCGGTGACGCCGTCATCGGCGCCACGCTCAACGGCAGTGGCACCATCGTGTTGCGCGCCACGCACGTGGGGCGTGACGCGGTCCTGGGCCAGATCGTGCGCATGGTCCGCGAGGCCCAGGGTTCCAAGGCACCTATCCAGCGCCTGGCTGATCGCGTCGTCGAGTGGTTCGTGCCCATGGTCATCGCGCTGGCACTGCTGACGTTCCTGATCTGGTGGGCCTTCGGGCCGGAGCCGGCGTTGACGCTGGCCCTGGTGTCCGCCATCAGCGTGCTCGTCATCGCCTGTCCCTGCGCCATGGGGTTGGCCACGCCGACCGCGGTGATGGTGGGAACCGGACGGGCGGCCGCGGGCGGCGTCCTCATCCGCGGCGGGGCGGCCTTGGAGACCGCCGGCAGGGTCGATACGGTCGTCTTCGACAAGACCGGTACGTTGACCACCGGTCACCCTGCCGTGAGTGCCGTCCGCGCGGCGGCCGGTCATGACGCGGCGCAGGTGCTCGCCCTGGCGGCGGCCGCGGAACGCGGGTCTGAGCACGCGCTGGCGACGGCGGTCGTGTCCGAAGCTGAGCGGCGTGGGCTGGTCATCGAGGCTGCCAGCGAGTTCGAGGCTGTGACCGGCCGCGGTGTGCGCGCGCTCGTGGGAGAGCGAGCCGTCCTGGTGGGCAGCGCCGCCTTCCTGTCCGAAGCCGGTCTCGAGGCTGTCGCTGGCGGGGCCCTGACCGAACCCGAAGAGACGACACACAGCACCGTCCTGGTGGCCGTGGACGGTGTCATCGCCGGCGCCATCGACATCGCCGACCGCATCAAGCCCGACGCCGCCGAGGCGGTACGGGAGTTGCGCGCCGCGGGCATCACGGTGCACCTACTCAGCGGTGACGGTCGAGCCGCGGTCGAGGCCGTGGCTCGCGCGGTCGGCATCTCGCACGCCGTGGCCGAGATGTTGCCGGCCGAGAAAGCAGCCCACGTGGAGGCCCTCCAGCGGGATGGCCACAAGGTGGCCATGGTAGGCGACGGCATCAACGACGCGCCGGCCCTGGCCCGGGCGGACGTCGGCATCGCCATCGGTACCGGCACCGACGTGGCCATGGAAGCATCTGACATCACGCTCGTAGGCGGCGATCCACGGCTGGTGGCCGCGGCCATCCGTATCTCGCAGGGAACGCTGCGCGTCATCCGGCAGAACCTCGGGTGGGCCTTCGGTTACAACGTCCTGCTCATCCCCGTGGCCATGGGCGTGCTCTATCCATTCTTCGGCCTGCGCCTGGATCCCATCCTCGCGGCGGCCGCCATGGCCTTCAGCTCGGTGAGCGTGGTCCTGAACTCGCTGCGGCTGCGGAAGCTGTCGCTGCTACCGCCTCGCACCGAGACTTGATAGGGTGCTTCCTGTGATGAACACAGACCGAGCTACCCGGGCACATGGCACCATCCTCCCCGCGCTGCTCTTGCTGCTGCTGTTGCCGTTCGTCGCCAGCGCCTGTATCACCGTCAAGAGCGACGCGCTGGCCACGCCGACGGCGTCGCTTGCGCCAGCCACACCGCGGTCTTCGCCGACACCGGCTCCGCTGGCTTCGCCGACACCCTCGCCCACGCCGGAACCGACGCCGGAACCGGTCGCGGCCGAGGTCTTGGCATTCATGCCCTACTGGCTCATCGACGGTATCAGTGAGAGCATCGACAGCGATCTGGTCACCGTCGCCGCGTTCCACAGCATCGAGGCGTCGGGTGACGGCCGGCTGGTGTCGAAGAAGCCATCCGGCGACGTACCGCCCGGCTGGGCAGCACTCGAGAGTGACGCCTTCAGCGAACTCAAGGCCCGCCTCCAGTCCGATGGCGTCAAGGTGGTCCCGGTCATCGGGCGCATGGGCTGGACCGAGGGGACACGTGACCGCACCATCACGCTGCTGAGCAAGAAGAAGTCACGTCGGGCCCTGGCCGACCGTATCGCCAGTTTCGTGGAGGATCGAGGCTTCGACGGCGTCAACCTTGACTTCGAGCCGCTGCCGGAGGCGGTCGCCGACGACTATGTCAGCTTCGTGCGTGAGGTGCGGGCGGCACTCGACAAGGTCGCTCCGGGCCTGCACCTCAGCATCGACGTGGTGCCCGGGCTCGAGAACTACGACCTGGCTGCGCTCACCGCCGAGGACGCCGCCGACCTGGCGGTCATCATGGGCTACGGCTACCGCACCGGCGACTCGAGTGTCGCCGGCTCGGTCGCGCCGCTGCTGGATCCGACCACGGGTGACCTCGCGACGAGCGTGGGGGCGGCGATGGCCCAGGTAACGCCCGACTCGCTGGTGCTGGGGCTCCCCTGGTACGGCCTCGCCTGGTCTACCGAGACGGACGCGGCGCGATCGCGGACTCGCAGCGGCAAGGGCATCGATGGCTCGGCTGAGACGAGCTACGCGGCGGCATTGGAGGTGGCCGCTGGTTCCGGCCGAGAATACGACCCCGAGCAGGCGTCGGCGTGGACGGCCTGGGCCGACAAGCAATGCTCGAACTGCCCGCCCACCTGGCGACAGCTCTGGTATGACGATCCCGAGAGCTTCGGGGCCAAGGTCGACTTCGCACTCGGAGAGGGCCTGGCCGGCGTGGGCATCTGGGCGGCGGGCATGGAGAACGGACGCCCGGACATGTGGTGGGCACTGCGCGACCGTCTGCGGCCGACCGTGGATGCGACGCCACCGTTCGGTTCCCCGGCGCTGGACCCCGAGGCGCTCAAGGGTGAGATCGATGGCCGCGCCGTCGTCATCGGCTCGGCACCCCTGCGGCTGCTCGGTGCTTCCGACGGTCCGGGGGGCAGCGGGCTGGTGCTCGCTCGCATCGGCCTGACCGACGAGGTCGATGCTGCCGGCATGCTCGTGACGGGGCGCACCTACCCCGCGGTCGATCGCATCGACTTCCCGCTGGGCGACGAATCCACCGGCGGCTCGGCGCAGGATGGCCCGCGCTCCATCCACGTGCAGTGGCGTGACCTGGCGGGGAACTGGTCGGTGCCCATCGTCATCGAGGCGCACGTCCTCGACCCGGCTGCCACCGAGACGCCCAGCGATCTCTAGCTGCTTCGACCCGCTGGAGTGCTCTGGCCCTTCTTGCGCAACACCAGGAAGTGCGAAAGTCCGAACTGGTGCAGGGTCGTGTGTTCGGCCACGTAGAGCGCCCGTCGCAGGACGGCTCCGGCTCGAGCGTGACGGGCGCTGATGTTGTCGAATCCCGGGTAGATGGCACGGTGGTGTACGAGCCGCACCGGCTGACCCACGAACAGGCCTTCGATGCCCCGCTTCGTATAGGCGCGCACGTGTGGTGCGAAGAGGTCACGTAGCGGATCTGGCAGCCAGTTGATCAGCGGGATGTTGCCGAACACGTAGCGGCCGCCGAAGTAGGCCCCATGCGTCTCGAAGGGATAGAGCCGGTTGGGGGCAAAGGCCACGATGGTGCCGCCGGGCTTGGTGACGCGGACCATCTCGGCCGCGGTGGCCCGATCGTCGGCGACATGCTCGATGACCTCGTTGCTGAAGACCAGGTCGAAGTGGTCGTCGGGGTAGGGCAGAGTCCTCGCCCACAGCGAGCACGATGTTGGGCAACTCCCTGCTCGCCTCGGCCACGCGCTCTTCCTCGACCTCGATGCCATGGACGTCGTCACTGTACTGGCGGAAGCGGCGTACGTAGGTACCGATGCCACAGCCGACGTCGAGGATGCACGCGCCTTCGAGCGTGACGAACTGGCGAACCATCTCCAGTCGTCGATCCTGGCCATAGCGCCAGGAATAGCTCGGCCGTCCACGTTCGATGGACGTGGCGGAGGTCTGTTCCGGTCCTGTGTTCATCGCCCGCAACGGTACGGTACCGGCGGCGCTTCTGCCGACCGGCCGACGAGGACCCACACGCGCTAGCATCGGGACATGGCTCGCCCACCTGCACTCGAGGGTGCCTTTCGCTATCGCCACTCCATCGAGATCCGCTACAGCGACACGGATGCACTGGGTCACGTCAACAATGCGGTCTACTTCTCGTACTTCGAGATGGCGCGTGGGGGCTACTACACCGAGGTCGTGGGCCACCCCTTCGGCACCGGTCCTGACGCCGCAAAGCGAACCTTCGTCATCGCCGAGGCCCATGTCACCTACCGCCTGCCGGCCTTCTACGGAGAGCCGCTCTCCTGCGGCGTCCGCGTGGGCTGGGTGAGCCGCTCGGCCTTCAGCCTCGAATACCGCGTGACCGTGGCGGACTCGGCCATCGGCAAGGCGCGGGTGATCGCGGACGGTTCTACGGTGCAGGTCTTCTATGATCTGGCCCGCGGGCGACCCATGCGCATGCCGGGCGACCTGTTGACCGACCTGACCGCCTACGAAGGTCGCGAGCTGCCCGCGCGACCGACGGCCGGATGATGCCGCAGCCGCGCCGGTCCGCCCTGAACGCTCGTCGGGGCTATCCCTCGAAGCGGCGGAAGATGGCGACCGCATTCTGGCCACCGAAACCGAAGCCGTTGACCATCACCGTGTCGACCTTGGCGTGGCGCGCGACCTTGGGCACGTAGTCAAGATCGCAGTCGGGCAAGTCGGGATTGTCGAGATTGATGGTCGGCGTGATGACACCGTCGCGGATGGCGCCCACGCCGACGAGCGCGGAGATGGCACCGGCGGCGCCGAGAAGGTGGCCCACCATCGACTTGGGCGAGGAGACTGCGGTCTTGTAGGCGTGGGCGCCCAGCGCGGCCTTGATGGCCCGCGATTCGGTCACGTCGTTGAGCGGCGTGGAGGTGCCGTGGGCGACCACGAGATCCACCTCGTCGGTGGCCACGTCTGCATCGGCGAGCGCTTTCTTCATGGCCATCGTCGCACCCCGTCCGGTCGGCTCGGGCGCGGAGATATGGAAGGCGTCGGCCGTCAGCGCCGCGCCCAGGACCTCAGCGTGGATGGTCGCCCCGCGCTCCATGGCGTGTGCCGCGGTCTCGATGACAAGGACGCCTGCGCCTTCCCCGAAGAGGAAGCCGTCGCGGTCGCGGTCAAACGGTCGGGAGGCCTTCTCGGGTTCATCGTTGCGCTTGGAAAGGGCACCCATGTTGGAAAGGGCGGCGAAACCCATCTTCAGCAGGGGCGCCTCCGTCCCGCCGACGAGCACCACATCGACCTCACCTCGCTCGATCATGCGCAGCGCATCGAGGAAGCAGATGATGCTCGACGCGCACGCTGCCACCTGCGTGATCACCGGCCCGGTCAGCCGGTACTCCATGGACAACTGGCAGGCGGCCATCGAACCCGACAGGGCGGGGATGGCGAAGGGGCTCACGAAGCGTGCGCCCCGCGTGTTGATGATGTCGTTGCCGATGATGACCTGCTCCAGGCCACCGCCCGAGGTGTTGACGGCGACAGCCACGCGATCGCGCTGCTCGGGCGTCCATCGGCTGAAGTCCAGCCCGGCGTCGGCCACGGCCTCCTTGCCGGCAGCCATGGCGAAGTGGATGAAACGGCTCATGCGGCGGGCCATCTTGGGATTCATGCCGACGGTGGGGTCGAAGCCCTTCACCTCGGCCGCGATGCGGACATCGAGATCCGAAGCATCGAAGTGGGTGATGGGCCCGCCGCCGCTCACCCCCGCCTGGGCGTTGGCCCAGAAGGTGGGGTGGTCGTTGCCGATGGGTGTGACCGCGCCAACGCCGGTGATGACGGCGCGACGGGACGGATCGGTTGGCGGCACGGTGATGTGGGCTCCTCGTGTGGGCTGTTGGGGATCGTAGCCGACGCCGCCGGCGATCGTTCCCGCAGCGTGCGCCGGCCGGGGCCTCAGTCGCCCAGGTAGCGCTTGAAGATGATGGCACCGTTGTGGCCGCCGAGGCCGATGTTGTCGCTCATGGCGTAGCGGATCGGCTGTTCGCGGGCGTCCGCGGCGATGATATCGAGGTCGATCTCAGGGTCGGGCTCGAGGTAGTTCTGTGTGGCGGGGATGACCTGGTGGTGCACCGAGAGGGCAGTGAAGACGGCCTCGACAGCGCCCGCGGCGCCCATGAGGTGACCGGTCATCGACTTGGTGCCGCTGATGCCGATCTCCTTGTAGCGGTGGGGGAAGACCGCCTTGATGGCCTCGGCTTCGCGCAGGTCGCCCAAGGGGGTGGACGTGCCGTGCGGGTTGATCATGTCGATCTCGTCTCGCGGAGCGCCGTGCCGCTCCAGGGCCATCTCCATGGCCCGGCGCACGCCATCGCCCTTCTCGACCGGCTGGATGAGGTCCCAGGCGTCGGCGGCGTTGCCGTAGCCCACGACCTCCGCGTAGATGGTGGCGCCGCGAGCCTTGGCATGCTCGAGGTCTTCCACGATCATCGCGCCCGCGCCTTCGCCGAGGACGAAGCCGTCGCGCGTGCGGTCGAAGGGTCGCGAGATGTCGCTGAGCGGACGGCCTTCGCGTGGTGTGCCCATGCCCCGCATGTTGGAGAAGCCAACGTAGGCGACCTCATACAGCGGGGTCTCCGTGGCACCACAGATCGCGGCGATGTAGTCGCCGCGGCGGATACCCTCGGCTGCCTCGCCGATGTTGTGGGTCCCCGTCGAGCAGGCCGTCACGATGCACATGTTGGGGCCCTTGGCGCCGAGCTCGATGGCGATCTGGCCCGAGGCCGTATCCGGCAGCATGTTGGCGATGAAGAACGGGCTCACGGCCTTGGCGCCCCGCGTCGCGTAGGTCTCGATGGCGTCCTGCATCAGGCGTGGGCCACCTGCGCCGGAGCCGAAGATGACCCCGACGTCGGTGGCGTTCTCCTCGTTCACCTCGAAGCCCGAGTCGGCGATGGCCTGCTTGGCCGCGGCAACCCCGAAGACGACGTTCTTGTCGGTGCGACGGACTGCCTTGAAGTTCATCCACTCCTTGGCATCGAAGTCATCGACCTCGCCGGCGGCGTGACAATCGGTGACCTCCGGGTCCCAGCGCGTGATGCGCTTGAGGCCGGAGTTGCCGGCAAGGAGGTTCCCCCAGGCGGTCGTGATGTCGTTGCCGACGGGGCTGATGATGCCGAGGCCGGTGATGGCGACACGGCGGTTGAAGTCGGGGCGACGCATGGGTCTTGGACCTTCTCCTGTCTCAGGGGCTAGGCGGGCAGCTGCAGGCCGCTCTCGCTGGTGATGTCGTCGATGGCGATGGTGCTTGCGCTGGGGGCGATGCGCCGGACAAGGCCGCTGAGGACCTTACCGGGTCCGACCTCGATGAACGAGTCGACGCCGGCTGCCATCATGGTCTCCACGGCGGTGACCCAGTCCACGCCGCGGGTCAGGTGATCGATGAGTTCGTCGCGACAGGCTTCGCCGTCGCTGAGGCCGATGGCATCGGCGTTGGCCAGCAGCGGGGCGGCTGGCGCCTTGAAGGTGATGTCCGCAAGCGCCTGGCGCATGCCCTCGGCGGCGTCGGCCATGAGCGGTGAGTGGGCGGCCACGCTGACCGGCAGGACCATCGCTCGGCGTGCACCGAGGCCCTTGGCGGCGGCGGCCGCGGCCTCGACAGCAGCGCGCTGGCCGCTGATGACGACCTGGCCGGGCGAGTTGCGATTGGCCACGGTGATGATGCCCTCGGCTGCCCCGACCGCCACGAGCTCATCGATCCGCTCGTCTGGCAGGCCGATGATGGCAGCCATGGCACCGTCGCCCGACGATGCCTGCATGAGGCGCCCGCGCTCACGCACGAGGCGCACGGCATCGCTGAGATCGAGCACGCCGGCAGCGACCATGGCGCTGTATTGGCCCATGGAGTGGCCAGCGAAGTAGCTCGGCGGGCCATACGCGGAGGGCGTCCCGCCGACCGCCGCCTCAAGCGCTCGCTGCGCCGCGATGGAGGCGGCCAACAGCGCCGGCTGGGCATTCACGGTGAGGTCCAGCTGTTCGGCTGGGCCCTCCCACGCCAGCTGCGAGATGGACTCACCCAGGGCCTCGTCAACCTGCTGCCAGACGGCGGCAGCCTGCGGCGAGGCGCCTGCCAGCTTCTTGCCCATGCCGACCGACTGTGAGCCCTGTCCAGGGTAGATATAGGCTGGCACCAGTGGCTGCTCCCTGTTGTGTCTGATGCAGAGCGCCGGTAACGCTCCCACGCGCGGCGACACGCACACCCTGGTGCGCTGCTCGAACCGTAGCAGGACATGGGCAGACACCCCACAAATCGTATGCAATCATGCACACGATGGATGACCCGCTGCTCTCGCCAGTCGTTCAGGCCGCCAGGGATGAACTCCAGAATCCGCGCATCCTTTCCGACCGCATCGCCGTGGGTCGCGCCCTATGGCGCGAACTGGTCATCGGTTTCGCTCACCAACTGGGCTCGCTCGATATCGGCTTCACGCAGTTGGCAGCGCTCTACGCGGTCGCCGGGCCGGTCACCCTGACGGTCGGGGACCTGGCGGAACAGCTGAACCGCTCTCCTTCCGCTACCAGCCGGCTGGTCGCGGAGCTCGTGGCCACGGGCTACCTCGAGCGTCGCGAGGAGGTGGCCGACCGGCGCCAGCGAGTGCTCGCGCTCACCATCGACGGCCAGGCACTCCTCTCGGCGGTCGATCGTGCGCGGGCCGATCAGTTCCTGGCCGTGGTACGACCCATGCCCATGGCCGAGCGAGCGCTGGTGGCCATGGGCGTGGCCGCTCTGGCCAATCACGCGGTCACCCATCGGGGTGGGTTGCGGCGCAAGAGCGGTCAGGGCTGAACCGCCCTTCACGAGGCCGGCTGAGGCTCGCCTGCGTATAGTGCGGCCTCGATGTAGGCTGGCCCGGAGAGGGAAGAGGAACCGAAGACCGAGACCGTGTAGGAGGGAAACGCCATGGTCGTCAAGCGAAGACTCCTGCTGGCCATCGCCTCAGCCCTGGCGCTGGTGATGACAGCTGCCGCGCCCATGATGGGCGCTTACAAGGAAGCTGCCCCGGCCCCGCTGCGGCAGGGCGGTCTGCTGCGTGTCAAGGACATCGCCGCCAACGGCAATACCGCTGATGGCTCCATCGTGGCGGTCGGTTGGCACGAGTCCAGCAAGCCCGGGCAGTTGTACCTGGCGTTCAGCCTCGACGGCGGCAAGGACTATCGCCGCACCAACGACAAGCTGCGACGCTATCGAGTGGTGGGTGTGCCCAAGTTGGGCATGTCCCTGGCCATCTGCAGCGGTCGGGTCTGGGCAGGCTCCACCTACAAGGACGACTCCAGCGGCAACACGCGCGTCTTCATGACCAGTCGGACCGTCGGGGGTGGCGCCGCGCAGGCCTTCCTCACGCCGGATGACGGCCGCCGCGTGCGTGATGTCTCGATCGCATGTGCCGGCAACAACCTGCTGGCCATCAGCTGGCTGGAGAAGAAGGGTGGCAAGACCCGCGCTCGCTTGCTCCTGCGCAGCACCGAGACGCTGGGTGACACTGCAGCCATCGAGAAGAAGTTCAAGTTCGGCAAGGCGGAGTACAAGAGCGGGATCGCGGTGGCCGCTACGCCGGCAGCCGCACTGGTGGCCTATGTGCAGGCTGGCAACCTGCGTGTGAAGCGCTTCGAGATCGATGCCTCCGACGCCTCGGTCGTCACCCAGGCCAAGCCGCGCGTGATCGCGTCGAGTGGCGTGAAGTGGCCGCAGATGGCCGCCCGCGGCAACAAGGTCGCGCTGGCCTTCAGCGACGCCGGCAAGATCAAGGCCAAGCTCAGCCGCGATGTGGGCGAAAGCTTCGGCGATCCCAGCCTCCTGGCCTCATCCGGCTCCATCAAGAACCCGTCCAAGGTCTACTCGGCGGACGTGGTGGGCGATCGGGTCGTGTTCGAGGCAGGGGTCAACAAGCGGGGCGCCACGACACCGGTCCGCTATCAGTCAACCAACTTCGGCAAGACCTGGGGGGCGGCGAACTTCGGGCACATCGGATCGCGGGTGGGTGCACTCATGAAGCGCAAGGGTGTGCCGCCGCTACTGATGGAAGCATGGCACAACAACGCTCCCTCGCCCAAGCCGGACACGCTGCGCGCCAAGTTCGAGAAGGGCTAGCGATACCTCGCCGCGCGCGGTCAACGTCTCGGGGTCAACCTCTCGGGTTGGTGACGGCGCCCTCGCTGGCGGAGCTCACGAGCGCCGCATACTTGGCCATCACCCCGGTCTTGTAGCGCGGCTCCGGCGCGGTCCAGCGGGCCCGTCGGGCCTCCAACCGCCCTTCGTCGACCTCCAGGTCGAGGGCGCGACGATCGACGTCGATGGTGACCGTGTCACCTTCCTCGACCAGCGCGATGGGCCCGCCCAGCGCCGCCTCAGGGGCGACGTGGCCGATCATGAGGCCGCGCGTGCCGCCGCTGAAACGCCCGTCTGTGAGTAACGCCACGTCAGCCCCCAGGCCTTCACCCACGAGGGCGGCGGTGACCGAAAGCATCTCCTGCATACCGGGCCCGCCGACCGGACCCTCATAGCGCAGCACGACGACGTCGCCCTTCCTGATCTCGCCCGCCTTGACGGCGGCGAAGCAGGCGTTCTCGGAGTCGTATACCCGGGCGGGGCCGCTGAAGTGGCGCCGCTCGTGGCCTGCCAGCTTGATGACGCAGCCGTCGGGGGCCAACGTTCCGTGCAGGATGGCCAAGCCGCCGGTCGACTTGATAGGGTCCTCGATGGGCCGGAACACGTCCTGGCCGGGCGTCTCCTTCACCGCCGCCGCGATCTCCGCCATCGTCTGTCCGGTCACCGTTCTGGCATCAGCGTGCATGAGGTCTGCCTTGAGCAGTTCACGGATGACGATGGCGATACCGCCGGCGTCGTAGATGTCGGCGGCGGCATAGCGACCGGCGGGCCGCAGATCGCCGATGGTCGGAGTGCGCGCGGCGATATCGTGGAAGTCGTCGATGTCGAACTCGATGTCGAACTCGCGCGCGATGGCGAGCATGTGCAGGACGGCATTGGTGGAGCCGCCGGTGGCGGCCACGCCAGCCACGGCGTTGTCGATGGACTCTCGAGTGACATAGCTGCGCGGACGCACGTCGCGACGTACCAGGTCCATGACCAACTCGCCACACTGTCGGGCGGCCTGGTCCTTGGCGGGTCGTCTGCCGGGATGCCGTTGAGCCCGGCTGGAGAGAGGCCCATGAACTCGAGACACATGCTCATGGTGTTGGCGGTGAACTGGCCACCGCAGGCACCGGCACCAGGACAGGCGGCCAATTCGATGTCGTACAGCTCCTGGGCGCTCATCTTGCCCGCGTTGTAGGCACCGATGGCCTCGAAGACACTGACCACGTCGAGGGCCTCGCCCTTGTAGGTGCCAGGGTAGATGGTGCCGTTGTAGAGGACCACGCTCGGGATATCGAGGCGAGCCATGGCCATGGCTGCGCCAGGGTTGGTCTTGTCGCAGCCCGAGAGGATGACAAGGCCGTCGAAGAGGTGGCCCCGGGTCACCAGTTCGATCGAGTCAGCCACCACCTCGCGGCTGACCAGCGAGGCCTTCATGCCTTCGGTGCCCATGGCCACGCCGTCGCTGACGGCGATGGTGTTGAACTCCATGGGTGTCCCACCGGCGGCCCTGACGCCTTCCTTCACGAACTCTGCCAGGCGACGCTGGTTGAGGTTGCAGGGCATCGTCTCGATCCAGGTCGTGGCTACGCCGACGATGGGCTTGGCCAGGTCCTCGTCGATGAAGCCCATGCCCTTGAGCATGGCCCTGGCTGCGGCACGGTCGGGGCCGTCGGTCAGGGTGGCGGAGTTGCGCTTGGCAGCGTCACTCACCTGGTCGTAGGGCAAGGGCATGGCGGCGTCCTCCGGGCGGGGCCGCGGTCAGGCGGCGTCGATTGGGCGGGTGTCGATGCGGGCAGGGTTGGCTGACTCCCAGGCATCGATGGCAGCACTTCGGTCGAGCAGCCAGCCGATCTCGTCCTTGCCTTCCAACAACATCTGCCGCGCGAAGGGATCGACCTGGAAGGCGATGTCCTCGTCGGTGGGGAAGTGGACGACCTGGGCTTCGAGATCGACGGTGAACTCAGCCTCGGGTCGCTCAGCCATGCTGTCGAAGAGTGCTCGGTGGGTCTCCTCGTCCAACACGATCGGCAGAAGGCCGTTCTTGAGCGCGTTGTTGCGGAAGATGTCGGCGAAACTGGTCGAGAAGATGGCGCGGATGCCCCAGGAAGTCAGGGCCCAGGGAGCGTGTTCGCGTGACGAGCCGGCACCGAAGTTGTCACCTGCCAGCAGGATCTGGCGCCCTTGCATCTGCGGTTCATTGATGACGAAGTCGGGCTTGGGCTGACCATCGGCGTCGTAGCGCCAGTCGAAGAAGAGCGCGTCGGCGAGGCCGGACTTCTCGGTAGTCTTGAGGAAACGCGCCGGGATGATCTGGTCGGTATCCACGTTTTCGGCCGGCAGCGGGATGAGGGCGCTGGTGAAGCTGGTGAACGGTTCGGCCATGACTACTTCTCTCCCACCGCGGCGGCGTTGCGTTCGGCGAGCGGGCGCGGATCGGTCACGACGCCCGCCAGGGCCGTCGCCGCGGCTGTCAGCGGCGAGACGAGGAACGTCCGCGCGCCCTTGCCCTGGCGTCCCTCGAAGTTGCGATTGCTGGTGCTCATGATGTACTCGCCGGGGGCGCCCTGGTCGCCGTTCATGGCGATACACATCGAGCAGCCGGCCTCACGCCAATCGGCGCCGGCGGCGCGGAAGATGTCGGCGATGCCTTCCTGCTCGGCTTGCACCTTCACCTGCTGGGAGCCTGGCACCACCATCACGCGGACATCGCCCGCGAACGTCTGGCCCGCGACGAGCGCAGCCGCTTGTCGCAGGTCGCTGATGCGGCTGTTGGTGCAGGAGCCGATGAAGACGGTGTCGACCTTGTGGCCCAGGAGCGGCTCACCCGGCTGCAGGCCCATGTAGGTCAGCGCCTTCTCGAGGGTCCGCCGCTCGGAGTCAGCGGCTGCGTCGTCGGGGCTGGGAACGCGCTGGCTGATACCCATGCCCATACCGGGGTTGGTGCCATAAGTGATCATGGGCTCGAGTGCGTCAGCGTCGATGGTGATCGACTTGGCGTAGGTGGCACCCGGGTCGCCCGGTAGCGAGCGCCAGGACTCCACGGCGCGATCGAAGGCCTCCCCCTGCGGCGCGTGCGGCCGGCCAGCGACGTATTCGAAGGTGGTGTCGTCGGGTGCGATAAGCCCGGCGCGCGCGCCACCCTCGATCGACATGTTGCAGATGGTCATGCGCTGTTCCATGCTCAGCGCGCGGATGCCCTCGCCGGTGTACTCGAAGACGTGGCCGGTGCCGCCGCCGACGCCGATGCGGGAGATCAGGTTGAGGATGATGTCCTTGGAGGTCACGCCCGCTGCCAGGCTGCCCTCGACCCGCACCTCATAGGTCTTCAAGGGACGCTGGAGCAGCGTCTGGGTAGCCAGCACCATCTCCACCTCGCTGGTGCCGATGCCGAAGGCCAACGCTCCGAAGGCGCCATGGGTGGCGGTGTGCGAGTCACCGCAGACGATGGTCATGCCGGGCTGCGTCAGGCCCAGCTCCGGACCGATGACGTGGACGATGCCCTGCTTGTCCGAACCAAGGGCGTAGAGCGGCACGCCGAACTGGTCGCAGTTGGCCTGCAGCTTGGCAAGCTGATAGCTGGCCTGCTGGTCCAGGATGGGCAGGGATCGATCGTGGGTGGGGGTGGAGTGGTCCGCGGTCGCGATGGTGCGCTCCGGATGGCGCACCGACAGGCCGCGACGTCGCAGGCCTTCGAACGCCTGCGGACTGGTGACCTCGTGGATGAGCTGAAGGTCGATACCGATGACGGTGGGAGCCCCGGGCTCCTCCAGGACGACGTGGTCGTCCCAGATCTTCTGGACCAATGTGCGCGGCGCGCCTGCGTGTTGGGACATCCTCGCAGCGTAGCAGAGGCGTGCCCAGAGCCGCCCCTAGCGGTAGAGCTCCGGGCGTGGACCCACCGAGACGGCCTCGCGATGTCCGGTCTGCAGTGCCCGCACGAGCGCCTCTGCGACCACGGTGGCGGCATAGCCATCCCAGGCGCTGGGTGTGGGCTGCGGCTTGCCGATGTCCTCCACCCAGTGGCTGATCTCAGCGTCGTAGGCCGGCCGAAAACGCGTCAGCCAGTCGGGCGGGAGCCCTTGCTCTGCGGCCGACTCCGCGGTAACCAGCTGGTACGGTCCGTTCCCCATGGCCACGTAGCCCTTGTCGCCTACGACCTCGCAGCGAACGTCGTAGCCGTAACCGGCGTTGGCGAAGACCTCCACGTCCACTCGCGCCCCGTTCTTCGACTCCAGCCGCACCAGCAAGGGATCGGCCAGCTGCCGGCTGACGCTGGGGTGGTGACGGGGTTTCTCGAGGGCCACGCTCACGATCTCCTCGCCCAGCAGCCAGCGCGCGACGTCGATCTCGTGGACGACGGTGTCGGTGAGCGTCTCTCGCGTGTGATGCCTCGCCGAGACGGTCGGGTTGCGGTGGATGCAGTGGATCACCAGTGGCGCACCGATGGTGCCGGCGTCGACGGTCGCCTTCAGGCGTCGGTACTCAGGGTCGAATCGGCGCACGAACCCGACGGTCACGAAGCGGCGGCCAGCTGCGATCTCGGCGTCCAGGACGAGCTCACAACTGGGGACCGTGGTGCCAAGAGGCTTCTCGGTGAGCACCGGCTTGCCGGCCGCGATGCACGCCAGCACGAGCGGGACATGTGTCTGGGTGATCGAAGCGACGATGACAGCGTCGACCGCGGGATCGTCGATGAGTGCCTGGTCGCTGGCGGAGACGTGCGCTCCACATTCGGTCGCGACCGCATGCACCGCGTCCTGGTCGAGGTCGTGGACGGCCACCAGTCGCGCCTTGTCGCCCAGCCCTGCGATGCGCCGGGCGTGATCCGTGCCCTGTTTGCCGGTGCCGATGATGCCGATGCCGACCACGTCGTCTCCTGCTCAGCTGAGGGTGTGGGTGTCGGCGCCATTGTGCCCCTTCGTGTCAGGGCCAGCGCCGGAGGCGATGCGTCGGTGGTCGTTCGGGGTCACGATCGCGCTCGTCGGCGCGCCGGAGCACACCACACCACCCCGGACCATCCGTGACCGCAGCAGCGGTACCAAGGTCCATGGTGGACACGCTCGCGTCAGAGCGTGTACAGTCGAGCTGTACCCCTCCATGGAAGGAGCGTTCTTCGCAGATGGGCCAGACCAGCCGGCAGCGACACTTCGCCGCCATCGCGATCCGCGGTGACGGCACGCGTGTGCCCGTGCGCCTGCCCCAGTCTGTAGAGGTATCCCTTCTGGGCAAGCTCGAGGTCATCGTACTCGAGCTTCGCGGCCTTATTACCGGCTCCCGGCGGGAGTCTGGGGACAGGCGGAGATAGCGCCGCGAGGCGCGATGGACGTCGAATCACCCAGGACCCTCGCCGGGAACGGCGAGGGTCTTTGTTGTGTCGGAGACCTCGAAGAGAGCGAGTACGTAGGGAAGGGCAGCTGCCATGACCACCGAGAACACGAACACTGCGGCGACACCGCAGGGCAAGGCGAAGGAGACAACCGCCACCCTGCCGCCCGGCCGCGGCCGGCACCTGCCCCACCCGGGGTCCGCGGAGACCGCGGCCGTCGAGGAGGCGCGTGCCGAGATGCTGCACCAGGCACGGATCGAACACCGCACCCGCATCGGGGCCGATGCCCTGTGTGAAGCCCTCATCCACCAGGGTGTGGATGTCATCTTCGGCTATCCCGGTGGCGTGATCCTGCCGCTCTATGATGTCTGGGCCGACTACCCCGAGCTGCGCACCGTCCTCGTTCGCCATGAGCAGGGGGCCGCCCATGCCGCCGACGGCTACGCTCGCGCCAGCGGCCGCGTGGGGGTCTGCCTCGCCACCTCGGGGCCTGGTGCCACCAACCTCGTGACCGGCATCGCCACGGCCCAGCTCGACTCGGTGCCGATGGTCGCGATCACCGGCAATGTCCCCGGCGCACTGCTGGGCAAGGACGCCTTCCAGGAGATCGACATCAGCGGCATCACGCTGCCGATGACCAAGCACAACTACCTCGTGCGCAGCGCTGATGAGATCCCCCGCGTCATCGCCGAGGCCTTCCATATCGCGCGCACCGGGCGGCCCGGCCCTGTCCACATCGACTTCACCAAGGACGCGCTGACGGCCGAGACGCAGGCGCAGAACCCGACGCTGCTGGACCTGCCTGGCTTCAAGCCCAGCTTCGAGGGGCACCCGCGCCAGGTCAAGCTGGCTGCCAAGGCCATCGCGGCGGCGCGGCGCCCGGTCATCCTCGCGGGGCATGGTGTGCTCATCGCCCGCGCCAGCGAGGAGCTCAAGACCTTCGCCCACAAGGCCCAGATCCCTGTCGCGCACACGCTCCTGGGTGTGGGTGCCATGGACGAGACCGACCCGCTCTCATATGGCTACATGGGAATGCATGGCTGGAAGCACGTCAACAAGGCCATCCAGTCGGCCGACCTGCTCATCGCCCTGGGCATGCGCTTCGATGACCGAGTCACGGGCGCGGTCAGCACCTATGCACCCAACGCCCGGATCATCCACGTCGACATCGATCCCTCGGAGATCGGCAAGAACGTGGCTGTCGATATCCCCATCGTGGGTGACGTCGGTAGCGTCTTGCGCGCCTTCATCAAGGCGGTGCCGGCCGTCGACCCCGCTTCCCGCAAGGACTACTTCGACGAGCTGGCCGAGTGGCGGATCGACTCGGAGTCCATGTCGTGGCACGGGTCGGGCGGCTCCAAGGAGGGCCTCCTGACCGCGGACTACGTGATGCAGCGTCTGGGCGAGTTGACCCATCACGACGCCACGCTCGTGTCCGACGTGGGCCAGCACCAGATGTGGCTGGCTCGATACGCGGGCTTCAGGCGCCCCGATAGCCACCTTTCGTCGGGTGGCCTGGGCACCATGGGCTTCGGCCTGCCGGCGGCCATGGGGGCGGCGCTGGGTCGACCCGACAAGGAGACCTGGGCTGTCGTCGGCGACGGTGGCCTGCAGATGACCATCCAGGAGATGCTGACGGTGGTGGTCGACCACATCCCGGTGAAGATCGCGCTCATGGACAACAAGAAGCTGGGCATGATCCGGCAGTGGCAGGAGATCGTCTACGGCGGCAACTATCACTCCAGCGACCTGCCCGCCCCGCGCTGGGATAAGCTCGCGGAAGCCTATGGCCTGCCGACCTTCAGGGCCAACTCGCCTGAGCAGGTCGATGATGCCATCAAGGCGGCCCAGGCCCACGACGGAGCGGCGCTGGTCTGGTTCGAGATCGAGCAGACCCAGAACGTGCTGCCGATGATGCCCGCCGGCAAGGGACTCTCCGACCTCATCGAGGACTGGGGTGACGGCGGCGCCAGTGCGGCGAATACGGGGGAGGACAAGTAGATGGCCATGAACGATCCCATCGCGGCACCCCAAAAGCATGCCCCCAAGCAGCGTTATGTCCCGGGCTCCGGCCAGACGCACCGCCACGTGCTGGTGGTGCTGGTCAACAACCAGCCGGGCGTCCTCAATCGCGTGGCCAGCATGGTCCGCAGCCGCAACTTCAACATCGAATCACTCGCTGTCGGTCATACCGAACGACCCGACATCAGCCGCATGACCATCACCTTGCGCGGCGACGACTTCGCCGTCGAGCAGATGGGCAAGCAGCTCTATCGCCTCATCGACGTGCTCAAGGTGCAGGACCTGCCTGAGACGGCTGTGGTCGAGCACGAACTGGCGCTCATCAAGGTCCGCGCCACCGAGTCCAAGCGTGGCGAGATCCTGCGCATCATCGAGCTCTACAAGGGGCGCGTCCTTGATGTCGGACCTGAGACCGTGATCGTGGAGCATAGCGGGACCGAACAGGAGATCGAATCGCTGGTGGCCCTGCTCGCCGGCTTCGGCATCAAGGAGATGGTCCGTACCGGCACCATCGCACTCAGCCGCGGTTCTGGTGCCATCGACCTCGAAGCGATCTTGCGTGCCGGACCCGAGCCGGCCACCACCCCCACCCAGACGACAGCCACCGAGTAGGAAGGAATCCCACATGCCCGCACGGATGTACTACGACAACGATGCTGACCTGGCGGCGCTCGAAGGGCAGACCGTCGCCGTCATCGGCTATGGCAGCCAGGGGCACGCCCATGCGCTGAACCTGCACGAGAGTGGCGTCGACGTCATCGTCGGCCTGGCGCCGACGTCCAAGAGCCGCGCCATCGCGCAGGAAGCCGGCCTCACGGTCATGGACGTGGCCGACGCCGTGCGAGCCGCGGACGTGATCATGATCGCGGTGCCCGACACGGTGCAGAAGGCGCTCTACGACGCCGAGATCGAACCCAACCTGCGCGCCGGTCAGCTGCTGATGTTCGCTCACGGCTTCAACATCCGCTTCGGACGTATCCGGCCCCCGGCGAGCGTCGATGTCGGCATGGTCGCGCCCAAGGGCCCCGGCCACCTGCTGCGATCGGTCTACCTGGCGGGCGGCGGTGTGCCTGCCCTCTTCGCGGTCGAGCAGGACCCGTCCGGCAGTGGACGGGCGCGCGTCATGGCCTATGCCCGCGCCCTGGGCAGCACCCGTGCCGGCATCCTCGAGACGACCTTCGCGGAGGAGACCGAGACTGACCTCTTCGGCGAGCAAGCGCTGCTCTGCGGTGGCGTCTCGGCCATGGTCAAGGCCGCCTTCGAGACGCTGGTCGAGGCGGGATATCAACCTGAGCTGGCCTACTTCGAGACCATGCACGAGCTCAAGCTCATCGTCGACCTGATGTACCGCGGTGGTCTCAACTACATGCGCTTCAGTGTCAGCGAGACGGCCGAATACGGCGACTACGTCTCCGGTCCGCGCGTCACCGAGGGTGCCAAGCAGGCCATGAAGGACGTGCTGGCCGACATCCAGTCGGGGCGCTTCGCCGAGCGCTGGATCAGCGAGTACGACTCCGGCGGCGCCGAGTTCGAGCGCATGCGCGCAGCCGACCACGATCACCAGATCGAGCAGGTGGGCGCCCAGCTGCGCTCCCAGATGACCTGGCTGGATCCGGTCGAAGTCAGCGCCGGGCAGGCGCAGGCCAGCACCAGTGGAGCTGCCGCGCCCGTGAGCGGCAAGAGGGAAGCCTGATGACCGCCGACGTACCGGTACGCATCTTCGACACCACCCTGCGAGACGGCGAGCAAGCGCCCGGCGCCGGACTCACCGTCGCCGAGAAGATCGAGGTCGCGCGCCAGCTGGCGCGCCTGAACGTCGATGTCATCGAGGCCGGCTTCCCGGCTGCCTCACCAGGTGACTTCGAGGCCGTCCAGCGCATCGCCCAGGAGACCAAGGGCATCGCCGTTGCCGGCCTGGCCCGCTGCAAGGAGGGTGATCCCCAGCGTGGCGTCGAAGCCCTGCTGCCGGCAGAGAAGCCACACCTGCACCTCTTCATCGCCACCAGCGACATCCACCTGAAGCACAAACTCAAGATGACGCGCGAGGAGGCGCTGGCCGCTGCCGTCAAGTGGGTCAGCTATGCGCGCAAGCGCCTGGGACCCGACGCCGAGATCGAGTTCAGTGCCGAGGACGCCAGCCGGACCGAGCACGAGTTCCTGCTGAAGGTCTACGAGGCCGTTGTCGACGCCGGCGCGACCACCGTCAATATCCCGGACACCGTCGGCTATGCCATCCCCGCCGAGTTCGGCGAGCTGACCCGCCTGGTCGTGGAGCGTGTCGGAAGCGGCGCCGTCATCAGCGTCCATTGCCACAACGACCTCGGTCTCGCGACCGCCAACACCCTGGCGGCCGTGCAGGCCGGCGCGCGCCAGGTAGAGGTCACCATCAATGGCCTGGGTGAGCGTGCCGGCAACGCCTCGCTCGAAGAGGTAGTCATGGCGCTGCGCACGCGACCCACGGAGTTCCATGTCGCGGGCCATCGCGTCAATACCGAGCAGATCAGCAATGCCAGCCGCCTGGTCAGCTATCTCACCGGCTTCACGGTGCAGCCCAACAAGGCCATCGTGGGTCGAAACGCGTTCGCTCACGAGTCAGGCATCCACCAGGACGGCGTGCTCAAGAACCCGCTGACCTACGAGATCATGACCCCGCAGTCGGTGGGCCTGTCCGGCTCGCGTCTGTCGGTGGGCAAGCTCTCCGGCCGCCGTGGCCTGCAGGGCAAGCTGGCTGAGCTGGGCTACGACCTGGAGGGCGAGGCGCTCGATAAGGTCTACCAGGCGGCCATCGCGCTGGCTGACACCAAGAAGGAAGTCACCGACGCCGACTTGACCGCCCTCGTCGAAGCACAGGCGTCCGCTGCCGGCATCTCCGAGACATCCGCCCCCGACTCTCCAGTGCAGCTCGTGGACTGGTCCATCAGCACGGGCAAGGGTGGGGTCGCCAAGGGTGCCGTCTCGCTCATGGTGAGGGGCAAGGATGCGGAGGCGCTGGCTGAGGGTAACGGTCCCGTGGACGCGCTCTTCGTGGCCGTGGACAAGGCCGTCGAGCCGCTCATCGGCTGGTATCCACGCCTCGCCGAGTACGAGATCCGGGCCGTCTCCGGTGGCGAGGACGCGCAGGGCCAGGTGATGGTTCGAGCGCGTCGCTCCATCGATCCCGAAGACACGCCTGACACCGTGACCGGACACGGTCTTTCCACCAACATCATCGAGGCCTCCCTGGAGGCCTACCTCGCCGGACTCGAGAAGTTGCTCTGGCACGAGGCGGCAGTGGCCGGGGTGGTCCCGGCCGGGAAGGAGTCACACCCTTGAGCCCCGACGGTATGCCCCGCTACCAGGTCGCCAAGATCCCTGGCGATGGCATCGGCCCCGAGATCGTCGCAGCTGCGCTGGCGGTGCTCGACGCGGCCGCCGAGCGTTTCGGCTTTGCCATCGAGTGGACCGAGGTCCTCGCCGGCGGCATCGCCATCGACGCCTACGGCACCGCCATCCGCGACGAGGACCTCGATACCCTGCTGGCTGCGGACGCCGTGCTGCTGGGCGCGGTCGGTGGTCCCAAGTGGGATGATCCGGCAGCCAAGGTGCGGCCCGAACAGGGCCTGCTGAAGATGCGCAAGGTCATGGGTCTCTATGCCAACCTGCGCCCCGTGGCCGTGGAGCCGTCGCTGCGGGAAGCCTCTCCGCTGCGCCCCGACCTCATCGCCGGGGTGGACATGATGATCGTCCGTGAGCTCACCGGTGGCATCTACTTCGGCAAGCGCGAAGAGGCCTTCGATGGGCCCAACGGCCGTGAGGCCTACGACACCATGTCCTACACCGAGCCTGAGATCCGCCGCATCGTGTCGCTTGCCTTCGAGCTGGCGCGCGGCCGCCGCAAGAAGCTCACCAGCGTCGACAAGGCCAATGTCCTCGCCAACAGCCGCCTCTGGCGCGCGGTCGTCGAGGAGGTCGCGCCCGACTACGCCGACGTGGAGCTGGAGCACCGGCTGGTCGATTCCACCGCCATGTCGCTGATCACCAAGCCGGCCTCATTCGACGTGATCGTCACCGGCAACATGTTCGGGGACATCCTCTCCGACGAGGCCTCCGTGCTGGCTGGTTCGCTGGGCATGTTGCCCTCGGCCTCGATCGGCGAGCGGGTGACGGCGCACGGCACCACCGGCATGTACGAGCCCATCCATGGCTCATCGCCGGCCAAGACCGGGCTCGACATCGCCAACCCCACTGCCACCATCCTGTCGGCGGCCATGATGCTGCGCTGGTCCCTGGGCCAGGCAGGGGCCGCCGAGGCCATCGAGACAGCCGTCCGCGCCACCCTCGACAGCGGCACCCGCACGAAGGACCTCATGGGTCCCGATGGCGAGTCCCGCGGCTGGGTCAGCGTAGGCACCGCCGCCTTTGGCGCGGCCGTCGCGGCACGGATCAAGTCCGCCTAAGCCAGCAGCAGTCCATCCAGGAGAGCAGCGTGAGCACCCAACCAGCAGCGGCACCCGACCAGCCGGTCGTCCTCTACGACACGACCCTTCGCGACGGCACGCAGGGCGAGAACATCACCCTCTCCCTGGCGGACAAGATCCGGGTCGCCCGCATGCTCGACGAGTACGGTATGCCCTTCATCGAGGGTGGCTGGCCAGGCTCCAACCCCAAGGACATCGAGTTCTTCGCTGCCGCCAAGAAGATGACCTGGACGAACGCCAAGCTGGCGGCCTTCGGATCTACGCGGCATCGTTCGAACACCGCTGCGGAAGACCCCTTCCTTAATGAACTGGTGCGGGCGGAAACGCCTGTGGTGACCATCTTCGGCAAGTCCTGGACACTGCACGCCACCGACGTGCTTGGCGTATCACTCGCCGAGAACCTGGACATCATCGCCGAATCGGTGGCCTGGATCAGGGAGCAGGGACGGTCGATCATCTACGATGCCGAGCACTACTTCGATGGCTACAAAGCCGATCGCGAGTACGCCCTCGACACGCTGCGAGCGGCACGAGCAGCCGGTGCCCGCGACCTCGTCCTCTGCGATACCAACGGCGGGACCCTCACCGATGAGCTGGTGCGCATCTTCGTCGACACGCGTGACACGCTGGCGGCCGATCCCGATGCGCCGCAGGTCATCTGGGGCATCCATACACACAACGATGCCGAGCTGGCGGTCGCCAACACCATGGCCGCGGTGGCAGCCGGCGCGCGTCATGTGCAGGCCACCATCAACGGCTACGGCGAACGCTGTGGCAACGCCAACATGGTCAGTGTGATGGCCAACCTGGCCCTCAAGACCGATCTCGAGCTGGTGCCGATCGGTGGCGGTGAGATCAGTCACCTGACGTCACTGTCGCGCTCGGTCGCCGAGATCGCGAATGTCACCCCGCTCGACTACCAGCCCTTCGTGGGCCGTTCGGCCTTCGCCCACAAAGGCGGGGTGCACGGCGCCGCGGTGGCCAAGGTGGAGCGCAGCTACCAGCACGTGGACCCGGTCCTGGTCGGCAACCAGAGTCGTCTGGTGGTGTCGGAGCTGGGCGGTCGCGCCAATACCCGCATCCGGGCCGAGCAGCTTGGCCACACGCTCGAGGGCGTCGTCGACGCACGCGAGCTTTCGGTCATCATCAAGGAGCTGGAGAACCAGGGGCTCGCCTTCGAGGGCGCCGAGGCCTCGTTCGAGCTGCTCATCCGGCACCGCACCGCGGACTACCAGGCGCCATTCGAGATCCTCGACTACACCACGCTCTCCGAGAAGCGTGAGGACCAGGCTTTCCTCTCGGAGGCCACCGTCAAGGTCCGTGTCGACGGCGAGGTGCTCCATACCGCCGCCGACGGCAACGGTCCGGTCAACGCACTCGACGCCGCCATGCGCAAGGCGCTGGGTGCCTTCTACCCGCATCTGGAGTCGATGCACCTGGTCGACTACAAGGTCCGTATCCTCGACGGTGACGCGGCCACTGCCGCCCGCACCCGCGTCATCATCGATTCGCAGGATGGTGACCTGGAGTGGTCCACCATGGGCTCGGACACGAACATCATCTCGGCCTCGGCGGCAGCGCTGGCTGACTCCTTCGAGTACGCCATCTGGAAGCGCCAGGTCGCGGACGCGCAGGCGGATTGACGCGATCGGATCGGCCCGGCAAGACGTGGGAGCGCGCTACGCTTGGCTGATGACTGACGACCGGGCGCTGCGCGTCGCCTTCGCCGGTGCACCCGGCTCATTCGCTGAGGATGCCGTCCTGGCGGCCTATCCGCCCGCGGCGGCGACTCCGCTGCCCATGTTCAGTGACGTGGTGGCGGCAGTGGAAGCGGGCACGGTGACCGCGGGCGTGGTACCCATCGAGAATGTCGTGGGGGGTGGGGTCCACGAGGTCTATGACCTGCTGCTCGACACCCGCGCGGTGGTGGTGGGTGAGGTCATCGTCCGCGTGCGCCTGTGCCTGGCCGCGTTGCCGGGCGAGCAGCTCGAGACCATCGAGCGCGTGTACTCGCACATCCAGGCACTGACGCAGGCGGAGCCGTTCCTGCGTTCGCATGGCTGGACGTTGCTGGCGGCCACCAACACCTCCGGCGCCGGCCGTACCATCAAGGAGCGCTCAGAGCGCGGCTCGGCGGCGGTGCTGTCGCCACGGGCTGCCGCCATCCACGGCCTCACGGTGCTGGCCGAGGACATCCAGGCCGAGCGGCGGAACCGGACGCGTTTCCTGGTGCTGGCACTGCCCGGGACGCCTGGGCTGCCGCCGCTCGCCACGGCTGAGCCCGACGGAAGCAGGCGCAGTGCGCTCGCCTTCAGCGTGCGCAACGAGCCGGGCACCCTGGTGCGTGCACTCGGCGTCATCGCTGATCATGCCCTGAACATGACCAAGCTGGAGTCTCGCCCCAGCCGCGAGGGCAGCTGGGAATACACCTTCTGGGTCGACCTTGATGCCGATGTCTGCGATGAGGGGGGAGCGGGCGCAACGTTCCTCGACGATCTGCGTTCGGTCTGCGTCTGGGTGCGCGTCATGGGCTGCTACCCGCGCTGCATGGAGCCTGACATCTGACATCAGGGCGGGCTCGTCACGGGTCCGTTGCGCGCGCCGGTCAGACTGCACACGTGCGATCGCTTTCGCCGGGGTCGTGAACAGGAGTCGATGCCGATGACTACCAGGCCAGAGACGCGAGATCCCCACTCCGCGCGCCGACGCCGCTTGATCATCCTCGCGGTCATCCTCGCGGTGGTCGTGCTCGTCGCCGGTGTGGCGGCAGCCTATCTCTTCTTCTTCGGATCGGAGGCGCCGCCCGCTCCCACCATCGGCGAGGCCATCAAGGTCCTGCTGCCCTCAGCCTCGCCGCCTAACGTCGGCTCCTGACGGCTACTTCGGCCGCGATGGCGGCCCACTCCCGAAGCTGCACAGGATCCTCGCGGATCGGCTCCGGGATCTCCCAGTAGGGCATGCGGGCATGCTGCGTCGAGCCGGCCGCTTCGAATGCCGCCGCCGTCGTGGCATCCGCGCGCAGGTAGAGGCGCCCCTCGGAGTCGACGATGGCGAACATCACGCCGTCCTTGGACAAGCCGTGTCCGCCGAACATCGCGCGCGAGGTGACACCCAGCGGCGCCAGCGCCTGCTCCAGCTGGGCCGCGGCCTGCTTGCCGGCGGACTTGCCCTGTGCGCCCCGCGTTCCCACGCTAGGCCTCGGTGATGATCACCGACTTGATCGCGACCGGGTTGACGGGCCGGTCCTGGGCACCCTTGGGTGCATCGGCGATGGAGTCGATGACCTCGTCGCCGGCGCTGATCCTGCCGAAGATGGTGTAGTCCGGCGGTAGCGGGTAGTCGGCGTGCATGACGAAGAACTGGCTGCCGTTGGTGTCTCGCCCGGCGTTGGCCATGGCCAGGGTGCCGCGCAGGTACGGACGCCCCACGTCCTCGTTCTTGAACTGGTAGCCGGGTCCGCCGCGGCCGGTGCCGGTGGGATCGCCGCCCTGGATCATGAAGCCACTGATGACGCGGTGGAAGATGACATCGTCGTAGAAGCCCTCACGCGCGAGGAAGACGAAGTTGTTGACCGTGCGTGGCGCTTCGGCGGCGAACAGCTCGGCCGTCATGGTGCCGGCCGAGGTCTCGATGGTGGCCGTGTAGGACTTGGCCGGATCGATGATCATCTCCGGGGGGCTGGCGTACTGGGGCACGTGGATCCTCCTGCTTGTCGGGCTCCCTACCAGCCTACCCGAGTTGCCATCTGGACCCAAACGGTCGTGCTATCGGCGGCACGGCTGGCTACGATGGAGACCCTTGAGCGGCCGGCCAGCGGTCCTGTAGCGGGATGTGCATTTCGGGTCATTCCGCCGGGGTCGGTGACGGTGTTGTATGGGCCTACCAGCCCACGCTGGCACTATGCGACTGCCGACACGCCCCGCCACAGGCCGCTCCCGCTCCCGCTTCCTGTATGGCCAACGCCTGATCAGGATACCGGCTCTGGCTGGCGATGCTCGGGTTGGCCATCCTGCCGATGGTGGGTGTCCTCCTGATCGTCACCTCCCTGGCTCCCAAACAGGCGCCCGCCGATGACCGACACGCGTGGGAGACGGCCACCGCTGCCGCAGCCCTGACCGAAGCCGAACACGGCGTCGAGGCACGCCTGCTCGGCGCTGCGGCTGCCTCCGACGTACAAGGCCTCGTGGATGGCGTCAGCAGCAGTGAACGCACCAGCGCGTCTGCGCTGGTGGCGGCGATCGAGGGCAACCACCCGGGCCTCGTCGAGAGCGCCTGCATCACGCGCACGCTCGATGGCTCACAGGTCGAACTGGGTACGCTGTCGGTGGCGTCACCGGCTGCGTCGGCATGCACCTCCACCACCCTCGTCGAGCAGGCCCTCGAAGCTCGACCCGGTACCGTCGTCCGCGGGACCCGCTGGGGTTCCGATCGTTCCCGCCGGATGGTACTGGCCACGGAACTGCCGGGCACGTCGCGCCGCAGTGCCGGTGTCCTCGCCGTCGAGTTCGACCTGGCCGACCTCTTTGCCGCCACACCGGAGGCAGCCGGCATCGGCACCAGCGCAGTCCTGGTCGATCTCTCGACCAGCGCGATCGTGGCCGGTGCGCGGACGGACGCTGTCATCAGCGCTAGTGGCATCCCCAACGCCAAGCCACTGGGCAACCTGCGTGTCCGCATCGGCGGCATCCTCAGCGGTCACGCCGGGACCGCGCGCGCCCTGGAGAGCGCGGGCTGGACCGCCACGGCAGCGCCGCTGTGGGGTTCGGACGATGGGGCCAGCTTCGGACTCATCCACCTCTGGCCGATCAGCCCCCCTGCACCTCCAACCCTGCTCATCGGCGTCCTGCTCGCCTTCGCCGTGGTGGTGCTGTTGATATCAGTGGTGACGGCGCGCACGTTCCTGCAGCCATTCGACGACCTGGCCACCTCCCAGTCGCAGCTCGAGGTGCTGTACCGCGAAGCGCGAGAGGACTCCTTGCACGATGGCCTCACCGGCCTGGGCAACCACCGCTCCTTCCAGGAAGAGCTCGACCGGCAGTTGGAACTGTATCGTCGACACCAGGTGCCGCTAGCGCTGTTGCTCCTCGACCTCGACGACCTCAAGGTGGTGAACGACGGCGAGGGTCATCCGGCGGGTGACCGCTTGCTGGTGAGCATGGCCAACGCCATCCGCGATGCCCTGCGCTACGGCGACCGCGCCTTTCGCATCGGCGGTGACGAGTTCGCGGTGATCCTGCCGCACACCGACGCCAGCAATGCCCTCATCGCGGCGAACCGGCTGCGGCACTTCTGCCTGCGGCCGGCGGCCGGCGAGCGTATCGTCCCGTTCTCCGCCGGCATCTCCTCGGTACCGCAACTGGCGGCCGATCGCAACGAGCTGTACCGCCAG
This sequence comes from uncultured Chloroflexia bacterium, assembly GCA_963724095.1. Lineage (GTDB taxonomy): Bacteria > Chloroflexota > Limnocylindria > Limnocylindrales > CSP1-4 > JAFMJV01. Next base: position 132,623 of record CAVRTH010000015.1, read on the forward strand.
GCTGATGCGGCGCTCTATCGCTGCAAGCGCAGCGGACGCGGCACCGTGGCGATCTTCGACTCCGACCGCGACCTGGTGCCCCAGGATGCCAGCGGACAGGGTGCGGCTGAGGCGGTGCGCGACATCGTGCGGGCGCGCAACCTGACACCGGTCTACCAGCCCATCGTCGACCTTCGCGACGGCACGGTGCTCGGCTTCGAGGGACTCATCCGTCCGGGTGCCTCGTCGCCCTTCACCAACCCCGGTCAGCTCTTCGCCGCGGCCGCGGCGGCCGGTCGCACCGTCGAGCTCGACCTGGTCTGTTTCGAGATCGTGGCGGCCGGCAGTGCGGTCATCAACCCCGACCAGGTGGTGACCATCAACCTCTCGCCACAGACGCTCGAGGCGCAGGACTTCAGCGTCGCCTGGCTGCTGGAGATCCTGGCGCGCTACCAGATCAGTCCGGGCCGCGTCATCGTCGAGCTGACCGAGCAGGAGGCCATCACCGACCTGGACCTGTTGCGGCGCAACGTGGCTGCCCTGCAGCACGCTGGAGTCCGTCTCGCCGCTGACGACGTGGGCGCGGGCAACGCCGGCCTGCGGCTGCTCAGTCAGCTTCGTTTCGACATCATGAAGATCGACCTTTCGCTCGTGCAGGACGGTACGCAGCACGAGTCGTCGCGCGCCGTCCTGCGCTCGCTCATGGACCTGGCTGCCCGCCAGGGTGCCGTGACCATCGCCGAGGGGTTGGAGACCGCGGAGCAGCTGCGCTCGCTTCGCGAGCTCGGCATCGCCACCGGCCAGGGCTATCTACTGGGTCGACCGGGCAACAACCTGGGCTTGGCCAGCGTGGATATCGAAGCCCTCGCCGCCGGTACGCTCATCGTGCAGAACGCCCCCGCCCGACCGCCATTCCAGCCTCATGTCGAGGGCGGCGACGCGCTGGCGGGCACTCCCGCGTAGGGGCCCTACACTCGCTGCGTGGAGACGCAGCAGATCATCGAGAGCCTCAGCTATGTCACCTGGGTCCTCCTCGGCAGCTTGGCGCTGGGCAGCTTCGCCCTTACCTGGCTGCTCCGCCGGACGACCGATGCCAGCACCGGATTCCTCGGCTTCAGCGCCATCCTGGCGGCCATCATCGGTCTCGGCTGGCTGCTGGTCGAGTGGGGCCTCCCGGCTCCGACCGAGCTGGCCATCGAGGACGGCGCGGCATTCGACGAGCCACGCCGCGCGGCCATCGCAGCCTTCACGCTCCTGGCGCTGCTGGCCGGCGTGCGCCTGCGCGGCGGTGGTCGAGCATCGTTGCTCGGCGTTGCTGCCACGTTGGCGGGGGTGGCGGCGATGGCCCTGGGCGCATGGGGCTGGAGTGGCGCTCAGCCTATCGGCGTCTCGATGCTGGTGCAGTTCCTTGTCCTCGCCGCCATCACCGGGGGCTCCATGGCAGCGGTGGTGTTGGCGCACTGGTACCTCGTGACCCCCAAGATCTCCGAGGCCCCGCTGGTCCTGACCACCCGTCTGCTGATGCTGGTGCTCGTCATCCAGCTGTTGCTGTTCGGTGTCTGGACCGCGGCCGGCATCCCCGACATGGAGCCATTCGCAGCGCTCACGGGATCCAACCTCATCTTCGTCTGGCTGCTGCTGGTGGTGGGCCTCGTCTTCCCGCTGCTGCTCACCGCCATGGCCTACCGGACGACCCTGACACGCTCCATGGAGTCGGCAACCGGCTTGCTCTACATCGAGTTCGCACTGGTGATGGCTGCCACCATCGTGGCCGCGGGACTCCTCTTCGGCGAAGGCCTGCTGGTCTGAGCATGCAGGTCACGGTCCGCCTCTTCGCGCTCCAACGGGCCCAGACGGGGCACCGTCGATATGCACTCGAGCTGCCCGAGGGTGCCGATGTCTCGGCGGCATGGGCGGCGCTGGTAGCGGAGCTGCCGGTCATCGCCGACGCCGAGGCCAGCGTTCGTTTCGCCCGCAACGGCGCCTACGTCGACACCAGTGAGCCGCTTGCCGAGGGTGACGAGCTGGCCGTCATCCCGCCAGTCGCAGGGGGCGCAGGATCCGTAGGTGAGTCGTTCCGCTACCTCGGGATCCACGAAACATCGCTCGACGAGGGCCTGCTGGATGAGCTTCGGGCAACCGTGGCCACGCCGGCCGATGGGGCCGTGGCTGTCTTCATCGGCCAGACACGGGAGACCGCTGGCTCGCCGGCACCGGGACAGGAAGCGGAGGCAGCCCGGCACGCTGGACAAGCCGTCACCGGCTTGACCTATGAGACCTTCGAGCCCATGGCCGTGTCCACCCTCGGTCACATCGCTGACGAGATCGAGGCGCGCTTCGGAGTACGCCGCCTGGCCATCGTCCACCGCAGCGGCGAGGTCAGGGTGGGGGAGTCCAGCGTGCTCATCGTCGTGGCTGCCCCACATCGCGCCGCCGCCTTCGATGCCTGTCGCTATGCCATCGAGGAGCTCAAGGCCCGCGCGCCCATCTGGAAGGCTGAGCACTTCGCCGATGGCAGCGTGTGGCTGGGCGAGCCGGCGCGCCATGGACCGCAGGATGAACGGCCCGACTAGAACCAAGTCGCTCCTCAGGCTACGATTCAGGACATGACCGATCCCATACGAAGGGCCAAGCCAGTCGGGCCACCACCGCCCGGCAGCCCACAATCGCCACCACCGCGAGCGCCATCGGGTGGACCCACCGGAGGGGGCTACGGCTCGCCGCCGCAGGGACCCTACGTTCGGATGTACTCGTGGTCGGCATCAGGGCAATCATTCCCCTGGTTTGCCGTCCTGCTGCTGGTCCTTGGCGTAGGGCTGCTCATCGAGATCGTCATCCCCGGCCTATCCTTCGGCTCGCTCCTGATCCTCGCCACCGGCATCGCCTTCGGCGTCGCCTGGCTCTACCGGGGCATCGTGGGTGCGACCATGCCCGCGCTGGTCATGACCGCCTGGGGCCTCGCCAGCATCGGCCGCGACTTCGACATCCTCAGCGGCGATGGCTGGAACACGCTCTTCATCGGAGCCGCCTTCCTCCTCGGTTGGGGGCTGGGGCGCTTCCAGGGCGTCCGGCGTGAGTACGCGCTCTGGATCGGAGCCACCCTCGCGGTCATCGGCCTGGCGGACGTCTCGTCGGCGCTGCCCTTCGATATCGGTCTGGCGGTGGTCATCCCACTGGCGATGATCGGCATCGGCATCTACATGGTCTGGAAGAGCCGCATCCTGCAGCGTGCCTAGCGACTTGCCTCAGCGGGTGTAGCGGCCCTCGGGATCGAGCACCTCCCGCATGAGGTGCAGCTCCTGTTCGCTCGGCGGTGGGGTCTCCGAGAGTCGAGAGGAGACGCGGACCTCCCAGCCGATGGCCGCTCGGACGTCCGCGACCGATGCCCCCGGGTGCAGGCTGTCCAGGCGCATCTCGCCGTCCGCGTCGAAGTGATAGACACCAAGGTCGGTGACCACCAGCGACGGGCCACGTTGGCCCTGGGGCGAGTTGCCCGGCGAGGTACAGAAGTCGATGCGGTCGACGAAGGAGCGACTCGACTGGCGCATCACGACGAAGACCTGTCGCGAATGCAGCGCGATCTCGTTGGCACCGCCTGAGCCCGGCAGGCGGACGCGCGGGGCCGCGTAGTCACCGATGACGGTGCTGTTGATGTTGCCGTGGCGGTCGATCTGGGCGGCTCCCAGGAAACCGACGTCGACGAGGCCGCGCTGCAGGTACAGGCCGAAGAGGTCGGCCTGCGACATCACTGCCAGCGCGCCGGTGACGATGGTGGGATCACCGATCGAGAGCGGCAGGCGCGCGGGCTGGGCGCCGTACGCGCCGGCCTCGTAGATGAGCTCGAGCTCCGGGGCGACCGTACGCAGGGCCAGGTTCACGGCCACGTTGGGCAATCCGATGCCCACGAAGCACACCCGCTGGCCGGCCAGCTCGCGCGCTGCGGCCGCGATCATCATCTCGCTGGGGGTGTAGGCGGCTGCGCTCATCGGTACTCGCCGTAGTCGATGCTGCCCGCCACGGCCGTCCCGGTGGGTCGGATGCGCGTCGCCACCGCTGCTCCCAGCCGTTGCATGTACTCGGCACGACCCGACAGCCCGTGCACCCACGCATCGAGCCATGCCTGCAGGCGCTGTGGATCGCGGGCGATGGCATCCCACTCGACGTAGTAGGTGTTGTCGCGATCATAGAAGCCCTGGGCGTACGAAGGGTGCGCGCCGAATGGCTCGTGCACCACGGCGTCCACGATGAGACCGGGGATCACCGTGCGGTTGGGGTCGGCCCGGATGACGGCTTCGTCGACCAGCTCCTCGACCACGACGATGACGCGGTCGGCGGCGAAGGCCGCCTCCTTCTGGGCGCCCGTGAGGCCCCAGATCTGGGTGTTGCCGGCAGCATCCGCGCGCTGTGCGTGGATGACGGTGACATCGGGGTTGATGGGAGGCACCACGTAGACCTGCTCGTCAGCGTAGGGTGAGACTACCCGCGCGATACGCGGATTGGCCGCGGGCATGTCCGTGCCCTCGTAGCTGCGCAACGGGTAGAAGGGCAGGTTGGTGGCGCCGGCGATGTACCGACCGACCATCCCGAAGTGGCTGTACTCCTCCAGCTCGAGCGTCGCCTCCGCGCCCTCGGTCACGCGGCGGATGGCGTGCAAGCTCCCGACGCCGGGGTTGCCCAGCCAACTGAAGACCAGTTTGCGGGCGACGCCCGCGCCGATCATCTGGTCGTAGATGACGTCGGGCGTCATGCGGATGAGGGTCAGGTCGCGTCGGCGCTGGCGGATGATCTCGTGGCCGGCGGCGAAGCAGATCAGGTGGGTGAAGCCTTCGATGGCCACGCTGTCACCGTCTCGAACCAGCGCGGCGACAGCATCACGCATGCTGGCGACCTTGGATGTGCTCACCTGGGCATCGTAGCGCGCAGCGAGGGCAGGGGGCCGAGCAGCTGCGGCACGGCGCACGGGCGCCTGCGAGCTACCCTTGCAGCGGGGTCAGCGCGGCCTGCAGGGCGGCCTCCAGCTCTTCGCTGCTGATGGCTCCCTCGAACTTGGCACGCACCAGCCCCTGGGCGTCGATGACCGCGACGAAGGGTTCGGTGCGCAGGCCCCAGCGCTCGGTCCAGGGTGCCGGCTGCAGCCAGCCTTCCTCGGAGAGCAGCGGCTGCAGGTAGCCATCCTTGACCTGCATCAGGTACGGCTCGACGTGGACGAAGTTGATGTCCTCCCGATGGTTCTGGGCTACCTCCTTGACCTTCTCGATGGCAGGGCCGCAGGTGGCGGTCTGGCAGAAGGCTGGCGTCACGAAGGCGATGACTGCCGGAGCATCGGCTTCGATGGCGTCGAGGATCGACAGCTCGTAGAAACGTTCCACCGGCTCAGGATCACTGGAGATCCGACTCAGGTCGCCGCCCACGTCCTCCGCCGTGGGGGAGTCGATGGCGGGCGCCGGCGCGCCGATCGATGGTGTAGAGGTCGTCTCCCAGACGTCGTAGTCGGCGCGCACGGTCGCGCTGCGGCCGTCGGGGAACGTCACGTTGAAGCGGGTCCCCCAGCGGCCGGCAGTGGGGAAGGTGACGTCCGCGGCGTACAGGCCGCGGACGTCCTCGATGGCCCACAGGAAGCGAGAGCCGGCCTCGAAGACGACCGCGTCGGGATCCGTCTCGTCGTCGTAGAACTGCAGCCCGACCTCCACGTCCGGCGCTGCCAGGGGCGCGCCTTGCGGATCGGTCAAGCTGAAGAGGAAACGGTTCGGGCCGACGGCGACCTCCGAGGAGGAAAGCACGGGGATGACGTCCGGGACCTCTTGCGCGGCGGCTGGCGGGGCGGCCAGCACGGCCGGGAGCGCGAGCAGCAGGGTGGCAGCGGCGGAGACCAGTCGGTTCATGCACCAGAGCGTACGCCCGTGTGCCGCACCGCGCGCTGACCCACGAGCGGGTCCGGCAGGGGGACGATGGCGCACGTAGTCTCTACGCTGTGACCGAGTTCCAGCCCGTGCTCCAGCTCCTGTCGTTGACGCGGACGCGGCCGGGGTACGCGCCACTTCTTCGATGATCTCGGTCGTCGGAGGCCTGGGGGCTGCGCTGGCGTGGGCGTTCGCGACGCTGGCGGCTGCGCGTGCCAGTCGCGTGCTGGGTCCGTGGTCGACGACGGCGCTGGTGGTCTTCATCGGCCTCATCGTGACCTTGCCGCTGCTGGCGCTCGAGGTGCCCTCCGAGCCGATCGCAGCAGCGGACTTCGCGTGGCTGCTGGTGGCGGGGCTGGGATACGCCATCGGCATGGTCTTCAACTACGCCGCCCTTACCGGCGGCAAGGTGCCCGTGACGGCGCCCATCGTCTCCACCGAAGGCTCGATCGCGGCAGCCCTGGCCGTCCTCACCGGCGAGGCGGCGTCGCCGCTGCTGGGGGCGATGCTGGTGCTCATCGCGGTGGGCGTGTTCGTGGTCGCGATGCAGCCCGGCGGAGGCGCCGACGTGTTGCTCGGCAGCGACGCGCGCTACGTCGGCTATGCCGTGGCCGCCGCGCTGATCTTCGGCATCGGCCTGTATGGCGCGGGCCGAGCCAGCGAGGGCGTACCGCCCAGCTGGGTGGTGGCGGCCGGCCGCATCGCCGGGGTGCTGCTGCTGACGTTGCCACTGGCCCTGACGCGGCGCCTTCGCTTCCACCGCGAGCGTGCTGCCCTACCTCGTCTTCGCCGGGGTGGCGGAGGTAGCCGGGGTGTACCTCTACGCCTGGGGCGCACATGAGTCCATCGCCGTCACCGCGGTGCTGTCCTCCCAGTTCGCGGTCATGGCTGCGCTCATGGCACACACGCTCGGCGAACGCATCAGCTCGCGCCAGTGGCTGGGCGTCGTGGCGGTGACCGTCGGCGTCGTGGTCATCACCCTGACCCGACTGTAGCCGGGTCAGCCTGGTCGTCGTCCAGTCAGTCGTCGACCTTCACCAGTCGGGAGTGCGACGAGATCTGGGTCACGGCCTTCTTGAAGACATCGGAGAGGTCGGCGCTGGCGCCGGACGTCTTGGGCAGGCAGAAGTAGTTGTCGCCATCGTCGTTCTCGGTACCGGGGCAGCCATGGTCGTTAGCCGAGTCGGTGGCCATGGCGGCGAGCAGGTCCGGCGCTGTCTTGCCCCGCCAGGCGCCAGAGGTGTCCTGGCAGATATGGTCCTGTTGGATGTTCAGACCGAAGCCGACGGTGTAGACCTCGATGCCCTTGGCCTTGGCAGCCTGGGCGGCCTCGTAGGCATCGGCGCAGTAGTTGTCATTCGTGCCTGACCGAAGGGTTGGCGGAGCTGTTGGGCTTGCCGTCGCTGAGCAGCAGGATAGCCTTGATGGCATTCGCGCGCCCGTGTGTCTCGAGCTCATAGGTAGCCAGGCGCACCGGGTCAGCGATGTCGGTGCCCTGGCCGCTGGAGTTGTTGAAGCACCTGATGGCCTGCGCCATGGCGCTGGAGTCAGAGGTGTAGTCAGAACCGAGGGCGGCGCCATGGCCGGTGAGGCCGACCGGGGTCCAGGTGCCGCAGATCGCTCGGGAGCGTTGGCGCTCCACGGGCTGCTATTGTCAGCCTTGGTGTCACAACCGTTGACACTGTGGCTGCGATGCAGCAGCCCCAGGCCGATCCACTGCAGGGCCGGGTCGTAGCACTTGGCGCACGGAGTCGGCAGCCCGACGTGCGTTGTCCGTGTCGACGCCGTTCATAGAGCCGGTACGGTCGAGGATCATGACCAGGTCGACGGGGTCTCAGGCGGCTCCCCGCAGGCGCCCTTGCAGGCGGCCGCGGTGCGGGCGCCGGTCGAGCCCTCGAAGACGCCAAGCACGGGCGCGAAGTTGTAGTCGACCTTGGCCGGGCCGCTGACCACGAGTGTGTTGCAGACGTGTCCAAGGGCGGGGACGCAGCGGGCATAGGCGGTCTCACCGTCGAGCGTCCAGTTGGCAGCGCTGCCGGGGATCACAAGCGGCAGGGATGTCGGTCAGTCGTGGTGATCCATCCTGCACGCCGATGAGGCAGCGGAAGCTGACGTCCACGTCGGAGTCGGGCAGCTCGCCGGGATAATTGAGCTGGACGTAGTCGCGGGCCAGCTTCTCGGCCGCCATGGGGTCGTCCTTGAGAAGCGCTGACTCCCGCGAGAGCCCCCGCGTCGAGGGCGTTGAGAGGTCCATGTTGGCCTTGCGTAGGAGGCCCTGGTCGAGTACCAGCGCAGTCACGCCGAGGATGACCGTGAGGAAGATGGAGAACAGGACCAGCGCCTGGCCACCCTGCACGGCACGGGCGCCGGCGATGCCGGGCTCATCGGGTATTCGGTTGGAGATGGTGCCGCGACGGGCCCAGAAGAGGAGGTTCATGCTCGATCCCTTGCTACGCGGACCCGGGAGGGATGGGGTCGCTGGGCTGGGCTCGGAAAGGCTGCTTCGTTCGCTGCCGGACTACTCGATGCGCATCTTGGCTTCGGACGAGAGGGGGATCTCCGTACCGAAGAGGAGCGGGAAGAACATGGGGTACCGGGTAGTCGACGGTCACCCGCGTGGCATCGCCTGGCATCCACATGGGGTCGGTACAGGCGGTGAAGGTCTGGCCCACGGGGCGCTCGCAAGCCACGGTCACCTGCAAACGGGAGTCGTCGAGGTTGCCAGCCATGGCTCGCACGCGGTACTCGACCGCGCTGGTGTTGCCGGGAGCGATGACGCCGAGACGGGCGCCCTCGCGGGCAGCGTTGACCAGCGTCAGGTCCGAGTAGATGCCGAGCCCGAAGTCGAACATGCCTGCCACGAGCAGGAAGAAGACGGGCAGGATGATGGCGAACTCGACCAGCGCCTGGCCACGCTGGCGATCCTCCGGAACGGCCCGCGGGGCGGAGTCGTCGCTGGGCTCCATGTGTCCAGTGCGAGGAGAGCTGTAGGCACGCATCGCGGTTCCTCCGGCTTGCCCCCTGGAGGAGGTCAGCGGGCCGATGGCCGGCGGTCAGTCCGCCTGCCGAGGAGACCGGCCCTGACGTCAGGGGGGAGGCAGTACGTAATGACTACCAGCCGGTACCGGTCGTGGCCAGTACCACGAACCGCACCGTTCACTACCGGAACGTCAAGCTGTTGCGTCGACGAACCGTTCTGACCCTGACGAAAGTGCTGATCGCAGGCCCGATGGCACAGGCCGACGCGTTCGAGGGCGGTCTGGCGGCTGCCCTCCACGAGCAGGTCGGTCAGGCCGACCGCTCTCCTGCCTGGACGAGCTCGACCACGCTGCCGGAGGCTCGTGCCGTCGCGGCATGGCGGCCCGCGATGGCGGCGACCGATCCTTCCAGCACGCGCAGACCGCTGGCCATGGTGGCGGAATCGATGACGAGGGGCGGTGAGAGCCGGACAGACTTGCTGCCGCAACCCAGCACCAGCAGGCCGCGCGTGAATGCCTCGTACTCCAACTCATCCGCCAGCTGTGGCGTCGCCAGCTCCAGCGCCAGCATCAAGCCCAGCCCGCGGACGTCGACGATGACGTCAGGGTGGCGCACCTGCATCGAGCGCAGCGCCTCGAGTCCCTGCGCGCCGCGAGCGGCGGCATTCTCGATCAGACCGTCCTGCAACAGTCCGATGGTGGTGATGGCGGCGGCGCAGGCGACCGGGTTGCCGCCATAGGTGGAACCGTGAGCGCCCTTGTCCCAGGCTTCCAGGATCTCGGCGCGTGCCACCATCGCCGAGAGCGGCATGCCCGAAGCGATGCCCTTGGCCGAGAGCAGGATGTCCGGCTCGACGCCGAAGTGCTCGATGGCCCACATGGAGCCGGTGCGGCCGGCGCCCGACTGGATCTCGTCGGCGATGAGCAGGATGCCGTGGCGGTCGCAGAGCTCCCGTAGACCGCGCATGAAGCCGATCTCCGGCACGATGTAGCCACCCTCGCCCTGCACCGGTTCGACGATGACGGCAGCCACCTCGTCGGCTGGCACGATCTTGTCGAACAGGACCTCGTCGAACCAGGCCAGGTCGCTGCTGTGGCCATAGGGGGCGTGGTAGATGCCGTTGACCAGTGGCGTCAGGCCGGCGTGGTACTTGGCCTTGCTCGCGGTCAGGGTGACGGCACCCATGGTGCGGCCGTGGAAGCCGCCCAGGAACGACACGACCACCGGACGCTGCGTGGCCGTGCGCGCGAGCTTGAGCGCGGCTTCGACGGCCTCCGCGCCGCTGTTGCCGAGGTAGACGCGCACCGGTCCGCTGATGGGTGCGGTGCGGCCGATGGCTTCGCACATGCGAGCATAGATGGGCGGGTAGAAATCCGAGGCGCTGTAGTGCACCAGCTCGTCGGCCTGGTCCTTGATGGCGGTGATGACCGCGGGGTGCGAGTGACCGGTCGAGTTGACCGCGATGCCGGCGCAGAAGTCGACGAAGACGTTGCCATCGATGTCCTCGACGGTGGCACCCTGGCCCCGCACGGGCACGAAGGGATAGGCACGGGGCAGGCTCGGCGACGACCAGGCGTGGTCATACTCGACGTGCGCCCGCGCCAGCGGGCCCGGTACCTCGGTCACGAGCCGCGGTGCCAACGTCTGTTCCGCCTTGCCGAACTCTGCCTGGGTCATCTATCCCTCCCTCGATCGAACACCCGCTGTATCAAGACTATGCACGATGGATAACGAGTATACGGGCCCGGCAGGGGGTCTGCGAAGACCGCTCAATCGACGATGGTGTGTGACTGCTCGCGCAGGAACTGGGCCACGTAGTAGGGGCCCAGGGCGGCCTTGCCGGTGGAGCCCGATCCCTTCCAGCCTCCGAAGGGCTGCACGCCCGGCCAGGCGCCGGTGGTAGCGCCGGCGCGACGGTTCACGTACAGCACGCCGGTCTGGATCTGGTCGAGGAACCGTTGGACCTCCGTCTCCACCTCGCTGTAGATGCCCGCGGTCAGGCCGTAGACCACCGCGTTGGAGCGCTCGAGTGCCTCATCGAGGGAATCCACCGAAAGCACAGCGGTGAAGGGCACGAAGAGTTCGTCCCGGAACAGGCGATGGTCGGCTGGCAGCTGCCCCACGACCGTGGGCTCCACGTAGAACCCACGCGCCAGGTCGCCCTCGGCGAGCACCTCGCCCCCGGTGTAGACGGTCCCCTCGGCGCGCGCCTCGGCAACGGCCTGCTTGAAGCGTTCGAGCGCTCTGGCATCCGTTACTGGACCGAGCCAGTTCTCGCGCTTGAGCGGGTCACCGATGGTCAGTCGCTCGGTCTGTTCCACCAGCTTCTGCACCAGCTCGTCGTGGACCGAACGCTGAACGTAGACGCGGCTGTTGGCGGAGCACTTCTGTCCGCCGAAGCCGAAGGCCGAGCGCATGATGCCCTCGGCCGCCTTGTCGAGGTCGGCGCTCTCCATCACGATGGCCGGGTTCTTGCCGCCCATCTCCACGATGCACGGCCGCGGGTACGCCTTGGTGAAGTTGCGCTGCAGGTTCATGCCGACCTCGTACGAGCCGGTGAAGACGATGCCGTCGATGTCCTCGCTGCTGGCAAGCTCGGCTCCGACGGTGTCGCCCGGCCCCATGACAAGGTTGCAGACGCCGTCAGGCACGCCCGCGTCCCGCAGGGCTTCCATCAGCAGCACACCGCTCATGGCACCCGAGCGGGCGGGCTTGAAGACGCAGGTGTTGCCCGCGACCAGTGCGCCACCGACCGGCCCGGCGGCCAGCGCGAGTGGGAAGTTGAAGGGAGAGATGACCGCGAAGACGCCATGCGGCCGCAGCACCGAGCGCGTGTGAGTGGCGGGGTCGCCAAGGTTATCCATGGGCTTGACGTAGAAGTCGTTCTCTACCGCGATGCGCGCGTAGTAGCGCAGCAGATCGGCGCTCTCCTCGACCTCACCCAGGGCCTCCATGCGGTTCTTGCCGACTTCGATGGCCATCAACGCGCCGTACTCCATCAGGCGTTCGCTGATGAGATCGCCGACGGCGTTCATGATCTCGACGCGTTTCTCCCAGCCGAGCGCGTTCCAGGCAGGCTGAGCGGCCCGGGCAGCGGCGATGGCGTCGCGCACGTCCTCTCGTGTGCCACTGGCGAAACGACCCACCACCATGTCCTGGTCGATGGGGGAGCACAGCTCGACCTCGCTCTCTCCGTCTCGTTCCTGGCCGTCGATGATGTTGCCATGCGACCCGCCCAGGCGCGAGCGGGCATGGGCCAGGCCGGCCTCGAAGGCCGCGTGCAGCTCCTCGTTGTCCGCGCGCAGGGTGGCGTAGGTGATCTTGATGCGCGGGGCGTCGGTGCGGTCGGTCATGGTCGGGCTCTTCCTCGTAGCGTCGCTCTCGTGACTCCGGATCCGGGCGCGTGGGGGCTCGCGTCTGACCTCCGAGTCTACTCTGGGGTGGAGTGGACGGACGCCGACGAGAGCCCCTGAATTCGGATCGGCCGCCCCGTCCCCGGAGCGGCCGCCGCGTGGGTCTGTGTGGGCCGGAGCGTCAGGCGGTCTCGGCGTCCGTGGTGGCCTTGGCTTGTACCGTGCGGAAGCAGTCAGAGCAGTAGACCGGCTTGTCCATGCGGGGCTTGAACGGCACCTGTGCGGCGTTGCCGCATTCGGAGCAGATGACTGCGAAGTACTCGCGGGCAGCGCGGTACTCGCCGCGCTCGTAGCCGCGGGGCCCACCGATGTCGCGAGAGTCGTATCCACTCGAGTCGCGCATGGCGCGTCGGGCCGCCCGGCAGCTGGGGCAGCGCTTGGGATCGGATACGAACCCCTTCTCCGCGTAGAACTCCTGGTCGGCCGCGGAGTGGATGAATTCCACGCTGCAGTCGACGCATGTGAGGGCTCGATCCGTGTACGACACCATTGACCTCCTGGGGCGCGATTACTTGCATCGGGGTCCCGGCGAACCCGTTCGCAGGCAGCCGAAACAGAAGGGCGTTGGCGTCTGGGTCTCCGGGCGCCGTATGTCCTAGTCCTGTCCCGAGGTCCCGTTCTGGTGGGGCGCACCGGAATGCTCGGGGAGGTTACACCGAGGCCGCAGAACCGGCAACGGCACGCTCAGCGCGCGGCTGGCGGCACCGGAGTACCCCCACCCACAGGGACCGAGGTAGCGGCGAAGCGGGCGCCGACCGGATGGCACAATGGAGCGGCCCATCCCGACCGTCGCTCTGCCTGCCATCGCCGCGACTCGGGGGGCCGTGGATGGAGAAGCACACCGGACATGCCGCTCTTGCTCCACCTTGCCGATGTCCACCTCGGGGCCCGCCATGCCGACATGGGTGCCGCCGCCGTCAAGCAGCGCGCGCGGCAACTGGCCGCGTTCTCGCGCGCGGTCGATGTCGGCCTCGAGGCCAACGTGGACGTGGCGCTCATCTGTGGAGACCTGTTCGACTCCAACGCACAGCCGCGCCGATCGGTGGAGCGCGCCGTCAGCGAGCTGAAGCGTCTGACCGACCGAGGCATCCGCGTGGTCATCATCCCCGGCACCCACGATGTCTTCGACAGACGTTCGATCTACCGGGCCTTCGACATGGCACGCATGGCTGGCCTGCCGAGCGGCAGCGATCTCTTGACGGTGCTGACGCCGGAGCAGCCCGAGCTGCTGCTCGAGGACCTCGATCTGTTGGTCTACGGCCGGGTGTTCGCCACCAAGCGTGCTCCACGCAGCCCCTTGGAGGGCTTCAGCGCAGGCGCCGACGAACGCGCCAACTGGAAGGTCGGCATGATCCACGGCTCGCGCCTCATCCCGGGCAAGGTGGACCGCGACGACGTCATCTTCAGCGACGCCGAGATCGCCGCCAGTGGCCTCGACTACCTGGCCCTGGGCCATTGGCATTCGTTCTCCAGCGGGCGGGCCGGCGACACCACCTGGGCCTACGCCGGGGCACCCGAGCCGGTGGCGGTCGATCAGGACGGCGCCGGCGGTGTCTGCCTGGTGCGCCTCGAGGACGGGGCCGCCGGCAGCGGCAGCGTGCAGGTCGAGCGTGTGCAGGTAGGTCAGACCGTCTTTCGCGCGGAGTCGATCGATGCCGCAGGGCTCAGCGGCCAGGAGGAGCTGCTGGAACGCTTGCGCGAACTGGCCGACCCGGACCTCGTGCTGCAGGCCACCATCGATGGCATCGCCCCCGACACGCTCGAGATCGACAGCGACGAGATCGAGCGCAGCCTGGCGTCGTCGTTCCTTCATGTGCGTGTGCGAGACCGCTCGGCGACCGAGATCACGGGGGGGCCGAACCTGTCCGCGGACACCGTGGCCGGCAAGTTCGTGGCGGAGCTGGAATCGCGCATCCGCGAGGCCGAAGTCGAGGCTGACCCCGCGTCTGCCGAACAGGCGCGCCAGATCCTGCGACTCGGACGGCGCCTGCTGCTCGACGACCCCGACCACGTGACGCTGCCGTAGCCATGCGCATCACCCGACTTCGATTGACCGACTTCAAGGCCCACGCAGCGCTCGAGATCGAGCCCTCGCCCGGCCTGACCGTCGTCCGGGGGCCTAACGAGGCCGGCAAGTCGTCCATCGCCAAGGCCATCGAGATGGTGCTCTTCCGCAAGGCCGACGCCAACCGCGAGGATGTCCGCCAGGCTTGGGCCTGGGGTGCCTCCTCCCCGCCTGAAGTCTCGCTCGACTTCGAGTTCGAAGGACAGAACGGCACCATCGTCAAGCGTTTCGGTGGCTCCCGCTCAGAGGCCGAGTTGCGGCTCGACGACCTCACCACCAATGACCACGGCCTGATCGGCGAACAGGTCGCCCGCATGACGGGCATCCCGAGCGAGGCCTTCTTCCGGGCGACGGCCAGCGTGGGACACGGCGAACTCGATGCCCTCGGCGGCGACGAACCCATCCTCCAGGACCGGCTGCAGAAGGCCGTCAGTGGTGCCGACCGCGGCACTGCCAAGGCCAAGAAGAAGCTTGAGACGGCGATCCACCGCTATCGCACCGAGGGCCACAAGAACCCCGGCCTGTTGAAGGTGTTGCGCGAGGAGATCGGCATGCTCGAAGGCGAGCTGGCGACGGGGGAGGCGGCGCTGGCGAGCCTGCAGTCCGATCGCGCGCAATGGGTGGAGGCGCACGAGCGGCGCGAGGAGCTCGACGTACTCCTGCGTCGCCAGCAAGCTGATCTGGCCGAAGCCCAGCGGGCAGAAGCACTGGCGCAGCAACGCGATGGTGCAGTCGAGCGCTATGAACGACTCAAGCGTGCCGCGGAGCTGGTCGAGGAGAGCGAGCGCTTGCAGCGCGCCCTGCCCACCGGCGTTCCCTTGTCGCGATTACGGAGCGTCGTCCCGCGTGCCAGCAGCTTGCAGTTCGAGATCTCGGAACTGGAAGCTGAGGTCAGCATCGCCGATGAGGCCGCCGCAGCGGACGACGAGCCGGAGCTGAAGCCGGCCCGGCCCATGCGCTGGCTGGCGCTGGCCGCCCTGCTCGTCGCCCTGGGCTGGTCGGCATCGTTCCTGCTGAGCGACGCCGGGATCGTCGGGGTGGCGGTCGTGCTGGTCCTTGCCCTGGGCGTCATCGTCACGCTCGTCCAGGCGGTCCGCATGGCCGGACGCCGGCGTCGATACGGCCTGGCCATGCGAATGGCAGAGACAGCTTCCACACAACGAGCCGACTCCGACCGAGCCCGGCAAGAGCAGATCCGGCGCAAGCGACGGGAATTGGAGTCGGCGCTGGCCACGGTCGGAGTCGACGATGTCGAGGCTGCCGAGTCGCTGCTGGCCTCGGTGCAGGAGCAGACCGAGGCGCTGGCGCACATCGAAGGCGAGCTGCGCGGATCGAAGGTCGAGGAGCGCAACCTGCGCCGACTCGGTGAGGCTCGTGACGAAGCCGCCAACGAGGCCGAGCGTGCCAACCACGCGCTGGCTGCGATGGGCAAGCTGTCCGAGGAGCCGGCCAGCGCGCGCCTGGCCATCCAGCGCCTGCTGTCACAGACGCTCCCGGAGCGCGATGCCGCTCGCTCGGAGGAGGATCAGGCGCAGGGTCGCGTCGATGCCAACCAGGTCGATGCCGAGATGGTGGCGAGCCTTGCGGAGCGCCTTGCACGCGCACGGGAGCAGGAAGCCGAGCTGGAGCGCCGCCTCTTCCTGTACCAGGGCACGCTCGCCGCCATCGAGTCCGCCGAGCGGGCCACCTTGAAGACCGCTGCGCGGTACCTCGAGGAACGCATGGGCCCCACCATCTCCACGGTCACCGATGGCCGCTACGACGACATCGAGGTCGATGAGCAGAGCCTGGCCTTCAAGGTCCGCGCACCCGAAACGGGTGAGCTCGTCGACGTCGCGCAGTTGTCGCAGGGGACGGCCGACCAGCTCTTCCTCGCCGCTCGCCTCGGGCTCGTGCGCCTGGTCACACTCGATCGCCGCCCGCCGCTCATCCTCGATGACCCCTTCGTCACCTTCGACACCGCGCGAGGCGAGCGTGCCCTGCGCGTGGTGAAGAAGTTCGCCTCAGAGCACGGCTTCCAGGTGCTGTACCTGACCTGTTCCGACCGCTTCGACAAGCTGGCCGATGCGCTGGTGGTGCTGCCCGGGCCGTCCAACGAGCGTGTGCTGGCGATGCCTCGCAAGTCCGAGACAGAGGCAGAGGGCGACACCGCCCGCCCTGTCGGCGCCCCTCGGCCGACCCTGACGTTCGCCCCCGATCCGCGACCGAACCCCGACCCGGTCGCGCCGCGCCGCGTGGAGGGTGATGCTGCAGCCGGGCCGAGTCCGGAGCCTGAGCCCAGGGCTGCCACGCTGCGACCGGGCCCAGACGCCGCCGCTCCCGTGCTCGAGGAGGAGATGGCGGAACCCGACCCCCTGGCATCGTTCCGCCGAGCGGCGGAAGCTGCCAGCCAGGCTGAGCACGATACCGGCGTAGCCGATCCATTCCGGCTACAGGGCGAGGATCGGAACGGAGGAGCTGGCTGAGTCTGCTCGCGCCGGTCCTGTCACTCGCGGCGGCGGCCTCCTGGGGCCTGGCTGACTTCGCCGGCGGTATCGCCACCCGCCTCTCCAACAACTACGTCGCGGTCTTCCTCGCCCAGGGCGTGGGGCTGTTGGTGGCGGGGGCGCTGCTGCTGATCACCCGCGAGCCGGCACCGGGCGTGGAGGCGCTGTTCTACGGCGCGTCAGCCGGGGTGTCGGGCGCCCTCGGACTGGGCTGCTTCTATCTGGCCCTGTCACGGGGCACCATGGGCCTGGTCGCACCGCTGACCGCGCTGCTGGCCGCGGCCTGGCCGGCCGCCTGGGCCCTGCTCAACGGCGATGGTGTCAGTCCTCTGGCCCTGCTGGGCATGGCCGTGGCACTCGCATCGGTGGTGTTCATCTCCCTGCCTGATCGACGCCTGGGCACGCCGGTGATGCCCACCTACCACGGCTCTCGCAGCCGGGAGTGGCTGCTCATCCTCGGCGGCAGCCTCGGTTTCGGCGGCTTCTTCCTGCTGGTCGATGCCTCCGCCGATGCGGGCGCGGAGCTGTGGTGGCCCCTCTTCATGGTCAAGCTCGCCGGCGTGCTGCGATCGTCGTGGCGGCCATGCTGCTGGCACCAGTCGGACGCTTCCCCGGCATCAGGCTGGGGCGGGCGGCGTTGCTGGTGGGGGCACTGGCCGGCATCGCCGACCTGGGCGGGAACCTCTTCTTCATCCTCGCCAGCGTGGAAGGCGAACTGGCGCTGGTGATCGTGTTGACCTCGCTCTATCCCATCGGGACGGCCATCCTTGCGCGCCTCTTCCTGCACGAGCGTCTCAGCCGCTGGCGTGTCCTGGGCGTGGCCATGGCCATCCTCGGTGTCATCCTCATCGGCCTGGGGGGCTAGCTGAACCAGCTCGTGCCCGAAGGCCAGCGCATGAGGCGTACCGCGACCAGCACGCCCAGCGCAGCCAGCACCAGGATGGTGGCGGCGGCCATGGCGGCGTCAAGGCTGTCCTGGAATTCGCTGTAGACCAATAGCGGCAGGGTCTGGGTGCGGCCTTCGATGTTGCCGGCAAAGAGGATGGTGGCGCCGAACTCACCCAGCGCACGGGCCCAGGCCAGCACCAGGCCGGCACCGATGCGCGGGTGCCGACAGCGGGAGCGTGATGCGGGCGAGCACGGCGTTCTCCGAGGCGCCGTCGATGCGGGCCGCTTCCTCGACCTCCGGTGCGACGGCGCGGAAGCCGGAGCGCGCGGCGCGGATGTAGAAGGGGCTGGCGACGAAGACCTGCGCCACGATCACCGCCAGCGTGGTGAAGGGCAGCGTGATCCCGACCATCTCCAGCGACCCTCCGGCGAGACCGTTGCGGCCATAGGCGAAGAGCAGCGCCAGCCCGGCCACCGACGGCGGCAGCACGATGGGCAGGTCCACCAGGGCTTCGGCCAGCGCCTTGCCTCGGAACGCGGTGCGGGCGAGGATGAAGGCCAGCGGCGTGCCGACGAGGATGACGATGGCGAGGCTGACCGCGGTGCTGACAAGGCTCAGGACGAGAGCGTCGAGGACCGCTCGTCCCGCCAGCGCAGAGGTGAGGGCACCCGAGCCGACGGCGCGCAACAAGAGCGCCGCGACCGGCAGCGCGAGGAACGCCAGTCCCACGACCGCCAGCGCCACCACCCAGCGGCCCGGCGTCTGCGACCATGACCGCTGGCGTGGCGGGGAGGAACGCACGATCGGCCGGCTGCTCATGGCGCAGGCCCTTCGAAGCCGTCGGCCTCGATGATGTCGATGGCGGTGGGACTGCTCAGCCACGCCACGAACTCAGCCGCGAGCGGGTTGTCGGTCACCTGTACCGCAGCGTACTCGGCGGTGACATCGATGCTGTCGGGTAAGGGGACTTCGCGGACACGATCGGAGCTCATGGCATCGGTGTGGTAGACCCATGCGGCATCGCCCTCGCCCAGCTCCACCTTGGCCAGGGCTGCCCGGACGTTGTCCTCGCGCGACACGATGTTGGCCGCGACCGCCGCGGCAAAGGCGTCGGGATGGGGCATCGTCTGTGCCAGTTGCGCCAGGGCCGCGTCGGCGTATCGGGTGATGGGCACACCCGGTCCGGCAGCCACGATGCGGACACCGCGGCTGGACAAGTCGGCTGCGGACTGCACGCGATCATCGTCGGCCGGGGCCACGAGGGCGACCCGGTTGTACGCGAACGGCACCGGTTCGGCGGCAGTGAGCCCGTCGGCATAGAGCTGCTGGGGTCGCTCGGTGTCGGCGGAGATGAAGACGTCGACAGGGGCGCCCTCGCTGATCTGTGCTGCCAGCACGTTGGATGCATCGTGGGCGACCGTCAGCGGCACGTCCGGATGTACCTGCGTCCAGGCGGACTCCAGGTCGACGAGGACGTCTCGCAGTGAAGCGGCAGCGAAGACCGTGATCGGTCCACGCTCGCTCGGCCCGGTGGAGCAGGCCGACAACGCCAGCAACGCTGACAGGCCCAGACCCAGCACCCACCGCGCGCCCGAACCACGCAACGCGGTGGCGTTCAGTTCGACGGCACCTCCACGATGACGTCGGTGGCCTTGACGACGCAGACGACCTCGTCGCCCGGTGCGAGGTCGAGCTCCTCTGACGCCTCGCGCGTCATCAGGCTCACCAATCGATGCGGGCCGGCCTGCACCTCCACCACGGCTGCCACGCCGTCGCGTTCCACGCGGGTCACCGTGCCGCTGAAGCGGTTGCGGGCCGACTGCGCCACGATCGGCCGCTCGGCACCTTGGCGCCGCCGCTCGGCTGCCAGTCGCGAGACATCGGCCTGGCTGACGGTGCGTTGCCCGCCCGGGGTCAGCACCACCTGCATCCGGCCGGCCTCTGCCCAACGGCGTAACGTGTCGGAGCTCACCCCGAGCTGCTTCGCGGCTTCACCCAGACGCAGCCGAGCCTCGACATCGATACCTTGCTTTTCGTCGACCATGCGGGCGATTATGCCGCAGACGACGTGACAAGCGAGTGACCGCGACGGCTGACTCTGTTACAGGTCGGCAGCGCTCCCGGGATCGAGCAACCAGGTGGCTGTGGGAAGGAGCGCCAACTGCGCCGGCAGGCGCTCCGGCTCGAAGGGGTCGTTGAAACAGGCGGCCACGGGGGCGGCCTTGTTGGCGCCAGGGACCATGAGCACGATGCTGCCGGCGGAGCGCAGCAGGAACGGAGACAGCGTCACCCGCGGCAGGTGGGGCTCGATGTGCGTGGGCGCCGCCACCGCCAGGACCGGTACCCTCCTCTCGGCGATGGGCGGCGTGCCCGGGAACACCGACAGGACGTGGGCGTCGCCGCCGACACCCAGGAGCACCACGTCGAAGGCCGGGGCTCCGCCGCGTCGAGGCAGCACTCGTTCGATCTCCTCGGCGTAGCGGCTGGCGGCCCAGGCGGCATCATGGCCGCCCTCGATGGACGCGTCACAGGGGATGGGGTGGAGGTGCGAGGGCGGCAGGTCCGGACCTCCGTCCGCCTCCAGCCAATCGCGTAACGCGCCGGCCCAATTGCGGTCGGGGTGCTCGAGCGGCACGTAGCGTTCGTCACCCTGCCAGACGTGGACGTGCGACCAGTCCACGCGGCCTGCCCGTGGATCGGCACGCAGCCGCTCGAAGAGTGCTCCCGCCGACGACCCCCCGGTCAGCGCCAGGTGTGCCTCGCTCCGTCGTCCGATGGCGGCACGCAAGCCGTCGACCAGGAGGTCCAGCGCGCGTGACGCGATGGTGTCGCGGTCAGGACATCGAAGCACGGCCGTCCGCATCATCGGGTGCCGTCCCCGATGAGCGCGACGGCCTTCTCCAGCGCCCGGGCGAAGAGTCGGTCATGTCCCGTGCGATCGAGTGACTCGGCCAGGTAGGGGAACTCCTCGAAGCGCTCCAGGGGCGCCACGCGGCGGATGACGGAGGCACCGTTCCAGTCGGCCGTTGCCAGCAGGTGGTCCGCCTGGCGGGTGACGTTGACCTGCGTGCGGGCATCCGATCTGGCAGCCTCCAGCTCTGCGCGCACGACCGACCCCGCCGCGCGCGCGGCGCCGCTGTATTCGACCTCCACCGGCCGGATCTCGATATCGATGTTGCGTCGGCCCGAGCGCACGCGAGCTCTCCAGGACTCGCCATCGGCCGCCCGCAGCGGTTCGACGACCCCCAGCCGCAAGCGCGACATCAGCCAACCGATGAAGAGCACGGCGCGAGAGAGGCGCACTTCGCCGGCCGGCCGCGCCACGTCGATACGGATCGACCTCAGGTACCTCAGTTCGCGAACCAGCAGCGGATGGTCGAAGCAGGCGGCCAGCAGCTCGCGCCACAACATCAGCCGCATCCAGCTGACGTCGTGGACCACGAGGCCGCCGTACACCACATCAGACATGGCGACCAGGCGTTCCAGGCCATCGCCGCGGAAGTGTCCCGAATCGACGAAGAGTCGGTCGCATTCGTCGGCCAGCTCGGTGAAGTCGGGCCGCCCGAACGGGACGTCGTCGGGCCACCACAGCACCACCGGCAGGTCGTGGATGAGCAGCGGCGCGAGTGTGCTCGAGAGATGCTGTGCGAGCTCGCCGCCGGCCTTGATGAGGATCTCCTCGGTGCAGATCTCGATCGAGCCGCGCTGGGCCACTTGGCAGGAGGCGTAGATGTGCGCGTCGAAGCTGGCAGGCCCGTCAGGGTCGATGGGCGAGAGGACCACCGCACGTGAGGGGTGTCGCGACGCCAATGTGCTCACCGTGGCCATGGCGCGGTCGACCAGCTCCGGTCGCGGCGCCACCACCACCAAGGTCAGCACCGAGGTCCGCGTTCGCACGCGGATGCCGTCGTCGACGTCCGTACTGATGCGGCTGGCAAGGCGTGGATCGACCATGGGCGATGACGCTCTCCGGATCGTCACCCGGGGCTTCACCCTGAGCGGCCTCCTGGGCGACCCGTCCCCACAGACCCGAGAGCGCCTCGCTGGTGGCGCGGATCGAACCGGTGTGCACATGCCAGCGCGAAGTGCCGGCCGCGTCGAAGGCGATGGGCGCTACAACCTTCGCCATCGCCTGCCGTCCCGCTGCAGCAGCCGGTCCGCGGCCTCGGGGCCCCAGGTCCCAGCTTCGTATGGCTGGAGACTGCCGTCGAGCTTGCCCTGTGACGAAGGCCTGCCGGCGGCCTTGCTCTTCTCGTTGCCGCCACCCGCACCCCACCCGCGCCACAGCTCGTTGAGGGGCGTGACCAGGCTCCAGGCGGCCTCTACCTCGTCGGCGCGCGTGAAGAGTGAGGCGTCCCCCAGCATGGCGTCCAGCAGCAGCGTCTCGTAGGCTTCGGGCGCGTCGGAGAGGAAGGTGGAGCCGTAGGTGAAGTCCATGTTGACCGAGCGCACGTCAAGCCCCAGGTCCGGTACCTTGGCCGCGAAGCGCAAGAGGATGCCCTCGTCTGGCTGGATGCGCATCGCCAGCATGTTGGGCTCGGGGTCAGAGGCACTCTCACGGAAGAGCGTGAGCGGCGGTTGATTGAACTGGATGGCGATCTCGGTGGCGCGTCGGGGCAGGTGCTTGCCGGTGCGCAGGTAGAAGGGCACGCCGGCCCAGCGCCAGTTCTCGACCTCCAGGCGCAGGGCCACGTACGTCTCCACGCTCGAATCGGTCGCGACGTCGGCCTCCTCTCGATAGCCCTTGACCTTGCGGTCGGCGACCCAGCCGGTGTCGTACTGGCCGCGCACCACGTCGGCATGGACACGGGCGGGCGTCCAGTCGGTATCGATGGCTCGCAGCACGCGCACCTTCTCGTCGCGCAGCGCGTCGGCCTCGAAGTTGATGGGCGGTTCCATGGCGACCAGGCTGAGCAGTTGCAGCATGTGGTTCTGCAGGATGTCGCGGCTGGCACCGGCCTCTTCGTAGAAGTCGCCGCGGGTCTCGACACCCAGGTCCTCGGCCACCGTGATCTGTACGTGATCCACGTAACGCCGGTTCCAGACCGGTTCGAAGATGCCGTTGGCGAAGCGAAAGACCAACAGGTTGCGGACGGTGTCCTTGCCCAGGTAGTGGTCGATGCGGTAGACCTGCGACTCGTGGAAGGAACGCATCACCGCGTCGTTGAGGGCATGACCGGATTCGAGGTCGTGGCCGAAGGGCTTCTCGACGACGATGCGGCTCCAGGAACCCTCGCGGTCCGCCAGGCCGGCCTTGCCGAGGTTGGCCACGATGTCCTCGTAGGCGGACGGCGGTGTCGCGAGGTAGAAGAGGCGGTTGCCACGACAGCCGGCGGCGGCATCGATCTGGTCGAGCCGCTCTACGAGGCGAACGTAGTCGGCGGCCTTGCCGAAATCACCCCGCTGATAGTGGATGGTCTCGGCGAAGTCGGTCCACAAGGCCTTCTCGACCTCGTTACGCGAGTGCTCCACGACAGCCTCGTGCATCTCGTCGGCGAAGGCAGCATCGGTATAGGGCCGTCGCGAGTAGCCCACGATACTTGTCTCCCGTGGCAGCAGGCCGGCGCGGCGGAGGTTGTAGAAGGCGGGGAAGACATGCGGTGGGCGAGGTCACCCGTCGCCCCGAAGACGACCACGATGGCTGGATCGGGCACTCGCTCGAGTCGAGTGCCGGCACGCAGCGGGTTGGCACTCGCGCGGTCTTCAGCCTTGTCGCGGTGCATCACATGGCGCGCACGGCCGCTGTCCCCGCGCGTCGTCGGCATCGCCTGCGTCGAGCCCCTGGTGGCCATCGTCGCTCGCTCCTACTTCTCCTTGATCGCGGTGGCACCCATGCGGTCGAGGCCGGCGGTGAGCAGGTCCATCTCGTTCCTCTCGTGGTGGTGTGAAGGTGGCTAGGCCAGGGCTTCCGCGAACACTGCCAGGAGTTCGCCCAGACCGGCATCGGCGTCGTCGCCGAGGTCGATGCGCAGCGCCGGCAGCTGGTGGGCGCCAAAGGCTGCCAGATCGCCCATGGCCTGGGCATCCACGAGCACGCCGAACGACTCGTGTCGACCGGGGATCTCGATGTCGTCGGGATGGCCGTTCGTCAGCTGCACGAAACAACCGATGGGTGCGCCACCCTTGTGCAGCTGGCCGGTGGAGTGCAGGAAGCGTGGGCCGTAGCCCAGCGTGGTGGCACGGCCGGTGCCGTCGCGCAGGTTGGCCTGCAGCGCCCGCAGCAGCTCCGTGCGCGTGGCGCTGGGTGCGATATCGGCACCGATCTGGAAGTAGCCCCGTTCAGGCACGCGCTCGATGTGCTCACGCAGCAGCGCCACGAAGTCCATCTCGCCGCCGCCCTGCTTCCATGCCCGCAGTCGTCCGCGGGTCGCACTGGGCGCGGGCGACGGAAGTGCGCCCTCCTTGGCATAGGTGTCCAGCACGGCCCTGGTGTTCTGCTTGGATTCGGTCACGTTGGGCTCGTCGAAGGGGTTGACGCCAAGGCCGATACCGGCCACCGCGGTGGCGAACTCCCAACGGAAGAACTCGGCTGCCACCCAGGAGGCATCGTCGAGGCGGACGTCGATGAGGGGGTGACCGGCTGCGGTGAGGGCCGCCAGCCTGGTGTCGACATCGGTGTGCCATTCGCTATCGCTGCCCGGGCCCAGGCGGACGAAGACCCGGTCGTCGCCATAGACATCGGGTGAGCCGAGCGACTCGCCGTCGACGGGCACGATGCCGACCCCCTCCTTGCCGGTCGATTCGGCGATGAGTTGCTCGAGCCAGGCGCCGAGCGGGGCGAGGTCGGGCTCGATGACGAACGTCAGCTTGTCGCGGCCGGCCCTGGCCAGTGCGGCCATGGCAGCGCCCAGCACCAGCGCCGGGTTGTCCTCCGAGTCGGCCTTGGTCGACTCGGCCATGATGCGAGCGTCCTCGAGCAGTGGATCGAGGATCCAGCCACAGCAGGGCTGCCGGCACCAGGCCCACGTAGGTCAGGGCGCTGTAGCGGCCACCGACGTCAGTCGGATTGAGGAACGATTCGCGGAAGTACTTGGCATGCGGGATGGCTTCCAGCGGTCCACCCGGATCGGAGATGGAGGCGAAGCTGTTGCCGGCCTTGCTGCGCGGGAATCGGCCGACACGATGCTCCTCGGCCGTCCAGTAGTACGCCAGGAAGGCCAGCGTCTCGGTGGTACCGCCGGACTTGGTGGCGATGATGCGCATCGTACGCCCCGGATCGAGCGCCTGGTCGTAGGCGGCGATGGCGGCCGGATCGGTGGAATCGAGGACATGGACGTTGAGACCCTTGTCCGATTCGGGATAGACCAGCGTCAGCACCTCTGGTGCCAGCGAGGAGCCGCCCATGCCGCAGACCAGCACATCGGTGTAGCCCTCCTGCGCCATCTGCCCGGCGAAGGCGGTCAGCTCGGCGACCTCGTCCTGGAAGAACGTTGGCGCGTACAGCCAGCCCAGGCGGTGGGCGATCTTGGTCGCGGTCTCGGGATCGTCGGTCCAGAGGCTGGTATCGCTGGCCCAGATGCGGCTGGCCCAACGCTCACCGACGGCCTTGGCGATGGCCTCATCGACTCGGTCCTGGAGCTTCCCGGGAAGCGTGAGTGTCGTGTCCATCTAGGGAGTCTCTGCGACTTCCAGGGTGCTGCCGGCGTGCTCGCTCGCGGGGGAGATGATGCCTCGCACCTCTCCGGCGAGGACTCCGCGGGCGACGCGCACCAGGTTGTCGGCGGTGAACCCGAACTTTTCGAAGATCTCGTCGGCCGGAGCCGACATGCCGTAACGGTCGATGGCCATGATGGCGCCCTCGCGGGCATCGACCCAGCGGTCCCAGCCCATCGACACGCCGGACTCGATGGAGACCCGGGCGCGGACCGACGGTGGCAGGACCTCGTCGCGGTAGGCGGCCGGCTGTGCTTCGAAGCGCTCCCAGCTGGGCATCGAGACGACACGCGTGGGCACGTCCTCGGCGATCAGCGTCTCGCGCGCGATCATGGCCAGGTGTAGCTCGGAGCCGGTCGCCAGCAGGATGAGCTCGGGTGCGGTCACGGTACCGTCAGCCGTGGACGCCTCGGCCAGGACATAGGCACCAGCTCGCACGCCACCACGCGCCAGTTCGGCCGTGCCCGGGAGGATCGGTAGCTTCTGTCGCGTGAAGGCCATGGCCGTGGGGCCGTGGCCGTGTTCGACCGCCAGCGCCCACGCCGCCGACGCCTCGTTGGGGTCGCCGGGCCGGATGAAGGTCAGGTTGGGCATGGCCCGCAGGGCGGCGTAGTGCTCCACCGACTGGTGGGTGGGCCCGTCCTGGCCGACACCGATCGAGTCATGCGTCCAGACGTAGATGACCCGCAGGCCCGAGAGTGCCGCGAGGCGGACGGAGCCGCGCATGTAGTCGCTGAAGGGCAGGAAGGTGCCCACGAAGGGGATGAGACCGCCGTGGTAGGCGATGCCATTGGCGATGCCGCCCATGGCGTGTTCGCGCACACCGAAGCGGATGTTGCGCCCACCCTCGGTGGCACTGAACACGCCCCCGTCGGTGATGTCGGTGAGGTTGGAGCCGGAGAGGTCAGCCGAGCCTCCGATGAGCTCGGGCACGCCGCCCTGGAGGCCGGCGATGGCGTTCTGGGAGGCATTGCGCGTCGCCAGGCCTTCGTCATCGGCCGAGTACAGCGGCAGCTCGGCGTCCCAACCCGCGGCAAGCACACCGTCGATGCGGCGTCGCAGTTCGGCGGCAGGCTCCGCGAAGGCATCGCCATAGGCCGTCAGCCGCTTCTCCCATTCGGCCACCAGCTCCTCGCCCTCCTCGGCGGCGGCGCGGAAGTGGCTGAGCACTTCGGGTGCCACGTCGAAGGTCGCGTCGGGATCGAGGCCGTAGGCCAGCTTGGTCAGACGTACCTCTTCGGGACCCAGCGGTGCGCCGTGCGCCTTCGAGGTGCCGGCCTTGTTGGGCGAGCCGAAGCCGATGGTGGTGCGCACGGAGATGAGCGACGGGCGATCGTCGGCGCGGGCAGCCGCGATGGCGGCACGGATGGCCTCGGCATCCTCGCCGTCCTCGACGCGCTGGGTATGCCAGCCGTAGGCGTCGAAGCGGGCCAGCACATCCTCCGACCAGGCCATCGATGTCGGCCCGTCGAGCTGGACGTCGTTGTCGTCCCAGAGCGCCACCAGCTTGCCCAGCCGCAGATGGCCGGCGAGGCTGGCGGCCTCAGCGGTGATGCCCTCCTGGAGGTCACCGTCGGAGCAGAGGGTGTACGTCCAGTGGTCGATGATCTGGAAGCCGGGGCGGTTGAACTCGGTCGCCAGTCGACGCTCTGCGATGGCCATGCCGACGGCATCGGCGAAGCCCTGGCCGAGGGGGCCGGTGGTGGCTTCGACACCCGGGGTCATGCCGAACTCGGGGTGACCGGGGGTGCGCGAGCCCATCTGGCGGAAGCGCTTGAGCTCATCGAGTGGCAGGTCGTAGCCGGTGAGGTGCAGCATCGAGTAGAGCAGCATGCTGGCGTGGCCGGCGGAGAGCACGAAGCGGTCACGATCGAACCAGTCGGGCCAGGTGGGAGCGTGCTTCAGGAACTCCGTCCACAACACGTACGTCATCGGCGCCGCACCCATGGGGGCTCCGGGGTGTCCGCTGTTGGCCTGCTGCACGCCGTCGATGGCGAGTGCGCGGATGGTGTTGATGGCCTTCTGCTGATCGAATGGCGCGGTGATGCCGTCCAAAGGTGGTGCTCCTCGAGGCTGCAGGATCGGTCAGCAGGCGGGCTGACGGGGCCTGACGTGGTTCCGAGCGGGCACGGGCCCGTCTCGGTTGGGCTGGGGTTGGGGTCAGGGCCCCATTCTACCGGCCGTGGGGCGGGAGCAATCCCTGCCGCTCGGCACTGCCGTCCCTCCACCATCCCCGACGACGGGCTCGAGCTGCCACGCGCGCGTATCCTGTCGTTTCCATGAGCCAGTCACAGCCGCAGCTCGTCGCGCTGGGCGATCTCTTGCTCGACGTGGTCATCACTCCGCAGCGACCGGTCGAGCGTGGCACCGACGTGCCCGGAACGCTGGCCTTCCGCCGCGGCGGCTCGGCTGCCAACACCGCGGCGACGTTCGCGCTCGTCGGTGGTGCGGCGGCGCTCATCACCAGCCTCGGCGACGACTTCTGGGCGGGCCGCCTGCTCGCCGCCTTGCGCGCCGATGGTGTTCGGGTCCATGCCCTCCGCCACCACGGCAGCAGCGGCCGGCTGGCGGCCCTCATCGAGGAGCGGGGCGAGCGCTCGTTCGTGACACAGCGCGGTGTCGCCGATGCGCTCGAACCCGGCCAGCTCGATGCGCGCTGGCTGCAGCAGGCGGATGTGCTGCATGTGCCGGCCTACTCGCTCTTCGGCGAGCCCGTCGGCAGCGCCTCACTGCGAGCCGCCGAACTGGCCCGCGAGGCTGGAGCGCTGGTCAGCACCGATCTTCATCCTGGGGTCCGCTGCAGAGCTTCGGGGTGCGCCGCTCACGCGCTCGCCTCGCAAGGCTGGGCCCGGATGTCCTCTTCGCCAATCGCGACGAGGCCGCCGCGCTCATGCGCCGAGCTGGCCGCCGCGCCTGGGTCGGCCTGCTCGCCCACGCCCCGCTGGTGGTCGTCAAGGACGGCGTCTGGGGATGCCGGGTGCTGTGGGATGAGGAGGGCGCCACGCGCCAGCTCGACGTGGCCGCCACGCGGGTGGGCGCGAAGGTCGACAGCACCGGCGCCGGCGATGCCTTCGCGGCCGGTTTCCTGTATTCGCTCATCGGGGCCGGAGGCCGCGGGGTCAGCCCGCAGGACCCGGTATTGCGCCGAGCAGCGATGGCTGGACATCGGGCGGCGAGTGACGCCCTGCGCCGGGGACGACCGGAGATCAGGTTCTGGCTGAGCGCGCCCTTGTAGGCTTGGCGCCGTGGACATGAATGACCTGCTGTCGGTGCACCCGGAGGTGCGCGCCCAGCTCCGCGCGGGTGGCGCCGTGGTCGCGCTCGAATCGACCATCACCACGCATGGCCTGCCGCGTCCCGATAACCTGGCGGCGGCTCGCATGGCCGAGGCTGCTGTACGCGAGGCGGGCGCGGTGCCGGCCACGGTCGCGACGCACGACGGTCGTCTCTGCATCGGGCTCGACGACGAGGAGCTGGCCGAGCTGGCCGCCGCGCGCGACATCCCCAAGGTCTCACGCCAGAACCTGTCCGGGGTGTTGACACGCAGAGGCTGGGGTGGCACCACCGTCTCGGCCACCATGATCGCCGCGCACCTTGCCGGCATCGAGGTCTTCGCCACCGGCGGGATCGGGGGCGTCCACCGGGGAGGGGAGTCCTCCATGGACATCAGTGCCGACCTCGCCGAGCTCGCTCGCACGCCGGTGACGGTCGTCTGCGCCGGTCCCAAGTCCATCCTCGACGTCGGCCGCACGCTGGAATCACTCGAGACGCGGGGTGTCCCGGTGGTGGCCTGGGGTAGCGACGAGGTCGCCGGCTTCTACAGCCGCAGCAGCGGCTACCGTGCTCCGCTGCGTGTCGAGGACGCCGAAGAGGCCGCCGATCTCATCCGCAACCAGCGCCGACTCGAGCTTGACACCGGTGTACTGATCACCGTACCCCTGCCCGACGACGTGGCCCTGCCGGCAGACGAGGTCGCGGCGGCCGTGGAGCAGGCGGAGGCAGAAGCGCATCGTGCCGGGGTCCACGGCCCAGCCAGCACGCCGTTCGTGCTGGGACGCGTGGCCCACATCACGCGCGGTCGCAGTGTGCGTGCCAACCTCGAGATCATCCGCCAGGATGCGGCCGTCGCCGGCCGGATCGCGATGGCGCTGGCCTCGAGCGCCCCGGAGCGGTCGTGAGCGGACCGCAGTCGACCGCGCCGGGACCTGAGTACCGGTCCCCGCCGCACCGCTCGTTCGTTGCCATGCCGTTCGCTGGCGGCTATCGTCAGCTAACATCCTCAGAGCGCCGTGAGCCTTTGCGCTCTTCGCGACTTGACCTGAGGACTAGGGAGATCCACGGAGGCTCTCGATGCGTATCTACGAAGGTAGTCCACGGCAGGACTACGAAGAGGTGTTGCGTTCCATCGGTGCCTTCGTCGACCAGCGTGGTCTGTACGAGATCCTGCTGGCGGAAGCACCTGACGGCTTCATCGTCCAGGGCATCGTCGGTCAGACACAGGAATTATCCCAATGGGCCGACCCGTCGATGACCATCACCAAGGAGACGTATACCTTCCTTGACGAGGACATCGCGCGTTTCCTCGAGGACTCGCAGGCGCGTCGCCGGAATGGCCCTCACAACGACGGCTCGCCCATGGCCGGACCGTACGAGAGCACCCTGCGGGTGATCGGTCGCTACATCGACGACCAGAAGCCGAAGGACGTCTTCTTCTTCGAACAGGGCGGCGCCTACGTACTCCGCTTGCTGATGAACACGCGCCAGGGCAGCAAGCATCAGCTGGCCGAGTTCACCGCTGACGACCTGCATTCGATGGTGCGCCAGGGGCCAGGCCTGCGCGGCGAGCAATCGCCCCAGCCGCCTCCGCCAGCGCTTTCGGGGCGACCGCAACCGTAGTCCCGGCGCCAAGGGGCGCAGCGCGAGCTGTCGCCTTCGACGGGCGCGGCCGGGGGGCACTTGCGCGATGCGCCCGCGCGTGCCATCGTCAGCGGAGACAAGAACAGCGTTGATTGGCACGACCAGCACGAGGAGGGGCGTGCCGCTCGAGGAGGTCATCTCATGGGCAGCATCATCAAGTTCATCGGCGCGGCGCTGGGGGTGCTCATCGCCGCTGCCGTCATCGTCCCGCTGGTCGTCCTGGCCGGCCTCTTCGTCTGGCTGAAGCTGACCGAGGAAGCCGATGAGGAGGCTCTCGAGCTGGAACAGG
>CAVRTH010000016.1:0-110444 GCA_963724095.1 uncultured Chloroflexia bacterium
GCGCGCTGGCACGGCACACGCGTGAGACTGCTGGCAGGCGACATCACGCAGGTCAGTGTGGACGTCGTGGTGAACGCTGCCAATAGTGCTCTGGCCGGCGGCAGCGGAGTCGATGGGGCTATCCACGCTGCAGCCGGACCATCGGTCATGGCCGAGCTGCGGGAGCGCTACGACGGCTGTCCCACAGGTTCCGCCGTGATCACCGGCGCCGGCGACCTGCCCGCGCGGCACATCGTCCATGCCGTTGGACCCATCTGGCGTGGTGGCGGCCACGGCGAGTCAGAGCTCACTGGCATCGGCCTACTCGGCCTCGCTCGACCGCGCCCTGGAGGCCGGCGCTCGCAGCGTCGCCTTCCCGGCCATCAGCTGCGGCGTCTACGGCTATCCCCTCGACGAAGCGGCAGACGTGGCACTGTCCGCAGTCCGCGCGTGGCTCGAGAGCCATCCGGGCAGCGGCATCGAGGACATCATCTTCGTGCTCCGCGGTGCGGCGGTCATGGCCGTGTTCCGTGCGTCGCTCGACCACCGCGTGAACGGGGTGCTTGAGGCCGCAGCGGGGAATCACGAAGCCGGACCAGGGAGCCTGGCCCGGCGTTCGGATCGGCAGTCGCGCTGTTCCTAGTTCACGGTGACGGTGAGGGGCCGCATCCAGGCGCCCTGGTTGCCCCGGTTGTCGGTCGCCCGGACTCGGAACTGGTGTGTGCCCTTCTTCAAGTCACCGCTGAACTGGCGGGTCTTGGTCATGCGGTACAGCACGCGCCACTTGCCGTCGGCCCGTCGATACTGGACGGTGAAGCCGCGCAGGCCCGCAGTGCGCTTGGCCAGCTTGCGGTCCTTGCCCCACCAACGCACGGTCACGGGCTTGGACTCGCTCGTGCTCGAGACCGAGATCCCGGTCTGCGAGCTCACCAACCCGGCCTTGGGCGGCGTGTGGTCGCGCTGGTTGGCGAAGACGATGGTGTAGTAGATGGCGCCGTTGCCGGACCTCGCCAGGCCCACGCCGGCGTAGTTGAAGTCCGAGCTCAGGATCGTATTGCGGTGGCCCTCGGAGCGCATCCAGGCGTCCATGATCTGGGCCGGGCTCTCGTCGAGCGGCAGCAGCCTGGTGGCGGCGATGACCTCCGACCAGCTGTTGTGCTGGATGTGCCGGTTGCGAAGCATGTCACCAGCGGTGACACCGGCCGGGGAGACGTGGTCGAAGTAGTTGCCGTCCCGCATCGAACGCGACCGATCGCGAGCGACCTCGCGGACGCCGCTGTCCATCCGCAGCGGACCGAGGCCGTGCCGCTCACGAGCCTGGTTCATCTGTACCAGGAACTTCCACTCGATGGCCCGGACCGCGGGCGGCGCATCGGGCGCGGCCAGCGTGGTTGCGGCAGGAAGGATGGTAAGGATCATCGCCCCCGCGAGCGCTGCCGTGGCCGCTCGGCGGATGGGGATGGATCGGAATGTGGGCATGGCCCGACTGTCTGCACATGGGCCGCCGCCGACACTCACACACGGGTACCACCGGGGGAGCGACCAGTGGGAGACCGGACTCGACCGGACTGCACCAGACCCCCCATATCGGCCCGGACGAGATCCCACAGAAGTTGTGGATTCGAGTGCGGTGCGCGCCTGATTCCGTGCCGATGGTGGGGTCCGGACGGGGTAGGGCAAGCAAGGCACCTTCCAGCGGGGCCGTGCACTCCGGGCCTGCGGAGCAGGCGCGCCTAGGAGGGATCGAGCGACCGGAACGACCGACGGGCTCGGTGAGGGGAACGGCGGACGCCCCTCCAGCAGGTTGGCTACCGGCTCAGCGAGGTGCTCCATGTAGGAAGCCGTCAAGTGGTGCGTGTCGCGGAAGACGACGATGTCATCGACCATGACCGGGCAGGTGCGGCCCGGGCAGAGCACATCGTTGAGCGACAGCACTGACGCGCCGGCCGCCTTGGCCGCGGCCGCTTCGAGGGCAGCGTAGTCGGTGTCGATGACCAGGCTCGTCGGAGGGTCGCAGGAAGTGCGCCGGCTGTCCGCGAGGCAATCCACGGGGTCGAAGGTGAGGAACGGCATCTCTGCCAGCAACACCACCCGGCCCGCACTGGCCTTGAGCGTCTTGAGCAGCTCGGTCAGCTTCTCCTGCCAGTAGGTGTAGGCCTCGTTGGTACGGATGATGCTGCCGTTGCTCCAGAGGTCGTAGTCGCGCGAGCTGGCCACGAAGACCACCTCCGGCTGCGCCTTCTTGATGCGCTTGAGCACCGCATCACGCCATTGGAAGCACTCGTCATAGGTGCGCCGCAGCCGGCGCTCGAACAGCGGCACGTCGACCACGCTGCAGGATGACTTCGTGTGTGTCTCCAGGCGCCAGCCCTTCTTGGCCGCGTACGCGTCGAGGGCGGGCAGCCACTGGGCGGCGTGTGAATCGCCGATCAGGAACGCCGTCTTCTCCCCCTCCGGATCGCCGTAGATGCAGTCGGTGCGTGGCTTGCTGACGTCGTAGGAGAGATGGCATCCGTTGCTGTAGCTGCTGGGCAGGTCATCGCGTACCCCGGCCAGCTCCACCACCACCGGGTCCGCTGGGAACAGGTTGGCCGGCAGGCTGATGGCGCCACTCATGATGAGTGCGCCGACACCCACCGCGGCCGATGCGGCGAGCCCCAGCTGGACCGTGCCGCGTGAGCGCCGTGCGAGGCCGCCCGCGCGACGGAAGGGTTGCTCCACGAGCTCGGTGCTGATGGCGGCCAGCACGATGGCGACTCCGGCAAGGACGATGCGGAAGCTGAGGTCGTCGTTCTCCATGGCGATGGGGATCGAGGACGAGCAGTGGCCAGTGCCACAGGTAGAGCGAATACGAGATGCGCCCCAGGTAGCGCGACAGCGGGTTGGACAGCAGCACCCGCCCGGGGGCCGTGGGCCCGTGCAGGCCACCCACGATGACCAGCGTGGCGCCGGTCACCGGCAGCAGTGCCGCCAGGCCCGGGAACTGCGTGTCGGCGTCCAGCAGGATGACGGCCGCGACGATCAACGCCAGTCCGCCGAGCACCGCCATCGGAGAGGTGATGCGTGACAGCCGGGCAGGGAGGCGCAAGAGGCCGATGGCGATGAGGGCGCCGGCGGCCAGTTCCCATGCGCGCGTCATGGGTGAGAAGAAGGCCCACGACGGAGAGGCATCGGTCCAGTAGAGCGAGAGGCCGAAGGAGGCCACCGCGAGGATGACGAAGAACAGGCCCACCAGGCGAGACGGCAGCAGGCGCGTCGCCAGCAGCAGGATGAGCGGCCACAGGAGATAGAACTGCTCCTCCACGCCCAGCGACCAGTAGTGCAGCAGTGGCGAGGGCAGCTCCAGGGCCAGGTAGTCAGCGGCCTCGAACGCGAAACGGAAGTTGGCCACGTACAGCGCAGAGGCCGCGGCGTCGCCGGCGATCTCGGTCAGGCGCAGCGGGCTGACGATCAGCACCGACGCGGCCAGCGTGGCCAGGATCACGAGCAGGGCTGCCGGTAGCAGGCGGCGCATGCGGCGGGCGTAGAAACGCAGCAGGTCGACCTTGCCGGTCGCCTCCCCTTCGCGAAGCAGCAAGCCCGTGATGAGGAAGCCGGAGATGACATAGAAGACGTCCACACCCACGAAGCCGCCGGTGGCATGCGGCAGGCCGATATGGAACAGCAGCACGGCCATCACCGCGATGGCGCGGAGACCCTCGATGTCAGGCCGGAAGTAGCTCCGCTTGGGCTCGGCTGCTGAGGCCCCGGGTGGCAGCGAGTCGGGCTGCCCCGGCAGAGCGTAGGGGCCCGGCCGTGACGCGTTGGGTGGCAGCGGGAGGGAAGCGAACGGAGCCGCTGGCGGTGGCTGATAGCCAGGCGGCGGCCCGTACCCAGGCGCTGGCTGGTACCCAGGCGGCGGTGGATAGGCGTTGGCTGCGGGTGCGGGCCCCGGTGGCGTGGGAGGGATCTCCAACGGGGGCGTCGGCGGCACTGCGGGCGGGGCCGCGGCCGGCGGCACGGGCGGGAGTGGTGGCTCGGGTGCCGTCTCTGGCGATGTCCCTGGCGATGCCGGGATCGTCGGCTCCGGCAGCGGTCCAGCCTGGGCAGCGTAGTCCTCGCTGGGCCAACCGACATCGTGGCTCGGCTTCGGTGTGGGCCGGGCCTGCGCGAGGTCCTCGCTGGGCCACTCCAGGTCGCCGCGCTGGTCGTCCGTCACAGGGACACGTCGTCAGCGGCGCGCAGGCAGCGCGAGACGGCACCGGGCAGGCTGTCCATGAAGTACAAGGCTGAGCCGGCGAGTCGACATTGGGTATGGGCCGATTGGTGGCCGTGCACCGATACCAATTTCGGGAACCGGCGGCTGGCTCGTGTCGCAGGCGTTGCCATCCGGCGCCATGATAGGCGGCGACGAACCTGGCCCTGCACGAGCCCGCCAGCTGGAGAGGAGTGGACCATGGCTGAGACGCCCATCGAACCCGCGCCGTTCAGCGGCTTCTCAGCAGACGCGCTGCAGTTCCTGGCCGATCTCGCCGCCAACAACGACCGCGCCTGGTTCAAGCCCCGCAAGGCCGACTACGAGCGGCTCATCAAGGAGCCGCTGGAGTCACTGTGCGTGGCCCTGGCCGATCGCTTCGCGCAGCTGCACCTGCCGCTCGAGTCCGATCCGCGGCGCTCCCCGTTCCGCATCTACCGGGACGTTCGGTTCAGCCGCGACAAGTCGCCCTACAAGACGGCCCAGGGTGCGGAGTTCCCGTGGCGGGACTCGCGAGACGATGAGGCGCGCTCCCGTGGCGATGTCGGTGGCTACTTCCACCTGGAACCGGGCAACATCTTCGTCGGTGGCGGGATGTGGCACCCCGAGCGTGAGCGGCTGGCAGCGTTCCGTCAGCTGGTGGATCGTGATCCCAGCGCCGTCTTTCGGGCCATCGAGAACCCGCGCTTCGAATCGGTCTTCGGCTCGGTCACGGGCGAGGCGTTGAAGCGCAACCCCCGGGGCTTCCCCGCGGATCACCCCTACGGCGAGTTGCTGCGTCTGACCGACGTGGTCTTCAGTCGGCGCCTGTCCGACCGCGACGTCTTCTCGCCCCAGCTGCCCGACATCATCGCCCACGACCTCCACGCCGCCCGGCCGGTACTGCTCCTGCTCGACCGACTGCACGCAGCACCGCTTACGTCCGCGCGCCGTCCCTAGCCTGCGCTCAGCCGCCGGCCGATCGCCAGGACGTCATCCACCAGCAACTCCACGTGCTCGCGATCGTTGCGCGGG
This sequence comes from uncultured Chloroflexia bacterium, assembly GCA_963724095.1. Classification (GTDB taxonomy): domain Bacteria; phylum Chloroflexota; class Limnocylindria; order Limnocylindrales; family CSP1-4; genus JAFMJV01. The sequence goes on from CAVRTH010000016.1 coordinate 5,228, forward strand.
TTGATGAAGCAGGCGCGGATGGCGAAGGCGCCGTTGACGCGTGTGCTTGACGGCAGCGAGCGGCCCTCCCGTCGCAACTCATCGATGATGGCTTCGTTGAGCGAGTCGATCCGTTGGGCGTCGTCCCAGCCGGCCGGCCGGTAGCGGAAGCAGCAGATCGACAGTTGCGGCTCGGACAGCAGCTCCAGCTCGGACTCGGTGCGGGCGCGGGCCGCCACCATGCGGGCGAAGTCGTTGTGTCGTCGTACCCGCTCGCGCATGCCCTCGGCACCGATCTCCTTGAGCACCGCCCACACCGCGATGCCGCGGGCCGGAGTGGAGAAGTCCACGCCCCAATCGGGCGTTCCGCCGCCCAGTGCCGACCATGGTGAGGCGGCATCGCCGGTACCGGGATCGGCCAGATCGCGCTCGCGGTCGTAGTGGCCCGGCTCGATGGTGAAGGCGCGAGCGAGTAACTCGCCGTCGCGACAGACGGCGAGGCCGGTGCCCACCGGCGCCGCCAGCCACTTGTGCGGGTCCACCGCGAACGAGTCGTACAGGCCCCGATCGCCGTAGGCCGCCTCGACGCGTTCGTCGAGCACGCCCCAGCCACCGTACGCGCCGTCGACGTGGAACCAGATGCCGTGCTCGCGGGCGATAGCCGCCATCTGCGGCAGCGGATCGACGATGCCGGTGTTGACGTCACCGGCATTGCCCACCACCGCGACCGGTGTCCGGCCCGCGGCGACATCCTCGCGGATCAGGGCGTCCAGCTGCCGCAGGTCCGCGCGGCGATGGGCGTCAAGCCCCACGAGGCGGATGTTGGCGCGCCCCAGGCCCAGCACGCCCATGGCGCGCATGACCACGTGGTGCGTCTCCGGGCTGGCATACACCCGCGGTTGCGGGATCGCCCCCACGCCGTCGAGCGCCGGGTCGATGCCGCGCCTCTCCGCCGCGTGCTGGCGTGCGGCACCCATGCCCACGAGGTTGGCGGTGGAACCGCCGGAGGTGAACGTGCCCACATACGACCCGGGGAACCCCAGCAGCTCGATGAGCCAGCGCACCGCCATCACGTCGAGGTGGTTGCCCGGCTGTAGCCACCAGCGCTGCGAGCTGGCCACGGTCTGCGCCAGGTGCCCGGCTGTGGCCGTGGTGGAGGGTGCCGTCGTCACCCAGGAGGTGAAACCCGGGTGCCCCACGCGCAGGCCGCGCGGGATGACCACGTCTCGCAGCAGCGCGATGACGGCCTCCGCACCGGCGCCGGCCTGCGGCAGGGGCTCATCCAGCAGGGGCAACCACTCCGAGCGCAGCGGTGCCCGATCGGGGCCCTCGAAGCGGTTGAACTGCTCCAGGGCCGGCAGCAGCGAGGCCAGCGCATCGTCGAGTCGGTCAGTGCGGGCGACATCGGGATCGGCGGAGGGTCGAGCGGGCGCCAGCGGTCGGAAGTCGTCGGGGGGAAGATCGTTCATGGTCCGGCATTCTAGGTGTCACCGGCGCGGACCGAACGGGTAGGCTGCGTGGATGGAAGCGACAGCCGTGCCGATCCTGGAGCTTGGAGCGGTATTCCTCGCTGCCGCCGTGTTCGGTTTCGTCTCGCGGCGTCTCGGCCTGCCGGCGGTGATCGGCTACCTGATGGTCGGCCTCGTCGCCTTCCAGCTGCTTCCCGATGACAGCAAACCGGATCACGAGCAGGTGCGCCTCCTGGCCGACGTAGGCGTGGTGCTGCTGCTCTTCGAGGTCGGCATCGAGCTCGACGTGGGCCGCCTCCGGCGAGAGCATCGCTCGCTGCTGGCGGCCTCCCCCTGCAGATCCTGACCACCACCCTCGTGGCGGGCGCAGTGCTGACGTTCCTGGGCCAGCCGCTGGAGGTCTCGTTGGTGCTGGGCCTGTGTGTGGCCATGTCCTCATCGGTCGTCGTCGTCAACATCACCCGCTCCATCCGGCGGCGCACCAACAAGGCCACGGAGATGTCATTGCTGGGCTGGAGCCTGCTGCAGGACCTCACGGGCGTCATCCTCGGCGCCTTCCTGCTGGCCGTGTGGAACGCCGATGAGCGCGAACCCCTCGAGGCGCTCATCGGCCTGGGCTTCTTCTCGCTCATCGCGCTCGTCGCGGCCCGCTTCTTCCCGGCGGTGTTGGGCCGACTGCGCGAGTTCCCCGACCTCTTCCTGCTCGTGTCGATCGCCAGCGGCCTGATCGGCGCGGGCATCGGCGCGGTCATCTTCGGCATCCCGCTCGCGCTGGCAGCCTTCGTCGCCGGCCTGGTCATCGCGGACAGCCCCATGGCCGGTGAGGCACGACGGCGCCTGCTGCCCTTCCGCGACGTCTTCGCGGTGCTCTTCTTCGTCTCGGTGGGCTCGTTGCTGGACCCCCATGCGTTGCTCGGCGGGCTGCGCTGGCTGGGGGTCTTCGTGGCGCTGATGCTGGTGGCCAAGAGCGGCGTGATCTACCTGTTCGCCAGTCTCGGCGGGCTGGAGCGGCCTTCACAGATCGCCACGGGCTTGAGTCAGCTGGGAGAGTTCTCGTTCGTGTTGGTGTCTGTCGTCTACGCCGCGGGTGACGTCTCTGCCGAGCTCTATGCCGGCTTGCTGGCCGCCATCACGCTCACCATCGGCGGCTCGGCCATGGCGGTCCGCATGCCCCTGAAGGGCTGGACACGCGGCAGCGAAGAGACCGCCGAGCCGGCCGCGTCCGCCTGAGGTTCGCCGGGAAGAGGCTAGAAGAGGATCAACACCACGGCGCAGATGAGGCCACCGATGAGACCAGCCGCCATCGGATACACGTAGGGCCGGCGCTCCGGTGCCGCCAGCGACCAGCCCAGGCTGTTGGCCGAGGTGTAGAGCAACCCGCCCAGGCCCACCAGCATCACCATCTCCGCGACCGCCGCACCCGTCAGCAACAGGAAGGCACCCGCGATGAGCACGAAGGCGGTGCCGAACTCGGCCGCCCAATGCCAGATCATCAGGTCGTCCGAATCGGCCTCGCGCGCCTTCAGCAGCCCTTGCGGGGCGTCGAACCCGTGGCCGCTCAGGATGTCGCGAGCCCAGACGCCGGCCATGGCCGCACCGATGATGCCGCCGAAGAGCGCCACCAGGATCTCCATGCTGCTGCCCTCCTCTCGCGCGGAAATGTACTCCTACGCCGGCAGCTCGGCCTCCACCGACAGGCCCGAGCGGATGATGGCTCGCGCCTCGGTATCGATGGCCGCATCGACCTCGGGGGGTTGGTAGGCAGCCAGGAGGCGTTCGACCTCGGCCGTGGCCCGGGCGCTGATATCCGACTCACCCTTGGCCACCCACGCGTCACGCGCGTCGCGGTCCCACACCGGGCCCGGCAGGTGCAGCGCCGTCGGCCAGTGCTCCATGGTGTGCTTCGAGATCATCACGTGGCCTTCCTCGAACATCTCGCGGATGAGCTCGGTGGTGGGGATGTCGCCGGCCGGCTGCACATCGCGGCCGAAGTGCAGCGCCTGGGCCGCGATCTCATCATCGATGACGAGCTTGGGCAGGCTGAAGGTGAGCAGGTAGTCGAGCATGCCGGCGCCGGAGACCGAATCCATGCCCGACTGCACCGCCAGCAGCGCGCCCATGGCGGTCTCCGAACCGGCCTGCGCGTCGAGCACCTTGGCCTCGCTGAAGGCGGTGTAGGCCTGCGTCGGCATGTCCAGGTGCTTGCCCATCAGGGAGCTGGTGGCGGTGAGGCGAAGCGCCTCGATGGCAGTCATGGGGGAGGTCGTGTTCTGCATGTGGAAGGCGGCTGCGGAACCGCCGAACAGCGTGGGCGCGCCGGGCTTGATGAGCTGCGTCATGGTGACGCCGGCGAGCACCTCGGCCGTGTGGAACGCCGCGGCGCCCAGGATCGTCACCGGCGCGTTGAGTGCCATCAGCGTGATGGGCACGATCTCCACGGGGATGCCGGCCTCCACGAAATCGATGAGGTTCTGGCACGAATCCTCGTTGTAGCTGAACTGGCCGGCGGCGGTGACGGTGCAGATGGCCATGGGCCGCGCGGCCAGGTCCGCAGCGTCGCGGCGGTAGAGCTGCATCAGCTGCACCAGGCGCGGGACGGCATGCTCGCTGAAGACGCCCGAGACGTAGGCCTTGGTGGTGTGCCGCAGCAACAGGTAGAGGCGCCAGGCGTCCGATACCAGCGGCTCGATCTCCTTGCTGGAGAAGGCCGTCGCGAGCAGTCGGATGTGCTCGAGCTGGTCACCGACCTTGACGTACTCGATGAAGTCGGCAGAGGTGGCCTCGCGATGCCGGCCACTGCGATGGTCGAGGATGTTGAGACCGCTGGAGCCGGGTGAGAAGTGCGTCTGGCCCACCCCGAACTCGGCGTAGTCGTTGCCATCGCGGTCGTACAGCATGAAGCTCGAGGGGACGCTGGCGATGGCGGCACGGACCTTGTCAGGCGGGAAGAGGATGCGCCCGCTCTCGGCATCGGCACTGAACCCTGCATCGAGCAGGAGCTGGCGCATGCCCCTCCCGGCGATCTTGACCCCGACCTCGGCGAGGATCCGCAGGGCTTCGTCGAGGACGAGGTCGTATTGCGCATCTTCGAGGATGCGGAGGGTCGGTCGCATGGCTGGGCGCTCCCGGGGCTGGTGCAGCTGCTGGACGTGTGGGCCTGCCGGCCGTGCTGGCGCTCAGGCGCTCAGGCGATCAGGCGCCGGAGTCCACAGGATAGCGGCGGCCTGCGACGCGGGCCGGCCTGAGCTCCGCTACGCTGCGCGACGTGGCATCCGTCCAGGGCTCGAAACGGCGCAACACGCTGCTCACGGCCACCGCCTTGGCGACGCTGGGCAGCATCGCCATCACCGCCATCGCCTCAGCGGCCAGCTTCCCGGCACTGCCCGGCGATCCACCCGCACCGCCCGGCGAGGATCCGCGCTCCCCGACCCCTGACATCGTCGCCTTCGTGCTCGACGACATCCCACCGCTCGACGATCGGCTCTGGAGCAAGCTGCCCAATATCCGCCGTACGTTCGTGCAGCAAGGCACCCAGTTCACCGATGCCCACGTCGAGACGTCCACCTGCACACCGGGTCGGGCGGGCCTGCTGACGGGACTGCACACCCAGCACCACGGGGCCTACGCGACCGACGGCACGTTGTTCAACCCCGGGACCACCATCGCCACCGAGCTGCAGGCCGTGGGCTATCACACCATCGAGGTCGGCAAGTACGTCAACCTCTTCGATCGCGTGGCGGACAAGCTGCCGCCGGGATGGGACGAGTTCCATGGCTACGGCGGTGGCTACTACGACTACAACCTCTACAGCAACGGGGTCGCGCACCACTACGGTTCCAGACCACGCGACTACTCCACCGACGTGATCCGGCGCATCACCCGCAAGACCCTCGAGCACGCGCCCAAGGATAAGCCGCTCTTCGCCTGGATCACGCCCTTCGCGATGCACAAGCCCTGGACCGTCGCCCCACGCGATCGCAACGCCAAGGGCTGCAACCTCCCGCCCTGGAAGCCCCAGGGCTACATGGAGAAGAATGTCCGCGACAAGCCTGCCTACGTGCAGGAACGCAAGATCAAGTCGCCCAGGGGCTACGACCTGCGACGCATCTGCCGCGGCATGCTCTCGGTCGACGACCTCGTGGGCGAGGTGGTGCGCAAGCTCGACAAGCTCGGCCGTCTCGACAACACCATGTTGATCCTCACCTCTGACAACGGTATGTCCTACGGCTCACAACGGATCCTCAACGACAAGAAGGCCCCGTACGGCACGCAGATCCCGCTGTTCGTGCGCTGGCCGCGTGTGCTCGGGACGGTGCCCAAGACCGTCGGCGAGCGCGTGCAGAACATCGATCTCGCGCCCACGCTCTGCGATATCGCCGGTTGTGAGCTGGGACCCTACCCCACCGGCCAGGCAGGCCCCGACGGGGTGTCCTTGCTGAGGCTGCTCACCGGCGAGCGCGAACGGCTGGGACGTCGCACGGTCCTGACCAGCTACCAGGAAGACGGGCATCGCGTGCCCAGGTACTGGAGCGTGACCAGCACCGGCTCGTCGCCGCTCGCCAACAAGGTCTGCGCGCAGGCGAAGAAGGGCGGCTGTCGCTGGATGTACACCGAGTACGAGACCGGCGAGACGGAGCTGTACGACCTCAGCAACGGCGCCTGCTACGAGTGGAAGCGATCCCAGACGGGTGACCCGTGCCTGCTCAAGAACAAGGCCGGAAAGAAGAAGTTCGCGGCGATCGAGCGAGCCCTGCGGACGGAACTGGCGCGACGTCGACAAGGCTAGCCAAGGCGCCGGACCACGCAGTCGGGCCCAGGCCCCCGGGGGAAGCCCAGGCGCCTAGCGGCGGCCCAGGCGCGCCTGCGTCGGCATGGTCTGCTGGGAGGGCGAGCGCTCGAGCCCTGCCGACCAGGATGGCCACTGATAGAACCGCAGGCGGGTCGCGATGGAGCCGGGCCCGTCGACCGCAGGCCTGGTGCGATCCTCCAGGGTCGAACCATCGACCATGGGAATGCGCTGGCGGCTGACTGTGAGACTGATAGCCACGATCCCTCCCCCGTGAGCAGGCGGTGTGATTACGGACCTGTCCGGGCACGGCAACAAGTTCACTCCGCTGCCCTCGCAGCGGACGGCTCCAGTGTCAAGCCAACCCTCACACCTGGGACCGGGCCTGATGGCACGGTCAAGATCGGGCCATTCGGCACGAAGTGGTGCAGGCGGGCACCACCCGCCATCCGCCGGGAGGCCTCCTGTGCTGGGACGTTTCCTTCACGCTCAAGGTGTGGGCCGGAACGCACTGTCGGAGATGACTGGCGACATGGCGGAGGCCACCCTCGAGGTGCTCGATCGCCTCGCGACGGCAGGGCTGCCGGAGGGACACGCCGGGATCGCGAGCGGTCCCGTGAGTTTCGCCCATTTACGCCGGAGTGATGGGGAAACCCGGTCGCTCGACGGGATGTTGGTCGTCGATGGATGAGGACGAGGCCAGGTGCCTGGACCGTCAACGTGGTCGCAGCCTCGGCCTGTGTCGTCTGCGCGGCAGCCACCCCCGGCAGCGCCATCGCCAGAAGTCCGCCTGCGACCAGGCACCCGATCCGGCATCGAAGTCGGATCGCAGTCGTCGCTCGGATGGTCGGTCAGTCCGCCAGGTCGTATCCGAGATCGTGCACCAACGTGGCCATGCGTCCGGCACCCTCCGCTGTCGGGTGCACGCCGTCAGGCCCGACCAAGCCGTCGGCCACGAGGTCGATGTAGAGACCGTCCGTGCCCATGAAGTCATCGAAGACCTGGGCCACCGGTATCCCGTGCTGGCCCGCGACCTGCTCGACATACTCCTGACCTTCACGCCAATACGGATAGCTGACGTCGAAGGCCTCCGGCGTCAGCTCATTCGTCCCGAACTCATAGTAGTCCTGGACGCGGATCAGGGTCTCCGCCGGGTCCACGATGGCCGTCAGTTCGTCGAAGATCCGATCGACCTGCTGCTTGTAGGAGTCGATCACGTCACGCAGGCACTGCTGATGGTCGTCACCCCCGCAGTCGGACGGGTCGCGGCCGCCAGCTCCTGCCGCCGTCTGAGAATGGTTCGGCCCATTCGTCGTTCGGTATCAGCAGCGTGACCACATCAGCCTCCCCCAGATCCTCTCGCAGGCGGTCATCGGTGCGCAGCTGCTCGAGGAAGTCATCGGTCCGCTGGCCGCCGACGGTGTGGGGACGAACCTCGACATCGACACCGAAGTCTGCCTCCAGCATCGCGGCGTAGCGAGCATTGAAGTTGTCAGAGCCAGACATCGGGAAGAAGGTGAGCGAGTTGCCCATCGGCACATAGACGAGCGGTCCCTCCTCGACCTGCAGCGCCGACGTGCCGACGACTTCGTCCGCTGCGGGCTCGCCGGCGCCGGGTGCCCAGACCTCCGCTGAGGGTGAACTGCTGCCACCGACCACGAGGACGCGGCCATCGGGCAGCAGCGTGGCCGTGTGGCCCCAGCGTCCCTCGGCCATCGAGGCGGCCGGGCTGAAGGACTCGGTGGCCGGGTCCCAGAGCTCCGCTGAGCCTTGGGCGTTCTCCCAGCCACCACCGACCACGAGCACACGTCCATCGGGCAGCAGCGTGGCGGTGTGTCGCGAAAGTCCGATGGCGAGCGAGCCCGCCGGGCTGAAGGACCCTGTCGCCGGGTCCCAGACCTCGGCGGAGGTGCGCAAGCTTGAGCTACTGGAGGCCCCACCGACCACGAGGACGCGGCCGTCAGGCAGGAGTGTCGCAGTATGGAAGGAGCGTCCCTCGGCGAGCGAGCCGGTGGGCTCGAACGACCCCGCCGCCGGGTCCCAGACCTCCGCTGACGCCAGCCCGTCGTCGCTGGACGCCCATGCCACCGACCACGAGGACGCGGCCATCGGGCAGGAGCGTGGCGGAATGCGCCCAGCGTCCATCGCCCATGAAGCCTCCGGACTCGGAGGAGGCGCTGGTCGGGTCCCAGAGTTCCGCCGAGTCCCTCGGCACGCCTTCACCGATGCCACCAACGACGAGGATGCGCCCGTCGGGCAGGAGCGTGGCGGTAGGGGATGAGGCGTGGCCCGGCGAGCGAGCCTGCCGGACTGAAGGACGCGGTCTCCGGGTCCCAGGCCTCCACCAGGGTGACCTTGTCCCCCCAGCCGCCGATGACGAGGACACGGCCGTCGGGCAGGAGCGTGGCCGTGTGCCAGTCACGAGGTGTGATGAGTCGACCGGCAGGGCCGAAGGAGGAGGTCGCCGGGTCCCAGATCTCGGCGGTCGGGCTCGAGGCGATCTCGATGTTCCCGTCATCGGAGGGCCGGAAGCCGCCGATGACGAGCACACGGCCGTCGGGCAGAAGCGTGGCGGTATGGGCTGCCCGGGTCATCTCGAGCGAGTCCTGCCGGGCTGAACGTGCCCGGCCCGCTCGGCGCTGCCGCCGGGAGCGCTTCCTCGACCGGTGGCGTGGCAAGGCTCGCGAGCAGGAAGCCACCGAACAGCGCCATGATGGCGGCGACGACGACGAAAGACTTGAGTGCGGAGAACATGGAGAAGTCCCCTTCCATCCAGTTCGAACCGACTCCGCCCCGGAGTCGTCGAGTGGTGATCGACCAGCGACCAGCCCGGGCCGTGGTCGACCCGACGATGGCCGCGACATCGACCGGGCGCGGTGGGCGCATCGTCTGTCGGACCACGCCGGCGAGCTGACGTTCGAAGGCATTCATGTCGTCCATCATCCGAGCTCCTGCCTGAGCCGATCGAGGAGGCGCTTGAGTCGTTGCCGGGTGCCCGCCGGGCTCATCCCCAGGGCAGCCGCCAGCTCGGTGGCGTCGTAACCAAGGCCGTAGCGCAGCGCCAGGAGTGTCCGCTCCTCGGGATCGAGCTCAAGGAGCGCAGTGAGCATGTCGAGCGAGTCGATGCCGGTCGCCGGGTCGACACCACCGCACACACGCGAGACATCGACCGCGACCTCGACCCGTGCACGGCGTCCGCGCTGCCCGAGCAGCTTCTTGGTCTCGTTCACCGCCACTCGCATCAACCAGGGACGAAGTCGCGCGGGCTCGCGCAGCGAGTCGAGCTTGCGCCAGGCGATCGACCAGGCGGTCTGCACCGCATCCTCGGCGAGCGCGTCATCGCCAGAGATGTAGGCGCAGACCCGGCACATGTCGTCGTGGTACGCGGCGACGATGCGGCCGAAGGCGATCTCGTCCCCTGCGGCAGCGGACTCGACGATCCCGACGAAGTCCTGGTCAGCGACCTGTGCCATTGCCCCCATACCCACCAGATACGTGGTGTGGGGCAAGTGTGACAAGAAGTTCCCCGAAGTCGAGAGGCCTTCGGCTCACCAAGGTGGAGCGGGGCAGCGCGGTCTCTTCGGTTGACGCCTGCTGGTCAGAGGCGGACGATGAGCTCCGAAGGCGACGATATGCGGAGCAGGGGGGAAGAGATGCGCCACGTGTTGCTGATCGGCCTGGTGACGGGCGTGCTGGCCATGACGACGACCGGGGTGGCATCGGCCCAGGACGACGCGGAGCCGCGGGTCATCCTCTCCCCTCCCAGATATGAGCTCGAGCGTGTCGAGATCCCTGAAGCCGGCGTGGCCATGCTGTTACCGATGGACTGGGACGTCGACATCCGCATGCAAGAGGGCGAGTTCCAGCTGCCTCCCGAGTACACGGATGCAGGGCCGATCGAGTCACTCGAGATCGTCTACGCGGAGGGCGGCACAGGCGACTGGTGCAGCCTGACCAGCTACGAAGGGAACCCTCTCTCGCCCGAGGAACACGCGAAGTGGGACCGGGTCAGGCTGGAGACCGGCAGCCAGGAGGACATGGACGCCTCGGACTCCATCTGGGTCATCGGTGACGAGCTCGGCCACATGACCAAGCTGACGGCCAGCTCCGGCATCGGTGCCGTGCAGGAGTTCGTCTGGGATCTCGGCACCACCCGCTACGAGCTCCTGTGCGCGAGCATGTTCGCCGCGAACCCGTCGTGGCAGACGATCGCCGATTCCATCGAGCCTACGGACGCTGACGCATCGGCCGGCCCGGTATCGATCGAACTGGTCGGCGAACTCCAGCGTGTCGAGGTGCCGGAGGCCGGGATCGCGGTCTCGTTCCCGGCCGACTGGGACGTCGAGGTCAAGATGGAGCCGCAGGAGGTCGCCCTGCCACCCGGGTACGAGGACGCTCCCCCCGCCACCGAGTGGAGCGTCGTCTACGCCCCCATGCCCGAGGCCGCTGGCTGGTGCAGCCTGGTGATGTTCACCGACATGCCGATGCCCTTCGAGGAGTGGGCTGACGGCCTCATCCCGTCCTCCGATGCGAAGGCAGAGGGCCGCCCGGTCTCGGTCGACACCGTCCAACTGCCCATCGGTGAGGCCATCCGCATCCACGATGAGTACGTGGAGAACGAGTACATCTTCTCCACGCTCTACCTGTTCGAGACGGGCGGGTCGTACTACTGGCTCGGCTGTGCTCAGGGGACCCCGGCCGAGGACTACTGGCTGAGCATCGCTGAGACGCTCGAGACGCTCGATCCGCTCGCTGACGAGACGGACGGCGCCGCTGACGAGCAGGTCGTCGAGGTCCCCGAGGCTGGCATCGCGGTCACCTTCCCGGCCGAGTGGACGGTGGAGATCGAGATGACCGAGGACGAGTTCGCCTCGTCTGATCCGGACCGGCCGCCGGTCACCTACCTGAGCGTGCTCTACGCGGAGCGTAGTGACGGCCCCTGGTGCCAGCTGTACCGATACGAGTGGGCGGGCGGCGACCTCCTCGCTTTCGCTGACACGGTAGTCGAGAACTACCGCGCGGACCACGGCGATGACGCCACGGCCGATGTGTCAAGCATCGAGCTGGCGGTCGGTGACGCGGCACGCGTCGAGCTCGTCGACCCGGCGCAGGGACAAGCCCTCCTGTACTACGTCTTCGAGTCGGAGGCAGCGATCTTCGACCTCATGTGCATGGGCGCAGAGACTGACCCGCCTGCCATGGATGAGATCGCCCAGACCCTCGCCTGGACCACCTCGGTCGACGGGCCCACACCGGAGCCGGGGGTCGAAGTCGAGTCAGCTGCTGCGGTGAGCGGCTTCGGGGGCGAGGTCGAGGTGGCCGACGGCCTGATCATGAGCGCCGATTGCGAGCTGGCCGCCTGGGTCGCCTTCGGCGACGGCAGCTTCCGGGAGTGGCTCGACTGCACGCTCTCGGATGCGCCGGTGGCGCAGCCCGAGTGGCAAGGTGTCCGGCCCCATGAGCTGCTGACCGTTCGCGGCGGCGAGTGCGAGTGGACCTCCGACTACTGGGCGGTGACCGACGGCAGCGAGGTGTGGGCCAACTCGTACGAGCTGACGATCACACCGGATGGCCGCGTCTTCGGCTCATCCTTCTATGCCCCCGAGCTGCTCGAGTGCTCTGACTGAGCTGATAAGTCAGGCCCACAGGCCGTACACGGGGTCGTGGGCGTCGACCAGGATGACCCCGAACAGGCTCCTCGGGGATCATCGATGTAGCCACCGCCACGCAGACGTTCCCCGTGGCCGCCCTGTTGGAGGACATCGACCCGAGCAGCGCGGATGACGTCGGGACGGCGGAGGCCTTGCGGGCCTTGCTCGAGGGTGTCGTCGAGTTGTTCCTGCTCTCCGAATTCGACGATCCGGCGTTCGAGGAGACGCAGCTGGGCGGCAAGGCCGTCGTCCGCGTCAGCGATGCCGCCAGTCAGTACTCGCAGCCGGACTACGTCTACGGCGTCGGGGAGACCGTCTGGGTCCTGAGCGGACAGGACCGGTACATCGCGGCGCTGCTTCGGACCATGCCGTAGTCGCGGATCGGTCGCCGAGGAGAGCCAGCGTGCTGGGGTGGTCGCACGCCAGCACGGCTGCGATGCACCGGTGCCACACTTACGCGACTTACCCACGACCGTGACGACGGTGCGAAGCCAGGCCGGCTCGCGCCGGGGGTCCATCTTCGAATGAAGCAAAGAGAGAGGAGCGCACCCGATGGGTTGGCTGCACAAGTTGCTCGACGGCGAGTCAGACCAGGAGACCGAGTCAGTCCCGGCGACGCCGAACCCCACCCACCTGGTGCCCCCCAAGCTTCCGCACCTCCCCAACCACGAGCCGGCGGCAGACCACAAGCCGACCTACGCCTCCACGGTCTGTCCGTATTGCCAGGCGCCACTGAAGCCGCTTCCCCATGAGACGGGCACGTGCCAAGCCTGTGGGGAGCTCGATCGTCGTCCGGCGCGGCGAGGACGGGCAACGGCATCTCCTGCGTGAAGCCGATGTCGAGGCCTTCGATGAGAGCCAGGAGCAGATCCGCGCCGAGAGCTATGCGGTCGACGAGGCTGCATTGCTCGAAGCCGGCTTCCTCATCGGCGACCAGCAGGTGGATGTGGTGGAGGAGTCCCACTACCAGGAAGTGCTCGAACGTCTGGCCGGCGGACGCTCTGGCAGCGGGGCCATGAAACCCGTGATCGCGCTCCTGTCACGCGAACCCGATCACCCGCACGACAAGAATGCGGTCCGAGTCGACGTCGATGGCGAGACGGTCGGCTACATCGAGAAGTGGGATGCCAAGGCCATCCAGCCGCTCATGCAGAGACTGGAGAAGGCCGGCCGTCCGGCATGGGTCCGAGGCACGATCGTCGGTGGCTGGGAAGACGATCGCGGCGATGACACCTTCAGGATCCGCCTGGACGGACTCCCGAAGGTCTAGCAGAGACGGAGCTGGTGGGTCGCTGACGATCCCTGTGTAGGTGCCCTCCCAGGCGCCGCTGTCGTTGGAGATGGTGCCGGCTCCCCACTGCACACCCCCGGCGGGCGAGGGTGAGGTCTCCTGTGCCCCTGCGGGCGACCCCCCGATCGCGAGGCGGCTACTCTGCTGTCGGCATCTCCCAGGCCGCCGGCGGCGGGCCCTGGTAGAGCACACCGACGAAGTCCCCGTTCCCATCGGGAGGGCTCGCCGCCCCGGCGGCGACGTAGGTCCAGCCTTCGTAGGCTCCATCGCCGGTGACGACCACCAGCGCGTGCGACATGTGGGCGATGCCGCGATCGAAGACGACCAAGTGGCGACCCGTCCAGGTGCCATCGGGCCCCTCGAGTACCTCGTCGTACGTTTCGAGGTCGTTGTCGCCTACCGTGGCCTTGACGATCTCCCGTTGTGTGATGGTGGCCGGGCCCGTCAAGCGTGGGTCGCTGGCGGTGATGGTGCACGTCCCCGTTTGGATGTCGTCTGGAAAGGCCCAGGTGCACTCCTGGGTCGCGGTCACCCGGACCGCGTCGGTTTGCGCAACGATCGGCGCCCCTGGCACGCTGCCTCGCTGCTGGTCGAAGGGCTGAGCGATGAGGAAGACGCCACCGAGGGCGAAGATGAGCGCACCAGCGGTGATGGCCTTGACTGGACTGAACATGGTGTGGGTCCTCCCGATGACAGTGGGGGCATGGCCGTTGGTGGCCGGGATAGGGCTGGACTGGTACTCGGCTGTGTCGGTGGCCGTGGGTGCCTGGGCCTTTCGATGGAGCACCGGGAAGGGCAGCCAGCGTCCCACCTGCTTGGTATGAGGGAGTCGCGCGGCCACTCGACGGGCACCCTCTTGCGGGTCCGGGGGCGTTACCTGCGTGTCGTGGAGCCAGCCGTCGAGGAACGGGGCCTCGAACTCTTGACTCATGGGGCGACCTCCTGACGAGTCGGTGCTGCGGAAGGGATGCGGGTGTCCGCCTCGAGTGCGGCCCGTAGCGCTGGCATGGCCCGCCTGAGACGTGAGTACACCGCCTCACGCGAGATACCCAGGACATCGGCGACCTCGTCCGGGGTCATGCCGAGCAGATGGCGCAGGACGATGACCGCTCGATGGTCGAGTGACAGCCGCCCGAACGCTCGCTCCAACTCGTCCCGCTCCACGACCGAGCGGTACTCGTCGATGGGAGAGGCGATGTCCTCTGGGAGGGCTTCGACAGCTCTTGTGCCCGGCTTGGCTCGCCTGACCTCGGCATAGCAGGCGTGGACGAGTAGCCGGTACGACCAGCCGTCGAACTTGGCCGGGTCACGGAGGCGCCGGATGTAGCGCCAGATGTCAAGGAACGCCTGCTGGGTCGCATCCTCGGCCAGATTCCGGTCACGGAGGATGCCGTAGGCCACGCGGAACAACCGGGTGTGGTGAGCGAGGGTCAGTGACTCGAAGGCTCGTTGGTCACCCTGCTGTGCGAGTGCCACCAGTCCGTGGTCCATCGCCTCACATCATGCGTTGGCTGCGCCAGTCTTGGCCCTTCTACTATCAATGAGATGTGCGCACGGGCGATGTTGGTCAACTTCGCGACGTCAGCCATCGCCACCGTGGAGAGAGGGAGAGTGACCGCCACAAGCGTGGAAGCGAGGGAATGGAGCGGGAGACGGGACTCGAAGCCGCGACATCATGCTTGGGAAGCCCTGTAGGGTGTCCGCGGCAAGTACGCAAACTCCGTCGGCGCCTGTCTGGACACCTCGACGCTACCAGAACCAGCCATGTCCTCTTCTGGGCGGGCCCACGGGACCCCTGCACAGTCACGTGTCCTGATCCACGGCGCGCTTCTCGTTGACATGGCCGTCGTGCATACCCGCTCGCAGGCGGCAGATGACCATCGCGAATAGGACGAACGGGTTGGTCTTGGCGCCCCCGGACGGGCGCGGGGGCGCAGGTGGGGCACCCTCCTGAAGCCTGACGATGAGGTAGCTATGGTCGGGGCGAGAGGGGTAGCGCCAGCTTGACCCACCTGCATCGCGCCCGGCCCGTGGTCGTGGGCGAGGACGTAGTGATGTCTTGGCGCGTACGAGGCGGCCCTCCGATGGTGACCGGAGGGCCGCCTCATGTGAGTTGGGTCCTGGTGCGTGAGCGCAGGCCTGCTACGGCTGCGGATCGAACTCGATAGTCCGCGGGAGGAGACGTAGATGGAGCCGGCATCGTCGACCGCGACACCGGCGAGGATGTAGCTCGGCGGCATGAACGCCGGTGCGGGGAGCCCGCGTCCAGCCCTTCGATGATCGGTGTCACCGTGCCACTCGCGGAGATCGACCGTCGAGACACGGGCGGCGCCCGTCTCATACACCAACAGTTGTCCCTCGGGCGAGAACGCCAGACCTTCGGGCTGTGCCAACCCGGAAGCGACCACGACCGGGTCGATGGTCACGCCATCCTTGATCAGCTGCGAGACCGTGCTGGTGGCCCAGTCAGCGACCCACAAGTCCGTGCCGTTGGTGGCCAGCCCGGTCGGGACGGCCATCGTCGCAAGGACCGTCGGCTCACCGAAGCCGACCGCGTTGATGGGTGTCGCCGTCAGCGCCTCGGAGTAGTCTGCGATCACCTCACCGGCGACCGGGTCCCACACCTGGAGCGTGCCGTCGAACCACGACGTGGTCACCACATTCGTCCCGAATGCGCCAGCGGTCATGGCCCCGAACGCCTGGCCACTCGCGGTCGGCACCTCCACCCCGGTATCCCCCGTGATCGCATAGAAGCCGAAGATGTCCGGGACGTAGACGACCGGCGCACCGTCGGCGCCCGGCGCCACGGCGATACCGCCGCCACCCGTGGTGAGCCCGGGCTTGCTGACCTCGCGGATGGTTCCGTCGGGGAGGACCTCCACCACTCGGGCGTTTTCGCCGTTCGAGAGGAACAGCCGCCCGGTCGAGGAGATGGCCATGTTGTCCCCGCCGATGGGCGCGACGACGGTCTTGCTCCCGGTCTGCGGATCGACCTTGACGATCTGCTGAGCGCCGTCGTCGTTGACGTAGACCATGCCGTCGGGTCCGACATCGGCAGACGTCGAGTAGGTGAACCCATCAGCGATGGTGGTCACCTCGCCACTGTCGACATCGATCCTGACCAGCTCCCCGGTGTACATCCGAGGTGCCCACAGGTAGCCATCCCACCAATCGAAGCCGTTGAGCCCCAGGCCCTCATTGATGAGCCGCGGCTCGGTGGCACCGGTCGGGTCGAACTCGTAGAGCGCGTCACCCATCAATGCGATGCCCACGAAGAGCCGACCGTCATCGGAGACGGCGACGGGGTTGACACCCAGGATGGGCGTCTCGTTGATGACCGTGTGCAGGGAGCTTGCACGGTGCCGTTGAGGATCGCGGTGTTGTAGAGCGAGCCGTCTGGCGAAGGCCAGTTGCACCATTGTGGGCCGTAGACCTTGATGATGTCCCCGGTCTCCTTGTCCAGGACCGTGACCCGGCCGCCCGCGCTTCCGACGTAGAGCACGTCGTCGGCATCGAAGGCCATGCCGTAGGTGCCCGGGATCGGTGCGGCTTCCATGAGCAGGGTGGACGTGTACGTGGCTGGCGAAGCGGCTGCGACCGGGGCGGCCAACACGGCCGCCAATGCGATCGTGGCGAACAGCCGCGGTGCGATGGATCGATACATTCGGACCCCCTCTCCGTTGCCCCTGGGGCAAGCGGCATGCGGGCCGGTCTCGACCCTCTACAAGGAACAGGTGCCCACGGAGCCGATACCCATCCATCCTCGTGGTCCGTATCCGGCGGTGGGCACGGCGCCGACCGGGTCAGCCATCGAGGCGCACCGCGCCCTCGCGCTGTCGCTGCCGGTCACTCGAGCGAGGAAGAGGAACCCGGGGCCTTCCTGGTAGGTGTGGCGAAGTGGACGGCGATGCGGGTCGGAGCGTGTGCCAGGCATGTCACCACGCTAGACACCTCGCTCCAGCGGACGTTCCATTAACCCCGGGGACTACAGCTAGACGCTGACACGCCGACAAGGCGCGCGTGGTCGAACGGGGGCAGGACCTCCTTGAGCGGTCAGCGGCGCGCCGGGTCGATGCCCTCGGGTCGATACTGGTGCGATGCCTTCGACCTCGTTCACGCCAGCACGTCGTCGTCTGACCGCACTGCGCCTGGCCGCGCAGCGCATCGGCGCACATGGACTCTCGACCCCAGGCGGCGTCGTCCACTGGATGCTGGCCATGCAGGCGCAGGACCTTCCCGGCGCGAAATGGTCGGTCGGTCTTCGAGCGCCCCAGACGACCGAGGCCGAGGTGGACACGGGTTTCGACTCGCGCGAGATCGTGCGCTCGTGGCCCATGCGGGGCACGCTCCACCTGGTGACGGCGGATGACCTCGCCTGGATGCTGGAACTAACGGCACCCAGGGCGATCCGCTCGGCCGCCGCTCGTCGCGCCGCACTCAACATCACCGAGGCCGATGTGGAACATGCCCGCGAGATCGCCGTCGTGTCGCTGTCCGGTGGCCGTAGCCTGACCCGGGAGGCCATCCTGGCGTCGATCGCATCGGGCGGTGTGAGCACCGAGGGTCAGCGCGGCTATCACCTCCTCTGGTATCTCGCCGAGACCGGAACGCTCGTCCTGGGGGCTACCCAAGGCAAGCAGCAGACGTTCACCCTGCTCGATGAGTGGGTCCGCACACCAAGGCGGTTGGATCGTGAAGAGGCGCTCGGGGAACTCGCGCTCCGCTACTTCCGAAGCCACGGTCCAGCCACTGCCAGGGATCTTGGGCGATGGTCCGGGCTGACCATGGCCGATGTCGATCGGGGCCTGAAGATATGCGGGGATCTCCTCACCGCCCTCGAGCTGGACGGCATCCGCTACCACCTGGCCCCTGAGACCCTGGAGCCGGCAACGGCGGCGGCTCGCGTGCACCTCCTGCCGGGATTCGACGAGTACCTGTTGGGCTATCAAGACCGAACCGCGGCCCTCGCGGCGACGCACAGCGGGGCGGTAGTCCCCGGTGGCAACGGGATGTTCAAGCCGACCGTGGTGGCCGACGGAGAGGTCGTGGGGACCTGGGGTCGGACGGTCGCTGCCGGCGAGGTCATGATCGAGCCGCTGCTCTGGGAACCTCTCTCGCGTTCGCTGCGGGCTGGACTCGTCGAGGCGGCCAACGCATACGCTGCATTCCTGGCTCGACCCGCGAGACTCGCTTGACTGCCTCGTCCGCTGCGGTAGACGACACCGCCCGTCCTGCTGCGGAGCCATACGAGGTACGGCACGACACCCCCTCTCGTTCCGCCAGCGAGGTCTCGCTGCTGGATCGCGCTCCCGCGCGCGCACTCACAGGTATACGCGACACCCTCAGCGGTCCCGGATGACGATGCCCGCAGGCCATGCCCGCCTGCGTTGGCGGGGCGCGTTCCGGCACCGCAACTTCCGCCTGTTCTGGTTCGGCCAGCTCATCTCGCTGGTCGGCACGTGGATGCAGACGCTCGCCCAGGCCTGGCTCATCCTGCAGCTCACGCACGACCCGTTCTGGCTCGGAGTCGTCGCCGGTGTCCAATTCCTGCCGGTCCTGATCCTCGGGCTGTTCGGCGGCGTGATCGCCGACAGCCTGCCGAAGCGAAGGACCATCATCGGGACGCAGGTCGCCGCGATGGTTCTCGCGCTCACCCTGGCCGCCCTCTCCTTCGCCGACATCGTGCAGGTCTGGCAGATCCTGCTGCTGGCGGCGCTCCTCGGCGTCGTCAACGCGGTCGACATGCCGACCCGCCAGGCATTCGTGGTCGAGATGGTCGGCCGTGACGATGTGACCAATGCGGTCGGGCTGAACTCCGCGGTGTTCAATGCCGCCCGGGTCGTGGGTCCGGCAGTCGGAGGGCTCCTTATCGGAGCCCTCGGCGTGACCGCCTGCTTCTTCCTCAACGGCCTGAGCTTCCTCGCGGTCATCGGTGGGCTGCTGATGATGCGCGAGGCCGATCTCCTGCCGTCGGTCCGGCTTGCCCGGCCCACGAGTGTTCGGGGCGTGGTCGGCAACCTCGCCGAGGGACTGCGCTACGTGCGGGTGACTCCGGTCGTGCTCCTCGCCGTGGTCCTCGTTGGACTCGTCTCGACGTTCTCGATGAACTTCAACGTCGTGGCCCCGGCACTCGCCCAGGACGTCCTCGGCGTGGGCGCGACCGGCCTCGGCTTCCTGATGGCCTCGATGGGGCTCGGGTCGCTCACGGCGGCGCTCGTGATCGCATCGTTCCATCGACCCCGACCGTGGATCATCGTCCTGGGTGCCCTGGGCCTCGGTGTGCTGGAGCTGATCCTCGCCGGGGTCGCCTCGTACCCCGTCGCGCTCGTCGCGATGTACGGAGCCGGCTTCGCCGCAATCGCGATGATGATCTCCGCCAACGCCTCGATCCAGCTCGCGGTGCCCGACCGCCTGCGCGGCCGAGTCCTGTCCGTCTACACCACGGTCTTCGCAGGCTCGACCCCGATCGGCGCGCCGGTCATCGGGTGGCTGGCATCGGCCTTCAGCATCGAGGTGGCCCTGGCCGTGGGTGGCGGGATCGCCGTCGTCGCGGCGCTCGCCGCCGGGGCCTGGATCCTGCGGGGCGGCCTTCCGTCGCCACCGGCCGGATATCCCCCCGAAGGGCTCGCAGCCAACGTGCCGCTACCGGGCGCACTGCGTCCCTGAGCCCGCGGCCCTGGCAGCCCGGGCGTGGAAGTGCTGAGCGGCGTGCTATGAGCGTGGTAGGGCGAGCGAAGGACGATCAGCTATGGTGTCGCAATTGTCGGCTAGATGAGCCGGATCAGTGGCCAGCGAGCCCACTGGTGCGGCGAGCTGCACGCGGCCCGCCTCGGCGTAGCCCGGCGATCCGCCGGGCGTCAGGAGCGGGGGGCGGAGCCGATGACCTTCGCAAGCTTGCGATCAAGCGTGGGCGCCAGCGAACGCGAGTACGTCGCGGTGAGGTGGTGCTCATCGCGGTAGATGATCATGCCGTTGCTGACCACGGGGCAGTCGTTGGGGCCGCCACAGATGGCTCGGCCGAGGTTGATGAGCGTAGCGCCACTCCGCTCCGCGGCGATGCGCTCGCGGGCAGGTGAACCACCCGATGATCGACGGTAGCTCACGACGGCACAGGGCCGGATGTCGTTGAGGTGCTTCGACAGGCAGGCCGGGACGTCGTGGCCGGGGAATGGAACGTCGGCGATGATCACCTTCCTGCCCGGGACGCGGTCCAGCATCCGTGCGATGCCGGCTCCCTGGGCCGCGGCGGACTCATCCTGTGAGCGGACGGGGTACTGGAAGCGGAACTGCGCCGTGATCACCAGGTCCGGCTTGAGCCTGCGCAGCGCGGCCACGGTGTTCTCGTTGAACTGCTCGCAATCGCGGTACTGCTGTTTCAGCTGGAGATTGCGGACCGGGATGTCGGTGAACGGGCAGGAGACCTTGACGAACGTGACGAGCCGCCAGTGGTGGGACTTGGCGAGCCGGACGAGCGCGGGGAACCAGTGCGACGCGTGCGAGTCACCCACGAGCGCAACGACGAACCGGCTCTTGGGGTCACCGAACTCGCAGTGCTTGGGGACGGTCGCCCCCTCCGCTTCCAGGCACCCGTTCCGCCGCAGCAACTCCTCGTCCTCGTGAGCTTTCCACACCGACGGCCGCACGTCGGCGGGCAAGGCGATGACGGGCCGGCTACGAGGCGGGCTCGGCTTCTTCCGGGGTGCGGGTGTCTTCCTGGGCGCGGGTGTCTTCCTGGGCGCGGGTGTCGGCCCGGGCGTGGCCCGGATGCGATCCTCGGTCCCTGCCGCCTGATCCCCGGTGCCCGCCGCTCGGTCCCCGGTGCCCGCCGCCGGAACAGCCGTAGCGCGCGCGGTCCTGGGCGTCGCGCGAGCGGATCGGCCATCCGTCGTGACGGTGGACCCAGCGCGGCCGTCGGCACGACCTCGCGCGGGCGGCCCTGCCGCCGACTGGGCCATCGCCGCCTCGGTCATGTGCATCGTGGCGCCCACGCCAGCGCCGACGCTCGTCAGCAGCAGGAGTCCAAGGGCCCCGGCCACGACGAGCTGGCGGCGACCGCTCGCGCCCACCCGACCGCGGCGGATGGGCTCCTCCACGACCAGGGTGCTGGCCGTCGCGACCAGGACAGCGAGCACGACGAGTCCGACTCGGGCCGTCGGCGAGAGCTCGGTGCCGATGGCGATGGCCGGCAGGACCAGAAGCGGCCAGTGCCACAGGTAGAGGGCGTAGCTGATACGGCCGAAGAAGCGCATGGGAGCCGTCCGCAGGAGCAGGCCAGGGCCAAGTCGAGCGTCGCCGCCGGCGATGATAGCGACGGCACCGAGCGTCGGGATCACCGCCCAGAGGCCGGGATAGGCCAGCGCCGCATCGAGGCCGATGCCGGCCACGACCACGGCCCCCAGGCCGAGCCAGCCGACGAGCGCGAGCGCCCGCCGAGGACCGTCGGGCCGCCGGGTTCCCACGACGCCGATAGCCAGCAGACCACCGAGCGCGAGCTGCCAGGCCCGTGTCGGAAGGGAGTAGAAAGCCCAGTTAGGGGCGATGTCCGTGACGATCACGCCGGCGACGAGCGAGATGACGGCGATGACCGCCAGCGCCGTCCACCGCCCCCGGGCTCCCTGGGCGACGGCGAAGACGACGAACAGGAGCGCAGGCCAGACCAGGTAGAACTGCTCCTCCAGGCTGAGCGACCAGTAGTGGAGGAATGGGGACGGCGACGAGACGGCGCTGAAGTAGTCACCGCTGGTGAGGGCGAAGCGGATGTTGGCCACCGAGGCCGCGGCGGCGATGCCGTCGCCAGTGACCCGTGGCAGGTCGAGTGGCGCGACGACGAGGGCGCTGAGCAGGAACGTGACACCGAGCGCCAGGGCTGCCGCTGGCACCAGGCGGCGGATGCGTCGCGAGTAGAAGTGCGCCAGGTCGACCCGGCCCCGTCACTGAAGCTCCCGATAGAGCAGCCCGGTGATGAGGAAGCCGGAGATGACGAAGAACACGTCCACCCCGATGAAGCCGCCACCGAGGACCTCGGGAGCAGCGTGGAACGCGACGACCAGCAGGATGGCGACGCCCCGTAGGCCCTCGACGTCAGGTCGGAAGTGGTCGGCGATGGATGCCGGTCGGAGCGGCGGCGGTAGGGGTCGGACCGGCGCGACAGGACGCCACGATGGTGGGAAGCGAGGAGACACCGGCGGCGGAGAGCCCGGCACCTGCCTGCCCTCGGGAACGCGCACGGGTCCGCCGACCGCCGGGTTGCGACCGCCCATCGCGAAGTGATCCGCCGCCTCGCACGCCGATGTGAGTGCCAATCGTCGAACCCTCGGATCGCGTGAGAGCACAGTACATCCATGTCCGGATGACCGTGGACCACGAGGTCCGGGACTCGACGGCGTAATCCACCCCGTCGAAGTGCTCACGTCGGCCAGCGGGGCGGGCGTGGTTACACATCGGGCCATCCGACCTCCTGGACATGCCACACCTCGTGAGCCGCCGCTGGGAAGGGAACCCCGGCGCGCCTGGCGGCCGGCATGCGCGAAGATCGTTCTCCTACGACGCGTTCATCCCTCATCGGATCGCCGACCTGTTGCCGTCGCTCCGCCTCGACGTGGCCGAGCGGATGTTCGAGGCGACCCGCTCCATCGGGCTCGCGGCGACGGCCAGCCCCGAGGGCGCGCTCGAGGAGGTGGATGTGCGGCGAGCCATCGAGGCGCTGGAACTGCTGACTGGCGCGGGCGTCCTCCATCGACTGGGAAGCCAGGCGCGCAACCGCCGGTACGAGGCGATCGACTTGTTCGAGTTGGTAAGCGCATTCGAGCAGGATGTCGCTTCTGGCCACATCCCCCACTGACCTCTGGAGCGAGGGGGACGCAGATGACTGACAGAGTCGACGAGCGAGGTACGGGGCAGCAAGCGACGCGGCCATTCGCCGAACGGTTCATGCCGAACGATGGCTGTAGCGGGTGGATCCACGGGTCCCCGGACCCGGTCCTCGGGAACCGATACGGGTCAGGCAGAATGCCGCATGCCGCTCAGCTGGGCCGAAAGCAGGATGTCGCCGAGCGCCACGCGTCAGAGCTCGAAGGTCGCCCCCACGGCGTTGGGTACCACGGCATCGGGCATTCGCTGGGCCAGGGCCATCGAGGCCTTCCAGCCGGTGCAGTGAGCAGGCACGACCAGCTCGGGCTCGAACGTGGCGATGGCGTCAGCGGTCCGATCGATGATGGACTCGAAGGCCTTCCCGGTCAGGTGGAACCCGCCGATGACCGCGTGGATCCGCTCGACGCCGGTGAGCTCCCGCGCGTGGCGCAGGATGTTGACCACGCCGGCATGGCCGCAGCCGGTAAGCACGACGAGACCCTTGCCGGCCACGTTGACCACCGCGGCCTGGTCATCGAGGACCGCGCCGTCGTCGATCCAGGCACCGTCCCGGAAGGCTTCCTGGTTGTCCATGCCCCGCTCGAACTCGGTCGTGCGACTGACTTCGCCAGTCACCAGCAATGCCGAAATCGAAGAGGAACGACGGGTCGCGCTCCTCGATGACCTCCACGCCCATGCCCTCGATGTAAGCGCGCGAGGGCGTGGGGATCTCCATGTACTCGGTGCCCTCGAGGTGCAGCCGCCGCCGGTTCCAGAAGTCCGGGTGCAGGATCATGGGCACGCCTGAGCGGCCGAGGTCGCCGATGACGCCCTCCAGACCGGTGGTGTGGTCGAAGTGGCCGTGGCTCATCACCGCGGCCTCGATATCCCTGGGGTCGATCTGCAGTCGGCGCATGTTGTCGCGGACGCCGAATGGGCTCAGGCCCGCGTCGTAGAGCACGGTGGACACGCGTGCGCCCCGCCGGATCTCGATCAGCGCAGAGTAACCGTGCTCGGCCACGAGGCCGTCGAATGCCTGCCCCTCCCCCATCACCCGAGATGACAGACGCGGCCCGTGGTACATCGCTCTGCGCGCCTTGCCGGTGGTCGCCGCCAGCAGGTCCGCGCTGTTGTCGATGATGGTGGTGATCGCGACCGAGTCGACAGGCTCCAGACCGATGCGCTCCATGGATCGATGATGGGCGAGGCGGTTCGTGATGTCTAGGGTATCGGCGCTGCTTTGGCATCCCGAAACAGGTTTCGCACCACCAACCAGAGCGCCGCCACAAGCACGAAATCGGTGGTTGGAGCGGGAGACGGGACTCGAACCCGCGACATTCTGCTTGGGAAGTCTCGACCTCGTGAGCGCAGTGGCACGAGCGTGGAGTGGCGAGCGAAGGAGCGGCAGTTAGGGTGTCGTGACAGGGGTCGATTCGTCGGTCGCCATGCCACAACCCTCCGACGACGTGAGACAAAGCCCGTGCGTCGTGGGACGGGCCTCCCTGGTTCGGCAGCGCGGCATGGCTTCGGCGCTAGGCTCGGGGTACCCGCAGTTCCGCGGTCGCAGTTACTACCCGACGAGTCCCATCACGGTCTCGGTCAGCAAGTCTTGCGGGACGGTGTGGCCACCCTCGAACGCGGTCAGCGCCACGTCGTAGCCAGCCTCGACGAGCAGGGCCTCGAACAGGGCCGACTGCTCGAACGGGACGGTGTAGTCGGGGTCCGAGTGCAGGAGCCGCACCCGCAGCTCGGGATGCAGCCCCACCGTGGCCCAGAGCGTCTGCCAGAGGTCGGGCTGATCGTGCTCCACTAGGAAGTCCCGGCCGTACAGGCCCTCGATGCCCACGAAGGTGTCATAGGGGCCGCCGATTCCGACGAAGTCATCGACGCGGGTCGAGGCTTCACTGGCCGTGCAGCCGTACTGCGCTGGTGGACCGCCCCCGGACGCCTCGTGCTCGTCCCACACTCGGTCGAAGTCCGTCCCGGCGAGCGCCACATGGGAGGCCACGCCGGCACCGAACGAGAAGCCGACCAGCACCAGCGGTGCCGTCTCGCTCCCGTACGCCGACCCACGGGCGAAACGGACGGCGCACGCCACGGCCTCCGCCAAGGCCCGGTAGCCCTGGGCGTTCTCGCTGATCGCCGTCTCCGGACGCAGGTTCGGGCCGTCCACCACCAGCACCGTCGTTCCCTGCTCGGCCAGGGTCTGCGCCAGGTGTGTCTGGCCTCGGGCGACCTCGAGGTAGCCGGGCACGTAGACGACCAGCGGCGCGTCGTCACCCTCGCCACCCACGTAGGCATCGAGCCTCAGCTCCGTCGGCGCATCCGGCCAGCCGCCGGTCGCGTAGACGAGATCATTGATGACCATCACCTCGCCGGGTGGGTCCGATGTCGTGTCGGCCGGATCGTCGCCCTGGGCGAGCACCGACGCTGGCAGGACCGCCGCGACCACGAGGCACAGCGGTCCTGCGAGCGAAAGCCGCATCGTTCGCATCAGTCTCTCCTTCCTACTCGGAGGCCGTCACGGCCTCGGGGGTGATGACGTAGAGGTCACGGCGGGCCTCGTCCTTCTCGGCCAGCACCCAGACCGAACCGTCGGCCGCGATGTCCATCGAGATGCACTGACCCGGCAGGAAGTGATCGAGCGTCTGGCCGTCGAAGCGGACCAGGCCGTCACACCGCAAGCGGCCGTCTTCGACTGCCCTGTTGCGCCCCTCCCAGGTCCAGAAGTCGCCGTCCCGGGGGAGAGCGCTGCCGTCCGTGCTCTGCCACAGGCTGGACCAGAGGCTGCCGTCCGGGGCGACCTCGTGCTCGTGGTCGAGGCCGAAGGCGACGCCGCCCGCAACGAGGTCGGCCGAGGTCCACTCCGCCCGCTCACCTCCCGCGAACCGGGCCAGACCGTCTGTGCCGCAGGGCGTCGCAGGTTCTTTGCCCCGGCATGACCCCGCGTCCGTCCAGACCGTGCCGTCGGGACCGACATCGATGAGATACTGCAGCGACGCCGACCTGCGTCTCCTGCCAGACACCGTCCTCGTAGCGAGAGAGCCAACAGACCCAGTCGCAGCCGGCCCCGTAGACGTCGCCGGCGTCGGTGAAGTAGTAGCGGCCGAGCGGGCCGCCGCCATCTCCGTCGAGCGCCTGCCAGCCCGTCGGCCCGAGATGGCCGGTCCACCACCGACCGTCCTCGTCGCGCCACGACGCCCAGACCGTGCCATCGGGCGCGACCGTGACCCCGTAGCAGGCCCCGGGACATGGCTGGGACGTCCACACCTCGCCGTCGGTCGAACGGAAACCAGCGCCAACTCGCAACATGGGATAGCCCGGGTAGTTCGGGATGGCCCACATGGTGCCGTCGGTCGCGACCTCGAAGACATGGTCCTCGGGCCCCAAGCCCAGCGGCCTCTGGTGGGACCCGTCACTGCCGAGCCGGAGGTTCTCGTACTCCGCTCGGAGCCAGATGCCGCCGTCGTCGCCAGCGACGATGTCATCGGCCTCGACCGATGCGAGGTCCCGCACGCCATCGTTCACGACGCGCAGGACCCCCGGCTGTACCTCCTCGGTGACCATGCCCGAGAGCAACTCTTCGGTCGTCATCGGCGAGGGTGAGGCGGTCACCGCTGCCGGGGCCATGTCATCGCCTTGCGGCGTGGTGAGGACCCCCGCGATCAGGAAGCCGCCGAACAGCGCCACGATGGCGCTGGCGGCGATGAACTTGAGTGCAGAGAACATCGTGAACCCCCTTGCAGACGTCGGCCTGTTGGTCGCTGGCGTGGCCACACGGGCCAGTTCCGGACTCGGGAGAGCCGTCAGCCTCGGGCTGTCGAACGCCAGAAGCGGCCACCAGCGACCTTGCTGGCGGGTCCGTGGCACATCGACCATGACCCGATCGACACCGGCGTGAATGTCCCTCGGGGCTACCTCGCGCTCACGGAACCACGCATCGAGGACAGGCTGCATCCGCTCGTCGCTCATCGCAGCGCCTCCTGCCGCTCCAAGGTAGCGGTAGCGGAGCGTTCGTCCGCCTCCAAGGCGGCACGCATCGCCCTGACCGCGGCCTGCAACCGTGAATAGACCGTCGAACGCGAAAGGTTCAGCGTCTCCGCTATCTCCTCCGGGCTCATCCCCAGCAGGTGGCGCAGGGTGAGGGCGACGCGATGGTCCATCGACAACCGCTGGAAGCCTCGTGCCAACTGGTCACGGTCCGCGACGACGCCAAGGGCGTCGGAAGACCGTGGCTCAAGCGCGGGTAAGAGGTCGTCATTCGACAGCCACCTCGGTCGCCGCTTCGCCTCCGCGTAGCACGCCCGCACGAGCAGGCGATACGACCACGCCTCGTACTTGGCCGGGTCCCGCAGTCGGCGCACCTTCCGCCAGATGTCGAGGAGTGCCTGCTGGGTCACGTCCTCGGCCGTGTCCCGGTCAGCCAGTAGACCGTGGGCCACGCGGAACAGCCGTGGGTAGTCGGCGGTGGCCAGCGCCTCGAAGGCACCCTGGTCGCCCCGTTGAACCTGAACCACGAGTTCTAGGTCCATGCCCCCACATCCCTTGGCCGACGGTCGTTCGGGCCGTCGGAGGGAACCGAGTCACGTCCGGTCCTCCATATGGTATGAGGGCAGCCAAGTGCAGGATTACGAAATTCGGTCCTCGGACGACCGCGAGCGTTGTGGCGCGCGATGTCGCCACACCACGGATGTAGGCAGTGTGTCGCGACGAGCGTGAAACCAGGAAGTGGAGCGGGAGACGGGACTCGAACCCGCGACATTCTGCTTGGGAAGCAGACACTCTACCGACTGAGTTACTCCCGCTCGGGATTAGCCGATTGTAACGTGGTCCAGGCCTGGCGCTGGGCGGTCGTGCCCTGAGCGCAGGCGATCAGAAGGGCAAAGCGCTGAGCCGATGCGAGACGGAAGCCTGCATCACCCTTCGACGATGAGGAACGTCGGTCATCACCGGTCTCCGGGAGATGTGAAGCCTGGCGCAAGAGGCCAACTTGGTCTCCCTCTGCCCAAGCCCTTGCATGCCCGCATGCCGACGGACGGCTCTGCTTGAGAGTGCGTATCAGGTGGCCCAGATATCGGAGCGGCTCACCACGTGTGCCCCCACCGGCTCTCCGATGTGCTCCGCGACGACCGTGCACTTGACCTTGAACAGGAAGTAGATCGGGGCATCGAGGTCATTGAGCGACTCGTAGTTGCCCTGGCCCTTGGCGATGATGAGGTCGGCCGCGTCAAAGCGGCGCCGGAACTCGGGGCTGCAGTCCTCGAGGAGCGTGCCTGGCGCGTCGGAACCGTTGTCGATGACCTCGACCACATCGGTGAGGCCCACCGTGCGCGCGTCTTCCATGGTGGCGTCGTTGAGGATGGGCTCGCCGCGCACTGCGACCGTGACCCTCGTCGTCGGCAGGAGCTCGACGAGCACGCGGTCGAAGACGATCTCGCCGCAATTGTCGGCAAGATAGAGGATTTGGTCGGCGCCCTCGATGTCCCGGCGCAGGTCCTCGACCCCGTGCACGGGCTCCTCGAGAGCCTGATCGACCGAGGCGCGGAGGTCGGCCTCGGCCACCTGCCCGCGGACGCCGAGATCGATGACATTGCCGGCGATGGCGAGCTTGACCGCGAGGCCGAAAGGGTCGTCCGATGTATCGATGCGCTCCCGTAACTCCGGCAGCAGATGCATGACCATCTCGTTGTGACGATCCTTCTCGGCCCGGTAGACGTCCCCGACACCGGTGATCTCCCGTAGTCGCCGATGGAGGCGCTGCCCGAGCAGTACTGGCGACTCGCCGGTTCTGACATTGGCAGCCCAGCGCAGCATGTCGCGGATCACCTGCTCGTGCACGGCAGGATCATCGGAGACGGCACGACTCGCGTCGAGCGACTGGCGCACGAGGCATGGCACGCAGTCGAGAGCGGTCTTCATCTGCCCCTCGGAGTGCTGTTCAGGACACACACACAGCGCGGCGCGGTCACGACACGAGCGCGCGGGGATGCCATGCCGGGCGACCCACGACACGCGGATGTCGGGAGCAGGATCCAGCAGGTCCGAGCAGATTGTTCCACACCTCGGAGAGCGATGCCCGTGCGGAGGCTGGATCGGTGCCAAACCGAGGCACGTCCCGGAGGCAGTACTTGGCAGACGTAGCCCTACGACCGGATCAGGGAAACCGCGCGGCCTTCAACGGGACGGGGTCCAAGGCGGGTCACCGCCGCTCGGCGCCGTGGGTCGACGTGGTGGCCGGCGTGTGCCAGCGTTGCCCCGGCGTGACCAACGCAGCGGCCGCCTTCGGGCCCCACGTCCCCTGTCGGTACGGAAGCGGCGGCTCTGCCAGGTCCACCACCGGGTCGACGATCCGCCAGGCCGCCTCGACCGTGTCTTCGCGTGCGAAGAGCATCTGGTCCCCCCGGGCCGCGTCGCCGATGAGTCGCTGGTAGGGCGGCATCTCGGTGCCGGTCTGATGATGCGCGTACAGCTCGACTTCCTCGCCGACCATCCGTTCGCCGGCCTTCTTGGCCCGTGCTCCGAGGGAGATGGATGCATCCGGAGAGAGTCGGAAGCGGAGATGGTTGGCATGGGCGGCTCGGTGTTCCGAAAAGACATCGAACGGCGGTCGCTTCAACTCGACGATCGCCTCCGTCACCGTCACGGGCAGGCACTTGCCAGTGCGGATGAAGAAGGGCACGCCGCCCCAGCGCCAGTTGTCCACGCGCAGCCGCAGTGCTGCGTACGTCTCGACGCGGGAGCCTGCCGCCACGCCGGCGACCTCGCGGTAGCCGTCGTATTGGCCGCGCACCACGTCCTCCGGGCGCAGCGGCGGGATCGAGTCCAGCACCTTGTACTTCTCATTCCGTACCGCTTCAGCCGTGTGGCCCGAGGGCGCCTCCATGGCCAGGATGCTGACCGTCTGCAGGATGTGGTTCTGGACCACGTCACGGATGGCGCCAGTCCCATCGTAGAAGGCCCCGCGATCGGCCACGCCGAAGGCTTCGGCCATGGTGATCTGCACCGAGGCCACGTGGGCCGCGTTCCAGATAGGCTCAAGGAAGCGATTGGCGAAGCGGAAGTAGAGCAGGTTCATGACCGCTTCCTTGCCCAGGTAGTGGTCGATCCTGAAGATCTGGTTCTCGGCGAAGACCGTGTCGAGGGTCGCGTTGAGCCTGCGGGCACCAGCAAGGTCCTGGCCAAAGGGCTTCTCCACGATGACCCGGGCTCCGGTGGCACAGTGAGAGGCACCGAGCAGCCTGACCACTTCAGTGAAGAGCGTGGGCGGGATGGCCAGGTAATGGAGTGGGTGCTGCGCCTGGCCAAGCACGGTGCGGAGTCGCTCGAAGGTATCGGGGTCGTCGTCGGCGCCCTTGATGAACTGCAGCTGGGCCTCGAGCCGCCCGACGAGTGCCTGATCGGAGATGCCGTGTGCTTCCAGGCTCTGGCGGGCACGCTGGCGGAGGGACTCGACGTCGCCGTGGCGGGCGATGCCGATGATGGGCATGCTCCAGTCGCTGTCGCGAACCAGTCCGGCCAGGGCCGGGAAGACCTGCTTGAAGGCCAGATCGCCGGTGGCTCCGAAGAAGACGAAGGCGTCCGCATGGGGCAGCGGCGAGTCTTGTGCGGCGTGGGTGCCAACAGGCATGGCCGGCCCCGTCAGCCTTTCTTCTCGACGTGGCCACCGAAACCGTAGCGCATCGCCGAGAGCACCTTGTCGGCGAAGTCGGCCTCACCCCGAGAGCTGAACCGTTCGTAGAGGGCGGATGTCAGGACCGGCGCCGGGGCACCGCAATCGATCGCCGCGATGCTGGTCCAGCGGCCCTCCCCCGAGTCGCTGACCCGGCCCTCGAAGTCGGCCAATCGAGGCGACTGGGCGAAGGCCTGGGCAGCCAGATCGAGCAGCCAACTGGCGATGACGCTGCCACGGCGCCAGACCTCGGTGATGGCTGGCAGGTCCAGCTCGTACTGGTACAACTCGGGATCCCGGAGTGGCGCGGTCTCGGCGTCGACCTCCCGCTGGTGCAGCCCGACGTTCGCGTGGTCGAGGATGTTCAAGCCCTCGGCGTAGGCTGCCATGACCCCGTATTCGATGCCGTTGTGCACCATCTTCACGAAGTGGCCAGCACCAGAAGGGCCGCAATGGAGGTAGCCCTCCTCGTCGTTGCCTGGCGGGCCATCCCGCCCGGGGGTCCGCGGTGCTGAAGCCACGCCCGGGGCGAGCGATCGGAACAATGGATCGAGAAGGGCCACGGCCTCCTTGGGGCCCCCGATCATCAGGCAGTAGCCGCGCTCCAACCCCCACACTCCGCCACTCGTCCCGCAGTCGAGATAGTCGATGCCCTGGGCGGCAAAGGCCTTGGAGCGACGGATGTCATCGACATAGTAGGAGTTACCGCCGTCGATGACCATGTCGCCTGACGCGAGGTGAGGAGCGAGCTTCTCGAGCGTCGCGTCGACCGAGGCCGCAGGCACCATCAGCCAGATGACCCGCGGCTGCGACAGCTTGCCGGCAAGGTCGGCAAGCGAGGTGGCGCCCTCGGAGATGGCTCCGTCGCTGACCAGGCCGTCGACCGTGCTGCGGGTTCGCGCGTAGCCCACGACGTGGTGGCCGGCGTCGATCCAGCGCCGTGACATGTTGGCGCCCATGCGCCCAAGTCCGATGATTCCGACTTGCATGGTGTCCCCTCGACTTTGCTCGACTCTTCACTCTGCCCGTACGTCTTGCTGGTCGGCCCGCGAGGTCCCAGCGGACTCGCTGACGGATGCCCACACCAGCCCCTTCCTGCGTGTCACTCCGGGGAGCGCGGAACGCAGCCCGGGCGACCGATACACGGATCGTGCGATCGTGGCAGACGCCCATCCGACGACCCGTCCTGCGAGTATGAAGCAGTAGGTGCTCATGCAGTAGGTGCTCGTGCAGTAGGTGCTGCTGGAGACTGGCCTACCCATCCTGCCAGGATCGATACCTTGCCTGAACGCACGCCTGCCTCCCTGGTTGTGGAGTGGGTTACCCAAATCGTCGCTGGTCGGGTCGCTCCTGTCGAGTACCCAGTCAGACGCGCGCCAGTCGTAACGCGGTCTCCGCCACCCCCCGTATCACCGGCGGTACCCCAGCTGGACCACGCTCAGCGGCCGCAGCCAGGACCTCCAGCGCCAATCCGGGCTTGGAGACGCGCTCGACCGCCGCGCGGATGAGCCTGTCTGTATCGTGCGTCCCGCCGATGCCGGACGCGCGCCTGATGACATCGGCGTAGCCGCTTCGGTAGAGGTAGTGCTCGATGTCGCGCACCCGCAGCACCACGATGATCCCCGATCCCGAACCGCCTGCCTCCTGGTGCTCCCGCACCGCCCGCGCGTAGTTCCTTCCGGCCGCGTCGCCATCGGTCAGCACCAGCCAGCTGATGCCAAGGTCATCGGCCAGCTTGAGCAGGGGCACCACGCCACATTGCGCGAACTCGATGACCCTGATGCCCTCCACGGGGAACTCCACGCCGGCGATCAGCGCGAACTCGGGAATCAGCCAGGCCTCCGTCTCGCCCTCCACCAGGACCCAGCAGCGCGCGAAGAAGGAACCGCCCCGATTGAGGCGGACATGGAAGGTGAGTCGACGCAACTCGTCGCTGGAGTAACGCTGCGGCTGCACTGCCCGTGCCTCGACCCCGCCATCACGCCGCACCAGGCGCCGCAACGAACTCAGGGGCACCAACCCCAGCACCTCCGGAGAGTGCGTGGCGACCACCTGCTGGAAGGGCAGATTGAAGGCCACCGCACACAGCGCCGCGAGCCAGGTCGGGTGCAGGTTGGCTTCGATGTCGTCGAACAGGAGAACCGGCTCGGCTTCCTCCCCCAGCCCCTCTGCCGGCATGGCGTCCAGCACCGACACCAACAGCCACAGGGCTGCGACCCGGCGCTGCTGCCCGGCACCCTCGGCCAGCGCCGAACCGAGGTCGGTCACCAACGGCCGGGGCGTGTCGGTCATCGCCTGCACCGAACGCGGACGGTCGGGTGCAGGCCCCAGCTGCATGGCGAGCCGGCCGCCCGCTTGCAACAGGTCCTCGCGCACGTCGCTCAGCTCGTCCCACGTTACCGGCACCCGCGGCTCTGCCGCGCCAAGCAATCGCGAGCGTAGCCGCTGGCCGCCCGCAGGCGCGGGCTCCGGCTTGCCGATCGAAGGCCGTGGACCGCCCACGATGACGGCTGGGTGTCGTCGACGAGCCTGGGCCAGCAGCGCTGCCCCGTCGAGGTCGTGGCGAGGGATGCTGGCGCGGTCGACTACATCCACGCTCGTGACGGGCTCCCCGCCATCCACTCTCCGGGCGCGTACGCGGAGAGTGAGGCCGTCCCCCTCCGAGCCCGGGAGTGCCGCGGCCTCGACGTCGTCCTCCGCTCTCAGCCGCAACGTGATCGAGAGGGTCGTGGCCCGATCAGGCCTCGCCTCCCGGGGGCCGATGGAAGTCGGCCACGCTGAAGATCGGCAAGACCTCGGGTGACCGCGGGTCGAGGACCCGGGCGATGGCGCGCAGGAGCGAACTCTTGCCACAGTCATGTTCCCCGATCACCGTGGTCAACGGGTCGAGCTCGAAACTGAGCCGGTCGATCGCGCGGAAGTCCACGATCTCCACCCGGTCCAGCTGCATGTCCCAAATCCTAACGGCAGCCACCATCGGTCAGGGTGGGCCGACCCCACCATCGGGTGGGCGCACTCATCCACGGTCGTGGCACCATTCGGGTTCGTGAGCACCTTCCGAGCCTTCACCCGATCGATCCTGGCGATCTCATTGGTCTTGGGCACGGCCGTCGTCGTTTCCGCCCAGGAGCCGACTCCCGCCCCGCTTCCCGTTCGGGTCCTCTTCATCGGCAACAGCCACACCGAACGCAACGGTGGGCTGGACTGGCTCGTCGGCAACATGGTCGCCGCGGAGGACCCTCCACGAGCCTACGAGGGCAGCCGACGGACCGCCAGCGGCGTCACGCTGGAGTACCACTACAACAACGGTTCGGTCGATGCCATCCGGGAAGGCGATTTCGATGCGGTGGTGCTGCAAAGCTACCTGCCCGGGGCTGACGTACCCAGCGCCGAGTCGTTCCTCGACTACGTCGCCCGGCTCGACGAGGTGGTGAAGGATTCGGGGGCGCGGACGATCATCTTCATGACTTGGCCGCAGGGCCGCGGCGATTGGGCCCAGCTGGATGACTTCGTGGCTGCCCACAGACAAGCCGAGGCCGAGCTGGGGGCATCCGTGGCGCCTGTCGGCGTGGCATTCGCCAACGCGCAGGCCGAGCGCCCCGACATGGTGCTGATCGGCGACGACACCGTCCATGCCACGTGGCAAGGCGCCTACCTTGCGGCCGCCACCGTCTACGCCACCCTCTTCGATCGCAGCCCGGAAGGGCTCCCCTACTCCTTCGGGCTGAGTGACGACGACGCCGCATTCCTGCAGCGCATCGCCTGGCAGACGCTTACCGACTGGCGCGCCGGTCTTCCCGCCACCGAGTGAAGGCGGCTACTCCAGGATCACGTGTCGCCGCGGACGACTCGGGGTCGCTTGTCACGCAGACATCGAGCGGCGAACACGGCTCCGGCAATGTCTGCTTCGGTCTCTACCACTGGCGCCATGAGGGCGAAAGCCCTGCGAACCACCAGCCGAGCACTGCGTGCTACCGTCCGAGCATGGACCTCAAGGTCGAATGGCTGGGCCACATGGAGTACCGCGAGGCATGGGGTCGGCAGCGCGCCACGCACGCGGACCGCGACGCTGATCGTGTCCCGGACACGCTGCTACTCGTCGAGCATCCAGCCGTGCTGACACTGGGTCGGCACGCTCGCGAGGAACACGTCCTTGCCACGCAGGCCGAGCTGGACAGCCGCGGTATCGAACTCATCCGGGTGGAGCGAGGGGGCGAGGTCACCTACCACGGCCCCGGGCAGCTGGTGGCCTATCCCATCGTCCGTCTGCGGGAGCTGCCGGTCCTGCTACGACCCTTCGTGCGGGCACTGGAGCTGGCCATGGCCGACGTGGCCGCCCGCTACGACGTGGGGGCCACACCACGTCCGGGTTACCCCGGCACCTGGGTCGATGCAGACGGTCCGAACCCACGCAAGCTTGGAGCGCTCGGCCTGCGCGTCGAACGCGGCATCACCTACCATGGTATCGCGCTCAACATCGCGACCCGCCTTGAGGACTTCGAGCTCATCGACCCCTGCGGCATGGCCGGCCTCTCGGTCACCTCGATCGCCCGTGAACTGGGCTGGCAGGAGGCAGCCGCCGCTCGTTCGACCGAGCGAGTGCGCGAGGCCGGTCACTGGTTCGCGGAGGCGTTCGTGCGGCGACTGGCGAGCGCGATCAGTCAATCGGCCCAGCAGCGCGCTGCATCAACCTCGGCGACGAGCACAGCCATGGGGGTCTGAGGATGGCCGGTGGACTCTTCGAGCTGCGACGCGATGACATCACCGGCTGGTGGGTCGCCGTCGTCGTCGACCGCGAGTTCAACCGTGCTCGCTTCGCGCGCGAGGCCAGCCCCGTCCACGACTTCAGCGGCCGCTGCCAGAACTGCCAACCACCACCCAACGACGGCACACGGCTACGCACGCTCAAGCCCAAGGCCTTCACCGTCGCAGGGAGCGAACTGGACCAACGTCGTCACACCGAGAGCAAGGACAAGGAGGAGGAGAGCGAGGAGGAAGGGCTGCGCATGGGGCTGCTCGGCGACGCTGGCTCGTGGGAGACCATCGTGGCCCCGCTCGAGCACCACGCCCCGCTCGGGCGCGAACGCGAAAGCGTCGTCATCGAGATGCTGCGGATCGCCCGCGACCGGATCCGGCACGCCCGCGAGGAAGGCGGCACGCAGTACCTCCAGGTCGTGCAGAACTGGGGCAAGCAGGCCGGTGCGATGACCAACCACCTGTGTTTCGATGTCTATGACCTGCCGCAGATCCCGCACCGCATCGGGGAGGAACTCGGAGGCGCCGCGCGCTACGTCATCAAGGAGGGCGCCT
Organism: uncultured Chloroflexia bacterium; assembly: GCA_963724095.1. Classification (GTDB taxonomy): domain Bacteria; phylum Chloroflexota; class Limnocylindria; order Limnocylindrales; family CSP1-4; genus JAFMJV01. Next base: position 41,232 of record CAVRTH010000016.1, read on the forward strand.
GCCCCTGGTGCAGAATGGTGCGGGACCAGGTCGCCGGACGCGAACGACTGGTCTTCGATGACGCTGCCAGTGTCTGCTTCGCCCCGTATGCCTCACGCTCGCCCTTCGAGTTGTGGGTCGTGCCTCGCCACCACGAGGCCGACTTCGGAAGTGCCACCGACGACCAGCTCACCTCCGCGGCGGAGGCGCTGCAGAAGGTCATCCGCCTGCTCGACATCCTCGACGGCCCGCCCTACAACCTGGTGCTGCACACCGCGCCGTTACATGAGAACGTACGCGAGACCTACCACTGGCACTGGGAGATCCACCCGCGCTTGCGTGATATCGCTGGACTTGAGTTGGGCACCGGCCTGCCCGTCAACCCCATCAGCCCTGAGGAGGCCGTCGACGAGCTGACGGCCGCGACACGCGCGGCAGCCGGCCAGTCGGCGCCCCATGACGAGCCCGAACCTGGCCGTTCGTGGGACGAATTCCGGCGGCGAGGCGGTTCGCGGTGAGCGCCCGACAGATCATGTCCTCCGATGACATGCGGCGGGCACTCGTGCGGATCGGACACGAGATCCGTCGAGAAGCAGGCTGGAGCCAGGGGGCTGGTGCTGGTCGGTATCGAACGCCGCGGCCCCATCCTCGCAGCTCGCATCGCGGCGGCCATCGAATCGCGCTCAGGTGTCCGACCGCCGGTCGTCGCGCTCGATGTGACCCCCTATCGGGACGACCGCGATGGCGCATTCGACGCCGACGCCGCTGACGCCATCCCCGCCGCGCCACTCAGTCCCCACGCGCTCGCCTCCAACACCGTCGTGCTGATCGATGACGTGCTCTTCACTGGCCGCACGGTTCGAGCCGCGCTCGATGCGCTGCTGCACCACGGGCGGCCAGCTGCGGTCCGGCTGGCCGTGCTCATCGACCGCGGCCATCGCGAACTGCCCATCCGCGCCGATCACGTGGGCAAGAACGTGCCCACGGCACGACATGAGCGCATCGAGATGCGGCTGCGCGAGGATGGTGCCCAGACAGACGAGGTGCTGCTGCTGGGGTAGCGGGTCAGTGACGCCGTTCAGCGGAGCTCGCGTGCGTAACGCAGCTCCTCCACCTTGGTTCCACCACAGTCCTCCAGCCGGACGGCGCCGTCGGCCCGCCAGCCGATGTACTCGACGAAGGCGCGCCTGGTGCTGTCGGCAGCCAGGACCCAGAAGACGGCTCGGTCGAAGTCGTGTTTCTGCAGGTCGCGCACGACGTGTTCGATGAGATTGGTGCGGATGCCCCTCTCCCAGCACTCGGGTGTCACGAAGAGCTGGTAGATCTCGCCGGTGCCACGATCGGCATCATCGTCGCGGGCGATACCGCCACTGGCGAAGCCGATGATGCGGTCGTCGAGCAGCGCCACCCAGGGCTTGCGGTCGTCGGCCTCGATGCCCAACTCTTCGCGCCAGGACGCCTCACGGTGCCAGGCGCTCCGGCAGTCGATGTACTCGTCCGGCACGACGCCTCGATAGGCGCGCGCCCAACCGTCGACATGCACCTGGGCGATCCCAGCCGCATCCTCGATGGTAGCGCGGCGCAGATGGACGGGACCTTCGCAGGGCATCCAACCCTCCCCTTCCGATGCGGCTAGCCAGGCTCGCATGTTCGGTGCCTGCCGTCTGCCTGACCAGAGCCGTGTGGCCGAGACCGCGGGGCCATCTGACCCGGGGTCGCTCGCGACCAGCCGCAGCTCCGGCTGCGTGTTCCGGCGACGTGCTCCGGCGGCAGGACGGGCCTCGGCGTACGATGAGAGACGTGCCCGACCGAATGAACGAAAGCGTGCCCGCTGGGCACGTTCCCGCCGCATGAGCGCGCCCAGGAATCCGCCCCTCTACAAGGGCGAGCCGCTCAATTCCGAGCGCGGACCCGGCCTTGGCTGCTTCTGGATCCAGATCGTGCTGCTGACGTTCTTCCTCATCTTCACACCCCTGACGGTGACCTGGGCCTGGCCACCCGAGATCAGCGCCGCCTTGCTCATCTTCACGCTGATCCTGTTGCTGTTCAGCGGCCAGACCATCATCTTCCTGCTCCGCCTGGTGGCCGCCGATCGGCGTACGCGGCGCACCCCGCTGGACCCCTCGGCCAAGCCGACCGTGGGCCAGCTGGAGGATGTGCTGCCGGATGCCACTGGCGCCCCCGAGCAGGCCGGGGATGCCGACACGGCCGATCCGCCCCCGGCGCCCGCGGCCGACGGACCGCGAGACGATGACTGACGCGCCCTACCGCGCCCGCATCAGCGCCGGCATCCTGCTGTACCGCCTCACGACGGCTGGCGTGGAGGTCCTGCTGGGCCATCCCGGCGGTCCCTACTTCGAAGGCAAGGATGCCGGCGCCTGGTCCATCCCCAAGGGTCAGGCGGAGAACGGCGAGGCGCTGCTGGCGGTGGCCAAACGCGAGTTCGGCGAGGAGACCGGCCACGTCGTGGGCAGCAACGCTCGCATCATCGAGCTGGGCAGCGTCCGACAGCGCGGTGGCAAGACCGTCCACGCCTGGGCCGTGGAGGGCGACCTCGACCCGGCCGAGGCCTGGTCCAACACCTTCGCCATGGAGTGGCCGCCGCGCTCGGGCATCTTCATCGACGTGCCCGAGCTGGACCGCGTGGCTTGGTTCACGCCGGAGGCTGCGCGCATCGCCATGAATCCGGCGCAGGCTGCCCTGGTGGACACCCTGCTGGAGGAACTCGAGCGCCAGCTGTAGGACCGCATGTCGGTCCCGCCATCCGGAGCACCCGGCACGCGACTGAAGCGACCTCGGCACCAGGCACGCGCATGCGACAATGCGCTTCACTCGCAAGTGGAGACAACGTGCCGGTCCTGGCCACTTTCTTCTCGGTTCGTCGCGGTCGAGATCCATTCTTCAAGTTCTTCATGCAGAAGCTCTTCCCCAAGCAGGTGGAGCGCTATGAGAAGGACTTCGGGATGCGCTTCCTCGGCTGGTACAACGTGGCCTATGGCTGGGACTTCGACAACGTCATGCTCCTCGAGATCCCCGACTACGAGACCATCGACAAGCTCGAGGGCGACCCCCGCTCGCGCGCCATCGGCCACCGCGCCGGTGAGTGGATGTTCGAGCGGCACCACGTGATGATCCTGCGCGAACGCATGACCGCCGACCTGGAATTCATCCCTTAGCGCACGACCACGAGGAGCGACCGATGGACGAGCAGCAACGCGTATCCGCACTCACCGACCTGGCCGAAGAGGCCGGCCGGAAACGAGAGGCGTTCCTCGACGAGGCCGGGCGCCAATTCGTTCGCTTCCTCGAAGCCAACAAGGAACGCCTCGAAGAACTCGGTGGTCTGGTGCTCATCGATGAAGACCCCGAGTACCTCTCGGTCACCGACGCAGGCACCTTCCGCTCACGGACGCGTTACCAGGACGACGCGGGCGAGTGGCTGTCCGAGACCGAGGAGATCGAGGACCCCGCCGAGCTGGTCGAGATCTACAACCCGGCCGACCTGTACGCCGCCTTCGCCGACGCTGCCCGTGACGAGGCCGGCATCGGCATCGAAGAGGACGCCGGGGACGACGCTGATGAGGCGCTCACGGGCGAGGCCGTTGCGGAGACCGACGGCGAGGACGGCGAGGAGCCAACGGCGACCGACGACTGGGTCTACAACGTGCCCACTCCCCGCGACCGACCCGACGCGGCGCGATTGCTGTACGACCTGGCGTTGACGTTCCAGGAACGCTCTCAGCTCGACCAGGCGCAGCTGCTCGACGACTTCCAGGATGCTTCCCGGTCAGTGGCGGAGATCCTCGGCGACAGCAAGGTCGTGGACGACGATGACGAGCGCATCTGGTTCCGTGGCACGGGCGCCTTCGAGGGCGAGGTCATGCCTGAGCGTGATGACGACGCCGAGGGCGAGCCGGAATGGCAGGCACTGACCACGCCGGACGACCTGGTCCAGTTCTACGACTCCACCGATCTCTTCGGCGACCTCGCGGAGGCCATCGCCGAGACCTGGCCGGAGGCTACACCAGAAGCCACCGATGGCGACTTCGAGGCTGCCGGGGACGGCACCTCCGGCGACGATCGCGACGAGGCCTGACCCGGGCGAGGAGGCCCGCCTCCTCGAAACGCGCGAGGTCCAGCCCGGATCGCGCCTGCAGACATGGGCGGCGGCGGGGATCGCCCGGCGGGTGCAGCCGGGACAGTTCATCCACGTCATCGCGCCGCGGACGCGGGGGCTGCTGTTGCCGGCCGCGCCGGTGGCCGGCTTCGACCGCGCCGCCGGTCGCATCATGCTGCTGCTCCCCGCAGATGCCGGCAGCGCACTGCTGCTGCTGCGGCCGGGAGACAGCGCCACCTTCGAGGGCCCGCTGGGGCGCGGCTTCGGCATCGACGCGCGCAGTCGCTTCCTCCTGCTGGTGACCGACGGACGCGGCCTCCCCCGCGTTCGCGCCTGCGTCGATGAAGCGGTCGCCACCGGCCGGCAGGTGACGGTGCTGCTGGGTGCTCGCAGGGTGGCCGAGGTGCCGCCCTCGACACTGCTGCCCGACGAGGCCGAGTACGTGGTGGCCACGGAGGACGGTTCCCTGGGACACCGCGGTGTCGTCACGGACCTCGTCCGGGCGTACGAGGCTTGGGCCGACCAGTGTTTCGCCGCCGGATCGGAGCTGCTGCTGTCGCAGATGGCGAGACTGGCAAGCGGGCGTGACGAGCGCATGGGCGTGGCGCGGCTGGGCCGCAAGCCCCGCCGTCGCACGCGGCCGGGCCTGACCGTGTCCCGACGCCGGTCCTGGCTGCAGGTAGCCCTGCCGCACAGCGCCGGTTGCTCGCTGGGCGTCTGCCTGGGCTGCGTGGCGACCGGCACGGACAGGTCCCTGCGCGTCTGCCGCGAAGGTCCCGCCTTCGGCGCCACCGAGCTGCGCTGGGATCCCGACGCATGAGGGTCGACCTTGCCCCGAGGCGCGGCGTTGGCCTGCGGCTGCGCCACCCCATCATGGTCGCGGCGGGCGGTGCCGGTTACGGCGGCGAGTTGCTCGAAGCCGTGGGAGAGCAGACGCCCGCTGCCATCGTCACCCGCAGCGTCACGCGGGAGCCTCGCCCGGGCAACCCGCCACCACGGATGGCGCTGCTCCCCGATGGGCTGCTGAGCTCGGTCGGGCTGCAGAACCCCGGGCTGGACGCGGTGCTGCGCCGTCAGACGGCACGCTGGGCAGCGTCGGCTGTGCCGCTGATCGTCAGCATCTGCGCCGACAACGTCGAGGACATCGCAGCCCTCGCGCGGACACTGGACATGCAGCCGGACGTCGCCGGCCTCGAGCTGAACCTGGCCTGTCCCGATCGCGGTCGTAGCGGTGAACCCATCGGCCTGGACGTTGCCGCGGCGGAGATGGCCACCGTGGCCGCCCGTGCCGCCACTGATCTGCCGCTCATCATCAAGCTCACCTCGAGCGCACCCGATGTGCGCGCCATCGCCCGGGCGGTGGCGGCCGCTGGTGCCGACGCCATCAGCGCCATCGCGCCGCTACCGGCACTCGCGCTCGATCGACACCGAGGTCGGGCCCACCTGGGCACGGCCTACGGTGGCCTCTCGGGCCCTGCCATCAGGAGCGTCGGCCTGCGCGTGGTCTACGAGATCGCCCAGGTCATCCACATCCCGCTCATCGGCATCGGCGGTATCAGCTGCCTGGACGACGTCCTCGATTACCTCTCCGCGGGCGCCACGGCCGTTGGCCTCGCCACCGCCGCCCTGGCGGACCCGTTCCTGCCGGGGCGCCTGGCCGTGGAGCTGAGCACATGGTGCGAGGAACACGGCATCAGCGATGTGCGTGAACTGACCGGCCGCGCCCTCCCCCAGCGCAAGGACCGCGGCAGCCTGCGAGGCGGGCCCCTCCGGCCCTGAGCGCGACACCCCGGACGGCGCCGCTGCCGATCGAGCTCAGGCGGCGAGTACGTCTTCGATGGCCGCGCGTAGCTCGTCACCACCCACGATGCCCTCGAACTTGGCGAAGACCTTGCCCGTTGCGTCGACCACGAAGAGGTACGGCTCCACCGGGATGCCGAAGTCGATGGCGGCTTGCACCGGCTGCAATTGGCCAGCCTCGTCGAGCGACGGCTGCAGGCCGTTGTCGGTCATGTACAGGTGGTAGGGCTCGATGTTGACGAATTCGACCGCACCCTCGTAGTCGCGTGCAACCTGCTTGACCAGCTCCACGGTGGGCCCGCAGAAACCGGTCTGACAGAACGCCGGCGTGGCGAAGAACACCAATGCCGGCCGGCCAGAGGTCACGCTCTCAGCGACCGTCTTGTCGTAGGCCGCGAGGTACGGATCGGGGTCGCTCGAGATCTGCCCCACCTCCTCGCGCGTGGAGGCGGTGAGGCTGTCGGACAGGGGGACGGGCTCGCCGATCGCGGGGGTGGGGCCTTGCGGGTAGACCCCGAAGCGCAGACGTTCGCTGGCCATCGAGCCATCGGCCAACTCCACGAAGATCTCCGCGCCCCATTCGCCGACGCAATCGAAGCTGGTGGTGGCGCGGTAGAGCCCGCGTCCCAGGCCGGAGCTCAGGTAGGCCGCGTCCACGCGGTCGGTGGGCGTATCGGGGTCGCGCTCAAGGGCATAGAACCCGACCGTGCTGGGGACATCCGGCGCAGCCAGCTGCCGGTACGAAGCGTCCAGCACGTTGTACAGCAAGCGGTTGGGGCCGACCGTGACCAGCGAGGACATCAGCATCGGCAGGAACTGCGGTTGGGAGCCAGCGGCGAGGGGCCAGCCGGGGATGTCACCGGCCACGCCCTCGTCCGCACCACAGCGAGGAGCCTCCGTCCGAGCCACGATCGCGGTGTCCGCCCCCAAGTCAGCCCCGGGACTGGGCGAGGCGGCCTCGTCGGGCCTGCAGGCAGTGACGCTCAGCAGCGTGGCGACGAGAAGCGCGGCGAGTCGCCAGGAAGGTGAACGCATCAGCGGCACGGTACCGCTGTTCGCCAGAGTGCGCGTGCGCCAGGGTACGCGTGCGCCAGGGGCCGCCGGCTACGATCGAGCCCAAGCCTTGCTACGATCACGCCTGCTCATGAACCTTCGACTTAGCGGCTTCCAGAAGCTGGCGCTCACCGCTGTCATCGCGACCTGGATCATGGTCGTGATCGGAGTCATCGTGCGCAGCACCGGCTCCGGCATGGGCTGCCCTGACTGGCCACTCTGCAATGGCCAGGTCATCCCTGCCGTCGGCGACACGGCCGCGTGGCTCGAATCGATCCACCGCTGGTGGGGCGTCATCATCGGCTTCCTGGTGCTGGGCCTGGTGATCTCGGCCTTCCGTACGCAGCGCGCGACCCGCTCGATCGTCATCGGCTCGCTGGTGGCGCTGGGCATCGTCGGCTTCCAGGCCTACCTGGGCAAGGTCACCGTGGACATGAACAACTCCGCGGAGACCGTCCTCGCCCACCTCGCGACGGCGATGATCCTGCTGGGCACCTTCCTGTTCCTGCTCATCCGTTCGCGCTTCCCGGCCGTACTGCCGGCGCACGGAGCTTCGCTGCGCCTCCCTCTGCTGGTGGGTTTCGCGGCCATCTCGGTATTCGCCGTGCTGCTGTTCGGGGCGGAGACCACGTGCCCGGGTGTCGACCGTGGCGCAGCCGGTTGCGCCGCCCTGATCTTCCCCCAGTGGCCCCTCTTCGACGGCCAGCTCATCCCATCCTTCTCCGATGACGCTGTGGTGGCCGCTCTGCAGATGCGCCAGTTCTCGCACCGCATCGTGGTCGCCATCTCCGCCATCATCGTGCTGCTCACCACCGTCGTGCTATGGCGCGCCGTGCGCCGCCGTGACGTCGACGGGGAGGTGCCCGGTGCGGACACCATGCTGGGCCTGGTCGGCACTGCCGCCACGCTGTTTGCGGTCCAGATCGTGGTCGGCGCACTGCAGATCTGGACCACGCTGGCACCGTGGGCGGTGTCCTTGCACCTGTCGCTGGGCTCGCTGATCTGGGGCTTGATGGCGAGTGCCGCCCTGTACGGCTGGTACAGCGCTCGAGCCAGGGTGGCAGATCCTGCGAGCCACGCCTCCGGGATGCCTGACCCGGCGACCATCGCTGCCGCAGGAGCGACCGGCGAGCCCGGCCGAGTACACACCTCCGCCATCAGCCGGCGGCAGATGCTGCGCGCCTACATCGCCCTCACCAAGCCCCGCATCATCGAGTTGCTGCTGGTCACCACGGTGCCGGCGATGGTGCTGGCCTGGCGCTTCACCGACGACCTGGACCCGCTGCACTTCGCCTGGCTGGTGGTGGCGACGCTCATCGGTGGCTCGCTGGCGGCAGGTGCCGCCAATGCCATCAACAACTACATCGATCGCGACATCGACCAGGTCATGGTGCGTACCCAGCGCCGTCCGCTGCCGGCACATGCGATCGCACCAGAGGACGCACTCATGTTCGGGCTCGCGCTGACGGTCATCTCGTTCGCCTGGCTCGCCTTTGCCACCAACCTCGTGGCGGCGTTCCTGACGCTGCTCGCGGTCGCCTTCTACGTCGTCGTCTACACCATCGTGCTCAAGCGTACGACGCCACAGAACATCGTCATCGGCGGGGCGGCCGGGGCACTACCCCCGCTCATCGGCTGGGCCGCGGTCACTGGTGACATCTCGCTGCCGGCGCTGTTCCTCTTCGCCATCGTCTTCTACTGGACGCCACCGCACTTCTGGGCACTGGCGCTGCGCATCCGCGGCGACTACGCGGCCGCTGACGTGCCGATGCTGCCGGTGACCCACGGTGTTCGCGAGACGACGCACCAGATCGCCCTCTACGCGGTGCTGATGGTGGCGCTGACGCTGGTCTTCTTCGCGGTGGCACAGATGGGGCTGCTGTTCCTCGCCGGAGCACTGCTGCTGGGCGGGATGTTCCTCTTCCAGGCTTTCGCCATGGCCCGCGACGGCACCGACGCCCGCGCCGTCCGCCTCTACAAGTACTCCATCACCTACCTGACCGCGCTGTTCGCGTTGATCATCCTCGACGTCGCCGTCTTCATCCCGCTCTAGTGGCCGTGGGGGTGGGCGGCGGACGGTTCGCCGGGACGCTCATGCGCTTGTTACTGGCGCTCTCGGTCATCCTTGTGGTCGCGGCTGCATGCGAGCCGACATTGCGGCAGGCCACTGGCATCGTGGTAGGCATCGACTCACCGGCACTGGGGCGGGTCGACAGCTTCCAGCTACTGACGACCGACGGCCAGACGCTGACGTTCGATACCAGCCGGCTGGAGTTCCAAGCGCGATTCCCGGCGCCGCACCTCGCCGAGCACCGCATCATCGGCGATCGCATCGTCGTGACCTACAAGAAGGAGGGGGACCGGCTGCTCGTCACGCAGCTCGACGACAGCGGCGGCCCCGGCGACTAGCGCCACACACGAGGCACGACGACCGTCACCCCAGCCGGCGCTGATCGCCCAGGTCGCTCGCAACGGGCGTCGACAGCGGCTCGCCCGAGAGCACGGGAACGGTAGGAGTGGTGGCCTGCTCGAGCGTGATCTTGGCGAGTTCGCGCGTGATCGTGGCCCCGTGGTCGAGGGCAGCCTTGTCGCGAGCCGCCTTTCGCCGGTCCAGGCGCGCGTCCTCGCGCACTGCCTCCCGTTCCTCGTGCTGCAGCCAGGCCGCGACCGTCAGCACCAGCGCCAACGCGAACGCGGCGTCACCGCCGGCCCACATGATGCCTCCGGCCCAGTTCTGGTCCTCCAGCGGAGAAGGGCCCCATCCCCGAACCAGGGTGGCGTAGTGGGGGTAGAGCACGGTCGGGGCTGAGAAGATGACCAGGCCCAGGAACGAGGACAACGGCATCCCCACCGCGAGGTACAGGACGCGGGCGCCGTAGCCGAGCCGGTGTGGGCTGGGATCGGCACCGATGACGGGCCACCAGAACAGCATCGCCGTAGAGAGGAAGAGGGCGTGCTCCAGGCGATGCAGGCTGAGATCTTCGAGGGAAGCGTCGAAGAGCGGCGAGAAGTGGGTGAACCACATCACGCCGGCAAAGAGGCACCACGCCACCAGCGGATGCGAGATGACGCGCACGAGATGCGAGTTCAGCGCGGGCAGGATCCACTTGCGACGCGCTTCCGGCGAGGCCACCCGCAAGAGCAGCGTGATGGGTGCGGCCAGCACCAGCAACGGCGCCGCCACGAACGACAGCAACAGGTGTTGGACCATGTGGACCGAGAACAACGTGGTGTCGTAGAACTCGATGGGTGAGGCCAGGGCCAGGATGATGGCCCCAAGGCCGGCCAGCCATGACCACAGCCGCCAGCGTGGCACCGGATTGGTGGGGTGACGCCGGTTGACCATACTGCGCGCCTGCCAGTAGGCCAGCGCGACCAGGATGACCGGCAGCCACACATCGACCAGGAAGGTCCAGCCGTCGAGGAGGATGGCCGGCGTCGGCGGAAGCGGTGCCTGGCCATGGGCAGCTACGGCCGCTGGCGCCAGCAACAAGGTGGCGACCGCTGCGGGCGGCGCGAGGAGTGGGAGTCCGAGACGGGGGGTTTCTCGGTGCGCCCCGCGACCGTTTGGCTGGGTCCCGGTTCGGCGCACGCAAATGTGCATTGGCCCGCTATAGTATCCCGGTCCTGAAGAGGGAACATAGAGACGGGGAATGCCCTTGCGTATCCAGGCATCCGGCGGCTGGCGTAGTCGCCTTGCCAAGCTCGCCATGGTCCCTGCGGCCGCAGTGGTGTTGGCCGCCTGCGCGGAGCAGGCCAACAACAACCCCACGAGCGACTCGGTCGGCCCGAGCCTGTTCGGCGAGACTGCCAACGGCATCGGCTTCCCGCACGACGTCGTCACCACCGAGGGCATCGCCGCGGCCGGGTTGTACCTGCCCATCTTCCTCATCGCCGTCGTCATCTTCGTCCTCATCGAGGGCCTGTTGCTGTTCATGGCCTGGCGCTTCCGGCGCAAGGGCAAGGATGACGAACTCCCCGAGCAGGTCCATGGCAACAACAAGCTGGAGGTGATCTGGACCGTCATCCCGGCGCTCGTCGTGAGCGTGCTCTTCATCGCCTCCGCGGTAGTGCTGGCAGAAACCAACACCACCAGCGACGACCCGGCCGTGGTCGTCGACGTGGAGGCGTACCAGTTCGGCTGGACCTTCAAGTACATGGAGCCGGATACCTACGACGCCGCCACCGACAAATACCAGGCGACCGGCATCGTCATCCCCTTCAGCCCCTCGCTGGCTTCGACGCCCGACCCTGACCCGGCGGATTCACCCCCGCCGCCGAAGCAAGAGGCGCTCCTGCCGGTGAACGTGCCCATCCGCTTCCGACTGCAGTCGCTGGACGTCATCCACTCGTTCTACGTGCCGGCGTTCTTCTTCAAGCGAGACGTCATCCCCGGACGCCTCAACCAGTTCGAGGTCACGATCGAAAAGCCTGGCGTGTACGGCGGACAGTGCGCCGAGTTCTGCGGCATGAGCCATGGGCGCATGTTCTTCACCATCCGAGCCGTCGAGCAGGCCGAGTACGACGCCTGGGTGGCAGAGAAGACAGGTGCGGCGCCGACCACCGCCGCGGCCGACACGACGACTGACCAGCCGGCTGCCGACCCGTCGGCCGCCGGGGCCGATGCGGCATCGCCTGGGCCCCAGCCTCAAGCCACCGACCAGACGAGCGAGGAGGCCGCCTGATGGGCACAGCCACGGTCCACGCGGGCACGCACGTGAGTAGCCGCTCCACCGTCCTCGAGTGGCTGACCACGACCGACCACAAGAAGATCGGCGTGATGTACATCGTCACGGCCTTTAGCTTCTTCATGCTCGGCGGTGTGCTGGCGCTGTTCATCCGCACCGAGTTGGCCGTGCCGGGCCTGTGGCTCAACGAAGCGACGTACAACCAACTATTCGGCATGCACGCGGTGATGATGATCTTCCTGTTCGTCATGCCCATGACGACCGGCCTCGCGAACTACATCGTGCCGCTGCAGCTGGGCGCGGCGGACATGGCCTTCCCGCGCATCAACGCCCTGTCCTTCTGGATGCTCGTGACGGGCGCCATCCTCATCGTGAGCGCCTTTGCCTTCGGTGGGTCTCCCACCGGCTGGACGCTCTACGTGCCACTGTCGGTGCGGGTGGAGGCCTCCGGCGTCGACCTGCTGCTGCTGGGCCTCGTCGTGCTTGGCTTCAGCTCCATCTTCGGTGCCATCAACTTCCTGGTGACCATCTTCAAGATGCGCGCGCCGGGGATGGGCCTGCTGCGCATGCCGATGTTCACCTGGGCGACGCTGGTGACCGCCGTGCTGCTGCTCTTCTCGTTGCCGGTGGTGGCCGCTGGCCTGATCATGATCTTCATCGACCGCAACTACGGCGGCGGCTTCTTCGATCCGGCCGCCGGCGGCAGCCCCGTGCTGTGGCAGCACATCTTCTGGTTCTTCGGCCACCCTGAGGTCTACATCCTGATCCTGCCGGCCTTCGGGGCCATCAGCGAGATCCTGCCGGTCTTCAGCCGCAAGCCACTCTTCGGCTACAAGGCGTTCGTCCTCGCCACCGCCGCCATCGGCGCGCTGGGCTTCACGGTCTGGGCACACCACATGTTCACCACCGGGGCCGTCCTGCTGCCCTTCTTCAGCTTCTTCACCTTCCTCATCGCCGTGCCCACAGGCGTGAAGTTCTTCAACTGGCTGGCTACCATGTGGGGCGGCCACCTGAGCTTCGATACGCCCATGCTCTTCGCGGTGGGCTTCATCGCGCTCTTCCTCATCGGCGGCCTTGACGGTGCCTTCCTCGCGGTCGTGCCCTTCGACTTCATGGTGCAGGACACCTACTGGGTGGTCTCACACATCCACTACGTGCTGGTGGCGGGGGCCGTGTTCGCGATCTTTGCTGCGCTGTTCTTCTGGTTCCCCAAGATGTCCGGCCGTCGCCTCGATGAGCGCCTGGGCAAGGTCCAGTTCTGGATCCTGTTCGTGGGCACCAACCTGGCCTTCTTCCCGCAGCACATGCTGGGGCTCAGTGGCATGGTCCGCCGCATCCCCGACTACTCGGGCAACGCCGGCTGGACGGAGCTGAACTTCATCTCGACCATCGGCGCCTTCCTCATCGCGACCAGCGTGCTGCCGTTCCTGTGGAACGTCTTCACCACTCTGCGCAAGCCGATGGAGCACGAGAGCGATCCGTGGGATGGCAACTCCCTGGAGTGGGCCACCACCAGTCCCCCACCACCGTGGAACTTCGACTCGCTGCCGGAGGTCCGCTCTGAGCGACCGTGGTTCGACGTGAAGTACCCCGGAGTGGGACACGGACCCACGCCTGAACACCGGCCGGAGACCGAGGGGGCTTCGTCATGACGGCCAGTCCAGAAGTGCTCGACCCACAGGTCGCCGAGGAGATCTCGGGCCACGACACCAAGCGCGGAGGCATGGACCCGGCCCTGCTGGGGATGATGCTCTTCATCGCCAGCGAAGTGATGTTCTTCGCGGCGCTGTTCGCCGCCTACTTCAACGCCCGGGCCACGCTCCCGGTCTTCCCGCCCCCGGGCACCGAGTTCATCAACGCCTTCGTGGCCCCATACCTGCCCGTCTTCATGACCATCATCCTGCTGACCAGCTCGGCGACGATGCAGTGGGCCACCTTGCGCATCCGGCGCGGCGACCGCACCGGCATGAACCGGGGCATCACCATCACGCTGATCCTGGGCCTGCTCTTCCTCACGCTATGGGCGCTGGATTACGCGACGCTCATCACCCAGGATGACTTCGGTATCGATAGCGGCATCTACGGGACGCTGTTCTATACGCTGACCGGCTTCCATGGCGCCCACGTCATCGGCGGTGTCATCGGCCTGGCGGTCATCCTTTCACGAGGCGTGGCCGGGCAGTTCACCCGGCAGCACCACGTGGCGGTGGAGGCGGTGCACTACTACTGGCACTTCGTCGATGTCGTCTGGGTGCTGCTGTTCCTGACCATCTACGTGATCCAGTAGGAGGGCGGCATGAATGGTATCCGTGGTGCCCTCGTGCTGGGCGCCATCCCCATCATCATCGGCCTCAGCTACCTGGTGGCCCAAGAGATCATGGGCGACGACCTGAACATCGACCCGGCTGGGGTCATCCTGCTGGTCGCGCTGGGCCTGTCGATGGGCTTCGGCATGCTGGTCATCCTGCGCGGCGCGCGCGACCTCTAGGGCGCCCACTAGGATTGCGGCAGCAACACAGCGATAGCGCACGGAGAGCCTGGTGATCAACGAGCTCTGGAGCGGCATCCTCGAGTTCATCGGCCAGATCATCATCCCGGTCTGGAACGACCTCATCGCCTACATCCCACTGCTCCTCGCCCTCGCCACCCTTGCCATCGTGGCCGGCGTGGCCCTGATGTGGAGGCGCAATGCGAGTGGCAACCGCTCCCGTGTGCCCCGGCCCATCCCGGCGGGCCGCAAGCCGGCGGATATGCACCTTCCGGGTCCGTCGCTGTGGCCATTCGTGGCGCCGGTGGGGTTGTTCTTCATCGGCTTCGGCGTGGCGCTGGGACCGTTCACCTCACCCATCTACGCTGGCCTGGTCGTGCTGGGCCTGGTGATCGTGGTCGTTGGCCTGGCCGGCTGGTACGCCGACGCCAACCGCGAGTACGTGCAGGTCGAAGCCGGCGGTCACGGTGCAGGCTCCGAGGCCACTGCCGATCTGCCTGGCTGGGCGTTGAAGCCGCCCCCGGGCATGCACCTGCCGGGCCCCTCCGCCTGGCCCTTGCTGGCTCCCGTCGGGCTGCTCTTCCTCGCTTCCGGGCTGATCTTCGGCGCGGCCATGCTGGTCGGCGGCCTCATCATGGCTGTCATCGCGCTCATCGGCTGGCTCCTGGACGCCAACGAGGAACTCGAGGATGTCGAGGAGCACGGGCATCCGACACAGGCCGACCGTGATCCCGAGAAGGCATGGCCCCGTCGCCTCATCCCGGTCTACTTCATCCTGGCTGGCGTGGCCATCCTGCTGACGCTGTTGCCGTGGGCGGGCTCGCTGCTGCCCGGCAGTGGTGGCTGACGGACCCGACCGCCGACCCGGGCGCACGATCCTGTTCGCGGGGATCGCGCTCAGCGCCATCGTCGCCTTGACGCTGGCGTTCTTCGTGCCCCTTGGCGGGGGCGACGACGGGGTCGACTCCGAGTTCGTCGGAGGCCATCCGTTACTCGGCCGACAAGCACCGGAGATCGACCTGACGACGCTTGGCGGCGAGCAGGTGACGCTCTCCTCACTGCACGGCCGGCCCGTGCTCATCAACTTCTGGGCGTCGTGGTGCGTCCCCTGCCGCGAGGAATTCCCACTGCTGGTGCAGGCGTACGCAGAGCACGCCGATGCCGGCCTCGAGATCCTGGGCATCATCCACGACGACAGCGCCGAAGGCGCGCGCGCCTTCGCCACCGACCAAGGGGCGACCTGGCCCATGCTGACCGACAGCGACGGAGTGGCCTGGAACGACTACCTGGGCATGGCCCAGCCGACGTCGTTCTTCGTGGACCCCCAGGGCATCGTGCGCGCCTTCAGCCTTGGGGGCTTCACCCAGGCTGGGCTGGCAGCGCAACTGGCGACGATCCTGCCCGACGCGGCGTCCGGTTAGCCAGGCGGGAAGCCGCAGCGGTCGACTCCGAAGGCTCAGGCAGCGACCGTGTCTGGGATCTGTCGGCGGGCAGCCAGCGCTCGTTGCCATTCTTCGACGGCGACCGGCCACCAGCGGTCGATGACCTCGGCGTCACCGTACCAGGGCCCGTAGAAGACGCCGTGGAGGACGTCCGTGAACTCGATGTGGCGAACGCCCTCCAGCCTGCAGCGGTCACTGCCGACGAGGCCATCGCCGGCGACCCCCGGCGTTTCGCCCACGAGGGCGCGGAGCGCTCGGTTGAGCAGCGTCAGGGCTGATCGGGTGGGTGCCTGACTGGCCGGGCGCACCGATGTCGAGCCGACCGTCAGGTAGCCGGTGCGGGGCGCGAAGCTTGCCCCCGGACTGACTCGCTCGAGATACTCTGCGGCGCGTTGGCCGGCGTGCCGCCAGCCGACGCGAGGCGAGAAGCGCTGCGGTGTTCCCAGCATCACCAAGCCACCCACGTCGTCGGCGACACCGGCGCGGCGCCCGTCGAATGGCTGCGCTGACATGGCCAGTCGCGCGATGATGCCGCCCATCGAGTGGCCGATGACGATGACGGGCCCCGGGGATTCCCGCCGCGCTTCATGGATGGCACGCGCCCCGCGCAGCATGAGCGGGCCCATGCCGGCGACGCCCATCACCGCCCAGTCAGGCAGGTGGATGGGGGCGATACCGACCCGTCCTGCACCCCTCTCGAGCAGCCGGGATCGCATGGCCTCGTACTGCACGGCTTCGGTCAGGAAGCCGCCGATGATGACGACGTGCGGTCGCGGAGACTCAGGCATCGCCGACAGCGTAGCCCGATCGCGCCACACTTCACGCACCCCTGACCAGACACCCTGCGTATGATGGACAGCATGGCTGACCTGCCCGATGCCACGCGCGAGTCGATCGCCGGCACCATACGGCAGTGGACGAAGGTCAACCGACGGCCCTGCAAGCGCTTACATCGCTGTCCCATCATGAGACGGCACGACACGCCCGAGGAACGACCATCGCGAGCGTGATGGACAGAGGAGGAACCGAGATGGGCGACTACAAGCCGACACCTGCCGACAAGTTCAGCTTCGGCCTGTGGACCGTCGGATACCAGGCCCGCGACCCCTTCGGTGACGCCACGCGCCCGCCGTTGGACCCAGTCGAAGCGGTCTACCGGCTGGCGGACCTGGGCGCTTGGGGCGTCACCTTCCACGACGATGACCTCATCCCCTTCGGTTCTGAGGAGGCCGCGCGGGCGGAACACATCCGCCGCTTCAGGGAAGCGCTCGACAAGACCGGCATGGTCGCGCCGATGCTGACCACCAACCTCTTCACGCACCCCGTCTTCAAGGACGGCGCATTCACCGCCAATGACCGCGAGGTTCGCCGCTTCGCACTGCAGAAGGTGATGCGCAACCTCGACCTGGCCGCCGAGCTGGGTGCCGGGACCTACGTCTTCTGGGGAGGGCGCGAGGGCGCCGAGGTGGACGGGAGCAAGGATCTCAAGGCCGCGCTCGACCGCTTCAAGGAAGCCTTCGACATCGTCTGCCAGTACGCCATCGACCAGGGCTACGACATCCGCTTCGCCCTGGAACCCAAGCCCAATGAGCCACGCGGCGACATGTTCCTGCCGACCATCGGTCACGCCATGGCTTTCATCGAGACGCTCGAGCACAGCGAGATGGTGGGCTTGAACCCGGAGGTCGGCCACGAGCAGATGGCGGGCCTGAACTTCGTGCACGGTGTGGCCCAGGCGCTGTGGCAGGGCAAGCTCTTCCACATCGACCTCAACGGCCAGCACGGCATCAAGTACGACCAGGACCTCGTCTTCGGTCACGGCGACCTGCAGGGCGCGTTCTACCTCGTCGACCTACTGGAAAACTACCCCTACGAGGGTCCGCGCCACTTCGACTACAAGCCGCTGCGCACGGATATCGGCGACGATGTGTGGGTCACAGCCGAGGCCAACATGCGCACCTACCTGATCCTGAAGGAGCGGGCTGCCAGCTTCCGCGCAGACCCCGAGGTGCAGGAGGCACTCAAGGCGGCACGCGTGGACCAGCTGGATACGCCCACCATGAGCGACGGCGAGACGATCGAGGCGCTGCGCGCCGAGGAGATCGACGCGGTGACCGCGGGCAAGCGTTCGATGTCCTACGGCCGCATCGACCAGCTGGCCATCGAGCACATGTTCGGCGCCCGCTGACCCGAGCATGCGCGGGAGCGTAGAGCCCTCCCGGTCGATGGCTACAGGGGCAGCAGCGCGAAGGCGAGCCCGGCCATCAGCCCACCGGTGAGGCTGGCCGCGTGGATCCGCAGGGCCTTGCGTCGATCGGCGGCGCGCGCCTCCGCGTCCTCGACCGACTCCGCCTCACCCAGCTCACCGAGATTTCGCAGACCAGCCATGCCGTAGCCGGCGCAGAAGTGCGAGCGGGCCTGGATGAACCCGGAGAGACCGACGGCCACCGGTGCCGCAACCAGCAGCCGTGCGGCCGCCGGGGCGTCGATGGCCAGCAGGGTCCCCCCCAGGACGAGCGCGCCAGCCATCCCCAGGTAGCCGATCTGCCGACGGCGTCGGATTCTCGGCGGGGCCGATGTTGCATACGCCCGGCTGGTAGGCACCGTGGCTCGCGTTGATGTACTCGATCATGCCGCAAGTATACTGTGTGTCCACGGTTTGTACATGGTACGTGAAGCTATAGGCGCAGATGCCAGCCCGGGGAAGCCGGTGCTCATGGCCTCATCGATCCAGGCCGAGCATCTCGTCGAGGCCGATCATCCTGATACCGCGACGCTTGTAGTGGCTGATGATGGACGGCAGAGCGTCCGCCGTGATGCTGCGAGCGCAGTGCATCAGGATGATGGAGCCGCGTCGGGCGCCGGTCGTGCGGCGGATGATCGAGCTGACGGTCGCCGCTGCGGACGTGTCGGCCGCGGAGACGGTCCACAGCACCACATCCTTGTATCCAAGCTTGCCGGCGATGCGCAGGACCCGCCTGTCGTAGGCGCCGTAGGGCGGTCGGAACACCTTGGTCATGGGACGTCCGAGCACTCGTTCGTGAAGGGTCTCGTTCTGCTTGATCTGCTTGCGGATGGTCAGTTTGGAGTCGTACACGAGGTTGTGATGCGAGCGGGTGTGATTGCCCACGGGCATCCCCCTCAGGACTCTTGCGCCAACGGGCAGGCTCTGCCTTGAGATGGATGCCATTGATGAAGAAGGTGCCAACGACATCGTTCTGGCGCAACGTCTTGCCGATGCGCTCGCAGGAGGAAGCACCCCAGCCATCGTCGAAGGTGAGAGCGACGGCACCGCTCGAACGAGGACCTGAGCTGATCACTTGCGGCGCGGCGGCCGCAGCTGGCCAGGGCAGCACCAGCATGGACAGGAGCACCGACAGCACCACGTTCCGCAACAGCGGATAGCGACGAACATCATGGCTCGACACGCTTCCGGCCTCCTTTCGTGAGCATCTCAAGGACACGACATCACGGGCGGCAGCTGGTACCTGCCGGAGATGGTCAGTCCATCTTCGCACCAAGGCGAACGTGGTGCTGCCGCGAGCAGCCCGCTGTCAGCCGCGAGCACCACCCTGCCAGGCTCAAGCGGAGCATGTCAGTGGGCCCCTACGCCCGCAGCAGCTCCAGCGCGTTGGGCCCACCGCGAACGCTCGTCTGCACCAGCACGATGGCGTCGTCGGGTTGGAGCCCGAGTTCCCCCTTGCCCTCCTTGAGCGCGGCGATGACAGCCCCGCTGATAGAGACCGGGTCGTCCGGTTCCACTTGCATGACGATCGGATGGACACCCCGCTGCAGGGTCAGACTGCGGGCGCACGCGGCGGTCGGAGTGAAGGCCACGACCGGCATGCCCGGTCGCAGCGACGACAGGCGGCGCGGCGTGCGTCCCGAATGGGTGTAGCAGGCCAGG
This sequence comes from uncultured Chloroflexia bacterium, assembly GCA_963724095.1. Classification (GTDB taxonomy): domain Bacteria; phylum Chloroflexota; class Limnocylindria; order Limnocylindrales; family CSP1-4; genus JAFMJV01. Next base: position 60,706 of record CAVRTH010000016.1, read on the forward strand.
CCCACGACGTGGGGGTCCGAGTCCGCCATCGCCACGGCCGCCACAGCGAGCGCGCGCGCATCGACGTCGGCGCCGAATGTCGGCGTGCCGGCCGGTGGACGGGTGGGGGCCTTATAGGCATCGGTCCGCTGGGAGATGCGGACCGCGGCGAGAAGCGCCTCGAGAGGGAACGTTCCCACCGCGGTCTCGCCCGAGAGCATCACGGCATCGGCCCCGTCGATGATGGCGTTGGCCACGTCGCTGGCCTCGGCGCGCGTCGGCCGCGGCGCCCGCAGCATCGACTCCAGCATCTGCGTCGCCACGATGCTGGGCTTGCCCGCCATCAGCGCCGCTCGCACGAGGTCCTTCTGCGCCAGTGGTACCTGCTCGAAGGGCAGCTCCACGCCCAGGTCTCCGCGCGCGACCATGATGGCGTCGGCTGCCTCGAGGATGGGTCCGATGGCGTCGAGCGCCGGGCGCGTCTCGATCTTGGCCACGATGCGGATATCGTCGGGGAGCCTCGCGCGCAACGCCTTGACGTCACTCGCGGAGCGCACGAACGACTGGCCTGCGAAGTCGGGATGCAGCGCCAGCAGGTGCGGGATCACGGCCTCGTCGGCCTTGCTCAGTGCGTCATGGGCCAGACGTTCGGCAGGAACGCTGACACCCTGATGCGAACGGACCGACCCGCCACGCACGACCTCGGCGATGACAGCGTCGTTGCGCGAGCCGATGATGCGCAGCTCGGCGGCTCCGTCGGCGAGCAGCACACGGTCGCCCAACTGCAGGAGCGCGGGTACCTGGTCGTCCGCCAGCGGCAACGAGGCGTCACTGGGAGGAACGTCGGGGCCGGTCAAGGTGACGGTGGTGCCGGTTTGCAGGTCCACTGGCTCAGCGTGCAGCTGCGCCAGGCGCAGCTTGGGGCCCGGAAGATCGACCAGGATCCCGACGTTGCGCCCGGCCGCGGCGGCCGCGGCGCGGACGGCGGCGGCCGCGCGAAGGTGCTCCTCTTCGCTGCCGTGAGAGAAGTTGATGCGGGCGATGTCCAATCCCGCCTCGACGAGACGGTCGACGATGCCGATGCTGGCGGGGCCGATGGTGGCCACGATCTTGGTACGACGGGTGGAGCGAGGCGAGTATGGGGTGCTCATGCACTGATGATGCCCAAATCCATCGTCCAGATACAGGCGTTCCGGCCCCGGGCCAGAGGCCGGACGGCTCATGCGCCGCGTGACCCATGGCCCGGACCCTGATTCGACGGTTGTATACGTACGACCCGCAGCAGGGGGAGATGCGAGTTGGATCCGACACCCACGCAGGCCGGGACCGGCAGCGAGGCGCCGCAGGGACAGGGAGGTCCCGAGTCGGCTGAGACCGAGCACTGGTCGCCGTTCAGCACCAAGGCCGCCAAGTGGTCTTGGGGCCTGATGGCCATCTTCACGGCGATCTACTTCATCGTCGCCATCCTGACGTCGAAGGAGTTCGCCGAGGTGGCCGCCACCATGGTCTTCGGTCTGCCGCTCGGGTTCATCCTGGGCATCGGCCTGATCATCGCCGGCCTCATCATCACCCGCATCTACCTGGCCAAGGGCGAGGCCTAGGCATGAACAACATCGTCGCCATCTCGATCCTCGCGGTAGGCATGGCCACCTTCTTCCTCATCGGCATCTACAGTCGGCGCTGGACCAAGAGCACGGCGGAGTTCTACGTCGCCGGCGGCCAGATCCCCTGGAAGCTCAACGGCGTGGCGATGTTCAGCAACTACGCCAGCGGCGCCAGCTTCCTGGGCGTGGCAGGCGCCATCGCCCTCTTCGGCATCGACAACTGGTGGCTGGCGCTGGGCTTCTTCGCCGCCTGGGTCGTGGTCGTGCTGATCCTCGCCAGTCCGCTGCGGCGCTCGGGCAAGTACACCGTGGCCGATGCGCTCTACGAGCGCTTCTCCGGCCAGGAGATCCGGCTCCTCACCATCATCGCCGGCATCACCATCGGCACGCTCTACCTGGTGCCGCAGCTGGTCGGGCGCAGGCTATCTCTTCAACCTGCTGGTGCCGGAGCTCGACTACCTCTGGTGGGTCGCCATCGCGGGTGGCTTCACCGCCGTCATCGTGGTCATGGGCGGCATGCGCGGCACCTCCTACAACCAGGCTTTCCAGGGCATCATCATCTTCGGTGCCATGACGCTGCTGCTGGTGTTGGCAGTGGTCACGTACTTCGACTGGAACCCGCTGAGCATCCTGACGGAGTCGGACTCCATCGTGACCCCGACCCAGGTGGTCAACAACGATGCCGCCCAGCAGATCCTTGTGCAGTACCCGGCTGACAGCGGCGGTGACGCCGCGATCGCCGCCTCCAAGGCATCGATGGAGATCCTGCCCCATGAACCCAGCGCCCTGACGCCGGGTGTCAATGTCACGGACATGCTCAACCAGCTCAGCCTCGTGCTGGGGCTCTTCCTGGGCGTGGTCGGCCTGCCGCACGTCCTCATCCGTCTGTACACGGTGAAGGACGCGGTGGCGGCGCGAAAGTCCACCGAGCTCACCATCGTCAGCCTGGCCATCTTCTACACCATGACCCTCTTCGTGGGCCTGGCCGCGATGCAGTTGTTGTATCCGCTCCTGACCGACCTGATCAACCAGGGCGAGGTCGGGAAGGCCACCAACACCGCGGTCGCGGAGCTGGGCAGGTTACTCGGCGGTGAGGTGCTGCTGGGCATCGTCCTGGCGGGCGCCATGGCCGCCATCCTGAGTTCTGCGGTAGGCCTGCTGATCCAGATGACGACGACGGTGGCACACGACGGCTACACCATCCTGCTGCGCCCAGAGTCCTCGGAGGAGCAGCGCGTCCGTGTGGCGCAGATCACCGGCATCGTCCTCACCGTCATCGCGGTGGTGATGTCGATCCTGCTCAAGGAGGAGAACGTCGGACAGCTCGTGGCCATGACATTCGGCATCGCCGCCAGCACGTTCGCGCCGGTCCTGCTGATGACGGTGTGGTGGACCCGCTACACCCGCCAGGGCGTGGTCGCCACGTTCGTGGTCGGCCTCGTCGTGTCGCTCGTGTTCACCTTCGCCAAGTACTCTGGCATGGAAGATCTCCTCGGACTCCCGGTACTGGTGAACCCGGCGCTCTACGGTGTCCCAGCCGCGTTCGGCGCGGGGATCATCGCCAGCCTGCTCACCAAGGACGTTGGCCGCGTCGATCACTTCATGCGGCTGGCGCATGACCGTGAAGGCCTCGAGCGTAACGTGAGCAAGAAGCCAGCCAACGTCTGACCCGACCCTGACCGACCCCGCCGTAGTGCAAGACCCCCGGGCAAACCCCGGGGGTCTTGTCATGGCTGCTCGGTCTCGCTGCCACGCAACAGGCCGTTTGCCTCATCGTAGGCTCCGGCGAGCTCGTCGGGGTCGGTGGCGGCCGCCAGGGGCGCACCGGTGAGGTAGGCCGCCCGGCCGATGACGTGTGCCGCCACTGGGGCAGTCAGGAACAGGAAGATCACGACCAGCAAGGCACGCACGGTGACACTGAGGTCATCGAAGTGTGCCGCCACGCCCACCATCAGCAAGGCGATACCCAGCGAGGAGGCCTTGCTCGCGACCTGGAGGCGGATGTAGACGTCGGGCATGCGCAGGATGCCGACCGCGCTCAAGACACCCAGCGCTGTCCCGAGCACGACCGCGATGGTGGCCACGAGATCGCTCATGGCCGCAGCGCCCGCTCGGCGTAGCGCGCGAAGGCGACCGCCGCGAGGAACGCCACGAGCGCCAGCGCGATGGCCACGTCGATGAGCGCTGGCTGGTCGCTGCCGATGGCGTAGACGGCCACGATGCCCGCCACCAGGCTGGCGATGAGCTCGAGTGCCACGACGCGGTCCATCAGGTGTGGCCCGCGTACCAGTCGCACGAAGGCGAGGAGCAGGGCCATCGACAGCGCCAGCAGCGCCGCTGCGATGACGCTCTCGGGCACCCCGTCCATGAGGCCGCTCATCGCAACAACTCCAGCACACGCCGCTCCAAGTCATCCTTGATGCCGCGTCGGAACGCCTCAGGGTCATCCACGAACATCGAGTGGACGTAGATGACGCTGCGGTCGTCGGCCACGTCGATGGCCAGCGAGCCGGGCGTCATGGTGATGAGATTGGCCAGCAGCGTGATCTCAGCGTCGGTTCGGGCGTCGAGCGGCACCGCCACGACGGCCGGGTGCGCGCGGGATGTCGGGGTGGCGACGTCCACGGCCACACGCAGGTTGGAGCGCACGACCTCCAGGATGTAGAAGGCCACGAACCGCACGAGGGTGGCGGACTTACGGAAATAGGAGGAGCCGCCGACGACACGCTGGAGCAGGAACAGCACCAGGTAGCCGAAGGCAAAGCCGAGCAGCAGGTTCAGCACGTCGAAGTGGCCGCTCATGGCCGCCCACACCAACGCCAGGGTCAGGTTGGCGGCGAACATCGAGGCAGCCGTCAGACTTGGCTGGCCCGGGTCAGAAGGTCTTCGCGGATCATTCACGGCGCAACCCCGAGGACGGCCTCGATGTAGCCTGCCGGCTCCATCAATTGCACGGCGGCCGCATCGACCAGCTCGAAGACCGGGCCGGCAGCTACCGCGAGTCCCAGCGAACAGGCCACCAGCAACACGATCGGCACCACCATCGCCAGCGCCAGCCGCGTGTCGGCGACAGCCTTCAGGCGTGAGACGGCAGGCGGCCCCATCGGCAAAGGGCGCAAGATCGGTCGGCAGCGGCTTCCAGAAGGCCGCGTTCCAGATCTTGAGCATCGAGTACAGGGTCAGCAGGCTGACACCGAGCGCGATGAGCACGATGAGCACGTGGTCGACTTCCAGGCCGGCTTCGATCAGCGCCAACTTGGCCAGGAAACCGCTGAAGGGCGGGATCCCGGCCAGTGACATGGCAGCGATGCCGAAGAGCACGGCCAGACCCGGGCTTCAGCACCCACAGCCCGCCGGTCTTGGCCAGCTCGAAGGAGCCCGTCAGGTGCTTCACCGACCCGGCCACCAGGAACAGCGTGGACTTGGCCAGCGCCACGTGCACCAGGAAGTAGATGAGCCCGGCCATGGCCGAGACGGTGAACAGTGCCAGACCCATCAGCAGGTAGCCGATCTGACTGATGATGTGGAACGAGAGCAGCCGGCGCATCTCGTGCTGAGCCACTGCACCGAGCACACCGATCACCATGGTGAGGCCCGCCAGCCCCAACAACAGCGGCTGGAACTCGGCCGCTTGCCCGGCGAAGAGCAGGGTGAAGACACGCACGAGGGCATAGATGCCGACCTTCGTCAGCAGGCCACTGAAGAGCGCCGAGACCGCCACCGGCGGCGTGTGGTAGGAGGCGGGCAACCAGAAGAACAGCGGCACCAGCGCAGCCTTGATACCGAAGGCGACGAGCAGCATGGCAGCCACCGCGGCCACCAGGCCCTGGGGCTCGATGTCGGCGAAGCGTAGCGAGAGGTCGGCCAGGTTGACCGTGCCGGTCAGGCCGTAGACGACGCCGATGGTGATCAGCAGCGTGGCGGAGGCGACGAGGTTGAGCGCCACGTACTTGAGCGCGCCCTCCAGCTGTGCCCGCTCGCCACCCAGGGCCAGCAGCACGAAGGAGGCGATCAGCAGGACCTCGAACCAGACATAGAGATTGAAGAGGTCGCCGGTCAGGAACGTGCCGGCCACGCCCGCCAGCAATACCATCGTCAGGGGGTAGTAGGCGAAGCGCTCGCGGCCAGCGTCGATGGTGGCGGTGGAGTAGAGCACGATGGTCACCGCCAGGACGCCGGTCAGCACGATGAGGATGGCGCTGAAGAGGTCGGCCACCATGGTGATACCGAAGGGCGCCACCCAGCCACCGACCTGCAGCACCACGATGCCATCGCGTTCGACGACCACCAGCAGGACGATGCCGACGGCCAGCAGCACTGCCGACCCCGCCACGGCGATGAGGCGCTGGGCCCTGCCCGAGCGCCAGGCCAGCAGTCCAAGGGCGGCGGCGAAGAGCGGCACCAAGACCGGCAGCAGCACGATGACGCTCACTGGATGTCCGCCTCCCTCAGGTCATCGACGTCGTCGGAGCCACCTTCCTGGTAGACACGGTGCATCAGCGTCAGGGTGAAGGCCAGCACGCTGAAGCCGATGACGATGGCCGTGAGCACCATCGCCTGCGGCAAGGGGTCGGCCGCGCCGGTCGGTGGAGCGGTGGCACCGTCGGCCACCAGCGGTGGCTCGCCACGCGTCAGACCGGCAGCCACGAAGATGACGAGGTTGGCGGCGTTGGCCAGCAGTGACAGGCCCAGCGCCAGCTTCAACACCGAGCGGCGCAGCATGAGGTAGATGGCGGCGGCGAAGAGGAGCCCGGCCACGATCGCCAGCAGCAGGGTCATGTCCCCTCCTCCTCGAGCGAGAAGGTGATGAGCAGGATGGTGCCGGCCACGCCGAGATAGACGCCGATGTCGAACAGCAGCGGTGTTCCCACCGAGACGTCGTAGCCACCCACGGGGAACGTCCACCAATGCGCGCTGAGGTAGGGCTCGCCGTAGACCAGCGAGGCGACGGCGCCACTGGCGAGCATGAGCAACAGGCCGCCGCCGATGAACGTACGCGGGTCCACGCGGAGCACTTGGCGGGCCACCTCGACGCCGCTCGCGATCGAGAGCAGGATGAAGGCGGCCGCCGCCACCAGGCCACCGGCGAAGCCCCCGCCTGGCTCGTTGTGGCCGCGCAGCAGCAGGAACAGCGAGAACAGCAGTAGCACGGGCATGAGGTACGTCGTGGCCGTGGGCAGGATCAGGCCCCTCACGCCCCCTCCTCCTCCGCGCCGGCGCGCGCGCAGCTTCAGCAGCGCGTAGACGCCGAAGCCCGCGATGGCGAGGACCGCCACCTCGGCGAGCGTATCGAGCGAACGGAAGTCGACGATGATCGTGTTGACCACGTTCTGGCCCTTGGCCAGCGTCTGGCTGTTCTCCAGGAAGAAGGCGGAGATGGGGTCAGTGGGGGTACTCGCGGCGGCCAGCACGAGCAGCGTCACCAGCAAGCCCGCCGACGCCGCGATGGCGCCATCACGCAGCCGCGAGCCGCGCGAGGTATCGGCTCCGAACGGGGGCATGTGATAGAAGACCAGCACGAACAGGAGCACGGTCAATGTCTCGACGAGGATCTGAGCGATAGCCAAGTCGGGCGCGCTGAAGAGCACATACACCAGCGCGATGCCGTAGCCCACCACGCCCAGCGCGGTGACTGCGCCAAGCCGTGAGCGCGACGTCACCGCCACCACCGCGCCAGCAGCGATGAGCACGGCGATGATGGCCTCCCACGGATAGAGGTCCCACGCGAGCTCGATGGCGGGTAGGCCGCCAGCCCACAGCAGGATGAGCCACACGAACGCCGACAGCGTGGCAATGACGATGAGCAGGTACAGGCGCAGACGGCCGTTCTGCAGCAGCGCCGTCAGCCACCTGGCGAAACCAAGCATCGCCAACTCCAGGAGCACATAGACCTTCTCCGGTCCGACGCGATGGCCGGCATCGAGCCGGCGGATGCTGGCACCGACTTCCAGGCGGCGCCAGAAGACGAGCGCGCCGGCGGCGATGCTGAACACACTCAGGGCCAGCGCCAGATCGAGGCCGTACCACGGCTCCACGCCGTACTTGGGGTGGCCAGTGCCGATGACATCCGCGGCGGCCGCCACCAGCGAGCCTGATCCCAGCGCAGGCGCCAGCCCGGCGACGACGCCGACGACCCCCAGCAGGATGGGTCCCAGCCACATCGCCCAGGCCGGGTCGTGGGCGCCGTCGCGCGCGGTCCGCAGGCGTCCACCGAAGGGGCCGATGCTGGCGATGGCCGCGACACCGACGGTCGCCGCACCCGCCACCACCAGTGCGGCGGTGATGATGAGCGAGGCCTCGTCGGCGGCCAGGCCGGACTTCAGCCCCAGCTCCTTGGCAGCGAAGCCGATGACCGGCGGGATGCCCGCCATCGAGAGTGCACCCAGCGCCGCTGCGGCTGCGGTGATGGGCATGACCCGCGCCAGGCCGCTGAACCGGTCCAGCTCGCGCGTGCCCATCTCGTGATCGACGATGCCGGTGACGAGGAAGAGCCCGGCCTTGTACAGCGCGTGCGCCAGCAGCAGCGCCATGGCCGCGACGAAGGCCGTGTCCGATCCGAGCCCCAGCAGCAGCACCATGGTGCCCAGCGCACCCACCGTGGAGTACGCCAGCACGAGCTTGAGGTCGTGCTGGCGAAGCGCCAGGATGTTGCCGACGAGCATCGTCAGGCCGCCGCTGACGACGAGCACCAGGGTCCACAGCTCGGTGCCGCCAAGGACCGGTGTCAAGCGTGAGATGAGGTAAACGCCGGCCGTGACCATGGTGGCCGAATGCAGGTAGGCGCTGACCGGCGTCGGGGCGGCCATCGCATTGGGCAGCCAGAAGTGGAAGGGGAACTGCGCCGACTTGCTGAGCGCACCCAGCAGGATGAGCACCACGAAGAGCGCGTAGTCGGCGCTGTCGCGGAGGCTCTCGCCGGCCGCCCCCAGCGTGGAGATGGTGAAGGTCCCGGCCGCCAGGCCCAGCAGCACCAGGCCCGCCAGCATGGCCAGCTCGCCCGAAACGGTGACGATGAGCGCCTGCTGGGCGGAGAGGCGGGAGGTGCCGACGGTGTGCTCGAAGCCGATGAGCAGGTAGGAGGTGACGCCTGTCAGGCCCCAGAAGACGACCAGCAGCAGCAGGTTGTCAGCCAGCACCAAGCCCAGCATGGACGCCATGAAGGCGAGCGCAAGCGCGTGGAAGCGGTCGATCTCGGGGTGACCGTGGAGGTAGCGTTCGGCGTACAGGATGACGGCCGCGCCGACAGCGCTGATGAGCAACGAGAACAGCAGTGAGAGCCCGTCGAGCGAGAAGGCCAGCGACAGCTCCAGCTGTGGCACCCAGGCGTGCTCCCAGCGCACCGCGACGCCGTCGACGATCCCGCCGGCAGCGCTCGCGAGCAGCAGCGCCAGCGCAGCCGGCAGCGCCACGAAGACCACGATGGCGAAGCGGCCCAGCACGCGGCGGACGAGCGGTACCAGCAGCGCCAGGACAAATCCCGACGCCACTGCGATGGGGAGCAACACCCGCAGAGGTTATCGCGTTCCGCGGCTCCCGCCCCGGCTGACCGATCCGGGCAGGCAACCCCAGCCCCTTTCTTGCGAGTGGCTGCCCTCGGAGGTGCCCATCCTCGTCACGCCGGGCTGGCAAGTCGTCCTGATGGCCATTGTCGCCCCACTGGCTGTCCGCCGCTACCGATCGATCAGCCGGTAACCTCACTGCGGCCGCGAGTTCGACCCGCTCCACCTGTTCGACCGAAAGCATCCGAGCCGTGGCAGAGTGGGCCCCGTGATCGCCCCTTCACAGCCCCCTGACAATCACGTCCACAGCCAGTTCTCGTGGGACACCGGTCCACGTGCCTCGATGATGGGCGCATGTGAGCGCGCCACCAGGCTGGGACTGCCCTCCATCGCCTTCACCGAGCACTTCGACCTGACGCCGTGGTACGTGCCCCGCGACGCGCTCGACATGTTCCCTCGAGAGGGAGCTCGCTACCTCGACAGCAGCTCCACCTTCCATGCCCCGCCGGTCGACTTCGACGGCTACTTCGAGTCGATCGACCGCTGCCGGCAGCGGTTCTCCGGACTACGCATCCTCACCGGCATCGAGATCGGGGAGGCCCACTGGTTCCCGGAGGTGGTCGGGGAGCTGCTGTCGGGCGGCCGCTTCGAACGCGTCCTGGGCTCGCTTCACTCGGTCCGGGTTGACGGCTCGCCGCGGGCGATCGATGAATGGTTCCACACCGCCCGGGTCTCGGGCGAGGTCGAGGCAGCGGCGGTCCGGGACTACCTGACGGAGGCCAGGCTGATGGTGGAGGGCAGCGATGGCTTCGAAGTCTTCGCCCACATCGACTACCTCGTTCGGCAGATCAGGCGAACGGGGCGCCGCCACGATCCGCGTGAGTTCGAAGCCGAGTATCGCGAGACGTTGGCAGCCCTGGCGACATCGGGCCGCGTGCTGGAGATCAACACTCGGCTCCCGCTCGACCCCCTGGTCGTCGAGTGGTGGCACCAGGTCGGCGGTCAGGCCGTCTCCTTCGGGTCTGACGCTCACACACCCGGGGCAGTCGGCCGTGGCTTCACAGAAGCCGCGGCCGTGGCAGAGGCGGCCGGCTTCCGACCGCAGCTGGACCCGCGCGACTACTGGCGACGCTGACTACCGGCTGTGAGGGTGTTGACAGCACCTATATGCTAATAGCATATGAATGGTACAAGCACCAAATCGCGGAAGGGCATCGGCTGGAGCGCTCGGGGCCATCACCATGGAGCTCATCACCGCTCTCGTCGTGGCCGCTGGATCGAGCCGTTCGTGCTGTTGCTCGTGGCCCAGGGTCCCACCTACGGCTACAAGCTCATCGGCGAGCTCAACGAACTCGACGTGGCGCCGGAGGGCATCGATGCGGGCACCGTCTACCGCACGCTCCGAAGCATGGACGCAGATGGCCTGGTCACGACCGACTGGGGCGTGGAGGGCGACCAGCCCCGGCGTGAGTATCGGCTCACCCAGGAGGGAGCCTGCGCGCTCGACGACTGGATCGATGTCATGAACGAACGCAAACGCCTCATCGAGTACTTCCTCGAACGAGGCTCGGCCACGACACAGCAACAGGGGGACTGACATGAGTTGCTATCACCGCTACGGTCACGGCTGCGACTGGCCGCTGCCGCCGCCCGACTGGTATGACTCCTACGCCTGCCGACCTCACCGCTATCGCGACGAGTTGGTCGTCGTCCGCGACGACGAGGACGAGTACTACGACGAGGCTCGACCACGCCGCCGTCGCAACAGCGGCCGGGCCCGTCCTCGCCGGGATGAGACGGCGTCGATGGATGAGGTCACTGCAGCATCGCTGCAGTCACGGGCTCGATCGCTCCGCGAGGAGCTGAACAGGATCGAGCAGGATCTGGCCGAGCTTTCCACGGAGACCGGCCCGTCGGCGCAGACCTCGATCCGATCGGACCAGCGCCGCTCGAAGACCCTCGGAGCATCCCCGGGGGTCTTCGCTGTGGGTGCGACGAGCGTGCCGGCCGGAGGCAGGCGCCGGCCCCACGGCAAGGCCGCTAGGAACTGGCCGCGGCCGCCGAGTGGCTGCTACCGCGATCGTGCCGCAGCCGCTGCCAGGCCGCCCAACCCGGGCCGGCAGTGAGCCACAGCAGCGCCATCATCAGCAGCGCGGAGGTGATGCACCACATGCAGGTCGCGCCGATGACGAAGGGCTCCAGGAACGTCAGGTAGGCGGAGAAGAGGACACCGGCGAAAGCACCCGCGGCCATGAGCACGTGAGCCCAGTCGGCGGCAGCGCCCTTGGCTACGCGCGAGACGATCCACAGACCACCGATGGCCAGATAACCGATGACGCCGAGGACACCGATGGGGATGCCGATGAGCTTCGCGTACTGGCTCTGCTGCACCGCGTTGCAGTCGCCCACCGGGCCACAGACCGCCTCACTACCAGAGGTCTCGATGCTGGCCAGGTACGCCGCCACGCCGATGCCGATGAGCACCAGCACGATCGCCAGCCACGAGGGAAAGGTCGGGATCGCACCGCGCGTGGCCAGCAGCGGAGCGCCGATGAGGCTGACCAGGAGCGCGATGAGCACCACGATCGAGATGCCGTTGCCCACCGGATCCGTACCGATCCGGTCGAGGGGCGAGTCGCCGGACTCGTTCGGCAGTACCACGACTGCGGGGTCGTCCTCGCCGCCCTGCACGGGTTGCGCTGCCTCCACACTACCGTCCGCCACGAAGGGCGCGAGCGCCAGCTCGATGCCGGGGATCGGAGGCCAGGAGATACCGTCGCCCGCCAGGCCGGCCGCGACGATCCCAGGCAGGTTGTCAGGGATATCGCCCGAGCCCAGGTACCACTCCGTCCCGATGTGGAGCAGCGGCACGCCAGGTGCCTCGTCGAAACCGAGCGCCTCTGAGTCAGCCAGGTACATGGCCTGCCCATCGGGATGGCTGACATCGACCATCAGCAGTTGCAGCCGACCGTTGCTCATGAGATAGAACGCCGCCTGGGCGGGCAGCACCGCCTGGGCGGAGGAGATGACGTACTGGCCACCGTTGTCCTCGAAGAGCCCGGGCAGGACCTCGGTGATGACGTAGTGGCAGTGACCGCACGTGGGCGAGAAGAAGAAGACCGCTTGCACCACGGGTCCATCGGCCGTGGCACTGGCCAGCGGCACTGCTGTGTCTTCCTCCTGCGCGACGACCGGCATCGCCATCGATGCAAGCAGCAAAGCCAGGAACAGCAGGATGGTGGAGGGTCTTCTCATCGTCCCCAGAGAGTACGACCACCTTCCGAATGCCGCAGGCACCGATCCATCGGAAGCACTGGGCAGGATCGCGGAGAGATGGGGTGTGTGGGCCGGCCGCAGCCTGGTACCGCTGCGCGTCGCGCGGGCGTCGGGGCACTCCGCCAGATGGGACACTGACGCCAGCGCGAAGTCGGCAAAAGGAAAACCCCGGGGGCGGGACCCGGGGTTCTCACGTCAGGATTCTTTGGTTGCGAGGGACGGATTCGAACCGCCGACCTTCGGGTTATGAGCCCGATGAGCTACCACTGCTCCACCTCGCCCAATCACTATACCAAATACTTCAAGAGTTGGCCAATGTCCGCCACCCCGGGCGGAACGCAAGCCGCTTACGCGGAGCTTACACGGCACCGGGTCTGGACGTACCGGCAGCTTCCATCGTCCTCATCACCGCTCCAACCGGACGGTCGGCGCTTCCCAAGAGGCGCCGACAAGTAGCTATGAGGTCAACCGACAAGATGCAGACCAACAAGATGCGCCTGACCGTGATCGCCGGCGCCACCCTCGCGCTCGTCATCGCCGGCACCGCCAGCGTGGCAGCCTCTGGGCCACGTGACAACGATCGAGGTTTCGGCCCCGGCATCGGACGCGGCATGGATGAGTTTGGCCCGATGCGGCTTGGCCCGGGGGGCTACATGGGTGCCGATCCCGCCGGTTTCGAGCGCCGTGAGGTCACACTCCAGACGGCCGACGGCATCACTGTCGATCGCGTCGAGAATGGTGTCGTCGATGCCGTCGCCGACACGAGCCTGGGTTTCTCGCTGGGCAGCGGTGAGGCCGTCACGGTGAGCATCGATGACAGCACGCAGATCGTCGCCGTCAACGAAGAGACCGTGCAGCGTCGCGGCTGGAACCGTCAGATGATGGTACCCACCGAGATCACTGCGGCCGATATCGCGGTCGGAGCCAACGTCATCGTCTGGTCCACATCAGAGGACGGGACCCAGTTCCTGGCCGAGCGCATCGTCGTCGAGCCTGCGACCGCGGCCACGACCGATGAGACAGCACCCGCGACAGAGGACGTCCCCGCCACGACCGACGCCGAGGCATCGCCCGCCGCCGCCTAGGCGAACATCACCTCCCGCTCCCAACGCGACCGCCGGCTCCCTCTTCCCGGCGGTCGCCTCTTCATGTCCGCTACGATCGTCGGAGGCCGACGACCTCCAACGGCGCGAAGTCATCGGCCAGCTCGAGACCGAAGACTTGAGCGTAGAACGACAACTCCGCTTCCAGCGCCCGCCGCTGGTTGGCCGCCTGCCGGAAACCGTGGCCCTCACCTTCGAAGAGGATGTAGGCGTGTGGCAGCCCATTCTTCGCCAGTGCTGCCACGATGCCCTCCGCCTGTGTCGGCGGCACGACCTTGTCATCCGCGCCCTGCATCACCAGCACCGGACAAGAGATGCGGTCGGCATGGTTGTTGGGCGAACGCTCCCGATAGCGCTCTGCCTCCTGCGGGTATGGGCCGACCAGGTAGCGGTCGTACTGCGATTCGAACTTGTGGGTGGCCGCCGCGAACCCCTCCAGGTCGCCCAGTCCGTAGAACGAGGTACCCGCCCCGAATACGTCCTTGAAGCACAGAGCGGCCAGGGTGGTGTACCCGCCGGCGCTGCCGCCGCGGATGGCCATGCGCTGCGGGTCCGCCAGGCCGCGCTCGGCCAAGTACAGAGCGGCATTGGCGCAGTCGTCCACGTCGACCACGCCCCAGCTTTCGTGCAGCCGATCGCGGAAGTCGCGGCCGTAGCCGGTGGAGCCACCGTAGTCGACATCCACCACGGCGAACCCGCGGCTGGTGAAGGCCTGTCGCTCGAGACTCAACGACGTGCGGGCCTTGCTGGTGGGTCCGCCATGTGACATCACCACCAGCGGTGGCCGTTCGCCGTCCGCAGCAGCAGCGTCTGGGCTGGTCGGCGGGTAGTACCAGGCGTATGCGTCGCGTCCGCCCGATGTGGGGAACTCGATGAACTGCGGGGTAGAGAGGTACGCGGCTTCGACCGCCAGCTGGCTGCTTAGCCGCAATCGCTCCTCGACCCCGGCCGCGAGGTCGAATCGCAGCAGCGCCGTCGGCCGCGTGGGACTGCCGGCGATCGCGGTGAGGATGCCGTCGTGAACGCGCAGGTAGGAGAGGCTACTCTCCTCGAACTCGATCTCGCGCGGCGCCGATGCGCCAGCCAGCACCAGCAGCCGAGCTCCGTCCGGGCCACTAGCGAAGGCGATGACGGTGCCGTCACGGTCGATGTCGTAGTCGGACAAGCCGAAGACCCACTGGGGACCACCGATCTCCGCCTGCATCGGCGCGAGGGCCGTCGCCTCGGAGGCGCCCTCGCGCCAGCGATACAGGTTCCACCAGGCCGTGCGATCGGAGATGAACAGCAACGAGCCGTCTGGAGCCCACTTGGGCTGCAGGATCGATTCGGCGGCACCGCCGGCAACATGCGTCGGCTCGGCGAGCGATCCGTCGGGCTGGACGCGAGCCACCCACAGGTCGGTGCCGTCCCATGGCATCCGCGGGAAGTCCCACGTCACCCAGGCCAGCCATGAGCCGTCGGGGCTCGGGAGCGGGTCGGAATAGAAGTCGTGGCCGGCGGCCAACTCGGTGAGCCGCCCATCGCTGAGCGAGACCGCCGCCAGCAGGTTTCGCGGCAGGAGGGCCGACTCGTGGTGGTCTTCCACCACCGCGATGATGCGATCACGCTCGACGTCGATGACGGGGTCGGCAAAGCGCATCGCGGGGTCAGTCACGAGCTCCTCGATGGCACTGTCCGGGGTCCGCTTGAGCAGCAGCCGATTGTCGACGTACTCGGAGAAGACGACGATGCCGTCGCGGACGGTGTAGGCGCCACCACCGTACTCGTGGACACGCGTACGGATGTTGAGGTCAGGTGCCATGTCCGTGAGCAGCCCGTCTGGCTGGCGCCGCAGCAGCGCCACCCGCCCGGCCTCCTCCGGGCGCGATTCGAGGAAGTAGATGTCGCCTCCGTCAGGGCGCGGTTCGGAGAGACCGCGAGACGAGCCGACGGCCACGGCGACACTGATGGGAGACGGCCAGGAGCCGTAGGGAAGGGTCTGTGGGCGGTTCATTCGTCGATGTTACGGCGCAAACGGGCGATACTCATGCTCGGATGACCGACTTCGTGATCGCCCAGGACCCCGCCGACAGCCCCGACGTGCTCTGGTGCCGTGGCCGGCACTACGCCGAATCGGGGCGGCTCTTTGGGTACGTGGTCGATGAGGCGCTGCCGCTGGGACTCGACGAGCTGACGCCGCCGCGCGGCCTGGTCCTCATCGCGCGCGCGCATGGCGAAGCCGTCGGCTGCGACGCAGTCAAGCTCCAGCATCCCCACGTGGCCGGGATCAAGCACATGTGGATCGCACCATATGTGCGTGGGCGGGGGCTTGGGACACAGCTGCTCGAAACGGGGCTACGAGGATGAAGCGGCTGTTCCGCCTCACGCTCTTTGCCGTCCTGGTGCTGCTGTTCATGCTGGGCGGCGCGTGGGTCTTCCGCGAGCCCCTGCTTGGCCTTGCCGGCATCAGCTTCGACAGAGGCCTCCCCGGTGCAACGGTGCTCGAGCTGCCAGACGGGTTCGAGGCGAATGTCTACGCCGCGGGCCTCGATCATCCACGCTTCATGGCGGTAGGACCGGACGGCACGCTCTTCGTTGCGGAGCAAGGCCAGAACCGTGTGCTGGCGCTGCCCGACCGTGACGGCGATGGACGGGCGGACGAGAGCATCGTCGTGGGCGAGGACTACGACGTGGCGCACTCGCTCGCCTTTGCCGATGATGGCTCGCTGCTGGTCGCCGGCGGCGGGTCTCTGTTCCGGGTGACCCTCGACGAGGGGCTGCGTGAGACTGGACGCGAGGTCATCCTGACCTACCCGAGCGGCGGCCAGCACTCCACGCGGACGGTCGCGGTCGCAGCGGATGGGTCGCTGCTCGTCAGCATCGGCTCCAGCTGCAACGTCTGCTGGGAAGAGGACGCAGAGCGCGCCTCCATCATCACCGCGCTCCCGGATGGCAGCAGTCCGCGTGTGTTCATGCGCGGACTGCGCAACGCTGTCGGAGTGGCGGATCGATCCTGCCACCGGCGAGATCTGGGCTACCAACAACGGGCGCGACATGATGGGCGACGACCTGCCGCCAGAGACGCTCTACAGAGTCGTCGATGGCGCCGATGCGGGCTGGCCGCGATGCCATGCCGGCGACATCCTCGATCCCGAATTCGGCGGTGAGCCCGACCCGCTCACCGGCCTGGTCGGTTGCGAGGGTGTGGCGCAGCCCGCCTTGACCTATCAGGCGCATGCCGCGCCGCTCGGCCTCGCCTTCTGGCGCGACCACGCGGTCGTGGCCTTGCATGGTTCCTGGAATCGCTCCGAGAAGGTCGGCTACGAGGTGGTGTGGGTGCCGTGGGACGACGGTCCCAGCGGTCCGCCGGAGGTGCTGGCGTCGGGCTTCCTCGACACGGCCAGCGGCGATGCCGCCGGCCGGCCGGCCGGGGTCAGCGTGGGTGCCGATGGCGCGCTCTACGTCTCCGACGACAAGGGCGGCTTCATCTACCGCATCGACGCTCCTGTCTAGACGCTCCCGCCTGGAGGACGCGCGCGTCAGTCCGCCTCCAGCGGGGCCTCGTAGTCAAAGTCGGAGCGATCGCGCCGCCAGTAGCCGGTCACCTTGACGGTGTCACTCGAGAGGCCGGGCTTCTCGAGCAGGACCCGACGAACCTCGCGCATCGCCAGTGCCTCACCGGCAGCCCAGGCCCAGGTATCGGTCGCGTACAGGTCCAGGTCGGCCAGTGCGACCGGCAGCTGATCCGCCCCGGGATACCCGCCTTCGGTCAGCCAGCGCACGGAGATGGGCTGGGTGCAGTGGAGCTCGATGATGTCGTCTTCGTCCCCCGCGGCGATCAGCACTTGCGCGGTGGCGGCGTCTGGCATGACCGAGAGCCAGCGAGCGATGGCGGGGACGGCCGTGAGGTCACCCGCCAGCAGGTAGTTGGTGTAACCGTCGGGCATGACCTTGGACACGAGCGGGCCGACGACGCCGACGCGGTCGCCGGGCTGCGCACTCGCGGCCCAGCCCGAGACGGGGCCACCACCATGCATCAGGAAGCGCACGTCCAACTCACCGGCGGCAGGGTCGTATCGGCGCACCGTGTATTCGCGCATGGGTGGTCGCGAGATCGGCCAGCGCAGGCGACCCTCGATGACGTCGGGCAGCAGGAGCTGGCCGACGCTGACCGGCGGGACGATGCCGACGTGGTCAGTGGGACCGAGCGTCACGAAGTCGGCCAGGTCGTCACCCGCGAGCGTGACCAGGCGATAGCGCGGCGCGGGCATGGCGACCCGGCGCACCTCCAGCACGCGCACGCGCGGCGGATGCTTGACCAGCTCGATCGATCGTGACGACATGACCCCTCCTCCACCCTGAAGCATAGCCAGCGCGGTGTAGGCTCAGGCTCCACCGATCCCCAAGGAGCGACGCATGGAACCTGGCGGACCGACCATCCACGATCTGCGTGAAGCCGTCGAGGTGCCGGCCAACGGCATCCTCAGCCGCTCGATCCACGATGACGACGATGCGCGTGTGGTGCTGTTCTCGTTCGCCAGCGGGCAGCGATTGTCGGACCATACCGCTGCCGTGCCGGTGACGCTCGAGGGTCAGCCGGGCACCTGGACTCTACCTGCCGGCGAACCTGCCACATGGCGTGGTGGCGAGAACGCCGGTGACGATGCTGCTGACGCTGCTCAAGCGTGGACGCTGAGGACGTACGACTGCTCCGTCGAGCGGTCGAGGTGGCGCAGCAGGCCCGGGAGGCTGGCAACCACCCCTTCGGCGCGGTCCTGGCATCGCCCGCTGGCGAGGTCCTGCTCGAAGCGGGCAACAGCGTCACGACCGAACGTGACGTCACCGGCCATGCGGAGCTGAACCTGGTGCGGATGGCATCGCGTGCCTGCTCGCAGGAGACACTGACCGGCTGCACCCTCTACAGCAGTGCCGAACCCTGTGCCATGTGCGCGGGCGCCATCTACTGGAGCGGCATCGGCCGGATCGTGTATGCCCTCTCGGAGCACGACCTGCGAGTCATCACCGGTGCGGATGCCGAGAATCCCACGATGAGCCTGCCCGCTCGCGTCGTGCTGGCTGCCGGTCAGCGCGAGATCATCCTCGAGGGCCCCGCCGACCTGCCTGAGGCGACGGCCGTCCACGACGGCTTCTGGGATCCGCGCCGCGAGGCACGCAGCAGCTGGTGACCGTCGTCGAAGTGCTGGACGAGCGTCCCCGCCAGTAGCTGTCCCTCGAACCGGACTCAGAGGGAGGCGAGATCGACCGCTGACCCCACGCGGGGCAGATCGGTCGCGATGACCTCGACGTACTTCTGGGCGGCCCCGGTGTTGAACACCACGACCTGCTCATCGGGATGCACGTTGCCAGCCTTGACCAGGCCGTCGAGGACATCGAGGCAGGCTGCCGACTCCGGGCAGAGGGCGATGCCTTCCAGCCGGTTGGCGAGCCGCATCCACTCGACGAGTCGTTCCTCGTCGGCAGCCAGAGCAGCGCCGCCGGACTCGCGAACGGCATCGAGGATCATGAAGTCACCGACCGCCGCCGGCACGCGGATGCCGGACGCGAGCGTGTGGGCATCGACGGCAGGCTCCGCGAAGCGTTCGCCGGCAGCCCAGGCATCGACGATGGGCGCGCAACCATCCGACTGGCAGGCGTAGAAGCGCGGCTTGCCGGGCGCCTCGAGCCATCCCAGTGTCTCCAGTTCGGCGAAAGCCTTCCACATGCCGATGAGCCCGGTACCACCGCCGGTCGGGTAGAGGATGACGTCCGGCAGATGCCAGTCGAGCTGGTCGGCCAGCTCCAGACCCATCGTCTTCTTGCCCTCGATCCGGTAGGGCTCCTTGAGGGTGCTCATATCGAACCAGCCCATGGCCTCGACACCATCGCGGACGATGGCGCCACAGTCGTTGATGAGACCGTCCACGAGGTAGGCGTGGGCGCCGTACAGCGCGGCTTCGTAGCGGTTCACCAAGGGCGTATCGACGGGCATGAAGACCCAGGCCTCCATGCCGGCGCGGGCAGCGTAGGCAGCAAGTGCGCCTCCGGCGTTGCCCGCAGTGGGAGTCGCCAGGCGTTCGAGGCCAAGCTCATGTGCCATCGATACGGCCATGGCCATGCCGCGGGCCTTGAACGAGCCGGTCGGGAGGCGCGACTCATCCTTGATGCGCAGGTCGCTCAGGCCCAGGTGCGCACCGAGGCGTGGGGCATGCAGCAGCGGCGTCATCGTCTCGCCCAGCGAGATGCGGTCTGTGTGGTCGGCCAGCGGCAGCAGCTCCCGGTAGCGCCACATGTCGGCCGGGCGCGCTCGCAGGGCGTCGCGGTCGACGGCGGCGCAGACCATGTCGAGGTCGTAGCGCACCCACAACGGCCGACCCTCGTGGGTCGTCTGCAACACCCCCGCCGGGAGCACGCTGCCATCGATGGCGGCTTCGAGGTGAGAGACGAAGCAGCGCGAGTCGTTGGTCGGCATGTCCCCAAGTATCGCCCGTCGCCTGGCGCATGGCGTTGGCGTGATGAAGTGCACGGCGGCTCGCGACCCGCGGATGTGCCCAGACCGATCGTTGCCTGCCACGGACTGCCGTCGTGCCCACGATCCGTCCGTGGCAGGAATGTGGGGAAGGGTGGAGTCAGGTCGTGTGACGGGCCGTGCATGGCAGTACGGAGGGACCGGACATTCAGGTAGCTAGACGGGCGCAGGGGGAAGGCGCATGGTCATACGTACGCCGTACCTTAGGGGGATCCGATGGTGGTGCTCGAAGCACCCGCCGTGTCGTTGTCCGTCCAGCAAGTCTGCGCAGGGTTATCCAGTAGGAGGCCGGCATCCGATGGTTTCGTCGTACGGAACGTGAGCCTTGCCGCGGCCGCCGGTGAATTGGGCATAACTGCCGCAGATCTCGATTGCGTCCGTGTCGCGCGGGCTGCGGCTGCTATGAGCAGCTGTCCGGTATGTCTTGATGGAAGGGGCCCTGCCCCTGATGACGCCTGAGCCCGCCGATGGTCTCCCTGGCGCCAGACCCCCTCAGCGAGTCCTTCCACAAGTCGCTGGTGGACCATCTTTCCGATGGCGTCTACTTCGTCGACCGGGAACGCTGCATCCGATACTGGAATCGCGGGGCTGAACGGATAACCGGCTTCGATGCCGAAGTGGTGGTGGGGCGACACTGCGATGCCGGCATCCTGGCACATGTCGACGCCGCCGGACAGCAGCTCTGCCAGTCGGTCTGTCCCCTCATCGCCTCCATGCGCGATGACGAGCCCCGCGAGCTCGAGGTGTGGTTGCGCCACTCCGACGGCCACCGCGTGCCAGTCCGGGTGCGCACAGCACCCATCCACGACGACCTTGGGCAGATCACTGGCGCCGTCGAGATCTTCGACGATGCGTCTCAGCTCCTGGACGCACGCGCCCAAGCCGCGGCCGCCAGCCGTGATGCCCTGAGTGATGCGCTGACCGGCTTGCCGAACAGAAGGCATCTGGACGCGGCGCTACACGCTCGGCTGGAAGACCTGCGCCGCTACGGTCGGGCGTTCGGGTTCCTCATCGCGGATATCGACCACTTCAAGTCGGTCAACGACACCTGGGGACACGACGTGGGTGATCTCGCCCTGCGGACGGTCGGGCGGAGTATCTCCGCTGGCCTCCGGGCGGGGGACCTGGCTGGACGCTGGGGTGGCGAGGAGTTCGTCGATCCTCGCTACATGCAGCGAGGAACGATCACTGTGGGAGGTGGCCGAACGGATGCGGGCGCTGGTCGCGAGCTCGTCCGTGTGCGTCGACGGCTCCGATATCCGAGTCCGCATCAGCATCGGCGGCGCCCTCGCGTTGCCGATGGACGAACCGAACGACCTCTTCGTGCGAGCTGACGCTGCGCTCTATCGGGCCAAGGATGGCGGCCGTGACCGGGTCGCCATGGCCGAAACGCCAGCCTCGATGTAGATCCCGGAGTTCAGCCCCTCACTACGCCGCCGCTGGAGCGTCGGACGACCAGCCCGGTCGGAAACACGATCTCCTGCGCCTCGCCGTCCAGGTCGGCCAGACGCTCCAGGAGCAAGGCCACGCTGCGCCGGCCGATCTCGAGCGCTGGCTGGGTGGCGACCGTGAGGAAGGGGAACGTGATCATGGCCTGCGGCAGGTCGTCGAAACCCACGACGGCCACGTCCTCTGGCACACGCAGTCCCGACTCCTCCAGGCCGTGCAGGACGCCGATGGCGATGAAGTTGTTGGCGGCGAAGACAGCCGTGGGGCGCGGGTCCGCATGCATCACGCTCAGGGTCATCTCGCGGCCACTGTCGATGGTGAAGGCCCCGTAGCGCACCTCGGGCTCCGGCAAGCCGGCTTCCGCGAACGCCCGGCCGAACCCGGAAACGCGGTCGACGGCCGTGGGGACCGAAGCGGAACCAGTGAGTGCGGCGACACGGCGATGACCCAGACCGACGAGCAATCGGCCAAGTCCCAGGGCGCCCGCCTCGGAATCGGCCCGAACCACGTCAACCCCGGGGCTCACCGGACGACGGTCCACGACCACGAGCGGCACCGCTTGGTCGCGGCACAGTCCGGCTGCATCGGCGCAGCTCCCCGCTGGGATGAGAAGCAGTCCGTCGATCTGGCGCTGGAGCAGCATCTGGACCACTCGCCGTTCCTCGTTCTCCTGCTGATCGGTGTTGGCGATCAGCAGCGAGATGCCGGCCTCGCGCGCCGCCGTCTCCACGCCCTGGGCCAGCAGGGTGAAGAACGGGTTCGTCATGTCTGGCATCACCAGGGCGATGGTGTCGGTGCGCCTGGCCCGCAGGTTACGGGCGACCGTATTGGGTACATAGCCCGTCTCGGCGATCGCCTGCTCCACCCGAGCGCGCAAGTCGGGACTGACAGGCCCGGAGTCATTCACCACCCGTGACACGGTCATGGGTGAGACCCCGGCACGCCTGGCGACATCGAGTAGGGTCGGCATGGCGGCTACCGTCCGAACACCGGCACGTCAGAAGCCGCGCAGATCAGTGCTGGAGCGGGCGGGCAAGCCCGCATGTGGGATGCGCCGCAGGACGACGTACTCGATGCCATGGGCCGCGCAGAACTCGCGCTTCTCGAGCTTGTCGCCGTCCTCGTTGACGACGTAGTAGGTCGGCCCGATGACCTCGACCTCAGGCTCGGCATCCATCCAGCCGGAGCCGGAAGACACCAGGCAGGCGTGGACCGCGCGCATCGACCCGATCATGTAGCGCCGCTCTTGCTCGTGCTGGAGCGGGTGACCCTCCCCCTTCAGCAGCGCCACGTTGCGGTCACTGCCGACGACGACGTAGAGCGCCCCATATGCGGCCGCGTCCATGAAGAAGCGGATATGGCCCGAATGCAGCCAGTCGAAACAGCCGGTCACGAGGACGCGAGGCTCCCGCGCCGGTGGCGGGGGCGGATCCACACGGGGAACCCGGCACGATCGCTCAAGGGCACCTCGGCGAAGGGGACGCCGGCGGCACGGGCAGCATCACCGACGGCAGGGTCAAGGTCCTCCCCGCGCACCACAAGCGTGGCGCCGTCGGCGGCCAGCGTGCCCAGATCGGCCGACACCGGCCGCCCGACGATCGTGGCGCTCTCGACCCAGCGGATGGACTCCGCCAGGAACAAGCGCTCGAGCGCCGGAAACTTGGGCTGTTTGCCTGTGGATGCGGCAAGCAGCTGGTCCGAGGGGACACGAACGTGGAGCCGTCCCCGGCGTGCAGCCTCCTGCAGGAAGCGCACATCATCGGATCGCAGGTCGTCCAGGCTGGCCTCCACGACGACCGGTGCCCGAGCCGTCACGAGCGCACGCAGACTCGGGTCGACCCAGGCGGTGGCTCCTCCGAAGCGACGATGACGTAGCCCCCGCCACAGCCGGAGTACATCGCTCCCGGGTAAGCGTCGGCGTACCCCGCGAGCAGGGCGTGCAGGTCGATGCTGATGGCCGGATGCTCCAGGACCTGTGGCAGGATGGCAGCCCAGGCACGCGAGCACTCGTTGAGCGATCCGCCCAGTGCCTCGACGTCCATGGCCACGATGGCGTCGTAACAAGCCCGCCCGCTGGCACCCAGGCGGGCGATCCAGGCCGGATCCAGGCGTTTCACACCCAGTGGGTCATAGCCGGCTGGCCGCCCGCCCACGGGGACGAGGTGGATCACTCGCTCCAGCCAGGCCACGATCTGCGGGTCACACGTCGACTCGACGTGTGACGGGAACCAGCCCCCTTCGACGCGTGCGTCGTAGTCAAGACGGCTGACACCCGGATAGATCAACCCGCACATGTCCTGGGATCCGGAGGGGTCTTCACGACCCTCGTTCTCGGCGCGGTACAGCTCGCGTACGAGGTCGGCCGGTTGCCCGTCCGGTAGCTTGTCGCCCCACAGCGCCCGCGCGACCGCGCGGGTGCCGGTAGCCATGCCGCTGCGATCCATGTAGCGGACAGTCGGCAGCAGCGAGACCACCACCATCGAGCCCGGCGGTTCCGGATCGCGCTCCGATACGAACGGCTGGTCGATCCAGCCGCCGGCCATCTGCAGGCGATAGGGAAAGCGGCCGATGGCGTCCTGCAGGCTGGCCACCTTCGCACCGGCCTCACCGGTCATCGGCGCTAGCCCTCGACGACGCGCTTGCCGGCTTTGCGGTCGGCATACTGCTGTGCGATCCAGGCGTACGTCTCAGCCATGCCATCGCGCAGCGGCTTGTCAGGCTCCCAACCGAGGACTTCCTGGATGAAGGTGTTGTCGCTGTTGCGGCCGGCGACGCCCTTGGGTGCATCCAGGTCGTACTCGCGCTCCAGCTTCACGCCGGCGATCTCCTCCACGATCGACACCAGCTCGTTGATCGAGACCAGTTCAGACGAGCCGAGGTTGATGGGCGTGGCGATGAGCTCCGGCGTATGCATGATCAGGTCGATGCCGTGGAGGCAGTCATCGATGTAACAGAACGAGCGTGTCTGCTCACCGTTACCCCAGATCTCGATACGCATGTCACCGCTGTCCTGCGCTTCGAGGACCTTGCGACACATCGCCGCAGGTGCCTTCTCACGGCCGCCGAACCAAGTGCCGTTGGGACCGTAGATATTGTGGAAGCGAGCGATGTGGGTCTCCAGGCCGCGCTCGGCCCAGTACTCCTGGCAGAACATCTCGGAGATGAGCTTCTCCCAGCCGTAGCCGCGCTCGGCCATCGCCGGGTAGGCGTCGGATTCCTTGAGGGCGATCACCTCGGGTGTCTTCTGCAGGTCGGTGTTGTACGCGCAGGCAGAGGATGAGAAGAAGTAACGCTGGACGCCGGCGCGATAGGAGGCCTCGGTCAGGTGCGTGTTGACGAGGATGCTGCGCAGGCACTCAACGCGGAAGTTCTCGATGAAGCCCATCCCACCCATGTCGGCGGCAAGGTTGTAGACCTCAGTGGCGCCCTTGACAGCCTCGATGGCGTTGGCCTCGACCGACAGATCGGCACAGATGGCCTCCACGCCTGGCACGCGCAGGTACCAGTCGGGCAGCGGCTTTCGGTCGATGGCGCGGATGTTCGTGTAGCCCTGCTCGGTGAAGTAGCGCGCCAACGAGCCGGCGATGAAGCCGCCTGCCCCGGTGATGACGATGAGGTCGTCCTTGGCCATTCCCCGCTGGACCTCGGTGCCGGGGATCGTGTCGTTGAATGCCTGGGTCATCCTGGGTTCCTCTCTGGCTCACGAAGGTGCACATCGCGGATCGACCGGGGCGTCCTGGACCATCGACGGCACATCCGGCGGCCAGCGCCCCTCGTTGGTAACGTTACCACACACGGCCATCAACGGTAGTGGATCCATCGCCGGCCCGATCGAGCGGGATGGCGGCCACTCGACACCGACACCGACCCCGACCCCGACCCCGACCCCGACCCCGATGGGATCTAGCTGAGACCGACGTTCGGCGGGAGGCTCAGCATGAAGGCGAGCCCGCCAAGGAAGAACGCGAGCGCCATGAGGATCATGGCGATGCGGAGCCAGCGGCCCTTGAACTTCGTGCCGACCCCAGCGAAGAAGAGCACCGAGGCCATGATCACCGCGACGAGAACGAAGTTGTCCCCGGTCTGATTGGCGGCAGCCGCGGTGGCGGTGGCGGCATCCGCGTCAAGGTTCAGCTGACGCGCCTGCTCGCGTTCAGTGCTGGAATAAGCGTCGTACTCGGCCAGATCGAAGGGTGTCCCCGGCGGGATCTCACCAGCCGCGGCCTGACTCAACCAGGCTTCGAAGGCCGGCCTGAACTCGTCTCGAAGGCGGTCCTCGAGCACGGTCATGCCACGTGCATTGCCCGCCGCGGCTTCGATCAACCAGGCCGCGATGAACTCCGAATCGATCTCCACGCCCTCGGCGTAGATGGTGGTCGCCTCGGCGGCCTCCGTTCGCATCGCCAGTGCATGGTTGGCGGCCTTGGCCTGCTCGCCGGACCAGCGAGTGGACTGGTAGGCAGACCAGGCGGCGATCGTGGTCGCGAGTGCCAGGATGACCGCGGCCAGCAGTTCCACCCAGTCGGTCTTGTCGAAACGCTGAGCCAACTCGTCCAGCCGGCCCTCCACGCGCGTGGCCAGGTTCACGGGGTCGTCGTCGTAGCCCGGGGATGGCCTGGGGGGTTGCGGGCTGTGCGTCATGTAGCGTGGCCCCTGGCGGAGTCGGTCGACAGGGGCAGCGTACTCGAACGGAGACCCCACCGAGCCCAGGGCAGGCCAGGACTCGAGCGAAGCCAGGTGGGTTCACCCTCTCAGGCTCGTCCGTGGCGGCGCCCACGTCATCAACCTCCACACCGATGAGGTCATCACCGGGGCGGCCTCTTCAGGGCGTGTGGGACGTGGCGCGCTGCGCCGCATCCCACCACTCCAGGACACGCGTGCCGCACAGGGTCAGCCACTTCGAGGGCTCCCCCGCAGGCACGTCGACCTCGAACCACACACGACCCGGGTGCCGTCGCGCCTGGAGCCAGGTGACGAGAGGAGTCTCGAGAAGCTCTCTGTGGAGGAGGTACCGGTCGCCGGCGAGTAGGCGGCAGCGATCCGCCAGCCGTGGCGCCTCCTCGCACAGTGACGAGGCGCCCGGTCCCCTACCCGCTGACACCACCTTCTGGATCGGCCCGACCTGGCCCTCGCGGGGCCTGCGCGGTCATGGTGAGGCGGCAGGACAGTGGGTGACACGCGTGTCGGGCTTGAGTGGTTGCCGCGGGTAGGACAATCGAGTCGTACTGGTCACGCCGAGCGGTCATGGCGACCGCATCCCCCTCGGCTGGGATGACGACCGGACGCATGGGGGTGATTCCTATGGGGGCGACGGCACCTCGCTCTGGTTTCGCGCTGCTGCTCAGCGCTGTGCTGCTCGCCGGGTTCATGGCCGTGTCGGTGGTGCCGGTCGGGGCCAGCGACGATGAAGACGAATCCGGCGTGGGGATGGACGCGCTCCAAGGTCTGTGGGCGGACGAGGGGGGTGGTGACCCCAGCAGCCCCCCGACCGGTGACCTGAACGACCCGCTCGCAGGTGGATCCGGTGGCTCCTCGGACGAGAGCGAGACCGAGGAGACCGGCGCCGAACCGGGCACCACCGAGGGATGGATCCGGCGCACCCCGCTACCTCCAGCACGAACCCCATGTTCAAGCTGATGCTCGATCTCATCATCGAGGACGTACGGGCCGCCGAGACCGAAGCCGAGGCGGCTGGAAAGTCGCTGACCGAGGCCCAGCGGTCTGCTGTCGCCGCAGAGTCCGTCAAGGACCTGATCACGTTCCTGCAGGAGACCGGGCTGCTGGGCAAGGTGGACACGCGCGAGCTCCTGGAGCAGATCCAGGCAATTCCGACCGACTCGGAGGAGTAGTCCTCGAGGTCCCCGCAGCGGAGACGACCCGGCCGTCCACTGGGGATCTCCGATGAGGGTCCGCGGCGGGGCTGACTTCGGCCGCTGCTCAGGTCGTGGACGCAGACCGGCCGCCCACGAGCACCTGCTTGGGCCAGGCACACCATCACCTGATCATGAGCGGTCGGTGATGACCGAAGGAGGCGACGTGCAGCGACGTGATCTTGAGGAGTTCGGCTTGCGGTCGCTGCTACCGTGGACACGCCATGGGCCTGATCGGTCATCGTAGTCGGGCCGCACACCCGCCGCCTGCCGGGTCACCATCCGCTGATGGACGTCATCACCAACGTCGTCATCCTCTTCGCCATCATCGTTGGGCTGGTGCTCGCCCACGAGCTGGCTCACTTCGTCATGGCCCGCCGCGCAGGGGTCAGGGTCCACGAATTCGGCATCGGCTTCCCGCCGCGCGCTGCCATCCTCTACCGCGCGAAGGAGACGGTCTACTCGCTCAACTGGCTGCCCATCGGTGGCTTCGTGCGGCTCGAAGGGGAAGAGGGCGAGTCGGTCGACCCGCGGGTCTTCGTCAACCAACGGCCGAGCACACGCTTGCGCATCCTCATCGCCGGCGTCGTCGTCAACTTCCTGCTGGCCTGGGTGATCTTCACGCTCATCGCGCTGTTCGCCGACCCGGTCTACGAAGTGCGCGTGGGCGCTGTCACCCCAGGCTCACCGGCCGAGCGAGCCGCCCTCATCGCCAGCGGGGTCGTGGAGGTCCGGACGATCGAGCGGCCGGGGGCGGATGGCACGACGACGCCGGTGGAGCTGACCGTCTTCGACGACTCCGGCGACGTCATCACCGCTATCGACGGGCAGCGCTTCCCGGTCTTCGACCACATCAGCGCGGATACCGAGGGCGGGAGCGGCCGGCCGCCACCACTCCGCTACCTCGACGAGCACGCCGGGGAGAGCGTACGACTGACGGTCCGGCGTCTGGATGGCAGGGTCGAGGACCTCGACGTCACCCTCATGGCCCTGTCCCAGGGCAGGCTTGGCATCACCGTCGCGCTGCCGCTGTCGCAGGCCGACACCACCAATGGAGCCGTCGACGCGATGGCGATGGGACTGCGCCGCACCGCGGAGGCCTCCATGCTCATCCTCGGTGGGGTCGCGGACTTGCTTCGCAGCATCGTCGAGGGCGGCCAGCCTGCGGTCAGTGGCCCGGTAGGCATGGCTGGCCTCGTGGGCACGGTCCGCACAGGGCTGCCGCCGGTATTCCTCGTCTGGTTCGTCGGACTGCTGTCGGCCAACCTCGCGGTCATCAACGCGCTGGCGCTCCCGCCCCTCGACGGGGGCGCGTGGCGATGGCGCTCGCACAGGCGCTGAGCCACGACAGGGTGAGCCCGGTTGTCGAGCGGGCGGCCTACGCGACCGGCTTCGTGATGCTGATGGTGCTTGTGGCTTGGGTGACGATCGCGGATATCCGGCGCTCGATGGGATGAGTGCCCAGGGCTCCTGTCATCTGCCTCGCGGTCCCTGATCCACGAGGCCGTCGATGTCGTGTCACACCTTGACGGCGAAGTCCTTTTCATAGCGCTGCATCGTGTGTCGCCGGTGGACCCAAGGCAAGAGCCGCGCCCGCCCGCTCAGCTCGAGCCCGGGCGAGGACACCGTGACGGCGGACAGCATCGACAAGGTCGCCAAGAACTGCGAGGTCGTCTACCTGGTGGACCCCGCCCCGACCCCGTAGGGCCCAAGGGACCCGACCCCCGTCAAAGCTGAAGAGGAAGACCCGCCCGGAACGGCGGGTCTTCGTTCGTGTCGGGACTGATCCGCAAGAAGCGGCGGCGCGGCGCGCTGCCACCAAGCACCGGACGTAAGTAGCGACCATGCGCACCGGTCCACACGCTGCTCTGATCGGTCTAGAAGCCGTCCGCCGGGAACGGGTCGAAGACCTCCGACGCCGGGGTGTGGCCGGGCGCGTCGGCAGCCTTCACGTCAACGATCGGACACAGGACCACCACACCGGGCTCAGCGATGGTGACCAGGCCCGCGGCCTCGGCACCGCGGATGTCGGGGACGCTGTCGAACAGCGCCTCCGGATAGCTGCTCGAGGCGTAGGGAGAGGCCAGGATGTCGTCCAGTGTCACCCCAACCGCGGTGTTGACGATGTTGACGTCCCAGTGCGGTGAGTAGCCCTTGACGCCGGGGACCGAGTCGACGACGTTGGCCTGGTACGCCCGGTTCCCACCGATGAGGAAGATGTCGGCGACACGCTCACCGCCGGGTGCCTTCTCGATGCCCTGGTCGAGGTAATAGATCTGGTGGCCGTCGAACCAGCCATCGTTGGTCTTCGGGCCGCCCGCGGCGGCTGCCGATACGGCGAGTGGGATGGCCACGATGGCCATGACCAGGCTCGCGAGGATGGTCAGTCTCTTCTGACGCATGGGATACCTCCTTGGGGCACGAGTCGGCGACGGACGCGCCCCGGACGTCAGCCGCGTCACCCCGGAAGGAAGAGACAAGCCCCGGCTCGCATGCTGCGAACGGATGGCGGGGCGTGCCGTGTCCAGTGGTCCGCCGTGTGCGGGACGCCGGTACGGCACGCTCGGGTGCCATCGTCGCCAGTTGGGAATCCTGCCGAGACTCGTCCGGCACCGGCTGGGGTGACCCACCGGCGCCCTGACTGGCGACGACGTCCAGCCTGCCCTCGTGGGGTGACCTCCTGCTGACGATCGGGTGACGGGTCGATGACGGCGGTGACCTCCCAAGCGACAGTTGCCGTGTCGCCGAGCCATGCTGTGGCCACGGGGAGAGAGTCGATTGGCGAGCCGGCCGGGATTAGAACCCAACGACACGAGGACCAGAAGTCCGTGGGGACGTCGATGTCTCCAGCCTACGATGGGGCTCGCTCCGTACCGGGCGGACCGTCACAGAGGTTGGGATGCTTGCGGGGCACCCTCCAGGTGTTGATGGTGGCAACAACTCGGAGTAGCCTGAAGGGGGGCGTGAACAAAGGTGTGACGCGTGGGAGCGAACATGACGAAAGAACCACAAGTCATCCTCATCCAGGCCGCCTGCAAAGCCAGCATCGTGCGTGTCAAGGATGAACCCGGCACTGGGCAGGGAGCAGAGGAAGTCGAGTTCGCCAATCTGGGGGAAGCCCTGTTCTGGCTCGGCGCCCTGGCGGCGATCAACGAGCATGCGACCGAGCCGTTGCTCGCAGGTCTAGCTTGGGCGCGAGACCGGATGGAGGCGGGTCACGTCATGACAGAGCCGCCACAGGCAGGCCGGTCAGCGGCAGCGGAGAGAGGCGACTTCGTCTGGATTCGCATGGACGGCGAGACGGGCGACACGGAGTCACTCGAGAGTCTGGCCAGGAGTCTCTACGAATCCCGTGTGGCGGGCCTCACCGTCCCGGGGCCCCTGCTCGCTGCACTTGCGCTGGCAGAGAAGAAGGAATAGCGCACCGTCTGCGACCCGCCAGGCAACGCCCCGTGGCGTCGCGAGCCTTCTCGCCCTCAGCCCGCCAGCACACCTGCGGTCATGATCGGTCAGCTAGCTGCCAGCACGCCGGTTCTGCGGCGCCGGTAGCCATCCCGCCCGGTGTCCTGGACCGAAGGCTGACCCGAGACCGGGCCCCTATCGTGAGCTGCTGCACAGAGACAAGTTCCTGCGCAGAGGCCGGTCGGCCCAGCAGGTACCCCTGGCCCAGTGAGATGTCGAGCTCAAGGAGGGTCGCCAGCTCCGCCGCTGTCTCCACGCCCTCTGCGATCAGCCGGATCTTCGCGTCGCCGGCGAAGTGCTGTATGCCGGCCACCAGCGCCCGTCGAGCTTGGTCCGAGTCCAAGCCCACGATCAACGCGCGATCAAGCTTGACCAACGCCGGGCGCAATTCAAGGATGTGCCGCAGGCTCGCGAAGCCAGCTCCTGCATCGTCCACGGCGAGTCGCACCTTCGGCCCAAGGCGGAGGAACGCAGCCCGGAACAGCTCGTAGTCCGCGATGGCCTCATGCTCTGTGATCTCCAGCACGATCTCCCGGTCGGACCTCTCCAGAAGGTTTGGCAGTTCGTCGCTCTCCATGATCAGGCGGGGTGAGGCATTCAGGTCGAGCCAAGCCGAGGCGGGTAGGTCCGTCGACGCGTCGAGTGCCGCCTCCATGGTCGCGAGCTCCAGCTCACGGCCCATGCCAACGTTGTGAGCCTCGTCAAAGTGATGGTCCGGCGGCAGCCTGTCCCTGAATCGCGTGAGCCCTTCGTAGCCGACCACGCGGCCACTGGCCAGATCGACGATGGGCTGGAATACCGGCACGAAGGCCGCTGTCCGGATGACCTTCGAGACGCCCCCTCGAGCGGCATCCGACCCGATCCGGGCCTCGAGTCTTCCGCCGACCAAGCCACCCGCGATGGATGCGAACTCCATCAGTACCGGCATCGAGTCGACAAGCTTGATCTCGGCATCGTCTCCGGCGGCAGCCATCTGCACGAACCCGACGACCCGCTTGCCGAGCCGGAGCGGCGCGTAGGCGATGGCCTTGACGCCAACCTTGCGGAAGATCTCATCGTAGGGGTTATCCGGTTGATGGTGCCACCTGCTGATATACGGACCGTCCGCGACTTTCCGACGCAGGAAGGATGTTCGGGCGCGAGGCACACGCACGAACTCCAGGCCGCCACGACTCCCAGAACTGAATCCCAACGGTACCGAAAGTCCTTCGCTATCGAATACGAAGATGCCCGCTGTCACTGCGCCGGGCAGGGCCACCACTTGCCTGCTGATAGCCGCGGCCTGCTCCTCTACGGTCCCGCTGGAGTCGATCGCGGCGATCGCCCGGGAGATCGATATTCGTTGAGCTTCATGGCGAACGGCCGCCGATTCCCTTCGGCGATCTTCGGTCACATCTCGCTTGATGGCCACATAGCCTTGCAGTGTTCCGCCGTCGTCGAAGATGGGACTGATGGTCGAACGCTCGGTGAACAGACGACCATCCTTGCGCCGGTTGACTAAGTCGCCTCTCCAGGGCCGCCCCATTCTGAGGGTCGCCCACATCGCTTCGTAGAACTCCCTGGCCTGAACGCCGCTGCTGAGAAGCCGTGCGTTGCGACCCATGACTTCGTCCCGTCCGAAGCCGGTGGTCGATTCGAAGGCCGGGTTGACGTATTCGATCTCGGCCTCAGCGTTGGTGATGACGACCGCGTCCGTCAAGAACTCGATAGCTGAGGTCAGTCGCCTTGCCTGGTCTCGTGCATCTCTCTCTGGCGTGATGTCGATGGCCGCGACGACAAGCCCGACTGCCTCACCGTCATGTCCCCACAACGGCGAGACCCGTCCATCGAGGGTCAAGGCCGAGCCATCCATGCGTCGAAACTTCCGCTCAAACCTCGGACCGCGAGCTGCCTCGGTGCCGACAAGGGTCGATGGTGTGGGCAAGTCGGGAAGGAACCTGGTGAGCGGCTGGCCCAGGGCCTCTTGGGCAGTGTATCCGAGGCACTCCGCAGCACCGTTGCCCCAGTAGGTGATGCGGCCGGCGAGATCGCTGGCGACGACGATCTCCCGCACGCTCCCGAGGATCTGGGCCTGGTACTCAGCAGTGGGCGCGTTCCCGGCCCGGTCCGTCATCGTCGACACCGCCGCTCCCCCGACGGACGCGATCACGGTCGAGACCCTGTCTTCCAGTTCGCGCTGGTGCATACCGACTTCACCAGCCGTCATCTTCGACGCGAGTGATCGGCTGTCGAGCCGACCGACGACGGTCGTGGTCGAGACCCTGTCTTTCGGTTCGCGCTGTTTCATGGGCCCTACCGCGGTGTTGATGTCAAGTGGCTCCCATGAACCACTGAGCGACTGATGCGACATCGTCCGATGATCTGGTTGCCATGCGACCGGCGACGAGGTCGACGACCCCTGACTGGGGGCACCGTCACCATCGTTGGCGCTCACTTCGCGACCACATAGGGTCAATTCGTTCTGTGCAGACAGCCGAAGGTCCCTCGATCGATCACCACATCCGGGTCGGCACGCCGTCGCTCTCGGTCTTCGCAACGCTGGTGGCGGCTACGCTGCCCAGCGATGGAAGGGCGATGCGACACGCCACGGCGGCGAGCCCAAGGAGTCCGGTCCGGGGGCATCTGTGCGGGCCAGTTCGGCTGATGGTGCCCCCGTCTCGCAATCACGCGGCAGCGGTGGGTCCACGAGACGACAGATGGCCCGTGCGGGTATCGTCCGCCGCATGATCGGCCTCGACCACATCAGGGCGGCTCGTGAACGTGTCGCACGCCACGTCCACCACACGCCGCTCGTTCGCAGCACGACGCTCTCGGAGCGATCAGGAACGAACGTCTACCTCAAGATGGAGCTGTTCCAGAAGACCGGCAGTTTCAAGCCACGCGGTGCGTTCAACCAACTGCTCGTCTCCATGGAGGCCACCGGGGCCAGGAGCTTCGTGGGGGCGTCAGGCGGCAACTTCGCCCAAGGTCTGGCCTACGCAGGATCGGAGCTCGGCGTCGCCACCACGGTGGTGATGCCCGAGGGCACGCCTGCGAACTACGTCGAAGCGACGCGTGGCTACGGTGCCTCGGTGGAGATGGCGTCCGGTATCGCCACGGTCTTCGAGCGCGTCGATGAGCTGGCGACCGCTGGAGTCGTGAAGGTCCATCCGTTCGACGACCCCGCCATGATGGCTGGCGACGGCACGCTCGGCCTGGAGCTCGTGGAGGAGGTGCCGGAGGTCACCGACGTGTTCATCAGCGTTGGCGGCGGCGGCCTCATCACCGGGGTCGGCTCGGCCATCCACGGGCTGCGCCCGAAGGCGAGGATCTGGGCGGTCGAGACCGACGGGGCCCAGGTACTCCATGACTCGCTCGCCGTCGGCAGACCGATGACGATGACCCCTACCAGCCTCGCCAAGACCCTCGGTTCTCCATACCTCTCGTCCACCGCGTACGAGTTCGCGGTCGATCACATCGAAGCCTCGCTGGTGGTGACCGATGCCATGGCATACGAGTCGATGCTCTTCCTGCTGGAGCGGGCGAAGGTACTCTCCGAGCTCGCCGCCGCCTGCACGCTCGCGGCATTCGAGCGAGAGACTGGCCGCTTCGGTCCGAATGACCATGTCGCACTCATCCTGTGCGGGGGAAATGTGTCGGCCCACGACCTCGGGCGTTACGCCGGGCTCTTCAAGGTTGGAGGCGAGACTCGAGCGTCATAGCTCACGCGGGGTGAGCCGTCGGCTGACTGTGGCGTGCCCTGGACCCGGTTAGTGGACACGCCTTCTCGCCTGCGACCCTTCTCCCACGGGGTCGTCCGCCACCGCTGGCCCCCTCGGATGGGCCCGGGTCCCGCGCGAGTCGGACTCGCTTCTGTCGTTGCGCTCGTCGGTCGGGTCCACCTATACTCCGCGCTCGGCTCCGAGCGGGGACGGCGCCACCAGTCACAGGGAGAGGGCGTCATGAGCTTCTTGATGCGGGCGATCGTTGTCCTGGCTGCGACATCCGTCCTGTCCACGACGTTGGGGGGCAGCGCCAGCGCCGTGCAGGGTGATACGGGAAGCGGAGGCGAACCGACCCTCACCGAACGTATCGACGGAGCGATCGCGGACATCGCGGCCGAGATCGATGGCGATGCGCAAGCGGCGATGGCGTTCGTCGATGCTCGCATCAGCCCGGAGGCCTATGACGGGGTGCTGAAGGGCGCACGGGGGGCTCTCCTCACCGGCCGTGCCAACAGTGCTGACCAGGCCATCTTGATGGCTGCACTCATGCGCGCCAGCCCACGAGCGCCAGCGACGCGCTTCGCCTTGTGCGAGATGCCTCGAGATCTCGATCCTCTGCGCGTCGATGCGCCCAGGCCGCGATCGGACCCTGCCTTCATCGAGGATCGGGCTCAGGCGCTGGCCTCCAGGATGAAGAATCCCGAGTTCAGGGACGCGATCCTCGGGATCGTCCCCTGGTATGCGACGGTCACCGCCGACGTCGACGTCGCAGCCCAGGAGCTGACGCAGGTCCTTGAGGCCGCAGACTGGTCCGCGGCGGATTCGCCTGAGGTGGGGACAGCAGCGCCGAAGCTGCACGTCTGGCTCCAGGCTGAGGAGGACGGCGTCTGGCGGGACTTCGATCCGACCTCCGAGGGAGGAGTGCCGCCGTGCGAGCTGGACACCACCTTCGTGGACCTTCCGCAGGAGATGTTCCATCACCTTCGCATCGCCCTGACCGTCGAGACGAACCGAGCCGGGTCCCTCGTGGAGACCACCGCGCTGGATACGGACCTCCCGCTCGCAGACCTCGCTACGTCGCGGATCGCGTTCACGTTCGCCGAGCCCTCCGGGCTGCTCGACCGGCAGCGACATTCCGACACGGACTGGCCCTACACGCCGGTCCTGCGTATCGACAACGAGACGATCGAGGGAGAGTCGCTGCTCCTCCCACCCATCCTGCCTCCGGTCAGCGGGGCACTCAAGGATGCGGTCGGGGGCCTTGGCGGTTTGACCGAGAAGCCGCCGGAGGTGGGCACAGACGTAGCCGCAGCCGACCGAGACGAGATCGACGGCCGCCTGGCTCGTCCTCGAGCTCACCGCGCCTGACGGTGAAGTGACGTCGATGCGAAGCGAGGTGATGGACCGACTCGGGATAGAGGCCAGGTCTTCGGGGACGGGTGCTGCAGCTCCGCTCGATCCCCTCGAGCAGTTCGGCGGAGAATACGCTGCGCTCTCACCGATCTGGCAGATCGGTGTGCTGGTTGGAGAGGCCGTCGCGCCCGAGAGCCAGCTTGGTGGTCTCCACGTCACGACCTTCGATGGCCTGTCTGGTCAGCTCGATGCGACGATGAGGACGTTCCCAACGTTTCGACGGGAGTTCGGGGGCCAGTCGGGCATCCCCGTCGTCCTGCTCGCCGGCCTGGAGGTGACCCCAGAAGCGGCTGGCCCGCCGTCGGGTCGACTGGTCCTGGACGCTCTGCACGTCCCGGCTGCATCTCCGCAGGACGCCGTCGAGGCTGCTCACGATGCGCAGGCTATCCTCGCGGCCGAGCAGATGATCCTTGTGGCGACCGGTGAGGTGCCGGCCACACTCGGAAGTGCTGGCGCTGTGTTCGATGCCGCCCGGCGCGACGCCATCCCGCTGTCCGTCCTTGGGCCAGGCGACACGCCGCAGGTGCCGGGTGCCTCAGGGCAAGCACTCATGAGGATGAACATCCGCCTCGAGGACGGCTTTCGACTGGTCACCCCAAGTACCGCTCCCTCGGTGGACGGCATCACGCGAACCGCTTGGTATGTCATCGACCCATCGACCGGGCTGGTGCGCGACGAGCATGAGAGCGGACGGCATGTGGACATTAGTGAAGAAGCCGGCGAGCAAGGGGAGGCGGCCAGCTTGCTCGGCAAGGCACGGAAGTTGGTGTGCACACTCGGCAACAAGTGGAACATGGCGGTCGTCATCTTCGGGAGCCTCCTTGCGTTGGGCGGCGAGCCGGGGGCAGCTCATCGATCTGCTCGAGGCGCAGGCCGAGGCAGTGACGAAGGCCGAGGAGTCAAGACAGGAAGCCGAGGCTGCGCGAGAAGCGGCCTGTGCAGGCACGGGCGCTCCGAGCGGGCCGCCGAAGCCTTGACTGGCACCAGGTCGTAACCCCATGCCCAGCTGGCCGACTGCCCGCTGGACTCGCGGTTTCCGATGCCTGACCGTGACACCATGCGCCGATCGTGGCATCCAACTCGCGTCCTGGACGATCGAGGATCGTGCGCTCAGTCCGCCGCCCCGAGTGGGAATACGACCGCGCCGATCCGCCCAGAGTGTTCGTACTCAAGATCCAGCTCTAGCCCGTCTCCAATGGGCACTTCCAAATAGCTTGCGGCTGCCCTCGACTCGGGAATCTGGTGAGCCGGCTGGGATTCGAACCCAGGACACGAGGATTAAAAGTCCCCTGCTCTGACCGCTGAGCTACCGGCCCGATATGGATGACTGCTCGCGACCAGTCTGCCGCCATTGGCGCCGCGATTGCAACCGGCCCGCACTCAGAACCTTCCCTATCGCCGCGTGCGTTCGTTTCACGGGTGTGCTCCTGGTCGGCGTCGGTTCGATGGTCACTCCGGGCGCCATCGTCATCGCGGGTCGTCCCGAAGCCGCGCGAGCAGCTTCCCGGGTCTCTGACCCTCCCGGGGGGGTGAAGATGGCTTCGCGTTCGTTAGGACTGTGACGCCCGGAGGCCGAGGTCCACTTCGTGTCCAAGGACTGCGTACCCGAGGAGATCGAACCCTGAAGCCGTGGAACCTCAACGTGGACCGGCCCGAAGCGCGAACCGGGGCAGCTAGAGTCCCGCCCGACGAGGATCACTAGGCCCCTTGAGCGCCACGCGGCCCGTGAAACAGTTCAGCTAGAGCCCGAACAACCGCCGTGCGGATCGTCCGCCTGTACGATGTTTCGTCCAAACACTACGCCGGCGGCGCCGGCCTCCAAGGCAAGCCGTGCCATCTCGACCGCGTCCTCTGGTCGGTCTGTCCTGGGTCCGCCTGCCACGAGGACGGGAACCGGGCACACGTTCACGACCTCCGAGAATGAACCTGAAGATCCGGTCCATTCTGTCTTGACCAGGTCACAGCCGATCTCCGCGGCGATACGCGAGTGCAGGGCCACATAGCGGACATTCCGTTCTTCATCGGCGGTCAGCCGGCTGCCACGAGCCATCGTCTCGATGATCCGCACGACGCCCAACTCCTCACAGCGCCGGGAGATACGTCCATTGCGCTCGACTTCCGCGGCCTCGACCTGCGCGTCCTGAGATCCGAGGAACAGATACGTCATGACGGCGTCTGCGCCGAGGCGAACGGCGTCGTCGACCGAAGCCACGAGCGTCGACCGGCCTTCCGCGTAGCCGAGTTCGTCCGCTCCCCGGAATTGGCTGGTCCAGTCGAGGCACAGCACGATCCCGGGAGCGCATCGCCCGCTCAGCGACCGAGCATTTGCCCGTAGGAACCCGGGCTGACGACGATAGCATCCAGGCCGGCCTCACCCAGGGATGGACACGAGCTGGCCGAGTTCGGCTGGATCGCCCTCGTCGGGGATCGGACCGCGCAGAAGCCCGTGGGCCACCGTTCCCGATCAGCGAGCACGTCCATCACTGCGCATGATGCGTCCCAACCGGATGGTCGTGCCACTGTCGCATGGCTGCGTCGATACCAGAGACGATCGGCCACGCTACACCTCCTTCGGTGAGGGGATGCCGGCACCGGGGGTCACCCGGTGCCTAGCATCAGATGCCTATTGGCACGCTTCCACGTAAAGGTACCGCTGCACTTCCTCGCTCGCGAGGTTGTCACGCGTCGCGACGACCATCGGCGGGTAGCTGACGTCATCGAGGGTCGCGGGATCTACCGTTCCGTCGAGGACCTGCACGAGCAGCTCCACGGCGTTGTAGCCCTCAAGGTACGGAGCCTGGACGACGAGGCCGTCGTAGATGCCTTCCTCGAGGTCACGGACCTGCTGCGGGTTCGCGTCGTACGCGACGATCTTGATCTCGCCTCCCCGTCCTTCGGCGATCACGGCCCCGGAGGCACCGACCGCGGTGTCGCCGTTCGTCGTGTAGATACCCGTCAGGTCAGGCGTCGACTGGA
Organism: uncultured Chloroflexia bacterium; assembly: GCA_963724095.1. Taxonomy (GTDB): domain Bacteria; phylum Chloroflexota; class Limnocylindria; order Limnocylindrales; family CSP1-4; genus JAFMJV01. Next base: position 99,546 of record CAVRTH010000016.1, read on the forward strand.
TCTCGGCGGCCGTGATCTCCGCGGCCTTCCGCTGGTCGGTCCCCGCGTACTCTGTCGGCAGGATGGTGACATCGGGGAACGCGGCTGCCATCTGCTCCACGAAGCCATCGACACGGTCCTGGTTGGCCGGCACCCCGGAGACAGGGCAAGGACCAGGACGGAGCCTTGGCCATCGATCGCCGCCCCGAGTGCATCGGCCGCGAGTGCCCCCGCGGCCTTGTTATCGGTGCGGATGTTCTGGATATCGACCGGCTCGGCGAGGTTGCCATCGACCGTCACCACGGGGATGCCCGCGGTTTACACAGTCTCGATAAGCGCCACCGGGTCGGTTGGGGCGAGTGCCATCGCGTCGGGTTGGTTCTCCAGGGCAGCCTGGATCATCGGCAACTGCAGGGCGAGGTCCCACTGGGGCGGACCCTGCCACGTGAGATTGACCCCGTAGTGCTGCGCGGCGTCTTGCGCCCCACACTCCATCGTCGTGTAGAACGGGATGCCGACCTGTCCAGCGATGAATGCGATGTCGTAGCCTCGCGGGCTCTCTTGAGCCTCCGTCTGAGCGGAGGCTGCAGCCACTGTCGTGGCAGCGAGCGCGAGCACGAGTGCCGCGACCAAACTTGAGCGGGTCAGCGTGTGTCGGTTCGATAGTCGAAATGTCACCTTGGATGCTCCTCGTGTGGGCCTATGCATGATCCTTGCCTGTCTCACTCCATGTGCTCCCTCCTGCGCTGGTCGACAAAGACGGCGATGACGAGGATCAGGCCAACGACGATGAGTTGATAGAACGACTCCACTCCGATGATCACGAGTCCCGTGGCGAGCACGGTCGGGATCAAAGCACCGACCATGGAGCCTCCGATGGAGGCGCGGCCACCGTAGAGGCTGGTGCCACCGATGACGACTGCTGCGATCGCTGCGAGCGCGGTCGTCTGGTAACCCCCGACGTTCGTCGTGGCGAAGCGGGACAGGTCCAGGATGCCCGCGAGCCCTGCGAATGCCCCATCAGGACAAAGAGGCTCAGGACATGGTTGCGGACGTTGTCCTTGCCCGGGAAGCCGCCTTCACGCATCGATCCGATCGCAAGTGTTCTGAGCCCGAAGCGCGTCGAGTTCATCACGTACCAGCACACGATGGCGATGATGAACACCAGCACGATCGGAACCGGGATGAGCCCTTCGAGCCTGAGGGCCCCGAAGCCCGTCTGGATGACGCGGGGCACGAACGGCACGTTGACCCCGCCGCTCAGCACGAAGGCCAGGCCCGTTCCCACCCCCATGGTCGCGAGCGTGACGATGAACGAGCTGAGACGAAGTCGAGTCGTAACCAAGCCGTTGACGAGTCCGAACGCGGCGCCGGTTGCGATGCCGGCGACCACTCCGCCACGATCCCCGGGCCGAGGTTGGGGTAGACGCCGAGTCGCACTTCATCGAACGTCCCGGCAACGGCCGTCATCACCTTGGCGGCCACGACGGATGAGAGCATGACGTTGGCGCCGATGGAGAGGTCGAGTTCGCCTGCCCCGAGAATGAAGGTCATCCCGACCGCGAGGAGCATGACGACGGAGGCGGACAGCGCCATGTTCTGGAAGTTGCTGAACCGGAGCATCGTCCAATCGCGCGATAGCGCACCGAACACGAGGACGAGAACGATGAGAACGAGCAGCATCCAGAACGCGGTCGATCCCAGGACGCGCTGCACGAACGTCTGTTCCTGCCGCTCGGTCTCCAGGACCGGCCTGCCCCGCCATGGTCACTGGCCTCCGCGTGCATCATGTGAGCGCGCACACGTCTCGGCCGGCGAGGCACCCAGCATCAGCCCGACGACTTCTGCTAACGACAACTCGGCGGCCGGGCGAGTCACGACGATCTGGCCATGTCGCATGACGGCGATCCGGTCGGCCAGCGACAGCATGCGCGGGATGTCGTGCGATGACGACGACAGCGAGGCCGCGCTCGGCGGCGGCCCTGATCGAGTCGTACACGATGGCCGTCTGCTTCGTGCCCAGCGCGGCTGTCGGCTCAGTCCATGAGGATGGCCGTGCTTGCCCACAGGACCGCTCGGGCGACCGCTACGGCTTGCCGCTGACCTCCTGAGAGGTTGCGCACGGCGTTCTCAGCGATTGCAGTGTGATGCCCAAGTCGGTCAGCGCCTTGTCGGTCTCCGCGTACATCGTCTCGCGGTCGAGCGATCTCAGCCAGCGGCGCCAGCCGTGTTTGCCAGAGCTCCCGGCCGAGGAAGACGTTGTCGAGGACCGAGAGGTCCGGTGCCAGGGCGAGGTCTTGGTAGACGGTCTCGACACCCAGCTCCTGCGCGTGCCGGATGGACTGCACCTGACAGGCCGGCCCCAGAAGGCGAGCTGGCCGTGTCGGGTCGGAGCGCGCCGCAGATCACCTTCGCGAGCGTGCGACTTGCCCGCGCCGTTGTCGCCCACGAGCGCGAGGACCTCACCGGCGTTGACGGTCAGCGTCGCGCCTTGCAGCGCCCGCACGCCCCCGAAGCTCTTGTGGACATCTACGACCTCGATGACGGCTTCTGCAGCCACATCTGCTCCTCGATACTCCGACTACGCTTTCGTGTCCACCTTCGCGAAGTTCCCCATCGCCTCCGACGCACTGAGCGCCCTCGCGGAAGATGCGTGAGATCGCCCTGGTCAGGGCCTCGGGTCGCTCGTGCTGGAAGATGTTGCGCCCGACCGAGCAGCCGATGGCCCCAGCTCGCCTCGCCGAGGCGAGCCGCTCCAGCAGTACCTCGTCCGACACCACCGTCCCCCCCGCGACGACGACCGGGGCATTGCAGGCCTTGACGATGTCCGCGAACGAATCTTCGTCACCGCTCCAGTTCACCTTGACGATGTCTGCGCCCAGCTCGACGCAGAGGCGGGCGTTCCGCTTGAGGTAGGTCGCCCCGTAGCCGCCGGAGATGGTCTCTAGGCTGGAGTACGCATCGGGGAACTCCGCTTCGGCGATGAACGGCATGCCAAGTCTTGCGCAGGATGCCCCGACTCTCGATGCGTATTGGATCATCGCGGGTTCGTCTTCGCCCGCGAGCGCGACGTAGACGACCACGGCATCGGCGCCGATGGTGAGCGCCTCCTCCACCGAGCCGATGGGCGTGATCTGAGAACCCGATGGACGACCCGCCGCAGACGCAGTCAGCATCAAGGCCAGCGACGTCGTCGGCTTGAACTCCTGATACACGCGACCGGCGAAACCACGGCTCAGCATGAGCACGTTCGCTCCGCCGCTGATCGCCTCCCTGGCACGCGTGCGCGTTTCCACGAGACCGCTCGGGACCTCCGGTGCCGTCATCCCATGGTCGAGCGCGCAGATGATGGACATCCCGGTGTCGGGCTCGATCAGCCGAGACATTCTGATTTGCTTGCCGATGCTCATTTCTTCCTCCGCTCAAGCGCCGTCCTGGCGCTGCGAACTGTGGACCTTGGTCGCGGGTTGCCGGGTCCTCGAGATCGTGAACTCGAAGGCCTCTCGGACGTGGTACTCCTGAGAGAAAATCACCGGACGATCATCCACGGTGAAGTCGATCTGCTCGACCATGAGCATCACGCTGTCGGGGCTGACGTCCAGCCTCACTGATGTCGTGCCCGGCCTTGATCGGGATGATGCGCGCCCAGCCAGACGCGACCACGACACCCCGTTCTTCGAGACATGCATAGAGCGACCTCGTCCTGAGGGCCTCGGAGACGGAAGGCGTAAGCAGTCGGGGAGCGATGAAGTCGCGGGTATAGGCCACAGACCGACCGTCTGCTGTCCGCACGCGCTCGATCCGCGCGACCCGCGGCCGCCGCAGGCCCAACTTCACCGCGACATCCGGTAGGTCCACCTTGCTGATGTCGATGGAATTCGTCGCCGCTCGGGCCCCGTTCTGCTCGATCATCTCGGTCACCCCGTAGTTGAGGTTGAGTGGGCTTGTCATCAGCCGATGTGGCTCGTTGACGAAGGTACCGACGCCGTGACGCCGTGACAGCACACCATCCGCCTCGAGTACGCGGAGGGCCTCACGCAGGATGACCCGGCTGACACCCAGGCTTTCGGTCAGGTCACGTTCAGGTGGGAGCTGCGAACCAGGAGGGAAGACCCCGGTGTCGACAAGCCGCATGAGCTCATCAACGACCACCGAGTAGAGGGCCTGATGTCGAGGCTTCACCGCGGCGATGGCGTCCAATGTGGCCAAGACCTTCTCCTCCGTTGACCATGAGGTTAGACTTCTGACGTCTAGCCACTAGCCATGCAGTGAGCATAGAGTCGGTGTCAATAGGCGCTGGGAGAGCGAGCGGTACAGGCAGTGCAGGTGTACTTGGGCCTCGATCTGGGCGGAAGCGGCGCTAAGGCGCTCGCCTTCTCCGCGACCGGCGAGCTACTGGCACGGGCGAAGGCCTCCTACGCACCGAGTAACCCTCGACCAGGCGCATACGAGTTCGATCCGAACGAACAATGGGGCTCGCTGCGCGCCGCGACCCGCGATTGCGTCGCACGCCTTTCCGCCCATGCTGACGTCGTCGCGATCGGCGTGAGCGCAGCCGGCGAGGCAGTGGTACCCGTCGACCCCCACGGCCGGCCGCTCGCAGCCAGCATCGCGTCGTCCGATCCCCGCGGCCAGGATGAGGCCGAGTATCTGATAGAACGGATCGGGGTCGAACGGCTATACGAGATCACCGGTCAGCCACCCGATGGCATCTATGCGATCTGTCGGGTCCTATGGCTTCGGCGCCATCGTCCCGATGTCTTCGACCGGGTCGACAAGTTCCTCCTCTGGCACGAATACGTGCTGAGCCGCCTCGGCGTACCGGTGCTGCTTGACAGTCCCAACGCGAGCCGGACGATGGCGTTCGACCTCGATTCCGGCACGTGGAGCCACGTACTCACGGCTGCCGAGGTGCACTCCGACCGCTTCGCGCCCGTGGCGAAGCCTGGGACAGCAGCCGGGAGAGTCCCGGACGATGTGGCCAGCGACCTCGGTCTGCGGTCGAGACCGCTTGTGGTGGTGGCCGGGTTCGACCAGGCCTGCGCGGCGGTCGGAGCGGGCATGCTCGAGGACGGCGATGGCTCGATCGGCAGCGGAAGCGTCGAGGCACTCGCCGTGTCGAGTCACAGGCGACCAGCGGCGCCCGGTCTCCGGCTGGCGAACTTCAGCACAGGCCCGGCGGTCCCACGGGGCCGCTATCTGACCGTCGGTTCCAACTTCGGGGCCGGCAACTTGATGACCTGGCTATTCGGCGTCATGGGCCAGCGCGACGCACTCGGCGCAGCCCTCGATGAGGCCAGGCCGTCCGCGCGCCCGTCAGGCCGCGTTCAGGTCATCCCGCATCTGGCCGGCGCGTTCGCCCCGGTTCGTGACAGCGATCGTCGCGCGGCGATCATCGGCTGCGATTCGGCGACTTCGACGGAAGAACTCGTCTGGGCAGCCCTTGAGGGCATCTGCTACCAGCTTCGGACGATGGTCGAGACGGTCGAGGCGAGCGGCCTTCCGCTGCGGCGATTGCGCCTCTCGGGCGGGGGAGCACGGTCGGACGTCTGGGCACAACTGCGCGCGGACGTCCTGGGTCGCGCCGTCGAGACACTGGTCGTCTCCGATGCGGCCGCCCTTGGAGCAGCCATGGCCGCCGCGGTCGGCGCGGGAGCCTTCTCCGACTGGGAGTCAGCCACCGTGTCGATGGTCCGCGTACGGCAGCATTTCGAACCCGGACCAACCGAGCGAGTGCGTATCAAGACGGCTATGCGCGATTCCGGCGCGTCGATGCCCTGATGAGAGAGGTGGATCATGACAGCAAGCGGTGAACGAATGGGGGCGGTGCGAGGGTGGCTCCTGCGGAGGACGCTTCTCCTCGATCCGGTCGATGGCGTCCTGGGATTGCGGGATATCCTGATCGGGAGTGATGGGCGCATCGCGATGGTGTCAGGCCCAAACGCGGTCGAGCGCGCCCCGGATGGTGTCCCGGAGATCGATATCGGCGGGCGGCCGACTATCCCTGGGCTGACTGACACTCACTTCCACGTGATGGCCACCGCGCTCGCAGAGCGCGCCATCGCGCTGGGTGGCGCGTCGACCCTCGATGAGATCACTCGAGCGACTAAGGTCGGCGCGCCCGACGATCGGAGACTGGGTCACAGCCAGTCGCTATGAGGACGCGCAGCTCCCCGCCGACGCCACGCTCGATCGCGCGCACCTTGACGATGTCTGCCCCGACGCTCCGGCCATGGTGGAGCATCGAAGTCTCCACTTTGCGATCGTGAACTCGGCAGCTCTCCGACGGTTGGGCCCGGATGCCGAGCGAGAGGCCGGGGGTGACGGACGCCTCCACGGTGCTCCGCTCGCGTCCGCTCGCCAGCAGCTCCTGTTGGAGGCCCCGAGGGAAGATCGTCTCCGGGCCATGCGCGAGGTCGCTGAGCGTATGGCCTCCCTTGGGGTGACGACCATCGGCGCTGTGGAGGGGGGCGAACTGTTCGGGGACGTAGACATCGCTGCGATGGCAGCGATGCCCGAGGACTTCCCCGTCTCGCTCGTCCTGTACTGGGTGAGCTACGACGCCGCAGCGGCCGCGAAGCTGGGCCTCCGACAACTGGGTGGCGATCTCCTGCTCGACGGCACGATGGGCTCTCGCACCGCCGCGCTCCATGAACCCTACACCGACGATCCGTCGACGAGCGGTGAGTTGCTACGCTCACAGGACGAGGTCGACGGGTTGTTCCGCTCGTGCGTCCAGCACGGGATACAACCATCTGTGCACGCGATTGGAGGCCGTGCCATCGAGCAGGCTCTGCGAGCCATCAAGGGGTCGATGACCGCGGCCGAGCGGTTGGAGTACCGCCCGAGGATCGACCACTTCGGCGAACCCACGCTCGACCAGATCGCCCGCGCCGCCGATCTCGGCGTCGCGGTCGCGTCGCAGCCGCCGTTCGCATACGTGCGCGGCGCTCCAGGTGAGGTCTACGAGCGGAGGCTTGGCGCCTCGCGCGTCGCCCGGACGTACCCGTTCAGGTGGCTCGTCGACGCTGGCATCCGCTTCGGCGCGGGATCGGACAGCCCGGTCGTGCCGAACGATCCGCTGCTCGGTATCCACGGGCTCGTGAACGGACACTACGAGTCGCAACGGCTGACGGCTCGGGAGGCGCTCGCGGCCTACACCACGGAAGCCGCCTGGGTCGATCGCGAAGACGACGTGAAGGGACTCCTCCGAGAAGGCTACTACGCTGACCTCGCGGTCCTCGACACGAACATCCTCGAGGCGCCAACCGACCGGTTACGGGAGACCAAGGTGCTCCTGACGATGAGGCGCGGGTCGATCACCTGGGATGCTGGTTCGATAGCAGGCCTTACAACGGACTAGTACGAGCACGGATGGGGAGAACGCCATGCAGAAGATCATCAACGATCCGGACGCGTTCGTTGACGAGACGCTCGAAGGCATCCTCCTGGCCCACCCGTGACGCTTGCGCCGTGCTGATGACCCGCGTGCCATCGTCCGCGCCGAGGCTCCGGTCGCGGACAAGGTCGCGATCGCCACCGGTGGCGGCTCGGGACATCTGCCCGTCTTCCTCGGGTACGTCGGCGAGGGCCTGGCCGATGGGGTCGCCGTCGGCAAGGTCTTCGCCTCGCCGTCCAGCGACCAGATGCTGGCGGTGACGCGCGCCGTCTCCGCCGGGCGGGGCGTGCTCTACCTCTACGGCAACTACGGCGGCGACCGCATGAACTTCGAGCTGGCCGCCGAACTGGCCGCCGATGAGGGCATCGACGTGCGGTCCGTCCGGTGCGCCGATGACGTCACGTCGGCGCCGCGAGGCAGCGAGGACAGACGCGGCGCGGCGTCGCCGGGATCTTCTTCCTGTACAAGGTGGCCGGCGCAGGCCGCCGAAGGCGCCGACTTGCGGCGACGTGGCCGCGTCGCCGAGAAGGCCCGCGACAACGTCCGCAGCATGGGCGTCGCCCTGTCGCCGTGCACCGTGCCGGCGGCCGGCATGCCGACGTTCGAGCTGCCGGCTGGGCAAGATGGAGATCGGGATGGGCATCCACGGCGAGCCGGGGTCGGGCGCGGGCGGCCTCGAGACCGCCGATGAGATCGTCGAGGAGCTCGTGTCGCGGATCGTCGCCGACCTGCCCTTCGGCGTGGGCGACGAGGTCGCCGTGCTCGTGAACGGGCTCGGAGCGACGCCCGAAGGAGGAGCTCTACATCCTCTACCGGCGGGACGCATCGCTCCTCGGAGAGCAGGGGATCGAGGTCTACCGCGCGTGGATCGGCGAGTACGCGACGTCGCTGGAGATGGCCGGCGCGTCGGTGAGCTTGCTCCGGCTCGACGACGAAGTCCAAGCGGCTCATCGATGCGCCAGCGGACTCGCCATTCTTCGTGCCAGACGATGACCACCAGCCTTTCAGCTCGTCGCTCAGGCCGTGTGCGATGAGGTCCTGTCCGCGGCCGACCAGTTCAATCGCCTCGATGGTGTCGCCGGTGATGGTGACTTGGGGGTCACGATGACAGCGGCCGCGAAGGCGGTCATCGAGATAGCTCCTGGGCTCGATGAGCAGCCACTCGCCGAGGGTCTGCGTCAGTTGGGGACGACGGTCGCCAGGACGCGCCCCTTCTACTGCCGGTACCCTCGTCGCCACGGCGTTCCTCGCGATGGCGCGCGTTCCAGTAGGGAAGGATGAGAGGGTCGTCGGAGGTGCCAGCCCGGCGCTTGGTCGCGGCCCAGGATGCGATCGAGTCGAGGGGCGGCGCACGCCCGGGGAGAAGACCATGCTGGACGCCATGGCGCCGGCAGTCGAAGCGCTGCGAGGCGCGGCGCGTGATGGCAAGTCGTTAGAGCAGGCCGTGGATGCGGCCGCATCGGCTGCGCGGGAGGGTGTCGAGCGGACGCGAGGGATGCGTGCCCAAGTGGGCCGCGCCGGCTGGCTGGCTGATCGCTCGGAAGGTTCGCCGGACGCGGGTGCGGTGCTCGTTGCGATAGTGATCGAAGCCGTGCGGGATGTGGTGACGAGATCGGAGACGGCTGCTCAGGGCGGCGAGTGAAACGACAGACTGACTGAGAATGGACCGCCCTCCGCGATCTCGCGATGCCCCGTACGAATGCGGCCTCCTCTTCCCGCCGTCCTCGATGCAGATAAGGCTCCCGCGGCCGGTCGTCCGCAACGTATCGGATGTCGCGATGGCTCTGACCGCCGAGCTACCGGCCCGCTGATTCTGGTGCGTCCACGCCCCGTTCGAGCATATTGCCCGACGCATGAGGCCGCTCGTTTCCCTCACGAAACACTGGGGTCGCTATGCGCGTACTTCCCCTTCGAGAGCGGGCTCACAGGGCGGGGCGCGGTGGCCGGGCGGGGCGCACCGACCCGGGCCGCCGCGCGAGGAGGAGAGGAGGACGTTCGCGCACTTCCTCAGGTCTGCGGGGCAGTCAGGTAGACGTCAAGCGCGGGAGCGGACGGATGGTCAGGGATATCACGGATGTGATGCGTCGCCATCCGACCATTCGGGATCAGGCCATGTATGAGACCCGCAGGTCATGCGAGGATAGCGCCATGATCGTGCGGGTCGCCTATGGCAGCACCGGGCTCGGGGTCGAGCTACCGGAAGATCGCACGACCGTGGTCCAGCCCATGCACCAGCCAGCTGCGGCGGTACCCAGGGATGTCCTGATAACGGCGCTACGCCAGCCGGTCGCAGGTCCTCCGCTCCGTGAAGTGGTCGCGCACGGCCAGTCGGTGGCGATCTCGGTCTGCGATATCACCCGGCCGCAGCCGCGCGAGTGGATGGTTAGGGCCATCCTCGATGAGCTCGATGGCATCGTGACCAGCTCGGATGTGACCATCCTGGTGGCCCGTGGTACCCATCGGCCCAGCACCGCGGCGGAGCTGATGGAGATGCTCGGGCCGCGCATCGTAGGGGAGTGTCGGATCGTGGACCACGATGCCCGGGACGCGACTGGTCTGACCGACATGGGCGTGGTCGGCGAGGTGCCCGTGTGGTTGAACCGCGAGTGGGTGGAGGCGGATGTCCGACTGACCACCGGCTTCGTCGAGCCGCACTTCTTCGCCGGCTTCTCAGGCGGTCCGAAGATGGTCGCGCCCGGCCTGGCGGGTCTGCAGACGACCCTGGTGCTCCATGACGCCCGTCGCATCGGAGACGTCCGGGCCACATGGGGGATCTGCGAGGGCAACCCGGTGCACGACGATATCCGCGCCATCGCCGCGGCCACCGGCGTGGACTACGCGCTCGATGTCCTCCTCAACGCCGACAAGGCCATCACCCGAGCCTTCGGCGGCTCCATCCTGGAGATGCACGCAGCCGCCCGCGCGGCGGCCAGGGCCGAGGCCATGCGAGCCGTCGACGCTCCGTTCGACATCGTGGTCACGTCCAACAGCGGCTACCCACTCGACCAGAACCTGTACCAGGCCATCAAAGGCATCTCCGCGGCGGCCGGCATCGTTCGCGACGGCGGCACCATCATCTGTGCCGCCGAGTGTCGAGACGGCATCCCCGATCACGGCGACTACGCCACGCTCCTGGGCGCTGCCAATTCGCCGGCTGCGTTGCTGGAGATGATCGCCGCCTCACCGCGAACCATCCCAGATCAATGGCAGGTCCAGGTCCAGGCCCGCGTCCAGCAGCGTGCACAGGTGCTCCTGCATGCAGACGGTCTCAGCGACGAGCAGGTCCGTGCAGCGCACCTGGAGCCCGCGGCCGACGTCTCGGAGGCCGTGGCCCGGATCTTGCATGAGCAGCCCGATGCACGCATCGCCGTGCTTCCCGAGGGCCCACAGACGATCGCCTATGTCGGTTGACCCAGCAGGTCCGAGCAGTTACGTGTGGTATCGAGCACGACGTCGTGACCGGTCCATGAGCCCCGCTGGATAGGTGGCGATATCGAGGCGGTTCGCAGGACCTTGTGTCG
>CAVRTH010000017.1:0-20688 GCA_963724095.1 uncultured Chloroflexia bacterium
CCATCATCTGCGGCAACCTGGGTCGTCTTGGGCGTGCGCTGACCGCGACCGCGCCCGGCCCCATCGGCGGCTGGGACCAGCCCGAGCTCGACCTGGATGACCCTGCCACCGCGGCTGCACTCGTCGATCGCGACCGACCAGGGCTGGTCATCCACACCGCGGCCATGACCGATGTCGACCACGCTGCCCGCGAGCCGGACCTCGCGATGCGCCGAAATGGTCACTGCGTGGGCGCACTGGCCCGTGTCCTGCCGAGAGGCCGGCGCGAGGCTCGTACTGATCTCCACCAACGAGGTCTTCGACGGGGAGCGTAGCGACGGCCGAGGCTACACCGAGGAAGACGCGACGAACCCGCGCAATCCCTATGGCACGAGCAAGCTGGCCGGGGAGCAGGCGGCGCTGGAGGCATACGGTGGCAGGCGACGGCCTGTGGGTCGTGCGAACCGCCTGGCTCTTCGGTCCACCGGGTGCCGACTTCCCCGAGAAGATCACGGCGGCCTCTGACCGATTCGCCGATGGGCCACTCGCGGTGGTCAGCGACGAGATCGGCTCGCCCACCTACACGGTGGATCTCGCGCGCGCGATCTTCGAGCTCGTCGAGCGAACCGACGGCGGCATCTTCCATCTCACCAATCGAGGCTCGGCTTCGCGCCTGGACTGGGCGCGCGCGATCCTCGACGTGCGGCGGCCAGGTCGAGAGATACGCCCGATCACGCGGGCCCAGTACCAGCGACCGTCCGACCCGCCAGCCTGGGGCGTGCTCGATACCTCCAAGGCGGCTGCGGCCGGCGTGAAGCTGCGCGCATGGCAGGATGCGCTGGCGGAGTACCTGGCCACGACCAGCGGAGAGGATGCGACATGAAGATGCGAGTCCGGCAGACCGCGATCCCGGAAGTGCTGATCGTCGAACACGACATCTTCCAGGACGATCGCGGCTTCTTCATGGAAGCCTTCCGAGCTGACCACTTCGCCGAGTTCGACGAGCTGGGGCTGCCCAGCTCGTTCGTCCAACTGAACCACAGCCGCAGTGCTCGCGGCGTCACGCGCGGTCTGCACTTCCAGTGGCAACCGCCGATGGGCAAGCTCATGCGCGTGGCTCGGGGTGAGGCCTTCATCGTGGCCGTCGACATCCGCCCCGGTTCGCCCACGCTGGGCCGGTACGAGGCCATCACCGCCAGCGACGAGAACCACCTGCAGCTGTGGGCGCCGGCCTCGTTCGCTCGCGGCTTCTGCGCGCTCTCGGATATCGCCGACGTCGAGTACCTCACCACCGGCTCGTACAATGGCGAGGCGGAGTCCGGCATCGCCTGGGATGACCCGGACATCGGCATCGACTGGCCGGTCAGGGACCCCATCCTCTCAGGCAAGGACAGCCGAGCCCAGTCGCTCGCCGAGTGGCTGGCGCGCCCGGAGGCTGAGCACTTCCGCTACGGGGGCTAGCCCCTAGAGCAGGCCGAGCTCACGCAACGGGATGGGGTCGCTGATCTCACCCACGAACGCATCGCGAGCGCTACCGTCGTAGAAGCCCATCACCTGCCATTCCCCTGCCCGGTCGCGCACCAGGCGTGCCGCATACAGGTCAGGTACCGGGATCCGCCGGGCGCCGGCGATGTCCCACGGGCCAAGCAGTGACTCGCCGATGGCCACGAACGTGCCGGTCGTCTCGGCGGGGAGCCGCAGCCTGCGCGCCGACCCGAAGCGATCGGGCCCGACCGAGAAGAGGAGGACGGAGGTCCCGTCCACGGTTTCGACCTGCGGGACCTCCAGGTGTCCGAACTCACCTGGCTCCGAGAGTGGCGGGCGCACCTCCCACTCGACGAGATCGAGCCGACCAGGCATGGCCGATGACGCCGCGGGCATCCTCGGGCCCGTGGTTGGCCCGCGCCGTGATGAGCGCGTGGAAGCCGTCGCCTTCGGGGTCGCGGAACACCCATGGGTCACGCCACGCGTCGTGCTCGACCCGTTCATACCAGCGAGGATCGAGCTCGATGACCGGATTGGCGGGATGTCTGGTCCACCTCGACAGGTCGGTCGAGGTGGCCAACGCGACGCGTTGCTCCACGCCGGATCCGGTCGACCTGGTACCGGTGTAGAACATGTGCCATCGGCCACCGTTCTCGAGCACCGAGCCTGTCCACGTCGCCATGTCTTCCCATGAGCCGGCGGGGCCAGGCCGGAGGACCGTTCCCAGCACATCCCAGTCCCGAAGGTCGGTCGAGACGGCGTGTCCGACGGTGGCGTGCCAGTGGCGCTTGATCTGCTCACCCAGAGACTTTGGCGCTTGCAGGTAGTAGATGTGGAACTCGGATCCCGTGTCAGCGATCCAGAAGTCCCACACCCACTTGTCGGCCAGTCGCAGCACGACTCAGCCCTTGAGGCCGCTCGTGGCTACGCCCTGCACGAACTGCCGCTGGAAGATGATGAAGACGATGAGCAACGGGATGACCATCAACGCCGCGTAGGCCATGATGTCGCCCCATTGCGTGGGCGGCAGGCCCTGGAACTCTGCGATGCCCATGGGCAACGGTCGGACGTCGACCGTGCGCGTGATCATGACCGGCCACAGGAATTGGCCCCACGAGTACAGGAACATGAGGATGCCTGCCGCCGCGTAGGCCGGCTTGGCCAGCGGCGCCGCGATCCTGACGAACACCGTGGCCGCCCCAGCGCCATCGATCCGTGCCGCCTCCTCGAGCTCCCGGGGCAGGCCCAGGAAGAACGAGTAGAACAGGAAGATGTAGAGCGGCTGTGCGAGGAACGGCAGGAACTGGGCGTACAGCGTGTTCGTCCAGCGCAGCTCCGACATGATCATCAGCAAGGGCACGGCCAGCGTCTCGAAGGGCACGATGATGAGCGCCACCACGAACAGGAGCAACACGGACCGGCCCCGGAAGCGCAGGCGCGCGAGGGCGTAGCCGAAGAGGCTGTTGACGACCAGGCCGACCCCGACGATGACGCCGGAGATGATCACGGAGTTGCGGAACGAGACCCAGAAGTTGCCCCGCTCGGCAGCCTGCTGGTAGTTCTCCAGGCCAACGAAGGGCTCGGGGATGAACGCCTTCAGGCTGCCGCTGTCGGCGATGACGGACGTGTCCGTCTTGAAGGAGCCCACGAACATGAACACGATGGGGAAGAGGAAGAACGCCGCCAGCAGGATGAGCACCACGTAGGCGATGATCTTGCCCTCGCCGACGTTGCCGGTCGAGGATCCCCCTGGCGTTGGCCGCCTCGGCGTCGCGCGCTTCGGTCCGGCTCGTGGCTGGCGCCATGCTCTCGCTCACTTGGCGTCTCCTTCCTGCTTGATCAGGCGCCGCTGCAAGAACGTGACGCCGAGCACGATGGCGAGGAAGACGACGGACAGTGCCGAGCCCCGGCCGATGTTGCCGTCATACACGCCCGACTCGACGATGTCGACCATGAGCGTCCGCGTCGAGTCGAGCGGACCACCGGGTCGGTCGGGCATGATCCAGACTTGGTCGAAGAGGCGGAACGACAGGATGGTCGTGATGGTGAGCACGAACAGGAGCTGGTTGCGGATGCCCGGCAGGGTCACGTTCCTGAATTGCTGCCAGGTGTTGGCCCCGTCAAGCCGCGCGGCTTCGTAGAGCGTGAAGGGCACGTCCTGCAGAGCGGCCAGCAGGATGACCATCTGGAAGCCGACGCTGGCCCAGATCGAGACGAGCATGATGGCTACCAGGGCGGTGGCCGGATCACCCAGCCAGTCCGGTGCGAAATTCCCGAACGTGACGATCTCCATGAATGCGTTGATGAGCCCCGTCGGATTGAGGAGCACGATCCAGATCACCGAGACCGCCGCCATGATCACGGTGATGGGCATGAAGAAGATCGTCCGGAAGATCGTGACGCCGCGCAGCTTCTGGTTGACGAGGATCGCGAGCAGCAGCGCGAAGGCTGTCTGCAGGGGCACGACCACGATGCTGAAGACGATGTTGTTGGTCAGGGACGTCCAGAAGACCGGGTCTTCGAAGATGCGGGTGTAGTTCCGAAGGCCGACCAGCTCGGTCGGTCGGGGTGAGATGAGCCGTTCGTTGGTGAAGCTGAAGTAGAAGGCCAGGATGAAGGGGATGACCATGAAGACCACAAGGAGCACCACCGCGGGCGCACTGAAGAGCCAGGCGGTCACCGACTCCGATGCGAATCTTGGCCTCGAGTCGCGGGGACCGGTCGATCCGCCGCCCCCTCCTGTCGTCGCGGTCATCCTCTGCTACCCCTCCTCCACTGGGTCCACGAATGCGGAGTGGCGGTGCGGGGCCAGCAAAGACCCCGCACCGGTCAGCGGCGGCTACTCAGCGTAGCCGGCGTCCTGGATCTCCTGATCGATCGCCTTAGTGGCCGTATCGAGCGTGGACTGCACGTCCGCACCGGCGATGATGTCGGCCATCGCGTCGCTGAAGCGATCGCGGATGTAGCCGTAGGCCGGCGTAGCCGGACGCGGCACCGCACCCGACTGCACGAGGCTGGTGTCGGTGTGCGCGTTCTGGAGGTTCTCGACGTAGATGTACATGATGCCGCCCGGCTGATGGAGCGGCGAGTTGGCCAACGCCTCCTTGGTCGCCGGAACGGCGCCATTGGCGTCGGTGAAGCGCTTGATCTCGGGCGCGCTGGTCACGTGCTTGATGAACGCTGCCACCGCATCGAGGTCGGCCTCGTCGCCGGTGTTGGGCACGCCGTCCGGTCCGGTCGAAACGGCCCAGTTCCAGGAGCCCATGCCGGTCTTGCTGCCGTTGCCGAAGTCCGGGAGCGGCAGGTTCACGAGGTCATCGCCGATGTACTTGTTGTAGTCCGGATACATCCAGTGGCCGACCCAGCTGATCGGCGTCTCATCGCCGGTACCGGGCTCACCATCGGGTCCGAACTCCACATTGCTGTCGTCCTCGGCCACGATGTCCACGAGACCATCGTTGACCCAGCCCTGGAACGTGGTCAAGGCGCCGACCGCCTCAGGACCATTCAAGAAGCCGTCCGCGCTGGCCATGGTCGAGCGGTCGATGAGGTCGCCACCGGCCGACTGGATCATCGGCGAGTAGCCGTACGAGCGCCACTCGCCAGCCCCGTACGCCCACTTGATGTCGAGCGGGCCATTGGCACCGTAGCCGGCGGCCTGCAGGTCACGCAGGATCTGCGTCGAACTCCTCGACCGTCCAGGCATCATCGGGGCCCGTGGGGATGCGAGCGCCGACAGCATCGAGCATCGACTTGTGCGCCCACAGCCCGAGTCCTGAGTCAAAGGTGCCCAGCGAGTAGAGCGTGTCCTGATAGGTGCCCTGCTGGATGATCGACGGCAGGAACGCCGCCAGCTCGTCCTCGGTGAAGCAGCTCTTGATGTCGCGCAGGAGCCCGGCCCATGCGAACTCGTAGAGGAACGGCCCGTCCATGTCGACGATGTCAGGCATCTCTCCTGCCGCGGCCGCCGACTTCAGGCTGGTCTCGTAGGCGCCCTCACCAAGCTCGTTCATGGTGATGGTCACGCCGAGCTCCGCACCGGGACCGTTGTTGAACGCGTCGACGGTCTCCGGCTCGGGTCCGGGGTTGGTGCCCGAGTGGATCGTCATGGTGAGGTTGACCGGTCCGTCGATCACCCCATCACAGACGTTGGGGTCGCTCTGCGCCACCGCCGGAGTGACGGTGATGGCTGCACCCACCAGCGCACCGCTGACGAGTAACGCCACGCGGAGGCTGGTCTTGGAATGGATCATGTCCTTCCTCCTTGCCCCGGATAGACCAGTCCGTGATCGCCGCGGGGCGCATGCGATCACGACGTCCCCCGCTGAGGACGGGGCGGCAGATCCGCCCCATCGCGGGGCGGTGCGACCGAGTGACGAACCACCAACGGACACTCCATCCGCTGTTGCCGTGGTCCCCTGGTCTCACCGCTAAGGACTCCAAGTAGGTGCTCGACGGCCCAGCGGCCCATGGCATCATGGGGCAGCTGCATGGTCGTGAGCGGCGGGTCGAGCCAGGGCGCGATCTGGTCCTGGTTGTCGAACCCGATGACGGAGATGTCGTCTGGGATGGTCAGTCCGGCACGGCGGATGGCGCGGTAGGCGCCCATGGCCATGCGGTCCGTATAGCACTGGATGGCCGTCGGTGGATCGGGCAGCTGGAGCAACCGGACAGCCGCGACCGTGCCACCAAATGGGTCGTTGCGATCGATGGCCACGAGGTCGGGGTCATAGTCGATGCCGTGATCGGCGAGCGCGCGCTGGTAGCCGGCGAATCGCTCAGCGTCGGCCGGATACGGGTTGGTTTCACGCAGGTAGCCGATGCGGCGGTGGCCGTACTCGAGCAGATGGCTAGTCGCGGTGTATCCACCGAGCTCCTCGTCGGGTACGACCCACGCGTCGTCGGGGTCCCCGGTCCGACAGTCGAGGAAGACCGTGTCGACCTCCTTCAACTCGGGCGGCGGCTCCACGAGCCGGTGCCACATCGTGGCGTAGATGATCGCGTCGACCCGCCGCGCCAGCATCGAGTCGATCGCGCGCGTCTCCACCTCGGGGTCACGCTCGGTGTTGACGATCACGAGCGTCTTGCCCGCGGCTGCTGCCACCTGGTCGGCGCCGTGGATCATGTCGCCGGCGAAGGCCGACGAGGCGATGAGGTCGGAGATGAGGCCGATGCTGTCGCTGGTCTGAGCGCGCAGGTTGCGCGCGATGGTGTTGGCGCGATAGCCCAGCTGCCGGCTGGCCTCGCGCACGCGTTCCTTGGTGACCTCGGGGATGGAGGTGCCGGCCTTGCCACTCAGCACCAACGACACGGTGGTAGTGGAGACACCGGCCGCGGCCGCCACGTCGGACATGCGGGCCCGGCGTCTGCGCGCTGGCGCACGGCCCCCGATAGGATCGGCGACCAAGTCGTTCCCCACCGTCACCGGTCGGTCCTGGGTCAACATCCCCCTCCCGCTGGCGATCGAGCACCGCCATGGTCCTCCCTGACCGCAGCAGCTCATTCACTCAATCGTTTCAGTAAATCGATACTGCTCCCTTCTCAGGATGATTGTCAAGGGCTGACGCGCGCTGCGAACGTGAGCTGTCCTGTGGCCGAACACTCCAGCGCAAGCAAGGATCTTGCGCGTTGGGGGCACATGCGGAGCTTTGGTCAGCGACAAGTCCCCTGCGCGCAAGCGGTCGCAGGTCGGTCAGGCGAGCGTGACGCGATCGCGCCCCATCTCCTTGGAGGCGTAGAGGGCGCGGTCCGCAGCCTCGATGAGGTCGTTGGCGGAAGCCACATCGTGGGCCGGGAACGTGACGGCCCCGATGCTCGCGGTCACGGCCACCCGGCGGTCGGCGTCCATCACCTCCGTGGCGGCGATGACGCGCCGGACGCGCTCCGCCAACTCCAGCAAGTCGGATCCCGCAGCACCCGGCACGACGAGAAGGAATTCCTCACCCCCGTAGCGCATGAGGACGTCGCCTTCGCGGGCGACTCGACGGATGGATCCAGCAACGGCACGCAGGACACGGTCGCCCACCAGGTGTCCGTAGGTGTCATTGACGGTCTTGAAGTGATCGAGATCGAGCATCAGGACGCCCAGCGGGCTCGACATGCGCAGGGCTCGGCTGAACTCCTCCTGCAGCCGCGTCAGGCCGAAGCGACGGTTGTAGGCGTCGGTGAGGGGGTCGAGGGCGGCGAGACGCTCCAGGCGATCGTGTGAGAGGGCGTTGCTGAGGGCCAGACCGAGGTCGGTCTGGAAGTGGCCCACCAGCAGGTCCACGCCAGAGGTGAAGTCTGCCGTGGT
The DNA here is from genome assembly GCA_963724095.1 of uncultured Chloroflexia bacterium. Taxonomy (GTDB): domain Bacteria; phylum Chloroflexota; class Limnocylindria; order Limnocylindrales; family CSP1-4; genus JAFMJV01. The sequence continues at coordinate 7,757 of CAVRTH010000017.1, forward strand.
CGCGAGGACGAGTGCGCCCAGAGGTACCTCCTTGAAGCTCAAGGGCACCACGACGACCTGCCGCGCCGTCTGCTCCAGCAGGACGCTGTCGACCACCACCTGCTCTGCGTCGACATCCAGTTTGCGGATGCGACCCGACCGCAGCACCGATGCGACCTGGGGGTTGTGCGCCACCCGCTCGGGGTCGCTGACCCCCACCGCAGCCAGCGGCTTCAGCCCATCCACGCCCTCGACCAGCAACACACCGGCCGCAGCGCCCGTGTCCTTCAGTACCGTCGCAAGCGATTCGCGCGCCAGCGTGTCGAGGTCCAGGTGGCTGGCGACCACGCGGGTGAAACCGCGGGTGGCGCTCTCGATGTCGTGCGAACGAGCAAGCGTGGTGATGAGCGAGTTGAAGGCTGCAGCGCTGGCTCCGATCTCATCTGCCGAATCGACCGGGAGTGCGCACCGCAGCGGGTCGCAAGCGCTCCAGTCACCCGACTGTCGAGGCCACCGCGAGCTGCCGCTCCACCCGTGTCATGTGCTCGGTGAGCTGCCGCAGACGCCGGCCGACCACAGCATGGGTGATGGCGAAGTTCGCCGCTCCGACCAGTAGACCGGCCACCAGCGTGGCGATGAAGAACGGCGGGCTCATGACCTGCTCACGTGGCAGGCCGAGGACGACGCAGAAGAGGGGGAAGATCAGGCCGATGAGCAGGCCGAACGAGCTCATCCAGATGGCCAGGTCGGCAAAGACCCGGTTCGTGAGTCGTGGCATCGTTTCAGCTCCAGGCAGGTCATGAAGCAGGCGTACCAAGCACGCGGTGCTCCAGCGCAACGGTGATCGCCAGCTGCGCCACGTGACCATCCCCTGAAGGTCGTCCTGGCGGGCTCTTTCGGGCTACCGTTGGGCCGAGCGCTGGCCGAGCTGTTCGCGCCCGAGCCGGTCCCCTCCCTACTCCAAGCCCATCTCGCTACGGGTGGGGGGTTCGGCACCGGCGCGGGTGCAGTTGACGGCAGCGGCGCGGGCGGCGAAATGCACGGCATCCTCCAGGAGGTGGACGTCGGCAAGCTCGCGGCGACCGAAGCCGTGCTCGAGCCACATGGCGAGGAACGCGCCGCCGAAGGTGTCACCCGCGCCGACGGTGTCGACCACCTTCACCGTGGGCACCGGCGCACTGAACTCGCCACCGGCACAGAAGCCACGCGCGGCGTCCCCGCCGTGTGTCACCAGGACCGCGCCCGACCCCCCCCTCGAGCAATAGCCGGGCGCTGGCCTCAGGCGTCTCGGCCAGCGCGAGATAGGCGAAGTCCTCGTCACTCCCCTTCACCACGTCCGCCCGCGCCAGCACCTGCCGCATGCGTGCCTGGTAGCGCTCGAAGTCGGGCGTGGCCGTGGGTCGGCAGTTGGGATCGACCATCACGAAGGTCTCCGCCGGGACCTCCGCGACGATCGCCGCGAGCGAATCGGCGATGGGCTCCATCGTCAGGCCCAGCGTGCCCACGTGGAGCGCGTCCGGCGCCGGGTCGAGTGAGCGGCGGGCATCGACCAGCTCCAGGCCCGGGACGGTGGTGCGATCGATGTACCAGTGGTAGTGCGCCACGCCGGCCTCGTCGATCTCGGCCAGGACGAGCGTGGTGGGGTCGGCGGTGTCCACGACCAGGTCGGTGCCCACGCCATCGTCCCCCAGCCTGGACGCGCAGGACCTTGCCGAACCAGTCATCGCTGAGGCGCCCCAGGAAGTGGACGTCACCGCCCAGGCGCGCCACGGTACGGGCGGCGTTGTACTGGCCCCCGCCGGGGGCCGGGGTGACCGACCCGTCCCGGCCGACGATGAGGTCGATGAGCGCCTCGCCGGCGACCACGATCCTGGGCCTTGCCGTGGACATCTACCAGCCCTCCCCCTTGAGGTACTCGGCCATCGCCCGGGCAGCCTTGCCTCGATGCGACAGCGCGTGCTTCTCGTCGGCACTCATCTGGCCGACTGTACGCGCTCCGGGCGCCTCGGTCACGGGTTCGAAGATGGGGTCGTAGCCGAAGCCGCCCGTCCCACGCGGACCGGTCGCGATGCGGCCCTCGAAGGCGCCCTCGCGCAGCACCGGCGCCTCAGCAGCGCCCGGGTCGATGAACGCCAGCACACACTGGTAGCGGGCACTGCGCCGCTCCGGCGGCAGTCCGTCGAGCTCAGCCAGCAGCTTGGCGTTGTTCTGCTGGTCAGTCGGATCCTCGCCGGCGTAGCGGCGGGTGTACACGCCGGGCCGGCCTTCGAGCGCATCGACCTCCAGTCCCGAATCATCGGCCAGCGTGGGCAGGCCCGAACGTTCGGCGTAGTAGCGCGCCTTGATCTCAGCGTTGCCCGCGAAGGTGTCCGCATCCTCGGGCGGCTCACCCTCGATGCCGACTTCGTCTGGTGTGACCAGCACGACATCGCCCAGGTCCAGCAGCTCGCGCAGCTCGGCCACCTTATGGCGGGCGCGCGTTGCGAGCAACAGGCGACGACTCATCCGGCTGACTTGGCCGCTTCGCCCTTGAGCACGGCGTCCTGGATGCCGAAGAGCGTCTTGAGACCACCATCGGCGAGGCCCAGCAGCGCATCCATCTGGGCGCGATCGAAGGGCTTGCCCTCCGCGGTGCCCTGCAGCTCCACGTAGGTGCCGGCGTCGGTACCGATGACGTTGAAGTCGACCTCGGCTGTGGAGTCCTCGCGGTACTCCAGGTCAAGTAGCGGCGTGTCCTCGACGATGCCGACGCTGATGGCTGCGATCTTGCCCGCGATGGCGCGCTCCAGGTTGGCCTTGCGCAGCGCCAGCACCAGGGCGATGTAGCCGCCGGTGATGGAAGCGCAGCGGGTGCCGCCGTCAGCCTGCAGCACGTCGCAGTCGATGACCACGGTCTTCTCACCCATGGTCGGCGGTGTTCACCACGCCCCGCAGTGAGCGCCCCACCAGGCGCTGGATCTCATAGGTGCGGCCGCCCAGCTTGCCGCGCACCAATTCACGCTGCATGCGCTCGGACGTCGCGGCCGGGAGCATGGCGTACTCCGCGGTGACCCAGCCGGTGCCCTTGCCGCGCAGATGCGGCGGCACACGGTCCTCGACGGTGGCCGAACAGATCACGTGCGTGTCGCCCTGCTTGTAGATGAGCGATGCCGCCGCCCACTTCTGCACGTTCATCTCGATGGACACCGGGCGCATCTGCCCCGGTGTCCGGCCATCGACGCGGTAGCGCTTGGCTCCACCGATACTCATGGCATCTCCTTCTCGATGGTCTCTTCTCGTTTGGCCAGCTGCCACAGGTCGTCGAGCGCGTCGAGTCCGAGTGTTCTCAGCTGCAGTCCTTCTTCATCTGCCAGGCGTTCCACACGTGCGAAGCGCGAGGCGAACTTCTGACTGGCCGACCGTAGCGCGGCTTCAGGGTCGATACCAAGCTTGCGGCCCATGTTGACGAGCACGAACAAGAGGTCGCCGTACTCCTCGTGGCGCTCCTCGTCGGTGGTGGCAGCGAGCAGCTCTGATGCTTCTTCCGCGACCTTGTCGATCGACGCCCTCCAGGTCGGGCCAGTCGTAGCCCAGGCTGGCCGCACGGCCCTGCATCTCGTCGGCGTAGGCGAGGGCGGGTAGTGACTTCGACAGCCCCTTGAAGGCGTCGGGCATCTCCGCATCGCGAACCACCGATGCGCCGTTGGCGGCACGCTCGCTGGCCTTGATCTGCTCCCAGTTGCGGATGACCTCGTCAGGCGTATCCGCCCGGACATCGCCGAAGACGTGCGGGTGGCGAGCGATCGATCTTGGACGTGATGCCGCGCTGCACGTCCGACAAGTCGAACACGCCGGCCTCGGCAGCGTATTGCGCATGCAGCACGATCTGCAGCAGCAGGTCACCCAGCTCCTCGGCCAGGTCGGGCGTGGAACCGCCGTCGAGCGCGTCGTAGACCTCGTACGTCTCTTCCAGCAGGAAGGGCTTGAGCGACTGGTGGTCCTGCTCGCGGTCCCAGGGGCAGCCATCGGGCTGGCGCAGCCGATGGACCAGCCAGGCCAGGCCGAAGGCACCGGCGGGGTTGGCGGCCGGGTCCAGTGGCGGCAGCAGGTGCGGAGCAGCGGCCAGGGCAGCCGCATCGATGGCGCCCACGGTAGAGTCGTCGAGCTCGCCCCAGACCGGATGGGCCGTCGGATAGAGGCGACGAAGCAGTGCCAGCGGGTCGGCGCCGTGGCCATGACGACCGGGCAGCAGTGCATAGGGATCGTCCGCATCGAGATCCGCGCCCAGCGGCGGTAGCAGCAGCAGCGCCATGCCGGCATCGAACGGTCGCGCCACCAGCCGGTCGAGCGCGATGACCTGCAGGCCCTCGGCCGGATCGACGCCGGCGCGTTCCAGCAGCACGGCGACGGTGGGATGGGTCAGCAGGGAGGGCATGGAGCGATCGAGCGTCCGCCTAGACCGGTTCCAGGAAGCCGCGAGTCTGGAGATACTCGATCACCAGCACGGCGTTGGCCTCCGGCGTGGTGTCGATCGTTCGCAGCCTCAGCTCGGGGTCGAGCGGCGGTTCGTAGGGATCGGACACGCCGGTGAAACCCCTGACTTCGCCGGCGCGCGCCTTGGCGTACCAGCCCTTGACGTCGCGCTCCTCGACGACGTCGATGGGCGTGTCCACGAAGACCTCGATATAGCCCTCGCCGACCATCTCGCGCACCTCGGCGCGCGTCTCGCGATAGGGGCTTACCAGCGCCGCCACCACCAGGCCCCCATGACGCACGATCTCCGCGGCCACGTAACCCACCCGACGTACGTTGGTGTCGCGGTCCGCCTTCGAGAAGCCCAACTCCCTGGTCAGGTGCGTGCGGACGACATCACCGTCGAGCACCGTCACGGTCCGGCCGCGTGCCTCCAGCAGCGGCACCAGCGCCTCCGCCGTCGTCGACTTGCCCGAGCCGGACAGTCCGGTGAACCAGACACAGGCACCGCGGGACGTCGTCGGCGGGGCACTAGCCATTGACCGAGTCGTCGATGCTGATGCGACCCTCGTCCTGGGCGGCGGAGAAGCGCTCGTCGTACCAGTCGGCGAAGGCGGTGTCCGCCACGACCGCCGCAGCAGCCGGCTCCAGCGGACGCGTGGCTTCCTCCTGCAGCTCGTAGACGCGGAAGCCGTCTCCGGTGTCGATGGGCTGGCTCGATCTCCCCCGGGTCCATGGCGGTGATCGCCAGCAGGCTGATGTCGTCGAGCTGGTCGGTCCGCTGCCAGCCGATCTCGCCGCCCGCGCTAGCCTCAGGGCCGTCGGAGTACTCAGCCGCGACCGTGGCGAAATCGGCGCCCGGCTCGGCGAGGGCCGCCTCCACGGCCGCCACGCGATCCGCCAGCGGCGGGCGGAATTCATCGAACATGATCACGTGCCAGCCGTAGGCGGTGCGCACCGGACCGAGGATGTCACCATATTGTGGATCCACCGCGTCGTAGATGGCCGCGGAGAACTCGGGCACCATGGCGTCACGCGTGAAGTAACCCAGGTCGCCGCCACGCGCGGCGCTGACGGTATCGGCGCTGTCGAGGCGGGCGCGCTTGGCGAAGGCATCCACTCGAGCATCGACGTCCTCGATACTGCGTGCCAGGAGCGCGATCCCTTCGGCCTTCTTGCGAGCGACCTCCCAGGCGGGATCGTCTGCGGGCAGAGTCCGCCACGGGGGTTGGGTTGCCATCGGCATCGAGCGGGGTCTCGGGCTGGTACAGGATGTGACTGGCGCGAACGTCCCCCTGGTCGTTGTCGGGATCGACGTAGGGGTCGGCCTCGATGAAGATCTCGGCCAGCTTGACCTGCTCGTATTCGGCCGTCACGGCCTCTTGCGTGATCTGGTCCTTGAGCTTGGCGGCGGTCGCCTCCAGCTCGACGTTTCGGCGGTGGACCTCCTCGCCGACCTGGGCGTTGACGGCTTGGGTGAAGCCCTCGTCGGCCCTCGCGGGCACGATATCGGTCACCTTGCCGATGAGCTGCTCGCCCGTGGCCGCCTCGAAGGCGTCGGTGACCTGGCCGACTTCGAGCGTGAAGATGGCGTCCTCCCAGGCGGCATCGCCGATATCGCCCCGGGTGATCCAGCCGGTGTCGTAGTTGGCCGGCCCATAGGTCTCGGCCAGCGCCTGCGGGTCACCGCCGGCGCGCCACTCGGCAGCGGCAGCCTGAGCCCGCACGCGAGCGTCAGCGATGCCGGCGTCGGTCGCGGCCTGGCCCTGTTCCTGCTCATCGGTGATGACGATGATGGCTTCGACGAGGCGCGCCTCGTCGCAGCCCGCCGTCGGCCGCCATCGCGGCGTCCAGCTCGTCGCTGCTGAGCTCGATGCCCTGCTCCTGCGCCAGCTGTCGCTGGAAGGTGAGATCGACCAGGTCGGACATCACCGCCGCCGGAGTGGCGGGGCGCTCATTGTCGATGTTGGTGCGGTAGCGGTTGGCCAGGTCGGCATCGATCTCGTCAGCGGCCAGGGCCGTGCTGACGAGCGTACTCGGCGCGCTCGGCGCGGAAGTCCTCCAGCTTCTGCCGGTCCAGCCACTCCCCGCGGCCGATGTCGGTGCCGTTCACGCTGGCCAACGGCTTCAGGTTGGTCTCGTAGAAGCCGTAGGCCAGCCCGGCGACGGCGATGACGATGACGACCACGATGAGCCCGTAGAACAACCAGGTCACGTTGCGCGTGTGGCGCGCCTCGTCGTCGATCAGGCGACCCTTCTTGTCCGTCGAGAGACGGGTCGAGATACGGTCGCGGAAGGACTCCTTCGGCGGCGGTGTCGGCTGTTTGGAGGACTGCTTCGAGGGCTGATCAGGGCTGCTTCGACGAGGTCATGCGGGGACGGTCTCCGGCTGTTGCAGATGTCGCGGGGTGCGCGTCTTTGAGGCGACATGGTGGGCAGCCCGTCACGACTGCGCGCCGCCGCAGTCTAGCGTGTCAGGGCCGTTTCACGCGTGCGCAAGGGTGCGCCCGGGCGCTTCAGGCGTGGCTGGACTGCTCCAGTCGCCAGGCGTACTGCTGACGGTAGTAGTCCTCCCACTCGCCGCTCTTGATGGGCTCCCACCACTCACGCTGGGCCGCATACCACTCGACCGTCTGCGCGATGCCCTCCTCGAAGGCCACCCGCGGCTCCCAGCCCAGCGACCGCAAGCGCGAGCCGTCAAGCGCGTAGCGGCGATCGTGGCCGGGCCGATCGGGCACCGTCCGCACCAGTGACCAGGGCTTGTCCAGCAACTCCAGGATAGCCTCGGTGACGGCACGGTTCGGGCGCTCCACCCCGTCGCCGCAGATGTTGTAGGCAGCGCCCGCTTCCCCGCGGTCGAGGGCCACGCCCACACCGTCGGCATGGTCGGTCACGTAGAGCCAGTCGCGGCGCTGCATGCCGTCGCCGTACATCGGCAGTGGCTGATCGTCGAGCGCGTTGGTGACGAAGAGTGGGATCAGCTTCTCCGGATACTGGTTGGGCCCGTAGGTATTGGCGCCGCGGGTGATGACCGTATCGAGACCGTGCGTTTCGTGATATGCCGCCACCAGGTGCTCACCGGCCGCCTTGGCGGCGCTATATGGGCTGGTCGGGCGGATGGGATCGGACTCCACCGACAGCCCCCGGGGGACCGGACCGTAGACTTCGTCGGTCGAGACCTGCAGCAAGCGAAAGGCACCATCGCGCTTCTGGTGCTCCGCGCGCGCGGCCTCCAGGAGGGCGTACACACCCATCACACCAGTGCGCAGGAAGGCCGTAGGCTCCAGGATCGAACGGTCCACGTGCGACTCGGCGGCGAAGTTGACGATGGCGTCACACTCAGCCGCCAGCTCCCGCATCAGCGGCTCATCGGCGATATCCGCCTGCACGAACCGGTAGCGATCACGCGTGGCGGGATCGTCGGCCAGCCCAGCAAGGTTGGCGGGGTTGCCAGCGTAGGTGAGCTTGTCCACCACGATGAGGTGGTCATCGGATGCGGCCAAGCGCCGCCGCACGAACGCGGAGCCGATGAAGCCGGCCCCACCGGTGACCAGGATCCTCATGTGTCTCCTCCTTGACGATAGGCTGGGAAGTCGGCACTGCCGGTGGTGCCGGCAGCTGCGGCGAGCCCATCGTAGGCGACACGGTCGACGATGCGGCCGCAGCGGTACGAGGGCCGGGTCAGCTCTGTCCAGCCGGCCATGAAGCGGGCTGCCTCCTCGGCGGAAGCGGTGTCCGCCGCGGACGCGGCGCCAAGATCCAGCCGGCGCAGGCCGCGACCGACCATATCCTCGGCCAACGCCGCGTAGATCGCGTAGGGCGCGCCAAGCTCGTCGCCACGCGCACTGGTCGTCATCGCGTGGATGTGGGCGTCCTCGCCGGCGAGGTAGGCGATGGCCATGGCCACCAGGCCGTCCTCGGCGAGGGCACTCACGCCGACACAGCCGGGTACGGACAACTGGCGCTCGAGAGCCGGCCGTGAGAGGGCACAGGCGTCGGCGGTCGCCGTCACCCCTCCGGGACCGGGCAGCAGTCGCCGCCAGTCATCGAAGCGAGCGACCGGGGACTCCTCGATGTCGATCTCCACCAGCCGTAGTGCCCGGCGGGCCGCGCGGCGGTGCTCACGTGAGGGCCAGAACCGCGGCAGGTTCACCACGAAGTGCTGGGCATGGACCCGCACCATGTCGGGGAAGGCGTCGCTCAGCGTCGCCTCGCCGACCGGCGCCAGCGGGTCGGTCAGCGCCGTGACGCTGACGACGTCGGCCAACGCGGCAGTCTCGGCAAGGTCGTCGGAGAGAGCGCCCCAATCACGGCAGATGAGTAGTGGATGACCGACCAGCGCGTCCACCCGCTCGCTCCCGGGGATGGACCGGTTCAGCAGCCACGCTCCGCTGCGTCGGAGGTAGCGTACGTCGCCCACCTCCATGTAGCTCTCGGCGTAGTTCGGGTGGAGGTAGCCGTAGCGGCCGGCGGCCTCGAAGAGGTCAGCAGTGGTGAGAAGGTCGTCCACCTGCGATCACTCGCTCTCGTCGACCAGTGCCGGGACTTCCTCCAGCGCGACATCGCGGGCAAGCAGGCGCAGCAGCAGGACGAGCAGGCGTTCGACGGGATCGTCGCCATGCCGTTCACGCAAGGTGGCCCGGCGTACCCACAGCATGGGCCGACCCTGAGCCCGGCGGAGGAGCACGCCGATGCCGAGCGAGCCCAGGCTGAGCACGCGCCGGGTCACGGCCAGGCCGCGGGACGGATCGAGCTGGCCTTTGACGCCGAGGAAGACGAGATGCCGCTGGCGGCGCTGATCGCGGGCGCCAGTGGGTACTGGTCGCGCAACCACCAGGCCCCGACGGGCGAGCTCCAGCAGCAGCCCTTCGTTGCTGGGACCGACAGCCGCACCCGCGGGCAGGAGTGCGATCGTACCCCTGGCTTCCCGTGCGCCCTCGTAGTCATGCCGGCGCAGGTAGTCGGAGAGATGCAGTGCGGCGAAGCGACGAGCATCGGCCGACATCTCCGCGCGCCAGCGACCCACGCTGTCGGTGTTCAGCGGTCCCGACACGCCTTCCTTCCACCATTCGTGCGCGGCCGCCACGGTGCTGGCCGTCCCACGCGAATCGAGCATGCCCGGCTCATAGGCCTCGCCGATGAAGGCGCAGATGCGGCGCAGCGCCGGCTCGGGCTGCGTGACGAGATCCTCGTAGCGCAGCGTCAGGGCACGCGAGTCGGACTCGATACGCCCGCGGGAGATGCGGTCGTCGTCGTCGACGCGCACAAGGTTGCCGACCACCGACTCCTTGGCGAAGGGCATGCGGGCGAGCGACAGTGCCACGTCACGTGGGTCGCGCACGATGCGGACGATGGAGGCATCGGGCCAGTGCCGCCGCAGGGTATCGGTCATGAGCAAGTGCCGCGGCGTCTTCTCCATCCAGCGTTCCTTGCCCGCCGCACGCGCATGCAGCAAGGTGAGCGACTCGAGCATCGCCGCCGGTGAAGGCGGGCGCTCCGCAAGGAAGCGGCCGATCTCCGGCAGCGTCAGCCCGAAGAGCCCGGTGACGGGATGGCCCTGGTTGCGCAGCGATGCGATGAAGTCGACAGCCGGACGAGGCCAGGTCGCAGGATCGAGGACCCGGGCTCGCGCCTTCGCGTCGAGGTGTCGGTAGCGGGCGAAGAAGCGCGACTCGGGGCCGCAATCGAGGCGTGAATGTGCCGAGAGCATGGCCGCGAGCAGCGTCGTGCCGGAGCGTGCGATGCCGACGATGAAGACCGGCGCGTCAGTCATCGAGCGCGACAGGAGCCACGGCGGCATCGGCACCCACGAGAGCGGGCAGGTCCTCCGCCTCCAGGCGGACCGCCAGCACCTGCAGCAAGCGCGCCACGAAACGCTCCCCACCGTCACGTGGATGACGGCGGATGAGGCTGAGCCGGCGCACCCACACGACCGGTCGACCCTGCAGCCGCCGCGTCAGCAGGAGCAACGCCAGGCGCGCGATATCGATCACGCGCCGGCCGGCCGGCCGGCCACGCGCGGGATCGAGCTGGCCCACGACTCCGAAGAACACCAGCGGTTGCTGCAGGTGCAGCTCCGCGATGGTCGCCGGGATCGGCCGGCGCACCGCGACATCAGCCCCAGCCAGCGCCAGGAGCACCTCGTCGTACCTCGCGTTGAGCGCATCGCCGGCGGGCACGATGGCCAGCTTCCGGGCAGCCTGCGCCGCCTCGCCATAGCCGTGCTCCTGCAGCATGGAGCCCAGGTTGAGGGCCGCGTAGTGCTGCACCGCGGGCGGCATCTCATCTACCCAGCGGCCCGAGCGTGAACGATCGAGTGGTCCGGTCGCGTCGCCCTTCCACCATTCGTGCGAGGCGGCCACGCTCGGTGGCGCCTCTGCGGTCCTCGACCATGCCCGGCTCGTACTCGACGCCGATGAACTCGCAGATCCGGCGCAGCTCACGCTCGGGCTCTGCGACCAGGTCCTCGTAGCGCACCGTCAGCACCCGGTCGGACTCGCGGTAGAAGTCGGCGGCCGCTTCATTCATCCGAGCCAGCACCGAGAGATTGGTCAGCAGTGAGGGCGTCCCGAAGGGCACCTTCGTCAGTGACACGGCGGCGTCGCGAGGGTCACGCACGATGCGCACGATACGAGCTGCGGGCCAGGTGTCGGTGATGAGCTCTGGCACCTCAAGGTGACGCGGCGTCTTCTCGACCCAGCGCGGGGCGCCGACGCGATCGGCGCGCTGCGCGGTCAACGACTCGAGCATCGCGGCCAGCGAAGGCGGACGCGCCGCGAGCCAGGCTCGAACGTCAGCGGACGACAGGCCGTACATGGGGTAGATGGGCTGCTTGCCCAGCGACAGGCTGGTGACGTAGGCAGTGGCACGGTCCGGCCAGTCGGCAGGGTCGAGGATGCGCGGCGCACTCGCGCGCGGACATGCGTGCCCAACGCGAGAGGAAATGCGTCTCGGGCCCGCAGTCGAAGGCCGAGTGCGCAGCCAGCATGGCCGACAGCAGCGTCGTCCCCGAGCGCGGGCCACCGACCACGAATACCGGCTGGATGTCGAATGTGTCACCGGGACGACTGTAGCGCCACCACCGTCGTGATCATCGTGGCCCATGGGTCAGGGGACGCATCGCCGCGGCATCCGGCACGCGGGTGGAGAATCCGAGCTTCTGCTACCGTTCTAGCCCGTCCATGGGAGTCGTCAACGAGGCACCTGCTGCGTTCCGCAGCAGCAACGATCGGCCAGGTCCGATCGCCCTCATCCGCAACGCGATAACCGACGTGTGGTCACGCCGTCGGTTGATTCGCTACATGGTGCGCGCCGACGTCAAGAAGCGCGGCGTCAACACCGTGCTCGGCAACGTCTGGTGGGTGCTCGACCCGCTCATCACCATGCTCATCTACGTGCTCGTGATGACCGTCATCTTCCAGCGCTCCACGCCTGACTTCCCGCTCTTCCTGCTGAGCGCGATGGTGCCCTTCAAGTGGTTCACCGCGACCATCGGCGCTTCGAACAACGCCGTCGTGGGCAAGGAAGGCGCTCATCAAGCAGGTGCTCTTCCCCAAGATCATCCTGCCGATCACGCATCGCGCATCAGCCAGATCGTGGGCTTCCTGTTCGGCATGCTGCGTGCTGCTGTTCGTGTGGTTCTTCGCCTACCACGACCACGTGACGTGGCAGGTCGTGTGGGTGCCGCTGATCGCGATGGTGCAGTACGTGTTCATCCTCGGCTTCACCTTCATGGTCTCGGCCATCACGGTCTTCTATCGCGACGTCGGCATCGTCATCGGCCACTTCATGCGCCTGCTCTTCTGGATCTCACCCATCCTGTGGTCCTTCATGGAGGTGGCCGGACGTGGTGAGAGCCTGCAGGCGGCCATGGCCGGCATCGACCGCTGCCTGGGATTGCCCGGACACGCTGTTCACGGCCTGATCTCGCTCAACCCGACGTCGCTGTTGATGGAGTCCTATCGCAAGGTCCTCTACGGTCGGCTGACCTGGACGAGGCCACCGGCAGCTGGACTGGAAGCCAGCCGTCCACCCGGACTTCGCCATGTCCTGGCGGTCATCCTCGTGGTCGGCGTCATCATCACCATCATCGGCACGCTCATCTTCAAGCGGCTCGAGCCCGCCTTTGCCAAGGTCCTGTGATGACCAGCAACGAAGACCGATCGATCCCCTCCGACGAGTGGAGAAGGTGGTGGAACTCGCGCTTCGAGGTCGACCTCGATGCGAGGACGCCTCGCGGCCATCGAGGAGGCCGAGAACGAGGCCCCCGAAGCCGGGGAGTTCGGTCTTCATGTGCCGGTGCCGATCGGTGACGTGGCGCTCCGTGCAACCAACCTGGGCATCCGCTACAACCTCAACTTCACCCGCAAGACCAAGCTGCACACGACGTTCGCCAACCTGCTCGAACAGGACCGCGCGCCAAGCGGCTACTTCTGGGCCCTGCGCAGTGTCGACCTGGAGGTCAGGCGAGGAGAGGCCGTCGGGATCATCGGCCCCAACGG
>CAVRTH010000018.1:0-72672 GCA_963724095.1 uncultured Chloroflexia bacterium
GTGAGGGTCCTCGCAGCCGGGACGACGGTCAGCCCAACGCCCGCGATGAACAACCAGGAGAACCCGGTCGCGTAGACGACCCGCTCCACCAACCCGAACAGCGGGCGGAGCCGAGCCCACCCACCTGCAGCGAACGTGGACGCGACCGAGACAGGGACCGCGACCGAGACGACCGAGGAGCGACGCGACGCGATCCCACGGCGCGCTCTCCGCCAGCGCGATCCCAGTCGTCGGCGCCCGATCGCCAGTGCCACGAACGAAGCGGCCGCGAGAGCAGCGTGGGCGCGGCCCGTCGCAGAGAGGGTGCTGGACCCGGGAGGATCGGTGGGATAACGCACGATGACGAACCGCGTCACCGCGTAGACGAGGAGCGAGCCAAGGCCGAGGGTCGATCCCAGGCCCAGCGCCCCGCAGCCGACCCCCAGAAGGGTCGCGGCGATGCCGCTCGCGATCACCTGGGCCTGATAGAGATACGACCACCGAGTCAGCGCGTACGCACTCACTCCCGCGCGGAACGGGTCCACGCCTGTCGGAAGGACGTGGAGGCGGACCACCAGGATGGCGGCGACCACGACCGATCCCGATGTGGCGAGACCGGCCAGGACGACGAAAGCGTGCGATGCGCTCACCCCGCCAGTATCGCCTCCGTGACGCCGGTGTAGGTACCCTCGCAAGCGCCCCCGTCTTTCGAGTCGGTGGCGCGCCCCCCCCGCTTGGTCCTCGTCAAGGCGGGGAGCTCGAGTCTCGCGGCGTGCGCTGGATGGGAACCCACAGAACGCTTGGGGATCCGGAGCCGGGGAGCGCCTGCATGGGCGCGGGATCTACACTCAGCCGCACGTTCCGCCAGGCACCAGCGCGAGTCAAACCTCGAACGGCCGGCGCCACGATGAAGACCGACCGAAAGGGCATGACATGGGATACAAGTCGAGTGGATTGGCGGCCGCGGCCGCGGCGCTCCTGCTGGTTTCGCTACCGGTCTACGCACAGGACGCAGCCAGCACCGTCTCGTTCGATGGCAACGGCTTCACGTTCGACGAGGCGCTTGGGGTCAGTGTGAACATCTCGCAGGTGCCCGGTGGACCCCCGGGCGAAGACGGTCCATCGGCGCTCGGTCCAGGCCACCTGACATTCACGCTGTACGGGCCACGACAGGAAGGTGCCAAGGTTCCCCGGGAGTTCAACGCCCCTGGCAGCGTCCGCTTCTTCCACACCGCGGATCTCGTGGGCCACGACTGGCAGTCGCGACAGTTGACCCAACTGCAGACCCTGCTCGATGAACGCCCCGATCTGGCTCCGTACATGGCAGCGGGTGAGGGCGGCGCCTCCCTGCCGCTGCCGTTCGTGCTCGATGGCTCAGCCGCACAGGCCATCGATGCGAGGGCGCGGTACATCGACACACCGGAGCTCGCCGGTATCGTCTACCTCACCGTGTTCCGTCAGGACCTCTACCCGTTCGCGGCGGGTGACTTCTGGTACACCTTCCAGGGGCTCAGCACCGACGGCGAGTGGTATGTCGCGGCCGACTTCGAGGTCGAGGCTGACATGTTCCCGGCGAAGGTCGGCCAGAAGGACCTGAACGCTGTCCGCACCGCCAAGAAGTGGATCGCGTACCAGGAGCAGAGCGTCCAGACGCTCGATGCGGCAGCAGCGGATGCGTTCATGCCGCCGCTCTCCTCGATCGACGACCTCATCGAGTCGATCGTGACGGGCTGATACTCGTGACACGCCGCGCGGGCGCGGGCGCGGGGCTCGGGCGGAGGCGGGTCGCCCGGTCCCTCATCGCCACTAGCCACCCCTTGCCCGCGATCGCGTTGCGCTCGTACCGCTCGAAGCCCGAAGACCAACAGGGGCTTCCACCAGGATGGCACTGCTGACACTCACCGGCTCCGGAACGGCCGCCGTCCTCATCGGCACGTTCCTCCTTCAGAGCGGAGACATCGGCACCACGCCGGTATCGAGCGCTCCCATGGCGACCGCAGCCACGCCCGCACCACCGACCCCGCAGCCGATGGGTGAGCCGCAGGTCGACGACGCCCGGGACGAGCTGTTCGAGCTGACGCTCTCGACGCCGCGCTCGGTCTGGAACGCAGGCGAATCGATCGAGATCGACACCACGCTGGCGTACACCGGATCCCAACCGGAGATCACCGTCACCGGATCGAGTTCGGGACTGGTGCGCTTCAGGATCGATCAACTCGACGGCGACCTCTCGGCCGGCACCTTCATGAATGCCGATCGCCAGCCGTACCAGTTCCGCGCCAGCGAGGTCCAGTCGATCCCATTCGACAAGGGCGGCGGATACACGCCGGGTGCGCCGGACGCCCCGTTCTGGATCGCCTGGATCAACGATTACGACCTCCGCCCGCCGGCCGGACGCTATCGCATCACCGCCGAGCTCGACTATGGCCATCCCTCGCTGGGCGCCGACGCTGCCATGCCGACCACCACGCTCTTGATCGACGTGGTGCAAGACGCCGCGGGCGCCGGTGCCCGCTGTCGCCGGGCCCCGATCAGTATTCGCCCTTGATGACGAAGAACGAACCGCGGATGGTTCCGGCCAGCTTCGACTTCCGGCGTGCGAACTTGAACCGCGCGGCGAGTTCGGCCGGGACCTCCATCCCGTCAGAGAGCTTGAACCCGACCGCGCGCTTCCCGGCGTCGTCGACCGTGTACAGCACGTTGATCGACAGGCCGCTCTCGTAGAACACGTACGCCCAGCGGATGTCCTCGACTCGGAAGGCCGACGCCTCGAGCGGGCGAGCCGCGATCACGATGCCGCGCTCCTCTTCGAGGATGCGATGCACCCAGTCGATGGTCTCCTTGGCCTCGCCCGCCGGTTCCACCGTGAAGTCGTGGTCGTACTTGTTCTTGAAGTAGCGGGCCTCGTTCGCGCGAAGACCGGCGAGCGCAGCGGCCACTGGTGAGGACTCCAGACCAGTGGTCGAGACGTTCTTGAAATCCACGACATAGGACATGTGACGCTCCTGTACACGCCAGAGGGGGAGCTCCGACCTTCGGCACCGCCCCTGCACTCCCGGGTCCACTGCGCGCATGACCTTCATGATGGTGACGCAGGAGGGCAGCGCAACGTGAATGTTAATGGGCGGCCGCGGCACATGCTTCTCGATCCCTGCTTGATGATCCGTTCACGGCAACATCGTTCGGTGGCGAGCCAATGCCCCGTCAGCCCGGCGTCCGCTGCTCGAGCCGCAACTCGCGTACGGGCCTAACAAACGAAGGCACTTGAGGCGTCGGCACTCGATCGTGTCCTCAGACCACCGCCGTCTCACACGCATCGGAGAGGTACCCATGGGAAAGCTCGATCTACACCTTCAACGTCTCGCTCGACGGCTTCGTCGAGACCGTCGATCACCGCCTGGACTGGGCGGTGGTCGACGATGAGCTGCATACCTGGTTCAACGACCTGTCACGTTCGCTCGATGCGTCCCTGTATGGGCGGCGGCTGTACGAGTTGATGGCGGCCTACTGGCCGACGGCCGCGTCGGATCCGGCAGCGACCGAGCCGGAGCGAGAGTTCGCCCGCATCTGGAACACGACGCCGAAGATCGTCTTCTCGACGACCCTGGATGCCGTCGGGCCGAATTGCCGGCTGGTGTCGGGCGACGTGGGCGATCGCCTGACCGAGCTCCGCTCCGAGTTCGCTGGCGACCTCGAAGTGGGAGGTCCGACGCTGGCGTCGGCGTTCATCGAACGCGGGCTGGTGGATGAGTACCGGCTCCTCGTGCATCCGGCCATCCTCGGCGATGGCACCCGCTTCTTCCCGACCCTCGGTGACCGCGTCGGCCTGCGGCTCCTCGAGACGCGCACCTTCGGGTCCGGCGTCGTGTATCTCGGCTACGAGACCGTTCGCTGAGCCGTGCCGGCTGGCGAACGAGGATATGGGGTACCCACAGATGCAGGACATCGGCCCGCGTGTCGCCCACGCAGCGGTCGGCCTCACGGAACCTGACCGTGCCGGTCGAATCGATGATGACTAGCTTCGAGTCGGGAGTGTCACGCTCCGCAACCGCCGATGCTCTGCGGCCAACCTTCGAAGCGGTTCCCCACCTGGACCAGGAGCCACTTGTCGCCGAGTTTCTCGCTCGTCCAGATCGTGGCGTAGCCATTCGTGATCCCGGACGAGATGGCGTCCTTGGGCGGTCGCACATCGCGGCGGAAGCCCTCGGACGAAGGGCCGAAACCACGCTCCTGGCGCGCCTTCCCCCTCGGGTCGCGGATGTACCAGTGGGTGTTGCCGAAGCCCATCGGCGTTCCCGGCGGCAGGCCGATGGCGATCTCGCGGGCCCCAGGCACACAAGGTAGGCGTCCGACGCCGAGTTCGCGCGCTGCGCCGCGAGTGGGGATCCGGCGACCGTCGCCGTTCGCCGTGCACCAGGGCTCCATCAGGAACGGGTCGGCGGCACTGCTGGGATACCTTCAGGCCGGGGCAGGGTCGGGCTGGTCTGGGCTGCGGGAAGCGCGGCCGGAAGTCGCTCGCCCCGAAGTCGTCGAAGAGCCAGGACTCGGAATCGGGCGCTCGGACAAAGCTGAGCGCGATCGCCCGGCGTTGCTTGCCCTGCACCGCCTCGACGGGCACGTGGCGCACGGCGTCGTACGTACGCGCCCCGGGGGCGATGTCGATGACCGGCTCGACATCGATGCCCACCAGCTGCTTCCCGTCGTCGCACCACTCCTGTCGATCATCGAAGTCGATGATCCGGGGCACCTCTCGGAAGCGGACGCCGTTCTGCTGGACAGCCCGGACACGCCAGTCCACGGCCCTGAGTCGCTCGAGGCCGTGGGGCGTGGCGAGACTCGTGAGGCCCGCGTCATCCCCGGTCGAGTAGAAGGACCAGAGGGCCTCGATCCAGGGCAGGACGATGGCTTCGAGGTCAGCGCCCGAGAGCCCGCGGCCGCCTCGGCATTCGGTCCGTGAGGGAGACTCGACGACCGCCGGAGGGCTAGAGGCCTCAGGGCTCGACGTCATCGAGTCGGGCGTGGCCAGCCCGTCCGACGGGCGGGGGCTGATGGCAGGGCTCGGAGGCGTGGAAGCCTCCTCGACGAGCTCTGCGCCTAGCGCCGGGGCGATCGACGCTGCCCCGAGGACGACGAGCATGATCGCGACGAGGGATGGTCGGATCGATCCTGGCATCGGTCACGCCCCTTTCCGTGGCCGGCCTGGGCATGGCCGCCTTGTGACGAACCCCTCCGGCCAGACCTTACCGTGGGCGTCAAGGCTGCCGAGGAGGCTCCCCGTCTCGTGGCCCCCTGGCACCGCTGCTGGAGGTCGGCTGATCCGTGCATGACTCGGTCACGCGTCTGCGCATGTCGGGGCTGCGACACGCATACCGGTGCCTGCGGTCAGCTTGGCGACGGCTGGCGAAGTGGAGGGTCGAGGCCCATGTCGCGCGCCAAGGCTGGAGCTGCCCGGGCCGGCATCACGCAAGGGTCCGGGCCCAACGGCGGCCCTGATCGGGTCCGAACCTCGCGCTCGTCGAACCAGCTCGGCCGGGTCGCCAGGAGCCTCACACCAGATGATGGAGCGGACAGCCCCCATCACCACGCTGCGCCGTCCCGTTCTGCGCCGGGTTGGTCATGAGTTGGAGCTTGCCAGCCCGTGTCAGCGTCGGGCATGACCACCAGCGGGTCGAGCCGTCGAGATGGTGAAGCCACCGGTTAACCGGACGCCGGCCAAGCGCCTGCGAGCTGCGTCTGACTCGGGCTCGCGTGCGGCTGTCAGCCGCGGTCTCCTCGACCGTTACGATGCCGTGCGCTGCCCGTCATCCGCGCCGATCGACCGCGTGGACTCTCAACCGGCCTGGGCGTCCAACTCCACGGTGCGGCGTCGTCGCAGCCACAGCGCCTCTCCTGACAGTGACACAGCGACCATCACGGCCAGCACGACCAGCGCCGCTGGACGCTGACCGGCGGTATCGACGCCGAGGACGACGAGCGCCACGACGCAACCGACCATGCCGAGCACCGCGACGACACGCGTGGCGCCGCCCAATGACCGGGCGGCTGCTGCGTTGACCGCGGCGAATACGGCGAGGAACACCGCGCTGGCGACGACCGAGATCGACGTCAGGTCGAGCGTGTTGGCGAGGGCAAGAGCTACGCCGGCCGTCACCAGAAGGCCGAGCGGTTCGTTCCAGACCTTGCGCTCGAGCGCCGGCGGGAGTTCACCCTCGAGCGCGATCGAATAGCTGAGGCGTGCTGTCCCGTAGAGCGTGGCGTTGATCGCTGAGAGCGTCGCCAGCACCGCGGACACAGCGACGATGACGAAGCCTGCCTGGCCGAGGCTCGGCTTCGAGGCCTCCGCGAGGGCGAAGTCCGCTGCCGCGGCGATTTGGCTGGGATCGAGCGAACCCACGGTGACGAACGCCACGGTCACGTAGATGCCCACGACCGAGCCCACGGCGATGAACAGTGCGCGAGGCAGGGTGCGCTCGGGGTCTCGGACGTCCTCCGCCGCATTGGCGATGAGCTCGAAGCCTTCATAGGCCACGAAGACCAGCATCCCGGCCGCGACGATCGCCGGCAGCGGCGGCCAGGTGGAGATGGCCAACCGACCGGCGTCGATGGTCGTGAGGCCAGCCAGCGCGACGACCGCCAGCATCGCCAGCTTGAGCCCGACGATGGCTGTCTCCGTCCTGGCCACCAGGCCGGCGTTCAGCAGGTTCAGGCCGGTGGGGACCACGATCGCAGCGGTGATAAGGACGTGATGAAGCCATGCGGGGACATCCCCGGAGCCGAAGAAGGTGGCCGCATAGCTCGCGAACGCGAACGCGTAGAGCGCGAGCGTGACCAGGTACCCGAACCACAGCAGGTTGTTGAGCGCGCCCGTCATGATGCCCACCCGGAACACTCTGTCGATGAAGACGACGCTGCCACCCCGAGATGGGTACTTGACCGAGAGTCCGGCATACGACGATGCCGTGAGCACTGCCAGCGATCCTGCGATCAGGAACGCCAGCGGAGTCCCACCTCCCGCCCTGACGGCCACGACCCCGAGGACCGCGAAGATACCGCCGCCCACCATCCCGCCGATGCCGATGGCCACGGCTCCCCAGACGCCGACCGTGCGACTCGTATCGCTTGCGTTCCCGCCGGGCGTCCCCACGTCTCCATTCTCACACGCAGGCCGGCCGTGGTGGACAGTCTCATCAGACCGACGTCAGCCGGGCCACACGCAGGTAGTCATGCACTGGGCTGCCCACCTCGCGGAACGGTCCCGAGGCGGTCACCATCTTCCCGTCATCGCGAGCGTAAGACCATCGCGACGTCATCCCTGCGTAGCCGACTCCAGCGCATCGAGGCGCTCAGCCATGGCATCGAGGCGGACCATGATCTTCTCGATGGCCGACTCGTCATCGCTCACGCGGCTTCGTAGGTTCTCCGGATCGACCCCACCGAGCCGCGATCCCAGATCCTCGACCTCGGTGCGGATGGCGGCGACCGAGTCACTCAACCCGATCAGATCCTGCGGGCCGAAGCGAGGCGCGAGCACCACCGTCGGCGCTGATGTGCGCATCTCGTCGCCGCAGCGCTGGACGACGGGGAACTCGATCTTGCTATCAGGCTCGTCGGGGAACCCGGCGCGCAAGCCGAACTCGGCGAACGTGCCATCCTCGAGCGGCCCACCCGACCAACGCACGAGGGTGACCCGCGACGTCCCATCCGAGGCCGGCACCGTCTCGGACTCCACCGTCCAACCGGGCACGTCCTCCGGCAGGGGATTGTCCACGGCCCCGGGGATCGTCACTTCGAGCGTATCCATCGGCAGCCCATCGCAGCCCGCCTGGACCTGGAAGTTGATGACGAATACGCTGCCGGGAGTGACGGCACCACCTTCGGGGATGTTGACGTTCTCGCCGAGCACCGGTGCCGCGAACGCGATGAGCATCGCTGCAGTGAGAACGGCCACCATCGGCTGGCGAAGCTTGTTCGAGCGTGTCATGTGTCTCTCCTTGATCTCCTCCGATGGTCCTGAGGCGGGATGGCCCACCTCCCCGACCGTGATCCCACGGTGTCGCTGCCACCGCGCCATGTCATGACGGTCCGTCATGACCGCGCGACGCCCGCCAGCTTGACCCGCGTCTCTGCCCGACCGGACCGTCGAAGGTGTGGCCCCACGACTACGCGAAGGCGTCATGACGGCACAGCAGCGCCCGACGCGGCGCCAGATCGATGGCCGAGCGCAGGCAGCGAAGCACCTCAGGGCGCCCGCGGAACTCGCCGGAGATCGGGCTGCGGCCCGGCGTCGACCACACGACGTCCTAGGTCAGGTCGCCGCTCATCGCCTCGAGGTCACGCGTGGCGAACGCAGCCAGCGCCCTGCACACCATCGTGCCTCGGCCGGTCGTCACCATCCCCCGGGATCACGACGGGCAACTTCCATGGCCCGTCGCGACACCGGCGTGACGGGTCCGCGCCGTGGGCGTCACAGGGCTACGGAGTCACGCGATGAGCGCGGCCGTGGCCCTCAAGGCACGAGGACTGCTGCGCCTTCGAACCTACCGGCGCGGAGGTCGGCGAGCGCTTCGTTGGCCTGGTTGAGCGGATAGGTCGTGGTCGTTGTGACGATGCCGACCTCGGGAGCGATTCGCAGGAATTCGATCCCATCCTTTCGCGTGAGGTTGGCGACCGATGCGATCTGTCGCTCCTCCCACAGCAGCCGATAGGGGAAGCTCGGGATGTCGCTCATGTGGATCCCCGCGCAGACGACGCGGCCGCCCTTCCGGAGGGCCTTCAGCGCCATCGGTACCAGATCGCCGACTGTCGCAAAGATGATCGCGGCATCCAGCAATTCCGGCGGCATCTCATCCGAGCCGCCCGCCCACGTGGCGCCGAGCGTTCGCGCGAAAGCCTGCGTGGCGACATCTCCCGGTCGCGTGAAGCCGTAGACGGATCTGCCCTGCCATTTCGCCACCTGCGCCACGATGTGAGCGGCGGCACCGAAGCCATAGAGGCCCAGCCTCTTGCCGTCTCCAGCTATCGTCAGCGAACGCCAGCCGATCAGCCCGGCACAGAGAAGCGGAGCAAGCGCTACCTCATCCCCGACCTCGCCGAGTGGAAACGCAAAGCGTGCATCGGCGATCGTCGCCGTCGCGTAACCACCATCGCGCGTACATCCTGTGAAGAGGGGATCGTCACAGAGGTTCTCGTGGCCGCTCACGCAGTAGGGGCAGATGCCACAGGTGTGGCCAAGCCACGGAATGCCGACGCGCTCGCCCAGGCGCAACCCTTCCACTCCGGTCCCAAGTGCATCGATCCGGCCGACGATCTCGTGGCCGGGTATGACCGGAGATTTCGCGTCGGGCAATTCTCCGTCGCAGACGTGCAAGTCGGTGCGGCAGACGCCGCAAGCCAGAACCTTCACCCGAATCTCACCGGATCCAGGCTGCCGATCCGGCAAGTCCGTCCATTCGAGGGGAGTCTTGGGCTTGTTCAGTACCATCGCCTTCATTGGCTATCCCTCATTCGGCCTGAAGATCAGCGTTCCGGTCGACCGACTGAACCGAGAGGCTTAGCTTCTGCAGCACGCGCGGCAAAGCGTTCGGCAAGTCTTCTGCGACCAAACCCAAGCCGAATGTTACGGCTGCAGCCCCATGAAGCCAAGCGGATGCAGCCGTAGCCTCGAAAGGCGCCCTTCCCTGAGCGAGCAGCGCGCCGACGATACCAGTCAGAACGTCCCCGCTCCCGCCCGTCGTGAGATGAGCGGGGACGTTCGAATCGATGATCGCGCGACCATCTGGGGTGGCGATCACTGTATCGGGGTCTTTGAACAAGACGACCGCGTTGCGCTGCCTCGCAGCGTGCCGGTTGCATCGCAGGTTGTCGCCCTCGAAATGGGATAGGCGCACGAACTCACCTGCGTGCGAGATCAGCAGGCAAGGGCCAACAGTGGCTCGAAACAGGTCCTGTGGCGCCTCGACGAACGAAGTCAGTGCGTCGGCGTCGAGTCCTGTCAGGCGCGAGGTCGCGAGGGCGGCAAGGACGAACTCCCTTGTCGATGAACCGACCCCGAGTCCAGGCCCTATCGCGATGACATTCCGTCGAGAGTCGGCCAGCAGGGCCTTGAGATCCGACGGGCCATCGAAACCCTGAACGATCGTATTCGTCAGCGAGGTCGCATCGATGCTCCACGCCTGGGCCGGAGCAGCGAGCGTTACCATGCCTGCCCCTCCGCGCGAGACAGCCTGGGCGGTCATCCGGCTAACGCCTGTTATCACCTCGCCACCAAGGTTCAGCACGTGGCCGCGCTTCTTGCGAAGGAACGTTGCGGTGAGCTCGGGGGGCGCGGCGTGTAGTCCCACCTCGAAGGCCACCCCCAAGTCAGGCAAGCAGGCGGCAGCGTCTCCGCCGGCGACCGACTCGCTCGCCTCGACGGATGCCGCGATCACCCACCGGGTCTCCGCGATGTTCCTGTCCTCCCCGTCGCCTGGTTCCATAGACCACAGTCCCTCCGAACCGAGCCGCCCCCGCGCTAGAATTGGGCGTGAGCGATGGGGTGCAGGGTGCTGAGGCAGGAGCCAAGGATGGTCAACCATGTGGCAGTGGAACGAGTCGGCGAGGCACACCGCGCCCTGGTGCTCCACGACCGGCCGCTGGTCGTGGACCTGATCGAGCTGACGCTCAACCACGGGGTCTTCGTCGTCCGGCCTGCCCGCAGCCTCGCCGAGGCGGAGGCGATCCTCAAGGACTGGCAGCCGCACCTGGCCGTCATCGACATGGACAACGACGACAGCACCGCGCTCCTCGGACAGCTCGGGGTCGCGGACCGGCTGACGAAGCGGGCGACGCCGGCCCTCGGCCTGACGCGGCGGGGCGACCTCAAGACGAAGCTCCGCGCGTTTGACCTCGGGGTCGACGACATCCTGACCATGCCGTTCTCGCCTGAGGAGCTGCTCGCGCGAGCCATCGTCATCACCCGCCGCACCACGGGGGATCGACCGGCCTTTGATCCCGACGATCACGATGGGCGAGATCGAGATCGACATCCTGAGCCGCGAGGTGCGGACCGGGACCTCGGTCGTCCACCTGTCCGGGATCGAGCAGAGCCTCCTCTACCTGCTCGCCAACCGCGCCGGACAGGTCGTGACACGCGACGAGATCCTCGACGCGATCTGGGGCACCGACTTCGTGTCCGAGAGCAACATCGTCGACCGGCACATCCGCAGCCTGCGGGTCAAGCTCCGGGACGACTACCGTCACCCGCACTTCATCGCGACCGTCGCGGGCCGGGGCTACCGGTTCATCCCGACCTTCTCGAATGCGGGCTGGGCCGGCGAGCAAGATCCGGGCGACTGCCCACGCGACTGAGGGCGCCCCCTGGCGGCTCTCTCCGCGAGCCGATGCTCGCCGCGATGTCGCGACGGTCTGGACGACGACCCGACGACCGGCGCACCCGACCAGCGTCCTGTCGACGGACCTCAGGCGTCCTCGGGCGGCTTCGGTATCGGCCGTCGTGAGAGGCTCGTCGCAATAGCGATCGGATCAGGCGTCGGGCGATGACCCACCGTGTTCGGGGAGACTCGGGGTGGTCATCTTTCCGACGTCGGAGCCCACAGCCTGCACGGGAGCCTCGGCAGGCCCCATTCCCGATGGACTCGGTTCGGCCGCCGAGCGTCGATCGTCGGACGAGTCATAGCGCGCCGCGATCGCGGCATCCAGGAGTCGTATCTGACGATCGAGCGCCCACTGCCGGTGCGCTGGTGCCAGCGCCTTGAGATCCAGCAGCAGGTAGCGGAGGCGGCGAGCGATCTGGAGCGAGCCAGCCCCGTACTGCCGGATCTCGTCGAGGGCGAGCGCGACGTAGTCGGGCCAGTCGGGTCGAGGCAGCCGCAGAAGCGGCGACCCATCATCGGCGACTCGGATGGGGGACGGGAACTCGCGCTCAGCGAGCCGTCGCAAGAGATCGTGCAACTCGTCGAGCGCCTGCACGGCCGTCGTAGGATCGTTGGTACCCGGCGAGAGGGCCCGCTCCGCGATGTCCACGATCTGGCGGAAACCGAACGCCGCGTCCTGGGTCATCGACCGTTCTCCGCCGATCTGGATGGCTCGCGATAGCGCGTCGGTCGGAAGGTCCTCGTCCGCAGGCATCGAGCGCTTGCGCCAGATGCGGGCGAGCGGAGCGCCGCTTGGTACGAAATCGCCGACCAGGTGCGGCAGCTCCACGGTGACGGAGTGGTCCTGGGCAAACCGGACGACCGCCTCCCCGTCGATCGCGATGATCACTCCCGGTCCCCGCTCGAGATCGACGACGGTGTCCGGTGGGCGCGTAGCCAGCACCGGAACGGGCCAGGTCGGTTCCTCGCCGATCCCTTCGGGATACAGGCGGTGGATCGCGTCGCGGGTCTCGTCGGCCACGCTGCGAAGGACGTGGGCGGCCCGCATGGCCTCCGCCATGTGGTGGATGTAGAACACGAACGCGATGACCGAGGCAACGAGCAGCACATAGACGAGGGTGACCGCGATGGCGGGCACGAATGCTGCGTCGTTCGGCGGGGAGCGGATCTCGCGAAGGACCAGGAGGGCATACAGGAAGGTCGCGATGAACAAGCCGAGCACGCTCTGGGTCACTCGGTCCCGTAGGAAGGTGCGCATCACCCGCGGCGACAGCTGGCTGCTCGCCAGTTGCAGGACGAGCATGGTGACCGAATAGACCAGACCCGTGAACGTCAGCATGGCCGCCGCGATCGTCGACAGGACGAGACGGGCGCTGTCAGGACCCCCAGCGAACACGATGCTGCTCAGGCGAACACCCAGGGCTTGATCAGCTAGTCGATCCAGGGGGACGACGAGGAGCGCCGCCAGGAGCGCACCAACGACAAAGACGCCCGGGATGAACCACATCTGTGAGCGAAGCTGATCGAGAACGAGCGAAAGGCGGTCGGACATGCTAGAACTTCTCCGGACCCGCGAGCGACGTCGCGCAGCGTAACCCACAAGGCGGCCGAGCTCTGGAGCGGCCGAAGCTCAGTCCAGGGGCATCGTGGGCATGGGTATCCATCACCTGATCGCAGCCCTCACACCCTGGGGTTCGTCATCGCGGCGTCGACGCCTCGCGAGCGTCCAAGCTGCGCAACACGTCCGGGAGGAGGTCGGGCAGATCCTCGGCCATCAGGCCAGGCCCGAAAGCGGCGGCCGCTGCGCCATGGATCCACACTCCGGCCGCCGCGGCAAGGAACGGGTCCATCTCGTGCGCAAGGAGCCCGAGCACGATCCCGCTGAGAACATCGCCGGACCCTGCCGTGGCCAAGGTCGGGGGCGCGTTGGAGTTGACGATGGCTCGACCATCGGGGGCGGTGATCACCGTGTCACTGCCCTTCAAGACGACGACGGCGCCGCTGCGACGGGCGGCCGCACGCGTGCGCGTGAGCTTGTCACCGCTGGGGTCGAAGAGACGAGAGAACTCGCCATCGTGCGGTGTCAGAATGCATCGGCCAACGATCGCGCGGTCGAGCGACGGGGGATCGTCCCGAAAGGCGGTGAGTGCATCGGCGTCGAGCACCGTCGGGCGCCCTGACCCGAGCATGGCGAGCACCCGGGCGCGGGTCTGCTCACCCGTTCCGGCGCCGGGCCCGATCAGCAACGCCGAGATCCGACGGTCGTCGAGAAGGCGATCGAAATCGTCGGGCGCCGCCAGTGGTTGGACCATGACGCTGGTCAGTGTCGCCGCATAGATCGGCAGCGCGATCTCGGGCACGGCGATCGTCACGAGACCAGCTCCGGCTCGCGCCGCTGCGCGAGCCGCCATCCGGGCGGCGCCAGTCACCGGGTAGCCTCCGGAGATCAACGCGTGACCGCGAGTGTACTTGTTGTCGCTGTCCTGGGGCCTGGGCAGCTCGGAGACCCAGAGCCCAGGATCGTTCTCGAACGTGTCGGGCGCGATCCGCTCAAGGACGGAGGACGGGATCCCGACGCCGGCGACGACCACCTCGCCGCAGAGCGATCGGCCGGGCAACAACACGTGGCCCGGTCTCTTGCGGAGGAAGGTCACGGTCAACACCGCCGCGACAGCCCCCGCGTCTTCGCCCGTATCGCTCATCAGGCCGCTGGGAACGTCGACGGCGATGATCGGCAGTCCCTCGCTGGCTGCGCGAGCCAGCGTCGCCGCCGCCGGCCCATGCAGTGGGCGGTCGAGCCCTGTCCCGAAGATCGCATCCACCACCAGTTCGGCCCCGTCGAGTACGTCGAGCGACAGTGGCTCGACGGTTCCGTGCCACCGCCCGGCCTTGTGCTGCGCCTCTCCTGCCGGCCGGTCACGCGGCCCGAGCAGAGCGACGCGAACGGGCCAGTCCGCCTCGGCGAGGAGCCTGGCGGCCATGAAACCGTCGCCGCCGTTGCGGCCGGGTCCACAGAGCACAGTGACGGCGCACGGGGGCCACCGTCGCATGATCTCTTGCGCGACGGCCGCGCCGGCGTTCTCCATCGCTTCCGCTTCAGACACGCCGCTGACGACCATCAGACGATCGGCCTCGTGCATCTGGAGGACATCGAGCAACGCGGTCCGGGAGTTCATCGCGTCTGGCCCTGTTCGCGGCGAGTGGCGGATCGCCCGCCCAGGAAGTTCCACGGCTCGACGCAGAGGTTCACCCCGATGGAGCTGCTGTCCAGGGGTTCCGTTCCGACCGTCGGAGGGAGCTCGACGGGCGCCAGGAACCGCTCGGCGTTCTCGGCGTCCTCGCCCGTGGCGGTGGATAGGGTCGAAACGATGGCAGTCCGGATCCTCAATGCGGCATTTCCTCAGCGATGCGAATACCGACTCGGCGACCGACGAGTTCTGCCGGCAGCTCCTGGCACTGCCCATGACCCATCGCTCGACTTCTCGCGCTGGTCGATGGGGATCGGGGTGGTGGACAGCCCCTCACAGCCGTTTCCGAATCGACTTCAACTCACGGCGACGCTCATCGGAGACCTCTGGATACGCCATGTGGAGGTCCTCGAACGTGTCCAGGACCACCTGCGAAACGATCAGGCGAGCATCGTCCTTGTCATCAGCCGGGACGATGTACCAGGGCACATCATCGGTGCTGGTCGCGCTCAGGCACGCCGCGTAGGCGTCCATGTACTGATCCCAGTACCCCCGCTCGTGCATATCTGCCGTGCTGAACTTCCAATTGCTATCGGGCTCGTCGATCCGATCGATGAAGCGTTTGCGCTGTTCATCCTTGGATAGGTGCAGGAAGAACTTGACGATCCGCGTGCCGTTTCGGCGGAGGTGCGCTTCAAAGTCGATGATCGAACGGTAACGCTCCGTCCAGATTTTCTTTTCGTCGAGCAGGCCGTCGGGCAGCTTCTGGCTGCGGAGGAGCTCTGGGTGGACCCGAACGATGAGCACCTCTTCGTAGTAGGAGCGGTTGAAGATCCCGATGCGTCCGCGCTCCGGAAGGCGGCACGCTCCGCGCCATAGGAAGTCGTGTTCCAGCTCGGTCGCGCTGGGTTGTTTGAAACTGAAGACTTCGCAGCCTTGTGGATTGATGCCCGAGAACACGTGCCGGATCGGCGCCGTCTTTGCCGGCGGCGTCCATGCCCTGAAAGATCAGCAGGAGAGCGTAGCGGTCGGACGCGTAGTGCAGGCGCTGGAGGGTGGCCAATTCCTTCACATGGGCAGCCAAGAGCTTCCGGTACTGCTTCTTCGACTTGCAGATCGGCTTCACGCGGGTCGGCCGGTTCTCGAGCTTGACATTCTCACCCGAACGCACCCGAAAGTCCTTCGAATCGATCTTCACCTGGACCCCTTCGATGATGTGGAGGACTTCACGGCCGGCGAGCTCGGACGGTCTTCGTCCGCGCCCCCTCCACCGGTCTTCTCCGATCCTGAACTACCTGAACTTCCTCGCGACCATGCTCATCATAGAGTTCGTGAATGCGCTCGACGAGCTCGAGGGCTACGGCGAGCGCCGGCTTCGGGCCGGCCGCCTCGCTGCTCCAAGGCCTCATGCGGGAGCTTCCATCGACACGACCCGCACCAGCTTCTCGTTGACGAACTCCTGGATCCCCATGTCGCCCAGCTCGCGCCCGTAGCCCGAGTTCTTGATCCCGCCGAAGGGCAGCTCGGCGTCGAACCAATCGATGTAGTTGACGAACATCATGCCCGTCTCGACCCGGCTCGCGACACGTTCGCCGCGTGCGACGTCCGTCGTCCAGACGGAGCCGCCCAACCCGAAGTCCGAGTCGTTGGCGAGGGCGATCGCCGCGTCGTCGTCCTTGACCCGGAACACCAAGGCCGATTCGGTCGACAACGGACCGAGGGTCGTCGCATCGTCCATCGGATCGCCCGGTTCGAGCACCGTGAGCGCGGCCTGGAACGTCGCCAGGAACGTATCGGCGAGTCCCTCCGCGACGATGAAGCGCTTGGCGGCACAGCAGGTCTGCCCGTCATCGGACATCCGGCCCCAGACAGCCCACGGGATGGTGTGGTCGAGATCAGCATCGTCGAGGACGATGAACGCGTCACTGCCGACGAGTTCCATCAACGAGATCTTGGGAGCCTTACCGGCTTGCGCCGCGATGCTATCGCCGGCGGCGACGCTCCCGGTCAAGGCGACACCCTTAATTCGGGGGTGGGCGATGGCGCTCCCGCATCGATCCACAGCTTCTCGAACGCGATCGTGCACTGCGGCACGATGCCAGCGTGCGTTCGCGGCGTAGTAGGCGAGGTTCCTCGCGCTGAATTCCACCTCGCCTCGGGCCCCACTGATCCGCTTTCCCATCTCAAGGGTCATGGTCCGGGCGAGTCCGTCGAATCTGGGCGGACCCTCGCACCAGTGAGCCTCGACGCTCCATCCCCGGTCCCCGCCGGCAGGCCCGGATGACGCACTGTCATGACATGGCGCGCCCGGAGCGACAGAGTCCTCTCACGGCCCGAGGCTGGGCCGCGAGGAACGACGGTCCGAACAGACCACATACCCTCGAAAGGAAGGAGCCCCGATGGGGATCGATCGCCTGGATCGTGGTCGGCGCCATCGCCGGCTTCATCGCTACCTTCATCATGGGCACCCGAGACGGCGTCCTGATGACCATCGTCCTGGGCATCGCCGGAGCGCTCGTGGGCGGCTTCCTGGCGGGAGCGTTCCTGAACCTCAAGGAGCCCACCGGCATCAACGTCGAGACCATCGTCGTGTCCGTCATCGGCGCGATCATCGTCATCTTCGCCGTCAACCTGCTGCGTGGCAGCCGGCGCGGTCGCGGCACGCTCTGATGCGCCCGTGACCATTCACCCGTCCACGACGACCTCCAGAGAGCGATCGAAGGAGTCCAACCATGACTGACGAGCACGTCAGGGGCGCCGTCACCGACGTTAGGGGCACAGTCGAGGAGACCGCCGGCAAGCTGACCGGCGACAAGGAGCAGGAGCTCCACGGCCAGGCCAAGCAGGTCCAGGGCGGGGCCCAGAAAGTCCTGGGCGACGTCCAGGACGCTGTTCGGGGACCCAAGAAGTAGCCTGTCGGTCCCGACGATCGGGCAGCAATTCCCGGTCGCCGACTCTCGTGTGACGGCTGCTGATGACCTCCACGTCCTCGAGGCGTGCCTGCGGGGCTGTCGCGGCTCGTGCGCAGCACGATCGACGTGTGGGGCCCGGTCCCCGCATCCGGCGTCTGACCTCCATCACAAGCGAGGGGAGCACGGTGACGACGACCAGGGCGATGGTATAGCCCGGGTCGCTGTCAGGACCGAGAGGAATCAGGGTCCTGACAGCGCGGGGCAAGGAGAGGCAGATCGTCCTCGCGGCTCGGTGTCACCGGATCTGGTTCGAGCTGGGAAGTCCGACTGGCGAGAGCGACCGCGTCCTGACTAAAGGCGACGCCGACCGCGCCCGAAGTACCCCAACACGAACAGCACGATCAGGACGATGACGACGATGATGATGATGGTCTCGAGGCTCATCACAGGCTCCTTTCTGATGTGACGAGAGTCTGTGGTTCCGACGGGGCCGCGTCATGACCGTCCGTCATCTCACCGCCGCGATGTGCCGAGGCCTCGGCGAGCCTGGCCCGGACAGCCGCGAAGGCTTCGGTGCACAGGCTGTCCGTT
This sequence comes from uncultured Chloroflexia bacterium, assembly GCA_963724095.1. GTDB lineage: Bacteria > Chloroflexota > Limnocylindria > Limnocylindrales > CSP1-4 > JAFMJV01. Next base: position 18,043 of record CAVRTH010000018.1, read on the forward strand.
CGGTTCATGGCCGTGGCCATCGCCGGCGCCTCATTCGTGACGGCCAAGGCCCACTCGACCACCTACGCTGTCCAGCAGGAGGCGATCAAGATGCGAGAGCAGATTCGGAGCCTCAGGGCCGGACTCGTCACCGCCACGGCCGCGGCTCAGATTGAATCCAGCCACCGGCTGGGATTCCAGGATCCGGTAAGCGAGCAGCTTGACGCGGTCATTCACGAGGAACCACACCAGGGCGTAGCCCCACACGAACAGTGCCCAGCCCCAGCCGATGGGCGTCATGAATAGCCCATAGACCGCGATCACCGTCGCTACGATCTGTGTGCCGACCACCGCGATCAGCAGGATCCGCGCGGGGTGTGGCGTCGACCAGAACGGGCCTCGGGTGCGCGCCAGGAAGATGGTCAGGTGGCCGGCCACGGAGAGCTTCAGGTACATCAGCGTCTGGACCTGCCCGGTGTCGAGCCCGAAGACGCGTTCCGCGAGATAGAACAGGCCGAAGGCGGAAACGACCCCGAGCACACCCAGCACCGTCGCGATGCCCAGCACGGTGCGCATGTCCCAGGCCTCGGGCTTGTCGTGATAGCGAACGTTGTCGTAGGCGATGGAGAGGATGGCGCCGTCGTTGAGCAGGGCCAGCATCACGATCATCACCGCGGTGACCGGATAGAAGTTGAACACCAGGATCGAGGCCGTCATGAACAGCAGCACGCGCAGCGTCTCGGCGATGCGGTAGATCGCGTAGCTGTTCATGCGCTGGAAGATGCGGCGGCTCTCCTTGATCGCGTCGATGATCACCGAGAGGCCCGGCGTCAGCAGCACGATGGATGCGGCGGCGCGCGCCGCGTCGGTGGCACCCGAGACGGCGATGCCGCAGTCGGCCTTCTTGAGCGCGGGAGCGTCGTTCACGCCGTCGCCGGTCATGCCCACGATGTGGCCGCGTTGCTGCAGGACGTCCACGATGTGGAACTTGTGCTCGGGGAACACCTGGGCGAAGCCGTCGGCTTGTTCGATGGCTTCCCCCGAGAGCGCCGTCTCGTGATGCTTCGCGTCACCGAATCCGCTGGCATCGAGGATGTTCGTGCCCATCCCCAGCTTCTTGGCGGTCTCCTGGGCGATGGCCAGGGCATCGCCGGTCACCATCTTGACGGTCACGCCCATCTGGCGACCCGTGGCGATGGTCGCCTTGGCATCGTCCCGGGGCGGGTCGAACAGGGGCAGCACGCCGAGGAACCGCCACTCGCCCTCGTCGATCCGCTCGCGCCACGCCCAAGGAGCGGAAGCCTCGGGCCGCGAAGTCGTTGACCGCCTCGTCGACGGCAGCCTTCACCTTCTCGGCGTCGGCCGACATCTCGAGGATCACCTGCGGCGCGCCCTTGGTCGACCTGGAACGTCCTTGCCGTCCGCGCCCTTGACGGTGGCCTCGGTGCGCTTGTGCACCGGGTCGAAGGGCTGGAAGTGGAGCACCTCGTCGCCCTGCAGGGCGTGGTCGTCCGTCAGGCCTCCGAGCACCGCCAGGTCGATGGTGTCCTTGTCCTCCGCGCGTGACGCCAGCGCGGCGCAGCGGATGACCTCGTCGGTCGCGATGCCCTCGACGCTGAAGGGATCGACCCAGCGTCAGCTCGTTCTGGGTCAGGGTGCCGGTCTTGTCCGAGCACAGCACGTCCACGCCCGCCAGTTCCTCGATGGCCACCAACCGGCTCACGATCGCTTGCTCCCCGGCCAGCAGACGCGCGCCCACCGCCATCGTCACCGACAGCACCGTGGGCATCGCGACGGGGATCGCCGCCACCGTCAGCACCAGCGCGAACTGCAGCGTGGTGAGCATCGGGTCGCCGCGCAGGAACGCGACGATGATGATGAGCGCCACCAGGGCGACCGCGAGGACGATGAGGTAGTTGCCGATCTGGAGCACCGCGCGCTGGAAGTGGCTGACGGTGTGCGCCTCCTGCACCAGCTGCGCGGTCTTGCCGAAGTAGGTATTCGTGCCGGTGGCGTACACCATCGCGTCCGTCTCGCCCTGACGGACGATCGATCCCGAGAACACCGCCTCGCCAGCCTTGCGCGTCGCCGGCAGTGACTCTCCCGTCAACGCGGACTGGTCCACCTCCAGTGGGTCACCCTCGAGCAGGCGAGCGTCGGCCGGCACGATGTCGCCCAGGCGCACGCGGATGACGTCACCCGGCACCAGCTCACGAGCCGCCGGGGTCGTCCAGTTCCCATCGCGCTTCACCCGGGCCATGATCGCAAGCTCAGCTTTCAGGGCGGCGATGGCGTTGCCCGCCTCGCGCTCCTCCCAGAACCCGATCACGGCGTTGGCCAGCAGCAGCATGAGGATGATGAAGAAATCCGGCCAGTGCTGGGCGATCGCCGACAGCACGACGGCCGCTTCGATCATCCATGGGATGGGGCCCCAGAAGTAGGTGAGGAACTTCAGGAAGGCGTTGTCCTGCTTCTGTTCGATCTCGTTGGGCCCGTATCGGGCCAAGCGTTTCTGCGCCTCGGCCTCCGTGAGGCCGTCCGGCGACGATCCCAGCTTCGCCTGCAGCTCCGGCATGGGCAGGGACCGGAGGTCTTCCTTGGCGTCGGGCGGCGCGTCTGCCTTCGACCGGGGAACCTGGGCGTGGTCAGCGTCGCGCGTCATGATGCCTTCCCCTCGGCCTGGCCCATCCACAACGAGCAGGCCCTCGGCACTACGCTGCAGGATACTGCTTCTGTTCGGTATCCCGACACCCGTGCGGTCCCGCGCTTGACGCCCGTCTGACCTCACCTGCACCGAGTGCGTGCACGCACGCCCTCCCCTCCTCCTCTTGCGTCGGCCGGGTCGGTTTCCCCAGCCCGGCCGACGCGACCGCTCGCATGAGTCCGCTCGAGCTCGTCCTGTTCGGTTCCGCCTCGTACCTGTTCGGCCCGGTCAGTGGTGCCGTCCTCATCCCCTGGCTCGTGGATCGGGACCTCTTCCCGGTCCGCCGGCATGGGCGATGATCGCAGAGCGCCGGCCCAGTACCGCAAGGCCGGTCAGGTCTCGGCGGTCCTGCCCTCGAGGGCTCCAGCTCCGCGACGCAACCTACAGCGGACGAGACCGACCCTATCGGCCTCGGCGGGAAAGCAAGGCCGTCCTGCCACGGTGGTGCGGACCGAGGTTGGACGGGGGCCCGCAGGACTATTCGTCATGGGACAGGATGACCGAGGCGTAGGGCCCCACAGCCACTCCGATGCTGGAGGGCATACGATCGAGCGGCTCCGCCATGGCGTCGGCGTCCAGCGACGGGATCGACGCGAACTCCGGGTCATAGCCCTTCCAGGCGCTGTTGAAGCGGACGCGCCAGTGACCCTCCCGCGGGACGCCTGACCGCACCTCCGCCGACAGGTTGACCACCACGAGCACATCATCGCGGGGACCACCGTCCTGCCATCGGTGATACGCCAGGATGCCGCTGGCCTTGTCGACGTGGTGCACCGTGACCCGGGGCCCGCGCAGGCCGCGGGTCATGTCGTCGTCGTTGCGCCGCAGACGGATGAGTCCCGGTGGAGCTGGAGGATCCCGGCGAACCGGTGGCGCCTGCTCCCGTCGAGCGGCTCCTCGTCGGTGAACCAGGAGCCCTCGATCAACTCCTGGCCCTGGAACAGCAGCGGGATGCCGGGCGCGGTGAGCACCAGCACCGCACCCAGCGCCGCCCATTTACGCGACGGCCACGAGTCCGCGTAGCCGGGCCAGACCTCCTCCGGGACGCGTGCGTGTCCGCTGGCATCCTCGTCATGGGACTCGGTGTAGATGACGCGTTTGAACGCGTCCGCGGGGTCCGTCTCGAGCGCCATGGCCACGGAATCGAGATCGCGCTGTGCGTCATCGGGCGCCACGAGCGCCGCACACACGGGATGCACGAAGCGGGGATCCCACTGGGCACCGAAGCCGGCACCACCCTCACCTGCAGGCCATGTCACCTCCGGATCGACCAGCCGTCCTGGGTCGCGTCTGGCGCATCGCGGTGAGCTGGCGGGCACGCGGATCGAGCCGGGAGCGCTCCTGGTCACGGGTGCGGACCAGGAAGCGGTACTCGTCGCCGGGCTTCGCGTCGGGCACATCGACCGACCGATGGGTCTGGCCGTCGCGGGCCATGGGACGTCCCGCGGCGGTCCAGCCATCGAAGGACCCGGTGACCGCGAGCGCATCGGCATGGGGCGCCCAGACGCGGAAGGTGACGCCGCCAGGATACGGGACGGCGCCCATGCCGGGTCGGGAGGATGCGATGGGATCGGGCACAGGACCTCCCCTGGGTCGCTGGATCGCGGTGCCGCCGGGGCACTGCGCCGCAGCGGTCGTCCGTCGCTCAGGCCATAGGGTAGCGGGCGTCGCGACGCGCGGCTGGCAGCCAGGGGAAGCGCCCGCAACGGAGCGACGCCTGGCACTGGGCGCCACCGGCTCAGGCCTGGGTCGGCCTGGTCTCCCGCTGGCCGCGATCACGTCATCAGAGACAGCCGCGCCAGCACCAGCCTCATCACCCCGAGCCCGACCATCATGCCAGCACGATGTAGAAGAGCGACGGCTCGTCGAAGAAGGCGGGATGGAAGTCCATGCCCATGACGCCGGCGATGTCGACCGAGGGCAGCAGGACGGCCGAGACGACGGTCAGCGCGCGCATGATGTCGTTCGTCCGCTGGCCCGCGTGTGCCATCACGATGTCGAACGAACCGAGCAGCTGTTCGAGCGAGCGCTTGAGGGCATCGATCGTTCGCTCGAGGTGGGCCACCAGGGGAGCTCGACCCCGACGTCGTCAGCGAGATCCTCCTCGCGCGGCTGGAGTGGGGAGCCGCTGCCCGCTCAGCCCGGCGTCCTCTGCTCGAGCTGCAACGCGCGCAAGGGGCTAAGCCAGCGGCGGCTCTGAGCACGACGGTGTACCACTCTTCACCGAGACCACACATCGCCGGGGTAGCCAACCGATCAGGAGGCGTCCATAGTGCGATCGCCCCCCAAGCAGCACGGCATATCGCCGCGCGCGACGACGGATCGGAGGCATCGCGATGCGCTATCCACTTCGTGCAGCCGCAGCGGGGGCCACACTCCTGCTCATCCTCGGAGCGTCTCCCACCCTCGCCGAGCGAGAGGTCGGCCCCACGATGACGGATGCCTGTCCCGCCAGCGATCCCGTCGCCGGCATGACCCCGACCGACGCGCAGGGGACGACGTTCACGGGCACGTACCTCGGGGATTCGCTCCCCGTGTTCTTCGGTGACCATGATGGGTTGGACGTCGCCTGGTACGTGGACCGTGTCTACGCCGGCGACGCGATACCCGAAGACCTCGTCTTCGCCACGCCGGCCTGCGGCTGGACGAACCTGACGCCGGGTGTGCGCTATCTCTTCAGCACCGCCATGACCGACTTCGCCTGGCCCGGCGATGGCCGGCCGAGCGTGACCGACTCGCTCGCCTGGGAACTGCTCGACGGGGGAGCCGCCAGGCTCGCGCCGTTCGACACGTACGACATCAACGACTACGACTCGCCCGAACTCCACGCCATCGTGACCTTGGGGGATGCCCTTGCGGCCGTGGCCCCCGACGCCGGCGAGGGCCGCGCTCCGACAGCCGCGATCCATCCCCTGTTCGCCTGTTCGGACACCCCCTCCCTGGCGGACTTCACCCTGTCGGATACGCAGGGCACGACGTTCGTGGGCACGTACCTCGGCGACGAGCGGCTGCCAGGCGGCCCGATGGGCGATGACACCCGCATCGTCTGGTCGGTCGAGCGGGTGTATGCCGGTGGCCCGCTGCCGGAGGTCCTGGCGCTCCGCTCCCGCGGCTGTGCGCCGGTCACCCTGAAGCCCGGCCGCCGCTATCTCTTCAGCACCGCCGACGTCCTCGGACCGGGCGCCTGGGACTCCGTGGCCTGGCGGCTGGGCAAGGGTGATCGCGTCCATCCGGCGCCGTTCCGCGACTCGCTCCCCGAGCTATACCTGCAGGAGGCACGCGCCATCAAGACGTTCGACGAGGCGCTCGCCGCGGTCTCCCCTGACGCCGGAGAAGGTCAGACGCCGCTGCGGTCGGGCGACCGGACACCGGGCTGAGCTCGGGATCACGCGGGGCAGCGGATGACCGGGAATGGAGTGGAACAGCCGGCTGCGCGCGCGGGATTCCGAAGGGCCAAGGGGTGGTCCCAGTGGACATCGAGCGGTGCCTCCGTGCAACCAAGCGGCTCGGTGCGCCACCACAGTGGGCCGCTCGGCTCTTGTGCGGGCTGGCGCGTAGGGATAGCGTCGAGCCTGCCCAATTCGGCGCGACGACGCGGTCGGCAGCCTGTGGGCGAACGACAGGACAAGGGGGCCACATGTCCACACGTCCCGGGATCAGCATACGGACGGCTCTCGCACTCATCGGGTCGCTGGCCCTGGCCGCGACGCTCCTCGCAGCATCCCCGGCGTCTGCCGCCTCGCCCACCGCGTGCCGGGTGAGGAACCTCGAGACCGGCATCACCAAGGCCAGCCTTCAGAAGGCGGTCTTCCGGGCCAGGCCCGGCGACCGTCTCACGGTGAAAGGCACCTGCAAGGGCACCACGACGATCCGCAAGGACCTGACCATCCGCGGCATCCATCGACCTGTGTCGGGCCGACCTACTCTCGATGGCGCCCGCATCGGTAGGGTCGTGACGGTGAAGTACGGCGTCAAGGTCATCATGAAGAACCTCACCATCCTCCACGGGACGACCCCCGGCGACGGACGCTGGGGCGCCGGGTTGTACAACTGGGGCACCCTGGTCCTCCGCGACGTCATCGTCCGCGATAACCACACCACGCTCGGTGGTGGCGGGGGAGAGAACGCTGGCACCCTCGTGCTGTATGGCTCGAGCTCCATCCGTGCCAACACCGCGAATAGCGGCGGCGGTCTGGTCAATCTCGAATCCAGCACGCTCGTGCTGAAGGACTCCAGCTCGATCCGTGGCAACCATGCGACCTTCCACAGCGGCGGGGTCCTGAATTGGGGCAGGCTGGTGTTGAACGGCTCCAGCTCGATCCGTGGCAACACCGCGACGAGCTGGGGCGGCGGGGTCTCCAACGCCGGCAGCCTGACGATGCAGGACTCGAGCTCGATCACGGGCAACCACGCCGGCCAGGACGGTGGCGGGATCCGGAACGTTGCCGGCATCCTCGACGGTGTCGTCTGTGACGGAACGAGTGCCAATGTCCACCAGAACACGCCCGACGACTGCTACCCACCGGCCGAGCCGTAGAGCGCCGGTACCGGGGTCAGCTTCGCCAGCCCAAATTCCGACGCCTCGTGCCAGGCGCTGCCCTGACCGCCTGACCAGGCTCGAGCGTCAGCTGGCGGCGATGTGGCGGCAGCATCGGGCGCGACAGGCTTCGGTGCCACCCCCCGTTGGCCGCGACCAGCGCATCCGGGCCGAGCGGCGTTGTGTCCGTGCCGGTTGGCGATGACCGACGATCCGTGCACCCGTCGGCTTCGGTGAAGACGGTCCAGCCCGAGTCATCGAGCCGAGCGAGACCATCGTCATCCTCGACGAGCAGACCGACCGCAGCCCAGAGCGTTGCCGTCAGCGCCGATGTCGAAGGACTGGCCCTCGCAGCTCCTGCGAACCCCCTCGGGGACCGCCACGATCGACCCATGCCTCGGGCCGTACACCCACGCCGGGCAGGTCATCCGTGCCGCCATCGAGCTGGCGTCGGATGTGGCGGGGCTGCGGCTCGCCCTCGGGACAGCGGTGGGTGATCGCTACCAGGTCCGGGTCACTGACGATGGCGAGGTGGTCGGGCTGTGGCGAGGCTGATCGGACGGGCTGGTCGGGTAGTGGTCGGGTAGTGGTCTGGTCGGAGGCTGCTGCGAATCACCTACGACAATGAGATGAGGCCGGCCACTCGCGGGACGGGCCTCATCCAGCCGCTCCAGGTCATCGGCCGGGTGGTTCTGAGGACACCTGCCCTGGCTGTCCTCGTGTCACGACCGGCTGCATCGTGATATCGCCGAGGCGTTCATCTTCCCTCCGCAGTCGCTCTTCCAGCCGGGCGATGACGGCGGCCATGTGATCCCCCTCGCGGGACGCGAAGCGGAGCCGCAGCGTGATAACGACGTGATCGGGGCCAAGGTGCATGCTCCGGATGTCCTCGAGCGCCTCGATCTCAGGCTCGGACTCGGCGATCCGCCGCAGGCGTTCGGTCAAGTCCGAGTCAGCGCGTTCGCCGACCAGCAGGCCACGTGCCTCAGACGCGAGGAAGAGCGCCACCAGCACGAGCATCGAACCGATCACCAGCGATGCGACGCCGTCGATGCGTGGCTCGCCGAGTTCGTGGGCAAGGAAGATTCCCACCGCGGCGACCACGAGGCCCATCAATGCCGCCGAGTCCTCCAGCAGGACCGTGATGACCGACGGATCCTTGGCCGAGCGGATCGATTCGACGAAGCCTTCGTCAGGTCTCGTCTGGCTCGATACCTCTCTTGCAGCGACGAGCCACGAGGCGCCTTCCAAGACGAAGGCCACACCCAGGACGACGTAGTTGACCAGCGGATCCTCGAGTGGAGAAGGACCCAGGATGTGGGTGACGCCCTCGTAGATCGAGACGCCGCCGCCTATCCCAAAGATGACGATGGCGACGATGAGGCCCCAGAAGTAGAGTTCCTTGCCGTGCCCGAACGGATGATCGGCGTCGGGCGGACGTCGCGAGCGGTCGATCCCCAGGAGCATGAGCCCCTGGTTGCCGGTGTCGACCAGTGAGTGGATACCCTCGGAGATCATGGCCGAGCTTCCGGTCAGGGCTGCCGCCACGAACTTCGCGATGGCGATGCCGAGATTCGCGACGATCGCGGCGTAGACGACGATCGGTCGCTCGTGGTGTTTCCCGACCTGCGAGTTCGCCCGCGAAGTCACATCGTCCGACGTTTCGTCAGCGCTGCCTGGTCGCTGGGCGCCCGATGCCATCTACATCCGCTCCTTGATACCGCGTCGAACCAGCCACCAGTTCACCGGGTAGGCGGTAAGGAACCCGAGGATCATCCCGATCTGCATCATGAACCAGAACGTCGCCTCGTTCGGACGGAGGCCCTGCGGGAAGATGACGAGCTGGACGAGGACCATCCAGGCGAACAGCCCGACCTCGAACGAGACCAGCGACAAGGTGTCGGCCTTGAGCGCCGCGACCAGACCGTCGCGCCGTGAGAGGTTCCGCATCGGAACGATGGTCAGGTACTGGAAGACGATCCCCAGGCTGAACGCCAGCACGAAGTCGATGGCCAACTCCGGCCACAACGCCGTTCCAAGCAGCTGCAGTCCGACGACGAACACGAGCGTGCTCCCGATGATGTCGCCCAGCGTGCAGCCGGCACCACAGTGGCTCACCGCGAGCGTCGTCGCCACGGGCATCGTTCGTTCGGGCGGCGATGTTTCGGCCGGAACGCGCCAGCGGCGGTACCCCAGGACTGCCAGCGGGCCGAGATAGAGTGCGGTTACCGGCCAGACGACCTCCATCACCGGCATCTTCAGCCGCTTCCTGCGGACGCGGATGTCCCAGATGATCCAGGCGGCAGAGAGGAGCGAGATGACGATGACGAGCGTCGCCAGCAAGGACAGCATCGCTGCATCGTAGCCCTGGCAGCTTGCGGCGGGAAACGCCACGGACGCCGAAGAGGTCGCGCCGTCATCTCAGTTCGCCTGCTGGCCCGTCCCGTCAGCGACGCGGTCTCGGACCGAGGGTGATGACCGGAGCATCCTGGGGCTATGCTGCTGTTGGCGTTTCCTGCCGTCCGGCGTGAGAGAGTGGCAACCTGGAGGTGACCGATGGAGTCAGTCAACGGAACCGCTCGGGTCATGGAGGTCAGCCCGCAGGTGATGGAGAGGGACCCGGAACTGGGCAACCGGATCTCCGGCACGACCCTGCACTACGAAGGTTTCGAGACAGCCGATGAGATCGTCGGCTGGGTGGGCTCCCTCGAAGTGAGCGTGACCGCCGCGGGCATGTATGTGATCGCCATCCACGCCGACCCCGAAGCGGCGCGGGCAGCCGCCTCAGCCAGTGCCGCGCTTGAGGAATCCTCGTGACCCCGGATCTCGCCTGCCACCGGGAGGAGCGGAGTCCCATCGGTGCGATCGGCACCTGAACGGTGCTTCAGCAGCCAACGACGAGGCCAACGCCCACTCATCGACGCGAGCCGAGCAACGCCTGGACTCGTACTCCTTCCGTACGGCTTCCCGCAGATCCGTACGAACCCCTCGCCTGACGCCGGCCTGGCGCCGCCTGCTACCTCTTCGGGGTGGTATCCAGCGCCGTCGTCATCCCCTGGCTCGTGGAGCGGGGACCGTTCCCCGTCCGCCGGCATGACCGGTGAGCGTCATCCACCGTCGGAGGACCGCTGGGCCCGGCGGGTCGCGGCGGTCCTGCTCATCGCCGTACTGGTCGTCATCGTCGAGGGCTACGAGGTGAGCCCATCGTGGCTCGTGCCCTTGCGCCTGACGGCCGCGGGTCTCCTCTCGGTGGACCTGCCTCGGGTGCGTCCCTGATGGCGGCCTACGGGACCGACCCCGCTCGCTACCTGCCACCGCACACCTCCCAGCTGGCGACGAACCTGTCGGGCGACGGCGTCGATGACTGCCTGGTCTGCTCCGCTTGTGTTCCGTGCCCCGTCGGACTACCGTCTTCATCGACGTGGCACTCCTCCGGTCCTCAGCTGGCCGGTAGCGGCCAACGGGGGTGGAGGGCGAGGGATGAGACTGCACGGCGGTACAACGGTGGCGGCACCCCCGGAGCGGGTCTTCGATGCGTGGGCGGCCATGGAACGAACACCTGAGCACCAGAAGGCCACGATCGAGCGGACCCACCTCGGGGACGGGCCGCTCGAGGTCGGTTCGCGCTTCCGTGCTCAGGACCGCTACCCCGGTCGAACGGTGACGTTCGAGATGGAAATCACCGAGTACGAGCGGCCGACGCGGATGGCGACACGCTGGGAACAGCCGCTGAACGGCTCATGGCTCGCGACCTTCACGCCTGAAGGTGAGGGCACTCGCATGGAATTCGAGACGACCATCGAGCCGAGTGGCCTGATGGGGCTTCTCGCGCCGCTGATGCGTCCCTGGGCCAAGCGACAGATGGACGCTGGCCTCGACTCCTTCCGTCGGTGGGTCGAGAGCGGCCAGGACCTCTGACTCGGCGTCGACAGGCAGAGCCTCCACGGACGGACCTCCAGTCCGTTCCGATGGTGCGGTTGGCCCGGGCCGACGTCGTGAAGTACCGCGCGCAGGCACACCACTGATGCCGCGTTACCTATTTGACAGCCAATCAGTATCTATCGATAGTCGATATATGGACAGACTCGCCATCCGGCTCCTCCGCGTCGCTCTGGTCGTCCTCCTGCTCGGATCCGTGCTCGGACAGCTTCTCATGCCGGTGTTCGCGTCCCAGTCGGCAACGACGTTCCCCGAGGTCGGATATCTCGTCGTCCCGTACTCGGTCGCCGGCATCATGGTGATCGCATGCGGCCAGGTAGCGCTGCTCGTCGTCTGGCGGCTGCTGTCGATGATCATCAGCGGGGTCATCTTCACCCGGCGCGCCCTGCGCTGGGTCGACGTCATCACCATCTGCGGCGCGGTCGCTACGATCCTGAACGCGGGCGTGTGGATCCACCTGCTCACCGTCCATGGTGGAGGACCGGGCATCATCCTTTGGCTGGTCGCCAGTACGGCGTGCGGGATGGCGTTCGTGCTCATCATGGTCGTCATGCGCGGCCTGCTCGAAGCGGCGATCGCCGACCGCACCGAGCTCGACGAGGTCATCTGATGGCCGTCATCGTGGACCTCGACGTCATGCTCGCCCGGCGCAGGATGTCGGTGGGCGACTTCGCCAAGGCCGTCGGCATCACCCCGGCGAACGTCGCGGTGCTGAAGAACGGCCGCGCCCGAGCCATCCGCTTCAGCACCCTGGACGCCATCTGCCGGGTGCTCGACTGCCAGCCGGGCGACATCCTCCGGTGGACCGCCGACCCGCCCGACTGCTGATACTGACCACCGATACCCACGCTTGTACGGCATCGGCGCCCGGGGGCCACGTGGCCGCATACGCGCGCGGCCGAGAGTCGCCGAAGTACGCCGAGTGGTGAGCGTGAGCCGAGCGTGAAGGGCCGCTCAGGTTCAGCCGACGGCGGAACGGGGCTCGGGCGTGCCACCTCGCAGATCGGGGACGACGCATGATCAGGCGGGGGCGCCGAACGGCACCGCCTTGACAGGATTACTACTCGCTGGGGGCAGACATCTCGGTGGACGCCTCGAAACCAGACCCCAGCAACCGCACGTCGAGCACCTCGCCGGTCGAGGGGTCCATCGAGATGATCCCGCAGGACGTGAAGGGGTGGTCGAGCCCGAGGGTCAGGACCCGCTGCGCGGGGCGTCGGCGAGATCTGAGAGCCACAGGTGGTGCTCGTACGTCGGCCTCGGCCAGCCGCGCAGAACGAGGCGTGACCCGACCCGGACAGCCCCTGTGCCCGGATCGGGTGAGCGTCGATTCCTTATGCGCCGGGCGCCCGGTAGCTCGGCGACAGGACCCGAAGGACGCCAATCAATGAATGGCCTCGGCGCTGTTCGCCGCCAGTTCCGCGCGACGGTCGCCAGGGACGAAACCTCGGCGCGCGCGGACAGCGCGCCATCACGCAGCCGTCCACCAGGCCCTGCGCGATCGTGTTCGTCTCGATCGGTGCAGGCGAGCGCTGGCGCCTGCCGCTGTGCCTGAGATTGTTTGCGACACCCCCGACGGCCGACGGCCGTGTCCGGGTCGCCGTGTCCGGGTCGGAGGTGTGCGCCTGCGACGTGGCCGGGACTGCGCGATGCCAGCCGGGGCCGGCGTCGGGCGCTGACAGCTGCGGCGGTCTGCGTGGCTACTGGGCCGGGAGCGTGCCGCGCACATCGGCCACGAACCAGACGCCCTTGACGCCCTGGCCATTCGTGTCGCCTGCGGCGGTGTCGCTCGCGAAGTAGTACAGCGGATGGCCGTCGTAGGACACCTGCGTCGAACCGTCCGTGCCCGTGATCAAGCCCACCACGCCGGTCACGCCGTCGCCAGGCGCCACGGTGTTGCCGGGCGGGACCGTGACGGGCGGCCAGGCCGTCAGGCAGTCGCCGGAGCAGGTGCTGACGCCCGGGGTCGTGTCTGCCGCGAAGAAGTAGGTCGTCAGGCCATCACGACCGGTCAGGAAGGTGCCCAGGTCGGTCGTGGCCGTCTGGAGCGTCAGAGCCGGTGGATTGGGCGGCAGCGATCCGTCGACGGCAGCCACGAACCAGACGCCATTGACGCCCTGGCCATTCGTGTCGCCTGCGGCGGTGTCGCTCGCGAAGTAGTACAGCGGACGGCCACGGTAGGTCGCCTGCATCGTGCCGTCGTCGCGCGTGATGACGCCAAGGGTACCGGTCACGCCATCCCCGGCCACCACACTCACTCCGTCAGCTACCGCGAGTGGTGGCCAAGCGTCGAGACAGCCACCGGTGCAGGCGCTCACACCGGGTGTGACGTCACGGGTGAACTCGTACAGCGTGCGCCCATCCGGGCCGACGAGATAAGTGCCCAGATCACCGCTGGCCGTGCCGACCGTGACGGCCGCGCTCTGCTGCGCGAAGCTGACGACCGGCGAGATGAGGGTGGTGCTCAGGGCCATCGCTCCAGCCAGGGCGAGTGCCTTGGCGACGCCTGCCCAGCGAGTCCGAATCCTGGTGGTCATGATCGCCATGGTCTGTGATCCTCCTTCGAATCTTCGGGGCCCCGGACATCCGGCGGCGTCGCGGTCAGCGTGCAGCTACTTGACGCCGATCATGAACGGCTTCACACCGGTGGAGCTGGTCTTGACCCGGCGGCCTAACGTGCGAGAGGCACTGTCGCATCGGGCGAATGAAAGAACCATGAATCGTCCGCGGCTATCCTTCGCTCGGATACGGAACGACGCATGTTCAGGGTCAGGCGGGTCCCGCCTGGCCGTGGTTCTCCATCCAGCGATGCGATGCCTGACCAGAAGAGGACCTCGTCGCCCGTCCAGACCCTGACTCCACCGCCATAGATGCCGGACGATGGCCGTTCGAACCGCCCACAGTCACCCGTGGCGACATCCATCGCCGCGCGGCCCGATCCGAGGACGATGACCGAGCCGGCGGCGACCGCCTCGATCGTGTATACGCCGCATGCTGACTCGAGCGGCCGCCACGCATCCGCGACGGGGTCGTACGCCGCGTCTGACTCGGGACCGGCGATCTCATCGTCCGTTCGCAGGTACGCCAGGACCCCATCGACCCACGACCCAGGACCGACCGCCGGCGAGACCGGCCCCGGGGCGGCCTGCATCCACTCGCCGGTTGTGCGGTCCAGCCGCCACACGATGATCGGTTCGTCATCGGTGGGTCCCTGCGTCTCGGCGAGGACCTGGGAGCCGGTCCACGTCAGGCCGATGACCCAGCGACCGTCCGGAGCCGCGAGCGGGGCCCAGGCATCGTCGGCGGGGTCGTAGATGGCCGCCTGTGGCGGGCTCCCACCGGTCAGCACGACCTCCTCGCCGGTCCAGACGGCGAACTCGGGGTCGAAGAAGATGTCCGGCGGCATCGGCGACAACACTCGCCATGCGTCCGTGCTGGGTCCAGCGCCATCGGATCACCGGAGAGGCGATCGGGGAAGATCATGAGTGCGGTACCAGTCCAGGTGGAGGCGTCGGAGGTGCCGAACCGCGCTGGTGCTGGGTCGAGTTCGACCCACGCGTCCTCGACCGGGTCGTAGCTCGCGGTACGGGCCGTCTTGGGGTCGACGACGACCAGCGCATCACCGGTCCAGGCGGCGGCCGCATACTGCGCACCGAAGGGCGAGGGTGCCATCGGGAGCCATGTGCCGTCGATCTCTGCCGCTCCAACGTTGGCTTCCGACTCGGTCGGAGTCGCGGAGGGCGTCGGATAGGCGCCCTCCGGAGCCCCGGCGATGCCACTGACGATGGTGGTCTCGAGCACTTCGCCCGTCCAGGCGTCGATGGCGAGGTCCGACACCCGATCCCGGTTCTTGCCACCCGCCTGGGAGCTGACGCGGACGATCTCCTCAGGCGCCGGGCCGCCGACGTACCCGTCCTTCGCCCAGCCCTGGTACCCACGCTTGCGCCAGGGACCGTCGATGCTCGTGTGGAACTGCGCGTTGGGGTAGCGGTCCTCCACCCAGGTGCGGAACGTCGGGTCGCTCAGCATGGCGTCGGTGAGCGCCTGCGGGGACGGGTACTCGACCTTGGGTCCCTTGATGCGGACCGGCGCGCCGACGCACAGGTCGTAGTGGCGGTCCGCAGCCGGGGCATCGTCGCTGTACCGCCCGAACTCGAAGCGGTAGCAGGCGGTCACCTTCGCCGTGCCGCTCGGCAGCGGCTGGCTCGCCCAGGGATAGCGCGCGAAGGCCACCTTGGCGACCGTGAAGGCGCGGCCCGACTCGAGGGTCTCGTTGGTCCCGACGCTGCCGAGGCAATCGGTACGCACCGGCCGCACCGTCGTCATCGAGCTCGGGACCCATTGTCGAAGGAGGAGCTTCTTGAAGCGCGCGGCCTTGCCGCTCCACGCCTTGCCGGCATCGAAGAGGCCGCCGTAGTCGAACGACAGCTGGTCGTTGCCGGTGTCGCAGCCGACCTGGCCGTAGTGGTTGATGGGCCGGCCGCTGAGGTTGGTGACGCGCATCGTGGCGGGCACCCACCGACCGGTGCGGATGGCGTTCTTCGGCACCCACAGGTCGAGTCGGACCCCGCGCCGGCTGACCGTGGCGTCGGGAGCGCGATCGGTGGCAAGGACCGGCTTGCGGCCCTTCGGCAGGGCCAGCGGTTCGTGCAGGGTCGGGCGCTCCGTCGCGACCTCCGCTGCGGGAGGCGTCGACGCCTCGGCTGACGGCGGCTGCATCGTCTCGGTCGGTTCGGGCGAACCCGACTGCGCGCCGGCTGTCGAGGACGAGATGAGGACGAGCGCGGCCACGATGATGGCTGCGACGACTCGCACGGCAGATACCCCCTTCTGCTATCGCGCCTCCCTCGTGGGCGAGGGTAGCACCGGAGCCGTGGCGCCCACGGGCGCGACGGGGCGCCCACGTGCCGCGGGGACCGTCGGGTTGGCGTCAGTGCCATGGGGGTGGACGCGCGCGTCCCGCTTCCTCCCGGCAGTCGCGAAGGCCCCGAACTCGGCGCCCGGGGCCCGATGAGCGGCGAAGGGATGCCGCGCGGCCGGCGTCATGAGTCAGGCGCCCCCTCGCTCTGGAGTGTGACGGTCGCGCCAGCCTCCGGAACGATGACGACGTCGTCCAGGGTGATCGGCGGGTCGCTGTGCACCTCCAGGCGGTACGTACCAGGGGACAGCTCCGGCGGCAGCCCGCCGACCGTGCCGCTGGCCACGGGGCCGGCGACCCCTGGGGCGTAGACATCGAAGGGCACGCCGGTGGCCGCCTTCATCGCCGCCTTCAGCTCGGCTGCGTTCGACGCGTCGAAGTAGCTGCCGCCGGTGGAGCCGGCCCAGTCCGCCATGTCCGCCTTGAGTCCTTCGTCGCCGAGCGCGAAACCGACGATGTTGAGCACCACGGGCGTCCCGGCGGCCTCGATCTCCCTGGCCGTGGCCAAGGGGTCGCCGCCGCAGTTCTCCTTGCCATCGGTGATGAGCACGATGATGCGGTTGCCGACGCCGGCGAGATCCTCGGGAGCATGCTGCAGCGCCTCGGCGATCGGCGTCGCGGCCTTGCGTGGCACGCTCACCTGCTTCACCCAGCGCAGGGCCGCGCGTCGGTCGAGGGGGGCCAGCGGCACGTCCAGGTGCGACGTGCAGCCCTGTCCCTTGCCGGCGCCACCGAACACGCGGATCGCCACCGGCGTGCCCTCCGGGATCATCTCGCGGAACAGCTCGCGCAACGAGCCCTTGGCGATGGCGATGCGGGTCTTGTCCCCGGCCTTCTTGCGCATCGATGAGCTGGTGTCAAAGAGGATGGAGATGCCCGTGTCCGGCGCCAGCGCCAGCGGCGTGTCCGGCGGTGCCACGACCGTGAGCGGACCGGGGCGGCGGTCGACGAACTCAGTGGACGCCGTGAGTGAATAGAGCGAGGGGCGGCGCAGGCGCGTGGACATGCGTTCGAAGGCCCGGTCCATCTCCGCATGGGTGGTGGGGAACTGGTAGCTGCCGCCGTTGGCGTCGGTCCAGGCGCGGATCATGTTGCGCGTCTCTTCGGGAGCGGTGTCTGCACCGACGTGCACGCCGAAGATGGTCGGCCCGACATCCTCGATGGCGGCCCACAGCTCTGGTGCCTCGCCGATGCCGGTCTCGCCGTCGCCGACGACGAGGATGGCACGCGTGCCCTCGCGGTCCGCCAGCATCTGCGAGCTGACGAGCAGTCCCCCGAGCATGTCGCTCGAATTCTTGATGGGCACGTAGTCGTCGACCGCGTCCTGGAGCGCCTCCGGCTGGTCCGTCCACACGTCCAGGAGCGGGTCCTCGTCGAAGGGCAGGATCTTGACCAACTCGCGCCCTGGCAGCACGTCGGCGGCGAACTCGCGCATGCCCTCGAAGACGTAGTCCAAGTAGGGGCCCATCGAGCCGCTCGTGTCGAAGGTGAAGACGAGGTTGAACGGGGGCTGCTCCACGCGCGCGTAGTATGTGGCACCGGGCTCGACGTCGACCTCGTATCGCCGGCGCCCGCCGGGCAGTGAGTGGAGCGCCGACGCCACGCCATTCCCGGAGGCGTCGAGCAGTTGGAGCTCCACCCCCACGGTCGGCAGGCCCTCCAGGTCGAGCCTCATGGTGTTGGCATCGAGCGGCACGTCGATGCGATACCAGTCCTCGTCCTCGAGGACCTCCGCGGTATCGGTGCGCGTCTCGCCGATAGCCAGCGGCGTCGCCGCGTCCATGGTGTCACCGGCGTCGGCGTCGGGCACCGACGCTGCCGTCGCCGTGGACACCGACCATTCGTAGGGGCCGGCGTCGGAGATGTAGCCCCACTCGCCGAGGATCGAGCGGTAGGTCTCGTCGGGTGCTCGTTCCAGGACCTCGATGCGGCCGGGGAGCTCGAGCTGCCGGACCGACTCGGGGTCGAGGTCCGCCGAGAGGCGGACGTAGCGTGCCCAGACCGGTTGCGCGAGGTCGAACGGGGACACCGATCCGTTGGCCGCCCGCGTCAGCTGCCACTCGCCGAGCGGTGTCCACGGGCCCAGCGGGCCGTCGAGGCTGGTTTCCACCCGCACGGCGTCGAGGCGTTGGTCCTCCTTCGAGCCTTCGGGGTCGGTCCAGGTGAGGCCGTCGATCTGTGCGGCTCGCCCTTCCTGGAAGCCGATGACCAGGTCGAACGTCCCCGCGCCGATGCCTTCCCGCGGGATGGTGTAGACGTTGCGATGGAGATCGTCGTCGAGCACCTGGCGCTCTCGGTCCCAGTTACCCAGGCTGGGGAGCGAACGCGCCACGTGGCCGCCTCGCACGGGATCGGCGATATCGGCGGACATGCCGTCGGGCACCGTGCCCGGCTCCGCCACGACCTTCCACTCGCCCAGGACGGCGGCACGATCGTTGCCGCGACCGTGGGTGGACAGGATGCGCAGCCTGGCCCGGGTCGCGGGCATCGGGGTCTCGAGCACGAATGACTGATCGATAGGGATCCGCTCCAGCTCCCCCTGCAGCACGGTCTGCCAGGTCATGCCGTCCTCGGACAGATCGAACTCGAAGTCGCGGACTGTCTGCTCCAGACTGGAGCCACCGGCGAGCGGGTTCAGGATGGTACCAGCCACCAGCACCGGCGCATCGCCCGCGAGGTCCACCTCCACTTCCATGGGCAGCGGGCCGGCGCGGAAGCCTCCACGCGGCGGCGTGAGATCATCGAAGAGCATAGGCTCGCGCTCGGGCCGCGGCGACGTCCCGGCGGGGGCCCCGCCCACGGCGGCGCCGGCCACGTTCAAGCCACCCAGCAGCGCATCGGGCACGGTCCAGCCCACGTGCGACCCGGCGGCCGGGGCCTCGGTCGTGGCATCGATGGCGGCAGAGAAGCTGGCGCTGGCGCCGTCGGCCCCGGTGGCGAGCAGGCGCACGGTCACCAGGGCATCCGCCCAGACATCGGGGTCGATCTCCAGCTCGAGGGGGATGTCGACCGACGCGCCCGGATCGATGGTCACGGCCGTCCGCCCCAGGGCAGGGTGCCAGGCATAGTGGCTGGTGGTGGCTTCGAGCTCCAGGTCTGCCGCCGCGGACCCCGTGTTGGTCAGCTGTACCGAGCCGGAGACGTGCTGGCCCTCCGGCCAGTAGGCCGCGACCTCATGGGTCTCCAGCTCCACCGTCCCGTCGAGCGCGAGCGGCGCGACCGGATCGGCCGGCGTCCATCCGGGGGCCTCCAGGCGCACGTCATACGCTCCGTCGGCCCACACCTCCAGGTAGAGCGGTCGGCCGACCGGCGGCTCCTGGGCCACGAACGTCCCGTCCTCCTCGCCGCGCTCGAGGTCCACGCGTTCCTCCCGGGTCTCTCCCACGAAGAGACGCGCCCCGACACCATCGCCGGTCATGGAGACGATCACCGGCCCGGCCGATTCCAGCGCGGGCAGCCACACGGCATCGACGTCCTGGTCCGCACCGGTGCGCCGGCCCGACCACGCCAGGGTCGCCGGTGCCGCACGTGCGAACCCGGGTTCGTCGTTGGGCTCGGCATCCGGCGGGACGACCAACGGGTCGAGCAGCTCGGTCGTCAGCTCGTATTGGCCGTCGCTGGGCGTGCGCGGCCGCAACTCCATGAGGTAGTCGCCCGCCTCGAGCCAGAGGGTGACGTCGAGCGCCTGACCGGGTGTCGCCGCCGACGCCCGGAGGATTCTCCGCGTCGGCGGCGTAGAGCCGGACTCCGAGGTCGGCGTCAGCGGGCTGCTCGAGGCGCAGGTCCAGGAGCGTCGGTGCGGCGAGCGTGAACCGGAAGTCGTCCGCGTCATCGACCGACGTGAGCCGGCCCACCTTGCGCTGGCCCACCTGATACGGCTGCGCCCGTTCGACATCACTGTTGGGCTCGCGCTCAGCGTCGGGATCGGGCGTCCCCAGCGGCGTCATGGTCAGCCGGTAGGTGTCGAAGACACCTGGCTCGTCGGCACAGGTCCGAACGAGGAAGCGATGCCGGCCGGGCACCAGGTACAGGTCCTGGAGGGTCGCGGTCGTGGCATCGCAGTGCGGGGAGGCGACGGCCACGGGCTCACCTCCACGCACCCATTCCAGCCGATACACACCTGCGTCGCTCGTGAGGTCGACGCGCCACAGCTGTGGGGGGCCCTCGATCCTGACAACGTGGAAGTCCGGGTCGGAATGATTGGCGATGCCCGCCACCCCGAGTTCGACGTCGAAGGCGCTGGCGGTCAGGAAGTCGTCGTTCGGCTCCGCCTCGCCATCGGCCGGCCGCTCCCGCGCGTCCGAGACCGACAGTTGGTAGGACTGCTCCGGCTCGACCGAGCCTCGCACGTCCAGGTAGTACGTCCCCGGCTCGAGGAGGAGGTTTGGCATGACCAGCGAGGCGAACCCCTGCCGGCACTGCAGCCGAGCCTCATCGGCGTCGAGCAGGCACAGCTGGAAGGAGCTCTCGCTGCTGGAAGTGAGCGAGACATCTCGCAGTGACGGGGCCCCGGACGACCCCGCCGGGACCGACAGGCGGTACGTGTCGTTGTCGCCCGCGATCCGCGCCAGGCGCCCGGTGACCGACTCGCCCTCCGCGATCGGCACCGCACCGGCGGTGCCGTCGTTGGGCTCGGGGTCGAAGACCTCGTCCTCGGGCCGTGCGCTGAGCGTGAAGGGGAACGTCGCGTCGTTGGAACGGCTGATCGACACGCTGTAGTCGCCCGGCGGCAAGGCAAGATCGCGGACAGCCGTGCGCTCCTGTCCCGCCGAGCCGTCGATCTCCCGGCCGTCGGCGTCGAAGAGGCGGAGCACGATCTGCTTGTCCGCCGGTCCGGTGGCCTCCACCAGCCAGCGGGGTTCCGAAGCCGAGATGGTCCAGGCATACCGTGGCTCTACGCCACCGGCATCGCCGGTGACTGCGAAGGCGTCCCTGACCGGGACCGGCGCGGGATCCTGGGCAGCGACCGCGGTGGGGAGCAGGGAAGTCAGCATGGCCAGCACCAAGCCAAGGCCGACGACCCGACGGGGGGAGTCGGAGTGCGTCATGCAGGGGGCAGGATACCGTTGCGCGAGGGGACGGACAACCATCTGTGTGGGTCCGGTACCTGCGCTACACCTTGGCAGGTAGGGCGTGAGCGCTGGCGAGCCCATCGACGGGGGTCAGGTAGCCCAGGGCCTGGTGGGGCCTGACGGTGTCGGGAACCAGCCGGTTCGCGGCCGTCACACTGTCGTGCATCGCCGTCTTCGCCGCGGCGCCGGTGTCGGCGCAGGAAGCATCCTCATCTCCAGATGCAAGCACGAGTGAGGGCTCGCCCTTCCACTTCGCGACGATCACTCTTCTGATGACTAGACTGGTCGTCGATCGATGAGCACGCGATGGCCCTGAGCCCGACCGGTGATCTTTCGCTCTTCGTGGTCAGCGCTCTGGCGGGCGCCTTGGGCGCGCTCGGCGGTGTCGGCGGCGGCCTGATCATCGTTCCCGTGCTGACGCTCCTGTACGGGGTCGATATCCATCTCGCGGCCGGCGCGAGCATCGTCGCGGTCATCGCCACCAGCTCCGGCGCCGCGGCGGCCTATGTCCGTGACGGGCTGGCGAACATCCGCATCGGGATGTTCCTCGAGCTGGCCACGACCGCTGGCGCCATCCTGGGTGCGCTGGCCGCCGGTCTGCTTGCGCAGGACACACTCCTCATCCTGCTCGGCGTGGTGCTGCTGGGATCGACAGTCATGCAGTTCGCGCGGCTGAACGAAGAACCCGGATCCTCGAAGGTCGGAACGGTCGGACGCCTCAGACTGGCCGGCGTCTACCACAGCATCCGGCTCGAGCGCGACGTCCCCTATGCCGCGCGCCGGGTGCCGCTGGGGTTCAGCATCATGTGGCTGGCGGGCATCGTATCGGGCCTCCTCGGCATCGGCTCGGGCGCCCTGAAGGTGGTGGCCATGGACGGCGCCATGGGCCTGCCCATGAAGACCAGCTCCGCGACCAGCAACTTCATGATCGGTGTCACTGCCGCGGCCTCGGCCGGCATCTACCTGTCGCGCGGCGACATCGACGCGCAATTGGCCGCGCCGGTCGCGCTCGGGGTCCTCATGGGGGCCGTGCTGGGCTCACGGATGCTGGGGCGCCTCTCCAACCGCGGCGTGCGAATCATCTTCATCCCCATCCTCCTGATCATCGCCCTCGAGACCCTGCTGCGCGGCCTCGGGATCGGCCTATGAACGACGAATCCTTCGAGATCGTCGTCAGCCGCGTGCTACGGGCTGGCGTGGCCATCAGCGCGACGCTCATCACGATCGGATTCCTGACTTCATTCCTGGTCGGCTGGGAGGGCTCGCTGCGTGGTGCGCCGGCGAGCACGACGGACCCGACATCGTTCGACCAGCTGTTTGAAGGGCTGACCCAGCTTCGGCCGATCGCGATCACCCAGGCCGGCCTGCTCGTCCTGATCGCGACGCCGGTCGTGCGGGTAGCAGTGTCCGTGGTGGGGTTCGCCCGCGCACGCGACCCACTCTATGTCGCCATCACCGCGGTGGTCCTGCTCCTGTTACTCGCCAGCCTCTTCTGGATCCGCTGATCACCTGGGATGCTCCGTGGCCTGCTCGACCGGTACGTTGGCTGGCACCTTGACCACTCCAGGCATCGAAACCGACCAGGTAGCGCTCGTCTTCGCCGGCTCTGGTCCCACTGATCGCCGTCGAGGTCCCCGACCCAGCGGCTGTGCTGGCCCAGGGGCGAGCTCGGCATCAGCGAGACGACGGCCGGCAGCACTTCTCGGGCCCGTATCGACGGACAGGCTGTCTGAACGCAGCGCAAGCGGCGTGCTGGCTGGGCGAGGGAACCCTGTCGGCAACCGCGCGGGCGTCCCCGCTAGAGCGTCTGGGCGATCGGTCACGGCCCGAGCGAGCGTCGGCCAGCGCCTCGTCTGCCGGCCCGCCTGGATTCTAGGCAGAGGCGATCGCGGGCGCGGGGGCCGCGGGGTGCTCGTCGCCCAGCGCCATGTAGAGCTCCTCTTCCTGGGCCATGTGCAACCGCATGATGGCGTCCAGCCCGTAGAGGACTCGCCGCAGGTCGTTGAGATCCTCGGGTGCCGGCCCTTCCTCGGGAAGCTCGGCCACGAGCCGGTCGGCCAGCCGGATGAGGTGGAAGATCTCGGTGTGGGTGCGGTGGAGCCCAGACGTCATGTCGTCGCTGCGCGCTGCGCGAGCAAGCATGGGGAAGACCTCGCGGTCCTCGTGTTCCTCATGTGGCACGAGCGTCTCGACGAGGAAGGTGCGAACGCCGTCCAGGCGCGCCTTGGCCTCGCCGGGCGGCAACGACCCGAGGGCGTCCGCCAAAGAACGCAATCCGGCGATGGCCGGGGCAAGGTCACGGTGTTCGGCCTGTAGGCGCGCGCTCAGGTCGCCCCAGCCGGGGATCCTCGGTGAGCGCTCGACGCCGCCAGTGAGAGCGCGAAGAGCATTGAGGATGACGATGACGTCGATGGCCTCCTGGACCAGGGCGCCAGCCACCGGCTGCAGGAAGCCCGCGGCGGCGAAGAGCATGGCGGCGAAGGACAAGCCCATGCCGATGACCACGGACTCCACGGCGATGTGCCGAGCCCGACCGGCGATCCGGATGCCCTCGGGGAGTCGGTCGAGACGGTCGACGGTGATGACGACGTCAGCAGCCTCCGAGCTGGCCGTCGCGCCGCGCGCACCCATGGCCACGCCCACGTCCGCACTGGCGAGGGCGGGGGCATCGTTGATGCCGTCGCCGACCATGACGAGGATCCCATCGGCTTCGCGCTTCTCGCCGACGACCGCCTCCACCTTGTCCGCGGGAGTGCGCTCCGCGAGGACGCTGTCGACGCCGATGGCGGCTGCCACGAGGTCGGCCACGCCATAGTGATCCCCAGTGACCATCACGACGCGACGCACGCCCGCGCGCCGTAGTGAGCGGATGACGCGCGGGGTCTCAGGCCGGATGGGGTCGTCCAAGACGAGGGCACCCACGAGGACGCCATTCGCGGCGACGTAGACACTCGTGGCCCCCTCCAGACTGACGCGCCGCCGTACGTCGCGCGCCCAGGGCGGCAGGGACATCCCGCCGCTCGCGAACTCGGCGGTGCCGGCGAGGACGCTGACACCACCGACCGTCCCGGAGATGCCCGCGCCGGGCACCTCGGCGGCTGCGTCGGGGAGCTGGAGCACTACGCCCCGCTCACGCGCGCCGCCCACGATGGAGGCAGCCAGGACATGGGGCGAGACCTGCTCGAGCGAGGCTGCCAGGACAAGGACCTCGTCCGGCGTGCGATCCGGCGCCGTGACCACCTCGGCGAGGCGTGGCCGACCCGCCGTCAGCGTGCCCGTCTTGTCGAACAGCATCACGCGCGCCCGTGCGAGTGTCTCGAGGGCGCCGCCGCCCTTGACGATGATGCCCCGCTTCGCGGAGCGGCTGATACCCGAGACGATGGCGATGGGCGCCGCCAGTAGGAGCGGGCAGGGCGTGGCCACGACGAGGACGGCCAGGGCGCGGACCGGGTCGCCGGAGATGACCCAGGCGACCGCGGCGATGACGAGCGTGAGCGGCACGAAGAGGATGGCGTAGCGGTCGGCCATGCGCACGAAAGGCGCCTTGGAGGTCTGTGCCGCTTCCACGAGCCGGACGATGCCGGCGTACGTGCTGTGCTCCGCCGTGGCGGTCGCGAGGAGATCGAAGGGTGCCCCGGCGTTGACAGTGCCGGAGCTCACGCGGTCGCCGGCCTCACGGGTGGCCAGCCGGGCCTCGCCCGTGAGCGCCGATTCGTCGAGGACGGCCGGGTCGCCGATGACCGTGCCGTCCACCGGGACGACCTCTCCGGGCTTGACGAGCAGTCGGTCACCCACGGCCACATCCGCGATCTCGCGATCCTCGATGTCGCCGGCCCGGTAGCGATGGACGATGCGGGGCGCGCGGGAGACGAGCGCCGACAACTCCCTGTTGGCACGGCCGGCCGCGTAACCTTCGAGCCACTCTCCTGTCGCCAACATGACGCCGATGACCGCCGCGGCCAGCGCCTCCCCGAGCAGGAGCGCACCGCCGATGGCGAGGACGGCGATGAGGTCCACGCCGGCCTCGCCGTGCAGGAGGTCGCGGATGATGGAGATGGCCAGCCAGATGCCGACGAGGAGCGAGGGGATGGCCCAGCACCACGTCGCGGCCGGCTCGTTACCGGCCAGGGAGAAGGCCAGGCCGATCAGCAGCCCGCCGAGCGTGAGCGGGAGCAGCAGTCGCGACGTGATGGCGTCGAGCCTATCGAGCGCACCCCTCATGCCGTGCTCCTTGTCATGCCGCCGCCGGGACGGCGGTCGGCCGAGACTATCGAGCGACAGATCGGCGTGACAGGGCTGGGTGGACCCATCCAGCGGGCTCGGTGGCAGGTCGCGACGTATCGTCCGCGATAGCCTACGAGCTCCCTCGCAGGCATCCTGCTCGCCAACACCACCAGGTACGGTGGACGCAACCCACGAGAGTGGGCTGCTCGACGATGAGGGGACCGTCGCCATCCTCGTGTCCAGTTCACGGAGCGGTGCCGATCGCCATTCCGATGAGGTGCGTCACGAGCGCGGCGGCGCCGATTGCGAGGTACGTCGCCGTATTCCCACTCGCCCTGCGCGAGTTGGCCTTGGCCTATCGAGCCTTCGCCTGGGCCAATCCCCGCGCCTTCGAGCTGCTGTCCATGAACCTGCCGCTCGACTGGCGTCCATCGGTCGAAGACACGGCGCGCGCCACCGCCCGGGTCCTGACCCTGGCGGAGCGGCTCGTCGGTCGGGAACAGGCGCTGGAGGCCGCGCGCCTGGCCACGGCCTTCGCCAACGGCTTCATCGCGATGGAGCTCGCCGGTGCCTTCCGACTCGGGGGCGACGTTGGCGGGTCCTATCGCTACGGGGTGGACGCGCTGATCGATGCGCTCCCGGATCGACGTAGGGTCCGCCGAGTCCGTGCGTTCATGACACCCCTGATGCCGCCGAGCGGGATACTGGATGAGCGGGCCGACGACAGCGATGGTCCGCCCTGAGATGGTCATCTCCATCAACAGCGGCATCCTGATCCGTCGAGCCGCTGCCGGGGTGTTCGCATACGTCTCGGACGACGCACGGGACCCGACATGGCGGACCAGTGTGTCCGAGATGCGCCATGACCCACCCGGGAGGATCCACCTGAGCGCGAAGACGCACGAATGTCTGACGTTCGCTGGCATGCGCATGGTCAACGTTGCCGAGATCGTGGAGTTCGAGCCAAGTCGGAAGACGGCCTTCAAGACCATCGGTGGGCCTCTGACGGCAGCCGGCTACCGCCTCGTCGAACCCGACGCCGATGGAGCGCACTTCACCTACGCCGCATAGGTCGAGCTCCGCGGTGCCGTCGCGCTTCTCGCGCCGTTCCTCCAGTGGCACCTTCGCAGAACGATCCGCAGAGACCTAGAGCGGCTCAAGCAGATCATGGAGGCAGCTCCGCAAGTCGAGTAGGGCTAACCGAATACGGGCAAGTGCGCCACACGCGGCCGGGCCGAAGGCGGAACCGCTGGACTCGTACTCCTTCCGTACGGCTTCCCGCAGATCCGTACGAACCCCTCGCCTGACGCCGGACTGGCGCCGCCTGCTACCTCCTCGGGATGGTATCCAGCGCCGTCGTCATCCCCTGGCTCGTGGAGCGGGGACCGTTCCCCGTCTGCCGGCATGACCGGTGAGCGTCATCCACCGTCGGAGGACCGCTGGGCCCGGCGGGTCCCGGCGGTCCTGCTCATCGCCGTGCTGGTCGTCCTCGTCGAGGGCTACGAGGTGAGCCCATCGTGGCTCGCAGGCCCGCAGCCTGAACATGCGCGGTGCCTACCTCGAGGTCCTGGGGACCTGCTCGGCTCCGTGGCCGTGGCCGTGGCCGTGGCCGTGGCCGCGGCTGTCATCGCGCTCACTGGGTTCATGCAGGCCGATGCTGTCGCCTCGGCTGCGATCGGGCTCATGATCCTGCCGCGCACGTGGGGGTTCCTTCGGGAGGCGGTCGATGTCCTGTTGGCGTCGTCCAGAGCTGCCCGACGGTGGCGCCCGTCGCGTCGAACGCGAGCGCGTCCCCCACGGCCAGCATCCAGTCCGCGGGAGGGTCGGTATCGTCACCCCATGCGCGTGATGCCCAGGAGGCGGGCCCCGGTCGGTTCCGCCAGCCCGGCGCGGGCGAGCGTCCGCAGAGCGTGAAGGACGACCCATCAACCCGTGCCGGACGGCCCCTTGCGTTCTCTGGAGATGCCGGGAGTAGGATGCTTCGATGAACGGCGCCGGGGCGCGGAGGCGGCTCGCCCGCACGGCACAATGGCGCTCCGGTCCGGATGGCCAGCGAGGGGTGGACATGTGACGGTGACCTACGCGTCCGCCAGGACCGCCCGGGCCGCCGGCGTGGTGACGGCGACGTCATGCGCGCATGTCCCTGGGCATCCTGGCTGGACCTGGAATGACCTCCACGAGACCAGGAGGAGTGAGTGACATGACAGCCATCGTCGTGGAGGGGCTCGTGAAGGACTACGGGAACTTTCGCGCGGTCGACGGAATCTCCTTCTCGGTCGCGGAGGGCGAGATCTTCGCCCTGCTCGGGCCGAACGGCGCCGGCAAGACGACGACCGTGGAGATCCTGGAAGGCCATCGTCACCGGACCTCCGGCAGTGTCCTGATCCTCGGGGACGACCCAGGAACGGCTGGCCGCGGGTTGCGCGAACGGATCGGCATCGTGCTGCAGGAGGCCGGGTTCGACGAGGATTTCAGCCCCCACGAGCTCGTCTCCCTGTATGGTCGCATGTACCCTCGCCACCTGGATGCGGACGATGCCCTCGAGCTCGTGGGTCTGGGGGACAAGCGCGATGCGCGGGTGAAGACCCTGTCAGGCGGCCAGCGTCGTCGTCTCGACCTCGCGCTCGGCCTGGTCGGCGATCCCGAGCTGCTCTTCCTGGACGAGCCCACGACCGGCTTTGATCCCGAAGCGCGCCGGAAGGCCTGGGAGCTGGTCGGGAACCTCCGCACGCTCGACAAGACGGTGTTGCTGACGACGCACTACATGGACGAGGCCGAACACCTCGCGGACCGCGTCGCTGTGATCGTCCACGGACGGCTTGTTGCTCTGGGGACGCCGGAGGAGCTCGCGGCGGCGAGCAAGGCCTTGTCCATCATGTCGTTCCGGCTCCCGCCTGGGTTCGAGGCCGGTGACCTTCCCGCTCTCGACGGCGCCCTCATCCACGAGGGGGTTGAGTGGCGGCTCTCGACGGCGAACCCGACCCGATCGCTCAACTTGTTGACGTCGTGGGCGGTCGAGCGCGGCGTCGAAGTTCCGTCGCTGGCGGTCAACCGGCCCTCACTCGAGGACACGTATCTCGCGCTGGTGGCTCAGTCGGCGGCGGAAGAGCCTGCGGGCGCGGCGGCGCTGCGATGAGCACCGCGGCCAGCGTCGGACCTCCGGCCGTGACTCGCCGCGGGCCGACCAAACCCGGGACGCCTGGTTCTCGACCAGTCGTCCTATGCAGGCCGCGAGCTGTGGCGGTCGCGTGTCGCGCTGGTGTTCACCTTCGTGCTTCCGATGGTGTGGCTCGTGCTGATCGGGGTCCTCGCCGGGAACGACGCGGTCGACGCGGCGACCGGAGTTCGCGTGATGCAGTTCGTCACGCCGACGGCCGCAGTCATCGGCATGCTGTTCGCTGCGTATCCGCCGGTCGCCTACGGCCTCGGCCAGGCCCGCGAGCAGGGGACCCTCAAGCGACTCGCCGGGACACCGCTTCCTTCATGGGCCTACCTCGTCGGGAGATCCGCTGCAGCGTTCCTTCTCGCCCTTGCTGCCGTCGTGGTCATGCTGCTCGTCGGCGTGCTTGCCTACGACGTCCAGATCATCTGGTGGACGTTACCGGCGACCGTCGTCACCGTCACCGTCGGAATCGTCTCGTTCACGATGCTGGGACTTGCTGTCGGCGCCGTGGCCCCGTCGGCGTCCGCCGCGCAGAGCATCGCCACCGGGACGGCCGTCGCCGTCGCCTTCGTGTCGGGCCTGTTCACCATCGGCCTCGAGATACCGGCATGGCTCGATTCGCTGGCGGGATTTCTGCCGGTCAAACCGCTCGCCACGGCCCTGACCAACCAGTTCAATCCATTCCTCCAGGGGAGCGGCTGGGATCTCGAAGCCCTGGTTGTGATGACGGCCTGGGGGATCGGCGGGTCTCCTCGTCGCCGTGTGGGCACTGCGACGGACGCCTGCCTCCGTACGGTCGACTGCGGCCGAGCCTGCTCCGGCGCCACGGACCCGAGGTGCCACCTCCGCGCGCCGTGCCGGCGCCGGCCGCTCTGGGATGGTCTTCGACCAGATCAGATGGGCGACCCGGGCTTCGCTGCGCGATGTTGGCGTGGTCTTCTTCGCCGTGGCCATGCCCGTGGGCCTCTACGCTCTCATCACTGCGTCGTACCCGGCTGAGGGTGTCGATGGGGCCGGGAGGTCGCTCGCGTTCGTCTTCGCCTGCTCGATGACCGTGTATGGCATCGCCGTGGTGGCCTTCATCAACAATCCGGAATGGGTAGCGACCGCGCGCGACCGACGTGTGCTCAAGCGGCTTCGTGGCACGCCCCTGGCGTCCTGGCAGTACCTGGTTGGCCGGACCGCGGCCGTGATGACGATCGGCGCGCTGACGGCGGTGCTCGTCTTCGGCGTCGGCATTGCGTTCTTCGGCCTGCGGCTTGCCGGCCCTGAGGGGTTGGTGGCGGCAGGCTTCGTGCTCCTGCTCGGGGCACTGACACTCGCCGCGTGCGGGTACGCCCTCGTCGCGGTCACCACGAGCAGGCGGGCGGTCGCCACCGTTGGCCTCGGCATCCTGCTGCCGCTGGCCTTCTTCTCCGACATCTTCATCGTCGGGGCTGTCCCGGACTGGATGGCGACAGTGGGTTCGCTCTTTCCGCTCCGCCACTTCGTCCACGCCCTGCTCGCCGCCCTCGAGCCCGCGGGGACATCGATCCAGTGGTCGGACCTCGCTGTCATGGCCGCTTGGCTCATCGGCGCCTCCGTGGTCGCGATCCGCTGGTTCCGCTGGGAGCCAGCGGTGTCACCGGCCCCGATGCCGGACCACGCAGCGGGTTCGGCGCGCGACGTGCCAGCCACGTAGTCGCGTGGCGTCCGACGAGGTCATGGAGTACATGCGCTCGCTGCCGTCGCTGTGGACAGACTCGGGACCCGAAGGACGCCAGGCGCTCGCCTCAGCGCTGTTCACCAAGCTCGCAGTGGAGGGCTACCAGAAGATGACCTACGAACTCACACCCGACGCCAGGGTCCTCGGGCTCGACGCCGCGAGGTCGGGGTGGTCGCCGCGGTCCTCATCGCCGAGTCGGAGAAGGCAGCCTCCCACCGCCTCGGCCTGTCGCACTCGACCGTGAAGCACCACCTGGCGAATGCACCCGCCATGGGCGCCTTTCTTCGCCAGGGTCTTGCATACCTCGCAGTGTTTGGTATAGTATCTAGCAGTTCTAGGTATCCGACTCCGATATGGTGAGACCAAGTGAAACTTGCAAAGGACCTCGTGGCCGCCTCTGCCACGCCACTCGTGCTCGCCGTTCTTCGCGGGGGGGACAGTTACGGCTACGCCATTCTGCGGGACATCAAGGCGGCGTCGGGGGGACGGCTCGAATGGACCGAGGGGATGCTGTACCCGCTGTTGCACCGCCTCGAATCCCGAAGGTACATCGAGAGCTACCAGGCAACGTCGGACGCCGGTCGGATCAGGAGGTACTACCGCCTGCTGACCGCGGGAAGCGACCACCTGGACGACCAATCGCGCGACTTCGACCTGATCTCGTCAACCCTCGCTGCCTTGCGCGGCACGGACGCAAGAGGAACTCATGCCATCGCTTGACGCACTCATCAGCCAGTGGACCGACCAACTGCGCGCCACTCACCCCGAACTCGTCCCCCACCTTGGCGAGCTTGCGGACCACGTGCGCTCCAGTGCACAGGACCGCATCGACGGCGGCACCGCCGTCGAGGACGCCTTCGCATCGGCGCTGGGATCCTTCGGGGCTCCCACCGACCTCGGTGCGGAGTTTCACAAGAACTCCACGGTCAGGAAGCGCAAAGAGCGCATGGCCGTGGGCACCTACCTGCTCATCACCGCAGTCTTCACTGGCGCAGTGCTGCTGGTAGACATGCGCTTCGACCTCGGCGACCAGGCACTCGCCTGGTTGCTCGTGGTGTGGGTAATCACCACCGGATTGCGTGAGGTACTGCTTCGCCGCGCGCGCCATGGACTTGTGTCTGCCTGAGCCAGCCGCGCTCGACGGCCGCACCACAGGGGACCGTCAAGGCCGCGGACGATCCGGGCCCGACGACAGCACTTCGCGACTTGTCGCACCATGAGTCCGACGACCGACTGGAGGATGGGCATGCGAACGCATTTCGGGGTCGATGACGAAGAGGCCTTCTTCGCGTCCCGTGACGCCCTCGTGGAGTCATACCGCAGTGCGATGGAGGCAACGGACGACGCGCCCGACGGGTTCGTGGCCACGATGATGCTCGACTACAAGTGGGGCTACAGTGACGGGCACATCGCCCGCTGGCGACGCATGGACATCGAGGACCTGCTGCTGGGGTTCTTCCCGCGCAAGGTCACCCTCGATGACGACGACCTCCTGCGCGTGGTCCCAGATGTCACCGACTTCCTCGGCTTTCTCGACGGTCAAGGGCTGCTCAGTGGTGAACCGCTGCCCGACCTGGAGGCGACCGCACGAGCACTGGTCCCCGAGTTCGTCGACGCCATGGGCGACACGGCGAACTTCGGGCTGGCGAAGGGACTGTTCGGGCGGATGCAGGCAGCGGGCGTCGACATCGAAGACGAGTCCGACATCGAGCGCTGGCTCGGTGACCTCGACGCACAGATGGTGGCCACCGATGATGACCTCGCCGGCGGGACCGAGCCGGTGGCCTATCCACCCGTCGAGCTTCCGGCTCGTGCCGAACTCGAGCAGCTCGCAAGGGTCTCGACGGCGCTGGCGCGGCTGACCGCCTTCGCCGAGTCGGTAGGCGACGGGCGCAAGCTCACGCAGAAGGGCAACCTGGCGCTGGCCGACGCCAAGGAACTCGTCGTGCGGCTGGGCACCGGGGACGCGATCGACCAGCGCATCGGCGAGCACGTCTTCACGACGCGCAGCTCCGTGGAGCTCCCTGTGTTGGACCACACGTTCCGCTGGGCACGGGCCGCAGGGTTCGTCAAGGTCCGCCACCAGCGAGTCTCGGCGACGCGGCGGGGCGCGGCCCTCGGAACGGACCCGCTGCAGGACTGGGGCATGGCGTTCGACGGGCTCGTGAAGCTCGAGTCGGCGAGCGCACGCCCGGACCACCGCTCCACACTCGGCTGGGCCGATACCGTCCGGTGGCTCGCTGAATGGCTACCGGTCTCGTTGTACGGACATCCCGGACTCGAGCTGCGATCGTTGCAGGATGCGGCGTGGGAATCGGTCCAGGCCGACTACGCCACCTCCTCCGACCCGGTCATCGAGAAGAGCCAGCGTGCGTTGGTCGGGCATGCGGTCCGGCGCATCGTGGACAGGTTCGTCGAGCTGGGAGCCGTGACGGTGACGGACGGCGAGCTCGGTCTGACACCGCTGGGCCTGTGGGCCACGAACCGGTGGCTCAGGGCCAGGGGCGAGATCGCGCCGTCGGTGGGCGAACTCGTGGACTCGAGCGCGGCCGAACTGCTGGCGGCCAGCGCGGACATGCCGCTCGAGATCGCCGAGCAGGAGATCCGTGCCTGGGTCGAGGCCCGGCCCCGAACAGCGGCCGGGGAGCTGGCGGAGGCAGCACGGTCGGGTGCGCAGCCGATGATGGCCCTCCATGCGCTCAGCTTCGCCGGGCCCGATGCCGAGGCCGAGGTACGGGCGATGCTGGGGTTCGAGGAACTCCGCCCGCAGGCACTGCTGTGGCTCGTGGGCAACGGCTTCGAGAACGCCTCGGCTCTGTCGCCCGAGGCGATGCAGTCGCTGCTCATCGAGACCCTCGCGGCCCAGGTCGACGCCGATGGGCCCATCGCGGCCGTGGCGCATTTCCAGGGCCTCGGGCCCGAGGAGGAGCAGATCGCGATGCTCGAGGACCTGGTGTATGCCGAGCACTCGCGTACCTCCGAGATCCTCGAGCTGGTCGGGCGCCACCACCCGGCCAAGGTCGTCGCGAAAGCGGCGCGCAAGACGGCCTTCCGGCGACGGTCGTTTGGTCCGTCCTGAAGCACCACCAGTGGCTTCGCGCGCGTAACATCTTGACCTGACGCCAAGAGCGCATCATGATGCCTTCCATGCGAACCACCTTGACGCTCGACAGCGATGTGGCACGCCTCATCGACGAAGCTGTGCACCGGGAGCGGCGCCCCATGAAACAGGTCGTCAACGAAGCGCTCCGACGTGCCCTCACCCCCGAGACCGAGCGGGAACGGGTCACGCTGTCGCCCCACGATTCGGGCATCCGTCCAGGGTTCGACGTGGCCAGGCTGAACCAGCTCGCCGACGAGCTGGATGACGAAGCCATCGTGGATGCCGCTCGACGCGCAGAGTGATCATCCCCGACGTCAACCTGCTGCTCTATGCGACCGTCACCGGGTTCCCGAAGCATGAGCCCGCACGGGCGTGGCTGGAGGATGTCCTCAACGGGTCGGCCCTGGTAGGCCTGACCTCACCAGCCGTGTTCGGCTACATCCGGATCGCCACGAGCGGGCGAGTGCTCACGTCGGCGATGTCGATCGCCGACGCGACCGATCGCGTGCGGCTGTGGCTGGCACAGCCGAATGTCAGGTTCGTCGTGCCCGGTCCAAGTCACCTCGAGATCGCATTCGGTCTCCTCGAGGCGGTCGGGGCCGGGGCGAACCTGACGACCGATGCTCAGCTGGCGACCTACGCCATCGAGCAGGATGCCGAACTCTGCTCCAACGATACCGACTTCGGTCGCTTTCCCGGCCTGCGCTGGATCGACCCGCTGAGACAGTCGGGGACGACAGGCGGCCCGTCGAGCTGAAGCCGCGCAGTCAAGCAGAGGCCCGCCCTTCGCGCGACGGGCTCCCAGGCACGGGTCAGTCAGACGTGGCCAGTCGCCGAGAGAGTGGTCGGGGCGAGAGGGGTAACGCCAGCTTGACCACGTTGCTGCTGGACCGGGATTCGTGCTCGAGAACGTGACCGGGCCGCCGAAGGTGTGGCCCATTGAGTACCGGAAGCAGGCGTCCGCGAGAGCGGGGCAGGCGCAACCCCGCGTCGACCCGAGGCGTACTGCGCGCCCCGCCCTGGTCGAGTAGGCTTGGGGTGCCAAGCCGAGCACCACGGAAGGTCGGGACCCTGCTGACCGCCGCTCGTCCCGCATCCTACGGGGACCCATCATGAGCGATTCGGGCCGCCCGCCGGCTCGCCCGCCAGAAGAACCAGACGAGCCGGTACGGCCACCGACCCGTCCCGGCTCGCGGTTCACGGGCAAGCTCCTGCGGATCATCTTCGGCGTGGTGCTGCTGTGGAACCTCGTCACCCTCTTTGCCCCGTCGTCGGGCTCGTCGGTCAGCCTCGCCTACTCGGACTTCCTGGCCCAGGTCCAGGCGGGCACCGTAGCGACGGTCCACTTCGACGGCCAGAACATCGACGGCACCTTCGTCGGGCCGGTCGCGTGGCCGCAGCCCGCCAGCCCGGCGCCGTCCGCGGGACCCGGCGCCTCGACAACGGCCCCGGGGGCATCGCCCGCGCCCTCCGCGGTAGCGGCCAGCCCGGCGCCCTCCGCGGCCGCCTCACCCACCTACACGGGCTTCACCACGATCGTGCCGCCCAATGGCGATCCGCAGCTGCTCCCGCTCCTCGAGGCGCAGGGGGTGACGGTCTCGGCCCAGGACACCAGCAGCGGGTCCATCCTGTTCGACCTCCTGGCTACCTTCGGGCCGGTCCTGCTGCTCGTCCTGCTGCTGGCGTACATGGGTCGCCAGATGCAGCGCAGCCAGCAGGGCATCTTCGGGTTCGGGAGCTCGAAGGCCCGCCTATACGACGTCGAGCAGCCCACCGTCACGTTTGCCGACGTCGCCGGCGAGGACGAGGCGAAGACCGAGCTCGCCGAGGTCGTGGACTTCCTCAAGTCGCCGGACCGCTACCGGAGCCTGGGAGCGCGCCTCCCGCGCGGGGTCCTGCTGATCGGCCCGCCGGGCACGGGCAAGACCCTCCTGGCGCGCGCGGTGGCCGGGGAGGCGCACGTGCCGTTCTTCAGCATCTCCGCCTCCGAGTTCGTGGAGATGTTCGTGGGCGTCGGCGCCAGCAGGGTCCGTGACCTCTTCGCGAAAGTCAAGGCGGTCGCTCCCGCTATCGTCTTCGTGGACGAGATCGACGCGGTCGGCCGGCAACGAGGGACGGGCCTGGGCGGCGGCAACGACGAGCGAGAGCAGACCCTCAACCAGCTGCTGGTGGAGATGGACGGCTTCGACGACAAAACGAACGTCATCGTGATCGCGGCCACCAACCGGCCCGACGTGCTCGATCCCGCGCTCCTCCGTCCGGGCCGCTTCGACCGCCATGTGACCATCGGCTACCCGGACCGGGCCGGCCGGGAGGCGATCCTGCGGATCCACACGAGCGGGCTTCCCCTGGCCCCCGAGGTCGACCTGGCGGCGCTGGCCCGGGCGACGACGGGCTTCTCCGGCGCCGACCTGGCCAACCTGGCCAACGAGGCGGCGCTCCAGGCTGCCCGCGATCAGCGCGACATGGTCGGGCCCGCGCAGTTCGAGGAAGCGCTCGACCGGATCGTGCTGGGCACGCGCCAGGCGGCACTGGTGGACCCGGAGGAACGCCGGGTCGTGGCCTATCACGAGGCCGGTCATGCCGTCGTGGCGCGCCTCACGCCCGGAGCCGACCCTGTGCAGAAGGTGACGATCGCGCCCCACGGCCGGGCTCTGGGCGTCACGGAGCAGCGACCCGACGAGGATCGCCGCAACTACCCGCGGCAGTTCCTGCTCGGCCGCCTGACCATGATGCTCGCGGGGCGGGCCGCCGAGGAGCTCGTCCTGGGACAGCCCACGACGGGCGCCGAGAGTGACCTCAAGGGGGCCACGGACCTGGCCCGGCGGATGGTCGGCATGTGGGGGATGAGCGATGACCTCGGCCCGGTCTCCTACGGAGTCGGCGAGACGCACCCGTTCCTCGGGCGCGAGCTGGCGGCACCCCGCGAGCATGCCGAACCGACCGCAGCCCGGATCGATGCGGCGGTGCAGGAGCTGCTCGAGCAGGCGCGGGCGCGCGCCCGGGAGCTGCTGGAACGCCACCGGGCCACGCTGGACGCCGTGGCGGAGGAGCTGATCGAGCACGAGGCGGTCGACGCCCGCCGGCTCGACGAGATCTTCATCCAGTCCGGCGTTCGGCCGGCGGAGTCCGCCCCCGGGGAGGGCCGCGGGACGGCCGCGGAGCCGTAGGACGGCGCGCGCACCGATGCCGAGCCTACCGGGTCAAGCTGCTCGATGTCTTCGGTTCGGCGGTCCGGGAAGACTTCATCCCGCCCGAAGCGACGTTGACCTCCTCGTTGAATTCGAGCCGGACCCCGAGCTCAACAGGTTCCACGCCGGCGGCGACTTCCTGGCCGCGCGCCACCGCCTCGTGCCCTGATCTGCTCGCGGCGCTTCCCGCCTGGGCGCCGCTGTCATCCCACCTCTGTTCGACTTCCCGAATACGCGTACGGTCCCTGGCTTGACGCCGACCTAAGCGACCCGTAGCAGGAGAAGGTGTACGGACGTCCTCCCCTTCCTCCACTCGCGTCCTGCTATCTCTTCGGCCTGGTCTCCGGCGCCGTCCTCATCTCCTGGCTCGTGGACCGGGGACTGTTCCCGGTCCGCCGGCATGACCGATGACCGTCATCCACCGTCCGAGTACCGCTGGGCGAGACAGGTATCGCCGGTCCTCCTGACCGTGACCGTCATCCACCGTCCGAGTACCGCTGGGCGAGACAGGTATCGCCGGTCCTGCTCATCGCGGTGGTCGTCCTCGTCGTGGTAGACGTCGTCGTGGAGGGCTACGAGGTGAGTCCGCCGGTGCTGGTGCCGTTGCTCCTGACCGCGGCGGGCCTGCTCTCGGTGGACCTGCCCGGGGTGCGGCCCTGATGGCGTCGTTCCGGGGTCGAGGCCGCTCCTCCTCGAGCCCCAGCTAGCGTGGATGGCGCACTCACGGGTCTGCGCCGGACGGAGCTGCGAGAGCCACACCGGCGCCTGCGGCTGGCCACGACGAACGGGCAGCGCTGCGACGGCTGCGGCCGACGGCGCAACACCGCCCCGACTAGAATCGAGACCCCAAGGAGACGCATGATGACCACAGATGAGCACGTCGATGTACTGGTGATCGGTGGCGGCCCGGGCGGCACTCCGGCGGCGATGGCGCTCGCAGGCGCCGGTAAGCACGTGCTGCTGGTCGAGGCTGGTCGTGGCCTCGGGGGCACCTGCCTGTTTGAGGGATGCATTCCCTCGAAGATCTTCCGCGAGACCGCCGCCCGACGGCACGAGTATCCTCCGGGCCGGGGAGTTCGGTCTGCGACTGGGAACCTCGGGTCCCCCTGTCATCGACTGGGCCGCGGTCCAGAACCGTCGACACCAGATCCTGGCCGGCCGAGCGGAGGGCGCCTTGGCCCATACCAGGGCGACGCCCTCGCTCGACGTCGCCTTCGGGCGAGCACGGCTGACCGGTGCCCGCTCCGCGCTTGTCGACACACCGGATGTGCAGCGCAGTGTGACGTTCGACCGGGCGATCCTTGCCACCGGTTCGGTGCCTGCCTCGTTGCCGATCCCGGGTGCAGACCTGCCCGAGGTGATGGACTCCGCGCAGCTGATCGAGATCGGCAGCATTCCGCGTTCGATGGTGCTGATCGGAGCCGGGCCCATCGGTGTCGAGATGGCGCAGATCTTTACGATGCTGGGCACTCGTGTGACCCTCGTGGAGGCTGCGGATCGGATTCTCGGCCCGGTCGATGCCGTTCTCGCCGAGCGGTTGGAGGAGCGTCTGGTCCAGGACGGGATCGAGGTGCACACCACGGCGGCAGTTGCCTCGATCACCGGCGAACAAGGCATCACCGGCGAACAGGGCCATCTTCTGACGGCCTTCTCCGTGGACGGCGAGGAGATGACGGTCGAGTCCGAGGTGGTGGCCATCGTCGCCGGTCGACGTCCGAACGTCGCGGGTCTGGGCTTGGAGACCACGAAGGTTCGCAGCGACCACCGCGGAGTCGTCGTCGATGCCACTCTGCAAACCGATGAGCCCGGCATCTACGCCACCGGTGACCTCCTCGGCAACCCGATGTTCGCCCACTGGGCCACCGCGCAGGCCCTGGCGGTGGCACGCCACCTGTTGGGTGCGCCGGTCGAGTTCCCGCGCCCGGAGCACAACAGTGCCGT
Organism: uncultured Chloroflexia bacterium; assembly: GCA_963724095.1. Lineage (GTDB taxonomy): Bacteria > Chloroflexota > Limnocylindria > Limnocylindrales > CSP1-4 > JAFMJV01. The sequence goes on from CAVRTH010000018.1 coordinate 56,519, forward strand.
GATCTTCTCCTACCCGGAGATCGGCATGGCGGGACTGACCGTGGAGGCCGCCCGGGCGGGCGGCTTGGACGTTGGTGTCGCCGAGTATGACTACCGAGCCGACGCCCGCGCTCAGATCAGCGGTGGCGCCGATGGACTGCTGCGCATCATCTACGCTCAAGATTCCCACCGGATCGTCGGTATCCATGTGCTTGTCGAGGGCGCCGCAGACCTGATGGGTGAGGCAGCGCTCGCTGTCAGGCTCGGCTCGACGATCGAGGACCTGGCCAACGCCATCCATCCTCATCCGACTCTGACCGAGGCCTTCGGGCTTGCCGCACTGACGGTCCACGACTGAACGACGGTCTCGACGGCCACCACACCTGACCAGCTGCACTTGCGCGCGGGTGGCCTGATCGTAGGCTTTTCGGGCACTGTCCTCGCCTCGCACAGCTACGGTGCCTCCGCTTTGGCGACGGGACTTGACTTCCTGATCAGTGCCCTCGCGGCCGGAGGTTGGTCGGGGCGAGAGGGGTAGCGCCAGCTTGGCCCACCTTGCTGTTCGACCGCGGCTCGTGCTCGAGAACGTGACCGTGGCGGCGACATCGCGGCGCGATGCGTACCGGAGATGTCGTCAGCGGTGCCGTCCTCATCGCTTGGCTCGTGGACCGGGGGCTCTTTCCGGTCCGCCGGCTTGGGCGATGAACGTCATCCGTCGTCGGAGTACCGCTGGGCCCGGCAGGTCTCGGCGGTCCTGCTCATCGCGGTCGTCGTCCTTGTCGTCGTGCTCGACGTCGTCGTCGAGGGCTACGAGGTGAACCCGTCGGTGCTGGTCCTGTTGCCGCGAGAATCCCGGAGCCGCCTTCACTCGTTCACAGGCTATTGATAACCACGTTATCATTGCCCTATGAGACAGCGAACGATGTGTCGACTGCCGGGGATCGGGTGGGAGGTGCGGTCCCCGGAGGGCGGAACACAGATGCTGGTCCGCGACACGGGGGATGTGTTCCACGCACAGGGCGATCTGGTCGGCACCCGCGAGGCCGCCTCCATCGCCGGTGTCCTGCCCCCCAACTTCGTGCGCGACTGGGCCTCGCGACCGGACTTCCCGACGCCTGTCGAGGCCCTGTCGTCCGGTCGCGTCTGGCGTGCGTCGGAGGTGCGTGAGTACGTCCGTCGGCGGCGCCCGGCGAAGCCAGAGGCGGACCGGTTGGCGGCCATCGCACGCAAGGTCGCGTGGTGGGATGCGCCGGAACGGACACTGTCACGCCCCGGCACCTTCATCGCTCGCGTTCTGGCACGCGGTTCCACGGCTGACATCCTTGACATCGAAGCCCGATACGGGAGGGCAGCGATGCGAGCGGCAGCCCGAGACGCACCCGCGTCCGTTCTTGACGCACGAGCCCGCAATTACTGGCGACTTGTGCTCGACCTCCCGGCCGATGCTGCGCCTCCGGCGCGGCGAATCGGCCGATGAGCACTCGGTCGCGGCTGACCCGGTTCGCCGGTCTCCCGGATCTCGCCCGGACCTGTCGATCCTGCCCGACGCACAGGCGAACCTGTGGCCGAAGATGGGCGACATCCCGGAGTCCTTCGTGCTCTATGGCGGAACGGCGCTCGCTCTCCGTCTGCCCCACCGCCAGTCCGTCGACTTCGACTTCTTCGCGCACGACTCGTTCTCGGCACGCGAGCTTCTCGACGGGCTGCGCTGGCTCGGCCGCCTAGAGGTGGTCGAGATGCGCGACAACGATCTCGCGGTCATCGAACCGGGCGGCGTCCAGCTGGCGTTCTACGGCAGCCTGGACCTACAGGCGGTCGCTGAACCTTCGCTCGTCGCCGGGAACGGGCTGGTGGTCGCCTCGGTCTACGACCTTGCTGGGACCAAGGCCAAAGCCATCCTCGACCGGTCGGAGTGGAAGGACTACGTGGACATCGCCATGCTGCTGCGCGCGGGCCACCGCCTGACGGATGTGATCGGGTACGCAACGACGATCTTCGCCCGGCAGATCGACTTCCCGGCGCCGGTCTTCCTGCGGTCGCTCGTCTGGTTCGAGGACGGCACCGCCGGCGACGTTCCCATGGAGATCCGAAGCGAGCTGGAGATGGCCGTCCGCGACCTCGAACTCGCCGACATCCCGCTCGTCCAACCCTATCGCCCGACGATCGCCCCCTGAGGGGGAATGCACGGCGACGCAAGCCAAAGGAGAGTTGAGATGGTCGGGGTGAGAGGGGTAGCGCCAGCGTGGCCCACCTTCGGTCCCGGCCGCGGTTGGTGCTCGAGAACGTGACCGCGCCGGCGAAGGTGTGGTCGGTCGACGTGCGGAAGGCCGGATGATGGCGAAGCAGCGCCCGGCACGCCGCCAGCTCGAGGTCCTCCGCGCCTCCATCGCCGCTGGCTCGATCGCGGCCGCCAGCACCTCTCGGGGCTCTACCGGAGGACGGGGTGCTTGAACGCGGCACAGGCGGCGTATCTGCTCGGTCGTGGCGAGTTGGGTGGCGGGGACGTTAGGTCGTCCGACGCGATCGCCCCGTATCTCGATGCACTCGTTGCGCCCGTGGACACGGCCACCGATCCCGACCACGCGATCGTCGAGCTTGCCGACGCGATGCGGTCACTGGCAGCCGAGGACTCCGATGCCTGAGCAGCCAAGACCAAGCACACGCGGTGGCTGGACGCTCGATCGTTCGTCGGCCACGCCCAAGGCAGAGGTGCCTCCGTGCCCGGTAGCCTGGAGCGACCGGTGGCCCTGAAAGCGGCCGAACTCCACGCCGCTGCTCGCAGATCGCTGGACGGCCCGCTGGCCCGGCTCGGCTTCAGGCGTGGCGCGAGGACCAGGATGGCGAGCTGGATCCGAGCCGAGGGCGACCGATGGCTCATGCTCTGGTTCCAGCCGCACCGCTGGAATGGTGCCCACCGTCCTTCTTCAGGGCCGGCGCGTCGTTCACCCCGTCGCCGGTCATGGCCACCACGTGACCCTTATTGCGCAGGATGTCCACGAGGTGGCAGCGCGACGGCCTCGCCGAGCCCCTGCAACCCACCCTGGAGCCAGGCCAGGACGTCCTCGAGGATGCTCACGCTGCCCTCCTCGCATCCGCGAGGAGCCGGTCCCCACCGTCGGGCTCTTCGGTGCGGCGATCACGATGCTGGTCGGCTTCGGGCTCGGCTGGAGGGGCGAGCAGGTCGCTCTGATGGTCGCCTTCATCGAAGCTGTCAGGGCCTGGGTCGCCCGTCGACATGTCACGCCGATGACCAACCCTTCGCTCGCGGAGGGTCAGCCCGTGCGCTTGTCCGACGGTAACGCGGCGACGGTCGTCCAGGCGTGACATCAGCGGATGGCACACTCGCGCGTCTGCGCCTGTCGGGGCTGCGAGACTCGTACCGGGTCCTGCGGCTGGCCTACGACGAACGAACGCCGCTGCCACCGCTGCGGTCGACCGGGCTTCGCGAACCGCTTCAGCCGCACACCCGACCACTCGGTGCGTCGGACATCGGACTGGCGCCGGCTGGCGAAGCGAACGGTCGAGGCCCACGTGGCACGCCATGGCTGGAGCTGCCCGGGCTGGCATCATGCGCCGCACCCGGTGCGACCCGGCGAGCTCGCCGCCGACCATCCAGTGCCGCTCTTCCTGGGTGGCGAGCCACTGCCGGCTCCGCCGGGCGTGCTGTGCGCGAGCTGCAACGCGCGGAAGGGGTTAAGTCAGCGGCGGCGGTAGGGCGAGGCCAAGCGTGTGCGACCTCGCCGGAGCCAGGGTCTCGCGCCTGACGCCGAAGCCACGATGGGCGCATCATGGACCGCGTCCCCTGATGTACCGAACCAAGGAAGGCGGTCCGAGATGATGAGACGACGACGAGCCATGAGACGGATGGTCCGACGCCGGAGGCGTCGACGCCTGGTCATCGGCGGCATGCTGATCGTGGGTTCGACCTCGGCCATGCGCAAGATGTCGCAGCAGGATGCGCAGAAGATCCAGCAGACCACCGGGAAGGCGCCCGAAGACATGGAGCCGCAGGAGTTGGATGCGGCCATGGCGCAGGCGGGTATCCAGGCCCAGCCGGTGACGGCCGAGGATCAGCAGGCCATGGCGGCCGCTGAAGCCAGCGACCCGAACCCGGACGAAGAGGTCGAAGCACCCGAATAGGCGAGGCTGATGCGATCAGCCCACCAGCGGCGGCGCTGAGCTAGGCGTTGCGCCAGGCGCTGGACCACCGGTACCCCACATCTGTACGACATCGGCGCCCGTGGCCCCGTAGCGTGTTGCACGGACGGCCGAGTTTCGCCTGATCACGCCGTATCGATGCGGAAACCCGGTCGCCCGATGGGACGGTGGTGGCGATAGATGACCTCGAGGCCGTGACGCGGATGGGCACGGCGCAGCTGCGGGCGCTGGTCACCCCACGCCGCCATGGCCGCGCCGGGCCTGTTGAGCGGCGAGAGGTCGCCGTAGCCAGCGTCGACTGCCCGAGAAGAAGCCCGCCCCTCGGGGGACGGGCCTCCATAAAGGACGGCTGGCCACGGGGCCGGAGACGCCTCCGGGGACGGCGGCGCCATCTGCGAGTAGTCGGGCATCGGTCCCAGGGGCTCGCCTATCGGCTCGAACGCGATGAGGGACACCTGGGTCTCATCGCTCAGGAATGGATGGATCACCCAGACTCCGACGATCGGGCTGTCAGCCATCGAGGCGTCCTTGATCGCCGCCTCAGCGCCCGAGGTGGAAGTGCAGCGTCGTGGTTGATCTGGACCCATGCATCGTTCCCAAGAGCGTGGAAGGACCGTATAGTGGCGAACGGGGACTCACAGTGGCGAGCGGGCATCGGGCTTCCTGGTGTCGACTGCCACATGGAGGGAAGCATGAGCAACCGCTTCGGCCCGCTCGGCAAGGCCGGACACGCCGCCGGGGTCGCGGCCCTCAGCGTCCTGCTCCTGACCTCGTCCACGAGTGCGGCCGAGCCGGCCGGCCAGACTGGCCCTGATGGCCAAGTCGGGCCCTCGCCATCTCCGGTCGCTTCGGCGATCACGGCCGGTCCGATCGCCAGCGCGATGACGCCCGTCCCGGCTGACCCCGGGTACACCGACGGGATCGTGGCGCTCGGACTGGACGCGGCGACCGCGGACTTCATGGCCCAGACGCTCTCGACCGTCGAAGTGGTCGACGGGCACACCTACGAGGTGCACCACGCCTTCCCGAATGGCGCGACGGGTGATGTGACCTATCGACTCACGCAGGGAGGCGGCATCAGCCCCACTGACCCGCCGGTGTTCAACGGCGAGGCGGTGGGTGACGAGTACCGGTACACCTTGCGCTACGCGATCGACCCTTCGGGCCTGCCCCTGGACCTGCGCTCGCAGCTGCTCGATGGTCTACCGAACGCGACCCTGACCGCCTCCGCGCCGACGGCCGGGACGGTGCGACTCCTAGGCCTCACACCGCTACCGCCTGTGCACGCGATCCTCACCGCCGACTCGCCGGGCGCGATCGACGTGGTCGTGGACGGGCTCATCTCCCAGACCAAGGACGCCTACATCGACAAGTGGGTCGAGCATGCGAAGGACAAGGGCTTCACCAAGTCGGCTGCCTCCTTCGGGGCGTTCAAGGCGGGCAAGAAGGTGTGGGAGGCCGTCGAATTGAACGACAGCGTCACCACCGCGCTGGAGAAGCTCAAGGCCCTGCGGAAGTGTGCGGAGAACCCGACGAACCCGCTGACCAAGAAGGCGTATGGCGACAACCCGCAGGAGCAGCAGAGCGTCCTCGATGACCTGACCCGCATCGAGAACGACATCCGGGACAACGCCATGGTCCTGTTCAGCTCACTGCTGACCGATACCGGGTCCTCGCTCATCAAGACCGCTCCGTGGCTGGGCTTCGTCACCGGGCCGGCGAACGATTACGTCAAGGGCACACTCCAGGACCTGATGAACGACTACCTCCGGCAGGCGGAGCAGCGGGTCGTGCCCTGCGGTCACAGCTACTCGATCACGGGGTCCTTCGCATCGACACCGGGCGGCACCTCGTTGTCGGGCAAGGCCTGCTCGCTGGAGAAGAAGTTCACGGTGAAGTCACAGGGCGATCTCATCGGCACGTTCACGTTCCGCCCGAGCAGTGCGTCGAAGGGCAAGTGGGACTACAAGGGCCGGGTCCACGGCGTGTCCATCAGTGTCGATGCCTCGGGCGCCTACACGGTCCACCTCGCCAAGGACAACTCCTCGGGGACCTTGCACTTCGTCGGCGGCCTGACCTTCCACGCAAAGGGGATCGGGGACGTGTCAGGCGGCGGGCCCGCCGACCTGACGCTGACCGAGATTCCGCTGTGCGCCGAGTGAGGCGCGCGTGTCTGCTTCGCGGGTCTCGTGCGCCCTGATCCGTCGGGCAGGGTCGCTCGATCACGCTAGCCCGATCGTGGAGAATCCTGCCCCGACCTGAGTGAGTGATGGCGAGAGACATCCACGTCGAGCTCCTCGCCGTGACCGCTCCCCTCCCAACGCCCCCGCCCACGTCCTCGAACTGGGACCAACCCTGGATGCGTACCTCGTCGAGAAGGGCAACCGCGCCAGCTCGACGCGCGAAGGACGAGACAAGGCGCGGGCCCCGGACTCAGCCCCGGGGCCCGAACGAGTAGCGACCGCTCGCCTTACGCGGCGTCAGCCGTCGGTGCCTCGTGCGGCTCGATGCCTGCACGGGCGCTGCCCGTGCAGCGGCGGAGCTCGGTGGTGGAATTCCTGGTGGTCATGGTCGGTCCCCTTCCTGGCGTTGGTTGAGGTAGCCGACGAGGTCGGGGACCTCTGCTGGTGCGTGCTCGCCCTCGGCGAACAGGCGGTCGGACGCGGGCCGCAGATCTCGCACCGCCTCAGCCATGTCGCCGTGGCGGCGGTCGGCGCCGGGTCCGCGTGGGTCGTACCCGTGGGTGCGGATCATGTCGTTGTTCATCGTTCGTTGCTCCTTCCCTACAGTCCGAACGAGGCGGCCAGCGCCTCGGACTCGGTGGCTCCCGCGGTGGTGATGGCCAGCACGGCGATGTCGATCTCGCGCTCGAAGTCGGCGCGGGAGAGCCCATCGAGCGTCGGGTATTCGAGGCGCATCCAGGCCTCGACGTGGCCGTCGTCGACATCACTCGTGCGGCGGGCGAGGAGTCGCTGGTACGAGGTCGGGTCGGTCCGGGTCATTCCGCGTACTCGCCTTGTCAGACAGCCAGTCGCTGAGCGCCTGGAGGTCGTGGCGGGTCTTCTCCATCGATCCGATGGTGCCTCAGGTGATGGGCTCGGGGTCGGGTGCCTGGAGCGACGAGCACGTCGCCCTCATGGTCGCCTTCATCGAGGCGGTCACCGCCTGGGTCGCCCGTCGGCAGGTCACGCCGACGACGAGCCCAGCGCTAGCCGAGGGCCAGGCGGTGCGCCTGCCCGACGGCATGACCGCGACCGTCGTGAAGGTCTGAGCCGTGGATGGGACGTACACGGGTCTGTGCCTGTCGTGGCTGCGGGAGCCATACCGGGTCCTGCGGCTGGCCCACGACGTGCGCGACCGCACGAATTGACAGTCCATCGGCTTATGCTGTCTGGCATGGCGCGGCGTACCTGCCTCTGCTTCGTGCAGCGTGTGACGCCGGTGGTCTTCGCCGAGCGCGGCCTGTCGGACTACGCCAGGCGTCGATCCGTCGGCGAGCGTCCACACACCGACGTCGCTCGCGCATGACGACCGAGCCGACACCATCCCAGGTACCTCGGCCCGAGCCCGCGCTGGCTGTCCGCCATCTCTCGAAGCGGTTCGGCGATCGCGTCGCCTTCGATGACGTGTCCTTCGAGGTCGGCCGGGGCGAGGTCTTCGGGTTCCTCGGCCCCAACGGCGCCGGCAAGACGACCATCGTGCGCACGCTCAGCACGCTGATCGCGCCATCGGCGGGGTCGGCGACGGTCGCCGGACTTCCCTTGACGCCCGATACGGGGATCGAGATCCGCCGTCGGATCGCGGTCATGCCCGAGTCGCCCGGCCTCTACCTGCCCTGAGCGTCCAAGAGAACCTCGAGTGCTTCGCCGAGCTGTACGAGGTCCCAGACCCGCGCGATCGCATCGACAGCGCGCTCGCGGCCGTCGACCTGGGCGACCGAGCCGGCGATGCGTGCGGCACGCTCTCGAAGGGCCTGCGCCAGCGGGTAGCCCTGGCGAGGGCGCTGCTCAGCGATCCCGAGGTGCTCTTCCTCGACGAGCCGACGGCCGGGCTCGACCCGGTCGCGGCACGCGAGGTGCGCGATCTGATCGAAGGCCTCCGGGAGCGGCGGGTGACGATCTTCCTCACCACCCATCGGCTGGAGGAGGCGGAGCGCCTCTGCGACCGCGTCGCGATCCTCAACACGACGCTGCGGACGATCGGCCGGCCCGACGATCTGCGCGAGCGGCTGTTCAGCGCCGCGCTCAGCGTTCGGACCGTCGCCCCCCTGCCCGAGCCGGACCGCGTCTTCGCGCGTCTGCCCGGGGTCACGGGTTGGCACCAGCGCGATGGTGGCGGCTACACCGTCTCGGTGTCCGATCCGACGGTGGCCGCGCCGGCCGTGACCCGGGCCCTGGTCGAGGCTGGGGCCGACGTGCTGTCGATCGACGAGGCGCGGCACTCGCTCGAGGACGTGTACCTCGAGCTCATCGACGCCGACCCGGAGGTGCCGAAGCGATGAGCCGTGAGTTGGCGGCGCGTCAAGGGGATCGTCCGCAAGGAGCTCGCCGAGTACCGGCGGAACCGGTCGGTCGTCGCCGGCATGGCCATCCTGCCGCTCGTGTTCATCGATCCAGCCACTCGTGGTGGTCGCGCGGTTGGGCAGCGGGGCCTCGGGTGCGCTTGCCGATGAGCACGTCCTGCTCTACATGCTCGGGATCCCGGCGCTCGTCCCCGTGATCGTCGCCGCCTACGCCGTGGCCGGAGAACGGCAGCAGGGGACGCTGGAACCGATGCTCGACGACCCCGATCCGGCGCGAGGAGTTTCTGCTGGGCAAGGCCCTCGCCGCCCTCATCCCCTCCCTCGTGATCGCGTACGCGGTCTACGTGCTCTACCTCGTCTTGGTGGAGCTCCTTGCCCAGCCGGGCGTCGCAGCAGCGCTGATCCAGGTCCCCGACCTCGTCGCACAAGCGCTGTTCACGCCGCTCCTCGCGATCTGGTCGATCTGGGTCGGCATCGGTGTGTCGACTCGATCGAGCGACGTGCGAGTCGCTCAGCAGTTGGGCATGCTGGCAAGCCTTCCGCCCGTGATCGTGGTCGTGCTGATCGCCCTCAATGTCATCCCGGCCACACTCGCCCTGGGAGTCGCCGCCGCGGGCCTGCTGCTGTTCCTCGACGGGGCGGGCTGGCGCTGCGTCTCGCGCCTCTTCGACCGGGAGCGTCTCATCACCGGCGCGAGGTGAACGGACACGACGCGAACCATCATGACGCTCACGTCACAGGCCAGTCTGGGCCAAGCACTGCCACGAGGCATCTGGCAGACCCGCTGCGCGCTTGGGTCTCTCCCAGGAGCACCTGACCCGTCGTGGGCGCGTAGAGAGGTGGCTCTTCGTTCAGGAATCCCGAGTCCGACCGACGGTCGCGCCACCGCCTGGCTGCGGGCCGAGCGCTCCTGGCGCCACCACATCGCGTCGCTGCGAACGCTGCGGCCGCGCAGGGTTCGCCAACCGCTTCCGGCGCACGCCCGACCATCCGATCCGACGGACGTCTGCATGGCGACGGCTGGCGGCGCGAACGGTCCTGGCTCATGTCGCGGTCCACGGCTGGAGCTGTCCGGGCCGGCACCGCGAGCCGCACCCGGTGCGTCCCGGCGAGCTCGCAGCCGACCATCCGGTGCCGCTCGTCCTCGGCGGTGAGCCGCTGCCCGCTCGGCCGGGTGTCCTCTGCGCGAGCTGCAGTGCGCGCAAGGGGCTGAGTCAGCGGCGGCGGTGAGCCGAGCGGAGTTGCGGGCGGCCGTCCAGCGACGGCGGGGCCGACCTTGACGGTCACTCCTCGGGACAGGCGGTCGGCGCAGGATCGTCGGCACACACCGTCCAGACGACGTCGATGCCCTCGCCGGTCCGCTCGCTGCCGTCATCGATCCGGTAACGAAGCCGGACGTCGCTGAGCTCGAAGCGCCCGGGCCGACCCGCCGTGAGTTCCGCCACGATGCCGACGGTATCGCCCGGTCCGGAGGTCTCTGCGCCCCCCGTGAACACCGCGCCTTCGAGGTCCTCGAGCTGCGCTCCGATGACGTAATCGCCGTTCGCCTCGAGGACGGGACGCGACAGCCGGAACGTCACCGACGCGCCATCGAGCGAACCGATCGCCTCGGCGCCGAGCAGCTCGATCCGGTCGGTCGGGTGAGCCGTGAGGTAGAGCACCACGGCATGGACAGGGTCGCCGACCGCCGTCGGGCTCGTCTGACCGGCATGAGGGGGGTCGGCCGGGAGCGGATAGGGGTCGGTCGAGCAGGCCACGACCGTCCCCAGCAACACGATGACCAGGAACGCTCGGCGCATTGCCACCCCTCACAGCTGCCGCGCTGGTCATGCCAGACCGGTCCCCTGATGATGCCTCCCGCGGAGGAGCATCGTCCCGTCGGGTCGGCCGAGGTGGACAGGACACTCCACCCAGGTGCGGACGACATCGCCGCTCGTGGACCATCCCGTCCGGGTCGGCCTCGGTGGCGAGCCGTTGCCCGCACAGACGGGCGTCCTCTGCGCGAGCTGCAACGCCCGCAAGGGGTTGAGTCAGCGACGGCGGTGAACTCCAACCCGGACCAGCGGCGAGGCCTATGGCCTCGGGCTCGATCCATCGAGCGCAGGTCGTGACAGGTCTCGCGGATGGATTCACGCCGGCCGCATGACGTCATCCTTCGGCCGTCTATCCCACGGCCAGATGCACGGCCCGCACTCGCACCGGGTCGTCCTCGTCGTAGTCGCGCAGGTCGCGGTATGGCCCGGGTGGGACCGTGAACTGGAGCGGGACCATGACCACCCGCAGCCGAGGCATCGTCTGGAGCGGCGAGAAGTCGCCGTCGAGGAGGCGACTCACCAGCAGGTACTCGAGCCATGGGTGCCGGGCGAACGGGTGTCAGGCTCTCGATGCCCTTGGGCAGCGCGGCGTCAAGATAGACGAGCCCGGGCGAGGCTTCGCCGCGGGGCGAGATGTCGCGGACTCTGTTGCATACCTCGAGGCGCAGGAACCGAAGCGCGGAGAGCGCCTCGATGCCGTCGACCGAGTCGATCCTCGGACAGGTGGCGAGCGAGAGCTCGGCCATCGACGGCGCCAGATCGCTCGCACCAACGAGGCTCACGAGACGTCGCCCTGCCGCGATCTCGACGCGCTCCAGAGCCGGTAGGCGCGTGAGCGGTCGGAGGTCATCGCCCTGGTAGCCGGCGAGATGGATCCAGCGCAGCCGCGGGTGACCCGCGAATAATGTCTCGAGCCCGCCATTGCGGCGCCGGTCGCCACCACCGATGAACAGCCATTCCAGGGCAGGCACGAGCGCGAAGTCGAGCCTTCCCACCCAGCCTGAGTCGAAGGTCAAGCCCCGCAGGCGCTCCATGCGGGGGAAGGCCGTGACATCGGGCGTGCCCCAGATCGAGAGGAACTCGAGGTCGGCCATCGAGGAGAGGAAGGCGCAGTCGTTGGCGCCGACCCTCAAGGCCCGCACGTTGTCGGCCACGACAGCGGCTGCCAGTTCGCTCGTCTCGAACGGACGCATGACTCGCCAAAGGCCACCCACCGCCTCGATGGCCTGGTCCTGGGACCGATGGCGGTGCGTCGGGCGGCGCAGCAGCAGCGGAGCTGACATCAATGGACGCCGTCCGCGTTCACCCGGTCGTCGGGAACCGGAGCGGGGTGCTTGGTCGGCATGACCGTGAACTTCCTGTTGACCTCCCGGCCCGAGGCCGCCGTGGGGGACCGGGCACGACGGGACGACCCGACCCATCAGCGCGGCTCCTCGGCACGAAGGGCGTCGAGGTCGGCCGGGTAGATCCTTCCAGTAGGCCAGTTTCTCCATCTCGGTGAGTGCGCGCTCGAGGAGGGGCCAGTCCTGCAGCCCGGCGGCCAGGGCCGCGATCGAGCGCCGGCGGGCGGGGGATCCGGGTGCGCCGCCGTAGTACTCGGCGAGCAGGCCCAGCCTCGGATAGATATTGGGCTCCTCCTCGAAGCAGCGGATGGCCTCGCGCGGGTCCGAGAGCCGTTCGAGCCAGGGCAGGCCGTCGCTGAGCACGCGTCCGGTCGCATCCGCGACGGCCTCGCGGATGTTCGAGCCATCGGGCAGCACCAGCCAGACGTCGGGGCGAGAGCGCAAACCATCGGCGTCTGCGCCGGCGGTCCCCTCATCCTGCTCGATGCCCTTCATGACGAAGCGTCTGACGTGGCACTGCGACTCCTTCGGGCGGCTGCGGTCGCGAATGGACCGGCCCTCCGTCGACCGCGTGGCGATGGCCTCGAAGAAGACGCCGGTGTTGAGCTTGAAGGAGTACGTGGTCGCGCCGACCCTGTCGGCGAGGTACGCATTGAACGACTGGACGTTCACGCACTGGATGGCACCGTCGCGGTCGCGCCAGGCCGTGCGCCCGGTCCGCCGGGTGAACCCGGCGCCCTTCAGGGCGGGCCAGAGCTGCCCGCGGAGCTCCCGATCGACCGCCTTCGAATCCACCTTCACCTCTCGTGTGTGCGCATGGACATCATGTCCCCTGCGATGGAGCCAGTATCGCGTGGGCGCGGTCACGTTCGGCAGGGTGACGTTCGGTGTCCCCGGCGTGCCGACAGGTCCTGCTGCCAGACCCAAAGCCGCGCGCTAGCGGTCTGGCCATGGATAGGGGACAGGTCAGGCACACCGTGCTCGGTGTGGTCGGCCTCGTCACGGCCACGACCGCGCTGGCCGCCTGTGCCCCCGCCGCCACGGCCACGATCCGCATCTCGGGCGACCACGGCGGTCTGACCCTGAGCGCCGATGTCAGCGCCAGCAGCGACTCGATCGTCGTGGAGGCCGTCGTCCACAACGGACGCGACGAGACCGTCTACCTGGTCCCCGACCAGTGCGGCCACGTCATCGACGCCGAGCTCGAGCGCACGGTGTCCCGGCCCGAGGGCCAGGCGTGGGACGGCTCGGTGCAGGCGGTCAAGGACCTCGTCCTCGAGGACCAGCGTTCCGACCAGTTCCCGGACCCGTTCTGGGACGCCCGCGTGGCCGACCCATCGTCCGGCGCGCCCGAGTGCCAGAAGCCATACCGGCCGACGACCCTCGCGCCAGGCGACGAGATCGACGAACGCCGGGTCCTGCCGCTGGCCTCTGCCTTCGCCCTGGCAGAGGTGGGCTCGGATGACATGCGCATCGGGCTCGAGGCCGTCGAGGCCCGTGACCCCGAGACGATGGAGTACCTGGACATCCTGCCCCAGACCATGGAGGACGCTGGCCGCGTCGGCCGGGTCGTCCGGGCCGAGCTGCCCGCGGCGGAGGTCATCAGCCGCAAGCCCACGCGCCCGCTGACCGGCCCCAGCAAGGGTGAGCTCTTCGACCGCCTGCTGGCCGACGAGCAGCTGCGCGCCTGGATCGAGGCCCAGCCTGCCGACGGCTGGGCGCTGGCTGAGCTCCGGCCCGCGATCCCCGACGCCGGCCCCGACTACGCCGATCTGCGGCTGCGCCTGCTCAACACGGCCTACGAGCGAGCAGCCCGGGTCGTGGCACGCCCGGATGGGTCGGACCCGCGCCTGACCCTGCCCCGCGAGGCCGATCGGACGCGAACGTTCGAACGGCGCCCCGGGACGCCGCCCCCGGGTATCGCCCTGATCCCCGAGCCGGACGGGTACTCGCTCTCGGATGACCTGCTGCTCGGGGACATCACGCTGCCCTCGGGCCGGGTCGTCGTGGGCGAGTACCTCTTCGAGCAGGAGCCACTGGACCTCGCGGTCGCGCCCGGGCGCTATCCCGTGTACGCCACCCTGGCCCGGTACCAGGAGCAGCCGTTCGACAGCGTCTCGTACGCCACGCTCGAGCTCTCGGACGCCCCGACCGTGCGCTGGGAGGATGCCGGGGTCATCGCCGTCGATGGCGGCACCACGACCTTCGTCTCGGTCGAGGGCCGGGACCTGATGCGGGATGCGTTCGACCAGGACCAAGACGCCTGGATGGATGAGAACGAGGTCATCTTCGAGTCGGTCATCGCGCACGACTGGCTGGGGACGACCTATGCCCTGACGCCCGAGCTCGACCTGGCCATAGTCTCGAGCGGCATCGGCGACGGTGGCTATCCCGTCTGGATCGGGCGCGATGCCACCGGTGCCCCGACGCAGGTGGTCGTGGACTTCTACCTGCTCCACCTCGACTGGCCAGTGGGCTGATCGATGGCGCGCATCCGCTCGGTCAGGCGTAGGAAGACATCGTGATCAGCGAGTTCCTGCTCGAGGACGCAGGCGACGGATGGTGGCACTGCGCCTCACCGCTGCGTTGTCGGGTCCTCGACGGACCGACGGCCTGGTTCGCGGCGCGAGAGGGTGCCCGATGGCCGGAGACGTACTGGCTGGTCCGGACCGACCCGCCGATCGAGTGGCACGGCGATCGAGCTATCCGCGGCCCGCTGGGGTCCTGACCACGCCCTCTGCTCGCCGATCGAGCCGACCACGTTCGCGCTGGTCATGGCCAGCTCGCCGTGGAGCGGGCCGCTCGACCTGCCCACCGGTGCCGGTGTGCCCGTCTACCCGGTGGGGAACACACCGAGGTACGTCGAAGAGGCTGACCCGATCATCGGGCTCGGTATCAAGGCCGGCCTCGGGCCCATCGCGGGTACGACGTAGAACGGTCGGAGAACCGCCCGGCGCGCGTAACACGCCCCCCGGGGTACCCACATCCGTACGACATCGGAGCCGGGGGACCGCGCCGCACGTTCCACGTCAAAGACACTGTCGGGATACCTTGACCTGGCCACCCTCCATGCCGTCCACGATGCTACGGCTTGGTCGACGCCGGCCTGTCTATCCCTGACTCGTCCGGCACCAGCGTCCGACCCCGGACGAGTCGCAAGCCCCTGACGTCGCAGGCCAGCTCGATAGCGGGCCGAAGCGTGGCCCACGGGCTGTGAGCGGGCCGAGGAAGGGGTCATCGGGACACCATCGGCAGCGATGCCTCAATTCACTCTTGCCCGACGATATCGACCGAGATCTCCACCGCCGGGATCGTTCCCCTGTTCTCGAGCCAGTGGGTCGTATCCCGATCCTCGGGCCAGCCCACTCCCGGCCCATAGTCCGTGGCGATCCCGTTCCGATGGTCGGTGATCGTCCCCTGCAGGATGTAGACGGTGCCTGGTCTGCCTCGATGGTCGTGGATCGGACCGAAGACGCCTCCAGGCTCGATGGTCACCATACGCATCCGAAGTCGGCGCCCTGCCATGCCCTCGATCTCGCGGGCAAGGTCGACCGCCGCCAGTACCTTCACCGCGACACCTCTCGTCTCAGGTGCCACCTGTCCGTCGCTCATCTCGCCCTCCTCTCCACGAGGCCGGCGGCCTCGACCCTCTCGATGATGGCGTCGAGCTCGGCGTCGTGATTTATCGGGCAAGGGTAGTGCCGCACGACGAGTCGGGCAGCCGCCGGCATCGATGCGGGTCGCTCGAACGACGCGGCCACCTGCCATGGTCGCGACCTGGCATGAGGCGCACATGTACCAGGGAGAAGAGATGGGCTCGCGGGTGGCTGATCGACTCGGCACCAGCGCGTAGGTCCGTACTGCCTATGAGCGATTACTGGCGGCCGTCGGGGTTGCCGCAGAACGGATCGGGGACCGGCCGATGACGCCCTTCTTCCCGCAAGTCGGTTCCGCCTATCGCGGCACCGTCATCGTGGGGCAGGCGACCGACGGCTGGCTCGACACGTACCAGGCCGCGGACCTTGCCACCAAGCCGAAGCGGACGGCGGTCATGGAGGCGGCCACCCAGGGATACCGCGACGGCGCGGAGCAGATGGACTGGCTCGAGGCATTCCCGAAGACGAGATCGGCGGCGTTCTGGCAGACCACCCGCTACCTGGCAGAGTCCCTGGAGCCCGAAACGTCGACGCCCTGATACGCCCGTATCGCCCGGGCCAATCTCTACCCGGTCTCCTGGCAGCCGGTACCCTCAAGACCACAGGACCGGGACTTCGATCCGACTGGCCCGCTCAGGGAGGCGTAGAACCATCACGTCGCTGGGTCCCGGCTCGGCCTGGC
>CAVRTH010000019.1:0-1138220 GCA_963724095.1 uncultured Chloroflexia bacterium
GCCCGACTTCCCGCTCTTCCTGCTGAGTGCGATGGTGCCCTTCAAGTGGTTCACCGCCACCATCGGCGCCTCCACCAAGGCCGTCATCGGCAACGAGGGGCTCATCAAGCAGGTGCTGTTCCCCAAGATCATCCTGCCCGTCAGCATGGGCATCAGCCAGATCGTGGGCTACCTCTTTGGTATGGGCGTGCTGCTGTCCGTGTGGTTCTTCTTCTACCACGACCACGTCACCTGGCAGGTCGTGTGGATCCCATTGCTGTCGGTAGTGCAGTACGTCTTCGTGCTTGGCTTCACCTTCATCGTCTCGGCCATCACGGTCTTCTACCGCGACGTCGGCATCATCATCGGCCACTTCATGCGCCTGCTCTTCTGGATCTCACCCATCCTGTGGTCGTTCATGGAAGTGGCCGGACGCGGTCAGCGACTGCAGACCGGCATGGCCAGCATCGAACGAGCCTTCGGCCTGCCGGACGGCCTCCTCTTCGGCCTCATCTCGCTCAACCCGACATCGGTGCTGATGGAATCGTTCCGCAAGGTTCTCTATGGCAACCTGACCACGAACGACGCAGGGCAGCTGACGTGGACGTCAGCCACCCTGCCCGACTTCCAGGTCCTGGCCGTCATCTTCGCCCTGGGCGTCGTCCTCAGCATCATCGGAATCCTCATCTTCCAGAGGCTCGAGCCGGCCTTCGCCAAGGTCCTGTGATGACCGAAACGAAGACGATCGATCCCCTCCGACGACGTGGAGAAGGTGGTGGACCCGCGCTTCGAGGTCGACCCCGATGCGAGGAGCCTGGCGGCCATCGAGGAGGCCGAGAACGAGGCCCCCGATGCCGGGGAGTTCGGCCTGCATGTGCCAGTGCCGACCGGTGACGTGGCGCTCCGTGCAACCAACCTGGGCATCCGCTACAACCTCAATCTCACCCGCAAGAACAAGCTGCACACGACGTTCGCCAACTTGCTGAACAAGGACCGGCGCGCAAAGGGCCACTTCTGGGCCCTCCGAGGTGTCGACCTGGAGGTCAGGCGAGGCGAGGCTGTCGGGATCATCGGCCCCAACGGCTCGGGCAAGTCGACCATCCTGCTGGCGCTGGCCGGCATCCTGCAGCCCTCGGAGGGCGTGGTCGAGGCCAATGGGCACATCTCGACGCTGCTGAGCCTGCAGGCCGGCTTCGACATGGAGCTGACCGGCCGCGAGAACATCGCCCTCGCCGGCGCGCTCATGGGTATCGACCATGAGCTCATGCGTGAGATCACCCCGGGCATCATCCGCTTCGCCAATATCGGCGCCTTCATCAATGCGCCCATGAAGACCTATTCGTCCGGCATGCGTGCGCGCGTCGGCTTCTCCATCGCCACGGCGGTCGATCCCGACATCCTGCTGCTGGACGAGGTCCTGGGCACCGGTGACAACAAGTTCAAGAAGAAGTCCAAGAAGCGCATCGTCGAAGTGCTGCGCTCGGCCAAGGCGGTGGTCATGGTCACCCACGACATGAGCTGGATCACGGCCTTCTGCACCCGAGCCATCCTGCTTGACCGGGGCCAGGTGGTGGCCGACGGCGACCCCTTCGAGATCGTCGACCTGCACGAGCACGGCGCCGAGAAGCGCAAGAAGTCGAAGCGCAAGGCCAAGCAACTGGTGAAGCACGGCATCATCGAGATGGACGATGTCAAGAAGGCGGTACGTGAGGGCACCCTCGACAGCGTCCTGGCGGAACACAAAGAGGCCATCGCGGGCATCAAGGCCGAGAAGGCCGAGCGCCGTGCTGCCAAGAACGCAGCCGAGGCTCTGGCCACGGACACTGGGGAGCCTGCAGCTGGATCGGAAGACGCCGAGCCTGATGCAGCGACTGATGCGGGGGACGAGCGAGATGTCGACGGCGACCTGGTCGAAGCTGAGCCGATGGCACACGCGGGGCCGGACGGGCGAAGCACGGCCACTCCCGAGAGCGAGACTGTGACGGTGACTCGCGCGTCCTAGCTGAGTCCCATCTGGCGGGCGCTACTCGCCGCGGTAGAGCTTCGCCGTCTCGGCCGCGAATCGGACCCCAGTCGATGGTCTCCGCCCAGGCGCGTGCCCGCTCGCCCATGGCTCCCAGGTCAGCGCGGGAAGCAGTGCGAAGCGCGTCACGCAGCGCAAGGCGTGCATCGGGGTCGTAGAGGATCGTGGCATCCGCGGGCAGCGTCTCGGGCAGGCAACCCATGGCCGGCGCGATGACCGGCCGCCCATGGCTCATCGCCAGGATGGCGCTGCCGGAGGTAAGGATGTCGCGGAAGGGCAGGACCGCCACATCGGCCGCGCGCAGGGTGCGGGACAACTCCTCCTCCGGGATGCGGTCGAGCCGCAGCACGATGCGCGGGTCGGCAACGGCACGCTCCTGCAGCTCACGCCCGAGCTTCTTGGGCAGCGGCTTGCCGCAGATGAGCAGCCGGTCATCCGGGCCCAGCTGCGCCAGGCCGGTGAAGGCGTCCAGCAGCTCGCCCACGTTCTTGTAGCCACGGATGGCCCCCACGAAGGCGAAGACCCGTCCCCCGGCCGGCAAGCCCAGGGACCGGCGCGCGGCGACGGCGTCCGTGTCCACGTCGTAGTAGCGAAGGTAGTTGCCGTGCGGCAGCACGTGCAGTCGCTCGAGGGCCGCGGCGCTCGGCGCGTAGCGCTCGATGAGCCCCTCGCGCGCCACTTCGCAGTGCAGGATGATGGCGTCGGCGCGCTCGATGAGACGGCGATGCGCATCGGCATCGTTCTTGTCCGTCCCGGCTTCATGACCCTTGAGGTTGTGCACGGTCCAGACGACGCGCACGCCACGCGACTTGAGAAGCCGCAGCTGCCAGTCGAACCAGAGGACATTGCGGCGGGTGGGCGTGCCCTGGCTGCCACCGAGGAAGTCGTGGATCCAGTGGAGGTGGACGACGTCCGGCCGACCCTGAGCTCGCCAGGCCCCGAGGATGGGGGCACGGCGCGGCCACTGGCTCACCACCGACGCCTCGACGTCATGTGCGTCGAGCTCGGCGGCGAGCATGCGCAGGTACGGGTTCCAGGCGTAGGTGGGCATGAGCATGGCGCGCAAGGGCGTGGTCACGGCCGGGCCAGCACTCCCGCGATACGCTCACCGGCATGACCATCCCAGCCGGGAGGGCCGTCGCCGGGGCGCGCCTGCGCACCCGCCAGGGCAGCATCCAGCGCAGGACCCAACGTTTCAGGCGAGACCAGCCTGTTGGTGCCGGCCGTCAGGGTGATGGGCCGCTCGGTATTGGGCCGCATGGTGAGGCAGGGTACGTCAAGCACCGTCGTCTCCTCCTGGATGCCACCCGAGTCGGTGATGACGACTGCGGCGCCGCGCACCAGCGAGATGAAGTCGATGTATCCCAACGGCTCCACGACCAGCAGGTCAGGCACGTCATCGAGGCCGGCCTCCACGAGGCGGCTGCGGCCGCGCGGGTGCAGCGGCAGCACGAGCGGCAGGCGTGCCGTGGCCTCGCGGAGCGCAGCCGACCAGCGCCGCAGCCGCCGCAGCGGTATCGACGTTGGCCGGCCGGTGCAGCGTGGCCACGCCGTACGGCGCCAAGATACCCAGGCGGTCCATGACCAGCTCCGGCACGAAGCGGTCGAGGTTCGCCAGCAGCGTGTCGATCATGGGATTGCCGACGAAGACGACCCGGTCGCCGCGGATGCCCTCCGCCGCGAGGTTCTGCTCGCCTTCGGGGGCCGTCACGAGCAGGGGATCGCTCAGCAGGTCGGTGACGCGGCGGTTGACCTCTTCGGGCATGGTCGTATCGAACGAGCGCAGGCCCGCCTCCACGTGCGCCACGGGGATGAGCAGCTTGGCGCAGACCAGCGCCGCTGCCAGCGTGGAGTTGACGTCACCGTAGACCACGACGCGATCGGGCTGCTCGGCGGTGAAGGCTTCCTCCAGCGCCAGGAGCAGGGCGGCCGTCTGGGCGGCGTGCGAACCGGAACCGACGCCAAGGTTGATATCGGGCTGCGGCAGCCGCAGTTCCTCGAAGAAGATCTGGGACATGGCGCGGTCGTAGTGCTGGCCAGTGTGGATGAGCTGCTGCTCCACGCCAAGTACCGCGAGCGCGGCGATGACGGGCGCCGCCTTGATGAAGTTCGGCCGCGCGCCGACGACGTGGATGAGTCCGGGCATGGGCGCAAGCATGCCATCACGGCGTCGGAAGTGCGCCCGATGCTAGAGTCCGATGGCTGTGACAGGAGCAAGGGGTCGCCGACACCACGGTCGGCATCATCGGACTGGGCTACGTCGGCCTCCCCCTGGCGGTCGCGTTCGCCGACGCCGGCCGGCACGTGATCGGCTTCGATCTCGTGAGCGAGAAGGTTGCCGCGATCGCCGCCGGCGACTCCTATATCGAGGACGTGCCCTCCGGGACGCTGGCCAGACTGGTCGGTTCGGGGGCGCTCGAAGCGACCACCGACGCGGCCCGGCTGCGCGAGTGCGGCGCCCAGCTCATCTGCGTGCCCACGCCGCTGGGCGAGTACCGCGAGCCCGACCTCTCCTACGTCCTGTCCGCCACCGAGACGGCCATCGCCAACCTCGCCCCGGGTGCCCTCGTGGTGCTCGAGTCCACGACCTGGCCGGGCACCACGCGCGAGTTGCTGGCACCCATGTTCGAGGCTGCCGGCCGCGCCATCGGCAAGGATGCGTTCCTCGCCTTCAGTCCTGAGCGCGTCGATCCCGGCAACACCCGCTGGGGCATCCGCGAGACGCCCAAGGTCGTGGGCGGCCTGACACCGGCCTGTTCGGAACGGGCGCAGGCGCTCTACGCCACCATCTGCGAGACGGTCCACATGGTCTCCTCGCCGGAGTCGGCGGAGATGTCCAAGATCGTCGAGAACACCTTCCGCGCGGTGAACATCGCGTTGGTCAACGAGCTGGCCATCCTCGCCGACCGCATGGGCATCGACATCTGGGAGGCCCTCGAGGCCTCCGCCACCAAGCCGTTCGGCTTCATGCCTTTCTGGCCCGGTCCCGGCCTCGGCGGTCATTGCATCCCCATCGATCCCTTCTACCTGGCCTGGCGGGCGCGCGCCTTCGACCTCGACAGCGAGTTCGTGGAGCTGGCCGGCCGCGTCAACGTCAACATGCCGTACTACGCGGTCTCGCGGATCGCGCGCTCGCTCAACAGCCGCGGCAAGGCCGTGCACGGTGCCGGCGTGCTGCTGCTGGGCATGGCCTACAAGGCTGACGTGGGAGACCTGCGCGAGAGCCCTTCACTCAAGCTGCTGGAGCTGTTGCGCGACGGCGGCGCCGAGGTGACGTACCACGACCCCCACGTCCCGTCGTTGGCTGCTGAGGGCCTCTCATCGGTGACGCTCGACGCGGAGACCCTGGCCGCCACCGACTGCGTCGTCATCGCCACGGCCCACCAGGCCATCGACCTGGCGCTGGTGGTGGAGCATGCCGACCTGGTGGTGGACCTGCGCAATGCCGTGCGCCACCGCCTCCCCGGCGGTCCCTCCGGCGCCGTGCCGCCCAACGTCGACGTCCTCTAGGCGGCGCCCGTGAGCGCGCGGCGGCGGAAGGTCTGGATCGACCTCACCAACTCTCCGCACGTGCTCTTCTTCCGACCCATCCTGCGACGGCTCGACGAAGCCGGCGTGGAGACGGTGGTGACCGCGCGCGACTTCGCCCAGACTCTCGGCCTGCTGGAGCGCTACCGCATGGCCCACGTCGTCATCGGACGCCACGGCGGAGCCTCTGTCGCGGGCAAGGGGCTGGGCCTGCTGCGCCGCTCGATGGCGCTGGTCCGCTTCGGGCGCGGACGCGGCATCACCCAGGCGGTGAGCCATGGTTCGAACGACCTTGCCATCGCCGCGCGCATGCTGCGGCTGCATAGCACGGTGCTGCACGACTACGAGGGTGCGGCCGGCATGCACCGCATCAACTTCCGCCTGGCCAGCAAGGTCATGACGCCCGACGTCATCCCCTTCTCCGCCATCGCCGGCTACGGACTCTCCGAGGCACGCTGGCGGCCCTACCACGGGCTCAAGGAGCAGGTCGCACTGGCCGATTTCGCGCCCGACGATGGCGTCTACTCGGAGCTGGGCCTCGATCGCGAGCGGCCCATCGTCGTGCTCCGCCCACCGGCCACGATGAGCCTGTACCACCGCGGCATCGAGAACGCCGTCTTCGACGACGTGCTGGCGCGGCTCCTCGAGAGCGACGCCCAGGTGGTGCTGCTGCCCCGCACCGCCGAACAGGCGGCTTCGTTCAGGGGGACGTCCGGCGTGATCATCCCCGAGCGCCCCGTGGACGGACCCTCGCTGGTGTGGGTGGCTGATGCGGTCGTGAGCGCCGGCGGCACCATGAACCGCGAGGCGGCCGTACTGGGGGTGCCTGCCTGGACGACGTTCGCCGGTCAGCTGGGCGCCGTCGATCGCGCGCTGGTACGACAGGGCCGCATGGGCGTCCTGGAGCGGGCCGAGGACATCGTCATCGCCAAGCGCCAGCCCACAGCGCCGGATTTCGAGGCCATCGCCGACCAGGTCACGGAGGAGATCCTGCGCAGGTAGGCGTGAGCGTCGGCTATCGGCGTGGTCCGCCCGGGCCGATCAGCGCTTCATCACCGAACGCTTGACCTGCGGTGTGATGCGCACCGCCAATCGGGCACTGTCACCCGTGCGGCAGCGTCCCTTGTCGTTGACTTCGCATTCGACCACGATGCCCACCACGCACTGCGAGCGACCGCAGGGCGAATCCGTTCCGAAGTTGCGCCACACCGGTCCGCCGCTCATGCCCTGGGTCACGAAGGCATTCACGTTCAGCATGCGCGGCTCTCGCGGGTCGACTGCCCACACGCTGCCATCGGTGCGCCACAGGTTGAAGGCGCTCATACCCTCGAAGCGCGAGTCGGCCGGATAGCCGCCGACCTTGACCTTGTCGCCGCTATCGAGCTGCCCGTCGTAGGCCTCGGTCCCCCAAAGGCGGAGGATGGCCTTGCGCGGGTAGGAGCATCCGGGCTTCGTGGTCAGCACGGCGTAGTCGTGCGGCCGACTGCCGAACCGGCGATCGGTCGCGTTCCGCTTGGCGAACTTCGGATGTACCCACACCTTGGCGACTTCACACACGCGATAGGGTGTGCCGCCGGCGACGTCGCTGTAGGCGCGGTAGACACGTACGCTGCCCGGCAGCCCTTTGCGCAGGCGGTAGCGGCCGCTGGCCGCGTCGCGAACCAGGCAGTGCCCGGCCGTGACGACCTTGCGCGGCGCCACGATGAAGCCGGTGCAGGCGACGCGCGCATCGATGGTCACGAGCGCCAGGCCCCGATAGGGGCGCTCGGTCAGCCGGGAGCGGTTGACGATGCCACCATCGATCCCGGCAGCAGCGGTGCCGGGCAACGAGCCCAAGGCCAACAGCAGCAGGACCAGCAGCGCCAGCGCACGTCCGCCCTGTCGCATCAGGCGGCACCTCCCTCGCGTGGCGCCGCGCCGTCACGGATGGAACGCCCGGTCGGAGCCTCCACACCCTCGCGGGCCAGCTTGCGATACAGCTCCACCAGACCCACGGCAGTGTGATCCCAGGTGTATTTGCGGAGCGCCACCTCGCGGCAGTGCGAGCGCAGCGCTCGACGCTCGTCGAGCGACGCGCTGAGCAGGTCGGCACAGGCAGCCGCGATGGCGGCCGGATCGTCGATGTCGACGCAGGCCCCGATGCCTTCATCGGAGGTGAGCCGGCACTGCTCGTTGCCCTCGCTCACGACCACCGGCACGCCGGCCATGATCGACTCGAAGAGCTTGTTGGGCAGGTTCATCTTCTGGTTGAGCGTGCGTGGCGGCTGACCCACGAAGGAGACATCAGCACTGGCCGTCCAGGGCATGAGGTCGTCCGGACGCACTGGCGGCAAGAGGTAGATGCGTCCCGGGTGCCGGGCCACGGCGTCGGCGATGAACGTCTCCAGCCGGCCATAGCCCATGAAGACGATCGCGGCGCCCAGCTCCATCAGCCTCGGTTGGGTGGCCGCAGCCACCAGCTCCTCCACGCCGCGATCGACCGAGAAGCCACCCTGGTAGATGACGATCGGCCGCTCGGGCTCGATGCCGGTGGCGCCACGGATGCGGTCCGAATCGACGATGCCCGGCCGATCGGGACGCCAGGCCGGCGGGCAGTTCCACAGCACGGTCGGCCGGGGCACTCCCCAGCGTCGTACGACCAGGTCGGCTACCGGATCGCTCACGGCCAGGAAGGCGGACGCGTCCCGAGCCCAGCCGCGCTCCCGGCGGCGCACGACCTCGCGCACGATCCAGGGCATACGCGCGAGGCGGGCGGCCTCGGTGTGATAGTCGGCCACGTCGTAGACGAAGCGTCCGTCCAGCCGGCGCGCGGCCTCGCGCACGACCGGCAGCACGACGAGGGATTGGGCATGGAAGACGTCTGTCTCGGGCGCAGCTTCGACCACGACCCCTGCCCAGGGCCCGACGCGGCGGGCGTTGGCGACCATCTCCAGCGCGCGGCGGAAGGGGTGCAGCAGCCGATCCAAGCCGCCAGGCACATCGGGTGGCAGCACCTGCGCTTCGGGGTCGAGGCGGATGAGTCGGCAGATGCCGCGGCGCAGCCGGGCCGGCAGCGGGCGCAGGGCGAGGCTGATGCGGCGGTCGATGTCGAGACGGGTCAACCGAACCCCCGCTGCCAGTTCCTCTTCCGGCGGCAGCCCGGGCGCTGACCAGCCCAGGATGCGCAGGCGGTGACCGTCGGCGGCCAACGAGGTCGCCGAACGCAGGAAGCGCGAATCGAACTCGAAGGGATTGGCGGCGACGATGGTGATGTTGAGGTGGCCCGGCTCGGGCGCTGCGACACTCACGATAGGGATCGCTCCTGGTGACCCCCTGCGGCGGCGGGGGTGCTGCCGCTCCAGCCTAACGCGGACCGTGCAAGTGAGCAGACGAGTGCTACCTGGGCTCCTCGTCGTGCGCCATGGCCCCGGTGGGACCGCGGCCTCGCAGTTCCTCCCAGCGCAACTGGAGCACCACGATGAGGGCCTCGCCGATGATGGATCTGGACATCTTGCTGGTGCCGACCTGGCGGTCCTTGAAGACGATGGGCACCTCGGTGACCTTCGCTCCGGCGCGTGTGGCGAGGTAGGTGGTCTCGATCTGGAAGACATAGCCGCCGGAGTGGACGCGTTCCCACTCCACTGCCTCGAGCGCGCCTCGCCGCCAGGCCTTGAAGCCGCCGGTCAGATCGTGGGGCGCCAGGCGCAGGACCATCCTGGCGAAGAGTGAGCCGCCCCGCGAGACGATGCGACGCAGGACGCCCCAGTCGCGCACGCCACCCCCGCGCATGTAGCGCGACCCGATGACCAGGTCGGCGCCGGACTCGATGGCCGCCATCAGCGAGGGCAGGTAGTCGGGCGAGTGGGACCAGTCCGCATCCATCTGGATGACGTAGGCCGCACCGGCGTCGAGCGCGACCCCGAAGCCATCGATGTAGGCCTTGCCCAGCCCTTCCTTGCCGGGGCGATGCCTGACCACGATGCGCTGATCCTCGGCGGCCAGTCGATCGGCCAGCTCGCCCGTCCCGTCGGGCGAGGCATCATCGACCACCAGGAGGCGCGCGCCGGGCAGCGCGTGGAGGATGGCGTCGGAGATGCCGGCGAGGTTCTCTGCCTCGTCGTAGGTCGGGAGAACGACCCACGTGCCGGCGTATCGATGGCTCTCGGCGTGCTCGTTCATCCGCTCCAGTCTACGTGGGACATCGGCAGCGTAGGTCGCGCTCGATCAGCGCAACTTGAAGCCGAAGGTCCGAGCCTGGGTGCCGTCCCCGGTGTCGATGCCGAAGACCCGGACCTTCATCGTGCCAGCCCTGCCTGCCGCCTTGGTCTTGAGCACGACCTTGAACGTGGTCCCGTTGAGCCGCGTGACCTTCCAGCCAGGGACCTTGTAGGTCTTGATGCCGGTCTGGTTGGCAGTGATCTTGGGCTTGCCCTTGAGCGGCTCAGCCGAGTAGACCTTGAGAGTCACCCTGTCGCCGCGGCGCACCTTCCACTTCCTGGTCCAGACGTTGAACGACATCACACGCACGCTCGTCTCGTGGGCATAGGTGCCTTGCGGTCGAGTCACGCGGAAGCGAGCGGTGTAGCGACCCTCCGGCACCAGGGCGCCGTCGTCGTCGGTGCCGTCCCAGACGAAACGAGCGTCGCCGGGCGCGAGGTCCGCCTCGTCGATGCCGTGCCGAACGATGGTCCCAGCAGTGTTACGGATGGTCAGGCTGACCGTGGCGTCGCGGGTGATGCGTGCCTTGAGGGCCGCGCTGGGTGCAAG
Organism: uncultured Chloroflexia bacterium; assembly: GCA_963724095.1. Classification (GTDB taxonomy): domain Bacteria; phylum Chloroflexota; class Limnocylindria; order Limnocylindrales; family CSP1-4; genus JAFMJV01. The sequence goes on from CAVRTH010000019.1 coordinate 10,277, forward strand.
CTCGTCGCCGTCGGCGGGATAGAAGAGCGAAGGGCTGACCGAGGGCTTCCGCATCGAGTTGAGCACACGCACCGTGACAGCAGCCGGCTCGCCGCGGTTCCCGGCGCGGTCGGTGGGGGTAAGGATGATCCTGAACGGGCCCTCGCCCACGAGCTCGCCGTCGTCACGGAGCCCGTCCCAGGTCAGGCTGCCCCGGCCCTGCAGCGCCCACGTCGTGGTCTGCCGCACAGGCTTGCCGTCCTTCTTCACCAACATCTCGATGAAGGCGTTCTCCGAGAGTCGGTGCGAGAGGCTGATGGTGTCGCTGAGGCCGTCGCCATTGGGAGTGAAGACCGGTTCGCCCGAAGCGGCGGTGGATAGCGTGGCGGCGGCCTGACTGGCGCTGACGTCGCTGATGACCGGGGGATCGAGGTCGGCCGGCTTGGCTGCCGGGTCACGCCACTCGGTGGTGGTGAAGTCGAGGTCACCCGTGATGCCCCGCAGGTAGCCGTAGCTCGGATCAGGGTCGATGTGAACGGTGGCACCGGGGATACGCAGCGACGGGTAGTAACCGGGGTCGTGGCCGATCCAGCCGTTGAGCGGGTTCGTGCCGCTGCGGTAGCTGGTCATGAAGACCGCGTCCATGGTGGCGTCATCGTGCTGCAGGGCATGCACGATATCGGCTCCGGGCTGCCAACCCAGCGCCCACACCACGCGGGCCCCGATCGACAGGAAGCCGTTGGCGAAGTTGTCGATGCGCTCGACGGCGACGTCGCGGGTGGGGATGGGCATGCCGGAGGAGGCGTTACCCGAGGCATACGAGAGGTGCGAGAGGATGACCACCGCATCGGGTGCCAGCTGGATGTTCGCGCGCAGCCAGTCGGCGCCCTTGTAGACCACGTTGGAGTCGGAGCGCAGATCGGGGTCGTTGGGATCGAGCCCGAGGCCGTTCTTGGTGTCCTCCTGGAAGGGACCGAAGGGGCTGGGCCAGCCGTTGCCGTGGCCGACGTACACGAACAGGTCGGCGCCGCTGGCGCGCTTCTTGACGCGATCGACGCTGGCGTAGGGATGGAAGATGCGGGTGACCTCCATGCCTTCGGCCTGCGCCGCGTCGGCGATGGCGACCGCGTAGTCGTGGTAGCGCTGCGTGAGGCTGTGTACCGGGCCGGCGACGATGACGGCCTTCTTGGGCGCGGGGGTCTCGTCGGCGGCGCTGGCCCGGGCGACCCAGTTCATGGCGGAGCTGGTCAGGAGCAGGGCGACGACGGCGATGAGGACGGCGATCAGGCGGATCGCTTCGCGGCGACGGGCCGCGCCTGCTGGGCCGCTCGCTCGGGGCGTTGTTCGGTGGGGTGCGGGCATGTGCTGCCAAGGGTGGCCGCGCGCGACTCGAGGGGCCATGCCGAAAAGGTCATCGCCCCTGAGTCCGGATGGTCCCAGCCGGTGTCCCGAAGTGTGCCCATCACGGGGGAGGCTCATGGCTGTGGCGAGGTCTCGTCGGCCTTGCCGATGCGTTTGGGTGGCGTGAATTCGCCCTCCTGCAGCACGAGCACGTACTCGAGGTGATCGAGGTCGGCCTCGGGCTGGATCGAACGCCGTCTTGACCACGTCGCCCGGCTCCTCCAGGACGTCGACCACGCGGCCGATGGGGATGCCCGGGGGATACACCGAGCGGAACCGCTTGGCGATCTTGGCACCAAGGGTGACGATGGGGTCGTTGATGGTGACCTTGTCGGTGCGGGGGATCTCCTCCATGGCCAGCGAGTCTGAGAGTCGCCCCACCACGTTGCCCGTCGCATTGGTGCGGTTGTCACGGCCAGCCACGAGCGAACCGGTATCGCTGATGAGCGTCACCTCGGACCAGCCGTCGCCGACACCGGTCACCCGGCCCGCCAGGGCGCCACCTTCCGAGACGACGGGAGCGCCGTCGATGATGCCCGCCTCCAGGCCCCGATCGAGCGTGATGGTGCGTTCGAACTGGGAGGCATAACGGCTGCTCACCCTGCCCACGATGGTCGCGAACTGCAGGTCGTTCTTGGTTTCGAGCAGCTTGTTGAGGCGCTTGTTGTCGGCAGTCACGGCGTCGAGCGTGGCCACCTGGTCCCGCAGCACTTCCACAGCAGAGCGCAAGTCCTGGTTCTCGCGGCGCAGGGTGTCGACCTCGCTGAAGGCACCCAACACGGAGGTGAACGAGCGGGTGCCCTCCGACAACGTGTTCTCCACGGGGGCGATGGCGAACTTGACGCCGCGGCGCAGCTCATCGACCGGGGCACTGCCACTGACACCCAGCATCACCACGCACAGCCCCACCAGTAGCGCGAAGGCGGAGAGGCGGCGGCGTGCGTGACGGTCGCGCAGCATGGCGGCCTAGCGCAGCGGCCTCGAGTACGTCTCGGCCACCAGCACACGCTCCATGAAGGGTTCGTCGATGGATTCGAGCACGATGCCGGTGCCACGCGCCACGCAGGTCAACGGATCGTCGGCGATGTGGACCGGCATCTGGGTGGCCTCGGCGATGCGACGATCGAGTCCCTGCAACAGGGCTCCACCACCGGCCAGCACGATGCCCTGGTCGACGATGTCCGCGACCAACTCGGGCGGAGTCTCTTCGATGGTGTCCTTGATGATGCCCACGATCTGGGCCAGCGAGGCGTCGATGGCCTCGCGCACCTGCTCGGCGGTGATCTCGACGAAACGCGGCAGGCCGGTCAGAAGGTCGCGGCCGCGCATGCTCACGTGCTGCTTGTCATGCGCTCCGGGATAGGCTGAAGCGATGGCGATCTTGATGTCCTCGGCGGTGCGCTCGCCTACCAGCAGGTTGTACTCACGGCGGGCATAGGCGATGACGTCCTCGTCGAGCTCGTCACCACCGACGCGCACGCTGCGGCTGACGACGATGCCGCCGAGGGAGATGACGGCCACCTCGGTCGTGCCACCGCCGATGTCGACGATCAGGTTGCCGCTGGGCTCGCTGATGGGCAGGCCGGCTCCGATGGCCGCAGCCATGGGCTCTTCGATGAGCCGCGCCCAGCGGGCACCCGCGTTGAGCGCGGCGTCGCGGACGGCTCGCCGTTCCACTTCGGTCACGCCGCTTGGGATGCCCAGCAGCATGCGCGGGCGAGGCACCAGGCCGACGCGGTCGTGCACCTTCTGGACGAAGTACTTGATCATCTGCTCGGTGACGTCGAAGTCACTGATGACTCCATCGCGCAGCGGCCGGATGGCGGTGATCGAGGCCGGGGTGCGGCCGAGCATGCGCTTGGCTTCGGCGCCGATCTGCAGCACCTTGCGGGTCTTGGTGTCGACCGCGACGATGCTGGGCTCGCTGATGACGATCCCGCGGCCACGTACGTGGACGAGGGTGTTGGCCGTGCCGAGGTCCATCCCGATGTCGCGGGAGAACGCACCGAAGAATGCGTCGATCATCAGCGGCGGGTGGCAGCCTCCATCGGTGGCCGGGCAGCGACCACGAGCCTGCTGGCACCGACGGTACGGCCACACCCGCACGGCAAGGGGTGACGTACCAATCCGGAGCGGGCCACGGCGACCCGAGGGGGAGCCCTCCTCGACTCCCGTCTCCAGTGTGGAGAGTATACGCAGGCCTTCACCAAACCCGATTGCCGGATGGCTCCCGAGACAGGGGCCTCACGGCAGGTCAGCCACGAGGGCGCGCCGTCGGTCAGGCGCGCTCGAAGGCAACGCCCCGGTCGCGCAGGCTGACCCAGGCGCCATGGCCGATGACCAGGTGGTCAAGCACGGCGATGTCAAGCAGGCGCCCAGCTGCCACCGCCTCAGCCGTCATGTGCAGATCGTCAGGGCTCGGCGTGGGGTCACCCGATGGATGGTTGTGGACGAGGACGAGCCGTGCCGCGTGAACTCGAACGGCGTCCCGGAAGAGCTCCGCGATGCGCACCAGCGCGGCCGAGACGTTGCCGCGGTAGACGGTGGGCATGCCCAACACGCCGTTGCGGGTGTCCAGCAACACCACCCGCAGTTCCTCCCGCTGCAGGTGCCCCAGGTCCGCGGTCAGCCGCGCCGCCAGGTCCCGTGGCCCACGGATCGTCCAGCGACCGGCGGGCCAGTCGATGACGGCGCGACGACCGAGCTCGAAGGCGGCCGTCAGTTGGGCCGCGCGTGCCGGACCGACCCCGGGCACGCACTCCAGCTCCCGGGGTGACGCGGCGGCCAGGCCGGACAGGCCATCGCAACGCACCAGCGCCTCCTCGGCCACGACCGCCGCTGATGTCTGGCGTGAGCCGGAGGTCCACAGCAGGCCGATGAGCTCCGCCGAGGAGAGGCCTGCCGCACCGCGGGCCGCCAGCCGCTCGCGGGGACGCTCGGCCAGCGGCAGCTCCTGTACCGAACGGCGCGCTGCTCCCTGGGTCGCACTGGTCATGGCACTACTCCGCGGGGCGGGTGACGAACGGCCTCGATGGTCAGTCGGTCGGTGGCGCCCCCGGGTCCGGACGACAGAGCCCGCCGATTCCCCCGCCGTCCGGCCCCGAAGGCATGGCGCAGCCTAGGGACCGCTCCTTTGCGCCGGCTTCGCCTGCGCTTGGTAGCCGCTTGCCCGACCGGTGGAGGCCGCTCGAAGTGCCTAGCTCACACCGCTGGCAAGGAGCGAGAGGAACAGCAGCAGGGAGTTGTAGGTGACGTGGGCCGCGATGGCGGCAGCCATGCCGCGGCGCAGGAAGAGCCAGCCCAAGACGAGACCCACCGGCAGGATCACCGCCGTCTGCAGCAGGGCCTGCGCGGCGCCCTCGGTGAAGGAGTCGGTGCTGATATTGACGATGTGGACGAGCGCGAAGAAGAGCGCACTGCGCACCAACGCGGGACGCTCACCGAGGTCACGCAGCCACGCCGTCAAGGCGAAGCCACGGAAGAAGAGTTCCTCGCCGATGGGGATGATGAGCGCCGCGGTCAGTGCCACCATCAGCGCATCCAGCGAGGTCTCGGGCGCGGGCAGGACATTTGGCGCGTCCACCCCCAGCAGCGCCCCCAGGATGCCGCCCAAGACGAGGAGTGCGAACGTCACCGGCAGCATCGTCGCCACCGCCACACCGATGGCACGCAGCACGCCCTGTCCAGGCCCAGGCTGCGTCGGCCAGCCCATCTGGCGCCAGGTGAGGGAGTCGGTGCGGATGACGGTGAGCCAGATCACCAGGCCATAGGCGGCCGCCTGCAATGAGCCCACGATGAGGAAGCCGAAGGGATCGCCACCGTCGAGTAGACCGGCCACCGTGACGAAGAAGCCCAGCAGGGCCATGGCGAAGAAGTAGACGCCGAAGACCAGCAGGGGCGCTGGTCCACGGTAGGCATCGGCGTCGCGTTCCCGCCGCTCAAGGGCTTGGTAGCCGCACGCGGTGGCGAGGCCCAGGGTCAGGAGGATGGCTCCCAGCGACAGCAGCACCACCGCAGCATCACGCGAGCTGGACACGGCGCCGATGAAGAACAGGCCCAGGCCGACCATCGAGATGACCCAGGCTGCCAGGTAAAGCCCCGCTGCTCGCCGGCCTTCGAGCGTGAAGATGCCGGCTCCCGGCGGGCCTTCGGGCACCAGCGGATCACCGGCCGATCGGGGGTCGCGCGAGGGCTCGGGTCCGGGGGCGGGCGACGTCCCGTCAGGCTCGGAGCCGTTCAAGGGAGCGTGGTCGTGCTAGATCCCGGTCGTGGGCTTCGTCGCGGCCGCACCCGGGTTGGATGACGGAGACGAGGCACCTGAGCTACGCGGTGTGGGCGCACCCTGGGGCTGCGTCGGAGGCTGCGGGCCGGCCCCCTGCGAGGTCGAGCTGGCCGCCTCGGTCGCCTTGGGTGCCGCGGCTCGCGGTGCCTGACGAGCTACCGGGGCTGTGGGTGGCGGGGGCGCAGGCATGCGCGGAACCGGCTGTGGCTGCTGCTGTGGTGGTTGTGGCTGAGGTGACTGCTGCGGGCGCTGCGTCGGACGCTGCGTCGGGCGGGCGGAGGGCATATAGGCCGTCGTCCCGGCGGCCTCCGCACGCTCGAAGTCCTTGCCGCACCAGGCGCACAGGGTCCAGTCGAGCTCGATCAGGCGCTCACAGTTGGGGCAGACGCGGCGGAGCCGGTTGCGGCACGAGGGGCAGATGATCCAGTCCTCGTGGACCGGGCGCGAGCAGTTGGCGCACTGCGCATGGGACGCGATCTCGGCCAGCATCGCTTCCTCCGCCAGGGCGCGTTCGTTGACTTCGCCGATCGTCTCCTTGGGCCGCACGATGCGGTAGACCAGCAGGCCGAACAGGAAGAAGACGGGCGTGAAGATGATGATCGCGAGCGCGGCGACGTAGGGCGTGATGGCGCTCGACGAGCGCAGACGCATGTCGCGATAGGCCCAGTACGCGCTGGCCAGCCAGATGAGCACGAGGTAGGCCATGACGACGTAGATGACGGCCTTGAAGACATCGCTCGCGAAGATGTCCGAGATCTGCTGGTCGAGATTTTCAAGGCCAAGAGTTTCGAGCATGCGTGAAAGGCCTCAGGGCTTCGGGAATTCGGACGGCTCCCCTCGCCGTCCACGGCGGGCCGAGTGTAGCAGCGGACCGTGGAGTCAGCCGGGGGCCGGGACGGGGTGCCGCTCGTCAGCCGTGCAGTCCCGGAGCTCCGGCCACATCGATGGCGCGGCGGAAGGCGCGCATCACCTCGCCCACCAGCTCGTTGTCACGCATGGTGGACTTACGGACGGGATCCCAGCGCAGGGCGGTGAGGATCATGAGTGGCCGGCGCCAGGGCTCGGCCTCGTCGGAGGCCTCGCCCATGCGCATGCGGATGAGCTGGCGGCCATCCTCCTGCGCCAGCAAGCCCATCAGGGCATTGGCCAGCGTGGGCCCGATCACCTGCAGCGGTGGCTGTGGTGGTGGGCCGGCGGCCGCGGCCACGGACCGGGCCTCGATGACGCCGTCTTCATCCTCGACCCACAGCGTGAAGACCCACCAGTCGTCCTCCATCACGTTGGGCTTGGTCATACCCAGGCGGACACGCGGGCCAGGGATGCCGCCGGCACCACGCAGTCGCAGCGGTTCGGCACGGGCGAACGAGGGGCCTGGCGAGGGTGTGCGTTGAGCGCTCATCAGTACCCCGCGACGACCGCGCTCACTCCCACTCGATGGTGGCCGGGGGCTTGCTGCTGATGTCGTAGACGACGCGGTTCACGCCCGGCACCTCGTTGACGATGCGAGCGCTGATCTTGCCTAGCACGTCGTACGGCAGCTTGGCCCAGTCGGCCGTCATACCATCCTCACTGGTGACCGCGCGGATGGCCACCACGTTGGCGTAGGTGCGGCCGTCGCCCATGACGCCGACGCTACGGACCGGGGTGAGGATGGCGAACGACTGCCACACGTTGCGGTAGAGCCCGGCGGCCTTGATCTCGTCGATGACGATCCAGTCGGCTTCGCGCAGGGTGTCGAGCCGCTCACGCGTGACCTCGCCGATGATGCGGATCGCCAGACCAGGGCCGGGGAAGGGCTGCCGCATGACCATCTGCTCGGGCAGCTCCATGGCCAGGCCGACCTTGCGCACCTCGTCCTTGAAGAGATAGCGGAGCGGTTCGATCAGCTGGAAGCGCAGATCGGACGGCAGCCCTCCGACGTTGTGGTGCGTCTTGATCTTCTGCGCCGCCTTGGTCTCGGGCGCGGTCGATTCGATGACGTCGGGGTAGAGCGTGCCCTGGGTGAGGAAGTCGATGCGGCCGAGCTTGGTCGCCTCTTCCTCGAAGACGCGAATGAATTCGTCCCCGATGATGCGGCGTTTCTGCTCGGGATCCTCCACGCCCGCCAAGCGCGCCAGGAACCGCTCGCGGGCATCGACCATCACCAGGTTCATGCCCAGGTTGGCCTCGAACGTCTCGCGCAGCAACTCCGATTCGCGCTTGCGCATGAGTCCATGGTCCACGTAGATGCAGGTCAGGCGGTCGCCGACAGCCTTGTGGACGAGAGCTGCCGCGACCGAGGAATCGACACCACCGGAGAGGGCGCAGATGACCTTGCCGTCGGACCCCGTGGCGGCGGCATGCGCGTCGACACGCTCGCGGATCCGCTCCACGGTCGACTCGATGAAGTTGGCCGAGGTCCAATCGGGCTCAGCGCCGGCGATGCCGAGGACGAAGTTGGCCAGCACGTCCTTGCCGCGCGGCGTGTGCACGACCTCGGGGTGGAACTGGATGCCGTAGAGCCCGCGTGTGGGATCGGCCAAGCCGGCGTAGGGGGTCGAAATCGGTCTGCGCGGTGGCCACGAAACCGCTGGGGAGGCGCGTGATGGAATCGCCGTGGCTCATCCATACCGGCTGCTCCGAGCCCAGGTTCCCGAGCAGCGCATCGCCCTCGGCAGTGATGGCGATCGACGCCGGGCCGTACTCGCGGTGATCGCTGGGCAGGACGTCGCCGCCCAGCTCGAGGGCCATCAGCTGTGCGCCATAGCAGATGCCCAGGACGGGGATGCGACCAGACCAGATGGCCGGATCGGGACGTGGGGCACCCTCGTCATAGACGGACATGGGGCCACCGCTGAGGATCACGCCCTTGACGTCGCGGCGCGCCAATTCGGCCAACGGCGTGTCGTAGGGGAGCAGCTCGGCATAGACGTCGAGCTCTCGCACGCGGCGCGCGATGAGCTGCGAGAACTGGCTGCCGAAGTCGAGCACGACGACGCTGTCGGGCGGCTCGGGTGGACGGCTGATGGTGGGTCGGTCATCCTCCGGCGCACGCTGCGGGGCCGGCGCGTCGAGCGCGACCTCGAGATAGGCCTCGACCTCGGCGTCGTCGGGCGCAAGCACGCGATGGCCGGCATTGGCCTGCTCGCCATGGACGGTCTTGCCACGCTCCTTCGCTGGCTTGGCCGCCTGGCTCTCCGCGGGCGCCGCGCCGCCCGGCCTGCTCTCTTGTGTGGCCTCGGTCAATGGACTCCCCTCGCCTGCTCACCAGTTCGCCTGATCGCCGCTCATCCGTCGATGCGACCGAGTCTATCCGAGCCCGCACTCGTTCCGGTGCCAGGAGCTTGCCCCGCGCCAGGATCCTGTCTCGAAGGTGCCCACGATGCTGCTCGGGCTGCCCGCTGACGCCGAGCTTGCGGCGCGCGTAGGGTAGGCTCGGACGATGCCGGTCGCATGGGCAGGAGGAAGTACCGGCCTCGGGGGGCCGGTCGATCCGCGCCACCCCGTCAAGCGTGCCTTCATCGCCGATCCGAGCCGGGCAGGGTGTGGCTGCCTGGTGCTTCTGCTCTGGCTGATCGCATCACGTCGGTGATCGTCGGGATTAGACCGGCTCGACCCTGGTCGCTTCGTAGGGTGACGACACGACGCGAGGCCGGTGGCCCACGGTGATGACGGTGCGCAGCGCGTCGAGGTTGGAGAATGCTCTCGGAGCGGTCGGCCTGGTCGCGCTCGTTGCCGGGTTGGCCGTGATACCGCCGACCCTGGCCTGGGATGCTGAAGGGGCAGTCGAGGGCATCGTCTCCCAGCTGGGGATCACATCCCTGGCGGCTGGCGCGACGGTCCTGGCGAGCAGCGTCGATCTTCTCGCCGGCGCGGTCCTGGCCCGTCTTGCGATCGGAAGGGCATTCCGATCGGTCAGCGAGCTCGTCCTTGCGGGCTTCGCCGGCGCTGTGCTGCTCGACCTCTTGCTCCTCTTCGTGCTGGCCGGTCCGCTGGGACTCTTCCGCGCGCCGGTCCTGGCCGCCATCTTCGCCACCCTGCTCCTCATCGGCTGGCGAAGCCGACCGATGTTGGCCTCACGGCCCACCCTCGTGCTGCGTCCTTCACTCCTGTGGGTCCTCATCGGGATCGCCTGGTCCGGTCCGATCCTGCTGCAGCTCGCCTCCCCGGTCGTGCCCTTCCTGGACGTTCTGCCCAATCATGTCGCGCCGGTCGAGCACCTGCGCGTGTTCGGCAGCTTCGATCCCTTGACGACCAGCCCTTCGCCGATCTACGGGCCGTCCCGCCTCTCGCTCGGCTACGTGGCGCTCCTGGGCACGGTCACGACCCTGACCGGGCTGCCCGCGGCGCTTTCGGCCTCGGCGTTCATCTGCGTGGAAGTCACCCTCGTAGCCCTGGCGGTCCACTACCTCGCAGGCGTGGCCGGCGGCCGCAGCGTGGCCGTGTGGGCCCTCTTGCTGTTCACGCTGACACAGCCCTTCGCGCGGCTCACTGATGACCGGTCCCGCATCCTCGCACTGGCGCTGGCGGCGATGACGCTGGCCGTCCTCCTCGGCGAGATGAGGCGGGCGGCTGGGCCGAGCCGCCTGGAGACCCGGCCCAGCCGGATCATCTTCCTGGGAGCCATCCTTGGCGCGACCTTCCTCATGCATGCGGTCATCGGCGCGCTCACGGCGGCGACGGTGCTGCTCGCAGCCCTGCTCGCCCCCTCCCGCTCGGCCGTTCTCATCGCTCCCGTGCTCATCGTCGCCGCGGCGCTCGCGCTGCCCCAGGCGGCGGTGATGCTGGGTATCGAGCTGCCAGCCGTCGCCGGACTGATCGTGCTGCCGCTCGCGGCAGCGGGGCTCGCGCTCGGCACGCGGCACCGAGCGATGCGGGCCACGCGGCGTCTGGCCGGGCTCGGACTCGCCGCGACCGCAGTGGGCACGATCGGCTTGCTTGCGATGCGAACCGAGGCGCTGGCTGACGCGCTCTCCCTGTTGCCTCCGGGAGCGCTGCTCGCTGCAAGCCTGGTGGGGCTCATCCTGGTCCGCCGTCGGTTGACCCGGCTCGTCCTGGGGGCCGGCCTCGCGATCGGAGCCCTGGCCAGCATCGTGGCGTACGTGGTGCCCTCGGGCGGAGACTCCACGCTACTGGCGTCGGTCCGCTTCGAGGTGCCGAAGGAGATCCGCACCTGGCTGCCGCTGTTTCTCGCCCTCTACGCCGCCTCGGCGGTGGCCATCGCGCTGCGCTGGACAGCGCTGCGTCGGCGAGCCCGCAGGAGCCTGAGTGGGCTCACCGGCGCGCTCGTGCTGGTCCTCGTCGGCGCCCTGGTCGTCGTCGCTGCGTTGCCCATGCGAGCGGTGCCGATCGATGCGCTCCACGTGGGCGAGCATCGCATCAGCGAGTCGCTGGCCATCGCCCTGCGCTTCGCGGAGCGAGGCTACTGGACTGGCTACCCCGATAGCCGCCAGCTCGTGGATGCCGAACAGGAGCAGACGCTCGACGTCCTGCGCGGAGAGATCGCGAAGGGAAACATCGATGGCAGCACCCGACTGCTGCACGTGGCTGCGAGCTACCACCAGTGGGCGTCTGTCCCCATCGGAGTGTTCACCGGTATCCGCGAGACGCTTGCCAGCGACGAGACAGAGGAGAGCATCCATACCGAAGGTGGCCGACTCTATCCTCTGTCCGCCGTGGACGAGTTCCTGGCGCAGCATCCACCGCGCTTCGACTACGTGGTGCTGGAACCCGACGGCCTGCCACCAAGCCTGGAGGACCGCATCGTCCTGGCCGGCTACCAGAAGATCGCCGACAACGGCCGCGCCCTCGTGTTCAGGACCACGCCCGAACCGGCGCAGCCCTGACCGGGCGATGGATCGACACCAGGCACGGGCGAGCGGATGGACGTCTCAACGTTCAGCCCAGACCGTCGAGCGCTCCGACCAGCTCACGCAACGAGGCGATACGGGTGTCGGCGAGGTCCAGGGTGTCGGGCCCCGGATCGGTGTTGGGGTTGGGAACGGCGACGACCCTGGCGCCTGCCGCCTTCGCGGACTTGATGCCGGCCCCGGAGTCCTCGACGACAGCGGTGGTCGTCGGATCGAGGCCCATGCGTCTCATCATCTCGAGGTAGACATCGGGCGCCGGCTTGCCGTGCTCGAGTTCGTCGCTCGAGATGAGGCCATGGAAGAAGCCGCCCCACCCAGCACCCTTGAGACAGGCTTCGATCAGCCGCATCGGCGAGCCCGACGCGAGCCCGACACGATAGCGATCCGCACATGCCGCGAGCGCCTCGTCTGCCCCCGGCAGGATGGGCACCTCACCGCCTTCGTAGTAGCCCGCCATGCGGTCGACGATGCCCTCGAGGACCTGTTTGCGGCTCAGCTGACCCTCGAGCCTGTCGTAGAGCGCGCTGACCCAGACATCGGTGTGCACACCGGCCATGGCGAGCTGGTCGGCCTGGGTCCAGGTCTTCCCGTGGTGCTCGAGCAGATCGACACGGGCTCGGAACCACGCCGGCTCGCTATCGACCAGAAGGCCGTCCATGTCGAAGATGACGGCTTCGATCATCTACCGCTCCTATCGCTATCTATGGGCTTTGACGCCGATACAAGCTAAGCGAAAGGATGGCTCGCTGTCGCCGCACGGCGAAGCAGCGACTCGGCTGCGCCCAGGCAAGGGGTCTCATGCAAGGTTCACGGAACGAACCTTCTGCCGTCCGGACTCAGCCGCGGTAGCGCTGCCAGATCTCCACGAGGCGGTCGTGCGGGAGGCGGTAGGCGGTGTGGCCGCCCTGGCCGCTCATCGTCTCGGCCGCCACGAGCGCGTTGACGATGGCCTCCTCGGTCGACTCGATGGCTGCCCAGAAGAGTGGGCTGATCCAGGTGTCGTCGAGCGCGCGCACGGCATGGGTGAACGGCCGCCCAGCAGTCTCATCCGCGGCCACCAGCCCGCGGTTGCCGGTCGCGAACGCGACGAACAAGTCGCCGCTGGAATGCTCCCCTGCCCCGCCGGTCCTGGCCACACCCAATCCGGCACGCTGTGCCAGGCGCTCACACTGGTGCGGCAGGAGCGGCGCATCGGTGGCGAGCACGACGATGATCGAGCCGGCATCTGCATCGGCGGGTGCGGCGACCTCGTCATCGCGATCGGATGGCACCTGGTCGAAGCCGATCTCACGTCCCACCGGCACCCCATCGATCGCCAGCCGTTCGCGCCGGCCATAGTTGGCCTGGACGAGGGCACCCACGGTGAAGCCACCTTCGGCGTCGGGGAGCCGCCGGGATGCGGTCCCGATGCCGCCCTTGAAGCGGTGGCAGATCATGCCCGTCCCACCGCCGACGTTGCCCTCGGCGACGGCGCCCCCGGTCGCCGACGCCAGCGCCGCCTCAAGGTGCTCGGCATGGACGTGCTGGCCATCGATGTCGTTGAGCCAGCCGTCCCATGTCTCACCGACCACCGGCAGCGACCAGGCCGGATCGGCATGGACCGCGTTGCGTGATGCCGCCGCCACGATAGCGTCGCGCACCACGCCTACCGAGCTCGTGTTGGTGATGGCGATGGGGCCCGAGAGTAGCCCCGCCTCGCGGATCCACTCGAGCCCGGTGAGCTCACCGTTCCCGTTCAGGCGGTGGGCGCCAGCGTAGACGGCGCCGGCGAAGGGGTCGCCATCGAGCGGGAGCACGACGGTGACGCCGGTGCGGACGGGACCCTGACCGACCACGCGTGGTCCAGCCTCGCCAGAGACGATCGTGGCGTGGCCGACACGGACACCGGTCACGTCGGTGATGGCATCGAGCGGCCCGGGCTGCATGAGCCCGATGGAGATGCCGAGGTCTCGAGCACGCATGTGCCACAGACCCTAGCGCAGCGCTAGCGCAGGCGAGTGGCGAAGATGTTGCGCGGAGAGCCGTCCAACTGACCTGACTGCATCACGATGGTCAGCTTGCTGCGGTTGGCCGCGACATTGGGGGCCATGCGCAGCAGCTGCGCTCGTCGGGTCACGTTCGTGGGCCGGGCCCAGCTGCGGCCATCATCTCTGCTCCGCCGCGAGACTACCTCGGTGCTGACCAGTCGGCGGTTCTTGATGCGTTCATCGGCATAGGTGATGAGCGCGTTATCGTTCGGCAGCAGCGCGACATCGGCAGCGCTGAGGCTGTGCCCCTTGGCCGGCTTGATCAGTCGGTCGCTCCACTTCCGGCCGTTCTGGCCAGAGCGTGCCACGATGACGCCGCCGGATGTCGCCTGCACCGTGGCCACTACGGTCTTGCCGCGTGAGTCGAGCTCGGGCCAGCCGAAGCTGCGCCGCTCGGTGATGGTGCGGCGGGAGCTCCAGGTGGCTCCCCCATCGAGCGAGGTGCGCACCCTGATGGACTTGGCCAGGCAGCTCCGCGTGGGGGCATGCGACCAGGCTACGTGCACGGAACGGTCGTTGATGGCCAGCCCCACCAGCCCGTCGGTGAGACGCTTCTTGCAGTCGATCGAGAGGCTGGTTCGACCCAACGTGCGGGCGGCCTTGAAGGTGCGGCCGCCGTCACGGCTGGTGCGGATCTTTGATCTTGCCGTTGGCGCGATTGGTCCAGGCGACCGCGACGACGCCGTTGCCGACCGCGACGGCCGGCACGCCGACACCATGGGCCTTGTTGGTCGAGAAGATCTTGTCCTTCGTCCCGAAGGTGTCCCCGCGGTCCCGGCTGACCCGCACGAAGAGGGCGTTCTCCGTGGGGCCGTTCACGCGCCAGGCGACAGCCACGATATCGCCCTTCGCTGCGATCGCCAGGTTGGGCACGATGTCGCGACGTTGGAGCGAAGCGGAGAATAGGGTCTGCTCCTTCGACCACGAGGCGCCGTTGTTGGTCGAGCTCTGGTAGACCACCCGATCGTCGGTGGCGTTGGGCCCGATGCGCGGATGGACCAGGTGCATCCGTCCGCGGTCAGCGGCGAGCTGATGCAGCGAATCGAGTCGCGAACCACCGGACGCGCTGACACGACTGAGCGGCGTCCATTCGGCACCCAGGACGAGACTCGGAAGAAGGAGCAGGACAAGCAGGGCAGCGCTGAGACCCACGAGTGGCGCACGGCTGCCGACCCTGCGATGGGCGGTCATCACCCCCCTATTCTCGCCGGTGCGCCGGAGCAACGGGTATAGCGACCGGGTACGTGCGTACGCATATGACCTTCGGCGATATGCGGCGGCATGCTTCCTCCTCCGATGTCGCGGTGGCTAGCGGTGGTGGATGAGCTAGCGGCGCTGCTGCCAGGACTTGCCCTCGAGCGCCACGGCCGGGGCATAGACGATCTCCACCTTCTGCATGGCGCGGATATCGAGTGCGCCCAGAGCCGCCATCGACTGGCGCAGCGCGCCCACGAGGTTCTCGCTGCCATCGGTGACCCGGGAGGGCCCAAAGAGGATGCGCTCCATGGATACCACCGTCCCCACCTCGATGCGGGTACCGCGAGGCAGGGTCGGCGAGGGTGCGGCCATGCCCCAGTTGGTGCCGTGACCGGGCGCCTCCTCCGCGCGTGCCAGGGGTGAGCCCAGCATCAACGCATCGGCCCCGGCAGCGATGGCCTTGGCCATCTCCCCACCCCGGCGCATGCCGCCATCGCCGATGACGGGCACATAGCGACCACTGAGCTCGTGGTAGTCGTCGCGCGCGGCAGCGACGTCGGCGATGGCCGTCACCTGCGGCACGCCGATGCCCAGCACCTCACGCGTCGTGCAAGCGGCCCCGGGGCCGACGCCGACGAAGATGGCCGCGATGCCCTGCTCCATCAGCGCCATCGCGGCGGCATACGAGGTGGTGTTGCCGACCGCCACGGGAATGCCCATGAGCTGCGTGAACTCGTCCAGCTCGAGCGGCTGGTAAGCGGACGCCAAGTGTTGCGGCGACGAGACCTGTGATTGCACCAGGAAGACGTCGGCACCCAGCTCAGCGCAAGTCGGCCCCCAATGGCGGGCCGCTGCCGGCGTGGCTGAGATGACGGCGGGCGATCCGGCCTCGTGGAGCTGGCTGATGCGTCGTTTCACCAGCTCTTGCTGGATGGGTGGCTCGTAGGCGGCGGAAAGGATCTGCTGCAACTCGTCCGCCGGGGCGGTCGCGATGCGTTCCAACACGGGCACCGGATCCTCGTAGCGTGCCTGCAGGCCCTCCAGGTTCAGCACCGCCAGTCCACCCAGCCCAGCCAGCACGCCAGCCGATCGCACGTCCACGACGGCATCCATGGATGCTGCCAGCACCGGGATGCGGAGCTTCAGGCCGGCGAATTCGACAGACGTGTCGACATCATCGGGCTCCACCGTGCGCGTGCCGGGAGCGAGTGATACATCATCGAATCCGTAGGCGTGACGGAGGTCGGCGACCTTGGACGCCCGGCGACCCGGCACGAAGGGGATCTGGCTCTCTTCGCCCTGACTGCTGCCGACCCTGATGGTCACGATCGATGGACCCCTCATGCGCTTCGCTTGCGGTGGCGGCAGTATACCGACGTGACCATCCACCAGACCGAGCCCGACCAGATCACCCTGGCCGATGTCCAGGCCGCGGCCGACTGCCTCACCGGCGTCGCCCTGCGGACCCCGCTGCTGGCCTTCGGGCCGATCGACGATGCCATCGGTGCGCCGCGCGCCTGGCTCAAGGCGGAGAACCTGCAGCCCATCGGGGCCTTCAAGATCCGCGGGGCCTACAACGCCCTCGCGACCTTGTCGCCCCAGGAGCGTGCGCGCGGTGTGGTCACGCATTCCAGCGGCAACCATGCCCAGGGCATCGCCCGTGCGGCACGCATGCTGGGCATGCACGCGGTCATCGTCATGCCCGACGACGCGCCGGCCATCAAGGTCGCCGGCGTCCGAGCCGATGGCGCCGAGATCGACTTCGTGGGCCCCGACAACGAGGAACGCATCGCTCGGGCCGATGCGCTGGCCGATGAACGGGGTCTCGTGCTCATCCCGTCGTACGACGACGCCCGCATCGTGGCTGGCCAGGGCACCGTGGGGCTGGAGATCGTGGAGCAGCTCGCCGAGCTGGGCCGGGCCAACGAGCCGCTGCGGGTGCTGGTACCGATCGGCGGCGGCGGCCTCTCGTCAGGCGTGTGCGTGGCCGTCAAGGGCCTGCGCCCCGACGCCACCGTCATCGGCGTGGAACCGGAGCTGGCCGCGGACGCTGCCGAATCCATCCGCGAGGACCGAATCGTGCGCTGGTCCCCGGAGCTCACGGGACGCACCATCGCCGACGGGGTTCGCAGCAGCGCCCTCGGCCGCATCCCCTTCGCCCAGCTGCGCCGGCTCATCGACGGCATCGTGACCGTCAGCGAAGACGACATCAAGCGGGCCATGCTCGAGGCCGCCACCCGGGCTCGCATCGTGGCCGAACCAGCCGGCGCCGTCTCGATCGCCGCCTGGCTGCGGTACGGGCTGGATCTGCCCGGCGAGGTTGGAGCCGATACGGTCATGATCGTCAGTGGTGGCAACGTCGATCCCGAAGATCTACCGAACCTTGCTCGCGCAGGCCGCGGCGCTCGACTGACCGGCCCTGGGACGCGGCAAAGTGGTGCGCGTACGCGCCACCGACGCGGTGTCAGCCGGACCCCATGAGGGTCGAAGGGGGCGGTACCACTATCATCGCGGATATGTCCGAGCGACCCGTGCCTTTCAGCCTCCTCGATGCCGCCCGTGTGGTGGCCCGTGGTGGCACCTTCGACAGCAAGCTGGCCGCCTTGTCAGCACAAGCCCAGGCGGTCACCGATGCGAGTGCCGTGAGCATCCTGCTGCTCGATGCAGACGCCGACGTGCTGCTCTCCCTCGACGGGGAGTTGGCGCTTCCTGTCAGCGCCGCCGACGCCGACGTCAGCCAGGCCATGTCCGACCGCCAGACGGCACTGATCGTGGGTGTGCCCAAGGGCCTCGCCCCGGTGCTGCCGGGTGCCAGCTCCTGCCTGCTGACACCGCTCGTCATCGAAGACGAGGACGGCGTTTCCGTGGAGGGCCTGCTGGTGGTGGGCTGGCAAGCTCCCGAGCCACCCATCGACACTGCACCTGACGCCATCCTCGCCATCTCCGACCTGGCGGCGGTGACCATCCGCCAGGCTCGGCTGCGCAATACGGTCTGGGAGCGGTCCGATCACGCCGACCGCCTTTCCCATACCGACCGCCTCACGGGCCTGGCCAACCGCGTCACCTTCGAGCGCATGCTGGAGCTGGAGATCGCGCGCGCCACCCGCCAGGGCACACCGTTGGCGGTGGCATTGCTGGATGTGGATGGGTTGACCGCCATCGGCGAGCACAAGGGTGCGCGCGTGGCCGACGAGGTCCTGCGCCATGTCGCGAGCGCCGTGGCCGATCGCGTCCGCCTTCTCGACACCGTGGCACGTTTCGGCGAGGACGAGTTCGTGGTCATCGCACCAGGCGACGCCGGCGGCATCGTCGCGCTGCGCTTGCGCGACGCCGTCTCGGAGCTACCACTCGTCGGCGACACCGAGATCACCGTCAGCGCCGCGGTCGTGCACCACCCCGCCGACGGCGCCAGCGGAGCGGAGATGGTGGCAGCTGCGGAGGCTGCCTTGAGTGAAGCCAAGTCGAAGGGCCCGGGAACCGTCTTCGGAGTGCAGGGAGCGACGGCCTAGCTCCTCCTTCCGAGCCGCACAGCAACCTTGAGCCTCCGCACGAGTTCGCCCGCGACGTGAGCAGCGGGGCACCCAGCCCGATGTGCCTGCCGACGACTCAGTGCCCCATCTCGGCTGTCATGTGACTGGCGGGCAAGTACAGCCGTTGCCACGCGTGGAACCACCGCTGAACCCACCTTTGCCACCGTTGAACCCACCCCTGCCACCCGCGAGACCATCGAGGAAGTCGCATGGCCGAGGGGACCGCTGGACGCCAGGACCCGGGACGACGCAGCCGTCTACGCGATGCCCGACTCCAGGAGCACCCGTTCCACGACCCGGCTGATCTCCTGGGCCACCGTATCGACATCCGTGCTGCCGTCGAGCACGACCCAATGCTCGGGATCGGCCGACGCCATCTGGTGATAGCCCTCGCGGACCCGCTGGTGGAAAGCCAGGTCGTGGCGCGATTCGTCCTCGAAACGCGTCAACTCGTCGCTGCGGCCGGCATCACGTCGTGCCAGGCCGACTTCGACCGGGACGTCGATGACCAGCACCAGCTCGGGCTGGAGACCGCGGGTGGACAACTCGGCGATAAGGCGGAGCATCTCGCGGTCGACACCGCTGCCGTAGCCCTGGTAGGCCATGCTGGAGGTGGCGTAGCGGTCAAGCACCACGACCTCACCGCGCGCGAGTGCGGGCAGGATGACATCGGACACCAGCTGGGAGCGAGCGGCGTTGAACAGAAGCGCATCGGCGACGGGACCCCGCGGCACGTCTGCTGGATCGAGCAGGATCCTGCGCACCTGCTCCCCCAGGGGTGTGCCGCCCGGCTCACGCGCCTCGGTGACGGTCAGCCCGCGCCCGCGCAGGCGCTCGACCAGCCGCCGTGCCTGCACCGACTTACCAGCGCCATCGGGACCCTCGAGCACGATGAACAAGCCGGGAAGGGCGTTCGCGTGAGCTCTCGGCCCGCTCATCGTCAACGCCAGGCCCGCACCTTCTCGGGATAGACCCGCACGCGTCGGAACGGCTCCCGACCACGCGAGCGCGAAACCAGATTGGCCGCCTCAGCGGCACGGTGCTGCAGCTTGCGCAGGTACGCGTTCTGCGGCGACAGCTCCACCGGCTTGGACTCGCTGCGGACGAGAGTGATGGCCTCCTCCAACTCGCGCATGGCCACGTCCTGGGGATCGCTGTCGAGGACGTAGAGGCTGGTCAGGATGGCCTGCATCTGCGCGACCGTATTGGACTTCAGCACGTAGATGGGGATCCCTCGCGCCTCGGCTTCACGGATGAGTGGCGACTTCTGCTTGTAACTGCTGCGCAGCGTGATGACGACGTCGGCCTCGTCAGGTTCACGCACGACCACCACCGGCAACTGCAGGTCCTTGATGGCCTGCTCCAGTCGCTTGCGGCTGACGCCGAAGCCAAGCACGCTCATCGGTTGCAGTTCCACGGCCTCGCCATTCAGCTCGGAGAGCCGGATCAGCGACTCCTCCTCGTCGCGTGCCGCGGCTGGAAGGTCGAGCACCTCGACCTCGTCGGCCCCACCGTCGCCAGAAGCGTCGACACCGGGCGCCACCCGATCAGGGCCCGCGGCAGGATTCTCCACGGCGACGTCCTGGGCCTCGATCTGGTCAGCCATGAGCTCGGTCATGGCACGGTTGGCCGAAGCGCGCCACTCCGCCTGGCGCTCGAGCTCGCGGGCATCGCGGGCGCGTGACTCGGCTGCTGCCGAGCCGCGCTCCATGGGGCCACGATCAGCGATAGCACCGGCGCGGAAGACGGCAGGGCCACCGGCCTTCGGACGCACAGGATCGCCCGGCCACCCTTCGGTGCTGTGCCGCCCACCCCTCCGTCCACGCGGGCTGGCACCGATGCGCCCGTACGTCTCGCCAGCGAATCCCCGGCGATCGCCACGTGGAGACACGTCCGAGCCGAAGCCGGCCGGTCCACCACCGCCACCCACGAGCCCGCCGAAGCGCTCGCCCGGCATGCGATCGCGTGGCCCTGGACGAGGTCGCGCCTGCGAACGATGCACGCCGCCTTCGTCACGCCAACGCATCTCCGGGGCCAGTGCATCGCCGCGCAACATGGCGTCGATCGTCTCTGCCACGTCAACGTGTACCGCCACGCGGTCGCGGTCCTGGATCTCCACCACCACGTCGAAGGTCGGCGGCGCCTTGCGCTCGAGGACCGATTTCTGCGTTCGCCGTCTTCGTGCCTCGTCGTCGCCCAGGGTGACGGTCTGGATGCCGCCGATGAGGTCGGACAACGTCGGGTTCAGCATCAGGTTGTCGAGATTGTTGCCGTGGGCGGTGCCGATGAGTTGCACGCCACGCTCGGCGATGGTGCGGGCGGCGACCGCCTCCAGCTCGGTGCCGATCTCGTCGATGACGATGACCTCCGGCATGTGGTTCTCGACGGCCTCGATCATCACCGCGTGTTGCAGATCAGGCGTGCGCACCTGCATGCGCCGCGCGCGGCCGATACCGGGATGTGGGATGTCGCCGTCGCCGGCGATCTCGTTGCTGGTGTCGACGATGACCACGCGCTTGTCGAGATCGTCGGCCAGGACTCGTGCGGCTTCACGCAGCATCGTCGTCTTGCCGATGCCGGGCCGACCCATGATGAGGATCGACCGGCCCGACTCGACGAGGTCTTCCACGATCTCGATGGTCCCGAAGACGGCCCGGCCAACGCGACAGGTGAGACCCACGATCTTGCCGTTGCGATTGCGGATAGCACTGATGCGATGGAGCGTCCGCTCGATCCCCGCGCGATTGTCCTCACCGAAGGAACCGACGTGCTCGATCACGTACTGGATGTCATCGGCTCCGATCTCGCGCTCCAGAAGCACTTCCTCGCCGCCGCTGCCGAACCTGGCTTCCGGTTTGCGGCCCAGGTCCATGACCACCTCGATGACCGACCCGACCTGCTCGAGGGTGCGTATGCGCTGGCCGATCTCCGGCGGCAGGGCCGCGAGCAACGCGTCGAGGTCGTCGGTGACCTCGGGCTGGAGGCGAGGCTGGGCACGCGGTGCGACGCCCAGCTGGCGGATCGTGGACATGGTTTCCTCCGATGGCGGGGTAGTCATCAGACGGCCGGCACCAGCGAAGGCTCGGCGACCCGCACGAGTGCGTCCTTGAGGAGCAGGGAGACCGTGGCGACGGCTTCCATGCCGTGGTCTTCGAGTCGATGATCGAGGGGTGATTCGTAGGTCCGCACGCAAGCCATCACGCCGTGCTGGTGGGCCGGGTCTGCAGAGCGTCGGTTGGCTCCGCTGCGCTTGCCGATGATGCCCAGGCCGAACCTGATGAGGGTGTCGCAGTCGTGCTCCGGCAGTGCCATCAGGCGCATGTAGTGCGGCTGCTGCTCCTTGGCCACGCCCAGCTGCAGCATCGCCGCAAGGCCACTCCCGTCGTCGGCCTCCTGCACGTAGGCCTCCATGTCGGCGAAGCGAAGGAGTGGTGTGAGCGAGGTGCGCGGCACCGAGGAACGGCCCGGCAGGTGCTCCCAATCCGGCAGCCGGTAGCCTTCCAGTCGCACCACCGGCGCCGGCGTCACGCGCCTGTAAAGGCGGGCCAGCTCGACCGAATCGAGCGGGGTCGCCGGCCGGATGCCCTGCTTCTGCTCGTCCACGTGGCGCAAGCTCGGGAAACGACGACCAGCATCGCGGATCAGGATCGTCTCCTCGCC
The DNA here is from genome assembly GCA_963724095.1 of uncultured Chloroflexia bacterium. Taxonomy (GTDB): domain Bacteria; phylum Chloroflexota; class Limnocylindria; order Limnocylindrales; family CSP1-4; genus JAFMJV01. The sequence continues at coordinate 32,202 of CAVRTH010000019.1, forward strand.
GTAGCGAGCGAAGCCAGCTTGCATGAAGAGCTCGACATTGCCGCCGCGGTCGGCACAGGCGACATGGAAGCGCGATGCGCCGCGGCGAGAGCCGTCGCGCAGGAGATGCTGGATCAGACGGTAGCGGATGTCGCCGGCGGTGCCGGGGTCGAAAGCGTCCAGCTCGACGATCGTCCACTCATCGCGATTGGCATCGCGCTCGACGCGCGCCAGTCCGGCGAGACGGCCCTCCTCCTCGTAGACGTATAGCTGGTCGTTGGGGCGGAAGGCGCCCAGCGGCATGCGAAAGAGGCTGAACACAGAGACGTGGCTGGCGCTCACCGGCAGTCCCAGGGAACGCACCGGATACTGCGGCCCGTCAGTACGGGCCTGGCTGCCATCGTGGTCGAACTCGGTTCCCGGATGAGCCCTGCGGGAGAGCTCGCCGACCGCCGCCAGGTCGGTGAGCCGGGCGGAACGGACGCGGCCGGAGCGAGGTGGCGCCGGCATCAGTGGCTCCCGGTGGTGCTTCGTGCGCGCGTCATCGTGTTGCCTCCGGTTGGCCCCTGCGTGTCGGATGGGGTCGGCGCCCACTGCCCTCGGCCGGCTCGGTATAGGCAGCAGCCATGGTCATCAGCAGCCGATGGAAGCGCGTTTCCCCGGCCAACTCGGGATGGAAGGCCGTGGCGATGACGTTGCGCTGCCGCACGGCTACCACGCTACCGTCCCCGAGCCTCGCCAGCACGTCCACGTCGTCCCCTACTCGTTCGACCAGGGGGGCACGGATGAAGACCGCGTGTACAGGCACGTCGCCCAGGAGTGGCACCGCCAGGTCAGCCTCGAAGGAGTCGAGCTGGCGACCGAAGGCATTGCGCTTGACCGAGACATCGAGCAGCGGGAAGACGGGCTCGTCGCCGTCGACGATGTCCATGGCCACGAGGATCATGCCGGCACAAGTGCCGAGGATGGGTACGCCATCGCGTGCCAGGGCGAGGATGGGCAGGCGCAGGCCCCAGCGGTCGATGAGCTTGCGCATGGTGGTGGACTCGCCCCCAGGCAGGATGAGCCCGGCGAGGCCAGGGAGATGTTCCGGCAGGCGCACTCGCACCGCCTCGACACCAAGGTCACGAAGCAATGCCTCATGCTCGGCGAAGGCACCCTGGACGCTGAGAACACCGATCTTCACGATCGTCCTGCGTGCGCCGCCGCGATCGTCGGCCTACCAGCCGCGGACCGCGAGGCGCTCCTCCTCGGGAACGGAGGCGGCGTGGATGCCACGCATGGGCTCGCCCAGGCCACGTGAGACCTCGGCGATGATGGTGGGATCGTCGAAGTGCGTAGTCGCCTGCACGATGGCGTTGGCGGTCGTGGCGGGGTCTTCAGACTTGAAGATGCCCGAGCCGACGAAGACGCCCTCCGCACCCAGCTGCATGGCCAGAGCGGCGTCCGAGGGGGTGGCGATGCCACCGGCCACGAAGTTGACCACCGGGAGGCGGCCGGCATCGGCCACGTCCCTGACCAGGTCGTAGGGCGCGCCGAGCGCCTTGGCAGCCGCGAAAAGCTCGTCCTCGCGCATGCCTGCGAGCCGGCGGATGCCGGCGTTGACGGCGCGGATGTGGCGCACCGCCTCCACGATGTCGCCCGTGCCGGCCTCACCCTTGGTGCGCATCATGGCGGCACCCTCGTTGATGCGACGGAGGGCCTCTCCCAGGTCACGAGCACCGCATACGAAGGGCACCTTGAACTGGTGCTTGTCGATGTGGTTGTCCTCATCGGCCGGCGTGAGCACCTCCGACTCGTCGATGTAGTCGACGCCCAGCGCCTCCAGCACCTGTGCTTCCACGAAGTGGCCGATGCGAGCCTTGGCCATCACCGGGATGGTGACCGCATCCATGATCCCGGCCACCAGCGCCGGGTCGCTCATGCGCGCGACGCCACCGGAGGCACGGATGTCTGCCGGTACGCGCTCGAGCGCCATGACCGCGACGGCACCTGCCTCTTCGGCGATGCGTGCCTGGTCGGGGGTGACGACGTCCATGATGACGCCACCCTTGAGCATCTGGGCCAGGCCCTTCTTGGTCGCCCAGGTGGACGTGTCGACGTTCACTACATGCCTCGATCGAAGTTGGTTTCTCGTGGCGCTGGCCAGTGGTTCAGCAGCGAGGTCGTCGCTCGCACGGGATCGCTGGCTGCCACGACGACCAGCTGATTATCGCACGCGCTTCCGATCTCCCCACCCAGGCACCAGTGCGCGCGTCGGCATGGTCAGACCGATGGGGTGTGGTACTGATGGTCCCGGTGCCGGGGGGCACCACCGTACGGAGGGCTAGCACGCCAAGGACCTGTTAGCGTGCCTTGCATGCCGGAACGCCAACGGACCAAACGTCCACCGATCGATCTCGCCGTGGAGCTCGAGCGTGCCGTCCAACGCAACGAGTTCGGACTCGAGTACCAGCCGATCATCGATCTGGGCTCCGGGTCCATCGCGGCCGTCGAGGCACTCCTGCGCTGGCGCCATCCCCTGATGGGGACCATCGCTCCTGCCGACTACCTGCCGCTAGCCGAAGAGACCGGGCTCATCGTGCCGATCGGTGAGCGCGTGCTCGATGCCGCCACGCGCCAGCTGCGCACATGGCACCTTGGCTTCGCGCGTATGCAGGGGCTCAAGATGAACGTCAACATCTCGCCGCGGCAGCTCGATCATCCGGACCTGCTGGGCCACATCCGGACCGTGCTACAGCGGTCGGACATGGACCCGGTCTCGCTGACACTGGAGTTGGGCACGGGTTGCGGACAGCATCCCGAGCGGATCGCGGCGCTGGCCGGAGTCGGCGTGGGCCTGGCCCTCGAGGACTTCGGGCAGGGTTCGTCCCTCGACGATGTGCGCACGATGCCACTCACCATCGTGAAGCTCCACCCCAGCTTCGCCGGCATGGCCGCAGGGAGCGAGGACGACGTGGCCTTCGCCGAGAACCTGTTGGCGCTGTGCCGCGCTCGCGGCCTGGTCACGATCGGCAAAGGCGTGGAGACTCGCGACCAGGCCCGCCGGCTGGCTGTCATCGGCTGTGACATGGCGCAGGGCTACCTGTACTCCAAGCCGCTCGGCTCAGAGGGCATCGGTACGCTGCTGGCGCGCGGTCGCGTCACTGCCCCCACCACGCTGCGCTAGCACGACCACCGCAGCGGCACCCACCGCAGCAGCGGACGCGAGGCTCTGCCTCGGGACGCGGGGCGCTGCCTCGGACAGAACGAACGGCCGGGAGGTGGATGCCTCTCCGGCCGTTTCGGTTCCGGGGCGCAGTTCCCGGAGTCCGGTGGTGTCGCCTGCCCGCGTGAACGAGATCCCCGCGGTCGGCGCTGTCGTCCTCCCTAGATGATGCCCATGGCGCTCATGCCCACGCCGTAGAGCGCGATGGCGGCCACGAGCCCGACCAGGACGAGGGAACGGGCTCGCGAGACGCTGGTGGCTTCGTGGAAAGCTGCCTGCTCCAGGGAGATGTCGTACTGCGTCCCACGGTAGCGCTCGGTCAGCGAGAGGTTGGGCTCGTCGGTCTGCGGCCGGACTGCCAGCGCGACCGCGGTGGGGTCCCAGCGACAGGCGGGGCAGATACCGGTGTTCTGGTCGAGTTCCGTCTCACACTCTGGGCAGTAGGCGTTCATTGATCCGTCCTATTCCTTGCTTGCTGCTTCAGTCCTTTGGATGGTCCCTGCGCTCGGATCGATGACATCCCGAACCCTATCGTCGTCGACGGTCCTGTCTCCATCACCCGGTGGTCCCACGCTGCGGTCAGATACGTGCCCAGGGATGAGGTCAGGTGTGCGCGCGGGGGCCAATGCCAGATGGAGAATTGGTACTGCCGGCCCGAGGCCCGACGTAAGGCGTCCAAGGGGGTTGCGCTAGGATGCTGCTGCAGCGTGTCTGACACGCCGACTCGAGGTATGCGGTGGATAGCGTCGTCCTTCTTCTGAACGCCGACTACGAGCCCCTCAACGTCTGCGACCTTCGCAGGGCGTTCCGGCTCGTTTTCGGCGAGAAGGCGGAGGTCATCGTGTACGACCACACCGAGGTGCGGACGCCCACGGAGATCCTGCGTGCGCCATCGGTGATCAAACTGCAGTACCGCGTCAAACGGCCGCGTCCACGCGTGCGCCTGTCCCGTCGCGAGGTCTTCGCTCGCGATGGCCATGTCTGCATGTACTGCGGTGAGCGGACACCCAAGCTGACGCTCGACCACGTCGTGCCGCGTCATCGGGGCGGTGGCCACAGCTGGGACAATCTCGTGGCCGCCTGCAGCTCCTGCAATCACCGCAAGGGCGGCCGCTTGCCGGAGGAGGCCGGGATGCGCCTGCGCAAGCCTCCGCGTGAGCCCAGCTGCGACCTGTACTCGATGTACTCGACGTACCTGACCGACCCCCGCAACGAGGCCTGGCGGGACTACCTCACCCTCAACCGCTGAGCGGCGCCCGGGGTCCGGTGGACGCGGTCAGCGGCAGGGAGCAGCCGCCCTTCGCCGTCCCAGCAGGAGTCATGGCGGTGCTGGCCAGGCTGTGGGAGGAGGGCCACGGTGCCTACCTCGTAGGCGGTGCGGTGCGTGATGCCCTGCTCGGGCTCCCCGTCAACGACTGGGACGTAGCGACCGATGCGCGGCCCGAGCGCATCCTGCGCGTGTTCCCCGGCAGCAGTTACGAGAACCGCTTCGGCACCGTGCTCGCGCGCGATATCGAGGTCACGACCTTCCGTCGCGACCATCGCTACGCCGACCATCGGCGGCCGGACAGCGTCACGTTCAGCAACGACATCTTCGAAGATCTCGCTCGCCGCGACTTGACCATCAACGCCATCGCCTGGGGTCGTCGTGGGCCGGAGGCTGCAGCGCGCCTGGTCGACCCTGCCGACGGCCAAGGCGACCTGAAGGCACGGCTGGTGCGGGCAGTCGGCGATCCCGGCCGCCGCTTCGATGAGGATGCGTTGCGGTTGCTGCGCGCCGTGCGCATCGCGGCACGCCTGGATTTCAGCATCGAGCCGGTCACCCTGGAGGCCATGGCCGCCCACGCGGAGGACATCGAGTGGGTATCGGAGGAGCGCGTCGGGCGCGAGCTGCGCCGCATGCTCGTCGCGGCCGAGCCCGCTCGTGCCATCCAGTTGATGGACCGTTGCGGGATCCTCGCCACCACCATCCCCGAACTCGTCGCGCAGCCGCGGGAGGACCTGGCGCGTGACCTACACGTGCTCGACGCCGTGGCGGTCGCCAGCCCGGGTCATGAGCGACTGGCCCTGGCGGCCCTGTTCGGTGGCATCGGGCCGCGCCGGGCGCGCAGCGTGCTGTCGCGCCTGCGGATGGGGGGACGGGAGATCGACATCGATCTCTGCCCTCGTCGCCCTCGCGCCCGAGGCGTATGCGACGACCTGGAGCGATGCCGACGTTCGCCGTTTCATGGGCCGCGTGCCGCCTGAGCTGATCGACGAGCTATTGACCCTCCGGGCGGCTGGGGCCGTCGATGAGGTGACGGCCGCGCTCGAGGCCGAGCTACGAGAGCGGATCGCCGCCGAGCGCGCCGCCGGATCCCCGCTCACCCTGGCCGATCTCGCCGTCGACGGCCGTGACCTGCGAGAGGCGCTGGCCATCCCCGAGGGTCCGCTCATCGGCACCATCCTGGAACGCCTCCTGGCCGACGTCGTGGACGAGCCCGCGCTCAACACTCGCATGACGCTGCTGACGCGTGCCAGCCTCAGCCTCGAAGAGCTGGTGCAGGGCGGCTGGGCCGGCTCCGCTGACAGCCCCGACGACGAGGACTTCGGTAGCGCCGCGCATCCCCCCATCAGGTAGGCTCGCAGCGTGATCGAACAGATCCTCGTGGCCGACCGACACCTGCAGGTCGACCAGGTCGCCAAGGCCAGGGACATGTACGAGCGGGTAGTCGAGTTGGACCCGGGCAACGCCATCGCGGTCGTGGGCCTGGCCCGCTGCGCGCTGGCCGACGGCGATGACCAGGGGGCCTACCGGCTGGCCTCCCGCGCCCTGGAGATGGACCCCGAGAACGACCTGGCCCGGCGCATGGAAGCGCGTCTCTCGGAGATCCTGGCCACCCGCGGCGAAGAGGTGGCACGACCGGCCGTTGCCGCCACGACGAGTCCGAGCGACATGCGCCCGCTGGTGACCGAAACTGCTGCCGGTGGCGCCGCGGCTCCACCGTCGGGCCCAGCACCCACCCCCACCGCCACGTCCCCCTCCCTGAAGGAGCCACCTGTGCGCAAGTCCCTCTTCGACCGACTGCTGGGCCGCTGATGCGCGTCCTCGTCACCGGTGGCGCCGGCTATATCGGATCCGTCACCGTGGAGCAGCTCATCCATGCCGGCCACGACGTCGTGGTACTGGACACGCTCGTGACCGGCTATCGGGGATCGGTGGCACCTGGCGCACAGCTGTCCATTCACTCGGTGTCGGACAAGGCGGCGGTGGTGGCCCTGCTCCAGGAGCACCACGTGGAGGCCGTGCTGCACTGCGCGGCGCGATCGCTGGTCGGCCAGTCGATGCAGGACCCGGGGCTCTACTTCACCGAGAACGTGGTCGGCGGCATCGCGCTGCTGGACGCCATCCGCGAAGCCGGGGTCGATCGCATCGTCTTCAGCTGTACCGCGGCGGTCTACGGCGAGCCCGAGCGGGTGCCCATCCGCGAGACCGCGCCGACTCGCCCCGTCAATCCCTACGGTGCCTCCAAGCTGGCCTTCGAGAGTGCCATGGGCTGGTACTCCGCCTACGGCTTGCGCTCGGTATCACTGCGCTACTTCAACGTGGCTGGCGCCAGCGAACACTACGGCGAGCATCACGACCCTGAGACACACCTCATCCCCAACGTCCTGGCGGCAGCCCGCGGCGGTCCCGAGCTGACCGTCTTCGGCAACGACTATCCCACCGCCGACGGCACCGCCATCCGTGACTACATCCACGTCCTCGACCTGGCGGAGGCGCACATGGCCGCTCTCGAGCTGACCGCGCAGATGGAGCCGGGCCAGGAGATCTGCAACCTCGGTTCCGGCAGTGGCTTCAGTGTCAAGCAGGTGCTCGACGCCGCGAGTGCCATCGTGGGTGCCGAGATCCCACATGCCTACGGACCACGCCGAGCGGGCGATCCGCCGGCCCTCATCGCCTCCTACGACCGAGCGGCCGAGCTGCTGGACTGGAAGCCAGAGCGTGGTTCCCTGCGCGAGATGATCGGCTCTGCCTGGCGTCTGCTGGAGGCCGGCAAGGCCGGCTGAGCCGGCAACGACGACATGGCCGACCGCGAGGCAGCTGCCGTCCCGGAAGATCCCCGCGACTGGGCGCCGATGCGCGCCTACCGCGGGCGCCGCTCGTTCGATATCAGCGACCCAGTGCTGGAGCCCCTCTGGAGTGGCACTCGTGCCCTGGCCCACATCAGCGTCACCGCGGCGGCGGCATCGCCCGTGGCGGTGGCGCTCATCGAGGAGATGGGGGCGGACCTGGCAGCGGAGCTGCCGGCCGTGACAGCGGCCATCAGCGGCGCCTTCATGGCCATCGACGCCATCGTGGATGGCGTCATCACCCGCCAGGTCACGCTCGACGGCGTCGGTGCTGCCGCCATCCCCGAGGTGCACAGCCGGCCCACCGAGATGTTCGTGCGCAGCGATCTCGATTTCGACGTGACGGCGCGCGGAGCCATCGTGCAGGCCGCCGCGGATGCCGAGCCACTCGACGGCTTCATCGCCGTGGACCTGTTGCAGGTCGATGGCACGGATCTGCTGGCAGTACCGCTGCTGGAACGCAAACGGCTGCTGGAAAGCGTCATCTCACCGGGCCAGCTGGTCCGCATCTCGCACCATGTGCGACCACCCATCGACACCTGGATCGCGACGTGGAAGGCGATGGGCTTGCGAGGCGGCATCCTGAAGGCTGCCAACAGCCGTTACCGGCCCAACGACGACACCATCGAGTGGCGCATCGTCGAACGGCTCAACCGCCGGCGCTAGATCCCGAGTTCGGCCCCGGTGACGCCGAGGCTACCCGCCCGCTCAGGTTGGGCTAGTCTCAGCGCATGCCTGATCGAGCTCTCCCTGAAGCGCTGGCCGAAGAGGTCAAGCGACTCGGCAAGGCCGACATCATGGTCGGCATCCCCAGCTTCAAGAACGCCGCCACCATCGGTCATGTCACGCGTGCCGCACAGGCGGGCCTGGTGCAGTACTTTCCCGACAGCAAGCCGGTGCTGGTGAACGCTGACGCCGGCTCGCCCGACGGCACGGGACGCGTGGTCATCGAGACCCAGCCGCCTGACTACGTCGAGCGCATCCTGCTGGTGCGACCGCGCAACCGCCTGCAGCGACTCTCACTTACCTATCCCGAGGTTGACGGTGTCGGCGGCAAGGGCGCAGCGCTGCGCACCATCTTCCAGATCGCGGAAGCCCTGGAGGTCGAGGCCCTGGTGGTGGTCGACTCCGACCTGCGCTCCATCGTGCCCGAATGGATCGAGCTGCTGGCCGGGCCCATCCTCAAGGGCGGCTTCGACTTCGTGACGCCGCTGTACCAGCGCTACAAGTACGACGGCACCATCACGAACACGGTCACGTACCCCTTGACCCGCGCCCTCTACGGGTTGCGCATCCGTCAGCCCATCGGCGGCGACTTCGGCGTGAGTGGCGACCTCGTCAAGCACTACCTGGACCAGGACGGCTGGACCGCAGACATCTCCAGGTTCGGCATCGACATCTGGATGACGACCAAGGCCATCGCCGGTGGCTTCGCCGTGAGCCAGACACGCCTGGGCGCCAAGATCCACGACCCCAAGGACCCCGGGGCCGATCTGGGTCCCATGTTCAGCCAGGTCGTCTCCACCATGCTGCGCCTGACCGTGGAGCATGCCGAGCTGTGGCTCAACGTCCGCGGCTCGCATGCGGTCCCCACCTACGGGTTCGAGCGCTATGCCGACCCGCCGCCGCTGGAGGTGGATGTGACCCGTCTGCTGGCGGCCTTCGCTCGCGGTCGTGTCGCGGTCGGCGATGCCTGGGAGTTACTGGTGGCGCCGGCCCGCATGGAGGCGCTTGACGTCCTTGCCATCGAGGCGGCTGCGGCGCTCGACGAGATCACCCGGGCCGACACGCCGACCTCGGTGGAGGACGCGGTCTTCCACTTCAGTGATGACCTCTGGGCACGCATCATCTATGACCTCGCCCTGGCCGCTCGTGGCGACACCATGGACATGGACCGCATGATCGCGGCTCTCGTGCCCATCTATTTCGCGCGCGTCGCCAGCCTCGTCATCGAGGCCCGTGAGATGACGACCCAGCAAGCAGAATTGCTGGTCGAGCGCCAGGCTCGTGCGTATGAGCAGGCCAAGCCCAGCTTCGTGGAGCGCTGGCGGGCCGGCGATGGCCTGACCGCCCGCAAGCCCAAGCGCAAGAGCAGGGCAGGTGCCAAGTCGGCCAGCGGATCGGCCACCTCGGCCAGCAAGGGGAAGAAGGGATGACTCAAGGCGCCAGGCTCCCGACGTCGATCGTCATCCCACTCGCCAACCCGCGGACCGCGGCTGATCTGGTACGCATCGGGTCGGCGCTGCTGCAGCACGGCGGCGCCATCACCGCCCTCTCGGTCGTCGAAGTGCCCGAAGGGGTGCCGCTCTCGGAAGGCGCCACGCGAGCGCGACAGGCTCGCCGCCTGCTGCAGCGGGTGCTGGAGTTCACGCCCGAAGGGGTGGAGCTGCGGACCGTCGTGCGCATCGGCCGCCGAGCCGACGAGGGTATCGTGGAAGTGGCCGCCGAGGAGGAGGCCGATCTCATCCTGTTCGGCTGGGGTGGCCCCGACCGGCGCCACCGCAGCGTGGCCGACCAGGAGGACTTCGCACCCGTCTTCAGCCCCACCATCGATGAGGTCATCCGCGAGCGCCCGTGCGACATCGCGGTGGTGAAGCAGCGTGGGATCGAGGGCGTGCAACACATCGTCGCACCGGTGCGCGGCGGCCCCCACGCCGAGTTGGCCTTGCGCTACGCCACGGCCCTGAGCGACGCCTTCGGGGCCGAGCTGACGGTCCCCACGATCATCGCTCCCGGCCTCGACCCGGCACTGCGTGAACGCTACCAGCGCAGCCTCGGCCTCTTCGTCGAGCGTCACTCAGGCGACGCTTCGTCCGCCCGCGTGATCGAGGGCGACGACGTCACCGAGGCCATCCTGCGCGAGGTCAACAGTGCTCAGTTGGTAGTCATGGGCGCCACTGCTTCAGCGCTCGAGAGTCCCGGCGCCCCCCTCTTCGGCCAGCTGGTCGAGCACGTGGCGCAGGAGGCCGACCCCACGGTCATCGTCGTCAAGACACGGGACGTGCCCACGCGGGCCACCTTCGTCGAGCGTGCCCGAGAGGCCGAGTCACTCGAGGCTGCCGAGCAGGCCGCCTCCAGCGTCCGCTCGCTGCCGGCCAAGGTCGACCGTTGGTTCGGTGAATCGTCGCGTGAGTATCGCGAGTTCTCCGACCTCAAGCGGCTGGTGGAGCTGAAGGAAAAGCGCGGCCTGACCATCTCGGCCGTGCTGCCGACGCTCAATGAGGCGGAGACCATCGGTCCCATCGTGCGTGCCGCCCGGCGGGAACTGATGAAGGTGGTGCCGCTCATCGACGAGCTGCTGGTCATCGATTCCGACTCGACCGACGACACGCGCCGCATCGCCGAGGAAGAAGGCGCTCGCGTCGTCATCCACCAGCAGGTGCTACCCAGGTACGGCGCCCACGTGGGCAAGGGCGAGGCGCTGTGGAAGAGCCTGTACGAGACCAGCGGCGACCTGGTGGCGTGGTGCGATACCGACGTGCGCGAGTGGGACCCACGCTTCCTGTACGGCACGCTGGGGCCGCTGCTGACCGAGCCGCGCCTGGGTTATGTGAAGGCCTACTACCAGCGCCCGATCGTGGAGGGCGGCGTGCTCACGGAGGGCGGCGGCGGACGTGTCACCGAGCTGGTGGCCCGACCCTTGATCAACCTCTTCTTTCCCGAGCTATCGGGTTACATCCAACCCCTCTCGGGCGAGTACGCCGGCCGCCGTGAGATCCTGGAGGACATCCCCTTCTTCACCGGCTATGCGGTGGAGATCGGGCACCTTATCGATCTCGTCGACAAGATCGGTATCGACGCCCTGGGGCAGGTGGACCTGGAGATCCGCCATCATCGCAACCAGGACCTTGAGGGCCTCACCAAGATGGCCTTCGTCATCATGCAGGCCGTGATGAAGCGACTCGAAGAGCGCGGCAAGACCAGGCTGCTGGGTGAGATGGGTACCTCCATGAAGCTGCCGCGATCGTCGGGGCACCAGCTCTCGCTGGACGTGCTTGACCTCGCGGACATCGAGCGTCCACCCATGAACCGCATCCCCGAGTACCGGCGCAAGCGCGGCCTGCCCGAAGACCCGGGTGGCTGAGCGGTCGCTGCGCGTCCTCGTCGCGCCGGATTCGTTCAAGGGCACGTTCTCGTCGGTCCTGGTAGCCGACGCCCTCGCCTCGGGCTGGTCGTCGGTGCGCGCCGGGGACACGCTCTCGCTGACACCGATGGCCGACGGCGGCGAAGGCACGCTCGATGCGGTCGAGGCCAGCGGCGGCTGGGACCGCCACGCGCTGGCGGCCAAGGATCCATTGATGCGGACGCTGACGGCGGCCTTCCTGCGCGAAGGTGACCGTGCGATAGTGGAGATGGCGTCGGCCTCAGGGCTCTCATGCGTGCCCGACCACGAACGCGACGCGATGGCCGCTACCACCTTCGGCACCGGCCAGGTCCTGGCGGCCGCCATCGGCATGGGCTGCCGCGACATCGTCATCGGCTTGGGTGGGTCGGCCACGACGGACGGTGGAGCCGGGCTGCTGGAGGCGCTGGGCGCCCGCTTCCGTGACACCGGCGGCGCCGACCTGGGGCCCGGCGGTGGCGCACTGGGTGGTCTCGCGGGCGTCGATCTGTCGGGCCTGTCCGATGCCCTCGCCGAGGTACGTCTCACGGTGGCATCCGATGTCACCAACCCCCTCCTGGGCGAACGCGGCGCCGCGGCCACCTACGGACCGCAGAAGGGCGCCAGCCCGGAGCAGGTGGCTGAGCTGGACCGCAACCTGCGGCGCTATGCCGACATCATGGAGGGGACGGTGGGGCGGCCGTTGCGCTACGAGTCTGGCACCGGCGCTGCCGGGGGCACGACCTTCGGGCTGCTCGCGGTGGCCGATCGTTTCGCCTCGTTCGAGGTGCGGCCAGGCGTGGAGGTGGCCATGGAGCTGACCGGTTTCGACAGCGCCGTCGAGTCGGCCGACCTGGTGCTGACCGGCGAAGGCATGGTCGATGGCCAGACGGCCTACGGCAAGACGGCCATGGGCGTGGCCCAGCGAGCGAGCGAGGCGGGTGTGCGTTCGGTCTGCTTCGGTGGCGGGGTCATGCCCGATGGGGCCGAATTCATGCACGGGCTCGGCGTCATCACCGTGCCCGTGACGGAGCGACCGATGAGCCTGGAGCAGATCAAGGCCGCCGGCACCGCTCCCATCGCCCGGGCCGCAGAGCGGGTGGCGGCGCTGCTGGACCTGGGCGAAGGGCTGTTCCGATGAGCCCCAGGCGGCGCAAGGCCGACCCCATCAAGCCCTGGGCGCGGCGGCTGAAGCAGTCTCGGCCCCGCCTGGTAGAGGACGTGCTGGAAGGCGTGCAGTCGCTCTACGGCGTGCCGCATTGGGAGCGCGCGCTCGACCCGACCTCCGAACTGGTGCTGACGATCCTTTCGCAGAACTCGGCCGACATCAATGCCGAGAAGGCGTTCGACGCTCTGCGCCGTGCGTACCCGGGTGCTGTGGCGGTCACCAGCGAGAGGCCGACGGGGGAGGCAGCCGTAGAGAGCCGCCCGGGCTGGGGTGGCAGCGGCTGGCAACGCCTGCAGCCACCAGACTGGATGGGCGTGGAGATCGCCCCCCTCGAGGAGCTGGTCGACAGCATCCGACCCGCTGGCTTGGCCAACCAGAAGGCTCCCCGCATCCAGGCCTCGCTGGCACGTATACGCAACGCGCGCGGAGACCATTCACTCGAGTTCCTCGGCAAGATGGCGCCGCTGGCGGCCCGCGACTGGCTCACCAGCATCGACGGCATCGGTGTCAAGACCGCCTCCGTGGTGTTGCTGATGTCGTTCGGGATGCCGCTCATGCCAGTCGATCGCCACGTAGACCGCGTCTCCAAGCGGATCGGGCTGATGCCACCAAAGGTGTCGGCGGCAGAAGCTCACGACCGCTACCTGGCACTGCTCTCGCCGGAGCAGTGCTATCCGCTACACGTCGGGCTCATCACCCACGGCCGCCGCAAGTGCTACGCACGCATGCCTGACTGCGATACCTGCCCCATCGCCCCGCGCTGTCGCCACGTCGACCGTCGCGCCCCGTAGGCCGTCGCAGCCTGCGTCCTCTCGCCGATGCAGCAGAAGGGGTGGCGGCAAGAGGCGGTCGGAGACACTCCTCCACGGTCACTTGACGCGCCCGACCGGTAGCGAGCAGCCTTGGGCACGGAAACGACACGAGCATCCGACAGGAAGTGGCCAGTGAGCGCAACCAGGAGACCGTCGACACCGCCACGGTGGTTCATGCGCTCGTTCTGGGCCGGCCACCGCGCGCTATTCCGTCTCAGCGGCGGGCGGCTGGGTCTCCGACGTGCCCGGCCCGATCGCTGGGGCATGCTGCGCCTGACCACGCTGGGGCGTCGCAGTGGTGAGATCCGCAGTGCCATCCTGGGCTATCTCGAGGATGGCGAAGATCTCCTGTTGCTGGCCACCAACGGCATGGACGAACGCCCGCCGGCGTGGTGGCTCAACCTGCAGGCGACGCCTGATGCCATCGTCGACCTGCCCGATGGGCCACGTGACGTTCGGGCGCGGGAGGCTGTGGGCGAAGAGCGCCAGCGGCTGTGGGAGTCGTGGCTGGCTCTTGGTGGCAGCCTCGACGAGGATGCGGCGGCTCTTCGGCGCGAGATCCCGGTGGTCGTGCTCGAGCCGCGCCCTGAGTGACGCGGCTACTGCAGGATCGAGATGGCCGCGCTGACGGCGAGCACGGCGATGACCGCGACGGCCAACCCCACGGTCCGCCGGTCGCCCACGCTATGGTATTCGGCGGCGGTCACCAGCAGCCCCACCACGGGCGTCAGCACCACTGCGTAGACACCCAGGGTCGCCCATGCCCAGGGAGTGAGGGCCAGTAGTCCCCCGAACACGGCGACGACGTCGGTCATCTCGCCGCTGCCCGGCTCCAGCCCCACGATCTCCGCTGCCAGGGCCACCACGAAACAGGCTGCGGCCATGCCTGCGCCGGCCGTCAGGACGGCGCGGGTGAAATGGCTCGGAGCGTGTCCCGGCGCCGGTGTCTCGTGCAAGCCGCTCATATCGCCAGGAACTCAGCGAACATGCTGATGGCGAAGACAGCCGCCACGACCACGAACGCCAGTCGCAGCACGTTCTGCGAGAGCCGCATCGAGAGCCGGGCACCAAGACGGGCACCGACGATGACGCCGAGGGCGACCGGTGCCGCCAGCAGCGGGTCCACCTGGCCCGAGACGGTGTAGACCATGGCGCTGGTAGCTGCCGTCGCCGCCAGCATGTAGGTACTGGTGGTGGTAGCGACCCGGATGGGCACGTGCATCAGCACGTGCAGGGTGGGCACGTTGATGACGCCGCCACCGACGCCCAGCAGCCCGCTGATGTTGCCGGCCACGAACGAGACCGCCGTCCCAGGCAGGATGCGATGCGCCCGGTAGGCGACGTCTTCGCCCGTGGTCGGCTCGACGTAGGAGGAGCTGAAGCCCGCGCCGTCGTCCTTCCCGTCCCCGTCCATCGGCGGCGGCACGGATGGATGGCGGATCTGCCACAGCATCCGCAACGCCACGCCCGCCAGCAGTAACGCGAACAGCAGCGACAGGGTTCGCTCATCGAGCGATCCGGCCGTGAGCCCGCCGGCCAGACCGCCCAACGCGGCGGCCACCAGCAACAACAGACCCAGGCGACGATCGGCGATACCGCTCTTGATGTAGCGAGGACTGGCCGACAGTGAGGTGGCGATGACGCCGATGAGGCTGGCCGCGATGGCCGTCTTGACGTCGTACCCCAGGCCCACGCTGAGGACCGGCACGATGACCAGGCCACCACCGATGCCGACGAGCGAGCCGAAGCCACCCGCCCCGACCGACACGAGCAATGCGATGAGCGCCGAGCTCACGCTCGCTCGCTCGCGGTCACGTCGTCATGTCGGGCTCGATCCACGCCTTGCAGGATAGCCCGGCTACTATCAGGCCATGACGATGTTCGCTGATCTCGAACCCCGGGCGCCGGACGCCATCCTGGGGCTGATGGAGCGCTTCCGCGCTGACGACCGGACCGACAAGGTCTCGCTCGCCTCAGGTGTCTATGTCGACGAGTCCGGCATCACGCCGGTGCTTGATACCGTGCGTGAGGCTGAAGCGCGCATCCTCGCGGCGCAGACCACCAAGGTCTACAAGCCGATCGGGGGCGATCCGGCCTACACCGGGCCCGTCCGCGACCTGGTCTTCGGCGCCGACCATGCGGCAGTGGCTGATGCCCGCGTCGAGACCATCCACACGCCCGGCGGAACCGGCGCACTGCGCGTGGCCGGCGACCTCGTGGCCACCATCGAGCCGGGAGCCGCGGTGTGGCTCTCCACGCCCACCTGGCCAAACCACCCGCAGGTCTTCGAAGCCGCCGGTCTACCGATCCGGAACTACCCCTACCTCGGCGCGGACGGCGAGCTCGTACCTGGAAACCATGCTCAACGTGCTCCGCTCCGTCCCGGCAGGCGACGTGGTCGTGCTGCATGGATGTTGTCACAACCCCACCGGCATCGATCCCACACCGGAGCAGTGGGTACGCATCGCCGACACCGTCACTGAGGCTGGGGCGCTGCCGCTGCTCGATTTCGCCTACCAGGGCTTTGCCGATGGTCTGGCCCAAGACGCGCGGGGCCTGATGGCCCTGCTCGCCCGCGCGAACACGATGCTGGTGGCGAGCAGCTTCAGCAAGAACTTCGCGCTCTACGACGAGCGCGTCGGTGCGCTGAGCATCGTCGGTGCCGATGCCGATGAGACAGCTGCACTCCTGTCCCACGCCAAGGCCGTCGTCCGCGCCAACTACTCCAACCCGCCCGCGCATGGTGGCGAGATCGTGGCCACGGTTCTGGCCGACGAAGCTCTCCGTGCTCGCTGGATGGATGAGGTCGGCGTGATGCGCGATCGTATCAACGGCAACCGTGCTCGCTTCGTTGCCGGGCTCAAGGCGGCCGGTGCACCCGGCAACCACGAAGCCCTGATGCGCCAGCGGGGCATGTTCTCGCTGCTGCCTCTGGGCGACGAGCGGGTGGCCAAGCTGCGCGACGATTTCGGCATCTACGTCGTGGGCAAGGGCCGTGTGAACGTGGCCGGCCTGACGGAAGCCAACCTGGAGCCCGTCTGCCGGGCCATCGCGGCGGTGACGTCCTAGCTGGACGCCGCAGTGGTCGTGCCCAGTAGTACTGGTGACGCGACGCCCACAGGTCGAAGGTACGGGGTGGTCCGGTGGGGTCTTTGGAGGTACCCTCGGCGCCTCGCTGGTCCGATAGTACGGGTATGAACGTTGCCATCTCTCCCCCACCCCGTACACCAGTCCGCCACCCGCCCGTGCCGGCCGGCTATCGGACGCAGCCACCGCTCGCACGGAGGCAGGCGAAACGAGGCATGAGCGCGACATTCGCTAGTATCTCTAACCGGATGCGACTCAACCTCTTCTCACGCAACTCCACCCCGGAACCGGGGCCTGAGCCCCAGAGCGCACAGCCTCTCGGTGCAGCGATTCCTCCGCCGCTGTCGGGCAAGACGTTCCCCGCCGACGAGATCGTGTGGGGCATCGTCATCCGCAATGGTTTCGACGAGCTGGATGATCCGTGGTACCACCGGGGCACCACGCAGCACGCCTATCTCGAAGGCAACGACAACGTCTCGATCTGCGGCTTCCGCCCGCCTCAATCAGGCCCACGCACACGCCGGCGCTCCCGCCTGGGACTACCCACTGCCGGTGAACACCCGATGTGCGGCATGTGTGCCCGCCTGGTGGTCGCTCCGCGACCGCGAGTGCCGGTATCGGTCCAGACGAACCGGCCGCCGGTCGCCGTGCCGGTGGCCCGACCGGCCCCGGTCACCTCGCAGCCTGTCCCGGCAGCACGGCCGGTCGCTGCCCCCGTGATGCCCGCTGCGGCCACTTCCCCCTGGGTCCGCCAGCGATCGGGCGGCGAGGAGAACGTGGGCGGCTCCATGAGCATCGAGCTCGGGAGCGGTCATGACCGGGGTCTCCAGAGCCGAGGCATCCACACCGAACCTCAACCCGACTGAACCGCCGGCAGCGCCGGCCGAGCAAGGGAGAGGCCGCCCGACATCGAGGAGGTGTCGGGCGGTTGCTCGTATGCAGGTGGCGCGCGCCCCGTATCAGGGCGTCGGCTTGACGATGATCTTCAGGCCGTTGCGGGCGACCAGGTCATCGAAGGCTCTGGCGGCCTCGTTCAGGGGATACGTGGCGGTGATCGATGCCGTCGAGCGGGACGATACCGTGGTCGGCCATCTCGATGGCGCGCAACATGTGGATGGCCTTCATGCGCCGCGACCAGGCGATGGTCAGGCCCTTGCGTCGTACTTCACCGGCCGGGAACGAGTGGTTGTTGGTGGGCGGGATGCCGACCACCACGATGCGACCGCCAAGCCTGGCCGTGATGAGCGCCGATCCCAACGCGGCGTCCTCGCCGGCGGCCTCGAAGCCGACATCCACCTTCGCCACGGCGTCGATACCCTCGGGCTGTCCGGCCACGGTGGTGAGATAGGCCTCGTCGGCACCGGAAGCGAGCGCCGCCTCCACGCGCTGCGCTTTCGCGTCGGTGGCGATGATGCGGCTGGCACCCATGGCCCTGAGAGCACGGATGATGAACAGGCCGATCGGGCCGGTGCCGAACACGCCGGCGCTCATGCCTGCCTTGAAGTGGCCAAGGTCGATGCCGTGGAGAGCGATGCCCAGCGGCTCCAGCAAGGCGATGTCGTCGCCCACGATGGTGTCTGGCGCGGGCAGCAACAGGCGCTGCGGCCAGTTCATCAGCGTGCGCAGGCCACCGTGGATGGGGGCATGGCCGCAGAACTTGACGTCGAGGCAGAGGTTGGCGTTGCCCGCCCGGCAGACATCGCAGTGGCCGCAGGGGTCGGCCGGCTCGACGATGACGCGCTCGCCCTCGCGGGGACCGCTCATGATCACGCCGCCCATCTCGTGGCCGAGCACGAGCGGCTCCGCGACCACGGACTCACCGATACCGCCGTCCTCGTACCAGTGGAGGTCGGAGCCGCAGAGGCCTACGGCAGTGATACGAACGAGCTCTTCGCCGGGCGCGACGACAGGCTCGGGCTCCTGATGGATACGAACATCTCTGGCGCCGTGTAGGCGAAGCACTTCCATGTGGCACACGATAACGGGCAGGGAGGTTCTGGTCGCAGGGCCAGTCGTCACCACCAAGGCAGCGGAATCGCCTGAGGTGGTGCGTTCGGTCAACCGTCGGTGGAGTGCAGTCGCGTATGCTTCGGGGGTGGACCAGGGCACGTGCCGTGCGCGCTATTGGGACACGCACCGAGGAGTCTCTATCGCCTGATGGCCGCTGAGCATGTGCCCGCGCACGCTTCTCACCGGGCTGCGCCCGCTGCTGCCACCGTCCCTGACTGGGGTCCTGTCGCAGCGCCCGCGCGAACTCCGGTCAACGAGGGCCTGATCGAGGTCGCCTCCGGCATGCGACCGGGCAAGGCCCTGGACCTTGGCTGCGGCGAGGGCCAGAACAGCATCTGGCTGGCGCAGCGCGGCTGGATCGTGAACGCCGTGGACATGTCCCCAGGTGCTATCGGCCAGGCTCGAGAGCTGGCAGCTGCGTCCGGAGTCGACCGCACCATCGTCTTCGACGTCGCCGACATCAGTGGCTGGAGGCCGGTGTCGCGTTACGACCTCGTCTTCTGCACCTTCGCGCTCCCGGCCCGAGGCATGGGTCGAAGCCGCATGCTGGACATGGCGGCCGCGGCCGTGGCTCCCGGTGGCACCATCCTGTTGACCGAGTTCGATGTCTCGCTGCGCCGTGAGGGCTGGATGGCGGAGAAGTACCTCGTCTCGACCGAGGAGTTGGAGCGGCACCTGGCGGCGTTCCGGATCGAGCGCTCCGCGGTCCGCGTTGCGCGCCATCGCCACGGCTACGAGGAGCGCATGCTGCCGGTGGCCAACATCACTGCCACACGCCGCACCGACCTGCGCACCTCGTTCTAGCGTTCTGCGAGCGCCGGAGCGCGGCAGCCACACCACGAGACTTGATGCTGCCAAGGGCCTGACCCGCCAAGCAGTCGCATCCGTCACCGCGTCAGAGACCGTATGCTCCCGGTCATGCGCTGTCCGTCTTCGTCGTGCCCGTCGCCAGCCAGCCCGTACCGGCAACAGGTCTCACATGCGTTTGATCGTCACGATCCGTGGCACCAGCGCCGATGCCGGGGAGGTGCACGTGGGCGAGATCGGTGGCGCTCCCCTTCGGCATGACCCGCCATCCCATCCTTGCCCATCTGAGAGCCGAGCTCCCGGCGCTCCACCTCATCACTGGCCCGCAGGCGACCGAGCCGTATCGCCATGACGAGACCGAGTTCGTGCCGGCAGGACAGCCGCTGGCGGTAGCCTTCCCCACGTCCACCGACGAGGTTGCCGCGATCGTGCGGCTGGCAGCGTCCTTCCACGTGCCGGTGGTGGCCCGAGGTGGAGGCAGCGGGCTCTCCGGTGGTGCCAATGCCGTCGAGGATTGCATCGTCGTGGTCATGACCGGACTGGACCGGATCATCGAGATCGATGCTGACAACCTGATCGCGGTCACGCAGGCGGGCGTCATCACCGCCGACCTGGAACGGGCGGTAGAGGCGCAGGGCCTGCTCTATCCGCCCGACCCCGCCTCCCATGAGATCAGCTGCATCGGTGGC
Source organism: uncultured Chloroflexia bacterium (assembly GCA_963724095.1). Taxonomy (GTDB): domain Bacteria; phylum Chloroflexota; class Limnocylindria; order Limnocylindrales; family CSP1-4; genus JAFMJV01. The sequence goes on from CAVRTH010000019.1 coordinate 52,177, forward strand.
AACATCGCCGAGAACGCCGGTGGATTGCGCTGCGTGAAGTACGGCGTGACACGCGATTGGGTCATGGGCCTGGAGGTCGTGTTGGCCGATGGCGCGGTCATCCGGACGGGTGGGCGCAACGTCAAGGATGTCATGGGCTACGACCTGACTCGGCTCATGGTGGGATCGGAAGGCACGCTGGGCATCATCACCGAGGCCACGCTGCGGCTGCGTCCGCTGCCGGCTCCGAAGGTGACCCTGCTGGCCTTCTTCCCCAGCGTGCGCCACGCTGGGGACGCCGTCTCGCGCATGACCAAGGCTGGCCTGGTGCCGGCCACGCTCGAGCTGCTCGACCGCCATGTCATCGCGGCCGTGGAGGATGCGCTGGGGCTGGGCCTCGACACCGACGCCGGGGCCATGCTCATGATCGAGTCTGACGCGGGTGGGGCGCTCGCAGAAGCTGAGCTGGACAAGGCTTCGTCAGCCTGTAAGGTCGCCGGCGCCACGACACAGAAGCGCTCCACCGACGCGGCCGAAGCCGATGCCCTGCGCGAGGCGCGTCGACGCGCCCACTGGTCGATGGAGCAGCTGGGCCTGGCGCGCTCCGAGGACATCAGCGTGCCTCGAAGCCGGGTGCCCGAGCTGATGGAGGCCATCGCCCGGATCTCAGCACGGCACGACATGGAGATCGGCGTGCTGGGCCATGCCGGGGATGGCAACTTCCACCCCACCTATATCACCGGCCATCACGAGCCGCGCGTCGAGGCGCGCACCGATGCCGTTCGGGCCGACCTCTACGCGGAGGTCCTCGCGCTCGGCGGCAGCATCGCCGGAGAGCACGGAACGGGACTCAGCAAGCGTGGGTTCCTGGAGCTACAGGTCGGGCCTCGTGGACTCGCTGCCATGCGCGCCATCAAGGCCGCGCTCGATCCCGACGGCATCCTCAACCCCGGCAAGGTGCTGCCCGACTAGCAAGCTCACCTGGGCAGCTTGGATGCGGGACAAGGGGGTCGAATGCCCCGACGGCGATGGGGGCTCAGGCGTCGAGCGTTCGGAGGATGTCCAGCGACAGTCGAGCAGCCTCGAGCGGGTCATTGCCGAGCACCTGGCGATAGTAGTCCCACGATTCGAACTCGACGCTGAGGTAGCCGTCGTAGCCGATGTCGTCGACGGCGACGAAGAAGTCGGCCCAGGGCACGATCCCCTCCCCCAGCAGAGGAAAGACGAACGTCTCACCGAACATCCCCGGCCGCCCGACCGCGTCCTTGAGGTGGATGTGGCGGATGCGCGACGCCAGCTGGCGCACCACCCAGGGCGAGTCATTGCCCACCAGCACGCCGTGTGAGGGATCGAGGTTGATCCCCAGGGCTGGCGAGTCGTAGTGGCGCAGCAGCTCGAGCATGGTGTAGTAGTCGTGCACCAGGTGACCGAAGACGCCTTCGACCGCCAGCACGACGCTGCAGTCCTGCGCTATCGGCACAAGGACGTCGAAAGCCGCGCGGACCATGCCCCAGGCCGCTCCCTCGCTGAGGTCCTTGCCCAGCCGGGGCGCCCCCGGGTCCCACGGCGCGGGGCCGGTGAAGAGATTGACCGGTGCCACGATCGACTGCGTGCCCATGTCGAGTTCGGCAACGGCACGGACCGACGCTGCAGCCAAGTCGATGCGTGACCGGCGAACGGCGGCGTCAGGATGGACGAAGTCGAGCTGCACGACCCACTCGCTGACGGCCAGTCCAGCGGCGTGTGTCCCGGCCAAGAGCGCTCGGCGGTCGTCATCGCTCCGAGTGTGCGGGTCGATACGGGCGAAAGGCCAGGAGACCGCCTCGTAGCCCAGCGCGGCGAGCGAGTCGGCCACCTCAGCGGCGGGTCGGCCGGCAAAGTCGAGCGCGGCCAGGAACCCGTAGCGGTGCGTCATCCGAGCGCTCCCTCGTAGTCGGCCATCACGATCCGTTGACCCCGGTCGGCCGACACATACGCTGCGCGAATGATGCGCAGCGCTGCCCGAGCGTCGGATGGAGTGACCAGGAACGGTCGGTCGTGAGCGATGGCACCGAGCGCGTGGGCCAAGCCTCGTCTGACCGACCATGGCCACCACTCGGGGTCGTGCTCCACGTGTTGCGGGACCAGCTCGCCATCGTCCCAGACCTCCATCGGGTCGCTGGCTTCGAGGCGAACGTGGATGGCACCCGTCTCGCCCCAGACCGAGCGCGTCTCACTCCAGGGCTGACCGCCCGAGGCATAGCCCACCGCGAGGGAAGCCGTCAGCTGCGGGTACTCGAGGATGAGCGCGGCGGTGTCGTCGGCCTTGTCGGGCGACTCGATGACGTGGCGCGCGAGATGACACTGGAGTGCGGTCGGCGCTCCGAACCAGTGGAGCGCGAGATCGACGATGTGCGTGCCGCTGTCCGCGAGGGCGCCTCCGCCGGCGTGATCCCAGGTGCCTTTCCAATGACCAGGCAGGCCCATGCGCGGGCGTTCGTCACCGGCGACGGTGAGCGTGGCCAGGGAGATCCGGTCGATCAAACCATCGTCCAGAAGATCCTTGGTGCGCTGATGGCAGGGCAGAAAGCGTTGATTGAGGGCGACGTAGAAGCGCCGGCCGGCATCTTCCCCTGCCATGATCATCTCGTCGGCCTCGGCGAGGGTGTTGGCGATGGGCTTGTCGGCGATGACGTGCTTGCCGGCGGCAAAGGCCTCGAGCACGACGGGGTGATGGAGGTCGTGCGGGAGGCAGACGTCGACGACATCGATGCTGGGGTCCTCGAGGAGGGCACGGTAGTCGGCTTCGGCACGCGCGGTGGGGTAGTCGCGGCTGATGCGGTCGAGCTGGTGAGGATCGCTATCGGCGACCGAGACGCGGTCCACGTCGACGTGCGACAGCATCTCCTCGACATGGACAGCCCCTGCGAACCCTCCGCCGATGATCGCGACGTGCAGCCCCATCTTCGCTCCTCCCTGTGCCCCGAGGCGTTCTCGACCAGCGTACGCCTCCGCTGGCGATCTGGCGGACGGCACCCCGACCTGCCTCTGATACGAGGGTGATGTCACCATCGAGTTCACGAGCCCCATCGGCCCCATTCCGCCCGAGCCGCCCGAGCCGCCCGAGGAAGTCGTGAACGCCTTCTTGCTGGCGCTGCCAAGCCTGCTGGCGTAGCCATGCACTCCCGAGAGGCGCTGCCGACGACGGTGGGGGCCTCTGGCGATCCCAGCACCGTGTCGATCCCAGCACCGAAGGGCGACCCGCTAGAATGGCGCGCGAGGCCGACATAGCTCAGTGGTAGAGCAGCTGTTTCGTAAACAGCAGGTCCTCGGTTCAAATCCGAGTGTCGGCTCCACTCCCCAAGCGTGAAATGGCCGGTTCAGGCCGACCGTTGACGGCGACGGGAAGCGCTGACCCCTGCGCTGACCCCTGAGAGTCAGCGCCTGCTACCGAGTCGATGGCCCGCGCCCTGGGTCTGTCCGTCCTACCGCAGTCGACAGCATCCTCGCGCATGTCCCATTGACAGCTACGCAGCCGGGCGTCGGGAACCGGCTCACCCAAAGGTGTGCCAGGCGTCCGCCAAGAGATCGATCGAGTCGCTGCCGTCCCGGCCCGAAGTGACACGCGTTCTCTTCGTCCACCACGTTGGAGCGCATCGATGGCGGTGCACTGCCAGCGTGGCGCGACCAACGACGAGACCCCGGCCGATGGCCGGGGTCTCGAGCGACCGCTGAGGTCTGGCTGGGGCATCAGGTGTCACCGATGTCCCGACTCACGACAATCGCTAGCCGCAGGTGTCTGAGTTCAGGACATAGGCGACACTTGATAGGCGACAGGTGAGTCGGGACATCGGCGACAGTCCGATGCATGTCGAAGCATCGGGTCGCCGTCCTGAAGGTCGTCTCCGGGCGACTGTCCGTCACCGCCGCCGCGGCCGAGTGCGGTATCGGCCGCCAGCATCTGCACCGGCTCCTGCGCCGCTACCGCGAAGGCGGACTCGAGGCGCTCGAGCCCCGCTCCCGCCGGCCGCACGCCAACCCGGGCCGGACGTCCGAGGCGGTGCGTGACCGCATCGTGGAGCTGCGCAACGCGCTCACGGCGCAGGGCCTCGACGCCGGGCCGCTGACCATCGCCTGGCACCTCGAGCGGAAGGGGCTCCGAGCGCCCTCGAGCTCGACGGTGCGGCGCATCCTGCATGCCGCCGGGCTCGTGGTGCCCGAGCCACACAAGCGCCCACGCAGCTCGTGGCGCCGCTTCGAGGCCGCCATGCCCAACGAGGTCTGGCGGTCGGCCGACGGACACCGGGCGAGGCCTACCGGGCGAGACCGAAGGCCCAGCCGGCCGGGCGCGGGGCACAAGCCCCCTTCCGCCTGCGCTACGACCTCGTCGACAAGGCCGGGGCCATGACCCTGCGCCGGGCCGGTCGCCTCCACCACCTGGGCATCGGCGCCGCCCATCGCGGTCGCCGCGTCCTCGCCATCGTCGATGAGCATGAGGTCACGATCGTCGACCTCGGCACCGGCGAGATCCTCGCCGTGCACCGCATCGAGCCCGAGCGCGCCTACTGGCGCAACCAACGACGAGACCCCGGCCGGTGGCCGGGGTCCCAAGCGACTCGATGACCCCTGGGCCGGTCCATCGGACTGTCACCGGTGTCCCGACCCATGTGTCGCCCAGGTCGCAACTCATGTCAAGCCGCTAGCCGCAGGTATACGAACCCGTGTAGGTGCCAGTGGTGGTGTCATCGGCGTGGTTGACCTCGGCGCCGGGCGAATCGTATGACCCGGCCAGGGGCAGGGAGCCGCCGGGCAAGAAGGTGGTCGTGTTGCGCGTGTAGGTCTGCGTGCCGGTCTCGTCACGGAAACCTTCCCCTTCGTTGGAGAAGTAATACGTCCCGAAGCCGCAGCCTTCGACATCACCGAAGAACTTGCCCCGTCCGGAATAGCGGAACGTGCCGTCCTCGACGTTCTCGATCCACTCACCGCTCATCGTCGCGGAGCCCGAGATCGTACCCGCGAGCTCGATCGGCCCCTCGTACGGGAGGTGGCTCTCCGGCCCATCCTGTTCGCAGGCTGGCAGGTCGAACGGCGACGGCCGCACTTGGCACGAGAAGAGGATGGTGTAGCGATACGTCCCCTCAGCGTCGGAGAGGTCGCCCGAAGCGAGCGGGTCGGGCGCCCAGCTCTGGACGATGTCCCGGACAAGGGCGTACGCGTCGAGATCCTCGTTGTTGGCCAGCACGACGACCGCGTCACCGCTCGCCGGTGCGCCGGCGAGCGCCCCGTTGACGCCCGACGGATTCCCGCCGTAGTAGCCGAAGTAGCGCGCGTCGAGTGGGCCGAGTTCGCTGAACATCTCGTCCGGGCGAAGGAATCCGGCGCTGATGACCGGGAGGCTCTCGTTGAACATGGTCTGGCTCATCAGGTCCGGTGAGACCACCTGCCCGTCCAGGAGCGCCGACATGAACGTCGCCAGGTCCGCAGCCGACGAGATGGTCGGTCGAAGCGCCGAGGCAGCGTCCTGGCTACCGTCGGTGTAGGACGGTTCACCGTCGCTGACCGTGGCCCAGGCGCCTGCGACTCCGGAGGGCAGGGCGACCCCAGCCTCGGGATAGACCGTGGTAGCTAGGCCCAACGGTCCGCTGATCCGGTCCGCCAACGCGGTCGCGAAGTCCGTGCCCGTCGCAGCCGAGATCAGCTGGTACGTCACGAAGGTGCCTGCGGGGTTGGGTTCGAACGTCCCTGCCGGCTTGATCTCCGAGCGATCGGCGAGGGCGACCATGTCATCAGGCGTCCAGGTCCGCTCGGGATCCTGCGCGCTGAGCTCGAGGACCTTGTCGAGGACACGGGGGATCCCCGCGCGGCTCTCTAACACGTCGCGCACGGTGGCACCCTCACCGACCGGAGCGTCCGGCAGGTAGTTGACGACGGGGGCATCGAGGTCCAGCAGCCCGGCGTCGACGAGCTGGAGCGCGAGGGCGTACACCAGCGTGGCGCCGGCCCCGCCGACGACCATCGGCGTGTCGACCTCCATGGGGTCACCGGCGGCGTCGGCGATGCCGGAGGCGGCCGTGGTCATGACCCCATCGCGGATGGTGACGGCGGCGGCGCCACCGGGTACCAGGCCCACGAACTCGTCGAGGCGCGTCTGGAGATCGAGGGGCGGGTCACCCTCGCCCGCGGCGGCCGCAGGCACCACCGAGGTCGCCAGCAGCGCAGCCGCTCCCACGACCGACAACAATCTCTTCATGCACATCATCGTTCTATCTCCTTGACCGGCCTACCTGGCCCAGGGTCGGCACCGTCGGTCGGCGGCGACGCCGTGACGGTCGGACCGAGCCATCGCGGGCTCATCACCCACGGATCACGAGTGCATCACGAGCTCGGTGCGGACCCGCGCCCGAGCGAGCCGCAGTCCTCACAGGTCCTCCGCCAGCAGCTCCCCCTCGGCGGTACCCACGAGCAGCTGTCGGGCGACCAGGTCGAAGTACAGGACGATCGCCTCACCGGGGATCTCGACGCGCTTCAGCTCGGCGCCGTCGACGGCATCGCGCAGGCTGACGACGCTGCCGTCAGCGCCGCCCGGCGCGGCCGAGGCCACCGCGAACCGCTGGCCGTCCGGGCTCAGGAGCACGAGCGGGTCCTCTGCCAGACCCATGATCGGACCACCGATGGGCGTGCCCGTGGCGCTGTCGACGAGCCGCACCGACCCGGGACTTTCGAGGAGCAGACGCTCACCGGCGAAGCCCGCAGGACCGCTGATCCAGCTGCGACCGTCAAGCTTCATGTCGACGTCCCAGGGGCCATCGAGCGGGCCGAGCCACAGCCGACGGCCATCCTCCGCCACCGAATAGCGCCGGCCCGAGGTCGGATCCCCGAACCATCCGCCACAGTCGCCGCCGGGGAGCAGGTCCACCCCCTTGACCTCGCCGCCATCGGGGTCGGCACTCGCGGCGGCCCCCTCGAGGGCGGACGTGTCCGTCGTCCCCTGGGTCGAGATCCAGCCCTGCCACGGGCCTGCGCAGCCCGCCGTCGTGGACGGAGTCACGGAGTCGGACGTCTCCTGCACGTTCAGCAGTCGGAGCGCGCCGAGCAGGACGGCGTCGATCTCGGGGCCCGGCGCCTGCCGATGTGCTTCGAGCGCGAGTAGTAACCCGGCCCGCGCATTCGGGTCATCTACCGCTCGCTGCACCAGCATCGACAGACGGGCGCGTTCCTCGGCTGCTGCCTGAGCCTCCGCGTCTGCCCGGCCCTGCTGCAGCACGGCCAGGCTGCCTGAAGCGAGGGCGACCGCGAGGGCGATGGTGATCCCCCCGGCCAGGAAGCGCTGTCGTCGCCGCCGGCGATGTCCCAGCTCTACTTCTGCCCTGGCCGCCATCGTCGAAGCCCTGACGAACTCGAGGTCCAGGGCGCGTAGACGTCCCGACGCGACGTCGGCCAGGTCCGCCGCGCGGCGGAGGCGGACGCCCCGCAGCAGGTCCTCCTGCCTCCGATCACCCTGGTCCCAGCGGCCCGCGGCTTCCTGCAGCGCCTCGGTCTCCCGTAGGAGCTCACGATCCTCTGACAGCCAGCCCACCAGCCGGGGCCACTCGCGCAGCAGTGCCTCATGCGCCACCTCGGTGGTCGGTGCGCGCGTGGCGTCGTCCCGGTCGAAGGTGATGAGGCGCGCGTCCCCGAGATGCTCCAGCGCGAGCAGCGTGGCCGGGTCGGTGCCGAGGTCGGCCACGGGCACGCGGCGGCGCACGTCCTGCGTCGCCGCCCCAGGGTCCGCGAGGCTGCCGAGCACGCGGCGGATGGACGTTCGCTCGTCGTCGTCGGCAGCCGCGTAGATGGCCTCGGCGCGGGCCGCGATGATCCCGCTCAGGCCGCCCAGCGCATCGAGGTCGGACGTCGTGATGGTGTCGCCCGTTCGCCGCTCGAACAGCTCCGCGAGCGCGTACTGCAGGAGCGGCAGCGGAGACGGCTGGCCCGCCAGCTCGGCGGCGATCCGAGCAGCCACACCGGCCGCATAGGTGACTCCCACACGCCGCGCGGGCTCCACGATTGCGCGCTCGAGCTCGTCACCCGCCAGGGGGGTGACATTGACGGTCGCGGGTCCCAGGATAGGCGCGAAGGTGGCGTGTGCCAGGGGCCGGTCGTAGTAGTCCGCGCGGAGGGTCCCGACGAGTCGGAGCGGCGACGATGGGTCAGTGACGGCGACGGCGAGCCCGGCCACGAATCCGTCGTGGCCATCGCCCTTCCGGCCGCTGAAGATCTCCTCGAACTGGTCGATCACGAGGACCAGGGTGGCGTCGTCGGAGGGCAGGCAGCGACGGATGCAGCGCAGGATTCCTCGCTCGTCTGCGCGCAGCTGCTCGATGAGCGAGGGAGGCGGGTTGACCGCGATCCGGAGCAACGCGGCCTCGAGCGCCTCGTAGGGGTCGGGTCCCGGCACCAGCGAGCTGATGTACCAGTCTGAGGACCCCACCGCGTCAGCGCGAAGCGCCGGGATCAATCCGGCTCGCACGACCGACGACTTGCCGGACCCGGACGGGCCGACCACGATGAGGCAGCGCGAGGTGTCGGGGTCGGCGAGGTGGGCCACCAGGTCGGCGACCAGCCGCTCGCGTCCGAAGAAGCGGTCTGCATCAGCATCGTCGAAGGCCCGCAGCCCAAGGTAGGGGTTGGCGATGGGCCGACTCGACGTCGTGATCTCCGTCGCGCGGCCCGCGGCGGCCTCTGGCAGGTCCGTCTCGAGGGCCTGGAGGAAGGCATCGACATCCGGAAGGCGATCAGCGGCGCCGGGCCGAGTAGCGCGCTCGATCGCAGCCGCGAGCACCTCGGGCTCGTCGCCGCCGAGGGACTCGCGCAGGACCATGCCCAGGCTGAACACGTCTGCCGCGGGGCCGACCGGCTCGCCCCGCAGCTGCTCCGGCGAGGCATACGCGGGCGTCCCGCGTGAGCGCCCGATCTCGGTCTCCGTCGCGGCCGTCACCTCCACGGCGATGCCGAAGTCGCCGAGGTACGCGTTGCCCTGCTCGTCGAGGAAGATGTTGCCAGGCTTCACGTCGCGGTGGATGACACCGAGCGCATGCGCGGCGGCCAGGCCGGAACCGATCTCGCGTGCCAGCCGGAGGGCTTCCGTGGCCGTGAGCGGGCCCCCTTCCAGCCGCTGCGCCAGCGTCCCGCCACGCATGAGGCGCATCACGAGGTAGGCCGAATCCGGGTCGCGCCAGAAGTCGATGAGCGGCACGACATGCGGGTGCTCGATGCGCGCGATCAGGTGCGCCTCCGCCTCGAAGCGGCGAATGAAGTCGGGCTGATTGGCCAGCTCAGAGCGGATCTGCTTGACCGCCACCTCGCGCTCGACCGAGGGCTGGCGTGCACGCCACACGACCGAGAACGCGCCGACGCCGATCTCGTCGAGCAGCCGGTAGCCGCGCAGCGGCCGCGGGTCGGCATCCACCTCGAGCGCCTGGTCGCCGCGGAGCAGGGCCCGTTCGAGCTCGTCCATGGCTGTTGACGGGTCGAGCCCGTACTCCTCAACGAGGAGACGCTTGTGCGTGGCGATCAGCTTGAGGGCTTCCGCGGTACGGCCGCTGCGGTGCAGGGCCAGGGCGTACTGGCGCGTGGCCCGGTCGCGGTCGGCGTGGTCGGTGGTGAAGGCTGCCAGCTCACCGGTGATCTGGGTGTGCCGGCCGAGCGCGAGCGCCGCCTCCCAGCGCTCCTCCATGGCCTCGAGGCGGTCCATGCGCAGCCGCTCGATCTCGGCGGTCACCCACTCGAGGTCCTCGAGCTCGCCAAAGGGATCGCCGCGCCACAGGCCGAGGGCCTCATCGAGCAGATCCAGCGCGGCCCGGTACTCGCCGGCTTGCCGGGCAGCCGTGGCTCGGGCCCGCAAGGCCGCGAACCGCCGGTGCTCGACCGCCTCGTCGGGTGCCGCGAGGCGGTAGCCCTCCGAGGTCGTCTCGAGCCAGTCCCGTGCCTCCTGCGGGAAGGCGGCCCGCAGTCGATAGACCGCCGTGCGTACGGCCGGGGTCGTCGCTTCTGGCCGCTCTTCGTCGTGCCACAGGTACTCGGCCAGCCAGTCGACGTCGGCGACCGACCCGACGCGGATGGCGAGGAGCGCGAGCAGGCGTCGTTGCCGTTGTCCTTTGAGCTCGACCGGACCGCCGTCTCCGTCGACGCCCACGCCATCGAACACCCGTATGGACGGGCCTGCCCATTCCTCGACGGCGTCGCCCGGGGACTGCGCACGCGCTGCGGCGTGAAGATCGGGAGCGCTCATCTCACATCGCGCGAAGCGACGCCTCCATGTCTCGACCTTGACGTGCCCCCTGGCGAACCATGCCTCACGCGGGTGGAATGAGCAACCTCACAGGTGCACCGCTCATCATCCGAGCCGGTGAGGCGCTGCCATCAGGCGGTTGCGTGGAGCGCCCAGAGCCAGCGATCAGAGCTCGCTGCGGAGGACCTTGCCGGTCAGGCTCTTGGGCAGCTCGTCGCCCTGGTTTCGAGGTCGGCGCCCTTGGCGAGGATGGCCTTCTCGACCTCGCTGGGATCGACCTTGAACACCACGACCGCTCGGGATAGATCGACGGTGACCAGCGTGGGGGGCAGTACCGACCCGGTATCCATGGAAGCAACGGATGGAAGCAGCGCCGGCGGACACTCACGGACAATCCACTGCCGGAGTCTCCCGATTCGAGCGTGGCTGCCGTCACTAGCGGACGTTGGCGGACACTACCGCGCGGATTCGTAAACAGCAGGTCCTCGGTTCAAATCCGAGTGTCGGCTCCACTTTCCCCCGTGAAATGGCCCGTTTCGGCGTGTCCGTGGCCTCGAGTCGCCAGGCCTGACCCCTCGGCTGGCCCTGCCCGGTGACTCGCCCCTCCGAGCCCGAGACACCCGGCGCAGGCCGCTCTGCCGTGGCTGCGGTGACCTGCGTCGCCCGCAGCCTGACGCCGGCCGGCTCGCACGGGCTTGGGGCGCGCTCGGGTAGGTGACCAACGAGTCCGCCCGACAGGGGCTCGGCGATCAGGATGGGGGGTCGTGCGGGAGTGCGAGGCGTCCCATCCGGAACGTGGCATAGGGGCCGGGGAAGAGCAAGTTGGAGACGCGGGACGTGTAGATGTCGGCGTAGCGCTCGATCTGGCGAAAGAACAGGCTCTTGTCTTGCTTGGCCCGCGTCAGCGTCCCCCACCGCTGGTTCTGCAGTCGGCTTGCTTCATCTTTCAAGGGGGCCATGAGCTCGTTTAGCTGGGACAGTTCGGCCTCGGTCTCGGCTATCGACGCGACGTGGCCTTCATTGGGCCCCAGTGGATCGGCATGGCCTTCGGCGGCTCGGAGTTGGGCGAGTCGTTGGGCGCCCAGCTGAGCTTCGAGTCTCTGGCGGTGGTCAATGAGTTCACTCAGACGAGCCTGGGTCGGTTTGAACTCGGCAAGAGCACGGATCTCCGCCTCGAGTTCCTGAAGGATCAGAGCTGTTCTCCAGCGACGCAGAGCTTTGGAGTAGTGGACGTCGCCGTAGAGGTGGTCGCCCACATAGAGGATCTCGTCGCCGATGAGTCCAAGGCTCTCCTCCAGAAGCTGTGCGTTGCCGCCGTAGAACACACCGCCACTGTCCAGGGGGCCGAAGTGGGGTTCGAGCAGACCCCGCTCTTCGTCCACGACCCGGTATAGCGGGTTCGACGAGGTGAAGAAACCCGGCTTGGCTGATGAAACGACCACGATCTCGAACAGGTCGCGCCACTTGTCGCCGCCTCTCAGGAAGGGGTCGAACGTGTGGGTCATGATCTTGTTCGTGTAGCTCCACTCGGAGTTCGTGATGAGCATGAGGAGCTTTCCTGACACTCTCTGGTCAAGGAGACTGGCCACGATGTCCCCATCCAGGGAGATGAATTGTCCCGGGTCCGCCAGGACGCCCTTCTTCAGCGTTCCGTCCCGATGGATCTCAATCCACCGAGTCCACTACCGCGGCAAACATGTCTCGATACCCCATGCCGCCGGGAAGCCTCCCAGCGTCGAGCAGCTCTACGCCTTGGGCGAACAGGCTCGCTTCTGAGAGCGAAAACAAGGAGTTGAGCAGTACGTAGCGGTCCTCTGACAGGTCGATGGGAGTTCCCAGATAGGTACTTCGAACCTCGTCGTGGTCCAGGAACCGACTGCCGTGTCTTGCCCTGACGACCCAGCCGAAGCGAGTTGCCTTGACGAGGTTCCCGAGGTCTTGATCGACCACGAGCCCTCGGGCTATCGAGGTTGCATCGAATGAAAGGGCCCCGACTGGCCAACCGAGTTCGGCGAGGAGACTGCTGGCGTGGGAGAAGGCGAACTCCTCGAAGGCCTCCGCCTTGTACTGCGTGAGCGTGTAGTCCATGTCGTAGCCGACCGCACGAATCGACTTCATCTTCAAGGTGCGATTGGCGAAGACCTGACGTTCGGGAGCGGGTTCGGGAAACTGTCTGTCACTGGCCGTCATCGTCGAAGGGTAGCGCTTGGCACATGCCTTCCTGGAAGCCACTTCAGGCCAGCCGGCAACTGCGGGGTAGCCGTCTGTCAAGGGCCCACGCCAACCTGTGCGACATACGCGGTTGGTATGTCGCTGCTCACGTCGGCAGCCTCGTGACTTGACAATGCGCCAGAACGCATGTCAACATGCGTCGCAACGCAGGAGACACGACATGACGACGCTCGGCACCATCATCGAGGAACGTGAGATCACTTACGCGTCGCTCGCTGCCCGTACGCAGCTCCAGGCTCGGACCATCCGGGCGATCGCCACGGGCGCCACACCCATCGACAAGGTCTCGGTCGGCACGATCCGCCGCATCGCCACGGCGCTCTCGGTCCCGATGACCGCCATCCTCGAGGATGAGACCCCGGTCTACCCCGGAGAGACTGGCCGGACGAGGACGGAGCGCCTGTCGGCTGCGGTCCGCGATGTCATGTGGCCGCGTGACGAGCGGCGATACCCGACCCCGGTCGAGCCGGGCGATCGCGACGAGATCGCCGATCTGACACCGGACGAGTTCTTCGCCGGCATGCCGCCGATCGATGTTCGACGCGGCTGACGTCTACCGTCGCGTCGACGAGACGGATGACGTCTCATCGGGCGATATCGCGTTCCTGTCGCTGGCTCGCACGCGCGCGGTCGGTGAAGGGCCGCCTGGAGATGCCTTCGATCCGATCGGCCGCATCCCAGCGTATCCGCGGCCAGCCGTCACGCCGCTTCCCAACGGTCGCGAGATCGCGATCGACACGATGTTCGCGCTCGTCGTGACGCATTCGTGCGAGATCGACCGACAGAAGGACCGGGATGTGACGGCGGACCACTTCGACTGTCGCTTGACGGTCGCCCCGATCATCTCTGGAGCTGCGCTGACGCTCGTCGGGACTGGCGGCGATGTCGAACAGGGCGTGGACTGGAGTGCGATCGAGCGCAATGATCCGGTGCCATCGCTCTACCTGCCGCCGATCGACGACCTGTCGAAGATCGCACCAGGGCTCGAGGGGCCATGGCCTCGAGCCTTCGTCGACCTACGCGGCATCACGACGGTCTCGCGGCGGACGGTCGTCGCAGAGCGACTGTGCGGGCTGACGCCGGCGTACGTCGGAGAGCTGCAGCGACAACTCGCTCGCTTCTTCACCTGGCGCGACATCGCTCGCCACGAGCTGCTCGAAGCGATGGTCGGACGGCGGGTCGAAGCCGTAGTGCCCTTGAACACCAAGTCGACCCGATGGCGTGTCGCTCTGACCGGAGACGACGGCTCGTCCCTGACCGTGGAGCTGAAGACGAAGTAGCCGGCGCTGTTCGACGACCCGCGATCGGTGACGCCAGACCCGCCTCGCTGTCGCTCGCGGTCTGACAACTTTCCCCCAAGGACTGACGCCGATGTGGGGACCTCGCTTCTAAGCGTCGCATGTGTGCTACAGTTGTCGCATGACCGAGGTCGCCTCTCGAGAGTTGCGCAATGGGACTCGCGTCCTGCTCGATCGCGTCGCGTCAGGTGAGCAGATCACGATCACCGTCGACGGCATACCGGTAGCGAGGCTCGTCCCGCCGGAGTCCCGCCCCCGCTGGATGGCGCGGGATGTCTTCATCACGCGTGTCCTCGGCCATCAGGCCGATCCAGGCCTCGCGGCAGACCTCGCCGAGCTGGCACCCGACTCGACGGCAGACCTGGCGCTGTGACCGAGCGAGGGCTCGCCGACACATCGGTGTTCATCGCTCGTGAAGCACGACGCCCGATCGACATCGAGGCGATGCCGCATCGCTTGGCTGTTTCTGTCATCACGATCGGGGAGCTGCGCGCCGGCGTACTCGCGGCCACCGATACGGCCATTCGTGATCGCCGCCTCGATACGCTTACCGCGGCCCTCTCGTTGGAGCCGATCCCCATCCATGTCGAGGTCGCGAACGCGTGGGCCAGGCTTCGGCTGGCATTGCGGGAAGCGGGTCTGCAGATGCCGCTGAACGACTCGTGGATCGCGGCGACGGCGATGGCCCTGGGCGTCCCTGTCGTGACGCAGGACGATGATTTCCCCCCGCTCGCGGAGCTTGACGTCATCAACGTCTGACTGCCGCTCGCCAGATCGCGCGCTGCGATCTCGAGTGGCCAGTCAAGGACCTGCCACCGGCGCGGACCAACATCGGCACGACGGACGGTCGAACCAAGGCGTCTGGACCGCCGGACCAGTACCGACGACGTGCGCCTGCTGCTATCGTCACAGCCATGGCACTCGGCTTCGGACTCCTCAGCGCCCAGCTACGACCGGGCGAGACCGACTGGACCCGCGCCTATGACGAGACCGTGCGGCTCGCGGTCGAGGCGGAGCGGCTCGGCTTCGCCTCGGTGTGGACGACAGAGCATCACTTCGTGGACGACGGGTACATGCCCTCACTCCTCGTCGTCAGCGCGGCGCTGGCGCAGGCGACATCGCGGATCGAGCTGGGCACCGGCGTCATCCTCGCGCCGATGCACCACCCGTTGCGACTGGCCGAGGACGCAGCGACCGTGCAGCTGCTGAGCCGCAGCCGTCTGGTCCTGGGACTCGGGTTGGGGTGGTCCAGCGTCGAGTTCGCCGGATTCGGAGCCGATGCCCGCCACCGTGGCGCGGCCATGGACGAGATCCTGCGATCCTTCCACAGGCCTGGAGCGGTGAGCCATTCACGCACACCGGAGCGATCTACGACATCCCGACGCTCGCCATCCGACCGGCTCCGTCCGCGCCGATCCCGGTGCTCATCGGCGGCAGTGCGGAGCCGGCCATCCGCCGCGCCGCGCGCCTCGCCGACGGTCTGTTCTCGAATGCGTCGGCCGAGGGGTTCGTCGAGCAGGTGGGCTGGGTGCTCGACGAGTGCGCTCGGGTCGGCCGTGACCCGTCGAGCCTGAGGTTCATCCACTATTCCGTGCTGCTGCCCGGAGCCTCCCGCGAGGCGGCGCTGGCCCGCTACCGGGACGCGTTGTGGACGATGCAGTGGAAGTACTCGGACATGGAAGCCTCGGCCTCCCGACCGCTCCCGCCGCCGTCTCCGCCGCCGTTCCGTGGCCCGGATGAGGCGCTCCTGAAGCGCGGGACGACCTACGCCGGGACCGCCGACCAGCTCGTCGAGGCCCTGCACGAGATCCGGCGACGGGTCGAGGTGCCCGTCGAGTTCGTGGCCCGGAGCTACCTGCCGCTCGTCGGATACGACGAACAGGTGGAGCTCATGCAGGAGCTGGCTGAGGGCGTCGCGCGCCACGTTTGAGACGCGACGTAGGTGCGCCTCGTCTGACCCCTCAGCTTGGGGCAGATCGCCGCGCATCATGAGCTGTGCGCGCGAACGCGGTACTAGAAGACGTGCGAAACCGGTATCGCAGGGCGTGCGGAAGTGGTATCGTCGCCGGCTCACCGACTACCGACCACGACTCATCGATAGCACGGTAGTGAAGATGCTGGATGAGCTTCCGGCGCTCTTGCTCACCGGGCCGCGAGCATCCGGAAAGACCACCACAGCGGTACGTCACGCGGCGACGACCGTTCGCCTCGACCGCAGTGCTGAGGCCGTGGCGTTCCGAGCTGACCCGGATGCCGCACTCCGCGACCTGGCTGAACCCGTCCTGCTCGATGAGTGGCATGTCGTTCCCGATGTCATCGGTGCCGTCAAGCGTGCCGTCGATGACGACCCACGGCCGGGTCGCTTCATCGTGACCGGCTCCGTTCGAGGCGACCTCGAAGGAGATCTCTGGCCCGGGACTGGCCGCCTGACCCCCATCCCACTGTTCGGCATGACCGTGCGCGAACAGCTCGGTCAGACGACTTCCGAACCCTTCATGGACCGTGTCGCATCCGAGTCGGACCTCCGGGCCGCCGATGATAGTCCGGACCTTCGAGGCTACGTGGAGTTGCTGCTTCGAAGTGGCTTTCCCGAGCCAGCGCTGCGCTTGGGAGTTGAGGCTCGGGGCCGCTGGCTCGAGAGTTACGTCGACCATCTGCTTGCCCGGGACGCCGAACAGATCGACGGAGGACGGGATCCCGTTCGGCTGCGCCGATACCTCGAGGCGTATGCGCTCAACACGGCCGGGATCGTACGTGACACCACCCTCCTGGAGGCGGCCGGCATCAACCGGAAGACCGGTCTCGCCTACGAGCGTCTACTTGCCAAGCTGCTCGTGGTCGAGTCGATCCCAGCATGGACGTCGAACCGGCTGAAACGACTAGTCCTCTCACCGAAGCGCTACGTCATCGATCCAGCCATCGCGACCGCCGTACTCGGCCTCGTCGTCAATCTGGTGATGCGGAGTGGCGACCTGCTCGGCCGCTTGCTTGATACGTTCGTCCTGGCCCAGCTCCGAGCCGAGCTCGCCATCACGAAGGCTCGGTCGCGCCTGTATCACGTACGCCAACGCGAGGGACCCCTCGAGATCGATCTCCTTGCTGAGCTGGCCGGAGGGCGGCTCGTCGCCGTCGAGGTCAAGGCTGATGCGTCCCCAGGGCCCGCCAGCGCCCGGCATCTCGTTGCCCTCCGGGATCGTCATCGAGAAGCGTTCGTGGCAGGTGTCGTGCTGCACACCGGCCCGCGAACGTACACCCTCGGGGACCGGCTGGTGGCGGCCCCGATCTCGACGTTGTGGGCATGAACTTGGCAACACGTCCTCGAGATTCGTAAACAGCAGGTCCTCGGTTCAAAGCCGAGTGTCGGCTCCACTCCCCGGGCGTGAACTGGCCTGTTTCGGGCTGTCCGTTGGCAGCAAGTGATAGGCCTGACCCCTTCGCTGACCCCTGTGTAACCCGTCAATCTAGTCTTGACTTTGACGGTTTATGTCCAATACTCCATCTAAAGCGTCATTTGAGACGGGAGATTGACGGACTTGGAGTGGGTCGAACGACGCTGGCATGGCGATCCTGGGGCGATGGGCGGACGGAAGGCCCGACAGTCATTCACGTACCGCGCCTTCCTCCCGGACCCGATCGCTGTGATCCGCCCGACCGTGGGTTTCGAGACGGCCGAGCTCATCGCGCAGGCAGAGGCCGCCACCCGTGAACTCAATGCAGAGGATCGGGTTCGAGGGCTAGACGCCATCGGGGCACTCCTCCTCCGTTCCGAGGCCATCGCCTCGAGCCGCATCGAGGGGATCGAACTCAGCCAACGGAACCTGGCCCGGGCTCTCATCGACCCGCGCTCCAGCAAGGGAAGCGCGCGCGCGGTCGCAGCGAACGTCATGGCCATGGAAGAGGCCATCGACGAGGCCACGGCTGGTACCGACGTGACGGTAGCGAGCGTCCTGGCGCTCCACCGCACCTTGATGGCCGACGAGCCCGAACGGACCATGCCCGGCTGTTTCCGTGAGGAGCAGAACTGGATCGGTGGGCGCCAGACCAACCCGTCGGACGCGCGCTACATCCCGCCCCCCGAGGACCATGTTCCAGCGTTGATGTAGATCTCGTCGACTTCATCAACCGTGATGACCTGCCGGCCGTGGCCCAGGCCGCGATCGCCCATGCACAGTTCGAGACGATCCATCCGTTCGTCGACGGCAACGGAAGGGTCGGGCGCTGCCTGATCCATGTCGTCCTCAGGCGAAGGGACGTGGCACACTCGTTCGTGCCACCAGTATCGATCGTCCTCGCGGCCAGACCGGAGGCGTACATCGCGGGGTTGGTCGACTTCCGAGAAGGCCGGCTCGAGTCGTGGTGTGCGGACTTCGCCGAGGCCTGTCGCCACGCTGCCGAGTCGTCAGCGGAATTGGCCGCTCGGGTGGCTGCGCTCCAGTCGGATTGGCGTGAGCGTTCCGGGCAGCCCCGCCGAGACTCCACCGCTGCCCGCATCATCGGCGTCCTGCCCGCCCAGCCCATCGCGTCGGCAGCCACCATCCGCGGTGCCATCGGCGCACGACACCAGCGAGCCCTCGAGGGCCTCAAAGTCCTCGCTGATGCTGGCGTGCTCCGGCAAATCAGCGCCGGGCCCTACGACCGCCATTACGCGGCAGACGAGCTCTTCGAACTCATCGAGGAGTACGAGGCGGAGGTGGCAGATCGCGCGCCACGACACGACCACGAACCTACCTCTAGTTCGTAAACAGCAGGTCCTCGGTTCAAATCCGAGTGTCGGCTCCACTCCCCACGCGTGGATTGGCGCCATCTGGCCTGTCCAATACGCAAGACACCATGGCCTGACCCCTACGCTGACTCCTGCGTGATCGGCACGCGGAGCGTTCTCCACCGTGGAGCGCCCTTCGCGTGGAAGGTCGGAGGCTCAAGCGGGGTAGGGCCAGCTTGACCCACGTTTCCGTGCGGCCTCGAATTCGTGCTCGAGAACGTGACGCTGGCGGCACCTGTCCGGGCTGTATCGGCGGACCGGTTGCCTGAACGCGGCGCAGGCGGCGTATGCGCTCGGTAAGGGCGGACTCGCAGGGTGACGACCCCGATCCGACTCGGCGTGCCGACCGCAGGGCGTGAGGTTTCACCAGAGCCAGACCCAGGTACGGCTTTGTCGGACTGGGAGCGGAGCTCGTTACCCCGCGCCCGAGTCATCGGGCAGGTAGGCGATGGGTCCCCCGGCGACCCCCATGGGCTCCCATAGGTGGCGGCCGGTGCCCGCGGGGACCTCTGGCTCCGCGGCACGGCCCGCGGCACGCTCCGCGGCATCGGCCGCGGCGAGCTCGATGAGCGATGCGCTGTCGTGCATCACGGTCTTCCGATACTGGCCTACCATCGCCTGCAGGATGAGCCGGTCCTTGGTCGAGCGTGGCCGCGCTACCCGGTAGACGAGGTCGGGCTGATCGGGGCCGCGCGCGATCAGCTCCGTCGTGATGACGATCCTCGGAACGCCCTTGAAGGGGGTCTTGATCCGCTTCGTCTCGTACTCGGGCGGCACCCAGTCGAGGACCTCCTCGATGGACACGTCCTTGCCGTGCATGCAGTGGTTGACGGTACCGACCCCCCGCCGTCCGTCTGCGAGGTCCTCGACCACGTCCGTCGTCATGCCCGATGTCCAGCGGATCCGCCGGGCGGGCGAGGTCGCCCACTCCCAGAGGATGGCACGGGGTACGGGCGCAGGGATGGTGATCACCGCGAGCGCGTCCGTGTACAGCGCATAGGCCGGCAGGCCGACGTCCTCGCCCACGTGGTTCTTGAGCAGCCGATGGACGACGATGACATCGCTCCCGACGAGCTCCTCCCTCCCGGCCATCCGCTGGCGGGCGATGAGCCCGTGATGGGCGACGACCTTCAGGTCGAGCCCGGGGATGCGGACACAGGCGTTGCACTCGCACATCGATGCCTGGCGGATGTCCCGGACACGGCGCTGGAAGGCGAAGTAGCAGCGCTCGATGACGTCGCGGAGACCGGGCCCGTCGACCGTCTCCGCGGGCACGTAGATGAACTCGGCGTCGCCCTCGAGCTTCGCGAGCTTGAGGGACGGGCGCAGCGCGCCGACGACCGTGTCGCTGAGATCGGCGAGGATGTCCTGCGCGTGGTCGAGCTCCACACCGGCCAGGTAGCTGCTGTACCCCGCGATGTCGGCGATGACGAGACACGAGGGTTCGGTCCGGGCGAGCATCAGCCGGGCCCCGCCATCCACCCATGGATCGTGCCGACGATCTCATCGGTGGACTGTCGGCCCGTCGCCCCCAAGCGGAAGGTGATGATCACCTGACGATCGTCTCAGAGGCAGCGTGCTGCGACGAGGGCTTGGATCGAGCCCGCGGAGCAGCTCACCCACCCCGGCCGATCCCGGGCGTCACCAGCCCATCGACGCGAGGTAGGGTGGCAGTTCCTTATCGGCAGGCTGGTCGGGCGACGACCTCAGTGCCGCCCGTGGACGCGGAGACATGACCTGACGACTTCGGGGGTAATCACGGGCGACATGGGTCGCTCCGCACGGTGAGTTGCGCCGGCCGACGGACGGTGGCTGCCGACCACTGCTGACTACGGAATCACGCTGCAGTCGCGCCCCGTTCTCCCAGTCGGTGGTATCGGAGCCCATCCCGACGCGGGCGGCCGTCCTGGAGCGTCCTGCGCGGTCGCATCACACGCCGCACCGAGAGCGTGCCATCGCCTCATCACGATAAGCCTCCCTATCGCGAATGCCGGCGGCGTTCCGCACGCGGACACTCGCCGGCGCGATGCTCGACACTTCGATCGCATGGATCCGTGGCCCCGAGGTGTTGTATGAAGTAGATGACGGTCGACTCCCGATCCGGCACCCTTTGCACGCGAAGGAGACCCGATGCCACTCGATGAGTTGGCTTCTCGCCTGACAGCCCTCGAGGACCGAGCCCCTGGGGACATCGACCCGCCCACCCTGCGGCCACGTTCCCGGCGTAGGGCGCTGGCGCCACTGCTCCTGGCCGGTGTCCTCATCCCCGTCACGGTCGCATCGGTAGCCGCTGGCGCAGCCTTGCTGGCCCAGGGTTACCCCGGAGTCGAGAACAAGGGTCAGCCACTGCATGGGGCACAGCTGGAGTGCATGAGCCCTCCCGCGGCGGCTGCCTACCTCGCCCGGCGGGGCTTCGACGATGTCATCTGGCAGGTCGAATCGGGACGCAGCAAGGACGGCACGTCGGTCCAGCAACGCACGCCGCCCCAGCACGGCTATGTGGTTCCCGGCGCAGTCCTGCCGGGCGGCACGCTGATGATGGTCATCGACCAGCGTGACGGTGCCACTGGCACCGGCGACTGCTTCGACATGCGGATGCCGTAGCGTGGGACCCGACGCGCCTACCGCTCTCGCCAGAGGCGATGAACGTCCGGCACTGGCCACGCATCAGGCGGCCGACTCCGACCGTACGGCGGTCTTCGAGGCCGCCGTACGCCCCTTCTACGCCCCCCTCGTGCGTCGCCTCACCCTGGTCGTGGGCAACGAACACGACGCGCAGGACCTGGCCCAGGAGACCTACCTCCGGGCCTTCCGTTCATGGGAGCGTTTCGACGGTCGCGATGTGCGCGCCTGGCTCTACACCATCGGGTTGCGCCTCGCCTTCAACCACCGTCGGCGGCGTCGCCATTGGCTGGGGCTCGTCGGGCGGGGTGAGCCGGCACCGTGGACCGATCGGTCGGACCCGGACCTGTGGGCTGCCCTCCAGGAGCTGGACGCGCACACACGAGCTGCGATACCTGCTGAACGTGGTGGATGGCTACACCCAGCGCGAGATCGGCGCCATGCTCGACGTTCCCGAGGGGACCGTGGCGAGCTGGATCGCTCGCGGCAAGGTGCGGCTGCGGTCGGCGCTCGAGGCCGCGCCCTGACACGATCGACGCACCTGTGCTGATCGCGTTCGAGCTGGTGTTCGCGGTGGCACTCGTCGAACTCGGCGTCGCGACGCTGGAAACCGTCGTCACCGGGTGGCTCTATGGCATCAGGCGAGGCCGATAGCCTCTTACGTGACTGAGCTACCGCATGATCTGATCGTGCTGGGCTCCGGCACCCGGCGCGGGAGGCCGGACCGCATCGCGAACCTGCTCCGTCTCGGCCATGTCAGCAGGTGACGTGCAGGACCGCCGAGACGTCTTCCCGATCGATCGACCGCAGGCGTCTGCAAGCGTCCTCGGTCGGTTCGGCGACCACCTCGACCCCGCGCCGGCGTGCCTCCGCATACAGCTCGGGCATGACGGGTAGCTGACCGGAGGCTCCTGTCCCGATGATGAGGACGGGCGACGACCACGGAATGGATTCGTTGATAGAGAGCGGCGTGTGCCCGTAGCGCTCCCGGTGGACCTTGGACGGTCCTTTCTTGCGCCGTCGGATGACACCTTGGTCGAGCACCACGTCGTACTCGTAGCGCTGACCTTCGATCTCGATCTGACCGAACGAGATGAGCTTGGCGTCCATCACGACCTCCGGTGCTGATCATGGCCCAGTCCAGCTGGCCAACACCAAGCCGGGGATGGACCCACGCTACGTATCCATCGTGACGCTGGGCGTCGGGTCACCGCATCACGATAAACCTCGTGTGACCAGCCCAGCGGCGGAACCTTCATCCGGCGCTCCGATCCGCGGTACCGCTACTTCACGTGGGGTCATCAGGCTGGGCTACCAGGACGCCACCTGGGGGCACGCTACACGACCACGCTCGGCTAGCCGACGTGGCTGGCCACGCCACCGAGCAGCGCGCCGCCGCGCCCGTCACCAGTTCACGCAGTCGTCGGGTTGGTTTTCATGCACGTTGCCACCACAGGCCACGCCGTTGAGCGTGCCCACCTGGTTTTCGACCCCGCGCCCGTGATGGCGCTGGATCCCTTCAACTCCAGGGTGCCCCAGTCGAAGATGCCGCCCTCGCATCGGGCCGACCTGTTTCCGCGGACGGTGACGTCGAGAAGGACCAGACTGCCGTAGTTCGTGATGCCCCGCCGTCGTGAGCCGTGTGGTTATACTATGGGTATGAAGACCGCAGTCTCGGTCCCCGACGAGGTCTATGCGCAGGCTGAGGAGCTCGCGCGGCGAACCGGCCGAACGCGGAGCGAGATCTACAGCACCGCCTTGCGCGACTATCTCGCCGACCATCAGCCCGTCCCGGTGACCGCTGCCATGAACCAGGCTCTCGACGCGATCGACCCCGAGCCTGATCCCTTCCTGGATGCCGCAGCGCACGAGGCGCTGGCAGGAGCGGAGTGGTAGTCAGTCAGGGAGACGTCTGGTGGACGGATCTGCCTGACGCTGCGGGTTCGGAACCCGGCTATCGGCGGCCGATCGTCGTCGTACAGGGCGACCCCCTGAACCGCAGCCGGATCGCGACGGTCGTGTGCGTGGTCGTGACCAGCAATCTGAAGTGGGCACAGGCACCCGGCAACGTGCGTCTCTCCGCACGAGAGTCGGGCCTGCCACGCGACTCCGTGGTGAATGTGTCGCAGATCGTGACGCTCGACCGCTCGCGACTGGTCGATCACGTCGGGCGGATCGGGGCACCCAAGCTCGACTCGATCCTCGTCGGCATCGAACTCGTCCTGGGGCGGTAGTCAACAGGAACGCTGGGACTCGGTAGCACGCAGCAGAAATGCGCGTGCGGTTGCTGCGACGCTGGTCGATGCACGGTCATGTGCGAGGCGCCGAGTGTCCCCCGAAGACATGAGAGAGCTCACGCGCCGGCACCTCGCCGCCAAGAGAGGCGCACGTACCCCATCGGTTCCGTGGAGATCGACATGCAATCGTGGTACAGCATAGGTATGCTCTGGGCCGACGCTGGCCAGGATTCGCAGTGGAGCGGTCTGATGGACCGAATCACGATCGACCTCGATCGTCGCATCGGGGATATCGACAGGAACCTCTTCGGTGGCTTCGTGGAGCACCTGGGCCGCTGTGTCTACGGCGGCATCTATGAACCAAAATCGCCTCGGTCCGGCCCTGATGGGCTACGAACCGATGTGCTCGAGGCCGCCAGACGTCTGCGCTACTCCAACATCAGGTACCCCGGTGGCAACTACGTCTCCGCCTATCGCTGGCGCGATGGGGTCGGCCCCGTGGAGGAGCGACCCGGTCGCTACGACCCAGCCTGGGACTCGATCGAGCCCAACACCTTTGGCACCAACGAGTTCGTCGACTTCTGTCGCCGGCTCGGGGCGGAGCCCTACCTGGTCGCCAACTGCGGCGATGGCGACATGCGTGAGGCGCGCGACTGGGTGGAGTACTGCAACGGCACCGCGTCCACCGCGCTGGTCAAGCTCCGCGAAGCCCACGGCTACGCCGAGCCGCACCGCGTCAAGTACTGGGGCATCGGCAACGAGGTCGATGGCGCCTGGCAAGTCGGCTTCAAGACCCCGTCCGAGTACGCTCGCGCCTACACCGAATTCGCCAAGGTCATGCGCTGGGCCGACCCGAGCATCAAGCTTCTGGCCTCGGCCGTGTCGTTCTGGGAAGGCGATCCGGTGGAGCGCATCCATCTGCTCCTCGAACAGGCGCCCGAGTACGTCGACTACCTCTCGGTCCACTGGTACGTTGGCAACCCCGGGGGCGATGTGCCGGCCTACCTCGCGGTCTCCGAGGCCATCGAGGACCGGCTCGCCGTCGTCGAGGGACTCTCGCGGTCACTGATCCTGCGGCCCAAGCCGAGGGCGCCGGTCCCCATCGCAGTGGACGAATGGAACGCCTGGTACAAGGCCACGCCCGATGCGCGCGACCCCGCGTACAACGGCCTCGAGGAGGTGTATGACCTGGCCGATGCGCTCGTGGTGGCCATGCACTTCAACGCCTTCTTCCGACACGCCAGGACGGTCAGGATGGCCAACATCGCGCAGCTCGTGAACGTCATCGCCCCGATTCTGACCACGACCGACGACCTGCTCCTCCAGACCACCTACTACCCCTTCGAGCTCTACGCCCGGACCGCCGGCCCGATCGCGCTCGAGGCAGCCTGGAGCAGCGACACCTACAGCGCCTCGCTCATCGAGTCCAACTTCGTGGCTCGCGAGTCGCAGATGCGGTACAGCGGTGTCCGCAAGCTGGACGTCTCGGCCACGCTGGACGAGTCGAGCAGGACGGTCAGCGTCTACGTCGTCAACCGCGACCTGGATGGACCACGGGAGGTCCAAGTCTCCATCGTGCCGGCCCGTCCGCGCGCGGACGTGGGAGTGCACACCATCAGCGGTTCCGATCCCGGCGTGTGCAACACGTTCGACGATCGCGAGCAGGTCACGACCATGACACGCAACCAAGGCTTCGGGCCTGGTCCCACCTTCACGACCGAGCTCCCGGCCCATTCCATCAGCGCGCTCATCTTCACGTTGTAGCGATCCGAAAGGAGGGCCGCCGTCCAGCTCTGACCTCTCCGTCCAGCTCTGATCTCTTTAACTAGTGGCTCCGGGGCCGTCGCGCCGATGAGACTCGGTATCATTTAGGGCCGTTCGGCCAAGTCTGGGGGTCGTCTCGGCTCTTCGCCGATATACCGCCGCTGGGGTACGGTGACGGGCATGAGCGAAGCCAAGCTCAACCCACTCATCTCCGCGTCCGGGCTGCTCGAGGCGCTCGATGATCCCAGCATCCGTATCGCCGATGTGCGCTACTTCCTCGGTGCGCCCGGGCGCGGCCGCCTCGAGTACGACCAGGGCCACATCCCCGGCGCGGTCTTCATCGACATCGACAAGGACCTGGCGGTGCCAAACAGCACGCTCGAGTTCATCCGCGCCGCCTCGCGCTATGACAGCGAGCGCCAAGGTGCCGGCGCCAAGCCCATGCCCGACCCGGTCGTCTTCGCCAAGCGCATGGGTGAGCTCGGCTTCGGAAACGAGCACACGATCGTCATCCACGACGCGGCCAGCGGCCAGTTCGGGGCGCGCATGTGGGCCATGCTCGACCGCCTCGACCACCCCAACGTGCGCCTACTCGACGGCGGCATCGCCGCCTGGCAGAAGGCCGGTGGCCCCTGGACGACGGAGGTCTCCACGCCCGAGCCTGCGACGATGACGCTGGCGACCGCATGGCGCGGCACGATCGACCGCAGGCAGCTGGCCAAGATGCAGGGCCAGGTCGACCTCATCGACGTCCGCGAACCCGACACCTACAGCGGTGCGGATGCGGCGGCCGGAACGGTCGGCGGCCACATCCCCGGCGCGCGCAACTGCCCGTGCAGCTCGATGATGGCCGAGGACGGACGTATGAAGCCGCCCGAGGAGCTGCTGCCGCTCATCCGCGGCGAAGGCGAGCGCGCGAGACTGCCGTTGGTAGTCTCCTGCCAGAGTGGCGTCACCGCCTGCTTCGCAGCCCTCGTAGCGCGCGTGGCCGGCTTGGCCGATCCGCTCATCTACACTGGATCCTTCAGCGACTGGTCGGGTACCGGCCTGCCCATCGCCCAGGGCTCGGAGCCGGACGACCCCGCCGTCAACCGCTAGGCAACATCAAGGGCCCGGCGGCCCGGCGGCCCGGCGGCCCGGCGGCGTCCATAGCCATGGCGACGACGACCAGACCAAACCGGCTATTCATGTCGATTTGGGAGAGTGGCTGCGGAGCCGGTGGACGCTCGCGAGAGAATTGTCCGTAGCGGGAGGCAACGACGCACGGCCCGTGACCATGGCCGCCTGAGCCGCTCCCGGCCACTGGCGAACCCGACCCGCGCAGGACAAGGAGGTGTCATGCGTACGTTGCGGCTGGCCATGAGGGGGACCGTCACCCTGGCCCTGCTTGGCGGACTGGCTGGCGCAGTGGCGGCCCAATCCGATGCCGCTGATGCCATCGTCGGCCAGGCGGCCACGTGGGTCACCTTCATGGAGCAGGACTGCTCCGTCGGCGAGGTAACGCCGGTACAAGACGGAGCCATCCAACGCACCCGAGACGTGGTCGCCACCTGCACCGTCACGATGAGTGACCCACGCGTCAGCGGCACGGCGACCGTCTCGAGCAACTACGACTGTCTTGCTGAAGCGGGGTGCATAACCTGGGGAACCCAGGAACTCGTCGGACCGGATGGCTCATGGACTGGCACGTACACCGGCACGATCGACGCGGCCTTCACGGAGCGTGGCTTCACGGCCTTGAACGGTACGGCAGGCTACGAGGGCCTCACCTTCATCGTCCACACGAGTGCGCCTCTTGACGAGGCTCCCCGCGTCGTCGGCATCATCTACGAGGGCGACGTACCGCCTTCAGTGGAGCCATCGACGGAGTAGCCACATCGCGCCGCCACGTCGTCTCAGGCAACAGGTCAGCGCCGGGCGGCCCAGCGGCTGCCCCGCCATGGCGGCGACGACCAAGACATAACCCGCTATTCCGTTGCCACCTACGGGAAGTCGGGTGTGTCGCCTCGTGGGCACAGAGCGGGCAGGCTAGACCGAGTCCCCTGCCGCGCCCAGGCGCTTGCGATACCACAAGAC
Source organism: uncultured Chloroflexia bacterium (assembly GCA_963724095.1). Classification (GTDB taxonomy): domain Bacteria; phylum Chloroflexota; class Limnocylindria; order Limnocylindrales; family CSP1-4; genus JAFMJV01. Next base: position 79,393 of record CAVRTH010000019.1, read on the forward strand.
ATCTGTTCCGCTCGGGAAATCCTCGACCCGACCCACGAGTTCGTAGCCGGCTCGCTCGTAGAGACGCTGGGCCTGGAACCCGTAGGTGAAATGGACCGTCTGCGTGCAGCCACGTGCCGTCGCTTCAGCTTCCGCGGCGGCGATCAATCGCGAGCCGAGCCATCGACCACTCAGGCCCGGCTCGACCCAAAGACTCTGCAACTCGCAGCAGTCGCCCCACGTCCAGCCACTGATGCCGGCCACGATCCTGCCGCCATCACGCACGAAGATAGCCAGATCGACTTCATCTCCCAGTCCGGTGGCGGCAGATGCCTCTCGGCGGATCTGCCGCTCCAGAAACTCGAGCTCGAGCGGATCAGGATCGCTCTCGACGTGAAACTCCACGTCCATGGCCGGTCAGACGTCGATGAGCTGCTCGATCAGCGAGATGTCATCGAAATAGGTACGGAACGAACGGATCTTGCCGTCCTTGAAGTCAGCCACCGTGCAGCCGGCCAACTGGATCCGGCGCCCGGTCGCCTCGATGACGGTGTCCTCGGTAAGGACGAGCGGCCCCGTATGGTCCGCCTCGATGACCCACTCGGCGAACGCCTTGTTGCCCACTTCATCGAGCCCGCGGATCATGATGGCGACGTTGGAGTAGGCCAGCTCACGGAGGGCGGCAAGCTCCGTGACTGCGGTCAAACCGGACACGCTCGCGTACGGCGACCAGCCGGTGACGTCGTCGGTGAACAGGGTGCCCAGGTCGGCCGAGATGTTACCGACCTCGGCCTCGAGTGCCTTCAGTAGCACGTCCTTGCGGGATTCACTCATCGCAGCTCTCCATTCCTACCGTGACTCGAGACACGCTCAGGACTCATCAAGGATCTTGGCCTTTTCCGTCGCGAACTCTTCATCGGTCAGCACGCCAGATGTGTGCAACTGTGCGAGGTGCTCCAGTTCGTCGTACTTGTCTGGCGGCGGCGGCGCGGCTGGCGGCGGTGGTGGAGGCGGTGCTGCCTGCTCCTGGTAGGCGTAGTCAGGCGGGGGCGCTGCTTGCGCCTGCTGCTGCTGCTCGTACTGGTTATTCCGATGATTGGCGATCGCCGCTCCGGCAACGAGGGCCCGGCGCCTCGTCCGTCGTCTCATGCCCATGATGGTTCTCCTGCTGCTAGTGACTGACAACATACCGCCATCTGTCGGCGATCGGAAATGGCGAGCACGCCACCATTATGGACGAAGCAAACGCCGTAGAGTGAGATGATGCGAACGCCCATCAAGAGCCCCGTGGATCCGATGTACGCGGAGTTCGAGGTACACCGGACCATGATCCGCGATCGCGTTCGCACCGAGGCCTTCCAGCGTGCCATCGAATCGGTGGTGCGGCCCGGAGACGTGGTCCTTGACGTCGGCGCAGGCAGCGGCATCTTGAGCGTGCTCGCGGCCCGGGCGGGCGCTGCGCGTGTATACGCGGTCGAGCAGACGTCCATCGCTGTCTTCGCGCAGGAGCTAGCGGCTGCGAACGGAGTCGCGCACATCGTCCAGGTCTTCCAGGGCGATGCCGCGGACATCGAACTGCCTGAGCGTGTCGATGTCATCGTCTCGGAGTGGTTGGGGGGATTCGGGATTGACGAGGGCATGCTCCCGCCGGTGATCGCGGCTCGTGACCGCTGGCTCAAGCCTGACGGGAGCATGATCCCGCGCTCGGTCACGGCGTGGACTGGGCTGGTGCACGACCGGTATCTCGAAGACACCTTGGACTTCCTGCAGCACAACCCATACGGCGTCGACCTCCAGGGCCTCATCGACAGGACCGTCAACGAGATCCTCTATTCCGGCACCTTTCGTCACCTCGTGGCCGGTGACCGGCGCTCCGGATCGGCTCGGTTATGGACGACGAACGCGGACTCGATCCAGCTGGACGAGGCGCAGGCACCACATCAGGCCGAGGTCCTGCTGCCCATCCCGGAGCCCGGAATAGCCAATGCGCTTGCGCTCTGGTTCGGCGCGGAGCTCGCGCCCGGCATCTCGCTCTCGGTTGGCCCCGGTCGATCCGCCCACGCATTGGGGCATGACCATCGCGCCGCTGCGCTCGCATGTGCAGTTGATGCCAGGGATGGTCGTCCGCGCCAGGGTCAGGAATACCCTGGCCCGGCCCATCGGGACGTGGACGAGCTGGGCCATCTCGGTGCCGGATGCCGACTGGGAAGAGCATGACGAACAGGCGGTCTGGATCGAGCTCGACGACTGATCGATCCAGACCTGTGGGCTACGCCCCCCAGCCGGGCTCGGAGGCGCGTACTGCCAGTGCGGAGGAGAAGCTGGCGGCTACAACTGGCGAGCCCTTGACGAGGCGCGGGAGGGCGATTCCCCCGTCTTGGGGGATGACGGGCTCCGTGCCCGACCGGGAGAGTAACTGGTCAGCGGCGGCCTACGCGTCGGGCACATCTGGGCATTCCAGGCAGAGAAGGATGAAGGTTCGACGGATGGACAAGCAAGGCCGAACTCGCCACACCACACACACAGAGGAAGGACCATCCACATGACTGACAAGCACGTCACCGGACCGATCCAGGTCTTCGTCATCGGCTTCGACAAGTTCGAGGCCAGCGGCCGCATCATGGCCGAGCTGCGCCGGGTGCGGAAGCGCGGTGTCATCCGCGTCATCGACATCCTCTTCGTGCAGAAGGACGCCCACGGCAGCATCGAGAACACGATGCACCTGACCGACCTCTCCGAGGACGAGCGCATGCGCCTGGGCGCCATCGCGGGCGGCCTCATCGGTCTCCGTGAGGGGGGCCTCGAGGGTGGCCTCGAAGGCGCGCAGGCCGGCGCCCTCGCGGTGGCCGAGCGTGACGCGGGCCTCAGCGTCGACCGCCTCGCCGAGCTGGGCGAAGCCATCCCGGCCGGGAGCGCGGCGGCCATCCTGGTCATCGAGCACCACTGGGCCACGGACCTGCGTGACGCCATCGCCGCGGCTGGTGGTCGCAACCTCATGCAGGCCATGATCACGCCCGACGCGCTGGCCATGGTCGGCGAGGAGCTGCGCGTGAAGATGGAGGCCGAGGAGGCCATCGAACTAGCCGAGGAGGTCAAGATGGCGGCCGCCATCGAGATCGCCCAGACGCTCGCGGAGGCCGAGCTCATCGAGGAGGCTGCCATCAGCGAGGCCGCCGACGTGGTGGCCACGGCCATCGCCGTCGAAGATGCCGCCGCTGAAGATGTCGTCGACACGCTCTTCGCCGCGGAGCTCATCGAGGAGGCCGCGAAAGAGGAGGCCGCCGACGTCGTACGCATGGCCATGGACGTCGAGGAAGCCGCGGTCGAGGAGGCCGAGGATGCGGTCGCCGAGGCCGATGCCATCGAGGCTGCTGCCGCCCTGCGGGCCATTCGTGCCCTCATCGCCGCCGAGGTCATCGAGGAGGAGGCGGCCGAGGAAGCCGTGGCTGCCCTGGTGACCGCCGAGCTCATCGAGAAAGAGGCCGCGGCGGAGGCCCTCGCCACTGTCCTCGCGGCCGAGGAGATCGAGGCCGAGGCGGAAGCCTCGGCCGAATGAGCACTGGCCACCTGACGCCGAGCGGACTGCAGACACCCGGTGCCCGCCAGCGGGTGTCTGCAGCGCTGGGGTCGCTTCTCTGGCGGGAGCCGACCCTGCGCCTGACATCACCCGGATCGGGTGATGTCAGGTCTTGATGCACCGACGATGGTGGCGACTACTGGTTGCCCCCGGCTGAACCGGGTCGGTGACGAGCCTACGAGTACATGGGACCCGATCCGCAGACAAGCGCGAAGGCCAACCGGGACCCCGTCGTTCGACTCGATCATCGATGGAGACGGCCCGGGGCGCGGACATCGTCGAGTCGCGAGGGCAAACATGAGATCGCCAGTAGGCCAGTCAGTCCGGGTCAGGATCGTCGGGCCTGACCTTGCGCAGGACCCCTCATGTTGCGCGGGACCCTCCATGCCGAGGTGTTGGCTGTGAGCTCGCCCGATCTCGTCTTCGCTGTGGCCGCCAATCCTGTCGTCGATTTCGGTGGCTGGCAGATCCAACTGGGTGACTACACGGTCATCGATCTCATCGCTGCCACGACCAACGCCCTGAACGGGGCCCTCCTCGCCCGGCGTCCGAACCACTACAAGAACTGGACCATCGTGGGGATCCTGCTGATGGCGCTCCTTGAGGGATCGGCGGCGGCATCACGCGCGATGTCCTTATCAACAAGACTCCCAGCGCCCTAACCAACCCCTGGTACATCACGCTCTGCCTGGCGTTCGGCGTCATCGGCTACCTCATCGCGTACACCAAGGGCCAGCTCTTCCGCGAAGGGTCTGTTCCAGTTCATGACCAGCTTCAGCCTCCCTTGGTATGCCATCGCCGGCGCGATGGCCGGGGTCACGGCGGGGATCCCCGTCCTTGGTAGCCTGCTCCTCGCCGTGGTCGGTCCTACCGCGGGACGCTACTACATCGATATCACCAGCGGCGTGCCGCCCAAGCAGTTCATCAAGGGCGAATGGTTCGTGGGCATTACCGCGGCTGGGAAGAGCCGCTCGCGAGCGAGCCCAGCGGTGTCTATCAGCACTCGGACAAGCGTCCGCTCCTGGGCCGCAAGCTCTCCGGGAAGTCGCATCAGGAGATGCTCGATCTCGGCCTTGTCGTCGAGCCTGGATCCTCAGGAGGTGAGCAGTCGCCGCCAACCTGGTCCAACATTCCAACAAACCCGATGTAGCTACCCAGAAGGAGTGAGCAATGGCCAAGGAGATCACTGACGTCCTCGTCGCCGGTTACCAGGACGCCGACCTCGCCAGCAAGGAGTTCGATGGCCTGGTCGAACAGGTCAAGGCCAAGAAGATCGCGATCGAGGGCGTCATCCTCGTCGCTCACGACAAGGACGGCAACGTCACCGTCCAGAAGACGGGTGACGATCTGGGTCGGACCGGCGCCAAGTGGGGCGGGTCGGTAGGCTTCCTCGTGGGGCTCGCGGCGCCGCCGTTACTGGCTGCCACCGCCGTCGGCGCGGTGGGCGGCGCCGTCCTCGGCAAGGTCACCGACAACAAGCTCTCCAAGACCCTCCATGACCAGATCGGCGAGGCCATGAAGCCGGGCACCGCCGCCGTCATCGCCATGTTCGATGCCGAACAGCGGCTTGCGGTCGAGAAGGCACTGCCCGGATCCCCCATGAAGTCCGTCGTCGAGTCGGACAAGAAGGGCGCGCGCGCGCTGAAGTCATCGCTGGCCGAGGCGATGGGCAAGTTCAGCCCCGACCGGACCGTGCTTCCCATCCCCGACCGCAAGTTCGGTGGCACACTCGGACGCACGCTCGACAAGTCGGTGGGCGATTGGACCCTCCTGCCCGGTCCCAAGGCTCCCGAAGACGCTCCCAACGTCCTCGTCGTGCTCATCGACGATGCCGGCTTCGGTGGACCCGATACATTCGGTGGCGAGATCAGCACACCGACCTTCAGCCGGGTCCAGGAGATGGGCCTGACCTACAACGCCTTCCATGTCACCGCGGTCTGCTCCCCGACCCGTGCCGCACTGCTCACCGGGCGCAACCACCACCGCGTTGGCATGGGCACCATCGCCGAGCTGCCCGCTCCCTACCCGGGCTACACCGGCGAGCGACCGCAGAGTTGCGCGCCCTTCCCTCGCATCTTGCGCGAGAACGGCTACGTCACCAGTGGCTTTGGCAAGTGGCACCTGACGCCGGGGAGCCAGATGGGCCAGGCTGGGCCGTTCGACCATTGGCCGCTGTCGTGGGGCTTCGACCACTGGTACGGCTTCCTGACCGGCGCCGCCGGCCAGTACGACCCCATCATCACCCAGGACAACACCACCATCGGTGTGCCCGAGGGCGAGGACGGCGAGTTGTACTACTTCCCCGATGCCTTCACCAACAAGGCCATCGAGTGGCTGCACGCGGTACGAGCCACCGACGCCCAGAAGCCGTGGATGATGTACTACTCCACTGGCTGCAGCCACGCACCGCACCACGTCGGCAAGGACTGGGCGGACAAGTACAAGGGCAAGTTCGACGATGGCTGGGACGCCTACCGCGAGCGCACACTGGCACGCCAGAAGAAGCTCGGGCTCGTTCCGCAGGACACCGATCTCTCGGCGCGGCCTGAGCTCTTCCCGGCCTGGGACTCGCTGACCGACGCGCAGAAGCAGCTCTATGCCCGGCAGATGGAGGTCTTCGCCGGCTATTCGGAGAACGCCGACTGGAATGTGGGCCGCCTGCTCGATGCCATCGAGGAGATGGGCGACCTTGACAACACCCTGGTCGTCTTCATCTGGGGCGACAACGGCGCCAGCATGGAAGGCACGCTGACGGGCTCCTTCAACGAGACCACCTTCTTCAATGGCGTCATCCTGGACGCCGAAGAGCAGTTGAAGGTCATCGACAAGTGGGGTGGCATCGCCGAACTCGGCGGCTTCCACACGGCACCGCACTTCTCAGCTGCCTGGGCGCACGCCAACAACACACCCTTCCAGTGGGGCAAGCAGATGGCCAGCCACCTCGGCGGTACGCGAGACCCGATGGTCGTGGCCTGGCCCAAGAAGATCAAGCCGGACTCAACCCTCCGGCGCCAGTTCACCCACTGCATCGATGTGGGGCCGACGATCCTCGAGTTGGCGGGCATCCCGGCGCCAAAGATGGTGGATGGCATCGAGCAGGACCCCATGGACGGGACCAGCTTCGCCTACACCTTCGATGACGCCGAGGCGGCCGAGCGCCATGCGATGCAGTACTTCGAGATGCTGGGCAGTCGCGCCATCTACAAGGACGGCTGGTGGGCCGGCGCGCGCCTGGACAAGGCGCCCTGGGACTTCACGCAAGAGACGCTTCAGCGCTTCGCGCCGGGCGTCTACGATCCTGACAAGGACCCCTGGGAGCTCTACTACCTGCCCGACGACTTCAGCCAAGCGCATGACCTCGCGGACAAGCACCCCGACAAGCTCAAGGAACTCAAGGAACTCTGGTGGCAGGAGGCTGAGCGCAACCACGTACTCCCGCTCCTGGCGGCGTTCTCAGTGTGGATGGGCGACCTTCCGCCGCTTCCAACGGTCACCCGTCACACGTATGCGGGCGACGTCCAGAACATCCAGACGACCATGATCCCGCGCGTCTACGGCCATTCGTACTCGATCGAGGCGGATGTCAACGTCCCGGACGGCGGTGCAGAGGGCGTCCTGGTGGCCTTCGCCGACTTCATCGGCGGCTTCGCGCTGTGGGTGGATGAGAAGGGGCTGCTGAACCACACGTACCAGTTCCTGGGCGTGGATACTTACAGGCAGACCTCCACCAAGCCTATCCCGACCGGTGACGTGACCTTGAAGATGCTCTTCGAGATCGACGAGCCCAAGCCGGGAGCCGGCGGGCGCGTGACCCTGTGGGCGGGCGACGAGCAGATCGGTGAGGGCACCATGCCGCACACCATCTCGCTCATCTTCACCACCTATGCGGGCATGGACATCGGTCGTGACAACGGCGGTGTCGTAGACCTGGCATACGAGGACAAGGCGCCGTACGCGTTCACCGGGACGGTCAACAGCGTCGTCTTCGACTTGAAGCCGGCCAACCCGGAGGCTGAGAAGGAACTGCACGCTCACCATAGCCAGCAAATGGCCGCTGCGGGCGTTGCCGGCTAGGTTCGATCGACCGTTTGATCGGTCTAGGTCGGGCGACCCGTTCCGCGGTCGCCCGACCGCCACTATCGCGAGGAGGTATACCGATGACCGGCTCCCGTCAGGGTTCCACGAGCGCCTCTGCTGGGGGTACGGTTCCGGCGAACGCCAAGATCGTCCTGCTGTCACTGATCGTGGTGGCCGCGGTCGCCAACCTCAACCTGTCGGTCGCCAACGTCGCGCTGCCGTCCATCGGCCAGTCCTTCGACACGTCGCAGACGATGCTCGACCTCATCGCGGTCGGCTACTCGCTGGGACTGGCGGCTTCTGTGCTCTGGTTCGGTGCGCTAGGCGACCGCTACGGACGCAAGTCGATGATCATCCTCGGCATGATCATCACCATCCCGGCATCCATCGTGGCCGGGCTGGCGCCCTCGGCTGAGATCTTGTTCGTGGCCCGCGTCTCGGGCGGCCTGGCTGCCGGCATGGCATACCCCACGACCCTGGCCCTGATCACCGCCTTGTGGTCTGGTCCTGCACGGACACGTTCGATCGCGGCCTGGTCGGCCCTGGGTGGCGGCACCGCCATGCTGGGGCCGTTGCTGTCCGGCCTGATGCTGGAATACTTCGCTTGGGGTTCGGTGTTCCTCATCACAGTGCCGCTCGCCTTCCTGGCCCTGTACCTGGGCTGGAAGAACGTGCCGGCTCATGTCAAAGAGAGCAAGTCTCCGGTGGACAACATCGGCGGTATCCTCTCGGCCATCATGATCGGCGCCCTCGTCGTGGCGCTCAACTTCATCACCGTGCCCAACCTGCAGAACCTGGCCGTCGGGCTCCTGGTCGTGGCGATCGTCGTGCTGGCGCTCTTCGTGTTCCGTCAGAAGCGAGCCGCGAACCCGTTGTATGACCTCAAGATCGCCTCCAGGAAGACGTTCTGGGTGGCGGCGGTCGCGGGCATCATCGTCTTTGGTTCGCTGATGGGCATCGCCTTCATCAACCAGCAATACCTCCAGAACGTTCTCGGCTACGGCACGTTCCAGGCTGGTGCGGCCATCCTGCCGGCGGTCTTCTTCATGATCATCGTGGCGCCTCGCTCGGCCAAGCTCGTACACGATCGTGGGTCAAGGTCAACGCTCATGCTCGGCCAGGGCTTCCTGGCGCTCTCGTTCGTGGGCATGTTCTTCCTGTGGGGTGAGGGTACGTCGTACTGGATCGTGGCCATCCCACTCTGCCTCATGGGTATCGGCGTCGGCCTGGCTGGAACGCCGTCGTCCAACTCGCTCACAGGTTCAGTGCCGGTCCGCCGCGTCGGCATGGCGTCCGGTACCGCGGACCTGCAACGTGACCTCGGCGGCGCCCTCATGACGTCGATCTTCGGAGCCCTGCTCACAGCCGGCTATGCGTCTGCCATGGGTACGGCCATCGCCGACTCCGGGCAAAACGTCACAACCGCGACACAGAACCAGCTGCAGGTGTCGTATGCGAGTGCGGCCGACCTGGCCGCGCAGAATCCGAAGTACTCCGATCAGATCATCACGGCTGCCCAGTCATCCTTCCTCGATGGCGACCAGCTCGCCTACACCGCCGGCCTCGTGGCCGTCCTGGCGGGTCTCGGATTGACCTTCTTCATCTTCCCCAAGAAGGACGAGGAGGAACGGATGCGCGCTGCGTTCGCGGCGCAGGACACTGGCGAAACGGCCGGCGGTGGCGGGGCGCCCCCGATGGCCGGCGGTGGCGGAGCGCCGGACGGCGGGCCCGAGGCGCCGCCCATGGCCGGTGGTGGCGGAACTGGGAGCGGCGGAGCCGAGACGCCGCCGATGGCCGGTGGTTCGCCCAACAACGTTGTGTCGGGAGGGACTGCGGCTGCGTAGCACGCTCCGTGGAGACCAAGGGACCCGGCGCGGCCGGGTCCAGAGCAGCTGAGCATTCCCGGGCGCCGACCTCCCCGCCAGGAGGATCGGCGCCGTGACCTGGGGTCTCGCCTCCCGCCTGAGGCAAACCGTCAAGGGCAGTCTGTGGCTCGTGCCTACGCTCGGTGTGCTGCTGGGCTGGGGGTTGGCCATCATCATCGTCACGCTTGACCGCTGGACCGGTGACGGGGGTGCGTTGTGGACGTACACTCCATCGACGGCGACGTCATTGCTCTCAGCCATCGTGGGTGCGATGGTCGCGCTCACGGGCAGATGGCGTCCGGGACCTTCTCGGCTCGCTATATGCGGCTGTGGTATCGGGATGGCTGGCTGAAGTTCTTGCTCGCCTTCCTCGTGGGAACGGTCTCGTTCTCGTTGATGACCATCAGGTACATCGAGGGCACGCTCGTGCCCAACCTCGCGGTCAGTGTCGCCGCACTCGCGGTGAGTTTCTCCATCCTGCTCTTCGTGTTCTATCTCAGCCGCTTCCTGCACCGGCTCCGGCCGGTCGCCGTAGCCGCGTACGTCGCCACCGAGGGTCGGCACGCCTGGGAGTCGTGGATGCGTCTCATCAGCGGGCCTGATGCCCTCCTTGTCCCACAGGGAACAGCTGTTCCCGACAGACTGCCAGCCCTCACGGTGCGCAGCTCAGCCGCAGGAGCCATCCAGGCCTTGCCGCCCAGCGCCTGGACGCCATGGTGGTCCTCGGCGACGAGCGCACCATCGACCAAGACGCGATGTTCGCGGTTCGTATCCTGGTTGACGTCGCCAACCTGTCGTTGTCGCCAGCGGTCAACGATCCCACGACCGCGGTGCAGGTCCTCGACCACCTCGCGGAGACGCTCAGGATGATCGCCGATTCGAAGCTCCCGGACGAGTCCGGTTCGATCGCCGACGACGCCGTAGGCGTGCGAGTCCCGGTGCGTCGCTGGGAGGACTTCCTGGAGTTGGGCGTGACCGAGATCCGGGAGTATGGAGCCTCGAGCCTTCAGGTGGTGCGTCGACTCCGCGCCTTGCTCATGGAGTCGGTCGAGCTCGCCGAGTCACGCGGTGCATGGCCCGGCTTCGCCATGTCGATCGGGATGGAGGCTGCACTCGCTCTACGAACCGGGCGCCCACGGCGGGCACGAGATCTCGTCGAATACGGCCTCGACCGGCTTGAGGCAGTCGGTCTTGCCGAGTACGTTCTCTGCAGTCTGGTCCGTGCCGTGGCGGCTCGGGTCGCGATCTCGTCGGGTTCTGAGAGCGACGCCCGGTTTCATCTGTCGCGCATCCATCGGCAGCGACCGCTGATGACCGCCTCATTGCCGTGGTTATCACTGTCGGTCCGGCTGGAGATGATCAAGGTGCTCATCGCCCTCCGAGACATCGCATCAGCCAGGATGGTGCAGCGGGAGGTCGACGACATCCTGCGGATCCGGCCACACATGGGCCTGCTGGCCGCGGATGCGGTGGCCATCCGCTCGCGGCTGGCCGCGATCACTGAGGTCGGCGTTGGTCGGGGGACCCTGACCGCAGCGGAGCTGCGTGTGCTCCAGTTCCTGCCGACCCACCTCACGTTCAGGGAGATCGCGGAGCGGCTCCACCTCTCGCCGGACACCGTCAAGTCTCATGTAGTGAGCATCTACGGCAAGCTCGCCGTGTCGTCGCGTCGCGCGGACATCGAGAACGCGGTCGACAGCGGTCTGCTTGACGGCTCAGCGCTGCGGTTCCCGCTCGGTCACGGAATTGGGCCGGGCATCGGCTGAACCCACCCCGCTTTCACACTGTCTGGGTGATGGCGGCTCGGGACGGTTCGTGGACGCTGTCACTCACGCGCTGGCAGTCATGCATGTCGGCGGACGGCACAGAGGTGTGGTCACGTGCTCTCGCCCTCACAGGCTTCGATGCTTCGTCTTCTCAGTATCGGCGACGATGCCTCTATCCGTACTGCGGTGGCCCGCGCCGATCAGATGGAGATCGCCATCGACGACCGAACCGCCGCGCTTGTGAGACTGGCGTCGTTGATCGTGAGTGATTCGGCACTGCCCTCCTATCAGCGAGCCGTCCAGGCGGCACTGGACTCGGGTGCCACCGTCGATGAGATCCTGTCGTTGCTGCTCGTGCTCGCCGAACCATCAGGTTCTTCGGTCGTGATCGCCGCTGCACCCAAACTGGCCACGGCCCTCGGTTACGATGTCGACGCCGGGCTCGAAGACCTCTCGACCTGACCGATCTGGTTGGTCGTTGGACGGTGTTGAAGGGGATTCGCCCGTTCCGCCTCGGGTCCTTCGATGAGCTGAGAGGCCGCGCGAGCTCGGTCCGCTCGGTCCACGTCCGACTGCCCTTCAACGCATCAAACGGTGCCGACGAGAGGCAGGCGACCAGATGGTCGGCGTGGTTCCCGTACGACGAGCTCTGGGATGTCTCCGCGACCACCCGGACCAGGGTCTCCCCTCCGAGCGCGGTGACCAGATCGACCTGCCTATCGACCCGCTGTTCGACGGGCTCCCGCGCGACCCGCGCCCGGCGGTCGGCTGACCGGCCAGACATACTGGTCCCGACGTGCAACGCAAGTGGCTGATCCTTTCGAGCGTGTCACTCGGCTCGCTCATGGCGACGCTCGACGGCAGCATCATCAACGTCGCCCTGCCGGTCATCCAGGACGACTTCGCGGTCGACCTGACTACCGTCGAATGGGTGGTCGTGGCCTACCTGCTCGTCATCGGGAGCCTGCTGCTGCCCGTCGGGCGGCTCGGTGAGGTCCTCACCTTCAAACGGGTCTATCTGGTCGGCTTCACGATCTTCACGCTGGCCAGCCTCGCCTGTGGCGCCGCGCCCAGCCTGACCGCCCTGGTCAGCTTCCGCATCGTCCAGGCCATCGGCGCGGCGATGATCATGGCCATGGGGCCGGCCATCGTCGCCCGGACGTTTCCGCCGGCTGAACGTGGACGGGCGCTGGGCCTCAATGGCGTGAGCGTGGCTGTCGGACTCAGCCTGGGGCCTGTGCTCGGTGGGCTGCTGACCGAGTTCGCGACGTGGCGAGCCATCTTCATGATCAACGTGCCCATCGGCGTGGTGGCGATCGTATGGGCGGCCCGCATCCTCCCGCTCGAGACACGGGGTAAGGGTCAGACCTTCGACCTCCGGGGCGCCACGTTGTCAGGACTCGCGCTGTTCGCTCTCCTGCTCGCCCTCAGCCAGGGCCAGCAATGGGGCTGGAGCAGTCCCGCCACGATCAGCCTGGTGATCGCCTTCTTCGTCCTGGGGGCGGCATTCCTCATCGTGGAGCGGATATCACTCCAGCCACTCATCGATCTGGCGCTGTTCCGCATCCGACCGTTCAGCGCAGGCCTCGCTAGCGTCGTGGTGGCCTTTTCCGGCCTGTTCACGGCAACGTTCCTGCTTCCGTTCCTGCTTGAGCAGGGATCAGGCTTCTCTCCACTCGAGGCGGGTCTGCTGCTAACACCCGTGCCCATCTCCATGGCCATCGTGGCTCCCTTCAGCGGAGTCGCCTCCGACCGATGGGGATCCCGCATCCTGGCCAGTCTCGGCATGGTCATCATGGTGCTGGCGCTGCTCAGCCTGACCCAGCTCCCCGCTGACTTCACGCTGCCGGACCTGACTTGGCGACTCGTCCTGCTGGGTGTGGGCCAGGGTCTGTTCATGAGTCCCAACAGCAGCGCCGTCCTGGGCTCCGTGCCTCGGGGACGAATGGGCACCGCATCAGGGACCCTGGCGCAGATGCGCGTCGTCGGTCAGTCGCTCGGGATCGCCCTGAGTGCCGCCATCGTGGCCACCCAGCTAGAGGTGCACCTCACCGCAGGTGGGGGCGGATCGACGGCAGCCCAACAGACCGCGCTCGTCCACGCCATCCACGACGCGTTCCTGGTGGCGGCGCTCGTCTGCAGCATCGGGATCGTCACCAGCCTGATCCGAGGGCCCAGCCGACCCAGTGCAGGCGGCAGCGACGCAGGCGGCGGTGCAAGCGACCCGGAGAGAGGAACGGTCCACGACGCTGCAGATAGGTAACCCGGCCGTCGGTCCTCGCGATCCGTACACAACAGGTCCTCGGTCCAGATCCGAGTGTCTGCTCCACTTCGCGCGCGTGAACCAGCAGACGTGCCTGCGGTCGCGCCGCGGCCCTGGTCAGGTGCGTGGAGGTCGCTGACCGCGGACCCTGAGGCCCAGGAGGACACGGATGCGGTCGGGGTCCATCATCCCCGACCCTTCGGCGCGCCGGAACTGCCAGGCCATGTCATCGAGCAGGGCCTCCAGCTCAGGCCGCATCGCCGGATACTCCAGTGCCTGGCGCGGCGTCATGCCGTCGAGCGCCGGGATCGCTCCATCGGTCGTCATGAGCCCGTAGGGGCCCATCGCCAGCAGCGGTGCCAGGTCTGGTTCAAGGTTCAGCGTGGCGTAGGCCAACTCCTCTGCCGTCGGTCGATGCGTGAGTACCGCACCCTCGAGGAGCTGCGCCGAAACGGCCCGAGTGGGCGACTTGGCACGAGTTCGTTCTCACCGTCATCGGTGGCGAAATCAGCCAGGATCACGTGAGATACTGGGCGGAGCCGTCGAGCCAGTCGAAGAGGACCTGACGGAACGCCTCGGGGCGTCGAGCCGTGCCTGTGCCAGCTGGTGTGTTCTCGCAGCAAGGCGGCCATGGAAGGATGTCGGGCGCGACATCGGGAGGTCATGGATGGCAGTACCAATTCCCCCGTGCGACACGACGGGCCTGATCGATCTGTGCGGGCGAGGAGCCGTGATCACGAACGGCGACTGGTTCACCCTGCAGGTCTCGAACCTCGTCTGGTATCTCGTCCTGGTGGGTCTCCTCGTCCTTGCGGCGATCATCCCATTCCCGGTCCGCGAAGTGGACTACACGGGATACGAGGAGGCGGAGGAGTAGGGCCATGGCAGAGCCTGAGCCCAGCGGCTGGGGCAACCAGCCGATCCTCCTGGAGGACGACCCGCAGAAGCTGCCGCCGGCTCTTCGCGATACGCTCGACGGGCGTGGCCGGCGATGGTTCCTCCGCGCCTGGCCCCCGCAGCGCCTCCTCCCCGACTCGGAGCCGGCCTACGTCAGGAGCTGGTTCTACGTTGCCGGGATCTGCACCCTCGTCTCATTGGTGATGCTCGTCGTCACCGGCATCCCGTTGGCGCTCTTCGGGCCGGAGTGGTGGACCGGAACGAGCGTCGGGGCATTCTTCAATTCGCTCCACTACTGGGCGGTCGAGCTCCTCTTCCTCTTCATGTTCGCCCACTTCATCTCGGTGTTCCTGATGGGGGCCTTCCGCGGCCGGCGGGCCTTCACCTGGATGCTGGGCGTGCTGGCATTCTTCGTCAGCGTCGTCACCGCGCTCACCGGCTACGCGTCTCTCCAGGACTTCGAGGCCCAGTGGGTCACCACCCAGGGCAAGGACGCCGCCAACGCGACCGGGCTGGGGTTCGTTGCCAACCTCCTCAACGTCGGCCAGATGATCACGCTGCATGTCGCGCTGCTCCCCCTGGCCGCCGTCGGCATCGTCGGGATCCACATCCTGTGGGTTCGCAGACGCGGCGTGGTGCCGCCCTACGACGCCCTGGAGGAGCACCTCACCGAGGGGGAGGGAGCCACGTGAGCTACCGCCAGGATGACCAGCGCGCACAGCGCGGCTGGAAGGGTCCCCGCGTTCGCTATGACCTCATCAAGGAGGGCCTGATCGCCCTCACCGTGGTCGCGCTGCTGACCGTCGGCCTTTCGGCCGTGTTCGGCTCACCGAAGGTCGACGCGATCTCGTTCCAGAGCTGGGCGAAGGCTGCCCCGGACGACTTCGTCAGCACGACCCTCGCCGAGCTGACCGGGACCTCCGGGAGCGCCACGTACGGCCCGCCCTACACCAGCGACACCGAGAATGTGCAGTCGATCGGACCGTTCAGCCCCCAGACCTGGTTCGGGGTGACGACCCCGGTCGATTCGTCGGAAGACTTCGTCATCGCACCGCTGAGCGCCTGGGCTCCGTTCGAAGCGCGCCTGCAGCAGGCAGTCGAGCGGTGGACGGCCGCGACCGCCGATCAGCAGACCGCGTGGGGTGATGTGGCCCTCGACTCGGACATCTCCATCGACGGCACCACCGTCACCCTCACGCCGAAGCCCGAGTCATCGGCCACGCCCGACGCGTCCCCCGCCCCGTCGCGATCCGTGGCGCAGCGCGCCGATGCCGGGCCCATCCCGGTCATGCTGTCGGCCATGCTGACCGGCGCCCGGTCGGGCGCCCTTGACTCCCAGTCGGTCAACGGGCCGGACCGCCAGTATGCGACGGACTACACGAAGTCCCTCCTCTACATCGCAGACGGCACATACGCGGCGAGTGTTGCTGAGAGCTACAACCTGCTGGGAGACCAGTGGGGGGTCATGAACCAGATCGGCGACTGGCCGGGGCAGCCTTGGCTGTGGTGGTTCACGATGTGGTACCAGGTGCCCGGGCCGATCCGCGCGAGCTTCGACTACAGCGACCTCATCGTCATCGTCTTCGCGATGACGATGCTCCTGCTCGTCTTCTTCCTGCCGTTCATCCCGGGCCTGCGGAACCTGCCCCGCTGGCTGCGCCTGTACCGGGTCATCTGGCGTCCCTACTATCGCCGCTACGGCAGTTCCGGAAAGCGCACGTCGACGTAGGGCCTGTGGATGGAAGTCGGTCCTGGATCGACTGAACTCGTCTGGCTCCGGTCGAGGGGTACCCGCGATGCGGCCGGATCGGGGATCACGGCATCGCGTACCATCGACTGCAGATCCATGGATACCGCACGCGTGCCAGCGGCCAGCGAAACCGCGGAGCTCACGAGGTTATGCCTCGACCTCCGGGCCCAGCGAGTCGTCCCTGTCGCCCCTGGTCCCGTCGCGACGTCACTGCCGGACGAACCGTGAGCCTCCCCGACAGGAATCCAGGTCGGCGGCCCGACCTCTGGCTGGTGCGCCATGGTGAGACTGAATGGGCACGCGATGGGCGCCACACGGGGCGCACGGACGTCCCGCTGACCGACCTCGGTCGTGCGCAGGCACGGGCGATGGCCGGATCGCTTGCAAGCGTTCCTTTCGCGATGGTCCTCTCGAGCCCCCTCCGCCGAGCGTTCGAGACGGCTCGACTGGCCGGTTTCGGCGACCGGGTCGAGGCTGACCCGGACCTCATGGAGTGGGATTACGGCTCCTTCGAAGGACGGACGACTGACGAGATCCGCGGAGAGATCCCGGGATGGACGATCTGGACAGCTGAGCCGATCGACGGGGAGACGGTCGTGGATGTGGCCCGACGCGCCGATCGCGTGGTCGAGCGGGTCCGTTCGGCTCGTGGGGATGTGCTCGTGTTCTCCCACGCACACCTGCTCCGCATCCTCGCCGCCCGCTGGCTGGACCTTCCGGCGGACGAGGGGCGCCGGCTCGCCCTATCCACCGCGAGCGTCTCGCTGCTCGGCTGGGAGCATGGCACGCCCGTGATCGTCCGCTGGAACGAGCGCTGCCATGGAGACTGAGCGGCCTCTGTGTGCGAAGGGCTGGCCCCATGACGATGGCGGCCACGCCCCCAGGCTGGATGCCTTCGCAGGCGTCGCCTTGCGCCGGCACGGCCGGCCTGACAGGCAAAGACACATGAGACCCAGCTGATGTCCTTGGCCGCGATGGTGCTGGCCGACCGCAGCCAGCGATTCAGTCACTTCTATGACCGATGGATCGAGCTGGTCACGTTCGGTCGTGCCGCTCGCGTCCGCGCCGAGATCCTGCGCGAGATCGGGTCGAGCCAACGCATGCTCGACGGTGGCTGCGGGACCGGGACGCTGGCCGTGGCGGCGGCTCGCTCCGGTTGTAGCGTGGTGGCCATCGACCGTTCGCCGGAGATGCTGGCGCTCGCCCAGGAGAAGGCCAAGGCGGCCGGAGTCGTGGTCGATTGGAGACAGGGCGATCTGGTCTTTCCTCCACTCGACACCGAGCGGTTCGACATCGCGACGGCGATGTTCGTACTCAGCGAGCTTTCCTCCGAGGAGGCATGCCTCGCGGTGCGCAGGATGGCCGAGCACCTCCGTCCAGGAGGCCGCCTGGTGATCGCCGACGAGGTCACACCGTCTGCCCCGATGCCGCGATCGTTGTCGGCCATCGCTCGCTCCGTCCTCGGCGTGATCTCCTTCTTCGTCCTTCAACAGCTGGCCCCGCCACGCCGCCACCCCTGGCATTCGCTGCTGGCCGAAGCCGGCCTGGAGGTGGTCTCGGAGCGGCGCGACGGTTCGGGTGACCTCGTCGTACTCGTCGCGGAGCGTCCGGCGGTCCTTCCGGCACTGCGTCGAACGGTCCGCGATATCGATGAGATCATGCCCAGCGGTCCACGCCGAGGTGTGTTGCGTGGCGCGGCTTGGCTGGCGCTGCCTATCGCGCTCCGGCCCGGGGTCTATCGGATCGGAGACCCCGGCTCAGCGGCGCCGGTGCTGCTCACGGGCAATTTCCTCAGCTCGGTCGAGGCCGTGCGCTCCGCGCTCGCCGGGCAGAAGGCCTACCTGGTGATCGAGGACACCCGCGGCTGGAATGTGTGGTGTGCCAGCGACGCCGGCATCTTCGATGCGCAGAAGGCGGCCGCGCTGATGGAGCTATACGAGATGGACAGCCTCGTCGATCTCCACAGGATCATCGTGCCGCGCCTCGGCGCTCGCGTCCGGCGTGATCTCACGACCCTGACCGGCTGGGAGGTCGCGGTAGGGCCGATCGAGGCCCGCGACCTGGGAGAGTTCCTGGTCACCGGACCCAGCCCCAAGATGCACAGCCTTCGTCGCCTCTACCGCGTGCCCGAACGGATACGGGTCGGTGCCCTCACCTTGGTCCAGCTGCCACTCTTCTTGCTGCCGCTGCGACTGCTCGCTCCTGCGTCACGCCGACCCGCCTGGCGCTTCGCGCTGGCCGCGAGTTGTCTCCTGCCGCTGGCACACGATCGGCTCCCCGGGCGAACCGGTGTCGTGAAGGGTGCGGTGCTGGGATCCGCGACGGTGCTCCTCGGCCTGGCGACCGGGCACATCCGGCCGACTGCCTCGCTGCTGATCCTGGCCATCTCGCCGCTCGTCGGCTGGGTGTATCAGTCGTCAAGCCCCGTTGTCTTCTGGAAACGGCTGTGGCGCTGACGGTCGGCCGTCGTTCGCCGCCCGACCGTCAGCCACTCGGCGATCCCAGCGCTGTCGCCAGCGTCAAGGACAGTCACCCGAACTTCCAGTTTCCTGGCACAGCGCGGCATATCGGCACCAGGGCCTGAGCATCGGCCCTGGTGCGATCTCGGTTGGAATGCTCTCCGACCGCGGCACAGCGCGCGCCGGGTCTCCTCGGTCTGGGGGACCCCCAACGCCGCGAAGCGCTTGTTGCAGCTGGAGCTGCGTGGTCACGCGGGGTCGCCCCACGTCCAGTTCCGGATCTCCGGCAGATCTTCGCCGTGCCCGTCGATGTACACCTTGTGCTCGATGAGCTTGTCCTGCATCGTCTGCTTGAGGTACGCACCCTTCGCACCCAGCTGCGGCAACCGGTCGACCACGTCGATCACCAGGTGGAACCGATCGAGCTTGTTTTGGACCCGGATGTCGAAGGCGGTCGTGATCGTGCCCTCCTCGACGTAGCCACGAACGTGCAGGTTGCGGTTGGTCCGACGGTATGTCAGGCGGTGGATGAGCCACGGGTACCCATGGAAGGCGAAGATGATGTGCTTGTCCGGGGTGAAGATCGAGTCGTAGTCCGCCTCGCTGAGACCATGCGGGTGCTCACTCGCAGACTGCAGCTTCATGAGATCTACCACATTGACCACGCGGATCTTGAGGTCAGGCAGGTGCTGGCGGAGGATCGAGACGGCGGCCAGGATCTCCAGGGTGGGCGTGTCGCCGCAGCACGCCATCACCACGTCGGGCTCGGAGTCCTGGTCGTTGCTGGCCCACTGCCAGATACCGATACCCTCGGTGCAATGCGCGACCGCCGCGTCCATGGTGAGCCACTGCGGGAGGGCGTGTTTGCCTGCGACCACGACGTTGACGTAGTTCCGGCTGCGCAGGCAATGATCGACGACCGACAGGAGGCAGTTCGCGTCAGGCGGTAGATAGACGCGCACGATGCTGGCCTTCTTGTTGACGACGTGGTCGAGAAAACCGGGATCCTGGTGCGTGAAGCCGTTGTGGTCCTGCTGCCACACATGCGATGCGAGAAGGTAGTTCAGCGACGCGATCCCCCGGCGCCAGGGCAGCTCCGAGGTGACCTTCAACCACTTGGCGTGCTGGCTGAACATCGAGTCGATGATGCGAACGAAGGCCTCGTAGCAGTTGAACAGCCCGTGCCGACCCGTCAGCAGATAGCCCTCCAGCCAACCCTCGCACTGGTTCTCGCTGAGCATGGAGTCGAGCACTTGTCCGGCGGGGGCCAGGAACTCGTCGTTCTCACGTACGGGGAGCTCCCACTGGCGGTCGGCGGCCTCGAAGATCGCCCCCAGCGAGATTCGACACCGTCTCGTCAGGCCCGAAGAGGCGGAAGTTGCGCTCGATCCTTGTTCAGCTCGGCCACATCGCGCAGGAATCGTCCGAGCACGAGCGTGTCCTGACCTTGGACCGCGCCCGGCGAAGGAACGGTCACCGCGTGGTCGTGGAAGTCCGGCATCCGCAGATCTCGCAGCAGCAGGCCCCCGTTGGCGTGGGGATTGGCGCCCATCCGCCGATCACCGGTCGGTGCCAGGTCGGCCAGCTCCGGCATGAGTCGACCGTTCTCGTCGAAAAGCTCCTCCGGTCGGTAGCTCTTCAGCCAACTCTCGAGCTGGGGGACGTGATCGGGGTGTGCGGCGTCCACCAGGAGTGGAACCTGGTGGGACCGGAACGTTCCCTCGACCGGCAGGCCATCGACGACCTTGGGCCCGGTCCAGCCCTTGGGCGACCGCAGGACGATCATCGGCCAGCGCGGCCGGGTGGGGTCGATGGTTGCCCGCGCATCGCTCTGGATGCGCCGGATGTCCTCGATGGCGCTGTCCAGGGTCTCGGCCATGAGTTGATGCATGGTCATGGGATCGTCGCCTTCGACGAAGTAGGGCGTCCAGCCGCAGCCGCGCAAGAACTGGTCCAACTCGTCGTGCTCGATGCGGGCCAGGACGGTCGGGTTGCTGATCTTGTAGCCGTTGAGGTGCAGGATCGGCAGCACGGCGCCGTCGGTGATCGGATCCAGGAACTTGTTGGACTGCCATGCGGTCGCCAGCGGGCCTGTTTCCGCCTCGCCGTCGCCGATGACACAGGCGACGACGAGGTCGGGGTTGTCGAACGCGGCTCCAAAGGCATGGCTGAGCGAGTACCCGAGCTCCCCACCTTCGTGGATGGACCCGGGCGTCGTCGGCGCCACGTGACTGGAGATCCCGCCGGGGAACGAGAACTGCTTGAACAGCTTCTGCAGCCCAGACTCGTCCTGCGTGACGTTCGGATAGACCTCGCTCCAAGTGCCTTCGAGATACACGTTGCCCACGATCGCCGGACCGCCGTGCCCGGGGCCGGCGACGTAGAACATGTCGAGGTCGTACTTCTTGATGACCCGGTTCAAGTGCACGTAGATGAAGTTCTGGCCCGGGGTGGTCCCCCAGTGCCCCACCACCAGCGGCTTCACGTGCGACAACTCCAGCGGCGTTCTCAGCAGCGGGTTGTCGTACAGGTAGATCTGGCCGACCGAGAGGTAGTTGGCGGCGCGCCAGTACGCGTCCATCCGGTGCAGCAGGTCTGGTGCAAGCGTCTGCTTCGTCATGGTCGAGTCCTCCTTCTTGGGCCGATGCCGAGAACGCCACAGACCATCTGGGCGATCATGCGCTCCTCGTCGGTGTGGATGACGCGGACCGCGACCCGGCCAGTCGCCGCGGTGATCACCGCTGCATTCGCCGCATTACGCTGATCGTCGAGTTCGATGCCGAGGAATCCCAGCCCATCACAGATCCGGGCCCGGACCGCGGGCGCGTTCTCCCCGATGCCACCCGCGAACACCAGCGTGTCCAGTCCGCCCAGCGCTGCCGCGAATGCCCCGAGCCATTTCTTGACTTGGTAGCAGAACAGCGCGACCGCTTCGGCAGCTCGCTCATCCTGCGCCTCGGCCTCGAGCAGATCGCGCATGTCGGAACTGGTCTCTGACACGCCGAGCAGCCCCGACTCGGAGTTCACCATCGCGTTGAAGCTTCGTGGATCGAGGTCCTCGGTCCGTGCCAGGTACCACCCGAGCCCAGGATCGAGATCACCCGAGCGGGTGCTCATGGGCACTCCGGCGGCCGGTGTGAAGCCCATGCTGGTGTCCACGGACCTGCCGTCACGCACCGCCGCCAGGCTCGCGCCGTTGCCCAGGTGGGCGAGGATGACGCGGCCGTGCGCCACACGTGTTCCGGCCAGGCGGGCCAATTCTTCGATGAGAAACGCATACGACAACCCGTGAAAGCCGTACCGCCGCACGCCCTGCGCTTCGTAGCGGCGGGGGATCGGCAACAGCTGGGCCACGCGCGGCAGGTCATGGTGAAACGCGGTGTCGAAACAGGCCACTTGGGGCAGATCAGGAAACCGCCGATGAAACGCCTCGGTCAACAGGATCTCCTCCGGCAGGTGGTCCGGATCGAACGGACTCAGTTGCTGCAGGTCCTCGACCATTCCCGCGGTGATCCGCTGCGGCTGGCTGTACTTTGGCCCCCCATGCACCACGCGATGTCCCACCGCGCTCAACGGATCACGCCCAGTGCGTTCTTCGACCCAATCCATCAGTGCGTTCGCCGCCGTCGTGTGATCAGACGCTGCCACTGACCGGGCGAACGTATCGGACTCGGCTGCGCCCTCCATCCGAAAGGTCGCCCCGGGCGTACCGATCCGCTCGATCCCACCCACCACGATCCGTCGCAACGAGGGACCGGACTCGAAGAGCGCGACCTTGATGCTCGACGAGCCGCCATTGATCGTCAGGATGCGGGGTCTAGCGGGTTTCATCGTCGGTGGCGTGGGCGTCCCGGCGGTCCGAGGCGGTGATCATCCGGTCCGACATCCACGCTGCTACCTCGCTCGCTTGCGCGGCTCCGCGCCTGCGCGCTGATGGCGTGGCTTCACGGTCTGCGCGGTCAGTCCACCAGTGTCGCACTGGCAGGCTAGTCCAGGGCCAAGTCTGAGGATCGCCAGCCAGCGGGGAGGATCGGCTGCCGAGCGACGAAACCAGTAACCCTTCCGGCAGCACTCTCGACCAGAGCCCTGATCGGATGAGGTCCGCGAGCTTGTGTCCGCGCGCCGGAACGAGGGTCGGGAGGACACCTGGTCCCTGTCGGTCGATCGCCGTCGAGACACTCGAGGACGTGGACCTGTCGTGCGGGGCATGACCGGCGGCGCGGTGAACGAAGCCCCGGTGCATGATCGGACCGGTAGCTGCGTTCGGCCTGTTCTGCATCGGCTACCAGAGCCTACACCTCGACCGCCCGCAACTCCAGAGGCTGATGTCGGCGCTTGCTTATGGCATCCTTGCCTGGCTGGGGATCGCCGACGGAGTCGAGAGCATAGTGAACCGAGATTCACGACCGTCATCGCAACCGCACATCACCACCCTGCCCGACCAGATCGTGGCCTGCCTGTTCGACCTCGACGGCGTCCTGACCGAGACGGCGAGGTTGCACGCTGAAGCGTGGGAGAAGATGTTTGACCAGTACCTGGCCGATCGGGCCGAGCGGCGTGGTGAACCCTACCGAGCCTTCGACAGGCAGCATGACTATGAGGCCTTCGTCGATGGAAAGCCGCGCTACGATGGCGTCCGCTCCTTCCTCGGCTCCCGCGGCATCGTGCTTCCGGAGGGTGAACCAGGGGACCCCCCGTCGGCCGAGAGTGTCGCCGGTCTCGGCAACCGCAAGAACGAGCTGCTGCTGGCCTTGCTGAAGGAGCGCGATGTGGAGGTCTATCCAGGTTCGCTGGAGTTCGTCCGGGTCGCTCGGGCAAGTGGTTTGCGCACTGCCGTCGTGTCCGCCAGCGCCAATTGTGAGGCGGTGCTCCGGGCCGCTGGGATCGAGGGACTCTTCGAGGTCCGGGTTGATGGGGTGACCCTCGAGCAACAGCACCTGCGCGGCAAGCCGGCCCCGGACTCGTTCCTCGCTGCCGCACGTGAACTCGCGGTGGAACCGGCGCGCGCTGCGGTCTTCGAAGACGCGCAGGCAGGAGTGAGCGCGGGTCGCGCCGGCGGGTTCGGCTTCGTGGTCGGAGTCGATCGTGCAGGACAGAACGACCTCTTGCGAGCCGAGGGCGCCGACGTCGTAGTGTCGGACCTGGCGGACCTGCTCACGTGATCGGCCATCCCGACTTCCGAACCGAGCCGTGGGCAATTCACGAGCTGGCGTTCGACCAGGGCTTCCTCGCCCAGTCGGAATCGATCTTCGCGCTTGCCAACGGTCACCTCGGACTCCGCGGGAACCTCGACGAGGGCGAGCCGTGTGGTTTGAGCGGTACCTACCTCAATGGGTTCTACGAGTCCTACCCGCTCGAGTACGGCGAGCGTGGATACGGCTGGCCTGAGGACGGCCAGGAGCTCGTGGCCGTCCCCGACGGCAAGATCATCCGGCTCCTTGTCGAGGATGAGCCGTTCGACGTCCATCGTGGCCAGCTCGAGCGGCACGAACGCATACTCGATCTGCGGACGGGGACACTGCAACGCGAGGTGCAGTGGCGCTCCGAGTACGGTCGAGCGGTGATCGTGCGGAGCCAGCGCCTCGTCTCCTTCAGCGACCGCAACGTGGCGGCGATCTGCTACGAGGTCGAAGCGGTCGACGAGCCGCTCCGCGTCGCTATCCAGTCGGACCTCGTCGCCAACCAAGAGCCGCGGGATGGAGACGATGATCCACGGGCCGGCCGATGGTTCGGTCCCGTCCTCGAGAGCCAGCTCGCCGTCGACCATGGGCTGCGGGTGGTGCTCGCGCACCGGACGCGCCGTAGCGGCTTGGCGCTGGCCGCCGGTATGGAACACGTCGTCTCGGCTCCCGGATCAGTGGAGGCGACGACCGAGTCGGAGCCCGACCTCGGGCGGGTGAGCCTCACCGTAGCCCTCGAGCCGGGCAAGTCCCTGCGGCTGGTGAAGTTGCTCGCCTACCACTGGTCATCGGTCGAGTCGATCGAGTGGCTGCGCGACCAAGTGGACGCGAGCCTGGAGAGTGCACGCGCCCAGGGCTTCGATCACCTGGCGGCGAGCCAGCGGGCCTTCCTGGACGAGTTCTGGACGAACGCGGACATCGAACTCGACGGAGACCTCGACATCCAGCAGGCGGTCCGCTTCGCGCTCTTCCACGTGTTCCAGGCCTCGGTGCGGGCGGACGGTCGGGCCATCCCGGCCAAGGGGTTGACCGGGCCCGGCTACGATGGACACGCCTTCTGGGATACCGAGTCATTCGTCCTTCCGGTCCTCACGTACACAGCACCGCAGGCAGTCCGTTCCGCGCTCCGCTGGCGCCATTCGACGCTGCCTCTGGCCCGTCATCGGGCAGACCAGCTGGGACTCCGTGGCGGGGTCTTTCCGTGGCGGACGATCGGTGGGGAGGAGTGCTCCGGTTACTGGCCGGCCGGCTCGGCCGCGTTCCATGTCAACGCCTCGGTCGCCGCTGCCGTGGCGCGCTATGTCGCCGCGACCGACGATACGACGTTCGAACAGGAGACGGGACTCGAGCTCCTGGTCGAGACTGCCCGCGTCTGGTTCAGCCTGGGTCACCGCGATCTGTCCGGCCGCTTTCGGATCGACGGCGTCACGGGGCCCGATGAGTACTCCGCCCTCGTCGACAACAACGTCTACACCAACCTCATGGCCAAGCGGAACTTCGAGGCCGCCGTGGCGGCCGTCGCTCGCCACCCCGATGTGGCCGAAACGCTGGGAGTGGAGTCCGACGAGCCGGATGCGTGGCGGGCGGCTGCCGAAGCGATGTACGTGCCCTATGACGAGGCCCTCGGCATCCACCCTCAGGACCAGGACTTCTGTGAGCACGAGCGTTGGGATTTCACGACGACCACGCCGGATCGCTACCCGCTGTTCCTCCACTACCCCTATCTCCAGCTATACCGCAAGCAGGTCGTCAAGCAGCCGGACCTCGTCCTGGCCCTTCATATTTGCGGCGACGCCTTCAGCAGCGATCAGAAGCGCCGCGATTTCGACTACTACGAGCCGTTGACCGTGCGCGACTCGTCGCTTTCGGCAGCGACCGATGCGATCGTGGCCGCCGAGGTGGGCTATCTCGATCTGGCCTACGACTACCTTGCCGAGGCTGCGCTCATGGACCTTGCCGATCTCGAGAACAACGCCAGGGACGGGCTGCACATCGCCTCGCTGGCCGGCGCCGTGAGCGCGGCAGTGGCGGGGCTCGCTGGGTTTCGCGATCATCAGGGTCAGCTCAGCTTCGCCCCACGGCTCCCTGCCGACCTTTCGCGACTCGCCTTCACGCTCACCTTCCGCGGCGCTCGACTGCGTGTCGAAGTGCGACCGGAGGAGGCGCACTATGCGCTCGCGGAGGGAACCAGCCTCGAACTTCGCCACTACGGAGACGCGATCACGGTCACCGACGGGGGGCCAGTGGTCAGGCCCATCCCTGCACCCGTCGATCGCGAGCCACCCCATCAGCCGCCCGGCCGCGTTCCAGTGCCACGGCGAAGCAGCCGGCCCCAGGTCGACCCCGGAACGGCTGATAGCGGTTCGCGCCGATCGGACTGACGGCCGCGGAGGGTTGCTCTACCGTGCTCGCCTGTCGGGTCCTGGCGGTCTCAGAGCCGGGCTTCCACGCACAGCGGGTTTCGTCCACCGCAGGTCCGGACGATCCGCCACCCCGCGCCCGCCAACCGGCCCGTTTGGGGATGCGCATGGCCGGAAGCCGAACGGCCTGCTTCGACATCGAAAGCTCGTGCGCGTGCTCGACGCGACGACCACGTGGTCGGTCGATGACGGACCGCTGACCCTCGGCCTTGGCGGTGAGTTCCCGTTCGACGTCCTCCTCGGCCGCGTCGCCGACAGCTGATGACTGCGCAGGCCCCACGAGGGTGTCTGCTACTCTGCCGACGAGCCACACGCGATGGCGAACCTGCCGGTCCCGTGCGGCACGTCCCGCCTGGCCCAGCACGATACGAGTGAAGCTGTGACCCTTCCCCTGCCCGCACGTCGTCCTGCGCCGGCCACACCTGCCGCCACTCCGACGATCTGGCCCGGCCGGCCCGACGACCTCGGCGCCACGTACGACGGTGCGGGCACGAACTTCAGCGTCTTCTCGGAGGTCGCTGAGCGCGTGGAGCTCTGTCTCTTCGACGAGATCGGCCAGGAGATGCGCGTCGAACTGCCTGAGGTGACCAGCTACTGCTGGCACGGCTACGTGCCCGGCGTACGGCCGGGACAACGCTACGGCTATCGAGTGCATGGTCCGTGGGACCCGGCCGCTGGACAGCGCTGCAACCCGGCCAAGTTGCTGCTGGACCCGTATGCGCGAGCCATCGATGGCGAGGTCGACTGGCGATCGGCGGTGTTCGGCCACCGATCGGCCGCGCCGGACCTGCCCGATGAGCAGGACAGCGCGCCGTTCGTGCCACGTTCGATCGTCGTGAACTCGAACTTCGACTGGGGAGCCGACCGGAAGCCGGATCGACCCGAGCACATGACCGTGATCTATGAGGTCCATGTCAAGGGCTTCACCATCCGCCATCCGGGCATCCCGCCTGTGCTGCGGGGCACGTATGCCGGCATGGCCCATCCTGCCGCCATCGAGCACCTCCTCCGGCTGGGCGTCACCGCCGTGGAACTCCAGCCGGTGCACCAGTTCGTCCACGACGGGTTCCTGCTCGAGCGTGGCCTGCGCAACTACTGGGGCTACAACTCCATCGGCTTCCACGCGCCACACGGCGGTTACTCGAGCAGCGGCCACAGCGGGTCCCAGGTCGACGAGTTCAAGGAGATGGTCAAGGCCCTGCATACGGCGGGCCTGGAGGTCATCCTCGACGTCGTCTACAACCACACCGCGGAGGGCAATCAAGACGGCCCCACACTCTCGATGCGGGGACTCGACAACCAGGCCTACTACCGCCTGGTCCCTGACGATCCGCGGTACTACATGGACTTCACGGGTACCGGCAACACCCTCAACGCGCGTGACCCGCACGTCCTGCAGCTGATCATGGACAGCCTGCGCTACTGGATCACCGAGATGCATGTGGACGGCTTCCGCTTCGACCTTGCGTCCGCACTGGCGCGTGGGCTGCACGAGGTCGATCGCCTGTCCTCGTTCTTCGACATCATCCACCAGGACCCGATCATCCGAACGGCCAAGCTCATCGCTGAACCGTGGGACGTTGGCGAGGGCGGCTACCAGGTGGGGCACTTCCCTGTGCACTGGTCCGAGTGGAACGGACGCTACCGTGACACCGTGCGCGACCTCTGGCGCAAGGAGCCGCGGTCGCTGTCCGATTTCGGCTACCGCTTCACCGGCAGCTCCGATCTCTATGCGCAGACCGGAAGGCTGCCGCATGCCAGCGTCAATCTCGTCACCGCCCACGACGGCTTCACCCTGCGCGACCTGGTCAGCTACAACGAGAAGCACAACGAGGCCAACGGCGACGACAACCGCGACGGTGAGTCCCATAACCGCTCGTGGAACTGCGGCGTGGAAGGTCCGACCGACGACGCGAGCGTCAACACGCTCCGCGCACGGCAACAACGCAACCTGCTGGCCACGCTGCTGCTCTCCCAGGGGGTGCCCATGTTGCTCGGCGGCGACGAGATGGGTCGGACCCAGCACGGCAACAACAACGGCTACTGCCAGGACAACGAGCTCACCTGGCACGACTGGGAAGCGATCGACGAGCCACTGCTGGAGTTCACGCGTCGCCTCATCCACCTCCGCCACCAACACCCCGTGTTCCGGCGACGACGCTGGTTCCAGGACCGCCCCCTACGCGGTCCCGGCGTGCGCGACATCGAGTGGTTCGCGCCCAATGGGCAGGAGATGACCGACCACGACTGGGAGGCGGCGCACGTCAGCCTGCTGGGTGTCTTCCTTTCGCCCGAAGGACTCATGGCCTCGTCCGACGGCAGGCCGGTGTCCGACGATTCGTTCTACGTCGCCCTCAACGCCGGCGCCAGGGATCGACGGTTTCGACTGCCTCCCGAACGACTGGGCCTGCGCTGGCGGACCGTGATGGACACCGCTGCTCAGCTCGAGTTCCCGCGGCTGGGTCGCCTCCACCGCGCGGGGTGGCGTTTCCGCGTCGCAGCACACTCGGTGGTCCTGCTGCGGCGGCTCGATGACTGAACAGCGGCGGCTTGCCCGCGTCATCCCGTCTTCGACGTACCGACTCCAGCTGCGGCCCGACTTCGGGTTCGCCGCTGCCGCTGACGTCAGCAGCTACCTCGTCCGGCTGGGCGTGACCCATCTCTACTCGTCGCCGTACCTTCAAGCAGCTCCCGGCAGCCAGCATGGGTACGATGTCGTCGATCCGCGACGGGTCAACAAGGAGCTCGGCGGCACGCGTGGCCACCGACGCCTGTCACGCAGGCTCTCCGAGGTGGGACTGGGGCAGGTGCTCGATATCGTGCCCAACCATATGGCCATCTCCGGTCCCGAGAACCCGTGGTGGTGGGACGTGCTCGAGAACGGACCCTCGAGTCGCTACGCGGACTACTTTGACGTCGACTGGGATCCGCCCGAGGCGCGTGACCGCAACAACATCATGCTGCCCATCCTCGGCGACCACTACGGCCGGGTGCTCGAGAGCGGCGAGCTCCAGCTCGAACGACATGGCGGCACCATCAGCCTGCACTACCACGAACAAGTGCTGCCACTCTCCCCCCGCTCGCTTCATCGACTGCTCGGGCCTCCCGCCAAACGCAGTCGATCGGCCGAGCTGGCCTTCCTCTCGAATGCCTTGCGGATCTTGCCACGCTCGACCGTGACGGACCGGGAGAGCATCCTCCGGCGCCACCGCGACAAGGAGGTGCTGCAGGCCTTGCTCGCGCGCCTGCTCGACGAGCAGCCCCGCGTCCGCGATGCCGTCGATGCTCAACTGGCCGCGACGGCCACCGACCCCGACGAGCTGGATGCGCTGCTCTCGAACCAGAACTACCGCATCGCCTTCTGGCGGTCAGCCGGTCGCGAGCTCGGCTACCGGCGCTTCTTCGACGTCACCTCGCTCATCGGGCTGCGGGTCGAGGACAAGGCCGTCTTCGACAATTCGCACGCGCGCCTCAAGGATTGGATCGGACGCGGTGTGCTCGACGGCATTCGTGTCGACCACCCCGACGGCTTGCTCGATCCGACGACTTACACCAAGCGCCTGCGGCGGTCGCTTCGACGCGGCTGGCTGGTGGTCGAGAAGATCCTCATGCCCGGCGAGTCGCTGCCGCCGGATTGGCCGGTGGACGGGACGACTGGCTACGACTTCCTGCGCGACACGGTGGGCCTCTTCGTCGACCCCGAAGCCGAAGCCAGCTTCAGCGAACTGCACCAGCGACTCACCGGCGAGCGCCGTGATTTCGAGGCGGTGACCCGTGAGACGCGCGCACTCATCGCCAGGGAGACCCTCGGCTCCGAGGTCAACCGGCTGGCGGCCACATTCGTGGATATCTGCGAGAACCAGCGACGCTTTCGCGACTTCACACGCCATGAGATGCATGAAGCCGTCCGCGCCGTGGCCGCGTCGATGCCCGTCTACCGCACCTATGTACGACCGCATGACGGCTTCATCAGCGATGCCGACCGGCTCGTCATCGACCGCGCCGTCACCGTTGCACATGAGGTGGCACCGGACATCGACCCGGAGTTGTTGTCATTCCTTGGAGACATCCTGTCGTTGCAGGTCAGCGGTGAGGCGGAAGCGGAACTGGCCGGGCGCTTCCAGCAGTTCAGCGGCGCGGTCATGGCCAAGGGTATCGAGGACACGGCCTTCTATCGTTACGTGCGCCTGGTGGCCCTCAACGACGTGGGCTGCGAACCAGGACACTTCGGCACCAGCGTGGCGGCCTTCCACGCGGCCAACGCAGCTCGTGCGTCCGACTGGCCGGCCACGATGCTGACGACTTCGACACACGACACCAAGCGCAGCGAGGATGTGCGTGTCCGTATCGCCGCCCTGTCCGAGGCGCCAGATCGCTGGCGTCGCATCGTCGAGCGCTGGATGCGGCGGTTCAGGCGATCGTGGCGCGACACCCCCTTCGATCCGGTCGTGGGCTACCTTGCGGCCCAGACGCTCGTCGGCGCCTGGCCCATCGACGCCGATCGCTTGTCCGCCTACCTGCTCAAGGCCGCGCGCGAAGCCAAGCTGCGCACCTCCTGGACGGCGCCCGACGAAGCCTACGAAGGCTCGCTCGAGCGCTTCGTGCGGAACATCCTCCGGGACGATGCGTTCGTCGAGGGCCTGCAGCGCTCGATCGCCCCGTTCGTACGAGCAGGTCGGGTCAACTCGCTCTCGCAGGTGCTCCTGAAACTGACCTCTCCCGGCGTCCCGGACATCTACCAGGGGACGGAGCTGTGGGACCTCTCCCTCGTCGATCCGGACAATCGTCGAGCCGTCGATTTCGAGCTGCGCGATCGGTTGCTGGCCGAACTGGAGGCATCGGTCGAGGCTGACCCGCGCCGCGGACCGGGCGTGGACGCGCTGCATGCCGCCGTCGACATCGGCCTGCCCAAGATGTGGGTCATGCGCCAGGCGCTGGCCCTGCGCGGGCGGCGGCCAGAGGCGTTCGGTCCTGACGCGACCTACCGGCCGTTGCCGACCTCGGGCCGCGCCGCCGACCACGTCCTCGGCTTCACTCGCGGCGAGCACGTCGGCACCGTCGTCACGCGGTTGCCGCTCAAGCTGGTGCGCGGCCGTATCGGGGCAAGGCTTGTGGCCCCGGCATCGCGCTGGGCCGACACGCGAGTCGAACTCCCGCCCGGACGCTGGCGTGATGTGCTCACAGGCGAGCTGCACCGGGTGGCAGGCTCGTCACGAGGTCTTCGGGCCACCCGCGTACTGGGTCGTTTGCCGGTGGCGTTGCTGGAGCGGGAGGACGAGTGAGCACACGCGTGTGGGCACCTGCGGCCACCCGTGTCGAGCTCGTGGCCGGCGATGAACGACGGGCCATGGTCTCCGAGGATGGTGGCTGGTGGTCGAGCGAACCGGTCGCGTTCGGAGTCGACTACGCCTTCGCCATCGACGGAGGCCCGGCGCGTCCAGACCCGCGCGGCGAGTGCTCGCCGCATGGCGTGCACGGTCCCTCCAGGCGGGTCGACCACGCGCGCTTCGCATGGCACGATGCCGATTTCCGCCCGACGGCACTCCCGGACGGGGTCGTCTACGAGCTGCACATCGGCACGTTCAGCGCCGAGGGGACCTTCGACGGCGCGATCGGCCACCTCGACCATCTCGTCGACCTGGGCGTGACCCACGTGGAGGTCATGCCGGTCCATGCCTTCCCGGGCCGGTGGGGTTGGGGCTACGACGTGGCCGGCTTCTTCGCTGTCCATGAGCCGTACGGCGGATCGGACGGCCTGAAACGCTTCGTGGACGCGTGTCACGGCCGCGGCCTGGCCGTCGTGCTCGACGTGGTCTACAACCATCTCGGCCCGGAGGGCTGTTATCTGTCGACCTTCGGGCCGTATGTCACGGACCGCTTTCGCACTCCCTGGGGTGGAGCCATCAACCTCGGAGAGGCGGGCGCGGACGAGGTCCGGAGCTTCATCATCGACAACGCGCTGCTGTGGCTGCGTGACTATCACATCGACGGGCTGCGCCTCGATGCCGTCCACGCGTTCGTGGACCTCACGGCCAAGCACCTCCTCGAAGAGCTGGTGACCGAGGTCGAGGAGCTCGCGGCACGGCTCGGCCGCGATCTCACCCTCATCGCCGAGAGCGACCTCAACGACCCACGTGTCCTCCGCTCCCGGGAGCTCGGCGGATACGGCATCCACGCGCAGTGGAGCGACGACTTCCACCACGCGCTGCACACCATGCTCAGCGGCGAGCAGGACGGCTACTACGAAGACTTCGCGGGCTTCGCGGACGTCGTGCGAGCGCTTGAGCGCGGTTGGGTCTACGAGGGACGCTACTCCAGGCATCGCGGGCGCCGGCACGGGCGCCGCGATGACGGCCTGGCGCTCGAGCGGTTCCTGGGCTACGCCCAGAACCATGATCAGGTGGGCAACCGTGCTCGCGGTGAGCGGCTGTCGCAGCTGGTCGACGCGCGTGCGCTCCGCGTCGCAGCCACGCTGGTGCTCTGTGGGCCCTTCGTGCCGCTGCTGTTCCAGGGTGAGGAGTGGGGTGCATCCACGCCCTTCCGCTTCTTCGCCGATTTCGACGACCAGGCGCTCGGGGAGGCTGTACGCACGGGACGGCGCCGGGAGTTCGCCGCCTTCGGCTGGCGGCCCGAGGAGGTGCCCGACCCGCTCGACACCAGGACCTTCGAGGCCTCGCGCCTCGAGCGTGACGAGATCGGTCGCGAGCCGCATGCCAGCCTGCTCGAGTGGCACCGCCAGCTCATCCGCGTACGAGCGGTGACGGGACGACCTGCACCCGGCTCACGCCCGCGGGTCCGCTCCGACATCGAGCAAGGCTGGCTGATAGCCGTTCTCGGGACCCGTACGCTGGCCATCAACGTCTCGCGTTCGGGCTGCCAGGTCACGCTCGACGGAGCCCACGAACTCGCTGCTGCCTCCGATCCCGGGATCCGGTTCGACGGCGGACGGCTGCAGCTGCCGCCGATGTCGGCGGCCGTGCTGTCGAGGCCGACAGGCACATGAGATGGCCGATGTCAGTAGCATGCGCAACTGAGCGACAGACGCCACATGGAGGTGACGCCCGATGGAGCTGACGTGGGAGTAGCCAGCCGGAGCGCGGCTGCCGGCGGCCTGCCGCAGGAGGGCCGGCGGCGCGTCGTCATCGACCAGGTCCTGCCCAACGTGGATGGCGGTCGGTTCAACGTCAAGCGCGTCGTAGGCGACACCCTCACGGTCCAGGCAGACGCCTTTTCTGATGGCCACGACCACATCACCGTGCGCTTGCTACACCGACCTCCCGGCGCTGAGTCGTGGTCGGAGCTGCCCATGGGTGACCCTGACAACGACCGCTGGACGGCCGAGCTTCCGCTGACCCGGATGGGCCGGCACGAGTACACGGTCGTCGCCTGGATCGACCACTTCGGCACCTGGCGCGACGACCTTGGACGCCGCGTCGAGGCCGACACCGTGACCCCGGTGGACATGGCCATCGGCGCCGGGCTCGTGCGTGACGCTGCGGCGCGAGCAGCCGAGCCCGATGCGGCCAGGCTCCGTGCCTGGGCCGACGCCATCGATGGCGAACCCAGCGACGTGCGTGTCCACACGGCCATGGACGAGGGGCTGGCGACACTCATGGACGACCATCCCGACCGGCGCTTCGAGACCTTGTGGGAACCGGTGTTGGCCGTGACCGTCGATCCTCCTCATGCGCGCTTCGGTGCCTGGTATGAGCTCTTTCCGCGTTCGGCTTCGCCAGAACCCGGGCGCCATGGCACGTTCCGGGACGTCATCGATCGCCTGTCCTACGTGTCCGGCATGGGCTTCGATGTGCTCTATCTACCGCCGATCCACCCTATCGGCCGGGCCTATCGCAAGGGCCCCAACAACACGCTCATGGCCAGCGCCGACGACCCGGGCGTGCCGTGGGCCATCGGCACCGAAGAGGGTGGGCATCTGTCGGTCCACCCCGAGCTCGGGACGTTGGTGGACTTCGACGCGCTCGTGGCGGCTGCCGCCGAACATGACATCCGTATCGCGCTCGACCTCGCGTTCCAGACCTCTGGCGACCACCCGTATCTGAGAGAGCATCCCGAGTGGTTCAAGTCGCGACCTGACGGCACCATCCAGTACGCGGAGAACCCGCCGAAGAAATACCAGGACGCCTACCCCTTCGACTTCGAATCGGACGCTTGGGCCGCTCTGTGGACCGAGCTGCGCCGAGTCACCCGCTTCTGGATGGACCACGGCGTGCGCATCTTCCGCGTCGACAACCCCCACACCAAGCCCTTCGGCTTCTGGGAGTGGCTCATCGATGACCTCAAGGCCAGCGATCCCGACGTCATCTTCCTGGCGGAGGCCTTCACCCGGCCCAAGATCATGTATCGGCTGGCCAAGCTCGGCTTCAGCCAGTCGTACACCTACTTCACCTGGCGAAACGAGCGGCGCGATCTGATCGAGTACCTGGAGGAGATCGCGCGCCCTCCAGTCAGCGACTTCTTCCGGCCCAACTTCTTCACCAATACGCCAGACATCCTGCACGCCTACCTGCAGGAGGGCGGTCGAGCCGCGTTCGAGGCGCGCTTCGTCCTGGCAGCCACGCTGGCGCCGAGCTATGGCATCTACGGACCGCCGTTCGAGCTGCTCCAGGGTATCCCGCGCGAGCCCGACAGCGAGGAGTATCTCGACTCGGAGAAGTATCAGCTGCGCTACTGGGATCTCGAGAGCAGCGAATCCATCGCCCCGCTGATCACGGCCGTCAATCGCATCCGCCGCGAGCATCCGGCATTGCAGTCCCATGAGCGACTGTGGTTCCTGCCCACGAGTGATGATCACGTCATCGCCTACTCCAAGCACACCGCCGACCGCTCCGACGTCATCCTGACCATCGTCAACCTCGACCCCGCCGGCGCCCATCGCGGCAGCGTCTCCCTACCGGTCGGTGAGTACGGTCTGGACCCTGGCGGCTTCGAAGCCCATGACCTGCTCAGTGACCGGCGGTCACGCGAGCAGGGCGTCGACATCGAGTTCGAGTTGGATCCGAGCGTTCGAGTCGCGCGGATCCTGCGACTCATCCCCAGCGCACGGCCTGGGGGAGAGGCCTAGACATGGGTGCACGGAAAATCCCCGGCCCCACCAGCCCGACCGGCAGGCCCGTGAGCACGGGATTTGCCACCGATCCGCGATGGTACAAAGACGCCGTCATCTACCAGGTCCCGGTGCGTGCCTTCAGGGATGCCTCGGGTGACGGCATCGGCGACTTCCGGGGCCTGACGTCGCGGCTTGACTACCTTGCCGACCTGGGGATCACAGCCGTCTGGGTGATGCCCTTCTATCCCTCACCTCTCCGTGATGACGGCTACGACATCGCCGATTACACGCGGGTGCACCCGGACTACGGCACGCTTCGCGACGTGCGACGGTTCATCCGCGAGGCGCACAAGCGCGATCTGCGCGTCATCACCGAGCTGGTCATCAACCACACCTCCGACCAGCACCCCTGGTTCCAGCGCGCGCGCAAGGCCCCGCCCGGATCGCCCGAGCGCGACTGGTACGTGTGGAGCGACAAGACCGAGCGCTACGAGGATGTGCGCATCATCTTCAAGGACTTCGAGACCTCCAACTGGTCCTGGGACGAGACCGCGGACGCCTACTACTGGCATCGCTTCTACAGCCACCAGCCCGACCTGAACTTCGATTCCGCAGACATGCAGGAGGCGCTCCTGCGCATCGTCGACTTCTGGCTCGGGGCCGGCGTCGACGGCCTGCGCCTCGATGCCATCCCGTACCTCTACGAGCGCGAGGGCACGAGCAGCGAGAACCTGCCTGAGACACACGCGTTCCTGAAGGACCTACGCGGCTACATCGACACGCACTACGCCGACCGCATGCTGCTGGCGGAGGCCAACCAGTGGCCGGAGGACGCAGTGGCCTACTTCGGCGATGGCGCTGGCGATGAGTGCCACATGGCCTTCCACTTCCCGCTCATGCCACGCATGTTCATGGCGCTGCGCATGGAGGACCGCCACCCCATCATCGACATCCTCGAGCAGACGCCGGAGTTGCCCGAGACCGGCCAGTGGGCGCTGTTCCTACGCAACCACGACGAGCTCACCCTCGAGATGGTCACCGACGAAGAGCGCGACTACATGTATCGCGTCTACGCCGATGACCCGCAAGCGCGTATCAACCTCGGCATCCGCCGGCGCCTGGCACCGCTGCTGAGCAACAACCGCCGACGCATCGAGCTCCTGTACGGGCTACTGCTGAGCATGCCAGGCACACCGGTCGTCTATTACGGCGACGAGATCGGCATGGGCGACAACGTCTACCTTGGCGACCGCAACGGCGTGCGCACGCCCATGCAGTGGTCGTCGGACCGCAATGCCGGCTTCAGCTCTGCCAACCGCCAGCGCCTGTACCTGCCGGTGGTGACCGACCCTGAGTACCACTACGAAGCCGTCAACGTGGAGGCGCAGCAGGCCAATCCGCAGTCCCTGCTGTGGTGGATGAAGCGCGTCATCGCGCTGCGCAAACGCCATCACGCCTTCGGCCGTGGATCACTTCGCTTCCTGCACCCGGAGAACCGCCACATCCTCGCTTTCATCCGCGAGTACGAGGACGAGACCATCCTCGTCGTGGCCAACCTCTCGCGCTATACACAGTGGACCGAGCTCGCGCTCGATGAATACGAGGGCCGGGTACCGCGCGAGCTGTTCGGCTCGGTCGAGTTCCCACGCGTCGGTAGCGACCCCTACATGATGGTCCTGGGCCCGCACGCCTTCGAGTGGTTCCGCCTTGAGGTGGACACGTTGACCGAGGCCTTCGCCTCGGTCGGCGAGCAGGAGCTGCCCGAGCTGCGCTGGCGTGGTGACCTCGAGGAACTGCCAAGGCGGAACTCGCGACGGATGGCGAGTGTGTTGCTCGAGTGGATGCTGGAGCGACGCTGGTATCGCGGCAAGGCGCGCAAGGTCCTGGGGGCCAAGCTCACCGGATCGATCCCCGTGCGCACGGCCTCATCGACCAGCATCCTGGCCCTGCTGGAGGTCGAGTACGCGGACGGCGAGCCGGAGCTCTATGCCCTGCCACTCATCAGCGACTCGAACATCGACCTTGAGGAGTTGCTAGCCACCGCCCCACACGCTGCCATCGCGCGACTGGTCGGCGGTGATGCGCCAGGCCACCTCATCGACGGCGCGCTCGTGCCTGAAGTGCTCGAAGCCTTGATGGGCATCGCCGCGGGGCGTCGGCGCGTCCGTGGTAGCGCCGGTTCGGATCTGCTGGGACGCGCCTTCCGTGGGCTGCGCACCTGGGCCGGGACACGCGCTCAGGACCTGCCGGCCACGCCGATGAAGGTCGAGCAATCGAACAGCTCTGCCGTCTTCGCCGAACGGCTGATCATGAAGCTGTATCGAGCGATCGAGGATGGTCCCAACCCCGACCTGGAGGTCTGCCGCTTCCTTGTGGACCGGGGCTTCGCCCGTGTACCGCCCGTCCTCGGCGCGATCGATCTCGATCGCGGCACGAAACCGGGCGGTACGGTGGCCATGATCCAGGCGTTCGTGCCCAACCAGGGAGACCTCTGGAAGGCCACCCGTGCGGCGGTCGAGTCGTTCCTGCAAGACGCGCTCGCCGAGCCTGAGCTTCCCACGCTCGAGCACGAGAGCGCGAGCGTCCTGCTCGGCCTCTCACGGACCCCGCCTCCCGACGTCGCCTATCGACTGATCGGTGGCTACCTCGAGACCGCGCGTGTGCTGGGTCGACGGATCGGCGAGATGCACGTGGTCCTTGCGTCGGCCGATGCCTCCGACGCTGACTTCGCGCCGGAGCTGATGGCACCGTTCCATGTCCGCGCCTTGTACCAATCGATCCGCTCCGGCGTGCGTGAGTCGTTCAGCCTCCTTCGCTCGCGCCAGGCCCTGTTGTCCGAGCCCGATCGAGCCACCAGTGAGCTCATCCTGCGCGCGTCGGACCAGATCGATGCCCTGGTCCGCGGGTTGCTGGAGCATCGCATCGGCGGCCAGCGCATCCGCATCCACGGCGATCTGCATCTCGGCCAGATGCTCGATACCGGTGGTGATGTGATGATCATCGACTTCGAGGGCGAGCCGGCTCGACCGCTCGGCGAGCGCAGGCTCAAGCGCACCGCGCTGACCGACCTCGCAGGCATGATCCGCTCGTTCCACTACGCGGCACACTGGTCGCGCGTGGAGCATCCGCCGGCATCGGAGGAGGATGAGGCAAGCGAGCGTGCCGGGATATGGGTCCGCTTCTGGTACCAGTGGGTCGCGGCCGCCTGCATCCGTGGCTATCGCGAGGTCACCGACGGGGCGCCATTCCTGCCCAGCGATGAGCGGGCGTGGAGCGTCCTGCTCGACGCTCTCCTGCTCGCCAAGGCGGCGTATGAATTGCGCTACGAGCTCGGCTCTCGACCGACGTGGGTCAGCGTCCCGATGAGCGGCATCGTGGAGCTCACCGGCATCACGCACAGCTGAGGCGTATGGATGGGCCGTTGGGCCACCGCGACAGCCTGGGTCGAGTCAGGCGTCGTCGGCCGGCACACGTGGATCAGAGGTCCGCGGACGCGCGTCAGGGCGCCCAGAGCCGGAGAGCTCCACTCAGCATGCGCGCTGGAGATCCCGTCATCGTGGACAGCGGCCAGGTGCTCGCGCTGGTGCAACGCCAACTTGGCGACGGCGAGCAGCCCACGTGACCGCATGGCCTCACTCCGGACCGCATCGGCCCGCGCGCCAACCGCGGGGTGCCAGGCAGTGGGAGCGGTCCAGGAGCGTGGGGTAGATCTCCCCTGGCCCCATGACTGGGAGGCCTCGAAACCACCGGCGGTCGAGTTCATGGCGGGCATCGGATCGGCGCATGACGACAGGCGCTGCCGCGTCCTGGGGTGTCCGGGCGGCCGTGGCGGATTGCGGCGGCAGCCACGACGGCCGAAGCGTTCTGCTTCAGCGCTCGGATACCGACTTCGGACTTCAGGAGACGCCCACGGGCGGGGTGTCAAGGCTCAACGACGCAGGCGACGGGACGGATCCTGGCAGCTTGCCTTGAGCGAACGCCCGTGGCCACCGCGTGGCGAAGCCCCCACCGACGCAACTTTGTCTCGTTAGGGCACCCAGAGTCGGAGGTCGGCGTGCCGAGCGATCAGCTCGAAGTCGCGGTCGGTCGTGAGCATCACGAGCTCATGCCGGCGACAGAGCTGGGTGAGGAGCGCGTCGATGGTGCCGACCTGGACGCCGTGGCGGCAACAGGCATTCCGGAGCTCAGCCGCCTCGAGGTAGTCGACTCGGTCAGGCACGAGCAGTGGCAGCGCGCCGAACCGCTCGACGATCGCGTCGCAGGCCTTGGGTCCGCGGAAGCCCTGTAGCAGCTCCTGAAGCACCAGCCCGGTGGTGATGACGCCCTCCCCCACTTCGAGCGCG
Source organism: uncultured Chloroflexia bacterium (assembly GCA_963724095.1). Taxonomy (GTDB): domain Bacteria; phylum Chloroflexota; class Limnocylindria; order Limnocylindrales; family CSP1-4; genus JAFMJV01. The sequence goes on from CAVRTH010000019.1 coordinate 119,036, forward strand.
TGGCGCAAGCGCTCCACCGCCGGCTCCCTGGCCCTGCTGTCACGTCGCAACGCGAGCGACCACACGCTGGTGTCGATGAAGAGCTCCGCTCAGCGCGTGCGCTCAGCCTTGTAGTCGTACTGCGGATCCCACTCGAGGTCCGCGAAGAGCTCGACGATGCGCCGCTGCTCATGGCGAGCCACGTACTCGCGCAGCGCACGGGTGAACGCTGCGGTCTTGGTGCGCTCACCACTGACCTTGACGGCCTGCTCGAGCAGGCGAGGGTCGATATCAAGGTTGGTGGGCACGTGCAGAGACTCTCACAACGCCCTGCACAACGCCAGCCTCGACTCCACGTGAGTCCTCGCGTTTCGTGTATGGCAGGTCTTGGGTCCAGATCCGAGTCCCGACCCCGCTGTGGACTGGCCCCGTCGAGCTTCCTGACCCAGAAACGCTCACGTACGCTCCGACGTTGACCGCGTGGCCGCTTACCTCGAGCAGTATGCCGGGCGACTTCCGAACCCTGATGAAGCAGCGTCGGGTCAGTCCGCGACGGCCACGATGATGCCGGCCAGCAGCGTCGTGCGCGGCACGATCGAGTCCAGGGCGATGAATTCGTCGGGGGAATGGTCCAAGCCGCCGATGGGGCCCAGGCCATCGATCGTGGGCACCCCCAGGCCGGCGGTCGTATTGCCGTCTGAGGCTCCGCCGGTGGCGGCATCGCTGAGCCCGAAACCGAGCTGGGCCGCCACCTCGACGGCGTGGTTCACAAGTCGCGCGGTCGCCCCCGTCCGCTCCATGGGCCAGTGTCGCGCGGTCAACTCGACGATCGTGCTCACGTCCGGGACCGTCGAGCTCTGTGCGATCTCCGTGATGGCCACCTCGACGGCCTCCAATTGCCGGCGCTCCACTGCTCGTACGTCGATCTCGATGGACGCGCGGTCAGCCACGATGTTCGGCCTGCTGCCACCATGGACCACGCCGGCATTGACGGTCACGCCGGGGAAGCGCCCGTTGAGGCCATGGAGTGCGACGATCTTGTGGGCAGCCTCCAGGACCGCACTGCGTCCCTTCTCTGGCTCCACGCCGGCGTGTGCCGCCCGGCCCTGGATCTCGAGACGGAGATCCGATCTGCCCCTTGCGGGCGGAGACGATGTCCCCGTTCTCCCGGGCCGCTTCGAGCACGAGGGCGAAGTCGGCGACGGCGGCGTGTTCGCGGATGATGGGCTCACTCAGCGGTGAACCGATCTCCTCGTCGGGATTGACCACGAACACAAGCCGCCCGACCGGCAGCCACGGACAGCCCGACGATGTACCGGGAGCGACCGCACGCAGTGCCGACAACGCATACATGCCGGTCAGGAGTCCTGCCTTCATATCGCTCACGCCGGGCCCGTACGCTCGACCATCACGGACGGAGAAGGGCCGCTGGGCCACCGTGCCCGGCTCGAACACGGTGTCGAGGTGTCCGATCATCAGGACCGTGGGGCCGTCCTGGTCCCGCTCGAACGTGCCCACGATGGTGTCGCCCAGCTCCGCGTTGGCGTGGCGGACGACTGACGCCCCCAGCTCCGCGAGGCGCTGCTCCGCCCAACGGCCGACCTCATCGACACCCACCTTGGTGTACGAGCCACAGTCGACGTTGACGAGTCGCTCGAGGTCCCGGAGATACTCGGGCAGGGCATCCTCGACGTGGGCGCGGAGGACTGCCAGGTCGACGTGGTCCATCAGGCGTCCACTCTAGCCAAGTCGGTTCAGCCATGACGTCCAGTCATCCTTCCTGACGGACTTCGATCTCTCGACGGTACACTGCGGCTTCGCGTGGATGGACCGAGAGACGGTCAGCGTACGTAGGTATCCGGGGGAGAACATGGAAGAGGCTGCAAGAGGGACCGACGGGCTGATCCGCCCCGGTTACGCCAACCTCACGGTGCCAGAGCTCTACGAGCACGCCGTGCGGCGGGAAGAAGGCGTCATCGCGGCCCATGGAGCCCTGATGGTGCGCACCGGCCGCCACACCGGCCGCTCGCCTCAGGACCGATACATCGTCGACGAACCCGGCAGCCACGACGGCGTCTGGTGGGGTGGCTTCAACCAGCCCATCTCCCCTGAGCGCTACGAGGACATCCGGGCACGGATGGTGGCGCACCTCTCCGAGCGTGAGGTGTTCGTCCAGGAGGGCTTCGTGGGTGCGCATGAGGACTCGCGCCGCTCGGTGGTTGCCTACACCGAGACCGCTTGGGCGAGCATCTTCTGCGAGAACCTCTTCCGCCGCCCGACCCAGGCCCAGCTGGAGGCCTTCGAGCCCGACTTCACCATCATCAACGCCCCCTCGTTCAAGGCCGATCCCGAGCACGACGGCGTGCGCAGCGAGACCGTCATCCTCGTCCACCTCTCGCGCCAGGAGATCCTCATCGGTGGCACCGAGTACGCCGGCGAGATCAAGAAGGGCGCCTTCGGGATCATGAACTACCGCCTGCCGGACGAGGGCGTCCTGCCCATGCACTCCTCGGTCAACGTGGGTGCCGATGGCGACGTGGGCCTCTTCTTTGGGCTCTCCGGGACAGGCAAGACGACCTTGTCGGCGGACCCCGAGCGCACACTCATCGGTGATGACGAGCACGGCTGGGGCTCCGACGGAGTGTTCAACTTCGAGGGCGGCTGCTACGCCAAGACCATCCGCCTATCGGCGGAGAACGAGCCCGAGATCTACGCTGCCACGCGTATGTTCGGGACCATCCTGGAGAACGTGGCGTACGACCCGCTGACGCGCCAGGTCGATCTGGATTCGGATGAGTTCACGGAGAACACCCGGGCGGCCTTCCCGCTGCACTTCTTCGGCCGCTCGTCGCCCGACGGACTCGCGGGCCATCCCTCCACGGTCATCTTCCTGACCGCCGACGCGTTCGGGGTGTTGCCGCCGATCTCGCGCTTGACGCGTGACCAGGCGATGTACCACTTCATCAGTGGCTACACTGCGCGCCTGGCCGGCACCGAGGTCGGTGTCCAGGAGCCTCAGGCCACGTTCTCGGCCTGTTTCGGCGCCCCCTTCATGCCCCGCCATCCAGGCGTCTACGCGGACATGCTGGGTGAGCGGCTCGACCGCTATGAGGTGCCGGTGTGGCTGATCAACACCGGCTGGTCCGGCGGCCCCCACGGCGTGGGTGCACGGATGGACATCGCGCTCACCCGCCGCATGGTGCACGCGGCCCTCAACGGCGAGCTGACCGATGTGCCCACCAAGCCCGACCCGCTCTTTGGCGTGCACGTGCCCGTCGCTGTCCAGGGTGTCAGCGACAGGGTCCTGCAGCCCCGGCGGACCTGGGCGGACGCTGATGCCTACGACGCTGCAGCGCGCCGATTGGCCGGCATGTTCGTAGAGAACTTCGAGCGCTACAAGGATCGCGTCAGCCCTGCAGTCGCAGCGGCAGGGCCCGACCCCTCCGCCACCGGAGGCTGACCAAGCCGAGGCACAGGCCCCGCTTCGAACTGCCCTTCGCCCTGGTCACGCAGGCTGATCCCTGTCGTGATCACTGCGACTCGAGTGCTCACGGATCCGAGCTACACACTCCGTGGCAGGGAGTCTCAGTCCGAGACAGCAGCCAGCCGCGCTGATCGCGGGGATACCCTCCGCGCGTCATCGCCTCCCCGGCGGCATCTGCTGGCGGCCACTATCTGCTGGCGACCGATGCGGGAGCGCTAGCGGCGCGGTGGCTTCGTTCCCTGGACCTGCCCATGCGGAGTGACGGTGCGAGCCTGGGGGTGCAGCCCGAACCGGATGGCCTGGTCCGGCCACTCGGGATCGTCGAGCTGCCAGCGGTGCACCGTAGAGCCGTGGTCATCGACGTGATCGATCGAGCCGTCGACACCGAGGAGGAGCCTTCCGCCGTCCGCAAGCTCGAGTTCATGTGGCTTGAATCGGCGGCCCCCGGTCGCGGGTGTCATTGGGGGCTCGCGCCCGCCAGGCTCATCAGTCATCGCGGTCTCCTGTCCGCTGCAGAGCATCACCATACGTCGAAGCGGAGCGCAGTGCGGTAGGCCCCGATCGATGGCGCTTGTCAGGAGACCATCGAAGACGACCACATGGCCATCACTCGTAGACGATCTCGTCAGTCTCGGGCAGCTCGAGCATGTGGATGTCTTGCGTGCCCGATCCGATGAGGGCCTTGATCTCCCAGTGGCCCTGTCCTTCTGGCGCCATGAACGGATGCACCGGCCCGCTGACGGTGAGGCGGGCGACGACCACGCCTTCGTGCTCGTAGCGAACCTGCGTCTCGGTCGCGCCGTAGCGGTCGATGCTCCGCACGGCCAGATCAGCCTGGCTCAGACCCATCATCTCCGCGACCCACCCACGCGCATCCCACTTCGACACGATGGTGGCTCCCTCTAGATCGCGTTCCAGACCGCGTTGATCAGCGGTGGCTCATAGCATCGCTGTTCGGAGTCGCGACCGCAACCGGCAGGTCAGAAACGAGGCCGACGCTGACTTGCCCGCCACGTCGATGCTTCCGCTGGAGGCGGCCATCAGGTTTCCGAAGCTGGGCCTGCGAACGATCGCCATCACGCGTCCGGTCGCCGTTACCGTCACGGAGCGGGCGGGCTTGGCGGGAAGGCCGGCTTCCGGCCCCGCAGCACCGGCGCCAGCTGGACCACGAAGACGCCGGCCACGGCCAGCGACAGCCCCACGACCTGGACCAGATCGAGCGTCTCGCCCAGCACGATCCATCCCAGTGCGGCGACAAGGATGACCGTCAGGTCACCGAGAGCACTCGACTCGATCGCCCGCAGCGTCCGCTGGGTCTGGGTCCACAGGGTGTAGGTCAGGGCCGTGTTGATCGCGGCCAACCAGATGATCAGCAGCCAGGCCTTCGGGCTGAAGGAGGGGACACCCTCGAACGCCAGGGCAAGGAGGAGTGTCGTCACGCCGCCAGCGGTCATGGCCATGGCCGTGAGGCCCAGCGGGCCGCCGAAGAGCCGTCCAGCGTCGAGCGCGAGGTGCCGACCCAGCCGGGCGCTGCCACCGACGATGATGGGGATCGAGATCCCCGCGAGCCATGCGAATGGGTTCCCGCCCGTCGGCGATGCCAGTCCGAAGTAGACGACCACGCCGACGATCAGCGCGCCGACACCCACGACCTGTACCGGGCTGGCGCGTTCATGTTCGGTCCGCATCACGAATGCTGCGGTCACCACCGGGGCAAGTCCCATGAGCAGCCCGACCGTGGAGGCCGCCAGGTCGCCGAGTGCCACGTAGAAGGCCACCTGGGCCACGCAGAACATGAGCAGGCCATATGCCGCCACCTCCAGCAACGAGCGGCGATCCGCGGTCCAGATGCGGACGGCTCGGAGGTGAGGCAGTGCGAGCGGGAGCAGCAGGATCGCGGCCAGCGAGAAGCGCACGCCGGCGAAGCCGATGGGATCGACATCTTCCTCGGTCAGGCCCAGCCGGATCAGCACGACCGACGTCGCCCACAGGAATGTGACGATGATCCCGAGGACGGTGGCGGTGGCACGGCTGGGGGCCGAGCCTTCGCGGCTCTCTGCTGACATGGCCAGGTCCGTCACAGGCCAAGGCGGGAGACGACACCGGCGACGACAGCGATGCAGCCGGCGAGGCCCAGCAGGCGACGCCACGGGTTCACGCCTCGGACGAGCTCATCGATGGCCCACCAGCCGAGGGTGATGGAGCTGGCCCAGTCGAGGATCTCGCGGGCGGTAGTTCCCACGTCGAGGAACTGGCGCAGGACGAGCGTCCCGATCCAGAGCCACAGCGGGAGGTTGGGGAGTTCGGCCACCACGATCTTGCCCGAGTGCCGGTCCCGAAAGAACCAATCGAAGACGGTGCGAAGGCCGCTCCAGCGGGCGACCCGGCTGCCTTCTGCTGGCGGGCCGATATCGGTGCCGTGGTCATGTACAGGCTGGGGTGATGGATCGCGCACGTTGGCCAGTCTGACGGGCCGCCGAGATCCCGTGGGATCGTGGCAGACCAACGGCGAGCTCATCCGCCAGTCGCTCGAGGTGGTCGATGCGCCGCACCACGGCCAGGACGCTGGCGCCCCCTCGCCTTTCCCCATGCCGATGACGGCCTTCGGTCGTGGCCGACATATCGCCAGACACGCACGCTACGGGGTCCCTGACGTGGCGGGCCATGCCAGTACAGGGCCAGCCTGTCGTCAGGCGTCGGTGTTCGGATCCCGGGCGCCCGTGAGCCGCGTCAGGGGTTGACGCCAATGGTGTAATCCATTTCAATGCAATGAACATAAGGGCTCATCTTTCGCTTAGATTCGAGTGCATCGCCCAACGTGATGCCGGCGGGCACAGGGCAATCGATTACATCGGTCGCGATCTCTAGGGGAGGTTGACCACAGCGCGCGAATGCCGACGATGGCCGATATCGCAGCGCGGGCCGGGGTGTCCGTGGCGACAGTCTCGCGAGCGCTTTCGGGAGAGCCAAAGCGGGTCAGTGCTCCCGTGCTCCAGCGAATCATCGATGCCGCCGAGGAACTGGAGTACATCCCCAACAACCCGGCCCGGAACATGCGGTCCGGCAGCACACGTATCCTGGGCCTGATCATCGGCGACATCGGTAATCCGTTCTTCACCGCCGTCGCCCGTGGCGTCGAGGACGTAGCGCAACGCCACGGCTACTCCCTGGTGCTCTCCAATACTGACGAGAACCCCGACCGTGAAGCAGCCAGCCTGGGCGTGATGGCGGCCGAACGAGCCGCTGGAGTCATCATCGCCACGACCAACGAGAACGGGACGGTGCTACGTAGGTTCCGCGACACCGGCATGGCGGTCGTGGCCATCGATCGCCACATCGTGGACCTCCCCACCGACAGCGTGGTGGTTGATAACGAGAGCGCGTCGCACGAGGCGGTCAACCACCTGCTGCGGCTCGGTCACAGGCGCATCGCCATCGTGGGTGGACCCAGCGACACCGGCACAGCGCGAGATCGGTTGCGCGGTTATGAGCGGGCCCTGCGGGAAGCGCGGATCAGCGTTCAGCCCGAGCTGGTGCGTCGCGGGGACTTCCATGAGGCAGCCGGGTGGACCATGACCTGTGACTTGCTGGACCTACCGGACCCGCCGACTGCCATCTTCGCGGTCAACAACCTGACCACGATCGGTGCGCTGTGGGGCCTCCGCGAGCGCAGGGTGCAGGTTCCCTCAGAGGTCTCGATCGTCGGCTTCGACGATATCCCGACCGGCGAACTCCTGGATCCACCCCTCACGGTGGTCCAACAACCTACATACCGCGTCGGCGCCCGTGCTGCCGAACTGATGTTCCGTCGACTCCGGGAGCCCAACGCTGCGGTCAAGGAGGTCGTGCTCAGCGCGAGGCTCATCATCCGTCAGTCGACGGCCCCGGTGCGAGCAACGCCGTGACCAGCATCATGCCGACGGATCAGGCTTCGACCGGCTCGAGCCAGGCGCCTGCGTTCCTGACCATGCGCCAGATCACCAAGCGCTTCCCAGGCGTGCTCGCGCTCGAAGATGTCTCGTTCGACGTGCACGTCGGGCAGGTCCACGGGTTGGTTGGCGAGAATGGCGCGGGCAAATCCACCCTGATGAAGATCATGAGCGGCATCTACACCGATTACGAGGGTCAGATGCTGCTCGACGGCAAGCCGGTGTCGTTCCGTGGCCCGCGCGAAGCCATCGACAGCGGGGTCGCCATGATCCACCAGGAGCTGAACCTGGTGCCGGAGCTGTCGGTCTACGAGAACATCTTCCTGGGACGCGAGCACAAGACACGACTGGGAACGATCAACCGTCGAGCGATGCACAAGGCGGCTGACACGCTCATGTCGAGGCTGGGGCTCGATATCGACACCGGCCGGCCCATCAAGCGACTCCGAGTCAGCCAGCGGCAGCTGGTCGAGATCGCCAAGGCGTTGAGTCTCGATACCAAGGTCATCGTCATGGATGAGCCGACCTCGGCACTGAGCGACAGCGAGGTCGAGTACCTGTTCGAGGTGATCCGGGGTCTCCGCGACCACGATGTCGCCGTCGTGTACATCTCACATCGCCTCGACGAGGTCTACGCCATCACCGACCTCATCACGGTCTTGCGTGACGGACGAGTCGTCGGCTCAGCGAGCCCCCAGGAGACGCCCCGCCGCTCCCTGATCAGCATGATGGTCGGTCGCGATCTCGAGGAGCTTTACCCGAAGGTGCCCGTCGAACTGGGCGAGGAGGTCCTGCGCGTCCAAGGGCTGACTTACAGGCAGGGCACGACCAGGGTGCTCGATGACGTGTCGCTGACCGTGCGCCAAGGCGAGATCGTCGGCGTGGCCGGGCTGATGGGCGCGGGCAGGACGCAGCTGCTCGAAGCGATCTTCGGTGTGTACCCGCTCGACAGCCTGAGCGGATCGATCGAACTCAACGGGCGTGAGGTGCGGTTCGCCTCCCCGCAGGATGGGATCCGTGCCGGCCTGGGCCTGGTGGCGGAAGACCGCAAGCTGCAGAGCCTGGTGATGGAGCGATCGGTCACGGAGAACACCACGCTGGCCACCCTGCAGCAGTTCATGAAGTACCGCATGATCAGCCGGCGAAGCGAGAAACGGGTGGTGACACAGGTGGTGGAGGACCTGAGCATCAAGACCCCGTCGATCGATGCGATGGTCGCCACTCTGAGTGGTGGCAATCAACAGAAGGTCGTGATCGGCAAGTTCCTGCTCTCTGAGATCGTCCTGTTCCTGCTTGACGAACCAACGCGCGGCATCGACGTGGGAGCCAAGGCCGAGATCTACCAGTTGGTCGGTGAGCTGGCGCAAGAAGGCACATCCATCCTGCTCGTTTCGAGTGAGATGTCCGAGTTGCTCGCCGTCTGTGACCGCATCTACGTCCTGTGCGACGGGCGACTGACGGGCGAGTTCGAGCGAGCATCCTTCGACCAGGAGGCGATCATGGAAGCCGCGACACGCTTCGTCGATCAAGTCAGCGGCTCACCCGCGAGTCCAGCCACCCAGCCGGTGACCCGATGAGCAGCGGAACGACTGAGCACGCGACCCCGGGGCAGGCGCGCACACGGGCACGTCTCTCGCTTCTCGATCTCATCCGCCTCGTCTCCACCGCCGCGATGCTGGTGGCGTTCGTCGCACTGCCGTGGCTGCTCGGAGACGGCGCGACGGTCACTGGCTTGAGCCTGCTCATGTCGGGCGCCACACCGCTACCGCCGGATACGAGGGCCGTCCTCGAGGAGATCCGCTGGGCACTACTGCTCGTCCCGCTGGGGGCCGGGATCGCCGGTGTCGGACTCTACCTCGAGATGTCTGGACGGAGCCGGGTTCGCTGGGCGACGCGACTCGTGCCCCTCGGTGGGCTCGTGGGGTTCGCCTACTTCGCCCTCTACTTCTTGCATGATCGCCAGACGCCCGTGCTGCTCATGCAATACACCGGCGTCGGGTTCTGGATCGCAGGCTTCGCGTCCGCGTTCCTGTTCCTCCAGTACTTCGCGTCGCGACCAGCCGCCCCGGCACATTCCGCACCGGCCCACGGCAGGTTGGTCGAGCGGTTGCGCGCCAGGCTTGGCCGTCTGCTCGAGAGTCCGCGGGCCAATCAAATCATCGGCGGCATCTTCAGCTTCCAGTTCCTGTTCGGTCTGATCATCGTCGTCGTCCTGGCCATCGTCTTCTCACCCGTCCGTGATGAGTCCAATCTGTTCCTGAGCCAGCGGAACCTGAGCAACGTGGCCCGGGATGTCTCGGAGACCGGCATCCTCGCCGTGGGCATGCTGCTGGTCATCATCATCGGCGGCATCGACCTGTCAGTCGGCTCGGTCGTGGCCCTCGCCGCGACCGGCGGCGCCTACCTGCTCATGCGCGACCTGGTGCCCGCGTACGCGGCCATCGGCATCATCCTCGCCCTTGGTCTGGGCATCGGGTGGTCGAACGGATGGATCTCCGAGCGCTTCCGCGTCCCGTCCTTCATCACCACGCTGGCCATGATGAGCATCGCCAGAGGCGTGGCGGTGATCTGGTCCAATCGCATCGCCGTGCCCCTCTCGTATGGCGCCGGAGGGGCGGACCCGTCGTTCGAGGTCATCGGCTACCGGATCGAGGGGGTCTTCCCGGTACCGGCCATCATCATGTTCGCCGTCGCCATCATCATGGCCCTCGTCCTGCGCTACTCGGCATTCGGCCGATATCTCTATGCCATCGGCGGCAATCAGACCGCTGCACGCCTGTCCGGGGTGGCAGTGTCGCGCATCAAGATCGCGGCCTTCATGTTGTGTTCGTTCTTTGCCGCCTTGACCGGCATCGTGCACGCCGCGCAGCTGGACCAGGGGAGCCCCAACGAAGCCGTGGGCTATGAACTTAATGCCATCGCCGCGGTCGTCATCGGAGGTGCCAGCCTCGCCGGCGGGAAGGGCACCATCGCGGGTGCCATCGCCGGCGCCTTCATCCTCGGGATCATCAGCAACATGCTCAGCCTGAACAACGTGGACAGCGCCGCCCAGATGGTCATCAAGGGCCTGCTCGTGATCGGCGCCGTTGCCTTGCAGCAGCTTCGACCCAGCAGCGCCGAAGCGTGAAGAGGAGGCCCTCGGGTGTTCGTGATGTTTCTCATGGTCATCGCCGACACGCTTCCTCGGCGGTGCCCGACCAAGACCCGGTCGACAGGTACAGGAGCGCCGGAAGGAGGTGGCAAAGGGATCGGTCAGGGAAAGTCCAGTCAACAGGACTGACATGAAGGAGGAACCGGAATGAGAAAGAGTATCTTCGCGGCTGCGCTGGTGGCAACCATGTCGCTGAGCTCGGTAACCGCGGTGCTGGCGCAGGATGGTTGGGTCCCGTATACCGAGGATCAACTCGGTGGCGGGACGGTCAACCTCGATGCGCGGCCGGAAGGCCCGCTTCCCGCGGGCTGCCCGCTGCCGGAGGCGAAGGACAAGTATGTCATCGGCATGTCCCAGGCGAACCGCGCTGAGCCGTGGCGCGAGGCCATGGACAGCCAGATCCAGGCGGCTGCGGACGCGTACCCCGAGATCGAGGTCGTCTTCCAGGATGCCGCACAGGACAACGCCGCCCAGGTCAGTGATGTCGAGAACCTGCTGACCCAGGGCATCGACCTGCTGATCATCTCCCCCAACGAAGCCGCACCTCTGAACGACATCGTCAAGGAAGCCTGGGATGCCTGTATCCCGGTCATCGTCCTCGACCGCAACCTCGTGGACCCCAACTACTCGATGTTCATCGGCGCCGATAACGTCGCCATCGGGGAAGCTGCAGGCGAGTACGCCGCGCAGTGGTGCGCAGACAACGGCCGAACCGAGTGCAAGATCGCGGAGATCCGTGGTCTGGAGGGCGCCCCGCCGGCCAAGGACCGTGGTGATGGCTTCCGCATGGGCCTGGAGGCCGGTGGCTTGAGCGAGGACAACATCGTCTTCTCGCAGAACGCCGACTGGCTCCGTGAGCGCGCGGTCCCGGCGGCGGCGGCCGCCTTCCAGGCACACCCGGATGTGGATGTCCTCTATGGGCACAACGACCCCATGGCCGAGGGTGCCCTGATCGCGGCTCAGGATGCCGGGATCGACACATCGAAGGTCCTCTTCATCGGCATCGACGCATTGCCGACGCCCGATGGCGGGATCATGTCCGTACTCGACGGTCGCCTCGGCGTGACCTTCGTCTATCCCACCGGTGGCCAGCAGGCCGTCGACTGGGCCGTCAACATGCTCGAAGGTCACGTCAACCCGCCACTGTGGTTGGTCCTGCCCTTCGACACCGTCTCGCCTGAGAACGCACAGGAGGTCTGCAACCAGTTCGCCTGCCCCGCAGCGCAGTAGCCCGAACCGAACGTCCCGGGCGGGTGACCGCGTAGGACACCCGTCCCGCTGAAAGGTTGAGCCCCGGCGTGTGGCCGGGGCTCAACCTATGTCGCGGCAGCGCATCCCATCCGCTGCCAGTCGCGACGAAGCCGTCTGATATATTCGGTCGCCTTGACCGCAATCGCGAGCGCCATGACCAGCGAAGAACTGCGACGACTGATCGCTCCCCACGCGAACAGCATGGGGGGGCCGATCTCTGCGCTGCGGACCATCCAGGCGAGCCTCGGCTGGATCGACGCCGACGCGGTCGACGCGGTCGCCGACGTCTTCAACCTGAGCCGGGCAGAGGTCCGCGGTCTGGTCGACTTCTATGAGGACTTTCGCACGGAACCGCCAGCCGCCCACGTCGTGGCGATCTGCCAAGCGGAGGCGTGCCAGGCCGTGGGTGCCCGTGAGCTGACAAGCACACTCGCGGGCCGGCTCGGAGCGGCGCTCGGCGCGATGACCGCTGACCGCCGCGTCGCTCTCCAGGCCGTCTACTGCCTGGGCGTCTGTGCGCGTGCTCCAGCCTTAATGGTCGACGGCGAGCTCGTCGTCGACGCGGACGTCGCTCTCGACCGAGTGTTCGACAGGCTCCTGCCGTGACCGACCGAGCCTATGTTCCACGCGAGTCAGTCGCGCTGGCCCTCGGTGCCGACGCGGTCGCCCGAGACTTGACCACTTCCGGGACCGAGGTGGTGCGCAACGGATCGCGCGGGCTGCTGTGGATGGAGCCGTTGATCGAGATCGAGCGCGATGGGCTGCGCACCGCCTACGGGCCCGTCGGTCCGGCCGACGTGGCGCGGCTGGACGAGCGCACGCGGGGTGACGTCGACGAGCTGCTTCGGGGACAGCGACGCGTCATCTTTGGCAACTGTGGCGCGTACGACCCGACATCCCTGGAGGCGTATCGCGAGCACGGCGGGTTCGCCGTGCTCGACGCCGATCCACAGTCGATCCTGGACGAGATCGGCGTGTCCGGTCTCCGCGGCTATGGCGGCGCGGCGTTCCCCGCCCACATCAAGTGGGAGACCGTGGCCGACGCCCAGGCCGACCAGCGCTACCTCGTCGCCAACGCCGACGAGGGCGACTCCGGGACGTTCGCCGACCGGCTCATCATCGAAGGTGACCCGTTCCTGCTGATCGAGGGCATGAGGATCGCCGGTCACGCCATCGGTGCCACGCGCGGCATCATCTACCTGCGGTCCGAATACCCGCTCGCCGCAGAGGTGCTGCGCCAGGCGCTGGCCGCAGCACGGGCGGCCGGCATCCTGGGTGATGCCTTCGACATCGACCTGTTCATCGGTGCCGGCGCCTATATCTGTGGCGAAGCCACGTCGCTACTCGAGAGCCTCGAAGGCAAACGTGGCGAGGTCCGCACCAAGCCCCCACCCATGGCCGTGAGGGGCCTGTACGGAAGACCGACCCTCGTGCACAACGTGCTGACGCTCTGCGCGGTGCCGTGGATCATGCGCCATGGGGGCGCCGCCTATGCCGAGCTGGGCGTCGGTCGCTCGACGGGCACGATGCCCTTCCAGCTGTCGGGTAACGTCAAGCGCGGCGGGATCTACGAGCTTGAGTTCGGCGTCACGCTGGGGGAGCTCGTAGAGGAGTGGGGCGGCGGCACCCGCAGCGGACGGCCAGTACGGGCCGTCCAGGTCGGCGGGCCACTCGGGGCCTACCTGACCCCGCGTCACTTCGACGTGCCCATGACCTACGAAGCCCTGCACGAGCTCGGCGCGAGCGTCGGCCACGGTGGCGTGGTCGTCTTCGACGACAGCGTGGACATGGCCGTGCAGGCTCGCTACGCCTTCGAGTTCTGCGCCCATGAATCGTGCGGCAAGTGCACCCCCTGCCGGATCGGGTCGGTGCGTGGCGCCGAACTCGTGCAGCAGATCATCGACGGCGCCGGTACCGACCGACTCGTCGTGCTCGATGACCTGTGTGAGGTGATGGAGCGGTCGAGCCTGTGTGCGATGGGCGGCCTGACGCCGGTGCCGGTTCGCAGTGCCCTCGCGCACTTCCCACAGGATTTCGGGCTTCCAGCAGAGGGCTCCTGAGATGCGACTGATCGAGACCGACTACGGCACCCCGCCTGCTACCGGCCAGGGCAGCGTGACCCTCGAGATCGACGGGGTCCGCGTCACGACGGCCGCGGGCACGTCCATCCTGCGCGCCGCCACCGAGGCGGGCATCCCTATCCCAAGGCTGTGCGCGACCGACAGCCTCAAGGCCTACGGCTCATGCCGGCTGTGCATGGTCGAGATCGAAGGCCGCGGCGGCTTCAAGGCTGCCTGTACGGAGCCCGCCCGCGATGGCATGCACGTGCGCACCCAGACGCCGGCGCTGGCCAGGATCCGACGCGGGGTCATGGAGCTCTACATCTCCGATCATCCCCTCGACTGTCTGACCTGCTCGGCCAACGGCGACTGCGAGCTGCAGGACATGGCCGGTGCCGTCGGTCTGCGCGAGGTGCGCTACCAGGAGCCCGCCACGCATCTCGATGCACAGATGGACGGCTCCAACCCCTACTTCGATTTCGATCCGTCGAAGTGCATCCTCTGCTCGCGCTGCGTGCGCGCCTGTAACGAGGTGCAGGGCACCTTCGCGCTCACCGTCCTGGGGCGCGGCTTCGACTCGGTGATCGCGACCGGCGCCCACGACTTCATGTCCTCGGACTGTGTCTCCTGCGGTGCCTGCGTGCAGGCCTGCCCGACCGCGACGCTGATGGACAAGACGGTCATCGACCACGGCGTCCCCGACCGCACGGTGCTGACCACCTGTGCCTACTGCGGCGTCGGCTGCTCGTTCAAGGCGGAGCTCAAGGGCGACCAGGTGGTGCGCATGCTGCCCTACAAGGACGGCAAGGCGAACCACGGACACTCCTGCGTCAAAGGTCGGTATGCGTGGGGCTACGCGAATCACCGCGACCGCATCACCACGCCCATGATCCGCGACACCACTGACGAGCCATGGCGGGAAGTGTCCTGGGAGGTCGCCATCGACTACGCCGCGACTCGCCTGCAGGAGATCCAGGCGCAGCACGGCAAGTTCGCGGTCGGCGGCATCACCTCGTCGCGCTGCACGAACGAGGAGGTGTGGCTGGTCCAGAAGCTGGTCCGCGCGGCGTTCGGCAATAACAACGTCGACACCTGCGCCCGGGTCTGCCACTCCCCCACGGGCTATGGGCTCAAGCAGACATTCGGGACGTCCGCCGGCACCCAGCACTTCGACTCCGTCGAGAGCGCCGACGTGATCATGGTGATCGGGGCGAACCCGACCGATGCGCATCCCGTCTTCGCTTCCCAGATGAAGCGACGGCTGCGGGACGGCGCGCGGCTGATCGTCGTCGACCCGCGCAGGACCGACCTCGTACGCTCGCCCCACGTCGAGGCGGACGTGCACCTGCCCCTCAAGCCGGGCACCAACGTGGTGCTGATGAACGCGTTCGCACACGTGATGGTCACCGAGGACCTGGTCGACCACGCCTTCGCCGAGCAACGCTGCGACCTCGAGTCCTTCCGCGCCTGGCTCGAGTTCGCCGGGCGCCCGGAGCACGCGCCCGAGGCGGTGGCGGCGGAGATCGGCGTCGACGCCCGAACCATCCGCGAGGCGGCCAGGCTCTACGCCACCGGCGGCAACGCCGCCATCTACTACGGACTCGGCGTGACCGAGCACAGCCAGGGCTCGACGATGGTGATGGCCATGGCCAACATCGCCATGGCCACAGGAAACATCGGCCGCCTCGGCGTCGGCGTGAACCCGTTGCGTGGGCAGAACAACGTCCAGGGCTCATGCGACATGGGTTCATTCCCGCACGAACTACCAGGCTACCGGCCGGTCACGGACGATGTGGTTCGGGCCTCGTTCGACGAGCACTGGGGCGTCCAGGTGCACGACCAGCCGGGCTTCCGCATCCCCAACATGCTCGACGCTGCGGTCGGCGGGACGTTCAAGGCCATCTACATCCAGGGCGAGGACATCGCCCAGTCCGATCCGAACACCCAGCACGTGGAGGCGGCACTCAGCGCCATGGAGTGCGTCATCGTCCAGGACCTGTTCCTCAACGAGACTGCCAAGTTCGCTCATGTGTTCCTGCCCGGCACGTCGTTCCTGGAGAAGGACGGCACGTTCATCAACGCCGAGCGACGCATCAACCGCGTGCGTCCGGTGACCAAACCCCTGACGGGCATGGCGGAGTGGGAAGTGACCCAGGCCCTGGCCAACGCGCTTGGCTATCCCATGCACTACGACACGGCGTCGCAGATCATGGACGAGATCGCGGCGCTCACGCCTTCGTTCGCCGGCGTCTCATTCGACTTCCTCGACCAGCACGGCAGCGTGCAGTGGCCGTGCAACGATGCGGCACCTACCGGCACACCCATCATGCACGTGGACGAGTTCGTGCGCGGCAAGGGCATGTTCGTGCTCACGGACTACCAGCCGACCGAGGAGCGCGCCAATCACAAGTTCCCGCTGTTGCTGACCACCGGGCGCATCCTGAGCCAGTACAACGTGGGCGCCCAGACCCGACGCACCGAGAACATCCGCTGGCTCGAGCATGACGTGCTCCAGATCCATCCGGCCGACGCCGAAGTGCGCGGTATCCGCGAAGGCGACCTCGTTTCGGTCGCCAGCCGCAAGGGCGACATCACGCTGCCGGCGACCGTCAGCGAGCGGGTCGTGCCGGGGGTGGTCTACACCACCTTCCATCATCCCGATACCGGCACCAACGTGGTGACCACGGAGCTCAGCGACTGGGCGACCGAGTGCCCGGAGTACAAGGTCACCGCGGTCGAGGTGCGGCCGGCCAATCACCGCTCCGAGTGGCAGCGACAGTTCACCTCGCGGGCGGCCGAGCAGGCTGCGCTGGCACCCTCGGATCGGTAGCGTGCGGCTCGCCCGCCCAGCGGTCGATGCGCCGGTCGGAGTCGCGGCGGTCCGGGTGGACGTCGTCACCGATGGTGAGGTGACCCGAAGGGACGACTTCGTGACCACTGAGGAGCCGCTTGAGATCAGGCTCGCTCATGGACCCGCGGATGGTCGGGTCGAACGGAGCGTGGCGGTCACCATGCGCACACCCGGGGACGATCTGGCACTGGCCATCGGCTTCCTCTTCGGCGAGGGCGTCGTGCGATCGGAGGAGGACATCGCGTCGGTGGACCGCGTCGAGTCGTCCGGCTCCGACGAGGACGGCAACAACGTCGTGCGCGTGGAGCTCACGCCGGCCGTGACCTTCGACACGGACGCGCTGACGCGGAATGTCTACACCACCTCGAGCTGTGGCGTCTGCGGCAAGGCTTCTCTCGACGCGGTGCGGATGCAGATCCCGGACTACGCCGGGCATGGCGCGTTCACCGTCGACCAGCAGACCCTGGGCGCCCTCCCGCAGCGGCTCCGTCGTGTGCAACAGTCATTCGACCGAACGGGCGGGCTCCACGCCTCGGCGGCCTTCGATGCGAGCGGGCAGATCGTCGCGGTCGCGGAGGACGTCGGCCGCCACAACGCTCTCGACAAGCTCGTGGGCCGTTTCCTGACCGAGGGCAGGCTGCCACTGGCCGAGCTCGGGCTGATCCTCAGCGGCCGGGCGAGCTTCGAGCTCGTCCAGAAGGCGGCCATGGCCGGGTGCCCGTTCGTCGCTGCTATCGGGCCGCCCTCGAGCCTGGCCATCGAGCTCGCTGCCGAACAACGCATGACGCTCGTCGGGTTCCTGCGCGAGCGCCGATTCAACGTGTACACCCTTCCTCATCGACTCCGCGTCGGGACCTGAACGGTCGTGCGCACCGACGAGATCAGCGCGATCGTCCTGTGTGGTGGGTCGGGTGCCCGCCTGGGCGGCATCGACAAGCCCATGGCGCGCATCGGGGGTCGCCGCCTCATCGACTGGGTCATCGCAGCGTTGACTCCACAGGTGGGCCGGATCGTGATCAGCTGCGGCCGCGATGCGGGGCCGTACGAGACCTTGGGATACCCGACGGTCGCCGACGACCGACCGGGCGATGGGCCACTCGGCGGCATCGTCAGCGCCCTCCCCCATGTCCAGACCGACTGGATCCTGACGCATCCCGGGGATGCGCCCTTTGTCGATACCTCCCTGGTCGCACGGTTGACTCCGGAGGCCCTTGTCAACGGCATCGCCGTGCCACGGGCTGGCGCCCAGCGCCAGAACCTCGTCCTGCTGATGTCACGCCCAATGGCTGCTGCGCTCGCGCGCTTCTACTGCGGCGGCGGCCGGGCCGTGAAGGATTGGCTCGACGACCAGGGGGTCGTGAGCGTGGACATGAGCGACGTCGCCGACTCGTTCTTCAACGTGAACACCCCTGCCGACCTGGAGGCTTGCGAACGGCGGCTGTCCGAGATCGGATAGCGGGCGGTGCTCACGACCATCGGCCCGCGCGATAGGGGCGCACGGGCATGGTGGGTCCGGTGACCCGACGCCACCATCTGCTGATGAGACACGGCCAGGCAGCCGCTGCTGGCGCCGCAACGACAGGACGCTCTCGAGAGAAGGGGGCCGCGGCGCGGCCGCACCCTGCCTGGACGTCACTGCCGCCTCGAGCCAAGGCCTTCCGGCTCGCGCACGTGGCGTGGGGCGTCACGGCGCTGAGTGCGCTCGCGTACATCTGGACGTGTGCGCTCGTGCGTCGCCACGACCGCTACCTCTGGGCCTCCATCGCCTTCCTCCTGCTCCAGGGTGTGGCGCTGCTGATCGGTCGCGGAGATTGTCCGTTCGGACCATTCCAGCGCCGTCTCGGCGACCCTGTGCCGATGTTCGAGCTGGTCCTTCCGCCGAAGGCAGCGAAGGCGGCCATCCCCCTGCTCACGGTCGTGACTGCTGCCGGGATCGTCGCGGCCTGCGTCAGACCGTTCCGCCTCCACACACTCGGCCGTCGATCGCCGTAAGGGCTGGCTGCGGCCTGTTGTGACTACATCGGCGGGCGGTCGGCGGGCGGGGGCTCGCGCTCCGCGTCCTGCAGCTCGCGCTCCGCGTCCTGCAGCGGATCAACCACTTGGCGCTGGCGCTTCCCCGGGCCGCCCGACAAGGCCGTCACGGCAGCTACTGCTCCCAGTCCCATGCCCAGCCAGAACACCGGCCACGCTGACCAGGGGGACCCATCCCCGGCGATGACACGGTCGCTATCCAGGAGGAAGCTCAGGATGACCAGGCCGCCGCCCACGAGGGCCACGATCAGCCCCAGCGAGGTGACGAGGACGCGGCGGCCGGCCCGCAGACGTCGTGCTGCAGCGAGTCCGAAGCCGACGAGTGCGGCGCTCACGACCAGCGGCGCCCAGACCGGTCCGACCCAGGTCGCAGGCAAGAGGAACAGGATGTCCCAGGTGTCAACCGCGGGCGGCCAGCCGATGGCCACCCAGAGACCTCCGTAGTAGGCGATATCCCAGGTCCCGAAGACGACAGCGGCCCAGGCGAGGCGCTCCAGCCAGCTTCGACCGACGAGCCAGCCGACGGCGGTGATCATCACCAACGTCGCGAGCTCCCGCACGCTCTCGATGCCGGCGAAGGCGTCGAACGCCCCCGGCTCGGCCACGGGCACGATGTCGAGCGGACCCACGTCGAGGGCGGTCCTCAGGTAGACGACGACGACCGCCTCGAGGTAGCCCATCGCGATGCCGAAGACGAGGACCGCGATGGCCGTCGAGGCGAATGAGCTTGGTCGCTGGCTACTCATGTGCACGGCTGTCCCATCGTATCGTCCTGTCACCGACCGCGACCCACGCTCGACCCCGAGCGACCGCTGCCTGCGGTCTGGTCGGCACCTTGCGCTCGCGAGCCGGCTGCCGAGCATGGGCGTCGTGTTCGCGACCGTGATGGGCGGTAGTCTCCGACTGTCCGATAGGCCAGAGGGAGGGCGTCGTTGTACGTCGAGGTGATCGAGCATCGAGGGTCCTGGTGAGCGTGCGCGCGCTGCCAGTCCGGTTTGTCCCTGATCCGATCACCGCTGCCGATCTGATCGCCCGCGGCCGTATGGCGCAGCCACGAGGACTGCGTCCCACGGGATGGCGGAAGGCGCGCTGATGGACGCCTGGATCGCCGCCGGCGTCTTCCTCCTGGCGTATGGGCTCATCGCTACGGAGCGTCTCAACCGCACGCTCGTAGCGCTCGCGGCCGGCTTGTTCCTGGTGGCCGTTGGGGTCATCGACCAGGAGTCGGCCTTCGGCGCGGTCGACTGGAACGTCATCTTCCTGCTGGCAGGGATGATGGTGATCGCCGGTGCCCTCCGCCAGACCGGCTTCTTCCGCTGGCTCGGCGTTCGCTCCGTCCGGCTGTCACGAGGTCATCCCATCCGGCTCCTTATCGCTCTGTCCCTGGTTACCGCTCTGCTCTCGGCGTTCCTCGACAACGTGACCACGGTGGTGCTGATGACGCCGGTCGTGCTCTCGATCGCTCGAACCCTGGGGATCTCGCCGGCACCCTACCTGATCAGCCTGATCCTGGCCTCGAACATCGGCGGTACGGCCACGCTCATCGGTGACCCCCCGAACATCCTCATCGGCTCCGCCGCCGGGCTCGACTTCATGGCCTTCCTCGTCAACCTCGGACCGGTGATCTTGCTGGTCTTCGGTGTCTTCCTGATGGCGATGGTCGTCCTCTTCAGGGGCACGCTCCAGGTCCCCAGCGAGCGCCGCGAGGCGGCCCTCGAGGCGCTGGAAGACGCGATGATCACGGACCGGAGGCTGCTGGTACGGACCCTCATCATCCTGGCCCTCACCATCATCGGGTTCCTGGCGCACGGGGTCCTGGGACTGGAGGTGGCGACGGTGGCGCTCCTGGGGGCCACCACCCTGCTGCTCGTCAGCGGCATCGATCCGGACGAGGCCCTGCGCGACGTGGAGTGGGTCACGCTCTTCTTCTTCGTCGGGTTGTTCATCCTCGTCGAGGCCGTGGTCCAGACCGGTATCGTCAGCGGCATCGCCAACTCGATCGTGGAAGCCACGGGTGGGCAACTGGGCCCCACGACGATGGCACTGCTGTGGTTCTCGGCGATCGGATCGGCCATCATCGACAACATCCCGTTCACGGCGACCGCGATCCCGGTCGTCAAGAACCTGATCGACGCCGGCCTGCCATCGGATGCCTTGTGGTGGTCCCTGGCACTGGGTGCCTGCCTTGGTGGCAACCTCACCATCGTGGGCGCATCCGCCAACGTGGTCGTGGCGAACCTTGCCGAGCGCGGTGGCCATCGCATCCACTTCATGCACTACCTGCGCTATGGAGCGATCGTCACCGTGGGCTCGCTCGCGATCTCATCGGTCTACGTCTGGGGGCGGTACGTCATCTGACCCGGGTCTGCCGGTCGGGCAGCCCAGGGACGCGTGAGCGCACGGCGGTCGAGCGGCTCACGACGATGGATAGCTACTCACCCGGGGGTCGGTAGTCGACGACCGGGCCTACCTGACCAACAGCCTCGTCGAGCTCGGCGGCTGTCAGAAGCTGGGTCATCGTCACGTGGGCCGCACCGCTTGCCTTGAAAGCGAGGCAACCCACGGCGGCCACGTCTGTGTCGGGCACTTCGGCGACGATGAAGAAGTCGTCGCCGCCAAATGCCCAGTACTCCGATTCGACCGACCCGCCGAGGCTCGTCATCAGGGCCTGGAGTGCGGCCGCCCGACCCATGCCACCTTCCTTCAGCACGCCCATCGCTCCGGCGGCAGTGTACGAGCCCTGGAACAGGTACTTGGGCATCCTCGAACCTCCTTCCGTTCTGTGGCCAGACCCCCGAGAGGACCGGAATTGGGAGACGACGTCAGTATGCTCTGTGGGGTGTTGGTACGGGCCGCAAGCCCATGGGCGCAAGATACGACGTGTCGGCCTCGCCAGTCGACGGTGGCCCCGACATCGACGATGGGTCTGCATCCCCGTGAGGGCAGGGGTGCTGCCTTCGACGATCCCGACCGCTCGTGAATGGCTCCGACCGGAGAAGACATGCAGAAAGGACTCCGATGACCGCCTATCCCGATTTCAGTCTTGCGGGCCAGAGCGCCCTGATCACTGGTGCGGCCCGAGGGTTGGGTCGCGCGATCTCGCTGGCACTTGCCGATGCCGGTGCGGACGTCGCGCTGGGACTGCGGAGGGTCGAAGACGCCGAGGACCTGGAGGCTGAGATCACGGCCATGGGCCGCCGCTCCATGCGGGTGCAGATGGATGTCCTCGATCGGGCCCAGATCGCATCGGCGGTGGACGCGGTCGTCGAGTCATTCGGGGGCATCGACATCCTCGTCAACAACGCGGGCCTGGGTCCACCCGAGACGCCCGTCGAAGATGCGACGGAAGGGGACTTCGACCTCACCTTCGATCTCAACGTCAAGGGCCTCTTCTTCACCAGCCAGTCCGTCGGCCGTGTGATGATCGGACAGGGCTCCGGCAAGATCGTCAACCTCAGCTCCCAGGCTGGATTCATCGCCCTGCCCGGCGAGGCCATCTACTGCGCCTCCAAGGCCGCCGTGTCCCATCTGACGAAGTGCCTCGCGATCGAGTGGGGCCGCTACGGCATCAACGTCAATGCCGTCGCGCCCACGTTCATCAAGACGCCCGGGACGGCGGCGGCGCTGTCCGACCCCGCCTTTGCCGACGATGTCCTCGAGCGCATCGCGGGCTTGCATCGCGTGGGCGAGCCGGTGGACGTGGCAGGTGCCGTGGTGTACCTGGCGTCACCTGCGTCGTCACTCGTCACGGGCACGACCCTGATGGTGGACGGAGGCTGGACCGCTCGTTGAGGCTCAGGCCACCTGGAGGTCGGGATCCGGCAGTCCGCTCAGCCGCCAGGCGCCCTCTCGAGGCGTGACGGTCCGATCGGTTCGGTGGGCCCATCACCGTTCATCTTGACTGACCTCTTGCGAAGCGACAGGACAAGTGAGGCTTTGCCGTCACGGAAGCAGACTGATGCCGTCCGGAGGTCAGCCGGTGGTGTCCATCTGGCTAGCCTCGATCAGCAGCCCAGATATGGCGGTTGACGACGTTCTCGTAGAGCTCCTGCTGCCCGCTTACCGGGCGGGGGTCGATCTCGCCCTTCTCGACCCTGTCCGCGAGATCAATCAGCGACACCTGTCCTGACAGGATGGACGTGCCGAGGTCACCGGACCAGCCCGCGTAGCGCTGCTCGACCATTGACGCGAGGGTGCCGTCCTCGACCATCTCTGCGGCGACGAGGAGCGCCTTGGCGAGGGTGTCGATACCGCCGATGTGGGCGTAGAAGAGGTCCGTCCGGTCGGTACTCTGGCGCCGCAGCTTGGCGTCGAAATTGAAGCCACCGGTGGTGAATCCGCCACCCTTCAGCAACACGAACAGGGGCATGACGAGGTCTTCGACGGAGTTCGGGAACTGGTCGGTATCCCAACCGTTCTGGGGATCGCCGCGGTTGGCATCGACCGAGCCGAAGACGCCGTTCGCCATGGCGTACGCAACCTCGTGGTGGAAGCTGTGGCCGGCAAGCGTGGCGTGGTTAGCTTCGATGTTGAGCCGGTACTCGTCGTCGAGGCCATAGCGTGCGAGGAAACCGTGCACCGTGGCCGAGTCGTAGTCGTACTGGTGCTTCGTCGGCTCCTGCGGCTTGGGCTCGATGAGCAGGGTCCCCTCGAAGCCGATCTTCGCCTTGTGCTCGGCCACCAGGTGGAGGAACCGGGCCAGCTGGTCGCCCTCACGCCGGAGGTCAGTGTTGAGGAGCGAGTCGTATCCCTCGCGGCCACCCCAGAGGACATAGTTGGTGCCCCCGAGACGTTGCGTGACCTCGAGCATGTTGCGAACCTGTGCCGCGGCGTACGCGAAGACCTCGGGATCAGGGTTCGTCGCGGCGCCAGCCTGGTAGCGCGGGTGAGTGAACAGGTTCGCCGTGCCCCACAGCAATCGGACGCCGATCCGCTCCTGGTAGCCCAGCGCATCCTCGACGAGAGCATCGAGATTGGCGCGGAACTCACGGAAGGAGGCCCCCGCGGGCGCGACGTCGGCATCGTGGAAGCAGTAGTACGGCATGCCCAGCTTCTCGAGGAACTCGAACGTGGCGGCCATCTTCATCCGGGCGGCAGCCATCGGATCAAGCGCCGGATCCAGCCAGGGGCGGTCGAGCGTGCCAGCGCCGAACATGTCCCGACCGTCCCAGGCGAACGAGTGCCACAGGCAGACGCCGATCCGCAAGTGCTCCTCCATGCGCTTCCCCAGGACCAGCCGGTCGGGCTCGTAGACCTTGAACGCCAGGGGGTCAGACGAGGCCGGCCCACCGAACCCGATCCGGCCGGGGACCTGGGCGAAGAACGACTCGGTCACGTTGCTACCTCCTGATGGCTACTGCTACTGCGCATCATGTGTGAAACGGCCCCCAGCCGCGCAAGCTTGCCTGCAACGTCGAGCTGTTCGGGCCGTGCCATGCGACGAGGATACGTCAACAGGGTCATCCCGAGACCCGGGATGGCTCGCACGGGCTCCGATGCGCACGGTCACGGCCATGCGACACGCTGGCCGACAGGGGGGACGGCGCGCCTCAGATCCCGGAGTCGGCGGCCGCATCGCGCGACCGCTGCCATGGCCAGCGGCCCTCGTTCTCCAGCACGATGGTCCAGACCAGGAAGGTCCGGATGAGCACGAGTAGCCCAAGCGCGGCGACATTGGCCAGGTCCAGGTCGAGTGTCACCGTTCTGATGACATCAGCCGCGATGAGCAACTCGAGGCCCAGCAGCAACCAGCGCGACATCTGACGTCTGAAGATCAGATAGGTGTTGGCGGTGGGATCGGCCAGCCTGGCGCGGACCATGGTGAGCGCGGCAACGAGGACACCGATCGAGATGGCGAGGATGCCAACGGTCTCGATGATCGTGACCGTGACCTCCGCGAGGTGCCAGTCCCCGAATTCCATCGATCACCTCCATGAACGAGCCGTTACTTGGCAGGGCGCAATCCTCGCGCATCACGATGGGCGGCGCTGGTGCCGTCACCCGAGCAGTTCGTCACTGCCTGCCAGACGACCGAGGCAGCCGGAAGCACCAGCTCCGGGCTGCCGCAGTATCGCTCGCTACTCGGCGGCGAGCTGAGGTGTCAAGTCCGGCTGGACGACCAACCAGCCGAACTGGCTGTCTGCCTTCAGTGGTGACGAGACCCGGATGACGAAGGAATTCGCGTCCTCTTCCCTCCGGACCCACAGCTTCCGGTTACCCAGGTTCGCATAGGGTGTGACCACGATCACGCTTTCGGGACCGATGTCCACGCCAGGTTCGATGACGACGCCTCGGCTACCTGCAGTGACGACGGCGATCCCGCTGGCTTGCTGGACCGAGGGCCCGACGGGCCCTTGCGGTCCCTGGGGGCCGGCTTCACCCTGGGGACCCATCTGACCTTGCGGTCCCTGCGGGCCGGCTTCACCCTGGGGGCCCATCTGACCTTGCGGTCCCTGCGGGCCGGCTTCACCCTGGGGGCCGGCTTCACCCTGGGGACCCATCTGACCTTCGGGCCCCTGGGGACCAACGGCGCCGCTCGGGCCGACCTCGCCTTGCGGCCCCGGCTCCCCCTGCGGGCCTTGCGGTCCGGTTGCGCCTTGGGGGCCTTCAGCACCCTGTGGGCCGGGGTCACCTTGGGGCCCTGGGTCACCCTGTACGCCCGGGTCACCCTGGGGACCAGCCGGTCCGGCAGGTCCCTCACTGCCAACAGCGCCGGCAGGACCCTCTGGGCCAGCGGCACCAGCAGGACCCTCTGGGCCCACAGCTCCGGTGGGACCGGCGGGTCCGGTCTGGCCGGGCTCGCCCTGCGGGCCGGGGGGGCCCGCCGGCCCCTCCGAATTCCACACGATCATCGTGTCCGTGCTGACGCAAAGGTCAGCGGGGGCCTCGCCCACGCCAACTTGCACGAGGGTCATTTCGGGCGTGATGCAGGCGTGGTAGTCCTCGGCGACCACTGTGGCGGCCGTCGTCGCCACGAGTCCTGACGCCATCAACGTTGCGGCTGTCACGGCCAGAAGCCGGGAGCTGGGACGCGCCGGCGCGCGAAGATGCCGATGCCTCATGGAGCCCTCCTTCATCCTTGTCTACCCGACACAGTGGGAGGCCGAGACTGCCATCGCTGATGGCCACCCGGACCAGGTACGGTCCGTGGTGTGCCCATGACCTCCCTGCCGACCAGCGGCCGCTCGCCTTCCTGATCCAGCACGAACGGTAGCAGCCCCGGGGCCGACCGAACAGACCAGCTCGGACGGCAGCAGCCAGCGGCCCTGCGAAGGTCAGCTATCGACGCTCGCGCGGTTCGGTCACACGTTGCTACTGCTAGCATCGGGAAGACGTGACCGCAGCACCGCTCGCCAGACCAGATCGTTCACGTATTCGTGCCGGTACGGGGCTGGTCATCTTCGGCATCGTTGGCGTCGTGCTGCTGAGTGGCGTCCTTGCGGCGCTCCTGTTCAGCGCAGTCAGCGCCCAAGGCATGCTCGATACGCTCGATACGACTCGCGATGAAGTCCTCGTCGCGCTCGACGAGATCGATGCCGCGTTACGGACATCCGAGGAGACCCTGACCGGTGTGAGCACGAGCCTGGAGGAAACGGGCGCTTCCCTGGTCCAGGCGGGTGTGCTGGCGTCCATCCTTGCCCCCGGCACCTCGGGGCTAGCCGACCAGGCTGGCTCGTTCGGGATCCTCGGTCAGCTGCCGTTCGAGGGTATGGCGGAGCCGTTGCGCGACGTCAGCACGTCGCTCGATGAGCTCTCGGCGCGACTGGACGCAGCGGGCTCCTCCATCAGCACCAACGGCCCGACCGTGGCGGCTCTTGGCAGCAGACTCGGCGGCGTATCCGACAGTCTTGCGGCCAACCGTGATCGGCTCGCGGGCTTCGAACTGAGCATCGGGCTTACAGCCTCGCTGGGCCTGATCGCGCTGGTCCTCCTCGTGATCTGGCTGATGGTGCCCGCATTTGCGGCTATCTGGATCGGCTATCACTGGCGGCGCGCCGAGCCATCAGCTTGACGGGGATGTGACGTAAGCCGGGCGCAGGCGACCTCTGTCGCCCAGGGCTGCCACGTCATCCGCTGTCCCGGCCCGGTCAGGAACCCCCAGGCGATCTGCGGCAGCACGTTCGCCGCAGGCGGTCCCGCACGACCGACCGGGCTTGCGCGGCAAGGGTAGGCTTTCGCGAGGACACGCGTGGCAGGAGATACAAGGCATGACGTTCAAGGTGGCGACCCTCGCGCTGGTGTTCAGGTCGAGCCGATGACACACGAGTATGTGATCGCCCTGCATGGCAACGTCGGAAGCGCCGCGGCCGGGCGTGGTCCATCTGCTGCCACTGCCGTCGCATGGGCCGCCGATAGCGTGCTGGCGGTAGGATCCGATGACGTCGTTCGGGCTATCTCACGCGGGGATTCGACATTCCTGGATCTCGGCGGATGCATCGTGACCGCGCTGCCCGCGGACGTGCAGCGTGCGGACGCACTGGTCCGCCAGACCGTGTCCGACGCGCGGGCGGATGTCGAGCTGGAAGAACTACTCATGCAGGCCGGCCTGCTCGATCCGAACAGCGTCGTCGAGCCAGGTTCGCCGGCCAACCTGGCGTTCTGGGAGATCGATCAGGCGCGCCGCGATCATCTGGGCGGCCACGCGGCCTTGTCGCGGTCGTACGCGACGGCGCCTTCGCCGAGGGTGACGAGCACCGGGGCCCCTTCCCGACCGCTCCCTGACGACCCCTGCGGCCGTGTCCGCGCAGGTGAGGCCAGAGGCCCGGACCAGGCCATCGGCCGCGCGATCCTCGTGCTCCTTGAGGCACCGCTGCCGCGCAGGCTCCACTAATGGGCCATCATCCGCGCCGGATGATATAGTTGCTCTAGCAAGTACCCAGACACCGACACGGCGCGGCACCGCCGATGAAGGAGACCCCACCTATGCGCATCGGCGTCGGACTCCCCAACATCATCCCCGGCACACCGGGGCCGCGGCTCATCGAATGGGCGAGGGAGGCCGAGGACATGGGCTTCTCGACCCTTGCCACCATCGGGCGCCTGGTGTTCCCGACCTACGAGGAGCTGCAGGCGCTGGCTGCCGCGGCGGCTGTCACCGACCGCATCGGCCTGCTCACGAACGTCGCCATCGGGCCCGTCTACGACCGCGCCCTGCTGGCCAAGCTGGCAGCCGGGGTCGATCAACTCTCCGAGGGCAGGTTCGTCCTGGGCCTTGGGCCCGGCTGGCGTGACGAGGACTACATCGTCGCGGGCAAGCCATACAAGGGCCGCGGCAAGCGCTTCGACGAAGACATCGAGTTCCTGCTGCGTGCCTGGCGCGGTGAGCTGGTGGAGGGTGCCACCAAGAAGCTGACCCCGATGCCGACCAACGGCGAGGCCGTCCCGCTGGCCTTCGGCGGAACGGTCCCGCAGGCGTTCGAGCGGGCAGCCAGGCACGGGGTGGGCTGGACGGCGGGCGGGGCAGCGCCAGACGCGGTGGCGAACCTGAACCAGACCGCGCGTACGGCTTGGAAGCAGGCGGGACGCGCGGGTGAGCCCAGGCTGTGGGCACTCGCATACTACGCGCTCGGCGATGGTGGGCGCGAGGCAGCCACGACATATCTGACCGACTACTACGGCGACTTCGGCGGGGCCATGGCACAGCAGATCCCGACCGATCCGCAGAGCATCCTGGGCACCGTGGCGGCATATGAGGCAGCCGGCACCCGGGAGTTCATCTTCAACCCAGTCAGTTCGGATCTGCGTCAGCTTGAGTCGCTGGCCGAAGCCCTGGGGGATCACCTCTCCGCCTAGGATCCGCTCGATACACCAGCTCACGCGCGGTCTATGGTTGGGCAGTCCGCACTTGTGGATGGTCTGACCTCCGACCTGGTGGAACGCGTGTCCCTCAACAGCCTCGTCATCGTCAATCCAAACGCCGCGCAAGTACGAGACGCTGCCGCGCGTCGTGCCCTCCTCGACCAACTCCGCGGGTCACTCGGACGGCGCGACGGCACAGCACCTGAGATCATCGAGACCACCAGCCAGGCAGACACGCGCCCGGCGGTCGAGACCGCACTTGACAGAGGCGCACGTGTCGTGGTCGGTGTCGGCGGTGACGGCACGTTGCGCGACATCGCGACGGTGCTGGCCGGTAGCGGGGTGCCCCTGGGCGTGATCCCGGGGGGCACCGGCAACCAGCTGGCCTCGGTCCTGGGCATCCCGCCGATCGGTCCAGGGGGCTGCCCTGGCCCTCACCCACGCCATCGGCAGATCGATCGACCTCGGCGAGGTGACCGTCCGCCGAGCCGATGGGGCGACCGAAACGAGCGTCTTCACCATCGGCTGCGGTGCCGGCTTCGACGCGCGGCTCATGGCGACGACGCCGTCGGCCTGGAAGCAGCGCTTCGGTTCTGCCGCCTACTTCGCCCAGGCGTTGCGGCTGGCCGGTCGTATCGGTGTCATGCCCTATCGCATCACCATCGACGGCCGCGTCATCCACGCCGACGCCACTCTGGTGTTGGTCGGGAACATGGGCCAACTGGTACCGGGCCTGCTTGGCCCACGCCTACCCCTTGAACCCCACGACGGCCTGCTGGATCTCCTCGTGGTCGGGGCACGGAACCCCCTCCACGGCCTGCGGGGCCTGGCCGACCAGGTGTGGCGGACTTCCCCCGGGGGGGACTCCGGTTCGGACAGCATCCGCCTGCGGGGAGAGCACATCCTGGTGGAACCCGAGCGACCTGAACCGCTCGAGGTGGACGGCGATTACGTTGGCGACGGCAGCCTGGACGCACGCATCATGCCCGCCGCCATCGAAGTGCTCGTTCCACCGCCTGAGCCTGCGAGCGGGGGGA
The DNA here is from genome assembly GCA_963724095.1 of uncultured Chloroflexia bacterium. GTDB lineage: Bacteria > Chloroflexota > Limnocylindria > Limnocylindrales > CSP1-4 > JAFMJV01. The sequence continues at coordinate 148,607 of CAVRTH010000019.1, forward strand.
GTCCGTCCGGCACTTGACGGCTCGCCGGCAGCGCAGAGGATGACAGACAGGGTACGCTACGCCTGTCGACATGACGCCGTGTGTTGTCGACATTGGAGGGTTTCGCCACGACTGAGATGGAGTCGGTGCAGACTCGTCCCCTGGAGCGTCGCAACCAGCGACTGCTGCTCGTCGGGATCGCCTGCTACACGCTGCTCGTTGCTGCCTTGACGCTCCAGGGTGGTGTCGCGCTGACGCCTGATATGGCGGCAGTGGCACTCGGTCTCGCCGGCGTGCTGCTGGTGAGTGGCCGCCTGCACTTGGGTAGCTGGCTCCCGATCGTCGCGCTGCTGTTGGCCTACGAGCTCATGCGCGGATTGGCTGATGACGGCGGCTTCCCGCTGCACATGGCGGACCTGATCGTGGCCGAGCGCTTCCTGGCCCTCGGCCACCTGCCCACCCAGGTGCTCCAGGACGCGCTGCACCCCGGTACCGGCGCCGATCCGGTGGCGTTCGTGGCCACCTCCGTCTACATGGTGCACTTCCTGATCCCGGTCTTCTGCGGTGTCGTCCTGTGGCTCTGGCGCCGCGAGTACTTCCACGACTACATGGCGGCGCTCATCCTGCTAAGCCTGGCGGCCTTCGTGACCTATCTTCTCCTCCCCGCCGCACCCCCCTGGTATGCCGCCGAGCAGGGCCTGCTCAACGGTGCCGATGGGGCGCCCGTCATCACCTACCTCAAGCCGGAAGTCGTCCATTCGGTCGCTGCGTCCATCGGCTCCGACGGCAACTTCCTCTACTCCTCGGTGTTCTACGGACTGGGCCCCAATGACGTGGCGGCCTGGCCCTCTTTGCACGTGGCCTATCCGTTCCTGATGTTCCTCTTCCTTCGGCGAGCGTTCGGACGCATCGCCTGGCTGGCCTTCGGCTACACACTGTTGGTCGGCTTCTCGGTGATCTATACCGCCGACCATTGGCTGCATGACACCATCGCCGGCGCCGCCTACGCCTACATCGCCTACTACGCCATCGTGCACACGCCGCAGCCCGTGCGCATGTGGCTGGACCGGGTGTTCGAAGGCCCTCGGCGACGTTCGCTGCTCGAAGAGCCCTCCTAGGCCAGCCTCGGCGCGGAGCCGACGAGTGAACAGCACGGCTGGGCGCGGGCTTGCGAGTGCCCTGTATGGTGGTCACGATGACCGGGGGGTTCTCTGAGGAGGTGCCCATGCCCAGATCGACTGCCTGGTCAAGCCTGCTGATCAGTGCCGCGTTCTGTCTGGCGATGCCGCTTGGCGCGGCCGCGCAATCTGATCAGACCGAAGAAGCGACCGCTGCTCCGGCGAACGCGCCTGAGCTCGACGGCCTGGCGTGGTACCAGTCGATCGACGTGACCGGCCCCCAGATCGAGGCCACACGCGACCAGGCAGAGGTCGCCGAGTGGGCCAAGCTGGTCGAGGGGGCAGGCGCGACGCTCGACGAGCTCGAGTACGACTACTACGAGGCCTTCGATCCGACGGCTCTCCCCGATATCGGCGAGATGGCCACCGTCCGCGTGGCCGGGGCGGAGACAGAGGCACTGCGCGCGGCAGTCGTGGCCGACATCATCAACCAGGTCGTCGGCCTCGGCGGTGAAGCGCCTCTGCCCCAGGAGGGGATCATCGGCGGCAAGGATGTGATCACCCTCAGCCTGCCCGAGTCCATGGGGCTGGTGGACGCCATCGTCTATGCCAGCGGCGATGTCGCCTGGGTCCTTCTGCTCACAGAGGACCTGGCCATGCAGGCACTCGAACAGCTGCCCTGAAGTCATCAGCTCGGGTCGGGCTGGCGCTGACGCTCTTTGCCCTGCTCGTTCCATTCGACTTCTCGCCCGCCTTGAGCTCTGCTGCGTGGGCGGCAGTGCTGCCCGGCCAGCCCGACTGGAGCGCCTGCGATGGAGTCAACGGAGTGGTGGACTGCACCCAGTTGGAGGTGCCGCTGGACTATGGGGAACCTGATTCGGGGAGTATCCACCTGGCAGTGCGAAGGCTGCGAGCGACCGACGAGGCGGAGCGCATGGGCGTCCTGGTGACCATCGCCGGGGGGCCCGGGCAACGTGGCACGCTGGGGGTATGGCCCGGTGCCCACACGGATGCCATCAGGAGACACTTCGACATCGTGAGCTGGGACCCGCGGGGCACGTCGGGCGACTCTGTCGTCGACTGTATCCCGCAGTGGGACCCGTACATCGGACTGGATCGAACACCTGACACCGAAGCCGAACGTGAGGCGCTCGACGCGGAGACGCTGACGCTGGCATCGCACTGCCGCGAGGAACATGGGCAGCTGCTCTCCCACGTGAGCACGCGAGACACCGCGCTTGACCTCGAACAGCTGCGCCGGATGCTCGACGAACCGCGGATCAGTCTCCTTGGCTCCTCCTACGGTTCCGAAGTCGCATTGACGTACGCGACGCTCTTCCCCGATCACGTCCGAGCGGTCGTTCTCGACGGCTACAGCGATTCCAACCTCTCTCCGGGCCAGCGCGAGATCGAACAGGCTGCCGCGTACGAGCGCGAACTGAACGGTCTGCTGTCCGCGTGTGCGGATGATCAGACGTGCCCCTTCTCTCGCTACGGCGACCCGGGCCCGGCACTCGACGGGCTGCTGGCAGCCCTCGATGCCGCACCGCTGCCAGCCGAAGGTGGACGCTGGCTCACGCAGTCGGATGCAGACGAAGCGATCGTCGGGTACCTCACCCGCGACCGCGGGGTCCGGCAGCAGCTGCTGGCCGCCCTCGAGCGCGCCCAAGAGGGAGACGGCACGCCACTCCTGGACATCGCCACGCGTGTCAGGCAAGAGTACGAGGCCAGCGGCCTGACCCAGGGCGCCTTCATGGCGATCTATTGCGCGGACTCCGCAGCCTGGTGGCAGGACCTGTCGCCAGTCGAAGTGGCGCAGCTCGCTGACCGAGTCGCTGCGGTCGCTCCCCGGCTGGGCCGCTGGCTGTGGTCCCCACCGTCCGCGCCCGGCTTGCCGCCGGTCGGGCTCTGCGCGATGCGGCCGCCCGCGGCTGCCTCGCCCCCGGCCACGCCCATCGATGCCGCCGGTGCCGGCCCCGTCCTGGTGCTCGCCAGCAGCGGGGACCCCACGACTCCCGTCTCCGCTGCGCGACGGTCGCTGAGAGACCTCGAGGACGCCAGCCTCGTCACGCTCGATGCGGACCACCATCTCGCCTACCAGTACGCGCTCGCTGATCCCGAGCGACCGGCGCACGAGTGTGTGCTGGACGCCGTGGAGTCCTACCTCCTCAAGCTCGAAACACCCCCAGCCCAAAAGGAGTGCACCGATGATCAAGAAGCGTGACAAGGCACGCCGGGGTCCGGCGATCAGCGTCCTGATCGTCGTGTTGCTCGTGATCCTGGCAGCGATGCCGACGACAGCGACGGCGCCGCGACCGGTGATCCCGTGGGACGACAGCCCGAGTGGAGACGCGGGCTCGAATAGCGGTGGCGGCGATCCAAGCGAGGGCCAGGTCGACTGCCTCGTCGGCTCGTCAGGTACGGTCGCGACGCTGGCGAGTTATCCCGGACCGGTCATCCTCGTCGATCCACGCCCACAGAAGTGGCAACCCGTCTCGCCCTGCAAGACGCAGCTGTCGCTATCGCTGGAGGTGAAGTCCCCGGACGAGCGCGAGCCCGAGGGGGCGGACGCGCACGTGGGCGGAGCATCCGTCCTTCGGCCGGTGTTGGAGGCTGGGTACGAGACCACCCTGCCGGCGCCGATCAAGGACGATCACGCTCAGTGATCCCGGCGACGACTGGGAGGTCACGAACGTGGGCTGCACCTGCGGTGGCGGCACCGCCTCGATGCGGCTGTTGAGCTATCCGGGACCGGTGATCGCGGTGCCGACGTTCGATCCGGGTGCGCGCCCGGGTTCGACCGGGTGCGGAGTGGCTGGCACATCGGGATCGACGTTGGCGACAGCGCCCTCGCTGAGGCTGGGTCATCCCGGCATCTCGGAGGTGACCACTTATCCCGGGCCGGTCATCCCTGTGCGGCCCAGACCTGTGCCCTGGACACCACCTGCGCCGCCTCCTCCCCCCGTCACCGTGAGTTGGGATGCGAACGGCACCGTGTCCATCCGCGACGGCGATGGGCTCGGCGCAGCGGTCACCTGCTCGTGGACGGTGGAGTTCGTGTATGGCGACCTGACGCTGAAGACGAAGACCGAGCCCCGCGGCGACGAAGGGCGGTTCGGATACGTGGTCACACCCGCCAGCTCGGAACACGGTGCCTCTCCGCGCAGGATGGTCGGCTCGAGGTCCGGCGACAAGGAGAAGCTGTGGAAGGGTGCCTGGTCGGTCGAGATGAAGAAGCCCGACGAGCGCTGGGAGCTGAAGAGCTCGGACTGCAGCGAGACCGACGGGACGACGTCCAGCAGTGCCGCGGGTACGACGGCCCAGATCGGCCTGGATCCCGGCGACGAGGTCACGTGCACCTTCGAGATGAAGCTGCTAGCCCCCAAGCCGGGCAAGTGGCGCGCTGAGAATGGCCGGGGTCTGGCCTCGTGCGGGGGGCGCCTGCCGCCGGTGACCGAGGCGGGCAGCCTGAAGGTCCGACGTGATGGTGACGTGCTTATCGGGCGAGGACTGTCGCCGGGCAGCAGCACGGTGAGGCTGAACCGGGACCAGGGTGATCCACGTCGCTATAGCGGCAAGCTGACCATCAACCAGTCCGGCGCCCGTGGCACCTTCGACACCACCCTGCGGCTGATCGACGAGAAGCACATGGAAGGTGCCTTCAGCGGCAAGGTCAAGGTTCGCGGCCAAAGCTGCACCTTCAGCCGGCCGTTGAAGCTGACCTACGCGGGCCGCTAGCCACGGTTCCTCAGCCGTACAGCGGCAGCGAGCTGTCCTCGGAGCACAGGACTTCGATCGTGTCCGGCTCGACCGGCGCGGCTGCCGACAGGTTCTCGTAGCCGTCGGCGGTGACGAGGAGATCGTCTTCGATGCGCACGCCGATACCGTGGAAGTCGGCCGGCACCTCGAAGGTGAAGGTGCCTGCCTCCTCTTCCCGTCGCGCGACCTCTGCCCTGGCTGCGGCGGCGCCCTGCTCGAAGGCCAGGCGCAGTCGCTCGTCCGCGTCATAGGAGGCGTGTGACAGCGTCACCCTGGCCTTGTCGCGCGAGATGTAGATGCCCGGCTCGACCGTGAACGCCATGCCGGGCTCGAGAGGGCGACCCACTCGATCGTGACGATAGGCCCCAGCGTCGTGGACATCGATGCCCAGCCAGTGGCCGGTGCCGTGGAAGAAGAACTGCCGATACCAGCCCTTCTCGATGACCTCCTCCGCTGACCCGGGCAGCAACCCCGAATCCACCAGGCCGGCCGACAGCACCTCTACCGCGCGTGTGTGCATGTCGCTGTAGGGCAGCCCGGGCCGAACGAGGTCGATGACCGCCTGGTGGGCGGCCAGCACCAGCTCGTAGACGGCGCGTTGCGGCCCGCTGAAGGTCCCGCTGACCGGGAAGGTCCGCGTGATATCGGCGGTAAGGTACCGATACTCGGCGGCCGCATCGATGAGCAGCAGATCTCCGTCACGCAGCGGCTGATCGTTCTCGACGTAGTGCAGGATGACTGCGTTGTCACCGCCGGCCACGATGGAGCCGTAGCCCACCCGCTCGGCGCCCATCTGGGCAAAGACGTACTCCAGCACCGCCTGCACCTGCCGCTCGCTCCGGCCCGGTGCCGCGAAGCGCATGGCCTCGTTGTGGGCGAGGGCGCTGATGCGACAGGCCTCGCGCAGGGCCGCGATCTCGGCGGGTGACTTGAGCAGGCGCATCTCGTGGACGATCGAGCGGATGTCGACCAGCAGCGCGGGCACGCGCTCACCTGAACGCTCGGCCTGGCCCCGCGCCGCCCCCAGGGCGCCCAGGACCAGATCGTCGATCGGCCCACCAAGGACATAGCCGATCGAGCTACGACCGATGAGCCGGCGCCTCAGCCAGTCTGCGAGCTCGCTGATGGGGTGCGCGGCATCAGCCCCGAAACGCTCGACGGCGCCAGCCACGCCCGCGCGCAGCCCGTTCCATGCTTCCTGCTCGGGATCGCGCGGACGGACGAAGAGCGTGAACGGCTCTGACCCGGATGGGTCGAGGACGGCCACGGCGTCGGCTTCGCTGAAGCCGGTCAGGAAGTAGAAGTCGGAATCCTGGCGAAAGGGGTGGCTGACATCGTCGTTGCGCGTCTGCTCCTGCGCGGCTGGGAAGATGGCGATGGTCTCGCCGAGCCGCGAAAGAAGATCGAGCGCGGCGCTCGGCGAAGCGGTCGGTGCTCATGTCCTCCTGCGCGTAGCGGCCCGGCCGTCATCCTCAATGGCTGAAGTGCGTACGCTCTACCGACTTGGTGGGCGGGTCGGCCAAGAGGTCGTCGGCAGCCGTCTTCAGGTCCGCCAGCAGTGCTTCGCCAAGGTCGCGGGTGAAGCCCTCTCGCACGACGATCCGCAGCACGACCACGTCGGTCGCGTTGTCGGGCATGGTGTAGGCCGGTACCTGCCAACCGTTGTAGCGCAGGTGGTGAGAAACGTCGTAGGCGGTGTAGGGCAGGTCGTCCGCCACCGTGAATGCCAGCACCGGGATAGCGCTGCCGTCACTGACGATACTGAACGGTCCCATCTCGGCGATGCGGGCTGACAGCGTCATGGCCACCGCCTGCAGCGACTGCATCACCTTGGTGTAGCCGGAGCGACCAAGCCGGATGAAGTTGTAGTACTGCCCCACCACCTGGTTACCGGGTCGGCTGAAGTTCAGCGTGAAGGTGGGCATGTCGCCACCGAGGTAGTTCACGTGGAAGATCAGCTCCTCGGGCAGATCGTCCGCGCTGTGCCAGATGACGAAGCCGATACCCGGGTAGACCAGGCCGTACTTGTGGCCTGAGACGTTGATCGACACGACGTTGGGAAGGCGGAAATCCCATTCGAGATCGGGGTGGATGAAGGGCGCCACGAAGCCACCGGAGGCCGCGTCGATATGGAGTGGCACCTGCCGGCCGCTGGCCGCGTTGTCGCTGACCAGCGCGTCGTGGATCTCCTTGATGGGCTCGAACTCACCGGTGTACGTGGTCCCCAGGATGGCCACCACGCCGATGGTGTTCTCATCGATGCGAGACAGCACCTCATCAGGCGTGATGACGTAGCGACCGCGCTCCACGGGCACGTAGCGAGGCTCGACGTCCCAGTAGCGGCAGAACTTCTCCCACACCACCTGGACGTTGGAGCCGAGGATGAGGTTGGGGCGTGAGCCGTCCTGGCCGGCCGCCTCGCGGCGCTGGCGCCACTTCCACTTCATCGCGAGGCCGCCGAGCATGACAGCTTCCGAGGAGCCGGTCGTGGACACCCCCACGGCATCGCCATCCGCCGGCGCGTGGAAGAGATCGGCCACGATGTTGACGCAGCGCTTCTCGATCTCCGCGGTGGCCGGGTACTCGTCCTTGTCGATCATGTTCTTGTCGAAGGCCGACGCCATCAGCGCCTCGGCCTGCGGCTCCATCCAGGTGGTGACGAAGGTCGCCAGGTTGAGCCGCGCGTTGCCGTCGAGCATGAGCTCGTCGCCGATCAGGCGCTCGACATCGTCGGGCAGCGATCCTTCCTCGGGCAGGCGGTACTTGGGCACGACCGCGAGCGAGGTGCGGTGGGTATAGGCAGGTGCGAGGATCTCGCTCTCGAGCTCGCGAGCGCTGAGCTTCTTGACAACCATCGTGCTTCTCCCCTTGGCTCTCTTGTGTTCGTACCCTGATGTGATCCACCGACGAGACGACGAATCGGCCCCCGTCAGCGCCAATCATGCAGCAGACGCGTTGCGGGCGATCAGCTCCGCCACCGCGGGAGCCTGGTCCTCCTGCAGGAAATGCTTGGCCGGTACCACGTCCAGCGACGGCAGATGCGTGGCGGCGAGAGCCATGAAGCCATATTTCTTGAGGGTCAGCATCGGGTCCGGGCCACCCCAGACGAGCTTGATGGGGTAGCCCACGAGACGCGAGTCGATGACGGACTCGATACGGCCAGAGTCGTGGCCCTCGCGCACGTGATGCATGATCTCCAGGTAGCTGGCACCCTCGTTCTGGCCCAGGGCAAGGTCGCGATAGGCCAGCACTTCCGGCATCGGCAGCGCCAGCTGGTCCGCGACGCCCACTCGATACATCATCTGGCGCCATACCGTGGCAGATGCCATGGGACCACCCGCGCCCCTGACAAGGCGAGCCAGGACCTCGCAAGCAGAAGCACCGCCGAAGCGGCCAGGGCGAACGATCGGTGGCCTGCTGGCCGGCTCCTGCGCATGGTGTCTGTTCCCTTCGTTGCGACGCCGAGACCCGGCACGGCTCGGATGCAGATGGTATCGCTCACTGAGACACGCATGGCGGGGCGCGGCATCATCCCATCCGCATGAAGCTCTGGCGATGGTGAGGAGCTATCCTGCCGTACCGTCAGGTAAATGGCGCGATAGCGGAGAGGATTCCCATGCCAGACGATGGCGTTGTCTATGTCGATACCCAGCGCGGTGCCGAGCTCTTCGATGAGGCAGAGGTCAAGGGTCAGTTCTGGACCCTCTGTCGCTACTTCATCAGCGAGAAGTTCCTGACCTACTGCGGCATCGCCAGCAGCGTCACGGTACTGAACTCGCTGGGCGTCGATGCGCCGGACGAACCCCAGATCTACCCCTACAAGATGTTTACCCAGGACAACATCTTCACCGACGAGGTCCTGCGGCACCGCAGGCCACTAGAGGTGGAGAAGGGCGGAAACACCCTGGAGCAGCTGGCCAGTGTGCTGGGCGCACTGGGCGTGGGAGTGAGGACGTACTTCGGTAGCGACCTTGACGCGGAGGGCTGCCGCACCGTGCTGATCGAGATCCTGAAGTCCACTGATCAGCGCGTCATCATCGACTTCGACCGCAAGACCCTGCACCAGAAGGGCAGCGGCCACTTCTCGCCCCTGGCCGCGTATCACGCGGGTGAGGACCGCTTCCTGCTGCTGGACGTGGCCAGGTACAAGTCACCGCCCTGCTGGGTCAAGGCTGGCATGCTGCATGAGGCCCTGGTGGGAATCGATACCACCTCCGGCAGGAGCCGCGGATTCCTACAGATCACCCGGCCAGATGCGCATGTAGCCGCCGACGCCTAGCCCTTCCGACCACAGCTGACAGGAGTCATCCCATGTGCCGCTGGCTCGCCTATTCAGGACCGTCCATCCGCCTCGCCGACCTGCTCACACGCCCTGAGCATTCGCTCATCGACCAGAGTCGCCACGCTCGAGAGAACGTGGAGACCACCAACGGTGACGGCTTCGGCGTGGGCTGGTATGGGGAGGGTGGCACGCCGGGCGTGTACCACGACACCCATCCGGCGTGGAACGACGTCAACCTGCGGTCGCTCGCCGATCACGTCCAGTCACGGACATTCCTGGCACACGTGCGGGCCGCGACGGGCACACCTATCCAGGACACCAACTGTCATCCGTTCGCCTTCGAGGGCTGGCTCTTCCAGCACAACGGCTCGATCCCCGAATTCGGCACGCTCAAGCGGCAGCTGCAGTTCGATATCGAACCGGGGCTCTTTCCGCACATCGGCGGATTCACCGACTCAGAGACCTTGTTCTTCCTGGCCCTGACGTTCGGTCTGCGAGACGATCCCGCGGGCGCTCTGGCACGGACCATCGGTCATGTCGAGCGAGCCCGTGCCGCGGCCGGGATCGAGAGGCCTGTCTTCTTCAGCGCCTGTGCCACCGATGGTGATCGCCTGTGGGCCGTGCGCTACTCGAGCCACGGGCAGTCACGCACCCTGTATCACAGTACCCACCCACACGCCCTGCGGGCCGTCGACCAGTCATACGAGGCCATTCCCGAGGGCGGGGTGATCGTCCTCTCGGAGCCGTTGGACGACTTGACTGAGCACTGGCAGGCCGTGCCGGAGTCATCGCTGGCGACGGTGGACGCAGGCACGACGACGATCTCGGAATTCCTTCCAGCCTGAGCCCGCGACGGTCCGCTGGAGTCAGCCGCTCGGCGGACTGTCACTGCTCCTTCCCGTTCAGGCTCCCTCGGCGACCTCCGCAGTCGCAGCTGGCGCACCCTCGCCGTCGTCCCTGCGCTGTCCCATGACCCCCAGGACCGTTCGCCACGTCGCCGCCACGACCCCGATGGCGGGGACCACGATGAACATGCCTGGGATACCTGCGATGGCGGACCCGGCCGGGATGGCCACCAGCACGATGGCCGGATGGATGTGGACGGTCTTGCCATACACCAGTGGGCTCACGATGTTGCCGGTCACGATGTTGAACACCAATGTCCAGATGGCCATGATCACGATGTCACTCTGCGAACCCACGGCGAGCGTGATGAGGAAGGCGATGCCGGTCGAGAGGAAGCCGCCGATGTAGGGGATGAAGCCCAGGAAGAACGAGAGCACGAACACCGGCAGGGCGAGCGGCAACCCGAGCACGACCATGATCACATACTGGCTGCCCGCACCCACGAACGAGATGGCCGCGGTCCCGATCATGTAGCCACCGAGCACGTCGAAGGCCCGGCTGGCAGCCGCATCGACCTCGCCCAGGGCACCTGGTCGCAAGCGCGAGACGACGCGGCTCCACAGGTCGCCACCGTCGCGCAGGAAGTAGAAGGTGAGCAGGGTGCTTAGCAGGAGGATGACGGCAGCACCCGCGAGCGACTGGCCTGCCTGCACGAGCGTCCGCACCATCCCATCGAGCCCGGCGGCTGCGGCATCGGCGGGGATCTGCAGATGGCCGCCGAGCGCGTCGTTGGCCGCACTGGCGCCTGCGCGGACACCGTCGGAGAGTTCGCCGGCCTGCTCGATGAGCGAGATGACAGTCAGGGTGAGGATGCCGCTGATGGCGAGGAAGCCACCAACTACCACGATGGCGGCGGCGCGGGACCGTGCGTGGCCGCGCCGCATCAGCGTCCGCACGAGCGGGTCGAAGGTGGCCGCGAGGACCAGCGCCAGGACAACGGGGATCAGGACCAGCGGAACGGTCGTGAAGACGACGATGGCCAGCACGATGAGTGCGATGGCCACGAGCAGCCGCCAGCTGAACTGAGCCATGCGGTCGAGCCAGCCGGGCACCAACCCAGGCAAGACCGGTGGCGGGTCTGGGTCGACGACCGCTACCACCGCTCCTGCCACCGCTAGCACGACCGCCGTCACCGGGACGGCGGCGAAGAGGCCGATGACACCAGCCAGCTGGTATCCCGCAGGGAGAGCGATCGAACACGATGGCGGGGTGGATGTTGACGGTGCGGCCGTAGATCATGGGCCGAACGGCGTAGCCCAGCACCAGGTTGCGCAGCCCGATGAGCACAAGCATCATCACGGTGGGCCCGCTACCTAGTGCGGCCAGCGTCACGAGCAGGACGATGAGGGTGGCGATGATGCCGCCGAAGTAAGGGATATACCCGCCCAAGAAGACGAGCACCGCGAGAGGCACCGCCATCGGCACGCCCAATAGCAGCATGAACACCAGGTCGGTGAGAGCCATCAGCGCCGCCAGCACCGTGGTGCCACGCAGGTAGCCACCGACCCGGGCGAGGGCATCGTCGCCGGCCGCAGTGATGCGTTCGCGCTTCTGGTCGCTGGCGTCCTGGAACAGCCAGAGCCAGGCCTTGTCGCCGTCGCGCAGGAAGAAGAAGACCAGGAAGGTCGCCAGGATGCCAACGGTGACGGCCTCGGCGGCGGCGGCCACGATCCCGCCGCCATCCTGGCGGGCGGCATCACGGACGATGCTGATCAGATCGTGCGCGATGGTGCTGACGAAAGCGGGGACCTGGAGGTCCGCCAAGCTGGTCTGAAGCTGGCTGAGGCCCGCCTCGATGCGAGAGAGAAGCTCGCCCAGGTACGGCAGAAAGGCCACCACGAGCAGCACCAGCACCCCGCCGATGCTGGCCACGGCGGCGGCCCAGACGATAGCGGCCGAAGCCGTTCTCGATCGACCATGATCGCGCAGGCGCAGGACCAACGGGGCAAACACCGCTGAGACGATGATGGCGACCAGGATGGAGGCCGTCACCGTCCACAAGGTGGCGGTGATGGCGCCGAGTACCAGCACGAGCCCGGCGACGGCCACGACGCGCCAGCCCAGCGCCGCCAGGTTGATCAGCCAGTCGGGGACGAGGTGGGCGTGAACGGCGGGCTGGCCGGCCCCTGGAACCTCCAGCTCAAGCGAGGTCCGGGCGCGATCTCCCGGCTCGTCATGCGCTGGGTGCTCCGTCGGACCGGCCATGGATCCTCCCCTGGGACCGAGCTGGTCTTTGGAGGGTGGCTAGAAGCGGCGCCGGCCAGGGGTGACGGCTGCACCGACGACGGCGGCCTTGGCCACCGGCGAGGGGCCGGGCTTGACGGCAGCACCGACGACGGCGGCCTTGGCCACCGGCGAGGGGCCGGGCTTGACGGCTGCGGTGACGACCGCGGCCTTGGCGACGCGGGATGGTCGTAGCGGCATGTCAGGGCTCCTTACGCTTCGAGTGCCGCGTCGGCTTCGACGGCAGCGATGATGGCCTGGATGGGGATGCGACCGTCGGCGACCAGCTGGCCACCGGCTCGACGCAGGGCCGAGGCGAATTGTGCGGCCCAGAGGTTCTCGTAGACGACCACGCCAGCCACACTGCCGGGGGCCATCGCCTCTGCGAGCGTGGTGACGTCGTCGGCGGCCAGCGTCTCGGCCAGCTCGGCCTCGAGACGGGCGAACTCGCCGAGGTTGGGCACATCCGACAGTTCCATCGCGTCGACCGAGCCGTCCTCGGCCTTGACCACGATGACCAGGTCCATGATGCGGATGGTGCCGGCGTCGTGGAGCTTGAGCAATTCGTCAGCGGCCTCGCCGGTGAAGTTCTGCTGCCCGGTTGGGAACTCGACGATCAGGTAGTCGACGGGTCCCAGCTCGTCGATCGATCTTTCGGTCACAGTCTTTCCTTTCGATGTGGTCGTTTCGCCCGCCACTGGCACGAACCATTAACGCATGACTCCGCGGGCAACGCATCATCCCGACAGGATGACCCGGCCGAATGTGCAGTGTTGGTCAGCTATGACGGGTGCGCTCCACAGTATCCACCAGCGGCAGGTACCTCGTCAGGTGGGCGCGTCGGTCTTGGGCTCTCCCGGGGCCACTGGGCGGCGGCTCTATCCCCGCAGATTCCAGGTCCTGGGCCAGGTAGGCTTCGTGGAGACTCTTCTCCTCGTCGGCGGACTGCGGGCGGCTGCAACCTGGTGACAGCCGAGGGCGATGCGATCGTGGTCAACGCGAGCCGAGCGATCGGTTTCCCTGAGATGAGTGGAGGCGAGAAGGAACCGTAGCATGCACACTGTGGCCGATGGATGTGGTTTCATCCCTCTCGGATGTCGTGCTTTCGACGCACGAAGCCGAGAGCATCGATCGTCATCTCGCAACAGGATCGGATGGAACGTCGGACATGAGACAGCGCCCTGACCCCGGTCATCAGTCACGATGAACAGCCTGCGCAACCTCGTCGCGCTTTATCGAACGCAGATCGGTCTGCTGTGGCACTGGCGCCTCGGCCGTGGTGCGCTCGTCAAGCGAGCACTCATCTCCCTGGTCGCGGCGCTCATCGCCTTCTGGCTCACGGCCTGGCTCGTGCCGGGCCTCGTGGAGATCACCGAGCTCGGCGGTGGCCTGCTGGCGATCCTGTTCATCAGCGCCCTCAACCTGCTGCTGCGGCCGGCCTTGCTGGTGCTGGTGGCCGGACGCTTCGTGTTGCTGGTGATCGCGACACTGCTCTTCCAGGCGCTCGTCATCTGGCTGCTCACGCCGATCGTCCCGGGAGTCACGGTGGAGGGCGGCGTCCTCGGCGCTCTGCTGGTGTCGTTCATCCTCGGCTTCTTCACCGGCGCCGCCGGTATCCTCTTCGGCCTGGGTGAGGATGACTCCTACTACGGCGCGCTCGTGCGCACGCTGGCCACGCGCCAGGACGACGTCACCCACAGCGACGAACCCGGGCTCATCATCATCCAGGTCGACGGGCTGTCGCACGATGTCCTGTCGCATTCCCTGCGCGCGGGACGGGTGCCCTACCTCAGCCGCCTGATCCGCTCAGGCAGCCACAAGTTGGCCCATTGGACAGCGCTGCTGCCCTCGACCACACCGGCGAGCCAGGCCGGCATCCTCCACGGCAACAACGACGGCATCCCCAACTTCCGCTGGTACGAGAAGGAGACGGGCCAGCTGCTGGTGGCCAACCATCCCGAGGACGCGACCGTCATCGAGTCCCGCATCTCGAATGGCGAGGGTCTGCTGAGCCCGGGCGGCGCCAGCATCAGCAACATCTTCACCGGCGACGGCGACCGCGCCTTCCTGGTGATGTCCACCATCAAGGTCAAGGAGCGCGGCCTGGGCCAGTCCAATGCCTTCGCCTACTACTTCGCGAGCCCCTACAACTACCTGACCATGCTCGGGAAGTACCTCGCCGAGGTGGTCAAGGAGAACATCCAATCACGGCGCCAGGCCCGAGCCGGCGTCGAACCCCGCATGCATCGAGGCTTCCCCTACCCCTGGGTGCGCGGGGCGACCAACGTGGCCCTGCGCGCGCTGGGTACGTCACTGATCATCGAGGAGATGATGCGCGGTACACCCGTCGTATACATGGACTACACCGACTACGACGAGATCGCCCACCACAGTGGACCCGAACGGCCGGAATCGCTCGATGCCCTGGACGGTGTGGACGGCGAGCTCGCGACATTGGCCAAGGCTGCGGAGGATGCGCCGAGACCGTATCGCTTCGTCTTCCTCGCTGACCACGGCCAGAGCCTGGGGGCCACATTCCTGCAGCGCTACGGTGTGACCTTGCAGGACATGGTGCATTCCCTCATGGGGGGACAGGGTTCAGTGGCGGCGGCGACCGAGCAGATCGAGGACTGGGGCCAGCTCAACACGTTTCTCAGCGAGGTCGGCCAGACCGACAGCGTGGCCGGCTCGGTCACCCGCACCGCGACCCGCCACCGCAGCAAGGACGGCCAGGTCGACCTGGGGCCCGACGAAGGGCTCGTGGTCGAGAGCACGACTGCTGGCATCAAGACAGGGTCCGGCGAGGACGAGCCCGCGGACCTCATCGTGGTCGCCGGCGGCAACCTCGCGCTGGTGTACTTCACCGCCATCAAGGAGCGGCTCAGCCTCGAGCAGATCGAGAGGCTCTATCCGGACCTGGTGCAGGCGCTCGCCAACCATCCGGGCATCGGCGTGCTCATCGTGCGCTCGGACGCCCACGGGCTGCTAGCTGTCGGCCGCGACGGCATCCACTACCTCGGCGAGGACCGCGTCGAAGGCGTCGACCCGCTCGCCGTCTATGGCGAGCACGCGCTCGCGGCGGTGCGGCGGCTCGACGAGATCGAGCACGTCGGCGACCTCGCGGTCATCAGCACCTATGACCCCGAGACCGGCGATATCGCCGCCTTCGAGGAGCTCATCGGCGCCCACGGTGGGCTCGGTGGGCCGCAGACGCGGCCGTTCCTGCTCCACCCAGCCGACTGGGAGCTGGACCTCGCGCCGCTCCTCGGTGCCCCGATGGTCTACCAGCAGCTGCGCCGCTGGATGGAGGACGAGCTGGGCATGACCTTCGGGCCGCGCCACGGAGAGGACACGCCGCTCACGTAGTGGATCCGGAGTCGCCGTGGGGCTCGGCGGCGTCCGATGGCGACAGGAAGACGTTGGCGAGGTAGCCCGTGAGGGTGCCGAAGACTCCCACGCCGATGATGATGATCAGCGAACCGATGCCTCGTCCGGCGTTGGTGACTGGGTATTGGTCGCCGTAACCCACCGTCGACATCGTGACGATCAGGTACCAGAGGGCATCGGAGGCCGTGGTGATATTGGCCTCGGGGCTGGTGCGCTCCACCGCCAGGATGGCAAGGCTGCCGAACTCCATGACCAGGATGGCGATGAGGAAGACCAGCAGCAGCCCACCGGTGGCCTTGTCCTCGAAGAATGCCTTCACCGCCTGGCCCAGCCCGCCCATGCGACCGACGACGCGAATCACACGCAGGATGCGCAGGATACGGGTGATCCGCAGCATCGGGAAGATGCTGATGGCATCAAGCCAGCCGCGCCCCTTGGTCAGATAGGCGCGATTGTCGTCAGCCACGTTCAGGCGGCGCACCAGGTCGATGGCGAAGATGACGATGAGGACCGAGTTCATGACCACGATGACCTGGTCAAGGTCGGGGTTGCGGATGAGGAGCGCCAGCACCAGGTTGACGATCGACAGGATGGCGACAGCCAGCACGAAGATCTCCCATGGCATCGACAGGAGGACCTGTCCGTCTGCGGACTGCATGCCCCATGCATCAGGCTTGGGGGTCTTGTCGGACACCATCTCGTCTCCTCGGCTGCTGCGTGTTCCTACGTTGATACCACCATCTGCGGGGCGTTTGGACCCCGAGCCGTATGGCCGCTACCCTGAGCCGGTCACATCCGAACCGCGTGAGGAGAGTCGTTGCAGCTGGCTGAGGCATTGCTCCAGGCCCTCCGGAACGCTGGCGCAAGAGAGATCTTCGGCATCCCCGGCGACTTCGCCCTGCCCCTCTTCGAGGTCATCGAGCGCACCGCTACCCTGCCCCTCTACACGCTCAGCCATGAGCCGGCGGTCGGCTTCGCAGCCGATGCTGCTACGCGCTTCCACGGTGGCGTCGGGGTAGCCGCCATCACCTATGGGGCCGGTGCCTTCAACCTGGTCAACCCGATCGCCGGCGCCTATGCAGAGCGCACACCGGTGGTGGTGCTGTCGGGGGCGCCATCGCGGGCCGAGCGCTCCAGCGGCCTGCTGGTCCACCACCAGGCGCGCACGCTCGATTCGCAGCTCAATGTCTACCGCGAGATCACCTGTGACCAGGCGGTGCTCGACGATCCGGCCACGGCGGCCCACGACATCGCCCGCGTGCTGCGGGCATGCCGAGAGCATTCACAGCCGGTATACGTCGAGATCCCCCGCGACATGGTCGCGGTCGACATCGGCGACGTGCCCGAGCTCCCGCCCAGCCCGGTCGACCATGACGCGGTGGAGGCAGCCGCCGACGAGGTGCTGGCACGCCTGGGATCCGCGAGATCGCCGGTGCTGATGGTCGATGCCGAGATCCGTCGATATGGCATCGAGGCAGAGGTGGCCGAACTGGCGCGACGCCTCGGCATCCCGGTGGTCACCACCTTCATGGGTCGAGGCCTGTTGACCGAGTCGGCCAATCCGCCGCTGGGAACGTACATCGGGGTGGCTGGTCAGCCAGAGATCACGCAGCTGGTGGAGTCTTCCGACGCGCTGTTCCTCCTGGGGGTCATCCTGTCGGACACCAACTTCTCGGTCTCGATGCGCCAGATCGACCTGCGCCAGACGATCCTCGCGGCCGAGCGCCAGGTGCGGCTGGGCTTCCATGTCTATCCCGATGTGCCGCTGGCGGACCTCGTCGAGGCCATGGCAGCGCGAGCCCGACCCCTCGGCATGCGCCCCGACCTACCGGCTCCGCCCGGACCTCCCTACGACCTGCCGCCCGACAGAGCGCCGGTCTCCCCCACCGATATCGCCACTGCCGTCAACGACATGATGCGGTCCCACGGCTCGATGCCCATCGCCTCCGACATGGGCGACTGCCTCTTCACGGCCATGGATATCGCACAGCACGCGCTCGCTGCGCCGGGCTACTACGCGGGCATGGGATTCGGCGTCCCGGCCGGGCTTGGCGTTCAGGTCGCTACCGGTGAGCGTCCGCTGGTCCTCGTCGGTGACGGCGCCTTCCAGATGACCGGCTGGGAGCTGGGCAACTGTCGCCGCTACGGCTGGAATCCCATCGTCATCGTCTTCAACAACGCCTCCTGGGAGATGCTGCGCGCGTTCCAACCCGAGGCCGGTTACAACGACCTCGACGACTGGCCATTCCATGAGTTGGCCGGGCCCCTGGGCGGCCTCGGCATCCGGGTGCGCACGCGCCGTGAGCTGGCCGAGGCGCTGGAGCTGGCCGTGGCCACCCGCGGTCGCTTCGTGCTCATCGACGTCGTCATGGAGCGCGGCCGCATGTCCGACACGCTCAGCCGCTTCGTCGAAGGCTTCAAGCGCCGGCGAGCGGCGGCCGAATCCGGTCCGATTACGAAGGAGCCGTGGGGCTGGCCGCCAGCCCTCTGCCGCTGCCGGTCCCGGCGGGCATGGCCGGCGTTGATCCGGGGGCCGGCCGCCACGACGTAGGAAACGCGGCTGCCGATGGCCACCTCGGCACCGGCGCGCGGCCGCGTCCGCAGGACGTACCCCTCGGGCACCTTGTCCGAGCGCTTGGCGCCGTGCCGATCGGGCGTCAGCCCGATCGCATGCAGCGTTGCCATCGCCTCGGGTTCATCACGACCGAGCACATCGGGGACGACGACCTGTGGGCGGCCGCCGACGACGATCGAGATGACGTCACCGGCAAGGAGGTCGGCGCCGGGTTCCGGCCGTTGACTTAGCACTCGGCCCCATCGACTGTCGTCAGCTGGTCGCTCCTCGATCGCGACATGCAAGCCAGCTAGCCGCGCCACGTGCCGAGCGTCTGATGCCGACATCGCGAGCAGATCTGGTGCTGACGGTGGGTGGGCCGCGGCGGCCAGGCTGGCCCCCGCATCAGCCGTCGGATCATCCAGCGACGCGTCCACTCCGTCGGGCGCGCTGGGTGACTCGGCCGGCTGGTCGACGCCCAGGGGCGAACGACCCCCTTGGGCGGTGGAAACGTTGCGCCACATGGGCCTGCATTCCTCGGTGAGTGGTGGCAGCGCCCTCGGTCAACCCTACTTGGCGCCGACTCATGGGCGCTGCGTGCGGGATTCTTGCGCTTCGGCAGAGGGCACTGTCAATCAGAGGATTGTGAAGAATCCGTAACCGATCAGACATCCATCACCATGTCACGCTCGGACCCCAGACGGAGTAGATTTCGAAGCGAGATCGAGGTGCGTATTCCGGCCGCCGTGGGCCTTGAGCGCTACCGCGGCGGCGAGGACCCAGCCGATGGCGACGCATCGTGTGGACGTGGCTATCGGACTTGGTATGTCCACCCTCATGACTGAGGGCATGACGGTGACGGAGTGGGTCGCCGATCTGCCCGATTCCCCGGTCGTCCGCGGACCCCACGCGGACGACCCACTCCCCCGTGCCGCACGTGAGTCTTCCTGGGGCCACGGACGTTGAAGTCAGGAGCCGTCGATAGCAGCGAGCGAGCGTGGGGACGAAGCATGCGCCAAGCTGCTCGATGACCGTCGAGGAGCGACGCGTCGAGGCGGAAGCGGGGCTGAACCCGACCGAGCCCCACCGCCACCGAACCGAGGCTGGGTCCGGCATACCCCTCGTGGGGGTCGGGCCAGGGCAGGTCGAGGCCCCTGATGTCATCGGCCTGGAATTGCTCGAGGCCCATCGGCTGGCGCGGCAACATGGCCTGCGGCTCGCGGTGACCGTGTGGGAGACCAAGATCGGCCCCTGGGGCATGGTGCTGTCCCAGCAGCCGGGGGAAGGGAACCATGTGCAGCCGGGAGCACGCATCCAGGTCGTGGCTGCCGGTAGGCCACACCTCACTGTTCCCGATGTACGGGGACTGGAGACCGGCATCGCCGTGCAGGTCCTCCGCCGGATCGGGTTGTTGCCGCTAAACGCGGAGGAGCGCGCCTCACGCCTGGTCCCGCCCGGGCACGTCATCGCCACTCGTCCGCGCGCAGGCACGCTGGTCGTCGACGGAGAGCGCGTGACACTGGTGACGGCGTGCGCAGCCACTCCCCGCTCGTCCCGTCTCAAGGGGTAGGCAACCGGCCGCCTGATTCCCTCTGAGCGCGATGATTATCGCGCTCGGGCAAGCCCTCGCGGACGTGCGGTGCTCACCGACGTGCGGTTCACGATGTCTGCCGAGGCCGGCTTCCCACGTCGGCTCTAGGATGGCCCTCGATCCATAGTGAGAGAGCCCATGACCATCGAGACCGATCGCCAGTACCTCGACCGCATCCGCGAGTTGGCGGCTGCCGATGACCGCGAGGGTCTCGATGCCGCCATCAGTGCGCTCGAGCCGAGCGAGGCCATCCGCGCCATCCTGCGGCTGGAGGCCGAGGACCAGCAGTCGGTACTTACGACCCTCTCGCCACCCGAGGCGGCCGACCTTGGGTTTCGTGGAGACTCGATCGATAGGGTTCAGGCGGCCGTGGCCACCTGCTGGTCGGCCCAGTATGCCGCCTCGTATTCCGCCGGTGGCATGTTGTCGCAGGCCGTGTGAAGCCTTGCTGTATTCCACCAGTGGACCCAGGCCGCGGTCTCGACTTCGACCTGCTCGACGGAGCGCCAGGGCCCTCGCCGGTTGATGAGCTCGGCCTTGTAGAGGCCGTTGACGGTCTCGGCGAGGGCGTTGTCGAACGAATCGCCCTTCGAACCCACCGAGTTCACGACGCCAGCGTCCTCCAGGCGCTCGGTGTAGCGGATGGCGAGGTATTGACTGCCCCTGTCCGAATGGTGAATCAGCCCGGTGAGGGCCCGGTCACCCCGGCTCCAGATGGCCATCTCGAGGGCGTCGAGGGCAAGGTCGGTGCGCAGCGAGGAGGAGACCCGCCAGCCCACGATGCGGCGGCTGAAGGCATCGATGATGAAGGCGGTGTAGCAGAAGCCGGCTCGGGTCCAGACATAGGTGAATCGGCCACCCAGAGCTGGTCGGGCGCCGATGCCGTGAAGACGCGCTCGACGAGGTCAGCGGGTCGGTCACTCACCGGCGCTGGGTACGTGGTGCGGACCCTCTTCGTCCTCGTGGCGCCGCAGAGGCCGAGCTCGCCCATCAGGCGGCCGACCCTGTCACGCCCGACCTCGACGTCGTCGCGGTGCAGCTGGCGCCAGACCTTGCGCACGCCGTAGACCTCGAAGTTCTCCTCGTGGACCTCGCTGATCTTGGGCTTCAGCTCGGCGTCACGGATCGCCCGGGCCGAGGGTGGTCGTGTCTTGGCGGCGTAGTAGGTGGAAGGGGCGATCTCCAGGACCTGGCAGATCGGCTCGACCCCGAAGACATCCCGGTGCTGATCGATGTACTTCGTCATCGTCGCTGTGGGCGGTCGAGCTCCGCCGCGAAGAAAGCCGAGGCCGACTTCAGGATCTCGTTGGCCCGTCGCAGCTCGCGGTTCTCGCGCTCGAGCTCGCTGATGCGCCTGGCCTCCTCGCTGGTGGTGCCGGCACGTCGACCCCGGTCGATCTCGGCCTGCACGACCCAGCGACGGAGCGACTCGGGGCCGATGCCGAGTTCGTTGGCGATGCGGGTAACCGTGCCGAAGCGCTCCTCGCCCCGGTCAAACGCGTCGAGGACCATGCGGATGGCCCGCTGTTTCAGCTCGGGTGGGTACTTGCGCGGGCTGGCGCGCCCGGTGCTGCCGGTGTTCGTGTCTGCCATGACTCCATGTTCCTCCACTTGCTGGAGTCTCCATCGAAGTCAGGGCGGTTCAGATCGAGGATGCCCCCGACGAGCAGGCGGCCGACCTGATCGAGCATCTGACGCCGAGGGACGCGGCTGCCATCGTGACGGCGATGCAGTCCGATGAGCAGGCCGACCTCATCGCCGACCTGGGTCGGTCGGAGGCGGCGGCCATCCTGGGACAGATGGAGCCGGACGTCGCGAGCGAGGTCCGCGCGCTGGCCGACTACCCTGACGATGTCGCCGGTGGCTTGATGATCACCGAGTTCCTGCAGGTAGGCGAAAACACCACCGTCGGCGAGACGCTGGACGCGCTCGTCGAGAACGCCGAGGATAGCGACGACCACTTCAGTCGTTACGTGTACGTGCTCTCACCCCTGGGCCGTCTGGTGGGCGTCGCGGCGGCCAGTGCGCTGGCGGCGGCCCAGCGCACCAAGCGCGTCGCGGACGTCATGGTGCCGCCGCTCTTCACCGTTCCGGGGACCGGGCTTGACCAGTTGCGCGACTTCTTCGAGGCGCACCCCATCGCGGCGGTACCGGTGGTCGACCCGCGCGGCCGGCTACTGGGCGTGACGCGCCGTACGGCCGTGCTCGATGCCCTCACCGACCGCACCGAGCGCGAGATGCTGCGGATGCGCGGCATCGTCGGTGGCGACGAGGTTCGTTCGCTGCCGCTAGCGACCCGGGCGCGGCGACGGCTCTCCTGGCTCAGCATCAACATCGTGCTCAACATCATCGCCGCCAGTGTCATCGCCCTCTATATCGACGTGCTCGACCAGGTCATCGCGCTGGCGGTGTTCCTGCCCATCATCAGCGACATGTCCGGCGCCAGCGGCAACCAGGCAGTCGCGGTGAGCATGCGCGAGTTATCCCTCGGACTGGTCAAGCCCTACGAGGTCGGGCGAGTCTGGCTCAAGGAGATCTCGGTCGGGCTCATCAATGGTGTCGCACTCGGCGTGCTCATCGCCGTGGTGGCCGGACTCTGGGACGGCAACGCCTGGCTGGGCCTGGTGGTCGGCGTGACCTTGGCGGTCAACACGCTCATCGCAGTCTCGATCGGCGGCACGGTCCCTCTGCTGCTGAAGCGGCTGCACGTGGATCCGGCGGTCGCCTCCGGGCCGATCCTGACCACCATCACCGACATCTGTGGCTTCTTCATCGCGCTCAGCCTGGCCAGCCTGATGCTGACCCAGATGGCATAGTGGCAGTGATGAAGACGGACGAGCGAGGAAGTCCCGGTCCGGCCATGTCCTTCGGCGTATGCCTTCCCAACTTCCGGCCGGGTGCCGAACCGGAGTCGATGCTGGCAGCCGCGGAGACGGCCGAGCGACTCGGCTGGCACTCGGCTTGGACCACCGACCACATCCTGATCGACGGTGCGGAGCGCGGCGCCGACTACCGCCACATCTACGAGGCACTCTCGGTGCTGGCATGGCTGGCGGGGCAGACTCGGTCGCTGCGGCTGGGCACGAGCGTTCTGGTCGTCCCCATGCGCAACGCGGTGGTGCTGGCCAAGGAGCTGGCCACCGTCGATGCCCTCAGTGGTGGACGGCTCATCGCCGGTATCGGCATCGGCTGGAACCGCGCAGAGTTCGACAACCTCGGCGTGGCCGATCGGTTCTCGGTCCGCGGTGCCTACCTGGAGGAGACGGTCGCGCTGTGGCGACACCTGTGGAGTGGTGGCACGGGTCCCTACAGCGGACGCTTCGACAGCTTCGGCGAGACCTACTTCTCACCGTTGCCGCCGCAGGGGGCAGGACTACCGGTGTGGATCGGGGCGACCGCTGAGCCCGCCTTGCGACGGGTCGGCCGGATCGCGCAGGGCTACCAGGCGACGAGGACGGATGCGGCCACGATGCGCGAGCGCGCCCGGGTCATCGGCGAGGCCGCCGGCGAAGCCGGGCGACCCATGCCCACGCTTTCCGCGCGCCTCAGCGTCGTCTTCGACGGCCGGGTCGCTGGGCCCTCCATCCTGTGTGGCTCGGCCGACGAGATGACGTCCGGGGTGCGCGCCTATCGCGAGGCAGGCGTGGAGCACCTGGCCCTCGACTTCCGCCAGACTGACTCCGGCGCTGTGGCGCGAGCCATCGAACGCTTCGACCGCGAGGTCGTAGCGGCGTTGTAGCGTCGCATCCCGGGGGGCCGGTGACGGTACCGGGTCCGGCAGGCGCCTGCTACGGTGCTGGCCTGTCGGGCACGTTGCAGTCAGGCACGTTGCAGGAGGTATCAGGCATGAGCCACCCGATCGTCGGCGTCTGGGTCGTGGATGTCCGCTACCCCGGCCAGCCGCGTACCGATCGAGGCACACTGCTCTTCCACCAGACCGGGACGTTGTCGATGGCGTTCTCGGATCACGCGGCTCACGCCGTCTGGCAACCGACCGGCGAGCGCACGGCCATCATCACTGGAGTCCGGCCGGTCGGACCCAACGAGGGCTTCGTCGGCTGGTACGAACTGCGGGCCACCGCGACGGTGTCTGATGATGGTCGCTCCTGTCACATCCCCGGGGTGGAGAGTCGCCCGCGACCCGACGGCTCGCTCATCGCGCAGCAGATGACGATCAGCGGTTCCCGGCTGCAAGTCGCCACCACCTGATCCGGAGTACACACCCAGGCCGGCCCTCGATCCTGGCCGTGGCAGTCGGTACACTCGTCAGAGGTGTGCGGCCAACGACCCGGGCAAGACGCGGCGGGAGGGAACGATGCGCTTTGGACACTTCGACGACGAACAGCGCGAGTACGTCATCACGCGGCCGGACACGCCCTTGCCCTGGATCAACTACCTGGGCTCTGACGACTACCTGGGGCTCATCTCCAACACGGCCGGCGGCTATTCCTTCTACCGCGATGCCCGCCTGCGTCGCCTGACCCGCTACCGCTACAACAACGCACCGCTTGATATCGGCGGCCGCTACGTCTACGTACGTGACGACGAGTCCGGACACTACTGGAGCCCCAGTTGGCAGCCGGTCGGTGGCGAGATCGACGATTACCGCTGCCGGCACGGCCTGGGCTACACCATCATCGGTTCCCGGAACGCCGGGATCGCCACCGAGACGATGTATTTCGTGCCGCTCGGCGAGACCCTCGAGGTCTGGCGCGTGCGGCTGACGAACGAGCGCTCGACCCCGGCCCGCCTGTCGCTATTCAGCGCACTCGAGTGGAACCTGTGGGACGCCCTCGACGACGCCACCAACTTCCAGCGCAACTACTCCATCGGCGAGGTGGAGGTCGAGGACGGCATCATCTTCCACAAGACCGAATACCGTGAGCGCCGCGATCACTTCGCCTGGTTCGCCTGCAGTGAGCCGCTGGCGGGTTTCGACACCCAGCGGGATGCCTTCCTGGGCCCCTATCGTGGATGGGATCGACCGCTGGTGGTGGAACAGGGTCAGGCGACCGACTCGATCGCGCACGGATGGCAGCCGATGGGGGCGCACCACGTCCGGCTGGAGCTGGCGCCAGGCGAGAGGCGCGAGCTCATCTTCGCGCTCGGCTACGCTGAGAACCCGGCTGACGCCAAGTTCGATCCACCGGGCTCACAGACCCTGGCCAAGGGTGGTGTGCGGCCGACGATCGAGCGTTATCTGCAGGCCGATACCGTGGAGCACGCGTTCGGGGCTCTGCGGCACCACTGGGATGAACTACTGGGCTCGCTGCAAGTGGAGACGCCCAACGAGCACCTCGACCGCATGGTCAACACCTGGAACGCCTACCAGTGCATGGTGACGTTCAACCTGTCGCGTTCGGCGTCGATGTTCGAGTCGGGCATCGGGCGAGGGATGGGCTTCCGCGATTCCAACCAGGATCTGCTCGGCTTCGTCCATATGGTCCCCGCGCGAGCTCGCCAGCGGATCCTCGACATCAGCGCCACGCAGCTGCCGAGTGGTGGCGCATATCACCAGTACCAGCCACTCACCAAACGCGGCAACGATGCGGTCGGCTCCGGCTTCAACGACGATCCCGCCTGGCTGGTGCTGGGCGTGGCAGCGTACCTGCGCGAGACCGGCGACACGTCCATCCTCGATGAAGCGGTCCCCTACGACAACGAGCCGGGCTCGGAGTCACCGCTGTACGAGCACCTCGTGCGAGCCGTCGGATACACCCTGGAGCGGCTCGGCCCGCACGGGCTGCCACTCATCGGTCGGGCCGACTGGAACGACTGTCTCAACCTCAACTGCTTCAGCCAGACACCCGGCGAGTCCTTCCAGACCACGGAGAACAAGGAGGGTGGCGTCGCCGAGTCGGTCTTCATCGGTGCGCTGTTCATGCTCGCGGCGCGGGAGATGGCGATATTGGCATCGCGCCACCACGATGACGCCTTCGCCCAACGCTGTCGCTCGGCCGGGACGGACATGCTCGCAGCCATGGATGACCATGGCTGGGACGGCGCCTGGTTCCGCCGCGCCTACGACTACTTCGGTGAGCCGGTCGGCTCGGCCGCCAACGAGGAGGGCCAGATCTTCATCGAGCCCCAGGGCATGGCCATCATGGCCGGCATCGGGATCGACGACGGGCGCGCGCGCCAGGCGCTGGCATCGGTGCGCGAACGGCTGGCCACGCCCCACGGCATCGTGCTGTTGCAACCGGCCTTCTCCCGCTACCACGTGAGCCTCGGGGAGATCTCGTCGTACCCGCCGGGCTACAAGGAGAATGGCGGCATCTTCTGCCACACCAACCCCTGGCTGATGATCGCGGAGGCACAGCTGGGCAACGGCGATGGTGCGCTTGACTACTACCTGCGCATCAATCCATCTGCGCGCGAAGACATCAGTGAGATCCACCGCTGCGAGCCGTATGTGTACGCGCAGATGATCGCCGGGTCGGATGCACCCACCCACGGCGAGGCCAAGAACTCGTGGCTGACCGGGACGGCGGCCTGGAACTTCGTGGCCGCGACCGAGTGGATCCTGGGCATCCGGCCCGAGCACGACGGGCTGCGAGTCGACCCGGCCATCCCGGCCGATTGGGATGGCTTCAGTGTCACCCGCCGCTTCCGCGGCACGACCTACCGCATCCGCGTGGCCAAGCGGCCGGGGACGACTGGGCGGGTCACCTCGCTCGTGGTTGATGGACGCTTCGTCGACGGCAACATGATCCCGCTGCCGAAGCGGCCGGGTGGTAGCGTCGCGGTGGAAGCGCGCATCGGCGGCTGACACCGATGGGAGGGATGGACATGACGCAGAACCAGGGTTGGGGCCCGCCGCCGGGAGGGCAACCACCGAGTGGTCCGCTGCCACCGAGTGGTGCGCCGCCGGTCGGTGGTCCGCTGCCACCGAGTGGTGCGCCGCCGGTCGGTGGTCCGCCGCCGGTCGGTGGGCCGCCGCCACATTGGGCCCCACCGCCGCCGCCCGCGCAACCGGGTCAGCCGTACAAGTACTGCTACGCCTGCTCCTCGCTCATCGACAGCCGGGCGGTCGACTGTCCTCGTTGCGGCGCTCGCCAGCCCGACGCCGTCGTCAACTACGGCAAGGACCGACTTGTCGCGGTCCTGCTGGCGCTGTTGCTGGGGGCGTTCGGTGTCCACCGCTTCTACCTCGGCAACATCGCCCTGGGCGTGGTCTACCTGCTCTTCTGCTGGACGGGCATCCCGGGGTTCATCGCCTGGCTGGAGTCGTTCTACTTCCTGACGCGCAGCAACGAGGAATGGGCGCGCACCTACGGTGGGCCGGTGCGGCAACCCAACGGTTGCGCCCTGGGCTGCCTGTGGGCGTTGGCGTTGCTGCCGCTGCTGGCCATCGTCGGCGTCGTCGTCCTCGTCTTCCTGGGTCTGCAGGTCGGGTCGATCCTGTCCGAGATCGAAGCCAGCACCTACTTCGTCAACTGAGCGTCCGCAAGTACCGCCGCTAAGCCGGTGGCAGCGCCTCGAAGCCGCCCTCACACCAAGCTCCCAACCACTCGCGGCCCTCGTCGACAGCGCGGAGCACGGACTCGACCTCCAGGGTTTCGAGGCCGTCCGGCCAGCCCCCGCGCAAGAGGTCGGCATCGTAGCCGTGATCGGCACCGGCCCGTCGCAGAACATCGAGGCCGGCAGCGACGCCCATGGCATAGCGCGGGGTGGGAACACCCTGCATCAGCCCGAGACGGATGAGCCCCACGAGGCGATCGTCCCAGCCGAGCTTGCGGCGCGGATCCCGGGCAGCACGGTCGATGGTGTCGGCGAGGTGTGGGTTGACCATGCGTGCCAGCAGGTCGTCAGCAAAGGCCTCATAGCCGGCCTCGGTGAAGAGCTCGTCAGCACCGGCCCAGCGTCGTCGCAGCGTGGCGCCGGACTCCTCGATGAAGGCGGCGCGCAGGAAGTCCATCGCGCCCGGCACCTCGCGCAGATCGGCGAACAACGTCAGGCCCAGCAGTCGACCCATGAATGCTCCCAGGGCATGCGTGGCGTTGTGGCCCAGCAGCTTGGCGTCCTCGAAGGGTGCCAGGTCGTCCACCTCGCGCAGCACCGGCATGCCCGGGTGGAGCTCACCTGAGGGGTCCGCGCGAGCGACGAGGATGCGATCGAATTCCTCCACCAGGAACGCGGAAGGCAGCGCAGAGGTGATGGTCGCCAGGCCCAGGGCCTCCAGCTCCGCGCCATCGCTGATGACGCCGCTCATCTTGCCGATGACCGTGTCGACGTAGCGGGCACGGCCGCGAACGACGTCACGCTCCGGCTGCGGCACCGCTTCGAGGACGGCATCCTGCAGCAGGGCCGCCGCGCTGCGATGGTTCTCGGCGCAGAAGATCGATCAGCGGCTGCGGGGACGAGCGGCGCCGCAGACCCTCGGCCAGCAGCAGGTGCGGGCTGTTGACGCCCTCGGTGCGATAGAACGCCACGCTGGGCAGGGCTGAGGCGAACTCGTCGGCGTCGGCGATGGCGCCCACGACACGGGCCCGATCGCTATCCACGCTGGAGTCGGCGACTCCCAACGGACCGATCTCGACGACATCGATGCCATCGGCACGGGCGATGTTGACGCGCACCAGTCCGCCGTCGGCCCGTAACCCGCGCACCAGGTCGGCGCGCACATCGACGACCAGTGGCGCTGCGTAGTCCCCGGTCCGTTGGGCCTCGAAGGCGAACAGGCCCGACCCGATGGCCCCGAAGCCGAGGACGACGAGCCTCCTGGAACCGCAGAAGGCCACCGCCTATCCGCCCGTCAGGTAGCGGCGTTCATCCTCGGCACTCCAACGCTCCACGTTGACGATGGCATCGCTGCCCCGGTGCGGGTAGACGATGGCTTTGCCCTGCACCGCCCCCTGGCGCGCCATCTGCAGCAGCTCGGGCGCGTGCGCGAGGTCGCCAACGTGTCCGATGTGCGCGGCGGGATCGATCTCGCTGGCGGCCATCAGCCGCAGCGTCTCGATGATGTCCCAGGGGCCGCCACCGGACGAACCGGTGATGTTGATCTCCTGGTAGTGGACGAAGCGTTCGTCGATGCTGATGTGCTCTCCGCCCGGCGGCAGGCCGGCAAAGAGATCGAGCACTCCGTATCGCGCCAGCAGCTGCTGCGCCATCTCCATGACCCTGCCGTCCGCGGCGGTGACGATGACGTCGTCGGCACCGCGGCCTTCGCTTACACGGTCGACGGTCGCCGGCAGGTCCCCTGACCGCGCGTTGACGGTGACGAGGTCGACGCCGGCCGCAGCGGCGCGCTCGCCGAAGGTGTGGTGAAGCCACTGCAGCCGTTCCTCGCGTCGTGCGCTCACGACGATGGCACGCGGACGCGCAGCGATGGCAAGGTCCACATGGATGCGGCCCATGGGCCCAGCGCCGATGACGACGACCACCCCTCCGGGCAGGAGGCCGGTTCGCGCCACCCGAGCCTGCGTGCGGTCGGGCTGGGAGAGGTGCATGTGATGCGCGTGTGAGCTGATGATGCAGCTGATGGGCTCGGCGATGGCGGCGTGACCGGCCGGCAGCGCAACGTCGGGCAGCGGCAGCAGGCAACCAGCCGCAAGCACCTCTTCGCCGATGAGGATGTACTCGGCCAACAGGCCCGGCAGCGAGTATCCGACCGCGATCTTGGCGACACCGCGCCCGCCGTCCCGGTAGCGCTCGAGATGGTTGATGGGCGCAAGATCGACGGCCGGTTGCACCGCGCAACGCTGCCCGATCGACCACCGCTCGGCCAGGTCCTCACCGACATCGACGATGGTGACCACGCCCTCATCACCGACGATAGCCGGATGCAGGGCGGGGTCCCAGCCGTGCATCAACGGATGCTCGGCACCCTGGTCGATCAGCTTGTTGACCGACGTACAGATGCCGGCGGCATCGACGCGCGCAAGCAGCTGCCCGGGACCCGGCTGCGGCACCTGCACGGAGCGCACCGCGAGCTGGTCGGTGCCTTGCCCCGAGAGCACGGTCGCGCGCATCTCGGCCGGGACCGACCCGACTTCCCCGGGCAGAACCACACTCACCGGGGAGGCTCCAGCCCGACCATGCGCCACGGCAGGGAAGTGTCTGGGGGACCACTGAAGGTCCCGATGGTCGTCGTCGCCAGGGCGCCCATGGCCGCGCCAAGACGTGCCGCATCTTCGGCTCCAAGACCGTTGATGAGGCCGATCAGCACGCCGCCGGTAAAGGCGTCACCCGCGCCGGTGGTGTCGATGGTGTCGACCCTGAACGCCGGGATATGCCCGACGAACTCGGCGTGGTTGACCCAGGCACCGCGGGGTCCATCGGTGACCACGGCGAAGCGGACGCCAAGATCACGCAAGGCGGCGGCCGCGGTGGCGGGCTCCGCGATACCGGTGATACCCACGACCTCGGCGAGGCTGGGGATGAACAGGTCGGTGTAGGCCAACGCCGGCACCACGCGCTGCCACTGCCCCGTCGAGTCGTGCACGACGTCGAGGCTGGTATGGATGCCCTTGGCCTTGGCCCGTTCGAACAACCCGGCCAGCGGCACGCCGTCTGGATCGTCCAGCCCCGGCAGCACCAGCGCTCCGCCGACATGCAGGAACTGGCTCACCAGGCGCGACTCGATGGACTCGGCGGTGATCGAGGCATCAGCCCCGAGGTTGTGCAGCATCGTGCGCTCGCCGTCCTGGTCGACCGCCACCAGCGAGGTCGAGGTCGCCAACTCGGATGCGACGAACTCGACGTGCAGGTGTGGCGCAGGAACCGTCTCACGGAAGGAGCGGCCAAAGATGTCGTCTCCCACGGGGATGATGAGCCTGGTCTCGATACCCATGCCGGCCAGGACGCGACCGGTACGCAGTGCCGGCCCGCCCTCGGCAGTGGAGAACGTGTCGACCAGGCCCAGCACGCCGATGGGCAGCGGCCCGGACGACTTGGCCAACACGTCGAAGACGGCGCTACCGGCACAGGTGATCTGGATGTCGCTCATGGCTCCGATGATAGGTCGAGGCCTACAGCCGATGTGAGATGGTCGCGACCGCCGGGTAGACCTCGCGGTAGAGCTCGAACTTGCGGTTGTAGGCGGCGTGTCGGGCCGGATCCGGCTGGTACGTCTCGGTCAGCTCCAGGAACTGCTCCGCCGCGGCAGCGGCAGAAGCGAACAGACCCACGCCGGTGCCTGCCAGCAGCGCCGCGCCGAAGGCCGCTGCCTCGGTGATGCGCGGGGTGATGACAGGGATACCGGTGATGTCCGCCTTCAGTTGCAGCCACAACGCCGAACGGGCACCACCACCGACCGCACGCAGCACATCGATGCTCACGCCACCGGCCTGCAGCAGGTCCAGGTTGAGGCGCAAGCTCGAAGGTCAGCCCCTCGAGGATGGCCTTGGCGATGTCGGTACGCGAGGTGGAGAAGGTCAGGCCCAGGATGGCGCCCCTGGATGCGGTGTCGAAGGTGGGCGTGCCGGCACCGGCAAAGTGCGGCAGTGCCAGCAACCCGCTCGGCTCCGCAGACGCGCCGCTGAGGATGAGGTCGTAGGCGTCGGCATCGGTCTCACCCGCGCGCACGACCTGCGGCTCGCAGAAGCCATCGCGGAACCAGCGCAATGCCAGGCCGCCGCTGTGGTTCAGTGTCATGGCCAGGAACAGCCCGGGCAGCGTGGCGCGGTAGACGGAGATGTTGCCTTCGTACAGCGGCTCGCTCACGACCGGCGTGGCCAGCGCCACCTCCACTACCTCGGCGGTACCCGTCGAGACCATGGCCAGGCCTGGCCGGGTCAGCCCCACGCCCAGCGCGCCACAGGCCTGGTCGTGTCCACCGGTGACCACGCCGGGCGCATCGGCCAGTCCCAGCCGGTCGGTCAGGTCGGAACTCAGACGGCCCACCTGCGTGCCGGATGGCGCCACCTCAGCCAGGTGCTCAGGCGTCAGCCCCAGGGCGTCGAGGAACTCCCCCGACCAGCCACCTGCCTGGAGGTCGTACAGCTGCGTGCGCGAGGCCAGGCAGGAGCTGACGACTGCGTCCCCGGTCATGCGCGCGATGAAGAAGTCTTCCACCAGCAGGAACTTGTCGGCCGCGGCCCAGATGTCGGGTTCGTGCTCCCGGATCCAGAGCAGCTTGGGCAGCGTGTTGATGGTGTGGATGGGCATGCCCGTCCTGGCGAAGAGCTCGCGGGCTCCGAAGCGCTCGCGCAGCCACTCGTTCTGCGCGTGGGTGCGCGTGTCCATGCCCAGGATCGTCGGCCGCAGCGGCCTCCCGGCAGCATCCACCGGCGTGACTGCCTCCCCGTGCACGGAGAGCCCGATGGCGGCTACATCACGCACGCCGGCCGCCGCGATGGCCTCCCCCATCGACGCGACCGCCAGTTCCCAGACCGCCTCGATGTCCTGCTCTGCCCACGTCGGACGGGGCAGAGTCCACGCGGTACTCACGCGATGCAGACGCCAGCAGGACTCCGTCTTCGCCGAACACCACCGCCTTGCAGCCGGTGGTGCCGACGTCGAGTCCGATGAGGCTGGCCATCAGCTAGGCGTACCGCAAGGCGGCCTGGTACATGGCCTCGATGCGGTCGGGTGTGATGTCGGGCTGCAGGTTGTGGGCCGCACAGAAGACGTAGCCACCGCCCTTGGCTCAGCGTCTCGATGCTGTACTTGACCTCGCGGTCGATCTCCTCGGCGGTGGCCGTGGGCAGCACCTGCTGCACGT
This sequence comes from uncultured Chloroflexia bacterium, assembly GCA_963724095.1. Lineage (GTDB taxonomy): Bacteria > Chloroflexota > Limnocylindria > Limnocylindrales > CSP1-4 > JAFMJV01. The sequence goes on from CAVRTH010000019.1 coordinate 181,073, forward strand.
CGATGCCGCCGCCCCAGAAGGCCAGCTCGGAGCCGAACTCCCGCTTCATCACCGCGATGTCCATCTTGGCGGCGCTGCGCTGGATGGGGTTGAGCGCATCCACGCCGCACTCGATGAGGTCGCCGATGATGTCGAAGACCGAGCCGCAGGAGTGCATGAAGACCTTCGCGTCGGTCCTGCGAGTGGATGAAGTCGTAGAGCTGCTTGAGGTACGGCTTGATGTCGGCGCGGAACATCTCCGGCTTGATCCAGGTACCGCGTCTGCGTGCCCAGGTCATCGCCCTGCGCCACCACCTGCACATATGGCTCCACGTGCTGCAGGAAGAGGTCCCACAGCGCGATGTCGGTCTGGGTGATCTTGTCGAGGATGGCGTGGGCCATGTCGCGGTTCCAGTAGAGGTCCATGCAGAACTGCTCGTAGCCGCGCATGAAGCAGGCACCCTCGAAGGGGCCCAGGCACATGATGTCGGCCACGACCGCGTAGTCGGTCTCCTCGAACAAGCCGACGTGCCTCCTCCTGCACGCCCGGCCACGCGACCCGGGTCGTAGGGGTCGGGCCACTGCACCGAGTCGAGGTCGCTGGGCCGCTCAAGGTCGGCGAAGGGACGCTTGACCACGTCGTAGTAGAAGGACGCCTTCTGCCAGGTCAGGTCGTACTCGTCGACGAAGCGGTCGCCCGGCAGCTCCTTGGTCTCGAACTCCCAGGGGCCCTTGAGGTAGACCGCACGGGTGTCGACGTCGTAGCGCTGCAGCAGGTCCTCGCGCGGATAGACCGTGTCCATCTGGCGGTGGGAGATGTGCGGCTCGTCGTCGGGCGGCAGGCCCAGGTGACTGGAGCAGGTTCTGGTAGGCGATGCGCGTGGCCGTCGTGACGATGGTCGAACCAAGGTCGATCGGCACACGGTCGGTCTCCTGGTGGTCCAGCGCCGCCACGACTCGCTCCCGGTGATTCATCTGGGTCCCCTCCGCCTTGGCTACGACGGGGCGCCCCGGCCGCTGCTCGCCGCCTCGGTCGGGCCCGGTTCGGGAGGCGGCTCGCCCTTGTCGACCCGGATGTTGCGGCGCTCCAGGCGAGAGAGATCCGCATGCGCTGCGCATCGATGAAGACGGCGAAGAAGATGACCGCGGCCGCGATCATGTCCTGGAGGTATAGGTCGATCTGCAGGTAGACCAGGCCGGTGGAGATCATCTGCACCAGCAGCACGCCGATGACGGTGCCGGGGAAGACAGCGCCGACACCGCCAAAGAGGCTGGTGCCGCCCAGCACGGCCGCGGCGATGGCGCGGAATTCGACGCCCTCGCCGATGCCGGCAGAGACGGTGCCTTGCTGGCTGATGGCGATGACTCCGGCCAACGCGGCACAGAAGCCGCTGATGACATAGACCGAACCGGTCAGCCGGACGACGTTGAGTCCTGCCTTCTTGGCCGCCTCCAGGTCATTGCCCATGGCGTAGATCTGCCGCCCCATGGCGGTGAAGCGAAGGAACATGACCGCGACGATCACGACGATGGCGAAGACGACCACCGGCAGCGGGATGCCCAAGACATCAGTCGCCGCATACGCCATCTGCGGCGGCAGGATGAACTGCCGCGACTCGGTCAGCAGCAGGCCGATGCCGCGTCCGGCGGTGAGCGTGACAAGCGTTGCCACGAACGGCACCAGGCCGACCTTGGCGATGAGGAAGGCGTTGACGAAGCCCCAGCCGGTGCCGGCGATGATGCCGGCCACGATCGCCAGCAGGTAGTTGACGTCCTGCTGCAGCAGCGTGCCCACCACCGCCGCGGTGATGTACATGGTCGCGCCCACGGAGAGGTCGATGCCGCCGGTGAGCAAGACCGCGGTCATGCCCACCGCCAGCAGGCCCACGAAAGCCGACGACTCCACGATATTGGAGAAGTTGTCGATGGAGAAGAAGCGCTCGTCGAGGAGGCTGAAGAGCACGAACACGAGCACGAACAGGATCGCGGGCATGTTGCGCAGGATCGGCATCGTCAGTCGGTTGTTGGTCATGCCCCGTTCTCCCGGAAAGCCGAGCGCAGGATCGATTCCCGGTCGAACTCCGCACGCTCGAAGGACCCCGATACCTCACCCTGGCTCATCACGACGATGCGGTCACACATGCCCGTCAGCTCCTCGATCTCGGACGAGATGAAGAGCACGGCGGTACCCCGGGCTGCGATCTGGTCGATGATCTCGTAGATCTCGTACTTGGCGCCCACGTCCACGCCGCGGGTGGGCTCGTCGATGATGAGGATCGCTCGGCTCGGTCATGAGCCACTTGCCCAGCACGACCTTCTGCTGGTTGCCGCCGACTGAGGCCCTTGGCCTCGTTCCTGAAGGCATCGTTGACCTTGATGCTCAGGACGTCGACGGTCTCCCTGACAGCTGCGGCCAGGCTGCCGAACCGGACCGCGCTTGAGACAGGCGGGTGGTGTAGTTCGGGCAGGGCCGCCAAAGCGAGATTGTCTGCGACCGTAGCCTCCATCATCAGGCCCTCCTCGCGGCGGTTCTCGGTCACGAAGGCCATGCCGCCCTTGATGTTGCTTCGTGGGCGTCAGCTTGCTCGGCTGGCTGGCCGTCGATAAGCGATCTCGCCGGCAGTCGAAGTCGTCCAGGCCGAAGATGATCTGCGCCAGCTCCGAACGACCCGAGCCCATCAGTCCGAACACACCCAGCACCTCGCCCTTGTGAAGCTTGAGGTCGATCTGGTGGCTGATGCCGGCCTTCGACAGATTGCGCACCTCCAGCATCAGGTCCTCGGTCGGACCCGAGGTGCGCTCGGGGAAGAGGTTCTCGATGTCGCGACCGACCATCGAGCTGATCATGCGGTCGATGGTGAACTCGTCCCTGGGGCCGTGGGCGACCAGGTTGCCATCTCGGAGGACGGCGACGGCATCCGAGAGCCGCATCACATCACCGAGGATGTGCGAGATGTAGATGATGGTCTTGCCCGTCCTCGTGCAGCCGCCCGATGAGCTCGAAGAGGCGCTCGGTCTCACGTGCCGTGAGCGACGTGGTGGGCTCGTCGAAGATGATGATGCCGGCGTCCCTCGACAGCGCCTTGGCGACCTCGACCAGCTGACGCTCGCCTGGGGCCAAGCGCTCGACCGGCACGTCCGGGCGAGACCGCCAGGTCGACCAGGGCCAGGAAGTCACGGGCACGCTTGTTCAGGTCGCGCCGGTTGAGCAACGGCACCCTGCCCATGGTCGGGAAGTCGCTGATGAAGAAGTTCTCGGCGATGCTGAGGTTGGTGAAGAGGTTCAGCTCCTGGTGGATGAAGGCGATGCCGGCCTTGTCGGCCTCGCCAGGGTCCTGGGGCTCGAAGGCCACCCCGTCGAGCAGCATCTGGCCAGCGCTCGGCGGCACCACGCCGCCGAGGATATTCATGAGCGTGGACTTGCCGGCACCGTTCTCGCCGACCAGGCCGAGCGGTGGTGCCGCGCTCGACGTCGAGGTTGATGTCCTTCAACACCGGCACACCGAAGAAGGCCTTGTCGATGTCCTTGAACTGCAGGATGAGGTCACTCATCGTCCACGCCCCTCACACCTGCTGCAGCGCCAGCCGCCGGCGCACCACGTCGAGCAGGGCGGCAAAGAGGATGACCGAGCCCTTGACGATGGCGATGTAGAAGTAGGGCACATTCAGCAGCGACAGGGCGTTGCCCAGCAGGACCAGGAAGATGACGCCGAAGACCGTCCAGATGATCTTGCCGCGACCACCGGCCAGGCTGGTGCCGCCGATGACCACCGCCGCGATGATGTCCAGCAGCAGCGGCTCGCCCAGCGTGGGACGACCCTGCTGGACCCTCGAGGTGTAGATGATCGAGGCGGCCGCGGCACAGAAGCTGCTGAAGATGTAGGTCGCGACGATGACCTTCTTGACGGGCACGCCGGAGACGAGCGCGGCACGGGGATTGTTGCCGATGCCGTACAGCCAGCGCCCGAAGATGGCGCGGCTCAGGATGAGGTGGGCAACGACGGCCACGCTGATGGCGATGCCCATGGCGATGGAGAAGAAGCCGAAGTCGTCCCCGATGAGGGCGAAGCCGTCGGGCAGGTCGATGATGTTCTCGCTCTTGACCAGGTAGATGGCCAGCGCCGCCACGAACATCGAGGTCACCAGCGTGACCATGAACGGCGGGATCCGCGCGAACGCGACGGCGATGCCGTTGAAGGCCCCGATGAGCAGACCGACGACGAGCATGGCGATGATGGCCACCGGGATGCCCAGCACCGAGTCGTGGAGGATGGCGCCGTCCTGGAACAAGAAGAGGTCCCACAGCGGGCTCTTGCGGAAGACGATGGGATTGGCCGACTCGGCGATGAAGGCTGCGCCGACGACGCTGGCCAGGGAGACGACGGCGCCCTGCGACAGGTCGATGCCGGCGATGATGAGCACGAATGTCTGCCCCACCGCGATCACCAGCAGCGGCCACATGTTGGAGAGCAGGTTGGTGATGTTGTAGGGCGTCGCGACCGTGGGCGACACCAGGTACAGACCCGCGAACATGGCGATGCAGAGGTACAGGATGAGGTACTCCGACATCAGGATGCGGCGCCCCAGGCTGAGCGCGCGATCCATGCCCGAGGCTTGCACTGCGGCCGTCATGCGGCAAGGTTCCTGTGGCTGGTGGCTGACGGGTCCATCACTTCTCGACTGAACGGAGAGATCGTCGTTACCCCGCTGCGGGGGCCCATGGCCTGGAGGGGCAGGTCAGGCCTGCCCCTCCAGGGAGGAGTGACTACGGGTTGTAGTCGGGGTCGGCCAGCAGGATGCAGCCCCACATGTCCATCTCACGCTCGGCAAGGTTGCCGGCCGTGAGCGCGAACCCGGGGTCGTCCAGCCACTCGTCAGGGTGGGTGTCGCCGTTGGCGACGGCGGCGAGGAGCGCGTCCAGCATCACCTGAGCCTCGTAGTAGAGGTTCTGGACGCCGGTGGCGTCGACGTAGCCGTCCTTGATCTGGCGGCAGGCGTTGACATCACCGTCGAGGCCGGCCATCAGCACGTGGTTGGGATCATCGCGGGTGACCCACTTGCCGAGCGGCTCGAGGACGCCCCTGATGGTCGGGAACAGGAAGTCGGAGGACGTGAACAGGAAGTCCACGTCGGGATTGGCTGCCATGGCTGCCTGCAGGTTGGCCTGCCCGGTCGCGGCGTCCCAGTTGGTCGGGACCTCGATGGGATCGTTCAGCCAAAGGTCGGGGTTGGCGTTGATGACGTCATAGAAGCCTTCGTAGCGGCCGATGGCATTGGGATCGCCCAGGTCGCCGACCATGATGAGCGGGGTCACCTTCTTGCCGGCCGCGATGGCCTGGTCGGCGATGTACTGGACGGCGTCGCGCGCGATGGTGCGGTTGTCGGCCTGCACCACGATGGCGGCGCCATCCTCGCTCTGCGGCGGGCGGTTGAAGATGCCGATGGGGATGTTGGCGTTGTTGGCTTCTTCGATCAGCGTCAGGGCGATGGAGCCGTCCCTGGGGATGACGAAGATGGCGTCCACGCCCTGGGCGATGCAGTCGCGCTCCAACTGGAGCTGCCCGTTGGCATCGGGGCTGTAGCGCTCGAGGACGTTGTCGCCCTGTGCCGCCAGCGTCTCGGTCATGGCCCTGTGGGCGGCCAGCCAGAACTCGGTCTCCAGGTCTTCGTGGATGAAGCAGATATCGAGCGGTGTGGACGCGGCCATGGACGCGTCCGGAGCGGCGCTCTCGTCCTGCGCCAGGGCCGGTGTCGCGGCCAGCACCAACGCGCCGGCCATGGTGAGTCCGATGACTCCCTTGAGATTCCGCATTACTTGCGTCTCCTCCAAATCAGGTCTGGATGTGGTCACCTAGATGGATTTCTGACTCTCCCTATCGCCTTCAGCACCTCCCGCTATCGCTACTCATGTCGGAAGACCTCCCAGTCGAGGTAGTTCCCGAGCGCCTCGGCCACGGCGTCCGCGGTATGCGCGGGGCTCATGGCGCAGTGGTGCTCGAAGCCGACCTTGCAGATGAGCTTCAGCAGTGGCTGGAAGTTGGGGATCTCGACCACCGCACTGGAGCCGAACGTGTCGAGTGGGTCATCGAGGAACTGCCCCTCAGCCACGTAGGCCTTGCACTTGCCGTTGACGTCATCGGTGCTGATGCGGGCGATGGTCAGCGGCGCCGCCGGGGCACGGCCGGTGATGGCGCCGTAGACGTTGTCATTGCCCAGCGTGGTGCCGAGGACGTCCGCGATCCGCATCTCGGCCTCGCCCTCGGGGTAGAAGTTCAGCGGCCAGTTGCCGCAGTGGAAGAGGACGCACTTGTCAGGGTCGTCGCCATAGTTGTTGTTGAGGTCGACGATGGCGGCCGGCTGCTCGGCCGCCAGCTGCAGCGCGTACATCGAAGCCAGGCCGGTGATGTCGGTCTCGCAGGCACTGGGCATGAGCTTGTTGCTCATGATGCTCATCAGCGTGCAGACGTTGACGCCGTAGTTCTCCTGCAGCGAACTCCAGCACTGCATGGCCGTGGCGTCGAGGTCGTTGGCAGCCATCCAGTCGTCGACGACCACGCCCAGCTTGGCCATCTTGACCAGCTTCTCCGGCGGCACCGTGGGGTGGGGCATGTGGGCCCGGATCTCATCCAGCTTGGCCTTCGTCTTGGCATCGTCGTCGCCGAGGCGGTTGGCGTTGCCGAAGACCTCGCTGAAGTCGATGACGCTGACGGCGATGCCACTGGCCTCCAGCAGCTTCTCGCTATAGCGCACGGTCTTGAAGGCGTCCGGCCGAGTGCCGATGGCACCCAGGCGGGCGCTGCTTCATGCCGTTGGCGACCTTGCACACGCGGACGAACCTGTCGAGATCGGCGCGGAACTCGGGCGACTGCACCGGGATGGTATGGCGCTCGGTGAGCGAGTAGCTGAAGCCGTACTGGCGCAGGTCGCTGCAGACCGAGATCTTGCCGCAGAACGAGTCGCGACGGCGGTCGAGGGTGAAGGCCGTGACGTCGTCGGGGTAGGCCTGGATGAGGATGGGCACGTCCAGCCCGGAGAGCCGCATGGTGTCGGCCACGCCCTTCTCATCGCCGAAATTCGGCAGCACCACCAGCACACCCTCGATGCGCTTGCGGTTCTCTTCGAAAAGCGCCGCGCAGAGCTGCGCCTCGCGCCAGGTCTCGACGCCGCCGAGCTTGGTGGCTCCGGCATCGAGGATGACCGCCTCGATGTCCATCTCCTCGAACAGGGCGAGCACGTCTGCCCGCGCCTCGGTCACCAGTGCGTCCGGGAAGAAGTCGCGATTCCCGACGATGACTCCCAACGTGGCTCGTGCCATTTCCTTCTCCTCCTTGGGTGCCTAGTCCGTTGCTAGCTGGTCGACCGCCGCGAGCAGCTCGGCATCAGCGATCGCTCCCTGCGACCACTGGTCCTGCAGCTGTCGCAGGCGGTAGACGGTGGATGGCTTGATCTCGACGTCCGCTGCCGTGATGGGCGTGTCCATCGCCACGGGACGGACGACCTTCGCGCCGTTGGCCAGGCCGATGGGCAGGAGCTTCTCGGCAGCGGCCGTCTGGTAGGTGTCGATGAGGCTGTAGTAGGCCGTGCCGCCGATGGCGTCGAGCGTGTCCCCTGGCGCCAGGTCGCGCTTGGCCACGGCGAAGACCTCGGAGGTCAGCCGGTCGAGCGGCACCATGTTCGACCGGCGACGGATGGCCAGCATGGCGCAGGTCAGCGGGACCTCGATGCTGCAGAGGTGGAAGGGACGGAACAGCGTGTAGTAGGGGCCGTCACCCATGTCGCGCAACACCATCGCCTCGCGCAGGCGCGGATGATCGGTGTGGACGATGACGAAGACCCCGGGAGCGACCTTGCCGATGCCGTAGTCGACGACACCCATCTGGCTGAGCACGCCACCGTCCTCCTTGAGCCGGAAGGCGTCAGTGAGGTGATCGCGGTCCGTGTCGGGGCCGTGCATGCCACGGATATCGGGGACCAGGCCGGTGGCGTTGGAGGTGGCGGCCATCTCGATCATCGTCTTGGAGCCGTCCACGAACTCCACCAGCATGTTGGGCGAGAGGCCCCGACGAGCGGCCTCCTTCTGCACGGCCGGGTCCATCGGCGTGGAGTGGCGATCGAGCGGGTTGTTCTTGCCCTTGCCCGCAGCCACGATGGTGAAGCCCATCGACGTGGCGAGGTCGTAGAGCTCCTTGCAGGCGGCCGGCTCGTCGCCAGCGGCGAGCGCGTAGAGCACGCCCTTCTGCTGCGCGTACCAGTGGAGGATGGGCCCGACGGTGATGTCGGTCTCCACGTTCATCATGGCCAGGTCCTGGCCGTTGCGTGCGCTGCGGAGCGCGGCCCGCGCGCCGATCTCGGGCACGCCGGTGGACTCCAGCATCACGTCGACGGAGCGCATGTCGGTGACGATGCGGTAGTCGGCCGCGGCCACGAGCTTCCCGGCCCCCACGGCCGCATCGGCCTGGGCCGCCGACTCGGCGACCACCACCTCACCTTCCACCAGGCCGATGCGATAGGCGTCACGGGCACGCTCGATGTCGATATCGGCGGTGACGACGACTCGCACGCCCTGCATCTCGTGCGTGGTGGCGACCACGTCGGTACCCATCTGCCCGGCCCCGATGAGGCCGATGCGAACGGGCGAGCCTGCGGCCTCCCGCTGCTGCAGCTCGGTGTTGAGCCCGATCATGACTGGGCCTGTCCTTCCTGGCCGATCTCGACCATGACCTTGAGGGCCTCGCCGGCAGCGACGGTCCGGAAGACCTCATCGATCTCGTCGAGGACGAACGTGTGGGTGATGATCGCGTCGGGGTCGATCTGGCCGCGTTCGAGCAGCTGCAGCGCGCGACCGTGGTAGTCAGGGTGGTAGCTGAACGAGCCGATGACCCGGATCTCGTCGTAGTGGATGCGGTTGGCATCGAGCTCGGTCAGCGGGTTCGCCTTGGGCAGGCCGCCGAAGAGCACGACATTGCCTCGCTTGCGTACCGCCGCGACCGCCTGCTGGTGGGTAGCGGCGACGGGGTTGGCACAGATGGCGCTGTCGGCGCCGAGACCGTTGCTGAAGGCCTTGACCTCGGCCACCACGTCCTGGGCCATGGGATCGAGGACCAGTTCCGGCGCGAACGGCTGGGCCATCGCTCGGCGCAACGCGTTGGGCTCAGACAGGATCACCCGGGCGCCGCGCAGGTGAGCGATGGCGGTGTGCAGGCAACCGATGGGTCCGGCGCCCATGACCAGCACGGTGTCACCCAGGCTGGTACCGATGTCCGCGTGGCAAGCCTGCACGGAGCTGAGCGGCTCGCCCAAGGCCCCCTGGCGGTAGCTCAGCGAGGCCGGCATCTTGTGGATGGTGCCACCCGCCAGCGCCTGTGCCGGCAGGACGCAGTACTCGGCAAGTCCGCCGTCGAAGCCCGGCGTGATGCCGATCATGGTCATGTCGTCACACAGGTTGTACAGACCGACGCTGCAGTACCAGCAACGGAGACAGTGGACATCTGGGGCGACGGCAAGGTGGTCGCCCACGGCGTAGCCGATGACGTCCGAGCCGACTTCGACGATCTCGCCCGCGAACTCGTGACCGGGCACGGTGAGGGGGCCGGCGGACGGGCCTTCACGCCAGCGGCGCAGGTCCGAACCACACACCCCACAGGCCCTGACGGCGAGGAGGACGCCGTCTTGTGGGCACTGCGGGACGGGGATGTCGACGAGCTCGATAGTCTCCGGGCGAGTGAGGCGGGCGGCTTTCACTTGCTCTGGTCCCCCCTGATCTTGTGTCCGACGGCACCGCCCGGATGGGTCTCGCCGAAGTCCTCGACGGAATAGCCGCGCAGCTCCAGGAGCGCCACGCAGATGGCGTCACAGAGGGCGGAATTGAAGAGGGAGCTGCCGGTCGCGACCATGCCGAAGGGATCGATGCCGTCGGGCGCGGTGACATGCAGGACCACGTCGGCCAGCTGCCCCAGGGTGGAGGCAGGCCTCTCGGTGATCGCTACGACCTTGGCGCCGCGCTTCCTGGCGAACCCGGCGAGGAAGATGACCTCGGCCGTTTCGCCACCCTTGGAAAGGCCGATCCAGGCATCCTGCTGGGTCACCGCACCGGCTGCGCCGTGCTGACTGTCCCCGGGATGAAGAAAGAGCGCCGGAGTACCCACGCACGAGAGCAGGTGGGCGAATCGGAGTGCGACCGCATGGGAGGTGCCGGCACCCGAGACGAGCACATGGCCGCGGCAGTCCAGCAGCAGTCGGACGGCTGCGGCGAAGGTCTCGGGCAGCTGGTCGGCAAGGGTCGCGGCCGCGGCAGCCTCGTCCCGGATGACCCGAGCGCCGAGGGTTCGGATCTGCTGGTCATCCATCGGCACTCTCCAGCAGCGTCTCCGCGGTCACCGAGTCCGTGATGAGCACGTTGATGAGATGGCCGCGGAGGGCGGCCCGGATGGCGGCCTGTTTCTCTGGCCCGCCCGAGACGCCTACGATCTTGGGCACCTGCTTGATCTGCTCCAAGGTCATGCCGATGATGCGCTGGTTGATCTCCGACTCGATGCATTCGCCATTGACGTCGTAGTAGCGCAGCGCGATATCGCCGACCGCGCCCTTGCGCAGCAGGCCGTCCAGCTCGGCACGGCTGATGATGGAGCCGTCACGCATCGTCACCGAGCCGAGCGTGGGTGCGCCGATGCCGACGAACGCGATATCGAGGTCGTCGAAGGCCTCCACGGCGCGCTGCACGTGAACATCGGAGAGCAGCACCTCCCGGGTGCGCTGGTCGGCCACGATGCCCGGCACCGGCAGCAGCGTCAGCCGGCAGCTGAGGGAGCGCGACACGCTGCGGCATAGCTCGGTGGCATGCACCTCTGAGTCCGGCTGGCCGAGGCCTCCGATGACCTGCACGACCTGGGCGTTGGGGAAGCGCTGGGGCGTCAGGGCGGCGGCCATGTGCCTCAACGTGTCGCCCCAGCACATGCCGATGGTGCTGCGTGATGACATCGCCCGCAGCAGGTAACCGGCAGCAGCGCCCCCGACGGCCCGACTCACCTGGGCTTGTGAGTCACCCGGTTGGGCTTCGACCACGAGCGCCTCCTGCAGCCCGAAGCGGTCCTCCAGACCACTCTCCAGGTCAAGGAATAGATCCTCCGGCGCGACCACGTTGATCTGGACGACGCCCGTCTCGCGCGCCTGTGCCATCAGCCGCGACACCTTCGAACGCGAAAGCCCCAGGCGCGCCGTGATGGCGTCCTGGTTCAGGCCGTCTTCGTAGTAGAACCGGCTGACCTTCACCAGCAAGCGCAGCTCCTCATTGGAAGGTTTGGTAGCCATCACGCTGAGAGAATTCCCACTGCTGAGAATATTCTCAAGGACGGTAGCATGGACGGCGCGGGGGAGTCAACCATTCATGCAAGCGGATCCAGGGGCACCATGCGGCACTGCGGGGCGACCTCAGCCCTCCGGCGGGTAGATCTTCTCGGGTGGCTGGCGGCGTGCCGGACGCTGGATGAGCTCGTAGGTGACGCCGTATTCCTTTTCCGTGTCGAGGTAGGCATAGTGACCATCCCCGTCGGGACCGAAACCGGATCCGTCCATGATCATCGTGAAGCCGGCTGCCTCCGCCTGGGCCAGCGCCACCTCCATGTCTTCGACCAGCACCCCCAAGTGCTGCACGCCGAAGCCATGCTCCGCGACGAAGTCGGCGTAGACCGTGGGCCCCTCCAGGATCTCGATGAACTCGACGCGCATGGGCCCGAAGTACGACAGCGCCACCCGCATCTTGTACTCGCATGGCCTCCCGTGGTAGGACATCTTCTTCACCAGCGGCTTGCCGTAGGTGTAGAAATGCCAAGGCCCGATGCCGAACATGCGGTGATACATCTCCACCGTTCGGTCGAGGTCCTCCACCACGAAGGCGACCTGGGCGATGCCGTTCTCAAGGAACGGCAGGGGCTTCTTCCGGCTCATCTCTCTCCCCTACCCGTAGAGGGCGTCCTGCAGGCGTCGCAATCGCGCCACGAACGTCGTCTCGTCCACGGTCACGTCATCTTCGGTGATGGTCGCGCCGGCACTGATGGCCCGTTTCGCGACTGCCCCAGCACCGATGCCGATGGGCACCGCCCGGACTGCCCGTGCCTCCGGATAGGTCATGATCTTGCCGTACCAGTCAGGCCCGCCGATGCCCTCGAGGCGAGCCCCCGGCGCGATGTCGCGCTTGGCCGTACAGACGACCTCCGCGTGCATCTCTTCGGCCGCGACGGTGACCTCGCCCAGCAACACCGCCTCCGCTACCGATTGCGGCGTCTCCAGGTCGCACAGGTGGTATGGCCGCAGGTGCAGGTAGTAGGGACCATCGGCATGGGTGATGAATTTCATCTCCTTGCGGATGCGCTTGTCATACGAGCGCACGACGGCGAACACCCCGGGCGCGATGGCGCCGGTGGAGTAGTCCACGCAGCCGGCCTTCGACAGGATCCCGCCATCAGCTCCAGGGATGAAGGTGGTGACCAGTTCGTCGACCTCGACCTTGGGGCCATGCATGCCGGGTACGTCGGGCAGCAGGCCCGTGGCATTGGACACCGCCGCCATCTCGACCATCGTCTTGGTGCCGTCCTTGAAGGCCGAGAGCATCTTGGGGTTCATGCCCTTGCTGGCAGCCTCGGCGACGCAGGCCTCCGGCGTGGCAGCGAGGTCGATGACGTTGTTCTTTCCCTTGCCCAGCGTGATGACCTCGAAGCCCATCAGGATCGCCTGCTCGTGGAGCATCTTGAGCACACCCGGCTCATCTCCGGAGGCCACCGTGTACACCGAACCCATCTTGCGCGCCAGCCGGTCGAGGTAGACACCGATGGTGATGTCCGTTTCGACGTTCATCATCACCACCGGCTTGCGGTTCATGATCGCGTCGTGTGCCACACGCGCGCCCACGTCGGGCACGCCGGTGACCTCCACGATGGCCTCGAGGCCCTCGAGCTGTGGCATCGCCAGTGCATCGGGCGTGACCACGGCGGCACCCGAGCGGATGCCATCTTCGGCAGCGCTCACGTCCTCGGCCAGGCTGATGTCCGCGGCGTCTCGACCCATCTCCCCGAAGGTGGCGACAGCCCGCTGCACGTCGATGTCCGCGATGGCCGCCACGCGCATGCCTTCGATGTTGTTGATGGCGTGGGCCAGGCCGGACCCCATCTGCCCGCAGCCGACGATACCGATGCGAATGGGGTCGTCTGCCGCGACCCGCTGCCTGAGCTTGCTGACCAGCTCCATGTGTGGCTCCTGTCTGTCGCGCTAGCGCGAGCGGATGCGGGCGAGCTCGACGAAGTCTCCCTTGAGGTCCTGGTAGACCTGCTTGAAGAGCGCGAACCGTTCCATGTAGTCGGCATGGGCCCGGGCGTCAGGCTCCATGGGTTCGATGGTGCTGGCCCAACCACGGGCCACGCTGAAGTCCCCGAAGATGCCGGTCGCGACCCCAGCCAGGATGGCATCACCATAGGGTGCGCCGGTGCGCCGCTCGAGCAGGACCGTGCCGACATCGAAGACGTCGGTGATGATGCGCCGCCACAAGGTCGACTTGGCGCCGCCCTCGTTGAGCACCAGCGGGTAGTTGACGGAGAGACCGGCCGCACCGAGTGTCTCGAAGGAGTGATAGAGCGCGAAGGCGACTCCCTCCATGGCCGCGCGCACGACATGGCCCTTGGTGTGATTGAGCGACAGGCCGAAGAGCACGCCGCGGGCGTTGACGTCCCAGATGGGCGTTCGCTCCCCCATCAGGTACGGCAGGAACAGCAGACCCTCGGCACCGCGTGGGACGGATGCTGCCTGCTGGTTCAGCACGTCGTAGACATCAGGCCCACCGGCCTGCTCACGCTCCACCTCCAGTGCGGAGAACTGGTCGCGCAGGTAGCGCAACGTGCCCCCGCCAGTGGTGGTGGTGGGGACCGTGATGTAGGTGTTCTCCGAGTCCACCGTGTAGGGGAAGTTGATCGAGGCTGCGCCCGATCGGCTGAAGAGGAACTCGCGCGAGCGATGGATGATGCCGAAGTTGCCGGCCGTACCCAGGTTCATCTGGATGTCGCCGGGATCGATGGCACCGCCCTGCATCCAGCCGGCATTGCAGTCGACCTGGCCACCGGCCACGGGGGTCCCCGCCGCCAGGCCGCTCTCGCGCGCGGCCGCGGAGGTGACCTCACCGATGACGTCCTCGCAGCGGCACAGGTCAGGCATGAGTGCGGGGTCCACGCCCATGGCCTCGAGCAGGTCGGTATCGAAGCGCCGTTCGAGGATGTCGTAGACGCCGTAGAACGGCGCGGCGGAGTAGTGCGCGGTCGTGGTGCCGGTCAGCTTGAAGTTGATGAAGCCGTCGATGGTCAGGACCTTGGCGATGGTCCGGTAGCGGTCGGGATGATGGTTGCGCTCCCAGAGCACGTTGATCAGTGCCGGATGGTCCTCGAGGCGGTTGGCGGTGATTCCGAAGATGCGCTCCGCTCCGATGTGCTCGCTGACCCAGGCCACCTCTGCGGTGGCACGACGGTCCATGAGGTTGTAGGCGCGAGGCAGCGGCCTGCCGCTCCGATCGACCAGGACGACCGAGGGGAGAGCGGAGGAGGTGGCCACTCCCCGGATCTCGGCCGGGTCCACGCCCGTCTCGGCGAGGACCTTGCGGGTCATGCGACAGAAGGCATCCCAGTAGCGCGGCGCGTCGTGCTCGGACCACCCGGCGTGGTCGGTGTAGATGGGGTACTCCTCATAGGCGTAGCCGAGCTGCTCGCCGGCGGAGTCGATGAGCGCCACCTTTGCCCCGCCGGTGCCGTAATCGGCCCCCAGCAGATAGTCAGCCATGCCTTGATGCCGTCGCCATATGTGAGAATTCTCTCGCTCCTGAGAAGATTCTCACGAGAACGTAGCATGCCCGCGGCCTGTGCGTCAATGCCGCCGCTCTTGCGCTGTCGCGAACGGCAGGGCCCTCAGGCGATCTCGACCGGGGCCGCGGCTCCAGCTTCGGCACGTGCCCCGGCCGGCAACAACTCGCGGTCGGCCGATCGCTCCCAGGCCGCGTCAGACCAGCGGGAGAAGCCGAACGCCACGATACACACGAGCACCCCCGCCAACGCGAACGGCGTGACCGTCCCGTCGTAGGCCGCGTCGATGATGGCCCCGATGGAGGCGCCGCCGAGCGTGGCGATGGCGCCGATGATCGCCGCCGCCGTACCGGCCACGTGGCCCATCGGCATCATCGCCGCGGAGTTCACGTTGGGCATCACGAACGAGTGCGCCACCAGGATCGGCAAGACGCCGACGAGGTACAGCCAGAACGGCGGCCGGCCGCCGCTGGCCAGTGCGATGACGGCGAACAGCGTCGTGGCGCCGAGGTACCCGGTCAGTGAGAAGCGGACCATGCGGCGCAGTCCGAAGCGATCGATCAGGCGCGGGTTGAAGAGCATCGCCGCTCCCAGCAACAGCGACGCCCCGCCGAAGACGATGGGGAACCAGGCCCCCAGGCCGAAGACATCTTCGATGATCAGCTCGGTCGAGGCGAGGTACGAGGCGAAGAACCCGAAGACCGCCATCTGGGCGATGGTGAAACCCATGGCGAAGCGGCTGCTGACCACGACCCGCGCGGCGGCCAGCAGGCGAGAGGGTCTTGGCGCCAGTCGCCGTTCCGCGGGCAGCGTCTCTGGCAGACGCGTGGACCAGATGCCCACCAGCGCGGCGGCGCCCACGAAGAAGGCGAAGATCCAGCGCCAGTCGCCCACCGCCAGTACCGCCGTCCCAAGGGATGGCGCGACCATCGGAACCAGCAGGAACACGGCCATGATGTACGAGAGCACCTTCGCCATCTGGTCCCCGCGGTAGCGATCACGGATGGTCCCCTGGGTCATGATGCGGATGGCTGCCGCCCCGAAACCGGCCACGAATCGCAGCAGCAGCAGGGCAGACAGTGACGGAGCCAGCGCGGCCCCCAGCGCGGCCAGGGCGAGTAGATCACGAGCCCGATCCAGAGGACGGGTTTGCGCCCGAGCGCATCCGACAGCGGACCCCAGAACAGCTGACCTGCACCGAATCCGATGAGGAACACCGTGATGACCGGTGCGATGGCGGTCGAGTCGGGAGCGAGCCCGAAGCTCGATCGCATCTCACCGAACGCCGGCAGCATCATGTCGATCGACAGCGCCGTGAGTGCCATCAACATCGAGATGAGCACGATGAACTCGCGCGTGCCCATCCGCGGGTCCGCGCCTCGTGCGTGAGGCGGTCATCGGTCGTTGCTCACACTCGCACATCCTCAGCCGAGGTCAAGCGGAATCCCACCGTGCGTCGTGCCGCTCGGGTCACGCGCAGGAAGTTGCTGACGTGCACGCCAGGACGGATGTGGCTGCCGGCGTCTTCATAGATGGTGGGGATGGGCACCCACTCGATATCCAGGCCGGCGCGGATGGCGTCGGTGATCGATCTCCACCTCGAACTCGAACCCGGCCTCCCGGCTCTCGAGCAGGTGTGACAGGAGCGGCTGGGCGATGAGGCGGTAGCCCGACTGGTTGTCATCGATGTGACGACCGACAGCCCAGCTGAACACCCGTGTCCCAAGGTCGTTGGCCAGGCGCCGCGACCATGGCATCTGGCTGAAGTCGCGGCGACCGATGATCAGCGGCGCGCCGCCCGAGCGCCACGCCCCCAGGAAGTCAGGGACGCAGGCAGGATCGTGCTGACCGTCGGCATCAAGCGTCAGGACCGCCTGCGCTCCCCCATCGAGGGCATGCCGAAAGCCACGCCGCAGCGCCGCGCCCTTGCCCCGGTTGGGGCTCTGTCGCAGGACCTCGGCGCCGGCCGTCTCAGCCACCGCAGCGGTGTCGTCGGCAGAGCCGTCGTCGACCACCAGGACCGGCAGGTGCTCGGCCGTCAGGCGCACGACCGGATCCAGCGTTGCCGCAGCCTGGTAGGCGGGGATGACGGCGATCACGTGGGCTTGCCTGTCGCTCATGCCGCCATCGTAGGGCGTCCCGATCGGTCGCCCTCAGTCGATCATGATCGCGTCCGGCGCGGGCACACCGGTGGGTGTGGCCATGCGCGAGGCCGGCAGCCTCCGGTTGAGCGCGAATTCGCGCATGGCCGTGGCGCCCGACAGATTGTAGACCTCCTTGAAACCGTGCTGCGCGAGGATGCGCGTCCCCAGGTACGAGCGAAGCCCCGAGCGACAGGCCACGACCGTCGGCATCGACGGGTCGAGCTCACCCAACCGATCGCGCAGCTGGTCGAGCGGGATGTTGATGATGTCGTCGCAATCAGCCAACGGCAGCGCTGCCACCTCGTAGGGCTCGCGCACGTCGACGGTCTGGTACGGGCACAGGTCGATGTCCGGCTGCACCACGCGCGCCAGGCCATCGAGGTGGTTCTCGGCTGCGAACGCGGCCATGTGCAGTGGATCCTTGGCCGAGCCGAACGGCGGCGCGTAGGCCAGGTCGAGCGCGGCAAGGTCATGGACGGTGCCGCCGAAATGCGTCAGCGTGGCGATGATGTCAAGGCGCTTGTCGACGCCGTCGCCGCCACACACCTGCACGCCGAGGACCTTGCCGCTGCCCTCCTCGAAGACGAGCTTCAGGGCCATCGCCTGCGCACCGGGGTAGTAGCCGGCGTGGTGGTTGGCGATGACGTGGACGGCGGTGGCGTCGAAGCCTGCGGCGAGGGCAGCACGCAGCGAGAGGCCGCTGATGCCGGCAGTGGTGCCGAAGACCCGCACGATCGACGTGCCCCAGGTGGCCGGTGCGGGTCGAGACGTACCGCTGGCCGCATGCTCGCCGGCCAGGCGACCGGTGCGGTTGGCCGGGCCGGCGAGGGGGACACGCATCTTGGTGCCGGTACTGCCGAAGGTATACTCGGCCGCATCTCCGACCGCGTAGATGTCAGGGTCGTTGGTGCGCATGAAATCGTCGGTGGCGATGCCGCGCCCGGCCCCGAGCACAAGGCCGGCATCCTCAGCCAGCTTGACGTTGGGGCGGACGCCCACGCCGAGGAGGATGAGGTCTGCCGGCAGGCGCGTGCCGTCGGACAGCACCGCGGCCACCGCCCGGCCACCACGCTCCTCGATGGAGGCGATGCCATTGCCCAGCTCCAGTCGCACGCCGTTGTACTCCAGCTGACGGTGCAGCGGCTCGACCATCTCGCGATCGAGGAAGGGCATGACCTGTGGCTGCATCTCGACCAGGGCCACCTCGAGGCCCTTGCGGCGGAACTGCTCGGCCGTCTCCAATCCGACGTAGCCACCACCGATGACGACCGCCTGGCGCGCATCGGGCATGGCCTCGGCGATGCGGTCGGTGTCCTCCAGGTTGCGCAGGGTGAAGACACCCTCTGCCCCTGCGCCCGGGATGGGCGGCACGAGCGGGTCGGCGCCGGGCGCGAGGATGAGCTTGTCGTACGCCTCGCTATAGGTTCGGCTGGCATCGAGATCCTTGATGGTGATCGACTTGGCCGCACGGTCGATCCCCACCACTTCCTGGCGCGTGCGAACCTCGATCTCGAAGCGTCGCTTGAACAACGACGGTTTGGCGATGAGCAGCTTGTCGCGGTCCTGGATCTCCCCGCCCAGGTAGTAGGGCAAGCCGCAGTTGGCGAAGGAGACATAGGAGTCACGCTCGAAGATGATGATTCGAGCGTACTCGTTCATGCGGCGGGCGCGGGCAGCGGCAGAAGCACCACCGGCAACGCCGCCGACGATGAGGATGGTGGGGGCAATCTCAGTCAAGGTTCGACTCCCGATCGAGGGATGGGCTTGGTCGTCTCGGATGATACTGAGTCTCAGAACGCTCCCTGGCAGCGGCCGCGTGTCCTCGAATCGATGAGCCATGCGGACCCCTCCCCGCAAGCGCCTGTGGCAACCGACAGCAAGTGATCGTCTCTGTCGATCACCCACGCCGGGTCATTCGATTGGACGTCTGCCTGCGACTGCTCTAGGTTCGGAGGTGACGATCAGCATTGGGAGCATGGGCATGGACGACACGACACCGACGAGACGACGTACCGCGGGCGAGTCGCTGGCCGCCCGGGTTCTAGCCAGCGGTCAGTCATTCCCCCTCAAGCGTGACGTCGCGAGGCTCTTGGACGCGCTGATGGGCGGGCTGTTCCCGCAACTCGCGGTCGAACCGGCGGCCGACGAGGCAGACCTCGCCGGCCGGCTCGTGGAGGCCTGCCACATGTTCGATCGTGTCGCGCGACCCCTGCTGGAGGAGCCGGACCAGGACCTGGTGGAGGCGCTGCTGGCGGCACTCCCAGACGTCCACGAGAGAAGCCTTGGGGACGCCCGGGCGATCCTTGCGGGTGATCCCGCTGCCGAGTCACTCGACGAGGTCATCGGCGCCTATCCGGGGTTCCTTGCCATGGCCACGCACCGTTTGGCGCACGCCGTCTGCCTGCTCCACGTTCCGATCGTGCCGCGACTGATGGCCGAGTTGGCCCACTCCCGCTCCGGTATCGACATCCATCCTGGCGCCACCATCGGCCGATCGCTGTGCATCGACCACGGTACCGGCGTGGTCATCGGCGAGACGGCCGTGATCGGCGATGACGTCAAGCTGTACCAGGGCGTCACGCTCGGGGCGCTGTCCGTCTCGAAGGCCGCGGCAGGCACCAAGCGTCACCCCACCATCGGCGACCGGGTGGTCATCTACGCCAACGCCACCGTCCTCGGCGGCGACACCACCATCGGCGCCGACAGCATCGTCGGCGGCAACGTCTTCCTCACCAGCAGCGTCCCGTCCGGGATCGATCGTGTACCAAACCAGCGGCTACCGCGTCAGACGCGCCGACAGTGGCTTCGACGACGCCGACTTCGTCATCTGAACAGGAGAGCATCCATGCGCTACGACTCCGTCCTCACCGCCATCGGTGATACGCCCCACGTCCGCCTCAACAGGCTCTTCGACGATGCCATCGAGGTCTGGTCCAAGCAGGAGCGGGCGAACCCGGGCGGCAGCATCAAGGACCGCATCGCGCTGTCGATGGTCGAGGACGCCGAGGTACGAGGGGTGCTCAAGCCCGGCTCGGTCGTCATCGAGCCCACGTCGGGCAATACCGGCATCGGCCTGGCGCTGGTGTGCGCGGTGAAGGGCTACCGACTCATCCTGGTGATGCCCGACTCGTTCTCCATCGAACGCCGCAAGTTGATGACGGCCTACGGGGCGGAGCTGGATCTGACCCCGCGTGAACTGGGCATGAAGGGCGCCATCGCCCGGGCGGAGGAGATCTCGACGGAGATCTCAGGGTCATGGATCCCTTCGCAGTTCACCAACCCCGCCAACCCAGCGATCCATCGGCGCACGACGGCCGAGGAGATCGCGCGTGACTTCCCCGACGGCCTCGACTACATCGTCACCGGCGTCGGCACCGGAGGCCACATCACCGGCTGTGCGGAGGCGCTGAAGCCGCGCTGGCCGGGCCTCAAGGTCTACGCCGTCGAGCCCACCCTCTCGCCGGTCCTCTCGGGCGGGAGCCCCGGCCCGCACCCCATCCAGGGCATCGGCGCAGGCTTCATCCCGGAGGTGACCCGGCCCGAGCTCTTCGACGGCGTCATCCAGGTCGCGCCGGAGGACGCGATGGCCTACGCCCGGCACTCGGCCCGCGAGGAGGGCATGCTCATCGGTATCTCGTCGGGCGCCTCGCTGGCGGCCATCGCACAGCTCCGTCCACAGATGCCCGATGGCTCGCGCGTGCTGACCTTCGCCTACGACAGCGGTGAGCGCTACCTGTCGATCGACGCGCTCTGGGCGACAGAGTAGCCCGACACGCCGCCGTCGGCGAGGCCCCAGCACCTCGACGCCATTTCCGGTCCCGATGTATCCATCCGACCGTCGCACTCGTCATACAGAGCAGCCGACCGCGGTAACCACCGGCGGCCACCCTCATCCCATAGCGATCAAAGGAGCCACGACATGACAGAGAAGACCACCGAGAAGCCCAACTGGTTTGCTGCCAGCTGGCTCGCCCAATCCCTGAACTCCCCGTTGGGCCGGATCATCCGCATCGTCGCCGGCCTCGTGCTCGTCGGCGGCGGGCTCTTCGCGCTGGGCGGCCTGGCCGGACTGGATCGTGGCCGCGATCGGTTTGGTGCCCTTGCTGGCAGGTGCGCTCGACGTCTGCGTCTTCAGCGCCCTCTTCGGCGGCCCACTGCGTGGCTCCGCGGTTCGCGCCTGCGCTCGCTAGGCACCAGCTTCCGAGCGATGAAGAGCGGTCCCGAGACCTCCGACGGCAAACCAGGCAGCCCCGCTGACCGGTGTTCTCACACAGACGCTGACTTCGGGGCGCGCCTGGCCGGCGAACTGCCGCGCCTCACACGCCTGGCCCTCCGACTGGCTCGAGACCCGGGACGCGCAGAGGACCTGGCCCAGGAGTCAGCGCTTCGCGCCTGGGCCAGGCAGCGCCAGTTGCGAGACGGGGCACCCATCGGCCCGTGGCTCAACCGCATCCTCGTCAACCTCGTCATCGACCGTTCTCGTGCCCGTCGCGATGAGGTCAGCGTGGGTGACGTCGAGGAACGCTGGCGCGACGACGACTACACCGTTGACCCGGAGCAGGTGCTGGCTCGGGCTGAGCAGCGCGAGGACCTGGAGGACGCGCTGGCCCGCCTGCCGGCCGGATATCGCACTGTCGTGGTGATGCACGATGCGGCCGGCATGACCGCACACTCGATCGCAGATGCCATGGGCATCAGCCTGCCCGCCGCCAAACAGCGCCTCCGCAGAGGAAGGATGATGCTCGTGAGCGCACTCGCAGACAACGACCCCAAGCGGGCCGCCAGCCTCGCCCAGCCGATGCGTTGCTGGAAGGCTCGAAGCCGCATCTCCGCTTATCTCGACGATGAGCTCGCTGCCGATGGGCGCCGCGCGGTGGAAGAACACCTGGCTGGCTGCCCCACCTGCCCGCCACTGTACGCCAGCCTGGTCGGGCTACGCGCGACCCTGGGTGAGCTTCGGGACGCCGATAGCGTGGTGCCCGAAGCGATCGCTGCCCGTATCGCAGAGACCCTCGGGAGACACCGCGGCGGCGGATGATCGGTACACGCACGGCTGCTCTTGCTCCCGTGAGAACCCACTGCAGAGGCTGATCTCCTAGCTGCTGGCGATGTCCGCGACGGCGGTGGCGATGGCGATGTCCTGCACGGCCACGCCGGTGGAGTCGAAGACGGTGATCTGATCGGGGGAGGTCCGCCCGGTCGCCTCCCCTGCCAGGAGCGCCCCCAGTTCGATGGCCTTGTCAAGCGCGATGGCTCCGGCAGCCACGGCCCGGGCGATCTCGCCCCGGGTACGGCACTGCTCCAGGCTGTCGGCAACCACCACGTCCGCCTTGGCCAGCACGTCTGGGGCCAGCTCCTGCTTCTCGGTCGTGTCGGAGCCGATGGCAGTGATGTGCGTGCCGGGTCGGATGTCGGCGGCATGCAGCAGCGGCTCGGTCGAAGGCGTTGTCGTGACGACGAGGTCGCAGGCGGCCGCCACATGCGCGGGCGTCGGAGCCACCTCCACCACAAAGCCGGCAGCGGCCATGTCGCTGCCATAGCGCTGCAGGCGCACCGGATCGCGGCCCCACACCAGCACTGAGCGGGTCTCGAACAGCGGAGCCAGCTGCTGCAGCTGCAACCGCGCCTGGACGCCGGAGCCCAGCACTCCGATCCGCGCCACGTCCGACCTCGCCAGCGCCTTGGCTCCGATGGCCCCGGCGACGGCCGTACGCACATCGGTCAGGTGGCCCCCGTCAAGCAACAGCGCCTCCGGCTCACCGGTATCGGCACGGAATACCAGCATCAAGCCGTTGCTCGACGGAAGCCCCAGCGCGGCATTGCCGTAGAAGCCGGATGCGATCTTGATGACGTAGTGTTCGCCGCCACGGATGGCGCCGTACTTGATGTGGACCTCGCCCGCCTGCAGCAACAGCTCGCCCACGGGCGGCACGATGGCGCGCCCGGCTGAGTAGTCGCGAAAGGCCCCCTCGATCAGCGGCAGCAGGTCGAGATCGGCCAGGGCCGCCTCGATATGCGCCCGCTCGATCGATCCTCATCCGCGGATGATCTCTCGCAGCCTGTCCACGCCCACGTTGCCGCCACAGAGGATGACGGCCATGGTGCCCGTGGCCGAGTCGGCGTGCACCCGGGCTGCCGCGTAGGCCATGGCGGCTGAACCCTCGACCAGCAGGTGCTCGACTTCGATGAGCTCGAGGAATGCCGCGCGGATATCGGATTCCTCCACGGTGACGAAGTCGTCGAGCAGATCGGCGAGGATGTCGAAGGTGATGGCATCGGCCTCGACGCCGCCGGCGGTACCGTCGCTCAAGGTGGCATCCGACGGCATGTCCAGGATCCGCCCGGCCGCCAGTGAGTGGTACATCACCGCCGACGCCAGCGGTGAGCAGCCGATGACGCGGGTCGATGGTGAGATCGACTTGATGATGCCGGCCACGCCCGAGGCCAGCCCGCCACCACCCACGGCAACGTAGACCGCCGCCAGCGAGTCCACCTGGTCCAGCAGCTCCAGGCCGAGCGTGCCCTGCCCGCCGATGACCTGGGCGTCGTTGTATGGCGAGATGTAGGTCATGCCACGCTCGCGCGCCAGCTCGCGGGCCCCGGTCTCGCTCTCGACGCTGTCGCTGCCATGGACGTGGATGCGCCCACCCAGCCGTTCGATCGCGGCGAGCTTGCTGGGGTTGGCATCGGCGGGCACGACCACGAGCGCCTCCGCTCCCACGATCCGCGCCGCATATGCCACGGCTGCCCCGTGGTTGCCGGTGGATGCCGTGACGATGCCACGAGCCAGTTCGCCGGGAGACAGCGAGAGCGTCTTGCTCAGCGCCCCGCGCGCCTTGAAGGAGCCGGTGTGCTGCAGGTTCTCGCACTTGAGCACGACCGGGGAGCCGACCTCCGCGGTGAGTGCGACCGCCGGCACGACCGGCGTCCTCAGCAGGTGGGGGCGGATCCGCTCTTCGGCCGCTCGGACCTCAGCCGCGACATCGATCACTTGCGCAGCTCGACCACCGATTCGTGGATGCGCTGCAGGCCCTCGACCAGCTCCGGCTCGGGCACCGCGAAGCTCAAGCGGATGTGCTGCTCCAGGCCGAAATGGTCACCGGGCACGATGAGCACGCTACGTTCGTCGCGCAGCCGCTCCATCCATTCGGTCGAGCCGATGGGCAGGTCGTACTTCAGGAAGGTGATGGCGGCGGCGTCGGGTGGGGTGCCGGTGAAGACGCCGTCCTGCTCGCTCAGCCACTCGCCCAGCAGGCCGTAACCGCCCCTCAGCAGCATCCTCGTGCGCGCCAGGACCTGCGGGCGCACCTTCGGCGACAGCGCTGTGGCGGTGAGGTGGTTGGACAACATCGTCGTCGCGATCGTCGTGTACTCGTGGCGGCGCCACATCGCTGCGACGGCCTTCGCCGGGCCCACGGTCCAACCCACGCGCAGGCCGGGCAGCCCGTAGGCCTTGCTCATCGAGCCCTGCGCGAGCACCCTGTCGTAGCGGCCGTAGAACGAGGGTGTCTCCTCCTCCCGCTCTCGCTCGGCACCGCGGTAGACCTCGTCGGCCAGCAGCCACGCACCCGAACGCTCGGCAGCTGCCACCACGGCATCCATCTCCGCCTCGCTCATGATGCGACCGGTGGGGTTGTTGGGGTTGACGACACAGATCATCTTCGTATCGGCGCTCACCACCGCGTCGAGGGCCGCCGTGTCGAGCGCCCAGTCGTTGTCGACGTCCAGGTAGACCTCCCTGACCACGGCGCCGCGATTCTGTGCCACGCCCCACACCTGCATGTAGTTGGGCAGCACGATGACGACCTGGTCGCCCGGGTCTGTGAACGTGTGGATGGCGAGGTAGTTGGCCTCCGCTGCGCCGACGGTGACGAGCACGTCGTCCGCACTGGCCCCGGGATACAGCGACGCGATCGTCTCGCGCAACTCGACGGTGCCGTTGGCCTGCGGGTAGGACATGCCGATGTCGGCCAGGTCGCCGGCCTCGCGCCCATCCATCGCCAGCAGCTCACCCAGCGTCATCGGGTGGACGCCGCTCTCGGACAAGTTGATGTCCACGGCGTTCTCCCACTCGGACATCATCTGTTCCATCACGAAGGGCTGGAAGGGCATGGCGGGCTCCTGTCAGTGGCGGTCGGCGCCCTTCAGTCTATGCCCGGCTGGGGCTCCGACTGTGGAGTGCTGGCGAGTTTGGCCGCCAGCAGGGCCACGACGACGGCACCAGTCAGGAGGATCGGCTGCGGCGTGAATGGTGTGAGCAGCACGAGCCCGACCGCGATCGGGATGAGCACCATGCGCAGCCTCGACATCGGCCGCGGTACATCGTGAAGCACCCAGATGCCCGCGAGGTAGATCGCGACCGGGATGGCCACCGCGGCGCCGGCGACCGTCATGTCGACGTGAGCGTGATCGGTAAGGACGTCGACTCCCACCGCGATGCCGGCGCCGACCGCGGCGGCGGCGATCCAGATGAAGTAGTGACCATAGCCCCACTCGAAGGCACGTCCCCGGGACGTGAGCAGGTCATCGCTGGAGCGTTCGAAGTACAGCCACCACATCGCGAACACCAGCAGCAGCGCACCCAGGGCCAGGAAGAGGAGCTCAAGGTCGGAGAAGGCATCCTCGGCGATCGAGCTGAATGCCATCGCGCCCGCCAGCACCGATTCTCCCAGCACGATGATGGTGAGCAGTCCATATCGCTCCGCGATGTGGTCTGCATGCCAGCGCGTCGGCAGGTCGCGCGTGGCGACGATGGGTACCGCCAGCTCGCCGGCGACCAGGACAAGGAACGCCACCGGGAACAGGTCGCTCGGCACGACGAAGAAGGCGACGATCCAGAACACCTGCATGACGGCGATGCCCACTGCCCAGCGGATGTCCTGCCGACGGTGCGAAGGGTCGTCGCGGGCGGCACGCAGCCACTGCACCACGAGCGAAACGCGCATGACGATGTAGCCGAGGAGGACCAGCCCCCAGTCGCCAAGGTCGAAGGCGCGGCTGATCCCCGCCGCCATGATGATGGCGCCGGCCATCTGCACGAACACCGCGATGCGATAGGGCACATCGTCGGTGTCGTAGCCCGCCGCGAACCAGGTGAAGCTCATCCACGCCCACCAGATGGCGAAGAAGGTGAGGGTGTAGCCGAGGACGCCATCGACGACGTGGTCGTCCGCGATGGCATGATGCAGCGAAGACGACGCCACGGCGATGGCGACCACGATGACGAGGTCGAAGAACAGCTCCAGCGGCGTGGCGACCCGATGTGGTTCGTCCGGTTCCCGACCACGCATCGGGACCACCCAGCGCTTGACCTCGCTCATGGCGGGCAACGGTATCAGGCCATGCCGGTCGGGTACGCGCCTCGGGTATGCCGGCCGATGACCTGGGGTGGGCTGCAGACTGGTGAAGTTCTCGCAACCTTCGCGCCGCCCGCGGACATCGAGACTCGTCGTCCGGTCGCCGCGTCAGACTGAACACGATGCCATCACCACGGCTCCGCGCCACGACGATCATGTTCGCCACGCTGATGATCGGTGCCCTGGTCGTGGTCGGCGGGCTGCTGGTCGTATTGGGCCAGGCAGGCAGGGGGCCACTGGACTTGCTGGCACCGGCAGCAAGCCTCGGTCGGCCAGGAGTCATGCAGAGCCGTCAGGTGGCGGCCCTGGCGACCGGCACCCAACCGACCACGCTGGTGCCAGGTCCGAAGGGTGGCGCCTTCTTCATCGACAGCGCGACCAGCTCCGTATGGCGGGTGAACACCCGCAGCGGCAAGACCTCCCGGATCGTCAGACCCGGAGTCCGACCAGAGGGCTCGGAGGTCGTCGTCGGCAGACCAGTGCAGCTCACGGCGGCCGGATCCGAGGTCGTCGTCGTGGACGACGCCGGCCTGGCCTGGGCCTGGCGACCGATAGATCGCAAGGGTGACGGCACGCTGGTACAGCTGCGCCTGCAGGATGAGCCAGCCCTCCCCGATGAACGTGGCCCGGTGGCTGCCTATGATCCACAGGTGGGTCACTACCGCCTCTACGCGGTCGACGCCGCCCGCCACCAGATCATCCGCTACCAGCAGGGCTTCGACGGCAGCTCGTTCACGCCGCCCAGTCCCTACCTCGAACGAGCCGACACCTGGGTCGATGGCATCGAGCAGCTCTACCTCGACTTCGACCTGTACGCCCTGGCCGCTGGCGAGCTCCGGCGATACGCCTACGGCAAGCGGGACTGGATGTGGATGCCTGTCGATGCGAGTGGCACCGACTACCGACTGATCACAGGAAGTGGTCGCGACAGCAGCGACGGCAGGCTCTACCTGTATGACGCGGCAAACGCGCGCATCGTCGCCCTCGCGAAATCCGATGGGAGCGCACTCGGCCAGTGGTCGATGGACGGGGAGAACTCGGAGCTGATCGACGTGCGCGGCATGTATGCCATCGAAGGCGGGGTCAGCAAGAAGGGCATCCGCAAGAACGACACGCTCGTGTGGGTCACACCGGGGAGCATCTACGAGGCCAAGCTGCTGATGCCGGCCGGGGCCTGAACCCCCGCCGAGACCGCTGCTCGCCGTAGACTCAGGGACATGAGTTGGGGAGATGACCTGGCGGCCATCGAGCACGAAGGTCGGCGCATCATCGGATTCGGGCGCCAAGCGCCGACGCGAGTCGTGCCGCAGTACCCCACGTGGACGCTCCTGGACCTGGTGGTCCACGTGGCCGAAGTCCACGGACGAACGGCTACGGTCTGCCGGACTCTGCCGCTGGAGCGCATCCCTGTCCCGACGCTGCCGGATGAGCGCGATGCGTTCGACTGGGCCAGCGAGCAACTCGAGGCCATGCTCGAGGGCCTGTGCGCGGCCGACCGCGAAGCGAATGTCTGGACGCTCGTGCCCCAGCCTCGCCTCGGGTTCTGGGGTCCTCGCATGGTCATCGAGACCGGCGTCCATCGCTGGGACGCACAGAGCGCGCTGATGGACCCTGAGCCACTGCTGCCGATCGTGGCGACCCACGGGCTCGACGAGTTCAGTGACCTGTATCTGCCCCGGCTGGGCGATGTCCCGACCATCGAGCTGGCCGCTAGTGACCTGGCTCGGGCATGGCGCTTCGGCGAGGGCGAACCGGTCGAATGCATCGAGGGGTCCGCCTCGGACCTGTTCCTGCGACTGATGTCCCGTCCCGGTACTCCCCTGCCGACCGCCTGGGAAGTAGCCGTCGACTCGCTCGGGTCGCCTGCGGACCGATAGCGTGATGAGAGAAACGACCCTTCGCGGGCCGCAGCTACTGACCTACCCCGAATTCGCTGGGCGGATCCATCGGCCGCATCACGCGACTCCTCCGCGGTCCCTTGGCCGGCCTGTTTGCCGGGGTCCACATCCTGCCGCCGTTCCCGTCCTCCGGCGACCGTGGCTTCGCGCCCATCGACTACTGCCGGATCGAGCCCGCCTTCGGCGAGTGGGTGGACATCGAGGACCTGGCCCGGGACCATGACGTGATGCTCGACCTGATGGTCAATCACCTCTCGCGCGAGAGCCCGGAGTTCCGCGACTTCGAGCAGCACGGCCGCCGCTCGGCCCACGCCGACCTCTTCATCACGCTCGACAAGATCTGGCCCGAGGGTCGATCCGCCGCCGCAGGATGTGGCCCGCATCTTCCTGCGCAAGCCCAACGATCCCTTCTCCGACATCACCATCGGGGACACCGGCGCGACCGAGCGCATCTGGACGACATTCGGCCTCGGCGACCGGGTAGAGCAGATCGACCTGGACCTGGCCTCCCCCGCGACGCGCGAACTCATCCGCGGCTGGTTCGTCTTCTTCGCCTCGCGGGGTGTGCGGGTGGTGCGCTTGGACGCGGTGGGCTACGTGGTCAAGAAACCCGCGACCAGCTGTTTCATGGTGGAGCCGGAGGTGTACGAGGTCCTCGACTGGCTGGTGGCCGCGGCCGGCGAAGCCGGACTCGTGGTGCTGCCCGAGGTGCACGACGTCTATGCCACTCACCGGAAGCTGAGTTCACGCGGCTACTGGACCTACGACTTCGTGCTGCCGGGCCTGCTGCTGCAGGCATTCGCCAGTGGTGAGGGCACGCGCCTGGCGGAACACCTGGCCGGTTCACCTGATCGCCAGGTCACCACGCTCGATTGCCACGACGGCATCCCCGTGCGGCCGGACCTCGATGGCATCCTCGCGCCGGCGGAGATGACGGCGCTGGCCGAGGACGTGCTGGCCAAAGGTGGCAACGTCAACCGCATCCTGGGCGACACCGGCGGTGGCGTCGACGTGCACCAGCTCAACTGCACCTACTACTCTGCCCTGGGTGAAGACGACGCTCGCTACCTGGCAGCGCGCGCCGTCCAATTGTTCGCGCGCGGAGTCCCGCAGCTCTACTACGTGGGCCTGCTGGCGGGTGCGAACGAGCACGATGCGGTGGCGCGGACGGGTGAGGGACGGGCCATCAACCGCCACGACTACAGCATCGGGGAGATCGAAGCGACGCTGCAGCGACCGGTGGTGCGGCGCCTCCTTGAGCTGGTGCGGCTCCGCAGACGACACCCGGCCTTCGATGGCGAGCTGGAGGTCGAAGTCGACGCTTCGACCCTGGGCATGACCTGGACAGCCGAGACCGGTCAGGCGTCTTTGAAGGTAGACCTGGCCGAAGGGACGTTCGTCATCTCCAGCTAGTGCGATCCCGAAGGCGAAGTACCTCGAACGGCGAGAGTCGCACGTCGCGGTGCAGGCGTCAGGTTCCGTCGAGGATGATGCGTGGCGCGAGCGAGCGGCCGGCGGACTCAGGCCTGGGCCTGATCGAGGGCTGACTGCAGTGACTTGGCATAGGCCTGGCTGGTGTAGGTGGCGCCGCTGATGACGTCCACGTCCGCACTGTCGATGGCGATGGCTTGTTCACGCAGGATCGGTTCCACGTACTGGCTGATCGCCGACGAGCGGCGATCGCCGAGCGGGATGGAGAGGGTCTCGACATCGACGATGTCATCGCCCTCCAGCGTGACGGCGACTTGGACATCTCCCCACCTGAAGGACACCGATGCACCTACCAGCCGGGCGGTCGCCGGAACAGGCTCGCTGGTCGCTGTGAGCGGCGCCTGGGTCGGTGGTTCGGATGGCTCGAGAGTGGCTGATTGGGGCAGCGCAGCAGGGGCATCTGTGGGCGGAGCCGTGGGGATGAGCTTCTCGGTGGCTGCGGGCACTTGGGTGATGACGAGTGCCGACTCGGCGGCGGGCATCTGCGGCGTGCGGAAGGAGAGCAGCAGCACCAGCCCGCCCACGGTGAGCACCGATGCGATGGTGCCGCGGATGGGGATGCGAGATGGATCCTCGAGGTTCGGTCGGCATGTCAGTACCCGAAGCGTTCGGCGTGGATTCTGCCCGGACGGGATGCCCAGGCATTCAAGACTGTGCAAGACGCACTCGGTGAAGGAGCGCGAGCCGCAGATGAGGATGTCGGCAGCGGCGATATCGGGCACCAGACGTGAGAGCGATTCTGGCGCCAGCGGGTCGACCGGCATCCGAGGCGTTCCCCGATGGCCCGCGAGGATGCGGACGTCGGCACCGGTGTGAGCGGCGATGTCGGCAAGCTCGCGACCGAAGATCACCTCTGACGGTTCGCCCTCGCGGTAAAGCAGCGTGGTGCGGCCGCGGCCGGGTGGGAGTTCCTCGAGGATGGCGCGCAATGGCGTGATGCCCACGCCGCCGGCGAGCAGCACCACGCGCGGCCTGGTCACGAGCGCGGAGGTGAAGGCGCCGTACGGACCTTCCACGAAGACGGGGGTGCCCAGTGGCAGCGCCAACATGCGATGCGAGTCGTCGCCGAGGTCCTTGATGGTGATGCGCAGGCTGCGGCCATCGGGAGCCGCCGAGATGGAGAACGGGTGCGGGCGCCACCAGCCGCCACCCCGCAGGAAGCGGACGTGGAAGAACTGGCCCGCGCGCAGCGGGAGACGGTCGAGGTCGCGGCCGGTCAGGTAGACCGACACCACATCACGAGCCTCGGGGATCACAGCCTCGACGCGCAGCCGATGGTGTGCTGAGAGCAGGATGGGCGCGATGAGCCGGTAGCGCAGCAGGAGGCCGAAGGTAACGACGTAGAGGCCGACCCAGAATGCCGACGCCACCGGGTCGTCGACGAGGTCCGAGCCCAGGCTGATCTCGTGGAGGAACGCGAGCGCGATGCCGAGGTAGGCGTAGAGGTGCAGGCCATACCAGGTCTCGTAGGACAGACGTCGTCGGGCGGCAGCGAGGGAAGTCAAGGCCACCATCAGCAGCAGGCCAAGACCGACGGTGGCAAGCAGGATGTCCCAGATGCCGTTCATCTCGATGAACCCGGAGATGACGTCGGCGCCGGAGCCGATCGACCAGCTGAGGGTGGTGAAGACGAGGTGCGCCCCGAGCAAGGTGATGGTGGTGCGGCCCAGCCAGCGGTGCCAGGCCATGAGCCGGTCGCTGCCGACGACGTGGTCGATCCAGGGCACTCGCGCCATGAGTACGATCTGGCTGAGGGCGAGGTAGGTCCCCAGCAGCGCGGTGACCTGGCCGATGGCAGCGGCGGTGCCGGCGGGCGTGCCGAGTTGGTCAAGCCCGCCGTGGCGGACCCACATGGCAGCCACCAACAGACCCACGCCGATGAGCACGACGACGATGTCGGCAGGACGGATGGGCCAGCTGCGGGGCGCCGGAACCGGCCGGGCCACCGGGACCGGGACGGGCTGCGTCCAAGCGGTCACGACAGGGCGGAGGGGACGGGGTTCATGCAGCAGAGCATCGGGGATGCGTGTCAGGCACGGGAAGCGCAGGCGTAAAGGCTGTGTAATCGAGAACGGGTTGTGCCTAGGCTTGTGTCAGACATCTGCCACATACATCCACCAGCGAGGCAACCGCGATGAGCCGCCGGCCACCGACCGTCCATCCCTACATCCCCAACTCGATCCCGCAGGTGCGGACAGCCATGCTCGAGGCGGTCGGTCGATCCGGTGGCGGCCGTATACCTCGAGCAGCCGCCAATGCCGACGTCGCCCTGGCCGTGCGCTACTTCGCCTCCGACGACTCGGCCTGGGTCACGGGCTCCGTCCTGATCGTCGACGTTGGCGGACTGGCCTGAGCGAGGCGCGATACTCGCACCATGACCGAACACCGAGCCGGAGGACACCAGCTCATCGCCCGCGGCAACACCTCGGACGTCTTCGCCTGGACGGAACAGACCGTGGTCAAAGTCCTCCGACCCGAGATCCCTCGGCACTGGGCATCGATCGAAGCCGATATCACGCGGCGCGTCCATGCTGCCGGTCTGCCGGTGCCCGCCATCGATGGCGTCGTGGAGGTCGACGGTCGGCCCGGCGTCGTGTTCGAACGAGTACCCGGCCCGACGATGTGGGAGCGGATGAAGGCGTCGCCCGGGGAAGTCCCCTCCCTCGTGGACGCCCTCGTGGGACTCCAGTCAGACCTGCACGCGACCTCGATCCGCGGGCTTCCCGACCTGGCGCGGCGACTGGGAAGCAAGATCGATGAAGCCGTCCAGGTGTCCGCCGCGGAACGGCAGGAGGCCCAGGCACTCCTGGCAACGATGGAGCACGACAAGGCCCTCTGTCACGGCGATATCCATCCGGCCAACATCGTCGTGGCCGAGCGCGGGATGGTCATCCTCGACTGGTTCGATGCCGCGAGCGGCCAGGCCATGGCGGACCTTGCGCGCAGCTCGCTGCTGATGCGCCCAGCGCAAGATCACAGCCTCGAGCCCTCGCACCTCGTTGGTGCCACGAGCGATCTCCTGGACCGCCTCCATTGCGGCTACCTGGCATCCCTGGCGCGACGCGACCTCCTCGAGAGACAGTCCTTCGCCGGATGGGAAGCGATCGTGGCGGTGGGGCGGATGTCCGAACCGGTGCGCAGCGAGGACCTGGTATGCCTGTGGGAGCGCTGGCGAGCCGAGGGTCCCGGGGCCGCCACCAGGATGATCGAACGCTGCCTGGAGGGAGTTGCCCTGCCTGGAGAGATGCTGGACTAGGCTACCAGCGCGCGGAGCGCTTCGTGGATCGCTGGCCCAGAGGCGACCAGCAGTCGACCGTTCTCAGGAGTGGGCCACTCGAGGCGTGCGCCGGCTTCTAACGCGATCAGCGCACCCGCGAAGTAGTCCCAGTACTGCATGTTGCGCTGGTAGAAGCCGTCCAGCCTTCCGCAGGCCACCCAGCACAGGTTCAGCGCAGCGGAGCCGAAGCAGCGGATATCGCGCGCGGCCGGGAGGACCCGTTGCAGGTAGGCTGCCTCCTCGGCGCGCCCTGCGGCTGTATAGGCGAAGCCGGTGCCGACCAGGATCGCCCCATCTCTGCCGCCTCGGACACCCGGATGGGGGAACCCACTCGTCGGGCACCGCCTCCACGGATGGCACTGAAGACGTCTCCCTGGAGGACATCCACGACCGCGCCGGCCACGACCTGACCACCCCGCGTCGCCGCGATCGAGACGCTCATGATCGGCAGGTCGTAGGTGAGGTTCACGGTGCCATCGATGGGATCGATGACCCAGCCGATGTCAGACGAGCCGGTGACGACACCATCCTCCTCGCCCAGCACGGTCGCGTCCGGGGTGCGCCGTGCAAGGACGGCGCGGATGGAGCGTTCGCTGGCCAGATCCAGCGAGGTCACGGGGTCGGTCGGCGTGGACTTGGTGCGGATCGTTCCGAGATCGCCAGCGGCGGCCCGGACCACCGCGGCGCCTTCATTCGCGGCCTCGATCGCGATCGCTTCGAGGTCTGCCGGGAACGGAGCATCGGCCGGACGCGCCCAGCCGCTGGCCACTTCAGACACGGACGACGACCGGGCCGCGCTCCTCGAGGATGGAGACGGTGTCATCGGACATCCCCGAGTCGGTGTAGATGATGTCGACTTCGTCGATGTCGGCGAAGCGGAAGAGCTGCTCGTTGCCGACCTTGGAATGGTCGAACATCATCACCACCCGGCGGGCCGCCGCCATCATCGCCCGCTTGATGGCGACCTCTTCGCGATAGGGCGTGGTGAAGCCTCGCTCCGGCGACATCCCGTCGCAGCCGATGAAGGCAACGTCCACGGTCATGTCGCGCAGCGTTTCCACGCCCGTCTCATCCACGAACGCCAGCGTCCTGCGGCGCAGTGCCCCGCCGAGCACGACCACGTTGGGGCGCTCGGTGGTCGCGAGCGAGCGGATGATGGGTATGTGGTTGGTGACCACCGTCAAGTCCCGTTTGCGGTCAAGGCCATCAGCCAGGTGCAGGGCGGTGCTTCCGGAATCGATGATGAGCGAGCCGGTAGCGGGCACTTCCACCAGCGCGGCCGAGGCGATGCGGCGCTTCTCTTCGACGTTGCGACCCTCGCGCACCTCGAGGCGAGGCACCAGCATGGATCCACGCCACGGCAAGGCCCCGCCATGGACGCGTCGCACCAGCCGCTCTCGCTGCAGTTCGGTAAGGTCCCGCCGGATGGTCTCGCTGGTGACCTCGAAGTCGGCCGCGAGTTCGGCGACGTCGACACGCCCACGCTCCAGGACGCGCTTCATGATCTGGGCGCGTCGCTCACCCTGGAACAATGGCCCGGCTCGCCCGAACTCCCGATCAGGGCTGGTCTCACCCTGCGTCATCAGCCTTCTCCGCTCAACCACCTCTCGAGGGTGCGGTGCGTGCCCACCTCGCGGATCGATGACAGCGCCGCCACGAACGCCGCCACGAACGTGGGATCAGCCGGGAGATACGAACCGAAGACATCGACGAAGCCAAGGAACGCCGCCGGGTCGGCGACCGAAGCGCGGGCGTACCCGACCGCCTCTTCGAGCCGTGGGTCGGCCGAGAGCTCGATATCGCGGCCCTGGTCATCCTTGCCCAGGAGGTACTGGCACCAGCCGGCCAGTGCGAGTGCGGAGAGCTTCACCTGGCCGCCCTTCTGCAGCTGTGATTCGATGGTCGGCAGAAGGAACTTGGGGAACTTGGAGGTGCCGTCCAGGCAGACCCGTGCCACCTGATCGCGCACCTCGGGGTTGGCGAAGCGCTCCGCGACCACCCGCTTGTAGTCCTCGACATCGATGCCGGGGACCGGGGGCAGTGAAGGCGTCGCTTCGTCATCGTGGAAGCGCCGCATGAACTCAGCGAGGAGCGGGTCAGCCATGATCTCGTGGATGTAGACGTGGCCGACGAGTGCCGCCATGTAGGTCGTGGCGGAGTGACCGGCGTTGAGGATGCGCAACTTGAGCGTTTCGTACGGCCGGACATCGCCCGTGAGGAGTACACCGGCGTCCTCGTACGGCGGTCTGCCATACGCGAAGTCGTCCTCGATCACCCACTGGATGAAGGGCTCTGCGACCACTGGCCAGCGGTCGACCAACCCGTACTCGCTGGCCAGGAACTGCCGATCGGCCTCAGCAGTCTGCGGCGTGATGCGATCGACCATGCCGTTGGGAAATGGGACGTTCTGGCGGATCCAATCCTCCAGGCCAGACTCGACCATGGCTGCCACGCCCAAGACCGCCGTTCGGGCGGTGTTGCCGTTGCCCATGATGTTGTCGCAGCTCAGGACGGTGAAACCGCCCAGTCCACCATCGCGCCGGACCTTGAGTGCACGCGCGAGGGCGTCGAAGGTCGGCGGCAAGGACTCCTGTGGCGGAGTCAGGAAGTCTCCGCTGGCCTCGTCGACCGGATAGCCACCCTCCGTGATGGTGAGCGACACGATCCGGGTCCGGGGCTGCGCCAAGCGCGCGACCAGGGGATCGATGCTGGACGAAGCCAGGACGTAGTCCGTGATGGAGCCGATGACGCGCACGGTCGTGGCGTGGCTGTCGCGCGTCACCAACGAGTACAGGTAGTCCTGCGGCTCGAGCGCAGCTGCCATGGCCGCGTCGCCGGTCAGCACGCCGGCTCCGGTGATGGACCAATCGGCAACTCCGGTGCCACAGAGATCGTCGAGATATACCGCCTGGTGGGCACGGTGGAACCCACCCACACCGATGTGCACGATCCCACCGCCGAGGGCGCCGCGGTCGTACGCAGGGATCTGGATGCGCGGATCGAGCCGGCCGAGGGTCTCTGCAGAGAGTTCGATACGGCGCCGGCGGCCGGGATCGCTAGTCATGCACACACCCTACTCCAATATGAACACAGATACCAGATGCCACAGCCATGTGGTTCTTCCTGCATATTGGCCTTGATTTCCAACATGACACCAATTAGGATGCCACCAAGCGCCTCTGGCGCCGGGAGTTCGATCAACTGCAACGGAGGGCTGCCTCGAGACTTGACCCCCACGGGCGTCATGCGTCCAATCGAACCAAGCAGAAGTTGCCGCCGTTCGAGCCACCAACCGTCTTGGCCGTGACTCCGACGACGTCAAACAAGGAGGAGGAACTCGAATGACCCACATGTCGCTGCGGCGGCGCGGACTTTCGCTGATCGCTCTCGCGCTCAGCGCGGCACTGGTGGTGCCGGCAGTCGTGACCGCGCAGGACGAGATCGTGCCCGACGAGAGCATCTCGGGTGACATCACGGTCGGCATGGTCGGCAACCCCCAGATGACGGAGCTGCAGAACCTGCTGCCGGACTTCTACGCCCGCTATCCCAACATCAAGGTCAACCTGCTCATCCTCCCGGAGAATGAGATCCGGGCCAAGGTCACCACCGACGTGTCGACCGGTGCCGGGACGTTCGATCTGGTCACCGTCGGCATGTACGAGGTCCCGCTGTGGGCCAAGGCCGGCTGGATCGACGAGGTCGGCTCGACGCTGGATGCCAATCCTGAGTACGACAGCGCCGACTTCTTCCAGTCGATCCGCGACGGCCTCAGCTACGACGGCCAGCTCTATGCGGCGCCGTTCTACGGTGAGAGCTCCGCGCTCTTCTACCGCACCGACCTCTTTGAGGCGGCCGGGCTGACGATGCCCGAGCACCCCACGTGGGATGAGGTCGCCTCGTTCGCGCAGGCGCTCAATGATCCCGCCAACGAGCAGTACGGCATCTGCCTGCGTGGTCTGCCCGGCTGGGGCGAGATGGGTGCCCCGCTCGGCACCGTCATCAACACCTTCGGTGGCCGCTGGTACGACGCCGACTGGAACGCCCAGATCACCTCGCCCGAGACGAGTGATGCCATCAAGTTCTACATCGACCTGGTGAAGAACTACGGTGAGCCGGGTGCCGTCTCCTCCGGCTTCACCGAGTGCGAGACGCTGTGGGTCCAGGGCAAGGTCGCCATGTGGTACGACGCCACGTCGCCCGCAGACTTCATCTTTGACCCCGCCAACAACCCCTACGCCGACAACATCGCGGTCGCATTCGCTCCGACCAAGGTGAAGGACAACAGCGGCTGGCTGTGGGCCTGGGCGTTCGCGCTCGAGTCGGTCTCAAAGAACAAGGACGCTGCCTACAAGTTCATGGAGTGGGCCACCAGCAAGGACTATCCGCTGCTCGTGCATGACGCCAACGGCTCGTGGGGCGGCATCCCATCCGGCTCGCGCAAGTCGCTCTATGACAACCCGGGCTACGCCGAGTTCGGCGCCAAGTTCAACCCCGTCGTCCTGGAGTCGCTCAACACCGTCGACCCGCTGCATGCCACCATCTACGACGACACGCCGTATACCGGCATCCAGTTCGTGCAGATCCCCGAGTTCCAGGATCTTGGTACCCGCTGCACACAGGAGTTCGCAGGCGCCATCGCTGACCAGCAGACGGCCGACGAAGCCATCGCGAAGTGCCAGCAGTACGCAGAAGACGTGGCTGTGACCGGAGGCTACAAGTAGCCTTCGCGGATCGCTTCGTCTGATGAGCGCGGCGGCTGCCGGCTTGGATCGGCAGCCGCCGCCCCATTTCCGATTGCTTGCGCGGTCTGACCACTAGGGAGGCACAACGGATGCAAGCCCAGACACCGTCCGCGGACGTCCGCGCGCCTGGCGTCTCTCTGGGCAGTCTCATCATGATCACGGGCGGGCTGCTCATCGCCATCGGGAGCATGTTCCCGTGGGTCGACCTCCTGGGTGACCTGGCGGACGTCCCCGTCGAGGCCAACAAGACAGCCATCCTGATCGCGGGCGTGGTGACATTCTGCGCTGGCATCGTCTTCTCGATCCAGCGGCCCCGGTTCCAGCTCCTCTCGGTCGTGGCTGGTGGAGCGTCGCTGGCCGCACTCATCCTCCTCATCGAGATCCTCTTCGACCTCCAGGCCCGCTTCGACAAGCCCATCGATCTCACGGCGGTCCTGGCATGGCCGTTCTGGTTCGCACTCATGGGTGGCTTCGCCGGCGTGGCTGGCGCGTTCACGGGGTACCGCGAGAAGCCGCCCAGGATGGTGCCGGCTGACGAGGTCGTCGAAGGTTCGGCAGTCAAGCGGTCGAGACACTGGCTGGGCAAGAACTACCTCGTCGCCCCGGCCATCATCTACGCCATCCTCGTGACGCAGATCCCGTTCTGGATCACGATCTGGTTCAGTCTCCAGAAGTGGAACCTGCTGCGTCCCGAGAACAGCCGTTTCAACGGGGTCCAGAACTACCTGGACCTGTTCCGAACGAACGAATTCGTCAGCGCGCTCTACAACACCGTCTTTCTGACCTTCTTCGCGGTCACTATCTCGCTGCTGGTGGGTCTCTTCCTGGCCGAGCTGGTGAATCACCGCTTCCCCGGGCGAGGCATCGTCCGGACCCTGCTCATCACACCCTTCCTGGTCATGCCGGTGGTCGGCGCGCTGGGCTGGAAGAACATGATGTTCAACCCGGTCTTCGGCGTGGTCGACTGGGCCATCACATCGCTCGGCGGCCCGCGCATCGACTGGTTCGCCGAGTATCCGATGGAAGCCATCATCGTCATCGTGGTCTGGCGCTGGGCGCCGTTCATGATGCTGATCTTGCTCGCCGGGATGCAAGCGCTGAGCGACGAAGTGCGCGAGGCCGGACGCGTCGATGGTGCATCGCAGTGGCAGGAGTTCCGCCTCATCGTGCTGCCGCATCTCAAGCCCTTCATGCAGCTGAGCCTGCTCTTCGGCGTCATCTACATCCTGGCCGAGTTCGATAGCATCGCCATGACCACACAGGGCGGTCCCGGTGACCAGACGATGAACCTGCCCTACCTCATCTACCGCACGGTCTTCTTCAGCTATGACGTCGGACGTGCGGCAACCATGGGTGTCGTGCTCGTTGCGATCACGTTCATCTTCGCGACGGTACTCATCCGTCTCATGGGCCGCCTCATGGAAGGGACCGAGAAATGACCACGCTGTTCCGGCGCAAGCCACAACAGACGCGCCTCATCGAGCGGGTCTCGCCGCTACGCGCCATCATCGCCTGGGTCGTCGGCCTGGTGTTCTTCTTCCCGGTGCTGTACATCTTCGTGACCGGCTTCAAGAAGGAGTCGGCAGCGCTGAACCTGCCCCCGACGCTCATCCCCTGGGTGAACAGCGACCCGCCCCTGACCTTCGTACCCACCTTCGAGAACTACGAGGCCGTCCTGGATCGGGGCTTCTGGCCCTTCTTCCAGAACTCCCTCGTGGTGGTCTCGGTGTCCACCCTCTTGGTGATCGCCATGGCACTGCCGCTGGCCTTCGGTTTGGTGTGGCGCCGTTACGGGCATGGGCGCGACACGCTCTTCTTCTTCCTCTCGACCAAGTTCCTGCCCGCCGTGGGCGTCATCATCGCCGTCTACTACATCGCCAAGACCGTGGTCATCAACGGCCACAACATGATCGACCAGCCGGCCACGCTGATCATCATGTACGCGGCGATGAACCTGCCCATCGCCGTATGGATGCTGCGATCGTTCTTCGACGAGATCCCCCACGACGTCCTGGATGCGAGTCGCGTCGACGGGGCTAGCACCCGGCAGGAGCTGTTCACGATCTCGTTGCCGATGATCATCCCCGGCCTGACGGCCACCGTCTTCATCATCGCCATCTTCGCCTGGAACGAGTTCTTCCTGGCCGTGAGCCTGATGGCGACGCGGGGCGCCACGGTGCCGATGTTCATGATCGGCTTCGTGACGTCCCAGGGCCTCTTCTGGGCCAAGCTCGCCGCGGCCGGCACGATGGCCATGCTACCGGTGATCATCGTGGGCTGGATCCTGCAGCGTCAGCTCGTGCGTGGACTGTCTATGGGTGCTGTGAAGTAGGAGGGCGAGATGCCACGACTCGAGTTTCCAGGGAAGGCGACATGACCATCCCGCAGACGATGACCGCAGCCGTACTCCACGGGGCTGGCGACCTGCGCGTCGAGGAGGTGTCGGTCCCCCGATTGGGCCCCGAGGACGTCCTGGTCCGCGTCAGGGCCTGTGGGATCTGCGCGTCAGATGTCCACTACTTCGTCCACGGACGCATCGGCAAGTACGTCGTGGAGGAGCCGATGATCGTCGGCCACGAGTTGGCCGGTGATGTGGTCGCAGTCGGACCCGCAGTGTCCAGTCTGGCCGTCGGTACACGAGTCGCGGTGGAGCCGGGGGTCACCTGTGGCCGCTGCCGGATGTGCAAGGCTGGCCGCTACAACCTCTGTCCCGACGTGTCCTTCTACGCGACGCCGCCGGTCCAGGGTGCGATGTCCGAGTACGCCATGATCCGTGCGGACTTCGCGCATCCGTTGCCAGCATCAGCCGACTATGAGCTTGGTGCGCTCTGCGAACCGATCTCGGTGGGCATCCATTGCTGCGACCTGACTCGCGTGCAGTCCGGGGATCACATCGTGATCCTGGGCGCTGGGCCGATCGGCCTGACCGCGGTCGCAGCCGCACGCCAGCGCGGCGCCAGCGAGATCATCGTGAGCGACGTCTACCCGGCACGTCTGGAGGTGGCGCGTCGGCTCGGCGCGCTGGCTGTCGACGTCCGCGAACAGGACCTCCAGCGAGTCGTGATGGAGCGCACCGATGGGTATGGGGCCGACGCGGTCTTCGACACTTCGGGTGTTCGCTCGGTCATCGAGGCCGCACCAGACCTGGTGCGCAAGGGTGGCGCCATCGCCGTGGTGGGATTGCCCGCTGACGACAGCGTGACCTACCACATGCTCAAGATCGTGGACAAGGAACTCTCCATCCACGGCGTCTTCCGGTACGCCAACACGTATCCAGCAGCGGTGGCTCTCGTGGCCTCTGGAGAGTATCCCGTCGAGCAGGTCATCACCGATCGCTTCCCCATCCACGATGCGGTCGCTGCATTCCAGACGGCCATCGAACGCAAGGACCACGCCATCAAGGTGATGATCACGTTCTGACACATCCCCAGGCACATGAGGAGGGAGCGATGCGCCGCTATGGCGGTCAGCCGATCAAGCCACGGCCGATGTGTACTCATCGTTCGGAAGGAGGACTGAGCTGATGCGGGGTGTGCTGCTACCGGGGGACTCACGGGTCGAGCTACGAGAATTCCCCGATCCCGTCGCCGGCCCCGGCCAGGTGGTCGTTCGCATCAAGGCCTCCTCGATCTGTGGAAGCGACGTGCGGGCCATCTATCGCGAACACCTCGGCAAGGGGCCGGAGGGGTATATCGATGGCACGATCGGTGGTCACGAGCCCTGTGGCCAAGTCGAATCGGTGGGCCCCGGAGTGACGTCTGTCCAGCCTGGCGATCGGGTGGCCATCTATCACATCGCCGGGTGTGGCCTGTGTCGAGATTGCCGTGGCGGGTTCATGATCAGTTGCTCGTCGCCTCAGCGCGCGGCTTACGGTTGGCAGCGCGACGGCGGGCATGCGGATCTGATGCTGGCGGAGGAACGAACGCTCCTGCCGCTCCCGGAGCCGCTCACATACGAAGATGGCGCATTGGTGGCATGCGGCTTCGGAACTGCCTGGCAGGGGATCCTGCGGGCAGACGTATCCGGCCGGGATCGGGTCCTCGTGACGGGCTTGGGGCCGGTGGGACTAGCCACACTGATGCTGTCCATCGCCTCCGGCGCAGAGGTCATCGGTGTCGACATCCGGCCGGAGCGGCGGGCATTCGCCAGCGAGCTGGGAGCTGCAGCCGTCTTCGACCCGGAGGAGGCCGAACGAGGCGTTGGGACGTACACACATGGCAGGGGCGTCGAGGTCGCCATCGACTGCTCGGCGGCCGCGAGCGCGCGCCAGCTCTGCTTGACGTCCGCCCGGCAATGGGGTCGCGTGGTGTTCGTCGGCGAGGGAGGCGAGGTCACGTTCGCCCCGAGCCCGACCCTCATCCACCATCAGTTGACGCTGCATGGCTCATGGGTGACCGGCCTCGGAGAGATGGAGGATCTCCTCGAGTTCCTCGCGCGCAAGGCACTCCACCCTGACCGGATCGTCACCGACCGCTTCAGCCTGGAACAGACGGGCGAGGCCTATCGCCTCTTTGACGAGGGGCGCACCGCCGGCAAGGTCGTCGTGATCCCCTGAGAAGGAGGCAGTTCATGGCTCATCCATTCGATCTGACTGACCGTGTCGCGGTCGTCACGGGGGCCGGTCGAGGAATCGGACGCGAGATCGCCCTGGTGCTCTCGGAGGCCGGCGCCCGCGTGGTCATCGCGGAGATCGACCCGAAGACGGCCGGCGATGCAGCGAGCGAACTCGAGGCGGCGGGGCGCGAGGCCGTGGCCCTCCAGGCTGATGTGGGCGATCTTGCGTCGGTCGAGAACATGGTCGCCGAAGCCGCCTCGACCTTCGGAAGGATCGACATCCTGGTGAACAATGCTGCGCTCGCCCCCGCCAACAAGCCACTGCTCGAGGATGAACCGGAGAATTGGCTACGTTCGATGAAGGTCAACCTGGACGGCGTCATGTGGTGCAGCCGGGCGGTGGCGCCGCGCATGATCGAGCAGGGCGCCGGTGCCATCGTGAACATCGCATCCATGTCTGGCCTCATCGTGAACCGACCGCAACCGCAAGCCGACTACAACGCCAGCAAGGCAGCCGTCATCCACCTGACCAAGTCTCTTGCCGCCGAGTGGGCTGAGTTCGGGGTCCGTGTCAACGCGGTCTCGCCCGGCTATGTCGGGACCGAGATGACGAAGAAGGGTTCGGCTCGGCCCGGCTGGGGCGACACCTGGATCGAATCCACACCGATGAGACGGATGGGCACTCCCCGCGAGGTCGCCAACGCCGTCTGGTATCTGGCCTCGGATGCCGCGTCGTTCTGTACCGGCACGAACCTCGTGGTCGACGGCGGCTATACCGTCTGGTGAGCGCATCCAAGGCCCGACCTACCCCCCGGCCGATGGAGCGTCGGAGGATCGGCACGACCTCGCTGGATGTCAGCGTGCTGGGGTTCGGCGGCAACGCGCTGGGGAACCTCTATGCGGAGATCGACGAGACCGAGGCACGTGACGCGGTCCACGCCGCATTCGAGTCCGGCGTGTCGTACTTCGACACCGCTCCGATGTACGGCCACGGCTTGTCGGAGCGTCGCATGGGTGACGTGCTGCGTGCCTTGCCACGCGACGCGTTCGTGCTCTCCACGAAGGTCGGCCGACTGCTGGTCCCGTATGGACGAACGCCACCACCACGGCCGACCCCGCGACAGGGTGGGATCTTCGCAGCTGAGTTGCCGTTCCTGCCAACGTTCGACTTCAGCTATGACGCCACGATGCGCTCGTTCGAGGATTTACTCCAGCGTCTGGGCATGAACCGAATCGACATCCTGTTCATCCACGACTGCGACGAGTGGAGTCAGGGAGCACGCTACGCGGAAACGCTACGGAGCGTGGAGAAGGCTACCCTGCCAGCCCTGGAGCGGCTCAGGGACGAAGGGGTCATCGGGGCTTTCGGCGCAGGGGTCAATCAGGCAGAGACCTGCGCACGTCTCATGGACATGGGCTCGTTCGATTGCTTCATGTTGGCCGGCCGCTACACCCTTCTGGAGCAGGATGCGCTGGACGGGTTCATGTCGCGAGTCGTCGGGTCGGGGGTCTCGGTGCTGCTGGCGGCCCCGTTCAACTCCGGGATACTCGTGAGCGGTGCGACTCCGGAGGCTCATTACAACTACCTGCCCCCACCAGGGGACGTCCTCGACCGGGTTCGCCGCATCGAGGAGGTGTGCCGGTCGCACGAAACCCCACTCGCCGCCGCGGCCCTTCAGTTCGTGCTGGCCCATCCGGCCGTCGCCAGTGTCGTCCCGGGGAGTCGCTCCCGTGCCGAGGCCATCCAGAATGCCGAATGGGCAGTGCTGCCCATCTCACCAGCATTGTGGCGCGACCTCAAGTCCGAAGGTCTGTTGCGGCAAGACGCGCCGGTTCCGGAAGACTGAGGAGCGACGGGTCGACCCCGCCATGCAGGTCACGAAATCGCGATCGAGGGCGCGTGATCAGCCGTTCGTCACCTGCGCGACCGCAGCCTCGAGAGCAGCCCTGGAGGGTAGCGGCCGGTCGCCATGGCAGCGCTTGAACTTGCGGCCGGACCCGCAGGAGCAATCGTCATTGCGTCCCCGAGCGGCATCGGCAGAGGCATAGGCGTACATGATCTCCGCCGCCGGTCGGCCGGCCTTGAGCAGTGACTCCATCGTCCGCATCGGCTGCGTGACATGGCCGAAGAAGGTCTTGAAGCCGGCACACAGGTAGTTGAGCCCGGGCTCCCCATACGGGTCGTCGCGGAAGCGGTCCTTGGGGCAGCCTCCGTGACAGGCGAAGCGCACGTCGCACTCGCGGCAGAA
The DNA here is from genome assembly GCA_963724095.1 of uncultured Chloroflexia bacterium. Taxonomy (GTDB): domain Bacteria; phylum Chloroflexota; class Limnocylindria; order Limnocylindrales; family CSP1-4; genus JAFMJV01. Next base: position 225,594 of record CAVRTH010000019.1, read on the forward strand.
GCGCGGCAACTGATCGCGCTTGTCCAGGCCGAACTGCTGCATCTGGGGCGATGCCACGAGGTCGAGCATGTGCGTGTCGTTGATGTTCCCGAGCTTGTACCTCGGCTCCACGAAGTGATCGCAAGTGTAGAGGTCGCCGTTGTGCTCAAGTGCGGGACCGCGGCCGCAGGTCTCGCTGTGGATGCACAGGCTGGGCGGGGCACCCACGAAGTTGGCCAGGGTCACGTCGAACATCTGCACGTAGACCGAGCCCACGTCCCGCCGCACCCATTCCTCGAAGATGTCGATAAGGAAGTCCCCGTACTGCCGGGGGCCGATGGAGCGACCGGTGACGAGTGAGCCTGTCTGCGTGTAGAGCGGCCGGCCCTTGACATTGTCGCCCCAGCCGGCCTCGGCGACGTCGATGAGCTCCGCTGTGGTGCGCTCGATGATGGGGATGAACTGCATGAAGTCCGCGCCTACCTCGTCGCGGAAGAAGCGGTAGACCTCCTTGCCGCGGTCGCCGTTGAGCTTGTGGACCGTGCACAGGATGTTGAACTCCGCGCCCGCATCCTTGAGCAGTCGCGCCGCACGCATGACCTTGTGGTGCGTACCCGCCCCGCCCTTGTCTACGCGCTGCGCATCGTGGATATCTGCGGGGCCGTCCATCGACAGGCCCAACAGGAAGCCGTGCTGCGCGAAGAAGGCCGCCCACTCCTCGTCCAGCTTGGTGCCGTTCGTCTGCAGCGTGTGCTCGATCGATCTGACCCGGCCGACGGTAGCGATCGACCAGCTCGAGCGTGTCGCGGAAGAAGTCGAGGCCCATGAGCGTCGGCTCGCCCCCCTGCCAGGCAACCGTCACGCGCTCGCTTCGATGGGACTCCAGCAGCTGGCGGATGTACTGCTCATGCGTCTCGTCGGTCATGCGGAACTTGCTGCCCGGGTAGAGCGCTTCCTTGGAGAGGAAGAAGCAGTAGGTACAGTCGAGGTTGCAGATGGCGCCAGTGGGCTTGGTCAGCACGTGATACGAGGCTGGTGCACCCGCTGGCAGCGGATCGGGGAGCATCGGAAGGAGACGGGTCCCGAAGCGTCCGGCCGGCCCCACATCGGCCGACCGCGGCGGGCCCGTGACGACATCATTGCGCGTGAACGCGCGAGTCGGGTCCATGTGGCAGAGACTACAGGCCGCGCACGTTTGGCGCGAAAGACACTTGGGAGGGAACCACTCGCATGAACCAGGTCAAGCTCCCGTCGTGGCGAGCGGGAGCGACACGCGACGCCATCGAGGTCTTCCTTGACGACGCGGAGATGATCCCGCTCGAGAAGCGAGTGGCGGTCTTCGACAACGATGGCACGCTCTGGTGCGAGAAGCCGCAGTACGCCCAGGTCGAGTTCTACTTGCGTGAGCTGCGCGCGGCCGTTGCCCTGCAGCCGTCCTTGCTGGAGCGCCCCGAGTACCGGGCGGTCGTGGAGGGCGATCGAGTCACGATCGGCCGACTGGGTCCGGTCAACGTGGTGCTGGCACTGGCCGAGCTACACACCGGCCTGACACCCGAGGAGTTCGACGCCCGGGTGCGAGACTTCTTCGCGACCGCCCGGCACAAGGACCGCGATGTGCCCTGGTCGCAGATGCGCTACCGGCCCATGCTCGAACTCGTCGCAGAGCTGCGAGCGCGGCTCTTCTCCGTGTACGTGGTGACCGGCAGCGGCACGGAGTTCGTGCGCGCCATCAGCGACCCGTTCTACGGCGTCGCGCCCGAGGGCGTGGTCGGCTCGCAGATCGGCTATGAGCTTGACCGCGGCGACGGCATGCCCCGACTGCGGCGTACGCGTGAGATCTTCGGCGATCCCAACGAGGGTGCGGCCAAGATCGCCAATGTCCAGCGCCTGCTCGGTCGGCGTCCCATCCTCGCGGCGGGCAACTCAGCCGGCGACGCCGAGCTCCTCGAGTACGCCCTGGCAACGGACGGCCCCTCGCTGGCGCTGCTGGTCGACCACGACGATGCCGAGCGCGAGTACGCCTACGAAAGCGTGGCCGGCACCTTCGGCAGTGACGTGCCCATCACGACCACGGCCCGAGATCGAGGCTGGACGGTCGCGTCCATGCGTGACGACTGGGAGACGATCTTCGCCAACCGTTAGGAACGACGAAGCCGCCGGTGGTCATGCCACCGGCGGCTTCGATCGCATCGATGTCTAGCTGGGCAGCTGCGTCGGCTGCGGCGCGGCCTCCTCCAGCGCCGCGATGCGCTGGTCCTGAGCCTTGTCGGTCTTCTCAAGAGCTTTGACACGCGTCTTGACGCTGGCCATCTGCTCGTCGAGGGAGGCGATGGCCTCTTCGTTGGCCTTGATGCGGTCACGTAGCCTGGCGACCGTCTTGTCGAGGTCGCTGATGGCCTGCTCGTTGGCCGCGATGCGGTTGCGCAGCTTGGTCACGTTGACGGAGGAGAATTCCTCGGCCAGCGTGGCGACATCTGCCGCGGCCTGGTCGATCTGCGCCTGCAGGTTGGTGAGCTCCTCGTTCAGCGCCTCGACGTCGGTAGCGGTGACCGTCACCGGCGGCTCGCCATAGACGAGCGAGACTGCGCCGTCGGCGTCGGTGAGGCTCAGCATGCCTGCCTCGTCGATCGACCATCCGGCGACCGCCTGCAACAGTGGCAGATAGGCATCCTCGACCGCCTGCTCCGGGCCATCGCAGAACTTCTGGGTCGAACCGAACGGGTTGGGAAAGGTCAGCGTGTCAGCGGTCATCTGGTAGCTGCCGAAGTAGGAGTTGCAGCCCGCCGAGCCTACGACCTCGCCGCCGTTGAGGAAGAGCGTCGTCTCGACACCGGCGGGAACGTCCGTCATGGTGCCGCCGTCAGCGTAGGAGCTGAGCTGCCACTGGACACCCTCGGCGGGGTACGGCACGGCCTCGTCCTGGGCGGATGCGAGCCCGGGAAGCGCAGCCGCAAGAAGCGACATGCTCAGGACACCGACGACCAATCTTCGCTTGTTCATGTGAGTCCTCCCCTGGACCTGGTGGGGCCGTCATTGCGTGCGCGGCCTTGGTAGGAGACCATTTTCCCATCACGCAGCCGGATCGGCTCCCGGTCCGATGGTCACGCGGCTGCGGCGTTACGCTGGCGAGATGGAATACCGACGACTTGGCAAGACCGACTATGAGATCAGCGCCATCAGCTTCGGCGCCTGGGCCATCGGGGCCGACTGGGGAACCGTCGATGACAGCGACAGCCTCGCGGCCCTGCATGCCGCCGCCGACGCTGGCGTCAACTTCATCGATACCGCTGATGTGTACGGTGACGGGCATAGCGAACAGCTCATCCGCCGCTTCCTGGCCGAGCGCCCAGGAGAACGCATCCATGTCGCTACCAAGATGGGCCGGCGCGTCGAGCAGAAGCTGGAGAACTACACGCCCGAGGCCTTTGCGGCCTGGACCGAGCGGTCGCGCGAGAACCTGGGGATGGACACCCTTGACCTGGTGCAGCTCCACTGCCCCCCCACCGATGTCTTCTACCACCCCGAACTCTTCGCTGCGTGTGACGAGCTGGTGGCGGGTGGCGTCATCGCCCACTACGGCGTGAGCGTCGAAAAGGTGGAGGAGGCCATCAAGGCCATCGAGTATCCAGGCGTGGCCAGCGTCCAGATCATCTTCAACATGGTCCGCCAGCGACCCGCCGACCGCTTCCTGGCGCTCGCGCTGGCCGCGGACGTCGGCGTGCTGGCACGTGTCCCTCTCGCCTCCGGCCTCCTGACCGGCAAGTACGACAGAGCCTCCACGTTCGCCGAGAACGACCATCGAAACTACAACCGCCACGGTGCCGCCTTCGACGTCGGAGAGACGTTCGCCGGGCTCGACTACGAGACCGGACTGGAGTTCGTGGCGGCGATCCGGGAGCTGCTGCCGGAGGGCGCCACGACGGCGCAACTGGCGCTGCGCTGGATCCTCATGCACGAAGGCGTCACCGCAGCCATCCCCGGTGCCAAGTCACCCGACCAGGCCCGAGCCAACGCTGCCGCAGCTGACCTGGCACCGCTGTCCGACGCGACGATGGCGCGCGTGGCCGAGCTCTATGCCCGGTATGCGAAGCCGCTGGTGCACCAGCGCTGGTAGGGCGGGACCGCCGCTCATCTGCAGGATTTCTACAGTTCGGCATAATCACGTTGGTGACCATAACTATCCCCCCGACAGGCATGGTCGCTGATGACATGGTCGAACGGATCATCGACGAGGCCGAGCCGCTGTTCAATGCGCAGCGACGGATCATCGCCAAGGTCTGGCAGGACCGCTCCATCAGCAAGTTGAATTTGCATGTGCTGATGCTGCTGGAGGTCAATGGGCCCCAGCCCATGAGCGGCCTGGCTGCACTGGCCGATGTCGCGCTGCCCAACCTCACCGGCATCATCGATCGCATGGAAGAACACGAACTGGTCAAACGTGTGCGTGACAAGGAGGACCGACGCGTCGTCGTCGTGCATGCCACGTCGCGCGGACAGGCTTGCCTGGCCGAGCTCGAATTGGTGCGCCGGGAAGAGCTTCGCCGCATCCTGGGCAAGCTCCAGCCAGAAGAACAGCGGCTTTGCCTCCGGGCGATGCGGCTCATCTCCCGTGCAGCCATCGAACCCGAACCAGTCCCGTCGCCGCGGTAGCACGAGGCGCATCACCATCAACCCCAAGCGCGAGGAATCCCAAGCCTCAGTCATGTCCGCCCCGAACGACCCTGAAGCTTCACTCGCCGAGCTCGACCCCGCGCTCGCGCTGCCGCATCGCCGCAAGATGGAGATCCTCTTCGCGGTGCTGCTGGTCATCTTCCTGTCAGCCCTCGACCAGACCATCGTGGGCGTGGCCCTGCCGCGCATCGTCGGCGATCTGCAGGGAACCAACGAGCTCTACACCTGGGTCATCACCAGCTACCTGCTGACCGCCACCATCACCGGCGTCTTCTACGGCAAGCTCTCCGACATCTTCGGGCGACGGCTGATGCTGCTCTTTGGCGTCAGCGTCTTCCTCATCGGCTCCGCCCTCTCGGGACTGTCCTGGTCGATGGAGAGCCTCATCATCTTCCGCGGCATCCAGGGCGTCGGCGCCGGCGCCATCTTCCCGGTCTCGCTGGCCATCATCGGGGACCTCTTCAGTCCGCGCGAGCGCGGTCGCTACCAGGGCCTCTTCGGCGCGGTGTTCGGCATTGCCTCCATCCTTGGGCCGCTCCTCGGCGGCTGGTTGACCGACAACCTCAGCTGGCACTGGATCTTCTTCGTCAACCTGCCCATCGGCGCGATCGCGCTGTACATCGTCTATCGCTACCTGCCCTCCGTCCACGGTCAGCGGGCCACGCGCAACCTTGACTACGCGGGTGCGGCAGTCTTCGCGGTCGGCGTGGTGTTCCTGCTGCTGGGACTGACCAACAAGCAGACGGCCGACTGGGCTTCCTTCGAAGTCGGCGGCTTCCTCATCATCGCCGCCCTGCTGACCCCGGTCTTCCTGTTCATCGAGTCGCGCGCGGCCGAGCCGATCGTACCGCTGGGCCTGTTCAGGATCCGCAACTACGCGGTGACCATCCTGGCCACGTTCCTGGCCTCGATCGGCTTCTTCGGCCTCATCATCTTCCTGCCGCGCTGGTTCCAGTTCGTGCGGGGCGCGAGCCCAACGCAGTCCGGCCTGGAGATCCTGCCGCTACTGGTCGGCGTCATCACCAGCTCCATCATCGCCGGCATCCTGGTGAGCAGATCCGGGTCGCTACAAGTGGATCGTCTCGGGGTCACTCGCCCTGATGACCGTGGGCATCCTGCTCTTCACCGCCTTGAACGCCACGACCGATATCACCACGCTGTGGCTGTGGATGCTGATCGCGGGCCTGGGCGTCGGTCCGACGCTGTCGGTGTTCACCATCGTCATCCAGTCATCGGTGCCCTTCAGCCGCCTCGGCGTGGCCACCGGCAACCTTGTCTTCTTCCGACAGATCGGCGGTTCGGTCGGCCTCGCCATCGTGGGCACCATCTTCGCGGAGTCCTTCGTCTCGCGCCTGGAGCCATCGCTGTCGGCCGCCGGCGTTCCCCCTGCGCAGGTCGGCATGGTGGGCCAGTTCGCCAGTGGCGGTAACGACCTCACGCAGGTCGGTGGCCTGAGCCTCCCGCAGCAACTCTCCGGGGTGCCGCAGCTGCAGGGCTACGTGGACCAGATCGTGGCCGGCATCTACCAGGCCTTCTCACTGGCCATCACCGACACCTTCTGGTTCGGCCTGGCCGCCACCATCGTGGCCCTGGCGGTCGTGACCGTGGCCCTCAAGGACCAGCCGCTGCGCCAGGAGAATCCGGTCATTCCCGCGGACGGCGGCGCGGGCGACGACACCACCGAGCCGGTGGTAGCCAAGGCGCTCTAGAGAACACGCACGATACGAAAGGGGGTTCGATGAAGGTCGGACTGCTGGCCCCACAGGGCTGGAAGGGCGAGTACGACGGCTGGGACCCAGGCGAGGCCTGGGCGCGGACGGTCGAGCTTGCCGTGCAGGCGGAGCACCTTGGCTTCGAGTCGCTGTGGGTCTTCGACCACTTCCATACGGTGCCTGTGCCGACCGACGAGATGACGCTGGAGTCGTTCTCCGTGCTCTCGGCATTGGCGATGGTCACCGACCGGGTGCGGCTGGGCCACATGGTCATCTGCACCGCCTTCCGCAACCCGGCGCTGACCGCCAAGCTGGCGTCGACCATCGACGTCATCAGCGAGGGACGCTTCGAGGTCGGCATCGGAGCCGGCTGGAAGAAGGATGAGTGGCTGGCCTACGGCTACGGCTTCCCGCCTATCGGCGAGCGTATCAGCACCTTCGCCGAGCACCTGGAGGTCATCACCCGCATGCTGGCACCCGGCCACGCCAGTTACCAAGGCCACCGTGTCCACGTACACGACGCCATCAACGAGCCGCGCGGCATCCAGGAGCACATCCCGCTCATCGTCGGCGGCAATGGCCGCCGACGCACCGCCGGCTTGGCGGTGAAGTTCGCCGATGAGCTCAACCTCGTCTTCCTGGGCCCGGCGGAGGTCGCCCAGCGCATGGCCGAGGTGCGGGACATGTGCGACGTTGCCGGTCGAGATCCGGCCTCCCTGCGTTTCTCGGTCTACACCCTTGATGAGGACTTCCGTGATGCCGGCCAAGCGCGGGTGGACATCATCGGGGCGTTCGCGGAGACTGGCGTCGACCGCATCGTCTGCTTCCCCACCAAGTACGCGCCCACGACCGATGCACAGGCAAGCTTCGCCGAGGACTGCCTGGCAGCGGGGCTGACGCTCAAAGGCTGAGGCTGCGACCCCGCCAGCTCAGGGCGGGGGCGTCTCGAGGGGCTTCCCGTCCCCGCTGACCCGCCGCTCGTCGTGCATGTCGAAGACGGTCTCAAGCGGATGACGGCGACCGATGAGGCACCAGCCGACGGCGGCGCCGAAGATGCCGGTCGCCACGGCGTTGGCAGCTGCTCATCCGACAGCGGTCGCGCTCACTTCGGGCTCCGCTGGCATGTCCGGGATGAGTAGCACGGCCCCGATGAAGAAGCAAGCAGCACCGATCCACGTCCCGGCATTGACCACGGTGATGTCGAGAAGCTCGCCGGTGGTAGGCACGATGAAGGCTGCGACAGCGGAGAACCCGAATGCGACCGAGCCGATCATGTTGAGCCACGCGATCCTGGATCCCAACGGGCTGGACGGGATATCCCCGAAGCGAGGGGAGGTCTCCATGATCACCAACGCGCTGGCGACCAGGAAGCAGGCCGAACCGATCATGTCGGGCGCCCACACCAGCCGTTCCTGCTGCTGGCTGGAGAGGGAGCCGAGCGCGGAGAAGGTACTCAGGTTGAAGTTGAGGGTGCCGATGAACTGCACCGCTGCGGCCCACCAACCGATCGATAGCGCCCGTATGCCGAAGAGCTGCCGCGTCCGGCCGTGGCCCTCGATGTCATCGCCCTCGTTGGTCGCCTCGAAGTACTGCAGGTACCCCGCGGAGGTGAAGAAGATGGAGCCGATGAAGAAGACCGGACCCGCAGCCGAGCCAAGCAAGGCGGCCGTCGGCGCGAAGGCACCCACGAAGAAGCAAGTGGAGCCGATCATGAAGAGCAGCGCGATCCACCAGCCGAGCCGACCGGGTGCCCACCACTGGACCGGCCTCGCTACCCTGGCGGCCGAACGGTCAGCGAGGCCGTAGCCCTTGCGGTGACGCCAGGCGCTGAACTCCACCTCAGTGCCGTCAGGCCGTTGCAGGCGACGCGCCGTAACGAACGGACCGATGCTCCGGCGTTCGACCTCGCGGAAAGCTGGATCCCCGTCAGCCAAGTTCAACCTCCGTGGGGGCGTCGCGACAGATACGCCGGCTTGGGCGAACGGCGCGTTCGGGCCGGTCGGCGTGGGGTGGTCACTGGCCACGAAACTAGCATGCGCAGCGCCATCGATGGTGCCTGCTGTGACGCGCAGGCATGTGCCGGACGATGCCACGAACAGCATCGCCCAGGTACTAGGGTTAGGGCATGAACGCCGACGAACTCCAAAGCTGGCTCTCGGCGAATCTGCTGACCCTGACACTCGTGGGTGTCGGCCTGGTACTGCTCTACGCCTACTCTGGCCCGATCGTGAATCGCCTCGTACGACAGACGCTGAAAGCGACGGAGGGTGATTTCGAGGACAGCGGCGTGCAGGAGGCGGAGCTGGAGAAGCGGTCGGCCACCATCGAGACCCTGGCAACGACACTCGATCCGCCTGGCCATCATCTCGGTCGGCCTGTTCGTCTTGATCGGTCTCACTGGCGGCGGCGGGATCCTCGTGGTCATCGGCCTCTTCCTGGCCGGCATCGCCATCGCCGGACAGGCCATCGTGCTCGACTACCTGATGGGCATCCTCATCCTCCTCGAAGGCCAGTTCTTCCAGGGCGACAACATCGAGCTGGGCCAGTTGCCCTGGATGGGCATCGTCGAGAGCGTGGGCCTCCGGCGCACGGTCATCCGCTCCGTCGACGGCACGGTCTACTCGGTCTCCAACGGCGAACTGCGCACCGTCGCCAACCGCACCCGCGTCTATGCCGCTGCCGAGGTGCAGGTCCGCGGCATCCGCCAGGGTGACCTGCGGCGGGTCGTCGAGCTCATGGACAGCGTCGGCCAAGAGGTCAAGGACGCTCCCGAGTTCAGCGCTTCCATCATCGAGGCGCCGCATGTCACGTTCGTGGATGATCCCGACGAGCTGGGCAGCACCGCCAAGATGCGCGGCAAGGTCGTCGCCAGTGAGCGCTGGCGCGTGGCCACGGAGATCCGCATGCGGCTCGACGAAGCGCTCTCGGCGGAAGGTATCGAGCTCAACAAGCAGGCGCTGCCGCGCGGTCTCTGGCGTCGAGGCTGACGCAGCCGTCCACGCGTACCCGCGACAGCGACCCCCAGCTGCGGCCCGGCCACCACGGTCACCCCGAAGCACAGGTCAAGGGTCGTTGCGGCACGTGGCGGGTTCCCGTCGACACGGTGGTACGCTCGCGACATGGGCATGATCGTGGCGCTGAACCGAGGCTGATGACGGCTCCGCCCCAGGGCATCGACCACGTGGAGCAGCGCTTGCGCGAAGTGCTCGGTGGGCGGCTCCATTCCGACCCCGGCGCCCGCGCCCTGTACACGTCCGACGCGTCGCTCTACCGCGTGCTTCCGACGCTCGTGGCCGAGCCTGGTGACCTTGACGAGCTGGCCCAGGTCGTGCGCGTCTGCGGTGACAGCGGCACTCCCCTGACCATGCGCGGTGCCGGTACCAGCATCGCCGGCAATGCCATCGGCAGCGGCGTCATCGTGACCACGCAGCGGCTGGACCGGATCGTGGAACTGAACGTCGCTGCCGGTTACGCCGTGGTGGAGCCGGGCGTCGTGCTGGATGACCTCAACGCGGCCGCGGCCAGGCACGGTCTGCGCGTGGGACCCGACCCATCGACCCACAGTCGCTGCACGGTCGGCGGGATGATCGGCAACAACGCCTGCGGCTCACATTCGGTCATCTGGGGCACCACCGCGCAGAACCTCCTCGGCGCCGATGTCATCCGCTCCGATGGTTCACGCGTCCGACTCACGAGCCCTGGGGCGCCGCGGCGCTCCAGGGACCCCGACTGGCCGGAGCTCGACGGCCCCTTGGCGTATGAGCTGCGGACGTTCACCGCCACGCATGAGGAGCTCATCCGTCGTGAGCTCCCACCCTGGCCACGACGGGTTTCGGGCTACGCGCTCGACTGGCTGTTGCCGGAGCACGGACCGGACCATGCCAAGGTCATCGCCGGCACGGAAGGCACCTGCGCCATCCTGGCCCGGGCAGTCGATCCGGCTGGTCAAACCCCCCGTTGCGCGCGCTTTGCTGGTGCTGGGCTTCGCGGATGACATCGCCGGGGCCGACAGCGTACCCATGCTGCTCACGGCCGGGCCCTTCACCGTGGAGTCGCTTTCGGCCGAGCTGCTGGCCCTGGCCCACGAGCGAGCCGTAGATGTGGGGCTGCCGGAGGGCGGGGCCTGGCTCATGGTCGAAGCCCGCGCTGACGACGCTGCGGGAGCGCGGGCGCATGGAGAACGACTGGCGGCCGCCATCGGCCGCTCGCTCGAGTCACCCGATGTCCGCTTCATCGAGGATGTCCGTTCGCAGGCGACGCTGTGGAAGATCCGGGAGGACGGTGCGGGCCACTCCGCTCGGCTCGCCGACGGCACCCGCGCCTGGCCCGGTTTCGAGGACTCGGCGGTGCCGCCGGAGCGCCTCGGCGCCTACCTGTCCGAGATGCGGGCGCTGCTCGACCGAGCACCGCATGCAGGCCATCTCGTACGGCCACTACGGCGAGGGTTGCATCCATCTCCGCATCGGGTTCGGACTGGACGAGGCCGGCGGGACAGAGCGCTTCGAGCACTTCATGTCCGATGCGGCCGACCTGGTCGTCCGCCATGGCGGCTCACTCTCGGGCGAACATGGTGACGGCCGTTCGCGCGGACCATTGCTGGAGCGACAGTTCAGCCCGAAGCTGGTCGCGGCTTTCGGTGAGTTCCGCCGCATCTGGGACCCGGCAGGCACGCTCAACCCCTCCATCATCGTCGACCCGTCTCCGCTGACCGAAGGCATCCGAGCCACGGCACCCACCTTGCTGCGGATGGCCCCGAGCCAGGCCTTCAGCCAGGACGGCGGTGATCTCCGCTCCGCCGTGGACCGCTGCATCGGCGTGGGCCGCTGTGTCTCCACCCAGGGATCCGCGCTGATGTGTCCCAGCTTCCGCGCCACCCGCGACGAGCGACACTCAACGCGTGGTCGCGCCCGGCTGCTGCAGGAGATGATGACCGGGAGCCTGGCGGACGAGGGCTGGGGTTCGGCCGAGGTGCGCGACGCCCTGGACCTGTGCCTCGCCTGTCGCGGATGCGTCTCCGAGTGTCCGACCAGCGTAGACATGGCGACCTACAAGTCCGAGTTCCTCGATCACCACTACCGGCGGCGACGGCGTCCGCTATCCCACTACTCGCTGGGCTGGCTGCCGCTGTGGCTCACGCTGACGTCACGCGTGCCGTGGATGGTCAACTTCCTGACGCGTTCCTGGCTCACCGGACGCCTCTTCAATCGCGCCGCCGGCATCGCCAAGGGTCGCAGCATCCCGCCCATCGCGCCCCGTCCGTTCACGCGTGAACACCACCACCGGCCACACCACGCCACGATCCACGGGCGGGTGGTGCTGTGGCCGGACACGTTCAACAACCACCTCACACCGCAGGTGGCGCACGACGCGGTACGAGTCCTGGAGGCCGCAGGCTTCGAACCGATCGTGCCAGGGCGCTCCGTCTGCTGCGGATTGACCTGGCACACCACGGGACAGTTGAGCCTGGCCAAGCGCGTGCTGCGGCGCTCGCTCGAGGCGACCGAGCTGGCAGGCGACGATCCGGTCGTGGTACTGGAGCCTTCATGCGCCACGATGCTCAGGTCGGACTTGCCCCAGCTGTTGCCCGACGATCCTCGCGCCCACGCGATGGCGGGTCGAGTGACCACCCTCGCGGAGCTACTCGACCGCGTCGAGTACGTGGCACCTGCCGCCGCGGGAGCGCCGGCCCCGGCCATCGCCCAGCCACACTGCCACCAGCAGGCGGTGCTGGGCCTCGACGCCGACCGTCGCGTGTGCGAGCGCAATGGCATCGAGATCGGCGAGGAGCTGCAGGGCTGTTGTGGACTGGCCGGCGATTTCGGGGCAGAGGCCGGGCACGAGGAGATCAGCCGGCAGGTCGCGGAGCTCGAGCTCATCCCGGCCCTCCAGGCCAACCCCAGTGCTCCGCTGCTTGCCGACGGTTTCAGCTGCCGGACCCAGATCGAAATCGGTCTCGGGCCGACGCGCACGCCACCTCGCCGAGGTCCTCGCCGAGCGCCTGCCAGTGGCCGAGGAGACCAGCTTCCGATGAGCGGGCTGCAGCGTATCGTTCGCTGACGACGCACTCATCCCCGAGAAGCTCGACGCCCTCCGCGCCGGGATACGGGTGCCGCGCGAGGCGCGCCCCGTAACGTGCCTCAGGTATGACGCGTCGGCTTGCTCCCCGGCATGCACCAGGCCAGCCCGGGAAACCGTCCGAAGTCAGCGTCGAAGGAGATGAGCTCGGCGGCGTATTCGATGGCCAGGGCCGCGACATGGGCATCGCTGACGAGGTTGCCGGCGGTGCCGGCCGACAGCAGCAGGCCGGCCAGCACGTCGAGGTGGCGGGCAGTCGGTTCGACGACCGCGGCCGAGGGTTGCGACAGCCAGGTCCGCACCTCGGCGACCGCTTCATCGGGTGAAAGGGGCCGCTCGAAGACTCCGTGATGCGTACTGATCCGCAGAAATGCCAGGACGACGTTCCAGCTGAAGCCCACGGTGGTCGACTGTGCGAAGGCACTGTCGAGCCACTCCTGCGCGGCGGTATGATGCACGGCGTCCTCGTTCACCGCATAGAGCAGGACGTTGGCGTCGACGAGGTACACGGGCTACTTGCGAAGCGCCAGCTTGCGAACGATCTCCTCGTCCTCGAGATCAGCTGCCAGACGTAGGAATCTGTCCAGCGAGACCGACGACCTGCCCATGCTGAACGTGCGCGTGCGAAACGGCGGGGCTACCTGCCGAGGTGCGACTCCGGCACGGATGGACTGGTTGACCGCTTGCTTGAAGCTCAGCCCTCGCTCGCGCATCAGCTTGCGGACCGCGGCATCAGTGTCAGGGTCGAGCGTGATCGTGGTCCGCATCTGGACATCATAGCATCACGACTGTGAACATCGATGCATCAAAGGCGCCCCGAACGGCCTGCCGCCCCGGCACGAGCGCAGGCATCATGCACGACATGAGCCTCACCCGCGCCCTTGCACCCATCGCCGTCGTCGTCGCGGTCATCGCTGCCCTCGTCTGGCTGATGCTGGTCAACGATGTCGCCCTCGGCCCGTGGCTCCTGGCCCTGCTTGTATTCGGCCACGCCTGGGTGCACCTCATGTTCATCTTCCCCAAGCCCGAGAGCCCCAACGCCAACATCGGCGGTAGCCAGTACCCCTTCGACTTCGGGCGCTCCTGGCTCATCCGGCGTGCCGGTCTCGGCGCGGGATCCGTTGGCACTCTCGGCGCCGTGCTGATGGCAGCCACGTTCATCCTCGGTCTGCTTACCGCGCTGGCGACCGTTGCCATCATCGTCCCTGCCGGCTGGTGGGGCGGGCTGATGATGGCCACCGCGCTGAGCTCGTCGCTGCTGTTGGTTCTCTTCTACTCTCCGGCACTGCTACTGGGCTTCGCCATCAACCTGGCCATGGTGGCGCTGGTGCTGAGTGACAGCTGGAGCCCTGCCTGAGCGTCAGGCGGGCGACTGCGCCACGGCGAAGCGCCGCCAGGCGCGGCCCAGCAAGCCCGAGTACACCAGCATCCCCAGCAGGAACGTGCCCGCCACGCCTGCGGTGAAGAACCAGAAGGGCAGCGTCTTGCCCGCCTCCCACAGGGCGCCGGAGGCCATCGCCGAGACGATGATGGCACTGGTCCCGACCGAGCCATAGATGCCCTGCGCCAGCGACGTCCGGCCCCTGGGTGAGCTGCCGGCGACCATGGCGAACAGGGCCGTTCCAAGGAGACCTGAGAAACCGGCCTCGAAGGTGACCACCAGCGAGGGCAGCAGCGGCTCCCAGGCGCTGGCGAAAGCGATGCCGGCGCCGATCATCACGAGGCTGCCGGCGACGACGAACGGGAGCGAGCCCCAGCGGTCGACCCAGCGACCCATGAGCGGCGCGAGGATCATCGAGGGGATGCCGATGAGCATGAAGGTCAATCCGACCCACTCGACGCTGGCGCCGAGGTCGATGAGGTAGAGCGGCCAGACCACATCGTAGATGCCGAAGGTCAACTGCAGGCCGAAGCCGATGATGATCGCAGCCACGAGCGCGCGATCGAACAGCGCGGAGATGGGCGCCTGGGTCGGTACCGCGGGCGCGGCGTCGACCACGAAACGCGGCTCGGCCGCGGCGCTGGCCTGGATGCCGGTCTTGGCCAGCGCACTCTGGATCGGCACCTCGCGATGCAGCGGATCGAAGACATGCGGATGGCTCAGCCCGAAGCGCCACAGGAACGCCGCCGAGACCGCACCCAGCAGGCCCATGAACAGGAACGGGAAGGCATAGCCGCCGAAGATCGACGACCCGAAGGCACCGATGGCAGGTCCCAGTACGAAACCAGCCATCTGGAAGGCGGAGAAGTAGCCGAAAGCCTGGCCGCGGGAGCCCGCGTCGGTGGCATCGACCAGTGACCCGCGCGCAGCCGGCCCGAACATACCCGAGGCCACTCCGGCCACCAGGCGGAGCGCGAACAGGGCCGCCGCCGATGTGAAGAGCAGCATGAGGACAGCGGTCGCACCGACCAGCAGGAGGCTCAGCACCATCTGCGGCTTGCGCGAGTGCGAGTCGGCCCACCAGCCGAAGAACGGCTCGGAGACAAGACGACCGATGGCCCAGCCCGCCACGATGACGCCAAGGGTGGTGGTGTCGATGCCCTTGGACTGCACGAAAAGTGGCAGCACGGGGATGACAGCGCCGAAGCCCAGCATCACGATGGCCGTCGCTCCCAGCAGCGGAAGCAGCGGGCCCCAGTGCCTGAGCCATGCGGCGATGCGGGCGCGTCCGATCGCGCGGATGTCGGGCATCATCTCCACGATACGATCCGGACCCTCGGGGTTGCGGCCTGCCAACCGTCGTCCCGTCCCGGGTCTATCCGCCCCATCCGCGTGCGCCTGTAACATCCACTCTCACACCACACGATCACCCATCGCGGAGGTAGAGGAGCCGGCATGCCCCTGGTCGCCCACAACGCGCTGCCCACCTTCGATCGCCTGCGTGCGGAAGGCGAGGATGTGCTCAGCGTCGAGCGCGCCCAGCACCAGGACATCCGCGAGCTCCACGTCGGCCTGCTGAACATGATGCCGGACGCGGCCCTGCTGGTGACCGAGAAGCAGTACATGCGTCTGATCGGGGCCTGCAACCGCATCACCCAGATCTACGTCTATCCCTTCAGCGTGCCTGGTCTGGCACGCAGCGAGGCGGCGCGGGCCCACATCAACGCCTTCTATGCCGACTTCGAGACGCTCAAGACGAGCGGCCTGGACGCGCTCATCATCAGCGGCGCCAACGTCACCAACCCGGCGCTGGACTTGGAGCCATTCTGGGAGCCGCTGCAGGAGGTCGTGACGTGGGCCGCCGCCAATGTGACCAGCATCCTCTGCTCGTGCCTGGCGACGCATGCGCTCGTCAAGCACCTCTATGGCATGGACCGCGAGCGCTTCGAGCACAAGCTCTGGGGCGTCTATCGCCACCAGGTCGTCGATCGCACACATCCCCTGACCCAGGACGTCAACACTCGCTTCGATGCCCCTCATTCTCGCTGGAACGACATCGGACGCGACAAGTGGGACCATGCCGGGCTCCGCGTCTTGGCGGAGAGCGAGGAAGCGGGCGTCCACCTGGCCGCCAGCCCCGACGGCTTCCGTATCGTCTACTTCCAGGGGCACCCGGAATACGACCGCAACAGCCTGCTGAAGGAGTACAAGCGGGAGGTCAGCCGATTCCTTGACGGTGAGCTGGCCTCACCGCCACCCTATCCCGAGCACTACCTGACGCCAGAGTCAGATCATCTGGCACAGTCCTATCTCCGCGACGCACTCGCCGCACGGGCCCATGGCGAGGAAGAGCCGGAGTTCCCGGAGGCGTCGGTCGACGCGCACCTGGACAACACCTGGGGGGACACGGGCCGCGCGCTCTTCAATAACTGGCTGGGGCTGGTATACCAGCTCACCGGCCTCGACCGCCACGAGCCGTTCATGCCCGGCATCGATCCGACCGATCCGCTGGGCCTCGGCCGCCACCCCTGAGCCAGAGCAGCAGAGCAGGAGAACCCCCCCGATGAGAGACGAGACCCTCGCCGTCCACGCCGGTTACCAGACCGACCCCACGACCAAATCGGTGGCCGTGCCCATCTACCAGACGGTCGCCTACGAGTTCGACGACGCCCAACACGGTGCCGACCTCTTCAATCTCGAGGTCGCGGGCAACATCTACACGCGCATCATGAACCCCACCGCGGACGTGCTGGAGAAGCGCATCGCAGAGATGGAGGGCGGCATCGCCGGTCTCGCGCTCAGCGCCGGCTCGGCAGCCATCAACTACACCATCCTGACCATCGCCCAGGCCGGCGCCAACATCGTCTCGGTGCCCATGCTCTACGGCGGCACGTACACCCTCTTCGCGCACATGCTGCCGGCGCAGGGCATCGACGTCCGCTTTGCCAAGGACGACAGCGCCGCCGCGCTGGAGACGCTCATCGACGACAAGACCGCCGCCGTGTATCTGGAGTCCATCGGCAACCCTGCCGGCAACGTGGCCGACATCGAGGCCATCGCGCAGATGGCGCACAGCCACGGCGTGCCGGTGATCGTCGACTCCACCGTCTCCACGCCGGTGCTGACCAAGCCCATCGAGTGGGGTGCCGACATCGTCATCCACTCCATGACCAAGTACATCGGCGGCCACGGCAACTCGCTCGGTGGCATGATCGTCGACAGCGGCAAGTTCGCCTGGGCCGACCATCCCAACCGCTATCCGATGCTGATCGAGCCTGAGCCGGCCTACCACGGCGTCAGCTATACGGAGACCTTTGGCCCAGCCGCCTTCATCGCCCGCGCCCGCACCGTGCCGCTGCGTAACACCGGCTCGGCCATCAGTCCACTCAACGCCTGGCTGATCATCCAGGGCGTCCAGACACTGCCCATCCGCATGGAGCGCCACGTCGAGAACGCCAAGGTGGTGGCCCAGCACCTGCAGGACCACCAGCACGTGGAGTGGGTCAGTTACGCCGGCCTGCCCGACTCGCCCTACTACGCGCTGGCGCAGAAGTACACCGGCGGCAAGCCCTCGGCACTGCTGAGTTTCGGCGTCAAGGGTGGGTACGAGCGCGGCGTCAAGTTCTACGACGCCCTCAAGATCTTCAAGCGTCTGGTGAACATCGGCGACGTTCGCTCGCTGGCGGCGCACCCGGCCTCGACCACCCATCGCCAGATGACATCGCAGGAGCAGGCGTCGGCCAACGTCACGCCGGACACCATCCGCCTGTGCATCGGCATCGAACACATCGACGACATCCTCGAGGACCTCGACCAGGCCTTGGCGGTCTCTGCCGAGTAGCCCAGCGACCGAGACCGCGATCCTCCTGGCGGGCCGCGGTCTTCTGGTCCCCGGGCTGTTCTCGCGCTGTCTAGGACAAGGTCGCGGTATCGACTGCAGGGCTGGATGCGAGGGCTGGCCGGCCCTCGGGCGTGCCCCTGCGGGCGCTCACGAGCGGTCCGGAAACACACGATTTGGGGTGTTAACGGTGTGTTAACGTGCCCGCCAGACGGGAACGGCAGAGGACGCTGCTGACCCGCTTCTGGAGGAGGAAGAGATCAGATGAGTCGACGTGGAGCCGCAGGCTCGATACTGCTTTCAGGCTTGCTCGTGGCCGGCCTGAGTGTCACCGCCGCCGCCCAGGACGAGGGCAACCTCGTGGTGCTCTGCACACCGCAGGAAGACTGGTGCGTGAAGATGGTGGACGAGTTCCAGCAGCAGACCGGCATCAACACCAGCTACGTACGCATGTCCTCGGGTGAGGCGCTGGCGCGATTGCGCGCAGGTGCTGAGGCACCGGAATTCGACGTCTGGTGGGGCGGACCGGCTGATGGCCAGATCGCGGCCGCCGCGGAAGGCCTGATCGAGCCCTACATCTCTCCCAATGCCGCCATCGATCCCAGACGAGCAGAAGGCTGCTGATGGCACGTGGACGGGTGTCTACGTCGGTGCCTTGGGCTTCTGCTCCAACCAGGCTGAGCTCGACCGCCTCGGTATCGAGGCCCCCGCCTCCTGGGACGATCTCCTGGCCCCGGAGCTCGTCGGCAACGTCGCGGTCGCCCACCCGGCCAGCTCGGGTACGGCCTACACCACCCTCTACACCCAGGTCATCCGCCTGGGCAGCGAAGATGCGGCCCTCGACTACATGAAGGAACTGCACAAGAACATCCTGCAGTACACCAAGTCCGGCTCGGCGCCGGGCGGGATGGCCGGCCGCGGCGAGATCGCTACGGCCATCATCTTCAGCCACGACTGCATCAAGAACTACGAAGAGGGATTCACGGACCTGGTGGTCACCTTCCCCAGCGAAGGGACCGGCTACGAGATCGGCGCCGTCGCGCTCGTCGCAGGCGCCCAGAACCCAGAGAACGCCAAGAAGTGGATCGATTGGTCCCTGCAGGCTGACACCCAGGAGATCGGCCAAACGGTCGGCTCGTTCCAGCTGCCGACCAACCCTGACGCCGCCGTCAGCGAGCTCTCAGTCGGTCTCGACCAGGTCAATCTCGTCGACTACGACTTCGACGCGGCGGGTGCGGCACGCACCGAGCTGACCCAGCGCTTCGAGGACGAGGTCGCCGCCGAGCCCGTTGACGGCTAGGCTGCGAGAGTGAACGGCGCGAGCACCGGCTCCAGCCTCGTGCTCGCGTCTCCCCACCACGACAGGGACGAGGCCGACCATATGCCGGCCTCGTCGTTCTTGGTATGACCGTTTCCGATCGCCAAGCCGTCCGGGACGCGGCCCTCCCTCGCCGCGACGAGATCCCCAGGGATCCAGACAAGCCGAGGTGGCGCGCCGTTGACCCGGCGGTCATCGTGGCCATCCTGTTGTCGGCTGGTTTCGTGCTGATCGCCATCGTGTGGCCGGTGGGCAAGGTCATCGGCGAAGCGTTCTCGGTTGAGGCGCTGCCCATCTTCGAGCGCTACCTCACCACCGTCCAGAACAAGATCCTGCTGAACACGGTCATGCTGGGACTGACGGTGGCGACCCTGGGCACCTTCCTGGCCTTCCTCTTCGCCTACGTGCAGGTGCGCGTGCCGGCGCCGCGACCGATCAAGACCCTCATCCATGTCATCGCCCTGCTCCCGATCGTGAGCCCACCCTTCGCCCTGGCGGTGGCCGCGATCACCATGTTCGGTCGCAGCGGCATCATCACCCGCGACATCCTCGGCATACGCCTGGACATCTATTCGTGGCCCGATATCCCGCTCCTGCCGCCGGCAGGGCTCAGCGTCGTGATGGCACTGACGTTCTTCCCTATCGCCTACATCATGCTGATGGGCATGATGCGGGCGTTGGACCCATCGCTCGACGAAGCCGCGGCCAATCTTGGTGCCTCCAAGTGGCGCACCTTCCGCAAGGTCAGCCTGCCGCTCCTGGCACCCGGCATCGCCTCTGCGTTCCTGCTGCTCTTCGTCGAAGCGCTGGCCGACCTGGGCAACCCACTCGTGCTGGGCGGCAACTACACGGTGCTCGCCAGCCGCATGTACATCGCCATCGTCGGGGAGTACAACCTGACCGCAGGGTCGGTATTGGCGGTCATGCTGCTGGTACCGGCGCTGGTCGTCTACTTCGTCCATCGCTACTACGCCAACAAGTCCTCAATCGTCTCGGTCTCGGGCAAACCGAGTGGTCGTCACGCGGAGATCCAGAGCCGCCCCATCCGCTGGCTCCTGCTGGGAACGGTCCTCGCTCTCGTGAGCCTGATCGTGCTGCTGTACGGGACCATCGTCGTGGGCTCGTTCACCAAACTCCTGGGCGTGAACCACGAGTTGACCCTGGAGCACTTCGAGGCAGTGCTCTTCGGCTATGGCTTCGAGGCGGTGACCGACACCGTAACGCTGGCTTCGATCGCCACGCCTATCGCGGGATTGCTCGGCGTCATCGTGGCCTTCCTGGTGATCAGGCGTCGCTTCTGGGGCCGTGGGACACTCGACTTCGGGGTGATGCTGGGCGTAGCCATCCCCGGCACGATCTTCGGCATCGGCTATCTGCTCGCCTTCAACACGCCCACAGAGATCTTCGGCATGACCATCTTCCCCAAGCTCACCGGCGGCGCTGCCTTCCTCGGCGGGGCCATCGCCATCGTGATGGTCTTCATCCTGCGCTCCGCGCCGGGTGGCCTGCGCTCGGGTACCTCGGCGCTGCAGCAGATCGACCCATCGATCGAAGAGGCATCGACCTCACTGGGCGCGAACCAGACCTACACCTTCCGCAGGATCACCCTGCCATTGATCCGCCCGGCATTCCTGGCCGGGCTCATCTATTCGTTCGCACGCGCCATGACGGCGATCAGTGCGGTCATCTTCCTGACCACCCCGGAGGTGCGCATCATGACCGCGCAGATCCTCAACGAGGTGGATGCGGCGCGCTACGGCAATGCCTTCGCCTACTGTGTCGTGCTGATCATCATCGTGCTCGTCGCGATCGGGATCCTCAGCTACCTGGTGGGATCGCGAACGGACGCCGAGCAGTCATCTGGGGGCGGGACATGGGGCTGACGTCTGACGGCAAGGCGAGGAGTGAAGCACCGGCGACGCTGTTGCTCGAGCGACTGAGCAAGCACTTCAAGTCGCCCGAGGGCAATGTCGTACGCGCTGTCGATGACATCACCATCGAGCTCACTGGCGGCAGCTTCGTAACGCTGCTGGGCCCATCAGGTTGCGGCAAGACCACCACACTGCGCATGATCGCCGGCTTCGAGAACCCGACCTCCGGCCGCATCATGCTGGATGACAAGGACCTGGTCCGCCTCACACCAGACAAGCGCGGCATGGGCATGGTCTTCCAGTCGTATGCGTTGTTCCCGCATCTCACCGTCCACGACAACGTCGCTTTCGGCGTGCAGCTGCAGGGCAAGAAGGGCAGGGAGCTGGAGGCCACGATCGACAACGCGCTTGGCCTGGTCAATCTGCACGGCCTGGGGGCGCGCAAGATCTCCGAGCTCTCCGGTGGCCAGCAGCAGCGCGTGGCCCTCGCCCGGGCCATGGCCATCGAGCCGCGTGTGCTCCTCTTCGATGAGCCTCTCTCGAACCTCGATGCCAAGCTGCGGGTCTCGTTGCGCTCGGAGATCCGGCGCATCCAGCAGCAACTGGGCACGACATCCATCTACGTGACCCACGACCAGGCTGAGGCGATGGCGCTGTCGGACGTCGTGGTGGTCATGAACGCCGGCCGGATCGAGCAAGCCGGAGCACCCGACGTCATCTACCGCAGACCGGCCACCCGTTTCGTCGCCGACTTCATCGGCCGCGCCAACTTCCTCAGCGGCAAGGTCCTTGCGGTGGGCGAGGAGACCGTCGACATCTCGATGATGGACGTAGCCATGACCATCCCCGCCGGGGGCGGCCACCGACCCGGCGACACGGCTGTGGTGGTGGCGCGGCCAGAGTCCATCCGTGTGGGCGATGGAGTCCTCACGGCCCGCGTCAAGGGCAGCACGTTCCTGGGCTCGTTCGTGGAATACGAGCTCGAGATCGGCGATAGCCAGGAGAACATGCTCGCGGTCGACGGGGACTGGATGGCGCACGGCCTCCATCAGCCCGGCGAGGTCATCGACTGGACCCTCGTTCCCGACCGTGCCTACGCCCTGCCGACACCCTCCGAGTCCCCTGCCGATACCCCGACCTAGCTTGCGACCTCCGCTCGAGCCGCCTCGCGCGATCGGTGGCGAAGACAAGCTCCCGGAGCCGAGGAGTCATCCTCGTCGGATCGCCGATCAGCCCTTCGTCTCCGGGAGCGGATCGGCCCAGGCCTCGAGTCGCTCTCGCCACGCGGAAACCAGCGCCCGGTAGATGGGCCGCTTGACCTCCCAGACCTCCTCGGCAAGCTCGCCGAGGTCCGCCCAGCGGTAGTCGCGGAACTCCTGGCGCTGGCCCTTGGCGGGCGTCAGGTCGATGTCGTCGTCGGATCCCAGGAAGCGGTACAGGAACCACTTCTGCACCTGGCCACGCCCCGTCTTGTCACGCCGACGCGCCGGTGGCAGCTCGTAGGCCAGCCAGTCGGGATACTCCGCGACGAGCTCCACCTGCTCGCCGCGCAAACCGGTTTCTTCACGCAGCTCACGCAACGACGCCGCAGCCGGCTCCTCACCGACGTCGAGACCGCCCTGGGGCATCTGCCAGCGGTCGGGTTGATCGATGCGTTCCAGCGCCAGCACGCGTCCATCGGGGCGCGCGACCACGATCCCTACGTTGGCCCGGAAGGACTGACTGTTCATCTGACTAGCATGCCTCAGCAGCGGCCGGACCCGTAGCATCGACCAAACACAAGGGAGCTGGAGATGATCGAGGACACCTTGCTGGTGGCAACGCAGGTGGGCATGCTTGCGTTCGTGGTGGCCAGCATGGCGGCGATGGGCCTGGGTTTGACACTGCAGCGGATCGTGGAGCCGCTGCGAGACGGCCGCATGGTGCTGCTGTTGCTGCTGGCCAACTTCGTGGTGGTACCCATCGTGGCCATCGCCGCCGGGCACCTGCTGCCCATGGACGACTCGGCGGCCACCGCGATCATCCTCATCGGCTGTTGTGCCGGTGCGCCGTTCTTGCCCAAGCTCACGCAGCTGGCCAACGGTGATGTGGCGCTCGCGGTCGGCGGCATGGTGCTGCTGATGGTGGCGACCGTGGTCTACGCTCCCATCGTGGTGCCGCTCGTGGTCGAAGGCGCCAAGGTGGATCCCTGGGACATCGCCAGCTCGCTCGTCGTGCTCATGCTCATCCCGCTGGGTGTCGGCCTCCTGATCAAGGCACGCTACGAGGAGTTCGCCGACGGCATCGTGGCGCAGGTCGGTCAGATCGCCAATGTGGGCCTGCTTCTTGGCATCTCGGCAGCCCTGCTCGTCAGCTGGCGGGACGTCCTGGGCGCGATCGGCACCTGGATCTTCGTCGGCACGGCGCTCATCCTGCTGGCGGGCCTTGCCGCCGGCTACCTCGTCGGTTATGGGCACTCGAAGGGCGACATGGTCGTCACCGCCCTCGCGACCTCCCAGCGCAACATCGCCGCGGCCATCGTGGTGGCGGCCTCGCTCGGTGGCGACACGATCGTCCTGACCATGGTCGGAGCGCTGGTGATCCCTATCGCCCTGATCGTCGTCGCCGGCGAACTGGGCAAGCGCATGTCAGCAGCCGCCGCCCTCGATCGATAGCGTCCAGGCCGTCCGTAGTCACGCGGATGGACGCACCGGCAAAGCCTGGCCCAACGCGGGTCGGGTGTACAGTCGGGGCCTGCCCAGCGAAAGACCGACAGGAGGTCCACGTGAACCGCCAACGTCTCATCGGAGCAGTCCTCGCGGCAACACTGGTCACCGCGGCAGCGGCGGCAGCCGCCGCCCAGGAGGAGCCACCCACCACCCCCGAAGGCGTCAGTTGGACGCTCACGAGCTACCTCGACAGTGGGACTGCCGAGATGGTCAGCGTACCCCTCGGCACCGAGGCCACGCTGCTGCTCCAGGACGGCGTCGCCTCCGGTGCCGCCGGCTGCAATCAGTTCAGCGGCAGCTATCAGATCGACGGCAGCTCGCTGACGTTCGGCGAAGCGATGAGCGTCACCCTGGCGCTCTGCGAGGAAGGCGTCCAGGCCATCGAGGATGCGTATCTCAACGCTCTCAGCCAGGTCGACGGTTGGATCATCGACGCCGGCATGCTGGAGCTGAGTGACAGCTTCGGCAACATCATCCTCACCTTCGAGGTGCCGGACATCATGTTCACCGCGAGCCAGGCAACCAGCCTGACGTCGACCCTGGAGAGCCTGGGAACCACGCTGGACGGCCTGACCGCGGACCTCCTCAAGCTGCGCGGCGAAGTGGATGCCCAGAACGTCGTCAAGCTGCGCCAGCGCATCAAGGCCCTCGAGTCCGAGAACGAGAAGATCACCAAGCGGCTGGACGCACTCGAGAATCAGCCCAAGTCGAGCACCTCATCGGGCTCGGGCGGCGCGAACGCTTTCACCAGTGCCGAGAAGGTCCTGCTCGAGGGCATCCCCGGCCGCATCGAGAAGTACTGCACGCCGTTGCGCTCGACGCTGCCCAAGAACACCAAGGCAGCAGTCCAGTGCAAGCCCAACACCAACACCGTCGCGAACATCAACTACTACCTGCTGGAGGGCGAGCGCGCCGCGGCCGCCTTCCGGGACGAGATGTCCACGTACAACGTGCCACAAGCGACCTCTGACACCCAGACCTGTGCGCAAGGCGTCAAGTCGCAGCGCCAGTGGGTCGGGGGTGGATGGCAGGCGGACGGCTGCTACCGCACCAACCAGCGAGCAGAGGTTCGCTTCATCGACAACGCCACCGAGTGTCGCAAGCTCAAGGTAGGAGGCAAGACCCTGCAGAGCCCGGCGATCTATATGGCGGTCCAGGGCACCAACACTGACGTTGAGGCCGTCTACTCCTGGGCCACCAAGGGGCTCGACCCGAACTCCGGCCAACTGACGTCTCTCACGGTCCCGATCGAGCGCCCCAACGCCGCCTTGTCGCCATCATGCCCGCAGTAGCCCGGGGCGGACGAGACAAGCAGATGAAGAAGAGCAGATCGACAGCCAAGAAACAGAAGGGCGGGGACCCCAGTCGGGCTTCCGAACCAAGCGCGCTCACGGACGGGCCACGCAGCCTGCCAAAGCGCTTCTACGAGGAAGAGCTGGCCAAGCTCCAGGTCGAGCTGGTCAAACTGCAAGCGTGGATCAAGGCTCGCGGCCTCAAGGTGGTCATCCTGTTCGAGGGTCGCGATGCCGCAGGCAAGGGCGGGTCGATCAAGCGCATCACGCAGAGTCTCAGCCCTCGCGTTGCCCGCGTGGTTGCCCTGCCGGCCCCGACCGAACGCGAGAAGACACAGTGGTATTTCCAGCGCTACGTGGCACATCTGCCAGCGGCCGGCGAGATGGTTCTGTTCGATCGCAGCTGGTACAACCGCGCGGGCGTCGACCGCGTCATGGGCTTCGCGACCGAAGCCGAGGTAGAGGAGTTCTTTCGTTCCTGCCCGGAGTTCGAGCGCATGCTCGTGCGCTCGGGGATCATCCTCGTCAAGTACTGGTTCTCGGTCAGCGATGCCGAGCAGGAGCTCCGTTTCCAACGCCGCATCGACGACCCCACCAAGCGCTGGAAACTCTCGCCCATGGACCTGCAGTCGCGCGCCCGCTGGGTCGAGTACTCCAAGGCCAAGGACGACATGTTCCGCCACACCGACATCAAGCAGGCACCCTGGCACGTGGTCAATGCCGACAGCAAGCGCCGCGCGCGCCTGAATGTCATCACCCACCTACTTTCGCTGATCCCTTATCAGGACCTGACGCCCGAGCCCATCTCGCTGCCACCGCGGGAGCCGGAAAGGGGCTACGTCCGACCGCCCATCGACGAGCAGTCCTTCATCCCGGAGCCGTACTAGCGACCGACCAGGTCGTCAGCCTCCGGGACAGTCCAGTTCCTCGGCAGCATAGGTGGCTGGTCGGTGACCTCGCCCGCCGGGCTCACGCTCACCGACCAGCTGGTCGCCCATACGCAAATCCTCGTCCTGCGCTGCCAACGCACCCGCCGTCGCCGCCAGCAGAAGACCGGCCGCCAAGCTGCCCGCGATCGCTCTCGCATCGTCGGACCTTCCTCTTGATCGCTCTTCCGCCTGCGCACGGGCACTAGGGCTCCGGAGCAACCAGCCATTCGATGCTGCTCGCGACCGATAGCCAGTCGTCCGGGGCGCGCTCGTCGCTGAGACACTGCAAGAAGTAGCGCCCCATCTCCGACTCGAGCAGGTACATCGTCTCGTAGTCGTGGGTAGGCTCGTTGTAGATGACGAAGCGGTAGGCTTCGCCGGCCGGAAGCAGCACCGCTGTCACCTCGATGGAACGCACGATGTCGTCCAGCGTCGGCGTCATGCGGGCCTCGAATTCGGCCGCATGCTCGGCCAGTGTCATGGGGTGCGTCGGGTACCAGGTGACGTCGCACCAGGGCCGGCCGTCGGCACTGGCGTACAGCACGTTCCAGTAGGTCAGCGGCGCCGCGCCCTCGTAGCGCTCAGACAGTCCCCAATCCTCACGCTGCCGCATCTCGATGTCGACGTTCCAATCACGTGGGAACGACATCGCCACGCCAGCCTCAGGTACCTGGGCCGAGATGTCGCCCGGACTCTCTGCCGCTGGCGTCTCGTCCTGCGCGACCGCGGGCAACGCCATCGCGACCCAGAGGCTTGCGGCCAGAGCCGCTCCGATCGAACCTCGCATCGTCCTCCCCCCGTTCCGACAGCGCCATGGTCCGCCTCCCGCCGGGGGGCGTCAACACGTGAAGTGACCGCCGGCGCCCTCAAGGGAATCCGGCGGTCACGACTCGCGCTGAAGTGGTGCTACTCGCCAGCCCCCGCGTCGGGCCAGGAGATGGTCGATCCAGCCGTCCGGGCCCTCGGTGATGACACGCTCGCCCAGCGTCGCGGCATCCGCGATCTCGGGCGCCTGGGCGATGAGCTCGAGGAACTCCGGCGAGCCGACCGTGACCTGTGGAGCATCCGTCCCGGGCTCGTAGTCGTCGCGCGTCCAGGTCTCGTTCACGAAGTAGAACGTGTGGGCTCCCAGCACCTGGGACGTCTGCGTGCCCAGGTTGACGTTACCCTCGCGGAGCTCCTCGACGGCGCCGGCGCGATCCACCGCCGACTTGCCACTCGCGGGCGCTTCGGCAAACGCCTGGGCCTCGTCGGCTGCGAGGCGCACGCCGCGGTCAGCGTCGAACGCCATCTCCGGTTCCTCGGCCAGGTAGGCGGTGTAGGGGGTCACGATGCCGAACTGGTTGGCGACGTCGACGATCTCCTCGATGAGCGAGTCACGCACGCCTTCGATACGCAGCTCGGTGAGCAGATCTGCCACGCGACGCTGTGCCCACAACT
Organism: uncultured Chloroflexia bacterium; assembly: GCA_963724095.1. GTDB lineage: Bacteria > Chloroflexota > Limnocylindria > Limnocylindrales > CSP1-4 > JAFMJV01. The sequence continues at coordinate 252,808 of CAVRTH010000019.1, forward strand.
GGGCCACGGCCGGATCGGCCTCGTCGCGCTCGGGGAAGGTGACGTCGTAGACGAACTCCTCCGGTCCGGATGCCGAGTTGCCAGTGACCGTCACGGTCGCCTCAGCAGCGCCGGCGTACCGTCCCGCCAGCAGGGCCTGGTTGCCGGCGAAGATGCCGGGGATCCCGGCCGGGGCCAGGTCCCACGTCTCCACTCCGTCGATGCTGATCTCGATGTCCGAGAGCACCGGAGTGGAAACGCGCTCCCACAGTCGCGCCACCTCGGTGTCGATGCGCTCGTCGGGCGTGACGTAGTGGCTGCTGCCGGTGAAGGTGTTGGCCAGTGCGTCGAGCAAGACGGTGTCCACGTCATAGCCGACGCCGAAGGCGAAGAGCTGGGTGCGGTCGGGAGCCGCCCTTTCGGCGACCTCGAGGATGCCGTCAGCCTCCTCGATGCCCACCGTGGCCAACCCGTCCGTCAGGAAGACGACGGTCCCGGAACGCTCGCCGTCAAGGAACTCCAGGCCGCGTTCGAGCGCCCCCGAGATGTTGGTGTTGCCACCAGCCGCGAGTCCACGGACGTAGTCGATGCCGGCCCCGGCATCACTGGCGGGTCGCATCTCGTCGGCGAAGGTGCGGACGTAGCGGGAGAAGTCGACGACCGCGAAACGGTCGTCCTTGCCGAGGTTGCCGAGTACATACTCGGCGGCCGTGATGGCCTGCTCCATCTTGTCGCCCTCCATGGAGCCGGAGCGGTCAAGCACCAGCACGACGTCTCGGGCGATGGTCTCGTCCAGCTCGACGACGGGGGCAAAGAGGAGACTGAAGTAGCCGTCCTCACCATGCTCTCGGTAGGCCAGCAGGCGCGTGTCGACGAGGCCTTCACCACCCGAGAGATAGAGACGGAAGTTCGTGTCGGGAGTCCAGTCGGCGGCGGACTCCCAGCCGACACCCATGCGGCCCGCGGCAGCGCGCTCCTCATCCAGGTCGAAGCCCGGGGCGATGGCCGAGCGGACCTCCCAGGGCACGTCGACATCGACGTTCACCTGTGCCGCGGCCGGGCGCGGCGACATGCGCGACCACGGCACTTCCACGAGTGCCTGCTCCCCCTCGGCCAGCAACGGCGTGGTGACGGTGAAGCTGACCTGGCGCTCCTCGCCCGCCGGGACGGGGAAGGCACGCACCTCGTAGAGATCGACCCTCGAGTGAGCGCAGCAGCGCCGGGTCGATGAGGCGTCGGACGATATCTTCGTAGATGCGCGAGGCGTCGTCGGCACCAAGCAGTCGTCCCTCCAGCGTCTCGGGACCCCCGGAGAGGACGAGATCGGTGACGGAGCTGCCAGCCGGGACAGGGAAGACGATGCGACCCTCGGCGCCGGGTCCACCTCGCCGGCCGTCGGGAGCCGGATTGGAGAGCTCGAAACGGTAGCGTGCGATGGTCTTGCCATCACTCACGTCCAGATCCGCCTCGATGCGGTCGAGTTGCGCGACGGCGTCCACCGGCCACCAGCAGCCGGGACAGGGCAACGGCGGCTCGGGCGCGATGACCCCCTGCGCGCTGACGGCGGCCGGCAACAGGAGCAGCGCCGCGACCGTGGTGATGAAGAGCTGGGACAGGGAACGCATGCTGTGATACCTCAATGCGGAGTGCCCGGCTATGACGCAGGGCAGCGGGGGCTGGTTCCCTCAGCCGGTGCGTGGAGGCCCCAGGTGGATGAACACGCCGCTCGACGCCACGGCTCCCACGACCCGCGTGGTGTGACCGGCACCATCGAGATCCTCGAGGAGCACGACATCCCCGCGGTCCAGGATGTGTGACTCGCCATCCGAGACAGCGACCTCCAGCCGTCCTCCGAGGTTGCAGTAGAGCTGCCGGCGTGGCGTCGGGTGCCAGTCGCCGAACCAGCCGACCGGCATCGAGAAGAAGACGGCGCGTTCCGCGGCGAACGGGGCAGAGACATCGATGGTCGGCGCGGGGGGCGCATACTCCACCGACGACAGCTCGATCTCGAGCTCCTCGAAGTGGGAGACACCATCGACATCGCGGTAGATGCGCAGGTACTTCATCTGCGCGTCACCGAGAGAAGGTCGGGTTGGAGGCATCCAGGATGTCACTGCGAACGGCCGATGGCGCGGCGAACGAGCCAAGCAGCGACTGCAGGTCCCGCAGCGCGCGGTCGATGTCGTCAGCGGCGGCGGCATGGTGACCCTCGATGGTGACAAGGATCTCGGTCGTTTCCTCGCGGGCGGCACTCGTCCGCGATTGGCGCCAGCACCAACGGCGAGCGCTGACCTGCTCCTCTTCGTCGGCGAAGATCGACCTCGCCCGGCTCCGGGCGCTGCGTTTGGCTGGCGCCGAGGTCTTCCCAGTGTTCTCCGCCATGGGCGAGACGCACGATGGTGCCACCGTGGACGGCGCGCTGGTCGAAGACCGCCACCGGCAGGGCATAGCGGATGCTGACCAGGTTGGCCAGGTCCACCAACGTGTTGATGCTGGGCAACTCGCCCTGCTTGGTGAGTCGCCGCAGCAGCGCCTCTGCCGCGGAGCGGTACTTGGTGGGATCGACGCCGAAACCGCGGAAGACGCCTCGCCAGGCCGTCAACGTGGGTAGCTCGCTCAGGGGCGTCTGGCCGATGCGCTCGATGACGGCGCGCTGCTCGGCGAGGAAGGCGGCCGTCAGCTCGGCCGGCGCCGGTCGGTTGCGCACGCCGTCGGCGTGGATGATCCCGCCGACCACGTTCGGGAAGCCCTCCAGGATCTCGTGGTCGTAACTGAAGCGCGACATCGCCCAAGTCTGGCAGGGCAGGCCAGAGAGATGTTGACCATGACCTCGACCTGCGTAGGATTCAACGCATGGTGATGTCGTCTGAGGCTGCAGTCGTCCGAGCCAGCGACTTGGTCAAGGCCTTCGGGCCAAATCGAGCCGTCGATGGCATCAGCTTCGAACTCGGGCCTGGCAGGATCTACGGCCTGCTCGGGCCCAACGGCTCCGGCAAGACCACGCTCATCCGATTGCTTACCGGCCTGGCCAAGGCGACCGCGGGCAGAGCCGAGGTCCTGGGCGTGGAGATGCCTTCCCGGGAGAACCTCGCGCACATCGGCTACATGACCCAGAGCGACGGCGTCTACCCCACGCTCAGCGTGTTCGACAACGTGCGCTTCTTCGCCGCGACCTACGGCGTGCGTGACAGGAACGCCGTCATGGAGGCACTAGCGGTGGTCGATCTCGCGGACCGGGCGAAGGAGACGGCCATGAACCTGTCGGGCGGGCAGCGCCGGCGTCTCTCTCTGGCCTGCGCGCTCACCCACAAGCCTGCGGTGCTCTTCCTTGATGAGCCCACGGTCGGTGTCGATCCGCTGCTGCGCATGCAGTTCTGGCAGCACTTCCGGGACCTCGTCGAAAACGGCACCACGATCGTCATCACCAGTCATGTCATGGACGAGGCCGACCGCTGCGACGACCTGTTGTTCGTTCGCTCGGGCAAGGTCATCGCCCGTGGAACGAGCGCAGAGCTGCGTGAGCGTGCCGGCAGCGACGACCTGGAACAGGCATTCCTCGCCTTCGCGGGCGACGTGACGGTGACCCGGTGAACCTCTATCGCATCGTGGCGCTCTTCCGCCGCGTCAGCCTTGAGATCGTCCGCGACAAGCCTTCGCTCGCACTCCTGCTGGTGGCACCGCTGGTGATGTCTGGCCTCATCACCTTCATCATCCGTGAGGGCGACTCGCCCAGGGTGGACGCCGTCGTCGTCAACGAGGCGGGTGTGTCCGGGGCAGTGGTAGCGGCTCGGCTGGGCGCAAGCATCGAGGCGAGCGGCGGCACCTTCAAGGTCGTTCCCGATGAAGCCGTCGCCAGGACCGCCATCAAGGACGGTGACGCCAGCATAGCCGTCCTGCTGCCGGCGGACTTGACCTCGGGGAAGGCGCCGACACTGACGCTGATGACCGACGGGCTGGACCCCATGGGCGAGAGCACACAGGTCGGAGAGCTGCAGCGAGCCATCATGGCGTCCGCGTCAGCCATCACCGGCGCGGAGGTGCCCTCGATCACCCACGTGACCGTCTATGGCGTGCCCAGCGAGGACCCCATCGCACGCTTCGCTCCCGCTATCGTGGGCTTCTTTGCCTATTTCTTCGTCTACCTCTTGACGGGCGTCAGCTTCCTGCGCGAGCGCACCGGCGGCACCCTCGAACGGCTCATGGCCACCCCGGTCTCGCGCGGAGAGATCGTGCTCGGGTACTCGCTCGGCTTCGGCGTGATGGCCATGGTCCAGATGGTGGTGCTGCTGACGTGGGTACTTGGAAGTGTCAGCATCGGGCCGGTCGGTCCCCTGCCACAAGCCTCCATCGGGCTCGGTGTGGAGATCGCGGGCAGCGCCGTCTACGCCTTCTTCGTGGTCGTCCTGCTGGCGCTCGGCGCGGTGAGCCTGGGCATCCTGGTCTCGACCTTCGCGCGCACCGAACTCCAGGTCATCCAGTCCATCCCGCTCATCCTGGTGCCGCAGTTCCTGCTCTCGGGCGTGCTCTTCCCGGTCAGCAGCCTGCCCCAGGTCTTGCAGCCCCTCGTGATGATCATGCCGTTGCGTTACGCCGTCGACGGCCTGCGACAGGTCTTCGTCGCCGGGGCCGACCTGGCATCGGCCGCACTACTGTTCAACCTCACAGTGCTGGCCTTGTTCGCGCTCGTCTTCGGCGTTCTGGCCGCCATGACCATCCGCCGGCAGGTGGTATGAGCACAGCTCGGCAGTGAACGGGTCGCTGGCAGGGGGATACGGCCACCCGCGACAAGATCATCGCCGCTGCCCGTGAGGCCTTCCGCCGGCTCGGTCACGCTGCGGAGTGTGGCTGCAGGGGAGCTTCAGGACCAGACCGTGCGGCCGGCAGCAAGGTGGTCGGCAGCCCCAGCGACGACGGCGTTGGCTGCCAGGACTGCGGCCCCGAAGGCGGCGATCTCAGGCTCGTCGACCGCGGCCATGGGACGAGCATAGGCCCCTTGGCGTAGCGTGCGCCAGAGCGGCACGCGTGTGGGATGGCCGGCCACGAGCAAGAGCTCATAGCGGCCGCCACTGGCTTGCTCGAGCCGGTCGACGATGGCTGCCGAACGGCGAGCGAGACCCTCCAGGATCGCCCGCATCAGGGCCGCACGACGCGCGTCGTGCGGCACCGCATCGAGGCGGCCCAGTCGTAGGTCATCGGCCAGCTCGAAGATGATGCCGCGGGAGGAGGCCGCCCCCACCTCGGCGTACATCGCCTCGTCATCAACCCCGGGATAGAGAAGGTCGCGCCATTGCTGGAAGAAGTGGCCCGAGTGGATATTGATGTGGGCGTACCAGGTGTGGTCGTCCACGAAGCAGCCCTGGTCGATATGGCGGCCGGCGTCCCCCTCCAGCGGAGAGTCCAGCAGTGCCAGATGCGCCTCCGAGGTGCCGGCCGACAGGAAGAGCTCACGGGTCGATCGCACACCGGCCCCGAAGGCCGCCACGAGGTGGTCATGGCCACCGGTGACGACGACCACGCCTGAGGGGAGCCCGATTTCGCGAGCGATGAACGGATGCACGCGACCGATGGCCATCCCGGAGGGCACCGGCCGCGGGAAGGCGACGTCCAACCGGGCCAGGCTGATCGACGCCTGGTCCCAGTCGCGTCCGACGATGTCGAACGCTCCTGCGCGCGAAGCGTGCGACCAGTCCATCACCAGCTCACCTCCAAGCCCGTGGAGGACGTAGTCGCCGAGGTCGGTCCAGCTGGTCGCAGTGGCGTACTCGTGGGGCCGATGGTCGCGCGTCCACATCAGCTTGAAGAGCGAGAACGTCGGGTCCGGCGGCCAGCGGCGTGTCAGTGAGGCAGTGCGGCCAGTGCCGTCGAGGAACTCCCGGGCCTCTTCGAAGCCGCGCGGGTCGTACCAGGCGATGGCGTCGCCCGTGGGTCGGCCCGAGCTGTCGACCAGCACCACCTCCTCACCCACGCTGGCGGCACAGAGCGCGGACACGGCAGAGCGATCGGGGAGAGCCGCGACGACCCGGCACGCCAGCTCGATGACCACCTGGAGGACCTCTGACGGACGATGCGCCTCCCCGCCGGCGTCTCGGTGGACCGGGGTGGCGGCCGACTCAAGTGCCAGCGTGCGCCCCTCGGCGACGTCCAGCGCCAGCACCTTGGTGTGAGTGGTGCCGATGTCGATGCCGAGTGTGATCACGCTGGTGGCGCCACCTGCCGAAGGGTGATCCGTGACATCCAGCTGGGAGGATCGAAGTCAGCCGGGAGCTCCGGTTCCAGGTGGGTGGCGCCCGCGGTGCCGCAGGCTGCACCCAGCACGATGGCATCGCGGGGCTGTTGGCCGCGCTCGATGCCAACGGCCAGCCCCGCCAGCAGCAGATCGCCAGAGCCAGTGGGATTCACTTCATCGATGAGCGGCACACCCACGTGAACGACGCCCCCGCCATCGGCGAGCAAGGCGCCCTCGGCCCCCATGGTCACGACCACCACCTCGATACCGCGATCTCGCAGCTCCTGCATCTGGCCTGCGAGGGCCGGGATCGAGACGGCCGCATCGGGGTCCGGGGCTCCCGTCAGCCCGAGAAGCTCGCGGCGATTGCACTTGAGCATCCAGGGCTGTCGGGCAGCGGCGATGCGGAGGGCATGGCTGTGGATGTCGACGATGGTGCGAGCGCCGGCCACGCGACCGATCTCCACGATCTCGCCAGCGACCGCTGGATCGACGCTGTCGGGCAAACTGCCCGACAGGATCGACCAGGTCATCGCTGGTGCAGTCCGCACGCAGGTCCCCGAGCAGGTGCGCTGCCTCCTCGGCAGAGACGGACGGACCGGGCTCATTGAGCACCGTGGAGCGTCCCGACGCAGGCTCGACCACGATGAAACACACACGGGTCCCCGCTGCGATCGCGGTATGGCGGTCGATCACCCCGTCGGCCAGGATCAGCGCACGCAGCGCCTCGCCCACCTGCCCGCCGAGAAAGCCGTAGGCGGTGGCCGGCTCACCCAGCCGAATGGTCGCCCTGGCGACGTTGAAGCCCTTGCCCCCGGGCACGACCGAGACGGTCGCGGCGCGGTTGACTTCACCCAGCCGCAGCGGCGGCCAGGTCGAGATGCGGTCCATGGCCGGATTGGCGCCGACGACGCGGATCATGTCCCCGAGCCCGGCTCCCAGCCGGGGTCGGCCAGCTCGAAGCCCTCGAAGCGGAAACCGGGTGAGACGGTGCAGCCGACCAGCGTCCATGCCCCGGTCGCCGAGGCCGACTGCCAGTCGCCCGCAGGGACGATCACCTGCGGTCGCTGGCCGGCATTCATGTCTGGACCAAGCAGGTGACGCTGCGGGGGGTGTTCGCCCGTACCTTCCGCGATCGAGAGCTGCAGCGGGTCACCGGCGTAGTAGTGCCAGATCTCAGTCGCGTCGACCCGATGCCAGTGCGAACGCTCACCCGCCCGCAGCAGGTAGTAGATGGCAGTACCGGATGCACGCGCTCCGGCGTCAGCGTCAGCGCGCCAGGTCTCAGCGTAGTAGCCGCCTTCAGGGTGCGCTGCCAAGCCCAGAGTGGAGATGATGGTCTCAGCGTCAGGCATGGCCAAAGCCTAGGCTGTCGGCGGTGCTCCCGTGCTGCGCCTCCGAAGAAGCGACGCACCAAGCCGGGCGGCACGCGCCGCCCGTTCCGGAGACGGCCGGCCACCGATCACGCCGGTTCGCGTCAGGCCCTGTACCGTGGCGAGAGTGATGCCGGCCTCGGCCAGCACATCGTCGGTGTCGGCACCAAGCTCCGGTGCGGCGCCGCCCGGTGTCGGGCCGAAGCCGCGGGTGCGGATGTACTCGTCCTGGAGCGCCTCCACGGGGAGCTTGACGAGCGCGACGCACGCATCGTCGTCGAAGCGCCCGAGCCAATCATCACTGGTGCGAGTGCCGACGGCGGCGGCGACCTCACGAGCCGCGTGGTGATCGAACTGCCGTGACACCAGGTCGAGGCGACCAAGTCCGCGACAGAACGACTCCCAGAACTGCGGTTCCAGAGCGCCCACCGCCAGCCAGCGCCCATCGGCCGCCCGATACGTCGCGTAGCACGGATAGGCGCCACTCATCGGGCCCGGGACACGGCCAGCCAGCTCGACGCCATCTCCCAGCGTTCCCAGCCACGCCACGGCGGCGTCGAGCATGGAGACGTCGAGGTAAGCACCGTGACCGCTGCCCGTCCGACCCACCAGGGCGGCCAGGATGCGCGCGGCGGCGAAGCTACCCGTGGCCACGTCCGCCAACTGCAGGCCAGGAGGGACCGGCTGGCCACCGGGAGGTCCCAGCAGTGAGAGCACGCCGGTCGTGGCGAGGTAATCGATGTCGTGTCCGGGCCTGTCGCGATGCGGACCGCTCTGCCCGTAGCCGGAGATGGAGCAATAGACGATCGCGGGGTTGCGATCACGAACCGCATCCGCTCCCAGCCCGCAGCGGTCGAGCCGGCCGGGTCGCGAGGCCTCCACCAGCACATCGGCCGTCTCAGCCAACTTCATGAGCAGATCTCGTCCGTGGGGCTTGCGGTAGTCGACCGCGATGCTGCGCTTGCCCCGGTTGAGCGCTTCGAAGATCCCGCCGAAGCCGGCCGCCTTGGGAGCCATGCGGGCATAGTCGCCAGCGAGCGGCGTCTCGACCTTGATGACGTCTGCGCCAAGCTGGGCCAGCATCAAGGTGCAGTAGGGACCGGGTATCAGTCGCGAGAAGTCAAGCACGCGGATGCCACGAAGGGGGGCGTTAGCGTCGGGAGGATGCGGTGTATCCATGCTGGCAGTCTCGGGCCAAGCCGGCTGCGATGCAACGGAGCCCGCCCGAGACGGCGGCCGATGTCGGGCAGGGAATGGCTCTGGACGGGACGGGTAATGTCTACGGGCCTATGATCTCCCTGCGTTCCTCGTGAGCACCGCGCCAGCCCATATCCAGCGCGTCTACCTGCTGCTGACGCTGCTGACGACCTTGGCTACATCGTTCATCTGGGGCGTCAACACGCTCTTCCTGCTGGACGCCGGCCTCAACAATGTCGAGGCCTTCGCGGCCAATGCTTTCTTCTCCATCGGCATGGTCATCTTCGAGGTGCCGACCGGCGTGGTCGCCGACACCAGGGGCCGGCGCTTCTCGTTCATGCTCGGTGCGGCCGTCCTCTTGCTCTCCACCGTGCTCTACCTGGCGATGTGGCAGTTCGAGGCGCCGTTCATCGGCTGGGCCTTCGCGTCCATCCTGCTCGGCCTCGGCTTCACCTTCTTCAGCGGCGCCACCGAAGCGTGGCTGGTCGACGCACTCGGTGCGACCGGCTTCACTGGCAGTCTGGAGACCATCTTCGGGCGCGCCCAGACCGTCGGCGGCGTGGCCATGCTGACCGGATCCGTCCTGGGTGGCGTGGTGGCCCAGATGACGAACCTCGGCGTCCCGTATGTCCTGCGCGCCATCATGCTGGGCGTGGCGTTGCTGGCGGCGTTCCTGTTCATGCGTGACCTGGGGTTCAGTCGCAAGACCGGCGTCAGTACCAGCAGCGCCATCAAGGATATCGCTCGAGGCTCCATCGACGGTGGGCTGCGTAACCGGCCGGTTCGCTGGATGATGCTGGCCGCGCCGTTCACCGGTGGCGTGGGCTTCTATGCCTTCTATGCCATGCAGCCATACCTGCTGGAGCTGTACGGCCAATCCGGCGCCTACAGCATCGCCGGGCTGGCCGCGGCCATCGTGGCCGGCGCTCAGATCGTGGGTGGGCTGTCGGTGCCGGTCGCCCGGCGCTTCTTCCGACTGCGCACCGACGCCGTCCTGCTGGCCATCCTGCTCGAGTCCATCATCCTGGTGGCGATCGGCCTGGTGGCCACAGGCCATCTCGGCCAGGACCTGGGCAGGGATGCCTTCTACCTGGCCATCGGCCTGCTGGCGCTATGGGCTTTGGTGGTTGCCATCGCTGGGCCCATGCGGCAGGCCTACCTCAACGGCCTCATCCCGTCAGCACAACGGGCTACGGTGTTGTCGTTCGGCTCGCTGATGGGGTCCGTTGGTGGAGCGGTCGTGCAGCCGGTCATGGGTGGCGTGGCAGACACATACGGATACGCCGCCTCGTACGTCGCGTCAGGCGCGGTCAATGCCCTGGCGCTGGTGTTCGTCGTCCTGGCGCGGCGCGAGAGGGCGCCGTCGGACCCCATCGACCAGGGCGAGAGCGTCGCCGCCTAGGGGCTGGCTACCGGCGCAGCGTCACGAGCTGACGGCATCGAGCACGGGGATGGCTGCACGCAGGATGGCGCGGTAGTCGGTGTGGGCTCTGTAGGTCATGTCTAGCACGGGCCCAAGATCGATCGCTGGTCCGATCCCCGCCGACATGGTCGAGACGAAGGTGAAGGCGACCACCTTCATGCCCGCGTGATAGCCCGCCATGACTTCCGGCAGGAACGAGTTGGACGAGATCGAGCAGCCCGCCAGCTGAGCCAGGCGGATCTCGGCGGGGGTCTCGAAGCTCGGCCCCATCCAGTAGCCCGCGACGCCAGTGGACAGGGCGACGCCTGCTGCCCTGACGGCATCGACCACCATGCCGGTCCGCCTCGCGTCGTACAACTCGGCCATGGACAGGTAGGGCGTCCCCCAGCCGAGGCCCTCACGCTCGACCGACAGCGGGTTGAGACCGCTGAAGTCGATGTGGTCGCTGAAGGCAAGGAATGAACCCGGCCGGACGTCATCGCGCATGGAGCCCGAATTGGCCGAGTACAGCAGCGCGTGACAACCCGCCAGGGCCAGGCTGCGGGCGGGCAGGCCGCTCTCCTGTGCGCTGGCACCGTCGCAAGGCAACACCTTGGCCTTGACGGCTGCCACGGTGACCCCCTCGAGTTCACCCACGTCGAGCTCGTTGACGTGGTCGGGGATGCGACTCGGCCGGAAACCGAGATCCGCGAAGGGGATGCTGACTCGACCGCTGAGCACGTCCGTGCAGGGCGCGAAGCCAGTGCCACAGATGACCCCCACGCTGGGCGCTCGACCGGCGCGTTGGCAGATCATCTCGGCGGCACGCTCAGCCGCCACTCGTGTGTCCATCTTCACAGCATACGGTCGCGCCCACCGGAGGAGAATGTCTTGCCGCTCGGTGCTCGGCGAACGTAGACTCGCAGTGCCAACCACCCGTGGAGGTTCATCGTGAGAAAGCCGTTCCCTGCCCTGCTGCTCAGCCTGCTGCTGGCAGCTGTCATGGCCTCGCTCGGAACCGCGGCGGCGGCCCAGGAAGAACAGCCCGCTCGTGGCGGGAAGCTGGAGCTGGTGGCGCTCAACGATCCGCGGACGCTGGACAACAGCCAGGCCGTCGACACCATCGAATACAACACCGTGGCCGGGGCGCTCTACGAGGGGCTCTACCACTTCACGCCCGAGGGCGAGCTGGAGGCAGGGCTCGCCGACGGCATGCCCGAGGTCTCCGAGGACGGACTCGTGTACACCTTCCACCTCAAGCCCGGCGCGATGTTCGCAGGGCCGGATTTCGAACCGCGGGCTGTGACCGCCGACGATGTCGCCTACGGCATGATCCGAGCGCTCGACCCCACGCCCGACGGCGCCCCGGCGCCATCCTGGGGCAGCGGCTACCTGTTCCCCATCAAGGGCGCGGCCGCCTTCAATGCCGGAGAGACCGAGGGCGTGGAGGGCATCGAGGTCATCGACGAGGACACGCTGCAGGTCACCCTTGAGGCGCCCACCAGCACCTTCCTACTGGGCCTGACCATCGCCACCAGCTGGCCGGTGCCGCCGGAGGCGGTGGCCGAGCGCGGCGAGGACTTCGGCAACCGGCCGGTGGGCGCCGGGCCCTTCTACGTCAAGGAATGGAACAAGGGCTCGGACATCACCCTGGTGCGCAACGAGGGCTACGTCGATCCCGATATGCCGTACCTCGATGAGATCCACGTCGACCTCGGCGTCGACGAGAACACGCAGGTGCTACGCATCGAGTCCGGCCAGGCCGACGGCGTCTACGAGCCGTTCACCATCGGCCCTGCCGGCCTGCGGATCCTGGAAGAGGCGACGGACGTCACCGTCGAGGCCGCGGTGGGCCCGCGCATCTACTACCTGGCCCTGGAGAACAGCGGCATCTTCGGCGACCGCGATCTGCGGCTGGCCGTGGCCTACGCGCTGACGCGAGACTTCACCGCCCAGTTCGGGGACCTGGCCAAGCCGTGGAACCAACTCATAGGCTCCGCCACCGCCCAGTCGGACCCTGAGGGAACGCGCATCTACCCGCATGACCCTGCGCTCGCGGCTCAGTTACCTCCAGTCCGGCGGCTACGACGGCACGCCCGTCAAGATCATCTACGACGTGACCGATCCCTATGGCTCGGCCAACGCCACCGCCTTGCGACAGGACCTCGAAGGGGTCGGCTTCAGCGTCGATCTGGCCGGACTGCAGCCGGGCGAGTTCTTTGGGGGCGCCGTCTACGATCCGGCCGCACGCGATCTGTCCTCGACATACTGGAGTGCCGACTATCCCGACGCCCAGGACTACATCTCGACGAACTTCGTCTGCGGCTCGTTCCTCAACATCTCGAACTTCTGCGACGAGGACATCGACGCGGCGTTCGACGCCACCGAGCAGATGCCCTTCGGGCCGGAGCGTGATGCCGCCCTGCTGGAGGTCCAGCAGCGGCTCATCGACGAGGTCGCGGGCGTGCCCATCATGGAAGTCATCCCCCAGGTCGTGTACGGGCCGCGCGTGGGTGCCATGCCCACGCTCGCCACCTACGCTCCATATGACTGGAAGCGGGCCTGGGTCAAGGCCGACGCCTGATCCAGCCAGGGTCGCGATCGCCTCGCCGGACATGGCCGCGGCGACCCTGCTGAGTGTCGAGGGGTTGCATGTCGCCGCGGGTGGAGGTGACATCCTGCGCGGAGTCGACCTGGCCGTGCATCGAGGGGAGGTCACCGGCGTGGTGGGCGAGTCGGGCTGTGGCAAGACCACCCTGGGTCTGGCAGTGCTGGGCCTGCTTGGTCGGACACGCTCAGTCCGTGCCGGTGCCATCCGTCTCCACGGCCAGGTCATCGTCGCACCCGAGAGCGACCGAACTGCGGCGCTGCGCGGAGCGCGCATCACCTTCGTACCGCAAGATCCCTTCCGCGCCTTCGATCCCCTGCGACGCATCGGCCCCCAGGTTCGACGGCCGCTGGAGCTGCATCGCGACCTGGCCGCGCCCGAAGCGGACGAGCGGGTCATAGGCCTGCTGAGCCGCCTCGGAGTCAGCGAGCCGACAGCGGTGATGCGCGCATACCCGCATGAGCTCTCCGGCGGCATGCTGCAGCGCGCGGCCATCGCTACGGCCCTCTCCTGCGAGCCTGAGCTGGTCATCGCCGACGAGCCCACCACCGCGCTCGATGCCCTGGTGCAGGTGCAGGTGATCGAGTCATTCGTCTCGCTGGTGCGTGAGCTCGGGACGGCCGTGGTCGTCATCACCCATGACCTGCGCCTGTTGGAGCGCATGGCTGATCGCATCGCCGCCATGTACGCGGGACGGATCGTCGAGTTCGGGCCGGCAGCTAGCATGCTCGAGCGGCCGCGCCATCGCTACCCCGCGGCGTTACTGGCGTCGTCGGTACGCAACGCGCATCCCGGCGACCGACTCGCGACGGTCGAGGGGCAGCCGCCATCGCTGCCGGGGGTCTTCGCCCCCTGTGCCTTCGCGCCGCGATGCGCCTATGCCGACGAGACCTGCTACGCGGTCGAGCCCCGCTATGACTGGCCGGCGGATGAGGGCCTGGCCTGCCACCACCCCGTCGAGGCCAGGGCATGATCGGTCCCGCGTTGGCACCGACGCGGCCCCGAAAGCCGCAGCCGTGGGGCCTCCGCATCGGCATCGGCCTGCTCCTTGGTCTGACGGCCCTGGTCATCCTCTACCCGCTCGTCTCCCCCGTCGATCCGACCTTCGAGTCGACCCAGGGCCTGACGGCGCTGGGCGAGCCCCTCGACGCCGGGGCCGCAGGCTATCCGCTGGGCACCGATGCGCGAGGTCGGGACTTGCTCGCGCGGGTCATCTATGGCGGCGGCTTGACGATGCTGACAGCGCTCTCGGCAGTCGCCATGGCCACACTGGCGGGCGTGGCGGTGGGACTGCTGGCAGCCAACAGCAGACGCTTCATGGGGTCGGTGCTGATGCGCTTCACCGACCTTGGTCTGGCCATCCCCGGGCTGCTGCTGGCAGCGGCCATCTCGACCATCCTGGGCCGCGGCACCCTGTCGCTCATCGTGGGCCTGGCGGCGGTGTTCTGGGCTCCCATCGCACGAGTCACCTACGGACAGGCGGTCGTGCTGCGCGAGCGCGACTACGTGGAGGCAGCACGCGTCCAGGGCGCAGGGTCGGCGACGGTCCTGGCGCGCCACGTCCTGCCGCACCTGGCGCCGGTGGTGGGCGCCTACGCAGCGCTGTCGGTCGGCTGGGCAGTGCTCTTCGAATCCGCGCTTGGCTTCCTGGGGGCCGGGGTGCAGGAGCCAGAGGCATCCATCGGCTCGATGCTAGGCCAGAATCTGGTCTACTACCGCAGTCACCCGGGCCTGATCTTGTTCCCGGCGCTGTTCCTGGCGCTGCTGGTCATCGCCGCCAACCTGGTGGGTGAGTCGCTGCGCACGCGGACCGAGGACGGCTGATGGGCTGGTACATCGGCAAACGTCTGCTGGCGGCGCTGGTGACGGTGTGGATCGTGGCCACGGCCGGCTTCCTGCTGGTCGAGCTCATCCCCGGCGATCCGGCTCGTCAACTGGCCGGCCCGGGCGCATCGGCCGAGACGCTGACCGCCATCCGCGAGGCCTACGGGTTCGACGACCCGTTGCCCGTGCGCTACCTGGCCTCACTGACGCGCATGGCCAGCGGTGACCTCGGCTACAGCTTCGCCAAGGCGGAGCCGGTGGTCGACGTGCTGCTCCGCTCACTGCCGCCGACACTGCTGTTGACGGCCCTCGCTTTCGGGGTAGAGGTGGTCATCGCCATCCCCCTCGCACTGTGGGTCGTCAGCCGCGGCGGTATCGCCGACCGGCTCCTGGTCATCCTCGCCGGTTTCACTGCCGCCGTTCCAGCCTTCCTCGTGGGCCTGTTGCTGATCTATCTGTTCGCGTTCCGACTACAGCTCTTCCCGCTCGGTGGCGGGGGGTCCCCGGCTGCATACGTGCTGCCGGTGTTGACGCTTGGCGTGCCCTTCGGGCTGGTGCTTGCGCGCCTCTTGCGGACGTCGCTGCTAGAGCAACAGGACGAGCCCTACATCACCTTCAGCGCGGCCCTGGGCGAGTCAGCCTGGTCGGTTCGCTGGCGGCACCTGCTTCCGAACGCCCTGTTGCCGCTGCTCTCGATCCTGGCGCTCGACTTCGCCGGCCTCTTCTCCAGCGTGGCCGTGGTCGAAGTGGCCTTCTCCATGCCCGGCCTTGGTGCCGACTTGCTACTTGGCCTGCGGCGGCTGGACACCTCGCTGATCGTCGGCATCGGCATCATCGCCGGGCTCCTCGTGGCGCTGGTGAACCTCATCGCCGACGTCGCGGTCATCGCCATCGACCCGCGGGTGCGCCGCGAGACCTAGCTCGCAGGTCCGACGCTATAGAAGCAAGCCACCGGATGTCCCTGGCCACGCTCGACCAGATCGGGCACTTCCTCCGCGCAGCGTGGCTGCGCCCACGGACAGCGCAGCCGATATGCACAGCCGGATGGTCGCTCATGCGACCTGATCGGCTCGGCGTTCGCCCCCGGAGCAGAGACAGCCTGACCTGTTGCCGCCAGCAGGGCTCGCGTATAGGGATGAGCGGGGGTCGCAAAGACCTCGTCGCGAGACCCGGTCTCCACGATGCGTCCGGCATACATCACCGAGACACGCTGGCTGACGTGCCGCACGACCGCCAGATCATGGGCGATGAAGAGATAGCTGACGCCACGCTCGGCCTGCAGGTCCATGAGCAGGTTGAGGATCTGACTCTGCACCGACACGTCGAGAGCGGAGACCGGTTCGTCACAGATGACCAACTCGGGCTCCAGGGCCAGGGCACGGGCGATACCGATGCGCTGCAGCTGGCCACCGGAGAACGAGGCCGGGCGGCGATCTCCCAGCACAGGGTCGATACCGACGTGTTCGAGCAGTTCATCCGCCCGGCGACGGCGTTCGTGCCCGTCGTAGAGATGGTGGATGACCCATGGCTCCGCCACGATGTCGCGGGCGCGGAAGCGTGGGTCGATGGATGAGAAGGGGTCCTGGTACACCAGCTGCATGTGACGGCGCATCTGACGCAATGCCGCTCCCTGCAGGGTGAGCAGGTCCTGGCCGCGGAAGATGGCGCTCCCCCCGTCCGGCTCAACGAGGCGCAGCAGGATGCGCCCGACGGTGGACTTGCCTGATCCCGACTCACCGACCAGACCGTGTGTCTCGCCGGCCACCAGGTCGATGTCGACGCCTTGCACGGCCGCCACCACGCGGCGACCATCACCCCTGCCGGTCGAGAACGTCTTACTCAGGCCTCGGGCGCGCAGCAACTGTTCGACCATGGGCTTGACTGTAGCGACGTTGGCCGCAGCAGGACATCGCTTCGGCGTCGTGCGCATGGAGCAAGATCCCCGCTCCGGGCCGGTCCCACTCCGCCCGGGATGCCGACGCAGACGCGCGATGGGCCAATTCTCGCGTACCTGATGGCCCGGTCCGCCTGGTCCCAAGAAGGAACTCCAGCCCTCGCGGCAGGGCTGCGCCACGAAGATGCGCCTGGCATCACGCGACGACCATCAGGCGGTGCCCGAAACAGCCTCGATCGGGGCTCGGAAGGCATCGAGAGCAGTCATATGGCCCCCGTGTGATGGGCTGAAGGGCGTGCCTTGGCGGCTTCACTCGCGCGTGCCCTGACGGCCCTCCCTTCCGGACCGCTGCCGATGCGTGACGAATGGCCTGCCCCGGCCATACCAAATGTCACGTCAGCGCCCGATCCGGACACGCCGGCGGAGCGGCGGTCGGCAGTCGCTTGGGATCGCCCTTGGGGCGCTTCGGCCCTACTCCGCGATCGTCCGGAGGCCAACAGTGCCTTCAACCGAATAGCTCGAGCCACCGGAAGCTTTGTCCCCCTACGCGTACCCGACGACCCGAGTCTTGGGCCATGTCCGACACATAGCCGTCCGAACACCCGCTCGCGGTCGCCGTCCCCTTGCGGCCCGCGGGCGTTTGAGCACGAGAGGCGAACACATGCCAAAGGCTGCAGTCCTGCCACCGCCCGCCCCCATCGGAGGCAAGCGCGCGGCTACCTTCCAAGAGGAAGTCATCGCCATGATCCCGACTGACTCCCGTCTGGAGATGTGCATCCAGTGCGGCACCTGTGGCGGGTCATGTCCCTCCTACGCGGACATGGATCACACGCCGCGCCAGATCTTCGCCTTGGTGCGCGCCGGAGCTCGCGACAAGGTCCTGGACAGCAACACACCCTGGATGTGCGTGAGCTGCTACCTGTGTGCGGTCCGCTGCCCGCAGCAGATCCACATCCCCGACGTGATGTATGCGCTGAAGGCAAAGGCCACCCAGGAGGACCGCGTACCCAGCCACGTCGCACCGGACTTCTCCAAGACCTTCGTCGACTACATCCACAAGTACGGCCGCAGCTTCGAGGTCGGACTGGTGGCCAAGCACTACCTGCGCCACTACATGACCCGATTGCCAGGCATGACCACCTCCGGGATCGGCATGGTCGCCAAGGGTCGCATGGGCTTCCGGCCGCATCACATCGAAGGCATGGACGGCCTCACTGCCATCCTTGATCGCGCGACCCAGATCGAGCAGGCCAAACAGCGGGCGGTCTTCGAACAGCCCTCGAACGAGGGAGCGCACTGATGGCCACCCAGTACATGTACTACCCGGGCTGCTCGATGGACGGCACCGGAAAGGCCTACCACGACTCCATCGAGGCCGTCCTGCCTGCGCTGGACATCGGGCTCGCGGAGCTGGATGACTGGAACTGCTGCGGCGCTACCGAGTACATGGGCATCAGCCCGCTACGTTCCCAGGCGCTGGTCGGGCGCAACCTGGCGCTCGCCGAGAAGCAGAAGAATGGCTCTGACACGCTGGTGGCGCCCTGTAGCGCCTGCTACGTGAACCTCGCGCGCACCGACGCATACGTGCGCGAATCCGAGGAGCTCGCCGCAAATGTCAACGACGCCCTGAGCGCTGGGGGCATGAGCTACACGCCAGGTTCGGTCAAGGTCCGGCACCTGCTTGAGATCATGATCGACGACGTGGGGCTCAACGAGATCCACCAGCACGTCACCCGCCCGCTGGCCGGACTGAAGCTGGCCCCCTACATGGGCTGTCTCGTCTCGCGGCCGGACTACGACGATCGCTGGCAGCACCATGAACACCCCCACGCGCTCGATCAACTGCTGCTGCATCTGGGAGCGGACGTGGTCGAGTACTCGCGACGGACCGACTGCTGTGGCGGCCACATGACGCAGATCAGTCCTGATACGGGCCTGGAGCTCATCCGACGGCTGATCGTCGAAGCCGAGCGCGCCGGCGCCGACGCGCTGGTCACGGTCTGCCCCATGTGCCAGATGAACGTCGACTTCTACCAACGCGAGATGAACCACCGCTTCCATGAAGACCACCACATGCCCATCCTGTTCTTCACGCAGCTGATGGGCCTCGCCTTCGGCATGCCGGCCAAGAAGCTGGGCTTCGGACGGGAGATCGATCTCTGCCCGACCGGCCCTGGCCAACATCGGCATCGAGGCCCCCCTGACCGAGGAAGAGGAAGCCGAGCGTGCTGCAGCGGCGAAACCCAAGCGACGGCGTCGGGATGACCCGAGCCTGCCGGCGCCGGAGCCGCGAGCGGACCAGGAGGAGCTGCGATGACCGCCCCCAAGACCGGCGTTTACGTGTGTCATTGCGGCACCAACATCGCCGCCGTCGTCGATGTCGAGGAGGTCCGCGACTGGGCCGCCTCCGAGCTGGCCGACAAGGGCGTCGTGGTCGCCCGCGACTACCCCTTCATGTGTTCCAGCCTGGGCCAGGAGCTCATCGAGAACGACATCAAGGAGTACGGCCTGGAGCGTGTGGTCGTGGCTGCCTGCTCCCCGCACATGCACGAGAAGACCTTCCGCCAGGCCAGCTCCAACGCCGGCCTGAACCCATACCTGACCGAGCTGGTGTCCATCCGCGAGCAAGTCTCGTGGGTCCACACCGACAAGGCCAAGGCGACCGAGAAGGCCAAGGCTGTCATCGCCGGCGGCGTGTACCGTGTGAACGAGCAGGTGCCCCTGGAGCCGCTCATCGCCCCGGTCAACAACGCCACGCTCATCGTCGGTGGTGGGATCGCCGGCATCACCGCGGCGCTGGAGATCGCTGACGCAGGCTACCCCGTCCACATCGTGGAGCGCGAGCCGTCGATCGGCGGCCACATGGCCCAGTACGACAAGACCTTCCCGACGCTCGACTGCGCGGCCTGCATCCTGACGCCCAAGATGGTCGATGCCGGCGCGCACCCGAACATCACCCTGCACACCTGGAGCGAGGTGGTCGACGTCTCCGGTTCGGTGGGCGACTTCAAGATCAAGGTCAAGCACAAGCCGCGCTACGTGGTCGAGGCCGACTGTACCGGCTGCGGCATCTGCGTCGAGAAGTGTCCGGTACAGGTCATCGACACCGGCTTCGAGTCAGGCATCGGCTACCGCAAGGCCATCTACACGCCCTTCCCCCAGGCGGTGCCCAAGTATCCGGTGCTGACGCCGGAGAACTGCACCTACTTCGCCAAGGGCACCTGCAAGGCCTGCGAGAAGTTCTGCCCGGTCGACTGCATCGACTTTACCCAGACCGACGAGTTCGTCGAGCTCAACGTCGGCAATATCCTGCTGGCGACCGGCTTCCAGCCATTCGATGCCCGACGCATCGAGGCCTACGGCTACGGCCGACTGCCCAACGTCTTCACCTCGATGGAGTTCGAGCGCATGAGCAACGCGGCCGGGCCGACCGGCGGCAAGATCGTGCTGCGCGACGGCGTGACCGAGCCGAAGTCGGTGGTCATCGTCCATTGCGTCGGCTCCCGCGACAAGAACACCAATGAATACTGCTCGGCCATCTGCTGCATGCAGTCGCTCAAGTTCGCGCACCTGGTCAAGGAGCACACGGACGCCGCGGTGTACGAGTGCTACATCGACATGCGCACCCCGGGCAAGGGCTACGACGAGTTCTACAACCGCATCATCGACGAAGGCACGCAGTTCATCCGTGGCCGGGTGGCGGAGGTCACCGACTCGCTGCAATACCCAGAGGAGGCGAGCTGCGAAGGTCGCCTCATGGTGCAGGTGGAGGACACCCTCGCGGGCATCAAGCGCCGCATCCCGGCTGACATGGTCGTCCTCTCCACCGGCCTTGAGCCACAGCCGGATGCCGCCGAGGTGGCCCGCATGTTCGGCGTGGGCTGCAGCTCGAACGGCTTCATCATCGAGCGCCACGCCAAGCTGGCGCCGGTCGCGACCATGACCGACGGCGTCTTCGCCGCCGGCGCCACGCTGGGCCCGCGGGACATCCCCACCAGCGTCTCGAATGGCGCCGCTGCGGCCGCCACCATCCTGAGCCGCATCGCCCAGGGTGAGATCGCCATGGAGCCCTACCGCGCCACGGTCGACGCCGAGCGATGCTCTGGCTGCCGTATCTGCAACGACCTGTGTCCCTTCAGCGCCATCACCTTCGATGAGGAAGCGATGGTGACCGAGATCAACCCCAAGCTCTGCCAGGGATGTGGCGTGTGCGTGGCCGCTTGCCCCGCCAACGCCATCTCGGGCAGCGGCTTCAGCCACTTGCAGATCCTGGCCCAGATCGACGGCCTGCTGAGCGACACCAGCGGTGGCGCGGGCAGACACGCCGAAGAAGTCGTGGGAGCGACAGCATGACCGCACCAGTGACAACATCCCAGGTGACTGCGCCGGCTGTCGTTGGCGAGCCCTTCGACCCGCTCATCCTTGGCTTTACCTGCAACTGGTGCAGCTACCGGGCGGCCGACCTCGCCGGGACGGCGCGCACCAAGTACCCACACAACGTCCGCCTCATCCGTCTGATGTGCTCTGGGCGCATGGAGCCCGAGTTCATCCTCGAGGGCTTCGCCCGTGGAGCGGACGCGGTCATCATGACCGGCTGCTGGCCGGAGGACTGCCACTACCGCATCCAGTCGGTGAAGGCCCTGCGCCGTTTCCTGTTCCTGCGCCGGACCCTCGCCGACCTGGGTATCGAACCTGTGCGCTTGCAGCGTTTCTACGCCAGTGCCGCCGAGGGTCAACGCTTCGCCGATGAGATGGCGCGCATCGTGACCGAGGTCAAGGCGCTCGGCCCCATCCCACCTGAGATCCGCGTGGCGCTCGGCGAGGAATCCGCCGGGGCCACTCCGGCCGTTGAGCCCGTGGAGGTCGAGGCATGACCACCGAAACCGTCGCCCCCACCGAAACCGACGTCAAGCCGCGTTACAAGCTGGCCATGTACTGGGCCTCCGCCTGCGGCGGCTGCGATGTGGCGGTACTCAACCTGGGCATGAAGCTCATCGAGTTCACCGAACGCTGGGAGCCGGTCTTCTGGCCAGCCGCCATGGATGGCAAGCGCGAGGATGTGCGCGCCATGGAGGATGGCGAGATCGACGTCTGCCTATTCGACGGTGGCATCCGCACCGACGAGGACGCCGAGATGGCGCACCTGATGCGGGCCAAGTCGAAGGTGCTGGTGGCCTTCGGGTCCTGCGCCAGCGAGGGCTGCATCCCCGGTCTTGCCAACCAGCACTCCATCGAGCGGATCTTCGCCGCCGCCTACGACCCCGATCTCAATGACGTCAACGGCGGAACACCCAACGGACCCTGGGGATCCCCGTACGGCGAGTTGGAGCTACCCAGCCTGGAGGTACGGCTGCGCACACTGGGCCAGGTCGTGGACATCGACTACTCGGTGCCCGGCTGTCCGCCTGAGACCGAACGCATCGCCGAGGTGCTGGGCGCCGTCACAGCGGCCCTCGATGGCACCGGTCCGCTGCCGCCCAAGGGGGCCGTCCTGGGAGCGGGAAATTCGACCGTATGTGATGAATGCAAGCGCGAGCGCGGCGTCAAGACCATCACGGGCTTCAAGCGCATCCAGACGCTCGCCGAAGTCGACCCCGATCTCTGCCTGCTCGAGCAGGGCCTGCCCTGCTGCGGTCCAGCAGCCCGGGACGGCTGCGGCGCCAAGTGCCCCGCGGCTGGTGCGCCCTGCATCGGCTGCTACGGCGCGACGCAGGGCGTCAATGACTTCGGAGCGCGCCTGCTTTCGGCCTACGCCTCGGTGGTGGATGCCAGCGAGCCCGAGGACATCGAGCGCATCCTGGCCGGCCTGCCGGACACGGTGGGCCAGTTCTATCGCTTCAGCCTGGCAGCATCGCTGCTCCACGGGGGTCGGTCATGACACGCATCTCCATCGATCCCGTCACGCGCCTGGAGGGTCACGGCAGGATCGAGATCATCCTTGACGATGCCGGCGATGTCGAGCACACCTATTTCCAGATCCCCGAACTGCGTGGCTTCGAGTCGTTCTGTGTCGGCCGACCCGTGGAGGACATGCCGGCACTGACCAACCGCATCTGTGGTGTCTGCCCCGAGGCACATCACATGGCCGCGGCCAAGGCAGCTGACGCGGTCTACAACGTGACTGTGCCGCGTGCCGGCCGCATGCTGCGCGAACTGCTCTATAACGCCTTCTATGTGACCGACCATGCCACGCACTTCTACGTGCTCAGCGGCCCCGATCTCATCATGGGACCGGATGCGCCGAAGGCTGAGCGCAACATCCTTGGCGTGGTCAAGAAGGTGGGTGTCGAGGTCGGCGGCAAGGTCATCGACGCCCGCAAGGCCGGTCACCGTGTCATCGAGATCATCGGCGGGCGCCGCATCCATCCCTGCACCGGCGTCCCAGGCGGTATGACCAAGTCCATCAGCGAGGAGGAACGCGACGAGATCAAAGCGCTCGCCGATGGCATGGTCGAGTTCGCCAGCTTCAGCCTGGACCTGTTCGACTCGATGATGGCCGACGAGGCCATCGAGGAGATCGTGAAGGGTGACCTCTACACCCACCAGACCTACTACAGCGGCCTCGTCGACGAGAACGACAAGGTCACCTTCTACGACGGCCAGATCAAGGTCGTGGCCCCTGACGGCGAGGTCTTCGGCCAGTACGAGCCCAAGGACTACCGTGACTGGATCAGCGAGAAGGTCGAGCCGTGGACGTACCTCAAGTTCCCCTATCTCAAGAAGGTGGGCTGGAAGGGCCTGGTGGACGGCAAGGACTCGGGCCTCTACACGGTGGCCCCTCTGGGTCGACTCAACGTCGCCTCGGGCATGGCCACACCGAAGGCGCAGGAGGCGTACGAGAAGTACTTCGCGACCCTCTCGCCCGAAGGCACACCGGTGCATAGCCGCGGTGCCACCCACTGGGCCCGCCTCATCGAGCTGATGCAGGCGGCCGAGACAGCGCAGGCCCTGGTGAATGACTCCGAGATCACCTCGTCAGACGTCCGCGCGATTCCCACCCAGACCCCGACCGAGGGTGTCGGCACCGTGGAGGCCCCGCGCGGCACGCTCACGCACCACTACTGGACCGACGAGAACGGGGTCATCACCCGCGTCAACCTTATCGTCGGTACGACCAACAACTACGGCCCCATCGCGATGTCGGTGGACAAGGCTGCGCGCAGCCTCATCACCAAGGGCACCGTCGTCACCGAAGGCCTGCTCGATCGCATCGAGATGGGCTTCCGGGCTTACGATCCCTGCTTCGGCTGTGCCACCCACACGATGCCGGGCCAGATGCCGATGATCGTCACCATCCGCGACAAGAATGGCAAGGCACTCGAGGAGTTGCGCCGTGACTAGCGCGGTCGAGCCCGGCGGGACATACAGCTTGCGTATCGCCGAACCGGGCGACACGCTGGTCGTCGGGCTCGGCAATCCCATCCTGGGGGACGATGGTGTTGGCTGGCGTGTCATCGACGAGCTTGATCGACTCGATCACGATGAAGCCAGCCTGCAGCAGGCCTGCGTGGGAGGCGTAAGCCTGATGGAACTCCTGGTGGGGTATCGACGTGCCATCATCGTGGATGCCGTCATCGATCCCACGGAGGAGCCCGGCAGCGTCTGGTGTCGGCCGCTTTCGGCAGTGGAGACGCGTGTCGCCAGTCACCTGGACTCGACGCACGACGCAGCACTTCCGGCCGCCATCGAGGCCGGTCGCGCCATCGGTGCGGACCTGCCGACCGACATCGAGGTCGTGGGCATCGTCATCGAGCGTGGCGATGTCTTCGGCGAACAGTTGAGCGACATCGTCGCCGCGGCCGTGCCGGTCGCGGCAGCAGCGGTCGTAGGGGCGCTGCGAGGATCGCGTCTGTCACCACCACAAAGGGAGCCCGTCCATGCATGAAGCTGGTGTCACCGAACGTATCCTGGAGGTCGTGCTGGAGCACGCGAACGAGGCCCGCGCGCATCGTGTGACCGACGTCTACCTCGATGTCGGTGACGAGTCTGGCATCGACACAGACTCGGTCGAGCTGCACTGGCCACTGCTCAGCGAAGGCTCGGTGGCGGAGGGCGCGGTCCTGCACTTCAATAGCGCCACGGACGAACCGTTCTCCTTCCGTCTCACGAGCATCGAGGTCGACGAGCCCAGCTGAAAGGCCGCTCCCCTCGCGCGCCCCCGGAGCCCCACGGCATCGACGTGGGGCTCAGCCATGATGGCCTTTCGCCACGGACGTGGGCGGCGGGCCGTCGGCCGGCACGAAGCGGGCCGCGTCGAAGGCAAGACGCCGTCCCAGCGAGTCGTCCTCGCCGGTCTTGTCCGCAAGCTGGACGATGGGCGTGGTGGTCAGGTGATGGATACCCAGGCTGACCCACGTTCCGCGCCGTTTGTCCTGGTTGCGGATGCGGGTGACCCAGCCGGAGCTCGTCCTGACGCGATAGCTGGCGCGGTGGCTAGTGGCGTGCCGGAGCGGGATGTACACGCGAACGTCGTACCAGCCGGCTTGCGCCAGCAGCGGCCTCCAGGAGCCGTAGACGCTGCGAGTGCGCTCACGCGTCGGGACCCAGTAGTGGTGGTCGCGATAGCCGCTGTCGCCCTCGCGCCAGCCCGTCCCGAAGCGCCGGAAGATCGCATCGAGATCGTCGACCTCGACCGTCACGGCGGACGGAGGCGGGGGCGCCGGCGCGCAAGCCGCGACCAGGGCGCCAACGTCGAGTCGCGACCCGCTGGCGGTGTACCCCATCAGCGAGTCGGTAGGGGCGCTGGTAGCGAGTAGCAGCTCGCGAAGGCGGCGTGCTGGCAATGAGGCATCGGCGGCGGCACAGAGTGCCACCGCACCACTGACGTGCGCAGTGGACATACTCGTGCCACTGAGGGACGTGTAGCCGCCATCGCCGGGCGGATAGGTGCTCAGGATGTCCGTCCCGGGCGCGCCCAGGTCGACACCGCTGCGGCCCCAATCGGAATCTGGCCGCCGGCTCCCATCGGACTGCAGGTTGGCCACCGCGATGACACAGTCCCAGCCGCGAGGGCTGCCGTCGGCCTGCGTGATGCAGCGGTATGACGCCGGGTACGAGGGGCTGGCATCGATGTCGCTTCCGTCGTTCCCGGCAGCCGCGATGAACAGGATGCCGGCGTCTCCGCCGCGGTCGATGGCGTCGTTGAGCGCCTGACTGTAGCCACCACCAGTCCAGCTATTGTTGGTGGCGACGATCTCCAGGTCGTGACGAAGCTTCAGGTCCGTGATGTAGTCGAGCGCCCGGACCGCGCCGCTGATGTACCCACCGCGAGTGCCCATGAACTTGGCCGGGATCATGCTGACGCGCCAGTTGACCCCGGCGACGCCAACGCCATTGCCGCCCCGCGCGCCGATGGTGCCGGCAACGTGCGTACCGTGATCGTCGGCGGTGCTGTCGTACACGGTGGCATCGTCGTGGTAGAAATCCCAGCCCGCGACATCGTCGACATAGCCGTTGCCGTCGTCGTCGGCGCCATCGGGGGTCTCAGCCGGATTGCGCCAGATGTTACCCGACAGCTCCGGGTGCTCGAGCGCGATCCCTTCGTCGATGATGCCCACGAGGATGCTCGAGCTGCCGGTGTGGCCCCCGGCCCAGGCCTCTCCCGCGCCGGACCCGAAGCGGTTGACATGCGGAGTGGTCTCATCGCCGTACATGCCCCACAGGTCCCCGTCCAGGTAGTGCGGATCATCGGAGGTCGCAGCTGGCCAGACGCGATAGTCAGGTTCGGCGTAGGCGACGCCCGGTCGTGCCCGCATCTCGCGCACGACTTGACCGACCGACTGGCCCGCGGCCAACTCCACGATGGTGACGTCGGGGGCGATGGGGGATGCCGCGCTGGTCGAAGCGGGGCCGACGCTGCCGACGGCACGACGGCGCTGCCGCTTGGTGGCGGCCGCTTCGAAGCCCACGATGACGCGATCGCTGGCATGAGCCGGTGCCAGCACGGCATCCGTATCGGCCGCCTGCAGCGGGGCGGTGCTGATGATGAGCAGCGGGGCGAGAGGCAACAGGAGCCGTGGCAGCGATCGTCGAGGAAACATGTCCGGGACCCTAGCGCTGATCACTTAGCGCACACATACCGTCCTGTGGACATCGACTTTGGGGACGACTCGCACATGCGCCCTGCTGTGATCTGCCCTAGCGTGGAGTCATGACGCCCAACCTTGTGGCCCACCGATCGCGAGCGGCAGAACGGGCACTCGTCGGCATCGTCCGGCGCTTCAAGCGCCTGCTGATGCGTTTCATCCTGCAGCCGACGTTCCGCCTCGAGGACGACCTCGCCACGCGCTCTGACGTGGTGCACGCCGGCCGCACGTCGCCGCGCCGCATCGAGATCGTGGCGCAGTCCATCGAAGTCGAGGGCCTGCATCGGCCCATGCCCGGATTCCCGCGCTCCCTGCCCCATGTGCTCTCGAGCGCCCGCAACATCAGCGCCTCCCTCAAGGAAGTGGATGACAATCCGTCCGAGCCACTCACCACGATGGACGAGACAGCACGTTCGAAGCTGGAAGCCTTCATCCGTTCGGTCGGCATCGGCAGCTTCGGATATACGAGTGTGCCTCCCGAGCTCATCTTCGAAGGCAAAGCCATCCTCCACCCCAACGCCATCGTGCTGGCCATGGAGATGGACAGACAGCGCTTGGACAGCGCACCCAGCCCCGATACGGCGGTGATGGTCCACGAGACGTATGACCAGCTCGGCATCGCTGCCAATCGCGTGGCGCGCTACCTCCGCCAGGAGGGCTTCTCGGCACAGGCGGGCCATCCGCTTGGTGGACTGACGTTGTACCCACCCCTGGCACAGGCGGCCGGCCTGGGCCGACAGGGCATGCACGGCTTGTTGATCACGCCCGAATTCGGACCCCGGGTGCGACTGGCAGCGGTCTTCACCAGCATCGACGATCTGCCCGACACCTCGACCAAACAGCACGACTGGATCGACGACTTCTGCCGCGAATGCGTCAAGTGCGTGCGTCAGTGCCCACCCGCAGCCATCCGTCGCGAGCCGCTCCGCTTCGAGGACGGCCGCGCCAGCTGCGTCGATGCCGAACGCTGCCTGCCCTACTTCGTGCGCCACGACGGCTGCTCGATCTGCATCGCGGTGTGCCCTTTTCATCAGCGCGACTACCGATGGCTCCACGAGCGCTGGGCCCGCCATGCCCAGCGCGCCGACGCCTTGCGGGTCGATCCACCGCTCGGCTTCCCGGAGCACCTTCGTCAGTCGCCGCTGGCGTAGGCTTACGCGCCATGGCGAGCTACAGCGTGCTGTCCTGGAGAAGCATCCCTTCTCAGGTCAGAGTGGTCGACGAGGCCGGCGTCAGCGTGAACAAGCAGATGCCCGTGTCGTTCCAGCAGGAGATCGACCGCGTTGCCATGGCCGAAGGACTCATCGACAGCGACAACTATCTCGAGCTGTGGACCTGGTCGGATCCAGTAGAGCGTGACGGCTCAGCCGAAGAGGTGGCGGCTGCGCTGGTCGATGAATTGGCCCAGGAGTGGCGCCGAAGCGGTCGCGCCGAGAGCGACTAGGAACGACCCGCTCAGTCCAACTCCAGGCTGCCCGAGAGGACGACCGCGTCATCGCGGACGATCACTGATCGCACCACCAGCATCAGCGTGCCGGCTGCAAGTTCGACCGTCGCGGGCATCATCGTCACCGCCTGCGCTCCAGCTCCACCGTCGGGCAGATCGTCGAAGAAGCGACCACACGCGCCTTCCGCGAAAGGGCTGGTCTCGACGCCCTGCTCGCCACTGGCGACGGCGGTGCCGGTGGCCGGGTCCACGCTCAGG
The DNA here is from genome assembly GCA_963724095.1 of uncultured Chloroflexia bacterium. Lineage (GTDB taxonomy): Bacteria > Chloroflexota > Limnocylindria > Limnocylindrales > CSP1-4 > JAFMJV01. The sequence goes on from CAVRTH010000019.1 coordinate 281,101, forward strand.
CGATCGTCCACCCAGCAGGTCCCGTTGGGGATGTCCAGGGGCCCGGCGAACACAAGTGTCGTCCGTAGCCGGGACTCGTCGGGATACCACTCGAGGGTGACATCGGAAGCGATGCCGGGCGTCGTGGGTGCCTCGGCCAACATGCGGTCGGCGCCCGCCTCGAGGAATTCGCGGCCCAAGCGTGCCGTCCAATCCGATCCGGGCTCGAGGCAGGCGGCGGCGGTGGCAGGGAGGCCAGCGTGACCGGAGGCCACATCCAGCCGCGAGAGTGGCGCTTCCACGATGGTCGGGTCCGGGAACAGCGCCGTCCGCGCTCCCACGACCTGGCTGACTGCCTCACGCACGCTCGCCCACGCAGCCGTGTCGATGGCCCCTTCAGCGACTTCGAAGCAGAGGTCGGCGGGCGCATCAGCGGCCGCGACCGGCAGGCCCAGGGTGCCTGCCATCATCACGGCGATGGCGAACGAGGCGGGCCCTCGGATGACCATCATCGGGGTACCTCGACCGTCACGCTACGACCACCGAAGCCGCTAGCCTGGTCACGTCCCTCGATGGTCACCGACGTGATACCGGCGGGAATCGGCAACTCGCGCTGGGTACGCGTGAACGGCTGTTCGGCCGCATGGTCGTGAAGGAGCGTGTGGACGCCCAGCACGTTGCCGTCCGGATCGAGCACTCGCCAGCCATCGGCATAGCGCAGCGGCGTATCGTAGGGCGACGATAGCGTGACCACGACGTCGAACACACGCTCGCCCGTGGGCCGCAGCTCGACCGCCAAGACATCGGGGAAGCGGTCAGCACCCGCAGCACTCCCTACCGGCGGAGCCGAACCCGGAGGCGACTCGAGCAGGCTGCAGCCGACGAGTGCCATGATCGCCAGCACCGCGGCGAGCTTCCGGTACGCATGCGACAGGACAGCCATGAGGCGCACATCGTACGGTGTAGGGGCAAGCTCACCAAGCCCATCGTCCCGGAGGTCGCCATGTCCAGCACCGAGTTCCCGCCCGGCGTCGAGATCGAGATTGTCTTCCTCGTCGAAGCCCAGTACACGCCCGAAGCAGCGGAGCGGCGACCAGCCGTCCGCGCCGAGCACCTCGCCCGCGTGGCGGAGCTGCGTCGAGGCGGCACCATCATCGAAGCCGGAGCCTACAGCGACGCCCTGACGTCCTCCCTCTTGCTAGTCCATGCCGGCAACGCTGCGGCAGCGCTGGCGATCGTCCGCGCCGACGTCTACGTGAAGGCCGGCGTGTGGGGAGACATCAGCGCCCGGCCCTTCGGCCGCGTCGTCAACGCCGGTTGATCCGAGGTCCCCCGGACCGAGGGCGTCAGGCCGCCGGGTGCGACGCCGACGGGACGAGGGGGTAGGGGCTCACCCGGCGCCGCTGCGGAGCGCTGTTGAGCACCGGCCCCGCTCGACCCTGGGCCGGCTTGCCAGGCACATCGTGCTTGGGGCTCCGGTCGGCCGCCAGTTCGTCGGCCAGCTCGGTGAAGGACTCGTCGGCAGTCATCCTACCCAGCAAGCGCAGCTGCCAGATGTGTACCTGATGGTACTTGTAGTGGTTGGTGCGACTGTGGAGGCCATACAGGCTGACCCTGCCCGCACGGCGATACGATGCGGCGCGGTCGCGCATCGTCGTGAGGGCACCCTCCAGCAGCTGACGTGCCTCCACCGAGCGAGTGTGCTGCCAGTACTCGTAGAGCCCGATGAGCGCGTGCATATGCGCGTTGAGGACGTGGTCGGGCCGGGCATTCGGGTAGTGCTCCAGCCATAGGTACCCTCCATCCGCGACATAGGCGACCCAGGGGCGGCCCCGGCCCACGTCCTTGCCACCCAGCCGCCGGAAGCTGTCGAACACCTTCTCGGCTGCGCGCAGGTGGACGTCGTCCCCAGTGACGCGATGGAGGCGCACGAAGAACGAGAGCACGAGCCCTTGTGACATGGCGTTGAACCAGGGGGCCTCGAGACCCTCGGGTGGATAGTCGAACCAGAACGGCAGCCACCACGCGTCGTCCTGCTCGATCGCCATCTCGCGCAGCTGCCTGGCCTGCACCAACGCCTGTTCCAGTTGAGCCCGGTCGCCGGTGTCACGAAAGGCATCGATGCGCTTCATGCCGTTGATGGCCACCGAGCCTGGTCGGTAGTAGAGGCCGCCGTCAGTCCAGCGGAACATGCGGATACCCAGATCGTCGACGGGCGGTAGTGCTGGCAGATCGGGCGGCGGATCGCTCGTCCAGGGCAACCGGTCGAAGGGAAGGTCGACCAGGTCGAAATGGCGCGCCAGGTAGGGTGGCGGCTCGTCTGCCTGACTGGCGACGGCCGCGGCAGCCACCGACAGCGACCCGGCAGTCGCGATCAGCAGCGCGAGGAGAAGCGCCGCTACGCGCGCGCGTCGATCCATCACCGTCTCCAGTCATGCGGCACGGCACCGCATCCGCGGCGAGCCTACCGCGAGCCCCCGATTCGCGCGATGGCAAGGTCGCGGGGGCAGGGGCCACCGTGGCGACGACCGGGTGGCATTCAGTCGGGAATGGCCCCTCCCTCACGAGGGCTGCGCGACATCAACTCCGTGGCGAGCGCGACTTCGACCAGGCCGGCGATGCCGCCGACCACGGCGGAGATGGCCCATGACAGCAAGATCTGCAGCCACAGGTCGGAGTGGTGGAAGGCCTGATGGAGTAGCTCATGCGCGACGTTCTCGACCAGCAGTATCGATCCCACCAAGAGCAGGACCATCCTCCACGCCCGGCGGGACAGCTCGAACGTCCTCCGGAAGCCGTCGACGATCCCGTGGTGCTCCTGCACGATGACCGGGCCCACGAGCGTGAACAACGTGAGCCAGATGATGCCGGGTACCACTAGCAGGGCAAGGCCGACGCCCGTCCCCACGACCACGATGAGGTCGGCGACCAGGAGCCGGCCCCAGGGCAAGGTGCGCAGGACGGTCCCGAAGCGGATGCGGTGACCCCTGAAGTATTCGTGCCCCACGGCCTCGTCCAGGTAGCCGGCGTAGACCACCGGCCCGAAGAGCCGGATCATGACGACCGCCAGTAGGCCGATGAGGTAGCCCAGGCCGCGAACCAGCCCCGGGTCGGACTCGAGTGACGCCCGGAACTCCGCGAGCGCGGTCGCGAGGATCACGGGGGGCACGAACAGGATGAGCGCCACCAGCGCCACGCGCAGGTAGTGGCGTCGGAACATGCCCCACGCTTCACGCAGGACGCGTCCGTAACTCAGGGGCCCCTCACCCGCGAAGGAGGTCGTCTTGCTCACGGGGAGAGGCTACAGGCGATCGCTCAGCTGCGCCGGCGCAGGGTGAGGTAGCTCACCACGAGCGAGGCGCTACACCACAGCGTGAGCAACACGAACGGACCGACCGTGAGTGGGAACGTGTCCGACGCCAGGGAACCGCGGATGACCTCCCCCATGGCCTGCACCGGTAGCACCGCGTGCAGTGACTGCATCCAGTCAGGCAGGCGGTCGGCCGGGAAATTGATGGGGGAGAAGACCAGCACCCCGATGACCAGCACTTGCGTCAGGAGCATGGCGATCATGGGCGGCAGGACGCTGGCCATGGCGTACCCGACGGCGGCCGCAGTGGTCGCTACCAGCAGCACCGCCGGAACGATGGCCAGGCTGATCGACAGCTTCAGGTCGAGCGCCCAGGCTCCCACGACCACGGCGAACACCACCCCCGGAAGCACGATCACCAACCAGACGCTCAGGTCAGCCAGGAGATAGACCATCCGCGGCACCGGCAAGGTACGCATGTACTCGAGCGTGCCTTCCAGCTTTGCCTGAGCGACCACCTGTGGCAGAGCCACCAGACCCATGAAGATCAGCGTGATGGCCGGAGCGCCGGTGGCCAGGAAGAGGACGGTCATGCCGTCGATCTGGGGGAAGAGCAACGGGTAGCCGACCACGATCCCGAAGGCGAAGAGGACCTGGACCACCATGGCCAGCGGAAGGAACGACTTCGATCGCAGGGATTGCCACCTGATCAGCAGGGTGTAGCTACGCAGCGCTTGCATGGGGAACCTCATCGGGCGCCAAGGTCGGCGTTTCGACCGGCGATGTCCTGCGAGTGTCGGTGACAAGGTCGACGTAGACGTCCTCGAGTGACGCCGGCGTCAGAGAGAACTCGCCGACGACCTTGGCCGCGCGAAGCGCCTGTGCCCAGTCGATGGCCTCGGCAACCTGGCTGGCCTCGACGATGGCCCGCGCACGGGAGCCGCTGGGTTCGTAGCGCAGGACGCAGGCCGGCTGCTGCGGCGCAGGCTGGCCGGGTTGGAGCGAGAGATCCAGGCGCAACTCATGCTCAAGACCGCCCTTGAGTCGTGCGGGTGTGCCCTCTGCCACCACCCTTCCTGCATCAAGGATGGCCAGCCGGTCCACGGCCTTCTCTGCCTCCACGACGTTGTGCGTCACGAGCAACACGCAGTTGCCCTCGTCGGCCAGGGCTCGCACCGCGTCCCATAGCAGTCGCCGGCGCACCGGATCGACGTCATTGGTGGGCTCGTCGAGCACGATCACACGACCGGGCGTCACGGCGGCCATGGCGAATGACACCAGCCGCTTGACGCCGCCCGACAGTCGCTCGCCGTCCGTATCGATCCACTCGCCGATGTCGAGTGACTCGACGAGGGCATCACGCCTGGCCTGGACCGCGCCTCGCGCACCCCCCCGCAGCTGGCCCAGCAGGTCGATCGCCTGGCGCGGGCTCAAGCCGTTGATCGGCAGCTGCGCTTGCGGCTGCAGCGAACAGACCTGGCGCGCGTATCCGGGGTTCGCCACGAGGTCCACGCCGTCGACCTCGATCGTGCCGCTGTCAGGGCAGAGCAGGCCGACGACCTGGTTGACCAGGGTGGTCTTGCCGGCGCCGTTGTGACCAAGCAGGCCGTAGACCTGGCCCGCGTCAGCCCCCATGGTGATGCCGTCGTTGGCGCGCACCCCGTCTCCTCTCCGGAAGCGTTCCCGGTAGGACTTGGTGACTTGGTGGATCTCAAGCAGCATCGCGCGTGCACCTCGCTCTATCTCCGGGTTATCAGATACTATTCAGTATCTCCATACGAGAGAGTATGTCAATACCCTTGCGTATCTTTATACCGAGTAGTATCGTGTGACGCATGGCGAAGGAGACGAAGGCCGACAAGGTCGTACGAGAGGCCGCCGAGGAGATCCGTCGCGAGACGCGGGCGGCTGCGACTGAAGTGCGCGTCGAGCTGGGTGCCGCCAAGCGTGAGACCGCTGCGGCCCTGCGCGAGTCGATGCGGGAGGTGCGCGCGGCCCTGGCCGGGATCTGGGGCGACGATGAGCCTGGCCCCGTCGCCGCAGGGCGCATGTCACGAGCCGAACGCAAGGAGATGACACGCGAGCTGCTCCTCGACGCGGCCATCGATGTCTTCGCCGCCAAGGGATACCACGGCGCCTCACTCGATGACGTCGCCGAAGCTGCGGGCTTCACCAAGGGCGCCGTCTACTCCAATTTCACCCGCAAGTCGGACCTCTTCCGTGCGCTCCTCGAGCGGGAAGCAGAGAGGACCGCGAGCGCCCTGCGCGAGGCTGTCGACACCGTGCCGCTGCGACTGCTGCCCGAAGTGGCAGGCGAGCTGCTGCGGCGCCCGGAGGCTGACCCACAGATGCAGACGCTGCAGGTCGAGTTCTGGCTCGCGGCCACCCGGGATGCCAGCCTTCGCGCACCACTCCTTGTCCCCCGCGACCAGGTCAGCAAAGCCTTCGACGCCAAGCTGCGGTCGTCCGGGGTGGACCCAGGCATGGCTGGCGCCGAGCTGGCTGTGCTCTTCGAGGCGCTGCTGACCGGCTTGACGATGAACCGTGTCCTCGACCCCGAGGGCGACCAGCCCCAGCTGCTCACCAAGGCGCTGCGTCGGCTGCTGTCCGTCGGGCCCACGAACACTGACGAAGCAGCGGGCTAGCCTCCGACTCCGCCTCCGATCGGACGTGACATCGTCAGCACCGACCACGCATCGGTCATGGGGATGATGGCCAGGACTTCATAGCCGAGTCGCCGGTAGAAGCGTTCATGCGATGGCCTGGAAGCGTCGGCCCAGCGGATGGTCTCCAGATAGGCCTCGATGGCATCCGCGTCACAGCGGCGGTCGAACTGCTCCATCAAGGACCGGCCGATGCCGCTGCGCTGGAGCGCGGGAACCACGCCCACGCTGGGCAGATGCCGGTGTCGCGTGGAGGGATGCGCCCCGTCGATGCGGCTGAACATGCGCATGGTCCGGATGATGCGAGGTCCGGCGATGCGGGCGAATCGCAGCGTTCGCCCGGCGCTCATGGCCGAGCATCGAGGAGCGTCGACGAAGGTCAGCGCGCCCACGACGCGGCCATCGAGCTCGGCCACGATGGCACTCGAGGACGACTCTGGCTCGAACTCCATGGCGAACATCCGAGCCATGCGTTCACGCGCGCCAGCGCCACTGCCAGCCATGACCTGCAGCGCCGGGAAGTGGAGGAAGGAGTCGGCGAAGACGTCGATGGCGGAAGCGACATCATCGGGCCGGAGATCGCGGATGACGAGGCCGGACGGCGGCATCGAACGAGGGTAGCATCGGGCTCCACGGTGGTATCGAGCGCCGCGCGATACTGTGCCCATCGCAGCAGAGCAGGAGGAACCTGTGAAGATCGTCGTCACCGGAGGCAGTGGCAAAGCCGGTCGCTGGACTGTCGAACACCTTCGGAGAGCGGGCCATGACGTGCTCAACGTGGACCAGGTCCACGACGGTAGCGTGCACGGTCTCTGTCTCGTGGCTGACCTGACCGACCCGGGCCAGTGCTTCGATGCGCTGGCGGGAGCAGAAGCCGTGGTGCATCTCGCGGCGATCCCGGCCCCCGGGGTGCGGCCGGCGTCGGAGACCTTCCGCATCAACATGCTTTCCACCTACAACGTCTTCGCGGCAGCCGAGGCGCATCGCCTGTCACGCGTGGTCTACGCCTCGAGTGAGACCATCCTGGGGCTGCCCTTCGATGACCCGCCGGCCTTCGCGCCTATCGATGAGACACATCCGTCACGGCCGGAGTCGTCTTATGCCCTGGCCAAGCTGGCTGGCGAGACCATCGCGGCGCAGTTCGCCCGCCGCAGCGGCACGCCCCACGTCGGCCTGCGCATCTCCAACATCATGGAACCGCACGACTACCAGGCGTTCCCCGGCTATTGGGACGATGTGCGGATACGCAAGTGGAACCTGTGGGGCTATGTCGATGTACGGGATGTGGCACTGGCCTGTGAGTTGGGCCTGACGGTCGACGTCGATGGCCACGAGGTTGCCATCATCGCGGCCGAAGACACGGTCATGCCGCGTGACAGCGCCAGCCTCATGGCCGAGGTCTACCCGTCAGTGCCGTTGACGCGCGAGCTGCACGGCCGTGAGACGCTGCTGTCCATCGACCGTGCCCGGGAGAATCCTCGGCTACGAGCCCAACTACACCTGGGCGGACGAGGTGGCTGGGCCGCTGGGAGCGTAGCCAGCGCACGCTGACGACGTCATCCCGAGGCGTCGAGCTCAGGATAGGTAGGCGTTTGCAGGATGCCCAGCGTGTCCAGCGGGAAGAACCGCAGCCAGGCACGGCCGACGACGTAGCCGGTGTCAACGAAACCGACCGCGCGGTTGCGGGAGTCGGTCGAGCCCATCCGATGGTCGCCCAGCACGAACAGCTGGCCCTCGGGCACGTCCCATACCGACTCGGCGCCCTTGGCCAAGGTGGGCTCGTTCTCACCCGTGAGCGGGTCGCGATAGGTGTAGGCCGACTCGTCGATGCGGGTGCCGTCGATCCAGACAGCACCATCATGGATCTCGACTTGCTCACCGCCGAGACCGATGATGCGCTTGATGTAGGGCGTCTGGCTCGTGTCCCCGTTGGGATGGAAGACGATGATGTCACCGCGCGAGTAGCCATCGAAGCGCGGTGTGATCTTGTCGATGAGCAGGTGTTGGCCTTCCTGCAACGTGTTGATCATCGATCGCTGCTCGACACGGAAGGTCTGCACGATGAACGTGGTGATGATCAGATACAGCACCACCGCCAGGCCAACGGTGGTGACGATCTCGATGATCGCGTCAAGCATCCTGGAACGCTTGCGTGCCGGCTGCTGCTCAGCCTCCGGGGCAGCGGGGTATGGTGCGGGCGAGCCCGTCAAGTGTTCACCTCTGGGTGGGCGGCCGCCGAACTGCGGCGTCGACACCCAAGGGTAGCGGTTCCAGCGTTTCTGCTCAGGCTGCCGGGCCTGGGCTGGCCTCGCGAAGGGCGGTCGGTCCAGCATCATCTCGCCGTCGACCAGCTCCCAGACGTCGGACCTGGCCCGGTTCGCCTGGCCGCCGAAGCGCGCCAACCGGCCGCGCTCACTGTCGGTGATGAGCGAGCCAGCGTAGCGGGCCGAAGGCCCGGCGACGGCGGCGCTGAGGCGCTCGAACTCGAGCGTCTCGCGGTCCACTCTCCAAGGTCATCGAAGGCACCACCGTCCTGACCCCGATACAGCACCAACTCGCCCTGCGCCGAAGTGAAGCGGGCATGCAGGCAGCCCGATCCGGGGCGACGACCATGCAGGAGCCGTAGCGAGCCTTGGGCACTGCTCCCGTCTCCGGCAAGCTCGTCCAGCGGTCGGTCCCGGGGTCGTAGGCCCACAGCTCGCCGAAGCAGTCGGCTCCACGCTGACCGGCGAAGACGATGAGACCATGGCCATCGACCCAGACCGCGCTGTGACCGAAGCGCGCCACTCGGGCCGATGGAAGGTGAGTGTGCCTTCGAGCGGCACTGCGCTCGGGGCGGTCGCCACTGGCGCTCGCTCGGCGGATGGCAGCGAGATCGGCGACGGGCTGGCCTGGGCCAGGACGGAGCCGCCCCACGACAGGATCAGTAACGACAGCACCAGGATGGTGTAGATCGTGCTACGCATGGCCGGGAATGTCGCGGCCAGTCCCTGACGGGTGGATGAAGCAACACCCGGGGGCGTAGGCTGCGCCCGTCGCCGGCGTGGCGACCTTGCCGGCAGCACAGGGAGCAGAGACATGATCAAGGAATTCCGCGAGTTCCTGTTCCGGGGCAATATCGTCGACCTGGCGGTCGCCGTCGTCATCGGTACCGCCTTCGGTACCGTGGTGAACTCGCTGGTGGCGGACGTGCTCACGCCGCTGCTGGGTATCTTCGGAGTCCCGGACTTCTCGACCTGGGTCATCCAGATCGGCGACGCACAGATGATGCTGGGCGTGTTCCTGAACTCGTTGATCTCGTTCGCGATGGTCGCCGCGGCCATCTTCTTCGTGGTGGTGAAACCGATGCAGCGGATCGATGCCGCGCTGACGAAGAAAACGGCAGAGGAAGAAGCGGGCCCGACCGAAGTCGAACTACTGACTGAGATCCGCGACGCACTGCGCAAGAGCGCATAGCCACTCCGCGCCGACTGGCGGGCACGGATGATGGCCGCGTCTCGCTGACCGACGGGACTGGAGCTGGTAGGGCACCGCGAGGTGCCCTACGCCGGCTGGGTCGCTAGTTGGCCTCTCCGGAGTCGCCACCTTCGGCAGCGGCTTCGGCAGCCTCGCCAGCGGCCTCGCCCTCGGGCGCCTCGGCGCCCTCTTCGAGCTCCTCGCCCTCGGCACCGATGACGGCCTCTTCCTCGACGCGCGGAGGCTGTACGCGGGCCAGCGGTTCCTCGGCATCGGTCAGGATGACCACGCCCTCAGGCACGATCAGGTCGCTCACGTGGAGGACCGCCTCGAATGAGTCGAGCGGCGTGATGTCCAGGTCGATGGCATGCGGCAAAGCGGTAGCCAGGGCGCTGATGGACACGCTCTCACGAAGGTGCAGGAGCGTGCCGCCAAGCTTGTCAGCGGCGGTCGAATCACCCATGTAGTTGACGGGCACCTCAACGGTGATGGCCTCGGTCATCGACACCACCAGGAAGTCCACGTGCATGGGGTGCCGGCGGACCGGATGCTCATGGATATCGTGCAACAGGACCGGAGTCGCCCTGCTCTTGCCGATCTTGAGGTCGACGAGCGTATTTCGGGTCGTCGTGCGCATGAGCACATCGAACGCTCGCGCATCGAGCTGGATGTTCTCTGACTCCCGGTTCGCGCCGTAGACGACGGCGGGGAGGATGCCCTGCCGACGCAGGGTGCTGACCTTCTTGCCGACGACCTCACGGGGCTCGGCAGACACGACCGGACGGGTGCTCACTTGAGGTGACCTCTTGAGAAATCGTTTGGTCCGTGCTGGGCGGACGGTGGATCCGTGCTGGGCGGACAGACGGACGGTCCAAACGGATGGACGGCCACGAATTGTAGCACGAGAAGCCCAAACGTCACTCCGATGTACCATCGATAGCTCAATGTCAGCAACCATCCTCATCGTCGAAGACGAATACGCCGTGGCCCGCGGCATCCAGTACGCACTCGAGCAGGAGGGCTACCAGGTGACCGTCGTCGGCTCCGGCGAGGAGGCACTCGAAGTCGCCGGCGAGCTTGCCCCAGACCTCATCGTGCTCGATGTGCGCATGCCCGGGATCGACGGTTTCGAGACGCTGCGACGCCTGCGCAGCGACGGCTCCAAGGCGCCTGTCCTGATGCTCACAGCACGAGACGAGGAGATGGACAAGGTCATCGGCCTCGAGATGGGGGCCGACGACTACATGACCAAGCCCTTTGGTCTGCGCGAACTGCAGAGCCGCATCAAGGCCTTGTTGCGTCGCGCCTACGGCGACCTGGCCGACGCCATGGGTGGCCGGCTCATCCGTCACCGCGATCTGGTCATCGACCTCGACCGTCGCAGGGTCCAGCGCGGCGACAAGCGCATCGGTCTGACCGCCACCGAGTTCGAGATCCTGCGTCACCTCGCTTCCAAGCCCGGTCGTGTCTTCTCTCGCCGCGAGCTGCTGGAGCTGGTGCGCGACTACGAAGCCCTCGACCAGGACGAGAAGACCATCAATGTCCACGTCAGCCACCTGCGTGAGAAGCTCGAGGACGACCCGGTCGACCCCACGTTCATCCTGACGATCCGTGGAGCCGGCTACGCCTTCGCCGAGCGCTGAGTAAGGGCTGATGGCCGGCGCACGCAACACCGCGCCCGACTACAGCACCGGTCTCCGGGCGCTCGCGTCCAGCTATCGAACCCGCCTCTTCGTCGCCACCATCCTGGTGGTAGCCGTCGCGCTGGGGCTGGTGCTGGTGTCGTTGCCGCGACTGCTGGAGGGCTTCTTCCTTGACCAGGAACGAGCCAACCTGGAGACCCGCGCCGAATCGATGGCCACGCTCATCGCCGATGAGCTCTCGACCAACGTGTCGTCAGGAGGCGCGCGGCCGATCATCCTGCCTACCGGTGAGGTCGGCGGCTCGACCGAGTGGGCCCTCGGCGATGCTACCTCTGGCAAGGTCGAGGAGTTGACAGGCGACATCGCCCGGGCCGATGCGTCCGTGTCGCTCGTGCCGGCCGGTGCCACCGAGGCAGCCTGGGAGCTCGATGTCGGCTATCCCGATGATGCCGGAGAGGCCGGCCAGAACCGCGAGCCCAGCCTCTCTGCCACCGCCAGCAGCGAGGTGCGCGACCTGTGGTACTCCAGCGGCGCACCACCGAGCCACAGGCTCACGGTCACCTTGAGCAACCCCTTCACCTCACGCGAGCAGACTACGCGTACCATCACCGAGGTGCTCATCAATGCCGCGCTGGTGGCACTGGTGGTGGCGCTCATCACGGCCCTGCTGCTGTCGCAGTGGCTGGCCCGTCCACTGCGACGCCTGACCAAGACCTCGCGCCTGCTTGCGGAGGGGCACCTCGAAGCCCGCGTGGACATCCCCACCAACTCACCGCCAGAGGTGCAGGAGCTGGCCGGCGCCTTCAACGACATGGCCGAGCGACTGCAGGAATCGGTCACCATCATCAGCCAGGACCGCGACCGTAGCCGTGAGTTCCTGGCCGATGTCAGCCACGAGCTGCGGACGCCGATCGCGGCCTTGCGCACCTTCAATGAGCTGCTGCTGGAGGGAGCGGCCGAGGTGCCGGAGACGCGTGAGGAGTTCCTGCACGGCAGCCGGCAGCAGGTGGATCGTCTCGACTGGCTGGCAGCCAATCTGCTGGAACTCTCCAAGCTCGACTCGGGCCTCGTCGCGCTGCAGTTGCGGGATGAGGATCTGCGCACGGTGGCAGAGGACGCCGTCGATCATGCCGAACCGATGGCCGAGCGCAAAGGTGTCGCGTTGCGCACACACCTGCCTGATGAACCGATCATCCAACCCCACGATCCTCCCCGCCTGGGGCAGGTACTGGGCAACCTCATCGGCAACGCCATCAAGTTCACGTCCTCCGGCGGTCATGTCGACGTGAGCGTCGAGGCAACGGCCGATGGCGCCAGCTTCACGGTCAGGGACGATGGCGTTGGCATCGACCCCGACGAGCTGGAGCATGTCTTCGACCGTTTCTATCGTGGCACTCGCCGCCCGCGGGAACGGGCCGGGGGCTCGGGCCTGGGTCTGGCCATCGCGCGCTCCATCGTCGACATGCACCACGGCCGCGTTTCTATCTCGAGCACACCCGACGTCGGCACCGAGGTACTGGTCACATTGCCGCGGGATGTGTCGGTTTCTTCATCCCCCGACGCCCGTGGTTGAACGAGCCGAGAGCTACGCTCGGCGACCGTGATCGACCGTGCCCCCGATCGGAGTAGCACCACCACATGGCCGAACGGCCCACCACTGACCAGCCCCCCCAGCCCGCCTCCTACAGTCCCCCACCACAGCACCGTCCTGCCTGGATCCAGAACGGGCAGGCTGGGCCAGCGCCTGCCAGCGCGACAGAGCGTCCGGCGGCCGCGCCCGGTCCCAGGCACGAACGCAGCAGCCGCGTTGCGAGCATGCTCGCGATCGCGCTGGTAGCGGCGGTAGTAGCGTCGATCGGGACGTATGCGCTGCTGCTCGGAGGCGGCCAGCTGGACCGTTCGGTCATCATCTCCGAGCCACTCGGCCAGCAGACGGGCACGAACGCGCAGGTGGACCCGGATATCGTGCGCGTGGTGGAGGAGAACGCGGTCATCACGGCCGTCGACAAGGTCAGCCCCGCGGTGGTCACCATCACCCCGCGCGGAAGCGACGGCTCATCCGTTCTCGAGGGCGTGGGATCGGGCGTCATCTTTGACCCTGACGGCTGGGTCGTGACCAACCGCCACGTCGTCTGTAACGCTAGCTCGCTGACCGTGCAGCTCGCTGATGGACAGCGCTACCTGGGCCAGATCCATGGACTGGACACGCTGACGGATCTGGCCATCGTGAAGATCGAGGGCGTCGACCTGCCGTCGGTGGTGATGGGAAACTCCAGCACCCTCCGGGTGGGTCAGCACGCCATCGCCATCGGCAGCCCGTTGGGCACGTTCACCAACTCGGTGACGACGGGGGTCGTGAGTGCCCTGGGGCGCGAGATCGACGTGGATGACGCGTGCAGCGGCGGACGCCAGGTCGAGTCGCTCCGGAACCTCATCCAGACCGATGCCGCCATCAACCCCGGCAACAGCGGTGGTGCGCTGGTGGACGCGGATGGGGACCTCATCGGCATCAATACCGCCATCGCCGGCGGTGCACAGGGTATCGGCTTCGCCATCCCCATCAACCTGGCCCGGCCGATCATGCAGCAAGCCATCGAAGGCGAGTCGCTGAGTCGGCCCTGGATGGGCATCTACTACACCACCCTGACGCCTATGCTGCAGGAACAGCGAGGGCTGCTGCTGGGATACGGTGCATTGGTAGAGTCACCGCCTGGCTTCGCCACGGACGCCGTCCTGCCCGGCAGCCCCGCGGCTGAGGCCGGCCTGCGTGCCGGAGACATCATCACCCACGTCGACACCGTCCGGGTCGACGGCGACAACCCACTCGATGAGATCCTCACGCAATACCGCCCGCGCGAGACGGTCAGCCTGCGCATACTCCGAGGTGAGGAGCTGATCGACCTGCAGCTGCAGCTGGGTACCCGACCCGTCGACCAGTAGGCGTCCCGGTACCGGTGCCCTCCCCCGGTGCTAGACGCGCTCGCGGCGGATCTCGACCTGTGCATGGTCCATCGAGACATCCAGGGGCACAGCCAGCTTCCGCACGCGCACGTTGACCGCGGCGATGGCAGGAGACGAACGCAGGACGCCGTCCGCCAGCGCCCCAGCCAGACCCTCCAGCAGGTTGAAGCGACCGCCTTCGACCGTCCGTTCGGTCAGCTCCACCAGCGGTCCGTAGTCGATGCTGTCGGCCAGGTCATCCGAAACCGTCGCAGCCGACAGGTCTGCCTCGATGACGAGGTCGACCTCGACCAGCTGCGGGAAGGTGCGCTCCTCCTCGGTCGCGCCAAGCAGGCCCTCGTAGCGCATCGAGCTGAGCGTGATCCTGTCCATCGTCGTCGCCTCCTGCGGTGGCTAGGTCTGTTGGTCGCGCCAACCACCCCGAATGATGGCATCGCTCATGCGCGCGGCGCGGACGTTGGCCACGACGTCGTGGACGCGCACGATATCGACACCGGCGGCGATACCCAGGGCGGTCGTGGCCAGCGTGCCCTCCAGACGCTGGTCCACGGGCAGACCGAGGACCTTGCCGATGGTCGACTTGCGGCTGGTGCCAAGCAGGATGGGACACCCCAGCCGCCGCAGGGCGCTCAGATCCCGGAGCAGCGCGAGGTTCTGCTGGGCGGTCTTCCCGAAACCGATGCCGGGATCGACGATGAGTGATCGTGGAGCGCAGCCGGCGGCTTCCGCCGTCTCGAGCGCCTGAGCGAGGTCGTCGATGACATCAGCCACGACATCGGCGTACTCAGGTGTGGCGCGGCTGTGCATCAGGATGTAGGGCGCATCATGCTCCGCGGCGACCGGCGCGAGCGAGGCGGCGGCGGTCACACCGGCGACGTCGTTGACGATGTCAGCACCGGCCTCCAGGGCCGCCGCGGCCACCGGCCGCTTGCTGGTGTCGATGCTGATGGGCACGCCTGGAAGGCGCGCGCGGATACCGCTGACAGCAGCGACGACGCGTTCCAGCTCCTCGAGGGGGCTGACCGGAGCGTGGCCAGGACGCGTCGATTCGCCGCCCACGTCGATGATGTCGGCACCCTCGGATACCATGCGCGCGGCCTGCGCGACCGCAGCCTGCACCGGCGCGAACCCACCGAGGAGGCCGTCGCCGCTGAAGGAATCGGGGGTCACGTTGACGATGCCCATGACGTAGGTGCGGGTCCCGAAGCGCAGCTCGAGATCACGCAGGCACAGGGGTGTGCGGATCCCGGGCTCAGGCATCGTCATCGATCGTTCCTGCCACGAGACGTCCGCGCAGGTGACCCACGAGGTAGAGCGAACCGGCGATGATCAAGGGCCCGTCCTCGCAGGCCGCCACCTCGAGTGCGTGATCGAGCGCCGCGTCGGCATCCTCGAACGCGGATTCGGCGGCCCTGCCAGTCACCTCTGTCCAGGCGAGGGCAAGCTCGGCGGCCGGCAGCGCCCTGGGAGTCCCCGGTACACGGGTGGCGATGAAGCTGGCCCCACGCAGCGGTTCCGAGCCGACCAGCGCAGCCAACATCTCCACGACCTCCTTGTCCGCCATGACCCCAGCCAGCAGCGTCACCCGGCCCCCCGGCAAGGATGCCTGCAGCTCATCGACGGTGGCGGCCAGTGCCAAGGCTCCGTCAGGATTGTGGGCGCCGTCAAGCAGGATGCTTCGCCCATCGCGCTCGAGCAGCTCCAGGCGCCCGGGCCAATGGGTAGCGGCGAGACCTGAGCGGACCGCGTCGTCGGAAACGTCGGCGACGCCCGCAGCACCCAGCGCCTCGATGACGCCCAGCGCTACCGCGGCGTTGGCGGCCTGGTGTCGTCCCAGCAGCGGCAGGCGCAACTCACCCAGCCGTCGATGATGGAGGGTGACACCTCCGCGATCCATGCCCAGCAGGGGCAACGGCGGGCAGATGGTCAGCGGTACGGCCAGCTCGCTGGCGCGGGCCCGAACGATGCCCAGGGCGACCCCATCAGCACCGGTGACCGCGCGCCGCCCGGGCTTGACGATGGCAGCCTTCTCCATCGCCACCGAGGCGATGGTGTCGCCCAGGAACTCCTGGTGGTCGAGCCCCACGTTGGTGATGGCGGCCACGTCCGCATCCCAGGTGTTGGAGGCATCGAGTCGTCCCCCAAGGCCCACCTCCATGACCACGACATCGATGGCCTGCCGCACCGACCACAGGTAGGCCGCCGCCGTGAGCAGCTCGAACTCCGTGGCAAGGCCGTGCTCCGCCACACCCGGCTCGCTGGCCGCGAGCACCTCTTCGAGCAGCGTCTCAAGATCGTCACGCGCGATCGGTCGGCCGTCGAGCGTGATCCGTTCGCGGTAGCTGTGGAGATGCGGGCTGGGCGACTGGCTGGTGGAGTAGCCGGCTGCATGGAGCACCGCCGCGACCATGGCCGCCGTGCTGCCTTTGCCGTTGGTGCCTCCGATCAGGGCGCCACGCAGCGCCAGCTGGGGGTCTTGGAGTCGCGAGAGCAGCGCACGCATGCGATCGAGACCCAGGCGGATGCCGATGTGGCCGCGTGCCCGGACGCGGCTGAGAGCGTCGGCCGGCACGTCAGAAGGCGAGGATCTCTTCCTCGTAGAAGACGCACTGGTTGAACCGCGCCGAGAGGCACACATCGGTGACGTAGCCGGCATCAAGGTGGACACCACCACGCACCTGGCAGCGGGCGGTGGTGCCCTCCTGGCGCATGTAGGCCTTGAGCAAGTGGGGCGTCTGCACCGGGATGGGGCCCCGCGGGCCAGTCATGTAGAAGTGGGGGCAGACGTTGCGGCGCAAGTTCGGTAAGCCGAACGGGACGCGAGGTCGAAGCGCATCCAGCTGCGCGGCAGCCACGTCAGCACTGGGCATGCGAGGCGTGACCCGCGCGATCGGCCCCGGCGGCGGTGGTGGTGGCGAGCTGCCGATGGAATGCGAGCGCGACGCCGGGTCGCGGCTCGATGGCACACCACGCTCCTGTGAGTTCAAACGATCCCCTCTCCGGGTTCCCCCCGACTAGGTGTTCACCGCTAGCGTGCCACAATCTGCGTGGATGGACGACGCCACTGTACGGACACGCTCGATCGGCCGCCGCATGGCCTCGGCGAAGCCGGCATCTCCACGACGCAGCGCGGCCGCCAAGAGCCCCAGGAAGGGTGAAGAGCGGCAGGTATCACCTGCACGCTGGGCCGGCGTGGCGCTGGTGATGATCGCCATCCTTGCCGCCATCATCCTGGCGGTCCTCAGCCCCAGCGATCCGGGCACGCTCAGCCAGCCGGGCATCGTGCCGGGATCGTCGCCGACACCTGCTCCGTCGGTCATCGACACGCGAGTGCCGACTGCCACGCCGACGATCGTCACGCCAGTCGAGAGCGCGACCCGGGAGTACGACATCCCTATCGTGGTGGAGGTGCCCAAGGAGAAGCTGCCTCGAAAGTTGCTCACGCTGGTGGTCCTGCGGGGTGATGAGGAGATCGGTTCGCTGCCAGGCCCGAAGCCGGGCAAGCAGGAGACGGTCCATGTCCAACTGCAGAAGGGCAGCGTGAACGAGCTCACGGTTGCGCTGAAGACCGTGGCCGGGCTGGGGCCACGGTCGGATTCGGTGCGGGTGACACAGGATCCCGAAGCGCCGATCTTGGCCATCACCTCACCAGCGGGGGGGAGGTCACATACGAGGAGGCGATCCTTGTCAAGGGAACATCCGAGGTGGGCGCCGATGTGCGGATCTCCAACAAAGCCAGGGGCTGGGGCCCCAAGTCGGTACCGGTCTTCAGCAGCGGCGAGTTCGAGAAGAGCGTGAAGCTGGCGATCGGCAAGAACCTCATCGTCGTCGAGTCCAGGGACCAGGCAGGGAATGCACCGACCGCACAGGTCCAGGTCACCCGCAAGGATGGTCGGCCGGTGATCAAGAGCTTCAAGCTGACACCCGGCAAGATCAAGAAGTCGGCGCTACCCAGATCGGTGACCGTGACCGTCGTGGTGGTTGACAGCCGCGGCGCCGTGATGCCCGGCGCGACCGTCGTCTTCTCCCGGGCCGCCGCGGGCTACCCCGCCGAGGGGTCCACTGAAGTCACCGGCAGCAAGGGCCAAGCCAAGTGGACCACGAACCTCGCCCGGACTGACTCGCTCGCGACGGAGATCCCGGTGACCGTGACCATCACCTCGCCGACCGGCCAGGAGACCGATGACACGAAGTCGATCGAGATCTCCTGACCTCGACGACTAGCCGCGGCTCGCCCGAGAGCGGCGCTGCATCTCGGACATGAGTCGTCGGCCGGGGGCCACGTGAGGGGCATCGACGAGACGGCCCCATGCGGCGGACACATCTGGCGTCATCGCCGGTGGCGCGTCGCCCGGGGCAGCCGCGTGGGTCGTCGTTCGCGGCAACGATGACTCTGTAGGCGGCGTCGCCCCAAGCTCGGCCTCCTCGAACAGACCCGGCGCAGGCGTGGCTGCCGGCACTGCCTCCCAGCAGGAGCGCACCTCGTCACCGCTGAGCGTCGCCCGGGCGCGATCGGTGGCGCAGTAGCCGAGCTCGCTCGCGATGGAGCGACGATAGAGAAGACACGTCGCACACGTCACGGTTGCTTTGGCACAGGCCCAGCAGCGAGAAGTCTCCGGCTGCAGCGTCCGGCAATGCGGGCAGCGCCAAGAGGATGCCGCGGGGACAAGATCCGGATGATCGGAGATCGACACGTCAGCGAGCGGAGGCCAGGCGAGTCATCCGGGCGGGCACGGCTCCTGCGGGTCGCCGAGGACGAAATCGACGGCTGAACCGACAGGCACCGAGTCGCCCGGCTCCGGCAGTTGATCGTGCACCTCCCAATCATCTGCGGGCGTCGGATCTTCGGGATAGATGGCGCCGACCAGGAGACCGGCATCAGCCAACTGGCTCCTCGCCTCAGCCAGCTTCAGGCACTCGAAGTCACCCACGAGGACCATCTGGGACGAGGGAAAAGGCGTCGGGGCGGGCGAGGCTGTCGAGCCGGGCGTGGGCATGGCGGTCGGCTTCGGCGACGGGGTGCGGACCGGTCGTGGAGTCGGGTCGTTGGCGGGGCCGCTGGAGACCGTGTAGTCGATGGCGCTGCCCCGAGTCGCGGAGGCACCGGCACGAGGTTCGGTGAAGACCACGTAGCCCTCGGGAAGTTGGTCGGAGAGCGTGGAGCGGCCACCGGCGAGCAGGCCGGACTCCTCGATCAACATGATGGCCTTGTCTTCCTTGATGCCGTGGACATCAGGCACGACGACGGTCTCCACCTGGGTCGCGACGGTGACCCGCACCGTCGTGCCCGCAGCGACTTCGGTCTGCGGTTCGGGCAGTTGGTCGATGACGCTACCCGCTTCGAAATCCTCGGTCTCGTGATAGTCCATCTCCAGGATCAGGCCACGTCGCTCAGCCAGCGCGATGGCGTCGTCCCCGCTGCGGCCGACGAAGTCGGGGGTCTTCACCAGCAGCGCGGTCGGCGAAGGGGACGGGATGGGCGTGGGCGCTCCCTCGCCGATACCGCTGAAGAGCAGGAACAGCAGGATGCCGCTGGCGATGATCACCAGGAGGCCGAGGCCCGCAGCCATCCATGTCCAAGGACCGGAACCGGAACGCTCCCGCTCGTCAGCCCCGCTTCCGGGCAGGGAAGACGAGATCCCGGCAGGTGGGCGAGGCGGACCCGATACCGGGACCGGCAGGACTCCGGCGGCAGCCCCAGCGGCGGCGTAAGCGGCCGCTCCGGAAGGATCGGTCCGAAATCGCGCCAGGGCGGTCGACAGCTCGGTCGCGGTCGGCCTCCCGGACGGGTCTACCGCCAGGCACCAGCGGACGATGGCGTCAAGTGCCGGCGGGATCTCCGCGCGCACCGCCATGGGCGAGGGCACCCCGCCGGACAGACGGGCGACGGCCACTGCGGCTGGCGAATCACCAGAGAAGGCACGTTGGCCAGTGAGCATCTCGTACATCACCAGGCCCAGCGAATAGATGTCCGAGGCAGCGGTGGCGCTGTCGCCGCGGGCCTGTTCAGGGCTGAAGTAGAGGACGCTCCCAAGCGTGATGCCGGTGGCAGTCACAGGCGACCTGGCAGCAGCTTGGGCGATGCCGAAATCGGCCACCTGCACTCGACCATCGGGAGAAAGCAGGATGTTGCTGGGCTTGATGTCGCGATGGACGAGCCCGCGCGCATGGGCTGCCGCGAGGGCGTCGGCGACCTGCTGACCGGTATTGGCGACCGCTGTCGGGGGCAGGATGCCGTGTTTGCCCAGGGCCGACGACAGGTCACCGCCCGAAACCCGCTCCATCACGATGTAGGGGCCGGCGGGATCGGTGCCGTAGTCGTAGACCTGGACGATGTTGGGATGACTCAGCGACGCCGCCGCCTGGGCCTCGTGCTTGAAGCGTTCGACGAACTGGGCGTCGGTACCGAATTCCGGCCGCAGCACCTTGACGGCCACTTGGCGACCGAGCTTGTCATCGGTGGCGCCGAAGATCGTGGCCATGCCACCCTGTCCGAGGACCTGGACCAGCCGGTATCGCCCCCCGAGCAGCGCACCGAGTTCAGCCACGGCGTGGGTCGCCGGGATCGCCGGTCCGACCGATGGCCTCGGCCGCGGTCACTGCAGGTCGATCCCTGCCAGGTAGTCGCGGAACTCACCGCCGATATCGTCGCGGTCGAGCGCCAGCTGTACCGATGCCTTGAGCCAGCCCATGGTCGTGCCCGCGTCATGGCGCGTGCCCTCGAAGGCGTAGGAGAAGACGTCCTGCTCCTCCATCAGGGCCTCGATGGCGTCGGTCAGCTGGATCTCACCACCGGCGCCGGCCTGTGTCTGCTCCAGCTTCTCGAAGATCTTGGGTGTCAGCACATAGCGACCGATGATGGCCTTGTTGCTGGGTGCATCCTCGGCGGGCGGCTTCTCGACCAGGCCGCGGATCCTGTTGAGGCGAACGTCAGGATCCGTCCAGTCCGGATCTACGTCGACGATGCCGTAGCGGCTGGTCTCCTCCAGGGGCACCGACATCACCGCCAGCGTCGAACCACCTGTGTGCTGGTAGGCCTCCACGAGCTGGCCGATGCAGGACCGCTCCGCCTGGACGACATCATCGGAGAGGATGACCGCGAAGGGCTCGTGACCGACCAGCTCCTTCGCCATCAGCACCGCGTGACCCAGGCCCAGTTGCTCCTTCTGGCGGACGTAGCTGATCTGCGCCATGTCGCCGATCTGGCGGACCCGACGCAGCATCTCGATGTCGCCCTTGGCCTCCAGCATCGACTCCAGCTCGAAGCTGTGGTCGAAGTGATCTTCGATAGCACGCTTCTGGCTGCTGGTGACGATGATCACCTGCTCGATGCCGGCGGCCACGGCCTCTTCGACCGCGTACTGGATGACCGGTTTGTCCACCAGCGGCAACATCTCCTTGGGCTGCGCCTTGGTGGCCGGTAGGAAGCGGGTCCCCCAGCCTGCGGCCGGGAACACTGCTTTGCGAACGCGCATCGATCCTCCACTGCGGGTGCCGGATCAGAGCCCGGACTTGGTGGTCGGCGCGGGTGTCTCCGACGCGAGTAGTCGGAGTTTACAGCGGCGGCGCGGGTCGGCTCACGGTCCGGCGCCACTTCGATCGACTGGCTTACCCGGCAGACGCCTGAAAGTGCCCATGACCACTCGGGGTCAGCTGCACCAACGCGGCACCGGTCAGCACCATCATGCCGCCTAGCACCTGCACGATGGCAGGTCGCTCCGCAAGCAGCAGTGCCGCCAGCAGGACGCCGGTCAGCGGTTCGAACAGCATCAGGACCGCTCCCCGTGTTGGGCCGACCCGGCGATAGCCGGCGATCAGACCGGCGGTGGGCAGGGCTGCACTGAACAGGCCCGCGATGAGGATAAGGATCCAGGCGTCAAGGTCGTCGAGCGGAGCCAGCAGTGGGTCGCTGGCGCCGATCAGTAGCAGGAGTGGCAGCAACAGGATGATGTACGCCAGCAGCGAGAAGCCGCGCAGCAGGGCCGCTGACTGGAACGAGGGGACCGAGGCGAACCCACGCGAAGCCACCAGTGCGTAGCCCGTCTGGCAGGCAGCCGCGCTGAGTGCGAAGAGGATGCCGAGCAGGTCCACGCCTTTGGCGTCTGTGGCGGCTGGGCCGAGCACCACCAGCACCATGCCGGCCGAGGCCAGCAGGATGGCAGCTACCCGCAGCGGGCCCAGGGGCTCGCCGTAGAGGCGCACGGCTGCCACTGCCACGATGAGTGGATAGGCGTAGAACACGATCAGCGTCAGTGCGATGGTGGTGCGCTCGTAGCCGAGGAAGAGGCCTAGCGTGGTCCCGGCCACGAACAAACCCATGGACACGAGCTGCAGCCACTCCAAGCGGTTGATCGAGCGCAGGGGAGCCCGCGGCAGGCGACCCAGTGCGACTCCGACGGCGAGGAGTGTGACCAAGGCGGCCACGGAGGCGGCCGAGCGCCAGAAGGCGAACGTGGCGCCGTTGAACCCCACCTCGCCCGCTGCCCGGGCCAGGGGCCCACCGAGGCCGAAACCCACCGCAGCCACGCTCACCATGGCGATACCGGTCAGATCGTTTCGGCTCAGTGTTCGGTCGCTTCGCGGGGTTCGGTGCGGGCGCCGCGCAGCACGATCGAGGTGAACGGGATGCGGATGACGCTGAACGTCTCGGTGGAGACCAGGAAACCGGCCAGCAACAAGAGCACGCTGATGAGCTTGCCCACCTGGAACCACTCGGTCGAGCCGAAACGGTTGAGGCTATCGGTGAGTGCCGGGACCAACGCCCCCAACGCGATCAGCAGGGTAGCCGGCACCCGGCTGTTGATCTTGCCCGAGAAGAGCGCCTTGAGAGCACCCGGCAGCGAGGCCACGAAGTTGACGACGATGGCGATGGGTGCGATGAACAGGTTGAACAGGAAGCTGTCGCCCGCTTGGTTCGGATCGAGCGAATAGGCAAGGACGCGCCGCTTGGGCATGAAGGTGTAGGCCGAGAAGAGCGCCCCCAGGATGAGCGCGAAGGCGCCGGTGACGTTCATGAACGGGGTCAGCAGGCGCAGCTCCGGCGGCAGGATGGCGGCGGTGGGAACGCCAGTCTCGGGATCGAGCGCGTAGCCCGGCTCCGGCAATGAGGCCATCGCCATCAGCAGCAGCGACAGCAGCGTCGCACCACCCACGGCCAGAAGGGCCATCCAGGGCCAGCGCCAGTTCTGGAAATAGGTCTCGACCGACACCGCCAACGCCAGCACCGCGGCGATCAGGAAATAGAGCATGGCGGTGGTGCTGGCATCAGCGTAGATCTCGGGGTTCCGGCGTGCCGTCAGGAAGGTGAAGAGGCCGGCCAGGAATAGACACAGGGCGAAGGAGAAGCCGAAGCGCGTGCGACCCAGCAGGAAGGCGTTGCCCAGGCCCAGCCAGCCGGCCGTCCACACCGCTCCGGTGAGGTACCACACCCGATAGACGGGTTCGTTCCATCCGGTCGCAGCTGCGATGGCTTCACACAGGACGGCGATGGAGAAGAAGAGCATGCCCAACGCCCAGATGGCCTGGTACCCGCGTCGCCGTGTTCGCCACTGATCGAGGAGGGCAACGAAGAAGATGCCCGCAAGGATGGCGGTGATCGCCGGAAGGAAGACGTTGGCGTCCATGGCCGTCTGTGCCCTCGGCCGTCAGGCCGGTTCGAACTCGTGATCCTCGCGATGACTTCCGTCACACAGGCCCCAAGCGGGAGGATCGACTGGCAACGGAGTCGGCCGCATCAACTCACGCACCTCCGACAGTCGGCAGATGTAGTGACCGCGCTGAGCGGCCCAGCGACGGAAGCATTCTGGAGCCGAATGGAATTGGTGCGGACCGGGGTTGAGGGGCGCGACCTCTGCCCAACTGGGTGCAGCCTCGCGCGCGACATTGTCGATGAGCGATACCCGGAAGGGCGTGCCCTCGATGGGCTCGCCACAGCCGGCACAGCGCTTGGCATCGTTCTCGGCGAATAGGGTGGGGATCCGGATGCCGTTGATCCGGCCGCCACGAAATCGGGTCGCGGTCACCTGTCGATCGTAGCAGAGGGGTCGGCTGATCGAGGCCTTACCCGAGACCCCAATGGGAGACTACGGTCCCCCTGTCGCGATCGACGGACTGCTCGTGCCGCGGGCTGCCTCGGTCGTCCGGTAGGCCGCGATGAGCTGCTGGGGTGAGAGGTAGATGTTCTCCGCGCCGATCTTCTCGGTCAGACCGTAGGCATCGAGTTGCATGCGCACGTTGGGACTGACGTCACACAGGCTGAACGTGATGGACCTGCGACCGAGCTCCTCCCAGACCTGACGAATGGTGTCCGCCCCGGAGTAGTCGATGTCGCCAATGGCCGATGCGGAGAGGGCGAACCGTCGGAGCGGCGGGGACGCATCCTCCACGATGTCCATGATCTCGGCCGTGAAGCGGGACGCGTTCGCGTAGTAGAGGTTGGCACCGAAGCGGTAGATCGCCAGTCCCGGGGCCACCTGGGTGCCGGCCGACGGGTCGGACATGTCCATGTGGCCGCCTGGGCCGGATGAGAGCAGGGTGTCATACGGCTTGTAGCTGTGGTAAAGGTGCTCGATGATCGACAAGCCGATGGCCAGGATGATGCCCTGCTCGACGCCGACGATCACGACCGTCGCGGCGGTGATGGCGGCGACCGTGAACTCGCCGGCACGCAGGCGTCCGATGTCTCTCATCCCCCTGTAGTCGATGAGCCTGAGGCCGATGAGGAACACGACCGCGGCCAGGACAGCGTTGGGCATGTACGAGAGTGGCCCCGTCAGGAACAGCAGGACGACGACTACGATGGCGCCTGTGGTCAACTGGGCGATCTGGCTCCGACCACCGGCGCTGTCGACCATCTCGGTCTTCGTCGGGCTGCCATTGACGACGAAGGTGCCGGAGATCCCGGCGGCGGCATTGGCCAGGCTCAGGCCGACCAGATCGGTGTTCTCCTCGAAGCTGTCGTCGTACTTCATCGCGTAGGCCCGTGACGTCGCCGCGCTCTGGGCCAGGATGAGGATGACCATCGCGAGGACGACGGGGAGCAGTGCCGAGATGTCGGACAAGAGCTGGTCCGACGTGATGTCCGGCAGACCGATCGGAGGCAGCCCGGCGGGGACGGTGCCGACCGTCGTCACGCCCTCAGCCGAAAGGTCGAGCAGGTAGCTGAGGATCGATCGCGCCCACCACCGCGATGAGCGCCCCGGGCAACTTCGTGTTGACGCGACCGAGGCCGACGATGACGACCAGGGCCGCGATCGCCACGACGAGCGTGGGGATGCTGGAATCGCCGGCCGCGATGGCCTGCAACGTGTTCCCGAACTTCTGGAGCGTGGAGCCGCTGCCGTCGCTGACGCCGAACATGCCGGCCACCTGGCCCAGTGCCACCTGGATGCCGACACCCGTAAGGAAGCCGATGAGGACGCTGAGCGACAGGAAGTTGGCGATGAAGCCGAGCTTGAGTACTCGCGCCAGGATCAGGAGCACGGCGCACATCAAGGCGGCCAGCCCGGCCATGGAGACCCACGATGGGGAGGCCGGCGTGCCGGCAGCAGCGATCCCGGCCAGGCCCACGGCCAGGACCGCGGCCGTGGCCGAGTCCGCGCCCACCACGAGGTGCCGCGATGAACCGAAGATGGCGAAGAGGAGGACCGGCAGGACGATCGTGTAGAGGCCGGTGACGACCGGCATCTGGGCGATGTTGGCGTAGCCCATCACCTCTGGCATCGCCAGGGCCGCGAGCGTGGCCCCAGCGATCACCTCGGTGGGGATACGCGCTGGGTCGATAGGCAGGATGCCCGAGAAGAGGATGGACGGCTTCCGTCGCTTGCTGATGGCGGATGCAGCAGACGAGCTCATCGCCCGATCACTCCCTGTTCTGCGAGGTGAACATCGCCCGGCCCGGGTGATGTTCGCACCATCGGCCTGGTGCCTGGTCCCCTGAGGTCCCGGGACATCCAGCGCAGGGCTGCCGCACTCCGCGTGGCCGAGAGAGTGCGATCGCGCCAAGCCAACTGTCGGGTCTCACGCCAGCCATTGGATCTGGAGGTCGACCTTCTACGATGGTACCGATCCCCTGCGTCCGCTCCCCCCAGTGGCCGCACCTCTTGCTCCGCCGCTTGTCTGCACGCTAGCCCGGCAGTGCCCCCAGGACATCCGCCGCGTTCTCCTCGAAGGTCGAGAACACCCACGCGATATCGTCGTGCGCGTACAGGTAGTTGACATATCCGTCGTGTGCTTCCGCGGTGTCGTACACGATCAGGCGTTTGCCGGCGATCTCCTGTTCCGAGTATGCGGGATCGTCCAGCATCGCCAGGGCGAGTGCATGGATCGAGCTCTGCAGCCTGTCGGTGTCGGCCCCGCGGATCTCGAATGCAGCGAGGTTGACCAGGTTCGTGCCGTCATCGAGTTCATACCAACCAGTCACGATGGTCATGTCGGCAAGGCTGCGCCCTGCCGATTTGGCGATGTTCCTGACCGCCTCGATCTCCTCGGGATCAGCATCCTCGCCCACCAGCCACCCGATGAGCTCCGGCTCTGTCCGATAGACCTCCCTGTCCGTGAGGGTCAGCGCCCCATCTCGCAGTGCGGTCGGGAAGAGGTCCTCGGCGGTCATCGACGTTGCCGTCGTTCCTGGCACCACGATCGAGGGTGTGGCCGACGCCCGTGGACTGACCCCGGCGGCCACAGCGATGCGGCTGATGGCTGACAGCAGCGCGGCGTCGAAGTCGCAATCCTGGAGCGGCGGGACCATGTCCTCCTCGAACAGGGCCTGGCGCTCCGCTCCGGAGAGATGCGCAGCAGCGTAGCCCGCCCCGGCATAGAGCTGGACCTGGCCGTGGCACAGCCCCGGATCGAGGTCGAAGAGGATGACGAGTCCATCGTCGATACCGTCGCGCCCGACGCCCCACTGCTCCATCAGGGCCGCCGCGTCGTACTCGGCTTCCTGATAGGTGTCGCTCTCCGGCTTGACCTGGGTATACACCACGATCTGAGCTCCAGAGCCCTGCTCGATCTCATCGATGGTCTTCTCGACCACACCCTCGGCAAAGGGGCCCAGGACCCCCGCCTGGTCATAGACGTGAACGCCCTCGACCGGGTCAGGGTACGGTGGGCCCGGCGGAATGGATCCCGACGCCGCGGTCTGCGCCGGGATCACGCCACCGATGAACCCGCCCAGCAAGCAAGTGATCAGGAACGCGCTGACCGATCTTCGCAACATCTCCCCCTCCTCGATGATCAGGTCCTACTCCGTGACGTGGACAGTGTGGCCGGTGCCGGAACGTTCACGCAGCGAACCGGGGCATCTGCCGGGTCGAGGGCGCCCCGTGCCGGCACCCTAGGCGGGTGCACCGTTCCCACCCACGAGCGCATCCCAGTGGCGGTAGAGCGCGGCCAGGTCCCTCTGCCCTGCCACGGCGTTCATGACCCCGTAGGTGCTCGTCCGCTCATCGGTCCAACGCAGCGCGGCGTAGCCGGCATCGGATACATAGCAAAGGTATTCACCGTGAAGCCATCTGTCCCAGCCGGGGCGGCCATCGACACACGGACGCTGGCGCAGAGGTGCGGCCACGGTGTCAGCGCGGCCGAGCCAGTACCAGTCGAGCCTGTCCGCATCACGGAAGCGGAACAGGGCGACGTAATCGACCGAGCGATGCAGCTCACGCTCGAGCTTGTCGAAGATCACCGCCGCCAGGGCACCGTGCTTGAAGGAATCGGAGGCAACTCCCGCCGGGCTCTGGCGATAGGGTTCCCAGCTGGCCCCTTCGATGGCCGACCCGAGCTCCCGTTCCAGGTCTCGCCTCGAGGGTCGAGGAGTCGGCTCAGGTTCAGCACCCGAGGCGATCGCCTGGCCGGGGAACAAGGAGCCCTGCCAGTCCGGGCGCTCGGGGACATCGCCGTCGCGGAGCATGTCGCGCCATCGCTCGTCGGTCAGCCGGTCAGGGGTCGGCCAGCGGAACTCGTAGTAGGAGTAGACGCCGCCGCTGGCGACCTGGAAGCGACCCAGATCGTCCGGGACGAGGACGAAGATGCGGTCTATCCGGCCGGTGCCGACCTCCAGGACCTCGTCGAGAGGCGGACGGAGGCCGCGCATGATGTCGGCGATGACGGCCGCGTCCTGGTCTGGAGCAGCCAGCCCGAAGCGCCCCACGCGATCGCCCGAACGCGACCACATCATCTCCAGCTGGAAGCCGATGGACCGGAGCCAATCGTTGTCCTTCTCGGAGATGGCCAGCCCAGCAAGCTCGTCGGTGGCGATGGCCGCCAGCCGGTCAGCCATCCCGACGTAGTCGGCCAGCAGCTTGCGGCCGTCCTTGTCCAGGAGGTCGCGAGCCGCCAGGCCGTCCGCGGTCAGCATCGCCATCGCTGCGAGGCGCTGGAAGGGCACTGGGTCGGGCTCGACCCAGTGACGAGCGGGGCGTGCCGGGGGACCACCACCCGTATCGCCACCGGCCTGCTTGGTGTAGAGGATGGTGTCGTGCTTGAGCTCGGCGTAGGAGCCGAATCCGGTCTGCTGCGCCTTGGCCGCCCACTCGTCGGTCTGCATGAAGTCCGGGAAGCCCGCGCCGTGTGGCAGCCACATCGGCTCGACCGCGGCCAGCCAGGCGTCGTAGACGGTCTGGCCCCAGGCCTCGTCGGAGCGCGCTTCGACCGCCCCGCGCAGGGCCTCCATCTGCTCGGGGTAGTTGGCAAAGGCGGTCTCGCCCGCCGCGTCCTGGATGGCCAGGGCGAAGTCGGACCCAAACGTCGCGGCCAGGTCCAACGGGGAGCCCAGAACCCGGGGATCGACCTGTGTACCCACATTGGGACTGACCAGCTGGTCCAGGATCCAGGAATCGATGACGAAGCGGGTGCCCATGAGGCGGACCGATGGCCGCTCAGGGTCGATTCGCACCGGGCGGATCCTCAATAGCGTCTCAGCGACCGCGCGGAGCGTCTCGTCGTCGCTCGCGGTCAGCGGCTCTTCCATGCCACCCGGGACCGTGGCCTCCACGGCCGCCGCCAACTCGAAGGGCGTGTAGTCGTCCGAGACGCCGACGAGGAAGGCGGTAGGCTCGAAGATCCGGCGCCACAACGCCTCCAGCTCAGGATCACCCACGATCATGCGAGACGCCAGCAGGGCCAGGCGCGGGCCATCCGTCCCGCTGATGGCGGTCCCATCGGCCGTCCTGCTGCCTGGCAGCACGAAGGCGTGCTGGCCGAGCACCGACATGGCCACGAAGAACCGCGTCAGGTCCTCGTTACGGGTGTAGTGGCCACGCGGTGTGAAGAGCGAGTAGTCGGTATCGGTGCCCAGGATGGGCGACTTGACGGAAGCCTCGTGCGCGTCGATGAGGGCCTTCTCGGCCCGCGCCCGAGGACTCAGCTTGCCCGACTTCACACCCAGCTCGGCCGCCGTGACCGCGATGAGGTCGACGATGCGGTCGGCGTCCCCCTGCAGCGGCGTGCCGGCCAACTCGTCATGCTGCCTGGCGGCGTTCCGACGCATGCCTTCGACCAGCTCCTCGAGCGCCGGAAGAAGCCGTAGCTGCTCGAGGTCGCGGAGGGTCTTGTCGAAGACCAGGTGCCACGTGTGGTAGGCGGCATCGGTGGTGACGAACACTGGCGTGCCCGTCCCGTACTGGTCGCCGTAGGCCTCGTGGAAGAGTCGCAGGCGAGCAGGGACGATGACGAAGCCTTGCTCCGCCAGCCGTTCACGGGCTGCGGGCGAGAGCTGGTCATCGACGAGCCGACTGACACTCACATCCGCGAGCGACCTGGGGGTCTCCGGCCCCGCGTAGACCACGGCATCCTCGAGGAGCGGCACCAGCTCGTAGTCCCCGAAGGCGGCGCCATCGGAGGGCAGCTCATCTGCAGCCAGGCTGACGCTCGACGCGAGCAGTGCTCCCGCGAGCGCGATGGCGACGGAACGGGATCCCGAACCAGTCATGGCCTCTCCCCCCCCCGATGACCACATGCCGGTGAGCCCGCACCCGGGTGCCCGACCGCGAGTCACGGCCGACCCCGAGTCGAAGGGTCGACCCACTCAAGGATAGCCGCGAAGGCTACGACTGCCCACCCATGGGCGAGTGAGGTGGGTCCCGTGGACACGGTCCACGCAACGCGAATCGTCATCTGCGTCGATCGAAGGCGCCGAGCGGCGGTTCGTTGCCGTCGGCGAGCCGTCCCAGCGCCGCGACCTCAGCGTCAGTGAGTTCGATCTCCGCGGCACCGATGGCCTCCTCCACCTGGTCCTGCCGCTTGGGTCCGACGAGTGCGCAGCTGACGACCGGATCACGCAAGACCCATGCGATCGCCAACTGGGCGACAGTGACACCCTTGGCCTCGGCCATCGGTCGGAGCCCCTCCACGACCCGGATGGCCCGCTCATATGCGTCGCCCTCGAACGCCGGCATGCGCGAACGCTCGTCGGCGGGATCGAAGCGATCCTCTGCGCCATAGCGACCCGAGAGCAGACCCTTGGCCAGGCTGCTGTGGGCGAGGACCCCAAGGCCCTGCTCTCGACACAGCGGCAGCAACGCGGACTCGATCTCGCGCACGAGCAGTGAGTATCGCGGCTGTGCGGCCTCGATACTCGTGATGGCCATCGCTCGTCGGGTCTGCTCGGCGTCGAAGTTGGAGACGCCCAGGAAGCGCACGAGGCCACGATCACGGATGCTGGCTAGCGTCTCCATGGTCGCCTCGATGGCGTATTCGTCACTCCAGTGGTGGACGAGATAGAGATCGATATGGTCGGTACCGAGGCGGCGCAGGCTGGTCTCGATGGCGTTCTCGATGGCTGTCGGACCGTAGTCGCGGGTCACCTTGGTGACGATGAAGAGGCGATCGCGGTCGCGTTCGGCGAGTACGGTGCCCAGGATGAGTTCGCTGTCGTAGTACCCCTGAGACGTATCGAGGAGGGTGACGCCGGCGTCGAGGGCGAGGCGAAGTGCATCGGTCGCCTCGCGTTCGTCGACCGCACCCATGTGCCCTGCCAGCGGCCACGAGCCATAACCGACGGCCGAGACCTCGACTCCGGTCGAGCCAAGCCTGCGGTACTTCATCCTCGCGATCCTGTGCTGACGTCATCGGGCCGGCTGCGTCGTAGCAGGGTCCTTCCTGAGCCTCAGCCTACTCGGCTCGACAGGGCATGGGTAGACGCTGACATGCCCATCGACCAGTGGCAGGAGCTGTTGGGGATAGCCGTGAACCACGTCGCATCGGAGGC
Organism: uncultured Chloroflexia bacterium; assembly: GCA_963724095.1. GTDB lineage: Bacteria > Chloroflexota > Limnocylindria > Limnocylindrales > CSP1-4 > JAFMJV01. The sequence goes on from CAVRTH010000019.1 coordinate 312,316, forward strand.
CGGCCCAGACGAACTCAGCATCGGCACCGGAGCGGCTCTCAGTGAGGTCGCCCCAGGCCTCGACGTCGGCCATGATCACCGACGAGGCGCGGACACGGACCAGCACCTCGTCGTCTACGGGGATCGGTCGCTCGATCCCCTACAGCTCGAGAACATCGGCCGATCCGTACTGGTGCTGGACGATGGCCTTCGTCGCGCGTGTGTCACCGCGGCTCCGAGGGTGTCGTTGATGGTGGTCCGGTCGGTGACACTGTCGAGAAAGCTTCCTGCCCAGGGCGTCGTCGTCAGCCATCGGGCACCTTGGGCCCGCCACTGCGTCGCCGCGACAACTGACACGATGTCAAGCAACGCCTGCGGATGCCGGGTTCGGCGATGGGGTGGGAACCTATGCCTGCCGTGGGCCGACCGGGGCTTTGGATGCCTGGTCCAGCCCTTCGATGATGAGGTCCAGCCCGAACTCGAAGGAGTTGCCGAAGTGGTAGCCGGGTCGAAGGACGTGCTCGCTCGTGAACTCGTTCAGGTTGGGATACTGACCGAAGTGATCGGCTGACATCGTTTCGGCGACCTCGACGATCTCCGGACCGCCCCCACCGGGAAGATGCGCCTCTTCGAGCGCGAAGCCGTAGACGTAGCTGTCGATGATGGCGTACGCGTGCGCGGTCAGCTCGAGCGAGAGACCGCCGCCCCGAAGGCACCCCAGGACCGCATCGTGGTGACGTAGCGTCGCCGGTCCTGGGGAGGTCCTCGACTCCATCAGCGGTGGGGCCCAGGGGTGTCGGTTGAGTACCTGCCGGGCGCAGATACAACGGGCGCGGATCGAAACTCTCCAATCGAGGTCGGGCGGCGGCAGCTCGATCTCGCTGAACACCCGTTCGACCATGCCATCGAGGATCTCGTCCTTCGACGCCACGTGGTGATAGATGGTCATGGGCTTGACGCCAAGCGAGGCGGCCAGCTTCCGGATCGTGAAGGCCTCGATGCCGATCTCGTCGGCGAGCTCGATGGCCCCGCTCAGGACGCGCTCGCGAGTTAGGGTCGGTCGGTGCGTGTCGCTGCTCATCCCTTGCTCCTTGACGAGTCGTACTAAGTACGTTAGGCTCTCCCCATCATACACCCGTACAAAGTACGAGGAAACCATCGCGCAGCAACGCTGCCTGAGAGGAGAGGTCAAGTGCAGGCACAGACGCAGACACATCGGGACTCGGTCGCTGACCGCGCCGCCCGCGTACAGGATGTCGATCAGACGATGCGGGCCGTCGTTCAGCGAGCGTACGGGCCGACCGACACCCTGCAGATCAAAGAGATCGCCGATCCGCAGATCGAGGCTGACCAGGTCCTGATCCAGGTCCACGCGGCGGGCCTCGACCGAGGTGTCTGGCACCTGATGACCGGCAAGCCATATCTCCTGCGGGTCATGGGCTTTGGCTTCAGGCGGCCCAAGAACCCGGTGCTGGGGGCCGACGTGGCAGGGCGTGTCGCCGCCGTCGGTCGCAATGTGAAGCGGTTCAAGGTCGGTGACGAGGTCTTTGGGATCGGTCGGGGCTCGTACGCAGAGTACGCCGTGGCCGATGCGAGCAAGCTGGCCCACAAGCCGGAGTCGATCTCGTTCGAGCAGGCGGCGGTCGCCTCCGTCTCGGGGATCACGGCGCTCCAGGCACTCACCGAGGTCGGGAGGGTGGCGCCCGGTCAGCACGTGCTGGTGGTCGGAGCGTCGGGGGGCGTCGGCAGCTACGCCGTCCAGCTCGGCAAGGCGCTTGGTGCCAAGGTCACCGGGGTGGCCAGCGCGGCCAAGGCTGACGTGGTGCGTTCGCTCGGGGCTGACGATGTCATCGACTACGCCGGTACGGACTACCTGGACGGATCGACTCGCTACGACCTGATCATCGACATCGGCGGCCGCAACTCGCTCAGAAAACTGCGAACGGCGCTCACCCACGATGGCACCCTGGTCATCGTCGGTGGCGAGGGTGGGGACCGATGGACCGGAGGGATCGGCCGCCAACTGGGCGCGCTTCTGCTCTCACCATTCGTCTCGCAGCGCCTCACGATGTTCATCAGCGCCGAGCGTCAGAGCGACATCGAACGGCTCGCGGAGTATATGGACCGCGGCGATGTGACGCCGATGGTAGGCCGCACCTATCAGCTCGACGAGGTCCCAGAGGCCATCGACGATCTCAGCGCCGGGCGGGCACAAGGCAAGTCCGTGATCGTCGTCCGCTGACTGGGCAGCAGTCCAGCGGCCCACCAAGCCCATGACGGCGTCCGACATGAAGAGTCCCAGGCCTCGCTCTGGTGGACGACCGCCGACCGCGTCGACGTGCTCGCAACTGCGGCTCTCGACGCCGTAGACGTGGATCGTCAGATGCTGATGGGCGCGACAGGGAAGCGTTGCCCGTGGGCGTTCGGGGTGACACCGACCATTCGCCTGAAGGAGCGGTGGAACTCATGCTGACGTGTTCGCGAGCAGCGAGCCCGCGACGACGAAGCCCACCAGATAGGTCAGCTCTGCGCCCATCCCGGCCCATCCTCCGATCCGTGACATACATCTCTCCTTGTCTGGCCCCGGCCTCGCTCGGCGTTCTTCGCCAGTCCTGACGACCCATGCCAACCGCAGCGTCAACCAGAGAACGCATGTCGGCCACGGCTGATGACTGACGATTGGCGCCAAAGCCCGTCACCGATGCCAGCAGGTGACGACGCGTCAATCGAGATATCCGAAGACCTCCTCGACCGAGGCACCGAGGGCGCGAGCGATCTTGAACGCCACCTCCAGCGAGGGGGAGTAGCGGCCCTGCTCGATGGCGATGACGGTCTGGCGCGTGACACCGACGCGCGCGGCGAGCTGCGCCTGCGTCATCTCCCCGGCGGCGAACCGCCGGGCACGGATGTCGTTGGTCACTCGCGTAGGCTTCACCATCCTCAGATCCCCCGCAGGTGCGCGTAGAGCACCACCGTGGACCTCGCGATGCCGGCGGCCAGCGCCAGCGCGAGGAGGCCATTGGCGATCCAGAAGTAGTCGGCTTTGATGAGGGCCAGCCCGATGCCGAGCACGGCGCCGACGGCGAGCACGAAGCCGCCGACTTGGTCCCCGCGCATGTCGATGAGCCTGTCACGCTCGTCCTCCTCATCGACGGGCTCGCGGCGCTGCGCAGAGCGGACGCTGATGACCACTACGGCGGTGATGGTGGCCACGACGATGCCCACGATCATGGCCACCATCGACGCTTGGTAGTCGATCTCGCTGACCGGGGTCGTCAGGATCGCCGAGAACAGCGGGATGAAGTACAGGGCCGAGAGAACAGCCAGGATGACGAGGAACGCCCCAGCGAACTTGGCGTGGAATGACATGTGGACTCCTCTGATGTCAAGAATGTGTGACATCACCAATGTAAGCTATACGCGACATGGAGTCAAGCATTCATTACATGCCTCTTCTATCTTCGGTCCCGTCGCAGTCCCTCGCCTCCGTTGCCATCAGCGTGCGTGCCAAGAGCCCGGGGATCGAGCAATACATGGGATCCGTACACAGAGAGTGGCGCCCCCAAGCGGTCCTGAGGACTCAGTCAAGACGCATCGACGATCCGCTGGCGTGGTACGCGGGATCCGCGTCGTTGGCATCGCCGTCTTCGACCGCACCCCTCCGAGGAGCTACTCGTGGTGCGAGTCCACCCGGAGGCACTGGCACGGGTCAATGAACCTGAGGCTGCGACTGCCACGCTGCGGATGACCGTGAGCGACACCTCCGCCTAGAACCATCGGTCGGACTCACCCGTCCATCCGTAGGTCTCGAGCGGAGCCCATCCCGTCCAGAGGAACTGGGAGAGGGTCCGCTGAGTCACACCGAAGGACACAAAATCATCCGGGGCGAGTCCACCTTCGTCGTACGCCCTCACGAACTCGGGGTATCCTGCGCAGCCTCTGCAGGACCCCTGCAGGGATCTCTTCATCGATCCTCTCGACCCTCTCCAGGTCCGCCTCGATAGCGAGCTTCTGGACCCGGGCCTGCAGCGACAACACCATGTCGGCGCCGGCCAAGGCAGAGAGATGGTGGAGCCCACGCAACCCTGCGGGCATCGATCTTCGCGGAGACGCCCCTTTCTCTGAAGAGGCGGTAGGCCTTCTTGCAGACGGCGTTGCCGGCGCTCATGACGTCCTCTTGGCGGATGTCGATGCCGTTGTCCTCCGCGGTCTCCAGGAGGTACTCATCCAGGCGACCGCCTTGCTGGACCACGAAACAGGGGCGCACGGCGATGCCCGCTGCCTTGGCGCGTTCCACGCCACGTTCGTAGGCATCACCCGCGGCCAGCGCCTGCGAGACGGAGAAGTTCAGCGTCGTGCAGACCGCGATGCCCCTCGCGGCCAGCTCTTCGATGACGGGCAGGGCAGCCTTCACGGTCGGCAGCTTGATGGCGACGTTCTCGCCCCACGACGCATACCTCACGGCCTGCGCGAGCATCTTCTCGGAGCTACTACAGATGGAAGGGTTCAGCTGGCCGAGGGCATATCCGTGGCGGCCCTCCGTCCGGTCATAGATGGCCTTGAACCTCGCTGCAGCATGGCGGGCGATCGATCTTGAGCAACTCCTCTGCGCGCAGCTCGGGGGCGAGACCGTTGGGTACGCGGTCGACCTCCGGCTTCCAGAAATCCGGAACCGCCTGCAGGCTCCTGTAGGTCAGGACGGGGTTGGTGGTGACACCAAGGGCGCCGGTCGCGATGGCGGCTTCGATCTCCGCGGGGATGGCAGAGTCATGCCACCACTTCGTGGGTGTGTCCTGCGCCAGCCACTCGAGGTAGTTCTTCATGCTGCCTCCGCTACTTCATGGACCGTCCACCGTTGACGCTGAGCGGAAGATCCCCTCCTTGGCCCAGGATCGCATCCACGCGCGCCTGTGCATCCTTCAGGATGCCGGCGATGGGGCGCTCAGTGTCGATGGTGTCGATGACCATCCTGTCGATCACCATGCTGATGGGATGCCATGCAGTCGCCCGGGGCAGGGTGCTGGCGTAGCCGTGGATCTCCTCCATCCGGCTGTAGTACGGGATGACCTCGTTGACCCGGGAATCGAACCAGGTGGATCGCCTGCAGCCGATCCCGCCTGCCATCGTGAGGATGACGTCGTTCTCCTGCCTGACGCAGTTCTTGATGTACTCGTATGCGAGGTCCTTGAGATGACTGTCGCGGCTGATGGACCAGACGTAGTAGACGTTGAGCGACACCGGGTCGGGATGCGGGTCCACGCGGGGGATCGCGCAGACATCGACTCGGCCACGCACCCTTGAGCCTTCGACCGTCTCGCACATCGTGGCAAAGCCGAACCAGTTCACCATCATCGCGACCTCGCCCCGGGCGAAGGTCCAGCAGGCGCCGATGGATTCGAGCTCCCTGCTCTTGGGATGGACGAACGGGCTGTTGATGAGGCGGCGGTGATCCTGGAGGGCGTCGAGCGCCTCGGGTGTGTCGAGAACGACCCGGCCGTCCGTCTCCAGGCTTCCGCCTCGGCTGAGGACCTGCAGGGCGAAATCGAACACGTTGTTGTGCCCGTCGGGAAACAGGGCAAAGAGGGTCCCGTGTAGGCCCTCTTCGGGACGGTCGAAGAAGGCCGCGATGCGGGCGAACTCCACCCAGGTGGTAGGCGGCGTCAGCTCGATGCCGTAACGGACGCGAAAATCCTCCCTCTCACGCTCGGACTCGAAGAGGTCCTTCCTATAGATCAGGCACTCGGGGCCGTCGTGGAAGGGGATGCCAGCGAGGCCGTCGGGGAAGGTCTGCAACTCCAGCAAGGACCGTGACCAGCCCTGCGGGTAGTCGTCCGGCGGGTCGGCGCTGGTCCTTCTGGAGAGTCGTCGAGGCACCCTTTGACCCAGCACTCTGCGAGCCAATCGGTGTTGACGTGGGCCACGTCGAAACGCTTCGTCAGGATGGCCGCGTGGAGCTCCGGGAGGTCGAGGGGGAGGAGCTGCAGATCGAGGTCGAGCCCTCTGGTTTGCTTCAACTGCTCCCAGAAGATCCGGACCACCTTCTCGAAGGGGTCGAACTTGCGCGCCAGGATCGTGAATCTCTGGCTCACGTAAGCACGCGGTCGAGGTGGCAGTAACCGCCGTCGTTGACGATGATCTGGCCCGTCAGGTGCGAGGCCCTCTCGGAGGCGACGAAGACGACCATGTCAGCGAACTCCTCGACCCTTGTCATGCGCTTGCCAAGGGGGATATTCCTCTCCGCCACCTTCCGCCGCGCTTCGGGTCCGGGAACTGGGAGGCCCACCTGACGTAGGAGTTGGTCCAGACGGAGCCAGGGACGAGGCAGTTGACACGTACCCCCTTGTCGCAGAAGTAGGCCGCCCATTCCCGTGTGAGGCCGTCGATGGCGCCCTTCGCGGCGACGTATGCGCTGGTGTGGCCCTGGCCGGTGATGCTGACGTGGGAACCGATGTTCACGACGTTGCCGTGGTTCTCGATGAGGGTGTCGTGCGAATAGTGGACGAGCGCGTAGTAGTGGATGAGGTTGTCGCGCAGGCCACTCATGAAGGCCTCCGGCTCGCTGCGCAGGTCTACCTGGTTGTTGTAGCCTGCGTTGTTCACGAGCACATCGATCCGGCCAAAGCACGCGATGGCCGCGTCAACGACCTTCTTGCACTCCTGGACCTCCGTGAGCTCAGCCGCCAGGTAGATCACGTTCAGCCCCTTCCTGGTCAGCTCCTTCTCGATCCGGGGTCCCTCCTTGCCCGCGCGGTTCACCATGTAGACGTGCGCGCCTTCCGCAGCCATGCTGCGGACGATGCCCTCGCCGATCCCCTTCGTGCCGCCCGTGACGATGACGACCTTGTCTTTGAGGCGCAAGTCCATGTCGCGTGCCCCCTCGGAAGGGCCGGCCTTCGCGACCGGCCCGGGTTCGGATGCTGCTGCCGTGCTCTTCTCTGCACGAACTGTAGTGCGGGCGACTGCCACGCGCGGCTCGCGCACGTTGGCCGCCAGGGGCCTTGCGACCCCAGTCAAGACGCGCGGATGACTCGCTCGCCTAGTACGCGGAGACAGCATGAACCAGGAGGGTGCACGATCCACTCGGGTGGGACGGTGCGGGACTGAGACGCCCCTGATTCAGTCGACCTCGTCGTGAACGACGGACAGCGGTGGCGAGTGTTGCACCACCGGGACCGGATGCCTGGAGCGGATGATATTGCCGGGGTCGTACTGCGTCTTCACGCGGCTGAGCCGTTCACTCACCGTGGGCGAGAAGATGCGGCTCAGCTCGAAGGATCGCTCGGCGAAGTTCGGATAGTTGCGCTCCGCTTCCCACGGTGCCAGCCGAGCCCGCAGCGTGGTGGCGTGACGCTCGATAGCAGTGGCCGTTTCGGCGTCCGGCGTCAGGCTGTACGTGGCCGTCGCGTACCCGGCATCGAGCGATGCCAGGGCCCCGTGATCGGGAGCTGCGTCAGCCAGCCTGGCCCCCAGGTGTCGTAGCTCGACCGAGAGTAACGGCGAACCCGAGCCGGGGCCGGCGGCCTCGATAACGGCGTCGATTGCCGCAGGCGGCAAGTCCTCGAGGAGCCAGCCGTCGATGAACGCGGGCACCGGGCCGACCGGGTCCATGTGCAGATCGCCGAGACTGGCGGGCGCTAGCATCGCGAACGTGTCGATCTCCGGTTGCAGATCCCTCAGCGGGCGCAGCAGCTCGATGCCCTCGTCTTCTGTCGACAAGCAGGCAGCCTCGACGAGCACGAGCGAGCGGCCCCGCAACCGCTCGGGCATCTCCGAGTCGGGCGGCACGTTGAGGAGGCGGCCGACCGAGGTGACCGAATTGGGCACGGCGGCCGTCCACATCTGCCAGGCGGAGAGGACCTCAGCGGCGCGCTCCTGCGGCCAGAACAGCGCGCCTGCATACAGCTCGCGCACCGGATACAGGACGATCTCGAGCGCAGTGACGACGCCGAAGCTGCCCCCGCCACCGCGGAGAGCCCAGAAGAGATCGGGCTCTTGCTCTGGATCGACTCGAAGGTGGCGGCCATCCGTGGTTACGATGTCGAAGGCGCTGACGCTGTTGCAGGCGAGACCGTAGCGACGAGCCATCCAGCCCAGTCCGCCACCGAGGGTGTAGCCGACCACTCCCACATCCGGTGAAGAGCCGGCGAGCCCGGCGAGCCCGTGCGCGGCAGCAGCCGTCTGGACATCGCGCCAAGTCAGGCCGGCCCCTACCCGGGCGCGCTTCTGAGCTGGGTCTATCACCAACTCGCGCAGCCGGGACATGTTCATGAGGACGGCATCCTCGATCGCGCCGAGCGGCGCCGCTCCGTGCCCCGTCCCCTGGGGCGCGACCCGCAGCCTTCTCTCGCGAGCGAATGCGACGACCTCGATGACGTCATTGATCGTCTCAGGGTAGGCGACGAGTTGGGGGCGCTGGTCGGCCGCGAGGTTCCACGCCACACGGGCGCGATCCCATCCCGGGTCCTCCCTGGAGACGATGCGTCCAGCCACACGGTCACGCAGGCCACGCATATGCTCAAGGTGCCGGTCGTGCCGCGCCCGCTCAGGTACGCCGATGGCTCGCTGGAGCAGGTAATCAGGGGGAAGCACCATACCCTCCTTCTCGACGCCTACGGCTCTCGCCGGACGGTTTCGCCGCGCCTCCAGGCGATCGACGCGGATGCGTGTATCACCACGCTGATGGAGCCCCCCGCTCCGCTCTGGATAAGGCGGAGTATGCACGTTCCGTGGTTCGATGGGAAGCGAGCCTGCGCAAGGCGGTGCGTCCGCTGCGGCCCGCTAGTTCGAGCGTGTGGAGACCGCCGACAGGCGCGTGAACCCGGTCGTTTGGAGCCCGCCCGATCGACCGTTCTTCGCAGCTGCCGAGGCCGTCGCTGACGACTCAGGTGCTTTCTCGCGGCGCCCCCCAAAGGGGTCCTGAGGGCTCAGTCGCCGCGCCCTGATGATCCGCTCGGTTGGTACGCGGAGAGCTCGCGAGTCTCCGGCTTCGATCCACGTCGCAGCCTGTTCGACCCTTGACCATCGGCGAGTCGGATCGCAACGTCGACGCATCCGCATCGAGGCTCCGGAACGCCGCGGTCAGTCTCCATCATGTCGGCGACGGGCCTGCTGCTTGCTGCCGTCGCTGCGTCTTCTATCGCTGCGCCGGGGGCACCAGTCGGAGTGGGCGAGCTCCTGCCCACCCTCCGCACCGAGAAGGTCAGGCAGGCGTGTATCGGGTCATCAGTGACGCCATCCAAGACCTGCCGACGGAAGCAGGCCAACAAGCCGAAGCTGGGCCTGAGGGCAACATCAGGAAGCCTTCGCACGACCGGGCACTGCAATGGCGGCGCAGGGCCTTCGAACGCTCAGGCATAGAGCCCTCGATCGTGCCAGTCGGGGACGACCAGGCACCGTTCGTGTTCATGCCCGACGGAACGCGCGATGATGGACGCAACATCGGTTCTTGGGAGTGCTCAGCCGGTCAGGCCCACGATCATCGCGGTCATCAGTGCGGACGCGCGGTCTGGGCCGAGGCCGTTCGAGGACAGGGACATCCAGGTCCGGAAGTCCAGAGCGTGGCGGACCGCGATCTGTAGGCGCTGATCGTCCGGTCGGCGCCACGGCTCGACCAGGGCGGCGTGCATATTCTCGAGTTGAGCCCGAATGTTCTCGCCCACGAACGCCGGCATGACCGCGATGTCGCGGAACGAGTTGAACATCATCTGCTGGTTCTCATCGTAGTAGCGATACAGCGCGGCGAGTCCACGCTCAAGCCGGGCGGCTCCATCCGTCTCGACACGCCAGTCGTCGGGTCGAGGCCACGGATGGCGTGCGAACCAATGGCTGGTACAGGCACTGAAGAGCGCTTCCTCGTCCGGGAAGTGCCGGTAGACGGTCGAGCGTTGGACACCGGCCTTGTCCGCCACGCCCGAGATCGTCGTGTGCGACGGACCGACCGAGCCATGTAACTCCACCGTGGCTTCGACGATCCGTCGGCGTGTTCCATCGACATCCTCGAGCCGCTTGCCCATCCGGTACGGACGAGGACCGTTGCCTGCGCTGGTTCTCACAACGTCCATCGTACATCACTGTTCTTCCATCACGCAAGCTGAACACTTCCTCAACGACTGAGACTACTATCGCAGTTCAGGTCATTGAAGACTATCGATATACAGATGTGTGCGACCAATACTTGACATAGATGCCCGACTGGCCTAGTCTCCATTCCGTTGCACACAGTTGTGCGATAGAAGATGTGGACCCACCGAGACACGAGACGGAGGACACGGGCGATGACATCGACGATCGACATGAGCACACAGCCAGGAAACGCAATGGAGGCGCCGCAGCGGGCACCAAGTTCGACCTACCAGCTCGAGGGCGAGTTCCGCGACGTCGCGCCTGTCTGCGCTTTCGCCGATGGCATCCGCTTCCTGAGTAGGTGCGTCGCCACGGTCGTTTCGGAGGTGCCTGGGTCTTTGAAGACTCGCGACCGACGCGTGTCCATGGATATCAACGGGTTCGTCAGCCCACTCGATGGGTCGCCGATGCCATCCCCGGCGGTCATCGGGGCTCCTGGGTTCGACTTCCCAGACCTCGACTTCCGCCTGACCGGCTCGGCATACATCCGGTCCACCGAACCCCGCGACGCGCATCTCGATGGCTCGGTCGTCGCGATCGAGGGCTGGGTCAACTTCGAATCGGGCGAACTGGAGGTCGAAGCACACACGCCGTGAACCCGGGAGGCCCGGGTGAGTCTGGCGCCCCCAAGGGGATTCGAACCCCTGATCTCCACCTTGAAAGGGTGGCGTCCTAGGCCTCTAGACGATGGGGGCCAGCGACCGAGGGAGTTTACCCGAGGCAGCGCCTCTGTCCCGTCATACGCGGATGAAGGTGAAGACGGAGGCCGCAGCGAGACAACCGGCAGCAGCCACCGCGAACAGACCACCCATCACGGCACCGACCACTGAGCCGCCGGTCCGGCCCCAGCGTGCATCGGTCAGCGCGCGCGTCAGGAACCACGCTGAGATGAAGGCAAGCGTCAGACCCAACACTGCCAGGCCTGCCACGGTGAAGGCGATGTTCTGGCCGGATCGGTCGAGGAGCAGGCCGTACAGGACGACCAATCCCGATGCGACAAGGACGACCACGACCGCGATGCGTACGAGCGCCACGGGACGAGTATAGGTAATTGCCTCACGCGCACGTATCCGACGAGTCAGCACGGGATAGTGCCCCCGATTTGACTGGGGGTCACACCCAGGGTCTGGTGTGGCCACGATCTGCTTCCCGAGCAAACCGCGCGACGCATGAGGGCCTCATGCGTCAGTTACATGACTGCCATGCAAACCGCGGGGGCCGGCGAACCCGGCCGTGGCCCGAACTACACCGAGAGCCGGACGACGACCCCATCGCGTGCTGGCAGGCTGACCCACAGCGATCCTGCCTCGATCGCGGCCGAGCGCTCCCCGAGCGTACCGCCACGAAGCGTCACCAACGCAGCGTGACGTATGGAAGACGGCAGCGGCAGATCCCACGTCAGCGGCTCTGACGCGGCGTTGACGACGACAGCGAAGCACTCGTGGCCGTCGCGCCGCAAGTACGCGATCGCCCCTCCTTGCACCCCAAGAAGGGCCAGGTCAGCGTCGCGGAAGGCCGGGCTGGAGTGCCGGATGGCGACGGCATCAGCCATCCAGGGGTACGGCTCGCGTTCCCACTCGGCCGGATCATCAGGAAAAGGGCCCCGGCACGCCGGGTCCATGATGCCGTCCATGCCGATCTCGTCGCCGTAGTAGATGCAGGGTGCGCCGGGCAGCGTCATCTGCAGAAGGGTTGCCAGCCGCAACGAATCGAGGTCACCGCCGCAGATCGCCAGCGCCCGCGGCGTGTCATGGCTGGCCAGCAGGTTCAGCTGGACCGCCGTCACAGCCGGATCATTCAGCCGCCCGAGCTCCTCGATACGCTCCCACAGCGCGGCGCCGTCGAAGACCCGCAGTTTCCCCTCGTACTCATCAGGCACCTCGATATCGGTTTCGAGGTGCTCCTGCGCAGCGAAACCGAGCACGCCTAATGCCAGCGGGTAGTTCATGAAGGCGTCGAACATGTCGCCCTGCAGCCAATCGGGCTTGTGGTGCCAGATCTCAGCCACCAGGTAGGCCTCGGGGTCGGCAGCGCGTACCCGGGCGTGAAAATCGCGCCAGAAGTCGGCCCCCACCTCCTCGGGCACGTCGAGGCGCCAGCCATCGATGCCGAAGCGGATCCAGTGTTCCGAGACATCGAGGATGAGCTCACGCAGATGCGGCTCGTCGAGGTTCAGCTTGGGGAGGGCAGACAGGTCCAACCAGGCCTCGTAGCCGAGCACCTCACGCGACGCTGCCCCGAACGGGATCCGGTGGCCCGCCGGGCTCGGCGATCTCGGCCAACTGCTCGGCTGTGGGGAAGGGGCTGATGCCACGGGAGCCGTCGCGGACGTCCGGGGCCAGGTTGAACCAGTCGCGATAGGGCGATCGAGCACCGTTCTCAGCCACGTGATGGAACGGCCACCAGCCTCGACCACAGTGGTTGAAGACGCCGTCGAGCACGACGCGCATGTCACGCGCATGGGCCTCGTCCAGCAGTTCGCGCAGGGCATCGTTGCCACCCAGCAACGGGTCCACGTTGTAGTAGTCGTCGGTGTGATAGCGATGGTTGGAGGCCGAGGTGAACACCGGGTTCAGGTAGAGCGCGGTGATCCCGAGGCGCTGGAGCCGGTCGAGGTGGGCGACGACGCCGTAGAGGTCGCCACCCTTGAAGCCGTCGACCGTGGGCTCGGCGTCCCAGGGCTCCATCTCGCCGGGCGCTTCGACACGGCCACTGCGGGCTAGTCGGTCGGGGAAGACCTGGTAGAAGACAGCGTCTCGCACCCAGGCCGGGGTGGTGATGATCATGGCGCGCAGGGTATCGCCTCCAGCGGCCAGGGCACGTGCGCGCGTGCGACAATCTGGCCGATGTGGCAGACAGTTCGTGCGATGCCGCCGGGAGTGCTCGTCTTCCTTGGCTACGCCTTCCTCGTGCTCGCGGTCCTGGGCCTGTCGATGCGAATGGTCGATCGATCAGGCGGTTCAGGCACCGATCACCTTCATCGGCCTCGTCTGGATGCTGCTGCTGGCCTATCTCATCTTCACCATGACGTTGGTGCTGCAGAAGAAGCAGGCCGCCTACATGCTGTCGCTGGGTCTGACATCGCTGCTGTTGCCGCTCGCAGGAGTCCTGCTCTTCGCACCGGTCGGCGGGATACTGTCGATCGCCGTGCTGCTCCTCTTCGTCATCGTGGTCTTGTCGCTACGCCGGCCACGAAGTCGCGAGTGGTTCTGCGAGCCCTAGCGAGCCCCGCTATCGGGAGGTCGGGTCGAGGCACGCCCGTCAGCCGTACCACCACATCCCACAGTCGCCGGCGCTGAGCCGCGGTGAGGCGCGTGGCCGGTAGGCGGTCGAAGGGGCGCGGACGCCGATCGAGGTAGAGGTTCCCGTCGCGGCGCCCAGGCGTTCGATCGGTGGCCAACCAGACGATGGTGTCTACGCCTTCTGCTGGCGTCCGGAGGATGGGCCGCATCAGGCGGTAGAAACCCGGGAGCGACTCGGCAAGGCCGGGCGTGTCGGCCCAGCCGGGGTGCATGGCGTCGAAGCGGACACTCCCTCGGAAACGACGCGACCACTCGCGGATCAGGGCCGTGGAAGCGCGCTTGGCCCGCGCGTAGGCGCGCGTGCCATCGAAGCCGCCGCGCTCGTACTGCAGGTCGTCGAGCAGCAACGGCTGGAAGTACATCCCCCCCGACACCACGCTGATGACCCGCCCGTCACCGCTGGCGTCCAGCAGCGGCAGCAGCCCGGAGATCAGCTTGAACGGGCCCGCCACCATGGTGGCGAACGTCGCCTCCAGGCCGTCCTCCGTCCTGATGCGTCGAGGGAAGATGGCGCCGGCATTGTCGACGAGGACGTCGAGTCGCGACTCGGTCGCGAGGATGTGCCCGATGGCCGCCTGCACACTCTCCAGCGAGGACATGTCGGCGACCACGATGGGAAAACGGTTCTCGCCATGGCGGGCGGTCATCTCGTCGCGTAGGCGCTCCAGCTTGTCCTTGCTGCGGCTCACGAGCACGACACGGGCACCGAGCGCCGCCATCCCGTCTGCCGTCGCACGGCCCAAGCCGGACGTCGGCCCGGTCACGAGCACGGTCTTGCCCTCGAGCGCCGCGGAACCAGGATCAGACCAGTCAAAGAGTCGCCGACGCAGCTGGTATCCGGGACGGGCGAAACTGCCGACGATGCTGAGCTCCAGCGCACTATCGATGACGACGCGTGGGTCCACGTGACTAGCCCTCGGCGGACGGCTTGGGAGTGTCAACCTGAGCATCCAGCTCCCTCTTCATACCTGCCGCCCCACCCTTGGCGATGCCGTCCACGACGCGGCCGAAGAGTGGCTGGACGAGCCCAAGGAGACCGCTGAGCTTGATCTCGAACGTGTAGTCGACACGCGTGCCGACCGGCGTCTCGGTGAAGGTGATCACATCCTCGGTCCAGACACTGGAGCCCTCGCCGATGAGGACCAGCCTGCTGGGTGCCTCCAGCTCCGTGATGCGGTACTCCATGCTTGTCGTGCCGCGGCCGAACTTGACATCGAGCACGTAGCGCGCGCCGACTTCGGGCCCGCCCTCCCCGATGCGCTTCGACGACACGGTGTTGGGGTCCCACTCGGCCTGACGGGCCCAATCAGCGATGTAGGCAAAGGCCTGCTCACGCGGCAGGGCGGTTTCGATCGAGACAGTGCGCTTGGTCATGTTCGGCTCCGGTATCGGGGTTGCGTAGTCTGTACAAACATTGTACCATCCTTCTACACAACGCCAGACGGCGGCGGAGCACAGCAGAGACGCCTCACAATAGGTCCAAGGGGGACAAACCGTGAACATCGCCATCATCGGCGCCGGAGTCAGCGGCCTGAGCGCCGCCTATGGCTTGCGCGCACGACACGACATCCGGCTCTTCGAGCGCGACGAACGACCAGGGGGTCATGTCAAGACCGTGACCGTGCCGACCGGGGCTGGGCCGGTGAACGTCGACACCGGCTTCATCGTCTACAACGAGCCGACGTATCCCTACCTCACCGCGCTGTTCTCGGATCTCGGCATCGAGACCCAGCCGACCGAGATGTCCCTGGGCCACTCCTGCGAGGCTTGCGGGCTCGAGTTCGGCTCGCGCGGTGCGGGCAGCATGTTCGCCCAGCCGGGCTCGTTGGGACGACGATCGCATTGGCGCATGATCACCGATATCCGCCGCTTCTATGGCATCGCACGGGAGCGTCTGGACAACGACGTCTGGACGCGTGAGACGCTCGCCACGTTCCTCGACGAGGGCGGCTACGGCAACGCCTTCCGCAACCACTTCCTCGTCCCGGTCGTCTCCGCCGTGTGGTCCACTTCGGCAGCCGAGATCATGGATTTCCCGATCGACTATCTGCTGCGCTTCCTCGACAATCACGGGCTCATCGGTTTCGGCAAGGGGAAGCCCTGGCGCACCGTCGTGGGTGGCTCGATGACCTATGTCGAGCGCATCCTCGAGCGTCTGCCAGCCGACGCCGTGGTGGCGGGTGACCCGGTCGTGGACATCAGACGCGATTCGGACGGCGTCACCGTGACCACGCTTTCGGACCGGAGAGAGCGTTTCGACGCCGTCATCATGGCCACCCATGCAGACGTATCGCTCACCCTCCTCAACGACGCTGACGCGGCCGAGCGCGCGGCGCTGGGACTGTTCGAATACACCACCAACGATGTCGTGCTCCACACTGATGAGTCGGTGCTGCCGAGCCGGGCCCGCGCACGCGGATCGTGGAATGTGGACACGGCCGACTGCCGACGGCCTGCCGAGCAGCTGACCATGACCTACTGGATGAACCGACTACAACGACTCGACGCGGCGGAGCAGTACTGCACGTCGGTCAACCCGGGCAACCGCATCCCGGACGACAAGATCATCGTGTCGCGGCCGATGTCGCACCCCAAGTACACTTTCGACACGCTCGCTGGCCAGGAGGCGCTGGCCGACCTGCAGGGTCATCGGCGCACGTTCTACGCAGGCGCGCACCTGGGCTACGGCTTCCACGAGGATGGCTGCCGTTCGGGCTTCCAGGCAGCCGGGATGGTGGCTGCACTGGCGCCGCTGCTACCGACGACGGAGCAGGTGGTCGAGGAGCCTGTTCCCGCAGGCACGGCGGCGTGAGATCGCACCTGCTCACGGGCAAGGTGCGCCATCGTCGCTCGCAGCCGATGGTGTATGAGCTCGAGCACGACGTCTTCTATCTCGCGCTCGACCTCGCGGAGCTGGATGAGGTCGCAGCGCGCGTCCGGCTCTTCAGCCGCAACCGGTTCAATGCCCTGGCCCTGCACGACCGCGACCACTGGCTTCCCAAAGCTGCCGACCTGCGTGCCTCCGTGCTGGCACACCTGCGCCACGAAGGATTCGATCCAGAGCAGTGGCGCATCACCTTCATCTCCACTCCGCGAGTGCTGGGGTACCAGTTCAACCCCGCCAGCTTCTATCTCTGCCGTGACGAAACGGGCACCATGCAGGTGCTCATCCTGGAGGTGCACAACACGCACCATGAACGACGTCTCTACACGTTGCGGCCACGACGACAGGGCAAGGGCTGGGTGGACGAGATGGACAAGGACTTCTACGTGTCGCCCTTCATCGACATGGAGGCACGCTACAGCGTGCGCGTGCAGGACGATCCCGGTCGATTGCGCGTCGCGATCACCGAGACCGAGCTGGGCAGGCCGCTGCTGACTGCTACCTTGGTGGTGGAGCGCAAGCGCCTGACGGACCGCAACCTGCTGCGCACCCTGTTGCGCATCCCGCTTGCCACCCAGAAGACCATCCTGGCGATCCACTTGCACGCCTGGCGTATGTGGCGCCGTGGCTTCCACTTCCGCCGACACTCCGAGGTGACCCGATGAGCACTCCTCCCGTGGCCGAACGGCTGACCGCCCCGCTCGACCCGATGCTCACCCAGTTCGCGGGTCGCGTCGCCCTGTCCGCGGCCTCGCGCATCAAGGTCGGCCGGCTCACGGTCCAGTTGCCGGATGGCTCCCGGCGCATCTTCGGTGAGCGCGAGTCCGATCTCCGGGGGGAGATGCATATCCATGACCCCGAGGCCTTGAGAAGGTTGCTCGTGGGCGGTGAGGTCGGTGGCGGTGAGGCCTACATGGACGGACTCTGGTCCAGCCCCGACCTCGTCGCGCTCATCTCGCTGGCGGTGGCCAACCGTCACGCGCTGGCACTCTCGAAGGGCTGGTGGCGCATCCCGGGCAGGATCAGCCGCACCCTGGCGCACCGCCGCAATCGCAACACCAAGTCGGGCTCGCGTCGCAACATCACCGCGCACTATGACCTTGGCAACGACTTCTACCGGCTCTGGCTCGACGAGACGATGACCTACTCCAGTGCCGTCTTCGAGTCACCCCACCAGTCGCTTGCCGATGCGCAGCGGGCCAAGTACCGCGCCATCGCCGAGCGGGCTGGCATAGAGGCCGGCCAGCACGTGCTCGAGATCGGTACGGGCTGGGGCGGATTCGCGCTCTATGCCGCAGGTGAGCTGGGGGCACGCGTGACCAGCGTGACCATCTCACCGGCCCAGCGTGACCTGGCACGCGAGCGCATCCACGCCGCCGGCCTGGACGATCAGGTCAACGTCGAACTGCGCGACTATCGTGACGTCAGCGGCGAGTACGACGCGGTCGTCTCGATCGAGATGCTCGAAGCCGTCGGCGCGGAGTTCTACCGCGACTACTTCGAGGCCGTCGCGGGCGCGCTCAAACCAGGGGCCAGGGCCAGCATCCAGGTCATCACCTTTCCTCATGACGCCTACGAGGCACAGCTGCGCGGCGCCAACTGGATCCAGCGCTACATCTTCCCTGGCGGCGTCTTGCCCTCCCTGGCAGCCATCGAGTCCTCACTCGAGGGAACCGGGCTGCTGCTGACCGGCGTGCGCGACATCCGCGACAGCTACGCGCTCACGCTTCGCACCTGGCGCGAGCGGTTCTTCGAACATATCCACGAGGTGCGGGAGATGGGCTTCGACGACCGCTTCATCCGCATGTGGGACTACTACCTCTCGATCTGCGAGGCCGGCTTCCGCACGGGCATGACGCAGGACCTGCAGATCACTCTCGAGAACAGTCGCGGCCGGGCCCCGCGACCAGGCTGATACTCGGATGCGAATCCTCATCGTCGGTGCCAGCGGCTACGTCGGTGGACGACTGGTGGCACTGCTGGCGGAGCAGGGCCACTCGCTGCGACTGGCCAGCCGTGACCCACGCGGCCTCGCGCAGCGCTTCCCAGGTGCCGAGGTCGTTCGCGTCGACCTGCTTGATCCCGGCACGCTGCCACCGGCACTCGAAGGCATCGACACGGCCTTCTACCTGGCCCACTCCATGGCCGGCGGTGAGGCCGGCTTCCAGTTGCGGGACCTACGCGCCGCGCGGGCCTTCGCCAGCGAGGCACGCGAGGCAGGTGTGAGACATATCGTCTACCTCGGTGGCCTCGGCGACCCGGCCAGCGGCCTGTCGGCGCACCTCTCCAGCCGCCAGGAGGTCGGCGCTGAGCTCGCCTCGCACGGTGTTCCGGTGACCGAGTTCCGGGCGGCCGTCGTCATCGGCTCCGGCAGTGCTTCCTTCGAGCTGCTGCGCAGCCTGGTGGAGCACCTGCCGGTGATGATCACGCCGCGCTGGGTGCGCACCCTGTGCCAGCCGATCGCCATCCGCGATGTGCTCGACTACCTCGTCGCCGCCGCGGAACATCCCGAGCGAGCTGGCATCGTCGAGATCGGTGGCCCGGACGTGCTCTCGTACGCGGAGATGATGGACACCTACGCTCGGCTCCGTGGCATGCGCCGCCTCATGCTCCCGGTGCCCGTGCTGACACCGCGGCTCAGCTCCTATTGGTGCAGTCTGGTCACTCCCATCCCCTCCTCCATCGCACGGCCGCTCATCGAGGGCTTGCGCAACGAGGTCATCGTGCGCGACCCGCAGCCTGCCAGCGCATTCAGGATCGAGCCCACGCCCTTCGAGACCGCCGTCCAGCGGGCCATCGACCGGCGCGACCGGCATGACGTCGAGACGACCTGGTTCGACTCCCTGGGCCTGCCCGGCCGCAAGGACCTCGACCAGGACGAGAGCCGCGAGGGCATGCTCCTGGACCGTCAGCGACGACGCGTCCGGGCGCCCGCACTCGAGACCTTCGCGCAGATCGAGCGCCTCGGCGGCACCGCCGGCTGGCCATATGGGAACGTGCTCTGGCGGATCCGTGGCTTGATGGACCGGATGGTGGGCGGACCCGGCATGCGACTGGGTCGCCGCGACCCTCGCCACGTGCGTGTCGGTGACGCGGTCGACTTCTGGCGCGTCGAAGAGGTGCGACCCGGCGAACTGCTGCGCCTGCGCGCGGAGATGCGGGTCCCGGGCCGTGCGTGGCTGCAGTACGAGGTCGCCGACCATCCCGCCGGCAGTCGGTTGGTGCAAACGGCCTTCTTCGAGCCCAAGGGGCTGAGCGGCCGGCTGTACTGGTACCTCCTGCTCCCCGCGCACCTGTTCATCTTCCGCGGATCGATCCGCGAGATCGTCAAGCGGGCTGAGCGGGCCAGCCAGGCAAGTCGAGGGAACCCCTCAGAGGGCGGCAGCGTCAGTCGCGACCACTGGCCGCTTTGAACGCCGCCAGCGCTCGCTCACGACCGGCGCTCAGCTCCACGACCGGAAACGGGTAGGTGTCACCGAGGCTGACGCCAGCGGCCGCCGCGGTTGGATCGGGCATCTCCCAGGGCGCATGGATGTGGGCAGTGGGTACGCGCGCCAGCTCCGGGACCCACTGCCTCACCCATGTGCCTTCGGGGTCGAAGCGGACACCCTGGCGAACCGGGTTGAAGATGCGGAACCACGGCTGCGGGTCCGCCCCCACGCCCGCGGTCCACTGCCAACCACCACGGTTGTTGGCGACGTCGCCGTCGATGAGGTGGTGCATGAAGTGGCGCTCGCCGATGCGGTAGTCCATCAGCAGGTGGCGTGTGAGGAACGAGGCCACCACCAGTCGGGCCCGATTGCTGAGCCAGCCGCTGGCAGCCAGCTGGCGCATGGCAGCATCCACGACGGGGATGCCGGTGCGGCCCTCGCGCCAGGCTGCCACCGCCTCAGGGTCCTCCGCTTCGGAACGGAAGGCCGCCATCAGCGGGCTCTCGGGCAGGGCGTCCTCCGCTCGATGGCCAAAGAGGCGGTGGTGATAGAACTCGCGCCACGCCAGCTGGCGAACGAAGGCGGAAGCGTCGACGTCGGCTTCGAGTGCCGCTGATTCGACTTGCAGCGGCGACAACGTCCCGAAGTGCAGATCGACGCCCAGGCGCGAGGTGCCCTCGCCTGACAACACGTCGCGGTCGACGCCGTAGCCGGCCAGGCCGCCGCTGACCCAGGCGTGCAGACGCTCCAGGGCGGCCGCCTCGCCGGGACTGGGAAGGCCCTCGAATGGCGCTGGAAGGGTGGCCATCTCGAGACTGCTGGAGCGCGCGCGCTCGCGCACATCGTCGGGTGTATCGAGGTGATCGGGGGCCGGCAGCAGTTGCCGGCGCGACTTCGCCTGCAGGGCACGCCAGAACGGCGTGAAGACGGCATAGGTCGTTCCGCTGGCGGTGAGCATCTTCTCGGGCTCGGCCAGCAGCAGACCCGGCCGCAGTGCCAGCTGACGCCCGTCCCGCTGCAGGGCCGCTGAGACCAGGGCATCCCGCCGATGGCTCAGGGGTGTGACATCACGCGTCGCCAGCACCACCTGGGCCCCGACCTCGCGGGCCACCTCCGCCACCACCCGTTCCGGCCGGCCGCGCCGCACCAGCAGGCCGCTGCCGCGTGCCCGCAGGCTGACATCGAGTTCGGCAAGTGACCGCTGCAGGAACCACGTGCGCGCGGGTGCAGCACCATCGAGCAGCCGATCATCCATGACGAAGAGGGGTACGACGTTGCGGGCACGCTCGACGGCCTCCACCAGCACGGGGTGATCGGAGACGCGGAGATCTCGGCGGAACCAAACGACGACGGTCGTCCACTCCCTCGCAGCGGCGGCGCTCATCGGTCGACTCCCTCGTCAACCTTGTACAAGGCGGTGCCAGAACCTTGTACAACCCCTTGACATTTGTGCTTCACCATCCTAGTATGCCATCTGTACAAACCATGTACACACCAAGGACGGCCCCGATGACGAAGCACATCCTCAAGAGCAGCCACATCGTTCCCGCGGACCTTGAGCGGGTGTGGGACTTCTTCTCGCGGGCCGAGAACCTTGGCCGTATCACACCTCGCTCGATGGGCTTCGAGATCCACACTCCGGAGCCCTCCACCGCGGCGGGTTCGACCATCGACTACACCTTGCGACCCCTGTTCGGTATCCCGACGAAGTGGCGCACGCTCATCGCCGAAGTAGACGCGCCGCACCGCTTCAGCGACATCCAGGAAAAGGGCCCCTACAAGTCCTGGGTCCATGAACATCGTTTCAGCGCGGTCGATGGCGGCGTCCGGATGGATGACCAGGTCAGCTACGAGATGCCGTTCGGTCCCATCGGGTCACTGGCACACCGGATGGTCGTGCGCAACCAGCTGCAGCACGTCTTCCGAACCCGTGCCACCGCCATCGACGACATCTTCGAACCTGCCGGCGATCGGGCTGGTGCGACTCCCGGCACCATCGCGATCGCCGGCGGAACCGGTTTCGTGGGCGGTGAGATCGCCCGAGAGCTGCGCCGTCGCGGGCGCCACGTCATCGTCCTTTCCTCCCGAGGCGAGGGCGCCCGCGGCCAGCTCCCCGATGACATCGAGAATCCGGCAGGCCGACGTGCGCGATGTGGACACTCTGCAGGCAGCACTCCGCGGCGTAGATGAGCTGGTCGTCTCACTGGCCTTCCCCGGACTACCAGTGGAACAGCCCAAGAAGGGCTTCACCTTCATGCAGGTGGACGCTGGCGGTGCTGAGCGACTCGTCACGGCGGGAAAAGCTGTGGGTGTGGATCGAGTGGTCTACCTCTCCGGAGCCGGGGCCGGCCACGACGCAGACGAGCACTGGTTCCGTGCCAAGGCGGTGGCCGAGGATGCCGTGCGCGCATCAGGCATGGCCTGGACCATCATTCGGCCGACCTGGGTCTTCGGCCCCGGTGACGTCTCACTGAACCGCTTCCTGGGCTTCGCCCGCGCACTGCCCTTCGTGCCCATGACCAACTTCGGGAACCAGAAGCTGGCACCGGTGTTCGTCCGCGACGTGGCGGCCCTGGCCGCCGACGCGCTGACATCCGACGCCGCGGCTGAGCAGACGTTCGAGATCGGCGGACCGGAAGTGCTGTCGATGCGCGAGGTCTTGCATCGCGCCATGGATGTCGCCGACCTGCGCAAGCCCCTGCTGCCCGCGCCGGCCGCCCTCGTCAAGGTCGCCGCCTGGCCCATGCGCTTCCTGCCCAACCCGCCGTTGAGTCCGGATGCGGTCGACTTCGTCAACCAGCCCGCCACCGTGGACGTGGCGCCTCTCTTGAAGGTCATGCCACGGACCCTGACACGCCTCGAAGACGGCCTCGCCACGTACCTCGGCCCGGGTCGATCTGCGGTCTCGATCGACGCCCCGCGGGAGGAAGAAGTCCGCGCCGCCGCCTAGACGCGGAACGACCGGTACCGAACGATGATCGAAGATCCCCCCTTTCCTACGGTTCTACATCGCGGCACATCGCCTCCATCGAACTCCTGCACAGCCCGGCGAGACCGGCCCTCCAAGTCGCCTCTGCGCTCGACCGGGTGCGGCGCGCGCCGACCATCCTGCACGCCATGCGGAGCGCGCCCGACGCGCTTCGGATGGTTGACCAGGCGGTTCGCGACGGCGTTCCTGTGGCCTCGCTGTTGACGCCGATCCTGGAGGCCATCGATGAGGCGGATACAGTCACGGCACTGGCCGCCGTGCATGCCCTTGGTCGCGTACCCGGCCCGGCAGCGGATGTCGAGCTGGCGGCGCTCATCGTCGATGGCGTCCCCGGCTTCGAAGACCACGCCGGTTGGGCCCTCGTCGGACGCCCTGCCAGCCCCGAGCTGGTGCGCCCACTGGCGCGCGCCGTCGAGCGTGGCGGCATGCCCGGTTTCCACGCCCAGTCGACCCTTGCCCGCTGGGCCAGCACGTCGCCGCTGCTGGTACTGACGGCGCTGGAGTCGGCGCTCGCCGAGGCCTCGTCATCCGACGCACGCCGCTATCTCATCGAGACCATCGGCCTCGTTGCCGGCCGGCGGGCGAGCCAGGTCCTGGAGCGCGTGGCGGCCGATGCAGATGAACCCTCTTCGGTCCGGGCTGCCGCGATCGCCGCCTTCGTCGAGCGCACCGATGATGCACTCCCGGATGCCATCGTCAAGCTGTCTCACGCTCGGAACGACTTGGGGCAGATCGTCCGAAGCGTGGTCGCACAGCGAATGCTGTGGCGGCGCGGTCCTCGATATGGCGACGATCGCTCTGCGGGCATCCGCGTCGCACAGATCCACCTCACCGCATCGCTCGATCCATCCATGTCACGCGCGGGGATGGGCGAGGCCGGCGGCGTGGCCACGCTTCTCTCGCGCTTGAGCACCGCCCTGGCAGAGCAGCCACGGATCGCGGAGGTGGTGTCGGTCGGTCGGGCGGCACCCGGTGAGCTGGTGCCATCGAGCGAGACGCGCGCGGGACGCCGCTACGAGCGAGTCCCGCTGGCACCTGCTGAGGGTGCCTCGTTCACGGGTAGCTGGCCGTCCGTCGTGGCCGCCGCTCGCGGCATCCGCTCCGCCTTCCTCGCCGCCCACCTGCCTGATGTGGTCCATCTGAGGATGGCTGACCCGGGCAGTCTCGCCGGAGCCGTGGTAGCCCGCCAGCTCGGCATCCCATTCGTCTTCACGCTGGCGCCCGACCCGCACGGACCGATCGCCGCGGCCGAAGCGAGTGGATCGACTCGATCGCGGTTCCTTCGCCAGCCAGGATGCGCGCGGCGGACTGTGGTACCGCGCCAACCTGGTCGAGCGCCTCACCAGGGACGCCCGCGAGCTCGTGCTCTTCCCCCGGGCCCGACTGCGCAGCCAAGTCGAGGACCTCACCGGCATCGACATCGACGACGGGCCGCCCAACCACACCGTGGTGCCGGAAGGCATCGACCTGGTGCGGGCAGACCGCGCGGCTGAGGCAGTGCGTGAGGCGAAGACCATGCCGAGCGTCGTCGGCGACCTGCAGCAAGCCATCAGTGCCCTGCCACCTACCCGCCACGGGCTCCCGCTCGTGATCAGCGTGGGTCGGATGAACGCGATCAAGGGCATGAGTCGTCTGGTAGAGGCATTCGCCATCGACGAGACACTTGCGGCTCAGGCCAACCTCGTCATCGTCGGGGGCGATCTTGAGCAGCCTTCTGCGGCCGAGGTCGCTGAGCTGTCGCGCATCAAGTCGCTCATCGACACGAACCCCGGTCTCGCCGAACGCGTCATCCTGCTGGGCCACCGGCCCAACGACGAGGTCGCTCTCCTGTTGGCCGTGGCACACGCGGGCTGGGGCTCGCTGGTTGGGCCGCACGGCGCCTACGCGTGCGGCAGCGCCAAGGAAGAGTTCGGGCTTGCCATCATCGAAGCCATGGCCGCCGGACTGCCGGTGGTGGCGCCGTCCCGCGGTGGACCGGTCACCTACGTCGAACAGGGACGAACAGGCCTGGTGGTCGATACCACCGACGTGGCGGTGGTGGGAGCAGCTACGCGATCGGTGCTCGATCTGGCCCGGGAAGCAGAGACCGCCCGGCGCACGCGTGCCACGGTCGAGGAACGCTTCACGTTGGAGCGCATGTCGCGTACCCTGGCTGCGGTCTACCGCATCGCTGCGGGTGCATCCGGCCTGGCCCTTCCCGTCAACGAAGTGTCAGTGCGGGACGCATGACCCTGCTCATCATCACGCCCGACTACGCCTCACATGCCGCACCCATGCTCACCATCGGTGAGGCGTGGCAACGGCGTGGCCAGCGCGTGGTGGTCGCGACCGGTCCGGCCATGGCACCACTGGTGCGCGCCGCCGGGATGGAGCATACCGAGTTGATCATGTCGCGTGGCTCCAACGCCGGCGTCATCCGCACACAGCGGGCAGCGGACGAGGAAGCACGCTCACTCGAGGCCTTCTTCGTCGCCACGCGGGGAGGCATCGATCACGGCGTTGCGTTACCAGGCAGCACAGCGGTCGACCGACCTTCTGTGGCGACCGGCGCAGGTTGCGCGCCGAACGATGCGCATCATCGATGTCCACGCCCCTGATGCCATCCTTGTCGACCACCTTGCCTTCGCAGCCACCGTAGGCCTGCGCGCTGCTGGCGTCCCCTACGGCGACGTGGTGCTGGGTCACCCCACTGCGCTGCCGGTCGGTGACGAGCTCTACGGTGTGCCCTCGGCCTGGCCACCGGTGATGAACCCCGAGCTGGTGGAGCTGGAGTCGCTCAGGGCCACCGCGCGCGGCGTGACAGGGGCATTCACGACCGCCTACAACGAGACGCTCCAGGTAGTCGCGCCAGGTGCCGATCCTGTCGATGACGCGTTTCGCGCGCACGGCGACCTGGTGCTCTACAACTACCCCGCCGCACTCCACGGGCCGGTTCGCACGGCCAGGTTGCCCCGTCACGTGTTCCTCGGCAGCGCCGTCCGGCAGGAAGATCCCGACCCCGACGTGGCGGAATGGCTGTCACGTGCTGACGATCGCCCGCTGGTGGTGGTCTCGCTGGGGACATTCCTGTCCGCCCGCATCGACGTGCTGTCGCGCATCGCGGCCGCCCTCCGCAAGGTCGACGTCCGTGTCGCCATCGCCGTCGGCTCCAACTCGGTCAGCGACCTCGGCCCAGTTCCGGCCGATTGGCTGGTACGGACCAGCCTGCCGCAGGTGGCGCTGCTCGAGAGCGCGGCCCTGCTGGTAACCCACGGTGGCAACAACAGCGTTACCGAGGCCCTGACCTTCGGCGTGCCCATGCTGCTGGTGCCGTTCTCGACCGATCAGTTCGACGGTGCCGCTGCCATCGAGCGCGGCCTGGCCGGAGTAGCGCTCGACCCCAACCATGCGTCGCGACCACTCATCGCCGCGGCGGTTCGCGGCCTGCTGCGCAACCCGCCCCAGGCCCCCGAGCTCATCGGCGGCCTCCTACGGTCCCAGCCAGGACCGGAGCTCGCGTTCGACGCCATGTCCGTCCTGCCACGAGTCGAGGTGCCGCGGCGCGCACCCCGACCGACGCCGGCCATCCCCGTCCCAGCCGCTTCCCACCCGCCGTCTTCCTAGCCCTAGCCTGGACAGTCCCGGCTGACGGAGAGTCGGCCGCTGCGGAGAGTCGGCCGCTGCGGAGAGACGGCCGCTGCGCAGCGTCGGGCCCCAGTCGGCCAAGGCCGACCCGATCCCCAGCCAGACCTCGAGCGAGTCTCGTTGACCTGACCGTGTCACCGTTGCCTCGGGCTCGTGCTTGACTCCGCTGGCCGAAGCTGTGCTTCCACGCAGCGCCCCCACGGTTGACCACATCCATCCTCGGCGCCCCGGCCAGCGGGTCACCGCCAGACGGCCTGGAGGGATGTCTGCGTGAGGGCCATCGGTGCTGCTGCGCGGAAGAGCGGCGGACGAGTCCCCAGGTCCGAGGGTGACCTGGGGACTGTGCCTCCTCGTATCCGATGCGACCAGAATTGCTCGAGCCGGCCCCGAAGGACCGGCTCGAGCGGCGGAGCCGCGAGGAAAGCCTAGGAAATGGCTGCTGCCAGCGCCCTTTCGATGCTCGGCGGAACCATGACGTCACTGATGACGTGGGTGATGCCGTTCATCATGCTGGATCCCTCGCTAGTTGGGCGATGGAGCTTCTGTGGATTGCTTGAGCTGGAGGACTGGCCCTTAGGTCAGTCCTCTGCCTCCGCCTCTGTGACTAGCTCGCCGGGATGAGGACTGCATCAACGACGTGCACGATGCCGTTGCTGGCCTTCTTGTTGGGGCGGATGATCTTGGCGCCGTCGATGCGCACGTCGCCAGGCTTGCCGGTGATGTCGGCGGAGCCGCCGAGGAACATGTCAACGGAACCACCGATCGCTCGCTTGGCGTCCCGGTACGTCACCGACGCACCGTCGATGACGTGGTATCCGAGGACGGTCAGGAGTGTGCCGGCATTGGCGGGAGTGCAGAGCGCTTCGAGCGTCAGGCTGTTCTCGGCCAGGAAGACATCAAAGGCGGCATCCGTGGGTGCGAACAGCGTCTTGTGGCCGGGGCTCTTGAGCAGATCGACCACGGCACCATCGAACTCGGCGCACTGAGCGGCTGCCAGCAGGGAGTCGAACTGGCCTGTGCCCTTGTTCAACTGGACGACGCGGTCGACGATGTCCTTGTTGGAGGCCGCCGAGACCGTCGCCGGAACGACGGTTGTCAACGCGAGGGAGGCCAGCATCACGCTGGCGATGAGCTTCTTGAACATCTTGGTATCTCTCCGTGTTGCTTGGTGGAGTCGGTGGGAGGCCCGGCGGGGGGACCGGGCCTCACACTTGGTACGGGAGTGTCTAGTTGGCCGAAGCCTCTTCGACGAGGATCACGTCGAAGGAGTCAGGGAACTGGCCGATCGCGATAGCGCTATAGGCCTTGCCATCCTCGAGAGTGAGTGCAGGGATATCGAAGGCAACGGCCTTCTTCCCCGCGGGGCGGATCTCCAGGTCCAGCTCACCGGCCGGCACGTTCAGGTAACCCTTGGCCTTGCCGAACTTGAGGTTCTCGACGACGGCGCCCTTCTTGCCACTGCCGTCGGGGGCGATATCGACCTTGGGCGCATTGGCGCTCAGATGCACCACGCGGATCTTGGCGCCCTCGGCTGCCGGCTGGACGGCCTTGTCATTGATGACAACGGGCGTGATGTTGGCCAGATCGTTGGTTGCCGCGACCGTGGTCAGGGTGCCACCGTCGAAGGTAAGCTCAGCGTCGATGACGACCGGACCTTCGTCGAGCGAGGCGCCGGTCGGGACGACCTGGATCTGGTAGGTCCCGGCGGGCACGTAGAGGTAGTCAGACAGGGCGCCGAACGGCACGTCGGTCAGGATGACGCCACCGTTGGCGTAGACATCCACGTTGGGGGCGTCAGCGCTGAAGTGGCCGACACGGACGCCGGCGAGCGCGGCGTCGATGGCTGGCACGACGGCGAACGTGCCGTCACCGAGGCCGCCGACAGCGAAGACGGAGTAGCTCACGCCGTTGTCGATGGTGATCTCGGGGATGTCGAAGGCGACGTCGGTGGTGCCCGCAGGGCGGATCTCGAGGTCATAGGCGCCGCCGGGGAGCGCGACGTAGCCGGTGTTGTTGGGGTACTCGAGCCCTTCGATGAGGGCGTCGCCGCCATCAGGGGCGATATCCACTGCAGGGGCATCGGCACTGAGGTGGACGATGCGCACCTGGGAGGTATCGGAGCTCGGCATGGGATCGTCAGCGATGACCTGCGGGACGATGCCGCTGGCCAGGCTGCCGGTGGCGGCCACCGTGGTCATCGTGCCAGCATCAAAGGTCAGCGCGGCGTCGATGACGATGGGGCCCTCTTCCAGCGTGGCGCCTGAGGGCACGACCTGGATCTGGTACTC
Source organism: uncultured Chloroflexia bacterium (assembly GCA_963724095.1). Lineage (GTDB taxonomy): Bacteria > Chloroflexota > Limnocylindria > Limnocylindrales > CSP1-4 > JAFMJV01. The sequence continues at coordinate 340,935 of CAVRTH010000019.1, forward strand.
ACCGCCGGGGACTGAGAGGTAGTCGGTGATCTGCGTGAACGCGAGGCCTTCGCCGATGACGTTGCCGTCAGCGTAGATGTCGACCGCGGGGGCATCGCCAGCTCCGTGTAGCACACGGACCATCGCGTTCTCGTCCTGGGCGGCCGTTGCGACGGGGATGGCGGTCACGGCGGCCAGGGCGGCGGCGGTACCGAGCATCCCGACCTTGCGGCCAAGGGATAGCTGCTTGCGCATAAGGTGGGTTCCTTTCGAACGTGTCGGAGGTAGGGGGTTCAGGTGCGCAAGGCTGGCAGTACGGTCGAGCCGCACTGCCAGCCCATCAGGGGTTGGGGACTGGGTTACTCGCTGGCCGCGGGGGACTCGGCGGCCATGTCCTCGCCCTCAGCCATCTCCTCGTCCATCATCACGGACGCGTCGACGGCGGGAAGGACCTGGAAGCTGCCATCAGCGAGCGAGCCGATCGCGAAGACGGTGAAGCTGTTGCCACCGGCCAGGTCGAGCGGATCGATGTCAAAGGCGACGTCGGTCGTGCCGGTGGGGCGGATCTCGAGGTCATAGTCGCCCTCGGGGAGGTCCAGGTAGCTGGGTCGCGCTCGGGTAGGCCAGGTTCTCGACCACCACGTCGCCACCGTCTGCGGCGACGTCCACGGCGGGCGCATCAGCGCTGAAGTGGACCACGCGCACCTGCGCGATACCGTCCTGGGGCATGGGCTCGTCGGTCAGGACCTGCGCCTCGATGTTGGCGAGGACGTTGGTCGCGGCGACCGTCGTCATGGTGCCTGCGGCGAAGTCCAGGTCGACCGGGCCGATGACGGCGCCGTCGGCCGGGTCAGCACCGGCGGCCACGACTTCGATGGTGTAGGTGCCACCGGGGACCTCGAGGTAGTCGGAGAGAACGCCGAAGGGCACATCGCTCAGGATGGCGCCTCCGTTGGCGTAGACGTCGACTGCCGGGGCGTCCGGGCTGAAGTGCCCGACGCGGACCTTGGCGGCTTCCTCATCCTGGGCGAAAGCGCCGGCGGGGAGGGCCATGACCGCGGCCAGGGCGGCAGCGGCACCGATGACTTGGATCTTGTTCGTTCGCATCTGGAGTCGTCCTTTCGGGAGTTTGGGGTTGGAGTCGAGGTGGGGCGAGCTCTTCGGCTCGCCGTTCGGCTGGGGGTGAGGGCGGTCTACGCCCCGGTTCTGTGGGCCCCTCAGGGGCGCCACCGTTGCGTCATGTCTTCAACCTCCTCGTTGTCTGCCTTGCGTCTGCTCTGTGTTCAGGGTTTGTTCACCTGATGGACGGAAGATTACCCATCTGTCCAAGGCTTGTCAAGTGTTTGCAGAACAGATTTCGGCTGCTATATCAACAAAGCATGTACAGCATCAAACAGGCATCGATCCGCTCCGGCGTCAGCGTTCCGCTCATCCGCGCGTGGGAACGCCGCTACGGCGTCGTCAGTCCCACAGCGCACCGCATCGGGCTATCGGCTCTATGACGACGAGGCCATCGCGATCCTCGTGCGCGTGCGCGAGCTGACGGAGAGCGGCTGGACCGCTAGTGAGGCCAGCCGGGCGGTCCTCGCAGGCGAGGTGCCGCTCGAACCCCTCCCACCACTGCCACGGATGCCCTTGGGCGAGGACGCCGCTCACACACGTCGGGCCGACCTGATCGAGCGCTTCATCAAGGCCGCCACGGTGATGGACATCGCTGCCACCGGTGCGGCGCTCGATGAGATCTTCGCGCAGGGATCGTTCGAGGCCATCGTCGACGATCTCCTGATGCCTGCGCTCGTCGAGCTCGGCCGCGCCTGGAGCGAGGGACAGCTCGACGTCGCCGCGGAACACACCGCCAGTGCCGCCGTTCACCGACGCCTGTCGGCACTGTACGAAGCTGCGGCCTCGGTGGGAGACCCACTCCTGGTCGTCGGCCTCCCGCCGGGGGCACGCCACGAGCTCGGCTCACTGGCGTTCGCGGTGGCCGTGCGGCGCCTGGGGGTTGGAGTGCTGTATCTCGGACCAGACGTCCCGGTCGCCAGTTGGGTCCACGTCATCCGGCAGAACCAGGCCCGTGTCGCGGTACTGGGCGTGGTGCAGCAGGTCGACAGGATCGCGACGCTCCAGGTCGCCGAGGCGTTGCGTGACGCTGAGCTCAACCCGGCCCTCGCTGTCGGCGGTGGGAGCGCCGACTGGGAAGGCGCGGAGCAAGCCGGGATGGTGGTGCTACCGAACCGCATCAACGAGGCGGCCGCCGCGGCCGCGGCCCTCACCAGGGGCGCGAGACGCGCCAAGTCATAGAAGGGACAGCCAGATGGACCGGAGCTCAGAGCGCGACGAGAGATGGGCCTGAGGCTGACGGTCCTGGGCGCGTCTGCGGCTTGGGCCGAGCGTCCCTGCCGTCCGTCATCGAGCTATCTCGTAGAGGTCGGCACGGAAGCCATCGTGCTCGACCTTGGGCAGGGCTCCCTCGGCTCGCTCTTCGCCGAGCGTGACCCATCCACGCTGCTGGCCGTCGTGGTCAGTCACATGCATGGCGATCACCACGTGGATCTCATCCCCTTGCGCAACCTGCTGCGCTTCGGCTACGACGAGCCACGCAGCATCGGCCTGCATGCCCCCGCTGGCCTCCGGCAGCGCTACGACGCCTTCACGGGCGAAGTCGGCTTCCTCGACATCCTCCCTGGCCCGGACGTGGCCGAGGGCAGGCGTCAGATCGGCCCCTTCGGTATCGAAGCGCAGCGGGTGACTCACTCCGATCAGAGCCACGCCTTCCGGGTAACCGACGCCTCCGCCCCTCGTGGCCCCGGCCTCGTCTACAGTGGCGACTGCGGCCGCGCGGACGACCTGCTGCCGCTGATCCACGAAGGCGATACGGTGCTGTGTGAGGCGTTCTGGTCCACCCTTGAGCCCATACTCGGTGCGAATCACCTCAGTGCTGCCGAAGCGGCCGACGTCGCTCGGCGTGGAGGAGCTGCCCACTTGATCCTGACCCACATCCTCGAGGCTCACGACCCGCAGGCGGCACTGGCGGCTGCCCGCGGCGTCTTCTCGGGTCCGGTCCAGTTAGCGGAGCCCGGCCTCAGGCTCGACATCAAGGCCGTTCGATGACCCAGATCCAGCCGGGCGTCCTGTCGGTACGCTCCCGTGTGCGAACGCTCGTCGCTGCCGCCTGGGAGCATGCCACCGCGAGCGGAGCACTGCCGGCGATCGAGTCAGCGACAGCGCCGGATATCGAGATCGAGCGTCCCACCAACCCCGACCATGGGGACATCGCGACCAACCTGGCCATGAGACTGGCTCGGCCGATGCGCCGTTCACCGCTCCAGATCGCTGAGGCACTCGCCTCGAGCCTGCGCATGCTGCCGGCCGGCGCGGCGCTGAGCGAAGTGCGGGTGGCCCCGCCTGGGTTCGTCAACATGCGCCTTTCGTCAGCCTGGCTGGAGGATGTGCTGGATGAGGCCCGCGCGGCCGGTGATCGATTTCGGGCGGGTGACACAGGAACGGCCGCTTCACCTCAACCTGGAGTTCGTCTCGGCCAACCCCACCGGCCCCCTGCATGTCGGCAACGCTCGTGGTGCGTTCGTGGGCGACCTCCTGACACGCGTGCTCGAAGGCGGTGGGCACACTGTCACGCGCGAGTACTACTTCAACGATTCGGGCGCCCAGATCCGGAACCTCGGTGCTTCGGTCGCGGCGCGACGCCTGGGTGCGGACGTCCCCGAGGACGGCTACCGAGGAGCTTACGTCGAGGAGCTGGCGCGGCAGCTGCCCGAGGACGTCTGGGCCGCCGCATCCGCTAGCGGCGCGGACCGCGATGGCATCGTGGCTGCCTGGGCGCAGGAGCGGGTGCGTGCTGGCATCGAAGAAAGCCTGGCGCGCCTCGGTGTCCACTTCGATGTGTGGAAGAGCGAAGCCAGCCTCCACCGAGAAGGTTGGGTCGGTCGTGCCGTGGACCAGCTGCGCACAGGCGGCCACATCTACGAAGAGGATGGCGCCACATGGTTCCGTTCCACCACGTTCGGCGACGACAAGGATCGTGTCGTCTATCGCTCCAACGGCGACCCCACCTACTTCGCCTCCGACATCGGCTACATCAGTGAGAAGTTCAGCCGTGGTTTCGACAAGCTCATCTACATCTGGGGCGCCGACCATCACGGCACCGTCGCTCGCGTGCGCAACGCGGCAGAAGCCATGGGTTTCGATAAGGATGCCGTGGAGATGCTGTTGGTGGCCTGGGTCCGCTTCGTACGCGACGGAGTCGAGATCCCGATGAGCAAGCGCTCCGGCGAGTTCCTCACACTCGATGAGTTGCTCGAGGAGATCGGCGTAGACGCCGCACGCTGGTCATTCGCCTCGCGATCCGCAAGCTCCCCCATCGACGTCGATATCGATCTGGCTCGCAAGCAATCGTCGGAGAACCCGGTCTACTACGTGCAATACGCGCACGCGCGCATCAGCTCGATCCTGGCCAAGGCGGCTGCCGCGGGTCTCGGGCCGGCCCAGGACTTCCGGGGGGTGCTCGCTGGTGACAAGGTCGCGACCGGTCTCGCCCGCGAGGTGCTGCGGTTCCCGGAAGTCATCGAGGATGCCGCACTCTCGGAGGAGACCCACGGGGTCACCGCCTACGCCATGGAGTTGGCCACGACCTTCCATGCCTTCTACCGCGATCGCCGGGTCATCGACCCTGGCGAACCAGCGACCTCTGCTGGGCGACTGGCGCTGATGGGCGTGACGCAAGCCACCATCCGCAACGCGTTGGCACTGCTGGGCATCTCGGCGCCCGAGTCCATGTAGCCCCAACAGCCGGACATCGACGAAGGCCGGGCTATGTGCCCGGCCTTCGAGTATCGGATCGCCGTTGAGTACCTACTGCGGCTCGGGCGCGGGAATGACGTCACCGAGGCCGAGCGCCTCCGCGACATGGGCCAGTGATGCCTCGTCGCTGGTGAGCAGGACCAGCACGGGATTGGAGGCTCCGGAGGAGACATCTGCCTCGAGCACCGCGTGTGCACCTGGCAGATCCGCGACCGCAGCGTTGGCCGCATCCACGAACTGGCTGATGTCCCCGGCCGTGTCCCACTTCGTCTGCCAGACGATGGCCCACGACCCATCGGGGCCGTCGAGGCTGACGAGTCGGTCACCACCCCAGCCCGCGGCCGCATTGGCCTTGGGCAACTTCACCGGAGCCTTGGGGCCTTCCTGCGTGCCGGGTTGACCGTCGGCCAACCAGACACCGGTACGAAGTTCGCCCATGGTCTGCTGCCACTGCTCGCTCCAGCCCTTGCCGAGCGTGCCCCCCAGGCCGTCCAGGACGATCGTCGTGGGTCGCTCATCGGGATAGAGCTGCGGATGCAGGATCTGCTCGGTGGTCTCAGGCAACCGGCCCCATGCCGAGTCAACAGCACCCCAGCCCCCGTCCTTGCGCAGGCGGTCGACGAACAGCCGACCCTCCAGGTAGGGGAAGGAGTAATCGCGCTGGAGCAGTTGCGGCATCGAAGCGAGGATGCCGTCATCGCCGGGCACGATCGCGCGGTCGGACTTGGCCTGGTTGCCAGAGCTGACGTTCTCGGCCGCCCACTGGAGCATCGTGGCCGTGCCGTCGCCCGCCTCCAGCGACAGGGCCGCGAGGGCCGCGTCACCATTGGTCGGGTCATCGGTACGAGCAGCGTCTGCGCCGAACTGCTGGTGCACAGCAGCTTGGCCGAACTCGCGTGCGGCCTCGGTGCGCTGCGTCACGTCGAACTTGTCGATCGAATCCACGATGGACTGACGACCGCGGTCTGGGAGGTAGGCGATCGGCAGGTCCTGGCCGTAGAGCTGATCGAGCAAGCTGGCGAGGTCATCACCGCTGCCGAGCAGGCCCATGCGCTTCAGGGCCTGTTCCTGTTGCGACAAGGTTGCAGCGGGATAGAGGGATTCGGAACGTTGGCTGAGCAGATCGGCCTGCTCCCCAGCGCTGACGCCGTCGTATGGCGTGTTGCCCAGTTCCAACTCGCGGATCGGAGGCACCGCGAACGCAACCGCGTCAAGTTGTGCTGCGACCTGCGGGTTGTCCAGTGAGCCACCCTCTCCGCGCGGCTCGATCACGGGCCCGAGTGAGACGGTGTAGTCCACCGCTGAACCCTTGTCGACCTGTGCGTCTGCGGCCGGGTCCTGGCTGAGGACCGTGTTCTTCGGCGCCGCATCGTCGACGGCCGAGACCGCACCCGCCTGCAACTCCGCAGCCTCGATGGCGGTGGTGGCGTCGGCCTCGGAGAGTCCGACGATGTTCGGTACCGTCACCTGCTTGGGACCCTTGCTGACGATCAGGCTGACGTTCGACCCCGCCTGGACCTCGGTGCCAGCGGCGGGATCGGTCTTGACGGCGTTGCCCGCGGGGATATTGACATTGGTCTTCTCCTGGACATCGACCACGAGCCCTTCGGCCTCGAGGGCAGCCTGCGCGTCGGCGGCAGACTGATCCTTGACCTCGGGGATCGTGGTCAGCGGCGGACCCGAGCTGACGGTGAGGTTCACCATCGAGCCTTGATCGACCTGCGAGCCGGCGACCGGATCCTGGCTGAGGACGGTGCCGCTCGCGACATCGTTCTCCATCTCGGTGATCTCACCAGGACTGAGCTTGACGCCCTTGATCTCGGCCTTCGCCGCAGCCGTGTCGAGACCGACGACATCGGGCACTTCGATCTGTTTCGGACCCTTGCTGACGATGAGGGTGACATCGGATCCGACCTGCACCGAGGTACCTGCGGCGGGGTCGGTCTTGACGGCATCACCCGCAGCGATGTTGCCGTTGGTTCGTTCATCGACCAGTACCGAGAGGCCGAGGCCCTCGAGCGTGGCCTGGGCATCGCTTGCTGAGGTGCCCTTGACATCGGGGATCTTGACGGTCGGAGGACCAGAGCTGATGGTGAGGTCCACCGCACTACCGGTGGCGATCTCCGCGCCAGCGGTCGGTTCCTGCGACAGGACGGCGTTCTTGGGAGCCGGGTCCTCGACCACTGTCTCTTCGCCGAGCGCGAGTCCGGCATCGGTGATGGCCGCCTTGGCCTCAGCCTTGGGCAATCCGACGACGTCCGGAACGACCGCTGGCTTGGGACCCTTGCTGACGGTCAACGTGACCTCTGTGCCGAGTTGGACGGATTCGCCCGCGGCGGGATCGGTCTTGACGGCGTTGCCCGCGGGGATATTGGCGTTGGTCCTCTCCTCCGTGCTGCCGACCGTCAGACCGGAGTCCTCGATCGCAGTGACGGCATCGGCCTGGGGAAGATCCTTGACCTGCGGAACCTCGACCGAGGGCGGGCCGGAACTCACGGTGTAGTCCACCGCTGAACCCTTGTCGACCTGTGCGTCTGCGGCCGGGTCCTGGCTGAGGACCGTGTTCTTCGGCGCCGCATCGTCGACGGCCGAGACCGCACCCGCCTGCAACTCCGCAGCCTCGATGGCGGTGGTGGCGTCGGCCTCGGAGAGTCCGACGATGTTCGGTACCGTCACCTGCTTGGGACCCTTGCTGACGATCAGGCTGACGTTCGACCCCGCCTGGACCTCGGTGCCAGCGGCGGGATCGGTCTTGACGGCGTTGCCCGCGGGGATATTGACATTGGTCTTCTCCTGGACATCGACCACGAGCCCTTCGGCCTCGAGGGCAGCCTGCGCGTCGGCGGCAGACTGATCCTTGACCTCGGGGATCGTGGTCAGCGGCGGACCCGAGCTGACGGTGAGGTTCACCATCGAGCCTTGATCGACCTGCGAGCCGGCGACCGGATCCTGGCTGAGGACGGTGCCGCTCGCGACATCGTTCTCCATCTCGGTGATCTCACCAGGACTGAGCTTGACGCCCTTGATCTCGGCCTTCGCCGCAGCCGTGTCGAGACCGACGACATCGGGCACTTCGATCTGTTTCGGACCCTTGCTGACGATGAGGGTGACATCGGATCCGACCTGCACCGAGGTACCTGCGGCGGGGTCGGTCTTGACGGCATCACCCGCAGCGATGTTGCCGTTGGTTCGTTCATCGACCAGTACCGAGAGGCCGAGGCCCTCGAGCGTGGCCTGGGCATCGCTTGCTGAGGTGCCCTTGACATCGGGGATCTCGACGGTCGGAGGACCAGAGCTGATGGTGAGGTCCACCGCACTACCGGTGGCGATCTCCGCGCCAGCGGTCGGTTCCTGCGACAGGACGGCGTTCTTGGGAGCCGGGTCCTCGACCACTGTCTCTTCGCCGAGCGCGAGTCCGGCATCGGTGATGGCCGCCTTGGCCTCAGCCTTGGGCAATCCGACGACGTCCGGAACGACCGCTGGCTTGGGACCCTTGCTGACGGTCAACGTGACCTCTGTGCCGAGTTGGACGGATTCGCCCGCGGCGGGATCGGTCTTGACGGCGTTGCCCGCGGGGATATTGGCGTTGGTCCTCTCCTCCGTGCTGCCGACCGTCAGACCGGAGTCCTCGATCGCAGTGACGGCATCGGCCTGGGGAAGATCCTTGACCTCGGGGATCGTGGTCATACTTGAACCGGTTGACACGGCCAGCGTCACAGCCGAGTCGATCGGGATCCTGGAGCCGGCGGCAGGCTCGGTCTTGATGGCGTCACCGGCGTCGACCTTCTCGTTGGTCTGCGCGACGGTCTCGCCAACGGTCAAGTTGGCGGCCTCGATGGTGGCGATGGCATCCGCCTGAGGCAGACCACGGACGTCGGGCACAGCAACCTCAGGCGTTCGACCCTGGCTGACGACGTAGCTGACGGTCGAACCGACGGCCACGCTGGTGCCCGCGGCGGGGTCCTGGCTGACGACGTCGCCGGCGGCGATGGTGTCGTCATAGGCCTCGCTCGGGCTGCCCACGAGTCGGGCATCGGCGAGCGCCTGCTCGGCATCGGCGGCGGCCCCGGAGAGATCGGGCACGGTCACCTGCTCGGGACCCTGGCTGACGACGTAGCTGACGGTCGAACCGACGGCCACGCTGGTGCCCGCGGCGGGGTCCTGGCTGACGACGTCGCCGGCGGCGATGGTGTCGTCATAGGCCTCGCTCGGGCTGCCCACGAGTCGGGCATCGGCGAGCGCCTGCTCGGCATCGGCGGCGGCCCCGGAGAGATCGGGCACGGTCACCTGCTCGGGACCCTGGCTGACGACGTAGCTGACGGTCGAACCGACGGCCACGCTGGTGCCCGCGGCGGGGTCCTGGCTGACGACGTCGCCGGCGGCGATGGTGTCGTCATAGGCCTCGCTCGGGCTGCCCACGAGTCGGGCATCGGCGAGCGCCTGCTCGGCATCGGCGGCGGCCCCGGAGAGATCGGGCACGGTCACCTGCTCGGGACCCTGGCTGACGACGTAGCTGACGGTCGAACCGACGGCCACGCTGGTGCCCGCGGCGGGGTCCTGGCTGACGACGTCGCCGGCGGCGATGGTGTCGTCATAGGCCTCGCTCGGGCTGCCCACGAGTCGGGCATCGGCGAGCGCCTGCTCGGCATCGGCGGCGGCCCCGGAGAGATCGGGCACGGTCACCTGCTCGGGACCCTGGCTGACGACGTAGCTGACGGTCGAACCGACGGCCACGCTGGTGCCCGCGGCGGGGTCCTGGCTGACGACGTCGCCGGCGGCGATGGTGTCGTCATAGGCCTCGCTCGGGCTGCCCACGAGTCGGGCATCGGCGAGCGCCTGCTCGGCATCGGCGGCGGCCCCGGAGAGATCGGGCACGGTCACCTGCTCGGGACCCTGGCTGACGACGTAGCTGACGGTCGAACCGACGGCCACGCTGGTGCCCGCGGCGGGGTCCTGGCTGACGACGTCGCCGGCGGCGATGGTGTCGTCATAGGCCTCGCTCGGGCTGCCCACGAGTCGGGCATCGGCGAGCGCCTGCTCGGCATCGGCGGCGGCCCCGGAGAGATCGGGCACGGTCACCTGCTCGGGACCCTGGCTGACGACGTAGCTGACGGTCGAACCGACGGCCACGCTGGTGCCCGCGGCGGGGTCCTGGCTGACGACGTCGCCGGCGGCGATGGTGTCGTCATAGGCCTCGCTCGGGCTGCCCACGAGTCGGGCATCGGCGAGCGCCTGCTCGGCATCGGCGGCGGCCCCGGAGAGATCGGGCACGGTCACCTGCTCGGGACCCTGGCTGACGACGTAGCTGACGGTCGAACCGACGGCCACGCTGGTGCCCGCGGCGGGGTCCTGGCTGACGACGTCGCCGGCGGCGATGGTGTCGTCATAGGCCTCGCTCGGGCTGCCCACGAGTCGGGCATCGGCGAGCGCCTGCTCGGCATCGGCGGCGGCCCCGGAGAGATCGGGCACGGTCACCTGCTCGGGACCCTGGCTGACGACGTAGCTGACGGTCGAACCGACGGCCACGCTGGTGCCCGCGGCGGGGTCCTGGCTGACGACGTCGCCGGCGGCGATGGTGTCGTCATAGGCCTCGCTCGGGCTGCCCACGAGTCGGGCATCGGCGAGCGCCTGCTCGGCATCGGCGGCGGCCCCGGAGAGATCGGGCACGGTCACCTGCTCGGGACCCTGGCTGACGACGTAGCTGACGGTCGAACCGACGGCCACGCTGGTGCCCGCGGCGGGGTCCTGGCTGACGACGTCGCCGGCGGCGATGGTGTCGTCATAGGCCTCGCTCGGGCTGCCCACGAGTCGGGCATCGGCGAGCGCCTGCTCGGCATCGGCGGCGGCCCCGGAGAGAATCGGGCACGGTCACCTGCTCGGGACCCTGGCTGACGACGTAGCTGACGGTCGAACCGACGGCCACGCTGGTGCCCGCGGCGGGGTCCTGGCTGACGACGTCGCCGGCGGCGATGGTGTCGTCATAGGCCTCGCTCGGGCTGCCCACGAGTCGGGCATCGGCGAGCGCCTGCTCGGCATCGGCGGCGGCCCCGGAGAGATCGGGCACGGTCACCTGCTCGGGACCCTGGCTGACGACGTAGCTGACGGTCGAACCGACGGCCACGCTGGTGCCCGCGGCGGGGTCCTGGCTGACGACGTCGCCGGCGGCGATGGTGTCGTCATAGGCCTCGCTCGGGCTGCCCACGAGTCGGGCATCGGCGAGCGCCTGCTCGGCATCGGCGGCGGCCCCGGAGAGATCGGGCACGGTCACCTGCTCGGGACCCTGGCTGACGACGTAGCTGACGGTCGAACCGACGGCCACGCTGGTGCCCGCGGCGGGGTCCTGGCTGACGACGTCGCCGGCGGCGATGGTGTCGTCATAGGCCTCGCTCGGGCTGCCCACGAGTCGGGCATCGGCGAGCGCCTGCTCGGCATCGGCGGCGGCCCCGGAGAGATCGGGCACGGTCACCTGCTCGGGACCCTGGCTGACGACGTAGCTGACGGTCGAACCGACGGCCACGCTGGTGCCCGCGGCGGGGTCCTGGCTGACGACGTCGCCGGCGGCGATGGTGTCGTCATAGGCCTCGCTCGGGCTGCCCACGAGTCGGGCATCGGCGAGCGCCTGCTCGGCATCGGCGGCGGCCCCGGAGAGATCGGGCACGGTCACCTGCTCGGGACCCTGGCTGACGACGTAGCTGACGGTCGAACCGACGGCCACGCTGGTGCCCGCGGCGGGGTCCTGGCTGACGACGTCGCCGGCGGCGATGGTGTCGTCATAGGCCTCGCTCGGGCTGCCCACGAGTCGGGCATCGGCGAGCGCCTGCTCGGCATCGGCGGCGGCCCCGGAGAGATCGGGCACGGTCACCTGCTCGGGACCCTGGCTGACGACGTAGCTGACGGTCGAACCGACGGCCACGCTGGTGCCCGCGGCGGGGTCCTGGCTGACGACGTCGCCGGCGGCGATGGTGTCGTCATAGGCCTCGCTCGGGCTGCCCACGAGTCGGGCATCGGCGAGCGCCTGCTCGGCATCGGCGGCGGCCCCGGAGAGATCGGGCACGGTCACCTGCTCGGGACCCTGGCTGACGACGTAGCTGACGGTCGAACCGACGGCCACGCTGGTGCCCGCGGCGGGGTCCTGGCTGACGACGTCGCCGGCGGCGATGGTGTCGTCATAGGCCTCGCTCGGGCTGCCCACGAGTCGGGCATCGGCGAGCGCCTGCTCGGCATCGGCGGCGGCCCCGGAGATCGGGCACGGTCACCTGCTCGGGACCCTGGCTGACGACGTAGCTGACGGTCGAACCGACGGCCACGCTGGTGCCCGCGGCGGGGTCCTGGCTGACGACGTCGCCGGCGGCGATGGTGTCGTCATAGGCCTCGACTCGGGCGTAGCCAGGGTGAGTCGGGCATCGGCGAGCGCCTGGCTCGGCATCGGCGGCGGCCCCGGACGAGAGTCGGGCACGGTCACCATGGCTCGGGACCGCAGCGAGAGGACGTAGGCCGACGGTCGGAACCGACGGCCGACGCTCGGTGCCGGCGGCGGGATCGTGAGCTGACGACGTCGCCGGCGGCGATGGTGTCGTCATAGGCCTCGCTGGCGGCACGCCGGCAGCGAGGCCGGCGTCGTCGAGCGCCTGCTGATGGCATCGGCCTGCGGCCAGGTCGACGAGGTCGGGCACGGCCACGCTGCTCGGGACCGCTAGCGAGAGGACGTAGGCGACCGCGGAACCGAGGGCCGACGCTCGGCATCGGCGGCGGGATCGGAGCTGATGACGTGGCCGGCGGCGATGGTGTCGTCGTAGGCCTCGGTGACGGCACCCGGCAGCAGGCCGGCGTCGTCGAGCGCCGTGATGGCATCGGCCTCGGCCAGGTCGACGAGGTCGGGCACGGCCACCGTGCTCGGGACCGAGCGAGAGGACGTAGGCCACCGCGGAACCGGGTCCGACCTCGGCATCGGCGGCGGGATCGGAGCTGATGACGTGGCCCGCGGCGATGGTGTCGTCGTAGGCCTCGGTGACGGCACCCGGCAGCAGGCCGGCGTCGTCGAGCGCCGTGATGGCATCGGCCTCGGCCAGGTCGACGAGGTCGGGCACCGCCACCTGCTCGGGACCGAGCGAGAGGACGTAGGCCACCGCGGAACCGGGTCCGACCTCGGCATCGGCGGCGGGATCGGAGCTGATGACGTGGCCCGCGACGATGGTGTCGTCATAGGCCTCGGTGACGGCACCCGGCAGCAGGCCGGCGTCGTCGAGCGCCGTGATGGCATCGGCCTCGGCCAGGTCGACGAGGTCGGGCACCGCCACCGAGCTCGGGACCGAGCGAGAGGACGTAGGCCACCGCGGAACCGGGTCCGACCTCGGCATCGGCGGCGGGATCGGAGCTGATGACGTGGCCCGCGGCGATGGTGTCGTCATAGGCCTCGGTGACGGCACCCGGCAGCAGGCCGGCGTCGTCGAGCGCCGTGATGGCATCGGCCTCGGCCAGGTCGACGAGGTCGGGCACCGCCACCGTGCTCGGGACCGAGGCTTACGACAAGGGCGATCTCACTGCCGGGCGCCAGCTCGGTGTCCATCTCTGGATCGGAGCTGATGACATAGCCTGCGGTGACCTCTCCACTGTATTGCTCGCTGATGTCACCGACGGTGAAGCCTGCATCCTCGATGGCCCTGGTGGCCTTCGACTGAGAGAGCCCCGTTACATCCGGCACCGGGTTGGTGGGGATGGGAGCCGCGACCGAGAGCTCGATCGACGGAACCAGGCTCGACGGCCTCTCCTGGCGCGGGGTCCTGGCCGACCACGGTGTCGGGCTGGACCTGATCCGTCTCGACCTGATTGACGCGCACCACGAGCCCATAGTCATCGGCGGTGGCTTCGGCGTCCTTCCGCGACATGCCCTGGAAGTTGGGCGTGTCGACCGTGGGGATGGCGGAGGGGCTCGCACTTGGCCCCTCGGTCACGATCGGCGACGGAGAAAGACCCTCATCGACGCCCGTTGGCGAATCGAACGGACGGAAGAGGATGAGCACGATCGCGAGGGCCACGATGAAGGCCCCCACGAGGATGCCGCCGACCAGCAGCACCGGAGTGCCCTCATCGGGTGGCTCCCCACCGTCGCCCGCAGACGGAGCGGGTGGCTCCAACGTCACCTCAGGCTTGGCAGCCAGGGCAGCAAGGGCAGCTTCGGTAGCTTCGGGATCAGGCGCGACCGGCGTCGTCGTCCAAGCGGCCCCGGCAGCAGCGGCGTCAGCTGCCTCGGCTTCGGTCTCGGCAACCGTACCCACGGCTTCCCCGTCTTCGGAGGGAGCGGCGTCGGGCTCCATCTCGACATCCCCGCCGTCGCTGGCTCCAGGCTGGCTGGGCACGGCAGCTCCGTCATCGATCGGAGCGCCCTCGAGGTCTGGTTGCCCAGCGGCAACCTCAGCCTCTTCAGGCTCGAGTGGCATCGATGAGGGATCGGTGGACGGTGTGGTGTCGCCGGAGATCCGGCTTCTGGTCAGTCATGGCAGCCGGACCTTACGGGACTGCGACTCGGCATGCGAGCACTTCGACTGGCCCTTCTGTGCCGATACCGACACAGGTGTCCGTTTCTTCATCGTCCGCCGCTCCTCGCTTCACTCGCAGGCGGCTCGAGATGTCAGTCGTCAGAGACCAAGCGCTCCTTCCAGGGCACCCAGTGTCTCCCCACTGTCGGCTACCAGTACGAGTACTGGAGAGGATAGCCCTCCAGTGATATCGGCATCCGTGGCCGAGTGCGCACCCGGCAGGTCCTCCATGGCATCACGCGCCGCCTGCAGGAACTCCTTCTGGTCGTCACTCGTATCCCACGCGCTCTGCCACATCAGGGCCCAGGCGCCGTCGGGCCCATCCAGGCTCACCAGCCGGTCACCGCCCCATCCGGCAGCAGCCTCCGCCTTCGGCAGCAGTCCGGGCAGAGCCGGGAAGAGTGAGCGGCGCTTCGCCCCGTCGGCTACCCAGACGCCGATCTGCATCTCGCCCAATGTCTGCTCATAGCTGGTCGACCAGCCCGGACCCAAAGCGGCCGCCACGTCTGGCAGGGAGATCTCGATGGGGACCTCATCGGGGTACAGCTCCGGGTGCAGGATCTGCTCGGTGGATAGTGGTTGCGCGTCCCAGGTCTCGTTGACGGCCTCCCAGCCACCTCGGCCACGGATGGCCATCACGAAGGCATAGCCGTCGATATAGGGAAACTCGAGTTGTCGCTGCAGGAGCATCGGCATGCGACCGAGCTTCCTCTGGTCTTGCTGCGTCAACGACTGAGCCGAGACACGCAGCAGATCGGTCAGCTTGAGCTCCCGCGCGGCCCAGTCGTACATCACGGCCGTGGCATCACCCTCGATGAGTGCCTGCTGCGCGAGGATCGGCGTCCGAGCGGTCGAGGTCCTTGACACGCATGCCCTCCAGGTCCCACTCGGCATCCTGTAGCGCGTGGTCGTACTCGTGTGCGACGACGATCGACTCGAGCGCGCCGATCTTGTCGGTCGGGCCGATCAAGGAGAACGTCGTGGTCAGGGGGTCGTAGTACGCCAGCACCTGACTGTCATAGAGCCCGAGGATCAGCTCCTCGAGATCGTCGTCCGGACCAAGCAGGCCAAGCCGAGTGAAGGCATCATCTTCGGCCGCTACGTATGCCTGCGGATATTCATCCCGGAACATCGCCTCGAGCTCAGCCATGAAGGTCTCGTTGTCGATGACGCGGTACGAGACGTCGTCTGCCGCCGGGAGACCCCGGACAGGATGCACGCCCTCGATGACTCGGGCGACTTGCTTCACCATCTTCTGGTCGAAGCCCTCTGGCAGCGGAGTGGCCGCAGCGGCGGGGCTGCCAGACGGATCAGGAGACGCATCCTGAGCGACGGCCCGGCCCAGCCCGAATGAGGTAAGCATGACGGCGGCTAGCAGGGTGGAGGCTAAGGGACGCGCACGGCGCAGGACCAGAGTCGGGGTGTCGATCGATGCCATGCAGCGCATTCTGCCAGTCCTTTGACCGATCGCCCGGTTCGGTCATCGGCCCTGGACGCGATCACCCACGAGATGTGCGTTTCTTCATCATTCGAGGTCTGGTGCCTTCACGCGCGCTGGCTACAGTTCTCGTCACGGAACCGCGAAGCGAACCTTCACAGTTCCCTCTCCCTCCCTCTTGGAACGAGGGGCGCTGATTGGGCAGGCGCCCCTCGTTCCCTCTTTGTAGGCGATGTGTCCTCGCCGCGCGTGTGGCACCATCGAGGCCATGGAGATCACCTGGTACGGCGGCTCATGCGTTCGTCTCAAGGGACGTGAAGGGGTCGTCGCCGCAGACCCGTTCCGGTCCATCGCCGGGCCTACGGGCCGTGGGCTCACCGCAGACATCGTTTCGTTCAGTCATCCGGACGAAGCTGCTGCTGCCGTACGTGGCAACAAGGCCAAGACTGGGGTCAGCTCGCGATTGCTCGGCGTACCGATCCCGACGAGCCTTGAGAAGGCCTTCGTTCTCGATTCGCCGGGTGAGTACGAAGTCCACGACGTCATGGTCAATGGTGTGCGGACGTTCCGTGATGGCCAGCAGGGAGCCGCGCGCGGCATGAGTACGGCGTTCGTGTACGAGCTCGACGGGGTCTATGCCGCACACCTGGGCGATGTCGGACACCGACTTGACCAGGACACCATCCGGGAGATCGGCCACGTTGACGTCGTCTGTCTCGGTCTCGGACCGCAACTCAGTGCGGCGAACGCGGCAGAGATCGTCGGCCAGCTCGACGCTCACATGGTGGTACCGCTGCCACTGACTGATGCCGCAGCCGCACCCGGAGGCGATCTCGATCGGTTCCTCAAGGAGATGAGCGTGCCCGAAGTGCAGCCGGTCGGCAGCTTGAAGGTCACCATCTCGACGGTCCCCAACGAGACCACCGTGGTCCTGCTGGAGCAGCGCGGCCGGTCTTAGCGGCGCTGCCGGGCCTGCTCCAGCCGAACCTCCAGCAACATGCTGGGGTCGAAGCGGCGGATGCGAAGCCAACTGGCAGCCTCACGCACACGGCGCTCAGCTGGATGGAACGAGCCCGAACCGATGTGGTCGGCGACCTCCACGAGCGCAGCCGCGGGCAACAGACCGATGAGCTCGGAATCAAGGAGGCTCACGTGCTCAGCGGCGGCGAGACGTTCAGCTTCCTCCCACACGCGCCATAGTGGTGTTCGCTTGTGATCGAGGATATTCATCGATAGCTGCGCGCAGCCCTGTGTGACGAGATCGACGCCCAGGGCCTGGACCGCGGGAAGACCGCCATCGCGTTCACGGATGCGGCCCGCCATGCGCCTGGCGACGCTCACATCGGCTGTCGAAAGCTGGATATTGAAAGCCACCAGGAAGGGGCGCGCACCGACGACCGTAGCACCGGCTGTAGGGTGCGGTCGGGCAGGCCCGAAGTCGGGCGTTCGCGCGGGATCCGACATCGCCTCAGCCAAGCCCTCGAAGCCCGGCCGACGGACCGCAGCCAATACTCGCCGATCGGGCCGCCGGGCAGCCTCGGCGTAGAGGTAGACGGGGAGCTCGAAGCGATCGGCGATGCGCTCCGCGAACTCACGGGCACCCGCCACACATTGCTCCATCGTGGTGTCCCCGAGCGGGACGAAAGGGATCACGTCGACAGCACCGATACGGGGATGGCTCCCATGCTGGCGGCGCATGTCGATGCGCTGGATGGCCACGTCGACCACCAATTCCATGACGCTCATCACACGGCCCGGGTAGCCGGCCAGCGTGAACACACTGCGATCGTGGTCTGAGTCGGCAGTCCGATCCAGCAGCCAGCTACCAGCGTTGCCTTCGATCGCGGCGCCGATGGCGTCGAGCGTCCCGGTGTCTGAGCCGACACTGAAGTTGGGCACACATTCCACGAGTGACTCGAGAGCATCCATCCATCGATGCTAGCTCAGCGCCGGAGCTGTGTCGGCGCCGCAGGTTGCGTGGGACCGCCCGAGGCGTGGCGCCGGACTTGAAGAGGTCACCGCCGCCGGTGCGAGGCTCGGGGGCAACCGCCTCGGCAGGCGTAAGCACCCCATTCGTGCTGTCTCAAGTGCGCTTGAACGTGCACTCAGGCAAGCGTTCGACGCAGTACCGGATACCGCTCATCGGGTGCCGCGATCTGGAAGCCGCAGGCCTGCCAGAACTCCGGGGTCGCGGCCGATGCCTCATCGGCGGCGAGGGTGAGGTCGGGGTAGGCCTCGACGGCCGCGAAGCCGCGGGCGGCGAGATCCTCGACGACCGCCTCCACCAGCCGCCGGCCGAATCCTTCGCGACGAGAAACGGGCGTTGTGGCGACACAGGTGATCACCGCCGGCAGCGGCGAGCTGGGGAGGCGTGGGTAGAGCTCACGGATGCGCTGTGCGCGCGGGTATGCCGAGAGGGGACCGAACTGCGCGTAGGCGACCGGTTCGTCAGCGCGCAGCAGAACCTTGGCGTAGGAGCCAAAGACGGCACGGCCACGACCCAGCAGCCGAAGCTTGCGTGGCGCCGCGTCCGAGCCACCCAAAGCCGCCGGCTCCGGGGTCGGCGCGAAGGGGTTGAAATCGGGACCGGCGTCGGCTGCGTCAAGCGCGAAGGGGTTGAAGTCGTCGCCATGGCGGACAGGCGGCGCGAAGGGGTTGTCTGACGCCGGCCGCGGCCTCGGCCGCGGCCGGGGGGCAGACGCCTCCCACCACGCTGCCCGAGCCGCCTTCGAGCCGTGGATGTCGTCCTCCCAGTAGTCGCAACTCCGATGATCGAAGCGCGCGTCGGCGCAGAGTGGCATCAGGTCCAGGGAGGTGGCGTCGGTGATGTCGAGGATCTCGACTCCGTCGGTTCTGCTCACACAGCAGAGTGTAGGACGCTCAGACCCCGAAGCGAAGGCTATCGGCGATCTGATCGAAGATGGCCTCGGCCTCCTCGGCTGTTTCCGCACCGGCCACGAAATTGACCAGGTAAGCCTGACGGCCGAAGCGGAAGAGATAGGAGCGCACCTGCAGCTCTCCCAGGTCGGGATCGTCGATGGTGTAGTCGAAGCGGACGGCCTTGGCCGTGTTGAGCACGACATCATGGGGCGCGATGGGGCTGACGAGCCCCGGCAGGCTATCGATCTGGTCGCGGACGTGGGTCTTGACCTCGCGGGCCCGCATGCCTTCGGTCGACTCGGCCAGGACCAACAACACCGGTGGCAGCTGGCCCTCGATGACAGGGGCCACCGCGATAGCGCTGATACGGACTTCGCTGCCGTCGAGGACCTCTCCCATCCGGGCGGCCAGCCCAGGCATGGTCACTGCGACAGCAGCCACCAAGTCATCAGACTGATCGTCAGGGATGGCCGCGCCGGACCATCCCGCTGGCAAGTCCATCGCGTAGCCGTCGGGGTGCGGCCACCACGTCTCGGTCCCAGCCGCCAGGGCAGCAGGATCGGTGGCACCGACATCCGGCGAGGACACGGGTGTCCCGGCAGGGTCGAGCAACGCTTGGAACACGGCATTCGTCGGTGCGCTGCAGCCCACGGCGATGAGGCCTGCCAGCACAAGGACGAGGATGCCGACTGGGGTTGTTCGGCTCGTCATTCAGGCCACAGGATGCCCCAGAACCGTTGAACCTGCAGGCGATCGTTCAGCTCTTCAGCGGGTGACCAATGCCTTTATCGGGCGGACGATGAGCCACTGCTATAGTCGAGATACATCACACAGATAGATGCCTCGCCTTCGGGGTCGGGTGAAATCCCCTACCGGTGGTCGGTGGTCAACGGACCTCATCGTCCAGACGCCAGCCCACGACCCGCGCACCACTCGGTCGCGGTGGATTCCTTGCAGGGAGCCGACGGTCACAGTCCGGATGAGAGAAGGAGAGAGGCGACCGCCGACCACGTGTCGGCTTCCCGTCGCTCAGCGAGCGCGAAGGACCGGAGTTCGGGTGTTCGCGCCTTCCTTTTCTTCCCCGTACCTCGATGGCGTGGCTGGAGGTCACACCAGTTGGATGCCATCGAGCTCCGCGGAGTCTCTCGTAGCTTCGAGATCAATGGCTCACGCCTGACCGCGCTCGAAGGCGTCGACCTACGCGTGGCAGAGCGTGAGATCATCGCCATCGTTGGACCCAACGGCTGTGGCAAGTCGACCCTGTTGCGCGTCATTTGCGGGTTGCTGGCGCCGGACCGCGGGACCGTCTTGGCCTTCGATTCGACGGTCGCAGGCGTTGACCCGCGCGTGGGCCTGGTCTTCCAGGAGCCACGTTTGTTGCCCTGGCGCGATGTGCTTGCCAATGTGGCCTTCCCTCTCGAGCTAGCGGGCACTGAACGTAACGAGCGCGAGGCGCGAGCAAAGCAAGCGCTGCAGTTGACCGGGCTGGAGGCCTTCACACAGGCCTATCCCGACCAGCTCTCAGGCGGCATGGCACAGCGCGCCGCGCTGGCACGGGCGCTGGCACCCGAACCGGATGTCCTGCTGCTGGACGAACCGTTCAGCGCGCTCGACGCCATGACCCGCGAACGGCTCGACATCGAGCTGTTGTCACTTTGGGGCAAGACCGGCACCACCATCGTGCTGGTCACTCACAGTATCTCCGAAGCGGTCTTCGTCTCCGACCGTGTGCTGGTGATGTCGCCGCGGCCCGGCCGCATCGTGGCAGAGGTCCCGGTAGCCGCTGCGCGTCCGCGGCGCCTGGAGGGCAGCGCGGACCCAACCTTCGGTGCTGCCGCGGAAGAAGTGCGGCGTGTCTTGTCAGAGGCAGAACGAGCCGTGGCGCCCGAGGTGCCCGCGTGACCGCGGTGTTCGGGCCCCTGCGCCAGCTGCTGCATGACCTGGTCCCTGTGCTGGGTGCCGCGGTCATCTTCGTCCTGGGCTGGGCCGCCATCGTCGCCATCGGCGGATATCCGGCCTACATCCTGCCGGGGCCATGGGTGGTGGCCGAACGATTCGCCAGCGGCTGGCTCGACGGCACCATCGGCCCGAATTTCATGACGACGTTCGCCGAAGTCATTCTGGGCCTGGCAGTCGGCGCCAGCGGGGGCATCCTCACCGGCATCCTGCTGGCGCGCTCGCGACTGGCTGCACGACTCCTATCGCCTTACATCGTGGCCGCACAGGCCACGCCGATCTTGGCATTGGCCCCGCTCATCGCACTCTGGTTCGGCACGGGGCTCACCAGTCGCGTGCTCATCTGCGCACTCATCTGCTACTTCCCCATCGCCGTGGGCACGATGGTGGGGATTCGCTCGGTCGACCCAAAGCTCATCGAGCTTGGGCGCAGCCTGCGCGCCACCCGCTGGCAGCGGCTGGCTCGCATCGAGGTCCCTTCCGCGCTTCCCCAGATCCTGGGTAGCCTGCGTATCGGTGTCACCCTGGCGGTGGTCGGCGCCATCGTGGCTGAATGGGCTGGCGGCGACCGCGGACTTGGCGTGCTCATCAACGTTGCCCGCGGCAGCATGTTCGACATCCCCCTGATGTTCGCCACACTGCTGACCATCGCGCTGCTGGGCGTGACGCTCTACCTGATCGTCGTCGCCATCGAACGACGACTCGTCCGAAGCCATTCTTGAGTGCCCCAAAGCAGGAGACTCGTGACCATGCATCGATCACACCGATCCACCCATATCATCAGCGCGGCGGTGCTGGCTTTGAGCCCGCTGTTGCTCACCTCGGCGATCTCCGCTGTCTCGGCGCGATCGGTCGAGCCCACGAGGACTCCAAAGACGCCGCTGACGGTCGGGCTGGGCTACATCCCCAGCGTGCAGTTCGCGCAGTTCTACCTAGCCGACGAAGCTGGCTACTACGACCAAGCTGGGCTGGACGTGACCTTCCAGAACAAGATCGATCCCGAACTCATCACTCTGCTGGCGCAGGGCTCGGTGGACATCGGCCTGGCCGACGGTACCAGTCTCATCCCTGCTGTTAGCCAGGGCATTCCCGTGGTCTACGGCGCCACCATCTACGCTCGAGACCCCAACGTCGTCTTTTCACTGGCCGATGCCGGAATCGAGTCAGCGGCTGACCTAGCCGGCAAGTCGATCGGCGTGCCAGGTCGCTACGGTTCCTCCTGGGTAGCCCTGCAGGCGCTCCTGCAGACTGCCGACCTCACACCTGAAGACGTCGAGATCGTGACCTATCCGGACTTCGGCCAGAGCGTGGCCGTGGCAGAGGGACAGGTCGATGCTGCCACCGGCTTCGTGAACAACGAGCCGGTCCAGTTGCGGCTGCAGGGGTTGGATATCAACGAGCTCGATGTCTACGACGTCGCCCGTTTGCCGGGGCCCGGCCTGGTGACCGGACGCGATACGCTCGACGGCAAGGCGGATGCACTGCGAGCCTTCACCGCAGCGACCGTGCGCGCGATGGAAGACATCGCAGCCGATCCGCAACGAGGACTCGACGCCACGTTCGGCCGCGTGCCGGAGCTGGCGACAGAGCCTGAGACGCAACGCGCCATCCTTGAGGCCACCATCGGCGCCTGGACCAGTGACTACACGGGCCAATACGGCTTCGGCAGTGTGGACCGAGAAGCGTGGCAGTCGGGTATCGACATCATGAGCTCTCTGCCCGATTCGGTCGTCGCGACGCCGGTGACGGTGGACGAACTCGTCACCGACGCGCTGCAGCCGCAACGATGACCGATACTGGGGCCATGTCCGACGTCGACACTGCGCACCCGGGGACCATGGATGACCACGATGAGCACGCTTCGGGGCACGGACACGCGCCCGCGGGCGAGCCGCTGGGGCCCGTAGATGTGACTGCCTGGGCCTATGCGATGGCCGGATCGATCGTGGGCCTGGTGGTCGCGGCAGCCCTGTTCGCTGCCCGCGGAGGCTGATGCAAGAGCTGACCTTGTGAGGCTCGGCCCTGCTTGACTACTCACCCTCCGGGCGGCGCGGGGTGCCGCGAGCCAGACGCTCACGGGCACGATCGGCGGTGCTCTGGATCTGCTGTAGTCGCTGGCTGAGCTCGGCGCTCACCGCACTGGCGAAGCCCTCATCCCCGACCGCGTCGAGGTTGATCATCACGTTGGCTGCCGCCGCGCGAGCAGCGGCCTCGAACAGGAGCGCAGCCACCTCCAGGTCACTGGCAACGTTGAGGTTGGTGCGACCGGCGAGCCGCTCCACGAGGCTGATCTGCTCGTGGCACGCCTTCACTAGGGCAAGCGGCACCTCCGTCGCATGGCGGGCAGCGGCGCGCATGGCGTCGACGCGCGCGTCCACTTCCGCATCGGTCGCCCGCGGCATGCTGCGAGCCGCAAGGTAGCTGGCGTACGCCGCTGCGTCCTGATCGGCCGCTTGCAGGAAGCGGTCTCGGGCGGCATCTGAAGCTGCCAGGACCTCCGCATGCAGTTCGTTGTGCTCCGCGTACTTTGGCCGTCCGAGGGAGAGACGCACGACCATGGCGGTGAGGCTCGCCGCCAGTGCTGCGGCCACCGCGGCCGCAGCACCACCGCCGGGCGTTGGCTGCTCGGACGCGAGCGACTCGGTGAACTCGCCGAGTGGCGACGCGGCCGTAGGGACGATAGGTTCGGTCATCGCCTGCATTCTCCCACGGCCCGGAGACCGGGTGAAGGCGACCGCCGGACAAGACTCGTTCAGGCTGCCTCTGCCAGGCCCGCGGGCTCAGCGCCCAGCTCCTCCACCGTCCAGCGACGATCGCGCAGAAGATGCACGAGGCGATAGCGGCGGCCCGACGCCCGCACGACGAACACCGTGCGCGGACCCGATCCGTGCGGGTATGCAGCGATCTCATCGCGAACTGACTCGAGACCGTTCACTGCGAGGCGCTCGCCGGCGGCGCGGATCTCCCGCGGGCGGCCGGCAGCGTCTACTGAGACGGCGGGGATGATGGCGCTGAAGCTGAACATGGCGATGGCTCCTCCTGGGAACGACACGGCCGAGGGGCACGTCCAGACCGGTGGTCGAACAGATGTTCTGTTACGGCTGGGCAGACTAGCGAACATCTGTTCTATCGTCAACCCCGCTCCTGTTGTCGCCATCACTCTTGACCGGTGGCGTGCCACCTCCACTGTCACATGACCACGCCAGATCAACTCTCGCCCGCCTCTTCCTTCCCGGCTCGGCCGATGCTGCCGCCCTCGGGCGCCGTCATCGGGTCGCGCTCGAACGGTTCGGCCAGGTCACTGCCAAGGAGTCGCGCGCGCCGGATGGCCTTGGCACCCCAGCGCCGGCGGATCTCATCAGCAGCTCGGGTGGCACGGCGGTGACGTTCGTCGGTCGCATCGAAGAGTGCCAATTGCTCGCCGCCCCCCAGGTGGGATGCTGCGACGCCCAAGAGACGGACTCGCATGCCATGCAAGTGTGGCCCCGCCAGGTCCAGCGCAGCCCTGAATACGACCTCCGTCTGGTCGGTCGGCTCCGGCAGCGTGCGCTGCCGAGTGATGGTCGTGAAGGATGAGTCACGGATCTTGACGGCGATGGTGCGCGCTTTGACACGACCGGCACGCAGTCGGCCAGCGACTCCCTCCGACAGGCCCAGCAGGGTGCGTTCGAGCACCTCCCGATCGGCCGTGTCGACGCCGAAGGTGTGCTCGTGGCTCACCGAACGAGCGGGCTCGGCCGCAGATACCGGCGACGGGTCGATGCCGCGGGCGCGCTGAGCCAGGAGCGGCCCCATCTTGCCGAAGCGTCGCTCGAGGAGATCATCGGGCAGGGCCGCCAAGTCACCGATGGTGCGCACGCCAAACTCGACGAGTGTGCCGGCAGTCTTGGCACCCACGCCCCAGAGTCGCGAGATGGGTAGCGGCGCCAGGAATGCTGCCTCCGTCCCGGGCGCCACGACCACCAAGCCGTCGGGCTTCTTCAGATCGGAAGCCACTTTGGCCACCAGCTTGGTCGAGGCCACGCCGACCGAAACGGTCAGATCCAGCTCGTCCCTGACGGTCATCCTGATCGAACGGGCGATCTCGCGGCGGGGCGCCGTGCAGTGCCTCCGAACCGGCCACATCGAGGAACGCCTCATCGATGGAGACCTGCTCCACGGCGGGCGTGTAGCGCCGCAGGATCTCCATGACCTGGCGGCTCACCGCGCTGTACTTGCGGCCATCGACCGGCACGAAGACGGCATGCTGGCACAGGCGCGCCGCGGTACGCAGCGGCATCGCCGAATGGATGCCATAGCGACGGGCTTCGTAGGACGCAGCCGAGACGACGCCGCGGTCGCTCCGATCACCGACGCCGACGACAACGGGTTGGCCGCGCAACTCCGGACGGTCCCGCTGTTCGACGGAAGCGAAGAAGGCATCGAGGTCGACGTGAAGGATGGTGGCGCGAATCACCGCACCATGATGTCTTGGCGGGCAAGCCCGCCGCGGGTCAGCCCTTGGGCTCGACGGCGACCGTGACCTCGGGCGTCATGCCGGCGTACACCCGGATGGCGACCTTGTAGGTGCCCAGCTGTCGCAGGGGCTCCTCGAGGTCGATGCGATGGCGGTCGATCTCGATGCCGCGACGAGCAAGCGCGTCAGCGATGTCCTTGGCGGTGATGGAGCCATAGAGCTTGCCGCCCTCGCCGACCTTGACGCCCATGGTCAACGTCGTACTGCTGATGCGCTGCGCCGCGATCTCCGCCTCGGCGCGCTCCTTCTTGCGATGCTCCTCGCGGCTGGCGATGTCATGCTGCCAGGCGCGGAAGGTGCCGCCGGCCGCCGGGACGGCCAGATTGCGCGGGATGAGGTAGTTGCGGGCATACCCGTTGGTGACGTCCTTGAGTTCGCCGCTCTTGCCGAGCGGGTCGACATCCGCTGTGAGGATGACCTTCACGCTGAGAGTGCCTCCTTGTCCGTGTCTTGGGCCTTGATGATAGCCGCGAGCCTCTAGCTCCGCCCTGACAGCATCAGCGCTGGCTTCGATAATTGCCGGCAGTCGTCGTGCGATCGCGCGGATGGGCAGCGGGAGGAAGCGTCTGGCGGCTTCCATGTCGCGCTCCAACTCACGGCCGTCGATACCAAGGGTATACATCTTCTCGATCATGAGTTCCCTGGGTACCCCTTCGAGAAAGAGATCAAGCGCGATGACGGTCACCATCACGTCGTCGATCCTGCTGATGAACGGGATCAGGTCAGGGATGATATCGATGGGCGACAGGACATAGCCGGCAGCCATTCCCAGGATCACCTTCCGGGACCATGGTACGCGGCCGTCAACGGCAAGCTCCGCGATGAGTCGGCCATAGACCGGTGCACGCGATACCAGCGGGATGAACGGCCAGAAGCTGAGCGCGGTCAGCCCCAGCTTTAGGCTACTTCTGAGGGCCATCGGGAGCGCGAGTCTAGCAATCAGCCGAGCGTTCCGCTCACGGGCCACGACCATCGGGCATCGGTGCGGCCCCGATGCCAACTTGACAATGGAACAGGTGTTCGGTACTGTTCGCTGAAGGAGGTTCTGTGACCAAGCACGACGCACTCCGCAAGCAACGGATCATCGACTACATCGCCGCCACCGTCCGCGAGAGCGGGTACCCGCCGTCCGTGCGGGAGATCGCGGCGGCAGTCGGCCTGGCCTCGACCTCTGCCGTGCACCACCATCTCTCCGCTCTGGAAAAGGACGGGATGCTGCATCGTGATGCCACGCAGTCACGTGCCTTGCGCCTGACCCCATCCGCGCTGCTCTCGGGTGGCGCCAGCAGCGATGTCCTCGCCACCGGTGCGGAACACGCTGCCCGCGCCATTCCCGTCATCGGCGAGATCGCCGCAGGTGGTCCCATCGAGGCTTATCAGGACGCCAGCGAGACCATCAACGTCCCGGACGTCATCAACACAAGCGCCGGCACTTATGTGCTGCGCGTCCGCGGCGACTCCATGGTGGACGCCCACATCATGGATGGAGACCTCGTGGTCATCCGCGAACAACAGACAGCGCATGATGGTGACATCGTCGTCGCACAGGTGGAGGAGAACGCGGTGACACTCAAGCGTTTCTTCAAGGAGCGGAACCGCATCCGTCTGCAGCCGGCGAATGACCACTACGAGCCACAGTTCTATGACGACGTGCACATCCAGGGCAAGCTCGTCGGGGTCATCCGGCGAGTCGACTAGACCGTTCTCGTACGGATTGAGGCACTTGTCCACGGGTTATCCACAAGATCGGTGGAGAGTCGAGGACTTGTTCGTGGAGATGCGCCTTGCGTGAACGACTCGAGAACGGCGAACATCAGGTTACGCCTCACCCGATCCACTGACCTTCAGCCATTCCTGGAGCCTCCGCGTGTCCATCGATCGTTTGCCGCCGCAGTCCGTCGAAGCCGAGCAGTCGGTGCTAGGCGCGCTGCTCATCGACAAGGACGCAGTCATCGAGGTCGCAGAACTCCTGCAGCCAGATGACTTCTACCGCCAGCATCACGGCACCATCTACGGTGCTGTGATCGAGCTGTACGAACGCCGTGAGCCCGTGGACATCGTCACCGTCAGTGAGGTCCTGGAGCGACAGGGCCGACTGGACGAGGTCGGCGGTTCCGCCTACCTGACCAGCCTCATCAACCTCACGCCAACGGCAGTCAATGCCGTCCACTACGCGCGGATCGTCGAGCGCAAGAGTGTGTTGCGAAACCTCATCAGCGCCGCCGGCAAGATCGCCGGCCTGGGCTACCAGGAGGACGGTGACATCGGTGAGGTCATCGACCGCGCCGAGTCCGAGCTGTTCGCGGTCAGCGAGAAACGCGTCGAATCCGGTTTCGCCCCGCTGAAGTCTCTGCTCCACAGTGCGTACGACCGACTCGACTACCTCCACCAGCACAAGGGCGAGATCAGCGGCATCCGCACCGGGTTCGCGGACCTTGACACGCTGACCACGGGCCTGCAGAAGTCAGACTTGGTGCTCGTTGCCGCCCGTCCATCCATCGGCAAGACCAGTCTGGCGCTGAACTTCGCCGAGCACGCCGCCGTCAACGAGGGCAAGGTCGTCGGCGTCTTCAGTCTGGAGATGAGCAAGGAACAGCTCGTACTACGCCTGCTCTCATCGGTCGCTAACATCGATTCGCAGCGTCTCCGCACCGGGTTCCTCGAGGAGATGGACTTCACGCGCCTGGCGCCGGCCATGAACAAGCTGGCAGAAGCACCGATCTTCATCGACGACACACCCAACATCAGCGCCATGGAGCTGAGGACCAAAGCCCGTCGACTTCAGGCCGAATCAGGCCTGGACCTCATCCTTGTCGACTACCTGCAGCTCATGCAGTCGAGCGTCACCTCGCGCGATGCCAACCGCGTGCAGGAAGTCAGTGACATCTCTCGTAGCCTCAAGGCCCTGGCACGTGAGCTGAAGGTGCCTCTCGTCGCGCTCTCGCAGCTGTCGCGCCAAACGGAGAATCGCGGTGATAAGGGTGAGCCGCGCTTGTCGGACTTGCGCGAGTCGGGTGCTTTGGAACAGGACGCTGACATGGTCATGTTCCTGTGGCGTGACAAGGAGCGTGGCGCGGATGACCACGAGCAGGACGGTGAGGTCATCAATCTCAGGCTCGCCAAGCACCGCAACGGACCCACCGGTGAGACGAAGCTATGGTTCAAGAAGCGCCAGACCCGTTTCGTCTCCTACGCTGAAGAAGACCACTACGTTGAAAGCGCGTACGGCTAGGCGCCTACACTCGTGGCTGCTGGTCGGGACGAGTCCAAGGAGAGGAGTGTCATGGGCGTCATCATCATTCGGGAGATGGTGGGCAGCAGCCCCGAGTCGTGGAGCGCCGCTGCCGCAGACGCCGTGTCCCGCGCATCCCACACCGTCCGCAACATCCGTCAGGTGGAAGTGGTGCGACACGCCGCGCAAGTCAAGGACGGGCGCATCACCAAGTTCGAAGTGGAGTTGAAGATCTTCTTCGAGTACGAGGGCTCCTGACCAGACTTATCCACACCGGACTAAGTGCGCGGCTAGAACGCATCCTCATGATGCGTCCATGCCCACATCGCAGGTGACCACGAACCGCACCGACGGCGCCCAGTCGATCGCGCCAGATGTCGGGCCTGACCCGTCTGGGCTAACCATCATCGCCAGCAAGATCGAGTCCGGCCACGCCGGCGCGCTCGGTGCTGGCGCGGCCACGACTGGTGGAATGGTTCGGTCGCCAGAGCAATGCGCGCCTGATCCTCGTATCGGCGGAGGCTGGCTACGGCAAGTCGACCCTGCTCAACGAGTTCGCTCTCCAATCCGCCGATAGGTGCGCCTGGTATCGGATGGAGACGTCCGACGGCGACTGGATCACCTTCCTCAGCCATATGGTCGCCGCACTGCGCGAGATCATCCCGGGCTTTGGCTCATCGACGGAGGCGCTACTGCGACACGTTGCCGCCATGGGTCCGTCACGCGAGGTCGTGCTGGCGCAGTTCCTCTCTGATCTCAGCCTCATCGATGCGGGCAGGATCGCGGTGATCCTCGACGACTATCACTTCGTCGAGGCCTCCGAGGATGTCCGCATGATCCTGAGCCGGGTGCTGGAACGCGCGCCGGAGGGCATGTACATCATCCTCTGTGGCAGAGGTCGGCCGAACCTGGCACTTGGGCGCTGGCTGGCTCAGGGCCGCGTGGCGCAACTCACGATCGACGACCTGCGCTTCACGCGTTCGGAGATCGAGGACCTGTTCTCGGTGGTCTATGGGCAGCCACTGGACGACGCTGCCTGCACGATCGTGGCGGAACGCACCGAGGGGTGGGCCGCGAGTCTTCGATTGGTCGCTGCCTCGATCTCCGTAACACAGCCTGATGAGGTCTCAACCTTCATCGACGCCCTCAGCGGAGCGAGCGGCCCCATCTACGACTTCCTCGCTGAAGAGGTTCTCACACGACTGTCGCCCTCGACACAGCGGGTCCTCATGCACGCCTCTCTGATCGACCGTGTGCGGCCCGAGCTCGTGTCGGCGGCCTTGTCCGTGGCGGAAGAGGTTCCAGATGCTCCAGCCGTCGAGACCGCGCTGGATGATGCCGAGGCCCTCGGACTCCTAGGCACCCAGACAGGAGCAAGGAATACCGGGCGCCGCATCCACCCGCTGTTCCGCGAGTTCCTGCAGCTTCACCTCGAGCGGGAGGCGTCGGCCATCAAGATCCGTGCGATGCATGGCGCCATCGCTGCGGAAGCCGAGCCGACTGACTGGCTGGTCTCGGCCAGGCACTTCGCCCTCGCGAAGATGCCCGCGGATGGCTTGCGCGTCTTGAGCTCGGCGGCCAGCGATGCCCTCGGCAGCGGAGCATGGGGCGCTGCCGTCGAGATCGTGGACCTGATGCCGGATACACCACCCCCAGCGGCGGTGAAGGTCATCCGAGCAAGAGCCCTCGTCAGCGATGGATTCCCTGACGACGCGCTCGCCCTCCTCTCCAGCATCGACCGCGGGACCCTCACGCCAGAGGAACGGGCACTTGTCGGCCTTACGTGTGCCGCCATCCACCATATGAACGGGGACGGCGTCAGGGTCGCCGAAGAGGTCGATGCGGTGGCCGCCGACGAGTCTGTACCGTCCGCGCTCCGCGAGGTCTCCCTCTCGTGGCGACAGATCCTGCGCGCGAGCGCTGGGGGCTGTATCACCGACGCTGTGCAGATGCTCCGCCGCTTGGCGGTCGACCAACGCCGTGCCGGCCTCCACTACTTTGCTGGCGTAACGCTGCACAACCTAGCGAACGCCGAGCTAGCGCGTGGCAACTACGAGCAAGCGAGGGAACTCGCCTGCGAAGCACTTGGGCAACTGGAACAGACAGATGAGGGGGGCGGAATCCGGTTGTCGACCCGTTCGATTGCCGCTGCTGCGACGGCGGAGCAGGGACAACTCGAGGAGGGACTCCGGGCCGCGGCTGCGTGCGCAACCGCGCCAGGCGCAACGGCGGACGCGATTGCTGAGGCAGCATACATTCACGCTGTGTGCGGACGCACCATGCGTGCGAAGACCTTCGTGGCATCCTTTGAACGCGGAGACGCACCGTGGGCCAACGATCTACCGTCCAGGGCTTTGGGGCTCCACGCAACGACAGCGCTGCAGCTGTCGGAGGTACAACACCACTCCGCGCCGTCGTTGCTCAATGGCTTCCAGGACTCCGGCGCGCACGATATCGACTCAAAGTCGCGCTATTCCGTCCTCGCCGCGACGATTGCGGTGGTCGTCCGCAATGAAGAGGCCCCGGAACTGGTCAGACGTGCGCTGGAGACTGCTTCACGCCAGAACGCATGGCGGTGGATGGCCCGCGCGCGAATCCTCGAGGCCATCGTCCGTCGGGACGGAGAGTTGCTTGCCCACTTGATATCTGAGGCCGAGGGGAGTTCTGCGCTAGCGGTTCTCGAGCTGGCGGACGCCATCGCCACCACCATCGGCACGCTTGTCCCCATTCCCGAGGCTCTGGAGCGTTCCATCCTGCGGGAGCCTTCTCGATGGGTCTCCGCGCTGCGACGCCAGGTGCAGGACAAGAGGAGCGAGGACGCAAGCGCAGCGGCGTCGCTGGTCGCGCGCTTTGGGACCGTCGAGGACGCAGACCTGCTCCGACGATTTGACCGGGCATCCGAGGGACGGGCCAAGCGAAAGGGCCTCGCGACGCAACTCATCCGGCGGGTGAGCCCCACTGTGCGCGTTCATCGATCTGGGGCTCACGAGCTACGAAATCGGCACCCGTCTCGTGACCCTCACCGAGACTCGACGCAAGCCGGCCTCCCTCCTGCTGTACCTCGTCACCCGCCCAGACCTGGCAGCGACCCGTGAACAGGTAATGGACAGTCTCTGGCCGGACCAGAGCCCGAAATCGGCGATGAACAGTCTCCACCAGACACTCTTCTTCCTTCGCCGAGACCTTGAACCCTGGTACGAGGATGGGTCGACAGCAGACTACATCCGGGTCGAGTCTGAGCTGGTCTACCTAGACCGAGATCTGTTTCAGATCGACAGCGTGGCTTTCGCGCGGCAGGTTGCCGATATCCTTGGGAGTGGGACAGCTCTCACACGCGGTCCCGAGATGTTGCGGCTCTACAAGGGTGGCTTCGCGCCCGAGTTCGAGTACGAGGAATGGACAGAAGACTGGCGAGTTCACCTTCACGGAGCATTCCTTCGGCTCGCTCACATGACAGCCCAAGCACTCATCAGCGAGGGCCGCTACGCCGAGGTGGTGGAGGTCCTTGTCCCAGTTGTCACGCTTGACCCCGCAGCGTTCGATCTGCGAGCAACACTCGTTGCGTGCCTGGCTGCGACCGGGGCAACAGATGCTGCCCACATGCACTATCGCAGCATGGCCGCAGCTTATGAACGTGACTTTGGCCTGCCAGCGCGTTCGTACGAAGAAGTGGTCAAGAGCGTCGAGCGATGAATGGGTAACCCTAGGTACTAGTACTTATAGGGCCCTGACTACCCCGTACCTAATGTCGGCAGCGCAATAGCCGTTGGCTAGAGCACCGACCACGGAGCGTGCACCGTGCGCCGCTTCGGAGGGCTCGAGAGAGGGGACCTTCGAGGCACTCACCGAGTGGGCGCTCCCCAATCATCCTGAGGTGGCAATCACCGCGTCGCGGACAGAGAAGGGGTATGACATGGATCCCAACGCCACCGTCAAGCCCTGGTAGCCGAAATGCCTCGCACCGTGCTGTCGAGGCTCACGCTGCTTTCGACACTCCTAATCGCGACACTATAATCGCGGGCAGCGCGGGCATCAGGCCAATCTGAAAGGGCTAGCGCACTCCCAGTACGAATGTTGGATGGGGAGTAGGCCGTATCAATCGCGATACTGGCGTCCTCCCTGCTGGCATTCCAGGAGTCGCGCGCCTTGTCGAAAGACTTCGGATTGTCCTGATTGCCGTCCCTGTGGCGGCGTTCGCGCTGCTCGGCAATTGAGTTTGTGGCCTGTGCAATGGCCCATCATGAATTCGATGGGCCAGTCTTTGGTGATCGATGTCGCGCTCGCTTTCTGGATTCTCGTTGCGCTCGGGTCGCGTCCGCTTCTCCAGTACACGTGCCTCGAGGCTACGTGGTGAGCGTCGCGGCGGCCCCGATCATCGCTGCGGGCATTCTCGGAGGCCCAACAGCGGCGGCAGTCGTAGCCGTTGTCGGGACATCTGGAAGTGCGCGAGTTACGCGGACAGGTGCCATGGTATGGCGTGGTCTACAACCACTCATTCCCGTCGTTCGCGGCCGTGCTTTCCGGATTCGCCTACTTGGCAGTGACTCGAAGGGCGCAGGCACGGGCGTCGCCTCGACTGCTCGACGGGGTCTCGGTCGACGCGGTCGTGGGCCTCTTCGGCGGCATCATGGCCGGCGTGTTATATGTCCTCGTTGTAGCACAGCGATGTCCTCTTTGGCCGTCGCCCTGCGAGAGGAACGGCGCTATCAAGGGCGGTAGTCGCCGGTGACATCGCAGTCGTTCGGCTTGACGATGGTGGGGCTCACGCCGATGGCATGGTTGATGGCGCTGGCGTACCTGTACGTTGGCCCCTTCGTGGCGTTCGCGTTCGCTGTGCCGCTCTACACCACACGTTCGGCCTTCAAGGCAGTCGTCGATGTCCGTGACATGTTCACGCAGACCGTTCGCGCCCTGGCGTCGGCCATCGATGCGCGAGACCCCAGCACCAAGAAACACTCAGAGCACGTCTCGGGCATCGCCGTCGAGATCGGCCAGGCGATGAACCTGACCGAAGCCGAACTCGAACAGTTGGAATGGGCAGGACTCCTCCACGACATCGGCAAGATCGGCATTCGCGATGCCGTCCTCCTGAAGCCCGAGAAACTGACCCGCGAGGAACGGATGCTGATGAACGAGCACCCGGTCAAGGGCGAGGAGATACCTGAAGGACGTCGACCAATTGGCCGCCGAACGCCCGCTCATCCGCCACCACCACGAGTGGTTCAACGGCTCGGGCTATCCTGACCGTCTCATCGGCGAGGAGATCCCGCTTCTGGCGCGCGTCCTCCACGTCGCCGACGCGTTCGAGGCCATGACGGCCTCGCGACCCTACCGGCCAGTCCCACTCAGCACGACTGAGGCGATCGAAGAGCTGAACCGGTACGCCGGCATCCAATTCGACCCCGAGGTGGTGAAGGCCTTCGCGCGCACCAAGACCGCAATGCAGCCGACAGAGGATCACGACGAACCCGGTGAGCCCGAGGTGCGGCTCGCCCCGGTGCCGACACTCGGCCAGGTTGCGGCGTCGCGAGCCAAGGGCGCACTGCCTACGAGCTCAGCTGCGGCCGACACCTAGTCAGGGCGCTCCGAGCACATGGCGGGACTGCCCCCGCGATCCGCTGACCAGGCACAGCCCGGCGCCGATCGAGTCCCCGGACGCGACCTGATGTTGCTGCTCGGAATCATCCTCGGCGTCATCGCGGGCCTAGTCGCGGGCGGTCGGCTCAGCAACCTTCTCTCGGCCCAGTTGCGCTTCGGCGCGCTGATCGTGGCCGGACTGGCCATACGAGTAATCACACAGTGGTTGATCGACCAAGGCGTAGACGTCGTGGACCAACTCCGGCTGCCCCTGTTCGCCCTGTCCTTTGGGCTACTGGTGGTAGCACTGTGGCTCAACCGCTCACAGGCAGGCCTGCTGCTGGCGATGGTGGGTGTGGCAGCGAACGGCCTGGCCATCTTGGTCAATGCGGGCTACATGCCGGTGTACCTACCTGCGGTGGAGATGGCCGGTCTCACGGCTGCGGACCTGTCTCCCACCTTCCACGTCATGCTGCCGATCGAATTGGGCTGGAGGTTCCTGCTGGCCGGCGGGCCACTCGGCGACATCCTTCCCCTCCCGGTCCCGGTCCTGGCCAACGTCATCAGCCTGGGGGATGTGCTCCTGGCAGCCGGCATCGCCTGGTTCCTCTTCTCAGCTATCGCGCGCGGATCGTCCGACCCTGACTCGGGCGTCGTGTCGTTCTGGAGTGCCAAACCTCGGGCCGAAGACCCGACCAGGCGTGAGACCGAGCGAGCTGGCCTTGACCGCCCGGTGGTTCTGGGTTCGGGTATGGGCCCCGGCCTCAGCACAGCCAGACCACCGGTCTCCGTCGGCCCCGGGGTGGCAGTACCACCACTGCCTGCCCCCAGCCTGGGCCAACGGATCCGCGAGCATCCCTACGTTCGCCTGGCCAAGGACGCGCGCTTCTCCGCCTTCTGGCTGGCCGGGACGATCAGCCTGTTCGGGGACCGACTGCACCAGATCGCGCTGGGAGTGATGGTGCTAGCACTGACCGGCTCCGCGATGCAGACCGGGCTCGTCTTCCTGGCGGCCACGCTGCCGAACCTGCTGCTAGGACCCATCGCGGGCACCTTCGTGGACCGCTGGGATCAGAAGCGAGTGATGATCACGACTGACCTCCTGCGTGCCGGGCTCGTGCTGACCCTGCCGTTCGCAGCCGCGGCGAGCGTTTGGCTCATCTACCCGCTCGTCTTCATCATCACCACCATCAGTCTGTTCTTCCGACCGGCCAAGGCCGCGATCATCCCACGCATCGTGCGTCGCGACGATCTGACGCCGGCGAATGGCGCTATCTGGACGGGGGAGACGATGGCCGACATCGCCGGCTATCCGATAGCCGGCGTATTCGTGGCGTTCCTGGGAACCAACCTTGCCCTGGCCTTCTGGGTCGATGCGGTCACGTATGTCATCAGCGCAGTGCTGCTGTTCGGCCTCGTGATTCCACCAGTGGCCCGCGAGACTGGAGTGCGTGTGGCCGGCGCGGTCGCCGGATTCGTGGCCGAGTTGCGTGATGGCTGGCGCTTCCTGCGTGGAGAGGCTGCGCTGTTCCAGAACACGCTGGTAAGCGTAGTAGCCCAACTCTCGGTGGGTGCCACGCTGGCACTGACGGTGGTCTATGCGCAGCGGTCACTCGATGGCGAAGTGATCCCCTATCCAGAGAGCTACGCGGTCATCGAGGCTGCCATCGGCGTGGGCAACCTCGTTGGCGGCTTCGTGGTCGGCGCCATGGGTGCGCGCCTGCACAAGGGCTGGTTGGTGATCACCGGTTTCGCCGTCATGGGCCTGGCCACCATCGCCTTCGGGCTCGCGTCCAACGAGTTGCTGGCCGTCGCGGCTGCGGTCGTCATCGGCATCTTCAACCTGGTCTACGTCATCCCCAGCCAGACGTTGTTCGCAGAGCGGACGCCTCCGGGGATGATGGGCCGGGTGGTCGCCATCCGGTCGAGCATCGTCATGGGTGCGCTGACCGGTGCCATGGCTGTGAGCGCCGGGCTCGCCGACCAGATCGACGCCGGCATGATCATCGCCGCGACCGGCGTGCTGACGGTGGTGTCCGCGGGCATCGCGGCTTGGCTGCCTGCGGTGCGTGACGCCTGAGGCCGGGCTCGGTCGACACCACGCAGATCGCTTCGGCAAGACGCGCTTGCGCCCGCGATAATCGAGGCAACGCCAAGGACTAGGGAGAGCTCCGCTGCATGACCGACCAGAACAAGCCTGAAGACGCCATACCCGAGGACAAGTCTCCGGTCGAGCCAGTCAAGAAGACGCCGCCGCTCAAGACCGCCTCCAAGCCTGGAGGCGGGACCAGCGTCGAGACCCACGAGGAGCTGCCCTACATCGATGACCCGGTGAGCAAGTGGTGGATCGCCATCATCGTGGCGGTCTTCGCCCTGATCTTCGCTTGGGCCATCTTCTTCGGTGGCGGCGGCCTATTCGATGGCCTGCTGGACTCCGGGGACGCCAGCCCATCGCCGGAGCCCAGTCTGGTCGTGACACCTGAGCCCAGCGCGTCGGTGACACCTGAGCCCAGTCTGGTCGTGACACCGGGGCCCAGCACGTCAGTGACACCCGAGCCCGCAGCGAGCGAGCTGCCGAGCGCCACCCCCGAAGCGACCGTCCCCATCGCAGAGCCCACGGCCGAAGCGACCGCTCGACCTTCCGAGACCTCACCGCCTCAGCCCACCCCCGAGCCCAGTGCCCCACTGGCGGCGAGCCAGGAGCCCGTTGCGAGCCCAGCGGGCTGACAAGATGGGGTGAACCTGCAGGGCGGCGGGCCGCACCTGGTCGACCCATTCGCGGCCGAGCGTGCCGCCATGGTGCGTGACCAGCTGGAGGCTCGCGGGATCCACGACCGGCCAACGCTGGCGGCGATGGCATTGGTGCCGCGTGAGAAGTTCGTCCCCGAAGCGCAGCAGCAGGACGCCTATGCCGATGGAGCCATGTCCATCGGGCATGGCCAGACCATCTCGCAGCCGTACATCGTGGGCCGCATGACCTCGTTGCTGGATCTGTCCGAGCGCGGATGGCCATGGGGCGGCTCCCCGCCACCGATCCTGGATGTGGGAACAGGCTCGGGCTATCAAGCGGCGGTGTTGGCGCAATGTGGAGCACGAGTCATCTCGGTCGAGCGCGACCCGGACTTGGCCAGGTCTGCCCGCGAGCGGCTTGCGGACCTCGGCTACGAGGTCGACGTGCTGGTCGGTGACGGCAGTGCCGGATACCCTGCGGCTGCACCTTATGCCGGCATCGTAGTCGCCGCGGCAAGCCCAGAGGTTCCCGCGCCGCTGGTCGAGCAGCTGGCTGACGGCGCTCGTCTGGTGATCCCGGTGGGATCACGCGGCGCACAGCGGCTGACGGTGGTGTGGCGGCGTGGCCGTCGAACGACCGTCTCCACCGCGGATGATTGTGTCTTCGTCCCACTGGTGGGCGCTCACGGCCATCCCGGCTGATCGGCCCCGCGGGCCGGTGCTATCCTCGCCCGCGATGACACACGTCTTCGTTGCCCCCCACCCCGACGATGTCGCCCTCTCCTGCGGTGGTCTTGTCGCCAGCCTGCGTGAGCTTGGACAGTCGGTCACGATCCTGACCGTCTATTCCGGCGGCTCCGGAGGCGACGCCGATTTCGCCGATCGGCAGCGCGAAGCGCTGGGTTTCGGCACCAAGTCACTGGCGCCCAACACTCAGGCCTTCGATCGCACCAACATCGCGGCGGAGCACCCGGTGCCGACCTCCGCCGACGCCGGCGCCCCGTGGCAGGCCGACCCTGCGCGCATCGACGCGACCCAGGATCGGGCCAACACGCAGGCCCGTCAGTTCTGGCAGCGGGCCGCCTGGTCGCGCAGCGCGAACGTGACCAACGAGGCCCACGACGACCGGCCCCTGCCGGACGACGTGCCCGGCCAAGGTACGCTGACGCGCTACGACCTGGCCATGGCTGATCCCATCACGATGCGTAAGGCAGAGGACGAGCGCTGGGCCTACTTCATCGAGGCGGCCATCGTCGATCTCGACCTGCCCGATGCCACCTACCGCGGCTATGAGAGCGAAGAAGCGCTATTGGGCCGACCGCTCGAGGGTGACGAGCCACCGATCGACATCCTGCGGAGGGAGATCCTGCGCCTGGAGCCGCAGCAGGTGTACTTCCCGCTGGGCGTAGGTGGACACGTGGATCATCGACTGTGCCGAGAGGCGGGACTGGCGATGCTGGCCGAGACGCCGGCATGGGTGATGCCGGCGCCGAGCATGACCGGCCGGCTTTCCTTCTACGAAGACTTTCCCTACGCCTGGTGGGGCGGCTTCTCCGGGCTGGCGGACCTCGCCGACCAGGATGTCGACGTTCCCGCCGGGCTCGCCCTGGAGGCGCGATACGCGGATATCAGCGACCAACTCGAGCGCAAGAACGCAGGGCTGAAGATGTACGCTGGCCAAGTTCAGCGGCTGTTCGAAGGCGAGCAGGGGATGCTCGACGCCGTCACCGCGTATGCCGCCCGTGTGGCCGAGGCTGGTGGGGTCGGCACCGGCGCGGCAGAACGATACTGGAGCGTGGTCGGCTCCTAGTCGCGACGGCTCGTCGGCCGCGCCATGTCGGTCAGCCTGGGTCGCCTGAGCGCGCTGCGGCCTCCGGCGCTGCCGCGCCGCGGTGGATGATGGGGATGCGGAACAGATCCCACAACACGCTCAACGCCAGACGTGGTCGTACACGCATCCGCGACCCGTGGATGTCGTTCCACATGACGGGTACGACCGCGTAGCGGTAGCCGAGTCGACGGCCGAGGTAGATGACTTCGGCATCGAAGACGATCCCGTCGGTCTTGAGGCGCCCAAAGATGTCCTGACCGGCTGTACGCCGGAAACCCTTGAAGCCGCACTGCGTGTCGGGCACATCAGCGGTGACCCAGAAGCCGGCCAGTGATCGGTACAGACGGCCCAGCAGGCGCCGGTAGGTCGGCTGGCTGGCCCGGCGGTCGCTGCCATCAGCTTGGATGCGGCTGCCAAGCGCAAGGTCGTAAGTAGCCAGTGCCTGGGTCAGTCGTGGGATCTGGTCAGGCGGCGTGGCCATGTCTGCATCGGTAAAGATGATGAGGTCCCCTTTGGCGGCGAGGACGCCGGCCGTCACTGCGGCGCCTTTGCCGGCGTGAGGGCGGCGCAGGACACGCAATGCGGGGAGAGATCCATCAACGCCCGGCTGGGCTTCCGGCCGAGCCTCCACGATGTCCACGGTGGCGTCCTCGGAGCCGTCGTCGACGACCAGGACCTCCCACGTGCCGATCTCGTCCGATGAGCGACCCTGTCTGCGAGGCGGACCGCCACGAAGCAGCCAGCCGAAGAGCTCATCGAGCGCAGGCTCGATGCGCTCGGATTCGTTGTACGCGGGTAACACGATGCTGAGGCCCGGATGCACCCGCTCGCTGAAGGTCACCCGAAGAGGCTAGCGTTCGTGTCCAGTCGTCCTCATGGCTCCGTGGTCCTATGACGAGTGCACCGAATGGCACCGCTTTCGACCACGAGGACCAGTGGGGATGGCCCATTCGTACTCCCAGGGAGCGTCGGCGTCGGTTGCTAGTCTGGGCCCGACATGGCGATCCCTCTTCTCCTTTTCGTGGTCGCCCTCGGCGCGCGCGTACTCACCGCGGCACTCTTCGCTGAGCCCGCCTACCCCGACGCCTACTACTACGCCAACGTGGCCAGGGAGCTCGCCGCCGGTGGGGGCTTCTCGGTTGACTACATCTGGAACTTCGTCGAGGTCGGCGGCAGACTGCCCGATGCGGGCGTCCTGCCCATCCCTTCCAATGCACACTGGATGCCGCTGGCCGCCCTCGTACAGGTGCCCTTCATCTGGGTGCTGGGACCCACGAGCGTGGCCTCCGGGTTGCCGTTCTGGTTGGTCGCAGCCGCCGTGGCGCCACTCACCTGGTTCATCGGGCGTGACGCGGGCATGCCCTCTTGGCAGGCAGCTGCAGCCGGACTGTTAGTAGCGCTGCCCGCTGGCCTCGCGCCCTTCCTCGGACAACCTGACAACTTCGCCCTCTTCATGTTCCTGGGAGCCCTGGCCCTATGGCTGTGCGGGCGCGGACTGCAAGGTGGCCGGCGCTCATTCGCGGCCGGCGGAGTCGTGGTGGGCCTCGCCTTCCTGTCGCGCAACGATGGTGTGCTGCTGGGTATTCCCTTCGCGCTCGCCTTCCTCTACGACATCGCGCGGCGACCCCGTGGGTCACGCATCGGCTGGTGGCCGGCGCTCCTCTGCGCGGGAGGTTTCGTGCTGGTGACGGCGCCGTGGCTTTGGCGCCAGATGGACGTCTTCGGCTCCATCTCTCCTTCCTCGGTCGGCGGACGGATCCTCTTCATCCGCGAGTACCGGGAGCTCTACAGCGTGACCACCGAGACGACGTGGGAATCGTTCCTGTCGCAAGGGATCGGCGCGGTGGTAGAGAGTCGCCTCCGCGGGCTCTGGGATGCCGTGAGGATCTTCGTGGCCCTGCCGCTGCTGGTGCTACTGCTGCCGTTCCTGCTCATCGGCTCGTGGGCCAGCCGCCGCAGCCGCGACTTCGCACCCTGGTTCATCTACGCACTCGCCCTGTTCCTCTTCACCGCGCTGGTTTCTGCCGTCCATGTGCCCTTCGGGACGTTCATCCACTCGGCCGTGGCACTACTGCCACACGCTTACCTGCTGGTGATGCTGGGGCTGGCCGCGCTCGTCGACTGGATCGCTTCACACCGTCACTCCTGGGACGGTCCACGTGCCAGCCGTAACTTCGGCTTGATGCTGGTGGGGGTCATCGCCATCGCGTCGGTCTTGGCCACGCTGTCGACGGTCGGTGCCTGGCAACGCGAGCGGGACGCGCGTGTGGCGGTGTTGGCGAAGCTGGCAGAGGTGGCTGATGCCGGCGATGTGTTGATGAGCCCCGACGCTGGCGCCTACCGATACCGCGGTGACTGGGCTGGGGTCGTGACCCCGGATGACCCGCTGCCCACGGTGGAACAAGCGCTGCGGCTATACGGTGTCCGCTGGCTTGCGCTCGAGGGCGATCACATCACGTCCGCACTTCGACCGCTGCTGGCGGGCGAGGAGCGCCCGCCATGGCTATCGGAACCGCTCGTGCTGGTACCGCCCCTGCCGGGGGATGATGCCGGTCCGGCGGACGATGGATCGCCGCTGCCGCGGGCTGCACTCTACGCGGTCTGTCTGTCAGGTGACGACACGCGATGCGGCACATGAAGCTGGCCGTCCCCCTGTCGCTCTACTTGCTGGCATTGGCCATCCGGCTCATCGTGGCGCGTCGAGATCACCTTCCCGGCGACCGAGCCCAGCGCCTACTACCTCGACGTGGCCCAGAACCTGCTCGCAGGCGGCGGCCTCGTGTCCAACGGTGTGTGGAGC
Source organism: uncultured Chloroflexia bacterium (assembly GCA_963724095.1). Classification (GTDB taxonomy): domain Bacteria; phylum Chloroflexota; class Limnocylindria; order Limnocylindrales; family CSP1-4; genus JAFMJV01. The sequence goes on from CAVRTH010000019.1 coordinate 382,228, forward strand.
TATGCCACTGCCCCGCTGGAGGTCCCCAAGCCGGCGTTCGAACTGTGGCTACCGATGAGCACGTTCATCTCAGCCGCTGCGATGTCCGTGCTGGGATCGACCTTCTGGGTGGCGCAGCTTGGCGGCGCCGTGGTGGGAGCGGCCGTGGCCCCCCTGGCTTGGGCGGTCGGCCGCGAGTCCGCACGAACGCAACGGCTCGACCCTCGCCGGAGTCCGGCGGTGGCGCTGACGTCCGGCCTCCTGGCCGCGGTGCTGAGTCCGCTGGTGCTGGCTTCGGTCATACCCGACTCATATGCGCCGTTCACCGTATTCGTGCTGAGCGGCAGCCTGCTCATCCCGCGGGTGATGGGGGTCCGGGACGGCAAGCTTGATGGCGAAGGGACGCCACATCGCCTCGCTGGGCTCGGGCTGGGCCTCCTCATGGGTCTGGCCTACCTCTCCCGCCAGGAGGTCATCTGGCTAGGCTTGACGATGGTGCTGATGCTGGTGTGGGTGACGCGGATGGGGCCACCTGGGACCCAGCTGCGCCGGACGGCCGGTCACTTGTGGCCGGTGTTCGCAGGTGGCCTCGTGGTGGTGATGCCCTGGTTGGTGCGCGACTGGCTGGTGCTCGGAAGTCCATTCCCGGGCCAAGCTGTCGAGAACATGTTCCTTGTCGAGAACACCGACATCTTTGCCTTCCGCCATCGCCCCGACGCGGCGACATACCTGGGTCAGGGCCTAACGACCGTGCTGTGGAACCCGGTCGCCGCCGCTTGGGACGGCTTCCTGAACGTCATCGCCCTGCCGGCCTTCCCGGTCGGACTGGCCGGCCTCGCCGGCCTCGCCGGCCTGTGGCGCTCGCCCGCATTGCGCCGGCCCACGGCACTGATGGCCATCCTCGTGAGCGGTGCGCTCACCTTCGCCAGCACCATGCTGCTGTTCCCAGTGGCGACCCTGTGGGGCACGTTCATGCATGCATCGGGCCCGCTGCTGGTTGGATTGGGCGTGCTGGCTGCACTCGGCGGCGACAGGCTCATGACGCGCGTCTCTGAGATCCGTGGTTGGGAGAAGTCAAACATCGTCCTTGCACCTATCGCACTCGTTGGCATGGCCGCCTTGCTCACAGCATTCACGGCACACCTGTATTCCGAGCAGACGCGCGACCTGCAGCTGCGCTACGGGGCCCTTGCAACCTCGTTGAAGGCCGCCGCAGAGGACAGCGGTGAACCACTGCCCGACACGATCATCAGCGACCACCCTGTGTGGCTCGCCGCGGCGCTCGATCGACATGCCATCGCCTTGCCGGACGAGGAACCCGCCTCTATCGTCGAGCTCGGTCGGGTCTTCGATGCGCCGTGGGTCGTCGTGACCGATGAACGCGGACGCTATCCTGACGCGCTTCTCGAGGCCGCCGGGCGCGCCTGTCTCGCCTCCGACCCGGAGTTGCTGGAGACCGGCAGCCAGCGCGCCTGGCTGTTCAGGCTGGCCGAGGAGTGCTCATCTTCGTGAGTGTCCATGGCCGAACAGTCAGCGGGTACGCCTATACTCCGAGCCACATGGAAGCCCAGATGCTGCGTGCGCGGCGCCAACAAATCCGGATAGACCAAGCCTGCGTTCGGGGGCGCCCCCACCGTAGGCCAGCGGACATCGTCAGCCAGGTGGATGCAGACACGACCCTACGGCGCGTGCCTCACCCCAGGGAGAGGAGTGTGGAATGACCCCCGGCGAGTACTCAGGACCTGATCGTCGCCGCGGCGGCCCCGACCGGAGAGACCCCAACGCACGAGTGAAGATCCTGCTCGTCGACGACCATGCCATGTTCCGTATGGGAATGCGGCAGACCCTCGACGCCGAGAGTGACTTCGAGGTCGTCGCCGAGGCGGACGACTCTCGCAGTGCCATCGATGCCGCCGCAGCCACCACACCGGACATCGTGCTGCTGGATCTGTCGCTACCGCCGCCAGGTGGCATCGAAACGACACAGCGGGTGAAGCGCGAGGTGCCAAGCGCCGGCATCATCGCGCTCGCGGCTGCCGAGGACGAGGACCAGCTCTTCGAGGCCATCAAGGCGGGCGCGGCTGCGTTCCTGCTCAAGGACATCGGCCCGGAGGACCTGGTGACCATCATCCGCCGCGTCAACCAGGGCGAGTACCTCATCAACGACAAGGTCTTTGCGCGCCCCTCGGTCGCCAACCGCGTGCTCAAGGAGTTCCGTGAGCTGGCGGTGTACGGGCAGGAGGCCGCTCCCATCTTCGCGCCGCTCTCCCCGCGCGAGGTCGAGATCCTCGACAACATCGCCAAGGGCATGACCAACAAGCAGGTTGCATACGCCCTCTCGATCAGCGAGCAGACCGTCAAGAACCACATGAGCTCGATCCTGCGCAAACTCTCGGTCAACGATCGGACGCAGGCGGTGGTCTACGCCATGAAGCAGGGCTGGATCAGGACCCCAGAGGATTGAGCGCGCCGGAGCCTCCCCGCGCTGCAGGTGCTCCGCCCGCTGGTGCCGGTCGATCAGCCGAACCCGGCGGCCCGCACCCGGCGCGGGAAACGCCAGCTGATCGCAACATCCCCTCGGCTGCGCCCGGCGTCGACCTGGGTCATGTCAGCCTGGCCGGCTTGCGCAAGGAGATCGAAGAGGACATCGGTCGCATCGAGAGCGAGAACGGCGAGATCGACATGCTCATGGAGCAGGTCCTCCTGGAGATCGAGCGACACGAGAGCCGTCGCTCGAAGATGGAGAGTCGCCTTGCCGGTCTGGAGACTACCGGATCGAACCGATCCCGATGAGCTGACCGAAGTGCGCGACGGACTGCTGGCGCTGACCCGCCGCGAGTTGCTCTTCGATGCCCAGCGGCAGGTGCTCGAGGGCAAACAACGCGTCCTCGCTCGCTTCCTGCAACGGCTGGTCGAGATCGACAACAGCCTCTCGGCCATGGGTGGCGCGCCGACTCGCCCCGCGCCGGTCGCCTCCCCGGGCCTGCGGGCGCTGGCGGTGGCTGCCGGTGATAGTGGCGGGCCGGGTCTCAATCAACCGGCCCTGGCCATGCGCAGCCAGGAGGACCTGCGTCGAGACATCGTGCGCCAGTTGCACGACGGCCCGGCGCAGTCGATCGCCAACATCGGGCTGCAGGCCGAGATCGTGGAACGCCTGATGCAGAAGGAAGACCCGCGCTTGGCTGAGGAGGTCAAGGCGCTCACCAGGCTGGTGCAGCAAGCCCTCGACACGACCAAGGAGTTCATCTTCGAGATTCGGCCCATGGTCCTCGATGACCTGGGCCTGGGCCCGACCATCCGCCGCACGGCGAGCGACCGCGGACGTCGCTCCGGCATCAATGTCGACTTCGATTCGCAAGGTATCGAGGAGCGCCTCGATCCAGACCTGGAGAGTGCCGTCTATCGCAGTATCGACGAGGCGATCGCTGGCTTCCTGGCGCTCGGTCCTCCCTCCGTGCTGGTGCGACTCGACTGGGGTGAGCGCGAGCTGGTCGCGACCGTCGAGGGCACTTGGCCCCGGATCAACCCTGAAGGACAGTCGGAGTCGAGTGAGGCCGCGACCGCTCGGTCCGTCGACACGCCACCAGCCCTGCTGGCGATGATGCAGGAAAAGCGTTCCGCGGAGCAGGCGGCCGATCGGGCCACCCGTGCCCTGCCATCCCAGCGGGTCCTGGAGATCGGCAACCGCGCTCGCGCCCTGGGACTCACGCTGAGCTTCCGTGACGAGGGCCAGCTCATGGAGCTGGTGGCCCCGATCAGGCGCTAGGCGACCCTACCAGCTTCCGCCACACAGCCATCTCAGGCCAGGTCGCCGAAGTGCTTCCACAATGAGGGATCGAAGCCGGGCACCAGGGTTCGCAGGCGCTCCACCTCAGGGCGGTAGTAGCCCTTCAGCACCTCGATCTGTGCTTCTGGGACCGACACCTTCTCCAACTTGGCCTTGTTGCGCGGCCGGGCGAGCTCATCGGGCGGCAGTCGGTGAGGCGGCAGGGCCAGGAACTCAAAGGTCCGCGCCAGCATCGTGGCGGCATCGGCAGCACACGCCTCGTACTGCAAGACCAGCAGCCGATCAGCCGGGTACGAACGCATGAGCCACTCGATCTGGGTGGCGTACATGCCTCGCTCGATCGCGTCGGTGACCACGCGCACCCGGTCCCCGAACACTCTCACCGCACCATCTTCGTCCTCTTCATCGACGAGACCACCACGATCCATGTGGCTAAGACCGCTGATGTAGCGCTCGACGGGATCGCGCAGCAGGACGATGGCCCGAGCGTCGGGCGCGGCCAGCTTGACCATGGGCGGTACCCAGGCGCAGTTCATGTACTCAGGTGTCTTCTCCCCCACGAGCTTGCCTAGCGGCCGTGGAAAGTAGCGATGGTAGTGATCGATGTGCTCCTGCGAGAGTGGTTCCGCCCACAGCCGGTCGAAGAAATGGAGCTCAGGGCGCTGGTTCTTGGGCTGCACCACTCCCGGGTGCTGCTCGATGAGACGAAACCACCACGTGGTGCCGGACTTCTGCGCGCCGAAGATGACGAAGTCGGGGGCGCCGGTGCTCCAGCCATCGGGGCAGTCAGGAAGGGCGGGAAGCGTTTCGAAGACCTTGCGGCGCTGGCGGATGCTGGCCGGGTCCATCGGCTTCGGCGGGGGCGGCGCCGGCTGCTGGAGACCCAGCCGTCTGCGCAGTTTGCGCAGCCGGATCTGGCGCATAGAGGAACCTCTGGGCGATGCTAGGGGTGTGCGATAGATGATAGCCCGCCAGTACTGAGGGCAGCGTCAGGAGGATCGAGCGAGTTACAACCCGATGCTGTCGTAATGCCACCACACGCCTCCTATCCCGTATAGCCCTATGGTCATATCGCCCACACCGGGGGCGGTGCATAGGATTCCGGTGACACTTGTCACATCAGTTGGAGTCCTGCTCTTGTTGTCAACCCCCGGTGAGCATGCCCATGGAGCGGTTCGGACGAAACTTCACCGTCCCACTGGTCGAATCGAAGCTCCCGGTCTACCCTTGAGTACCCGGCACGGCCGCCTGCCTTTAACGGCCATGAGGAATCGAGCGTGAGCGAACAGATCCGCGTCGTCATCGTTGACGACATCGCCGAGACACGAGAGCACCTCACCAAGCTGCTGTCGTTCGAATTCTGACATCGAAGTGGTGGGCGCTGCTGCCTCCGGGGAGGAGGCGGTCGACCTCACCGGCAGGCTCCAACCGGACATCCTGTTGATGGACATCAACATGCCCGGCATGGATGGCATCGCCACGACCGAACGGGTCTCGGCCACGTTCCCCGCGACCTCCATCATCATGATGAGCGTCCAGGGCGAGGCTGACTACCTCCGCCGCTCGATGCTGGCCGGAGCGCGGGAGTTCCTGGTCAAGCCGTTCAGCTCAGATGAACTAACGGCATCGATCCGCCAGGTCCACGTCCGCGAAAAGGCCAAGCGCGGACGCATCATGCATGCCGGCGCCGGGTGCTGCCGGTCCCGAGAGTGGCGCGAAGAAGGGCAAGATCGTGACCCTCTTCGCGCCCAAGGGTGGCGTTGGCAGGACCACGCTGGCAGTCAACCTGGCCGTTGCCATGGCTGGTGAGCAGCGCCAAACGGTGACGCTGGTGGACGGCTCCTTCCAGTTCGGCGACGTGGGCGTGTTACTGAACCTGAACCCCAAGAACAAGTCCATCATCGACGTCGTCGCCGATCCTTCGGCCACCGACGAGGACCTCGTCGATACCACGCTCATCAACCACAGCACCGGCATCAAGGTCCTGCTGGCGCCGCCCAGCCCTGAGATGGCCGAGCTGATCACGGTCGATCAGATCCGTCGCATGATGGGGCACCTACGCGAGACGAACGACTTCACCATCGTTGACCTGTGGCCGCACTTCAACGACGTATCGCTGGCGCTGTTGGATATGTCGGACGTGATCCTGACCATCCTCACCCTCGAGATCACCAACATCAAGAACATCCGACTCTTCCTCGAGGTGGCTGAACAGCTTGGCTACGGAAAGCGACTGAAACTCGTGCTCAACCGAGCTGATTTCGGCCTTCGGCATCCGCGTCGCCGACGTGGAGAACTCTGTCGGCCGCAAGATCGATCACCAGGTCGTCTCTGACGGCCGCACGGTCGTGTACGCCCTCAACCGGGGCGTCCCCTTCGTGTGGAGCAACAGCCAGGCTCCGGTCAGCGAGGACATCCTCAAGATCTCACGCGCACTCGTTTCGGGTGAAGGCTCCCCCGATGCCGAGGATGAGAAGGAGCCGGCCAAGAAGTCACTACTCTTCGGACGGCGGTGAAGTCGTCATGGATCCTCGCTAGGGAGAACCCGAGATGTCACTGCTGAAGCGGATCGAGAGCGCCAAGCCCGGCGGCGAGGGCGCGCCTGTCACGGTTCCCGCTGGGCCACCGCCTCCACCAGGCAGCATGCCGCCGCCCGGTCGATCTCCCGGCCAGCCCGGCATGGCGCCTCCAACCATGCCCCAGCGCGTCATCTCCCAGGTGCCGGTGCGGGAGTCGTTCCGCGACACCAAGTACCGCATCCAGCAGCGCGTCATCTCCGATCTTGACCCCAAGCTCGACCTCACCAACCAGGTCGAGGTGCGACGGCAGATCGAGGAGATCTTCAGCGTCGCTCTCGACGAGGAAGGGCTTGCGCTCACCCGGGCCGAGCGCGTCCGCATGCTCGAGCAGATCACCGACGAGATCGTGGGCCTGGGCCCGATGGAGCCACTCCTGCGAGACGAGTCCATCACCGAGGTCATGGTCAACGGACCACGCCAGGTGTACATCGAGCGTGCCGGTCGCCTGGAACTGACCAACATCTCGTTCCAGAACGATGACCATGTGATGCGCATCATCGACCGCATCATCGCGCCCATCGGTCGCCGCGTGGACGAGTCGAGCCCCATGGTGGATGCCCGCCTGACCGACGGCTCGCGCGTCAACGCCATCATCCCCCCGCTGAGCCTCGTGGGCCCGGTCATCACCATCCGCAAGTTCGCGGCTTCGCCGTTCACAGTGGATGACCTCATCCGCTTCGGCACCGCCACGCCGGAGATGTTCGACTTCCTGAAGGCCTGCGTGGAGGCGCGGCTCAACGTCTTCGTCTCCGGCGGTACCGGCTCAGGCAAGACCACCACCCTCAATGTGCTCTCATCGTTCATCCCCAACGATGAGCGCATCGTCACCATCGAGGACGCCGCCGAGTTGCAGCTTCGCCAGGAGCACGTGATCACCCTGGAATCCCGCCCGCCCAACATCGAAGGCAAGGGCGCCATCCCCATCCGTGAACTGGTCCGCAACTCATTGCGCATGCGCCCCGACCGCATCATCGTCGGTGAGTGCCGCTCCGCCGAGGCCCTGGACATGTTGCAGGCCATGAATACCGGCCACGACGGGTCCATGTCCACTGGTCACAGCAACAGTCCTCGCGACATGCTCTCCCGACTCGAGACGATGGTGCTGATGGCGGGTGTGGATCTGCCACTGCGCGCCATCCGTGAGCAGATCGCTTCGGCGGTCGACCTCATCGTCCACCAATCGCGCCTCAAGGACGGTACCCGACGGGTCACCAGCATCACCGAGGTCCAGGGCATGGAGGGCGATGTCGTCGTCATGCAGGAGGTATTCACCTTCGAGCAGACCGGTGTTGTCGACGGCCAGATCCAGGGCATCCTCCGGCCTACCGGCATCCGGCCCAAGTTCACCGAGAAGTTCGAGGTCATGGGCATCAACTTGCCCCCTGCCCTCTTTGGGTATCGGTCCTAGGAGGTCACGATGGATCCTGCCGTCCTCGTCGCCATCATGGCCGCTGCCGCCGTCATGCTGTTGTTCTTCGGCATCTTCGGTGGCCGGCGAGTCTCGCCAACCGATCGCATCGAGCAGGTTGCGGTCGCCGCAACGGAGGCTCGCAATCGGGATGGCGACACGCACAAGGGCAACACCATACGCTCGCGCCTCTTCAGCGGGCGTGCCGCGGCCGGCGTCGATCGCGCGGTGGCGCAGCGCGACTGGGGTTCCAACATGGCGCGCGAGCTGGCCCGGGCAGATCTGCAGCTGCGACCATCAGAGTACCTGGCCATCCGCGTGGCCGCCATCATCGGGGCTCCGGTCATCGCCTTCCTGCTGGGCGCGACGCTGCTGCCCGGTCTCAGCAACCCACTCGTGTTGCTGGTGGCCGGCATCCTGGGCTGGTGGGTCCCCCGCTTCTACGTCAACCAGCGCAAGGCCAGACGACTGAAGGCGTTCAACGACCACCTGGCTGACACCATCACGCTGGTCGCCAACGCCCTTCGCGCTGGGGCGTCGTTCCTGCAGGCCATCGAGCTGGTGGTGCGAGAGACACAACCACCGATCTCTACCGAATTCAACCGCGTCATCCGCGAGGTCAACCTGGGTCTGCCCTTCGAGCAGGCGCTATCCAACATGGTCCGCCGAGTCCGCTCCGAGGACCTCGAGCTGATGACGACCGCCATCACCATCCAGCACCAGGTCGGCGGCAATCTTGCCGAGATCCTCGATTCCATCGCCTTCACCATCCGAGAGCGCATCCGTATCATGGGCGAGATCCGCACGCTGACCGCTCAGCAGCGCATGTCAGGCTACGTCGTCGCCGGCCTGCCCATCTTCCTCGTCGTCATCCTCACGGTCATCGCGCCCACCTTCATGGAGCCCATGTTCTACAACCCCCCGGCCATCTTCGGGATCCCGATGGGCGTGATCATCCTGCTGCTGGGCGGCGATGATGATGGGCATCGGGTTCCTTGCCATCCGCCGTATCGTCGACATCGAGGTCTAGCGCATGGGACTCCCCTTCCTCATGGCACTGCTGGCTGCCGGCGGCGTCCTGCTTATCGTCTGGGCCCTGCTGGGCACCAAGACATCCGACCCGGTCCAGGCTCGCCTGACGCATCTTGGCACGCTCGAGGGCATCACCAGCCTCGAGGAGATCGAGCTGCAGCAGCCCATCATGGACCGTACGTTGCGGCCGCTGATGCGTCGACTGTCGGGTGTCGGCACGCGGCTTACATCGCGCGACCGTGTCGGCCGAACCGAGGTCAGGCTTGCCGAGGCTGGCTACCCCTACGCGCTGCGCACGATCGACTTCATGGGACTCAAGGTGGTGACCGCACTCGTCACCAGCGGCCTCGCCTTCCTCCTCTTCGCGATCGCGCTTGGGTCTGGCGCCAGCTCTGGTCTGTTCATCGCTGGTGTAGGCCTGGTGATGGGTTTCTTCCTGCCCGACTTCTGGCTGGGGAGACGCATCAAGGCACGCCAGAAGGCCATCCTGCTGGCCATCCCGGACACACTCGACCTGCTCACCATCTCGGTCAAGGCCGGCCTCGGCTTCGACGCCGCGCTAGGCAAGGTCATCGAGAAGACCGGGGGGCCGCTCGCGGACGAGTTCCGCCGTGCCCTCGCCGAGGTCCGCATCGGCAAGCCGCGCCGCGATGCGTTGAAAGAGCTGGTGGCTCGCACCAACGTGCCGGCCCTGACCAACTTCATCGGCGCCATCATCCAGGCCGAGCAGCTGGGTGTAGCCATCGCGAACGTTCTCGAGGTGCAATCGGAACAGCTGCGCATCGAGCCGGCGCCAGCGTGCGGAGGAGATGGCCGCCAAGGCACCCATCAAGATGCTCTTCCCGCTCGTCGGCTGCATCTTCCCCTCGATGTTCATCGTCATCCTGGGACCCGCGATGATCCTCATCGTGCTGAACCTGGGCAACGTCAACTAGGCTCGTTCGACGATGGCCGCAGAACGCTGGCGCCTGCGCCGCACGCGCGACGACGCCATCCTGTGTGATCCACTCGTACTGGGCGAGTCATTCAGGCAGCGCTTCATGGGCTTGATGGGTCGTGGAGCGATGGATGAGAGCGAAGGCTTGTGGCTTCCGGCGTCGAGCATCCACATGATGTTCATGCGCTTTCCCATCGATGCGCTCTTCGTGGGCAAGAGCGACGATGATGGCCTCCGTACCGTGGTCCGTGTCCGCGAGAACCTGCCTCCCTGGCGCGGCATCGTGATGCCGGTGCGCGGAGCCGAGGGCGTCATCGAGATGCCCGCCGGCTCCATCGCTCGGTGCGGCGCGATCGAAGGCGACCAGGTCATCTTCGAGAAGTTGGTGCCATCGGCCCGATAAGCTGCGATGGGGTGCGCGATGATCACCCGCCATCTGCATCTGCCCACGCTGGACCAGATGCGCTTCTTGCTGGACCTGTTGCTGCCACCCCGCTGCCCCGGCTGCGGGGTCGAGGGGGATGTCATCTGCGGTCGCTGTCGGCTGCCGCTGCAGCGGCGCCTCGATGAGCCGCCCGGCGTGCCGCTGGGCATGCCGGTGGCGATGCCGCGGGGGATCCTGCAGCTGGAGTGGTGCGCGATGTACAGCGGTCCGATACGGGCGGCGCTACACGACTTCAAGTACCGCGGCGAGCGCCGGCTCGGCGAGCCACTGGGGGATGCGTTGGCCGATCGCTGGCGGCGGGCCGGACGCGGTGCCGAGCTGATCACCTGGGTACCGGTCCATCCCTCGCGCCGACGCGAGCGTGGCTTCGACCAGGCTGAGGAGTTGGCCCAGGTGACCGCCTCACGCCTTGGGATGCCTGTCCGGGGCTGCCTGGAGAGACGCCAGCGCACGCTGGCACAGCACTCACTCGGACTCCAGGAGCGCGCCGAGAATACGACCTCGGCGTTTGTCGCCGTAGAGGATGCTGCGGACTTCATCCGTGGGCGATGGCTATTGCTGGTCGATGACATCATGACTACTGGCGCAACCCTGGCCGGCTGCGCCAGCGCCCTCGCAGCGGCGGGGGCGGCGGGAGTGTCGGCCATCACGTTGGCGCGCGATCGATAGAAGCCGCCATGCGCACGTGACGCGTCGGCCCGACGGTACAGGCGTGCCGCAGGCGGCCTAGAATCCGACGAAAAGCGGAGGTGCAGCGGGTGCGAACCACGATCAGAGGCAAGAGCCTGACCGTCTCGGACAAGGACCGTGCCTACATCGAGCGCAAGATGCAGCGCCTTGAGCGGATGCTCGACGACCGCAGCGAAGCCGAGGTCGAGCTCCGGCTGGAGGGCAATCCCAAGATCGACAGATAGCCACATCGTGGACGTGAGGCTCTCGGCCGCAGGCCAGTCTCTGCACAGCGTGGCTGCCGCCGCTTCGTTCAAGGTGGCAGCGGACGAGGTCATCGACAAGCTGGAGCGACGCACGGTCGAGGCCCGGGAGCGTCCGCGTGACCGACGCCGTCATGCCCAGGAGCGCTACATCGACGCCACCACAGCAGGAAGCACCGTCGAGATCGATGACGTCGACGACGAGTCGCGCGTGGTGAAGATCAAGCGATTCGCCATCGAGCCGATGTTCGAAGAGGACGCGATCGCCCGCATGGAGGAACTGGGGCACGCGTTCTTCATCTTCGTGAACGCTGAAAACGAGCAGGTCGCGGTGCTGTATCGGCGCCGCGATGGCCGCTATGGACTCATCGAGCCCGTGATCGGTGGGGGCTACAGTACCGACGAGTAGCGACGGCGCGGGGGACCCTTCCCCACTCGTGCCCGGTACCAATGGACCATATTCTCCGGGGCCTCCTGGCACCGATGATGTCCCTGCCGCCGGACGGTGGCTCACCGAGGCAACAGGCCCGGTGTCGACGATGACGCTGTCGGGGTGCTATGAGCGTCCAGAACCCACGGGCCTTCAACGAGTGGCTGCGAGCCCAGCTCAAGGCCAAGAAGATGTCCCAGCGCCAGTTGGCACAGCAGTCCGGCGTGGATCACTCCACGATCTCGCGGCTGCTCCGGGGTGACCGCACGCCCTCCCTTGGCACAGCCACCAAGCTGGCCAAGGGCCTGCGCGAGCTCCGCGACGATACCGATTCCCCGCAGTACTTCGGCCTGACCTCGTCGTCGAGCACACATCCCACCGCCCGCGTCGAGTACGCGCTCCGCTCCGACGACCTCATGAGCGAACCGCAGGTCCGCCAGGTGATGGAGTACTACCTGGCGCTGCGCATGCGTCGCCTCTCCGTTCGGCAGACGGGCCGCTATGCGCCAGTTCGTCCAGTGGCAGCGGTGCGCTCCATCCCCACCCGCACCGAGCCCAGCAAGAACCACTGATCCGACGGCGCTTCGGCCACTTCGCCACAGTTCCTCGACCACGGCCTTGCCCGCGCCTGCCCGGCGCTGTGCCCCTGCTAGGCCGTGGTCGTTTCCTGTTCAGAGGAGTGTCGCCATCGGCTCGGGACGGCCACCCTTGGTCTTGGGCGAGAGCAGGTAGGCGATGAAGCCAAGCAGGATGACCGAGAGCACGCTGATGGCACGGTCAACCAGGGCGATGGCGGCGGCTTCGGTCGGATCCGCCTGGTAGACGACGGTCAGGATACCGACGATCCCGGCCTCCACGATCCCGAGGCCGGCGGGTGTGAATGGCACCGCTGTCAGCAGTGAGGCCACCAGGGCCACGAAGAAGGCGCCACTGATGCCGAGCGAGATGTCGAAGCCGAGTGAGTCCACGACGAAGAGCAGGCGGATCGCCTCGGTGGTCCAGATGAGCCCCGTAAGCACCGCTACCAGTGGCAGGGTCCGGCGATCCGCGGAGAAGACGCCCTCCTCGAAACGCTCGTAGAGCACCTTGACCTTCACCGGCAGCGGTAGGCGCTCGACCAGCCTGCGCCCGAAGTTTCGGAGCGTGAGCAACGCTGCAGCCAGCACGATGACGACGACGATGCCGATGAACATGATCGTTCGGACGGTTTCGTCCATCCCGGACCTGAAGGACCAGAAGGCCGCCCCAAGGCCGAGGATGACGATGGCGAAGATGTCGAAGATGCGCTCGATGAAGATGGTCCCGAAGGTCGCCGAGAGCGACACCGGGAAGTTGATCTTCAGCAGCCAGGCGCGATAGACCTCGCCCAGCTTGGCGGGAACGACGCTGTTGACGAGCCAGCTGACGAAGATGATCTCAGTCGAGTCGCGCACGCTGACTTTGGCACCGATGCCCCGCAGCAGGATGGACCAGCGATAGCCGCGCAACGGGAAGCCGAGGTAGTAGATGACGAAGGCGGCCACGAGCCAGGCTGGATCGGCCGCCAGCACATAGTCGACAAGGGTGCCAAGCTCGAAACCCGGCAGGGCCAGCACGAACAGCAGCAGTACCGCGACGGGGACGATGATCGAGGCCTGCGTGCGGCGGTCCCGTAGACGCTGCGTGAGTGGGACAGCACCCTCGGAGAGGTCGTCTTCGATGAGTGGGTCCTGCCTGACCGCATCGCCCACATCGGGCGTGGCCTCGAGCGCCGCCAAGAATGGCTCGGTCCGATCGCGGACCTGCTGGGTCTCACCGTCCTCGCGGTCGGAAGGCGGCTCGTTCACGCGCTGCCCTCCCCTCTCGTGGCCGGGCGGATGCGGCCGTTGCCACGGAGGCGATTGACGAGTTTGGCTAGTGGCGTCCACAGCCGCACGTAGTAGGAGGCCCGGCCCGTCATCAGCTCCGCCGCGGGCAAGAGTGCCCGAAGCTCCCCGGCCGTGCTGAAGGTTCCCGGCAGCATGGTGGAGGCGATCCCCAGCTCGGTGATGCTGTGCGCGTCTGAGGAGGCCACTCCGGGCAACCCGTGGCGCTGCGCGAAGGCAACGGCGAGGGGGTTGGCGTCGCGGTAGGCGCGCGCGTTGTGGGTTTCCACGTAGTCCACCATAGAGGCCAACGCCTCCAGCCTGTCCTCAGCCTCGCCGGCGTTGCTGCCGCCGGAGCTGCGGAACCCGTCAAAGGGATGCGGCAGACCTACCAGTCCGCCCTGATCGTGGATGGCTGCGGCCGTCTCGGCTGCAGAAAGCCCCGGGGCCACGACGCGCTCAAGGAAGAGCCCGAGCAGGTCGCCGTCGGCGGTGCGAACCTCCTCGCCCACGATGACCTGCAGCTGCGGTGGCGCCAGATCGCGGGCGCGCTGGGCGGCGTCGATGCGCTCGTGGTCGGTGATGGCCAGATGCGTCAGGCCGATGCGGATGGCCTTGTCGATCATCTTGCGCGGGTCCGAGAGCGAATCGAACGAGGCCGAGCTATGCGAGTGCAGGTCGACGAAGGAGCGCCCACCGGTCACATCGCCCGCGCGGATACTCATGTCAAACCTTCTGCACGAGCGAAGCCTTGAAGAATTCGAAGTGCTCCATGGCGAGGCCCGTGCCCAAGGCCACGCAGTTGAGGGCGTTCTCGGCGACGTGGCAGGGTACGCCCGTGACCTGCGTCAGCAGCCGGTCCATGTTTCGCAGCAACGAACCGCCTCCGGTCATGACCATGCCCTTGTCGATGATGTCGCTGGCCAGTTCCGGTGGCGTCTCCTCGAGCACCGCCCGCACGGCGGTAACCACCTGCTGGAGCGGCTTCTCCATGGCCTCCATGACCTCGGAACTGGTGAGCGGGATGGTCCTCGGCAGGCCGGCCACCAAGTCGCGGCCGCGCACATCAAGGGTCAACTCACGCTCCAGTGGCAGCGCCGTGCCGATGGCGATCTTGACCTCTTCGGCGGTGCGTTCGCCGATCATCAGGTTGTACTTGCGGCGAATGTAGCTGGCGATGGCCTCGTCGAAGCGGTTGCCGCCGACCCGCAGGGAACGACTGACCACGATCCCGCCGAGTGCCACTACCGCGATCTCACTGGTGCCACCGCCGATGTCGATGATCATGTTCCCCGACGCACCCGAGATGGGCACGTTGGCGCCGATAGCGGCCGCCAGCGGCTCCTCGATGAGGTAAGCCTCGCGGGCCCCGGCCTTCAGCGCGGCATCACGCACAGCGCGCTTCTCCACGCTCGTCACACCCGATGGTACGCATACCATCACCTCGGGCTTGGTGAAGGTTCGACCGGCCTTGCGGATGAAGTAGCGCAGCATCGCCTCGGTGATGACGTAGTCGGCGATGACACCGTCTTTCATGGGCCTGATGGCGGAGATGTTGTCTGGCGTACGGCCGATCATCTCCCGAGCCTCCTCGCCGACGGCCACGATGTGGTGGCTCTCGCTCACGGCCACGACCGACGGTTCACGGATGACGATGCCCCTACCCTTGACGTAGACCAGCACGTTGGCCGTGCCCAGGTCGATCCCGATCTTCATGCCGTATCCGACGATCTCTCTCGATCCGGTTCGATGCGGGCACCCAGGTCCAGCAACTTGCCCTCGATCCCCTCGTAGCCACGACGAACGTGGTGCACGCCACGGATGATGGACTGACCCTCAGCCGCCAGGGCACCGAGGATGAGCGAGGCGCCAGCGCGGAGGTCACTGACTTCGACCTCTGCCCCCTGCAACCGCACCGGGCCGCTGATGACGGCGTGGTGGTCATCCTGGATCTCAGCCTGCGCGCCCATGAGTCCAAGATCGGTGAGCCACTCGAGGCGATCCTCGTAGATCGTCTCGTGGACGGTGCTGCGGCCACGTGCCTGGGTCAGCAGCACACCGGTGGGCGGCTGCAGGTCGGTCGCCAAGCCGGGGTAGGCGGCGGTGGTGATGTCGGTGGCGGCGTAGGTTCCGGGCCCCGCCCCGCGCACGGTGATACGGTCGCCGTCCCCGCTGACCTCGACGCCGATCTCGTCGAGCACGTCGAGAAAGGCACCCAAGTGTGCCGACGGCGCGCCGCAAAGCGTGACCTGGCCGCCGGTGATGGCAGCCGCGACGGCGAACGTGCCGGCCTCGATGCGGTCGGCGACGACGTGGTGGGTGGCACCTCGGAGGCGGCGGCGCCCTTCGACCTCGATGACATCCGGAGCGGTGCGCTCGACCTCCGCGCCCATGGCCTGCAGGAGGACGATGAGGTCGTCGATCTCAGGCTCGCGCGCTGCTGGCCGGATGGTGGTGTGGCCATCGGCGAGGGTAGCGGCGAGGATGGCATTCTCCGTGCCCATCACGGTGACGTGCGGGAAGGTGACGTCGCCCCCGCGCAAGCGACCGGGAGCCTCGGCGAAGTAGTAACCGTTGCGGTAGTCGATGCGCGCACCCAGCGCTTGCATGGCCTCGACGTGCAGGTCGACCGGTCGACGGCCGATGCGGTCGCCGCCGGGATTGCTGATGATGACGCGACCGAAGCGCGCCAGGAGCGGACCCAACAGGATGAAACTGGCGCGCATCCGAGCAGCCGCCTCCAGTGGCACGAAGAGCCAGTCCACGTCGCCGGCCGAGACCTCGTAGGTATTGGGCGCGGGGTGGTCCACCACCACGCCGAGGTCGTTCAGTACCTCCGCCATCAGCGTTACGTCGGCGATCTCCGGCACGTTGGTGAATCGGCAGCGCTCACCGGTCAGCGTGGCCGCCGCCAACAGCTTCAGTGCTGCGTTCTTGGAGCCACTGATGGACACCTCGCCGCGCAGCGGCACACCACCCTCGATGCGGATCGTTTCCCGGGGCACCGGTGGCGCCTGGTACTCCCAGTGGAAGGGCCGAGTCTCTGCCATGGCGTTAAGTCTCAGCCATCACGGCTTTCGGCGCTCACAGCTACCGTCGCTGACGCGGACCCTCGCGATGTCGGCGCTCAGCGACACGGATGCGCAGGAGCGCATGCCCCAGCGATGCGCGAGCGCGGGCGAGATCGGCCGGCTCGTCGAATCCGGCCGCGATGGCCCGCTCCGCGTCGTAGCGGGCCTCCTCGGCAGCTTCGAGATCGATCTCCGAGGAGAGGTCGGCCAGCTCGGCCATGACCACGACCTTGTCGGGTCGCACCTGCACGAAACCACCGGCGATGGCGAAGAACTCTTCCTCGCCGCCCTTGCGGATACGCAGCTCACCCACGCCCAGCATCGACAGCATCGGCGCGTGGTGAGGCAGCACGCCGAACTCGCCCTCGACACCGGGACAGAAGACCGCGTCCACCTCGTCCGAGTAGGCCTGGCGCTCAGGCGTGACGATCTCCAGCAGCAGGGGCATCGGCTAGTCCTTCTGGCCCGTGGTCTGCCCGGTCACGCGGGTCACGCTGCGGCCAGCTTGGCCGCGTTCTCGCGGACCTGGTCGAGCGTGCCAGCGAGGAAGAAGGCCTGCTCGGGCAGATCGTCGGCCTTGCCCTCGAGGATGTCCTTGAAGGAAGTGACGGTGTCCTTGATCGCCACGTACTCACCTTCGCGTCCGGTGAACACCGCGGCCACGAAGAAGGGCTGGCTCATGAAGCGCTGGAGGCGCCGAGCGCGGGCCACCAGCGCCTTGTCCTCTTCGCCCAACTCGTCGATGCCGAGGATGGCGATGATGTCCTGCAAGTCACGATAGCGCTGCAGCACACGCTGGACCTCACGCGCGACCTCGTAGTGCTCCTGGCCCACGATGAGCGGGTCGAGTACACGCGAAGTCGAGGTCAGTGGGTCGACCGCAGGGTAGATACCCAGCTCGGTCAGATAGCGCTCCAAACGGATGGTTGAGTCGAGATGGCCGAAGGTGGTCGCCGGCGCGGGGTCCGTGTAGTCGTCAGCGGGCACATAGATGGCCTGCAGCGAAGTGATGGAACCCTGCTTGGTCGAGGTGATGCGCTCTTGCAGCCCCGCCATCTCGGTGGCCAGGTTGGGCTGGTAGCCCACGGCGGAGGGCATGCGGCCGAGCAGTGCGGAAACCTCCGAGCCGGCCTGCGTGAAGCGGAAGATGTTGTCGATGAACAGGAGGACGTCGCGGCCTTCGTCGCGGAAGAACTCGGCCATGGTCAGGCCGCTCAGGGCCACGCGCAGGCGTGCACCGGGCGGCTCGTTCATCTGACCGAAAGAGAAGACGGTCTTCTCGATCACGCCTGATTCGGTCATCTCAGCGATGAGGTCGTTACCTTCGCGCGAACGCTCACCCACGCCGGCAAAGACGGAGTAGCCGCCGTGCTCCTGGGCCACGTTGCGGATGAGCTCCTGGATGATGACGGTCTTACCCACCCCGGCGCCACCGAAGACGCCGATCTTGCCCCCTTTGGCAAAGGGGCAGATGAGGTCGATGACCTTGATACCGGTCTCGAATACCTCGGTGGCCGTGGCCTGGTCCTCGAAGGCAGGCGGCGCGCGATGGATGGGGTACCTGACGTCTGTCTTGACGGGCTCCTTGCCGTCGATGACCTCGCCGAGGACGTTGAAGACACGGCCCAGCGTCTCGGGTCCCACGGGCACGCTGATGGGCGCACCAGTGTCCACCGCCTCGATGCCGCGGGCCAGGCCATCGGTGGTGGTCATGGCCACGGTGCGGACCCAGTTGTTGCCGAGGTGCGACTGGACCTCGCAGGTAACGCTGCGGTCAGGCGTGTCGATGCGGACGGCGTTGAAGATGGCAGGCAGCTGACCCGCGGGGAACTCCACGTCCACGACGGGCCCGGTGATGGCGATGACGCGCCCGACCGTGCCTGCGGTCTGCTCGGGCTTGGTGGTAGTGGTTGCCGCCATGTGGGCTGGTTCCTCCGTGGTGCTACGTGCTGTTGGCGCCGGTCGCGATCTCGATCATCTCGCGCGTGATGTTCGACTGGCGCACCTTGTTGTAGGTCAGAGTCAGGTCGTCGATGAGTTCCTGCGCATTGTCGGTGGCGTTGCGCATGGCTACCATGCGTGAGGAGTGCTCACTGGCAGTCAGTTCCAGCACGGCCTGAAAGAGGCGCGTGGCCACATACCGCGGCATGAGCTGCTCCAGCACGTGGCCGG
This sequence comes from uncultured Chloroflexia bacterium, assembly GCA_963724095.1. GTDB lineage: Bacteria > Chloroflexota > Limnocylindria > Limnocylindrales > CSP1-4 > JAFMJV01. Next base: position 400,844 of record CAVRTH010000019.1, read on the forward strand.
GGTCGGGTTCGAAGATGAACTGGCGGCCGGGAATGCCGGTGACGCTCTCGGGGTTGGGCTTGACAGGCAGTAGTCGCTTCAGCTCCGGCTTCTGCACCAGCGTGGACACGAACGCGGGGTACAACAGGTGCACTTTGGCGTAGGTGCCGGCCAGGAAGTCATCGCTGACCAGGCGCGCAAGGGGCAGGACGTCACTGAAGACAGGCCTGTCACCCAAGCCATCGAAGGAGGCGGCCAAGGGCACGTGTGCACGACGCATCGCGATGGTGCCCTTGCGGCCCACCGTGACCATGCTCAGGTTCTCGCTCGACTCGGTGATCTCACGAGCGGCGAAGCGGATGGTGTTGGTGTTGAGGGAACCGGCCATGCCACGGTCGGTGGTGAACATCACGATCAGCCGCGGTCCATCGCGCTCCTCGGCCAGCAGCGGATGCTGCTCCGCGTCGAGCACGGCCGCCACGTCGGCGAGGATCTCGTCGAGCTTGTCGCTGTACGGCCGCGCCGCAAGCGTGGCGTCCTGAGCTCGGCGGAGCTTCGAGGCAGCCACGAACTGCATGGCGCGGGTGATCTGCTTGATGTTGCCTACCGATCCGATGCGGCGTCGGATCTCGCGCTGACTTGGCACGAGCGGGTGGCTTCCTCCTGTGAGTAGTGGCCGCCAGAAGGCGGTCGGGATCTAGGCGCTGAAGGTCTGCTTGAATTCGTCAGCCGCGCTCTTGAGCGCAGCCACGATGTCATCATCGAGAGCCGCCCTGTCGGCCAGTGCCATCAACAGGTCAGACTGCTCGGCGTCGAGATAGCGGTAGAACTGCTCTTCGAAGTCGCGCACCTTGCTGACCGCGATGTCATCGAGATAGCCATTGGTGACGACCCACAAGATGGCCACCTGGCGCTCGACCGCAAGCGGGCTGAACTGCGGCTGCTTGATGACCTCGGAGATGCGCTCACCGCGATTGAGTTGGTCGCGCGTGGCCTTGTCGAGGTCGGAGGCGAACTGGGCGAAGGCCGCCAGCTCGCGGTACTGCGCCAGGTCCAGCTTGAGCGGACCGGCCACCTTCTTCATGGCCTTGGTCTGCGCAGCCGAACCGACGCGCGAGACCGAGATGCCGACGTTCAAGGCGGGACGCTGGCCGGCGTTGAAGAGGTCGGACTCGAGGTAGATCTGGCCATCGGTGATGGAGATGACGTTGGTGGGGATGTAGGCCGACACGTCGTTGGCCTGGGTTTCGATGATCGGCAGTGCCGTCAGCGAGCCGCCGCCGTTCTCGTCGTTCATCCGCGCGGCACGCTCGAGCAGGCGGCTGTGCAGGTAGAAGACGTCGCCGGGGTAGGCCTCACGGCCGGGCGGTCGGCGCAGCAGCAGGGCCATCTCGCGGTAGGCCCAGGCGTGCTTGGTGAGGTCGTCGTAGACGACACAGCGCGTCCTTGATGGTCTCGCCGCCGACCTCGACGGTCTCCTCCATCACGAACTCGCCCATGGCCACACCGGTGTACGGCGCGAGGTACTGCAGCGGCGCGGGATCCTCGGCACCGGCGACGACCACGATGGTGTGGTCCATGGCGCCGTGCTTCTCGAGCACCGCCACCGTCTGGGCCACGGTCGAGAGCTTCTGGCCGATGGCGACGTAGATGCAGACGACGCCTTTGCCCTTCTGGTTGATGATGGTGTCGATAGCCACGGTCGTCTTGCCGGTCTGGCGGTCGCCGATGATGAGCTGACGCTGGCCACGCCCGATGGGGATGAGCGCATCGATGGCCTTGATGCCGGTCTGCACCGGCGTGTCGACCGACTTGCGGGTGATGACGCCGGGGGCGACGCGCTCGACCGGCGCGGGTAGCCGTGGCGTTGATGGGGCCCTTGTCGTCGATGGGCTGGCCCAGGGCGTCCACCACGCGGCCGATCGAGCTCAGGCCCGACCGGGACCTCCACCACCGAGCCGGTGGTCTTGACGGTGTCGCCCTGCTTGATCTGGGTGTAGTCACCCAGGATGACGGCGCCGACCGTCTCCTCTTCGAGGTTCAGCGCCATGCCCTTGACGCCGCCGGGGAACTCCAGCAACTCGGACGAGAGCGCGCCGTCGATGCCGTAGATGCGGGCGATGCCGTCGCCGACCTCCACCACAGTGCCGACCGAACGCGTCTCCACGCCCGAATCGAACTCGTCGATGGCGGACTTGATGATCTGGGTGATGTCGTCGGAGCGGATTGCCATGCGATTTCCTTCCGGGCGGTGGCGTCAGATCGCGATGTTCGCGAAGTGGTGTTGGAGTCGATCGAGGCGACCGCGGACGGAACCGTCGATGAGGCGGTCGCCGAGGCGGACCTGGAGACCACCGAGGAGCCCCGGATCGACCGCGCTGACTAAGCTCGATCCGGCTGCCGGTGACAGCGGCCAGCCGCGCCTGTAGCGCCGCCAGCTCGGCGGTCATCGAGCGTGGCCGTGGAGGTCACCGTGGCCTCGATGATGCCTTCGCGCCGGCGGTGTGACCGCCTGAATTCACGGATGACCCCCGGGAGCAGTTCGAAGCGCCCACGACGGACCATCAGCGTCAGCAGGTTGCGCTGGGGGCCGCTGACCTCGTCACCCACGATGCGCACCAGCGCAGCAGATCGGGAATCCGCGGGGATGGTCGGGTTGGAAAGCAGGCGCAGGACCTGGTGATCGGTGAGACGCTCCTCGACCACGGCAAAGCTCGCCAACCAAGCCTCCATGGAGTCATCGCGCTCGGCGATCTCGAAGGCGGCCTCTGCGTAGCGCCGTGCTGTGCTGCGGCCTAGCGCCATGTGCAGTCCGTGGTGACGAGGCTCATCAGTTGCGGTGGTCTCCGCTGGGCGCCTCGGCCGAGACCTGGGCCAGGAACTCGTCCACCAGCCGCTTCTCACGCGCGTCGCTCATCGTTTCTCCCACGACCTTGCTGGCCGCCATGAGGGCCAGCTCGGCGACCTGGCTGCGGACGTCGACCAAGGCGCGTTTACGCTCGGCGTCGATGTCCGCGAGCGCACGCTCACGCATACGCTCGATCTCGACCTGTGTCTCGGCCAGTCCCGCCGCGCGCGTCTCGTCGGCGACCTTCTGGGCTCGTTGCACGATCTCGCTGCCTTCGCGACGGGCTTCGTTGAGGATGCCCTGGCGCTGGTCGGCAGCAGTCTCGCGGTCACGTCGCGCAGCATCGGCGTCCTTCAGCCCCTGCTCGATGCGCTCGCGCCGGTCACCCAGCGTGCGCCCGACTGGCACCAGCACGAGGCGAAACATCAGGTAGAAGAAGACGATGAAGTTGAGCGCACTGACGATGATCCAGAAGAAGTTGATCGTCAGACCCGCTCCTCCACCGCTCTCAGACGCGAGCGCCACAGCCTGGTCGGTCAACCCCTGCGCGAACGCCAGGATGGCCATTCGTGCTGCCTCCCTAAGTCCTAGATGAAGAGGGCCAGCAAGCCGACCACGATCGCGAGCACGCCGAGGCCTTCAGCGAACGCAGCCAGGATGATGGCGATACCGCGGATCTGCTCAGATGCATCCGGGTTGCGGCCGATGGCCGAGGCCGCGAGGCCGCCGATGATGCCGACTCCGATGCCGGGTCCGATCACTCCTAGTGCCGCAAGTCCTGCGCCGAGAGGTGCGAGGTCCATGTAACGATCTCCTTCTGCGATGCCGTAGTGTCAATTGATGGGGCCGATGAGGCCCTGACTCTGGCCTGGATCAATGGCTGGCGACGGGCGCCCTGTGGATGGCGTCCTTCAGCGAGTCGACAGCCTCCTCTCCCATCTCGCCCTCCTCGTGGTGATGGCTTTCGATTGCCGCCAGGATGAACATCAGCGTCAACGTGCTGAAGATCAGTGCCTGCACGAACGTCAGCATGATCTCGAGGGAGTACAGGGCGACCGGGATCAGGGCCACGAACAGGCCCGTGACGACGCCGAGAGCGACCTCGCCACCAAAGATGTTGCCGAAGAGTCGCATCGACAGCGTCACCGGCTTGATGAATTCAAGGAAGAGCTCCATGAGGCCCACGAACAATGCGATCAGGCCGGCACCTACTCCTTTCTTGAACTCATAGAACGGTAAGAACTTGGATAGGTAGCCCCGGCCGCCAAGCACCCGGAAGCCCTCGATCTCGAAGATCAAGAACGCCAGAACCCCCAGGCCGATGGTCACGTTGAGATCGCTGGTCGGGGCGCGCAGGCCCTTCAGCAGACCGATGGGCGGCACAAGGCCACTCCAGTTGAAGGCCAGGATGAGCACGAAGAACGAGGCAAAGAGAGGGATGTACGGCAGGGAGCGGGTGCCGCCCATGCCGCGGCCGAACGTCGTCAACGATTCGTAGGCCCATTCCACGAAGTTCTGGAAGAAGCCGGGAACGGTGGCGTGCCGACGGCTGCCGAGCCATGAAAGCACCATCACCAGCAGAGTGATCCCCATCATCGTCACCAGTGAGTCAGTCAAGCTGACCTGGAAGGTGACGAGCCCGGTGGCCGCCTCCTGCCCGCCGGCGACCCAGACCTCGTGGGGCCGGGGCAGGTGCAGGGTGCCCTCGACGAAGCACACCGGGTTGTAGCCGGCGCAGGCCTCTCCCGCCGGAGAGCGGGGGTCCAACGGCGGCACGATGATGAAGGCGAGGACATCCACGATCAGCAGCAGACCGATGAGCAGGCCGAGGACACGCAAGGAGACCTTGCCGCCCTTCTTCGAGCTGAACTCGACCTCATCGCCCGATTCCGCCGACTCGACCCGCGGGTCTGCCGGCGACGGCTCGTTAGACACGCTTGCTCCCTGTGTTGCGGAGCGTCACAACGCTTCCGTCAGTCCTTCAACTTTTCCAGGAACCGGCTGATACGTCGCCAATCTGCGAAGGCTCCGAGCAGAGCACCTGCAAGGAACCCCACGATGACGAATATCGGGTTCGTTCCCAGTTGCGAATCAAGCCAACGGCCTGCAAGCGCGCCACCGAGCGTGGTCACGAAGAGGATGAGCCCGATCTCCGAGAAGAGGGCGAAGTATCCGAATGCCTTCCCGTGGCCGTTCACGTAGAGCCCCTACGGGGCGCTGGGGAGTATAGCAGCACGCTCGAGCTTCTCTCGCCTGCCCTAGCCATGGGCCGGGTCGCCCTCGTCAGAGGCGGCGGCCTCATCCTCGTAGGCGATCGCTTCGAGGGCCTCGTCAGGGCCCACACGGAAGGTCAGCAGCAACAGGACGACGCCCGAGGCGATGACGATGGCCATGAAGGCATAGAGCGGGCCGGAGCCGCCGGCCAGTACCAGGCTGAGCACCGCGAGCACGATGGTGACGCCGTAGATGAGCAGGACTACGCCCCGGTGGGAGAGGCCCAGGTCGAGCAGGCGATGGTGGAAGTGTCCGCGGTCGGGCGTGAAGGGCGAGTGACCACTCAGCAGACGGCGCGTGATGATCCAGAAGGTATCGATGATGGGCACCCCCAGGATCAACAGCGCTACCGGGATCTTGGCCGACCCCAGGATAGCCAGCACCGCCAGCAGGTAGCCCACGACCATCACCCCGGTCGTGCCGATGAAGACCTTGGCCGGGTGGAAGTTCCAGGGCAGGTAGCCCGCCAGTGCACCGGCGAGGAGCGCGCACAGCAGCGCCACGATGGGCTCGTAGGCAGACTCGTAGCCGAGCGAGACGAAGCCGAGCGTCACGGCGGCGATGAGCGCGACTCCAGTAGAAAGCCCATCGAGCCCGTCGATGAAGTTGATGCTGTTGATCATGCCCGCGATCCAGAGGGCCGTGACCAGGCCGGCGCCGACGCCTGCGAACCTGAGCGTGTCGTCGCCGGCGAAGTCGAGGAAGTCGAGTGGATTGTTGACCGCCACGATCGACAGGCCCAAGCTGATGGCGACAGCCGCCAGCAGCAACTGGAACCCGAACTGCCAGCGTGCGCGGATCTGCCATCGATCGTCGATGAAACCCAGGACCCCTGCCAGCGCCGCCCCACCGAAGACTGCCAGCAATTCGTCACGGCCGAGCAGGCGCCAGGGGAACGGCCGCAGGAACTCGCGGGCATCCTGGAGCACGAGCGCCACGAGGCCGACCGTGATGAAGGCGCCCACTACTGCCAGGCCGCCCGCCCGCGGGATAGGCCGCGAGTGGATACGCCGGCCAGAATCGGGTTCGTCGATGGCGCCTGCGGCGGTAGCGAACCGCATCGCCACGGGCGTCAGCAGGAAGGCGACGACTGCCGCGGCGCCCCCAGAGGCGAGGATGAACGGCAGTTCATCGTAGTTCACGCGTCAGGTAGCCCGGGCACGGGGAAGCGTGCGCAGATCTCCTTCACCTCGCCTCGGACCGACTCGAGAGCGGCCCCATCGTCCCGACCCCTGAGCGTGCGCACGATGAGCTCCCCCACCTGGCGCATCTCATCCGTGCCGAACCCGCGGGTCGTGGTCGCGGGCGTGCCTACACGGATGCCGGAGGCGGTGTTCGGCGGCAGCGGGTCGAAGGGGATGGCGTTCTTGTTGACGGTGATGCCCACCTCATCGAGGAGTCCTTCAGCCTCCGCCCCGGTGACGCCAAGGGGAGTCACATCGACGAGGATGAGGTGGTTGTCGGTGCCGCCCGAAACAAGCTCGGCGCCATGCGCCAGCAGCGTCTCGGCCAGCACCGCGGCATTCTCCACCGTTCGGCGCTGGTCTTCACGGAAGGCGTCGCTGCGCGCCTCCAGAAGCGCCACGGCCTTGGCCGCGATGACGTGCATCAGTGGCCCACCCTGGGTGCCGGGGAAGACGGCACGATCGATGCGTTTGGCCAGGTCAGCGGTGCCGAAGATCATGCCCCCACGCGGCCCGCGCAGGGTCTTGTGATTGGTCGTCGTCACGATGTCGGCGTACCCAAAGGGGCTGGGGTGCTCACCAGCAGCGATGAGACCCGCGATGTGGGCCATGTCCACGAACAACAGGGCACCCACGCCGTGAGCGATGGCAGCCATGCGCTCGAAATCGATGGTGCGCGGGTATGCGCTGGCTCCTGCCACCAGCAGCTTGGGCCGAACGTCATATGCTTGGCGCTCGAGGGCGTCGTAGTCGATACGGCCATCCTGTTGTGAAACGCCGTAGGCATGCACCTCGAAGAAGCGCCCGCTGAAGTTGAGAGGGTGCCCGTGGGTGAGGTGGCCGCCGTGGGCGAGGCTCATCCCCAGGATGGCATCGCCATGCTCGAGTACGGCCATGTAGGCGGCGATGTTGGCCTGTGTCCCCGAGTGGGGCTGGACGTTGACGAATTCGGCACCCGGGAACAGTGCCAGAGCGCGCTCCTCGGCGAGTCGCTCCACCACGTCGACGTACTCGCAACCGCCGTAGTAGCGCTTTCCCGGCTGGCCCTCTGCGTACTTGTTGGTGAGCCAGCTGCCATTGGCTTCGAGCACAGCCCGCGAGGTGTAGTTCTCACTGGCGATGAGTTCGATCTTCCAGGTCTGGCGATCGCGTTCGGCGACCATCGCCTGCCACAGATCGGGGTCCACGCTGGCGATGGGGAGGTCCGCCAGTTGCCGGCGAGAGATAGGGGTCATCGGTACTCCGTTGGTCGTTCCCTGCGCGTTGGTCAGTGTACTCGTGGCTGCATTCAGCCCTGCTTCAGGACTGTAGCGATGGCGGCCGCGTCCACTGCACCCTCGCGCAGCACGCGCCAACCGCCGGCGGAGTCCACGGCTACCACGGTGGAGGCGACGCCATCGCGCACTGGTCCGTCATCGAGCACCAGTGCCAGCGAATGGCCGACCGAGGCCAGCAGTCCTACAGCCGTGAGGGCGGGGGCCTCGCCACTGGCGTTGGCCGAGGTCACCGCCAGTGGGCCGAGCTCACGCGCCAGCGTGCGTGGGACTGGGTGGTCGGATATCCGCAGGCCGAGTGTGTCTCGACCACCGGTGAGCGCCTCGGGCACCGATCCGGGGTGGCGCAGCGGGAGGACCAACGTCAATGCCCCCGGCCAGAAGCGGTCGGCCAGCGCGCGTGCCGTCGGGCCCAACTCCACCAACACGTCGACCTGGTCAAGGCCGTCGATGAGCAGGGGAATCCCCTTCTCTTGCGGGCGCTGTTTGGCGCGGATCAGGGCCGCCAGCGCTTCAGGCTGCGGCACCACCCCGATGCCATAGACGGTCTCGGTGGGGATGCCCACGATGCCACCCGCCTGAAGGGCCAGGATGGCGCTGCTGATGGCGTCCGGATCGGAGACCGGCAGCACGCCGCGTCGCATATCAGGCATGACGGCGCTCGAGTCTGGCCACTCGCGGGTTGCCCGAAAGGTCCGGGTGGATGGTGCATTCCCAATCGGGCACGAGCTCGCCCGCGGCGGCCATGATCGCGTCGCCCTGGTCGGCGCCGATCTCGAGCAACGCGGCGGCCCGGGTCGCCGTCACCCGGGTTAGCCCGCCGAGCAGCCGCCGGATGAGTTCGAGCCCGTCAGGGCCACCGTCCAATGCGCTGACCGGCTCGTAGCTGGCTGCGACTGGCAGCGTGGTGATGGCAGCGGAGGGGATGTAGGGCAGATTGGCCACCAGCAGGTCGACGGGACGCGGCGGTGACGGTGCGACGTCCAGCAGATCGCCCTCGGCGAAGGTGAAGAGGTGCGCCAGACCCTGGGACACGACATTGATGGTTGCCATGTCGCGCGCGTCGCCAGAGATATCACTGGCGAAGAAGCGCACATCGTCGCCGTAACGCCGCCGGCGCAGCTCCATGCCGATGGCCACAGCGATCGCACCTGAGCCGGTGCCCACGTCCCATACCAGATAGGGAGCCGCTCCCTGCTCCCGCGGCGATCCCGTGAGATCGGCCGTGATGCGAGCCACTGCCAGCTCGACGACGGTCTCGGTCTCGGGCCGCGGGATGAGCACGCGGGGATCGACCGAGATGGCCGAGCCGTAGAACTCCTTCATGCCACGGATATAGGCCACAGGCTCGCCCGCTTCACGCCGAGCCACGCACGATCCATAGCGTTCCAGCTGGCCCGTGCTGAGCACGGCCTCCGGGTGTGCCGCGAGCGCGCTGCGGTCGACGCCCAGGACGTAGGCTAGGAGGACCTCGGCATCCAGACGCGGGGTTTCCGAGCCGGACCTCTCCAGACGGGCCGCGGACGCGCCCAGGGCCTCGGCGACACGCTGTGGTCGGGTCTGCATGGGCCGGTGAGGGCCTCCTAGCGAGCCGGCGTCGACCGGCCCTCGAGCGAGGCCAGCCGCTCAGCCTGGTCGGCCCTGACGAGTGCGTCGATGAGTCTGTCGAGGTCGCCATCGAGGACACCGGGCATGCCGTGAACGTCGAGGCCGATACGGTGGTCGGTGATGCGGTCCTGTGGGAAGTTGTACGTGCGGATCTTTTCGGCGCGTTCGCCGCTGCCCACCATCGAGCGACGCACCTCAGCCTCTTCCTCCTGGGCCTTGCGCTGCTCCTGCTCGAGCAAGCGCGCCCGCAGGACGGCCATGGCCTTGGCCTTGTTCTTGTGCTGGCTCTTCTCGTCCTGGATCTCGACCACCAGACCGCTCGGCAGGTGGGTGATGCGAACGGCAGAGTCGGTGGTGTTGACGGACTGGCCGCCGGGTCCCGAAGCGCGCTTGACATCGATGCGGAGGTCCCTGGCCTCGTCGATCTGGATGTCGACCTCGTCAGCCTTGGGCAATACCGCCACGGTGGCGGTCGAGGTATGGATGCGGCCGCTGGATTCCGTCTCGGGCACACGCTGGACCCTGTGGACGCCACCCTCGTACTTGAGCCGGCTCCAGGCCCCCTGGCCGCTGATCTCGAAGATGACCTCGCGCAGACCTTTCACGCCCGACTCGGATGTCGCGAGTGTCTCCGTCTTCCATCGCTGCCGTTCCGCGTAGCGCGCGTACATGCGGAAGAGGTCGGCGGCGAAGATCGCGGCTTCTTCGCCGCCGGTCCCGCCGCGGATCTCGATGATGACGTCACGCTCGTCGTTGGGGTCGGCCGGCAAGAGCTGCACGCGCAACTCCTCGTGCAGGTGCGCTTCCTCGGCCTCGTTCTCGGCGATGATCTCGCGGGCCATCTCCTTGAGCTCAGGATCGGACTCGGATTGCAGGTCGCGGCGGGCGGCCGCCAGTTCTTGCTGCACGGCACGCAGGCGGCGGTGGTTCTCGACGATAGGTGAGATGCGCGACTGCTCGCGACCCAGCTTGCGGCTGCGCTCGGGATCCGTTGCGACCTCCGGATCGGCCCACTCGGCTTCGATCTCGACGAGACGCTGCTCCAGCTCATCGAGCCGGGCCTCGAGGCTCATGCGCCCTCCGGGGCGCCTCCGGCGCGCGGCGCATCGTCGCCCACCTCGGAGGTGACGGATGGCAGGTCGGCACCCTCTGCGACGACGTCCCCGCCGTGAGCGGAGCCCTCAGGGTCGCCAGCTTCCTCGGCTTCGATGCGAGCCTCCATCTCCCTGGCCAGCTCGCCGACGTCGGGGATCGGCTCCCGGACGGGGTTCCAACTGCCGGCTGGCGCAGTGTCGCCGTTGGCGGCGAGGCCCTCCTGCATGGCGCAGATGGCGACCTCGATCATGGAGTCGTCGGGCTGCTTGGTGGTGATCTTCTGGACCCAGATCCCGGGCAAGAAGAGGATCCGCCACAGCCCAGTCTCGCGCCGGGCTGCGCCGAACTTCAGCACCTCATAGGAGACGGCTGCGATCACCGGCACCAGCAGGATGCGGCCCAGGATGGCGATCCACAGGTCCACACCCGCAAGCAGGCTGAACAGCAGGATGCTGACGATGATGAAGATGACCAGGAACTCGGTGCCACAGCGCGGGTGCGCCGTGGGCCACTTGCGTACGTTCTCGACCGTCAGCGGCTGGTCCGCCTCAAGGGTGTGGATGGTCATGTGCTCGGCACCGTGGTATCGGAAGACCCGGCCGATCTCTGCCGACCGTGCCACCAGCGCCAGGTAACCCACGAAGATGGCGATGCGAATCAGCCCTTCGAGGATGTGGACGAGGAAGGACTGCCAGCCACCGTCCACCTCTCCGAACAAGAGTGAAACGCCACCCTGCGCCACCAGTAGCGGGAGCAGCACGAACAGGCCGACCGCCAGTCCGATGGTGAACAGCATGGTCACTGCGATGGCCTTGCCACCGAAGGCCACGCCCTCGCCGGCGGCAGCCAGCGAGCCAGACTTCATCAGCCACTTGGTGCCGATGACGAGGGTCTCGTAGAGCACCACCACGCCGCGGAACAAGGGAGCGCGAGCGAAGCGGTTGCGATGCAGGATACTGTCGAGCTTCTCCTGGCCGGCGAAGATCTGGCCGTCCGGACCACGCACAGCTACGCCGATGGCGTCTCTGCCGCGCATGTAGATGCCCTCCATGAGGGCCTGTCCGCCATACGCAAAGCGGGCCGGATGTGGGGCACTAGCAGAGCCGCTCAGCGGGGCGGCTGTCCCCTGCCCTGCCGGCGACTGGGTCACGGTCTGGCTTCGGCTCAGAGCTTGGCCGAGCGCTCGAGTCGCTTCTGGAAGCGCTCGACCTGGCCGGCGGTGTCAACGATGGTCTGCTTGCCGGTATAGAACGGATGGCAGCTGGAGCAGATGTCGACGCGCAATTCTTCTTTCGTGGAGCCGACGGTGAACTCAGTGCCGCAGGAGGCGCAGCTGACCTTCGCCTGGTAGTAGTTGGGGTGTATATCTGGTTTCATGTCGTTTCAGGATCCTTCGGCCTAGCTGGCCAGCGACTCGGCTTCTACGCGGATGCGCTTCTTGTCCTTGCGGGCATGCTCGAAGTGCACGCGTCCATCGAGCGTGGCGAAGACGGTGTAGTCCCGACCCAGTCCGGTACCAGGCCCGGAGAGGAAGGTCATGCCGCGCTGGCGCACGATGATCGAGCCCGCGCTGACGAACTGGCCGTCCCCCGCCTTGACACCCAGGCGCTGGCCAACGCTATCGCGGCCATTCTTGGAACTGGAGCCTGCCTTCTTGTGAGCCATGGTCAGTCTTCCTTCTTGGTGTCGTCGGCCTCTACAGCCTCGACCTCGCCGGCGGGTGAGGGTGTCTCATCGGCAGAGGGTGCCTCTTCGGCAGAGGCCTGCGTCTCCGGCACGGGCATCGCGCCCTTCTTGGCTGACGTCTTGGCGGCGGTCTTCTTCCCGGGTGCCGAGGGCTTGGGCTCCGCTGACTGACCCTCCGCCGGTTCGGCGGCTGCGGCCAGCTTCGCCGCCAGCGCCTTGTCAGCAGCGGCCTTCTCGGCGGCGGCCGTCTCGGCGGCGGCCTTCTCGGCCTGCTCGACCTCGAGAGCCTTCTTGGCTTTGGTCTTCTCGGCCTGCTCGGCATCCTTGGCGGCGCTCTTGCCGCCGAAGGCGATGTCAGTGATGCGAAGCGTGGTCAGCTCGGCACGGAAACCCTGCTTCACACGCGTGCGGGCCTTGGGCTTGTACTTGAAGACCACGATCTTGTCGCCGCGGTTCTGGCGCACGACCTGTGCCGAGACGCTGGCGCCGTCCACTACCGGCTGGCCGATAGCGGAATCGTCACCGTCCGCGACCAGCAGGACGCGATCGAGGATGATGGAATCGCCGGGCTGGACGTCCAGGCGATCCACCTGGATCTCCGAGCCGAGCTCGACGCGGTGCTGCTTGCTGCCTGATTCGATGACTGCGTACATGGGCTTCCCGTTGTGTGGTCGGTGCGTGATGTGATGACTAGGTCGACGCGGGGCGTTGGTCGCAGGCGAACACGGCGCGACAGACACTCAGACGCGAAAAAGGATGGTAGCCCGAATCGATAGGGAGCGTCAATCTGGCCCAACACGGGAGTGACGCAGGCGGATGACCCCCACGTGGACGGAAGAGACCGGCCGGTCCGGTATCGTGCAGCGGACATGGTCCGAACCTTCTACGACATGCTCATGATCAGCCCCAGGGCCGACCGCGAGCTCATCAGCGTCGTGTACCGCCACCTCGCGAAGCGCTACCACCCCGACGTCGACGCCTCACCGGAGGCCGCTACCCGCATGGCGGAGCTGAACGAGGCCTATGGCACCCTGAGCGACCCTTCTAGGCGCGCCCGCTACGACGAACAGATCGGCCTCACGGGCGCGGAGACGCCATCGCTGCTGCCCGGAGATGGCCGGGCGGCACGACGTGGTGGCGGGAACATGGCGACTGCGGCATCGGGCAGCCCGTTCGGCGAAGCAGGCCCGCCGCCGGCCAACCCGCCGGCTTCGGGCCATCCACTCACCTTCGGTCGCTATCGCGGCTGGACGCTCAACCAGGTCGGGCGCCACGACCAGGACTACCTCGAGTGGCTCTCACGCACCACCATGGGGCGCAACTACAAGCGCGAGCTGGACGAGCTGCTGCGACGACGCCCGTGACATCTGCGCTGACGCCGGTGGGATCGCGGGCGGGCGGAGCGGCCCTCAGGCGGCGCCGGTGTTCGCTTCCGCGCCGCGGTGCCGTTCATCCCTGGGCGCCTTGGGGATAGCCCACTGGAGCATGAACGGCGCGACCAGCGTGGTCAGGATGACGGCTGCCAGCAACACGGCATAGATGTCGCGCGTGATGAGCCCCAGCGAAAGGCCCAGCGCCGAGACGACGATACCTACCTCGCCGCGCGGGCTCATGCCCAGGCCGACGACGACCGAGTTCCACGCGCCCAACCTGAACGAGCCGGCGACCCCGCCCAACAGCTTGGTGACCACACCCATGACCGTCAGAACCACGACGATGACGAGCAGGTCAGGCCTCATGAGCGCGCTGATGTCGATGTTGGCGCCAGTGACGGCGAAGAAGAAGGGCGCGAAGATGCCGAGCAAGGAGCGGAAGCCATGTTCGACCTCCTCGCGCACCGTTGTCTCGGCGATCATCAGGCCGACCACGAAGGCGCCGATGATGGCGGCCAGGCCGACGAACTGAGCCAGGAGGGCGCCCGCGAACATCATGATGAAGACCGGCACGACCGGTGTGTCGGCGAACCTGGGCCAGACGAAGAACTTGCGTGGCAAGCGGCGCCCGAGTGGCGCCAAGGCGAGGCCGATGCCGACGAAGGCCAGGCCGGCGACGAGTGTCAGCAGCGTGTCGAGGCCGAGTTCACCTTCAGCGAAACTCGAGAGGAGGCCGATCGCCAGTAGAGCCAGGATGTCGTCCACGATGGCCGCCCCGAGGATGACCCGGGAGAATGTTCTGTCGAGCACCCCCATCTCTGCCAGCACGCGGCTCGTGATACCGATGCTGGTCGCGGCGAGGGCGAGACCGATGAGCGCAGCCTGCAGCACATCATCCGCGAGCGCCAGGCCGATGACGGTTCCTGCGATGAGGGGCAGGATGAAGCCGATGATGCCCACCGCGATAGCCATCGGCCCCACCGCCAGGAGTTCGTCGATGCGCACCTCCAGGCCGACGGTGAACAGGAGGATGACGACGCCGAGTTCAGCGAACACCTCCGCAGTGATCGAGACGTCGGCGAGACCCAGCGCAAAGGGTCCGACGATGAAGCCGCCAAGCAACTCACCGATGACGCCTGGCTGGTTGATGCGTCGGAAGATCTCCTCGCCGACCTTGGCCGCGAAGAAGAGGATGAACAGGCTGAACATCGTGTCGGCGAAGGGGGTGCCCTCGACGACACTGCCAGAGGAGAAGATCAAGCCATCAGCGAGCGGAAGCTGGGGGAGCAATGGCATGGGCCCTACAGCCTAGCGGGCCGTGTCCGTCCATGGCTCGTGTTCGTCATCGGGGTCTGGACGGCTGGGTCCGTTTGGACTCAGGTCGATCGGGAACGTCGCATGGCGAGCGACTCCAGGATGCCCAGGCCCAACGCGGCACTGATGAGCGAGGCGCCACCGTGCGTCACGAACGGCAGCGGGATGCCGGTGATGGGCATGACGCCGAGAACCATGCCGATGTTGACGATCATCTGGAAGAGCAGCATGCCCGCGATGCCGCCGGAGAACGCCAGCGTGAACGTGTCGCCGGAGCGCCAGCCTACGTGCAGCACGCGCCACACCAGCAGCGCGAAGAGCGTCAGCACCACAGCCCCACCCAGGAAGCCCAGCTCTTCGCCGACTCGGGCGAACACGAAGTCAGTCGAGCCGACTGGCAGGTTCTCGCCCGCCAGGCCGTTCGTCAAGCCTCGACCGAAGAGACCACCCGAACTGACCGTCACCTGTGACTGCTGCAACTGGTATCCCGAGCCCAGGGGGTCCGCAGCGGGGTCGATGAACGAGATCAGCCGCTGTTTCTGGTAGTCGCGTAGCACCACCTCCCATGCCAGTGGCACCATCGCCAGCAACGCCAGGACGGTGGCGGCAAGCCAGCGCAGGCTGGCGCCAGACATGAACAGCGCGCCCAGCATGATGGCACCGAACACCAGCGAGGTCCCCAGGTCAGGCTGGATGAGCACCAGTGCAAGCATGGGCAACACCACCAGGCCGGCGCCGACGAGCGTGCGAGCGCTGGAGATAGTCGATTCTCGAGTGGCCAGATAGTGCGCCAATACGACCGCGAGCAGGATCTTGCTGACCTCCGAGAACTGGAATTGCAGTCCGAAGACCGAGACCCAGCGAGAAACGCCACCGGTGCCGCTGCCGACGACCAGCGTGAGCAACAGCAGGGCGATGCTGAAGCCATAGATCGGCCACGCGAACGTGCGCAGCCAGTGGTGGTCGGCAGCGGCGGTGGCAACGAAGATGAGCGCCGCGAACGCGAGCCAGATGAGCCCGCGAGTGAAGATGGAGCCGGGACGCAAGGGGTCGTCGGCCGAGTTGGTGAAGGCCATGAGCAGGCCCATGACGGTGAGCGAGAGCGCGAAGATGGCCAGTTGGACGTCGAAGCCGTACCAGCGGCCCTCCCCTTCGCGGGCAGTCAGCGTGCCGACGCGCGCCGGCTCCAGTCGTACCGTGCTCATCAGCTGTTGAGGCCGTAGAAGTTGTCGCGCTCCAGCACCCAGTTCTGGCGCAGGTCGGTCTTGAGCCCGTAGTGGAGTTGCAGGAAATACTTCACCACCTCGGTGGCGACGTTGCCCTTGGTGCGCGTGTCGTCGAGGTAGGCCAGCACCACCAGGTCCGAGTCCTCGCGCTTGATCGCGGCGATGCCGTTGGGGTCCGATTCGGTCTTGCGAGCTTCCTTGGGAACGAAGGCGACGAACCAGTTGCTGAAGGGCAACCGGCCCTGCTTGTCACGCACGCCGAACTCGGCGGTGCCGGACTTGCCCGCGACCACGATGGGCAGATCGACCAGGTTGTACGTGTGGCGGAGGGTCACGACGCGGCGGGCAGCCACGCGCATCGTGCGCAACACCGATTTGTCGATGTCCAGCTCGCGGATGGCCTCTGGTGGAACGCGCTCGATCACGTTGCCGTCGGCGTCGAGGATCTTGCGTACCAACTGCGGCTTGTAGAGCGTGCCGCCATTGGCCAGCGCGGCATACGCGTTGAGCACCTGGATGGGCGTGCTCGTGTTGTACCCCTGGCCGATACCGGCCTGATACAGCTCGCCGGTGAAGTACTGCTCGTTGAGCGTGCGCTCCTTCCACTCGTTGGTGGGAACGATCCCGGACGCCTCTCCGGGAAGGTCGATGCCGGTGGGCTTGCCGAAACCGAACTGGTGGGCCCAGTAGGCCAAGCGGTCGATGCCGAGCATGCCTGCGAGCTTGAAGAAGAAGGTGTCACTGGAGTGGCCGAAACCATCGTAGATATCGAGCAGACCCCAGCCTTCCTTGTTCCAGTCCCAGTACTTCCACTCACCGATCTCGATGAACGGCTCTGTCTTGACGCGTGTACTGGGGCTGATCTTCCCGTCCGCGAGCGCTCCGGTGCCAGTGACGAGTTTGTAGGTAGAGCCAGGCGGGTACTGCTCGTTGATCGCCACGTTGAGCATCGGCTTGGTGGGGTCCTTGAGCAGCTTGCGATACTGGGAGGTGCTGATGCCCTGGGCGAACTTGTTGTTGTCATAGCTGGGCAACGACACCATGGCCAGCATCTCGCCGTTCTGTGGGTTCATGGCCAGGAACGTGCCGCGCTTGATGCCCACGCGATCCATGGCCCACCTGAGCGCCTTCTCGGCGTCTTTCTGGACGCCGATGTCGATGGTGAGCTCGAGGGAGCTGCCAGGAACCGGCTCCTGCAGGATGTTGGGGGCGTGGACCTCGTGGCCCTGGAGGTCGAGGTCGACCTCCTCGAGCCCGTAGGTACCGCGCAACACCTTCTCGTACGTCGATTCGAGGCCAGCCTTGCCGATGAGATCCTCGGGGTAGTAGTCGTCGTTCTTCAGGCGCTGGTACTCGTCGCCATTGATATGGCCGGTCCAGCCGAGCACATGCGACATCAGCTTGCCCTGTGGGTAGCTACGTCGCGCCTCGAGGTCGACCTGGACCCCGGGGAAGAGGCCGGGATCCTCGGCGATGACGCGGGCAGTCTCGGTCGAGATATCGGTGATGCGTACCGGCTCATACTGTGAGCCTGTATGCGCATCGAGGCGCTCGATGATCTTGCGTGCGGGGATATCAGTGAGGCGCGAGATGCGCTCGGCCACATCCGGACGCACCTCGAAGGGCATGTCCGCGGGCAGGATGCGCATGACGAACGTGGGCACGTTCTCGACCAGGAGACGTCCGCGTCGGTCGTACATGAGGCCACGCGACACGGGGATGGGGCGATCGGATGTCAACTGCTGCTCGGTGTAGACCTCGTAGCTGGACCCCTGCGCCAGCTGCAACTGGAAGAGCCGCAGGCCGAGGCCGGTGACGGCCAGGATGATGGCCACGCCGAAGGCCAGGAAACGCGGGGCCAGATGGCGCGGCGCGGCGCCGCTCTCACCGATCCGGATGGGGTCGCCGGTCATGTGCTCACCACGCCAATCGCTCCGGCTCTCCAAAACGAAGGTCGAGGGCTCGCACCGCTACCACCGCCACCAGCGCGATGGCCGCATTCATGGCTCCAGCAAGCGCCATCTCCGGCAGCGACAGGCCACCGAACGAGATGGCCGTCGTCAACGCCAGCAGCGCCAGCAACACCACCTGGTAGGGGAAGGTAAGCAAGAAGGCGGTGAGCCCCACGTAGGCCAGCCGTGGCGGCCAGAGCGCGCGCGCCACTACCAGTGCCGCCGCCGTGGCCAACACCAGCGCCAACGCCGAAGAGCCCAGGGCACGCCCGGGAAGCAGCAGATCGAGAGTGACGCCCCCAACGAAGGCCCAGGTCATCCCGCTCCCGAAGCCGAGAGCCATCGCGATCGCGAGGCCCACAGCGAACACGAGGTCGGGCTTGACGCTGCCCACCTGGAGATGGGTCAGCACGCTCGACTCCAGGATGGCAGCAAGGACGGCCCCCACGGCAGGAGCCAAGACGCTCATCGGAGTAGATCGATAACTCTGTGATTTCCACGGCTACGGTGACGCCGGCAAGTCGCCCCTCGCACTGGAACGTCACCTTCGCTCGAGTATAGCCGAGCTCCCAAGGCACCCCATGTGCGCCGGCCAGCTTGGCCCGGGGCAGGCGACCCCTGTGGGTGAGTCCCCTCCCCTGGGGTTGGCTGGCGTCTGGGCCTATCTCTCGGGCATATCTCTTCATGCCAGCGCTTTGGCTCGTCTGTCAGGCATGTTTCACGTGGAACACTCTGAGCACAGCCCGCCAAGTGACGCTGGTTGCACCATCCTCCCCTGTCTGGAGCCGAAGAGATCGGACGAAGCCATCAGTGAATAGCACGGTGGCTTCGGAGCTTGAGTCAGTGAAGTGACTGTTTCACGTGAAACATGCGCTCCGGTGATCGCGACCACGAACAGGGGTAGCCAGATCGTGTCTCTCGTTCATGTGGACGAAGGTTCGGATAAGGCATGAGTACGAATTGGGTAGGCGACCAACTGGATGATCGAACGACCGCCAACGGAGACAGACCGGTCGAAGAGCCTTCATCGAGCATCGCTGTCATGTGCTGGCAGCCCCCGGTGGAAGCTCATGAAACACAGGTGGAAGCGTCGTGGATGGAAGCAACATCCCAGCCCTCAGAGTAGACTTGTACGCAGTGTGTAGCAAAGAGGGCGGGGGCTAGGTGGGCGAGATCATCGCCTGCGCCAACCAGAAGGGCGGAGTCGGGAAGACCACGACCGTGGTCAGCCTTGCCTCCTACTTGGCCCTGGACGGCAAGCGGGTCCTGCTCGTGGACATGGACCCGCAGGGGAACGCTACGAGCGGCGTGGGTATCGACAAGGAGTCCGCGGAAGTCTCCGTCTATGACGTCCTGCTCGGGGACACTGACCCAGCGGACGCTATCCGGTCGACAGCGATCGACGGCCTGCTGGTCCTGCCGTCGAACCGGGGTCTTGCGGGCGCTGAAGTCGAGCTAGTTCCCAGCGCTGGTCGTGAACGACGGCTCAAGCGAGTGCTCGATGGAACCGGTGAAGCGTTCGACTTCGTGCTTCTGGACTGTCCGCCCTCGCTTGGACTGCTCACCGTGAACGCCCTGACGGCAGCTGACAGCGTGCTTATCCCATTGCAGTGCGAGTACTACGCCCTCGAAGGGCTGGGGCAACTGATGGCCACCATCGATCTGATTCGCGAGCACCTGAACCCGCATCTCTCGATGAAGGGGGTGGTCCTGACCATGCACGACGGGCGCACCAGCCTGTCCGCCGATGTGACCGCAGAGGTGCGCCGACATCTTGGCGAGCAAGTCTTCGAAGTGATCGTGCCTCGCAGCGTTCGACTTGCAGAGGCACCAAGCTATGGGCAATCGATCGCGGAATACAGCCCGGCCTCACGTGGTGCCCAGGCATACCAGGCGCTCGCAGCGGAGTTACTCGAACGGAGTCACCTGCTGCCCGGTGAGTCGTTGCGCCTGGCCCGAGAGCGATACCAGGCTCCACGCAGCGACCAGGAAGGTGAGGTGACCTGAGCATGGCAGTCGAGCCGAGAAGGAGTGGCGGACTGGGGAGAGGTCTGGCATCTCTCATCCCTCCCGCTGGTTCGGGCGTATCGACGACGCGCGAGATCGCCGTCAGCGACGTCAGCCCCAACCCCGATCAGCCCCGACGTACGTTCGACCCAGGTGAGTTGCAGCAACTGGCTGATTTCGATCTCCACGCACGGCGTCCTGCAGCCGATCGTCGTGGTCGCAGCCGGTGATGGCTACGTGCTCATCGCGGGTGAGCGACGATGGCGCGCCGTGACGTTACTAGGACAAGAGTCCATCCCTGCGGTAGTTCGCACGGCTAACGAACAGGAGCGCCTGGAGCTCGCTTTGGTCGAGAACATCCAGCGCTCTGACCTGAACGCGCTCGACGAAGCGCGGGCCTACCGACACCTGATCGACGAATTCGGTCTCACCCAGGAGCGAGTGGCCGAGCGGGTGGGACGATCGCGCCCGACCGTCGCCAACAGCCTGCGTATCCTTGAGACGGCGTCGGGCGTCCAGCAGGCGGTCGCCGATGGCGCCATCAGTGGGGGCCACGCGCGCGCACTGGCCAGCCTTGAGAGCCACGGCCGACAGGAGGCCCTGCTGGCCACGGTCGTGGCGCGCTCGCTCTCGGTTCGCCAGACCGAGCAGCTGGTACAGACTTCACGTGATGCGATGGGCGAACCTCGACGCAAGGTCGAACGCGAGATCGACCCCGACATCGCGCACATGGAAGCTCAGATGCGCGAGGCGTTGGGCACGAAAGTGACCATCGCTTCGGGCCGCAAGGGCGGACGCATCACGATCACCTGGTATGACGACGAGGATCTCGGTCGTCTGGTCGACCGACTGGCAGCGCGATGAACGATTGGGAAGGGCACACATGACCGATCAGGCCACAGCCGGGGACACCAAGGCTTCCGCCGCCAGGGAGGCGAAGGCGGGGGTGTATTCGGCCGACTCCATCCAGGTCCTCGAGGGCCTTGAGGCCGTTCGACGGCGCCCCGGCATGTACATCGGCTCCACCGATGCTCGTGGCCTCCATCATCTCGTGTGGGAAGTGGTGGACAACTCCATCGATGAGGCCATGGCCGGCCATGCCGAGTACATCGATGTGACCATCCTGGCCGACGGATCGATCCGCAATAGCGACGACGGTCGAGGTGTGCCCGTGGGTACGCAGAAGCAGACCGGCAAGAGCGCGTTGGAGGTCGTGCATACGGTGCTGCACGCCGGCGGCAAGTTCGGCGGCGGTGGCTACAAGGTCTCCGGGGGACTGCACGGCGTCGGTGTCAGCGTGGTAAATGCACTCTCCGAGGAGATGACCGTCGAGTCCGCACGCGACGGCAAGATCTGGACACAGTCGTATGTTCGCGGCAAGCCCGTCAACCAGGTGACTGCCATCGGCAAGTCCAACGGTCGTCGCGGCACGACGACGACCTTCAAGCCGGACCACGAAGTATTCGACACCGTCGACGTCAGCTTCGATGTCATCGCGCAGCGCCTGCGAGAGTCGGCTTACCTGACCAAAGGTGTCCACATCCGCCTGGTGGATGAGCGGGTGACACCGGCGCGAGAGAAGTCCTTCTACTTCGAAGGCGGGCTGGTCAGCTTCGTGCGGCACCTTAACAAGGGCAAGGACGTACTCAACTTCCGTCCCATCTCGGCCGAGAAGAAGGAGGGTCCGACCCAGATCGAGGTCGCCATCCAGTACAACGATGGTTTTAGCGAGACAGTACTTGCCTTTGCTAACAATATCAATACGGTAGATGGAGGCACACACGTTACGGGCTTCCGCGCCGCGTTGACCACCTCACTCAACGACTGGGCACGACGCCAGGGCGTGATCAAGGACAAGAAGTCGAGCCTCTCGGGTGACGACGTCCGCGAGGGCTTGACCGCCGTTGTCAGCGTCAAACTCACCGACCCGCAGTTCGAGGGCCAGACCAAGGCCAAACTGGGCAACGCCGACGTCAAGGGCCAAGTGCAGACTGCGGTAGGGGAGGGCATCAGCCAGTATCTCGATGAGAACCCGGCCGACGCCCGCCGCATCATCGACAAGTCACTCACCGCGGCTCGTGCCCGCGAGGCGGCCCGCAAGGCGCGCGACCTCGTCATTCGCAAGAGTGCACTCGAGGGCTCGGCCCTGCCGGGCAAGCTGGCCGACTGCCAGGAGCGCGACCCGGAGCGCAGCGAGCTCTACATCGTCGAGGGCGACTCGGCCGGCGGCTCGGCGAAGCAGGGTCGGGATCGGCGCTCACAGGCGATCTTGCCGCTCTTCGGCAAGATGCTCAACGTGGAGAAGGCGCGCATCGACCGCGTCCTTTCCAGCGAGAAGATCCGCCCGCTCATCATCGCCCTCGGAACCGGCATCGGAGAGACCTTCGACCTCTCCAAGCTGCGCTACCACAAGGTCATCCTGCTGGCCGATGCGGATGTCGACGGCGCCCACATCCGCACGCTGCTGATGACGTTCTTCTACCGCAACATGCCCGAGATCGTCGAGGCCGGCCACCTCTATATCGCCCAGCCACCGCTGTACCGCGTGAGCACCGGCAAGGTGACGCACTACGCCAGCAGCGAGAAGGATCGCGATCGCATCATCCGCGAGATGAAGGTCAAGAACCTGACCGTGCAGCGCTTCAAGGGACTGGGCGAGATGAACGCCGAGCAGCTTTGGGAAACGACCATGAACCCGGCCACCCGCACACTGCTGCAGGTCGATCCGGCGAACGCAGCTGAGGCCGACCACATGTTCACGGTGCTCATGGGCGAGAAGGTCGGTCCGCGCAAGGATTTCATCCGAGCTGAGGCTACGAAGGTGCAGAACCTCGATGTCTGAGACGAGCGTGAGGGCGGGTACCTTCGTTTCGGCACACCTCTCGGAGGCGGCGGCGCGGGGGGGCCGCTTGAGCGAACTCATCGACGAGCCCGAGGCCTTTCTGGGTGCGCTCCTGGCCGCCCTGGAGTCGCTTGCCGATCCGGACTACCTGGCCCTGGTCACGCGCGCCTGCCCGGAGACGCGCGCACGCTACGCCGTGCGCGGCCCGCTCGCAGAGGCCCTCATGAAACCCGTTCGTGCCGCACTGTCGGACCGATCGAGCATGTCGGCGCTGCACCTGGCACAGCGCCTCGCCGAGACGGACCACCGTGACCTGCGCCTCTACGCGAACGCGCCGCTGCGGCGCGCGCTGCCCACCGATCCCGAGATGACTTGGCAGGTCCTCCGCCGGCTGGGCCGCAAGGCCGAGGACTGGATCGCCACCGACAGCTTGGCGGATCTGTGGGCCCGGGGCATCCTCGCCGAGCACTTCCGCTGGGCCGAGCTGGAGCAATTGATCTACTCGAGACACACCTACGAGCGACGCCTTGTGGCGGCCACCCTGGCAACGCTGCCGCACCGAGTGCCTGTGGCCCAGCGCAACGGGCTCAGCCCGGACGCGGCCGGGCGTGCGCTGGAGTTGGTCCTTCAGCTCATGGGTGACGCCGAGGCGATGGTCCAGAAGGGGCTCTCGTGGGCGATCCGCGAGTGGACGCCGGTGTCTCCGGACGCGACCGCCGCCCTGTTGCGGAGTGAGACCTCTATCGCCGTCGAACAGCAGGATGGGGCTCGAGCCTGGGTCGTCCGTGATGCGCTCTCGAAGCAACCCCCCGAAGTCGCCGCCGCCCTGCGCGACCGCCTTGCCGGCATCCGTCGTGAAGCCGGCGCTCCTTCGACCAGTATCGCCGCGTCGCACGCAGCCAGCTTCGCTGCCGTCCTGTCCGCCAGCAACGACGCACTCGCCGTCCAGGGTGACCGCTACACGAGGAGTCGCGCATGACCGACCCAGTCGGAAACGTCCGCTCGGTCCCGATCGAAGACGAGATGAAGACGGCGTATCTCGACTACGCCATGAGCGTCATCGTGAGTCGCGCGCTGCCCGACGTCCGTGACGGCCTCAAGCCGGTCCATCGCCGCATCCTGCACACGATGAACGAGATGGGCCTCTCATCGAGCTCCTCGTACCGCAAGTGTGCGGCCATCGTCGGTGACGTGATGGGCAAGTACCACCCCCACGGCGACCAGGCCATCTATGACGCGCTGGTGCGGCTGGCACAGGACTTCTCGCTACGGTTCCCGCTGGTCGATGGCCAGGGCAACTTCGGCTCGATCGACGGCGATCCCCCTGCGGCCATGCGCTACACCGAGGCGCGCATGACGGCTATCACCGCCGAGCTCCTCGCAGACATCGACAAGGACACCGTCGACTTCGTCGAGAACTACGACGGCACGCGCATGCAACCCTCGGTGATGCCGGCGAAGCTGCCCAATCTGCTCATCAACGGCTCTACCGGCATCGCCGTGGGCATGGCAACCAACATCCCGCCGCACAACCTCGGCGAGGTCATCCGGGCGACCCAGGCCCTCATCGATGACCCCGATATGAACACCGACCAGCTGTGCGAGCACGTGCTCGGCCCCGACCTGCCGACCGGTGGCATGATCTTCCGCTACGACCGCCGCCGTAATCCCGCCAGCGGGGAGTGGGAAGAGATCGACGCCATACGCGACATGTACCGCCATGGTCGTGGCCGCGTCGTCATGCAGGCCCAGGTGGCCTTCGAGGAGACCCGAGCCGGGCGCACCGCCATCGTGGCGACCGCCATCCCCTACCAGGTCAACAAGTCCACGCTGCTCGAGAAGATCGCCGACCTGGTGAAGACCGGCAAGATCGACGGCATCGCCGATCTGCGCGACGAATCTGACCGCGACGGCATGCGCATAGTCATCGAATGCAAGCGTGACGCGGCTCCGCGCAAGGTGCTCAACAACCTCTTCAAGCACACGGCCCTGAAGATGGCCTACAACGCCAATGTCGTCGCGCTCGTCGATGGTCAGCCGCAGACGCTCTCACTCAAGCAGCTCCTGCATCATCACATCGAGTGGCGTCGCGAGGTCGTGCGACGGCGTACCGAGTTCGACCTGCAGAAGGCCAGAGACCGGGCACATATCCTGGAGGGCCTCAAGACCGCGCTCGACAATCTCGATGCGGTCATCGCCACCATCCGCGAATCGGCCGACGTCGAGACGGCACGTCAGAACCTGATGGGAAGCTTCGGGCTCTCGGAGATCCAGACCAACGCCATCCTGGAGATGCAGCTGCGTCGCCTGGCCGCCCTGGAACGCCAGAAGATCGAGGACGAGTACGTCACCATCATCCAGCGCATCGCGGAGCTGGAGGACATCCTCGCCAACCCCAAGCGCGTGCTGCAGATCATCCGTGACGAGCTGGGTGAGCTGGACGTCAAGTACGGCCAGGATCGCCGCACCAGGATCGAGGGCAGCGCTGACAAGGAGCTCAGCGATGACGACCTGATCGCCGACGAGGATGTCGTCGTCACCGTCAGCCAGCGCGGCTACATCAAGCGCCAACCGCTGGTGACCTACCGGCGGCAGGCCCGCGGCGGCAAGGGCATCATCGGTGCCCGTACCGTCGAGGAAGACGCCGTCGGCCACCTGATCGTGGCCAACACCCACGACTGGGCGCTGTTCTTCACCGACCGCGGCCGGGTCTTCAGCTCCAAGGTGCATGCCGTCCCCGACGCCAGCCGCCAGGCGAAGGGTATGCCCATCATCAACCTCGAGGGCGTGCAGGTGGAGTCAGGCGAGCGTGTACTTGCCGTCATCACCCTGCCGGACTTCGAACCCGGCCACAACCTGGTGATGGCCACCGTCAACGGCATCGTCAAGAAGACGGCCATCGAGAAGTTCGAGCGCGTCCGTTCGACCGGCATCCGCGCCATCACCGTCGCCGACGATGACAAGCTGGCGTGGGTAGCGGTCTCGTCCGGCAACGACGACATCCTGCTGGCGACGGCCATGGGGCGTATCGCTCGGTTCAACGAGTCCGAGGTGCGGGCCATGGGGCGCGATGCGGCTGGCGTCATCGGTATCCGACTGGCCAACAAGGCCGACCGAGTCGTGGGCATGGGCGTCATCGAGGAAGGCAATGACATCCTGGTCCTCACCGAGACCGGCTACGGCAAACGCGTAGCCAACAGTGAGTTCCGCTCCAAGCACCGCGGTGGGCAGGGCGTCCGCCTCATCTCGCTCGAGGGTGCCAAGAGCGGCAAGGTCGCCTCAGTCGAGCTGGTTGACGAGTCGGACGAAGAACTGTTGCTCATCTCTTCGGAGGGCCAGGTCGTGCGCACCGACGTGCAGTCGATCAACCGCTACGGCAGCGCCGCTCGCGGCGTCATCGTGATGCGGCTCAATGCGGGTGACACCGTCGCCGGCATCGCCGTTTTCCGAGAAGGCTTGGCGCAGCAGCGCAGTGTCGGCGAGAATGGCGAGGGCGAGCCCGACCAGGGTGGTCCCGGCAGCCATGGAGCGGCACAGACATGACGGAGCGGGCAGGAGCCGGATAGTGACGGCATTCGGCGAGACCGAGTCACAGCGACCCAGCGAGGCACTAGGCCTGTACGCGGGCAATGCCAACCCCGGGTTGGCGCGCAAGATCGGCCGCTACCTCGGCGTGGACCTGGGTTCTTCGGAGGTATTCGAATTCGCCAACGAGAACATCTTCGTGCGCATCATCGACAACGTGCGCGAGAAGGACGTGTTCCTCGTGCAGCCGACCTGCAAGCCGGTGCAGAAGTCGATCATGGAGTTGCTCATCATGATCGATGCCTTCAAGCGCGCCAGCGCCGGTCGTATCACCGCCGTGGTGCCGTACTACTCCTATGGCCGCTCGGACAAGAAGGACCAGCCGCGGGTGCCCATCACCGCCCGCCTCATCGCCGACATGATCAGCGTTGCCGGTGCCGATCGGCTGCTCACCATGGACCTGCACCAGGGCCAGATCCAGGGCTTCTTCAACATCCCGGTCGACGAGCTCACGGCTACCCATATGCTCTCCAACTACTGGAAACAGAAGGAGTTGGAGAACACGGTCGTAGTCACCGACCTCGGCTTCGCCAAGCGCGCCCGCACCTTCGCCCAGCTGGTGGGGGCACCGCTGGCCATCATCGAGAAGCGGCGCCAGGGCAATGACGACCGGGCTGAGGTGATGAACGTCATCGGCGAAGTGCGTGGCAAGCGCGCCATCATCGTGGACGACGAGATCGATACCGGCGGCACACTGGTCGAGACCAGCCGCGCCCTCGAGCGTGAGGGGGCGCTGGAGATCTACGGTTGCGCCACGCACGGTGTGCTCTCTGACCCTGCCATCGATCGCATCCGCGGTTCGGCGTTGCGGGAGATCGTCATCACCGACACCATCCCGCACCCAGCTGCGCACAAGCTCGACAAGATCAAGGTCC
The DNA here is from genome assembly GCA_963724095.1 of uncultured Chloroflexia bacterium. GTDB lineage: Bacteria > Chloroflexota > Limnocylindria > Limnocylindrales > CSP1-4 > JAFMJV01. The sequence continues at coordinate 427,966 of CAVRTH010000019.1, forward strand.
TCTCGGTCGCGCCCCTCATCGGCGAGGCCATCAACCGCATCCATCAGGGCAGATCGGTGGGCGCGCTATTCTCCTCCGAGATCCAGCGCACGCAGGCGATGTTGCTCTGGGGCGAGGACGAGGATGAGGACGAAGCATGACCGACCAAGGCAGCAACGAGCTCGAGCCCGGCGACGACACCGCGATCTCCCGCGCGCCCAAGGGCCGTCGCGAGGCGGGGTCGAGCAAGGCTGCCGACTATCGTGAGGGCCTGCGGTCACGCCGCTGGGACGCGGCGCCCCTGGAGAACCCCGAGGTCGAGAAGACCGATCCACGCGTGGCCGTGGGGGCCCTCGTGGCCATGGGCGTCATCACGCTGACGGTCCTGCTGATCGGCTACGGCGTGGGCCTCTGGAACCTGCCGGCCTAGCTCATCAAGAAGCGCCGTGACAGCGCTTGAACTTCTTGCCTGAGCCGCACCAGCAGGGGTCATTGCGGCCGACCTTGACACCTTCGGGCGGCTGACCGGCCGCACGGATGGGGCCGCTGTCAACGGTTTCCTCACCCTTCTGCAATTGCACGTTCTTGGGCGTCTGCGACGCCAGCCCGGGGATGAGCTGGGTCGTCACGGCAGCGCCACTGGTAGTGGTAGCGCTGCCACCCGACGAAACCGGGGGCGTGATGGTGCCAGGGGACCGACCACCCACGGCCGCCTGTGCCCCTTCGCCGTTGCCGGCCTTGAGCTTGGCCAGCTGCTCGGGAGTGAGCATTGGCATGGCCGATGGCTCTTGTGCGGGGATCGCCTCGCGCTGCTGCACGCTGACACGGAAGATGGTCGAAGCCACCTGGTGCCGGATGAAGCCACGCAGTTCGTCATAGAGGCTGAAGGCCTCGCGTTTGAACTCGACCAACGGGTCGCGCCCACCATAGCCGCGCAGGCCGACGCCCTTGCGGAAGTCCTCCAGCTCGGTCAGGTGCTCGACCCACAGGGTATCGATGGCGCGTAGCAACACCGCACGCTCCACCAACGACCAGGTCTCTGCGCCGAACTCCTGCTCGCGCTGATCGAGCCGGGCAGCAGACTGGTCGGAGATGTAGTCGATGATCTCCTCGCTGCCGTCGAGCTCATCGAGCGCCTCGGCGGAGAACTCTTCGCCGTCCAGGCCCAGCGCACCCAACGAATCGGACAGGCCCTCCAGGTCCCAGTCGGCCTCCGTCTCACCCAGGTGGGCAGCGACGACGCCCTCGATCTCGCGATCGACGAAGGCCAGGATGGTCTCGCTCAGGTCCTCGTTGTGCAGGACCTTGTCGCGCTCCTCGTAGATGCGCTCACGCTGCTTGTTGATGACGTCGTCGTACTCGACGATGCGCTTGCGCATGTCGAAGTTGAAGCCCTCGACCCGGGACTGGGCGTTCTCGACGGTCTTGGACACCATGCGCGACTCGATGGCGACGTCGCCTTCCAGGCCCATCTTCTCCATCAGCGCCGTCACGCGATCATTGGCGAAGCGCTTCAGCAGCGCATCCTCGAGCGACAGGAAGTAGCGCGACGAACCGGGGTCCCCCTGGCGGCCGGCGCGACCACGAAGCTGGTTGTCGATGCGGCGGGCGTCGTGGCGCTCGGTGCCGATGATGTGCAGGCCACCAGCGGCAACGACGCGGATGTGGTCTTCCTCGCACTCGGCCTTGGCCTCCTGGAGCACCGCATCGTAGACCTCCGGCTCCACCTCCGCGGGGTTGAGCCCACGGTGGTGCAGCTTCTGGCTTGCCAGCCCGACCGGATCACCCCCAAGCTTGATGTCGGTACCGCGACCGGCCATGTTGGTGGCGATGGTCACCGCACCGCTGCGACCGGCCTGCGCCACGATGGGGGCTTCCTTCTCGTGGAACTTGGCGTTCAGCACCTCGTGCTTGATGCCGCGGCGCTTCAGCGCGGCGCCGAGCTGCTCGCTCTTCTCGACAGAGGTACTGCCGACGAGGACGGGGCGGCCTTCCTCCTGTCGCTCCACGATCTCGTCGATGACGGCGTTGAACTTGGCCTCCTCGTCACGGAATACGAGGTCGGCGAAGTCCTCCCGGATCATCGGCAGGTGGGTGGGGACAGCCACCACATCGAGACCGTAGATCTTGTAGAACTCCTCCTGCTCGGTCATGGCCGTACCGGTCATGCCGGCGAGCTTCTCGTAGAGGCGGAAGTAGTTTTGGAAGGTGACCGTGGCCATGGTCATCGACTCACGCTGGACGCGCACGCCTTCCTTGGCCTCGATGGCCTGGTGCAGACCCTCCGACCAGCGGCGGCCGGGCATCTTGCGGCCAGTGAACTCGTCGATGATGACGATCTCGTCGTTCTCGACGATGTAGTCGCGGTCGCGCTTGTAGAGCGCGTGTGCCCGCAGGGACTGCTCGAAGTGGCGCGGCAGCCGCGGATCCGTCTCCACGCCGTAGAGATCACGGATGTTGAGCAGTTGCTCGATCTTGGCCACGCCTTCCTCGGTGGCCGAGACGGCGTGCTCCTTGAGGTCGACGAAGTAGTCACCGCCCTCCTCGGCGCCATCAGGGCGGGCCTCCAGGCGCGGGACGAGGCGGGCGAAGACCTTGTACATGTCGCCCGACTCACCGGCGGTGCCGCTGATGATCAACGGCGTGCGGGCCTCGTCGATCAGGATGTTGTCCACCTCGTCGACGATGCCGAAGTAGCGCGTCCGCTGCACCCGTTCGGCAAGCTCCTGCACCATGTTGTCGCGTAGGTAGTCGAAGCCCAGCTCGTTGTTGGTGGCATAGGTGACGTCGGCTGCGTAGGCTTCACGACGCTCGACCGGACGCAGATGCAGCAGCTTCTCGTCCCTCGTGGGGTAGTCGGGATCGTAGAGGTAGGACGTGTCGTGCTGGATGATGCCCACCGACAGGCCGAGGCCGCGGAAGATGGGTCCCATCCACTGGGGGTCGCGCTTGGCCAGGTAGTCGTTGACCGTGACGATGTGAACGCCCCAGCCCGACATGGCGTTGAGCGCGGCCGCCAGTGGCGCCACGAGGGTCTTGCCCTCGCCCGTCTTCATCTCGGCGATCTTGCCCTGGTGCAACACGATGGCACCCATCAACTGCACGTCGAAGGGGCGCATCTCCAAGTGGCGCCGACTGATCTCGCGTGCCGCGGCGAAGACATCCGGCAAGACTTCATCGAGCGCATCCTGCATGCGCTTGGAGTCAGCCCGCTCTCGCGTTTTGCGGAGCTCGGCACGTCGCTCGCTGTCAGTGCTGTGCACCTCCTCCTCGGAGGGCTCCGACGCGGGGGCCGCCTTGCGCACCTCGTCCCGAACATCAGCCATCTCAGCCTTGATCTGGTCGTCACTGAGCTGGGCGTAGTGCGACTCGAGCTCGTTGATCCTGGCAACGATAGGCTGCAGGGGCTTGACGTTGGACTCTTCGGATGTGCCGGCGAGGCGGGAGATGAATCTGCGCATGGGTTCACGAAGTATAGGGCTCAGGGGCGGTCGACCCCCTGAACGTCGATGGCGGGACCCCGGTAAGTCCACCGGCCCCGCCCAGGGTACCGACATCGAGAGAATCTTCGCCGACCCCTTGTGCTCGGACGGGGTCCCTTTGTACACTGGGTCGAAACGCCGGCGGCCACCCGCCGGCGTCATCTATATGCGCCGTTGCAAGGAACGTGCCCTGGCTAACGGACCGATGAGGGAGAAAGACATCAGTGAAGCCGTTTTCGGTTGAGCCCGGAGCCGAGATCGGAGATCAGTCGTTCACCGACTTGATCGCCTGTGAGCGTGACTGCAGGAACTGCAGCTACGCCGCCTGGCTGGACTGCGATGGCAACTGCGGGGAATGCGTTCACAACGGCTACTGCCCCTGCGTGAACCCCGTAGTGGCGCGCAGCAAGACCGCACTCAAGATCATCGAGCTGCGACCCCTGCTGTTGCAGGACCTGCGATCTCGAAGATAGAATCGACCGCCCCGACCGCCGATGGACCACGCGCAGATCCGTGATCTGGTGTCCCGCGTCCACGCGACGTCGGGGCGTCTTTGACCTCGCCAGCAAGACGGCAGAGCTGGCCGCGTTCGACGAGCTCGCTTCGGCGCCGGACTTCTGGAATGATTCCCGCGAGGCCAAGCGCGTCCTGCGCGCCGCCGATGGGCTGCGCGAGGAACTCGATGCCTGGAACGCGCTCCTGGCGCGTGCCGACGATCTTTCTGAGTTGGCCGAGATGGCAGTCGATGCCGGCGATGCCGAACTTGACGAGGGCGTGGAGGCTGAATACGTCGCCATCGCGGCCGACTACGAGCGGATGCGCACGAGCCTGCTGTTCTCGGGGGACTATGACGACTCCGACGCGTTCATCAGCATCAGCGCCGGAGCCGGTGGCACCGAAGCTACCGACTGGGCCGAGATGCTGCTTCGGATGTATCTCCGCTGGTGTGAGCGACGCGGCTTCAAGACCGAGATCATCGACCGCCTCGAAGGCGAAGAGACCGGCATCAAGAGCGCGACCGTGTCCGTGCAGGGCCGGCGCGCCTACGGCTGGCTGCGGGCGGAAGTCGGTGTCCACCGCTTGGTCCGCATCAGCCCCTACGACTCCCAGAGCCGGCGCCACACCACCTTCGTGCAGGTGGAGGTGCTGCCGGAGGTCGAAGAGGCAGCAGAGATCGAGGAGATCCCCGACGACGATCTCAAGGTCGATACCTACCGCGCCCAGGGAGCCGGCGGTCAGCATGTCAACAAGACCGATTCAGCAGTTCGTCTGACGCACATCCCGACGGGCATCGTGGCCCAGAGCCAGAACGAGCGCTCGCAACACCAGAACCGCGAGGCAGCCATGAAGATCCTGCGGGCGCGTCTCCTGGAGCGTCGGATCGAGGAGCGTGAGGCTGAGATCCGCGAGTTGAAGGGTGAGCACAAGGACGCCGGCTGGGGCAACCAGATCCGCTCCTATGTCTTGCACCCCTACCAGATGGTCAAGGACCACCGGACCGATCACGAGACCGGCAATACCGCGGCTGTGCTCGACGGCGACCTGGATGCCTTCATGGTGGCCGAGCTCGAGCGCGTCGCTACCGAGCGGGGGGGCGGCACTGCCTGAGCTGCGCGAAGCGACCGTGGCTGACATCCCAGCCATGCTGGAGGTCTTCTTCGCCGCCATGGAGGACCTCGACGTGCGGCGCCGGCGGCCACTCCAGCCGCGCAACGCCGCGCCGCTGGAGATGCACTTCGAACACCTGCTCACAACCGACCCGCGCAGCTGCTACGTAGCCGACGACCACGGTCGCCTCGTCGCCTTCGGCATCGTCATGCGACGAGGCGGCGACGCCTTCCTTTCCTTCCTCTTCGTGGCGCCCTCCTGGCAGCGCCGTGGGGTCGGCCGGGCCGTGCTCGAGGCGTGCCTGCGGGCTGCCGGCGACATCACGCGCGCCTCGACCTGCGCCGAGGCCGACCAGCCGGTCTCCACCGGCCTCTATGCATCCATGGGAATGGCGCCGCGGGCGCCGTTGTACCTGCTGCGGGGCGCCCTTCCCGATAGCGCCTTTCCGGATCTGCCAGCGGGCATCCAGCGCCGGCCGGTGACGGCCGCGGCAGTGGCGGACTTCGACCGGGCCATGATGGGATACGAACGGCCGCTGGACCACGCCTTCTGGGCGCGTGAACGCCAGGGCGCCCTCTTCTTCGATGATGCCGGGACGGTGCTGGGCTACGGCTACGCCCACCGCAGCGGTCGCATGGGACCGCTGGCAGCGCTGGAGCCAGGCTACCTGCCGGTGTTCCTGGGCTATCTGGCTCGGGTGACGCCGGTGTTGGAGGGACGCCAGCTGGTCGTGCCCGGCCACGCCATCGCGGCGCTACGACCACTGCTCGAAGCCGGTATGCGCATCGAGGGCACACCGGCCATCTTCTGCTCGCAAGGAGCCGAGCCCCACTTCGAGCGCTACCTCCCCATGAGCTACGCCCTGCTGTGAGCCATCCTGCGCGAACGACTGGAGAGACCATGACTGCCCTGCTGACCCTGCCCGACCCCAGCAGTGAGATCGGCGCTGCCGTGGAGGTCGCCCTGGCCGCCTGCGACGAGGCCGATGCCATCTCGCTGGCCTCCTTCCGCCGCGCCATCAGGATCGAGGCCAAGCCGGATGCCTCCTTCGTGACCGAGGCCGATACCGCCGTCGAACGGGCCATCCGCCAACGCATCACGGCGCGCTTCCCCGGGCACGGACTCGTGGGAGAGGAATACGGCGAGGCACCCTCGGACAGCGGACGGCGCTGGATCATCGACCCCATCGACGGCACCCACAACTACATGCGCGGCGTGCCCGTCTACGCCACGTTGCTGGCCCTCGAGATCGACGGCGAGATGGTGGTCGGGGCGGTCAGTGCGCCGGCCCTGCAGCGTCGTTGGTTCAGCTGGCAGGGTGGCGGGGCGTGGGCGGTCGATACCCAGGCGGGCGGCTGGGACCGTACGTCGGCGACTGCGCTCTCGGTGTCGGCCGTGGATAGCCTGGACGCCACGTCGGTGGTCTACTCCTCGTACCCCAGCATCGTGGACTCGGGACTGGCCCCGGGTTTCGGGCGGCTGCTGGGCAAGGTCTGGCGCGATCGCGGCCTGGGTGATTTCTACGGCTACATGCTGGTGGCCGAGGGTGCCGCCGAAGTGATGGTCGAGTCAGAGCTCAAGCTCTGGGACCTGGCTGCTCCCCTCGCGGTGATGCGGCAGGCCGGGGCGCACGTGACGGACCTGGCCGGTGGTGGCGACATGCCCGCGAGGGGTGTGCTGGCCACCAACGGTCGGCTGCACAGCACCATCCTGGCCGAACTGTCTGCCGGCTGACGCCGCAACATGGGGGTTCGGGGGGGCTGTGCTACGCTCCCGGCCGATGAGCGACGCCGTTTCCCGGGCCGTCGCCGGGCCACCCGCAGGAGTACCCCGGCCCGACCAGATGCCAGCCCCAGCGGCACCCGGACCCGTACCGCCCGGAGCACCCGTCCCTGGCCAGGCCATGCCTCCCCTTGAGAGGCATGATTCGGTGCGCCTCGAGGGCGTCAACAAGACCTACCCAAACGGCAAACAGGCCCTCATCGATGTCGACCTCATCATCCCCGAAGGGGACTTCCTCTTCCTCGTCGGTCCCTCCGGTGCTGGCAAGTCGACACTGATCAAGCTGCTCGTGCGCGACGAGAAGGCTAGCCAGGGCCGACTGGAGGTCGCCGGCCACGACCTGAGCCGGATGAAGAAGCGCGACGTGCCGCTGCTGCGGCGCAAGATCGGCATCGTCTTCCAGGATTTCCGGCTGCTGCCCCGCAAGACGGTGCACGAGAACGTGGCGTTCGCGCTCGAGGTGACTGGCACGCCGCACAAGCTGATGGACCCCGCGGTAGAGCGCGCGCTGGCCCTCGTGGGTCTCACGGAGCAGGCCCGGCAACGCCCGGACCAGCTGTCTGGTGGCGAGCAGCAACGCACGGCCATCGCTCGCGCCATGGTTCACGACCCACGCCTGATCATCGCCGACGAGCCGACCGGCAACCTCGACCCACTCATCTCCTGGGAGATCATCCAGTTGCTGCTGCGTATCAACGAGATGGGCACGACAGTGATGATGGCCACTCACGATGCGGAGGTCGTGACCGCACTTCGACGCCGTGTGGTGGCACTCGAGGACGGTCGCGTCGTGCGCGACGAGGTCGGCGGCTACCACCGTGAGTACTAGGGCAGCAAGCTGATGCACTTCCTGCGCTTCTCGGTCCACCAGTCGCTCCAGGGTCTGTGGCGCAATCGCGTCATGAACATCGCCGCGACAGTCACGATGATCCTGATGCTGCTGATGCTGGCGGCCCTCGTCATCATCGTCTCGGGTGTCGAATCCGGCCTCGAGTACGTCGAGTCCAAGGTCGAGGTCCGCGCTGAGCTCCATGACGGCCTGGTCGCAGATCGCGTGGCTGAGTTCCAGCAGCGACTGGAGGGCATGTCCGAGGTGGCCAGCGTCGACTATGTCAGCAAGGACGAGGCGCTGGAGCTCTTCCGTGCCTCCCGACTCGAACAGGGCCAGGAGGACATCACGGGGCTGTACACCGACTTCAACCCGTTCTACGCCTACTTCGCCATCGAGCTGCGCGATCCACGCCAGTCACGTGAGCTGGTGGCAACCCTCGACGCGGAGACCGGACTGGTACGAGCCGTCATCGGCCAACAGAGCGGTATCGACAAGCTGGTCGGCCTGACCTCACAGCTGCGGAACCTGGGTGCGGTGGTCCTTGGATTCGCCGGGCTGACCGTGTTGCTCATCGTCATCAACAGCATCCGGATGGCACTGATGGCCCGGGCGCAGGAGATCGAGATCATGCGCCTGGTTGGCGCGTCTGACCGCTATGTGCGCTGGCCCTTCATCCTTGAGGGTGTCTTCATCGGCCTGGCCGGCGCGGTCATCACGCTGTTGCTGCTGTTGATCGCCTCTCCGCCCATCAGCGACCTCGCCAGTGACATCGCGGGGTCGGTGCCGCTCGGCTTCGACCGCTCGCTCACGTTGCAGATCATGGGCATCGTCCTCGGTGCTGGCCTGGGCCTGGGCGGCGTGGGCGCCTGGATCAGCGTACGCACCTACCTGCGCTAGCCGGAGCCACTCGGACCACGCCATGACCACACCTCCCGAGCCGACGCCAGCAGCGCCGCGGCCGTCAGGTGGTGGGCCGGCCATCGGCCTCACGGCCGCCCTGCTGCTCGTCATCTCCGCTGCCGTCGTCTTCTGGGCGGGCCTGAGCCTTGGCGGTCAGACGACGGGCCGCACCGCGGGCGAACGCGCAGCAGTGGAAGCGTTCAGCGAGACGTATCGCATCATCACCGACCAATACATCGGCTCGCCGGCGCCCGAGGCCTTGCTGCAGGGCGCCATCGAGGGCATGTTCAACGTCCTCGATGATCCCCATTCGGGCTACATGCCGCCCGACGAGTTCAACGCTGCCCTCGACGAGGCTCGCGGCGAGTTCGAGGGTGTCGGCGCAGTCATGGCCACCGAGGACGAAGCGGGCGAGCCCTGTGAGCCGATCGGCGATGGCTGCAGCCTGCGCGTCCTGGAGGTGCTGCCCGGTGCACCCGCAGAGAGTGCCGGGCTGCTGGCTGGGGACTCGGTGACCGGGGTCGATGGCAGATCGCTCGAGGGCAGCACCATCGATGACTCGGTAGGACTCATCCGCGGTCCGCGCGGCAGCGTCGTGGCGTTGAGCCTGGAGCGCGGTGGGGCATCGCTCGAGCTGGCGATCACCCGCGACAAGGTCGTCAGTGAGGAGATCCACTCGGCCGTGTTGGCCGATGGACAGGTCGGCTACCTATCCATCGACAGCTTCGGCATCCACTCCGCCGACCGCTTCAAGGAGGCACTGCAGGACCACCTCGACGAGGGGCGGAAGCGACTGGTGTTGGACGTGCGCGACGATCCCGGTGGCTTCGTCGATGCGACTGTCGAGATCAGCAGCCAGTTCCTCGACGACGGCACCGTCTTCTGGGAGGAGGACGCGTCCGGCCAGCAGACGGCTGTCGAGGTCATCGCTGGCGGACTGGCGACCGATCCTGGGCTCAAGGTGGTGCTGTTGATGAACGGCGGCTCGGCGTCGGCCAGCGAGATCCTGGCTGGAGCGCTGCAGGATGCGGACCGTGCCCGACTGGTGGGGGAACGCTCGTTCGGCAAGGGCACCGTGCAGGAGTGGACTCAGCTGCCCGGCGGTAGTGGCGGCTTCCGCCTCTCGATCGCCAAATGGCTGACGCGCGACAAGACCTGGATCGAAGGCGTGGGGCTGCTGCCCGATATGCTGGTCGTCGGGTCGGGGGAGCGCTATCGCGCGGGGATGGCAGACGCCGACCCCGCCCTGGATGACCAACTGCAGGCGGCGATCAGGCTGTTGCTGGAGCAGCCGCAGCCCGACTCGACGCCATCTTCGCTCGCGGCGGCTGCGGCTGCGCCCTCGCCCGCCGACGCTGCTTCTGCGGCGCTCTCATCGGTGGCATCGCCGGCACCGTAGCCGATGCTCGTCGCGTCGGCGCGTTCTGCCCGGGGCACCACCGGCCGTGGCCGGACCGTGCCGGGGCCTGGAGTCCGATGTTGCCGATCCTGGCGCTCAGGAGAAAGCAAGGTGCCATACCCCTTGCGCACCGGAGGGCAAATCGGGTAGGGTTCGCCCGAACGAAAGGAGGTGGTGTGCAATGCAAAGTCGTTTAAGTAGCTGCACCGCCTCGGAGGTTCGGCGCTAGTCGAGCCGACCGGGTGGTGTATGCCACAGGACGCCGGCCCTCCATGGGCCGGCGTTCGTATGTCTGTGCGACCCTTAGCACGGGGCGCTTCCGCCTAGATACCACCCAAGGAGCCCGCAGATGGGCAAGACCGTCGCTCAGAATCGCAAGGCCAGACACCTCTACACCATCGAGGACACCATCGAGGCCGGCATCGAGTTGACCGGGACAGAGATCAAGTCTGTCCGTGACAGCAACCTCAACCTGAAGGACGCCTACGCGCGGGTCGAGCGCGGTGAGGCCTGGCTGGTGGGGGTACACATCGCACCCTGGGCCGGTGGCAATCGCAACAACCACGAGCCGCTGCGCACGCGCAAACTGCTGTTACATCGACGCCAGATCGACGAGCTGCTGGGTCTCACCAAGGCCAAGGGTCTCACGCTGGTGCCGCTCAGCATCTACTTCAACGATCGCGGCAAGGCCAAGGTCGAGATCGGCCTGGCGCGCGGCAAGAAGAGCTACGATCACCGGCGCGATATCGCCAACCGTGACGCGAAGCGCGACATGGAGCGCGAGGTGGCTGATGCCCTGCGTGGCCGCTAGATCCGATGAGGACGGTTAGACAGAACAGACGTTCGACGGGTATAATCCGTCGTCAATGGGGATGCGTGGTCTCGACAGGGCCCGAACCCCGAGGAACGCGAGCCGAGGTTGCCATCAGGCCTCGTTAATCAGGTGGCAAACCAGAAGTAACTGGCAACAACAGCCGGTCAACTCTCGCCCTCGCGGCCTAAGGCCGTAAGGTGAGCGTGGAAGCAGCCTCGTCCTCGCGGGCTGTGGAAGCGTCATTCAGCGAGGATGCGCTTCGAGTCAGCGTCACGTAGCTCGGAGTCAAGCCCGCAAGGGGACGTGACTGGATCCTGCACCACGGTGCCGATGCCGGGACGCAGGATCGACGACAAATCATCGGATACGCTCGTAGTGGTCTTCGGCAGAAGGTTCTGGACGGGGAGTTCGACTCTCCCCCATCTCCACCAACCCGCAGCTATGGCACGACCCCGTCATGAACGACGGGGTCGTTTGGTGCCTGCTGCTCGGGCGACCGGGCTAGCTCTTGAGGACGACGACGCGTCGCGTAGGCTCCTCGCCGATGGACTGGGTGGTGATGCCATCGACATCGCGCAATGCCAGGTGCACCCAGCGGCGCTCAAGCGCCGACATCGGCTCCAGTTGCAGCATCTGGCCGGTCTCGTTGACGCGCTCGGCGGCCCTGGTGGCAACCTCCACGAGCTGGCGCTCGCGGCGTCCCCGGTAATCCTCGACATCAACGAGGACACGAGTCCAGCTGCCCATCTTGCGGGAAAGCATGAGGTTGACGAGGTGCTGCAGGGCGGAAAGTCGCTCGCCCTTGCGGCCGATCAAAGCGCCCAGCGCTTCCTTCTCCTCCTCGTTGGCGCCATAGACGGTGATCTTGGCGGTGGCGCCGGTGGTCACCTCGACGGAGGCGTCGTAGCCCATCATCTCGACCAGTTGCTCAAGGATCTCCTTGCCGGCCTCCAACGCCTCTGGCGTCGGCTCGGCATCCTGTGCCGGCTCGGGCTTGGAGGTCGACCCGGCCGCGACGGCCGCCTCGACCTCGGTGGCGGCGGCATCGCTCACCTTGGAGGCTTCGCTCGAGCGACTTCCTCCACGGCCGCGACGGCGATCAGCCTCAGTCCCTCGCTCACTGCTCCTGCGGGGCGGCCTGGCCGCGGGCGGCGCGTCGTCGCGGGGCCCGGCCTCGGTCTTGGTCGCCTCGGTCTTGGTCGCCTCGCGGGGCGCATCCTCGCGAGGCGCATCCTCGCGTCGCGGGGCGGGCGGGGGCGGTACCGACTGGGCGGCCTCCTTCTTGGGGGCCGCCCCACCAAGTGCCGATCGCGGTGCCGCGATGATGCGGGCAAGCTCGGCGCCCATGCCCAGCACGCCCCGGCTGCCCTGGGTCAGGATCTCGAAGTCGAGGTCCTGCAGGCCTCCCACGCCAAATTCCTCTCGTGCGTTCTTGAGGGCCTCCTCGACGGTCTTGCCCGTGAACTCCTGGTATTCGCTCATCGACGTCTCCCTCGGCGGCGGCTGCGACGCCTGGCCGGTCTGATGGTGCCTGCCGCGCTCTCCTCGGTGGAGCGCTTGGTGGTCGGCGTGATGCTGCCGTCCTTGTTGGGGGCAGCAGGTTTGGGTTCGGGCATCTTCACCGGGAATCGCGGCGTGTGGTCCATAGCGAACCCGGGCGTCCAGCCGAACAGCGGGAAGAGCCCGCCATAGCCGTTGATGAGGAACTGCTGGACGATGCTGAAGATGGTGGTGGTGATCCAGTAGATGAAGAGGCCGGCAGGCAGGATGGCGCCGTAGATCAGCGAGAACGCTGGCAGCAACAGGAACATCTTCTGCTGTGTCGACTGTGAGGGGTCGGTGCTGCGGGTCATCATCATGCGCGTCTGGACCAGCTGCAGGCCGGCGGACACGACCGCCAGCAGCGAGAGCCCGAAGCCGGCGATGAGGATGAGGAAGATCTCCGGCTCGTTCGAGGGCAAGCCGCCGGGGTAGCCCGGCATCTGGAAGCCGTTGTCGATCTTGGGGATCCAGGCCAGCCAGGGGATGTTGGGGTTGATGCAGGGCGAATAGGGGTCGCCAGGGTGCTGACAATGGACGTTCACCAGCTGGATGCCGAATGGATGCAGCATCGAGCTGATGTCAGGCGCTCTCAGGCCCGCGGTGAAGACCTGGTACATCGGCAGCAGCAAGACCATCTGCAGCAGGGACGGTACGCAGCCCGACGCGGGGTTGACGCCACGATCCTTGTAGAGCTGCATCTGCTGCTCCGAGATCTTGGCGCGGTCGCCCTTGTACTTGGTCTGGATCGCCTTCAGCTCCGGCTGCAGCATCTGCATGCGCCGCTGCGAGACGATCTGGGCCCGGAAGACCGGGATGAGCAGGATGCGGATGAAGATCGTCAGCAGGATGATGGCGATACCGATGTCACCGGTGACGCTGTACAGGAACGCAAGACCGATGAAGATGGCCTGGAAGATGGGCGTGAAGGCCCAGGCCAACAGCTCCATGGGGTTGGCGCCGGGCTGTGCCGGACACAGGTTCGGGTGCGGTGCTGCCGTCGCGTCGGGGTGAGGTGTGACGCCGGGCTCAGGCGTGGGCTTGGGGGCGCAGGGGTCCTCGGTGGTGGAGGCGCCCGGCATGAGCGTGGGCGCGGGCGAGGCGTCTGAGAGCGCAGACGACGGGGGGGACGCAGATGGATCGGCTGCAGGACTGGCCCGCAGCGAGGCGGCAGGGGCGCTCGCCTGGGGCGCATCGGTGGGCCCAGCCATGACGGACGGCTGGGGCGAGGGGTTTCCCTGCTGTGAGAATGCCGGGCCGGCGACGAGGCTGAGCGCGATGACCGCGATGGCGATGGCCGCGAACAAGTCGATGGGAGAGAGTCGGAAGGGCGCCGCGAGGGCACGACGGATACGCATCACTTCACCGGGTCATAGCCGCCGGGACGCCAGGGGCCGCAACTGGCGATGCGCTTGGCGCCCATCCAGCTGCCCTTGGCGAGCCCGTACTTCTGGATGGCCTGCTCCGTGTAGACCGAGCAGGATGGTTCATATCGACACGAACCGGCAAAGAGCGGGGAGAGCGTCTTACGGTAGATGTGGATGAGGCCGATGCCAAGGCGCTTGGAGACGTCGCTCAGCACAGTCATGATGACGCCTTCATCGAGTCCCGGATGACGCCGAGCAGGCGTTCCAGGGCCGTGCGGAGCTCATCGAAGGAGGCGTCCACAGCGGGCTGACGGGCCACGATGAGGACGTCCCAGCCTCGCCCGGTCTCATTCGGCGCACGGCGGAGGATCTCACGGACTTGCCGGCGCACACGGTTACGCCGGACGGCGCCTCCAAGGCGTCGGCCGGTCGAGATGCCGAATCGGTCGTGATCGCGGGCATTGGGAACGAAGCGAACGACCATGAGTCGGTCCGAGCGGGAACGGCCCTCGCGACTGACGCGAGCGAAGTCCTCCCGCGATCGGAGGGTCGGCACGGCCCCTCTTCGGGTCTGCCGGACGTCAGACGGTGAGCTTCTTGCGGCCACGTGCGCGCCGGGCGGCGAGCACCCTGCGGCCGCCCTGGCTCTTCATGCGCTTGCGGAAGCCATGCTCCCTGGCGCGATGGCGCTTCTTGGGCTGATAGGTCTGCTTGGTCACTGGGAACTGGGCTCCTTCGGGCAAGCGGTCGGGTTCTGCTGGTCGGACCGGCCCGCCGATGCGGATGTGGGCGATGCGGGTCTCGGCTCGGTAGACCACTTGTGGTCGTCCCGGGCACACGTTCGCATCCAGTCGGGCGGATTATACGCGACAGTCCGCGCATCCCGGAGGAACGAAGCGTGCCCAGTGATGATCAGTCTGTCGACCCCCCCTTCCTCGCGCCCGGCAGTGCCACGGTCGGCGACCTCGGTCGCCTCGACCTGCGGATCGGTCGCATCCTCGAAGCGAGCTTGCTCGAGGGCGCCCGCAGGCCGGCCTATCGGCTGCGGATCGACTTCGGAGCGGCGGGGGAGCGACGGTCCTCGGCGCAGCTCACGCGGACCTACCCCGACCCTGGCCTCCTGGTCGGCCGGCTCGTCGTGGCCGTGGTCAACTTCCCGCCCCGCCTGGTCGCAGGCTTCAGGAGTGAGGTCCTGGTGCTGGGAGCCCTGGCGCCGGACGGCCACATCCCTCTGCTGACCGTCGACGCCGGCGCCGAACCGGGACAGCGCGTGGCGTAGTGAAGTGTGGCCCGGTGCGGACTGCTGCGGTGCCAAATCGGGGATGGTGGTGCGTCCTGCCACCGCCGGATCGCCCCGCCCGATCACTGGAGCCGGGGCTTGCCGTCACGCTCAGACGAGGCCCCGAGAAGCGGGGCTGACCCTCCGACATACTCCCAGGGGGTATGTCGGAGGGGCGTTGCATTGTCCCGAAATACGGTGCTAACGTAGGCCGCCCCGGCGCCCTTCGGGGGCACCGGGTGCCCAAGCTGGAGCCATCGTTACGCCGACCCAAGAGGGGGTCGAGCCGGTCCCTCCAGGGGATGTCGATCGCGCCTCACCCGGGTGTCGGGACGTCACTCGGATCGGGACGCGCAAGTCGTGTCGTAGTACGGGTCAAGTTGCCATCGATGGACGCGAAGCAGGTCTGGAGAGCGGCCCTCGGCGAGCTCCAAGTGTCGCTGTCCCCGGCCAACTACGAGACCTGGCTGAAGGACACCGCCCTCGTCGACGTGGACGGTGACCGCTTTCGCGTCGCTGCACCCAACGGGTTCGCCAAGGACTGGCTGGAGAACCGCTACCGTTCACTGATCGCACAGACACTGGCCCGCATCGTGGGCTACAGCGTCAACGTCGAGTTCGAGGTTCGCGATGCCGACCCCGAGGAGGCGGTAGGGAAGGTCGAGGCGGAGTCGCAGGAGGCGGCGGCTCGACCTTCCAACCCCAAAGTCCGCCTTGAGCCGGGCCGTGTGGGCACGGCCGAGGGTGGCGGGGTCAACCTCAACTCCCGTTACACCTTCCGCACCTTCATCGTCGGTTCGGCCAACCGCCTGGCCCATGCTGCCAGCCTGTCGGTGGCCGAGCGGCCGGGCGAGGCCTACAACCCGCTCTTCCTGTACGGCGGGGTCGGCCTGGGCAAGACGCACCTGATGCACGCCGTCGGCAACGCCGTGGTGCAAAGGTTCCCGCGCAAGCGCGTGGTCTACGCGACGAGCGAGAAGTTCACCAACGACTTCATCACGTCCATCCAGCAGGGCCGTATCGACGACTTCCGCGCTCGCTACCGCAAGATCGACCTGCTCCTCATCGATGACATCCAGTTCATCGCCGACAAGGAGCGAACGCAGGAGGAGTTCTTCCACACGTTCAACGCCATCCACGAGGACGGCAAGCAGATCGTGCTCTCCAGCGACCGGCCGCCCAAGCAGATCACCACGCTGGAAGAGCGGCTGCGCAGCCGTTTCGAGTGGGGCCTCATCGCCGACCTCACAGCGCCTGACCTGGAGACCCGCATCGCCATCCTGCGCACCAAGGCAGAAGAGCAGGGAGTGCGTGTGGACTCGGAGGCGCTCGAGTTCATCGCCCGCAAGGTGGCCTCCAACATCCGCGAGCTCGAGGGGGCCCTCAACCGCATCGTCGCCTATGCGTCCATGCAGGGCATGCCCATCAGTGTGGACCTGGCCCAGGCCGTCCTCTCCAACGTGCTCTACAGCCCCCGCAAGCGCGCTGTCACACCCGAGCGCATCGCCATGGCCGTGTCCCACTACTACGACGTGGACCTTGAGGCGCTGCGTGGCCAGAAGCGCGACCGCGCCATCGTGGTGCCGCGCCAGATCGCCATGTACCTCATGCGTGAAGAGACCGACGTCTCGCTACATCGCATCGGTGCCGAGCTGGGTGGGCGCGACCACTCCACCGTCCTGCACGCCTGCAAGAAGATCGACCAGGAGGCCGCGCGCAACGAGGACCTGCGTCGCGAACTGGCCGCGGTCCGGGAGTCCATCTACTCCGACTCCTGAACGACCCTGCGCTGATCGACGATGCGTGGGGCGAAGCGCGCGCCCCGAACGAGGCGGTCCCGCTATCCCCATGGCGTGTCCGCATATGTCCGCTCCGGGCCAGGCGCGGGCATGATGACCTCGGACGAGCCCGCGTGTCCTGCTTTCACACCCAGGGCGTCTCCAGGGCCAGAATGACAGTGGACAGGGGTGTGGAGAACATCTCGGGACGTGCTGCGCTGGACGCCTGCGGCGGTGGAGAGGGTTCGTGATCATTGGGCCACGTTGTGGATGGGTCGCGCCGTCATCCACAACGGCCTGTTTGCCGTGCACCGCTCGCACACAGGCGGTCCGCCGGCTCGATCAGGGACCGGTAAGCGTGGCCGAAGCGCGCACGAGTTCGGCTGTCATCACAATCCACAGTATGAAGATGATGATGAGATGAGAAGATTAGATAGAACCATGTACATCTCGTAAGGGAGCTCGTCCGCTCGTGAAGCTGTCCTTGATGCAAGAGAACCTGGCCCGGGGCCTATCCCTCGTGAGCCGTGCCGTCAGCAGTCGGGCCACCCTGCCAGTCCTTGCCAACGTCTTGCTGAAGACCCAGGATGGCGGGCTTCGCCTGACTGCCACCAACCTCGAGATCGGCATCTCCGCCTGGGTGCCGGGCAAGATCGAGCGTGACGGCACGGTGACCATCCCGGCTCGCCTGCTCACCGACATGGTTGGCGGACTGCCCTCTGGTGAGCGGGTGGACCTGGAGATGGAGAAGGAGAACACGCTCCTCATCCGAGCCGGCAGTTACACCACCCGGCTGCGTGGTATCGACGCCGAGGAGTTCCCCGTCATCCCCGCTGCGGGTGACCGCCCCACCACCCAAGTCAGCCAGAAGGCCATGCGGCGGGCGCTCAGCGAGGTCACCTTCGCCGCCGCGGCTGACGAGACGCGCCCCATCCTCACCGGCGTATTGACGCAGTTCTCGGGCGAGACGCTGACGCTCGCGGCCGCGGATAACTACCGCATCGCCGTCAAGACACTGGAGTTGCTGCAGTCGGTCGAAGAGACGAGCGTGGTCATCCCCGCCCGCTCCTACGTGGAACTCATGCGCGTCCTGGGTGACACCGACGAGCCCGTCGACATCATCCTTGCCCAAGCCAAGAGCCAGGTCATCTTCAGGGTCGACACGACCGAGGTGGTCAGCCGGCTCATCGACGGCCAGTTCCCCAACTACCAGTCGGTGCTCCCGACGTCCCACAGCACCCGTGCCCTCGTCGACCGGGATGACCTGTTGAAGGCCGTGCGGTTGACCGCACTCATCGCCTCGTCTTCAGCCAACGTCGTCCGTCTGGGCTTCGGCGAAGAAGAGAACCCGGGCGCCATCGCCGTCAATGCCAAGGCGGACATCGGTGACGCCGAAGGTCGTGTCGAGGCCCAGCTCGAGGGCGATCCCGTCACCATCGCGTTCAATGCGCGCTACATGGTCGAGGCCCTGCAGAACATGGACGGTGAGCAGCTTGCCGTCGAGCTCAGCGGACCGCTGGCTCCAGGCGTCCTCAAGCCCCTGGATGACCCGGCCTACGTGCACGTGATCATGCCGGTGCGCACGCCGTCCTGATCGACGCCGATAGCACCATCGACCTGGCCGCCATCGGCCGCCTGCGCTACCACGCCTGATGCCAGTCCGCTCGCTCCTGCTCGATGGCTTCCGCAGCTATGGCCACCTCGAGGTGTCGTTCGGCGACGGACCGCACGTGGTCGTCGGTCGCAATGCCGCGGGCAAGACGAACCTGGTCGAGGCCCTGGTCGTGCTCTCCAGCGGGCGCTCGCACCGCAGCTCTGCCGATCCTGAGCTGGTCCGTTGGGGCGCCGATTTCGCCCGCGCTTCGGCGCAGGTCGAGACCGCCGGCCGCATCGAGGGGCTCGAGGTCGTGGTCCATGCCAGGGGTACCGGAGCGGGTGTCCGCAAGCGCATCCGCGTGAACGGTGTCAACCGGCGCGCCTCTGCCCTGGGGCCGGTGCTGAGAACGGTGTTGTTCGCACCCGAGGACATGCTGTTGATCGTCGGATCGCCCTCGTTGCGGCGAAACCTGCTCGACTCGCTGGCGGCACAGCGCGAGCCCACCGCGGGCGCGGTGATGTCCACCTACCAGCGGGCGCTCACCCAGCGCAACTCGCTGCTTCGGCGTATCCGCGAAGAGCATGCCGACCGCGCCGAGCTGGTCTACTGGGACGCGGTCATCGTGGAGAACGGTGGCCGCATCCTCCACTGGCGCCACGAGGCTCTGGCGGCCCTGGCGCCGCCGCTCGCGGAGGCCCACAGGGAGATCGCCCCCGAAGAATCGAGCCTGGCGCTGCGCTATGCCTCGAACGTGGAGACTCGCGGCGGCGAGCGCCACGAGGATGCGCTCCGGCGCCGACTCCGGGAGACGTCGGAGAAGGAGGTCTGGAATGGCGCGACGCTCGTGGGCCCACACCGGGATGACTTCGTCTTCGAGATCGAGGGCCGGCAGCTGACCGAGTTCGCCTCGCGGGGACAGCAGCGCACGGCCATCCTGGCGCTGAAGCTGGCCGAGCTGGATCTCCTCAGCCAGCTCGATGGCCGTCCGCCACTGTTGTTGCTCGACGACGTCTTCAGTGAGCTCGATCCCGAGCGTCGCGCCCACCTGGTGCGACGCATCGGCAGCCTGCCCCAGGCGATCGTCACCACCACCACAGCCGACGACCTCGATCCTGCGCTGGTGGCGGCTTCCACGTTATGGCGGGTCGAGCCTGGCAGCGTTCTGGCGGTCCGCGGGTAGCTGCCGATGAACGGTCGCAAGCGTCCCGTCCATCGTATCGGCGACCTGTTGCCCGCTATCGCCTCGCAACTTGGGATCGACGAGGAGTTGCGCGCCGCCCGGGCCATGTCCTCGTGGGGCCGCATCGTGGAAGAGTTGGTGCCAGCGGCGGCAGGTGCTTCCCACATCCTGGAGGTGCGCCCGCCGACGCTGTTCGTCTCGGCTGACGATGCCACCACTGGCCAGGAGCTGCGTCTGCGCTCGGCGGAGCTGCTCGACGCGTTCGCTTCGGCACCCGGTGGCCAGCGCCTGCTGGAGCTGCGTGTCGTGGTGCGCGGCCCGCTCAGCGGGGATTCGGGGAAGCCACGGTAGACTAGGCCGCTCATGGCTACCCGACTCGAGATCACGCATGGATTGATCGGCGAGCGGGACCGGCTTTCGTCTTCAGGCGACACGCTCAGCGTGACCCGACCGACGACCGGATCGAAGACACGCTCGAAGGGCGTCCTCTTCATCCTCGTCGGTTCGACCATCCCGGGCCCACGGACCCGGGAGGCCACCAAGCTCGTCGCCGACACCATCCGGCACGAGTACTACTACGACGAGTCGGCTGGCGTGCCGGTCTGCCTGGAGAAGGCCGTCAAGAGCGCCGATCGTCGGCTGCGCAGCAGTCGCGAAGGTGCCGGCGTTCCTCCTGGCTCGCTCGGCGTCGCCGCCGCGGTCATCCGCAACAATGAGCTGTATCTGGCCACTCTCGGTTCGGCTGAGGCCTACCTGGTGCGCTCGGCACGTTTGCTGATGCCGGACCGCAGTGCGCCCGACGGGACTTGCCCAGCGACGACGGCCGCGCCGTGGATGTGTGGCGTGGTGAGCTCAGTGTCGGCGACGGCCTCCTGTTGGTGTCGCGCAACATCACCGAGACCATCGGAACGGAAGAGCTCAAGAGTGCCGTGTTGACGCTGCACCCACAGGCAGCCGTGGACCACCTGCACCACCTCTTCGTGGCTGCCGGCGGCAGCGGCTCCGACGGGCTCATCGCAGTCGAAGCCAAGGAACAGACGGCCCGTACCCAGGGCACCGTCGCCACGGCTGTGGGCGACGCGTACGGCGATCTGCCTGCTGGCGGACCGGTGCCGATGGCTGTCTCGGGAGCCGGCATCGGGGGCGCGCTCGAAGCGCTTCGTGAGCGCTTCTGGGAGGCCATGCCCAGGCGCGAGGCGCAGGCCAACGGGGTGTCCGCCAGCACGACCCGGGTGGAGAACCAGCGCCGTGCCGCCATGGGCCTGCTGGCCCTCCTCGTGGTCGTCTTCGTGGCCGGCCTGGTGCTGGCGCTGGTCCCGCGCGGGAGCGACGTCAACGAGCCTGCCCAGATCGCTGGCAGCGACACCGCCCTCGGGTCCGCGCTCGACTATGCCAACCGCGCCGACAACCTCCTCACCACCGACCCCGACACCGCTCTCGAGTACTACCGGCAGGCATGGACCGAGGTCGAACGGGCGCTGGGCACCGGTCTCAGCGCACCCGCCCTGGACGAACTCGAGAGCCGCGTCCGCGCCGGCCTCGATACGCTCTATGACGCCCATCCGCTGGCCATCGACAAGATCACCGACCTGCCCGTGGGTTCCGACCCCGCGTACCTCGTGGAGGGCCCCAGGGGCGGCGCGGTCTACATCGACCAGGCCACCGGGATCGTCTATCGAGCCAACCTCAAGACGGGCAAGATCGCAGCCATCGTCCACGAGGGTGACAAGCAGAAGGGCGTCGATCGCACCATCGGCGAGCCCGTCCAGCTGGCGGCCGCAGGGCCGGACGTGGTCATCGTCGACGATAAGGCCCGTCCGTGGCGCTGGCGGCCCTCCAACTCCGCGGGGGCCGGGACCCTGGCCCAACTCTCCTTGCAGGGTCGAGCCGGCTTCGAGGCCGACCACGGTGACGTGGAGGCCTACGACCCGGCTCTCGGTGAGTACCGCCTCTATGTCGTCGAGCCCTCACTCAACCAGATCATGCGCTACCAGCAGACGTTCGACGGCAGCTCCTTCGTGGATCCCTCGCCCTACCTCGCCTCGCCCACCGCGGAGGTCGCTGACTTCGAGCAGCTCTACATCGACTTCGATGCCTACGCCTTGTTCCAGAACACGGTGCGACGTCACACCTACGGCAAGTACGACGGCACCTTCGACATCGCCGACCCGCCCGACGATGGCGACCTGCGTCCCGGTCATGACTATCACCTGCTGGACGGCTCCGGTCGCTCGAACACCGATGGCCGCGTCTACCTCTACGACGCGCTCCACGGTCGCGTCATCGGCTTCAGCAAGGTCGATGGCCGGTACCTGGGCCAGTGGCTGCCCCCCGGCGATGGTGGCGAGATGAACGATGTCGGCGGCATGTACGTCATCGAGGGCGGCACGACCAAGAAGGGCAAGCGCAAGGACGACAGCCTGGTGTGGGTGACGCCTGAGGCTCTCTACCAGGCGACGCTCGTGGTCGACTGATCACCGCGGCCGGCGCGGCCGCCCCCGGCCGAGTAACGGCGCCCCGCTAGAATCAGACCATGACCGGGCCGACGCGCGAGATGATGGTCGAGAGCGTGCGCGTGCATATGCTCTCCTCCCAACACGTGGTCATCCTGCGCGAAGCCGACACGGATCGCTACCTGCCCATCTGGATCGGCAGCTGGGAGGCGCAGTCGATCGCCATGAAGCTGCAGGGCGTCGAGGTTGAGCGCCCCCTCACCCACGACTTGCTGGCATCGATCCTCGCCGACCTCGGCGTCAGCGTCAGACGCATCCTCATCTCCGACCTCGCCGATGAGACCTTCCGGGCCCGCATCGTGTTGGTGCAGGGCGGCAGCGACTTCGAGATCGACTCCCGTCCCAGTGATGCCATCGCGCTGGCTGTGCGCGTGGGGGCGCCCATCTTCGCCACCGAGGCCGTACTGGACCGCGCTGGCGTCATGCCCGAGGCCGACGAGGAGGAGCGGCTCAGCGTCTTCCGCGAGTTCGTCAACTCACTCGACACGGGACCAGGGGAGGGAAGTGACCCGGGCGGCTCGGCCTTCGGGGGCCGACCGTTCGGTCCGCCACCATCGCCCCATCCGTCCGCCGAAGACCGGCCGCTTGACGACCGCCTGGGAGATGTCGACGAGGATGACGCCTAGGCGCTCCGGAGGCTGACGCCCTGGGGCTAGTGAGGTCCAGGGGCCTCATCTTGGAGCACGGGGGTGCCGCGTCGCAGCGACGCGTCGCGATCGGCCCACAGGCGTAGCCGCAACGACCAGAAATCCTTGATGGCCCGCAGCACCACGCGTGGGTCCGCGCCAGATGCCCGCCCCGCCGTGCGGGGGTGATGGGGCACGCCCTCCTCGACGATCAGGCCGCCGCGCTCGCCGATCTTGATGAGCAGCTCAGCCGAGAGGAAGGCGCCACGCGATTCGACGCGCACATCCGCGAGCGCTCCGCGGCGGAAGAGCTTGCAGGCGCAGTCGGGGTCGCGAACCCGCAACCCGAAGAAGAGCCGCAGCGCGGCGCGATAGGCGCGGGCATAGGCGAGGCGGACGGCGGGGTCGGCCCGCTTGATGCGATAGCCGACCACGACATCGGGCACGCTGCCGTCAGCCCCAGGCTTGTCGAGACGGTCGGTGAGGCGCGCCAGGTCAGCCACGCGGAACTGTCGGTCGCCGTCGGTGAAGCAGACGAGCGGGTAGCGTGCCGCAGCCAGCCCTGAGCGCACCGCTGCGCCGTAGCCGAGGTTGACCGGGTGGTGTACCACGCGCACCACGCCGGGGTGTGCCGCAGCCAGCCCATCGGCGATCGCGGCGGTGCCGTCGGCGCTGCCGTCATCCACGGCGATGATCTCGAAGCGCTCTGCCAGCCGCTCCAACGCGACGAGCGCCTCCTCGACGAGCGCCTCGATGTTCTCGGCCTCGTCGTGCGCGGGGAAGAAGTAGCTCAGGGCCTCGAGACGGGCGGGAGTAGCCACGGCGGGCTCGATAGGGCGATCAGGCACATGCCCATCCTAGGGCCAAGCGCGTCACTCGGCCTTGCGCGCGATCACGCGCTGCAGGTCGAGCGGCACCGCCGGCACGGGCTCCAACAGGTAGCGCGCGCGCAGGTCGTCCAGCTCGGGCCCCAGGCGGATGACATAGACGGGACGCTGCCCGAGGTAGTGATCGATGGCAGTCTCGACATCGCCGAAGCCGTCGTCGAGGATGTCGCGATCATCGATGATGGTGATGTCCTCGCGCCGGCCCTCCACCCAGCGGCCGTACCACAGCGGAGTCGAGAATGACCACCAGGACAGCACCACCGCGTCGGGTTGCAGGGCCGCGAACGTCGCCTCTACCACCTCGCGACCCCAGGTGTCGTGTGAGGCGTCGAGTTCGTCATAGCGCGATGCGGCGGGAATCACAGCGGCCACCAACAGCGCCGCCACCAGCAGGCTCGCCCCAGTGCGCGCCATGACGCCGCCCCCCCACCGCTGCAGCAGGTCTACCGACGCGTCCCACATGGCCTCGGCCGAGAGCGCCACCCACAGGGACGCCACCAGCAGCGGCACGAGGTAGTAGCGCTCGATGTTGGCGTTGGGATAGCCGATGGCGAAGAGCCAGGTGCAGCCGAACCACAGCAGTGTGAGCACGGTCAGTCGCGGATGCCGCACGAGGCCCACTACCACGCCGCCGATGGCCAGTAGCGAAAGCAGCCCGAAGTCGCGGACCATTTCGTTGGCGACGCCCGAGGCGATCTCGGCTATGGGCGGCAGCGGACCGACGGAGCCCTGGAACTGCTGGCCCAGGACCACGTACCAGAAGGTGTCCCAGGTCTGCGGGTCGGCGTAGTCCAGCGCGGGATCCATCGCCGACCGCAGGGGCAGATAGAGGTACACCAGGGCCGCGGTCAGGGTCACGGCAGCGGCCGCGGTCAGCACCAGGCGCCACTGCTGCCACAGGATGCGAGGGGCGAAGAGCAGCACGTAAGCGGCGATGCCGGGTGCCAGCAGCAGCGTGAGGGCATGATTGCCCAGCGACAGGCCATAGACCACGGCCGCGGCCAGCAGCCACCGCCGGGCGCGACGTGGATCAGCCTCGCGTGCGCCGGCCCAGTTCGCCAGCAACACCAGCAGCAGCGCCGCCAGGAAGACGTGGAGGGCGTGTGGGTCGGCCCGCAGACCCCAGCGCCAGGCTACCGGCGTGAGCGCGAAGGTGACGCCCGCGAGGAGACCCAGCGCCCAGCGCTGCGTGGCCCCGACGGTGCGGATGGCCAGGAGGGCAGCGGCGCCGGCCATCAGCAGGGCAGAGAGCAGGTCTGCCCGGTAGGCCTCGTTGCCGAACGGCCCCAGCACGACCGAGGCCAGCCATGCCAGCAGCGTGTAGGTGGGGTAGCCAGTCGGGTGGGCGATGCCCAGCAGTGATCCGATGGCCTGGAACTCGGCCGTGTCCCAGAGGCCCACGTCGGGCAGCAGCGTCCGGGCGTAGAGCAGGAGGGCCACGCCGAACACGGGGACCGCAGCCATGGCGTAGTCGCTATTCCTCGCTGCCCTCCGGTTCACCACCCCAGCGTCACACCCCAGATGACACCCCAGGCGTTGATGGCGATGGAGGCGGCCACCAGACCCAACGACAAGGGACCGACGCCCACGCGAGCGATGCCGAGGGCGACGAGCACGGTCGCGAAGGGCGCGAAGTCGTTGCTGAAGCGGTAGCCGAACTGGACCCAACCCTGGCTGAAGTGCATGAGGTCGACCAGTGCGATCGACAGTACCGCCAACGCCGCCCCGGCCACGATGCGCCGGCGCCACTCCCAGAGCAGGACCGGGATCATCAGCAGGTAGGCCGGACTCGTGAGCAGGATGCTCATGCCGATGGGATCGGGTCGCAGCGGAGGACACTGGCGATCGAAGAGCGAGACGCTCGTCAGCGTTTCGCCCCCGCAGGCGGAGTCATCCAGCAATGGCGACCGCGGCAGCTGGGCGAGCATGATGCCGGCGTTCTGTGGGATGTAGCGCGGATCCTCGGCGGCCCAGTCGGGATGCACCAGCTCGGGGCGAGGCCGATACTCGACCTCGTAGAGGTAGTCATAGGCGGGGTGGAAGACCTCGCCGGTCGTGAGCTGGTTGTAACCCAGCAGCAGGAGCATGCCGACGAGTGCGCCCATCCCTGCGCTGACAGCACGCCGCAGCCATGAGCCACCACCCCCGACGAAGACGAAGAAGGGTGCCCCCAGGATCGTCGTGAGGCGTGCGGTCGCGGCAAGTCCGAGCGACAGCCCGGCGACGAACTGGTGGCCGACGGCACGGCGCCGCCCATCGGCCCGGACGGCGACACCGATGGCGATGAAGAGGAACGTGGAGGCCACCACGTGCGCCAGGAACCAGGTCGTGCCCAGCATCGCCGCGTACCAGGCCACGCTGCCGAAAGCGTAGAACAGCGTGCCCAGCATCGCCGCTGAGCGCCGTGGGGTCACCGCCAGCAACATCAGCCAGCACAACGCGACGTTGACTGCCCCGAGGCCGGCGGCCACCGCCGCGCCGTTGGTACCCAGTCCCCAGACGGCTACGAACGGCAGCAGGATGACGGCCGGTAGCGGCGGGAACGGCACCAGCGCCCGATCGGCTGACACCGGCAGCACGTCCTGGAAGTAGTCGTTGCGGTAGGGTCCATCACTGACGGGGTAGACGATCTCGGCGCGGCCGTTGAGGAATGCGTCGGCCTGCCACACGAAATGATCGTAGAAGTCATGCCGCGCAGGGTTGGAGCTGAAGTACACGATGGCCGACAGCACGAGCAGCGCCATGGCCACCCAGCCCGGGCCGATGCGCCGCAGGAACGCATCCAGCCGATCGGCGGGTGCGGCGACGAGCGGGTCGGCAGCGGTTTCGGGGCCCGTTGATATACTCGCGCTCACCTCAACGCTTTCCCAGGAGGCAGGTCGTCGCCGGTGACAACGACCCTCGCGCAAGGGGTCAGCCGTCGCCCCGGGGATCCGATCCGTCCCCTCCGAGCGCTCGCCCTGAGCCCCGCACTCATCGTTCTATTGCTGGCTGGTCTGGCACTGCGGCTAACTATCGCATACGTGCTGTTCCCGGCCTCGGGCTTCGAGTCGGACCTTGCTTCCTACACTGCCTGGGCAGCCACCCTGGCCGAGCATGGGCCGGCGGGCTTCTACGCCCACTCCGGCTTCTCCGACTATCCCCCGGCATACCTCTATGTGCTGTGGGCGCTCGGGTCGCTGGTGGGCGCGGGCGGCGACCCCGGCGACCTCATCAAGCTGCCGCCGATCCTGTTCGATGTCGGTGTCGGCTACACCATCTACCGGCTGCTGCGCGGCTGGACCTGGCCGGGCTCGCGTAGCGAGACCCTGGCCCTGGCGGCGGCCGCTCTCTACCTGTTCAATCCGGTTTCCTTCTACGACTCGGCACTGTGGGGCCAGAGCGATGCCGTGGGCGCCCTGGTGGTGCTGCTGGGCATGGCCGCCCTCATCAGAGGCAACAGCGAGGGCGCCGCGGTACTGGCAGTCACGGCTGCTCTGGTGAAGCCACAGTTCGGCGTGGTGCTGATCCCGCTGGTGCTGTTCGTGCTGCTGAAGCGGCACCTCGTTCGGCCCGGCTCGGGGCCGCGTCACCAGCCATGGGCACCGTCGCGGGCAGCCGCATGGCTGGCGCGAGAGCAGGGCTGGCCCCGGCTGCTGACCGCGTTCGTGGTCGCCTGGGTCACATTCTTCGTCATCGCGCTGCCGTTCGGCATGGGCCCGCTCGAGTACCTCGACCGCATGTTCAGCACGGCCGGCGGCTACGGCTACCTCACCGTCAATGCCTACAACCCCTGGGCCCTGATCGGTGTCGGCGGCGCACCCTCGCTGGCGGCCGGGTTCAACTGGATCGAGGACACCCTGCCGCTGCTGGGACCGCTGCCGGGAGTCGTGCTGGGGGCGTTCCTGCTGCTGGTCGGCTTCCTCTGGGGCACGCTCCGCGCGGCGATCCGTGACGACCGTTGGACCATCATCGTGGCCACCACCTTCCTGGCCGCAGCCTTCTTCATCCTGCCCACCCGTGTGCACGAGCGCTACCTCTTTCCCATCATCGCCGTGATGCCGCTGCTGGCGGTGGTGCAGCGGCGCTGGCTGCTGGCGCTCTTGATGCTGAGCGCCGGAGCCTTCATCAATCTGCACGGCGTGCTGACGCTGCCGCTCTACGGCAGTACCAACGTCGAGACGCTGCCCGCGGGTGAGCTCTTCCGCACACCGGCGCTGATCACGCTCGCGGTGATGTTGCAGGCGCTCGTGGGCCTGTGGGTGGCCTTCCAGCTGCGACCATCGCTGCGGACCCGGCCGGACCGCTTCGAGCTGATGGCTGCCGAGCGTGCCGACGCCTTGAGGATCACCTCGTCACAGGGCGCGGTCGGACCCGCTGGTCCGAACTGATCCCGCCGCCGCGCCGGCAGCGTTTCCCGCGGCCCCCCCGCCGGGACCCATCGATCGAGTCGTGGAGCGCTTCTCTTGGGGTTCCCTGCGCCGAGACCGGAGTTCCGCGATCGCGTCGGAGCCTGGCGGTCGCATCGACCGCAAGGACCTGCTCGTGGTCGCGACGCTGGTCATCGTCACGCTCCTCCTGCGAGGGGCCCGGCTCGATCAGCCGGTGCGGATGTACTTCGACGAGGTGTACCACGCGCGCACCGCGATGGAATTCCTGCAGCAGTGGCAATACGGCCAAGCGCATGACATCTATGAGTTCACCCATCCCCACCTGGCCAAGTACGCCATGGCCTGGGGCATCCGCCTCGCTGGCGGGAACGAGGTCACCGGTAGCCGTGACCTGGGCACACCCGTCGTGGGCGCAGCCCTCGAACGACGCTGGTCGCCGACGTTCGACAACGGGCTGCGCAACGGTGATCGTCTCTACCTCGGGACCGGCGACGCGTTGCGTGTCTATGACCTCGCCAACGACGAGCTGGTGGCTGAACTGCCGCTGGCTGCCACCAGCGTGGCCGTAGACGAGGCCGGGCATCAGCTCTTCGCGGCCGACGCGGCCGGCCGCCTCTATCGCCTCGATACCACCGACCTCGACGCGCTGCGTCACGGCGAGGACCCCCGACCCCCGCTCCGGGCCGAGAGTCTCTCGGCCGGCCCCGGTGCGCCGGTGGAGCAGCTGCTCGTCACCGACTCCTCGCTGGTGGCTATCACCCCCGGCTCCATCGCCACCTTCGACCCCCAGACGGGCCTGCCGCTCTCAGAGCGATTCTCGGCGGCCATCGCTGACGTGGTGCAGTTGCCCAGCGCCGAGCGTCTCGTTGTCGACACCCGTCGACTGGAGGACCGTGATGCCGCCGCCGCGGTCATCGCCGGAGCGCTCGCCGGCGTTGGGGCGTCCAGCGCGGAGGCGCTGCTATCCGGAGCGCCCGGGGTTTCCGAGGACGACGCCCAGGAGCGCGCGCGCATCAGGAAGCTGCTGGCGGTGGACGGCTTGGTGGTGGTCGATGCCTACCTCGACGAAGACGCCAGAACAGCCCTCAACGAGGCTATCGAGGCCGACCGTCTGCCAGGGGTCAGCATCGAGCGTGGCAGGCTGCTGGCTACGGCTGATGACCGCGGTATCAGCCTGCTTGACGCCTCGACTCTCGACCTCATCGACGAGATCCCAACGGACGAGCCTGCGTCAGCCCTGGTCGTCTCGGACCCCAACGGTGATGACGCCAAGCTCTACGCCGCAGCCGGTGCCGAGCTCGTGTCGGTGCCCCTCAGCGACGAAGGCCCCGGCCTCCCCGGCTCCGTGTGGATGCCCGGCGCCATCCACGACCTCGTGTGGAACGAGCCAGCTGAGCTCATCCACGCCTACGGCGAGGCACCCGCCGGCGGGCCCACCGTCTACGTCGTCGAGCCCAAGGGCGAGTCCGTCTTCATCGACGTGCCCCTCACGACACGGCCGCTGCAGCTGCTTGCCGACACCCAGGCGACGCGTCCCGAGGCCGATCGAACCGAACTCATCGCCATCGCCGCCGATGGCACCTCGACCACCATCGGCATCGGCGGCAATGCCTTCGGCTGGCGCCTCCCGGGCATGCTTGCCGGGGTGCTCGGCGCGGCTCTGCTGTTCCTCCTCGCGCGGATGTTGTTCGCCAGGCGAAGTGTGGCTGTCATCCTGGCCGTGCTGGTCGTTGCCGAGGGCATGCTCTTCGCCAACTCGCGGATCGGCATGAACGATGTCTACGTGACCACCTTCGTCGTGCTGGCCGCGCTGCTATTCGCGCCGCTCTACTTGTCACCCAGGCGGGCCTGGGTGGCCTTGCTCCTCCTTCTTGGAGCAGGGCTGGCGCTGGGGCTGGCCCTGGCGTCGAAGTGGGTCGGGCTCTACGCCATCGGCGGAATGGGGCTGCTGGTGCTGTTCCGCTCGGGTCTCGGGAGGGTGCTGGCCCTGACGGCCATGATCGCGCTGACCGCGGTCCTCGGAGGCATGGCCATCGAGGGCGGACCCGCTGGCGACGCCGCCCGCAACTGGGTCTTCCTGCTCATGATGCTGTCGCTGACCGGCCTGCTCGCCGCCGGCATGGTTCGTCGGCCGCTCCCCTTCACCCGGGCTGAGGCGTTCCTGGCGGCCGGCATGCCGATGGCGGCCGGGGTCGCCCTCGTGCTGGCCGGACGTGCCTTGCCCGGCGTTCTCGCGATCAGCGGAGGGCTCGCCATCGGGGCTGTCGTCGTCATCGCCGGCTACCTTCATCGCGGCCCTCTCGCCCCGGGTGCGCTACAGCCGCCCCTGGGCACCAGTGCCTGGCTGCGGCCCGGGCCCAGGCAGGTCATCCCCTGGCTTCTGACACTGACTGCACTCACGATCGTGCCGCTGGTGGTCTACATCCTCAGCTATGCCCCCTGGGTCGAGCTGGGCAACGCCTGGGGTCTGCCGCTGCTCGACAGTCTCCCAGGCCTGCCTGCATCGACGGCCGGAGGACAGACGCTGGCGGAACTCACCAACTCGATGTACCAGTACCACGACAATCTGCGGGCCACGCACGCAGCGTCCTCGCCGTGGTGGGCCTGGCCACTCGACCTCAAGCCCGTGTGGTTCTTCCAGGACCACTATCGCGCCGCCACGACCGGGCTCATCTACGACAGCGGCAACCTCGTCATCTTCTGGATGGGCATCTCGGGGATCGCCTTCTCGGCCTGGATGGCCTGGCGGCGCCGAAGCCTGTCACTGACCCTGGTCGTCATCATGTGGGCCGCACTGTGGTTGCCGTGGGCCCGCATCGACCGGGCCGCCTTCCAGTACCACGTCTACGCGAGCCTGCCCTTCATGCTGCTGGCCCTGGCCTACTTCCTGGCGGAGCTGTGGCACGGACCGAGCACCCGGACCTGGTTCCTGGCCCGGGCCGCCGCTGCCCTCGCCATCGTCGGAACACCGCTGCTGTGGCTGCTGCGGACTCCGCTCTGCATCCTCTCCGGCACTGCCGTGGTGAACCCATCCGGTGTCGCCTGCTCTGCGCAGGTGACGCGCACGGCGCAATCGAGCCAGGGTGGCATCGTCGCCATCCTGGTGCTGTCGATCGGCGTGGGGGCCGTCTCCTTCCTGGCCTGGCGCGGATCCGGGCCCAGGCTCGCGGCCCCGGTCGGGGGCGAGGCCCCCGTACACCGCTGGTGGCCCTGGCACTGGTGGTGCTCATCACGCTGGGCGGCGTCATGGCGGCGCTGCTGTTCCTCGACACCAGCACGACCACGAAGGTGGCGGTGTCGTCGGACGTGCTTGCTCTCGTGGCACTGGCCGTCCTGGCGGTGCCGGCCTGGTTCACGCTGCGTGCCCGAGACCCACGCCGCTTCGTGCTGGGCGTGCTGGCGGCGTCATTGCTGTGGCTCGTCGTCTGGTATCCGAACCTCACCGGTCTGCCGCTGCCGTCGGACTTTGCCAGCATGTACCAGGGTCTGCTACCCACCTGGAACTGGGACTTCCAGTTCGCCGTCAACACCGACCCCGCCGGTGACGACGGTATCTTGAACGCCACCACCTTCATGATCGCGTCGTTGACCACACTTTTCGTCATCGCCGTCGCTGCCGTGGCGCGCGGGTGGGGTGGAACGGCGGCGCAGCCCACGGGTCCTGAGGAGGGCCCCCCGACCAACTAGGCTGTCGCGTGGCTCAGCGCTGACCCGTCGCCTCGGCCGCCTCGGCCTGGCTCGACCAGAGCCCGGGCGCTCGCTGTGGCGACTCGGGGATCTCAGCATCGAAGCTTGGTGGCAGTGAACCGGCAGCATCCAGGCGGCGGATCACGAAGCCGTAGTACTCCTCCACCTTGGCGGTGATGTTCTCCCAGCTGAACTGTTGTGCCCGCTCGCGGCCCGACTCGCCCATGCGCTGCCGGAGCAGCGGGTCGCGCAGCAGCGTACCCAGTGCCGCCGCCAGTGCCTCCACGTCCCTCGGTGGCACCAGCACGGCCTGCTCATTGCGGCGGACGACGCCCTTGTAGCCGTGGATGTCGCTGCAGACGATGGGCGCCCCGGCGGCCATGGCTTCCAGTAGCACGATGCCGAACGACTCCTGGCCGGTGGCGGGTGAGGCGTAGATGTCAGCGGTCGCGAATGCGCGCGCCTTGTCGTGCTCCGAGAGTCGGCCCAGGATCTCGACACCGCCCAAACGTCGCGACTGGATGTAGCGGCGAACCTCACTCGACTGTGGCCCGTTGCCCACCACGAGTAGTCGGCAGCCCAGACCTGCGAGCCGCAACTGGTAGTAGGCGCGCAGCAGGTACATCAGGCCCTTGCGGCTCTCGAACCGGCCCACGAAGAGGATGTTGGGGACGCCGTCGTTCCAGCGCGCGAAGGGCGGCACATCATCGTACTGCTGCAGGTCCACGCCGTTGGGGATGACCTTGTACTCGCCGGGGAAGTAGCGCGAGATGAAGTGACGTGCGGCGGCGCTGACCGCGATACGTCCATGCAGGCGCTTGGCTGGTGTGACCATGAAGCGCTTACCGAACTCGTATGACGGGCTGAAACCCGAATAGGCGTGGAAGGTGGCGATGTTCACGGCCTTGGAGTGACGCAGGATCACGAGCGACAGGAATGGCACGAACGGCTCGTGGAAATGGATGACGTCGAAGCGTTCACGCTCGAGCATGTCCTTGACCAGTCGTCCGTAGCGGTGCGAGACCGTCAAGGTGCCGATGGACCCGTTGGTAGGCACGCTCCAGCCGTACCCGAGGCGGATGATGTCGCCCTCGCTGGAGCGCTGTGGACCGTGAGTCGAGCTGATGATGCGGACGTCATGGCCACGCTTGACGAGGTTCTCGTAGAGATAGCCGACATGGGCGTTGACGCCACCGGGCAGGGGAAAGATGTAGGGCGTGACCAGACCGATCTTCACTTGGTCCCATCCTCAGGTGGCAAGCCCGCGGCAGCGCGGTCGAAGTGTGCCGGTCGTGCGCGCCCACCCGGGTAGCCGAGGTCCCGGCCGGTGCCATCCCGGCGCGCCTTGCCCCCCACCTCGGCCACGACCGCGGCGAGGTTCTTTCGCTGTTGCTGCGCGAACATCCTGAGCTGTCCCTGCCAGGGGTACGGATCGCCCTCCCAGCGCGTGTCGCGATCGGCCACTGCCCGGCGCAGGCTCTGCTCCACCCCGCCCTGTCGCTCGACGATGGTCACCGTGGAGCCGACGTTCGAGGCTTTGTGGGCGTCGGATCCGCCGGTGGCGGCGATGCCCAGCTCTTCGGCCAGGGCCGGTGCTTTCCTGCTCCATGGCATGCGAGCGGTCGTGGGGTTGAAGCCCTCCAGCCCGTCGGGATGGAAGATGGGGTCGCCCTCGTCCATGAGCCTGCGGATGCTGCGCTCGCTGGCACACAGTGGATACGGCGGCAGGGGGTGGGCGATGATCGCCAGGCCACCCTGCTCATGGATCATGGCGATCGAATCCTTGAGCGAGTGCCAGGGCCGGATGCGCTTGGTCATGTACAGGCCCAGCAGGTGTCCCCCACGCGTCGAGACCTCCTCGCCCACGATGACCTCGATGGGCCAGCCGTGACCCTCTGCCATGGCCTTGCCAGCCAGCGCCGCGTCCATGCGCTCGTGATCAGCGATACCGACGGCGGCCAGACCCCTGGCCATCGCTGCACGGATCATCCGTTCCACATCGTCGATGCCGTCAGAAGCGAGCGTGTGCACATGCGGATCGATGCGCAGCACTCCCTCGTTCTCGTCGTTCACGCTGAGCCCCCATCCTCCCAGATCGGAAAGAACAGTGTGTTCCATTGTTCGGGAGCGCGCGCGATGATGCGCTCAAAGGTACGAGCCTCCAGCTCGAGGATGGCGCGCGTCGCCTCCCGGCGCTTGGCACCGGCGGGTGGCGCGAGGCGCACGGTGTGCCCGATCCAGTCTCCTGGCCCGATACGCTCGATGGCCTGCAGGTACAGGGGAGCGCCGGTCTGAACGGCCAACATGGCCGGCCCGATGGGCAGCCGGGTGGTTGCGCCGAAGAGCTCCACGGCAGAACCTCGGCCCACGATGTTGCGGTCCGCCACGATGCCCACCGCCTCGCCTCGCTCGAGAGCTGCGACCAGTGCCTGGGCGGCGTTCTCCAGGGGCACGATGGTGACGTCGAGCTCGTTGCGTACTCGCTCGAAGTAGGCGCGCGCAAAGGGCGCGCCGACGAACTCCATCGGTCCGGTCAGGGGGAGCGAACCCACCCGCGCGCCATACATCGCCGAGAGGTCGACCGAGCCGAAATGCATGGCCAGGTGGATGAGCCCCACTTCTCCCGGCGCTCGCGGGGCGACGGTCTCCGCAGAGGTCGCGGGATACACTGGCCGCAGCCGCCGCCTGAGCTCTTCGGCGCTGTAGCTCGGGGCCAACGCAGCCTCGGCATAGGTGACCACCCAATGGCCGAAGGCGGCACGTACCATCCGGTCGAGCGCTTCGCGGTCTCGGGCTGCCATGGCCACTCGTGGGCTGGCCATCTCGTTCGTGACCAGCCACTCGCAGACCCGCTGAAGGTTGCGCCGAACGAGGTCGCGACGATCGGGCAAGAGCAGGTACAGCCCGGCGCCGATGGCATACGCCACACGGTAGAGGGGTTTGTCGGGCAACTTGCGGGCCACCCACAGACCAGCGATGAGGAGCTTGAAGAGGATGCGCTGGCCCGCACTCAGCGGCGGAGCCGGCGGCGGCGTCGCGCTGGCCGTGCGCGCTGCGTGATCCGAGGACATACGTCCGGACACCGTCAGACCTCCCTCCCCGCCGCGCGCCGGGCCAGGTCCTCGCTCTCGACCGTGGTGGCGGGCCACATCGGCTTGAAGGTGTACCACTGGCCCGGAGCCTCCGAGATCATCGCCTCCAGGGCATCCGCGATCGCCTGTGTGGCACGCGCCGATCCCGATAGCGGTCGCGTCGGCCACCTCGATGGGCCCGTACATGATGGGGTCGTAGCGACCGTCGGACCGGCGCCGCGCCAGGACCGGCACGATGACGGCCCCGGTGCGTGCGGCCAGGGTGGCCGGGCCGGCCGGCAGCGTGGTCCAGCTGCCGAACAGCCGGACGGGCAGGTCATCGGCGCGGTAGCCCCAATCCACCACCATGCCCAGGATGGCCGGGTGACGCATGACCTTGAAGATGTCGCGCAGCCTGCGCCAGGGGATGATGGTCACACCCCAGCGCGCCCGTGAGGTGTTGAGCAACTCGAAGAGTTCCCGAAAGGCTGAGTCATCGGCGAGGCCGTAGGTGGGGATGCCTTGTTGCGCGTAGGCGCCCGCGAAGACCTCGATGCTGCCGATATGGCCGGAGACGGCGATGATGCCGCGCCCCTCGCGCTGGCATTGGTGCCACAGGGCCATGAAGCGCTCGTGTTGCTCGCCCTCCAGGTGCACCAGCCGGACCGGCTCGTCCGCTGGCAAGTTGGGCAGGCGCATCAACTCGATGACGAAACGAGCATAGGTTCCGTAGATCGCTCGCGCCATCCGGGCCACATCCGGATGAGTCGACGGCAGGCCCAGCACGTGGGCGGCGTTGGCGTGGATGATGTGGCGCTTGGACGGCCACAGGTAGTAACCGGCGGTGAAGCCGACGCGCGCGAGGGGCTCGCTGAAGCGCAGCGGCACGCGCACCAGCACTGCCGAGACGACGCGGAAGACAAGAACCACGAACCGCTCCCAGGCGCGGAAAACGGCCCTGGAGGATCGACCCCGCTTACCCGGGCGATGTGGTGCGTAATCGACGCCGGACACGTCCCTCCTGTCAGGCGATCGTGACCGCCTCCTGCTCGGGCGAGGCAGCCGCCAACAGAGCCCCAGCCGCTTCGACCACGTCCGACTCTACGCCGGTCAGGGTCGCATCGTCCTCGCCCCGGATGAACGCTTCCACCCGCTCGCGAGCCACGTCATCGTGGATCTGCAGCGGCGGGCTCTTCATGAAGTAGGACGAGGGTGCCACGAGCGTACCCGACAGGCCGCGATCGAGGCCCAACTTGGCACAACGGATGGCGTCGGTGATGACGCCGGCACTGTTGGGGCTATCCCACACCTCGAGCTTGAGCTCAGCCAGCAGCGGCACGTCACCATAGGTCGTGCCTTCGATGCGGATGTGGCAGAACTTACGGTCCTCCAGCCACGGCACGTGGTCCGACGGTCCGACGTGTACCGCGCCCTCGGCGAGCTCGTAGTCGAGCATGGAGGTGACGGCGTTGGTCTTGCTGATCTTCTTGGACTCCAGCCGGTCGCGCTCGAGCATGTTCTGGAAGTCGGTGTTGCCACCGAAGTTCAGCTGGTAGGTGCGGTCCACCTGCACGCCGCGATCGTCGAAGAGACGAGTCAGCACGCGGTGGGTGATGGTGGCACCGACCTGGCTCTTGATGTCATCGCCGATGACGGGCAGGCCGGCAGCGGCGAACTTGGCCTGCCACTCGGGCTCGCGGCCGATGAAGACAGGGATGGCGTTGACGAAGGCGACCCCGGCCTCGATGGCTTGCTCGGCGTACCAGCGAGTGGCATCCTCGCTGCCCACCGGCAGATATGAGACGAGGACGTCGACTCTGGCCGTCTTCAGGGCCGCGGCCACGTCGACGGCTGGCTCGGGGGACTCCGGCACGACCGCCGCCACGTACTTGCCGATGCCGTCCATGGTGGGACCGCGCTGCACGGTCACGCCGATCTGCGGCACGTCCATGAAGCGGATGGTGTTGTTGGGCTTGGTGTAGATGGCCTCACCAAGGTCCTTGCCCACCTTGTTGGCGTTGACGTCGAAGGCTGCCACGAAGTCGATGTCGCGCACGTGGTAGCCGCCGAGGTTGACGTGCATCAATCCGGGGACGAAGGCATCCTCGGGCGCGTCCTCATAGTAGTAGCGGCCCTGGACGAGGCTGCTGGCGCAGTTGCCGACGCCGACGATGGCGACGCGGATCGACTTGCCGCCCGAGGGGATGGGCGACTGACCGTCGCCGTCGAGTTCACTCATGTGCTGATGGCTCCTACTCGTCCCAGCTAATCGTTCTGGGAGTCCGGGGGTTGCGCGGTGACGAACCGGATCCGCTGGATCACGGTGATGGTGGCGAGCACGGCGATGAGGCCGAGTCCAGCTGCCAGGATGAGGTTGCCGAGGTCGGCCAGATCGGCGCTGACGCCGAAGAGGCCCGCCCCCACGAGGGCGATGCCGAGGATGACCGTACGGACCTCGCGCGGGGCGAAGCCGATGGCGGCCATGCCAGTGCCGCTGGAGAAGCCCAGCGATTCACTCTTGGCGCGCGTGTAGCTGACCATGAAGGCCGACACCAGCGCTGCTCCTGCCAGCCAGGCTCCGAGATCGAAGCCGGCCTGCGTTGAGCCGATGATGATGCCGACGTAGACGACGCCCTCGCCCCAGCGGTCGAAGGTACTGTCCATGAATGCGCCGAGCTTGCTCACCTGCCCAGTGGCGCGCGCGACCGCCCCGTCGAACATGTCGAAGCCCGCACCGACCGTGGCCACGATGCCGGCGAGCAACCACCATTCGACGGCGGCCAGCAGGCCACCGACGGCGGCGATGCCGAAGCCGATGAGAGTGAGCATGTTGGGCGTCAGCCCGGCTCGGGACATGGCCAGGGCGATGGGCTCGACCCTGGCGCGGATGCCGGAGCGCTGCTCCGGGGAGATGAAGGATCCTTGCCCACGATTACCCCTCCGATCCCAGGAGCGCCCGCTCCTGCTCGTGGAAGCGTGCCAGGGCCTCTCGGCCCAGGCTGCAGATGGTTTCGCGACCGGAGCGACGGGTCTTGATGAGACCGGCCACACGCAGACGGCGCACGTGCCACGATACGAGAGGCTGGCTCAGGTCGACATAGCGCATGAGGTCGCTGACGGTGCCGTCCCCCTGCGCCAGACGCGCCACGATGCGCAGCCTGGTGGGATCGGCGAGGGCCTTGTGGACGACCGCCATCGCCTTCAGATCCGGCGGTGGATCGGTGATGGTGGCGATGGTGGACCGGATGCGTGCCGGACTGGGCAAGCGCTCCTCCTGCAGGCTGGCTAAATGGAACAACAAGTCTTTATATAAGCAGACGTTGATGCTAGTGGCCTCGCCGAGCACTGTCAAGCATGCGTGCGCATCCGCAACACGTGGCCCATCATGCGCGCATGGCCCTGCTACGTCGCCCTCCGGTCCTGTCGTCGGCCGCCATCCTGTTCATGCTGCTCCTGGCGTTGCTGGCATTCGCGCTTGGGGCCGACGTGATCAGTGTCGCCCTCGGCGCCGCCATCACTGCCAGCGCCTTCGCCCTGGTGGTCGGCGCCTGGCTGCAGCCGGTCCGGCATAGGCTCTCGGCGGCCCCTGACACGGAGGGCAGTGAACGCAAGGCGCGCGGCCGGGCCAAGCGCACGCGACGCGCTGTCAACGAGGCCGAGAAGCGTCTTTATGGCCAGCTCGAGGCGCTGCTGTGGCTGCGCGACACGCTGCAGCTGGAGCGACCGCTGGCCCCGACCCGGGGTGCGGCCGCCGCTCCTGACGCCTTGCTTGAGATCGTGCGCATCATCGACGCCGGTGCCACCAGCGTGCTCGAGCTGGGAAGCGGCACCTCCACCGTCGTCGCCGCGCGCCGCTTGCAGCAGCGCGGGATGGGCCGCGTCGTCTCGCTCGAGCATCTGCCCGAATACGCGGCACAGACGCGCGCGGAGATCGCGGCCCACGGGCTGCAGGATTTCGCGTTGGTCATGGACGCACCCCTGGAGGACGTCCAGATCGGCAGCGAGCACTGGCAGTGGTACCGATTGGGAGCGGGCCTGCCGGTCCGCATCGACGCCCTCTTCGTGGATGGTCCACCGGAGGGCACGGGCGCGCTGGCGCGCTACCCGGCACTGCCGCTGCTGCGTGACCGCATGGCCCGGGGCGGGGTCGTCCTCGTCGATGACGGCGACCGCCCCGACGAGCGCGAGATGGTACGACGCTGGGTGGCCGAGAACGATGGCCTGCGGGCCGAGCATGTGCCGTTGACCAAGGGTGCCTGGCGACTGACACTGCCCGCATGAGCCCGGCTTCTCGCGCGGTGATGCTGGCGGCGCTGTGCCTGGGCGTGCTCCTTGTCGGCATCGAGCTGTTCATCACCGCGGTCGCGCTGCCCGACATCTTCTTCGACCTGTCCGGCTGGAACGAGCTCCGCCGCGCCTCCTGGATCATCACGGCCTACCTGGTGGCGTACATCGCGGCCATGCCACTAGCCGGTCGCGCCGCCGACCGCTTCGGCCTGCCGCGGCTGATGATCCTGGCGCTGCTCCTGTTCGCTGCCGGCTCGTTGACCTGCGGCGGCGCCCAGTCGCTTGAGATGCTCGTGTTCGGCCGTATCATCCAGGGCGCCGGTGCCGGCGCCATCCTGCCCGTGGCCACGGCCGGGGCCAGCCACCTCTACGGTGGCCACGCCCGCTCTCGTGCGCTGGGTTTCATCGGCGCTGCCACCTTCCTGGGTATGGCCATCGGCCCGGTGCTGGGTGCGCTCATCCTGGAGGTGATGGGCCTGCGTGACGCCCTCACCTCAGTCGACATCTGGGGTGGTACCGCGGTCGACTTCCTCGTGCCAGCCTGGCGCTGGGTCTTCTATGTCACCGTGCCGCTGGCGCTGCTGTCCGCGATCTACATCTGGGCCGCTTCGCCCGACTGGGAGGTGGAACCGGGTTCCTCTCGCATGGACGCGGTGGGCGCCATCCTCTTCAGCACCGCGCTCACCGCTGGCCTGCTGGCGGTGTCGCTCATCGGTGATGAGCCACAGGCGGGGGTGCCCGTCATCCCGCTAGCCACCTTCATCGCGGTCGTCACCGGCATCGCTGCCGTCGTCCGCATGCTGCGCGTGCCGGAGCCGTTCCTGGACCTGCGCCTCTTCGCCAACCGCGTCTTCAGCGGCGCTGTGCTGGTCAGCCTGCTGACTGGCTATGCCCTCGCCACCGCCATCGTTGGCATGGCCGCCTTCATCGACCGCGTCCGCTTCGCGGGGCCCGAGGAGCAGGGCCTGGTGCTGGGACCGATGGCGCTGTTCATGGCCATCGGCGCGTTCGCGTCCGGCTTCATGATGCGGCGCTTCAACGCCACCCTGGTAACGCTTGCCGGGCTGGCGCTGAGTGTCGCGGGTCTCCTTTGGCTGTCCACGACTCGCATCGACACGGAACTCTATGTGCCCGTCAGCGCGCTCTCGCTGTTCGGCCTTGGCTTCGGCCTCACGGTCACGCCGCGCTCGATGGCGGCGGTGGAGGCCGCCGGTCGCGCCGCCTTCGGGGCGGCCAGTGCGGCCGTGACCGTGGCGCGCATGGCCGGCATGGCCATCGGCATGGCTATCCTCACCGCGTTCGGGACCACGCGCATCGACCAGGTCACGGTGGCCCTCAACGACCAGGAGTATCGAGACTCCATCCTGCCCCCGGACCTGGTGGGCCAACCATTGAGCGACCCGCTGGTGCTCGACGCGATCGAGCGCTGGGCGTCCGCGGAGGCAGCCGAGGTGCTGGGGCAGCTGTTCATCGTCGCGGCCATCGTCCTCGTCGCCGCAGCGTTGCCAGCCTGGCTCATGCGCGAGGGCCGTGGGTCGGGCGACGCCTCGACGACATCAGCGGCGAGCTCGCCAGCCCAGGTGTCGGCGTCGGCCCAAGACCAGGAGGTCATCGCTGGCTTCTGACGCGTTCCGGCTCAGCAGCGCGGCCGAGGTCTTCGAGCTCGTGCGCCCGTTCCTGCGCGGGCGCCTCCTGCTGGCCAGTGACTTCGACGGCACACTCGCTCGTCTCGGGCTCGACCCCTGGAGTGCAGTCATCATCCCGTCGGCCCAACGAGCCTTGCGAGTGCTGGCCGCCCAGCCCCGCGTCCACGTGGCGCTGATCAGCGGGCGAACGGTGTCCGACCTGGCCGCCCGCGCTCGCATCGGTGGCGTCAGCTATCACGGCGACCACGGTGCTGAGCGAGCGATGTCACGGCGGGGCTTCCGCGTGACGGCGTTGCGCATCGAACGGGAACCGGCCGACCCGGACACGGCCGCCATGGCACAGCGACTCAAGGTGCAGGTGCCCCGGATCATCGATGAGCCCTGGCTGGTCCTCGAGGACAAGGGCCCGGCATTGACTTTCCACTTCCGCGCCGCTCCCGACACCGATGCGGCCCGTGCGCGGGTCATCGCGGCCGTGGATGAGATCGATGGTGAGGGGCTGCTGTTCCGGGCCGGGGGACGCCGCGCGCACGAGCTTCGACCCGCCGGCGCGACCACCAAGGGAGATGTGTTGCTGCGGCTCATCGGCGAGTACCGGCCCCGGGCCACCTTGATGCTGGGCGACGACCGTCATGACGCGGGTGCCTTCGATGCCCTCCGCGGGGCTCGATCCGCCGGTCTCACCGACGGCCTCGCCATCGCGGTCGCGGGCCATGCCGATGTCACCACCGAGGTCGCCCCACACGCCGACCTGGTGTTGCCGGACCCGGACGAGACGGCTCGCCTGCTACGGCTGATGGCCGCCGGGGCCTAGAGCTGCGTCAGGGCGATCGCAGCAGCCGCAGTCCAGTCGAGAAGGGCCCCGGTGACCGCCGGGAAGAGGCCGATCGCGATGGTCGCTGTGGCGGCCAGCACCAGCCCTGCCTTGGTGTAGCCCCCGATGTTCACCGCCGCTGCGTCGTCCGCCGGCTCGCGCATGTACATGTAGACGACGACGCGCAGGTAGTAGAACGCGGCCATGGCGGCGTTGAGCATCATGATCACCGCCAGCAGGGTCGTGCCGCCGCCGACCTTGAGGGCGCTCAGCACCACGATGGCCTTGGCGAAGAAGCCGGCCAGCGGTGGGATGCCCGTGAGCGAGAGCAGGAAGATCGTCATCAGCAAGGCTGGGACCGCGGCGCGATAGCCCAGCCCGGTGAAGGTCGTCAACTGGCTGGTGACGCCCGGGCGGCGCTGCAGCGCCGCCACGACCGCGAAGGCGCCCAGGTTCATGAAGGCGTAGGCCACGCCGTAGAAGAGCACCCCCTGGATGCCGTCGGCGGCCACGGCTGGATCGTCGGCAGTGGCGAAGACCACGAGGCCGACCATGATGTAGCCGGTGTGCGCGATGGCTGAGTACGCCAGCATGCGCTTGATGTTGTCCTGGCCCAGGGCGGCCAGGTTGCCCAGGGTCATGGTTACCGCAGCGAGCACGCCCATGACGAGCGCCCATTCGCCCCGCAACGGCCCCAGTCCCTCCACGAAGAGGCGCAAGATCAAGGCGAAGGCGGCGATCTTGGGACCGACCGAGAGATACCCCGTGACCGGTGTCGGGGAGCCCTGGTAGGCGTCGGGCGTCCAGTAGTGGAACGGCACCGCAGCGATCTTGAACAGCAGGCCCGCGGCCAGCAGCGCCAGGCCCATGGCCAGCGCCAGCGGCAGGGGCTGGCTGCCCTCCACCACTGGGCTCAAGGCGGCCGCGATGCCGGACAGCTCGGTACTGCCGGTGAAGCCCATCAGGAAGGCCAGACCGAACAGCAGGATGGCACTGGAGAACGAACCCAGCAGGAAGTACTTGATGGCGCCCTCGGTGGAGAGCCCGTCGCGTTTGGCGAAGCCGACCATCAGGTAGCCCGGCAGCACCAGCAACTCCAGGCCGATGAAGAGGACCAGCAGGTTCTGGCCGCCAGCGATGAGCATGCCGCCGCTGATGGCGAAGAGCAAGCGTGGCCGCGAACTCCGGCAGCGGCATCTTGCGTGGCACCAGGTAGTCGGGCGCGAAGAGCAGGCTCAGCAGGCCCACGCAGATGAGCACCGCGTCCAGCAGCGAGGTCATCAGGTCCCGCGTGTAGAGCGTCGGGTCACCGATGGACTTGGGCTCGGCGAAGGCGCTGAAGTCCCACGGGGAGGGGCCGATGGCGAGCGTGGCGACCAGCGCCACCACCAGGCCGCCGACGCCGACTGCCATGACGACGTCGTCCCGCTCCGGCAGGAACAGGTCGATGAGGATGATGACGATGGCCAGTCCGACCACGAGGATGAAGGGCAGCAGCGTCAGCAGCGCGTCGCCGGTCATGGGAGCAGCCCCGAAGTGGACGCGGTCGCCGCGGCATCATTCACGAACTTGAGCACTTCGGTCGCGGGCAGCTGGGTGATGTCCAGCACCAGCGCCGGGAAGAGGCCGAACATCACCGTCAGCACCACCAGCGGCGCCAGCGTGGCAGCCTCGATGGGGCTGACGTCGGTGAGCTTGGAGCCGAGCCCTTTGAGGAAGTCGGTGACGTCGCCCATGATGATGTTCTGGATCATGTACAGCAGGTACACGGCGGCGAAGATGATGGTGAAGGCGGCGACGTAGCCCACCCACGGCTCGAAGGTGACTGAGCCAAGCAGCACCAGGAATTCGCCCACGAAACCGGCCAGGCCCGGCAGTCCGGCCGAGGCCAGGCTGAAGAAGACCATCAGCGTGGCGAACACCGGGACGCGCTGCCCAAGCCCGCCCATCTTGGCGATCGTGCGGTCGTGGGTGCGCTCGTAGATGACGCCGACGAGGAGGAAGAGGGCGCCGGTGACGACGCCATGGGCGACCATCTGGAAGAGGGCGCCCTGTACGCCCTGCTCGTTGAAGACGAAGATGCCCAGCGTCACGAAGCCCATGTGGCTGACCGAGGAGTAGGCGATGAGCCGCTTGAGGTCCGGCTGGCGGATGGCCACGATGGCGCCGTAGAGCATGCCCACGATCGAGAGCGCGATGATGACCGGCGCGAGGTCGTTGGCCGCGTCCGGGAAGAGCGGCAGATTGAAGCGGATGAGACCGTAGGCGCCCAGCTTCAGCAGGACGCCCGCGAGGATGACCGAGCCGGCCGTGGGCGCCTCGGTGTGGGCATCGGGCAGCCAGGTGTGGACCGGCCACATCGGCACCTTGATGGCGAAGGCCAGGAAGAAGCCCAGGAAGGCCCAGAACTGCAGCGTCGGGTCGAAGCCGAACTTGACCAGCGTGTTGTAGTCGAAGGCGCCTTCCCAGCTCCCGGTCGCCTGTGAGTAGGTCCAGGCGATGGCCAGGATCGCCACCAACATCAGCAGCGAGCCGACCAGCGTGTAGATGACGAACTTGATGGTGGCGTAGATACGGTTGGCACCGCCCCAGATGCCGATGATCAGGTACATCGGCACCAGCACCACTTCCCAGAAGACGTAGAAGAGGAAGAGGTCGAGGGCGAGGAACACGCCAAGCATGCCCACCTCGAGCACGAGGAAGGAGATCATGTACTCCCGCACGCGGGTCTTGATGGGACCGAAGGAGGCGAGGATGGAGATCATCGTCAGCAGCGTGGTCAGCAGCACCAGCACCAGCGAGATGCCGTCCACGCCGACCTTGTACTGGATG
Source organism: uncultured Chloroflexia bacterium (assembly GCA_963724095.1). Lineage (GTDB taxonomy): Bacteria > Chloroflexota > Limnocylindria > Limnocylindrales > CSP1-4 > JAFMJV01. Next base: position 472,235 of record CAVRTH010000019.1, read on the forward strand.
CCGAAGAAGCCGATCCAGTCGACCTGTTGCACGAACTGGAAGCCAGGCCGCCCGTTGTCGAAGGCCAGGGCCAGCACGACCGAGAAGATGAAGGTGATGGCGGCTGTCAGCAATGCGCCCCAGCGCATGGTGGCGTCCCGGCGCTCGGAGTCGACCTCCACCCGGAAGAGCTTCAGTAGCGGGAACAGCAGCAACAGCGCCAGCGCGCCCAGCAGGGGCGTGAAGATGATGATGCTCAGGATGTCGAGACGTCCGATGTCGATCATCAGCGGGCCATCAGGATGAAGATGGCGGCGATGGCCACCAACCCGAAGGCGATGCCCAGCGCGTAGTTCTGCACGCGACCGGTCTGGATGTGGCGCACGCTGTCACCCACCGACTGGGTCACGTCCCCTACGCGGTTGACGATGCCGTCCACCACCCTGGTGTCGAACCACATCACGCCGTTGGCGACGACCCCGCCAAAGCGGTAGAAGACGAGATGGTTGAGGTCGTCGAAGTACCACTTGTTGAGCGACGCGGTGTACAGGAAGCGCGTCAGGCGATCATGGCCGGCCATGGCGTCCACACGTGCGAGCTTCTGGCGCACGCCAAACGCCAGCGGACCGAGCTTGAAGTCGAAGCCGAAGAGCCAGATGCCGAACGAGATGCCCAGGGCCGCGACCGCCACCGAGGCCAGGATGAGCCCGCCGTCGATGCCGATGAGCTCATAGGTGTGCGGATGCAGGCTCATGATCGCGTTGGCCGGGGCGAAGATCGGTTCCAGCCAGTTGAAGATGACCGAGTCACCCAGCGGCAGGCCGATGATGAGGCCCAGGAAGATGGTGGGGATGGCCAGCAGGATGAGCGCTGTGGTCATCGATCGCGGTGACTCGTGGACCTTCGGCTCGACGGCTGGATCGACGCGGCTCTTGCCGTAGAACGTCTTGCCCATCAGCCGGAACATGTAGAAGCCGGTCATCGCCGCCACGATGATCCCGATGATGAAGACCGGCGTCCAGCCGAAGATGAACGACTCGCCCAGGATGGCGTCCTTGGAGAAGAAGGCGGCCAGCGGTGGGATGCCCGACAGGGACAGGGCGGCGATGAGGAAGGTCCAGTGGGTGATGGGGATCTTGCCGTGCAGCGCGCCCATCTTCTCCATGTCCTGCTCGCCGTCGACGGCGTGGATGACGGATCCCGAGCCGAGGAAGAGCAGGCCCTTGGTGAAGCCGTGCGCCATGAGGTGGAAGATGGCCGCCACCCAGGCTCCAACGCCAAGCGCCGCGAACATGTAGCCCAGCTGGCTCAGCGTGGAGTAGGCGAGGACGCGCTTGATGTCCTTCTGGGTCAGGGCGATCGAGGCTGCCAGGATGGCGGTGAAGATGCCGATGCTCGCCACGGCCAGCATCGTCTCTGGTGCCGTGGCGAAGATGGGCGAGGCGCGGGCGATGAAGTAGACGCCGGCGTTGACCATGGTGGCGGCATGGATGAGGGCAGACACCGGGGTCGGGCCCTCCATGGCGTCCGGCAGCCAGACGTGGAAGGGGAACTGGGCCGACTTGCCGGCGGCACCCACGAAGAGCAGCAGCACCACGATGTCGCGCACCCATAGCGGGGCCGTGCTCCCGAAGCCGGAGAACGAGTCGATGACGTTCATCGTGCCGGTGAGGAGGAACACGCCCATGATGCCGACGATGAACCCGTGGTCGGCAACGCGATTGACCAGGAAGGCCTTCTTCGACGCCAGCGCTGGCGCCCGCCTCTTGTACCAGAAGCCGATGAGCAGGTAGCTCGACAGGCCCACCAGCTCCCAGGCTGCGAAGATGACCAGGTAGCTGTCGGCCAGCACCAGCAGCAGCATGCTGAACATGAACAGGTTCAGGTAGGCGAAGAAGCGCCACTGCGCGTCGTCGTGCGCCATGTAACCGATGCTGTAGACGTGCACCAGCGCACCGATCCAGGTGACGACGATGAACATCACCGCGGTGAGGTTGTCGAAGAGGAAGCCGAACTGCACCTGCAGGTCGCCTGCCGGGATCCAGGTGTACAGGGTGGCGCCGATGCGCTCGGGATTCTCGGCGGTCAGCGCCGAGAAGGCCAGCACGGTAGCGATGAGCGCGGCCGCCAACACCGCGCTGATGGAGATGACCCAGGGCCGACGGCCCAGCCGACGACCGACCAGGCCGGTCAGCAGGAACCCCGCCAGCGGCAGCAGCAACACCAGCGCCATGGCGATGACCTGTTCGCTCGAGGCCTCCGTCAACCGCAGGGTCTCGGCGGCGAGCCCGGCGGCTTCCTCGGCGTTGAAGATGAGGTCCGATCCGCCGCTACTCCTTCATCGACGCGTACTCGTCGACGAGTGGCGTCCTGCGGTTGCGGTAGATGGCGATGACGATGGCCAGCCCGACGGTGGCCTCACCGGCCGCCACGGCGATGACGAAGAGCGCGATGGTGGAGGCCTGCGCGGCCAAGCCCGGCGTGAAGGCGCCGAAGGCGATGATGGCCAGGTTGACGGCGTTGAGCATGAGCTCGATGGACATCAGCATGGCGATGGCGTTGCGCTTGGCCAGGAAGCCGAACGTGCCGATGCCGAAGAGCAGTACCGACAGCACCAGGTACGCCTCGAGGGAGTGACTCATACGCCATCCTCCTCATCGCGCCTGCTCACCCTCGGGTTGTTGGTCTCAGGCATGTCGTCGTCGCGTTTGGCCAGGTAGAGGCCGCCGATGACGGCCGCCAGCAGCAGCACCCCGAGCGCTTCGAAGGCGAACAGGTAGTCATCAAAGACCGTCAGCGCGATCTCGCGCACCTCGGCGACGTAGACCACTCCGTCGTGCGGCCACGCGGTGAGCAGGACGGCGGTGATCATCAGGCCCACCAGCAGGATGGCTGCGATGGCGCCACCCCACCACTGCTGCTGGAAGACCAGCTTGGCGGGGCCGCGCTTGGACGAGGTCGATCATGACCGCGAACAGGATGAGTACCGCGATCGCGCCGATGTAGACCAGCACCTGGCTGATGGCCATGAAGGGGCTGCCCAGGAGCCCGTAGATGCCGGCCAGACCGGCGAAGGACAGGATGAGCCACAGCGCTGAGCGGATGATGTCCCGCCCAAGCACCACCAGCAGCGCGGAACCCAGCATCACGCCGGCCAGCGCCAGGAACGCAAGGTCGTCCCAGCGCCAGTCGAGATACGGAACCGTCTCCGGTAGCCCCACTCCCTGCTGCCCCCTTGTACTACTTGTGGTGGATGTGTGCCGCGCCACCGCTGCCGGACGCTCCGGCGTTCTTGCCGCTATCCGAGGGTGTGCTCTTGCCGTTCCCCATCATGCCGGGCGGCAGCATGGGCAGCAGCCGCTCGCGGGGTAGGTCACGCCCGTCGGCCTGGGCGCGGCTGAGCCAGTCGCGTTCGCGGCGGACGTAGCTCAACTCGGTATCGCGCTCCATGGCGGCCAGCGCGATGAGGTCGACCTGCGGCTCCGCGCGCGACTCGTGCGCCAACTCGAAGTCGGGCCCACAGCGCAGTGCGTCATAGGGACAGGCATCTACGCAGATGCCGCACAGGATGCAGCGCGACTCATCCACGTCGTACTGCTCCAGGACACGCGGCTTGGGCATGAGCGCGCCGGTCGGACACGTCTCGGCGCAGCGGCCGCAGGAGACGCAGGGCGTGGTGTTGAGGCTCATGTCGAGCGGCGTCGTCACCAGCGTGTCGAAGCCGGTCCGCATGAAGTCGTAGCAGGCAGCGCCCACGATCTCCTTGCACACGTTGGCGCAGCGGCCGCAATCGATGCAGCGCGAGGGCTCGCGCAATATGAAGGCGTGGCTGTCATCGCGGATGTAGTCGTGGTTGACGCCGGTGAAGCGGTTCTCACTGACGCTTCGGAAGGAGAGACCCGAGCGCTTCTGGTTCGAGCGTCTGCAGCGTGGTGCCGTACTCGATGCCCTGCCGGCGCAGGTCGCAGTAGCCGATAGCCTCGCAGGTGCACTGGAGGCAGCGCGCGGATTCGGACATGGCCTCCTGCTGCGAGTAGGGGATCTCGTACTCGATGTAGGAGTCGTTTCGTTGTTCGGCCGGCATCGACTTGAGGCGGCTGCGCGGCTGCTTGACCTCGTCGGTGTAGGGCACGATCGAGAGGAACTGGGGCTGTGGTTCGGCCAGCGTCTGGCGGACTCTGATCTCGGCGAGGTCCTGCCCCTGCAGATAGGCGTCGATGGCATAGCTGGCGCGGCGGCCCTCGGCGATGGCCTCCACTACCGTTGCGGCGCCGGTGCGCACGTCGCCGGCACCGAAGACGCCGGCTCGCCCGGTTCCGAAGGTGACCGCGTCGGCGTCGAGCCGCGAGCGCTTGGTCTTCTCGATACCCTCGGCGCCGTTCTCCAGCCAGTCCAGGTCAGGCCCCTGGCCGATGGCCAGCAGCACGCGGTCGCAGTCGATGATGAACTCCGTGCCTTCCACCGGCTGTGGTCGGCGGCGACCGGATGCGTCCGGCTCGCCTGGGGCCATGCGCTGGAACTCGACTCCGGTCACCTTGTCATTCAGCATCGGTCACGACTCGCGTTGGTGAGGCCTCGAAGATGGCGCGGGCACCCTCCTCGAGCATCTGGTGGACCTCATCAGCAGCGGGCATATCCTTCATGTCGCGGCGATAGACGAGCGTCACTTCCGTGCAGCCCTGGCGGACGGAAGTGCGAGAGCAGTCCATCGAGGTGAAGCCACCGCCGATGACGATCACGCGCTTGCCCTTATGGCCGGGGTAGGGCAGGCCCAGCGTGGCGATACGCAGGTACTCCAGGCCGTCGATGACGCCGTCGGCGTCTTCACCCGGGATCCCCAGCTTGTTGGTGTCGTAGCAGCCGATCGCCAGCAGCACCGCGTCGTAGCCCTGGTTCTGAAGGTCGTCGATGGTGAAGTCGACGCCCAGCTCGGCGCCGGTGACGAGCTTGGCTCCAAGGTCCCAGACCGACTGGTATTCGGCCTCCAGGATGCGCTGCTTGGGCAGCCGATACTCGGGGATGCCGTAGCGCAGCATCCCACCCGCCTCGGCATCGCGCTCATAGACGGTCACTGCGTGGCCGTTGAGCGAGAGATAGTAGGCCGCCGACATGCCGCTGGGTCCCGAGCCGATGACGGCCACTCGCTTGCCCGTCGCTGGCTGCTGGTCGAACGGCGTGGGGGCCTTGACGCCGCCCGTCTGGGCCATCAGTACCTGGTCACCCGCGTAGCGGTGGCTATCGCGGATGGCGATGGCTTCCTCCACCTCGTCGCGGCGGCAGTGTTCTTCGCAGGGGGCCGGGCAGACGCGGCCCAGCACGGAGGGGAAGGGGATGGTGCGCTTGAAGATGCGCGCCGACTCGACGAAGTCGCCCTCGGTGTTGGCCTTGAGGAAGCCCGGGATGTCGATGTGGCTGGGGCACTTGTTCTGGCAGGGCGGCAGGCAGTAGGCATTGTGGTCGCTGAAGATCAGCTCCAGGTTGGTCTTGCGGATCTGGCGCAATCGCGGTGTCTGTGTCTGCACCACCATGCCCGCCTCGGCCTCACGCGAGCAGGAGATGGGCGGCGTGTCCTCACCCTCCACCTCGACCACGCACATGCGGCAGGCGCCGAAGCCCGGCAGCTTGGGCTCGTAGCAGAGCGTGGGAACTTCGATCCCGTTGTCCCGGCAGACCTCGAGGATGGTCTGGCCGGCGCGGCCGGTCAGTGTGCGACCGTCGATCTCGATGTCGAACTCGGGCGCAACTTGCCGGCGCTGCGGCGACTGCGTGGTCAGCAGGCGCTCGGCGGCCTCGTCGGCGGCGGGCTGGCTGCTGTCGGGCTGGCTGGTCTGGGGCAGCGTGTCGGTCATGAGCGCACAGCACCGGCTAGTCGGATGGGTTGGCAGACGCCTGCGGGACATTCGCCGCGGACGATGTGGGCCTCGAACTCAGTGGCGAAGTATCGCATCCCACTCAGAAGCGGGTTGGAGGCGTCGGCCTCCAGGCCACAGAGGGCGGCGTCGCGCATGTCCGTGGCCAGGTCCTCGATGAGTCCCGCATCGCTGGGCCGGACGCGAGCGGAGCAGATACCGTCGCCAAGCTCGGCCAGTCGACGCGTGCCGATGCGACAGGGGATGGTCTTGCCGCAGGCGCTGTCGTTGAGGTAGCGCGTCATCAGCGTGGCGACGTCCACGATGCAGGCACTCTCGTCGAGAGCCAGCAGGGTACCTGAGCCCCCGAGGGCTCCAGCCTCCCGAAGGCCCGCGTAGGTGAGTGGTGTGTCGAGGGCGTCGGGAGGCAGGAAGCCGCCCGTCGGGCCACCCACGAGTACCGCCTTGAGCCTGCCGCGAACGAAGCCGCCCGGGCCGTCAAGGATCTCGCGGATGGTCACACCAAGCGGTACCTCCACGATGCCCGGCTTGCGTATGGCGCCGCCCAGCTGCACCAGCGTGGTCCCGGGCGTCTCGGAGGTCCCCAGCGAAGCGTAGGCGCCGGCGCCGTGGCTGACGATCCAGGGCACCGCCGCCAGTGTCTTGACGTTGTTGACGACGGTGGGCGCCCCCCATAGACCGACCCGGGAGGGATAGGGTGGTCGCTGGTCGGGCTGGGCGCGGCGGTTCTCCAGCGCGCGTAGCAGCACGGTCTCCTCGCCCACCACGAAGCCACCCGCGACCTCGCGTACCTCGATCTGGAGGGGTCGCCCTGTCTCGGCCGGAGCGGGGCCGATGTAGCCTCGCTCCTCGGCCTCGTCGATGGCGTCACGGAGGCGCTCGGCCGCGACATGCGCGGAGGAGGCCACCGCGATGATGGCCGACTCCGCTCGCACGGCCCAGGCAGCGATGGCCACGCCTTCGACTACGGCGTGCGGGTCGCGCTCCATGAGGGCACGGTCGACCTGTGCTCCCGGATCGGCCTCGAAGCCATTGGCCACGACATAGCGGCGCCTCCCTTGCTGGCTGGCGCAATCTCGCCACTTGGAGCCGGCGGGGTAGCCTGCGCCGCCCCGTCCGCGCAGGCCAGATTCGCTGACCATGCTGATGACCGCATCAGGCGTGAGCTCGGAGACGGCTTTGCGGTAAGCCGCCCAAGCGCCCCCATCTTCGGCGGCGGCGATGTCGGCGACCTCGGCCGCAGCCGCTCGCGCCAGCAGCACGCTGGGCCAGTCGCGGCTTCCGGTCAGGATGGGTAGGCTCATGCCGCGCCGCCCTGGGGCACGCTGGCACGAAGGGCAGCAGCGATGGTGGCGGCATCGTTGGGGCTCGACTTGGGCAGCACCTCACCGTCGATCTCGACGTAGGCCGTACCCCGGGATATGCCCCGACAGTCGGTGGTATCAAGGCGCACCGCGCCATCGGGGCTCACGCCGCCCACGTCGGTGGCGAGATGCTCCCGGAAGGCCGCCAGCACGCGCCCCCCACCCAGCAACGTGCACTGCGTGCAGCGACAGACGCGCACCACGTGGCCCACCGGTGGCTGGAAGTGCAGGTGCGGATAGGAGGTGGCGATCCCGTAGACCTCGCTGTACCAGCTCCCGGTCTGGTGGGCGATGTGCTGCAACGCCGCCACCGGCAGATGCCCATAGGCACCCTGGGTCTGCTCGAGGATGGCCAGCATCCGACGCGGCTGGTGGCCTTCGGCGGCCAGGATCTCGTCCAGCGGCGCCAGGTCGATCAGCTCGAAGGGATCGAATGCGCGATCGGGCACCGGTCGCCCGGCACGGCGCAGTGCCGACTCCTCACGCCGTTCGGCGTACTGCTCGGCCGCGCCCCAGTGGACGTGATAGCGGTTGCGCGTATCAACGCCACCCATGTCGATGCACTCGATGGGGCAGGCCGCGGCACACTGGAAGCAGGTCTCGCACTTGAGCGCCCCGGCTTCGTCGAAGAGCAGCACCAGGCGGCCACGATGGCGCGGCGAGATGTCGTTCACGAACTCGGGGTACTGCACCGTCACCTTGGGCCGGAAGACCTGTCTCACGGCGAAGACCATGCCCTTGACGATGGCCAGGCCGGGGATCCTGTCCGTCCTCACGAGAGGTACTCCTTGATGATGATGATGGCGGCGCCGGTGATGAAGATGTTGAACAGCGATGCCGGCATCAGCCACTTCCAGGCGAAATTCATCATCTGGTCGATGCGCACACGGGGGTACGTCGCGCGCATGAGCACGAACAGCGCCACCAACGCGAACGACTTGCCCAGGAACCAGATCAGCCCGCTCAGAGCCTCGAAGCTGAACAGGGCCCAGATGCTGACTGCGCCCATCATCAACAGGTTGGCCAGCACGAAGCCGACGACGAGCGACTTGATGAAACCCCATGAAGACTTGACCATCCACACCAGGCCGGTCAGTGCCAACGTCAGGATGGGCGGCACCAGCAACGGGATCGCCAGTAGCCACCCGCCCAGCGAGCCGGGGTCGATGGCGGCCGGGTCCACCGGGGTGGCGATGCCGAAGAACTCGAGGATGGGATCGACATCGATGATGCCGTGGGGACCACCCAGGAAGAGCGTCACCGTCAGGGCCGAGAGGATGAAGACGTTGACGTACTCGGCGAAGAAGAAGAAGCCGAATCGCATGCCGCTGTACTCGGTCGCGAATCCGGCCACCAGCTCCGAGTCCGCCTCGGTGTAATCGAACGGCGTGCGTCCGGCTTCTGCCGTGGCAGCGATGAAGAAGATGATCAGCGCCAGGGGTTGCTGCCAGGCGTACCAGCTCAGGACGCCGCCCGACTGGTTCTCGATGATCTGGCCGAGGTTCAGTGTGCCTGCCAGCATCACCACGCCGATGACACCCAGGATGAGCGGCAGCTCGTAGCTGATGACCGCCGCTGCGGCCCGCAGGCCACCCAGCAGCGAGTACTTGTTGTAGCTGGACCAGCCGGCCATCATCAGGCCGACGACGCCGAGCCCGCTGACGGCGAAGAAGTAGAGCAGGCCGAGCTCCATGTCATAGCCGACCATGCCTGGCGCGAAGGGGATGACCAGCAGGGTGAGGACGGAGGCCAGGTAGGCTACCGCTGGTGCCAGGGTGAAGACAGGAACGTCTACGCCCGTCGGGGTGAAGTCCTCCTTGGAGAGCACCTTCAGACCGGCCATGGTGGAGGCCAGGGTGCCCCACGGTCCGGTGCGGTTGGGGCCGATGCGCAGGTTCATCATGGCGATGATCTTCAGCTCCATGAAGATGATCACGAAGGCTGCGGGAACGGTGAACAGCAGGATGGCGGTGGCCGCGGCGATGAAGCGCAAGATGTCGATGTTGGCCTTGCCGGTCTCGATGAGCCAGTCCGTGGTCCACGGTCCCACGCCGGTCATCCACAGCACGGCCAAGCCGACCGAGATGATCACGATGAGCGCGATGAGCGGCAGCAGGATCTTGCCGCCCAGGCTGAGTCGGTTCCAGGGGTTGCTGGCGGCGCTCACTTATCGACCCCGCCCATGACCGGGTCGAGACTGGCCATGATGGCCATGATGTCCGCCAGCAACTGGCCGCGAGTGAGCTCACCCACGGCCTGCAGGTTGAAGTACGAGGGGTCGTGGATACGGAAGCGGAACGGTTGATCAGAGCCGTCGCTGATGGCATAGGCGGAGTACTGGCCGCGAGGTGACTCGAGCGCCGCGAAGGCACGGGCCGGCGGCACCCGGATGAGCCGCGGCAGCTTGGCCATCACCGGTCCATCGGGCATCTGGTGCAACACCTGGTCGATGATACGGATCGACTGTTTGATCTCCTCGATGTGCAGCAGGTAGCGCGCGTAGGAGTCGCCATCGGTTCGGGTGGGGACATCGAACTCGAGCTCCGGGTAGACGCTGTACGGGTGCGCGCGACGAACATCGTAGGGCACGCCCGTGGCGCGCAAGGGTGGCCCGCTCATGCCCAGGCGCACGGCGGTCTCGCGATCGAGTACGCCGAGGCCCTTGGTACGATTGACGAAGATCTCGTTCTCGTTGAGCAGCTTGGCCTGTGAATCGACTTGCTTGCCGGCCCGGCTCATCCAGTCCCCGAGACGGCTCATGAAGTCGTGGTTGAGGTCGCCGTTGACGCCGCCGATACGCAGGTAGTTGAAGAGCAGTCTCTGGCCCGTCAGCGCCGCTAGCATCTCCACGATCTCGTCGCGTTCGGCGAAGCCATAGAGGATCGGCGTGATGCCACCCAGGTCGAGCGCAAGCCAGCCGATGAAGAGCGCGTGGCTGGCCACCCGGTTGAGCTCCCAGGCCAGCACCCGGATGTAGTCGGCACGGCGCGGCACCTCGAGCTCGAGCAGCTTCTCCGCCGTCAGCACCGGCAGAGCCTCGCCGAACATCGAGGCCACATACTCCAGCGGGTCGCAATTGCTGATGGCGTGGTGCCAATCACCGTGCTCGCAGATCTTCTCCACGCCCCGGTGGAGGTACCCGAGCACCGGGTCGAGATCGACGATCCGCTCGCCGTCGATCTTCAGCACCACGCGCAACACCCCGTGGGTGGAAGGGTGATGCGGCCCGAGGTTGAGGAACATCTCGCCGTCTTCGAGCTGGTAGAACTCGGCCTCACGCTCGGTGCGAGGTGTCAACGGCGGGACGGCGTCATAGATGGTGGCCGGTGTCTGGACCATCACCTCGGGATCATCGAGGGAGGCGATCTGCTCGCGGTCGGTGGTCATGCGCGCGCCTCCCCGCCTTCGAGGGCATCAGCCTCGAGCGAGCCGCTGGCGGCGATCACCAGGCGCTCACCGTCGGGTCCGATGCGTGCGCCGGCCCCGGGGCTGGTGCGGATCACCGGGTCGCGCCGCACATCACCGGGCGCGACCGGAGCCTCCATGTGACGGATGCCCTGGCCCGGGCCGCGCGACGAGTCATCGGGCATGGCGAAGTCCTTGCGCAGCGGGAAGGCCAGGTAGTCGGGTGGCATATAGATCCGACGCAGGTCGCGGTTGCCCTCGAAGTCGATGCCGAACATGTCGTACGCCTCACGCTCGGCCCACTCGGCTCCGGGCCACAGGAAGGTGACCGAGGGCACTCGTGGGTCATCGCGGGACAGGCCGTCAGCGATGATGCGCAGCCAGTCTGAGCTCAGGGGCGACCACAGGTGGTAGACCACCTGCATGGTCACGCCGGTATCCACGCCGCACATGTCCGCCAACACCTCGAAACGCAGATCGCCATCCTCTCGCACGGCACGCATGACCGCCGGCAGCGAGGCCGGCCAGGTGACCAGCTCGATGGTGTCGCCCAGGGCCGCCGCAGGCGCCACCAGCTGATCGGCGAGGCGGTCATCGAGCCGGCGGAGCATGCGCGTGTCCGTGATCGGACTCCTCTCGCTACACGCCGTCGGGCACGGCAGGCCCGACCTTGCGGTCTTTCCACTGGCCACGGCGCTCGAGGACGGCCTGCTGCAGCTTGAGCATGCCGTAGATGAGGCCCTCCGGGCGGGGTGGGCAGCCGGGTACGTAGACATCGACGGGTAAGAGCCGGTCGATGCCCTCGACGGTGGCGTAGGAACGCTTGTAGCGGCCGCCCGAGCAGGTGCAATCGCCCATGGCCACGCACCACTTGGGCTCCGGCATCTGCTCCCACAGGCGAACCAGCGGCCCGGCCATCTTGGTGGTGAGCGTGCCGGCCACGATGAGCACGTCAGCCTGCCGCGGACTGGCGCGGAAGGGAAACATGTTGAAGCGGTCCATGTCGTTGACCGGGGTGGCCGCGGACATCATCTCCATGGCGCAGCAGGCGAGTCCCGAGAGCAGCGGCCAGAGACTGTTGGCTCGGAGGTAATCGAGCAACATGTCAGCGTGAGCCGGGATGACGTCGAGGGCAGCCCAGCGGCCGTTGTCGCCCTTGTCGGCGAATTCGAGCTCCTTGAGGTGGTCGATCGTGGCCGGTCGACCGCTGTATGCCTTCGGGTCGGCCGGCGTCCAGGTGGTGTTGGGCAGCACGATCGTGCCGGCCTTGGGCGGGGTCGTCGTCACGGCGTCCTGCCCAGCCCCATCCCGCTCGTTCACTTCCACGTGAGCAGGCCCTTCCGCGCGGCATACAGCACCGACAGCTCCATGATGCCGACGAACAGGAGCATGCCCAGGAAGCCGCCCAGTAGCAGGTCGTTGAAGACCAGCGCCCACAGCGCGATGAGGACCACCTCGATGTCGAAGGCTACGAAGAGCAGCGCGTACAGGTAGAAGGACAGACCGAAACGGCCGTGCGTGTCGCCGTACGTGTCGATGCCTGACTCGTAGGGCAGGCCCTTGTGTCGATCACCCTTGTGGCTGTGCGTGATGAGCCACGACAAGCCGATGGTGAGGAACACGAAACTGAAGCCGGCGATGGCAAAGCCGATTACGTACCAGAGCGGAGCAGTCAATGACGGTTCCTTCCAGTGAGCCGCGATTACAGATGTGCCCGACTGCCCGAAGCGATGGCCGCGGGAGTGTTGCGGACGCAGGTGGATGTTACCGCAGGCGGTCGGGTGGCTGGGTGTGCATCATGGTCGGCATGCAACGCTCCGAGCTCGTCTTCGTCAGCCTGGGTGCCAACGTGGGAGCGGCACGCTCGACGCTCGAGCGGGCTGTCTCGGCTCTGTCCAGCCTGCCCGGTGTGTCGCTGACCGGCGTGTCGCGGCTCTATCAAACACGCCCTGTCGGGCCAGTGGCGCAAGGCGATTTCCTCAACGCTGTGGTCAGCCTGCGGGTGCCGGGCGGGGTCACCCCCGAAGCTGGCGCGATGGCGCTGCTCATCACTCTCAAGGATCTGGAGCGGGCCATGGGCCGGGAGGAGCGGGAGCGTTGGGGGCCGCGGGAGGTCGACCTCGACCTGCTGCTGTTCGGAGGACACGTCGATCCGGGTCCCCCGAGCCGACGCGGCGCGCAGTGATGATCCTGCGCGTCATCGTGTCGGGTGGCTGGAGGTGCCGCACCCGGCGGCGCGGGAGCGGCTGTTCGTGCTGGCGCCTCTCGCCGACCTGGTACCGGACCTGCAGCCTCCCGGCTGGGATGAGCCGGTGGCCGCGGCACGACAGCGCGCACTGGTGATCGAAGGGCCTCACGCTGTCGAGGCCGTGGGTGCGTGGGACGCGGCGCACGCCTGCTGGACCGACATCGGCTAGGCCGGGAGGGCATCCCCGACTCCTCGCCGGGAGGACTACCCTCAAGTCATGGAACGCGTGCTTGATCCCCGGGACTACGGAACCTTCGGACTCGGCTGCTGGGCGATCGGGGGCCCCTGGGTCTCAGCCGAAGGGGAGCCGCTGGGCTGGGGCGTGGTCGATGATGACGAGTCCATCGCCGCCATCGGTCGTGCGCTGGACCTGGGCGTGCGCATCTTCGACACCGCTGACACGTACGGGGCGGGCCACAGTGAGCGCATCCTGGGCCGGGCACTGGGCGGCCGCCGCGGTGACGTGCTCGTGGTGAGCAAGTTCGGCAACACGTTTGACGAGACGGTTCGAAGGCGCACCGGCGTGGACTGCTCGGCCGACTACGTCCGCTCCGCCTGTGAAGCCTCGCTGCAGAGGCTCGGGACGGACTACCTCGATGTGCTGCTGCTCCACCTCTGGGACATCGAGGACGAGCAGGTCGCGCCGGTGCAGGAAGCGCTGGAAGGGCTGGTGGCCGCAGGTCTTATCCGCTCCTACGGCTGGTCCACCGACCAGGTCCATCGCGTACGCGCCTTCGCGGCGAGCCCCAACTGTGCCGCCGCCGAGATCGCGCTGAATGTCCTGCGCGATGCACCGGAGATGCTGGTCGCCCTCGATGAGCTCAGGCTCCCGGCGTTGATTCGCTCACCCCTGGCGATGGGCCTCCTGGCCGGCCGCATCGACCGCGACACGCAGCTATCGCCCGCTGACGTCCGCGGCATCGCGCCCGAGTGGCTGGAGTGGTTCAGCCACGGGCGGCCAGCGCCAGTATCCATGGACCACGTGGACGCTGTGCGCGAGATCCTCCGCGAGGACGGACGCTCGATGGTGGAGGGGGCGCTGGGCTGGCTGTGGGCGCGCAGCCCCTGGGTCGATCCCCATCCCCGGCTTCCGCACGGCGGCCCAGGTCGAGCAGAACGCGGCCGCTCGCGACAAGGGCCCCTTGAGCACCGACCAACTGGCGCGCATCGCCGCCGCCCTGGGCCGCTGACGGCCAGTCCTCGCTGACAGCCAGTCCTCGCCGCCGCCCCGGGACTGCCTCCTGCACTAGTGGCGGAAGTGACGGCGACCGGTGAAGACCATGGCGAGGTGGTGGCGATCGGCGATCTCGATGGCCAACTCATCACGGACCGAGCCACCTGGCTGGATGATGGCGGTGACGCCGCGTTCCGCCGCCAGCGCGATGGCATCGCCGAAGGGGAAATAGGCGTCCGACGCCAGCACGGCGCGCGAAGCGCGGTCAGACGCCCGGTGCAGCGCGATCTCGGTAGCCGTCAAGCGGCTGGACTGTCCGGCTCCCACGCCTACCAGTTGTGCGGCCTTGGCGACCACCACCGCCAGGCTGGTGACATGGCGCACGGCGCGCCAGGCGAAGAGCAGGTCCGTCAGCTCGTCCAGCGTCGGGCGTCGCCTCGTGACGACGTTCAACTGCGAATGGTCGACATCGAGTGCATCACGCGTCTCGACCAGGAGGCCGCCCTCGATGCGGTGGAAGTCAAGCTCCGCGATGCCGTAGTCGGACAGGCCGTCGGGTGGCGGCAGCGGCACTTTCAGCGCCGCCAGCTCGGGGCGGGCCGAAAGCAGTGCCCGCGCCCCCTCCGTGTAGGCCGGCGCGGCCACGCCCTCGAAGGGGTTGAGCACCAGATCGCGTGCGACGGCCTCGTCCACCTCTCGATTGAAGGCCACGACCGCGCCGTAGGCGGTGACCGGATCACCTGCCAGCGCCCGCCGATAGGCTTCCCGCCCCTCGTCGTGCGAGGCCAGTCCCACCGGTGTGCGTTGCTTGGTGATGGCGCAGGTAGGCGAGGCGAAGTCGGATGCCATGCGATAGGCAGCATCCAGGTCGATGAGGTCGTTGAATGTCGGCGCGGGGCCCTGGATCTGCTCGGCGTCGGCGAGTGAGCGCGTACGGTGCGTGGTCTCCCGGTAGAAGGCGCCCCGTTGGTGCGGGTTCTCGCCGTAGGGCAGATCGCGCTCCTTGCGCAGTACCACGTTGAGCTGCTCCGGGAAGCGGGTGCTGCTGATGTGGTCGAGATAGGCCGCCACCTCGCCGTGGTAGGCAGCCACCCTCGCGAAGGCCTTGGCTGCCAGGCGCTGGCGGACGTCTGCCGACACCGAGCCGTGCTGGCGCACTTCCTCGACCAGCATGGCGTAGTCGGCTGGGTCGCAGACGGCAGCGACACCGCCGAAGTTGCGCGCCGCGGCACTCAGCAGCGACAAGCCACCGACGTCGATCATCTCCACCGCCTCGTCGATGGCGACCACTCGTCGGCCGACCTGTGGCGCGAATGGCCGGATGCTAACGACCACGATGTCGATCGCGCCGATGCCGTGCTGGGCGAGGCTCTCCGTCTCTGCCGGGTCGTGACGCCGCGCCAGGATGCCAGCGTAGATCTCGGGATGATAGGTCTTGACCTGCCCCCCGATGAGGCCCGGCATGTCAGTCAGCTCGGAGACCGGCTTCACCTCGATGCCATGGTCAGACAGCACCGCACGGGTACCGTCGGTGGCATACACCTCGATCTGCTGGTCCAGCAGGTCGCGGGCGAGATCGGTGATGCCGGTACGATCCGCCACCGAGAGCAAGGCTCGCACTCGATCCTCTCCTCCCTTGGCGACGCGCGAGCTTGGGCACTCGACGCCGGTGTCCGAGTATATCGGCGAAGCGCTCCGACGCCCTGCGGGCGCCCGATGGTCTTGCTACTCTCGATCACGTGAAACTGGACAACATCCTCGAGTCGCTGTTCCTGACCGGTGGCTTCAGCCCGCAGAACTTCCAGGACCTGTTCTATCCCATCTCGGTCGCGGCGTTGGTGTTCCTCATCGCCACCATCGTGCTGTACAACGTGCAGACGCGGCGGCTGGCCCACCACCCGCCGCTGGTGGCGATGCAGGAGTGGCTTTTCTGGACGGGCCTCTCGTTCTTCGGCCTGCTGCTGGTCTACGCCACCTTCAAGTTCTACTTCATCTTCGTGCTGGTCACGATCTTGCTCGGCATCGGCACCCTCGTCTGGATCCGCTTCTTCCGCTTCCCGCCGCTCATCTCGGCCTACAACCGCGTCCTGCGTCGCGAGCAGTACCTGAGCCAGAAGCGCTACCGCACACCCGAGTCGACCATCCGCTCCAAGGACAAGGCGCGGCCCAAGGCGAAGCCCAAAGCCAAGAAGAAGCGCTGACCCGCCACTGACCCACCAGCGTGGAGATCCTGCGCTTCGGCCCCGGCTTCCGACGACCTCGAACGCGCGAGGGCGGCATCGGGCTGACTGACGGCACCATCTGGGTCCACCCCGGCGCTCGCATCACCGAACTGGCATTCTCGCGGCGCGCGCTGTTGCCACCACAGACCAGCCCCGACATGGGCCTGTTCATCGTCGTCGCCGGTGGTGGTTGGGTCCAGATCGGCGAAGAGCGTACGGCCATCAACCACGGCGAAGCGGTCGAATGGCCGCCGTCGGTTCCCCACGGGGCCTGGACCGACGGTTCCACGATGAGGGCCATCCTGGTCGAGGTTCCCGACAGGACCATCGCGGCGACGCCTGCCAGACTCGTCCACGCCTCGGAGGTGCCGGGCCTTGAGCCGGCCAGGGGCCGACTGGCCCGGCCCGAGGTCCGCCCCGAGGATCACGACCAGAGCGAGGGAGAGCCCTGGTAGGGAGCTAGGACCGATCGCGCCCAAGGACGGCGCCCAACTGGCTGACGGCACGACCGGTGGCGCCCCAGACGCGATGCCCGGCCACGGGGTAGGCGCCGTAGCGCAGCAGCCAGCCGCCGCGATCTTCCTCTACCGTCTCCACCGGCGCGTCGGGCAGGAAGTGCCCGACCGGGACCCTCAGGATGGCCGCCACCTCGCGCTCCGCGGCGACCAGCTGTGGCTCTCGCTCGGCCACGGCCAACACCGGCACCAACATGAACCCTGATACCCGCACGTCGACGGTATCGAGCAGACCCACGGTCATCACGCCCGCCGCCTCGACGTCCAGGTCCACCTCTTCATGGGCTTCTCGCAGCGCGGTGCCCTCGGGGAAGACGTCGCCCTTCTCGCGCGCCCCGCCCGGCAGCGCGACCTGGCCGGCGTGGATGTGGTCGCCACTCGGCCGGACCATGAGCACGAGGTTGGCCTCGCCCGCTGCATCGGGGTACAGCAGGACGAGCGCGGCAGCATCGCGCACGGGGCCGCCCAGGTCGCGGCGAGCGCCTCGCGGCAGATGGCCGGTCTTGAGGAGATGGGCCTCGATCTCCGCGCGTGGCGGCGGCAGCGGTGAGGGTAGTCGGAGCAGGCGTTCGCGGGCGACTTCGAAGCGCATCAGGGCAAGCCTAGGGTGTGTCGCTGAAACCGGGCAGCGCCGCCATGCTGGCGGCAGCTGAAGGGTGCGCCCAGGCGAGCACGCGGAAGCCACCCAGGTGACGCGGATCGAGGAGCCGGGCAACGGCACTGCGCGCCTCCATGTACGCCTCCGGATCGACCCCGGGCTGCCGTCCCAGGTCGGCCAGCAGTCCACCCAGGCCGAGCCTGCCGAGGAAGGACCCTTGCGTCGTGGACCCGAGCAGCGTGAGACCAGCCGCGGCGGCCGCACGCTCCAGCGCGCTGATGTCCACGTGGGCCGTCACGTCGGTGTGGCCCACGGCACGGAAGGGGTCGTCGCCGACCGCGTGCGCGCGGTACGTCAGCAACGAGCCGGCCATGCGACGAGGACCGTAGAGTTCAGCCGCGTCGTGTCCGTAGTCGATGACGAGGACGACCCCGGCGGGAGGCAGCATGATGCCCACCTCCTTCATCCAGGCGGAAGCGGCCAGGCACACCTCGGCGCGCTGGCCCTCACGCAGTTCGACGCCGTCGGAGGTGAGGTGCGCGGTCAGTTCAGGGGATGACGGCTCGGAGAGGATCTCGCTGAACCAGCCGTCGACCCAGCCAACGTAGGCCTCGCGCAGGTGCCCTTGCTGGATCAATCGATGCACCGGGAGCGCGTCCAGGTATTCGTTGGCGATCACCAGGTCGGGCGGCCCGCCCGGGAGCTCACTGCGATCAGGCAGGTCGGCCCGCGTCCATTCGACGTCGGCGCCGAGATCGCCCAGGGCAGCAGCGCGGAGGGTGCCCCGTCCACCTCCGAACTCGCGCACGCGGAAGGTCGGGGGTCGATCCGGCGGCTTGCCGCACCGCGCTCGCGAAGCGTCCGATGCAGCGGCCGAAGAAGGGGTGCAGCTCAGGCGCCGTGAGGAAGTCGCCCGAGCGCGTCGGGCGCAACTCGCTGCCCGCGTAGTAGCCCAGGCCAGGTTCCGTCAGTGCCAACTGCATGAAGCGAGCGAAGGTGATGCGATCCTGCGGCGCGTGCGTGATCTCGTCGCGGATGGCCGCCACGAGGCGCGGCTCGCTTCCGTCCCACCGGGGGTCGCGTGGCGTCTCCGTGTCAGAGACCATCACGTCGCCGCGTGCGTCGGAACGTCGCGCTCATGCGATGAAGCCACCGTCGATCGCCAGCAGCGCGCCGGTGACCCACTTGCTTTCATCGGACATGAAGTACACCACGGCGCCGGCGACATCGTCGACGTCCCCCAGGCGCAGCAGCGGCGTCGCATCGATGATGGACTCGGCGACGCCCTTCCCCGAGAGGATGTCCCGGTTGATGTCCGTTTCGATCGTTCCCGGCAGGATGGCGTTGACGGTGATGTCGTGCGCCCCCAGGGCAAGAGCGGCAACCTTGGTGAACATGTTGGCGGCCCCCTTCGACGCGCAGTAGGGCACCTGGCGCGGGTTGGTCGCCTTCTGTCCCGAGATGGAGGTCACATTGCAGATCCGGCCGGGGCGCCCGGCTTCGATCATCGTCCGGGCGACGTACTGTGTCATGAGGAACGGGCCCTTGGCGTTGACGGCCATGACCGTGTCCCACTGCTCCTCGGTCACGTCCAGGAAGTCGATGAAGGGGCCGATGCCCGCATTGTTGACCAGGCCATCCACCGCGCCGAAGGCATCGATCGTCTGCTGCACGACCCGCGCCACGTCGATCTTGTCAGAGACATCACCAGCGACGCCGATCGCGGACCCGCCGCTGGCCTCGATCGCCGCCACCGTTTCCTTCAGCGCGACCGTGGTGGTTCTGCCGTGGACCGCCACCTTCGCACCGGCGTCGGCGCATCGAAGGGCACAGGCCCTTCCGATACCCCGGGAGCTGCCGGTCACGATGATGGTCTTGCCTTCCAATCGCCTTTCCACCGCACTCTTCCTCCCTTCGTGCTGCGAGCCGACCGCGAGAGCTGGAGCCGGACTGCGAATCCCGGATCCGGCCTTATCATCGGTTCATCCGGGTTTCCCTGGGTCTCGAAGGTGCTCCCGTGTCCGTGGATGCGATGCCCTCGAGGGCAGTCAGGTCGAGGCGAATGAGTAGGTACCAGCTCCACGAGTCCATCCCCACCCGCGACGCCTATGGTGAGGCCCTGCGCGACCTGGGTGATGTGGATGACCGCGTCGTGGTACTGGAAGCCGACATCGGCAAGTCCACCAAGAGCTTCATGTTCGGTGCGGCCCATCCCGAGCGATACTTCAACGTCGGCATCGCAGAGCAGAACGAGATGGCCGTGGCAGCCGGGCTGGCGAGTTGCGGCAAGATCCCGTTCGTTTCGACGTACGCCGTCTTCGCCAGCATGCGGGCCTGCGAGCAGGTGCGAACCTTCGTGGCCTACCCCAAGGCAAACGTCAAGATCTGCCCGAGCCACGGAGGGCTCACCCCGGGCAACGACGGTCCGACGCACCAGGCGACCGAGGACCTGGGCATCATGCGGACGATCCCGAACATGACCGTCTGCATGCCGACGGATGCGACGATGGCGTACCAAGCCGTCTTCGCTGCCGCCGCGATGAACGGGCCGCTCTACTTGCGCCTGACCCGCGATGGTGTCCCGGTCATCTATGACGACGCCCTCGACTTCGAGTTCGGCAAGGCCATCGTGTTGAAGACCGGTGTCGACGCGACCATCATCGCCAATGGCGACATGGTCACGCAGGCCCTGGAGGCGGCGACGGCCCTGGCCGCCAAGGGCGTGGAGGTGACCGTGATCGATATGCACACCATCAAGCCGCTGGATGAAGCCTGCGTGATCGAGCACTGCGCCGGCACGCGGTTCGTCGTGACCGCTGAAGATCACCAGATCAACGGCGGGCTCGGTAGCGCCGTGGCTGAAGTGCTGGTGGAGAATCTTCCGTTGCCCATGAAGCGCATCGGCCTCAGGGACACGTTTGCCGAATCGGGACCGTATCTCGAGCTGCTGAGGAAGTACGAGATGGATGCTTCGGCCATCGTGCGCGCGATCCTGGCGGGGCTGGAGGGCAGCGCGTGAGCTTCAGCGGCAGGACCGTCCTGGTCACGGGTGCCGGAGGCGGCATCGGCGCCGCCATCGCTGCACTCTTTGCGGAACGAGGCGCGAACGTGGCGGTCAACGATATCGA
The DNA here is from genome assembly GCA_963724095.1 of uncultured Chloroflexia bacterium. GTDB lineage: Bacteria > Chloroflexota > Limnocylindria > Limnocylindrales > CSP1-4 > JAFMJV01. The sequence goes on from CAVRTH010000019.1 coordinate 492,738, forward strand.
CGCGGCGGCAGCTGAGCGAACGGCCGAGGAGCTGGTCGCCCGGGGTCTCAACGCCGCCCCACTGGGCGCGGACGTGACCGTCGAGCCCGCCGTCCTCTCGATGTGTGAGCGCATCGTGAAGATCTTCGGTCCGCTCGACATCCTGGTGAACAATGCGGGCATCCTGAACACCTCGCCGACGGACGAGCTGGCTGTCGACGCCTGGGAGCGGACGCTGTCGGTCAACCTGAAGGGATCATTCATCTGCTGCAAGGCCGTGCTGCCGATGATGAAGGCACGTCGCTACGGCAAGATCATCAACATCGCCTCCCTGGCCGGGGAAAGTGGCGGCATCAAGGCTGGCGCGGATTACGCTGCTTCGAAGGGTGGCCTGCTGGCGTTGACCAAGAAGCTGGCGCTCGAAGTCGCAGCCTTCGACATCAACGTGAACGCCATCGCTCCGGGGACCACGCGGACCCCCATGATCGACGCGCTGTCCGCAGAAGACCGGGCGGCGCTGGCGGCGAAGATCCCACTGGGGCGGTTGGGAGCGCCCGCAGATATCGCCTACGCCGCCTGCTTCCTCGCGGGTGAGGAGTCCTCCTTCATCACCGGCGCGACACTGGATGTGAACGGTGGGCTCTTGATGCGATAGACCACCTGGGCCTCCTCGTCAATGGGCCCCGTTGCCCTGCTCGAGGGCGTCCAGCTCAGCCATCGCCTGCTTGAACCGTCTCTCGTCGGGGACCGCTCCGTGCCACTCCACCTTGTCCTCCATGTACGAGACACCCTTGCCCTTCACGGTGTTCGCGATCAGCACCGAAGGCTGCCCCGTCACGCTGCGTGCCCTGGCGAAGGCCCCTCGGATGGCTGCGATATCGTGTCCGTCGCACTCGATGACGTGCCAATCGAACGATGCCAGCTTGGCGGTCAGGTCGCCCATCGGCATCACTTCGTCGTTGCGACCGTCCAGTTGCAGCCGGTTGTAGTCCACGATGGCGCAGACGTTGTCCAGCTTGAACTTCGCCGCCGACATCATCGCCTCCCAGACGATGCCCTCCTGCATCTCGCCGCAGCCCAGCAGGACATAGGTTCGGAAGTCCTTGTGATCCAGTTTGGCAGCGAGTGCCATGCCGACGCCGATCGACAGGCCATTGCCGAGAGATCCGGTGGTGTAGTCCACGCCGGGTGTCTTGTTCATGTCCGGATGGCCCTGCAAGATGCTGTTGATCTGCCGCAGGGTGCCGAGATGATGCATGTCGAAGAAGCCCTTCATGGCCAGGGCGCCGTACAGCACCGGGCAGGCATGTCCCTTCGACAGCAGGAAACGGTCCCGGTCGACCCAGGTCGGGTTGGATGGGTCGATGTTCATCTCGTCGTAGTAGAGGACCGTCACCAGGTCCGTCGAGGAAAGCGCGCTGCCAGGGTGCCCTGATCTGGCCGCATGGATCATGCGCAGGATGTTCCGCCGCAGGTCCGTCGCGGTTTGCCTTAGCTCCGCATCCTGAGCACGCATCGTCCCTCCCAGTGGTCTCGTTCGCCCTTGACGGTCAGCCCTGCGTCAGCGGCGCACGCGGGAGAGCATCCCGCGAGGCGTGCCGTGTCCGATCAGCAGCTTGAAGCCGAGTAGTGACGGCAGCCAAGCGTAGCCCGCCGGCGGCGGTGCCACGATCGACACCCCCGCTAGCCAGGCGGTGTAGAGCCCGCTCGCCAGCGACCGCCGCTTCTCGTCAGGGGCCAACTCGAGGAGCGCAGCGCTCGCGACCAGCGATGAATACGAGATGGCTGCGTTGCGCCACTGGCGCCGGCCACTGACGGCTTCCACCAGGAAGGGGTAGAGGTGCAGCGCAGCGAACCCGACCCTGCCGAGCCGGCGAGTGCCAGGGCGGTGGTACCAGCGCTTCGCCGAGGGCGTTTCGTTGCACCAGGCGCCGCCGCCGACGTCGGTCCCGATCGCGGCCGCAACGGCCAGCTCCAGCGGGCCCGCGGTCGGACGTTGCCGGCGCACCAGGGCAGGGGTGGTCACGGCCCCGATGGCGGCGAAGCCCAACGTGCCGGCGTTCTCCCAGCGCGACGCTCCAGGCCCGACGAGCTTGTCCCACTCGCCGGACCAGCCAGCGCGCGGCCGTGGCTGGTAGCTCGTGCTCTTCGACCAAGTCATGGGGACTTCCTCTCTTGGCGGGGTCTCGCTAGTTGAGGCGCCGCTTGTCCTTGCCCTCCGCTTCGGTCGGTGGCAGAGTCCATCAGATTCGGCTGCAGGCCGGCTCCGACGGGCTCACCCGTCGCTCGTGGATCGCGCCGCTCGGTCGCTTCGGACACGAAGGTCTCGCCCTCCGATCCGGTACAGACGATGGTGCCCCCGACCGGGTCGGCATCGGCGGTGATGGTGCTGCCGGGCTTGAACTTGCCCTCCAGCAACGCTCGCGCCAAGGGGTTCTCCAGCAGACGCTGGACCGCTCGCTTGAGCGGCCGCGCCCCGTAATGCGGATCGTTGCCCTCGCGTCCGATGAGCGCCTTCGCCGCGGGTGTCAGCACCAGGCTGAGGTCATGTTCGCCGAGCCGCGCGGCCAGGTCGGCCACCAGCAGGTCGACGATGGCGGCAAGGGCCTCATCGTCGAGGCTATGGAACATGATGACCTCGTCGACGCGGTTGAGGAACTCGGGTCGGAAGGTCGCACGTAGCGCCTCCATGACCGCGTTCTCCGCCTGCGCCTCGGTCATCCCCGGGGGTCGGTCGGCACTCATCAGCTGCGAGCCCACATTGCTGGTCATGATCAGCACGGTGTCCTTGAATGAGACAGTGCGTCCGTGGCCATCGGTCAAACGGCCGTCGTCGAGCACCTGCAGCAGCACGTTGAAGACATCAGGGTGGGCCTTCTCGATCTCATCGAGCAGGATCACCTGATAGGGCCGTCTCCGCACGGCCTCGGTCAGCTGCCCGCCCTCGTCATATCCGACATAGCCCGGGGGAGCCCCGATGAGCCGGCTGACCGCGTACTTCTCCATGTACTCGCTCATGTCGACGCGGGTCATGGCTCCCTCGTCGTCGAACAGGAATTGCGCCAGCGCGCGCGCAGTCTCGGTCTTGCCTACTCCGGTAGGGCCCAGGAAGATGAACGAGCCGATGGGCCGCCGCGGGTCCTTGAGCCCGGCACGAGCACGGCGCACCGCGTCCGACACGGCGGTGACGGCCTCATCCTGGCCCACCACCCGCTCGTGCAGACGCTCCTCCATGTGGATGAGCTTGGTCTGTTCGCCCTCCATCAGGCGGGTCACGGGGATGCCGGTCCAGGAGGCCACGATGCGCGCGATGTCGTCGGCACCTACCTCTTCCTTCAGCAGGCGGCGGGCGCCCTCGTTGGCAGCCAGCGCCGCTTCCTGCTCGGCCAGGCGTTCTTGCAGCTCAGGGATGCGGCCGTACTTGAGCTCGGCGGCACGACCGTAGTCGGCTTCCCGCTCGGCCGATTCGACCTCATGCTGGGCCCCTTCGAGCTCGGTCTTGGTGGCTCGCAGATCGACCGATGGCGGCCTTCTCCTGTTCCCACTGGCTCTTGAGCGCGCCGGATCGCTCGGACAGGTCGGCCAGCTCCCGCTCCAGGGCCGCGAGGCGCGCCTTGGATGCGTCGTCGGTCTCCTTGCGCAGTGCCTCGCGCTCGATCTCCAGCTGGATACGCCTTCGCTCCAGCTCATCGAGCTCGACCGGCATGGAGTCCATCTCCATTCGCAGGCGGCTGGCGGCCTCGTCGACCAGGTCGATAGCCTTGTCGGGCAGGAAGCGGTCTGCGATGTAGCGGTTCGACAGGACCGCCGCGGCGACCATCGCCGCGTCGGTGATGCGCACCCCATGGTGCACCTCGTAGCGCTCGCGAAGGCCACGCAGGATGGAAATGGTCTCTTCCACGTTGGGCTGGTCCACGTAGACCGGCTGGAAGCGACGCTCGAGCGCGGCGTCCTTCTCGATGTGCTTGCGGTACTCGTCGAGCGTGGTCGCGCCGATGGTGTGCAGCTCCCCGCGCGCCAGCATCGGCTTGAGGAGGTTGGAGGCATCCATGGCGCCCTCGGCGGCACCGGCACCGACGACGGTGTGCAGCTCATCGATGAAGAGCACGACCTGGCCGTCGGAGTCCTTGACCTCCTTGAGCACCGCCTTCAGGCGCTCCTCGAACTCACCGCGGAACTTGGCCCCGGCGATGAGGGCGCCCAGGTCCAGTCCCACGACCTTCTTCTCGCGCAAGCCGTCGGGAACGTCGCCGCGCACGATGCGCTGAGCCAGACCCTCCACGATGGCGGTCTTGCCTACACCGGGTTCACCGATGAGCACGGGATTGTTCTTGGTGCGGCGGCTGAGCACCTGGATGACGCGACGGATCTCCTCGTCGCGGCCGACGACGGGATCGAGCTTGCCCTCCCGCGCGGCGGCGGTCAGGTCGACGCCGTACTTCTCCAGCGACTGATAGGTCGCCTCCGGGTTCTGGGTGGTCACACGCTGGCTGCCGCGTACGGCCTCAAGGGCGCGCAGCAGTGCCTCGTGACCGGCTCCGGCTTCCTCGAGCAGCCGCTGGGCATCGCCGCCGGCCTGCGAAGCGGCCAGGAGCAGGTGTTCGGTGGAGACGAATTCGTCACCCAGGCGCTTGGCCTGGTCCTCGGCATTCTCGATGAGCGTGCGGACGCGCGGGTCGAGGCCCAGTTGGCCGCCCTCGATCTTGGCACGGCGCGAAAGGACGGCGGCCGCGTCCAGCGCCACCTGGGCTGGGTCGGCACCCAGCTGGCGAAGCGTCATCACGGGGATGCCCTCGGGATCGTCGAGCAGCGCCGCGAGCAGGTGCTCGACATCGAGCACGGGGCTCTTGGCAGCCGACGCCGACTGCTGTGCGGCGAGGATGGCCTCCTGGGCCTTCTGGGTGTATCGATCGAGCTTCATGGTGGGGAACGTCCTTGTCGTTCAGCGAGGTCGTGCCGCGGGTTCATGCCGCGGATCGGATTGGTTGATGTGGTCGATGAAGGTCTGTGCCATGGCGCGGCCCTCCTCGTCGAGGAAGGTCGGCAGCACCACCTTGGTGCGTACTCGCAGGTCGCCGTTGCCCTCGGCCCCGAACCTGGGCAGGCCCTGCCCCGTGAGCCGGAAGACGCGACCGTTCTGCGTGCCGGCCGGGATGGTCAGCGCCAGCCGCTTGCCGGCGAGGGTTTCGATGTGGACATCCGCACCCAATAGCGCCTCGCCCAGCGTGAGCGAGAGGTCCATGGTCAGGTCGGCGCCGTCGCGCGCGAACACAGGGTGCTTGCTGACGCCCACGCTGATGTAGACGTTGCCGCCGCCTTCAGCCTTGCCCGTCAGGCGGATCCGCTGGCCGTCGCGGACACCGGGCGGGATCTTCACTTCGAGCGTCCTGTCGCCTACCTGCAGGTGTCGCTCGGTGCCGCGCATGACCTCTTCGAGGCTGATGGTGGCGTCAGCGGTGGCATCGGCGCGGCGTGGTGGGACCGGGCGGCGGCCACGAGCTGAGCTGGTGCCGAAGCCCGACGGGGCGTAGCCGGCGCCGCTGTCGCCGCCGAGCCCCCCGAACAGCGGGTCGATGTCGATATGCGGGCCGGGCCTGGCCCCGGCAGCACGAGTACCGCCCGCACCAGGGCTGGTGAAGAACGCGCGGAAGAAGTCGCTGAATCCGGAGAGGTCCTCAGCATCGCCGTGGTACTCGAAGCGCACGCCGCCCGGGAAACCGCCGCCCGCGCTGCTGCTGCCCGCGCTGCCGCCGGCGAAGGGGTTGCCCGCGGCAGCTCCACCGGCCTGCTGGTATGTCTTCCAGTTCGCGCCCAGCTGGTCGTAAGCCTTGCGCTTCTCGGGGTCGGAGAGGACTTCGTTGGCCTCGCTGATCTCCTTGAAGCGCTTTTCGGCAGTGTCGTCGCCCTTGTTGACGTCGGGATGGTTCTCGCGGGCAAGGCGACGGAAGGCCTTCTTGATGTCGGCCTGACTGGCGCCTTTCCCTACGCCCAGCGTGGCGTAGTAATCGCGATACTCCATTCGTCTCCGTCTGTCCCTATGCCACCGCCGGTGGCTGCTCCGGTGGGAACGCCGGCTTCTTGGCCCCGCTGGCCGAGCCCTCCTTGGGTCCACCCGCGGCCTTGGCCGAAGCGGGGTTGGGCTTGAGCGGGCGAGGCTTGCGGCGCAGTGCCGCGGCGAGGACCTGGTCCATGTTCTCGACCAGCACCAGCTTCATCTGCTTGCGCACTTCCTCCGGCACGTCCAGGAGGTCCTTCTCGTTCTTCTTGGGGAGGATCACCACGCGAGCCCCCGACAGGTGGGCGGCCAGGATCTTCGACTTCAGGCCGCCGATGGGCAGGACCCGGCCACGCAGCGTGATCTCGCCGGTCATGGCAACGTCCTTGCGCACGGGGATACCGGTCAGGCTGCTGACCATGGCCGTGGCCATGGTGACGCCGGCCGAGGGGCCATCCTTGGGGATGGCGCCAGCAGGCACATGGATATGCATGGTGTTCTTCTCGAAGAGCTGGCGCTCGATGCCCATGCGGGACGCGTTGGCGCGCGTCCACGAGAGCCCTGCGCGAGCCGACTCACGCATCACGTCGCCCAGCTGGCCGGTGAGGATGAAGTCCTCCTTGCCCTCCATGCGAGTGACCTCGACCGAGACGACGTCGCCGCCGACCTCGGTGACGACCAGGCCGGTCGCCGCTCCGATCTGGTCCTCTGGCTCCAGCTCGCCATACTCGAAGCGAGGCGGTCCCAGCAACTGTTGCAGCTTGCGCTCGTTGACGGTGGTCTTGGACTTGCGTCCCTCGGCCACGGTGCGGGCGATCTTGCGCATGACGTTGGCGATCTCGCGCTCGAGGTTACGGACGCCCGCCTCGTGCGTGTATGACTGCACCAGCATGGTCATGGCCTCATCGGTGATGGCCACGTTCTTCGGCTTCAGCCCGTGGTTCCGCATCTGCTTGGGCACCAGGAAGCGGCGGCCGATCTCAGCCTTCTCGCGCTGAGTGTAGCCCGGCAGATGGATGATCTCCATGCGATCACGCAGTGCCATGGGGATGGGGTCAACGAGGTTGCCGGTGGCGATGAAGAGCACCTTGGACAGGTCGAAGGGCACCTCCAGATAGTTGTCGGCGAAGGTGTTGTTCTGCTCGGGGTCGAGGACCTCCAGCAGCGCCGATGACGGATCACCTCGGAAGTCCATGCCGATCTTGTCGATCTCATCGAGCATGAAGACGGGGTTGTTGGAGCCAGCCGTCTTGATGTTCTGGATGACGCGTCCCGGCAGCGCACCGATGTAGGTTCGGCGGTGGCCACGGATCTCGGCCTCATCATGGATGCCGCCGAGGCTCATGCGCACGAACTCACGGCCCATGGCGCGCGCGACCGACTTGCCCAGCGAGGTCTTGCCCACGCCGGGTGGGCCGACGAGCGCGAGGATGGGGCTGCGGATGGTGTCCGCCAGCGAGCGCACCGCGAGGTACTCCAGGATGCGTTCCTTGACCTTCTCCAGGCCGTAATGGTCCTCGTCGAGGACGACCGCGGCCTGCGGATGTCGAGGTTGTCCTCGGTCGACTTGTCCCAGGGGAGCGCCGACCAGCCAGTCAACGTAGGTGCGGATGACCCCTACCTCGGGCGATGCCGTGGGGATCCGGCTCATGCGCTCGACTTCCTTGAGCGCGCGCTCCTTGACCTCCTCGGGCATGTTGGCCTCTTCGACCTTCTCTCGAAGCTCGTTGACCTCGGCCTGCTGCGGGTCATCCTCGCCGAGCTCTCGCTGGATGGCCTTCAACTGCTCGCGCAGGATGTATTCGCGCTGCGTCTTGTCCAGCTCCGACTTGACCTCGGACTGGATGCGGCCCTTGAGCTCGAGGATCTCGACCTGTCGGGCGAGGAAGGTGGAGACAAGCTTGAGCCGCTCCACCACGTCCAGCGTCTCCAGCAGTTCCTGGCGCTGCTCGGTGGACATGTCCGGGCTGTAGGCGACCATGTCGGCCAGCAGACCCGGTTCACTGATATTGCGGGCAGCCACAGCCGCCTCCGGCGGGACCGGCGCGCCCGACTGCACGTACTGCTCGATCTGACCCTGGACGGTCTGCACCAGGGCCTCCACCTCGAGGTCCTCGGGGATCTCATCGTCGACCACCTCGACCGTGGCCGAGATGTAGGCATCGGTCGGATTCGAAGCCCAGCAGGCGCAGCCGCTGCTGGCCCTGCACGATGGCACGCACGGTCCCGTCCTGGGCCTGCACGATCTGGGCGATCTTGGCTAGCGTCCCAACCTCGTAGAGCTCGTCGGTGGACTCGATGTCCTCTCGTTCCGCTTGGCGCTGCGTGACGAGCGCGATGATCGAATCGGCGCTCACGGCTTTCTCGAGCGCCTTGACCGACTTGTCGCGGCCGACCTGCAGCGGCACGATCATCTCGGGGAAGATGACCGTCTCGCGCAGTGCCACGAGCGGCAGGACGCGAGGACCGCCCGGCACTCGTTCGGTGCGCTCGGCGGTCGCCTCTGGTTCGCCGTTCGTGCTGCTCTTGGGCTTCTTGCGGTCGCTGGCCATCAGATCTCCTTGGCGCTCTGGTCGGGTTTGGGGGCGCGCCTGCCGCTCGACTTGGCGGCGGGCGTCGTGTCATTGCTATGGTCGACTGTCTCGCCATCGTCTTTGCCGATGGCATCCGGTTCGCTGTACAACTGCTCGAGGAGGCGCACGCCCAGTCGCTCCTCGAGTTCGAACAGCACGCGGGCCCCGGCGAGGTTCACGCCCAGGTTCTGGGTGAGGTGCCGGATCCAGAGGATCCGGCGCAGGTCGTTCTCCGAGTAGAGCCGGATGTTGGATGGGGTGCGGGCTGGGCAGACCAGCCCCTCACCCTCGTAGATGCGAAGCGTCCGGGGGTGAACGCTCACCAACTCGGCGGCCACACTGATGATGTAGACCGGCCGGCTGGCGTCGGGCCCCCGGTGTCGCCCTCGCGCATCCGCTCGCTCGCGCATTGGTCAGGCCTGCTTGGCCGACTCCGGGCCCGTCTCAGCCGCGGTCTCCTGGGTCCCGGCGGCGACCGCCGCGCTCGCCTGCGTGACCTTGGTCACCGGGATCTGGCGGGGCTTGGCGGCTTCGGCTCGCGGGATGCTCAACCGGAGCATGCCGTTCTCGAAGGTGGCTGCGGCATGCTCGGTATCGAGGCCGTTGGGTAGCGTCAGCGTGCGGCTGCCGCTGCTACGGCGCAGCTCACGATAGACACGCTCGCCTTCTTGCGTCTCGCGCTCGGCCTGCTCCTTGACGCCGATCGTGAGCGTGTCCTGGTGGACGGTGATCTCGACGTCTTCGGGATGGATGCCTGGCAGGGCTGCTTCGACGGTGATGAAATCCTCGTTGGAGGTGATGTCCAGCGGCAGGCGCACCTCGGGGCCACCCCAAGCCAGCGGTCGGAAGGTAGTGTCATCGAATAGTCGGTCGACCGCGTCGCGGAACGACATGAGGTCGGAGCGCGGCGAGGTCCTGCGGATGATAGTCATTTCTAGGTTCCTCCAGTATCGGTCTTAGTCGCGTTCGTGGGGCACTGGACCAGGCCCCTGTGGACGCCGACCCTGTACTCGAGGAATACTAGATCCTTGACAATGTCGTTGTCAAGTCTTGTTACCAAATGGTTGGTACTAGTTATGACACATGTTCGTCATGAAGGCTGACACCGCTCGTCGGTGTCCGCGAGTACGCCTGGCAGGCTGAAGGACACAGGCGATGTCTCGCGGGAAGCCCCGGCTGCGCCTCCGGCGGTCTCTCCGGACCGATCGCCCGATCGTGCGTCACCTGCCGCTTCGCCCGTGCCACGAACAGGGTCGACCTCCTCGCGTGCCACCCATGGCGGCACTCGGACCCATCAGGCGGAGGCGATCTCCGGCACTTCGCCGATGAGCTGCATGCGCAGGTCGTTCTCGCAGTCCGTGCGTGAGACGGCGATGACCTTGTCGCCGTCCTGGAAGACCGTCTCGGGCCGGATCGACTGCGCGCGATCATCGCGGATGACGACGAACAGCGTGCAACCCTCTGGCAGATCGATGTCGGCGGGGCGGCGACCCAGGGCCGGTGAGTCCTGCGCGATCTGTGCTTCAAGCAGCTCAAGCTCGCCGCCCTCGAGGTTCGCCAGGTGCAGCAGCTCGTGCACCGGGATGTCCTGCTCGATGGCCGCCAGCACCATGCGCGTGGGGCTGATGATCTCGTCGACCCCGAGGTTACGAAAGAGCGCCTCGTTGCGCGGGTTGTTGACGCGCGCGATGGTGCGCGGCACGTCGAAGTGGTGTTTGGCCATCTGGCACACCACCAGGTTGTCGGCGTCGTCGCCGGTCACGGCAGCCACGATGGAGGCACGGTTGGCGCCGGCCTCGGAGAGGTGTGTGCCCTCGGAGCCGTCGCGGTTGACGACGACCGCGCCCAGCTCGTCGCGGATGCTCTCGGCGCTGCGCGGGTCTTTCTCCATCAGCACGATCTCATGGCCTTCGGCGAGGAGTTCCTTGGTCAGGTAGAAGCCGATACGGCCACCACCGACGACGATCACGAACACGGCTAGCGGCCTCCGTTGCTGTCACTGGCTGGGGGCACCGCCGCATCGGCCGCTGCTGCGCCCGCCTCGGGTGCAGCCACACCGAGCTCGGCCGAACCTGGACCGGTCGCGACCATCGGAGCCTCCGTGGCCGGCAACTCTTCGGCGGTCGGGGAGACCGCTGGCGTCACCTGGCCGACCGCCCCGGCGGACCCTGCGGGGACGATCGCGACAGTGACATCCATCGCTCCAGGCGCAGCGGGTTTGCCCAGGTAGCGCCCGATGCTGTCCAGCATCATCTCGGTCCGGTTGACGGTGTCGATCCCAAGCGTGGCGTAGGCCTCTGAGCGCACCGGGTCGTTGATCTTGCACAGCACGTGAGGGATGCCGAAGGTCTGCCTCGCCAATTGTGCGGCAAGGATGTTGCGATTGTCGCCGTTGGTCATGGCGAAGAACCACTCGGCCTCGCCCGCGCCGGCGCGCTCGAGGACGCTGCCGTCCGTGCCGTCGCCGCGCAATGCCTGGCCGGAGAAGCCAGGGGCCAGGCGACGGAAACTCTCGGTGCTGGTGTCAAGGATGACTACCTCATGCTCCTCGGCCGCGAGCTGACTCGCGAGGCTGGCGCCCACTCTGCCACTGCCGACGATGATGACGCGCATCGTTCTAGACCCTCTTCATGCTTTCTTCTCGCTCCTCGCTCCTCGCGACTGGTTCACGGACCACGATGACGCGGCAGGGCGCGTTCTTGAAGACGTACGGGATGGTGTCGCCGATGGCGAAGTCGCCACCGAAGCGAACCTTGTAGGGCAGGCCCAGCACGATGACGTCGGCTTCGAGGGCGACAGCCTCGTCTACCAGCGCGGCACCGACGTCGCGCGCCTGCAGCAGCTGCGACTCCAGCGAAACCTTCTCCTTCTCGGCCATGCCTTCGGCCAGATCGAGCGCCCGCGAGGCTTCCTCGCGCTGCTCCTCGAGATCGTCATCGAGGCCGTGTCGCCAATCGACCTCCAGCACGAAGACGGCGACCAGTTCGCTCTGGTCGGCTCGTGCAAGCTTGCAGCCGCACTCGATGACGAGTTCATCGGTGGGTCCGCCGTTCAGACTGAGGACGGCCCGCTTGACCGGCTTCTCAAGGGTCGTGTTGGGCACGGCGGAAGACTACCACCGCCTCGCAGCAACGGGACGCTCGCCAAAGGCGCTCAGGGTGATGACCTCAGCGCCGCCAGCCCACCCGGCGCCGTGGCTTGTGGGCCGCTTGGACGCCGGCACCCTCGCCTTCGCCATCGGCATGGCCATTGCCGTCGTCGCTGCGCCCGCCACCATAGGGCACGTCGGCCACGACGGTGTTGGGGCGGCCGATCAACGCCTCGCGGATGCGGTGCGCCTTCTGGTTATGCAGGAACCGATCCCACCAGTGCCGAGGGACGTACTCCGGCAGCACCACGATGGTGATGGTGTTCGGCGGCGTGGGTGCCATCACGTCGAGGTAGTGCAGGAACGGCACCACCAGTGAACGGTAGGGCGTTTCGACGATGACCAGCGGGACTCCCGGCAGCACGTGCTCCCAGTCACGCCGCAACTCCTCCGCCGCCTCGGGGTCGATGGTGAGGTGGACGGCGCGGACGTCGTCGGACAGGGAGCGTCCGAACTGTACCGAGCGGATGACCGCGCGGGAGAGGCTGGGCACCGGGATGATCACGCGGCTGGTCTTGGTCGGCGGGCCATACACCTTGCGGCGGTCGACTTCCATCTCCGCCTCGGCGGTGTCGTACTCGTGGTGGATGAACCACATCACGCCCACCAGGACGGGGATGAGCCCGAGCACGATGAGCGAGGTGGGCGCCTTGACCAGCGTCACGTCGATGGCCACCAGGGCGGTGATGACGGCGCCCACGGCGTTGACGCTGAGACGGCGCCGGAAGCCTGGCGGTCGCTCACGTCGCCAGTGTCGGATCATGCCCGTCTGGCTGATGGTGAAGTCGATGAAGACACCCACCGCATAGAGCGGGATGAGTGCGTGCGTATTGCCCCCAAAGATGACGATGAGGATGACCGCCAGCACACCCAGCACCACGATGCCGGCGGTGAAGGCGAGGCGATCGCCGCGATAGGCGAAACGGCGGGGCCAGAAGTTGTCCGCGGCCAGCACCGCGGCGAGGCGCGGGAAGGCTGAGAAGGACGTGTTGGCCGCCAACATGAGGATGATCGCAGCGAAGGTCAGGAAGAGATAGAAGCCGAGCGAATCGAGCCCAAAGACGCTGCCAGCTACCTGCGAAAGCACCGTCGCGTCATCCTTGGGCACGATGGCGAAACCGTTGGCGAGGAAGGTGATGCCGATGAACAGCACGGCCAGCAGCGCCGCCATGACCGCCAGCGTTGTGGCGGCATTCTTCGACTCCGGCGGGTTGAAGGCGGGCACGCCGGTGGCGATGGCCTCGGTACCGGTCAGGGCCACAGCGCCGGACGCGAACGCCCGCATCGCCAGCAGCAGGATGGCGATGCTGGCAAGGTCCACCGACGAGTCCTGCAGGCTGGGATAGGAGGCACCCTCACCGAGCACGATGATCCGCCACGCACCCAACACGATCATCAGCAGCGCCGTGCCTACGAAGAGGTAGGTGGGGATAGCGAAGATGTTGCCGGCCTCGCGCACGCCGCGCAGGTTGGCCAGGGTGATCACGGCGACGACGGTGACCGCGATGCCGACCTGCCAGGGTTCCAGGCTCGGGATGGCAGCCACGATCTGTTCGGAGGCCGACGAGATCGACACGGCCACGGTGAGGACGTAGTCGATCATCAGCGCCGACGCCGCGATGAGCGAGGCCAGCCGACCGAGGTTGGCTTTGGACACCGAATAGGAGCCACCACCGTTGGGATACGCCACCACCACCTGCCGGTAGCTGACGGCGACGACGGCCAGCAGCAAGGCGATGGTGATCGATACCGGCAGGGCCAGGTTCAGCGCTGCGATGCCGATGCCGCCAAGCAGCAGCGCCCGCAGGATCTCCTCGGTGGCATAGGCGCTGGAGCTGATGGCGTCGGAGCTGAAGATCGCCAGCGCCTTCTTCTTCGACAGGCGTTCGCCGATCTCCTCGGCCGAGGCCAGGGGTCGGCCGAAGAGGACGCGCCGCGTGGTTGCCATGAAGCGACGACCCGCTTCGACCTCTTCGTGGGCCTTGGGTCGAGCTTCCAGCGCGCCTGATGGTGTGTAGCGGAAGTACTCGCTCCGCGAGCGGTCCACGCGCACACGCCGATTGCCCGGCTTCTGGCCGCTCAGGCCGGCGGGCTTGGGGGTCTGCGTCGTCTTCTCAGGGGGAGATGGCGGGCGCTTGTCGCCCTCGTCACTCGTCATGGGCATCCGCGGGCCGACTCGACGCCCGCTCGTTCGCGCGTCGCGCTGTGGCCGTGCGGCGCGGACATCGGTTTCCTCATCCGGGCGGCCTCAGCGCTCAGGGACCAGTGGGTCGAATGCGCCTGGACCGGTTCTCGAGCCGCCAGTATGCGCTGCCTCGAGAAGTCCGTCAGGGCAGCCGGGTCACCGTGCTGTCGGCGATTCGCACCCCCTCCCTGGCTCATCTCGCGCTAGACCCCCTTGGCGAGTCGATCAGCCAGGCGTCCCGGCAGCGGCAGCTGGCGCATGGCCGCCTGCGTCCTCCCGATCTCATAATCGATCCGAAGCCACTCGACGGTATCGGTCTCGGTGTCGAGAGTCATGGCACAGGCGCGCGGGTCGCCATCGCGGGGCTGGCCAACCGAGCCCGGATTCAGGATGCACCGCCGCTCGTCGAGCGCCAGCTGGCCACCGTCGCCTGGAAGCAGCACCTCCACCTGGCCGTTGTCGTCGCGGAAGGTGAGTTGGTGGTGGGTATGCCCCACGAGGCAGTAGCTTGTCTCGAAGGCGGCCAGGTTGATGCGTGCCACAGGGATCGAGAAGAGGTACTCCCAGAGGGGGTCACGAGGGCTGCCGTGGACCAGGGTGAACTCGCCCTCGACACGCGAATCCGGCAGCTGCGCCAGCCACTCGAGGTTGTCCGGCTCCAGCGTCTCCGCCGTCCACTCCACGGCCACGCGAGCGAGATCGTTGAACATGCCCGTGGGGATGCGTCCGAGGGTGGCAGCATCGTGGTTGCCCTGGACCGCGACGGCACCTTCCGCCCTCAGGCGCGCCACCACCTCGTTCGGGTGGGGACCGTAGCCCACGATGTCGCCCAGGACCCAGACGGCCTCGTAGGCGCCGACGCTGTCGAGGACGGCCTCGAGGGCGGGCAGGTTGGAGTGGATGTCGGAGATGATGACGACGCGCATCGGCGCGAGGGTAGCAGGGCCGGCGCCGGCAGGGAGGAGTAGCTGCCCGCTCGCGCCCCGCGGAATGGCGGTTTGCTACCGTTTGCGCCGCTTGCGCACGCCAGCCGGTCGGGGGTAGCTGGCAGGCGTCGGCCGTTCCTTGGGCACGATGACCAGTCGATGCCTAGGCAGGAACGTGGCAGTCACGGCCACCACTTCTGGCCGACCGCCGCCAGCCGCGCGGATGATCGAGCCCGCATCCCGCAGTTCCGCCCCCAGCCCACCACGTTCCTCCTCCCGCTTCCAGGCCACCACAACCCCGCCCTCGCGAGCCAATGGCAGGCTCAGTTCGATGACCTCTGCGAGCGAACCCACCGCACGGGTGACGACGATGTCCCAGGCACCGCGATGCTCGGGTTCTTCGGCGAGGTCCTCGGCGCGCTCGGAGATGGCCTCGATGAGGGGTTCGGCGGGCTCCTCGTCGGCGAGGGTCATCGCGACGGCAGCCCCGGCCACACCCAGGAAGCGAGCCTTCTTGGCCACCGAATCGAGCAGCCCCACGCGCGACACCCGCAGCGCGGCCGCCAGGGGCAGACCCGGATAGCCACCGCCGGAACCGATATCGAGGAGTGTGCACCCTGGAGTGGCCAGCTCGGTCAGGCGCAGCGACGCGCTGAGGGAGTCGCAGGTGTGGCGGCGGGCGACCTCTGCCGGCTCGCGGATGGCGGTGAGATTGATGGCCGCGTTCCACTCGCGCAGTAGCCGCGCGTGCACTTCATATGAGCGTCGTGCGACCGCGGATGCCGCGCGGGTATCGAGAAGACCCAGCTCGTCCAGCCCGGCCTGGAGCGCCCGCTCGAAGTCCTCGCCCATCGGCGCTATCGCAGCAGGGTCGGTGGGCAGTTCCTGGCGCTTGCTGGCGCGGAACTCGCTCACGGTCGTGGCCCCCCCGGCAGTGTGCGCCGCCGGGACATGAAGATGCGCCGGAAGCGACCCTCCTCACGGCCGGTTCGCGGTCGTCGTCGCGAACACATGACCCGGGCCAAAGCCGCTCCCGGCGCTGGAACGTTCCTTGCACCCGCCGACGTTTCGGTCTTCCGACACCCGGACGGTCGTCGCGCGTGGACTCTCTCCACACATCGTCAAGGGTGGCGTTACCGTACTCCGCCGCTGCACGACACCACGTAGGGCACCGCGTGGTGCAGGAACGGCAGTGTCGTCAGGGCGGAGCGCGGGCGTCAAGTCGGTTATCCACCAATGTCGGTGCGCCCAGTCACCGTTGTGGAAAACCCAGCCCAAATGGTGGACAAGCGAGCCCTGAAGTGGATGGTCACGGGCGAGTCTAGGAGTCCAAGGTCCCTCGGGCTGAGCGCGCAGGTCGGCCCATGCCCCTGCGGACCACCTCCATGACCTCATCGGTGACGGCATCGGCATCGCCGCTCTTCATCGCCGCCCTGACGCGACCGTTCACGTGGTCCTCCATCAGCAGCATCGACACAGCGTCGACGGCTGCGCGCAGAGCCGCCGTCTGCTGCAATACGTCCACGCAGCCCTCGTCTCGCTCGATCATGCGCGCGACGCCTCGGACCTGACCTTCCATGCGTGCCAGCCGTCGCAAGACCTGCTCGCGAGAGCCGCCGTACGGGCGTGGCTCGCTGGCCGGTCGTCGTTTGCTGCTGCTCGGCGTCGTCGCCACCCGGTCTCCTCTCGATCTTGGATACTGGGTGGGAGTATACCTTCAGGGAGCTGGCGGCTTCTCGGCGAACAGCTCCAGCACCCCCCAGGTGATGATGGCCACGCCGACGATGGCGAGCCACAGGCCTGGCGCATCGAGCGGCGTGAGGCTGTAGGCCTCCTCGCCGCCGACGAGGCCCACGACGGCCGCGACGAGGCTGGCCAGGGCGACCAACAGCAGGATCAGGTAACTGAGCGGCCGGTCGATGGCGAGCCGTCGTGTCCGGGTGGTGTAGGGAAGCAGCATGAGCGCCAGCATCAGCACCGCCGCTACGAACATGGCCGAACCGGGACCGGCGAAGCCCCACGCCGTTCGAACCTCCAGCACCACACCACCGGCCCGTTGCCAGCTCAGCGGCATCGAGATGATGCCCAGGATGGCGCCGACGGCGATGAGTGTTCGCCCGCGCCCCAGCCCTCGTCTCACTCCCCGCCATACACCTCTGGCTTGAGCACCCCGATGTACGGCAGGTTGCGGTAGATCTCGTCGTAGTCCAGCCCATAGCCGATGACGAAGCGGTCGGGGATCTCGAAGCCGCGATAGGCCAGGTCGATCTCTACCAGGCGGCGCGCGGGTTTGTCCAGCAAGGTGCAGATCCGGAGGCTGGCCGGCTCCTTGCCGATGAGGTACTGGGTCAGGTAGTTGAGCGTCAGGCCCGTATCGATGATGTCCTCCACGATGAGCACGTGCTCTCCCTCGATCGACGAGGACAGGTCCTTGAGGATACGTACGCGGCCCGTGGTCTCGGTCGCACCGCCGTAGGAAGAGACCTCCATCAGGTCGATCCGCACGGGCGCGGTGATGGCGCGCATGAGATCGGCCATGAACGGGAGTGCCCCCTTGAGCACGCTTACCAGGGTGACCTGCTGGTCAGCGTAGTCGGCGGAGATGCGTGCGCCCAGCTCGGCCACCTTGGCCTGCAGTGTGGCTTCGTCGATAAGGATCTCGGCGACGTCGTTCTCAAGTGCTGATGCGGGCATAGGCTCCGCCCTCCTTCATGTCTCTCGGTCCGCCTGACCTGACGGGATGTCAGTGGGTGATCTGGTCGGTCTGCAGCTCGATCGTGGCGCCTACGGTCGAGGTGACCACAGCGTCCCGTTTGGGCGGCGGCTGTCCCTCGATACCGATGAGTGAGGCGGCAGCTTCGAGCCGACCGTACTTGAGCATCAGGGCCTTGAAGTCACGCGCATAGAACAATTTGATGCGGATCATCGGGTAGAGCTCGCGCAGATGCCGCAGTTTGCGGTTCTTCTTGCGCACCAGGCTCTGCTTCAGCGTGGTCAGTTCCAGGTAGAGGTCGAGCTCCGGCAGGTAGAAGTCCGGTGCGAACGATTCGGTCACCATGCCCTCGCTGTTCCAGCGTATGGCGAAGGTGCGTGGCTCGTAGTGCCACTCGACCTTGTAGTAGTCGAGGATACGGGCCAGTTCAGCTTCGCTGGCGTGGGCGAAACGGGGCGATTCGCTCAACGCGATCTCCCCCCGAAGCGCGCGATGAGCTGGCGGATGTCGCCCTCGAAGCTCTGCAGTACCAAGTGGGCGTCGAGCACGTCATCAGCGCTGATGGGCGGGCCGTCGGGGGCCACATCGGGCTCCGGCTCGAGGGCGCGCACCAATTCGCCACCCTCCAGCGTGACTGTCTCGCCATCGACCTGGATGGTCACGATGGCGACCGCCTGTGAGCCGCAGTGATGGCATGTGAGGTCGACGAAGTACAGCTCCTCTCGTCGTGCGATCAGGAGGATCCGTCCCCCACCGTAGGCCTGTCCGCATGCCCCACAGGCGAAGGACGCCAACTCGCTCGTCAACCAGCTCTCCGCGTCCATGTGGCAAGTGTACGGCGCGTGCCATGTGGGTAGGTTGCGCCTCGGTCGCATTCGGGCACGAATCGCAGCACGGGTGCTCACGAGCTTGCCACGCGTGGTACAACGGACCGACCCAATACCTACAGGGGAGGATCATATGGCTATGGGTATGAGCACCAGACGGGCCTTCGCCGTCTCAGCGTCAGGCTTGCTGGCCCTGGCGATCGCAGCCCCCGCCGTCGCACAGGACGCGGACTATCTGCAGCGCATCCAGGACGCGGGCGTGATTCGCATGTCCACCGACCCTCAATATCCGCCACAATCGTCGCTGACGATCGATGGCACATACGAGGGCTTCGATATCGACGTCGGGACCGAGATCGCTAACCGCCTTGGTGTGGACATCGCCTTCGAGACACCTGACTGGGTGCTCGTCACTGCCGGCAACTGGTCTGGACGCTGGGACTTCAGCGTCGGCTCGATGACCATCACGTCCGCGCGTGAAGACGTCCTCGATTTCACCCAGCCTTACTACTACACCCCGGCGCAGCTCTCCGCCCGTTCCGATCTGGGCTACACGAGCCCAGAAGATCTCGCCGGCAAGACCATCTGCATGGGTGAAGCCACGACCTACCTGGAGTGGATGAACGGCACGCTCGACTTCGGTACCGAGAGCCCAGACACCCTCCCGCCGGCGGGATCGGTCGCCACGACCCTGCCGACGGACCGCAACTGTGCCGAGTCCTGGGCGGCAGGACGAAAGGACTTCGAAGGTTGGCTGACGTCCTCGACCACCACGCAGCAGGCCATCGACGAGGGCCTACCCGTGGTGCGGCTGGGTGAACCGGTGTTCTACGAGCCGCTGGCAGTGGCCTTCGACAAGAGCGTCGAGGACAACGATTCCCTGGTCGCCGCCATCGACGACATCGTCGGCCAGATGCATGAGGACGGCACGCTTGCCGAGCTGAGCATGAAGTGGTTCGGGGCTGACCTTACGCAGCGGGTCGACGAATAGCCGATCTCACGGAGACCCACGGGGACCGGCGTGCCTCCGTGGCGCTAGTCGAGGGTCATCATGACCACCGCGACAGGGAGAATCCGGCGGGCTCGAGGGTGATTCCGCCACCGGCGACGGGGTCGATCCCATCGTCCGGGATATCGAGGCAGCCAACACCAGACGCCGGCTGCGATTCCGCATCATCTTCATCATCACCTGGGTCCTGGTCGTCGGTGGCGTCATCGGCTATCTCGTCGCCGTCGATGCCCTCGACCTGGCATTCCTGCAGCCTTGGCTGCCGTTCATCCTCGAGGGTGTCCCCCTCACCATCATCATCTCGGTCATCTCGATCGCCGGAGCGATCGTGTTCGCCCTGCTCGGGGCGATGGGGCGCATATCCACGACCGCACCGGTCTACGCGCTGGCGACCCTGTACGTCTCGCTGGTACGTGGCACGCCGCTGATCGTGCAGATCCTGTTCGTGTGGCTCGCACTGCCGCAGATCTGGGACGGCTTCGGCACGGTCGACCTCCTGTTCCTCGGTGTCTTCGCACTGGCCTTCAACTACGGTGCCTACATGACGGAGATCTTCCGAGCCGGGATCCAGGCCGTGCCGCGAGGACAGCGGGAGGCCGCCGCGGCGCTGGGCATGACCCAGAGACGCATCATGAGTCGGGTGGTGCTGCCGCAGGCTGTTCGCATCGTCACCCCGGCCGTCGGCAACGAGTTCATCGCCATGATCAAGGATTCCGCGTTGGTCTCGATCATCGGTGTGCACGAGCTACTGTGGCGAGCCAAGTCGATCGGCCAGCAGAAGTTCCACTCCCTGGAGACGCTCCTGCTGGCAGCCGCGATGTACTGGATCCTGACGATGATCTTCTCCTACTTCCAGGAGCGCCTGGAGCAGCGTATGGCGCGAGGTGACCGCTGATGGTGACGCTGGGCGATGTCGTCATGGAGGCGACCGACATCCAGAAGTACTTCGGCCGCAACCACGTCCTGCGCGGCATCAGCCTGGTGGTGCGACGGCACGAGACCGTGATGCTCATCGGCCGTTCGGGATCGGGCAAGACGACGTTCCTTCGCTGTCTCAATCTGCTTGAAGAGCCCACCGTCGGCTCGGTCGCCATGGGGGAGCTCCGCGTGGATGCGGACCCGCTCCAGAAGAGTGGCCGCGGCCGACGCTCGGCCATCCGGCAGCTACGCCAGCAGATGGGCATGGTGTTCCAGGAATTCAATCTCTTCCCGCATATGAGCGTGCTCGACAATTGCATCGAGGCGCCCGTCCACGTCAAGGGTGTCAGCAAGGACGAGGCGATCGCCACCGCCGAGAAGTTCCTCGACAAAGTGCAGTTGCTCGACAAGCGCGACGAGTACCCGGCCCGCATGTCCGGCGGCCAGAAGCAACGCGCAGCCATCGCCCGCGCCTTGTGCATGGAGCCGGAGGTGCTGCTCTTCGACGAGCCCACCAGCGCGCTCGATCCTGAGCTCATCGGCGAGGTCATCGTGGTCATGGAGCAACTTGCCCACGAAGGCTCGACGATGATCGTGGTGTCCCACGAGATGGCGTTTGCCCGCGAGGCTGCCGACCGGGTGCTCTATCTCGAGGGCGGCGTGGTGGTCGAAGAGGGCCCACCCGAGCAGGTGCTCGACGATCCCCGGGAGGAGGCCACCAAGCAGTTCCTGCGGCGGTTCCTCAGCGAGGGCGCCAAGGCACTTCCCTCGAGTGTCTCGCATGCTCCTGCCGACTTGGAGGACCGCATCCCCCATGGCGATGGCGGCGGTGGCGGAGGTCAGATCTCGCCCAGGTAGGAGCGGCGCACGTCCTCGTTGGCGGCGAGGCCCGCGGCCGAGTCGGACAGGATGATCTGACCGGTCTGGAGTACGTACCCGCGGTGGGCGATGGTCAGGGCCGTGGCCGCGTTCTGCTCCACCAGCAAGATGGCGGCGCCTTCGGCGTGGATCCGCCCGATGGTCTCGAAGATGTACTCGACCAGGTTGGGCGCCAGGCCCATGGAGGGTTCGTCGAGCAACAGGATGCGCGGCTTGGTCATCAGCGCCCGACCCATGGCCAGCATCTGCTGCTCACCGCCGGAGAGCGTGCCCGCGACCTGGTTGCGCCGCTCCTTGAGCCGGGGAAACATCTCGTAGGCGTTGTCGACGCCTTCCTGCACCAGCTTCTTGTCATCGATGATATAGGCGCCCATGTGGAGGTTCTCCTCCACCGACAGTTGCGCGAAGATGCGCCGACCCTCGGGCACCTGCACGACGCCGCGGGTGACCACGTCATGGGGTGCCACGCGGGTCATGTCCTCGCCGTCGAAGACGACACTTCCCTCCTTGGGCACGAGCAAGCCGCTGATGGTGTTGAGTGTCGTCGTCTTGCCCGCACCGTTGGCGCCGATCAGGGTCACGATCTCCCCCTGGTCGACTGTCAGCGAGACTCCACGCAGCGCGTGGATCTTGCCGTAGTAGGTGTGGAGGTCGTCGATCTCGAGCAGGGCCATGGTCAGTCCTTCGGCGCCGGCCCAGGGGCCTGGCTGCTGGCTTCGCTCGCGGCGGCCCCGGTGGCTGCCGCCCCGGCTGTCCCGGCCCGAACCGCTTCGGCCTCAGCCGCGGCCTTGCCCAGGTACGCTTCGATGACGCGCTTGTCGCTCTGGATCTGCGCCGGCGTGCCCTCGGCGATGCGCTCACCGTAGTCGAGCACCGTGATGCGCTCGGAGATGTCCATGACCACGCGCATCTCGTGCTCGATCAGCAGGATGGTGATGCCCAGGTCGTCGCGCAGCCGGCGGATGAGCCCGGTCATCTCGTGGGTCTCGGCCGGGTTCATGCCGGCCGTGGGCTCGTCGAGCAGCAGGATGCGCGGGCTGGTTCCCAGCGCGCGCGCGATCTCAAGGCGGCGCTGATCGCCATAGGGCATGTTGCTGGCCAGCAGATCGTGGCGACCTTCCAGGCCGACATAGTCGAGCAAACGCTCGGCTTCCTCCTGCGCCGCTCGTTCCTCCTCGTCTACCGACGAGACAGGTAGATGCAGATGCCTGCCACGCACATGCCAGCCACTCTGCAGACGCTTGGGCGCCCGGAAGACGACCCGATACCACGTGGAGTCGAGGTGCTGATGTTCTCCGACGAGGACGTTCTCGAGCGCTGTCATGCCCCCGAACAGGCGGATGTTCTGGTATGTCCGCGACAGTCCCAGCCGGGCGATCTTGTCCGGCCGCAGCTTGTGGATCGCGGTGCCGTCGAGGGTGATGCTGCCTTCGTCGATCTGATAGAAGCCGGCGATACAGTTGAAGAACGTGGTCTTGCCGGCCCCATTGGGGCCGATGACACTGACGATGGCCCCCTCCTCGAGGTCGAAGGTCAGGTCGTTGACCGCGGTCAGGCCGCCGAAGCGCTTGGTCGCGTTGCGGGTCTCGAGCAGGGCCATGCGGCTAGGCTCCTCCGCTCGGGCTGGCCGCATGGGCGGGCGGAGATCCGCGTGGTTCGCCCTCGCCGGGGAGTTCCTCCTGGTGCATCTCCCGGCGGCCCACCCTCGAGGGCATGAGGCCCTCGGGGCGCCACTGCATGATGAGGATCAGCGCGATGCCGTACAACAGGAAGCGGTACGTGTTGAACTCGCGGAAGAGCTCCGGCAGACCGATGATGACGATGGCGCCCAGCACCACGCCGGGGATCCTGCCCATGCCGCCGATGACGACGATGGTGACGACGAGGATCGACGTGTCGAGCCTGATCGAACTGGAGATGATGGAGCCGTAGAGGGAAACGAAGACGGCGCCGCCGAGGCCGGCGAAAGCGGCGCCCAGCATGTATGCCAGCGATTTGGTCTGGACCAGGTTGATGCCCAGCGCCTCCGCCACGTCCTCGTCTTCGCGGATAGCGACCCAGGCACGCCCCAGACGGGAGTCACCCAGGCGTAGTGCGATGAAGGAGATGATGGCGATGCAGATGAGCGAGATGTAGTAGATCTGGTTGGGTCCCGCCAGAAAGTTATCGGGCGGGATGCTGATGCCGATCGAGTCCAGCGGCTTGGGGATGTTGAGGATGCCACGCGGGCCGCCGATGTACTGCTTGAGCAGGTCGGAGGTGGCCAGGATGCGGATGATCTCGCCGAAGCCCAGGGTGGCGATGGCGAGGTAGTCGCCGCGGATGCCCAGGATAGGCAGGCCCAGCAGGATGCCGAAGCCCATCGCCGTCAGCATGGCGAAGGGGATGGCCACGAAGAACGGCCACTGTGCGATGCCGAGTTCGCCGGTGGAAGTAAGCAGGGCCGTGGTGTACGCGCCAACGGCGAAAAAGGCCACGAATCCCAGGTCGAGCAGGCCGGCCATGCCCAGGGTGATGTTGAGGCCGAGACCCATCAGGGCGTAGATCGCGATGAGCGCGATGACTCCTGGCACGAACCCGGTGAAGCCCAGGGGCAGCAGTAGCACGATGAGCAGCATCAGGGCACCGGCCGGAAGGACGATGGCCGGATGGTGTCGCGTCTCACGCGGCAGAGCCTGGTATCGCTCGACCGGCGCGACGAAGCGGTGGATCAGGTAGATCGCGATGACGATCCCCAGCACGATGAGGGCACCGGTGACGGTCAGGCCGTTCGAGGCGAACAGCTGACGCGCGATGCCGGCGGTGGCTTGGTGCTGCAGCATGGGGGAGCGCAGAACGCTCGAGAAGAGCCCCATCAGGACCAGCGCGCCGACACCGCCGACGATGAGGTTCCGCACGTTCCGGGGCAGGAATGCGAGCAGGCTGCCCAGTGCGCCGAGCGCCATGCCCACCAGGGCCGGATACCAGAAGGTCACCGGGAAGGCGTCACCGCGCCACATCTCGCTGGCGTTCTCGATCCCCAGCATGTTGGCGCCCGAGATGAGGTTATAGAGGTCTGGTTCGGCACGGGGGAGGTAGTCGCGCAAGCCGACCATGGGACCGATGATGATCAACAGCGACAGCGCCGCACCTGTGATGACACCGGCGACAGCCGCGCCGACGATGGCGTTGACGGGCCCAGCAGGCGCTCGCCGGGCTCCCACGTATCCGGCGGAAACGGCCAGCAGCACCAGCACCAGCTGACCCACGGTGATGAAGTCCTGGATGACTTCGCGATCCTGGAAGGTGGTCACGATGCCGACCAGTGACACGTAGAGAGCGGCGAAGCCGAACAGGAGGCCTGCGATGATGACCGGCTTCCAGGCTGACAGGCTGCGGTCGAAACCGTGGCTCGCAGTCGTCGCAGCGGTCACGCGCGCGACCTCGAGAGGCGCTCGCCGAGGATGCCCTGCGGCCGGAACATCAGCACCATCACGAGGATGGTGAATGCGATGACGTTGGTGAGCTGGCTGGGGCCCGGCACGCCGAGGCCGTCGAAGATGAGCAGCGAGCCGATGGACTCGGCCTCCCCCAGGACGAAGCCTCCGACCATGGCGCCGGGGATGTTGCCGATGCCACCGAGCACGGCCGCGGTGAAGGCCTTGATCCCCGGTACGAAGCCTGTGAAGAACTGGATCTGGTGCCAGTAGAGGCCGTAGAGAACGCCCGCCGCGCCGGCCATGGCCGCGCCGACCGCGAAGGTGGTGACGATGGCGCGATTGACATCGATGCCCATCAGCGCGGCTGTCTGCTTGTCCTCGGAGACGGCGCGGATGGCAGTGCCAAGCTTGGAGCGCATCACGAACAGATACAGGACGGCCATCATGGCCAGGGCCGACGTGATGACGATGACCTGGATCCAGGTCACGCCGAGGTTCGAAAGGATGGGCAGGCCGACATCCTCGGTGAGGATGTCGATGGTGGGATAAGCGAAGATGCCGGGCCCCACCAGGCCGGCCACGGTGTACTGCAGGAAGAAGGAGGCACCGATGGCCGAGATGAGTAGCACGAGTCGCGGTGAGTTCCGCAGCGGCCGATAGGCGACCCGTTCGACGGCCAGCGCGACAAGGGTGGAGACGCCCGCGGCGATGAGCATCATCAGCAGGAACGAGACGATCGATGCCAGGGGACTGGCATTGAGGATGCCCTTGTCGTCGAGGATCGTCGCCACGAAGTAGCCCGAGAACATGCCGATCATGAAGATCTCGCCGTGGGCGAAGTTGATCATGCGCATGATCCCGTAGACCATCGTGTAGCCCAGTGCCACCAGCGCGAACATCCCACCCTGCACTGCACCGCCCACGACGAGGGCAGTCCACGCTTGGATGGTGAACTTGCCGCTGCTGATGGTGAGGACCGTACCCAGCACCACGATGAGCACCAGGATGATGCGGAACGCCCACAGGAACGCGCTTACGGCCGCCTCGAAAGCGGTCTCGGTGCGGCTTGGGCCCCGGCGCGGTTTGAGGGTCGTCTTCATGGTCGCCTTCCGGGTCGGTTGCTGGCGCTTGCGGAACGACTGTACGAGGTCGAGCCGGGCGCTTGGGCGCCCGGCTCGACCGTCAAGTCCTTCAGATGGACAAGATGGTGCCTAGCTTGCGGGGGTCCAGACCACGGCCGGCGGCCAGACGCCGTCGTCGACAGTGTCGGCGCCGACCTGGTAGACGGCGATCAGGGGTGCGCTGCAGTCACCGTACTCGGTGCAGGTCAGACTGCCGGTCACGCCGGGATAGTCGGTGGTCGCATACAGGGCAGCCCGCAGGGCACCGAGGTCGATGTCCAGGGAGCCGTCATCCTTTTGCACCGCGACCTGCTCGATGGTGTCGAGCATGATGCTCGCCGCATCGTAGGCATGGGCATGGAAAGCCTGCAGCGGGCTATCCAGGCCGCTGAGATCGAGGTACTTCGCGACGAGATCCGCGTAGCTCGCCTGGAACGCGTCGAAGTTCGGGCTCGAAAGGTACATGCCTTCGACCGACGGGCCAGCGGCCTTGACGAAGTCGAGCGAGAAGAGGCCGTCAGAGCCGACGAGGACGACATCTTCGAGGCCGGCCACGTTGGCATGCTGCGCGACGAGATAACCACCCTCGGCCGTGAAGACCGGCATGTAGATCATCTCGGGACCGCTCTGGGCGATGTTGGTCAGGACCGGGTTCATGTCGGTCTGGCCGGCGGACACGGCCTCGGATACGGTGATCTCACCACCGAGGGCCTTGAACTCTTCCTCGAACACGCCCACGAGTGCCTCGGCGTAGGCCGAGCCGTCGTGGACGGTAGCGGCCTTGGTCAGGCCCAGGCTCTGCGCGAACTCGGCCACGAACTTGCCCTGGATGGCGTCGCTCCAGGCGGTGCGCAGGAAGCCAGCGTACTCGGGCCCACGAGTGGGCTCAGTCAGCAACGGCCGGGTGGCGGAGCCGGAGATGGCGGTGAGACCGGCCTCGGTGAGCGTCTGGATGCCGCCGACGGTCGCATCGGAGCAGGAGGAACCGATGACGCCCACCACGTACGGGTCGGAGGCGAGCGCGAGCGCCGCCTGGGCGCCACCTTCGACGCTGCAGAGTTCGTCCTGGATGTTCAACTTGATCTTGTGGCCGAGGATCTCCTCCCCATGGTCGGCGACCGCGACCTCGATGCCGTAGACCATGTCCTGCCCGAGCACCGCGTTGGGACCCGAAAGGACCTGGTAGACGCCGAGGGTGACGGGCTCGCCGTCTGGGATATTGACGACCCTCGAATCCTGGGCCATGGCGGGCGCTCCGATGGCAGTGGCCAGCAGGCCGGCCGCCGCAAGTGCGCCGAGACTCTTTCTCATCATGCTCGTGGTACTCCTCATACAGGCTGTTGCGGCCGGCTCGTCATGGAGCCGGTCGTGGATCCTCCGGCTGGGTCGCCGTGGGTGTCTGGCATCGCGGGACCGCGTTGGGCGCCGGCGGGTATGACTACCCAGCGTCGGTCCCCACTCGTGATCACGCGAGGCGTGCCCACACACAACGGCCGTGGCCGCTCAAGCGTGGCGACATTCTAGACTGGTATGCCTCTGTTGCAAGGTCACGCCGCAGCGATATCTCGGTTACATCGCCTCGCGGCGCCTGATTCTCACGCGCCCGCGCCCACCTGGCGTTGACTCGAGGCACCACTCACCACGCGTACCGCCCCCAAATCGATGGACGGCCGGAGCACGGGCTCTGGCCGTCCATCGGTGGTGCTATCCGGCCCTCGCTGGCCGGTCCGGCTGCGCGGCCGGGGATCCCGTACTGCGGCTGATCCCGCCGGAGCCTCCGTGGCGTCATTCCCGCCTCCGTGGCGTCATTCCCGCCGTTGCGGGCCACGACGGCGAAGGCGAAGGCGTGCGTGGCCAACAGGCCCACGCACCTGCTCGAACGTGACACGCTCACGGCAAGCGCATCGTGCAGTATCATAGGTCTTGGCGTTTCGAATGCAAGACGCCCCGAGCGCCCCGGGCGTGTGCGGACAGTGACCCTACCGTGGTCCTGTGAACACCCGGTGCGGCGCGCTCGAGGACCGGCCCGCCGCCGCTTTCTGGCGAGAGGCCCGACTTCCGTTCAGGACGCGACCAGTCGTGATCAGACACCGGTGAAGCCCGCGTGGGCCCGGTCGTCAGCAGGAGATCGACACATCAGCAACGACCGGACACGAACACTGCGATACGCGCTGGGCTTTGCCCATGGCCGCGACCGTCGCGCCGAGTGCCCAGCCTCGCAGAGCCGTCATCGGCGGCTCGCAGCACACAGGAGTCCTGCGTGAGCAAGAACGTCGCCGTCTTCGTTGACGTCGCGAACATCTTCTATGCGGCCAAGGCCGCAGGCATCGATATCGATTACGTCACCCTCTTGAAATCGGCCACGGCTGGTCGCGACTTCGTGCGCGCCTACGCCTACACCGGCCTCGACCCCGAGAACGACAACCAGCGCCAGTTCCATGCCTTCCTGTCGCGCAGCGGCTACAAGGTCGTGAGCAAGGACATCCGCAAGTACGGTGATGGCCGCATCAAGGCCAACCTTGATATCGAGCTCGTCGTCGACATGATGCGGATGGGCGAGAAGCTCGACATCGCTGTCGTCGTTTCCGGCGATGGTGACTTCGCCCCGGCCATCGCGGCGGTGCAGCAGATGGGCGTTCGCGTGGAGGTCATCAGCTTCCGCGGCAACACCAGCAGCGACCTCATCGATGTGGCTGACGTGTTCATCGACATCACCAACGTCGCCAAGGTCGAGAAGGGCGCCCGCAGTGGCCGCCGTGTCGCCTCCGATGGCGATCTATCCATGACCGAGGTGCCGGACAAGGAATCGGGGGTGGTTCCCCGCCACCGGCGCCGCCGCATCGACGCCGACGCCAAGGCCGACAAGCCCGAGCGAGGCCTGCGACGCCGACGTACCAGCAAGGCTGACGCCGAACCCCCCGCCGCCGAGACTGAGAAGGTCGCCTCCGCCGATGTGCAGAAGCCGGCTCCGGGACTCGTTGCGCTGCCGGGCGAGAAACTGTCACGACGTGGCGAGGCGCCCCCCTCAGTCACCGAGCCCGAGCCCGAGCCCGAGCCCGCCGATGGCGCGACCGACAGCGAGGATCAGGCGTCCGAGGAGGCCAGTGGTCGCCGGCGTCGTCGACGGCGTGGTGGCCGCGGCCGGGGTCGTGGTGGACGCGCCGGCGAGATCAGCGACGCGCCACTCGATGAGCCAGCCGACGACGAAGTCATGGAGGTCCCGCTGCCGGACGAGGTGCCTACGCTACCGCAGCATTCCAGCTTCGGATCCGTCTGGGACAGCCAGATCGGCGTGCCTGCTGATACGGCCCCGACGGCCGCTGCCCGGTCAGCGGACTCCATCGACGACGAAGAGTTCGAAGACGAGCCGGAGATCCCTGAGTACCTCCTGTCGGAGAAGAGGCAGGCCGGCCGCGGTGGCCGCAGCGGTCGCAGCGGTCGCAATGGCCCCAGGGGCGGAGGTTATCGGTCGGCTATCGACCGTGAGCGATACGGCACGAGTTCCGGCTCCAGCTATTCGCGTTCGTCTGGTGGTCGCAGCAGGAGTCACCCGACCGGTTCGCCTCGTGCCTCCAGCCATTCGATGGATCCCATCGAGCAGACTCCGGGGGGTGATCCCTGGAGCGAGGTCCCGCCGGAGGTGCAAGCTTTGCTGAAGGCAGAGCTCGCCCGACGGGAGGCGAGCAGTCCCAAGGCTCCGGCCACCGCGGAAGCGCCCAAGGAGACCACGCGACCGGGCACCACCAAGAAGGCCGCCGACGCCGAGAAGGCTGACGCGACCGAGGCTCCGGCCGCCGCGGAAGCGCCCAAGAAGACCACGCGACGGCGCACGACCAAGAAGGCCGCCGACGCCGAGAAGGCTGACGCGACCGAGGCTCCGGCCGCCGCGGAAGCGCCCAAGAAGACCACGCGACGGCGCACGACCAAGAAGGCCGCCGACGCCGAGAAGGCTGACGCGACCGAGGCTCCGGCCGCCGCGGAAGCGCCCAAGAAGACCACGCGACGGCGCACGCACCAAGAAGGCCGCCGACGCCGAGGCCCCGGCCGAAGACGCCTAGGACGCGAGCATGGGTCGTGCCGCCGCGCTGAGTCCGCCCGGCGGCACGTTCCTGACCCATGGGCATGAGGCGGCCGTCAGGGCCGTCACTCGTGCCGTCCGCAGCGAGCATCCACCCCACGCTCTCCTGCTGCTGGGACCCCTCGGTGTGGGCAAGACCACGCTCGCGATGGACCTCGCCGCCGGGCTGCTCTGCCTGGCGACTGATTCGCGGCAGCGGCCCTGTCGGGACTGTGTGGCCTGCCGCAAGGTGGTGGCCGGGGGCCATCCGGACCTCCACCTGTTGGCACCTGAAGGTGCCGGCGAGCAGATCCGCCTCGGGCAGGTCCAGGCCCTGGCGTCCGAACTCTCACTCACCGCCATGGAGGGCCGCTTTCGCCTGGCCTTGATCACCGCTGCACAGCGGCTGAACCAGGATGCCCAGAACGCTTTGCTCAAGACGCTGGAGGAGCCGGGACCCGAGACCTGCCTGGTGCTGTGCGCCGACGACGCTGCCACGTTGCTGCCAACGGTGCTCTCGCGTTCGGCCCGCCTGCGGCTTGCGCCGTTGCCCGTGGAGATGTTGACCGCCATGCTGGTGACGGACGGTCATGCGCAACCGGCGCAGGCCCGGGCGCTGGCCATCGCCGCTGGTGGTCGCCCCGGCCTCGCCATCCGGCTCGCCACTCAGCCGGAGGCGGTGTTGGCACGAGCACGCATCGGGCGCACCCTGCTCGCGCTGCTGACGGCAGACCGGCGCTCACGCCTCGGCGCGGCCGCCGATCTCATCGCCGATGCCGCGGCGGTGGACGCCGCGGTTCGGGGTGAGGTGGCGCCATCAACCAAGCGGCTACAGCCGGTCGAGCGCCGCCGCGCCGTGCATCTCATCATCGAGGTGTGGCGCGACCTGGGCCGCGATCTTGCCGTTGTCTCCCACGGTCGAGGCAAGGGTGTCCGCGATCTCGAGCAGCTCGAGGAGTTGCTCGACCTGTCCGCTCGCGTGCACGCCACGGACCTCCGCCGCTTCCTCGACAGACTTGACCGGCTGATGCTTGCGGTCGAGGGCTATGCCAGTCCCGAACTCACACTCGACGCTCTGCTGCTCACATGGCCTCGCGCCGATGGCGCTCCCCGCAGCGCCGCATGACGCCGCCGGATGGTTCGGCGCGCCTGGTGGCCACCGTGCGCGGCCACGTCCAGGGCGTCGGCTTTCGCTGGTTCGTCCAGCGCGAAGCTGCTCGACTCAGAGTCGACGGCTGGGTCTCGAACCAGGCCGACGGCTCCGTGGAGGTCGTGGCCGAGGGTGATCGCAACGTGCTCGGGGAGCTACTGCTGAGGCTATGGGAGGGCCCTTCCGGTTCAGCTGTCAGCGACATCGAAACACACGAGGAGCCGGCGCGCGGCAACCTCATCGGGTTCGTCATCCGCAGCGGAGCGCATCGCGGCGACTGAACTCGGGTGATCCCGAGGGAGCAGTCGTGGTCGTCGCCCCGGCGGTGCTAGGGTGTGCATTCCACTCCCAGGAGACATCCGATGTCGCTCACCATCGAGGAGAAGCGTGCTTGGCTGCGTGAGGTGCCGCTCTTCCGCGGCTGCAGCAGCGACGTCCTCGACCAGTTGGCCGAGACCACGGCCGAGTTCCCCTTCCTCGATGACGAGCTCATCGTCCAGCGGGGCCAGGTGGGCAATGGGCTCTACATCATCGTGGACGGCGGTGCCCGCATCGTGACCGGCCAGGAAGAGCTGGCACGGCTGGGCCCCGGTGAATTCTTCGGAGAACTCGCGGTGATCGACCAGCAGCCTCGCTCGGCATCTGCCTTCGCCATCGGTCAGACGACCTGCCTTGCCCTGGCCTCGTGGGACCTGGTGGCCGTGCTCGAACGTGAGCCGCGACTGGCCATGAACCTGTTGACGGAGTTGTCCCGCCGCCTGCGCGACGCCGACGTCCAGCTAGGTCACTAGGGCCATCACCGCACAGGAGGGAGTCCTAATGGATCAGCAGCAGATCCTCGATGCGCTGGCTGGACTGGCGCTGTTCTCCGACCTCGAGCGGCCGCAACTGCAGGCCGTGGCCCACACCATGTCCGAGGAGTCATTCCCCGACGGTCAGCGCATCCTCCGTCAGGGCTTCTCCGGAGGCGGTTTCTTCATCCTCCTGGAGGGGGAGGTGAGAGTTCGCGTCGATGGTGACGATGTCGCCCGCCTGGGCAAGGGTGACTTCTTCGGGGAGATCTCCCTGCTCCTGGGTGAGCCGCCGATCGCCGATGTCGTCGCCACCGGACCGGTGAAGGCATTGCAGCTGGCCGGACCAGGCCTGCGTGAGTTCCTGCTGGCGTATCCCAGCGTGATGTACCGCATGCTGCAATCGGTCAGCCGGCGCCTTGACCGTGCCAACCGTCGCAGCTAGCCCCATGCACAGTCCTTCCGAGGCCGGAGTGCAGCCATTCCCGCCTGGCGACTACGGAGCGGTCGTGGTCGGCAGCGGTCCAGGCGCACTGCAGGTCTCGTACTACCTTTCGCGGCTTGGCATCGAGCACGCCGTCATCTCGGCCGACCCCGCGCCCGGCGGCATGTTCCGTCACTTCCCCTTCTTCCAGCGCCTTCTCTCGTGGACCAAGCCGCATGCGGGCCTGGCCCACGAAAGCCATGAGTACGAGCGTTACGACTTCAACAGCCTGGTGGCTTTCGAACCGGTCAACCGTGCGATCATGCCCGCGTTGATGGACGGTTCGTCCGAGTTCCCCTCCCGTGCCGAGATGGAGGCGGGCATGCTGGAATTCGTGGCCCGCACCGGACTGCGGGTGCGTTACGACACACCCTGGCTGGGGACCGCTCGCGACGGCGACCGCTTCGTGCTGCATACGCCGGGGGGTGACTACCGCACTCGCGTGCCCGTCTTCGCGGTGGGCGTCGCCCAGCCGAGCCTGCCTCAGGATGTCCCCGGTATCGAGCATGCCGCGCACTACGTCGACACTCGTGATGCCGCGTCCTACGCGGGCAAGCGCCTCTTCATCCTGGGCAAGGCCAACTCCGGCTTCGAGCTGGCCAGCGGACTGCTGCAGTGGGCCAGCCCTATCATCCTGGCCTCACCACGGCCGGCGAGGCTGTCCGTCAACCTGCACTCGCTTGACGGTGTGCGAGCACGCTACCTGCAGCCTTGGGAGGACGCCGCGCTGGGCGGTGGCGTCTTCGTCCTCGACGCGGCGACCGAGCGTATCGAGCAGCGAGCCTCCGGTCTGGCGGTCCATACGCGTCGCGGCGGCGACTCTGATGCGTTCGTGGTCGAGGTGGACGAAGTCATCGCCGCCACCGGTTTCAGCGCGCCCTTGCTGGACCTGCCCGAGCTGGGCGTGAGTACCTTCGGGCGCAGCGGTCTGCCGATCATGACCAACCGCTACGAATCGGCCACCACGCCAGGAGTCTTCTTCGCGGGCACCATCACGCAGGGTGTGCCGGGCCTCAAGAAGTACGGCATCCCGGCCAACTCCGGGGCAGTGCACGGACACCGCTACAACGGTCGCCTTGCGGTCGACACGATCGCCGCACGCTACTTCGGCATGGAACGACCGCGACCGGAGGTGAACCCCTCGGAAGTCGTTGAGTGCTTGCTCACGGCGGCCTCCACGGCGCCCGAGCTGTGGCACCAGAAGTCGTACCTGGCACGGGCGCTCTCGCGTGATAGCGATGGCAGTATCCGCGACGAGGGCATCGTCTCGCTGGCGGAGTACGTGGACACGCCAGGCCCCGACGGGGCTGCCATCACCGTCGAGACCGACGATCTGGGCAGCATCCATCCGGCGGTGTACGTGCGCCGACACGGTCGTGTCGACGCCGATGCAGTGCTCGACCAAAGCCCGCTGACGGAGTACCGCACTGACAGCCACAGCGCCCAGCTGCGATCGCTCATCGGCAAGGTGCTGGGGTAGGATCGGATGAGTCCCGCTCGGCCGCCACTGGTATGGTGCGGGTGATGGACTTCCGTATCGCCCGCATGGCTCGTGACCGCTACGGCTTCGAGGAGAGCCTCTTCTCCAGCGACGGCGACGCCATCGCCTTCGACGCCTCGAGGGCGCTGGCCTTGGCCGAACGTTTCGTCAGCCAGGATGCCGACCGCGCCCGAGCCGCCTCGGAGATCGCCGCCATCGGCCTCATCCACGAACTGGGGCATCGCGCCGTGGCCGTGGAACGTCGGGGCGATCCTGCGGGTGGCGGCCCGCTGGCGCGTGGCCTTGCTGCGCTGGACGCCAGCGTGGGCCGGGTGGGCGTGGACGATGGCCTGCGCAGCTACGAGACGACGTTCCCTGCCCTGCCGGTCTACCGAGCGCAGATGGACGCGGCCGAGTGGTTGTCGCGGGACAAGGGCGACGTACCGGGGCGCGAGGCGGGGCTCGAGGAGTTGGCCCTGACTGACATCGCCGCGCGCAATCCGGCCGCAGCGGCCTACCGCGAACTCACCTCCGACCCCACGCTTGCCGAGGCCCGGCAACGAAGGCTGCTCGACGGCTTGTCCGGTGCCGGCCTCGACCCCGAAGACCCGGACCTCGAGCGCAAGGCCCCCGCGCACACACTCCTGGCACGGCTGCTGGAGCCCGTCGAGGCTGCCCCCCAGTCGCTGAGTGCGCAGCTGCGCTGGATCCGTGTCCACTGGGCCGGCTGGCTCGACGACGCCGACCTACTGCACATCGACCGGCAGCTGGGTCTTCTCGATGAGATCGATCGCATCGCTTGGCTGAAGGCGCGACGCAGCCCCGGTGCTGCTGGCGATGCCCAACCAGCGGCTTTGGCAGGCTTCGGCAGCTTCGATGAGGAACCGGAAGCCTTCAGCCAGGATCGCGACTGGATGGCCGAGCTGGTGCTGGTGGCCAAGTCCACCTACGTCTGGCTGGCGCAACTCTCGCGTGACTATGGACGCGACATCAGTCGCCTCGATCAGGTCCCCGACGAGGAACTGGACGAGCTGCGCGCGCGAGGCTTCAGCGGGCTCTGGCTCATCGGCCTGTGGGAGCGCAGCCATGCCTCACGACGCATCAAGCAGATGCGCGGCAACGCCGACGCGATGGCGTCTGCCTACTCGGTGGCGGGTTACCGCATCGCTGAGGAGCTCGGCGGCGACGAAGCGTGGCGTGTACTGCGCGACCGCGCCGCCGCTCGCGGCATCCGCCTCGCTGCCGACATGGTGCCCAATCACATGGGCATCGACTCCGACTGGGTGGTGGAGCATCCGGAGCGCTTCATCTCACTGCCCTACTCGCCCTTCCCGTCCTATTCCTTCACTGGTGAAGACCTCTCACCCGATGACCGGGTGGTGATCCAACTGGAGGATCACTACTGGGACTCGTCCGATGCTGCGGTCGTCTTCAAGCGCATCGACAAGGCCAGCGGCGAGGAGCGCTACATCTACCACGGCAACGACGGCACCAGCTTCCCCTGGAACGACACTGCGCAGCTGGACTACATCAATGCCGAGGTCCGTGAGGCCGTCATCGGCCAGATCCTCGAGGTCGCGCGCCGCTTCTCGGTCATCCGCTTCGACGCAGCCATGGTGTTGGCACGCCGCCACATCCAGCGGCTGTGGTACCCGCAGCCGGGCCACGAAGCCGGTATCCCATCCCGATCGAGCGCGGCCATCCCTGCCGATGAGTTCCGCCGCCGGATGCCGCAGGAGTTCTGGCGTGAGGTAGTCGACCGCGTCGCCGCCGAGGTGCCCGATACGCTGCTGCTGGCTGAGGCCTTCTGGCTGATGGAGGGCTATTTCGTCCGTACGCTGGGCATGCACCGTGTCTACAACAGTGCGTTCATGCACATGCTGCGCGATGAGAAGAATGCCGAGTACCAGCAGGTCATCCGCGAGACCGTCTCGTTCGACGCCCGCATCCTGGGTCGCTATGTCAACTTCATGAACAACCCCGATGAGCGTTCGGCCGTCGACCAGTTCGGTAGCCACGACAAGTACTTTGGCGTGGCGACACTGCTCGCTACGCTGCCGGGGCTGCCGATGTTCGGGCATGGTCAGTTCGAGGGTTACAGCGAGCAGTACGGCATGGAGTTCCGACGTCCTCAGCGTGACGAGTGGCCCGACGGATCATTGGTCGAGCGCCACCGACGTGAGATCAGCCCGCTCCTCCACGAGCGTTGGCGTTTCTCTGGTTCATCGGGCTTCCGTCAGCTCACGGCGCTCGAAGGCGGCGGCGCCACCGCCGACGTGTTTGCCTATGCCAACCGCGCCGAGAGCGGCCCGCAGGGGGTGACCGAGCGTCGGTCGCTCGTCGTCTACCTCAACCGCTACCCCCGGGCGCACGTGCGCATCCCTGGAGTGGCTGAGTCGCTCGGCCTCGGGGACGATCCCGACGGTTTCGTCATCCTCCACGACCACCGCAGCGGTCTCGACCACCTCCGCCAACTGCGAGACTTGCGTGAGCACGGCTTGGAGCTCGTGCTCGACGGGTATGGCTGCCACGTCTTCCTGTCGTTCGAGCAGGTGAGTGACGCCGAAGGGGCAGGGTGGGCAGAGCTGGCTGGGCGACTCGGGCTTGCCGGCGTCCCCGATGCGCACATGGCCCGTCGCCGCATGCGTGACGAGCCGCTTCGACAGGCCGTGTCCGGTATCTTCGCGACGCGCATCGCCGAGGACGCCTTCTTGCCGCGCTTTGGTGGCGATCCCGAGACCGAGACGGGCGCAGACTCGGCCCGCGCCGCCTTCACCGCGGCCATGGAACGAGTGGCCGATCTCACTGACGGGCAGGAAGATACCGTTAGCATCGCTCACGTTACAGCTGGTCTGGCTGCCGCAGTGCGCTCGATCCGTCCCCGCGTGCTCTCGCAGGCCATCGCCGGTTGGGTCGATCTTCAGCGCCGTTGGCGAGGTCGCCTGCGATGGGGATGCGGCGCGGACAGGTACAGCCTTCGATGAGTGGGATGCGGCCCTGGCGGTGGGCGACCGGGCCAGGCGCTCGGGCAGCGCTGACGCGCAGGCCTGGCGTGCGGTGGAGCTTTGCCGGGCACTCCTGGCTGTCGAGCCGGGGGCACTTTTGGTCGCGGCCGACAGGGAAGGTCTCCCACACGACTGGTTCGAGTCGCAGGCCGTGCGTGCTGCCAGCGGCTGGAACGAGTGGCAAGGGCGCACGTACCTGTCACAGGAGGCTTGGGACGAGTTCGTGGATGCGTTGGCCGAGCGCGATGACCTGGTGCAGTTGCCCAGCGCCCTCGATGCCGCAGCCGAGCTGCGCCGCCGTGCGGCTGTGGCTGGCTATCTCCTTGGACCTGCCGACGACCCCCCTGGCAGCCGCGAACCCGGCGGATGAGGGGGATCGCCTCGGCGATCTCGTCGCTGACATCACCTCCTGTCGTCGCTGCCCACGCTTGGTGGCGTGGCGCGAAGAGACCGCTCGCGTCAAGGTGGCGCGATACCGCGACTCGGTCTATTGGGGTCGGCCTGTCCCAGGCTTCGGCGATCCCGACGCCAGACTCCTCCTTGTCGGTCTTGCCCCCGCGGCCCACGGCGGCAATCGCACCGGTCGTGTCTTCACCGGTGACAGCCGCGGCGTCTCTGGCGAGATGCTGTTCGAGGCCCTCTACCGCATCGGCTACTCGCCCCGGTCGCGTTCGGTGAGCCCCAACGACGGCCTGATGCTGCGCGATGTCTACATCAGCGCCGTCAACCGCTGCGCGCCGCCCGCCAACAAGCCCACCGCCGTGGAGCGAGACACCTGCCTGCCTTTCCTCGTGCGTGAGCTTCAGCTGCTGCCGCGGGTACGGGCCATCCTTGCGCTTGGGGGCTATGCCTGGGATGCGTTGCTGCGCGTGCTTGCGGACGAGGGTCATGCGGTTTCGCCCAAGCCGCGCTTCGGCCACGGGGCACGGGTGCAGGTCGGCCCCTACAGTCTCCTGGGCTCGTATCACCCCAGCCAGCAGAACATCTTCACCGGTCGCCTCACGCCGCCCATGCTCGACGACATGCTGCGGGTAGCACGCGAGATCACGCGGTCCCAGCCGCCCCGATGATCGGTGCGTGACATTCGGTCACCACTGCGCTATACATTAGCCTCGGAACCGTGAGCAAGGAAGGGCAGCGTGCTCTTCGGGGGGCTCGGCATCCGCAGAAGAGGTGACCGACTCCCGATGAACACACGCCATGTCTCCGCCATCGCCGGGGCAACGCTGCTCCTCGCTTCGATGGGTGCACCCGCCGCTGCCCAGGAGGCGACGGTGGAGGTCCTCACCGATGGGCTGAATGCACCCCGCGGTGTAGCCATCACAGCTGACGGCAGTGTCTACGTCGTCGAGGCCGGCGCGGCCGGCGACACGTGCATGACGACTGACGCGAGCGAGGGTCCCGAGCCCGGAGAGATGTGCTTCGGACCAACGGGCGCTGTGACCCGCATCGCCCCTGACGGCACCGTCGAGAAGATCATCGATGGGCTGCCTTCTGCAGGGTCTGGTCCCGACGTCGGTGGTGTCTCCGACATCGCCTTCATCGATGACCAGAGCTTCTATCTCATCGCCAACCTGGGTGGCGACCCGGCCTCGAGAGCCGACCTCCCTCCGGAGATGGCCGACATGTCCGGCTGGCTGTGGCGCGGCAACATTGACGGCAGCCTGGAGAAGGTCGCCGACGTGGCCGCCTTCGAGACAGACAACAATCCTGACAGCGCCGACGCCGGCAGCACCATCGACTCCAATCCGTACTCGGTCGCCGCGGTCGAGGGCGGAAGCGTCGTCGCCGATGCCGGTGGCAACGACCTGCTCATGGTCGCTGACAACGGTGACGTCTCGCTGGTCGCGGTGTTCCCATCGCGCGTGTTCGAATTCCCTGCCGAGGTGCTCGCTGCCATGGGCGCTGCCCCCGAGGGCGAAGGTGCGCCACCCGAGGGCGAGGCGCCCCCTGCCGGCACGGTGGTGCCCGTCCCGATCCAGGCCGTGCCGACCTCGGTGGTCGTCGGGCCGGACGGCGCCTATTACGTCGGCCAGTTGACCGGCGGTCCATTCCCCGTGGGTGGCGCATCGGTCTGGCGTGTCTCACCGGAGGGTGACGTCAGCGAGTACGCCACCGGATTTACCAACATCATCGGCATCGATTTCGCCCCCGATGGCACGCTCTACGTGGCCGAGATGGTCCACGATGGCCTGATGGGCTTCTTTGGTGCCGGCGCACCCCCCATCGGTGCCGTGCTGAGCGTGGCGCCCGGTGGTGGGGAGCCGACCATGGTCGCGAGTGGCGAGCAGTTGATGGCGCTCGGCGGCATCGCGGCTGCGGATGATGGCAGCGTCTACGTCAGCACGGGCACGGTCATGGGTCCCGGCGCCGGGGCCGTCGTGAAGATCACGCCGTAGCGGGAGCACTCCCGCCCATGCGAGGCGGCTCGTTAGCCAGGCGGGCCGCCTTCTTCATGCCCCGACCACCGGCCCGCAGCAAGGATCGCCTCAGGGTGCGAGGTGACGGAAGTTGGGCCACAGCGAGAGATCGATCTCCGGCGCCAGGTCCAGCAGCTCCCGCACATCAGCCTCCAGCGACTCGACGAGGTCAGCTGGCTCGCCCAGTATCGCGGGCGTCGGTCGCTTGCGGCTGACGTTGACGTGCTTGCCGAGGATATCCGGCGGCGGCATCCACTCCGGCAGGCCCAGGAACTCGAGCGTGCGCTGGTACTCCGCGGCCGGGTCCTGCAGGCACTTCTCGAACTGCAGCACCAGCAGACGCTGGGGCCCGTAGGCCTCCACGTAGGGTCGCAGCGCAAAGGCGTAGAAGGAGCGCGCGTAGGCGTCCTTGCGACCCGCCCACAGGTTGAGCGCCTTGCCCCGTCGCTCCTTGCGTTTCAGCCACTGGCCCATGCCGGACCGATAGCGCTCGACCGGGTCGCGCAGCAGCACCAGGAGTTTCGCTTCCGGCGCCAGCGTCTTCATGGCCTCCACGACGCCGGGCACGTTCATGTAGCGCGGAGTCCACTCACCCGCCAACTTGCCCTGCGGCCGTGGGAAGTAGCGGTAGTAGGCTTCGTGGTCGGCTTCGAACAGGGGCCGCCAACCGTAGCGGCTGAGCTGGTGCGTCTCCTTCAGTTCGCCTACCACGTCGGGATGCCTGGCGATGAGCTTCCACCAACGCGTGGTACCGGCCTTCTGCACGCCGATGCCGATGTAGTCGGGCGGGCCGATGGTCCAGCCGTCGGGGGTCGGCGGATGCTCCTTGCCTCGCGCATCACGCGACTTTCCGCCCGCCCCGCTCGAGGAACCGAACCCGCCTGGACGCAAGAGCCTCTTCATCTGTCGCCTGATGTTCATCCGCGCGAGTGTGCCATGCCGGAGGCCGATCGCGTCGGCACCTAGACTCTGACCTCGATGCACCGAGTTCGATCGATCATCGGGTTGCTGCAGCGCAACCCCGATTTCGCCCGCCTCTACCTGGCCCTGCTGGTCGCGTTCGCGGCCGACTGGTTCGCCACGGTCGCGCTCATCGACCTCGTCCTCGAAACGACTGGCTCAGCCGCCGCGGCCTCCGTCATCCTGGTGCTGCAGATGGCACCGTTCCTGGTGGCCACACCCATCGCAGGCATGCTGGCGGACCGTTTCGACCGGCGCACCATGCTGGCCGCTGCGAACATCGGCCGCGGTATCGTCTGCATCGGGTTGCTCGTTGCAGTCGATGCCGAGACCGTCTGGATCGCCTTCGGAGTGGTGGCGCTGCTGGCCTTCGGGGCCGCCTTCTTCGAACCCACGGTCTCTGCCTCTCTGCCCAACCTCGTCGAGGGTGCCGACCTGGCGACGGCCAATGCGCTCATCGGCTCAGCCTGGGGGACGATGGTGGCTTTCGGTGCGGCGATCGGCGGGGTGGTAGCGGCCACGGTCGGGCGCGAGGTCACATTCCTCATGTATCCACTGCTCTTCTTCGTCTCCGCTGCCCTGGTGTGGTCGGTCAAGCGCTCGCTCCGTGAGTCCGATCATGTCCCCGAGGACGCGCCGCGCGGTATCAGTGGCCTTGTCTCCACCGTCACAGAGACGCTCGCGCTCGCGCGCCACGACCATGGCGTCGCCGCTCTGCTCCTGACGAAGCCGACGTTTGGAGTCGCCACCGGCATCGTCCATATGCTGGCCATCACCAGCGACGATATCTGGGGTGCCGGCCAGCTGGGTGTGGGCATCCTCTTTGCCGCGCGCGGGGTTGGATCGCTGCTTGGGCCGTTCGCGGCGCGACGCTTCGCTACCGACGACCGCGCGCTGCTGCTGCGCGGTATCGGCTTGACGTTCTTCGTCTATCTGGCGGGCTACGCCCTGCTGCCGGTCTCGCCGGCCATCTGGGTCGCCGCTGTCTTCGTCCTCGTCGGCCACCTTGGAAGCGGTGCCCAATGGACGTTGTCGTCATTCGGTCTGCAGCGCTCCACGCCCGACCGCGTGCGCGGTCGCGTCTTCGCCGTCGACTTCGGCCTGGCGCTGGCGGTGTCGTCGGTCTCCACGCTCACGGCCGGCGTGTTGGCCGGCATCATCGGACCGCTGCCGACGCTCTACGTCATGCTCGCCGCGATGGCTCTCACGGTGACCGGATGGTTCTGGTGGACCCGTACCGTCCGTCGAAGTCCGGGCACCCTGGGGTCGGTCGTGCCCGAGGAGATGCTGCCCCACGCCGCGCCGGAGCCTCCGCGCTGACCGAGGTTGCTGCTTGCGCTTCCAGCGGCAGAGACCCGCGGCATGTCGTTCAGGCGGGAATGTCGCGTCGCGTGAAGAGGTAGACGCCGGCCACCAGCGGCACGACCGCCAGGACTGTCAACAGGGCCGCGGAGGTCCAGTCGATGCCGCTGCCCAGCGGATCGGTGCCGATGTAGTGGTGCCAGGGCGAGAGCCAGGCGAGGTCGGCGATGGCATCGGCCATGGGCACGAAGCTCGACCAGGTGTACATGGCGATGGCGACCAGCATCCCCGCGAGGATGGCCAGCACGCCACGCCCGCTGATGATCGAGACGACCATCGAGATGCCGCCCACGAACACCGAGAGCAGCGAAAGCATCAGGCTGATGGCGAAGACGTTGATGGCACTGATATCGATGCCGCTGACCGCGATGCCGATCCAGACCATCAGGCCCACGAGGCCGGCTGCCAGCACGACGTGGATGACCATGGCCAGCGCCTTGTTCGTCGCCAGGCGCGTGCGGCGCGTGGGCGTCGACATCACCAGGCCGATGGTCTCGTTCTCCATCTCACCGCCGAAGGCACGCGCGGCCGAAGAGGCCGCCACGAACATCACCGCGAAGGGCACCACGATCGAGTACATCTCACCGGTCAGGTACCCCGATGCGGTAGCCATGTCGGCGCCGCCGGCGATGGCCATGATGGACTCCGGGAATTGCGACAGCATCTCCTCGAGGATGTCCTCGAGGGCCAGGTACATCGGCCCCATGACGAGGCCCATGGCGCCGACACCGACGCCCACGATCAGCGTCAGCAGCAGACGGTCCATGATGGCCTTGGTGAAGCTGTTGGCGAGGGCGAACCGCTGATAGCTGCGCACGCCGGGCAGAGAGGTGGTGGTCATATCGCTATCCCTTCAGGTCCCGGCGTTCGAGTGCGTACAAGCCCATGCCGAAGAGCAGTACGGCCATGCCGGCCGCGATGCCCAGCAGAACCACGTCGATGCCGTTGCTCAGCGAGTCGGCCCCGCTGAAGAGGTACCAGGGGGTCAGCTTGGCCACGTCGGCCAGCTCCTCCACGACCGGCAGCATGGTCGTCACGAAGTACGACAGCACGGCCAGGCCGGCCGCGACGCCCACACCCAGGGCGGACGAGCCTCGCCAGGCGCTGAGCCCCAGGGCGAGCGCGCCGAACAGGAAGACCATACCCAGCAGCTGGATGCTCGCTCCCAGCACGTTCTGGTCGGACAGGTCCATGCCCACAAGCGCGGCAAACGCTGCCACCTCGATCGCGGTGAGCGCGGTGATGACGGCCACGCCGATGCTTGCCACAGCCGCCTTGGCCAGCAGGATCGAACGGCGGCGCAGCGGGCTCGATAGCAGGATGGGCAGGCTCAGGGCCTCTTCCTCGCCGACCGCCGCGCTGGACCCCAGGCCGATGGCGTAGGTGAGCAGGACGAGTGGGCCGATGACGTTGTAGATGCCGCTCATGGCCAGCCCCTGGGCCGTGCCGTTGTTGCTGCCGTAGATGTTGGCGATGACATCGGGGAAGTCCGACATCATCGTGACGTACGCGTCACCCGACGTGGCCATGATGCCGATGTAGAGCGCGGCGATGAGCCACATCGCGATGATCGCGATGACGGTCCACAACAGCCAGTCGCGGATCGTCTTGGAGAAGACGCTCCCGAGCAGCCGGTTACGCAACACCGTCGCCATTCCCGTGGTAGTAGGCCAGGAAGATCTGCTCGAGATCGGCCTCTCGACTGTTGACGTTGACGACATCGTGGTCAAGGGCCCGTCGCAGGAGCTCGTTCACCGAACCCTCGAAGGAGACGATCACGGTATTGCCCCGGGCCTCCGCCGAGTGGACGCCGTCGACCGCCTCGAAGATGGCAGCCTCGACCGGCTGCTCGAACTCGAGGTCGATGCGACGGATGGCCTTGCGCTTCAGCGCATCGACCCGCTCGACGACGACCAGGTGGCCGCTGCGCAGGATGCCCACACGGTCGGCCACCCGCTCGACCTCTGCCAGGCTATGACTGGAGAGGAACACCGTACGTCCCTCCTCGCGAACCTCGCGGATGAGTGTCTGCAGCTCCTGCTGCATCAGGGGGTCGAGGCCAGTGCTGGGCTCGTCGAGGATGATCAGCTCGGACTTGTTCATGAAGGCCTGGATGAGACCGACCTTCTGCTTGTTGCCGGTGGAGAGGTCACCGACCTTGCGCGTCAGGTCCACCTCCAGGCGCTCGGCCAGCGAGGCTACATGGGCACGGTCCACCCCGCCCCGCAGGTTGGCGAGGTAGGTGATGTTCTCGGCCCCGGTGAGCTTGGGATAGAGCGAGTATTCCGAGGGCATGTAGGCGATGCGGCTGCGGACCTCCACCGCGTGGGTGGCCACGTCGAGCCCGAGCACGCTGGCCTTGCCCGCGGTGGGGAAGATGAAGTGGAGCAGACTGCGGATCATCGTCGTCTTGCCCGCGCCGTTGGGCCCCAGGAATCCGAAGACCTCGCCACGCTGGACCTCCAGGTCGAGGTCGACCAGCGCCTTGACGTCCTTGTAGTGCTTGGTCAGCCCCTCGGTCTTGATGGGCGGCGCCCCTTCGATCGTGGTCATGCGTCCCCTCGTTGCGACTCCTTGTAGTTCTCCCACCGTGCTGCC
Source organism: uncultured Chloroflexia bacterium (assembly GCA_963724095.1). Lineage (GTDB taxonomy): Bacteria > Chloroflexota > Limnocylindria > Limnocylindrales > CSP1-4 > JAFMJV01. The sequence goes on from CAVRTH010000019.1 coordinate 536,737, forward strand.
AGGCGGGGAAGCTCCGCCAGCCAGAAATCGGCGAAGGCGATCATCTCGTCGAGCCCATCGGTGCGCGGCAGCCCGCCGGCGTCCCGCATCTCTCGCCCCATCGCCGCCAACTCGCCAAAGCCCTGCATCTTGGCCCTTGCCATCGAGATCCAGAAGTCGGGGCGCAGGCGGTAGTAGGTCTTGCGGTCGCCGACCCGGTGTCGTTGCTCGATCGCCGCCATCTGCAGCAGCAGGCGTGCGCTGGAGCTGACCGAGGCTGGGCTGAGGCCCGCCCGGGAGCAGATCTCGCCAGCCGACTGTTCGGCCGGCGCGCACGCCAGCAGATAGCCGAACATCTGTCCCGCGGCCCGAGGCACACCGAGCGACGCGAACCACGTGCCCATCTGCTCCACGAGGGCATCGATGGCAGCGACTCGCCGGTCCATCACTTCAGTAAGTTCCGAACATTTGGGTCATACAGTCATTACGATATCACGCCCAGACGCGGTTGCTGCGCGGTCCGCCCCACCCCGTCTGACCTCGTTGCGAACACGCTCCGCCGCCAGACGTCAGCAGGGTCCCGGAAGCACGTGGCGTTCGTCGGGCGGGGAGGAGAGGTGGCGCGCCCGGCGGGACTCGAACCCACGGCCTTCTGCTCCGGAGGCAGACGCTCTATCCACTGAGCTACGGGCGCTTGTGTGTCCATTAGACCACAGCGTTCCGCGTGGGCGGCGCGAGGAGCAAATGGTCGAACGACGATGAAGGTGCTCGTCCTGGGCGGTGGCTCTGCGGTCTTCGCCGGCGTTGCGGTCGGCGCACCGGACGTGCCTCCGGCAGGACCTACCAGACCTCACTCGGCATCGAGCCTGCCGCTGTCGGTTTCGTCACCGCCCTGGTCTACGGCGAGCGCACGCAGTGGCTCAGGAACGTGCTCTTGGCGGGGACCATGGAGATCGTGTCCGAGGGTTCGGGCTGGACGGTCGACGAGCCCGAGATCGTCCCGCTGGAGTCGTGCGATATCTCCAGCATGGACAAGCGACTCCACTGCCTTCTCGCCTTCAGGAGCGCGTTGCGGCTCCACAAGGTCGGCCCGGAGACCTGAGGTGCTTGCTAGAGTCGAGCCATGAGCCAACCAAACCGCGGAGCCACCCGCACCGAGACCGATTCGATGGGCGCCGTGGAGGTGCCTGCCGACCGTTACTGGGGAGCCCAGACCGAGCGTTCCTTGCACCACTTTGCCATCGGCGACCCCGAAGCCGAACGTATGCCGCGCGACATCGTGCATGCCATGGGTCTCCTGAAGCAGGCCTGTGCCGAGGTCAACGACGAGGCCGGCAGACTCCCTGCCGGCATCGGCCGGCTGATCGTGCAGGCGGCACAGGAGGTCGCGGCCGGCGACTTGGACGACCACTTCCCGCTGTACATCTGGCAGACGGGCTCGGGCACGCAGTCGAACATGAACAGCAACGAAGTCATCGCCAACCGCGCCATCGAGCTGGCTGGCGGTGTGCTCGGCAGCAAGGACCCGGTACACCCCAACGACCATGTCAACAAGTCGCAGTCGTCCAATGACACCTTCCCCACCGCCATGCACGTGGCCATCGTCTCCGTCATCGTGCATGCGCTGCTGCCGTCGGTAGCCCGCCTGCGCGACGAGCTGGCTGCGCGCGCGGCTGACTTCGCCGGTATCGTCAAGATCGGTCGCACCCACCTGCAGGACGCCGTCCCGCTCACCCTGGGCCAGGAGTTCAGCGGCTATGTGGCCCAGCTCGATGCCGACATCGAGCGCATCGAGGCGACGCTGGCGGGTCTCTACGAGCTGGCCATCGGTGGCACCGCAGTGGGCACCGGACTCAATGCACCTGCGGGCTTCGATGAAGCGGTGGCCGCGCGCATCGCCGAGCTCAGCGGCCTGCCGTTCGTGAGTGCACCCAACAAATTCGCCGCCCTGGCAGCACACGACGCGGTCGTCTTCGCCAGCGGGGCCCTGGCCACGCTGGCGGCCAGCCTCACCAAGATCGCCAACGACCTGCGCTGGCTGGGAAGCGGCCCTCGTTCCGGTCTCGGCGAGCTGTCGCTGCCAGAGAACGAGCCGGGCTCGTCGATCATGCCGGGCAAGGTGAACCCCACCCAGGCCGAGGCGATGACGATGGTGGCGGCCCAGGTCTATGGCAACGACGCCACCGTGAAGTTCGCCGGGTCCCAGGGCAACTTCGAGCTCAACGTCTACAAGCCGGTCATGGCCGCCAACGCCATCCGATCTGCGCGGCTGATGGCCGATGCCTGTGACACCTTCCGCGAGTTCGCGGTCGCCGGCGTGACGGCCAATCGCGAGCGCATCGCCGAGCTGGTGGCGCAATCACTGATGCTGGTCACGGCCCTGAACCCGAAGATCGGCTACGACCGCGCGGCGGAGGTGGCCAAGAAAGCCCACAAGGAAGGCACCACGCTGAAGGCTGCTGCACTCGCGCTGGGCTATGTCACCGAAGAAGAGTTCGATGAGCTGGTCCGGCCCGAGCGGATGGTGTGAGGGAGTGGGGTTCAGACCTCTCCCGCGTCTAGCAGGTACCTACCGAGCAGGTAGCTACGCCATCGAACAGCGGCTCCTGCTGCGGCTGAGCAGCGGATACGCGGTCGGTGCTCGCGGCTCGAGCGTCGCCAGAATCGAGGCGACCCCGTCAATGACGGGGTCGCTTTAACTGTCCCGGCTTGATCTGGAGCAAGCTCCCGATCGTTCTGCCACGGCGCAAGGGCATCTATGACGCCGGCTTCACCGGCTACCCTAACCCAACCTACCCATGACCTTGCGTCTAGGTCAGTAGTGCTGTCGAGCAGCACGCTGCGCATAGTAGCGTTCTTCTGGATAGAAACTCAAGGGTCTATGCACGTTGCATAGATGAAGGTTCCATAACATTCTGCGAGGCCGCAGCCGTGCGCGTCGGTGATGTGGGCTCAAGCGACGGCACGGGACGCCTCAGCCAGGTCGATGGAACCGGTGAACAGGGCCTCACCCAGGATGACCCCAGCTATCCCGGCATCTCGTAGTGTCCGCAGGCCATCGAGGTTGGTGACGCCACCAGCTACCAGCACCTCGGCGTCCAGGTTTGCAGCCAGGTTCCGCAGTGGCTCGACGCCGTCGCTAGCCACGTGCGAGAACACGAAGCGACCCACACCGGCTGCCTGGAACTCGATCAGCAACTCCTCCAGCGTGGGCCGAGGGCGGCGCCTCCAGGGGTAGCCGCGCAGGCTCTCCGGCCGCGCGTCCATGCCCACCGCCAGCCAGTCGCCGGCGATCGCTCAGGCATTCCGCCAGTCGTGCGTGATCCTCGGCCACGGCCCACAGTGGCAGCACGACACGAGTGGCACCGGCCGCGAACGCGATCTCGACCTGCTCCGGTCCATCGACTCCGCCGGCCAGCTGCAACGGCTTGGCCACGGCCCGCGCGATCGAGCTGATGGCCTCGAGATTGGCGGGCCGGCCTCGGGCGGCACCGTCGAGGTCGACGAGGTGGATCGGCCGGCACCCCCTGGGCCGCAAGAACCTGGGCGATGGCTGCTGGCCGGTCGGTGGGTGTACCCATTCCCGTCGAGGCACCCGGCCACCACACCAGCCGTGAACGGCCGTTCTGGAGATCCAGGCTGGGGATGACCTGCATCAGCCCGCTGCGGCCGTGCGTGGCATCGTCGGGCCACCACCCTCGCCAGCCAGCAGTCGGCGATGGAACGAGATCGGCAGGTTGCCCGAGTAGAGCAGGGCGTCGTGGAAGCCCTTGAGCGAGAAGGCGACGCCCAGTCGTGCCTGCTCATCTGCACGCAACCGCAGCAACAGCACCTTGCCCAGCAGGTACGAGAGGTTGTAGCCCGGTGTTTGGGTATAGCGATGCACCTCGGCCCTGGCCACGGAACGTTCGAAACCGGTGTGTTCCACGAGGAAATCGATAGCCTCGGCCACGCTGATCTCGCCGCGATGGAGCCGGATGTCGAGGATGATCCGCGCCGCGCGCCAGATGGCGTCGGTAGCCACGATGACCCGTCGCTCGGGCGTGTCCTCGAAGCCCTCCTCCAGCATCATCTGCTCGCAGTACATGCCCCAGCCTTCGTGGAACTCGGGCGCCTCCGTCAGCAGCCGGGACGGCGTCGGTGACGACAACGCCGCCGCGAACTGGAGATGGTGGCCCGGGTAGGCTTCGTGGACGCTGGTATTGACGATGCTCGCCCAGTTGTGCTCCAGCATCGCACGTGGGTCGCCATCCACCGAGGGGGTGACGATGTAGACGCCACGGATGGGTCGGTCGAAGGCGGCCGGCTCGAAGTACGCTGCCAACGGGATGGTGCTGCGCATGTGTTTGGGCGTCGCTACGATCTCGATGAGGTCGTCGGCCGGCAGGGTGGCCAGATCGTGTTCGGCGATGTATGCGCGAGCCCGCATCATCGCGTCGCGGTAACCCGCCAGCGCGGCGGCGAACTCGACTGGTCCATCGGCCTTCACGCGCTCTGTGATCTCAGCCTCCGAGAGCCTGGGTCGATCGCTCGGCCCGCCTCACGCCGAGCCTCGTGCATGGCCTCGAGTTGCTCGTATCCGATGGCCAGGATGTCGTCGGCGCTCAAGCCATCCAGGGCGCGCAGAGCGATGAGCCGATCGAGCTCGTCAGCACCCAGAGCCACGGCATCGACACTGCGGTCCAGCTGTGTCTCGATCCAGGCGGCATAGTCGAGGAGCGCCGCCTTGGTGGCACGTGCGGCGCCATGCAACCGCCCCAGCTCCGGGCTGCCCGCCGGCCACACCGCGGTGGCGCTGGTGACGATCTCGTGCACCAGCAGGGGCAACTCGACTGCCGCCGATCTCCTCCTTCTCCAACCATAGCCGGACCGGCCGGTCTGCCAGCCGGTCGCGCACTTGCTCAAGGGCTGTCGGGATGCCCTCGATCCGATGCGTCAGCGACAGCAGGCGTTCCTCGAGCGGGGCGAATTCGCGCGCGGCCAGCAGGAACAAGGCGGTGCCGATCTCGTCGGTGGCGGATGTGCTGCGTTCCCAGCCCCTCACCACCTCCGCGTCGAAGAGGCGTAGTCGAGCGCCGTGCAGAGCTAGTTCGCGTTCGAAGCACACGGCCTCACTCAGTGTGGCCCGATCGATCGCTTCCAGCTCGGCTACGAAGCGGCGCTCGGCGACGATGTCCGCCTCCTTGGCGCTCCGGCTCAGGTCGGCCAGGCGGCCATCGTGGGCGTGGATGCCGAGCGCCGTGGCCCAGGCCGGGTACGTCTCCATGAGCGCCTCGAATCGCGACCCGATCGTTTCCTCGACGACCTTGTCAGCCGCCGCCTCGCCGCTCACGTGGCCAGACCGGTTGCTGCCAATGACTCGCGCGTGACGACCAGGGCCCGCTCGATGTCGGCGCGCTCGATGCCATAGTGCGTGAGCGCCCTGACGCGACCGCCGCTGTATTCGATGTAGCCCACGCCGCGCTGCCGCATCTCGGCCATGAAGGCAGCCCGTGCCGCCAGTGGCTCCTGGTCCGCTCGCGGCTTGACCCCGAAGACGATGTAGTTGGTCGTCACACGCTCCGGATCAAGGCCGGTGATGCCGTCCAACTGGGCCAGGCCCTGAGCCAGGCTTTGCGCGTTGGCGTGATCTTCGGCCAGGCGCTCGATCATGCCTTCCGGGCCGTCGCTCAGGGCGATCAGTCCGGGCGCAGCCAGGACGCCGACCTGGCGCATACCCCCGCCCACGATCTTGCGGGCGCGACGGGCGCGCCGGATGAAGTCGGCGCTGCCGACCACCACCGAGCCGACCGGGCAGGACAGGCCCTTGGACAGGCAGAACGTGGCGCTGTCAGCATCGGCCAGCAGCGTCGTGGCAGTGGTATCAAGGGCGACGACCGCGTTCCACAGGCGAGCGCCATCGACGTGGAGTGGAACGCCCATCTCGTGCGCGACCTCGGCGACTGCTGAGATGTAGGAGCCAGGCAGCGGCTGGCCCATCGAGGGCGAGTGCGTGTTCTCGAGCATCAGCAGTGCCGTCGGTGGCTGGTGGAAGTCGTCAGGGTTGCTGCGTGCGGCACGGATATCGTCAAGAGCCATGGTGCCGTCCGGAGCGGCCGGGATGCCTCGAATGGTGGCGCCGGTGATGACCGCATGTCCGCCGGCCTCATGCTCGATGACATGAGCGCCGCTCGAGGCCACGATCTCGCCGCCGCGGGCGACATGGGCCATGTGTGACACGAGGTTGCCCATGGTGCCGCTAGCCACGAAGAGCCCCGCCTCCTTGCCGGTGAGCTCTGCGGCGCGTTCTTCGAGAGCGATGACAGTGGGGTCGTCACCGAGGACGTCGTCGCCGACCTCGGCCTCGGCCATCGCACGGCGCATGGCAGGGGTTGGCTTGGTGACGGTGTCAGAACGGAGGTCGATGAAGTGGGGCATGGTCAGGCGAGCATACCGAGGCATCTCGTGCGGCGTGTTCGGCCGGCATTTGCTACAGTTCCCATTCCGCAGGACCCGTGGTGTAGCGGCCTAACATGCCAGCCTGTCACGCTGGAGATCGCCGGTTCGAATCCGGTCGGGTCCGCCAGTCCCTGCTTGGATGACTATGCTGCACGCTGTCATGCCCGCCGATAGGGGAGGCGCCGAGCCCACGTGAGCAAGACCCCGACCGATCCGCGTCGTGCCGAACTGGGATCCAAGAATCCTCGTTACCGCCCTCGCAGGCATCTTCCTCTTCGCCATGGCCGGCTTCGCCCTCGCTGTCATCGATGCCCAGGGGGACCAGCCGACCGAGCCCCCACCACCCTCGCTGCCGGCTATCCCGGTGGTGGGTCAGGCTGACGAACCCACCGAGCCCGGTCCCGATGCTGCGACACCGTCACGCATCCTGCTGGCCCAGGCCGACATCACCCCGAGCCCTCTGCCCTCCGCCACTCCTCCTCCGGCTGAGCCCAGCGCCGAGTCGATGGTCGGAGCGGTCATGCCGATCGTACCGGTGGCGAGCTTCTGGTCGAAGCACGTAGGACTCACTTCGCGTGATATCAGGCGTGGATTGAAGACCGGCTCGATAGGCGGCTTCAAGCGCGTTGTCGTCGAGGAAGCCATCGCAGATGTCCTGGCTGGCAGCCTTGGTGTCGAGTTCCACCCCGACGTGCTTCGCGCTGACGCGGAGCACGTCGCCAGCGCCGTCAGCCGTGGCGCCCTCGGGCTCATGGCGGCCTCCCACGCGACTCCGTCGGTTCGACTGCTGGAGGTCGACGGCAGGTCACTGGTGGGTAACGATCGCATCAGCGATGTCGCCGCTTGGCCGCTGACCGTGAGCCTGGATCTTCCCGCGCAAGAGGCCTGGGACCAGGGACAGACCTGGGTGCTGGTCGCCGGCGGCGATTCCTTCACCGACCGCGGCATCTACGACAAAGTCGTACGCAAGGGCAAAGGTGTCGACTATCCCTTCGACGGCGGCACCGCACGTGTCACCGGACACGGCTGCTGCGACCCCGTCTTCCACGACAACGTCGTGCCCCGCTATGTGCTGACCGGGAACAAGGGCATGGTGCGCAAGCTCTTCAAGGGGGCCGAGCTGGCCATCGCCAACCACGAGCAGCCAGTCACCAACGCTGCGGTCCACCACACCAGCGGCACACGCTTCAGCGGCGAGCCGGCATCGACCAAGATCTTCACCCGAGCGGGCATCGATTTCTTCTCGTTGGCCAACAACCACATCAAGGATTACGGCACAGACGGGATCAAGGACACCCGGCGCATCCTGAGGCAGAACGGCATCGCCTTCGGAGGTGCCGGCAAGGATCTTGAACAAGCCCGGCGCCTGAGCTACCTGCAGGCAGGTGACACTCGCATCGCGGTCGTCCCCTGCCTGGGCATCGTGCGCGCGTACTGGGCCGGACCCAACGAGAGCGGCGCCACCCCATGCCTGGACCGCTACCTCGTGCCCGACATCAAGCAGGCCGCCAGATCGGCCGACTTGGTCATCGTCTTCCCGCACTGGGGCGTCGAGTACACCCGTCAGCCGCTGCCCTCCATGCGCAAGCACGCCGCCCGCTGGGTCAAGGCGGGCGCGGATCTCGTCCTCGGCGCGCATAGCCATGTCGCCGGCGCCATCGAGGACATCGATGGGGTGCCCGTGCTGTACTCACTGGGCAACCTCATCTTCGACCAGAACTGGTCCACCAACACCATGGAGTCAGCCCTGCTGGAGGCGACCTTCTACGGTGACCGGCTCATCGAGATGCGACTGCTGCCCTACATCATCCACGACGCCAGCCAGCCCAACCTGCTCGATCCGACGAGCGGAGAGGGACGCCGGCTGCTGGTGGAGATGAAGCGGGCCTCGGCCGACTGGCTCGACTGGTAGTCACGCCAAAGGTCACGGCCGCGTCCCCAGGCTGACACCAGATGGACGCTTTCTTCCGGCACCCCGTTGGTGGTGACCTTCGCCCCGCTCTTCACGCTTGGCGTGCTGCTGCAAGCCGGCGTCAAACCCCTTCCTCGAGGACGCCCGCTGTCGGGGTCCCGGGCACTCGCGGTCCATTTTCGCAGGCTTATCTCACGGCATGTTCGTGGGACCGATCGTGCTCATCGGCGCCGGCCTGTGGGATCTCCGGCCCGACTGGGAACCGATGCTGATCCGCTTCCGCCTCTGACGAAGTCAGGCCAGGCCGGCTTCCCGGGCGCTGGGCCACAGCGAGAGGTCGATGCCCGGAACAAGGTTGGGCAGTTGGGCCAGGTCCGCTGCATAGCCGGCCAGCAGTGCCGCGTGCAACGACGGTGAGGGCGCGAACTTGTCGCGGGTCGTGGGGTTGACTTCCCCGCGCAATGCCTCGGCGTCAAGCTCGTGTGGCGGCAGGCCCAGGAACTCGTAGGTGCGTCCCAGCTGATCGGCCGGATCGGTACGGCAGGCTTCGTATTGGCCGACCCACACCTGTTCGGCCGGGAAGGCCGCCAGCACCCGTCGCAGTTGTGGCGCGTAGAGGCCGCGTTGGAAGGCGCCCTGGATATCACGATCGGTCAGTGGCTTTCGGGAGGTCGCCAGCTGATGGGTCAGCCCGGAGCGGAGGCGTTCGACGGGATCGCGCAGCAACACCAGGATGCGCGCATCAGGTGCGGCCATGGCGATGAGCTCGGGCGCCCAGAAGTCGATGAGGTAGCCGGGCGTCCACTCACCCGCGATCGCTCCTGTCGGCACGGGGAAGTAGCGTTGGTACCGCTCGATGTCGGCCTCCCCGAAGGGCGTTTCCCAGGAGCGATCGAAGAAGTGCAGCTCCTTGGGACGGCCGGGGGAGCTGACCACGCCCGGGTGCGACTCGATGAGTCGGTTCCACCACGAAGTGCCGGCCTTCTGGGCACCGATGCCGACGTAGTGCGGTGGGCCCACGCCCCAGTCGTCAGGGCAGCGCGGTGGCTGCGGCGGCCCGGGTTGCCGCGGTCCACGCCATCGGTACCATGCCCGGGAACCCCGCACGGCCAGCCGACGCGCTCGTGCCCTGAGGGTCACGAGGGTGCCCTCCACAGCGACAGATCGAGTTCCGGCAGCAGCGCTGCCAGCCGCTCATTCTCGGGGGCATATCTACGCACCAGCTGATCCTGCTGCCACTCGCTCAGCATCACCTTGGGCCCCCGTGACTCGTTGATCCGGGCGGCGAGGTCCAGTTCATCAGGGATCTGGGGTGGCAGGCCGATGAAGCCATAGGTTCGCTCCAGCTGTCCCCTCGGATCAGCCACGCACTGCTCGTATTGCAGCACCAGCACCTGCTCGCGCGGGAACGCCGCCCACAGGCGCAGCAGCTGGTCGGCATAGATGCCACGGTTGAAGGCGGCGTTGGCGGCCGCCCGCACAGTGGAGCCCACGGCAAAGCGGCTCTCCGCCAATGTCCGTCCCGAGCGGAAGCGCTCGACCGGATCGACGCAGCAGGACCAGCAATCGGGCATCGGGCGCGGCCAGGCGCAGCAGCGCCGGCGTCCAGGCGTCGAGCATGTAGCCGGGCGTCCACTCACCGCAGCGCTGGCCCTCCGGACGGGCGAACAAGGCGTGGTATCGAGCCACGTCGAGCCGGTCGAGGCCGTTGGCCCAGCGATCGTCGAAGAAGTGGGTCTCCTTCGGTGTCGTCGGCATGCGGCTGACGCCAGGGTGGGACCGGATGAGGCTGTCCCACCAGGTCGTGCCCGAACGTGCGCTGCCGACGCCGACGTAGTCGGGCGGTCCTGGCTGCCAGCCAGTGGGCGTGGCGGGTGCTGCATCGTGGGGGTTGGGCGGATCGGCCGGCATCGCGTTGATGATAGGCGGCCAGTGTGTCTCGCCCACCTTGGCTGCCAGACAGCGGGCGTGGCGGGACACAGAGAAACGACCCGCCCCCTGGTGGGGACGGGTCGTCGTTCGGCTCTTGAAGAGCGGTGGCCCCTAGATCTGGGCCGCCGATTTGCGAGAGGATCGTCGGAGATCTGGCCGCCCAAGAAGACGAGGGCGACGATGGCGATGATCGCGATGAGCGCCAGGATCAGCGCGTACTCGGCCAGGCCCTGGCCTTCCTCGTCGCGACGAAGCAGGAAGTCGACCATGCTGATGGTCCTCCTAATGATTGAGGCTCCCCGCCAAAGCGGTTTGCCGATGATGGATGAATTCGCGCGGCCGCCCGATCGGGCCTCCGTGCTCGGCGGATATTACAGCCCCGCCGCCAACTGTCCACTGGGACGGCCGACAGGCCAGCTGCACGTCCTCAGTGCCAGAATGATGATGGTGGCGCTGAGGGCAGTCCATGGCACCTCTGGTGCGTATGGACCCGGACCTTCGGTGGTGCTCGTGCACCAGTCCCAGATGGGTTCTATGCGGTTAGTCCTGGTTAGGGTGGTCTAGGAGCTGGCGGCGACCGAGGAGCCGATGTAGTCCATCAGTTCCACGATCGTGTCGCCCAGGAAGATGAGAGACAGGATCGCCACGAGGGCGATCAAGGCGAGGATGAGCGCGTACTCAGCCAGGCCCTGACCCTCTTCATGCCGGTGCGGCCTCCAGACCGCCAGGAGTCGCGTCAGCTCCTCCAACGGGTGGGTCACACTCCTTTCGGGCTTGACGGGCCAGGGGCCCCAGGACGCCAGGGCGGGATCAGCGACCAGGTCGCCAAGGTGCGCCAGCGCATCTTGAGGGAACGGGCAGAACACGCACCATCGGGATGTCACAGTCCTTGGGAAGTGTCACATCCGGCTTCGGCGCAGCCAGATCGGCTCAGGGCGTCGATACCCGGTCCGGGCTCCAGGCTCGCGGCCTCCTACTCTCCGATGACCGACCAGATGAAGCCCATGAAGATGAAGATGCCGGCAAACAGCCCGATGAGGGCCGGGACACCGACGGTGTTCACTTCGAGGTTCATGCTCGCCAGGAAGCCCATCGACAGGGCCCACACGATGATGAGCCCTCCGAAGAGGTACTTGGCGTTGACGGTCGTGATGGCTTCGACCCAAGCCGTTCGCCGTCGTTCCGGGACCAGCATCACGGTGACCAGCAAGGTCACCATCGCGGCACCCAGCAACACACCCCCAGCGAACCCGATGTAGTGGCTGCGTTCCAGCTCGGTACGGAGCGCTCCATAGACCGAGATGATCACCCCACCCAGCAACAGGAAGGCGAAGAGGTAGCCGAGAACTCGCAATCGATCCCAAGTCATGAGTCCCGGAATCCTAGCAAAACGGTAAGCCGCAAGAACAGTCTTCTTGCGGGCCCCCACGACCCGGGTCTCACACGACCAAGTGGGGACGGCCGCCAGACAGTACCTTTGGGTCAGCCGATCGGGAAGAGTGTTTCGCTGCTGCCGGACCTGGAACGTTGCTCGGCGACACCACGTGCTGGGACTTGACCCTGCTCATGGCACAGCACGGCCATGTCGTGGGTGCGGCCGCTCAGCCCGAGGCAGATCGAGGCCGGCTAGGCGCCGATCAGGTCCATGACCTCCTGGAACCCGGCGTTGATGATCTCTTCGAACGCGCCCACGATCGCGTCGCCGAGGAACACCAGCGACAGGATCGCGACGATGGCGATCAAGGCCAGGATGAGGGCGTACTCGGCGAGACCCTGTCCGCGTTGGGCATCGTCGCTGGCGACCAGTGAGTGCAGGGCGGCGCGCAACCGCGCCAGGGGCCGTAAGCGCGCGGCCCGTTCGGCGACCTTGGCCGCCGCGGCTTGTAACTTGTCCATCAGGTCGGTTCTCCGATGGTGGAGGAGCCGATGGCGACCCGCTTTCTGTCTTGCCGCGATGGGGTCTCTGGTAGCGCCACCGTGGATGGATGATGGTCCGGTGGCTGCTTGGGATGAGTTCCCCTGGCTGCGCCACGGGACGAACGCTCGGTCGTCCGCCCGCGGGTCGTATTCGGCTGATCCGAGGAATGGGATGAATGCGCCGGGTCCGCAACCCGGGCCCCTGGCCACGCGGTTCCAGCAGCTGCACCTTAGCGTGCGCGCCGGGCCGCCGCATATGGCCCCAAAGACCCACGCGGGGCGGTGCCTCCGGACACCGGCCGGCCTACCCGGGCGTGTGACGGGGTCCATCGCGGAGCGGGGTATCATCCCCAACCACGCAGGAGGAACCGTGGCAGACACGCACGAGCTGGAAAACTGGACCAATCCACGCGACCCCGCCAAGGCGCTGGGCCCTGACGGACTGCCCGCCCGCAGCCGACGCGCGCCGTACTACGCCGATGTGCCCGTTGAGCAGTGGGATGACTGGCGTTGGCAGCTCTCGAACCGTGTCAACGACCTCGAGACCTTCGCTCAGATCCTGGACCTGACCGACAACGAGCGAGAGGGCCTCGGCGCGCCGGACAAGTTCCGGGTCGACATCACGCCCTATTTCATCAGCCTCATCGACCCGGCCGATGCCGACGATCCCATCCGCCGCCAGGTGATGCCCCTGGGCGATGAACAGCAAGCCTTCACCGCCATGATGGAGGACTCCCTGCGCGAGGATCAGCATTCTCCGGTCCCGGGACTGGTGCACCGCTACCCGGATCGCGTGCTCATGTTGGTCACCACCCAGTGCGCCTCCTACTGCCGCTATTGCACGCGCTCGCGCATCGTGGGTGACGCCACCCAGAACTTCAACACGCGCGACTTCGAGGCCCAGCTCGACTACCTGCGGCGCACCCCGCAGGTGCGCGACGTGCTGCTGTCGGGTGGCGATCCACTGACCATGGCGCCCAGGCTTCTCGAGCGCGTGCTGCGAGGGCTGCGCGAGATCCCCCACATCGAGATCATCCGCCTCGGAACACGCGTGCCGGTGTTCATGCCCCAGCGCGTGGACGACGAGCTGTGCGCCATGCTCGAGGGGTACCACCCGGTCTGGATGAACCTGCACTTCAATCACCCCAACGAGATCACGCCGGAGGTCTCGCGCGCGGTTGACAAGCTGAGCCGGACAGGTATCCCCATCGGCAACCAGTCCGTGCTGCTGGCGGGTGTCAACGACTGCGTCCACATCCAGCGCGACCTGGTGCATCGACTGGTCGAGAACCGCATCCGGCCCTACTACCTCTACCAGTGTGACCTGGTGGAAGGTGCTGGCCACTTCCGCACGCCCGTGGGCAAAGGACTCGAGATCATCGAGGGCCTGCGTGGGCACACCAGCGGCTATGCCGTGCCCACCTACGTGGTGGATGCGCCGGGTGGGGGCGGCAAGATCCCGGTCATGCCCAACTACCTCATCAGCTACTCCGACCACAAGGTCGTGCTACGTAACTACGAGGGCTACATCACCACCTACGAGGAGCCCACCGAGTACGAAGCGCATGATCGGCGCACTTGCTCCTGGTGTCGCAACGCGCGCCCCGAAGCAGGCCAGGGTGGCGTCCACGCGCTGCTGCAGGGCGATGCCATGTGGATCGAGCCGGCCGGTCATGCCGAGATCCACACCCGCGGCAACACCCAGGCACATCGCCTGCAATCGCCCGAAAAGTGGGTGCCGCTCGGTGTCGGCGCCATCGAGGGCGAAGCCTCGGCCCCGCAGGCGAGGCTGGGCAGCGGCGCGACCGCCGGCCCCGGGGCCCGCGAATATGGACCCGGCGAAGAGCCACGGCCGCGTGAGGGTGAGCCCACCGGTTCCGCTCATGGAGAATTGCTCTAGGACTCATGAGCTTCTTCAAGCGGCTACTTGGCGGCAGCTCCGAGGGTGGGCAGGGCGACGGTCCTGCCGGTCAGCCGGCAGACGACTCCGAGTGGCGCCAGTCAGCCGAGGCGAGCTTCGAGGCGTATGCCGACAAGCACCGCGTGAGCGTCTGGATCCGCCTGTACGACCCCGATTTCGAGACCTTGCGCGAGCAGCAGCGGGTGTTCGTGCTCGAGAACCGCCTGATGCGCGCTCTCGACGAGGCCGGCGTGGGTGAGCACGACACCAACTCGCTCGAGCGCGGCTACCTGGCCCTGCGCCTGGTGGGCGAGGATGCCGATGCCATCGTGGCCGTCGTCGAGCCGCTCCTGGCCGAAGCACCAGAGGGTAGCTACCTGGCGGTGCGACGCGGGCCGGCCGGCACCGGCGAGGACCGCATCCAAGTCGGTATCGAGGCCGGCACGGACTGACGATGCGGCTACGCGAGACCCCGGGCCTGCCCGACGCTGCCGTCCAACCGCCGACCGTGGCCGAGGCCGGCGACCCCTTCAGCCAGCTGCGCGTGGTACATCTGCTGGCGCGTATCCCGCGGGGTCGGAGCGTGCGCCTGCGCGACATCGTCGACCAGCTCAACTCCGAGTACCTCGACTGGTCATTCTCGCGAGACGTGGTGGTCGCGGGCGTGGTCCAGCTGCAGGCCAACTGGCTGACTGACTACCGCAACAGCGACGGCATCGTGCTGCGCGATGGCCCGGCAGGAGCAGAGGTGATCCTCGAGGACAGCAGCCGCGTCGACCCCTGGATCATCCGCCAGGCCCAGCGGCTGCGGGAGGCATGTGACGAACGCCTGCGCCTGTTTGCCATCGAGGAAGGCGGGGTCGCCTAGCCCGGCGCAGCCCGCAGGATCAGCCTCTGGAGCGGTAGATCGCTTCGATGACGCTGATGGATGCTTGGATGGGGGCCTGCCACAGGTTGGTCAGGAAGACAACGGCGAAGCCCGCGTCGGGATCCACCCAGATACGGCCACCAGAGATGCCGCCGTGGGTGAATGTCGAGGCGCTCCCGGGCCAGTCCGGCTGCGGCTTGCGCCAGCCTAGTGCCTGACGCACCTCGCGCACCACGCCATCCTCTGAGATGTGGGTCATGCCTTGGGTGTGATCGCGGGTCATCTCGTCGATGGCAGCCTGTGAGAGCACTCGCGTGCCCGGGGCAAGCGGATCGAGTGGCAGCAAGGCCCGGGCCAGGCGCAGCAGGTCCGAGAGGCTGCCGAACAGGCCGCCCCCGGGCAACTGGGCCGCGGCGAGGAAGCGCATCAGCACCTCCTGCACCAGCCGGTTGTCCACACCGAAGCCGTGCACCTTGACGACGCGCTGGCGCATGGGTCGAGCGTCGAAGCTCGTATCGGCCATCGCCAGCGGCTCGGTCAATCGCCATGACAGTGCCCCGGTAAAGGATGTGGCGCTCAGGCGGGCCATCGTTTCAGCCAGCAGGATGAAGCTCACCGAGTTGTAGGCATAGGCACTGCCGGGTGACGTGAGTGGTGCGCTCGACAGCACGAACGCCAGGGAACGCCGGTACGTCGGGCGTTCGTGTCGCAGTGATTCCATCGGCATGTCCGGCAATCCGGAGGTATGCGTCAATACCTGCCAGGCAGTGATGCTCTCGAGGGCGGTGCCACGAAGCTCCGGCAGGCAGCGGGCCAGCGGCGCGCGCAGGTCCAGGCGACCCTCGTCGACGTAGCGCATGAACGCGGTCGCCACGATGGCCTTGGTGATCGAGGCCAGGAAGAAGACACTGTCATCGGTGGGCGACCCGCCGGGGCCACCGATGAAGTGGGAGTCGGAGCGGCCGGCTGCATCGATGACACCGAAGGACGCGCAGGGCAGGATCCCGTCCCGGACGAGGGTGGTTGCCGCCTCTCGCGCAGGGCCAGGTTCGAAGGCGAGGTGGGCGCTGTCGCGCTGCTCGGCAAGGGAGGTCATGCCAGCCGATGATAGGGCGCGTGACGAGAGACGAGTACATCGCTGCTATGCGCACGCTCATCCGCGAAGGCGAACGCCTCGCCCAACACCCTTCGATGGTGGCGCTGCGCACGTGGATCGCCGGTTCGGACGAGTTGCTGCGCAACGCCTGGGGTTCGATGGACCGTTACCACCTCTCCTGGTTGATGGTGGGTCGGCCCGCCGATACCGTACGCGGCCGCGCCATGTCACCAGCCGAGGAAGCGGGCTACGTGCGCGAGGTCGCGCGCGCCAAGACGGCCGCGTTACGCATGAGCCTGAAGGCCGTCGAGGAGGACCATATGCCCTTCCTGGGCCAGGGGCCCGGCGAGGCCTAGCGGGTCTCGTTCCCTAGCGTCTCGGCCTCGCCCCGTAGAGCGCCGCCAGCACGTACAGCGCGAGGCCCGCGATCTCCAGCGGGCCGAACTGCGGCGCGAGCCAGTCGAGCAAGGGCGTGCCCTCGATGCGCTCCATGAAGGTTCGCGACGAGCCGGGCAGGATCGACATGGCGACCACCCAGGTCAGGATCAGCCCCGCCAGCCAGGCGAGGGCGGAGATGGCAGCCGCCAGCAGGGGGGTGGCGCGGACCTGGTACAGCAGCGTCCCGATGACCCAGCCCCCCAGCACCGCCACGGCCAACAGTCCGGGGCCCAGTTCGAAGATGCCCTTCAGGAGTGCCCAAGCCACCGCCGCCAGCGATGCCACGGCCAGGGCCTCGACCACGGCCACCGACAGTGAACGCGGACGCAGCCGGACTCCACTCGAGCGGGGTGGGGATGGCGGAGTCACGCCCGCAGCTGCAGGTCGACGTTCACCCGGTTCGATCATGCGCCAACTCTAGCCGCGCGTCGTCCACGAAGGTCGCTAGACTGATGGACGCTCATGTCACACCCAGCTACTGGTCTGCCGCCTTCGGACGCCACTGCCGGTGATCCGGCCGTGGCTGCCCGGCTGCGTGCTGCCCCGCGCCTGCCGGCACTCGCGCTTGATGCGGCGCTTCGCATCGACCACACACTGGCTCAGCGTTACGACGAGCTCATGCTGCGTCGCTTCCTGCGTGACTACGGGCAGCACGTCGAGCAGCTCGCGCGCGCCGTCGAGACCGGCGAGGAGCGCTACGTGGTGGTCTACGGTGAGGCGCTGGTGCCCATCTACCGTCGCCGTGGCGTGCGCATGAACGACGTGACCACGTTGCTGCACGGGCTCGAGGAAGCTGCCGTGGCCCTTGGGTCGGCCGCTGATGCGCCGCTCATCCGCGAGCCCATGGACGACTGGGTCGAGCGCATGCGCCACCATCGTCGGCTGCCCGGCGACCACGAAGGCAACAGCGCCATCCGCTTGATCTGGAAGGGCGCCGGCTTCGGCGACGACTCGGTCGTCTGATGACGATCAAGTGGGTCAAGTCCGATCCGTTGGTGATGAATGGCGAGCCCTTCTGCTACGGCACGCGACTGACGGTTCGCAACCTCCTCCAGATGCGCAGCAATGGCCTTATGCCCAACGAGATGCTGAGCCAGCATCCGGAGCTCAAGCGCGTCGGTATCGCGGAGGCATTCCGCTACGCTGGCGAGCATCGTGAGCGCTACGCGGCATTCTTCGATAGCGACGGTTCACTCTTGGGGCCCGGTTTCGACCCCGCTGAAGCAGCCCGGCTACCCGAACATCTGCGCCAAGCCGGCGTGGTGGTGAACGAGGCCGCCGGGGTCTAGCATCTCGCGGGGGCCGGCCCGTGATCGATCGAGGCGCGACCTGCATGACCAAGACGATCGGCATCCTGACGGCGGGCGGCGACAGCCCCGGTCTCAACGCGGCCATCCGCGGCGTGGGCAAGACGGCCATCGGCGCCCACGACATGACCGTCATCGGCTTTCGCGATGGTTTTCGCGGCCTGATGGAGAACCGCGAAGTACCGCTGGACCGCTCGCGACTGTCGGGCATCCTGACCGTCGGCGGCACGATCCTGGGGACCAGCCGCGACAAACCCCATCGCATGACCGTCGGCCAGCAAACGCTGGACATGACCGATGTCATCGTCGAGAACTACCACAACCATCATCTGGACGCGCTCGTCTGCCTGGGTGGCGGCGGGACCCAGAAGAATGCCTTCCGGCTGCACAAGCAGGGACTGAACATCGTCACCCTGCCCAAGACCATCGACAACGACGTGGCCATGACCGACGTCACCTTCGGCTTCGACACCGCACTCGGCATCGCCACCGAGGCCATCGACCGGCTGCACAGCACGGCGCACAGCCACCATCGCATCATCGTCGTCGAGGTGATGGGCCACAACGCTGGCTGGCTGGCACTGGGAGCCGGCATCGCCGGCGGCGCTGATGTCATCCTCATCCCTGAGATCCCCTACGACATCGAGGTCGTGGCCGAGGCTATCCGCCAGCGCCACCGTACCGGCAGTTCCTTCAGCATCGTGGCTGTCTCGGAGGGCGCCATGCCCCAGGAGCGAGCGAAGGCGCTGCGCGATGCGGAGGATGCCTTGGCCAAAGCCAAGGACCGCAAGCACGCGGATAGAGCGCGCGACAAGGGCATCAAGCATTCGAAGGCTCGGATCGACGAGATCACCGCGCATCTCGACAACTCCACGCTGCGCCTCTCGGAGGAGCTGGAGCGACAGACCAACCTGGAATCGCGCGTGACCATCCTGGGATACCTGCAGCGCGGGGGTACGCCATCAGCCGCCGACCGCCTGCTGGCGACGCGCCTCGGCGCGGCCTGTGCACACACCATCGAAGAGGGTACGTTCGGTGTGATGATCGCCGCCTCCGGCGACGAGGCCAAGGCAGTACCGCTCCGCAAGGTCGTCGGCAAGCGCAAGACCGTCCCGCTCGACCACTCCTGGATCCGTACCGCACGCAGCATCGGGGTCTCCCTCGGCGACGCCTGAATCGGTCGATGAATCGGACCCCGGTGTAGGATTCCCCGACCATGTCAGACCCGACCATGTCCCGCGACTCACTTGGCCCCACGATCACATCATCGGACGAGGCGCCCTTGATCGACCCCGTCCAGCGCTCCCGTGAGCTGGCCGTACTCGACGCTCTGCGCTCGGTGGTCGATCCCGAGATCGGCATGAACGTCGTCGAGCTGGCGCTCATCAGGCAGGTCATCCTCGGAGACGAGGAGAGCGAGATCAAGATGATCCTGACGACGCCCTTCTGCCCCTACGCCGGTTCCATGATCCAGCAGGTCAAGGAGGCTGCCGAAGAGGCCGAAGGCCACGACGTCAAGGTCACCTTGCTGGCCGAGCGTTGGGATCCCCGCGACGCTGGCTTGACCTGGTAACAGGAACCGTGACGGCGGATCGCATGAGCGCCGCTGACCTTCGTGGGCGCCGCGAAGCCATCGCCGGCAGTGCTGTCGCCACCGGCAGGGGCGACGACGGCACGACGGGGCTGCTCTACGGCGGCCGGATCACCAAGGACGACGCTCGCGCGGAGGCCTACGGCACCATCGACGAGGCCGTCGCCTGCCTGGGCCTGGCGCGCGCAGAAGTGGCGGTGCTGACGGCCTCGGGGACGCTTCCGGGAACCATCGCGGGCCTGGGGGACACGTTGCTGAAGCTGCAGCGAGACCTCTTCGTCGCCGGGTCCGAGCTGGCCACCAATCCTGATGCCTGGGACCGCCTGCGAGATGGCGAGACGCGTGTGGACGAGGCCATGCTCAGTGGTCTCGAGCAGATGCTGCATGATGCCGAGTGCGCGCATGGAGATGCCACGCGAGTTCGTCGTTCCTGGCGCCGACCGCTTGTCAGCCGCGCTCGAGGTGAGCCGTACCGTCATCCGTCGAGCTGAGCGCCGCGTCATCGCGCTCGATCACGAACGTCTCGTCCCGGGCGCCTGGCTGATGCCATACCTCAATCGCCTGGCCGACCTGCTGTGGGTCCTGGCGCGGCTGGCCGAGCAGGCCGGCGGAGGCACGACCACCGCGCTGCGCGGCTAGCCGCCGTCTCCGGGCGCCCAGGGCCGCTCTCGCTAGAATTGTGAGCCGATCCGCCCGCCCGTGGGCGACCTCGAAAGGAACAGACGATCGTGCAATCCCGCGATAACGACCCAAACAACCGCAGCCAGGCACCCGGTCAGGTGTCGAACCAGGGCGCCGCCACTCCCAATACGCTGACCCGCGACGGGGTCATCGTATCGAGCCCGCCGCGTGAGGGCTTCCTCACGGGCAGCTTCGTGTGGATGTTCGCGGGCGTCCTGCTTTCGGCCATCGCGGCCTGGTTCGTGATGAACAACGAAGGCCTGCGGGAGACGGTCACCGACTGGGTCTTCCTCCTGCTCATCGGCCAGCTGGGGTTGGTGATGGTCATCAACTTCGCCATCACGCGCATCTCATCGGCCGTAGCGCTGGCGCTGTTCTTCGTCTATGCCCTGACGATGGGCCTGGTCCTGGGCGTCATCGTGCTGGCCTACCTGCCGTCCATCGGTGTCTCGGGCGTGGTTTCTGCCTTCGCCGGCGCGTCCGCGGTCTTCGGTGGCGCCGCTCTCTATGGCGTGGTCACCAAACGCGATCTGACCAGCCTGCAAGGCCTCCTGTTCATGGGGCTGCTCGGGCTGATCGTGGTGATGTTCGTCCAGATCTTCTTCTTCCCCGGCAACTCCATGGCCAACCTGCTGATCGGTATCGTCGGCGTGCTCCTGTTCACCGGCATCACCGCCTGGGATGTGCAGCGGCTGAAGAACGGCTCCATGCCCAACATCAACAAGGACTCCGCCACGGTGCTGGGAGCGCTGGCGCTGTACCTCGACTTCGTCAACCTTTTCATCTTCATGTTGCGGATCTTCGGCAGCAGCCGCTGACGCAGCCGGGCCGGGCGGCCAGCGTCCGATCGTGCTGATAGCGAGGGCCTCGTCGGGAACGGCGGGGCCCTCGTCGAAGGAGGAGATCGTCGATGACGATGCGAGTCGGTTTCTGCGGCATGGGCACCATGGGTGCCGCCATGGCCGCGAACGTGGCACGTGCAGGCTTCCCGCTTACGGTGTGGAACCGCACGCCGGGGCGTGCTTCCGTGGCGATCGCCGCTGGTGCGTTCGAGGCGGCCGATCCCGCGGCCGTGGCGGCCGCCAGCGACATCGTGGTCATCTGCGTGTCCGACACGCCTGACGTGGAGGCCGTCCTGTTCGGTGAGCACGGACTGGCCGAGGGTCTGGCTGAAGGTGCGCTGGTCGTCGACTGTTCCACCATCGCTCCTGCTGCCACCCGCGAGTTCGCGGCGCGATCGGCTGCTGCGGGCGTCGGTTTCGTCGATGCGCCGGTCTCCGGCGGTTCGGAGGGCGCCGAAAAGGGCACGCTGACGATCATGGTCGGGGGTGCGGACGACGACGTCGCGCGGGCCACCCCCGTGCTCGAGGCCATGGGTTCCACGATCACGCACATGGGCCCGGTCGGCGCCGGCCAGGCCACCAAGGCCGTCAACCAGGTGATCCTGTGCGGCGTCTATCTCGGTGTCGCCGAAGGCATGGTGTTGGCCATGAAGTCGGGTCTGGATGCCGAGAAGGTCGTGGCCGCGCTGGCGGGTGGCGCAGCCGGGTCATGGGTTCTGCAGAACCGCAGTGGTCGTATGATCGACAACGACTACCCGCTCGGGTTCCGCATCGCTCTGCACCTGAAGGACCTCACCATCGCCCTGGCGCAGGCGCGCGCCGTGGGTGCGGCGTTGCCGGTCTCGGCGCTGGCGGCCCAGATCGAGGCCGGGCTGGTCGCCCGCGGTCACGCTGACGACGACAACTCCGCGCTGGCTCGTGCCGTGCGTGAGTGGAGTGGCTTGTGAGTGATCGCCTCCGCGAGCGTGCCGATGTCGTCATCATCGGTGCCGGTATCGTGGGTCTGGCGACCGCCTTGCGCTTGCTGCAGCGCAAGCCCGACCTCGCCATCGTCGTCCTGGAGAAGGAGGCCACGGTCGCATCCCACCAGACCGGCCACAACAGCGGCGTCCTGCACGCCGGGCTCTACTACCGGCCGGGCTCGCTCAAGGCACGCCTGTGTCACGAAGGCAAGGCCGACATGGAGGCGTACTGTCGGGCACGCGGCGTGTCCGTCGAGCGCTGCGGCAAGCTGGTCATCGCGCTCGACGAGTCCGAGCTGGGTCGCTTCGAGGCCCTCAAGCAGCGGGCGCTGGCCAACGACGTGCCCGGGCTGGAGGAGGTCGGGCCCGAGCGCATCCGCGAACTGGAGCCGCACGCGTCGGGCATCAAGGCGCTGTGGAGTCCCGGCTCCGGCGTCGTCGACTTCCTCGCCGTTGCGCACGCTATCGCCCACGATGTAGTCGAGCGCGGCGGGGTCGTGGAGACGCGTCGCGGTGTGACCTCCATCAGGCGACGAGGTGACGAGATCGTCCTGGGCACCCCTCGTGGCGACCTGGTAGCTCGTCGAGTCATCGCTTGTGCCGGGCTGCAGGCCGACCGAGTGGCGGCCATGACAGACGACGTCGACGAGGAGCCGCCGCGCATCGTGCCCTTTCGCGGTGACTACTACACCTTGAAGCCTGAGGCAGAGCACCTGGTGCGCGGGCTCATCTATCCGGTGCCTGACCCGCAGCTCCCGTTCCTCGGGATGCACCTCACCAAGCGCATCGACGGCAGCGTGCTGGCTGGCCCCAACGCGGTCCTGGCCACCTCTCGTGAGGGCTACGGTCGGCTCGATGTGTCACTGCGCGACCTGGCTGAAACCCTCACCTACCCGGGCTTTCGCAAGCTGGCACGCAGGTTCTGGCGGTCGGGCGTCGAGGAGATGTGGCGCGACTGGTACAAGCGCGCCTTCCTCGAGGATCTGCGCCGGTTCGTACCCGCACTGAGCTCCGATCACCTTGTCTTCGGTCCCTCGGGCGTGCGGGCTCAGGCGCTGCAGCGCGATGGCTCCATGGTCGATGACTTCCTGCTGGGTGGCTCGGACCGGGTCCTGCACGTCTTCAATGCGCCGTCGCCGGCGGCGACATCTTCGCTGGCCATCGGCCGCGTACTGGCGGGGGAAGCCTTTGGGCGCTTCGGCCTGTAGGTCGGTCGCGGGCCGCGACGGCGATCCGTACCCATGTCGCCGGGGTCGGGTTGCGTGTACGCTGTGGCCAGCCTGTCATCCATCGATGAGGTTGTGACATGACGTGGGATTCCCAGGGCCCCGCGACGCCGCAGGATCCGCGCGCGGCCGGTGCCTACCAGCAGCCGCAGGGGCAAGAGCCTCCGCCTGGCTACGCGCCACCGCCCGGCTATGGGCCGCCACCCGGCTACGCGCCACCACCACCGCCCGGCTATGGGCCACCCTCACAGGATCCCTGGGGCCAGCCGCCACCGCCAGGGAGTCAGCCGCCCCCGCCGGGCTACGGTGGACAACAGGGCCCGTATGGTGCGCCGCAGCCGATGTGGCAGCCGCCGCCCGCCTACCCGCTCGCGCCGGACGCTTACCCCGTCAACGTCTCCTACGACCGGGAGGCGGGGATCAATCGTGCCTGGGGTATCCCCATCGTCGGGCAGCTGATCCGCTGGGTCCTGGCCATCCCGCACTTCATCGTGATCATGCTCCTGGCCATCGTGGCCGCCATCCAGATCCTTGTGGCCTGGATCCCGGTCCTGATCCTGGGCCGCTTCCCCGGCTGGGGCTACCGTTGGATCGGTGGTCTCCTGGGCTACAACCTGCGTGTGACCGCGTACCTGCTGCTGATGACGCCGACGTATCCGCCGTTCTCGCTCTCGGGTGAGGAACATCCGGTGAGCGTGCGTTTCGACGAGGGCGTGCGCATCAACCGGCTCTGGGGCATCCCGCTCATCGGCCAGTTGGTGCGTGCCATCCTGCTCATCCCCCACCTCATCATCCTGTGGCTCCTCGCGATCCTGGTCTGGTTCCTGATGCTCGTCGTTTGGGTGCCCGTACTGTTCCTCGGCCGACAGGCCGACATCATCTACACCCTGGTCGGTGGCTTCTACCGCTGGCAGCTGCGCGTGAGCGCCTACGTGCTGCTGATGGTCGATCGCTACCCACCCTTCTCACTCGGAGAGGACGACCCGCGACTGTGACCGACCCCATCAAGGACAACGACGAGCACGACACCGAAGACGCGTCCGAGACCAACGGCGCACCCGAGGGGACCGGCACGCCGGACCAGCTCGCGGGCGCCCTCGAGGCTGCCGAGGCCACGTTGCGACGGATGCCGGAGGTCGACTACCTGCTGGTGGCCGATCGCGCCGAGGTCGTCAATGGCAAGCTCTACCTCATGGGCGGCAGCTGGGATCGCATCCAGCCGCCACAGTTCCCGCATCGGATGATGCTGGGCATCGCGCTAGGCGTTCGCATCCCCTTCGCCTACACCGACGACCAGCACACGGTGGCCATCGAGCT
Organism: uncultured Chloroflexia bacterium; assembly: GCA_963724095.1. Taxonomy (GTDB): domain Bacteria; phylum Chloroflexota; class Limnocylindria; order Limnocylindrales; family CSP1-4; genus JAFMJV01. Next base: position 561,143 of record CAVRTH010000019.1, read on the forward strand.
GTTGCACGATGACGCGCGCCTGATCGGCTTCGAGGCCAAGCTCTCGACTGGGCGGCCCCCGGGCATGGCTGGCATGGACATGCTGGTGCCGATGGCCTTCAACATCCCCATCGCCATCCCGGGTGAGGGTCAGGTCACGCTGCGCGCGGTCATCGACGGCCGCTCCGGTCGTCGCCACGAGATCAAGGTCACCCAGCGCCCCCAGCAGCAGGGGCGGTCGCCGGTCCAGCCGGCGTAGCCAGACTCTGGCGGCGCACCTCGCCGTCTCGCCATCTCGCCGCCTCACGCCAGCGTGGTCATCTCGGCCCACGTGGCTGCACTTCGGGTGTCGTTGACGCCTGGGAGCGGCGGGGCTAGACTCAATCCTGACGAAATAAGTCGGAATTGACGGTGCCGCACGTCCAAGCGCCAACCAAGGCGGCACCGCTGACGAGGAGACCGGTCAGACCAGCGTGCGCACTACTGTCCCGAGCTCGGGAGCCCTCCATTTCTCCACGCGCGGCGAGTACGGCGTCCGCCTCATGGTCGAGCTTGCCCGCCACCACGGCAGTGGCCCCGTGAGCCTGTCGGAGATGGCCGACCACGAGTCCCTGCCGCGTCCGTACCTGGAGCAACTGGTGGTGAGCCTGCGCGAAGCGGACCTGGTCACCAGCACTCGCGGCGCACGCGGCGGTTACGAGCTGTCGAGGTCACCTGCGGCCATCCGCATGAGCGAGGTGATCACCGCGCTCGAAGGGCCCATCGCGCCCATGATCTGCGCCAGCGATGACCCACACCACGCAGAGGCGTGCCAGCGTGCCGGCTTCTGCAACGTCGAGCAGCTGTGGCTGCGCGTCCGAGACGCCATCGTGGTTGCCCTCGACTCCATGACCCTCGAGGAACTCGCCGAGCCGCGGCTCGGCCACCCTGCCCATCCCCAACCGGCCCTCGTGGCCATCCAGCCGCTCTCAGAGCGACCCATCAAGGAGCCAGTCGCCCAGCCATGACCAACGACACCGCTACTCTGCCCGGCACCACCGCACCCGAGGCCGCGGCCAACGACCGCGAGCTGGTCATCCGCGACCTCCATGTCGTGCCCGTCGCCAGCCGCGACGTCGAGATCTTGCGCGGCATCGACCTGGAGATCCGCAAGGGTGAGGTGCACGCCATCATGGGCCGCAACGGCTCTGGCAAGACCACACTGGCCTATGCGCTCATGGGCCACCCCGCCTACGAGGTCACCAGTGGCGAGGTCATCTGGAAGGGCATCGACCTGCTGAGCCTCAGCCCGGACAAGCGCGCACGCCTGGGCCTGTTCCTGGCTTTCCAGTACCCAACCGCCGTACCGGGGCTGTCGGTGGCCTCGTTCCTGCGTACCGCGCTGAACGCGCGCCGACGCGGCCTGCATGTGAGCGACAGCGATGTCGATTCCTCCGACGCCACCCGTGGCGGCATCAAGATGGGCGAGTTCCGCAAGCTCCTGCGCGAGAAGATGGACCTGCTCCACCTCGATGATTCGTTCGCCGGGCGCTACGTCAATGAGGGCTTCTCGGGCGGCGAGAAGAAGCGCCTCGAGATGCTCCAGATGGCCATCCTCGAGCCGGAGTTCGCGATCCTCGACGAGACCGACTCGGGCCTCGACATCGATGCACTGCGAATCGTGGCTGAGGGCGTCAATGCCCAGCTCAACCCCGACCTGGGCGTGCTGCTGATCACGCACTACCAGCGCCTGCTCAACTACATCCAGCCCGACTACGTGCACGTGCTGGCACATGGACAGATCATCACCTCGGGCGGCAAGGACCTGGCGCTGCGCCTGGAGGACGAGGGCTACGCCCCCATCCTGGCCGAGGCCGGCTTCGATATCGCTGAGATCGACGAGGATCCCGAGGTCGAGCGGCTCGAGCAGTTGCGGGATTAGCCGGTCCGATGCGACTGTCCGCCCGGCCGCCACGCTGACACCTGACCGATGAACACCACGACTCCCCTGGACCCCGAGGTCATCCGACGCGACTTCCCCATCTTCGAGCGGGAGTTCCATGGCCAGCGCCTGGACTACCTCGATAGTGCTGCCACGGCCCTGAAGCCGCGCGTGGTGTCCGAGGCGGTCGACGGCTACAACCGTCGCTATAGCGCCAACGTCCATCGCGGCATCTACACCATCGGCGAGGAGGCCACGGCGGCCTACGAGGGTGCACGCGAGAAGGTGGCCCGCTTCATCAACGCACCCGACCCGCGCGAGATCGTCTTCGTCCGTAACGCCACTGAGGCCATCAACCTGGTGGCCTACGCCTGGGGCAGGCGCAACATCGGTCGTGCCGACGCCATCGTGCTGACTGAGCTGGAGCACCACTCCAACCTGGTGCCCTGGCAGCTGCTGGCACAGGAGAAGGACGCCGATCTCGAATTCGTGCCCTTCGATGCCCAGGGCCGGCTCGATCATGGATTCCTGGGAGGTACTGCTGCGGACCCGTCCCAAGCTGGTCGCCTTCACCCACAAGTCCAACACCCTCGGCACCGTCCTCCCGGTCGCGCAGATGGTGGCGCAGGCACACGATGTCGGCGCCCTGGTGCTCGTCGATGGCGCGCAGGCCGTGCCCCACATGGCCGTCGACGTGCAGGACATGGGTGCCGACTTCTACGTCTTCTCCGGCCACAAGGTGCTGGGTCCCGCTGGCTCCGGCGCACTGTGGGCACGAGCCGACCTGCTCGAGGAGATGCCGCCGTTCCTCAGCGGTGGCGAGATGGTCAACTCGGTCCACCTGCGACACACGACCTTCAACGACATCCCCCACAAGTTCGAAGCCGGTACGCCCGATGTGTCCGCCGCCATCGGGCTCGGCGCCGCGGTCGACTACCTCACCGACCTCGGCATGGACCGGGTGGCGGCCCACGAGGAGATGCTCACCGCGTACGCGCTCGAGCTACTGCCCCGGGAGGTGCCGGGGATCCAGATCCACGGCCCTGCGGAGGCCGCCGATCGGGCCGGCATCGTCACCTTCACCCTGCCACAGGCGCACGCCCACGACGTCGCTACGCTCCTCGACCGTGAGGCCATCGCCATCCGCGCCGGCCACCACTGTACGCAGCCGTTGCACGAGCGACTGGGTGAGACTGCCACCTGTCGCGCGTCCTTCGGCGTCTATAGCGGCAGCGACGATATCGACCGCCTGGCCACCGCACTGCGCGGTGTCCAACGCATCTTCGGGCGAGCTCCGGCCCCTGCCGGCAGCCCGTCGTAGAGAACCACGACCACATCGAGTACCCTGCACTCTCCCATGGATGACCTCTACCGCGACGAGATCCTCGAGCACTACCGCGAGCCCCACAACTTCGGCACACTGGACGCGCCTGACGCCGTCCACGAAGGCCACAACCCGCTCTGCGGCGACCGCATCACGATGATGCTGACCGTCGACGCGGCCGGGAACATCAGCGACGTCGCCTTCACCGGCCGGGGCTGCGCCATCAGCCAAGCCTCCGCGTCCTTGCTTACCGACGAGGTCAAGGGTCGTCCGGTGACCGAGGTCGAGGCGATGCGAAACCAGGACGTCCTCGACCTCCTGGGTATCGAGATCGAGCCCGGCGCGCCTGAAGTGCGCGCTCCTCTCCCTCGATACGATGCAGCGTGCGCTGGAGGGGCGCCACCGCGACACGACCACCGACGCCGGCCACTGACGACCGACCCACTTCGCCACCTCGACTGCCCGAGTCGATCCATCATGGAGCCACACTCCCGATGAGCAAGTCATACCGAGACCTCTTGCGCGAGGCGCGTGAGCAGGTACCCGAGGTGACCACGGCCCAGGCCGAGCTGGCCGCCGAACGTGGCGCCACCCTCCTCGACGTCCGCGAGGGGAGCGAGTGGGAGCAAGGTCACGTCAGCGGTGCCCGCCATGTCTCCAAGTCCTACATCGAGCAAGAGATCGAAGGCATCGCGCCCGACCGCTCCCTGCCGATCGTGGTCTATTGCGCCAGCGGCATCCGTTCGCTCTTCGTGAGTCAGACGTTGCAGCAGATGGGCTACACCGATGTCACCTCCATGCGGGGTGGGTTCCAGGCCTGGAAGGCCGAGGGCCGTGCCTGGGTCCAGCCCACCGTGCTGACCCCGGAGCAGAAGTCGCGCTACTCGCGCCACCTTCTCATCCCCGAGGTCGGAGCCGAGGGCCAAGTCCGGCTGCTCGACTCGAGGGTGCTCTTCGTCGGTGCCGGCGGTCTGGGCTCACCGGCCATGCTGTACCTGGCCGCGGCCGGTGTCGGCACCATCGGCATCGTCGACTTCGACGTGGTGGACGCCTCCAACCTGCAGCGACAGGTCATCCACCGCACCGACCGCGTGGGCATGCGCAAGGTCGAGTCGGCGGCCATGACCATCAGCGAACTCAATCCCGATGTGAAGGTCCTTCCCCACGAGGTCATGCTGGGCCCAGACAACGTCGCGGAGCTGATCGCAGGCTACGATCTCGTCTTCGATGGGACCGACACGTTCGAAACGCGCTACGTCCTCAACGATGCCGCCGTGGCTGCCGGCATCCCGGTGGTGCACGCGTCGGTCTTCCGCTTCGAGGGCCAGCTGACGGTCTTCAAGCCGTACGACGGACCCTGCTACCGCTGTCTGTACCCCACGCCCCCGCCGCCCGAGCTGGCACCGGGTTGCTCCGTGGCCGGCGTCCTCGGTGTCGTCCCCGGCGTGATGGGCCTGCTGCAGGCCACCGAGGGCATCAAGGTGCTGCTCGACATCGGCGACTCGCTCGCGGGCCGCCTGCTCATCTACGACGCGCTCGACGGAGCCTTCAGCGAGCTCCAGCTGCGACGCGACCCCAAGTGCCCGGCCTGCGGCGACGGCGAGCTCGTCGAACCGGCCGCTGACGGCGTCTTCGCACTACCCACCACTTCAGCTGCCAGGACGGAGGTGAACGCATGACTGCGGTCCGGATCCCGCCGGTGCTGCGCGGGCAGGCCGGCAACCAGAAGAAGGTCGAGGTCACCGGCGCCACGGTGGGCGAGGCCCTCGCGTCACTGCTCGAGCAGTTCCCCGGCCTGCGCGAGCAGGTCTTCACCGCTGACGGCACGCTCAACCGCTTCGTCAACGTCTACGTCAACGGACGCGACGTGCGCTATGAGCAGGAGCTGGCGACCCCGATCGGGGAAAGTGACGAGGTCATCCTGCTGCCGGCCATGGCCGGGGGTCGCTAGCGAGGTCAGCTCGTCGTGGATCCGACGACGGAACGACAGTCGGGGACAGAGATCGACGCGCTGCGTCCGCATGCCCACGGAGGCCACGCGCGCCACGGCGGGCGCTTCCCCTCGATCGTCGACGCCATCGGCTTCACGCCGCTGGTCGAGGTGCCCAACGTCTGCCCCAACCCCAACGTGCGGCTGTACGTGAAGCTCGAGTTCATGAACCCGACCGGGTCCGTCAAGGACCGCGTGGCCAAGTACCTCATGGAGGACCTGGAGGCTTCCGGTCGCCTCCAGCCCGACTCCATCATCATCGAGCCCACCAGCGGCAATACCGGCATCGGCTTGGCCATGATCGCGCGCCGCAAGGGTTACCGCGTGGCCGTGGTGGTGCCGGACAACGTGACCATGGAGCGGCGCCAGCTGCTGGCGCTCTTCGGTGCGGAGGTCATCGATTCGCCCGGACAACTGGGCTCCAACGGGGCGGTGGCCCTGGCCAAGCACCTCGTTGAGAAGGACAGCCGCTTCGTCATGCCGTACCAGTACGGCAACCCTGCCAACCCGCGGGCCCACGAGGAGACGACCGCCGAGGAGATCATCGCCGACTGTCCCGAGGTAGACGCGTTCGTGGCCGGGCTGGGCACCGGCGGGACGCTCATGGGCGTGGGCCGTCGCCTGCGGCGACACAACCCCGACGTGCGCATCTATGCGGCCGAGCCACTGCCCGGCGAGCGGCTACAGGGACTGCGCTCGCTCGACGAGGGCTTCATCCCCGAGATCTTCGACCCCACCGCCATCGACGGCAAGTTCCTGGTCTCCAACACCGACGCCATCGGGTCGCTCCGTGAACTCACCGAGAAAGAGGGCATCTTCGCCGGCGTCTCCTGCGGCGCGGTGATGGTGGCCGCCAAGCAGCTGGCACGGGAGATGGAACGGGGCACCATCGTGGCGCTGCTGGCCGACGGCGGCTGGAAGTACCTCAGCGAGGATATCTGGACGCGCGACCTCGATGCCGACGAGGACGAGATCGACAGCCTGAACCTGTGGTGAACGACGAGCGGGATAGGGATCGCGCAGCGGAGGTCCTGTCCTCAGCCGATGAGCCGGCCGTGGCCGGGGACAGCGCGGTCGTGCCCGACGTCGCAGCCTGGCAGCGGGCCGCTGCCAGTGGCGCTTCGTCCGGCGGGCGGGGCGGGCGTGCGCCCTGGGTCCCGGCATCGGCGTCGCTCCCGCCGTCGATCCGCGGCGAGCTTGTCGACTGGCTACGCGGGGCGCTGCCCAACGAGGGCTGTGGTGTGCTCGTCTCCAACCGCACCGCCGAGGACGGTGGCGTGCCCTCACGTTTCGTGAGCCTGCGCAACGTCGCCGCCTCGCCCTACCGCTACCTCATGGATAGTGGAGAGCTGCTACGGGTGATGCTCGAGATCGACGACGCCGACGAGGTGGTGTGGGGCATCGTCCACTCACACGTGGCCTCTCCGCCATACCCATCGCCGACCGACATCGGCCTTGCCGCCTATCCCGATGCGGTCTATGTGCTGGCGTCCTTCGCGGCCGAGCCGCCGGAGGTTCGGGCCTGGACCATCGTGGAAGGCTCCGTCAACGAGGTGGTCCTGGAGCGGACATAGCTCGACGTTCTCAGCCGGGGACGTCGTACACTCCTGGTCTAGTCCACAGTGGAGGGCAACACATGGGTCAACTCCTGGTCATCACTTTCGGCGCGCGTGAGACCGCCGGCCAGGCGGCCGAACGGCTCAAGGGCCTCAGTAAGGCGCACGCGGCCAACATCGAGGACATGGCTGTCGTGGAGAAGGACGCCGACGGCAAGATCCATGTCCACCACGGTGTCGACTCCACTACCGCGAGCGGCGCCATCATCGGTGGCGCGCTAGGGCTGCTCATCGGGCTTGTCTTCTTCCCCATCGGGGGTTTGGCGATCGGCGCCGCTGCCGGTGGCTTCATCGGCCGCGCCTTCCATCACAACGTCGACAAGCGCTTGGTGAAGGACGTCACCGAGGACCTGTCCGAGAACACGTCGGCGCTCTTCGTGCTCGGCAGCGCAGCCTCTCCGTCAGCTGTCGTGGGTGCTCTCGAGCCCTTCCACGGCAAGGTGTACCAGACGACACTCGATCCCGAGACCGAGGCGCAGATCCAAGCCGCCCTCGACCGCGAGCCGAAGGACTAGTCACTCGCCTCGCACGCGATGCCCAAGCTTACCGCCGCGACCGTCGGTCGGGGCTGGATCCTCGGCGGGAGGAACCGACCGCTGGTGCTGCTCGCGAGGCCTACTCCCCGCCGGGCGTTCCCGGCGGCAGTTCGAAGAGCGCGACATCGCACTGGTAAGCCCGTAGCAGCGTGAAGATGTAGCCCATGCGCTCGTGGTAGGACTCCCAGTCGGGCGCATCGCTATGCACCACCGAGTCGTGATCCTGTCCGAAGCGATCTGCCAGTTCGATGAGCTCCGGGTCGTGCAAGGTCTGCAAGTCGGTCGGGAAGTCGCGCCCATCGAGGTAGGTTGGCCGAGGCACGTCCTCGTCAAGCTGCACGACCCCGTCGGGGAGGTGCAGGCCAAGGTGGCTGGTCGCCACCACCGCCAGGATCGAGCCGCCCGGGATGGCAGCCTTGATGAACGGATCGGCCACCATCTGTTCGTGCGCGCCCACCGAGACGTCGGCCACGAGCATGCGCTGGGCGCGGCACGCTTGCGCTGACCGGTCGGGGCGAGCGGGTGCGGCCAGCAAGAGGGCATCGGCATAGCTGCGAAACGCCTGGCGCAGGTCCATGCTCGCTGCGATCTGCGGGTCCTGGTACAGGCGCCACGTCACCGAACACCGCCGCGTTGCCGGCTGCGACGGCGGCACGGACGTCATCGATGAGCAGTCGTCTCAGCGGTCTGGAGATGGAGGCACCGAGCATCGAGCGTCGTGCCTCGGAACTGGCCCACTGGCCGAAGGTCAGCCAGTTGACGTGCTCGCGACCGAGGATCGCCGCCATCGCCTCGGAAAGCGCGTGATAGCCGCGTGTGATGGCGGCGTTGCGGGCCAGCTCGTCCTCCATCGCGAGGATGGTGCCGATGTCCTCGAGGCGCAGCCCGGTCGCTGGTCGGTCGTTCATCTTCCCTGCGGTGCGGGCCGAGCTACTCCTCGCCGATGTCCTCGTTCCAGACATCTGGGTAGCGCGCGATGAACTCGGCCATGAGTGTCTTGCACTCGGGCGAATCCAGGTTGACGACCTCCACGCCGCGTGAGCGCAGGTAGTCTTCGCCGCCCATGAAGGTCTCGTTCTCGCCGATGACGACGCGCGGGATGCCGTAGAGCAAGATGGCGCCTGTGCACATGTCGCAGGGAGAGAGTGTGGTGTACATGGTGGCGCGCCTGTAGACCGATGCGTGCAGGCGGCCGATGTTCTCGAGGCAGTCGGTCTCACCATGGCGGATGACGCTGCCCTGCTGCACGCGGCGGTTGTGGCCGGAGCCCAGCACCTTGCCCTCGGCCACGAGAGCCGCGCCCACCGGCACGCCTCCTTCGGCCAGCCCCTGTGCCCCCTCGTCGATGGCGATCTTCATGAATGCCCCGTCGTCCATGTCTCCTCCTCTGTGTGTTGCTCGCTCAGGATCGTCGGTACGGTCGTAGATAGGCGCCTGGATAGGGCACGTTGCGGCCCGACAGCGCCAGCGCCACGATCACGATGACGTACGGCAGCGCCAGCATGATCTCGTTGGGGATGCCCTCGAAGCCGGGCGTGATATGCAGCCGCAGGCCCAGCGAGTAGACGGCGGCGAAGACGAGAGCGCCCAGCACGCCACGGAAGATACGCCAGCGGCCGAAGATGACCAGGGCGATGACCACCCAGCCGCGGCCGGCGATGATGTCGAGCGTGAACGTGCCCAGCATGGCCAGCGTGATGAAGGCGCCACCGACAGCCATCAAGGCGCCGCCGATCATGAGCGCGATGTAGCGGATGCGGAAGACGTTGATGCCGGCCACGTCCGCCGCCTCTGGGTTCTCGCCCACCGCGCGGATGGACAGACCCAGCGGCGTCTTCATCAGCACCCACCAGGCAACCGGGGCCACCACCAGGAAGGCCAGGTAGGTCAAGCCGTATTGATGGGCGATGGTGCCGAGGGGGCCCAGTCCGGCCAGTGGGTCCCACAATGGCATGGGTTCGATGCGCGCCAGTGCGCCACCGCTGAACATCAAGCGGTTGGTGAACTCGCTGATGCCGATGAGCACGATCGTCAACCCCAAGCCGCTGACGTGCTGGTTGGCGCCCAGTGTCACCGTCAGCGATCCCATCAGGGCCCCGGCGATGAGTCCGACCACGATGGCGCCCAGCAGGCCCAGCAGAGGATCGCCGGTGTAGTAGGCGGTGGCAAACCCGAAGAAGGCGCCCGCGTACATCGTGCCCTCGATCCCCAGGTTCAGGATGCCGGCGCGCTCGGTGTAGGTCTCACCCACCGTGCCGTAGACCAGCGGCGTAGCGTTGCGGAAGGTGGCGGCGATGATGTCGGCGAAGAACGTCATGTGGGTGACGTCTCCGACGGCGGCAATCCCTCGGGCTCACCGGGTGAGGGTTCACCCTCGTCCGGCGGCCGTTCATCCTCGCGGCTGGCGCGCCAGCGATAGATGGCCACGGCGCCGATGACGACAAGCAGCATGGTGCCCTGCACCACGTCGCCCAGCTGACTGGGGATCTGCAGGCTGCGCACGGCGGACGAGGCACCAACGCTCACGTCGCCGAGCAGCAAGCCCGCCAGCAACACGCCAGGCATGGTCAGCCCGCCCAGCATGGCCACCACGATGCCGGTGTAGCCGAAGCCGGGCGAGACGCCCTCGGTCAATCGGAACTGGATGCCGGCTACCTCTGACACGCCAGCGATACCGGCGATGGCGCCGCTGACGAGAGCCACGCGCAGCAGCGTCCGCTCGACCTTGACGCCGGCGAAGCGCGCTCCGTGTGGAGAGAGCCCCACCGCGCGCACGCGGAGGCCCGTGGCCGTGCGGCTGAGGACGTACCAGGCGATGACGATGAGCACGATGCCGATGACGAAGCCGAGGTGCAGGCGGGACTTGCCGATGAGCGGGATGAACTCCGAGAGCGCCGGGAACTCGGCTGCCTGTGCGATCCGCGGTGACTCCGGGAACCCGGTTTCGGGATTCTTCCATGGCCCGTGGAGCAGCGCCTGTACGATGAGCAACGCGACCGGATTGAGCAGTAGCGTGGTCACGACCTCATCGATCCCCAATCGCACCCGCAACAGCGCCGGCACCAGTGCCCACGCGGCACCGGCCAGCGCGCCGGCGGCGATCATGGCTGGCAGCACTAGCAGCGCCGGCCAGCCTTCGACCACCTGGCCGATGCCGGCGGCGGCCACAGCGCCCATCAACAGCTGACCCTCGACGCCGATGTTCCAGTAGCCGGCGCGGAAGGCGATGGCCACCGCGGTGCCCGTCAAGAGGATGGGGGTGGCCTTGTTGAGCACCTCCAACAGCGTGAACTCTCGCGTCAGCGGCGCGACGAAGTAGGCGTAGTAGGCATCGAGCGGGTTGGCACCCGCGATGACGAAGGCCCCGCCGGTGACGGCGAGGATGGCGACGATGGCGCCGACCGCGATCACGCCCGCCCGGCCCAGGCGAGTCTCGACCACGCGTCGCGCCTCGAGCGTCATCGCGCGCTCCCGAGCCCGAACGCGCCAGGATCGTCTGCGGCCTGGCCGCGGCCAGCCATCAGCATGCCCAATCGCTCGCGATCTGCATCGGCCGCATCAAGCCGGCCCACCACGCGTCCCTCGTACAGCACGACGATGCGGTCGGACAGGCCCACCAGCTCGTCGAGGTCTTCCGACATGAGCAAGATCGCCGCGCCCTTGCTGCGCCGCGCCAGCAGCTCCGCGCGAACGTACTCGCTGGCACCGACGTCGAGACCGCGGGTAGGCTGCGAGACGATGATGACGTGCGGTTCACGCGACAGCACGCGTGCCAGCAACACTTTCTGGATGTTGCCGCCGGAGAGCGTGGCCACCCGATCGCTGGGTCGCGCCTTGATCTGGTAGCGCTCGATGAGATCGATGGCGTGGGCCTCGATGGCCTTGCCGTCGAGCCGGCCGCCCGGAGCGAAGTCGTCGATGTGCTCCATGATGAAGTTGAGCGAAACCGGCAGGTCCAGCACCAGGCTGGCGTGGCGGTCTTCCGGGATGCGACCAACGCCGGCGGCCATCACGTCCTGGGGACCACTGTTGGCCAGTTCCCGGCCTTCGACGGCGATGCTCCCGTTCGTCACTCGACGCATGCCGCTCAGCACCTCGGCCAGCTCGGTCTGGCCATTGCCGCTGACTCCGGCCACCCCCACGATCTCGCCGGCGTGGACCTCCAGGTCGATGTCGTGCAGCGCTGCCAGGCCGTGGGCGCCACGTGCCGAGACGCTGCGTACCTGCAGGCGTGCCTCGCCGTCATGCCAGAGTGGCTCCTGGCGCTCGACGCCGAAGGTCGGCCGGCCCACCATCATGCGGGCCAGCTCGCGCTCGTCGGTATCGCCTGCTGCCGTACCAACCATGCGACCCTGCCGCATCACGCTGACGCGGTCGCTGATGGCGCGGACCTCACCCAACTTGTGGCTGATGAAGACGACCGACAGGCCGTCCTCGACGAGGCGGCGCAGCGTTTCGAAGAGTGCCTCCACCTCCTGCGGCACGAGCACCGCGGTGGGTTCGTCCAGGATCAGCACCCGGCAGTCACGCGCGAGGGCCTTGACGATCTCGACACGTTGCTGCTCGCCGACCGACAGTTCCTGCACCAGCGCATCCGGTCGCACCGCGATGCCGAAGCGGTCGGCAGCTTCCTCCACCGATGCTCGTGCGGCAGTGAGGTCGAGCCGCACGCCGGACGCGCGACCGAGGACGACGTTCTCGGTAACGGTCATCGGCTGCACGAGGCTGAAGTGCTGGGTGACCATGCCGATGCCGACCGCGATGGCGTCGCGAGGGGAGTGGATGGCGACAGTAGCGCCGTCGACCGCGATGCTGCCCGCATCGGCGCTGGTGAGCCCGTACAGGATGCGCATCAGCGTCGTCTTGCCGGCGCCGTTCTCGCCGAGGAGGGCGTGGACCTCACCCCTGGTCAGGGCAAGGTCCACCGTGTCATTGGCGACGAGGTCGCCGAAGCGCTTGGTGATGCCACATAGCTCGGCGGCCAGGTCGCCCTGGCCGCCGGCAGTGGTCACGCTGAGATACCGAAGAGGCCGGCTACTCGAGGATGACGGACCCCGCCGGGGTGGCCTCGTTGATGTCGACGCGGAAGAGGCCGGAGACGATCTCCGCTTCCTTGGCCATGACGGTGTCGAGCAACTCCGTGGGCACGAGGTCCGCGTTGATGGTCGCCAGCGCGGCGCCGCCCTTGCCGACCATGCTGAAGTCCTTGAGGTCCTGGGCGGTATAGGTGCCGCCGGCGACCTGGTCGATGATGTACTGGGCGGTGGGAGCCATGTTCCAGGTCACGCTGGTGACGACGGCTTCGGGCGCCAGCTCGGACTGATCGCTCATGTTGCCGATGGCCAGTACGCCCTTCTCCTGCGCCGCTTCGATGACGCCGTAGCGCTCGGCGTAGAGCACGTCTGCACCGGCGTCGATCTGTGCCAACGCCGCCTCCTTGGCCGCGGCCGGGTCGAACCAGCTGTTGATGAAGCTGACCTTGGCTTCCACCTCGGGGTTCGTCGCCTGGGCGCCGGCGATGAAGGCGTTGGTGATGCGGTTGACTTCGGGCACAGGAACGCCACCGACGACACCCACGACGCCCGTCTCGGTCAGTCCGCCGGCGAGCATGCCGGCGAGGTACGCGGGCTCATGGATCCAGTTGTCGAAGACGCTGAAGTTGGGATCGGCTGGGCCACCGCCGGAGCCGAAGACGAAGGCGATGTCGGGATAGTCGGCCGCGACCGCGCGCACCGCTTCCTCGTTGCCGAAGGCGTCACCGAAGATGATGTCGGGCTGCTCGATCTCCGCCACATCGCGCAGCGTCAGTTCCATGTCGCCGGCGTAGCCGATGTCATCGGCGAAGTTGTAGTCGATGAGGCCGGCTTCAGCCTCGGCCTTGAGCGCGGCGTGGATGACGCCATCCCACGGCTCTTCGATCTGGGTGGCATAAGCGCCGAAGACCTTGAGGGGTTCATCCTGCGCGGTGACTGCGGCCCCGCCTGCGGTCACACTGAGTACCAGCAGCGCGCTGGCTGCGAGCATGGGGCGACGCCCGTTCATTCGATACGTACCTCCCTGGTGCCGGCGACAGGCGCACCCGGGCGGGCGACGTCCCGGCCTCTCTGGCTCGCGGCATCGTACATGTAGTCACGCTAGCGCGGTCAAGTGGCCTCGCGGTTGCGATGTGGGGACGTTCCACGCCGATGGTCGATCGACGCCACTAACGATTCCTCGGATGGCGTCGATCCCAGGCCCAGGCGCGCGCCGATGACCGCGGCCGCCGGCGGCTCGAGGCCAGCCGCTCGGAGGTGTGGCCAGGCGGCCTCGGCGAAGACCTCCGCGGGGCTACCATCGATGATGACGCGGCCGGCATCGAGCAGGACCACGCGCTCGAACGTCTCGGCCACGAAGCGCATGTCGTGGCTGATGGCGATGACCGTGCGTCCAGCCGCATGCAGCTGGCCGACCAGCGCTTCGACCACTGCCCGGCCACGCGCGTCGAGACCCGTCGTAGGCTCGTCGAGCACCAGCACCGGCGTCTCCATCGCCAGCACCGAAGCGATGCTCAGGAGCTTCCTGGCACTCTCGCCAAGGTCGTCCGGGTGGCTGTTCACAGCGTCGGCCAGGCCCACCGCCGTGAGCGCGTCGATGACCCGCCCGCCGACCTCTTCGTCGGGCACGCCCAGGTGGCGTGGGCCGTAGGCGACTTCCTCGAAGGTGTCATGGCCGAAGATCTGCCGCTCGGGATGCTGGAAACAGAGGCCCACCACGTGTGCCAGCTGTGCCACTCGCCAGCCGGCGACATCCTCACCATCGAGGAGCAGCCGGCCCCGATCTGGCCGCAGCAGTCCGACCAGGTGGCGCGCCAGCGTGGTCTTGCCGCTGCCGTTGGCGCCGATCAGCGCCAGCGACTGTCCCGCCGGGATCGCCAGGTCGATGCCTGCCAGTGCCCCCACGCCGTCCGGGTAGGCGAAGGCGACCCCGTCCAGGCGAAGGTCGGTCATGGGCGCGTCTCCAGCAGCATCGGGTCCAGCCCAGCCTCGGCCAGCCGGCGCCGCAGGCGCTGCTCAGGCAGGGCCTCGATCCCCAGCGCGGTCACGGCCGGGTCTCCCAGCACCTCCTCGACCGAGCCGTGCACGACGATATTGCCGGCCGCGACGACGACCAGGCTGTCAGCGATCTGCGCCAGCGCGTCCGTGCGCTGTTCAGCCAGCAGCACCGCGGCGCCGGCGGCTGCGATGGTGGCGATCGCGTCGAGTACCCCACGCGTGCCGCGAGCGTCAAGATGGGCGACCGGCTCGTCGAGCACGAGCACTCGCGGCCGCATCGCCACCAGGCCGGCCAGCACCACCAGTTGCTGCTGTCCGCCCGATAGCCGACGTGGATCTCGCCCGGCGAGTGCGCTGCTGCCCACCTGGCGCAAGGCCTCCTCGGCTCGTGCCACGACTTCGTCCCGCCCAAGGCCCAGGTTCGCCGGTCCAAAGGCCACTTCTTCCAGGACGGTATCCGCCACCAAAGTCAGTTGCCCAGCTGGATCCTGTAGACCGGTGGTGATGCGTTCTGCCACCCGATGCATCGGCCAGCGGGCGATGTCCTCTCCATCGAGACGCACGCTGCCGCTCAGCCGACCCCCGATGACGCGCGGAGCCAGGCCCCCGGCCACCAGGCACAGGCTGGACTTGCCGGCCTCCGCCGGACCCACCAGGCCGGTCACTTGCCCGTCAGGCACCTCGAGAGAGACCGCGTGCAGCCGGTCGCGGTCGCCGCCGGCGTAGCGGTAGGAGACCCCCTCCAGGCTCAGCACGGCAGGGGCATCCCGAAGGCGCGCACGACGCCAAGTCCGACCACGCCCAGGACGATGCCCCAACGCGCGACCTGCTGGACGCGGCTGTCGTGTGGCGGCCACAGCACCGTTCGAGGTCCCGGGCGGGTGAAGCCGCGAGTCTCGAGCGCCAGCGTTCGCGTCTCCACTTCGCGCACGGCGCCGAGCACGGTCGGCGCGGCGACGGCTGCGACGCCTCGCGCGCGTCGCAGCCAGTTGCCCTCCGTGTCGAGGCCGCGTGCACGCTGGGCCGCGGTGACCTCCTGGCTGCGCTCCGCGAGGCGCGGGATCATGGACACGGCGTTGTGCACGACGAACGTCAGGCGCGGCGAGACGCCGTGGTGTTGGAGACTTGACACCAACTCCGACGGGCGCGTCGTGATGTAGAACAGCACGGCGGCGCCGGCCATCGTCAGCACGCGCACCACCACTTCCGCTGCCAGCAACGCGCCCTCCTCCGTGCCGCCGGGGTCGAAGAGCAGGTTGACGATGGCCGCACTCAGCGCCAGCGGCAGGGCCAGCAGCAGGCCCGTCGTGAGCACCCGGCGCGCCACACCTGCGAGCATGGCCGGCAGGACGACGGCGACCAGCGCCAGCAGCAGCGGGCAGACCAAGCCGCCGAGCAGGACCGCCGCGACGACCGTCCCCATCGCCACGGTCAGCCGCGTCAGCGGGTCGAGCCGAAGCCAGCTGGTGGCCGCGTTCGGGTCAGCCCGGGAGTCCAGCGTCATCCTCGGCATCGGCTAGCGGGAGCAGGTACTCGCCCTGCGGAAAGCGGGCCTTGGTGCGCGTGGCCATGGCGCCAAGGATGAGGTACGCCACGAAGTAGGTGACGACCTTGTCGACCGGATCGGAGATGAGGCTCTGGCCCAGCACCGCTTGCTGCAGGTCTGCGCCGGCCTGGCGGAAGGCCGCGATGACGAAGTCGGCGCCAGAACCGGTCACACCACCGAAGAGGCTGGCGGCGATGGGTGCCGCCATGAACGCGGCCACGACGCCGGTGATGGCACCCGCCAGCAGGATGTATGCGGCCGCCAGGTCGCGCCAGCGCACCAGCAGCACCACCAGCCCGATCGCCGTGACGGCGACCAGCGACATCGCGACCCAGCCCAGGATGAGGAAGGCTCGGTCGTTGCTCTCGGGCGCGATGCCGTCACCTCCTGCCGCATCCAGCCAAACGCTCAGCGCCACGAGGACCATCACGACCAGGGCGCCGATGGTGAGCGCGCCGCCGATCGCGAGCCGGCGACCGGATGTGCCGCGACGCGGTCGCAACCAGCCCCAGCGGGCGAAGGTGCCGGCCAGCAGGCCCACCACCACGGCCACCACCGCGAAGGGCACCGCGAACGGGCTCCCGAACGGTGGCGGCGCCAGGTACGTCCAGATGACGTTGGTGAGAAAGCCGGTCGCGGCGCCGGCCAGGGGCCCGGCCAACGCCGCCACCAGGATGGTGCCGATCGAATTGAGATAGATGGGGATCTTCAAGGCACTCGCAACAGCGGTGCCGAGCACGATATTGAGGGCCATGGCCACGGGCATCAGCACCAGCGTGCGCGTATCGAACTGGCGCGCGATGGAGTCGAGCCGGCGCGTCTGCAGGTACTCGATGAGCCCGTAGGTGGCGATGCCGGCCGGGATGGCCAGCGCCATCACCAGCGTGAACCGCTCGAGCGCGTCCTCGAAGTCCAGCCCGGCGAGGGCAGCCATGCCGGCGATGGCGATGAGCCCGAACGCGACCAGGCCGCCGCCCGCTCGCAGCCACGTCGCCGACACGCCCATGCCCCGGTGAGTCACTCGGCGTCGTGCCGGCGCGCCACGGCCAGCCGACCGAGTCGATCGAGGAAGCGATCGAAGAAGGCCTCGCTGTCGGCCTCCACGGCGATATCGAGGTTGGGCGCCCGGCCCCAGGCCCGGCGCCAATCGGTGACGGTCTCGCCCGTCGTCCAGCGGCCCTCAAGCTCCACTTCCACCGTCAGCGCCTCCGTCCGGGCAAGCCCCGGGTCGAGCGCGGCGGCCAGGACGAGGGCGTCGTGGATGAAAGCTCCGTAGAAGCCGTCGTAGCGGCTGTGGAACTCGAAGTAGAAGCGCAAGGCTTCGTTGGCGAAGCGGACGATGGGGTCGTTCGCGTCTTGCGCGACCTCGGCCAGTCGCTCGAGGTGCGCCGGGGTGAGCTTGGCGCGCTCGGTGACATCGAGCCCGAAGGCGACCGGGCGCGGCGCCCCCGCCCCTGCTGCCTCCCAGCCCTTGATGGTGGCGCCAAGCGCTTCGGGGTCCACGCCCGCGTTCCACTCCATCGTCGGAGCCGTGTTGCCCGGCGAGCGATAGGCACCCACCATCATCACCAGTCGGCGCAGCAGGCGTGGCAGCTCGGGTGCGCGCTCCAGTGCCACCGCCACGTTCGAGAGCGGCCCCAGCGTCACCAGTGTCAGCTCACCGGGCCTGGCCCGGGCGCAGTCGATGAACAGGTCGGCCGCGTCCCTGCCCCCCACGCCTCGCGCGGGCTCCGGCAACAGCGCATAGCCCAGGCCCGTGGGACCGTGCGTATCTGCCGCAGTCCGCAGCGGCCGCGCGATGGGTGCCGCCCGACCGGCGGCCACCTCGATGTCGTCGCGCCCCGCGAGTGCCAGTACCGCGAGCGTGTTGCGCACGACGTGCGGCAGCTCGACGTTGCCGGCCACACAGCCCACAGCGACGATCTCGGCATCGCTCGAAGCGGCGGCAAACAGCAGCGCGAGCGCATCGTCGATACCGGTGTCGCAATCGATGAGCAGGGGCGTGGTCGCGGGCATGGCATCGGCAGGGTACCGCGTGTAGCATTCGAGTCGGCCCTACTGGTCGCACCTGAACCGTCGCGCCGCGGGCACCCCCACCGCATACAGGTACCGACGAAACTCGTCCTCGGAGGAAACATGAGCCACCGCGTCACCCTCATCCCCGGCGACGGGGTGGGACCCGAGATCACCGCCGCCACCCGCCGGGTCATCGAAGCGACCGGTGTCGCTGTCGATTGGGAAGAGGCCATCGCCGGCGAGGCGGTCTTCCGTGCCGGTGACAGCTCGGGTGTACCCCGCGAGACGGCCAATTCCATCGCTCGTACCGGCGTGGCGCTGAAGGGCCCCTTGGCCACTCCCGTGGGTTTCGGCGAGAAGTCGGCCAACGTGACCTTGCGCAAGCTCTTCGAGACCTACGCCAACCTGCGTCCTGCGCGCCAGATCCCCGGCGTACCCACGCGCTACGACGGCGAAGGCATCGACTTCATCGTCGTGCGCGAGAACATCGAGGACCTCTACGCCGGCGTCGAGTACATGGACTCGCGCGACGTGGCGATCGCGCTCAAGATCATCACCCGGCGCGGTTCGGAGAAGATCATCCGCTACGCCTTCGAGCTGGCCCGACGCGAGGGCCGCAAGAAGGTCACCTGCGCTACCAAGTCGAACATCCTCAAGCTCAGCGAGGGCCTCTTCCAGCGCGTCTTCGAGGAGATGGCCCCCGAGTACCCAGACATCGAGCCGCAGCACCTCATCATCGACAACGTGGCCCACCAGATGGCCAAGGACCCAGCGCAGTTCGACGTCATCGTCACCACCAACCTCGCCGGCGACATCATCAGCGACCTCGCGTCGGGTTTGGTCGGCGGCCTGGGCTTTGCGGCCTCGGGCAACTTCGGTGACGACGTGGCCATCTTCGAGGCCGTCCATGGCTCCGCGCCCAAGTACGCCGGCAAGAACGTCATCAACCCCACCGCGCTCATCCTCAGCTCGGTGATGATGCTCAAGCACCTTGGCGAGGCGGAGGCGGCCCAACGGATCGAGGACGCGGTCTTCGTCACGCTCGAGGAAGGCGCAGCGGTGACGCTCGATGTGGCGCGCCAGGCGGGCGACGTGGAGCGGGCGACCTCTACCTCCGGCTTTGCCGACGCCATCATCGAGAACCTTGGCCGGGCGCCCGCCACGCGCTACCCGACGAAGGCCTCGCCGCCGGCGGCTGCGCCGTCGCCGCTGCCACGCTGGCAGCCGCGACCGGTCCTTCCGCCCGACACGCAGTTGCTGGGCGTTGACATCTATACCGAGATGGACGGTGACCCGCAGCCGGTGGGCCGTGCGCTCGACGAGGCTGCCGGGCCGGAGTTCAGGCTGCTGCTGATGTCGGCCCGCGGGACGGTGGTGTACCCCACCGGCAACTCGCATACCGACACCGTCGGCTGGTGGCGCTGCCGTTTCGTGGCAGTGGAGGAGGGGGGCACCGTCGATGACGCGGCCATCCTGCGCCTGCTTGCGCGCATGGGCGAGCGCATGACCTGGGCGCACGTGCAGAAGCTCCGGGTCATCGAGGGCGAGACCGGCTTCACCAAGGCGCAGGGGCAGTAGGCCTCGCGCGACAGACGCAGGGTCGGGGCCCGGGACGTGGGCGAGGACCAGGAGCTCGAGGGCGTGCCACAGCTCGACCGGCAGGAACGACCGCTGTCGCTGGACGTCCACGGCCGGCCGCTGGTGCCGCAGCGGGTGCCGGAGCTGGCGCCCACGCCGCTCCAGAGCAGCTTCATCTACCTCTCGATCGTGGTCCTCATCTGCGGCGTCATGGCCATCGGCGCCCTGGAGCTGGGAACGCCCATGTCGTCACTGTGGGTGAAGGTCCCCGTCCTGCTCGGGGGTGTCGTGCTACTGGCCCTCACGGCAGATGCCCTCGTGCGCGTGTGGCGCTCGGTCGGCGCCTGGTGGGCGGTCGACCGCGGCCGGGCCTGGTTCCGCCTGCTGTGGGCGACCGTGCTGGCTGCTACGCTGCTGGTCGTGACAGGCATCATGCTCATCGTGGTGCGGGCCTGACGCGATGACCCGGATCGACGACCCCGGCGCCCGCCTCCCCGTCCACGGTTTCGCCAACGGTGCACCCCAGTGGCTGGCGCCGGTACTGCGCTATTGTTCCCGCTGCGGTGGGGAGCTGGTGTTCGGCCCGGTGGCGGGCGAGGAACGCGAGCGGCACTGCTGTTCCGCCTGCGGCGCCATCACCTACGTCAACCCTCGCCTGGTGGTGACCACGCTGCCCATCACCGATGCGGGCGAGCTCGTGCTCATCCGTCGCGCCATCCCTCCGGGCATCGGCACCTGGGCCCAGCCGGGCGGCTTCCTCGAAGCCGATGAGACGGTCGTGCAGGGTGCGGTGCGCGAGACACTCGAGGAGACCTGCCTGCTGGTCGAGCCCACCGACATCGTGGGTATCTACTCGCGGCCACAGGCAGCGGTGGCGGTCATCGCCTATCGTGCCGATATCCTGGGCGGAGACGATGCAACCCACCCCCGAGTCCCTGCAGGTGCGGGCCTTCGCCGTCGAGGACATCCCCTGGGAGGGCCTCGGGTTCGACACCACGCTGTGGGCGGTGCGCGACTGGGTCCGATCGGTTCGACCCGACCTTGACGTGGATGTGCTCGGGCCGGAGTTCCTCGAGCGCCGGGATTGACTGGGCCGCTGCGAGACCGGCGTGCGCACCTTGCCGCCCTGCGGCGAAGATGGCCACCGCTGACCGCTACACGGGCGCTCGCTCACATCGTGGCGATGTTGGAGAGCGCACCCAGTCCGCCGACCAGCACGCCGAATACCAGGACGGCGGCGGCCAACCTGGGACGAGTACGACCGACGACGAGGAAGACGGTTGCCACCAGCAGTACGGTGGCGAACTTGGCCACGGTCAGCAGCGCCAGTCCGTAGTCGGAGGCGAGGGTGGCGACCAGCGGGTTCATCTCTGCACCCAGCCCGTGCCGTGCCACCATCACCAGGAACGTGGTGTAGTCCGCCAGGTGGGCGATGATCAGGAGCCCGATACCCAGGGCCGACATGTCTCCTCCGTGCCACCAGGGCGCTGCCTTCTGGACGCGGGACCGGGCTCGCCACTGCTCGACGTGATCCGGTTCGGCGACCGGGATGGATCACGCGTCTTCGCTTCCCGTACTGGACTTGGCTCGGAAGGCTCCCGATTCTACCGCTCGGCGCGTCTCGGATCGGTGACCGTTTGGCTCGGACGCCGCACGGGCCAGCGTCGATCGACCTGCTCGGTGACAGAACGCACCGGATCTGCCGGCCAGCGGACGCACTCCCCGCCCAGGCCGAGCCAGTCGTCGAGATGCCAGCACAGCACGGGCGCGACTGCCGCGAAGTAGGCGAAGGTGCCCCACCAGCCGAGGAAGAGCGTGGCGCCGAACACCAGGGTCCCGACGATGACGAGCGAGGCAGCCGACCGAACCCACACCAGGCTCGCGATGGCGAGGAGGATGCCCGCGCCGATCCGTAGCATCCCCCAGGCGCCTGCTGGGATGCCACCCGGACTACCCACCGCGTACGCCAGCGAGTAGTAGGGCTGAGCGTGGATCGTGTCGGCACGCCGGAACGACCACGACAGCGCCTCAGGGCTCCATGCCACCAGCGCTGGCAGCCACATCACGGCAGAGGCGATGAGGAAGGCGATGAGCGGACCGACCGCACCGGCATAGGCCACCAGACCTGGCAACCAGGCGAGTGCGTAGGGCTTGAACGCCGCAGCGACTGCGAGCAGCACCCCGCCCGCGATGGGCGCGCGCATCGCGACCAGCAGTGCGACAAGGATGAGCAGGCCAGCCGTGGTGTCGTTGGAGCCATCGGTCGCAGAGACCACGAGGGCGGGCGTGACTGCATAGACCGCGAGGCCCAGCGGGCGCCCGCGGACGGCCAACAAGCCCAGCACCAGCATGGACGCCGCCAGCTCCAGCTGTACCGGCTGGTCAAGGCTGGGCAGGTACCACAGCAATGCCACCGGACCGTAGGCGAACGGGGCCCCGGCGGGCAACGACTCGGCGTAGCCATGGCCGTACGGGATTGCCCCCGGCGATCATCTCGCGGATGGCGGCTTCGGTGACGACGAGGACATCGCTGAACCCGCTCGACGGTGCGACTCGCAGGGCGATGCCGACCAGCAACAGCAGGATGACGGCCACTCCTGCCACGCGCCAGCGCAGCGAGACCGCCAGGATCACCGCCACCGCGATGAGTGACAGCACTGCCACGGGCGGCGGCGTCCCCGATCCGAGCAAGCCCACCAGCGCCACGATGAGTGCCAGCCAGACCGCCGACGCGGTGCGCTTGTGGGGAGCACGCTCGCCGATGCCGGACGTACCGGCGGAGTCTCTGCTCACTCGACCGGTTCGGCCGGCTCCCAGGCGGGCGTGCGAAGCAGGCGGCCCAGCAAGTCGGAAGCTTCCTCCAGCGCCAGGCGCTCGCCCCGGCCGAGCTCCGAGATGGCCTCAGCCAGGGGCGCGATCTGGCGGTCGCGACCAAGCCCCAGCTGTTCCTCGCCCCTGGCCGTGGCACGGATGACGACCGAGCGTCGGTCATCCGGGTTGGGCTCGCGTGTCACCAGGCCATCGGCGGCCATCGCGTGCACCAGCCGCGTCATCGTGGGGGGCCTGACGTGCTCCGCGGCAGCCAGCTCGCCCAGCGTACGTGGGCCGCCCATGACCAGCAGCCCCAGCGCCGAGAGTCGCGCCCGGGTGAGACCGTCGCCGGCATCAGCGCGTGCGAGGTGTCGCTGCAGCACGGTAGAGAGACCAGCCAGGCGGGCTGCCAGCTCGCTGGCCCCGACCGTGGCGCGCCGGCCCGCGATGGCCTTCACCATGCCCGCTGCGCCATCGGGAAGCTCGCCCGCCAGGACATCGACCGCTTCGGCGCCATCGAGGCGCAGTTCCTTCTTGCGGTCCTTCTTCCTGGCCTTGTCCCTGCTCTTGGACTTCTTGCCCATCGCCGGCCCCGGTGTACTCCGCGCTCGCTAGGTCAGTGGCGGGTTGGACTGCTAGGGGCATCCTACCGGCGCCAAGGGCTGGCCGGTGGCCGAGTCCGATTCCCACTGCGGGTGCCGGAAGCAGCTCAGCAGGTGGTCATCGACCAATCCGATCGACTGCATGTAGGCATAGATGATGACCGGGCCCACGAAGCGGAAACCGCGGCGCTTGAGATCGTTCGACAGCTCCCGCGACAGCGGCGTCTCAGCTGGCACGTCGGCCATCGACTGGTGGTGGTTGACGATGGGTGATCCGGCGACGAGATCCCATAGATAGGCGTCGAGCCCACCGGCTTGTTCGCGCAGGCGCAGGGTCGCCGCGGCATTGTCCCGGAAGGCACGCACCTTGGCGCGGTTGCGGATGATGCGAACGTCGGTCAGCAGCCGTGCCTGCCGCTCATCGTCGTACGCCGCGATGCGCTCAGCGTCGAAGTCGTCATAGGCCTCGCGATAGCCCTCGCGGCGGTCCAGGACCGTCGACCAGGCGAGGCCGGCCTGTGCGCCCTCCAGGCAGAGCATCTCGAAGAGGGCGCGCTCATCGTGCAACGGCCGCCCCCACTCGTGGTCGTGGTACGACATCATCCGTGGACCGCTGACCGCCCAGTCGCAGCGTCTCAGCCGCGGTTCGTCGCTCAGTAGATCCTCCGAACGTCCGCCGGCAGCTTCAGCTCGAAGGCCGAGTCGAAGAGGACCGGGTCGACCTGCAGCGACGTCACCTCGGCATGGCGGGTGACCGTAGCGGCGATGCGTTCGATGAGCAGCAGCACGAAACCACTGTCCCGGGCGATGCCGACATCGATGGAGCGATCGGGTCGGTCGACCAGCACCTTGGCGCTGCGTGGATGCTGGGCGCGCACGACGACGACCTCCCGCCCGGCGACCGGTCGCACCCCGACTACCGCCAGCGGCCCGGTCACGAGCACGTTGCGCAGTAGCCCGTGGGGGTGGATGAAGGCGTCGGCCAGGCTGCCCGCCGGCAGTGCCGTGAGTGGCTCATAGGTGCGAGAGTAGGCTGGCAGGGTCGGGTCGTCGGAGACGGCCACCCTGGCGCGAACCTTGCGCACGCTGGCGCGCCTGTTGCTGGCCTCGAAGCTCGTGATGGTCTCGCCGTCGCTGACCCAGATGTCGTATTCGCGGGTCAGCGGCTCCGAGTCACGCTTGATGGTGACACGGGCGTGCCCGGGGTGCCGCAACTGGATCTGGTGAAGGATGGTGTCGGCACCCTTGGCGCTGACGACGCGCTCCTCGATGGTCATGCGCAGGGACTGCACCCGCGACTCCGCCTCACGCGCGAAGTCGAACAGGTCCTCGATGCTGGGAGCTTCGTCGGCGAGCGCCACGCGTGCCGCTGTGGGCAGGGGCTCTGTTGCACCCGCGGGAATGAGGTCTGACATCGACCGAATGCTACCCGACGTCGCCAACGCCCGGGAGAGCCTGGCGAACGGCTACCACCTCGATGAGGTGGAAGTGGTGCGGGTCGCCCAGCGCGGTCTCGCCGTCCTCTTCCTTCTCGTTCCAGTGCTCGATCTCGAATCCGTCGAGGTAGCCGCGAATGACAGCCGGCGAGGGGCATGTCATGTCGGGCTCGTCAGCCGCCTGGTCGCGGTCTCCGAAGAGCATGCCGCTGAAGCGACCACCGACCGGGATCGCGGCCCGGATCCTGCCCCAGGCCTCGTCGTAGTCGCGGGCCGACTGGAAGGGAAGGATGAGGTTGGCATTGACGAGGTCGCAAGGCGGGATCTCGAAGTCGGCGAGAACGCAGACGCGGGTCTGGAGTCGCTCCAGGTCTCCGGCCGGGGTCAGGCGCCGCAGCGTCTCGATAGCCTCTGGTGTCATGTCCGTGGCCAGCACGCGCCAGCCGCGCCGCAGCAACTCGCGCGTGTCGCGACCGGCCCCGCAGCCGAGGTCGACGGCGAAGCGCGGTCCGTCCTGTGGATGATCACCGAAGGCTTCGGCCGCCATCTTCGTCGTGGTCCACGAGGGCCGCTCGGCGGTGATCTGGTAGTAGTCGGGCCAGTGCGTGTCGCTCGCCTTATCGGCGCTGGTCGTCGTCGGTTCGTGTGTCATCTTCGGGTGAGCCTATCACCGCGCTATGCTCGACTTGGTGCCGCCGCAGCAGCCCATCCATCGACCTCTGGCGCGCCGGAAGGAGCTCATCACATGCGTGTCGCAGTGGTCAACGAGACCAGCGCGGTCGACAAGCACTCGTTCATCATGTCCGCCCTCGAGGGCCGCGGCCTCGAGGTGCTCAATGCCGGCATGACGGAGCCCGGGGAGTCGCCCGAGCTGCAATACATCCACACCGGCCTCATCTCGGCGCTCGTGCTGGCCGCTGAGCGCGTGGACATGGTCATCGGCGGTTGCGGTACCGGCCAGGGCTACATGAACTCGGTGATGCAATACCCCGGCGTCGTCTGCGGCCACCTGCTCACCTCGCTCGACGCGTTCCTCTTCGCGCGCATCAATGCCGGCAACGTCATCTCACTGGCGCTCAACCAGGGCTGGGGCTGGGCCGGTGACGAGAACCTGCGCCTGCTCTTCGACCAGCTCTTCACGCAGGAGGTGGCTACGGGGTTCCCGGCTCACCGCCGGGAGCCGCAGCGGGCCTCGCGCGACGCCCTCAAGGTCATCTCGGAAGCCTCCCATCGCTGCATGAAGGGCATCGTCAAGCGGCTGCCCGACGAGATCATCGTGCCGGCCATCACGCACCCGGCTGCGGCCGCCGTGCTGGACATCCCCACCATCGCCGATGCCGAGCTGCGCGAGGCGCTCGAGGCGCGCTTGCCCTAGGCTCCGGCATCGCCGTGCACACGAGGTTTGGTCGTCGCCCCTCCTGCATGGCGGCCACACCGGTGGGCCGGAGGCTCGAACGCGAGGATCGAGCCTTCCCGGGCCAGGAACTCGATGCCCTCGACCAACGGGCGCCAGTAGGCCTCGTCGGTCTGCGCCAGCGCCGAACAGGTGACGACGACCTCCAGGTCATCTCCTCTGACGAGGTAGAGCCAGTGATACACATCAGCGAACGTACCTGGAGCATCGGTCACGCCCGGCACCTCCCACACGCGCCCGATACCGGGGTCAACGGGCACTGGCTTGCCTCCGACGGTGGTCCGCCACGGGCCGAATGACGCGGTCGAGCGCGACCGTCAAACGATGCATCTCGTTCCCGACATGTGTTCACCCATCCTCCGCGTCCCGGGCCGGAAGGCCCGGCGTGCTGGCCGGAAGGCCCGGCGTGCTGGCAGGCGGCCTGCTGACGATCGACGCTTCGACGCACCCGACGGCGATAGCCAGGTCCACCAGGGCCTCGGGCCCACAGACGGTCGCACCCCGCATAGGTGTACGACCGACGTCTGGTCGTCGCTGTCATGCCGACCGCCGAGGCAGCCCAGGCAGCCGGCGCGGCGCCACCGATCCTCCGCTGGTGTCGAGGTGTAGACTGCCGCGCCTTGGGGGCCGTCACACGAGAAGGGCCAGCTCGCCGGCATCCAGCCGCGAGCCACCGTCGGACCCAGCGGTCCGGCCACGATCAGGGAGGTTCTCCATGTCTGACAACAAGGCCACGATGCTGCGCATCTACGACGAGGTGTTCAGCCAGGGCGATTTCGACCTCGGCGACGAGATCCTGGCCGATGACTTCGTCGAGCACGAGGAGCTTCCGCCCGGGATCCCGTCGGGCAAGGCGGCACCGCGGGCGCTGATGACCATGATGCGTTCTGCCTTCCCCGACTTCCACGCGGCGGTCGAGGAGCTGCTCGAGGATGGGGACAAGGTGATCGCCCGCGTGCGCTTCTCCGGCACCCACCAGGGCGAGTTCATGGGCATCCCCGCGACCGGCAAGACGTTCGACATCGCCGTCATCGACATCATCGAGTTCCGCGATGGCAAGGCGAGCGCCCATTGGGGAGTCATGGACATGGCCGGGATGATGGCGCAGCTCGGGATCGGCGGGCCGCCCGCGTAGGCCTCCCCACTGCGCCGCGCGATCGTCGGCGAGCACCTGCGCGGTACCGCCATGAATAGGTGTGTCTTCGGTCTGGTCGCGCCGCCACGGCTCAGGCAGCCGAGGCGGCGCGAGCATCCTAGTCGGCGGGCGCGTACTCGTCCGGCACGGGCGGCATCTCGCCGCTGAAGATGGCGCCCTGCATGTCAGCGCCGATCTCCGGAGACCAGTCGGCGACCAGGTACGCGCTCAGCCCGTCGTAGTCGCCCTCGCCGGCCAGGACGACAGTCTCGATATCGACCGTGATGTCGCTCGGAACCTCGCCAAGTCCGCTGATCGCCGTGCTCGGTCCGGACCAGGACTCGCCCTCATTGTCGATGCGCCACAAGTCCGCCTGGACCACGAGCCCCGCTTCAGTGCCCACCGGATGAACCCTGAAATTGAGCACCCGCGAGAGCGAGCCCGTCAGTCGCGGATCGCTCATCTCGATGGGCCCTTCCCGCACCAGCCCACGCACATCCTCGACGCCATCAGCGATGGTGCTGACCGGCTCCCCGATGACTGTCGAGGCGCCGACCGTGCCGGTGACGAGCGTCGCCTCTGACGACGCATCCTCTTGTGCCGCCACCGCGATCGCGGAGCCAGCGATCAGGCCGACGAGGACGGTGGCGGCGACGGAGGTCTTGAGTCCCTTCACGGGACCTCCCAACTCCCCCCTTGCGGTGCCCGTCAGCGATCGGCCAGTGGCCTGTGCGGGCAGATTGGCTGCCACCATAGCAGCGGTGTCCAGCGAACCGCAACGATGCGGGCCGTAGCGCCGAGCGAGGCGGCCCGCCGGGTTCGCCACTGAGCTGCGGGTGTCGGCAGGGTCGCCGCCGCCATGGCTCGGCGCGTGGCCTCCTGGCCGTCACGTTCCCGGGAACGAGCGTCAGATTCAGCGAGACGACTCGGCGAGCGCCTTGATCACCTTGAGCATCTTGCGCTCCATCACGAACGACACGGGCTCCAGCAACAAGGGACCTCCCATCAGCCTGGAGCGGCGGTCGTCAGCGTGCTGGTAGCGGGTTCGGGACACGAGCCTTGTCGTCCCTCCCGGCTGTTCGATGAGCACGAGGGCCCAGCTGGTGGCGAGGACCGCGCTCTCATCCGCGTCAGCGGGGCCACCGAAGACTACGAGCGTCGTGGGCTCTTCGACGACGGTCACGGTCAACGGCGGTGCCTGCGCGTGCAGCCTGACCGGGTCCCCCACGCGGACGTCCTGATGCTCGTCGAGGATGCGCGCGGTGTTCTCGATCTGGCAGCCTACGAGGTTCTCCAGCTTCTGGTAGCTGTAGAAGCCACCTCGGCCCTGGCCGATCTGAGCTATCCACGGCCAGATGCGCGGCGCTGGTGCGTTGATGGAGATGGCGTGCGTCGCGCTCCACTTCGGATGGGGAACGAGCTCATCGCCCGGATAGGACCTCGCGAGCTCTGCGTCCGTCGCTCCCCATCGCAGGCGTCGGGACCTGAGGAAGGGTGTGATCAGGGCGCCCCCGGTCTCGACGCCCCCCTGGAGGGCTTCAGTCCACGAAGCCCCGATCTTCGTCACCACGGCCCCCTCCACGCACCCTCGTCTACGGATCTTGCGACAGACCCAAGCCTTGATCGACGGGCTCTCGTGGCCAAGGGCCAAGAGGACCTCAAGCGGGGAGAAGCCGGCACGTTCGTGTCGGAAGGAGCACTCGGCTCGCGCGTCGCTGGATCTTGCTAGGGCACGTCCACCGGACGCACCACGCGGTCCTCGCGTCCGGAGATCTGCGCGGCGAGCGCGGTCGACAGCACCTGGCGGTGCTCGTCCGCGGTGAGCAGCGACGAGCGTCCCTCGCGCACAGCCTCGATGAAGTCGCGCGTGGCGAGGATGAAGGACTCATCCCACTCGCTCGCGATGTCCTCGTAGTCGCGCGTGACACCGTCACGGTACACCTGCAGCGAGGGCACCTCCTGGATCTTGCCGTGGCCGCGGTTGACCCACGCCACGCCACGTGAGCCGGTGACCTCGACGCGGTCATCCTGGGAGTAGAACAGCGTCTGTACCTGCAGCTCGGGCGCGTTGACGACCTCCAGGACGCCCATGGCCCCACTCGCCCAGCGCAGCGAGACCGCGGACGGCGAGTCCAGCGCGCCACCCTCCACCGGGGTCGAGCCGATCCAGTGCGTGGACCTCGTCAGCCACTCCCAGCAGCGCCCAGAAGATGCTGAACTTGTGCAGCCCGTCATCGAATACCAGCGGCCCACCGCCGTTCTGCTCGATGTCGAAGCGCCACGCGGCCGCACGGTCGGGGACATCCCAGCCACAGGCCGGGTTGCCCGAGCGGCTGATCTGGCGCACTGACAGCACCTCCCCGAGCTCGCCCTGTCGCACCAGCTCCACGAGCTGCGCGACCGGCGGGTAGAAGAGGAAGTTCTCGAAGACGCGCACTACCTGGCCCCGCGCCTCTGCCTCGGCGGCTGCCGCGACGAAGCGCGAGCACTCGGCCACCGTGAAGCCCACCGGCTTCTGGGTCGAGAGGTGCTTGCCCGTCTCGATGGCCGCCAGCGCCACCTCCATGTGCATGTGGTGGGGCAGGAGCACCTCGAAGGCGTCGATCGAATCGTCGGCCAGGCAGTCGCGCCAGTCGGCGTACACCTTCTCCGGCTCGATGCCCCACGAGCGTGCCCGCGCCAGGGCGCCCTCCGTGTCGGGCTTGCAGACCGCGGCGATGCTGGGTGTACGGCGACTTGACGTACTCGATGGCGTGCAGGTCGCTGATGCGGCCGGGGCCGATGATGGCCACCCTCATGCGTTCGACGGCTGCGGACACGTGTGTGCTCCCTCCCTTGGCTCGACATCATTCCTTGACGGCGCCCAGCGTCAGCCCGGCGATGAAGTACCGCTGGAACACCACGAAGACCACGATCGTGGGGACGCTCGCGATGACCGACATGGCCGCCTGAGAGGCCCAGGCGACGTTGTACTGGCCCTTGAGCGCATTGATACCCGCCATCACCGTCTTGGCTTCCGCCGAGCGTGTGAACACCAGCGGCCACAGGAAGTCATTCCAGATCCAGGTGAACTGTAGGGTCGCGAGGACCGCTAGTGCCGGCAGCGACAACGGCACCACGATCCGCGGAGCAGCACCGACCACTCGCCGGCCCCATCCACGATGGCTGCCTCACGCAGGCCGGATGGCAAGGCGCTCAGGAAGTTGCGCATGAGCAGGGTCGTGATCGACATGCCCAGGTCAAGCGGATATGGACGGATA
Organism: uncultured Chloroflexia bacterium; assembly: GCA_963724095.1. Taxonomy (GTDB): domain Bacteria; phylum Chloroflexota; class Limnocylindria; order Limnocylindrales; family CSP1-4; genus JAFMJV01. The sequence goes on from CAVRTH010000019.1 coordinate 591,338, forward strand.
GACCGTGTCGTAGAGCGTCGGATACAGCGTAGTCGAACAGTCCCAGGCTATCGAAGATGCGGAACAGCGGGATCAGCATCGCCTGCGGCGGGAAGAACATGCCCGCGATGACGACCAGGAAGAGCACCTCGGCAAAGGGGAAGCGGAACTGGCTGAAGACATAGCCCAGCAGGACCCCGCCGGCGACCGAGATGATGGTGGCCGGGATGGTCACCAGGAAGCTGTTGAGCAGGTATCGCGGCAGCGGCGTGTCGGTGATCAGACTTCGCGTGAAGTTGTCCAGCGTCGCAGCTTCGGGGATATGCCATACCCCCCGCAGCGAGATCTCAGCGTTCGTCTGCAGTGACGTGAGGACGACACCGATCAGTGGCGCCGCGTAGATCACGAGCATGGCCAGGATGAAGCCGTGCAGCAGCAACGATCGGCTGGGCGGGCGCGCCTTCTCCGCCTGCACGCGGGCGTCAGCCATAGAGGCGCTCCGAAGCCCGGCTCTGGCGGAAGTAGATGACGATCACGATGATGGCCAGGCCGAAGAGGGCGGTGGCGATGGCGGCACCGTAGCCGAACTGGTACTTGAAGAAGGTCTCGGAGAACATGAACATCGCCAGGTTGTCCGAGGTGTGGAATGGGCCACCCTTGGTCAGGACATAGACGATGTCGAAGCCCTTGAGCGTATTGATGACGGCGAGACTGATGACCACCACGGTCGCCGGGCGGAGTAGTGGCACCATGATGCGGCGGAACTGCTGCCAGGTATTGGCGCCGTCGATCGAGGCGGCCTCAAGCAGCTCTCTGGGGATGGTGGTAAGCGCGGCGAGATAGAGGATCAGGCTGAGGGCCGTCTGCTGCCAGCACCAGGCTACGATGACCGCCGCCAGGGATGTGTTGGGGTTTCCTAGCCACGCCTGCGTGAGGTCACCCAGCCCGATGGCCTCCAGGACCGAGTTCAGCAGTCCCCAGTCGGGTTGGTAGAGTCCAGACCCAGACCTGCCCCACGACCACGAGGGAAAGCGTGATGGGCAGGTAGAACATCGACTTGTAGAAGCGGCTCGCACGCAATGGCCGGTCGAGCAGCACTGCCAGCCCCAGGCCGGCGATGGTGGGTACCGTGACGGCGACGATGAGCCAAAGCGCGGTGTTGCGGAAGGCGCCGATGAAGAGCGGGTCGTTGAGAGCCCTGACGTAGTTGTCCAGACCGATGGGCGTGGGATCGCCGAGACCGCTCCAACTCCATGTGCTGTAGATGGCCGACTGGAGCAGCGGGTAGAGCACGAAGACGAAGTAGATGGCAAGCGGACCCGCAGCCATCGATATCAGCGCCAGGCGGCTTCCACGCATCGCGTCCTCGGGTTAACGGGGCGCCGAGTCCACGCAGGACCCGGCGCCCGATGTCAGGTCCGCCGGCCCGCCAGTGCTCCGGGCGACGAACGTCCTGTCACTGCTGTTCGAAGGCGGCCTTGACGCCTGCCTCAGTCTCGGCCAGCAAGGCCGCGACGTCCTGGTTCGGGTCGGACATGAACTTCGCGAACATGTCCAGGCCGACCTCCGACGGCGCCGGCGGCGTCGCGAGGTCGTAGTTGAAGTTGAACGACGGCGACGCCGCTACGACGGCGAGTGCCTTCTGGAGCACGCTGTTCAACGCGCTCGTATCGGAATTCACGTTCGGGGGCAGTGCGCCCTGGCCGATGGCCCACTGGGTCTGCACATCCGGTCCCGCCAGGAACGCGAGCAGGTCCATGGCGTTCTGGGGATGCTTGGCCGCAGCCGCGACCGCGAAGGTGTCGACCGGCCCGACCACCGCATTCGGCATGCTCGGGTCGAGCGTCGGGAACTCGAAGAAGTCGTAGTCCTCACCTGCGACCGCACCCAGGCCATCCATGTAGCCGGTGATCCAGGTGCCCATGAGGTTCATGGCCGCCTCACCCTTGTAGAGGCTGGTCGGCGGCGTCGGTCCAGTCGATAGGCGTTGGCGTCCGGCGTGAAGCAGCCGGCATTGGCGGCATCCTGCCAGAGCGTCATGGCATTGACGACCTCCGGGTCGGTATAGGAGGCATCGCCCGCCATCAGGCTTGGCGCGGTAATCGGGCCCGGCCGTCCGCAACAGGAGATAGTCGAACCAGAACTGGGCCGGCCAGCGGTTCATGGAGCCGATCGAGATGGGGACGATGCCCTGTTCCTGCAGCGCGCCGCAGGCCGCGAGGAGCTCATCCCAGGTCGTCGGGATCGGCTACCCCGGCGGCGTCCATGACCTTGGGGTTGTAGAACATGCCGGCGTAGTGATAGCCGAACGGGATGAGTGTACTTGCTCCGTCATAGGTCGACGCCGCCGCGACCATGCCCGCGCGGGAACTGGATGCATCCAGGTCATTCGCCGCCCACATCTCGTCGATGGGCATGAGCGAGTCCGTTCTTCACCTGGAAGGCGGCCCGGGCACCAGCCCAGTCGGTCAGTACGTCCGGCGGGTTGCCGCCCGCCAGCTGCACCAGGATGGCGGTCTTGTAGTTCTCGTGGTCGATCGTCACACGAAGTTGACGGTGATGCCGGTCTCGTCGGTGAACTGCGCTAGCATGATGTCGAGCCAACGCCTTCTCGCCAAGGTCGACCTGAGAAGTACGTCAGGATGTCGACACTGTCACCTTCATCCTGGGCGAGGGTCGCTGTTGGTGCCGCGACCGCCAACAGCGCGACACTGGCCGCCAGCACGAAGCTTCGGCGCCAGATCGTTCCCAACTTGGTCATCATCTGTCCTCCTGTCCGTCCGAATGGCGTTTTCCCAGAACGCCCCATCGGGTCAGTCACTCCTCACAGCATGTGCGATCGGACCGCGGCCACCTCCCTTTCCTTGTTCCTTTGTGCGCAGGCGACCGGCCCGCGCGTGAGTTTCGCTGTTCCTCGACCGCGGTTGTGATGTCGCGGTCGCCGGGAGCCGGGCGATCGTGGCCGGATCACTGGCGCGAGGTAGGCTGCCGAGAACGATCACATCATGCACTTCCGCCGATGCCGCACGCACGCCCGGCATCGACGGCGCTCATCGAGGCCACCCGATGGGCTGGCCCGCCCAGCTCGCGGCTGACTCGTGCGGCGGTGTCGACCACGATCGGAGCCACCGCCTTGAGCCGTTCTGCGTCCAGGCGTTCGGCCGGGGCAGAGATACCAAGCGATGCCACCACGCCGCCGATACCGAAGACCGCTGCGGCCACGCAGCGCACGCCCGGGTGATACTCCCGATCGTCCACTGCATAGCCGGTCACGCGCACCTGGGCCAGCTCCTTCTCGAGCGCCCCTGGCGAGGTGATGGTGTTGGGCGTGAAGGCCTCGTAGTCGATGCTGCGGAGGAGTCCTTCGGCCGTCCCTCGCGGCAGGTTCGCGATGAGTGATTTGCCGGTCGCGGTGCAGTGCAGCGGCCCGGATTGGCCGATCCCCGCGTTCGCTGAGAGGAGCGTGGTGCCATTGAGCGTTGACACATAGACGACATGATCACCGGCCAGCACCGCAAGGTGCGTGTTGTCACCCGCCGCGGCCCACAGCGACTTGAGGTGCGGTGCTGCCACGACCGTGAGATCACGCGAATCGAGAACGGATCGCGCCAGTTCCACCACTTTCACGCTGGCGGCGTAGCGGCGCGTGGAGACGTCCTGCTCCACATACCCGAGGCGCACCAGGGCGGCCAGCGTCCGATGGGCATTGGCCTTGTCGAGAGCGAGCTGTGCGGCGATCTCGGTGACCCCCAGCGAGGTATGTGATGACACCAGCAGCTCGAGCGTGCGCATGCCGGTTGCGAGCGCTCCCCGCTGACCCGACCCAGAGGACCTTGCCTGGCCAGTCATCGCAACGCGATTGTCTTACTCGCTACACACTCGTCAAGCACATTTCTTAATGGACAACGATCGTTGACGAGTCACGCGTGGATCGCCGGCGAGACGCTGGCCACAGGCCGCCGTTCCCGCCCACGGCGCGTCATCGCGGCGTTACCGGCGTTGTCATACAGTCGCAGCATGGACATGCACCAGGAGCCGGGCATCCGGCACCTCACCTACGATCAGCTCATCGCCTCCACGGTCGACCACGAGTGCGACGGCGTGGGGCGTGATCACATCTGTGTTCGCATCGCGGCGGTGGCCGACCTGCCCACCAAGTTCGGGACCTTCCATATCGTCGGCTTCTGGAATGACCGGGATGGCAAGGACCACGTCGCCATCGTCAAGGGGGACCCCTTCGAGAAGGAGGACGTGCCCGTCCGGATGCACAGCGAGTGCCTCACCGGCGATGCGCTCGGCTCGCTGCGCTGTGACTGTCGAGATCAGCTTACGTCCGCGCTGCGCGCGATCGATGCGCAGGAGACCGGCATGGTGCTCTATCTGCGCCAGGAAGGGCGCGGCATCGGCTTGCTCAACAAGCTCCGCGCCTATGGACTCCAGGATGAAGGACTCGATACGGTCGATGCGAACGTGGCCCTTGGCTTCCGCGACGATGAGCGTGACTACAGCATCGCAGCCCACATGCTGGAGCTGCTGCGAGTACGTTCCATCAAGCTGATGACGAACAATCCCAGGAAGGTGGAGGGCCTGCGCGAGCTGGGTATCGAGGTCAGCGGCCGGATTCCTCACGTCATCCCGGCCAACAAGCACAATCGTTCGTACCTGGAGACCAAGGCGCTGCGCTCTGGCCATCTCATCGACGTGGAAGGCCACGAGCACCTGCTCGAGCAGATCGACCGCCCCATCGTGGAGGGCATGAGTCCCGATGACATCGATGCCCTCGAGACGTTCGACCCGGTGGAGGTAGAGGCATGAGCGGTCGTCCGGTCGCGATGATCACCGGTGCCAGCGGTGGGCTTGGACGGGTGCTTGCGCGCGACCTTGCCGCCGACGGCTACGACCTGGCCCTGCTGGGTTCGGACGCGGGGCGTCTTGAGGCGCTTGGCGCGGACCTGGGACTGGACCGTGACCACACCATCACGATGGCGGCCGACCTGCGTGACGCGGCCGCTGCTGCCGAGGCCATCGATGCGGTCTACGACCGCTTCGGGCGTGTCGACACGCTGGCGCAGTTGGTGGGCGGCTGGACCGGCAGCATGGACGTGGGGCGCTCACCCGACGAGCCCTATGCGTCGATGATCGACCAGCACTTCTGGACATCGCTCAACGTCGTGCGCGAGCTGGCGCCGCGGATGATCGATGCCGGCTTCGGGCGCATCGTGGCGGTGTCTTCGCCGATGGCGGCTTCGCCGGATGCAGGCATGAGCGCTTACGCGGTGGGCAAGGCCGCCCAGGAGGCGCTCTTCGCGGCCCTCGCACAAGAGGTCGTCGGCAGCGGCGTGACGGTCAATGTCCTGCGTGTGCGTGCCATCGACACCGCGGCGGGCGAGGCTGGTTCCGACAAGCGATCCGCCACCTCGCCGGCGGAGATCTCAGCTGCTGTCCGCTATCTCTTCAGCGCTGAGGCGCGCGTCGTCAACGGGCAACGCATCGGGCTCCACAGCGGCATCTAGGGCGCTTCCCCCCGGGAGAGCTCCGCGCGGACAGCGTCGGCCATGGCTGCCCCCAAGCTGGCGCAGCCGGCCGCATCGAGGTGCACGCCATCGGCCGGATCCACCGACGCCACCGATCCGGCATCGAAGAAGCCGGCGCCGTGGTCCTCGGCCACGATCGCGTACATGCGGGCCAGTTGCCGAGAGGTCTCGAGTGCATCCCCGAAGCCCCACATCTCGCTGCGTGCAGTGATCTCGCCCAACGGCACCGGCGATACCAGTAGCACTCGGGGCGGATCACCCTCAGGACCGGACAGGGACGCGCGCGCGACATCGACCAGCCGGGCTGCTCCGCACGCGATCTCGGGCGCGGTCAGGCCGTAGATGCGCTTGAGGTCATTCGTGCCCAGCATGATGATCAGCAGGTCCACCGGTGCATGTGAGAGCAGACACGGCAGCAGGTACGGCAGCCCGTTGCGGCCTGGCTCGATCTCCGAGTCCCAGATGGTGCAGCGGCCGTTGAGGCCCTCCTCGATGACCTCGTAGTCGTCACCCAGTACGGCCTCCATGACGCGAGGCCAGCGGACCGCCCGCGGCAGTCGCCGAGGTCCCTCCGGGGTCTTCCCATGTCCTGACGGGTTCGCTCCGTGGGTGTTGGAATCACCGAAGCAGACGATCGTGCGAGTCATGCCATTCCCCCTCCGTGAAAGCGATCGATGCGAAACATCCCGATGTCATGGTACGTCCCGCCATCGAGCGCGAGGTCAGCGGCGATCTCCCCCACCACGCTGGCGAACTTGAAGCCGTGGCCGCTGCAGGGTGACACGACCACGACCTGTGGTGCCGACGGCAGCCGGTCGATGATGAAGTGCTCGTCGGGGGTATTGGTGAACATGCAGGTCTTGCGCGTGAGTGCCGCACCGTCAGCGTCGGGCAGGTAGCGAACCGTGGCGGCCCGGATGACGGCCTCGTCCTCGGGCTCGAACCGCGAGCGGTCCCAGGCGTCGGGGTCGACGACCTCTCGCCGATGGTGCATGAGCCCGATCTTCAGCCCCGGGATGCCGTACTCGGGGAAGCCGTAGTAGAGCCCCTCGGGCACCTCGAGGATGAAGATGGGGAAGGCGCCCACCGCGTAGCGCTCGGGACGCAGGGTCCGTGCCCACAGCAGCATCTGTCGCTCCGGCAGCGCGATCGTTGCCAGCGAGTCGATCAGTTTTCCCACCCAGGCTCCGGTACTGACTACGAGCCGGCGTGCCCGGTACTCGCCCTGCTGCGTCTTCAAGACGACGCCGTTGCCATCCGGCCACCAGTCCACGACCGGCTCGTAGCCGCGCAGGTCGGCGCCGGCGTCCAGGGCCAGCCGCGCGTACCCGGCGATGGCGCGCTCGCTCAGCACGAATCCACCCTCGGGCTGATAGACAGCGACCAGGTCGGACGGCAGGCGGAAGCCCGGGAACCGAGCCATCAGGGCCTCCGCGTCAAGCAGCTCATGTTCCAGGTCGTGGGTGCGGGCCGATGCCAGTGATCCCCTCACGGTCTCGCTCGCAGGATGTCCGATGTCGACCCCACCGGTCGTCACCAGGATGGGCTCGCCCAGCCGCCTCTCCAGCTCACGCCATCGCACGTAGGCGCGACGAAGGAGAGGCACGTAGCGCGGATCCTCGGCGTAGGCCAGGCGGATGATGCGGTTGACGCCATGAGATGAACCGCTGTCGTTGGGGATCCCGGCTCGCTCCAGCCCAAGCACGCGAGCGCCGCGAGCCGCCAGCTCTGCGGCCGTGGCACTGCCCATGCCGCCCACCCCGGCCACGATGACGTCGTACTCCATCACGTCTCCCCGCGCTCAACGACGAAGACCGGGCGAGGATGCCCGGTCTTCGTCGCATGCTGATGGCGGGACCGAACGGCCCCCTTGCGTCAGACCGAGGTAGTCGGGGGCGGGGTGGACGTGCTCGGGTCGCCGGTCGCCTGCGGGTTGCCGGCGAATCTGTCCATCTCGACTTGCGCGAACTGGTCGCGGATATCCTGCCGGCTGGTGTACCACAGCAGCAGCGCAGGGATGGCCGCGGACGCCAGGCCGTAGGCGATCGAACCGGTGGCCATCCAGACGAACATGGCGTCGACGAGTCCGAACACCGCCATGATCATGGTGAAGAGCAGGGCCCATGGTCGCATGGACCACAGGGCCCAGCCGACGCCCAGATAGATGATGCCCACGACGAGGGTCACGAGCCCGACCCAGACCACTCCGCTGCCGTTCCACTTGTCGTCGCCGAAGATGGCGATGCCAAGGAGTTGAAGCGCGACGAGCAACCGCACCGTGGCGATGGCGATGGCGAGTGCCCCAAGCATCAGCACTCCGAATGGGCGACCTTGCATCTGTCGATACCTCCGTGTTGGACGACCGAGGACCCGTGCGGCTCTCGAGGGCACGACTCTTGGCGCACGCTGTCTGCTAGCGTATCGCAGCTCACGTCAGCCGAGCCATCAATTCTCGCGTACGCATGCGGCAAGCACCACCTGGCACCCGCCGCATGCGGCATTGGGATCAGTCCTCGATGGTGACGTAGACCGGTGCCGTGATACCTCCCTGCACGGGGGCCCGGTCGAGGGACACCATGTCGCCTGCGGTGGCACGTCGCGTTCGCGGGATGGCGAACGCCGCCATGGCGCCGACGCCCACGAAGACCGCCCCCATCAGGACCGCTGGCACCATGCCGTCGACGAATGCCTGCGGGCTGGCGTAGGAGCCACGCTGCGAGAACACGGCCGCCAGCACCGCAACCCCGAAGACGCCACCCAGCTCCCGGATGGCGTTGCTGGCGCCGGACGCCTGGCCCTCTTCCTGCTTGTGAACAGCGGAGAGGATGACATTGGCCATGGGTGCGAAGAACAGGCCCATGCCGATGCCGGAGATGACGAACGCCGGCACCATGGCGAGATACTCGACCGACGTGCTCGAGACCAGGCCCAGCCAGGCCAGTCCGATCGCCTGCAGTGTCAGGCCTGCGCCCATGAGCAGCCCGCCGCCGATGCGGTCAGATAGTGCGCCCGCGATCGGCGCCACGAACATCGGCGCCAGCGTCCAGGGCAGGATGGCGAGCCCAGCCTCCAGCGGGGAGTAGAGACGCGCGAACTGCAGGAACTGCACGAGCAGGAAGATGGCACCGAACATCCCGAAGCTCATGAGCATGGCGCTGAGGTTGGCCAGGCTGAAGGCGCGGCTGGCAAAGAAGCGTGGCGGCAGCATCGGCGCTGGCGCGCGCCGCTCCCACAGCAGAAAGGCGATCAGCAGGGCGATGCCGGCTGCGAGCGCTCCCAGGATAAGCGGGCTGGTCCAGCCCTCGCTGTTGCCGTTGATCAAGGCCCATACGATCCCGAAGAGGCCCCCCGACGCCAGGACGACGCCGCGCAAGTCCAGGCGACCGGCCGGGCCATGGCTCTCACGCAGTCCGAACCAGGCCAGCGGGATGAGTGCCAGCCCGAGGGGCACGTTGACCCAGAAGATCCAATTCCAGGCCACTCCCTCGACGATGGCGCCGCCGACCAGTGGGCCGATGGCGATGGCAAGGCCTCCGACCGCGCCCCAGGCGCCGAGGGCCATGCCACGTCGCTCGGCTGGCACCGCGGCGCTCAGCAGTGTCAGGGTCAGGGGCGTCACGATGGCCGCTCCGATACCCTGGGCCATGCGGCCGATGAGCAGCATCTCCACGCTCGTCGACGAGGCGGCGAAGGCCGATGCCGCGGTGAAGATGGCCACACCGATGATGAACATGCGGCGCCGACCGAAGCGGTCACCCAGTGCCGCGCCGGTCAGCAGGAAGACAGCGAACGTCAGGGTGTAGGCGTTGACGGTCCACTCCAGCTGCTCGATGGTCGCGCCGAGCTCCTGACGGATGACGTTGAGTGCGGTCGAGACGACGAGGTTGTCGAGCATGACCATGATGAGTGCCACCGACGTCACGGCGAACGTCGAGATGGCGAGTGATCGACCGTTCACGGGTCCTTCTCCTTCTCCCCCGGTCCTGTGTAGTGAGTACTAACTAACTCGCGCTGCAAAAAAAGGGGTCGCGAGCTACTCGAAACCCTCGAACCCCTCGATGCAGCCTTCGCGCACGAAGGCGGCCCAACCCGACTCGGCCTCCAGCAGACCCATCGAACCGGCCACGTTCATGAGCATGCCGCGACCCAGGAATGCCGCCAGTTGTTGCGGCGTTGCCTCGGTGTGGCGGATCGATCTCCATCACCAGGCGGCCGAAGCCCTCCTTCACCGCAGCCCGGATCTCGGGATCGTCAGTGGAGGCGTACGCCTGCAGCTGGATACCCAGGTAGCGCCGATCGGTGATCGAGTCGCTCGTAGGCGAGACCGATGCGTCGGAACGCATCATGCCGGCTGGTGGCCGCCTCACCGGCCTCCCGGAACACTTCGACGGTGTGGCCGAAGGCCCACCCCACCGCTTCGATGAAGAGCTCCTTCTTGGTGCCGAACAGGCGAAAGAGGTAGGGCTGTGAGACGCCCACGTCGCGGGCGATGGCCTCCGTCGATGTGCCATGCAATCCGGTCTGGCCGAAGCGCGCGACCGCCGCGTGGATGATCTCCTCGCGACGTTCTTCGGCACTATGTCGGACTGCGGTGGCGGTGTTCACGGCTCGCAGGTTAGTGACCACTCACAAACTTGTCAACCCCTATCCCGAGACGCTAGATACGCTCGGTGCGCTGCACCTTCATCCGCGGTCCGTAGCGGGGCGCAGTGATGCCCGAGTGCTCGATGATGCGTACCAGGCGCCCACGCTGGCCGCGATACGGCCCCAACAACTCCAGCATGCGAGCGTCGGTTCCGCGTGGCTCACCGGCGAGTGCCCAGCAGACTAGGTCTGGCACGTGGAGATCGCCGACGCTGACGGCATCGGGATCACCCAGCGCCGGTCGTGTCACCTCGGCCGCGGTCCACGCGCCGATCCCGGGCAGCGCCTGTAGCCGCGCCCGCGCCGCCCCGGGCTCCATGGCCACTGCCTCTTCCAGTCGATCTGCCACACGGGCGGCCCGGATGAGCGTGATGGCGCGACGCTGCTCCAGCCCGAGCGGGTGCAGCTCGTAGTAGGGCAGCGCTGCGATGACCTCCGCCCGTGGCGGCAGGCGCAGACCACCCGGTCCCGGCGCGGCCTCGCCGAACCGCGCGATGATGCCGAAGTACGTCCGCAGCGCTTGGGTAGAGGTCACTCTCTGGCCGCAGATGGCCGGCAGCAGGGAGGGCCATACCGCGTTCGTGCGGCACATCCGCATGCCCGCTAGTCGGGCAGCCAAGTCGCGCAACGTTCCCGGCGGCAGCAGCAGGGCATCGGGATCATCCTGCGAACCCAATAGCTGAGGCACCGCGGTGGTCGCGTCACGAGCTCCGGGTCCCCACGCCATCACCCGCCAGCCATCGGCCGCCCGTGCGATCCGGACCGTGGCTGGGCCACGCTGCTCCAACGACGCGCGCCAGACCACGCCCGACTCGAAGCGGATGGTGGGATCGCGGGGGCCATGGCGCAGCTCACCCAAGGTCAATGCCGGGTCCACCAGGAAGTCCAATCGCAACAGCTCGTCGACTGGGGGCGCCCCGAAGCCGCTCATGTGCCGGCCGGCGCCAATGCGCTGACCTCGGAGACGAAGACGAGGTTCTGTCCCAGCGACCACAACGTCAGCACTGTCATGCAGATCATCAGGGCTGCCAGTGGCCATTGGCTGACATCCTTGCCCTCGCTGCGGGTGCGCCGCACTGCCGAGTGGCCCAGCCAGGCGCCGGTCACGTGACCGATCACCACGGCACTGACCTGCAGGGTCCACACGAGCGAGGTCGATAGGACATCACCCCGCGGTTCGAACTGCACGGTGCCAAGCAGGTCCCAGCCTTGCTGCAGCGGATCAGATAGCGCGACCACGATGCGCTGGCCGTCGATCAGCAGGTACGTCAGGTAGTGGGCCACGAGGTACCCCACCGCCACCGGCACGAGGCCCGCGCCCATGGCGGTGGGGCCTACCCGGCGCGCCACCAGCAGCACCAGCCCGGTCAACACGCCCAGAAAACCGAACAGCAAGGCGGTCTCGACCACGACATGCGTATCGCCGACGAGATCATGGAATGGCTGTGTCTGTGAGATGCCATCCCAGATGACCGAGCCGGTCGCCAGCGCCACGACCGACAGCAGCGAGGCGGACCAGGCCTCACGCGTGAGGGCGCTGCCGAACCCACGGCGTTGCAAGCGGCCCTGCCCTCGCTGGCCCACCAGCCCGTAGGGTGCCAATCGACCGAGCAGTCCGAACCAGACGCTGAAGACCTCGCCGCCGGCGCGCCAGCGCTCCTTGCCGTACCAGGCCATGCCGCCCAGCGCGAGCAGGGTGTAGCCGATGAGCACGACGCCCAAGTCGCGGCCGCCGCCCACGCGTCCCACCAGCTCCAGCCAGACGAAGAAGCCCATCGATACTGCCGCCGGCCAGGCCTCCGTGTGCCGGTGCCACGGTGCGTGCCCGGGCACGCGGATACCGAGGGGTCGGATGAGGGCCGCGAGCAGGTCGTGCAACGTGTCGAACGGGTCCAGCCATGCCCACGCTGGTCCGAGAAGCGCACTCACCAGTGCCAGTCCGACCCAGCCGAAGACCCACAGCAGCAGCGAGGCCACCTCGGCATCGCTGTCCCCGCCGGCGATCGTCTGCGCTACCACCCACAGCCACGCCAGCAGGCCCAGCAGTCGCAGCAACCAGCGGATGGGGCGCCACAGCCTTCGGATGCGTCCCGGCTCCGGCTCCGGTGGGGCCGTGTCGTCCGTGATGGCTAGCAGGGCGAACGACAGCGCCACTGCGACGGCCGCGCCCAGGATGTAGACAGCGAAGGGCAACGGTGCGTCGACGTTGCCGTGCAGCGCGTGTGCGTTCACCGGTGTCGCCCGCAGCAGCAGCCAGAGAGTGGCCAGGGTGGCGACGCTCGGCCTCAGATACCTCCTCATCAGTGCACCCGAGCGTAGCAGCGGCAGCGGGCGGGGCTACACTGCACACATGCCCAAGTACAGGAAGGTCGACGCCGAGCTCATGGACAACCCTCCCACGCCCAAGCCACGCGGGCGGCGCATCAGTCCTGAGCAGCAGGCCCTGATCAATCGCATCAGCAAGATCACTGATGAATCGGTGGTCTACGAGGCGGTGCTGGCCGGCGATGAGAAGCCTGCCACGGTGCGCGCCCAGATCCTTCGGGCCGCGAAACTGGCCGGGGTGGAGGTTTCGGTCAAGAAGTCGCCCGAGGGCTTCTACATCGGCCTCATGACGCCCAAGCGTCGTTCGAAGCGCGGCCGACCGCGCAAGGACGCGGAGGTCGGCTAGCCCTGGCCAGCGAGGGCGGCGGACCCGTCATCCAGGTCTTCGGCCGCAGCGACTCACAGGCCACACGACGCGCACAGCGCTTCTTCAAGGAGCGCCGCATGGCCATCAGCTTCGTCGATCTCAAGAAGCGTCCACCGGCGCCCGGGGAGTTGCGCCGCTTCTCCCAGAAACTCGGGGCGCGAAGCCTGCTCGACGAGGGCAGCAAGGCCTACAAGGCCGCCAACCTGGGCTATCTGACGATGGCTGACGCCGAGATCCTCGAGCGGGTCGCCGCCGACCCGGGATTGCTCCGCCTTCCGCTCGTGCGCTTCGGTACCGAGGTCACCATCGGCGTCGAGGAGGAGACCTGGAGGCGTTGGCAGCAGGACGATCTGGCCCCACGTCAGTAAGGGCGGATGTCGCTCCAGGGGATGCCGTTCGGCCAGCTGGGACCCTTGACCATCCTGTCGTAGCGGGTCTTGAGCACGCGGATGCGTGTGCCCGTCCCACGCTCGCTGTAGAGGACCAGGTCCGTGCGCCCGTCGTAGTCGACGTCGGCAGCACCGATGCGGGTCTTCTTCACCGGGATGGGGTCGCTCTTGGGCGCGACCCAGATGGGCACCCGTTTGAAGCCGCCCAGCGCCAAGCCTTGCAGGCGCTCGATCTTGGCGCGGCCGCCCCCGCCGATGAGCATGATGACGTCGTCGCGCCCATCGCGGTTGGCGTCGCCGACGGTCATCTTGACCTTGGCCGCGCTGGGCGAGTTCGACTTGAAGCGAGTACGGATGCCAGCCATGCGCGCCGAGGCTCCCGAGAGCGGGCTCGCCGTGACCGCGGTGCGCACCTTCACGCCGCCGCCGCCGTTGTCCTGACGGATGATCAAGTCCGCCCGACCGTCACCGCTGATGTCACCGGCCCAGGCAGCGCTGATCTTGTCGGGTCTCTGCCCGCCTGACCACCAGACCCTCGGGGCCAGGAACCGCGTTGAAGCTCCGTATGGTTTCTGTTTGAGGACGACGAGCCGGGACGTACGTTCGCTCTCGCCGCGCCCCAGGATGCCGATGTCGATGCGATGGTTGGCGAAGAAGTCGCCCACCAGCAGCCGCGCCGAACCGACCGGCACGATGGTATCGCCTTGCCACCAGTCCTCGGCAGGGCCGTAGTTGGTGCCATCACTGATAGCAACCTTGAGCTTGCCGCTACGTGGACCGGTCTGCTTCAGCCAGACGAGATCTGCGCGGCCGTCGCCGTTCATGTCTGCGGCGCGGTAGCCTACGAGGTCGTCGTTCGAGATGCTCAGACCGGCATTCATACCGGGCTCTGGCGGGGTTCGTCCAGGTGTCCAGACGCGCGCTTCGTTCCGGCCGGCGTCCTGCTTCATGGCGCTGGCGTCACCGTGCTTGCTGCCGATGACGTCGTGGCGACCCGGCTCGACGATCTCCAGGTTGGGCTTCAGGTACAAGCGCAGGATCTCACGATAGGTGAGTCCGTCCTGGCCGCACCGCCTGGTGCTGTTGTGATAGAGCTTGAAGCCGTTGGCGTCCGCACCGCAAGCCACGGGGTCGCCGTTGCGGTAGCCGGTGAGGATGAAGCGGCTGCTCTGGGTCGACTTCTTGAACTTGCGTAGCGAAACGTCCCACGTGGCCGCTAGTGCCTCCCAGATCTTGGGTCCGGGCCCGTCAGGCTGACCAGGTCCGCGCGTCTCGGGCTTGTAGAACTGGTCGATGGTGGAGTCCACGACGTCGTAGCAGACCTTCTCGCCCTCGATCGTGGTGGTCAACCCGCGCGGGTACACGACGTAATACCAGGCGAACTGCTTGGTGGCCACGGCACCGGCCTTGAGCGTCTCAAGGGGATAGTGCTCAGGCCACTCCGCCGCCATCACTGTTGCCACGTACTCGTAGAAGTCCACTTGCTGGACGGTATCGACGACGTCCTCCGGTGCATCGGTGGCCGCGGTCCGCAACACGCGGATGGAGTTCGGTGGTGTCAGCGTGCTGCTCCACCGGGTGCATCGGTCAAAGGCAGCTGAGTATGCCGGGGCAGCCTCCCGCTCCAACGGCGCGAAAGCGGCGCTGGCGGGCGTAGCGAACAGGGATACGACGAGCAGACTCGACATCACGGCGACGAGCCCGAACGCCGACTGGGGACGGCGCATCACTGGCACGGTAGCGCACGAATGAAGAATGGACACCCCTCAGTGGTGCCTTCCCGCACCAGGACCTTCGGCGTCCCCCCCTTTCCGCTACGCTCGCCCGATGCACCTCGCCATCGTCGGAGCCGGCTACGTCGGGCTCGTGACCGCTGCCTGTCTGGCGCACGTGGGCCACGACATCGTCTGTCTCGATGTCGACGCCGCCCGCATCGAGCGCCTCCGCGGCGGCGAGCTGCCGGTCCACGAGCCCGGGCTCGACGAGCTGGTGGCCGAGGGTCTCGAACATGGCCGGCTGCGCTTCGCGGCGGACCCTGCCGAGATGCGCGGCCGCGACCTGGTCATCGTCTGCGTCGGCACGCTCGACGCGGCCGAGGAGTGGGACGGCGGGATCGTGCGTGCCGCCGTGCACGGGGTCGCGGCCGACGCGACGCTGCCGCGGCACATCGTCATCCGCTCCACGCTGCTGCCGGGCACGGCGCGGGCCCTGGCCGCCGAGCTGCGGACGGTCGACCCTGGCGTGCGCCTGGCGCACAACCCCGAGTTCACCCGCGAGGCGGCCGCGGTGGGGGACTTCCTCGCACCCGACCGCATCGTCATCGGCGTCGACGATCACGACGACGGCGCTGCCGGCACGGCGCTGGCCGAGGCCCTCGCCGCGGTCTATGCGCCGCTCGAAGCTCCCATCCTCGTCACCGACCTCACCAGTGCCGAGACCATCAAGGTCGCCTCCAACGTCTTCCTCGCGGCCAAGATCACCTTCGCCAACGAGATCGCCCGCCTCGCGGCCGCCACCGGTGCCGACGCCGCCGCGGTGGTCGACGGCATGGGCCTCGACCGACGCATCGGGCGCAGCTTCCTCTCACCCGGTCCCGGCTTCGGCGGCTCCTGCTTCCCCAGCCAGGCACGGGCGCTGCCGCAGGTCGCCGCGAGCCACGGGCTGCAGACGCCCCTGCTGGACGCCATCTGGCGGTCCAACGTGAGCCAGGCCGAGTGGCTGCTCGATGGTCTCGAGCGCGCCGCCGGCCGCGCGCTCGCGGGCATGCGCGTGGCCCTGCTGGGCCTGACCTTCAAGGCCGGCACCGACGACCTGCGCGAATCACCGGCGCTGCGCCTGGGTGCCGCGCTCCTCGCGCGCGGTGCCACGCGTGGCCGCCTTCGACCCGGTCTCGCTCGCCGCCGGCGTGGCGCTGCTGACCGGAGCCGTCGCCGACGCCGCCGTCGAGGCAGCGCCGAGCGCCCCGGCGGCCTGTGCCGGGGCCGATGCCGTGGTGGTGGCCACCGAGTGGCCCGAGTTCCGCATGCTCGATTGGGCCGCCATCGCCCCCACCATGGCCGGTCAGGTGGTGGTGGACGGTCGCCACGTCGTGGACGCCGCTGCCGCCGCTGCCGCGGGCCTGCGGGTGGTGGCGCTGGGGGTGGAGGTCAGCGGCGCCCCGCTGCGCCTGCTCTGAGAGACCGGGGGCCGGTGACGGGAGGTAACTAGTCGTCAGCCCCAGCTCCATCGGCCCCGCCGTCTTTCGGGTGGGCTCGTAGCGTCAACAGGATCCATGCGATAGCAAGGCCGGCGGCCGCACCCAGGGTGTCGACCACGAGGTCGTCGAGCCGTCCGGTGCGGTCGGCCACGAACGATTGATGCAGCTCGTCACTGGCGCCGTACAAGATCGTCAGCCCCAGCGCGATCGCGACGTGGTACCAGCCTGGCCGCCCACCACGAGCCAAGGCGAACAGCAGCAGCGCCGCCAGCGACGCGAACGCCAGCAGGTGCCCACTGATGCGGAAGGGCTTGTCGACCGAGGGGTCCTGGCTGACACGCAGGCCGCTCTGCGACGACAACACGAAGATCAGCGCCATCATCGCCAGCGCCGGCAGCCAGTAGTGCCACCAGCGGCGCCCGCTCTGTTGTCTGCTCACGCGGGCAGCGCGATCTCGACGACCCCGTCGCGGATCCGCAACGGGTAGTAGCGCAACAGGCGTACCCGGGTCATCGCCCGCGCCTGTGCCTTGGCGTCGGATGGCACTGGTCGGGGCGCCGCACCCTCTGGCGTCCAGCTTGATCGAGACTCGCCATCGGCGGTCAGCCCGCCCGTCGTCGGGAACGTCACCACCTCCCCGTCGCGAACATCGAAGGCACCGCGATGCAAGGGGCAGTGCAAGGTGCAGCCCTCCAGGCGCCCGGCGGAGAAGGGTGCCGCCATGTGTGGGCAGCGGTCGTCGGTGGCGAAGACCCCCTCGTCGCTGTGCGCGATGAGCACATCCAGATCACCACGCGTGATGCGCAGCATCGTCCCGGCCGGCAGATCCGCCAGCGGAACAGCGGCCTCGAATGGGGCGTCGGCGGCGCCCGGCGCTCGCAACGTCGCAGGGAAGGAGAGGAGGCGTGCAGACGTCATTGCGGCATCCTAGCGGCAGACTGCGGCATCATTCGGCATCAAGCCCCACAGGAGAACGACGCCGATGCGCTATGCACTCATGACCGAGCCCCAGCAGGGCTACAGCTACGGGGATATCCTCGACGCCGCCAATGCGGCCAAGGCCGCCGGCTTCGAGACCTACTTCCGCTCCGATCATTACTCCAGCTTCCCTGGCGAGAGCGGTCAGCCCGCGACCGACGCCTGGACCACGTTGGCTGGTCTGGCGCGAGACACCACCGAGATCGGGCTGGGCTCGATGGTCTCGCCGGTGACGTTCCGCATCCCTGGCTCCTTCGCCAAGGTCGTTGCCACCGTGGCCGAGATGGCGGGTGAGGACCGCGTGGAGATGGGCGTCGGCGCCGGCTGGAACGACGAAGAGCATGCCGCATTGGGCATCCCCTATCCCGGCACCGTCGAACGAGTCGACAGACTGGAAGAAGAGCTGGCCATCCTGCGTGGCTTGTGGGACATGCCCGACGGCTGGTCGTTCGAGGGGGAGCACTACCAGGTCAGGGACGCCATCTTCCGGCCTCGCGGCCGGCGCCCCAACCTCATCGTCGGCGGTACCGGCAGGCCGCGTTCCTGTCGGCTCGGAGCTCAGTACGCGGACGAGTACAACATCAGCTCGTCCAACCCGGCCGAGGTGCGCGAGATCATGGCTCGCCTCGATGCTGCCTGCGAGAAGCAGGGCCGCGACCCGCGCACGCTGACCCGCTCGGTCATGGCCGGCGTGCTGGTCGGCCGCGACGAGGCCGAGGTCGCGAGTCGCACACAGGCTCAGGTGGCCATCTTCGGTGGCGATGAGGACGGTGCGGCCGAGTGGCTGGAGGCTCGGCGCGATCGCTGGATCCTGGGTACGCCGGATGCGGCCAGGGCCCGCATCGCCGAATACGCGGACACTGGCATCGGCCGGCTCCTGTTCCAGGACTTCCTGCCACGTGATCTCGACCATATCGCCGTCATGGGCGAACTCACCCGCTGATGGCGTGACCTATGTCGGGAGGAGTCTGACCGGATGACCGATCCCCACGACGTCGAGCGCTCGTGGCCGACTACTTCCTGGAGCATTGTCTTCGAGGAGAGCCACGACGGCGTCACCGTGTACGACGCGGGCATCGGAACCGGATCCGGCGCGCTGGGGGCCAGCCTGGCGGCAGGGGAGTAGGCTGGTCGCGTAGACGCGATGCAGCATCGGGGGGTGCCAGACATGGTGTTCGTCGGCCGGGCGATGCGGGTCGCTACTGTCACCGCGATGGCAGCCGCGATCATGGCGAGCGTGGCCACTGCCGCCGATAGACCCGAGACGTCGGTGGACGTGCGCACGAAAGGCGACATCCGCGCTGAGCACGGATCGCCAGATGCCTTTGCCGTCTACTTCTTCGACGAGGCTTCAGAGGACGGTTCCGTTGCACCCATGCGCTTGGAGCGGTGGAGCTACTACCGCGACGGCATCGAGTTCAGTTTCGCCGACGACCAGGTCGTGGCGGAGGATCCGATGAAGCGGGGATCGGCTGCCGAAGCTGAGCCCGTGCCCTATGACCCCGATCAGTTCAGCGCCTACATGCGTCTGGACGAGGTCCTCGTCGCGGCGGGCCTCGACGAGTACCTTGGTGGTCCTGTGGACGAGCTGGTGAAGGGCGGGGAGCTCTACTTCGCGGACCGGCTGACCTGGGGCATCAAGGACGGTGAGCTGCGCTACATCGAGGCCGTGGCGCTCGAGTCGGTCGCCGCTGGCTCGGAGGTCGAGTGATGCGGCCGTCGCGGCCGGTCATGGTCTTCCTGGCCTTGGTGCTACTGCTGGGGGTGCTGCCATCACCCGTCTCTGCGGCCGAGCCGCCGATGTCCGACCGCGAGATGCAGGATGCCTTCCGGTTCGGTTGGGGCAGCCAGGCGATCATGGAGAAGCCGGGTGCCAAGAACGATGGTGATGCGCTGTTCAGGGCCATGATCTCGCACGAGCTGGATGCTGCCAAGGCTGAGCTGCGACGACTCGAGCAGGAATTCACGGCCGCCAAGTCTCAGTACGCCGACCCCGGCGAGGCCTGTGAGCGGGAAGCCATCGACCGAGCCTACCGCGAGCGGCGCCAGCGCCTGCGGCAGAACATCGCAGCCTTGCGAAGCATCCGTGGTGACAAGCGAGGGTTCTTCACCAAGGCATGGCACAAGATCGGACCGGCCGGCCGACGCATCGTGCGCGCGTTCGGCGACGAGGCCC
This sequence comes from uncultured Chloroflexia bacterium, assembly GCA_963724095.1. Taxonomy (GTDB): domain Bacteria; phylum Chloroflexota; class Limnocylindria; order Limnocylindrales; family CSP1-4; genus JAFMJV01. The sequence goes on from CAVRTH010000019.1 coordinate 610,926, forward strand.
TGGCCACGCTCAAGTCGGGCGGGACACTCGGCGGCGGCGTCGCCCGGCACATCCTCATCCGTGCCGGACGCCGCGAGGTCGAGAACGTCGTCTTGCAGGGATTGACGCGGAGGATCCGACAGCAGGCCGCCGCCGCGGCGGCGGCCGCCAGGGAGGAGTGTGCCGAAGCCCAACCGGGACAGACGCCGGCGACAGCAGCGGGTGCCGTGCCAGCGATCCCCGCGGGCACCTACGAAGGTGCTTTCGACGAGGCCATGCTGAGGCAGGCCTCATGGCTTGATGCTGCCGTCATCGAGGTCGATACGTTCGAGCTGCGGATCGCGGAAGACGGCGCCATCAGCGGTGGCTTCGAGGTCCGAGACAGTGGTGAGCTGGAAGGCTGCGCCGGAGCTGCCACGTCGATGGCCGCCACCATCGAGCCCGGACAGGTCATCGCCCCGGCCCTGCCGCAGACCGTGGCCGCGTCGTTCGCGTACACGCTCCACGACACCGTCGGCTACTACTCCGACCCCGACATCTCCGAAGTGCAGACGTACTGCACCGATCCACAGCCGGTCAGTGACGAAGACCGACTCGAGTTCACCATTCGCGCCTTCAGCGACGGGACGATCAGTGGCGAGATCGCCGACTACGCCACCTTCGAACTGCTGTTGGTGCCATAGGGGCCGACGGCTAGCGCAGTCGGCCGATCCGTCCCGGCGGCCAGTAACGGAACCACGGACGGCCCTGGACCGTGCTCGTCTCGACAGGGCCGAAGGTGCGGGAATCGGTCGAATCATCGGGGGCATCACCGATCACCCAGAGTTGCCGCCCCCTCTGGTGGACCTCGGCCACGCGCTTCACCAGCAGGCGCGATGGCTCGCGCGGATCGGGCACGAGCACGAGATCACCCACCACCGGCGATGCGCCGACGAAGGCGTCTGGGTCGGCCAGCAACCACTCACCCGGCTGCAAGGTCGGGACCATGCTGTTGCCTACTACCGCCACGCGGGCACGCCAGGAACGCCGGAAGCGACCGCTCACGCGACCCGAATCAGGACGACCCGCTCGGGACACATGTCGCGAGCGGGTCGTGGCCTTGGCTCGAATGTCGCGCTAGCGGGCCATGCGGGTCTTGCCGGGGCCGCCCGTGCCTTTCCACATCTCGTCGACCTGGTCGATGAGGTCAAGGAGCTTCTTGGCATCATCAAGGCTGGTGCCCTGCTTCACCGCTGAGGCGGCCTTGGCGGTCTTCCAGCAGACGTCGTGGAGCTGGGGGTACTGCTCGACGTGCTCGGGCTTGAAGTAATCGTGCCAGAGGACGTCGACGTGGTGCTTCACGAGGTCGGCGCGCTGCTCCTTGATGACGATGCAGCGGGTGCGGAAGACCTCGTCGTCTGAGGCGTGATAGCGCTCAAGGATGCGATAGCACGACTCCGCCTCGATGCGCGCCTGCTCGGGGTCGTAGACGCCGCAGGGGATGTCGCAGTGGGCGTGGGCGCCTCGCTTGGGGGCGATGAAACGCAACAGATCCATGGGGCTCTCCTTATGCGGCCGAGTCGGCGCCGGCAGGTCAGTCGACCCGGCGTCGTAGCTTCGCCCATCGATTCTGCCACCTTGCGCCCCGTTCCACTAATCGCGATGCCCCGTTCCACCGGCGAAGTCGGGCTGACGGCCCGCTTGACACGTTCCCCCCGGCGGCGTATCGTCCCGATAAAGTCTATCGGGCTTATCGACAATATAGAGTAAGTAGGGAATAGAAACGAGGCTGTGATGGACACGGATGCGGCGGGGGTCCTGGTGTCGGTCAAACGGTGGCAGTGGTCGGGGTGGGCCTCGGTGTGCGCAGCGCTGTTGCTGGTGCTGCCGGGCGCCATCCTTGCGAGCGGCAGCGGGGGCCGAGCCGCCGATCCAGAGGGCGTCGTGACGCTGGCCGCCTACACCACACCGCGCGAGGCCTACGAGCAGATCATCCCCATGTATCAGGCCACCCCGGCCGGTACCGGGGTGGAGTTCGAGACCTCGTTCTCGGGTTCGGGCGACCAGAGTCGGGCGGTCGAGGCGGGGTTGCCGGCTGACGTGGTGGCCCTCTCGCTCTGGCCAGATGTGGATCGCCTGGTGGCAGCAGGCATCGTGGCGCCCGACTGGTGGCAGAACGAGCATGGCGGCATCGTCCACGACAGCATCGTGGTGTTCGCGGTCCGGCCCGGCAACCCCAAGGGCATCAACGACTGGGACGATCTCATCCGCGATGACGTCGATGTCATCACGCCCAATCCCTTCACCTCGGGCGGAGCCCAGTGGAACCTGCTCGCCGCGTACCAGGCGCAGCTCGTGGCCGGACGGTCCGAAGACGAGGCACGGGAGTACCTCAAGCAGCTCATCACCAACACCTCGGTGATGGACCGCAGCGCGCGCGAGGCCCTGACCACGTTCGCTGCCGGTCAGGGCGATGTCATGATCGCCTATGAGAACGAGGCCATCTTCGCGCAGGACGCCGGCCAGCCGCTGGAGTACGTGGTGCCCGACGCCACCATCCTTATCGAGAATCCCGTGGCGGTGACCCTGACCGGTGACGCACCCAATTCGGCGCACGCCTTCGTCGACTACCTCTTCACGCCAGAAGCGCAGCGGGTGTTCGGACAGAAGGGCTACCGCCCGGTGCTCCCGGAGGTCCTGGCAGAGTTCGACTTCAAACAGCCGGCGAACCTCTTCACCATCGCCGATATGGGCGGCTGGTCGGAAGCTCGACCACGCTTCTTCGACCCCGATTCGGGCATCGTGGCCCAGATCTTCGCCGAGCTCGGGCGAGCAGCGGCGTGAGCGCGAACGTGGGCGCGGCCAGTGCGCCCCGGCCAGCCGCACGGGGCCGCTACGACAGCCGCGGGCTCATGGGGCCCGGCATCACCGCGGCCTACCTGGGCCTGCTCGTCCTCATCCCCATCGCCGCTATCCTGTGGCGCTCGGTCTCCGATGGCCTCGACGAGTTCGTGGCGGCGGTGACCTCACCCCAGGCCCTCGCGGCTTTGCAGTTGACGCTCACGCTCTCGCTGGTGGTGATGGGCATCAACGTCCTGATGGGCACGCTCATCGCCTGGGTGCTGGTGCGTGATGATTTCCCCGGCAAGGCCGTGGTCAACGCGCTCATCGACCTCCCCTTCGCCCTGCCCACCATCGTGGCCGGCCTGACCCTGATGACGCTGTACGGACCGCAGAGTCCCTTCGGCGTCAACCTGGCCTTCTCCCAGGCAGGCATCGTGCTGGCACTGCTGTTCGTGACCCTGCCCTTCGTGGTGCGAGCGGTCCAGCCCGTGCTCGAGGAGCTCGACCATGAGATGGAAGAGGCAGCCGCGTCACTGGGTGCCTCCACGTCGACCGTGGTGCGACGCATCATCCTGCCCAACCTATTCCCAGCCATCCTCAGCGGTGCCGCACTGGGGTTCGCCAGGTGCATCGGCGAGTTCGGTTCGGTCGTCCTCATCGCCGGAAACATCCCCTATCGCACCGAGCTCTCCTCGGTCTACATCTACGGCCAGGTCGAAGCCGATCGACCCGGCGCTGCCGCGGCGGTGTCGGTGGTCATGCTCCTCATCTCGCTGGGCCTGCTGACGGCCTTCGACCTGCTGCGCCGCCGGATCTCGGCACATGCGGAGCCCCAGGCATGAGTGTGGATGGCGCGGCCTACCCGACCCCCGCTCCGAGCACGGTCTCGCTGACGGGCGTGCCAGGCGGTGCTGCCCGCCTCACCCTCCGCGGGCTGGTGCTGGGCTACCTGGTCATGCTGCTGGCCCTGCCGGTCCTGATGGTCGCCTGGAGGGCGTTCGAGCACGGCCTGGAGCCGGTGCTCGGGGCCCTCAGCCGACCAGCGTTCTGGTCGGCCTTCTGGCTGACCTTGCAGATCACCCTCATCGCTGTGCCCGTGAACACCGTCTTCGGCGTCATCGCGGCGCTGGCGCTGGTGCGCCGTCGCTTCCCCGGCCGCTCGCTGCTGAACGCCATCATCGACCTGCCGTTCGCCGTCTCGCCAGTCGTGATCGGTCTGGCACTCGTGCTGGTCTACGGCAAGAACGGTTGGCTGGGCGGGTTCTTTGAGGGCATCGGCTTCCCCGTCATCTTCGCGGTTCCGGGCATGATCCTCGCCACCCTGTTCGTCTCGCTGCCGTTCGTGGTGCGAGAGGTCATGCCGGTGCTGCGAGAGATCGGCACCGACCAGGAGCAGGCGGCCCATACCCTGGGCGCCTCGCCCTGGACGACGTTCTGGCGGGTGACCCTGCCGGCCATCCGCTGGGGCGTCATCTACGGCGTCATCCTGACCACGGCCCGCTCGCTCGGTGAGTTCGGAGCCGTGGCCATCGTCTCGGGCAAGATCTCGGGAAAGACCGAGACGCTCACCACGCACGTGGAGGAGCGCTTCCACGCCTTCGACATGGTGGGTGCCTATACCGCCTCGATCGTGCTCGCCCTCATGGCCCTGAGCGTGCTGCTGGCCATGACCTTGCTCCAGAGTGGTTGGATCGGAAGGAGGATCGGACGTGGCCATCAGCCTGCTGGGCCTGACCAAGACATTCGGTGAATTCGTTGCCCTCGACGGCGTCTCGCTCGAGATCGGCGACGGCTCGTTGACGGCCCTGCTGGGACCCAGTGGCAGTGGCAAGACCACGCTGCTGCGGATCATCGCCGGACTGGACGTGCCTGACTCGGGGACCGTCCGACTGGCCGGCCGCGACGTCACCCGCGTGCCGCCGCAGGATCGTGGCATCGGCTTCGTGTTCCAGCATTACGCGCCCTTCAAGCACATGACCGTCTGGGACAACGTGGCCTTCGGTCTGACCATCCGCCACCAGCCCCGTGAGATCATCGCGCGCACGGTCAACGACCTGCTCAGCCTGGTCCAGATCGCGCACCTCGCCGACCGCTACCCCTCGCAGCTCTCGGGCGGCCAGCGCCAGCGCATGGCCCTCGCGCGGGCCCTGGCCATCCGGCCGGAGGTGCTGCTGCTCGACGAACCCTTCGGCGCGCTCGATGCCCGGGTACGCAAGGAGCTGCGCTCCTGGCTGCGCCGGCTGCACGACGAGACGCATGTCACGACCATCTTCGTCACCCATGACCAGGAGGAGGCCATGGATGTCGCCGACCACATCGTGGTCATGGACGACGGACACATCGAGCAGGAGGGCTCGCCCCGTGAGCTCTATGAACACCCCGCCAACGAGTTCGTGATGAGCTTCATCGGCCCGGTCACCCGGCTTGGCAGTGCCCTGGTGCGCCCGCATGACATCGAGGTCCAGCTGCTGCCGGTGGAGGGTGGGGGCGAGGCGGTCGTGGAGCGCGTGGTCTTCCTCGGCTTCGAGGTCCGCCTGGAGCTCATGCGCGCGGACGGCGTGCGAGTCTGGGCCCAGGTGCCGCGTGCGGAGGCTGAACGGCTCGCCTTGTCGCCCGGACAGGTCGTATCGGTACGTTCACGGCGAGAGCAGATCTTCGCTGTCGCCTAGGACCGATCGGCGGACGCCGCCAGCCGATGGAAGGTGACCGCGGCGGTACGACTGCCACTTCCCGCACGTATCGCATACGATTCTGGGTGCAGCCGACATCGAGTCCTCGCCCGGTCTGCTCCATGGGGTACTCGTGAACACCGACCTCCTCTTCTCCCTGTCCGTCTTCCTGGTGACCTCCGCGGTCATCGTCGGCGCGGGCGTGATGCTGGCCAAGTCGGGCGACCGCATCGCAGACGTCACCGGCCTCGGTGGCTTGCTCATCGGCATGGTGCTGGTCGCGGCGGCCACTTCGCTGCCCGAGATCGCGGTGGCAGTCAGCGCGGTCGTGGTGGAGAACTCACCCGACCTCGCCATCGGCAACCTCCTCGGCAGCAACATGGCCAACATGGCCCTGCTGGCCATGGTCGACCTTGTCTGGCGCGGGCAGGTGTGGCACCGAGTCGGTGCCGGACACGCGCGCACCGCCGCGGTCGCCATCGCCCTGACGGCTGTTGCGACGCTGGCTGTGCTGAGGCCCTTCGAACTGGCCATCGGCTGGGTCGGTATCGAATCGATCATCATCTTCGTGGGCTTCATCAGCCTCATCGCCTGGACCCATCGATCCTCGACCCCCAGCGTCCCTGGTGGCGGAGAGATCGGAGCGCAGGATGCGCAGTCCCTGCACGAGCAGGTCGTCGATGCACGTCCCAGCGACCGCCTGACGGTGCTGCGCTCCATCCGCATCGACCTCCTCAAGTTCGGCGCGGCGGCTCTCATCATCCTTGCCGCCGCGCCCTTCCTCGTTGACGCCGCCGATGGCATCGCGCGAGAGGCAGACCTGGGTCAATCGTTCGTGGGCGCCTCGTTCCTGGCGTTCTCGACCTCGTTGCCGGAGCTGGCAACGGCCGTAGCGGCGGTGCGGATCGGCGCGTTCGACCTAGCCGTGGGCTCGCTACTGGGCAGCAACGCCTTCAACATGGCCATCATCCTCATCGTCGACCTGTTCTATCTGCAGGGACCGATCCTCGCCAACGTGGACCCCATCGAGGCCTTCGTCGGGGTCAGCGCCATCCTGCTCATGGCCATCGTGGTGGCAGGCATCATCCACGGCGGCCGGACGCGGGCGACGCGACTGGAGCCTGGCTCAGGCATGACGCTGGTGGCCTACTTCATCCTGATGTACATGATCTTCACGGCCGGAACGTAGGGCACGCATGGGGCCGAATGACGAGGCCACAGCGGCGGGCACCCTGCAGCCCTGGCGCTTGTCGACGACCGAGGTCGCCACCGCCCTTGGGGTCGATCCGGTGGCAGGTTTGGCAGGCACCGTCGCGGGCGAACGTCTGCTCGAGTTCGGCCCCAACGAGCTGATCGAGAAGAGGCAGCGGCCGACATGGATGCTGCTGCTGGACCAGTTCACCAGCCCCATGATCCTGGTACTCATCGCGGCGGCGGTGGTCACGGCACTCATCGGTGAGACCAAGGACACGGTCGTGATCCTGGCCATCGTCGTGTTCAACGGCATCGTCGGCTTCGTGCAGGAATATCGCGCCGAGCAGGCCATGGACGCGCTCAAGCGAATGACCAGCCCTGACGCGCGCGTGGTACGCGATGGCGAGGTGCGGATGGTCCCGGCTACCCGGGTCGTACCCGGCGACATCGTGCTCCTCGAACAGGGCGACATCGTCACCGCGGACATGCGCCTACTGGAGGCGCCCGCGCTGAAGATCGATGAGGCGCCGCTGACCGGGGAGTCCGAGCCGGTCGTCAAGGCGACCGAGCCGTTGCCGGAAGTCGGCGCGGCGACGAGCGCCGACCAGCGCAACATGGCCTTCAGTGGTACGGCTGTCACCTCTGGCCGGGGGCGGGGCCTGGTGGTGACGACCGGCATGTCCACGGCGATCGGCCGCATCGCCGAACTCCTGCAACAGGGCGAGGACGAAGACACGCCGCTGCAGAAGCGCCTCGGGCAGCTGGGCAAGTGGCTGGCCATCGCGGCCATCGTCATCTGTGCGCTCGTGTTCGGGCTTGGTGTGGCACGCGGGGAGTCGGCCGAGGAGATGTTCCTTGTCGCGGTCAGTCTCGCCGTGGCTGCCATCCCCGAGGGTCTGCCGGCGGTCGTGACCATCTCGCTGGCGCTGGGGGCGCGGCGGATGGCGGCGCGACGGTCGCTGGTGCGGCGGCTGCCGGCGGTGGAGACGCTGGGCTCCGTCAGCGTCATCTGCACCGACAAGACCGGCACGTTGACCGAGAACCGCATGCTCGTGGAGCGGCTGTGGACGCCGGCCGGCGAGTACGAGGTCAGCGGCGACGGCTACGCGCCCGAGGGTTCTGCGTTCCCGTCAGCGGAAGGCGACGGGCTGGCACTACGGGCGGCTCACGTGGCCGCGGCCTGTAACGACGCCACGCTCGTGCCTCCGGAGGGTGACCGCGAGTGGTCCATCACCGGTGATCCCACCGAGGGTGCGCTGGTAGCGTTCGCGGCCAAGCTCGGTGTTCGCCAGAAGGAAGTCGCCGTCTACTGCCCGCGCGTCGCTGAGGTCTCGTTCGACGCCGAGCGGCGGCGCATGACGACGATCCACGCGCGCGGCGACTTCGACCTGCAGACCGAGGAGCCGAACTGGGTCGCGGTGAAGGGCGCCATCGAATCGATCGCGCCGTTGCTTGCCAGCGACCAGGCCGATGTACTGGCGCAAGCCCGACGCGTGGCCGAGCGATATGCCCAGGATGGCTATCGCGTGCTGGCGCTGGCCGACGCTGGCATCGACGCGGTGCCCGCCGAGCCTGCGGACGCCGAGGAGAGTCTGCGCCTGGTCGGTGTCGTGGCCATGGCCGATCCGCCTCGCGAAGCCGCCGCCGCGGCCATCGCGGAATCGCGCCTGGCTGGCATCACGCCGGTCATGATCACCGGGGACCATCAACTGACCGCCACCTCGATCGCGCGCCGACTGGGGATGCTCGACGCCACCCGCGAGTCGATCACCGGGGCCGAGCTGGCTGAGATCGGCGACGAGGAGCTCGCCCAGCGCGTGGCCGGGATCGGCGTGTATGCCCGCACCAACCCTGAGCAGAAGCTGCGCATCATCGACGCCTGGCGCAGCAACGGTGCTGTCGTCGCCATGACGGGCGATGGTGTCAATGACGCCCCGGCGCTGCGCAAGGCCGACATCGGCGTGGCCATGGGCATCAGCGGTACGGACGTCTCCAAGGAAGCCTCGGATATGATCCTCCAGGACGACGACTTCTCCACCATCATCGCGGCAGTGGAGGAGGGGCGGCGCATCTACTCCAACATCCGCCGCTTCGTGCGCTACATGTTGACCACCAACTCCGCCGAGATCTGGGTCATGGTGCTGGCGCCCTTCCTGGGCCTGCCGCTACCGCTGATCGCGATCCAGATCCTGTGGATCAACCTCGTGACCGATGGTGCACCCGCCCTGTCGCTCGGTGTCGAGCCCGCGCATCCGCGGGCGATGCGGCAGATGCCGCGAGATCCGAATGCCTCCATCCTCGGCGATGGACTATGGGTCCAGGCCATCTGGTTGGGCCTGCTGATGGCGGGTCTCGTGCTGGGCATCCAGGCGTTCTCGTATCACGGTGGGGCGGGCGAGGAGACCTGGCGCACGATGGTGTTCACGGTGTTGGCGTTCCTACAGCTGTCGAACGCGATGGCGGTCCGCTCCGAGCGCGAGTCGACGTTCACGCTGGGTCTCCGCACCAACATGCCGCTGCTGATCGTGGTCATCGTCACGGCGCTGATCCAGTTGGCGCTCATCTACGTGCCCGCGCTGCAGCCGATCTTCGAAACGACCGCTTTGAGTGCGTCGGAGCTGGGCTTGGTCCTGCTGGTGACGCCGGTCCCGTTCATCGCGGTCGAGATGGAGAAGTGGTTCCTCCGCCGTCGCGAAGCTCGGTCTGCGACACCCGCCATCGCGTAGAGCCGTCGGTGGCGAACCCAGCTGCGCCGATGAGGTCATTCGCCGAACGGCCTCAGCGATAGCCTCCGCTGCCGGCAGCGGTGAAGATCCGGCCGCTCGTCGCCTGCGCGCCGGGAGTGGATGAGGCCTTGTGGCTGGCCTCGGTTGCGACGCCGGTCGAGCAGGTGGAGGACCCGCCCAGGGAACGACAGGAGCTGTGCATCCAGCGCCTCCCGATCGCGGATCGCGGCGACGTCGGCAAGCATGTGACGGATCGACTCGACGGCGTCGTGCGGCACTTCCCACGGCTCAGCCCTGGCCAGGCGACATAACGATCTGCGGGAGGTGGCATAGGCGATGTTGAGGCCCAGGTCTGGCTCGTCTGGACCCTCCGCGGCATAGACTCCTTCCAAGGCGGTCAGGATCTCGTGGCAGAACGCGTTCGATAGCACCGTGGCTCGTGGTGCAGTCACGCCGACCTCCCCCATCTCGTGGCCTGCGCGTCGACAAGGTCAGCGCATCCCGGGAGCCGACCACATTCGCCCACGGGGCGGCGAGTCGATCATCCGTGTCCTGGGCGACCACGTCCAGAGCCATGCGGCTGGCCGGTCCGGGTCATTCGGTCGAGTCATCACGTCTGCCGTGCAGCTCGATGAACGCGCGGCGAGGAGACCGCCGGGCCTTCTGACACTTGGCCCGCTTCGCCCTATCCGGGGGTCACGCGAGCCGAGACCGGCTGACCGGGACGCTCAGGGCGAGTGCGGCCAGGCAGAACGCAGGTACCAGGAGCCAGGCGACCGAGACATCGGTGACGTCAGCGGCCATGCCCAGGACGAAGGGCGACACGAGGATGGCGACCCCGGAAGCAAGGATCAGCCGCGCCGATGCACGATCCTGCAACCTCGGCACGAGGCCGAGCGCGACCGTGACGCCGAGTGGGTACAGGAACCCTGTGCCCAGACCGCCGAGGTAGATGCCCAAGGTGGCGAGCTCGACACTCTCTGCCGCCCATGCCAGCAACGACCCCAGCAGGGCCACGGCGAGACCGAGGCGCATCAGCCAGATGGGGTCGTGTCCGCCGACTGAACTGAAGCTCAGGCCGACTCGTGTCGTAGCCATACCAGCGTAGAAGCCGGCCGCCACGAGGGTCGCGTCACCGAGCGAGACGTCGACCTGCCGCGCAACGAGCGTGCTTGCCCAGAAGACGATGGAGAACTCGACCGACACCCCGAGGACGATCAGCCACCAAGCCAGCCAGAAGCTGCCGGGGAGCCCGCCGGGTGCTGTCTCCGCCTGGACTGACACCCACCGTCGCCTTCGAGATGCCCACAGGCCGGCCAGGATGAGGATGGCGGCCACGACGAAGGCCAGCTGCCAGCCCAGGCCGCTGTTCTCGCCGACGCCGATGGCGATCGGGACGCTGAGCGACGCGACCATCGCCACGAGTGCGGCGCGACCCATGCGGACACGCGCCAGGGTGCCGCCACCGCGTGTGAGCGTGCGGTTGACACGGGCAAGGAGGAACCCTGTCCCAAGGCCGACCATCCCGGCACCGGCCAGGGTCACGGGGAAGGCCGGCGCAGTCACCAGGCACAGGCTGGCGATCGCCAGTAACACGTATGCGCTGCCATGTGCTGCCCGTGGGCCCAGTCGTGTGACCAACTGGTCCCCGCTGAGTCCGGCGACCAACAAGCCGATCGCCAGCACGGACGAATGCAGCGCGGCCGCAGCGTCGGACAGCGACAACGCCAGCGCCAGGAAGGCGGTGACCGCACCGACGCCGTAGAGCAGGTATCCGACGACCGACTGGTCGAGGTAGGCGCTCCGAGTCTCGAGCGCGGACGCAGGGTCATCCGGCCCGGATGCGGCCGTATGGGCTGGAGTCATACGAGGATGCTATCGGTCGCCGAAGTCAACCGCCTGTTCCGCTCGCCCTCCACGACGGGTCTTGCTCACGCACCGCCAAGTGATCGCCGCAACCGGCCTCGGGATGCTCCAGGCGGTGAGCCACGAGGTCGTTCGCGCGTCGGTCGTCCTGGCATTGGTTGCCGGCGGACTGATGGTGGCCGGGGGAGCGGCCGCCCGACTCGCGACGCGTTGATCACCTCCGCGGACCACGAGTGACTGCTGCGATACTGCAGGCCCGCGCCACTCATGACGCCGACGAGTCCATCGAACCACAGGTAGCCGCCCGGCCAGAATGCCGTCATCGACGCAACCACCCGACTTCGACCCCTTCGAGCTGCTTGGCGTGGATGCCAGTGCCGACTCGGCCACGATCGACCGGGCCTACAAGGCGCGCATCCGCTATGTCCATCCCGACATCGCGGGCATCGCTGGCCTCGACGAAACGAAGCGACTCAATGTCGCCCGCGAGTGGTTGCTGGACCAGGGGCTGCGCGCTCAGCTCCCGAAGCCGTCGCCCCAGTGGCGCGCTCGCCGGCCGCGATCGCCCAAGCCATGGGCCGAGTCACCGCCGTCGGCCGAGTCACCGCCGTCGGCCGAGTCACCGCCGCGTCCATCCGCGCGACCGCAAGACACGTCCTGGTTCTGGGATGGTGCGGCGACGCCACCCCCCCGGCCGGCGTGGTCCTATGACCCGGCCGTCGATGACCCGCTCACGTTCGACTACGGAGCACGCACCGGGGCCCTGCGCGCATTCTTCGAGTCGATCCGGTCGCTGACGAGCGATGAGCGAGCGCGTGTCACCTACAGCCTGGGAGAGGAGCCGCCGCTCTTCTTCCAAGACTTCAAGGACGTGGTCAGCGAGCAGTTGTGGGCGCGTTCAGAGGCGCTAGCAGATGCCGTCGAACGAGTCTGGCGAGAGCGCGTCGATGAGGCTCCGCCACTCCTCTTCCCGCGTGGGCGTGTGTTCGGGAACGGCACCATCGTGGTCAACGCCTGTGCCCAATGGATGCTCCTCGGAGATGCCATCCGTCAGAAGACTCGCGACCCTGCCGCCATCTCGGCGCTCGCCGCGAGATGTGCCGGGCCGTGGGAAGCATCGATCGGACATGCCCGTTATGCCGGACGGCAGCGCGAGGTGATCGCCTGTCTCGATGACGCCCGGACACTGTCGCTGAACTCCGCCGAGCGACTGGCCAAGGCGTGGCAACGAGACATGGGTAGCTACCTCTACGGGCGGCCGGGTGAAGACTGGTTCCCCGACTCGCTCGGTCACCCAACGCCGGCTCTGGTCAGCGCGAGATTGGCGGCCGTCGACGCTTCACGGGTGGAGCCGCCCGATCGATCTTCCCCTATGAGCTGCGCAACGGGTTCCGCTGTGGTTTGCGGCTGACGGCGTACGTGCTGGCGCTCGGTGACGTCAGCGAGCCGGGGCGGGACTACCTGCGCCTTTGGCGGGATGCCATGGACGACAGCCCTTCCTTCCTCGATCGCGCGCGCTGGGGCATGCCGCTGGGCTGAGTCGGAGCTGCGGGGGCACAGCCAGGAGCAGCGGCCATACTCAGCCGCCGGGCCCTCCGACTCTTGACGCGCCAGCGTGCTGGCGAAGGATGGAGCCACATCGCTGGAGGGTGTCATGAATGATTTCGACCGCTCGCGCTCCGCGCGGAGCCAACGACTGCGTCGCCTGCGGTACAGCCCTTGAATCGCTGGGAGTCGAGGACTTCCGTGTCGGTGGTACCGGTGGAGGCTGGAAGCTCGTGTTCGGTGAGTGGGCCGAGCTCGGCGAGGACATGCTGCCGCTTCACGTACTCGCCTGTCCGTCGTGCCGGCGTGTCGAGCTGCGCATGCCCAGCCGCAGCTGACGCGACCATGCCCAAGCGCGATGGGTCAAGCCACGGTCGGCTCCATCGCCAGCGCCGCAGCTCGAACCAGGGACACCTCAGCATCTTGCATGAGTCCAGCCACCGAGGCAGCACGACTATCGCGGCCGTGGATCTCGCCGATCGTGACGAACGGTGTCTCAGCGGGGACCCGAGATGCGCGGCTCGGAGCGGATCATGGCGTTGACGGCTTCACCCAGCTGAGGGCAACAGCCGGAGATGTAGAGCCGCAGCTTCTCGGGCGTCTCGCCGATGACCGTGACACGCCACGGCTGAGCGTAGTGCTGGGGGCAGTGGAGCATCCGCGCACGGATCGCGAGCTCGTCCCACAGGGCTTTCGCTGCAGCCATATCGTTCTGGTCCCTGGCACCCTTGGCCTGCACGCTGCTCTCCGTTGCGGTGGTGGGTTCGATAGCGTAGGTCGCGACCTGCGCACGCTCGACGAGCGTATCGCTGCCGGTCGGACAAGGGCGTACCGAGCCGGTGCAAGAACGGTTACATCTCGCGATCCCCCAGGTTATCGACTGGCAACCGCTCTCTATCATCGATCTGTGCCCCAGCGCTGCCGCCGCACCAACATCGATCGCAGGTTCGTCTGGTTGGCCGTGGGCGTACTGTTGACGATGATCGCCTGTTCCAGCGAGGAGCAGGGCGCGACTCCGGCAGCATCGCTGTCCGGCGAGGAGGCACACATGCGTTTGACCTCATCCGCCTTCGAGCACGAGGGCGACATTCCCAGTCGCTACACCTGCGACGGGGCCGACGTCTCCCCGCCACTGACGCTCGGGGACATCCCGCCGGGGACGGTCTCACTGGCGCTGGTGATGGATGATCCTGACGCCCCCGCCGGCACCTGGGATCACTGGCTGGCCTACGACGTCGCGCCCACCACCGAGATCTCCGAGGACGTCGCCACCCTGGGCACGCCCGGTACGAACTCGTGGGGTCGCACCGGTTACGGTGGCCCCTGCCCGCCGAGCGGGACACATCGCTACGTCTTCACCCTCTACGCCCTCGATGTCCTGCTGGGGCTGCAGCCCGGCGCCGACAAGGCCACGCTCCTCGCGGCCCTGTCCGATCACGTCCGGGCCGAGGCCGTCCTGTTGGGGCACTACCGGCGCAGCTGATCGCCGGGGACCCCGGTGTCCTCTAGGATGGTGGGAATGATGAGTGGGACCGGCGCGTGCCGATGGCCCCGTGGTCCGCGGCTGACCGCTGTTGCCGTGGCGGTCCTGCTGGTGGGCCTGATCAGCTCGCTGGTGCCGGTCGCGTTCGGCGCGGACCAGCCGCACACTGCTCTCTCGCCACGTGGTAAGGCCGTTGCCGAGCGCGAAGTGTTTGGCTTCCTGCCGTACTGGGAGCTGGCCGATGCGGAGAGCATCGAGCTGGAGACGCTGACGACGCTCGCCTGGTTCAGCGTGGAGGCCGGCGCTGACGGCTGGCTGGTGCGGAAGACCGATACGGGGACGGCGACTCCGGGCTGGGCGGGTTGGACGGGTGAGCCGTTCGCCACCCTCAAGCTCCGCGCCCAGGAGGCAGGCGTCCGTGTCGTGCTGACGGTGGAGCGCTTTGCCTGGGACGAGGCCGGTGAAGCCGCCACCGTGGCGCTGTTGACCGATGCGGCTGCCCGGGCCGTGCTGGTGCGCGACATCGTGGCGGCCGTGACGGCACAAGGTGGCGATGGCGTGAACCTCGATTTCGAGCCCCTGCCGGCATCGGTCCGACGTGAGTTCCGCGACCTCGTACGCGAGCTGCGGCTGGGCCTGGATGCGGCGGACCCGACCCTCCAGCTCACCTACGATCTGCCACCGGCGGTGAAGGGTTACTGGCTTGCGTCTCTTACGGCCGCCGACGCTGCCGACGCGGTCGTGCTCATGGGCTACGAGTACCGCGGTGCGAGCAGTCGCGTGGCCGGGTCGGTCGCCCCGCTGGCGGAACCCGATGGACTTGACCTGCGGGACTCGGTGAGGCGCGTTCTCAAGCGAGTACCGGCTGACCAGGTGATCCTCGCGTTGCCCTGGTACGGACGGGCCTGGTCGACGCGAGATGCCACGCCGTCCTCGAAGACGCGCCGAGGTGACCGCTTCATCGCCCCGTCGGTCGCTTCATACGAGGTCGCGATCGGCCGAGCCGTGGCTTCCGGACGGATGTTCGACCGGCGCCAGGCATCCGCCTGGAGCGTCTACCCTGCGGCAGCCTGCGAAACGTGTCCCATCGGTTGGCGCCAGCTCTGGTATGACGATGTGGACGCGGTTCGCGCCAAGACCAGGTTCGCCCTTCGCAAGGGGCTACGTGGCGTGGGCATCTGGGCGCTTGGCCACCAGGGCGAGCGGCCCGAGCTGTGGTCCGCGTTGCGTGTCGCTCTGGAGGGCACAGACGACGACCAGCCGCCTGTCGGCCGCGTGGCGCTTTCGCCCGAGAGCGTGCTTGGTGTCCGTGATGGACTCCCCATCGTGGGGGACTCGGTCGCGCTGACCCTGGAGGCTGGTGATGGCAGCGATGGCAGCGGCGTCGTGTTCGTCCGCGTCGCTGCACAGGCGGGCCTTGATGCGGGGCGATCGCTGCGGCACGGCTCCACCTTCCCCGCCGCCGATGAGGTCCGGGTCTCCCTGCCATCAGCCGGGCCGGTCCTCGAGGTGTTCGTCGCGGCTGGCGAATCACCGCCCGTCGTCCAGCCCTCCCGTGCGAAGCCGGGTCCGCTGACGCTGCGGGTCCAGTGGCGCGATGTGGCGGGCAACTGGTCCTCGCCGCTTCGCCTGGGGGTCTACTACGACCCGCCAGGCCAGTGAGTGCGGATGTAGCCACATCGGCCTCACTCGACCGCTCATCCATACACGGGATTGACCGCTTGGCTCGCGTTCCTTATCGTTTGTCATCCACCCACGAGCCCGGGGACGGCGGAAGGGGATCCCGGGAGGCTGGGTATCCCCCTCTCCAAGGCCCCTCGGGCAGGCATACCATCCAAGGACGCTCGCCATGTCGCAGACACAGCCGAAGAGGGGGCTCTACGACCCGCGCTTCGAGCACGACGCGTGCGGTGTCGGCTTCGTAGCGGACCTCAACAACATCACCACCCATGGTGTCGTCGAGCAGGGCATCGAGATCCTCATGAACCTCGACCATCGAGGTGCCCGCGGTGCGGAGCCAGAGACCGGCGACGGCGCCGGCATCCTGGTGCAGTTGCCACATGCGTTCCTGCTGCGCGAGTGCAGCAAGCTCGGCATCTCGTTGCCCGAGCCGGGCCACTACGCGGTGGCGCAGTGCTTCTTCCAGCAGGAGCGTCACCGCCACCCTGCCGTCAAGCTCGTGTTGAAGCGCGTGCTTGATGAGCTCGGCATCGAGCTGTTGGGCTGGCGCGAGGTTCCCACCGACGACTCGACCCTCGGCGCCTCAGCCGTATCGGCTGAGCCGGTGATCGTGCAGATGATCGTGCGTCGACCGGTCAGCTGCCGCACGCAGGACGACTTCGAGCGTCGACTGATGGTCGCGCGCAAGTACGGCACGCGCATGGTGCGCGAGTCGGTCAAGAGCGCCGAGGACTTCTATATCTGCTCGTTCTCGTCGCGCACCATCCTCTACAAGGGCATGCTCACCCCAGCGCAGGTACCGGCCTACTTCCCGGACCTGGTCGATGAAGCGTTCGAGTCTGCCCTCGCGCTCATCCATAGCCGCTTCTCGACCAACACCCTGCCGACGTGGCCACTGGCGCATCCCTTCCGCACGCTGGCCCACAACGGTGAGATCAACACCATCCGCGGCAACACCAACTGGATGACGTCGCGCGAGGCCATCCTCGAGTCTGACCTCTTCACCTCCGACGAACTCTCCAAGATGCGGCCCATCGTGCAGGCCGGCAGTTCGGATTCGGGCGTCCTCGACAATGTCGTCGAACTGTTGATGCTGGGCGGCCGCAGCCTGCCCCACGTGATGATGATGCTCATCCCCGAAGCCTGGGAGAAGGACCCCGAGATCCCGGCCGACCGCAAGGCTTTCTACGAGTATCACGGTGGCATGATCGAGCCCTGGGATGGGCCGGCCTCGATCGCCTTCACCGACGGCACGCTCATCGGTGCCACGCTCGACCGCAACGGCCTGCGGCCCTCGCGTTACATGCTCACCGACGACAACCTGCTGATCATGGCCTCTGAGGCTGGTGTGCTGCAGGTGCCGCCGGAGAAGGTTGTGCAGAAGGGCCGCCTGCAGCCGGGCAAGATGTTCGTGGCCTCGCTCGAAGAGGGCCGCATCATCCCCGACGACGAGATCAAGGCCCGTATCTGCGGTGAGCATCCCTACGCCGAGTGGCTCGAAGAGAACAAGATCCCGCTGGCCGAGCTGGCGCCGCCGCGCCAGGTGTTGCAGCCACCCGCGCGCAGCGTGCTGACCAAGCAGAAGGTCTTCGGGTACACCCTCGAAGACCTGCGCATCCTGATGGCGCCGATGGTCAACGACGCCCAGGAGCCGGTGGGTTCCATGGGCACGGACACGCCGCTGGCGGTCCTGTCGGACAAGTCGCGCAACCTCTTCGACTACTTCGCCCAGCTCTTCGCGCAGGTCACCAACCCGCCCATCGACTCCATCCGCGAGGAGATGGTGATGAGCCTCGTCTCCTTCGTGGGAGCGGAGGGCAACCTGCTGCACGGCGGCCCTGAGCACGCACGCATGATCGAGCTACCGCAGCCGGTGCTCACCAACGAGGACCTGGAGCGCCTGCGCTGGGTCGATCGCCAGCACTTCCAGGCCAAGACCATCTCCATCGGCTTCCAGGCTCAGCCGGGCCGCATGCGGCGCGCACTCGACCGGCTCTGTCGCGAGGCTGAGGAGTACGTCCTCGATGGCTACGAGGTGATCATCCTCACCGATCGCACGGTCGATTCGGACCACGCTGCCATCCCGGCGCTGCTGGCGGTCTCGGCTGTGCACCACTACCTCATCCGCCGGGGCCTGCGCTCCCGCTGCGGCCTGATCGTCGAGACCGGCGAGGCGCGCGAGGTGCACCACTTCGCCACGCTTCTCGGCTACGGCGCCTCTGCCGTGAACCCCTACGTGGCCTTCGAGACCATCGAGGACATGCGCCTGCGCCAGCTGCTGCCCGAGGACATGGCGGCCGTCGAGGCTCGCGAGCGCTACCTGAAGGCGGTCGGCAAGGGTTTGCTGAAGACCATGTCCAAGATGGGCATCAGCACCATGTCGTCCTACATCGGTGCCGAGATCTTCGAGGCCCTGGGTCTGTCTGACGAGGTCATCGCCGAGTACTTCCCCGGCACCGTCTCGCGCATCGGTGGCATCGACCTGCAGACCATCGAGCGCGAGGTGCTGATGCGCCACGAGGCGGCCTACTTCGATGCCGATGATGAGACCGACCTGGAGCTGGGTGGTCAGTACCAGTGGCGCCTTCGCGGCGAACGGCATCTGCACAACCCGGACACCATCGCCAAGCTGCAACAGGCTGCGCGCACCAACGACTGGCAGCTGTACCGCGAGTACCAGCGGCTCATCGACCACGCTGCCGACAGACCCATCACGTTGCGCAACCTGCTTGAGTTCACCGACCTCCATCCCATCCCCATCGACGAAGTCGAGCCGGCGAGCGAGATCGTCAAGCGTTTTGCCAGCGGGGCCATGTCCTTCGGCTCCATCAGTTGGGAGGCGCATACCACGCTGGCCATCGCCATGAACCGCTTGGGTGCCAAGTCCAACACCGGCGAGGGCGGTGAGGATCCGGTGCGTTTCGCGCCGTTGGAGAACGGCGACTCCATGCGCTCGGCCATCAAGCAGGTGGCCTCGGGGCGCTTCGGCGTGACCAGCAACTACCTCGTCAACGCCGACGAGTTGCAGATCAAGATGGCGCAGGGCGCCAAGCCTGGCGAGGGTGGCCAGCTGCCGGGCCACAAGGTCGACAAGAAGATCGCCGCTACCCGCTACTCCACTCCGGGCGTGGGGCTCATCTCACCGCCACCGCACCACGACATCTACTCCATCGAGGACCTCGCGCAGCTCATCTACGACCTCAAGAATTCGAACCCACGGGCGCGCATCAACGTGAAGCTGGTGGCCGAGGTGGGCGTCGGCACCATCGCCGCCGGCGTCACCAAGGCCCACGCCGACGTCATCCTCATCTCCGGCCACGACGGCGGGACCGGCGCCTCGCCCTTATCGTCGTTGAAGCACGCCGGGTTGCCCTGGGAGCTGGGATTGTCGGAGGCCCACCAGGTGCTGATGCGCAACAACCTGCGGGACCGCGTGGTGCTGCAGACCGATGGGCTCCTGCGAACCGGCCGCGACATCGCCATCGCCACCCTGCTCGGCGCCGAGGAGTGGGGCGTGGCCACCGGTGCGCTCATCGCCATGGGCTGCATCATGATGCGCAAGTGCCACCTCAACACCTGCCCCGTGGGGGTGGCTACTCAGGACCCGGAGCTGCGCCAGTTGTTCACGGGTGATCCGCAGCACGTCGTCAACTACTTCACCTTCATGGCGGAGGACCTGCGCCGGCATATGGCCCGCCTCGGCTTCCGCAGCGTGGACGAGATGGTCGGCCGCGTCGACAAGATCGCCCCGCGTCGGGACATCAAGCACTTCAAGGCCAAGCAGCTGGATCTCTCGCGGCTGCTGCACTACATGCCCGGCACCGACCGCACCGGCACCTTCTGCTGTGTGCCCCAGGACCACGGGCTCGACCGCGCGCTGGATAACGAGCTGATCAAGCTGGCCGAGCCGGCGCTGGAGCGTGGCGAGCGAGTGGAGGCGGAGGTCGCCATCCGCAACGTCAACCGCACGGTGGGCACCATCCTGGGCCAGGAGATCACGCGCCGGGCGGGCGTGGAAGGCCTGCCCCAGGACACCATCCGCTTCAAGGCCACCGGGTCGGCCGGTCAGTCGTTCATGGCTTTCGCGCCGCGCGGGTTGACCATCGAGCTCGAGGGCGAAGCCAACGACTACTTCTGCAAGGGACTCTCTGGTGGCACAGCCATCCTCTATCCGCCGCGAGCTGGCACCTTCGATCCCAATGAGAACGTCATCGTGGGCAATGTCTCCTTCTACGGTGCGACCTCCGGCAAGGCCTTCATCCTGGGGCCGGCCGGTGAGCGCTTCTGCGTGCGCAACTCGGGCGCGGAAGTCGTGGTCGAAGGGGTCGGCGACCACGGCTGCGAGTACATGACCGGTGGACGTGCCGTGGTCCTGGGACCGGTGGGGCGCAACTTCGGCGCCGGTATGTCCGGCGGTACCGCGTACATCTGGGATGCCGATGGGCGCTCACGAGCGCGTATCAACGTGGGCATGGTGGACCTGGAGGACATGACCGACCCGACCGAGGTGGCCGAACTGCGCGCGCTTGTCGAAGAACACGCGCGCGCTACCGGTTCGACCCGGGCACAGTCCATCCTCGACGATTGGCAGGCGCAGACCGGCTCGTTCATCAAGGTCATGCCGCGCGACTACAGGCGCGCGCTGGAGGAACTCGCGGCCGAGGCCGCGGGGATGGCGGCGTAGGGTAGCGAGCATGGGCAAGGACACCGGTTTCAAGGAGTTCGAGCGGGTGGTCCCCGGCTACCAGCCGGTCGAGGAACGCATCCGCCACTGGCAGGAGTTCGCGCTGCCGATGGCCCAGGCGGAGGTGGAGGAGCAGGGTGCTCGCTGCATGAACTGCGGTGTGCCCTTCTGCCACCAGGGCTGTCCGCTGGCCAATGTCATCCCCGACTTCAACGACCACGCCTACCACGGCAAGTGGGAGCGGGCCTTGAAGGCGCTGTACTCGACCAACAACTTCCCCGAGTTCACCGGTCGTGTCTGCCCAGCGCCGTGTGAGTCGGCCTGTGTGCTGGCCATCAACAAGCCGGCGGTGACCATCAAGAACATCGAGCTCACCATCATCGAGAAGGCCTTCGAGGAAGGTTGGGCGACGGCTCGGCCACCTCGCCGACGCAGCGGCAAGTCGGTCGCGGTCGTGGGTTCCGGCCCGGCCGGCCTGGCAGCCGCCGATCAGCTCAACCAGGCTGGCCACAGGGTCACCGTCTTCGAGCGCGCCGACCGCGTCGGGGGGCTATTGCGATACGGCATCCCTGACTTCAAGCTGGGCAAGGGCGTACTCGATCGGCGCCTCGAGCTGATGCAGGCCGAAGGGGTAGCCTTCCGCAGCCGCGTCCACGTCGGTGTCGACTACCCCGCCAACCAGCTGCTCTCGCAGTTCGATGCGGTGGTGCTGGCAGGTGGCTCCACCAAGCCGCGTGACTTGCCCATCCCCGGGCGTGACGTGGCCGGTGTCGAGTTCGCCATGGACTTCCTGACGCAGTCCAATCGTCGCGTGGCCGGCGACGCGATCCCCGCGGGCACCGACATCCTCGCTAGCGGCAAGGATGTGGTGGTCATCGGCGGCGGCGACACCGGTTCCGACTGCGTGGGCACATCCATCAGGCAGGGCGCCCGCTCGGTGACACAGATCGAGATCCTGCCCAAGCCGCCGGAAGGTCGGACCGACGCGACACCATGGCCGACACACCCGGGCCCGCGCATGCTCTCGACGTCGTCGTCGCAGGCTGAGGGCGCGCAGCGCGACTGGTCCGTGATGTCCAAGGCGTTCCTTGCCGACGAGGCGGGCGCGCTGCGGGCCATCCGTGCGGCACGAGCCGACTGGGGTTCGGGCGGGCCCAAGGAACTCCCCGGTTCCGAGTTCGAGCTGTCCGCCGGATTGGTGCTGCTGGCGATGGGCTTCCTGCATCCGGAGCACGCGCTGCTCGACGATCTCGGCCTGGAAAAGGACGAGCGCGGCAACTGTGCCTCCAAGGGCTATGCGACCTCGCACGGGGGCGTCTTCGTGGCTGGCGATATGCGCCGCGGCCAATCCCTCGTGGTGTGGGCCATCAGCGAGGGGCGAGAGTGTGCCCGTGCGGTCGATGAGTACCTCAGCGGGCGGCCTTCGTTGCTGGCTGCCAAGGACAGGTCCCGCAGCGACGTGGCGCTCGCGCTCTGACGTGACGCTCGCGCTGCCGTTCGTCACTTGACGCCCGGGTGCCGGGGGTCAGGATGGAGATGTTCACCAGGCGTGGCGTAGGGAGGCCGAGAGGGCAAGGCCAAGGCCCGCGCCGGACGACCCGTTCGAGCCACTGCGTCGCACCCCCGCCGAGCGAGCGGAGGAGTCGCTGGGCTACCAGAAGCTTGCCTGGTACGCGGCTCCATTCGGGTCGGAAGGCATCGCCCTGCTCATCTTCGCCGCCGTGCTGGAACTGCCGCGGAGGGTCATCGCGGTCGGGTTCCGGCTCCTCTGGTCTGCTGTCCGAACCGCCCACCGACTGCTGGGAGCCGGCGTCGAGCACGATCTGGCGATCGCCACTCCGGACGGCCGCGTTACGCTGTGTCTGCCTGATGAAGCGCATGGGAAAGGGCACAAGAGATGACACAGCCAATGCACCGACCGGATCGACAGACCTTCATCATCCATGCTGGGGCGGCCGCCGAGAGCGCCGTGGCACCTGAATGGTGGGGCAGCCTCGGATCCGAGGTGGAGTCGCGCTCCCTCCGCTTTGCACCCGACGGAGGCAACTGGATCGACGAGGGCGAGCTGCCCCAGTCGCTCGTGAAGGCTGGCTGCCGGCTTAGCGAGGTCGCCGCCACGATGGAGTTCTCCGGATTGGCACACCCGAGCCTCGTCCCGGGTGGGCGCGTCCTGCTCAAACCCGACGCCCAGCCGCAGGACCGCTTCGCTATCGCCGTCTGGGTCGGGGATGATTCCCAGCAGATCGGTTTCCTGCCCAGCAACGTGGCGGCAGAGGTGATGAGCGAGTCCATGCGCCGGAAGACCGGCTTCGCCGCCCTCGTCGCGACCGAGGTGCGAGACAAGGACTCGCACGCGCGTCGAGATATCACCATCCTCCTTGGCCCCGGGGTCGTCTGGGCCGAGGAGACGTCCAAGGGCGCTTGACCGGCCGCGAGACACTCATCGCAGCGGTCCCGGGGCTGCTTGCGGTCATCGTCCTCGCCGGCATTGCCTATGCCTCCACGTTGGTGCTTCCGGGCATCTTCGGCGCGGTCACGGTCGGCCTCTTCCTGGGCATCTTCGTGGCCAACCTCCACCCCGCCCCCGCCCTCGATCCCGGAGCCCGGGCGGCGCGCAGCTGGTTCCTGCCCCTCGGCATCGTGTTGCTGGGCGCGCGACTGAGCCTCGCCGACGTCCTCTCTACCGGACTCGGCGCCATCTCCGTCCTGGTCATCGACATCGGGCTGGTACTGACCGTCACACTGCTGCTGGGTCGCGTACTCGGCACGTCGTCGCGACTGGCCGCACTCATCGGCGTCGGCACGGCCATCTGCGGCAACACCGCCATCGTCGCGACCGCGCCAGTGATCAAGGCCGAGGAGCGCGATGTCTCGTTCGCGGTCGCCACCATCACCCTGTTCGGGACCGCGGCCGTCATCATCTTCCCGCTCATCGGGCACGTGCTGGGTATGTCCGACAACCTCTTCGGCCACTGGACCGGCGCCGCGGTGAACGACACCAGCCAGGTCACGGCCACTGCCTTCTCCTACTCGGTCTCCTCCGGAGAGACGGCCACCATCGTGAAACTCACCCGCAACACGTTGATGGTGCCGGTCATCTTCGCGGTCGGTACCTGGTTCGCTTCGCGCGACGCCCGTGTCGACGAGGCAGACGAACGGCGCAGCCTGTCAGGCTCGGCTCGCAAGGCCGTGCCTCCGTTCCTGTTCGGCTTCCTGGCGATGGCCTTGCTGAATAGCGCAGGACTCATCCCCCGGGAGGTTGCGGACGCGTTCGTGCGCCTCTCGCAAGTCTTCATCGTCATGGCCCTCGTCGGTGTGGGCCTCTCCACCAAACTGGCCTCGCTACGTGCGACTGGCCCGGCACCGTTCGTGATGGGCCTCGCCGTCGCCGTCTTGCTGGCCCTCGTGAGCCTGGCGCTGTTCGTCGCCATCGGTGTGGAGTAGTGGCCGTCGCTGCCACAGGGCTGCCCCTGACTGGCGGCCCAGTCCCTGGCTAGATATGTGCTACCTGGCACGTATCTGCGGTAGGATTCGATCATGTCCCCTATAGCGGGGCTCGCTGACTCCATCGAGATGATCGTGGTGGGGGCCGTGGGCCTGACCTCCCGTGCACTCGCCGAAGCGGCTCCCGACATGGAGCTCACCGTCTCCCAGTGGCGCGCCCTGGTGATCGTCGGCGCGGGCGACGACGGCGTGCGGGTGGGCGGGGTCGCGGAGCGCATCGGCATCACCTCGCCGGCGACTGGGCGACTGCTCCAGCGACTGCGACAGCGTGGGCTGATCACACTCACCACGGACCACGACGATCGCCGTGCCACTCTCGCCCGACTGACTCCCCTTGGAGAGCAGACCCGAAGTGCGATCGTGAGCTACCGGCAGGACGCCCTGCGCTCGCTCGCCGAGGGCATCGCGGCAGACGAACGCCGCGAGCTCGCGCGTGCGGCTGCGATCATCGCCGCCTCATTCGCCCGCTTCACATGAGGCATCGGCCAGACTGGCTCAACGCCATCTCCCACCGGCTGCGCGACATCAGCTACCTGCGCAAGTGGGTCGTGCTGGGTGCCGTCATCGGGCTCATCAGCGGCCTCGGTGCGGCCCTGTTCTTCTGGGCGCTCGAGCTGTCTACCCGGTTCTTCATGGGCACCCTCGTTGGCTTCACCCCTTCCAGTCCGCTTGGTGAGGGCGGTGTTCCCATCAGCTCTCCCGATCGATGGTGGCTGTTGCCCCTGGTGGTCGCACTCGGTGGCCTCATCGCCGGGTTGCTCGTGTATCGCTTCGCGCCGGAGGCCGAGGGTCACGGCACCGACGCGGCGATCGAGGCCTTCCATCATGGGGCTCGCAGCATCCGGGCACGCGTCCCGCTGGTCAAGACGATCTCCTCCGCCATCACCATCGGCTCGGGCGGCTCGGGTGGACGCGAGGGCCCGACTGCCCAGATCGGTGCCGGTTTCGGCTCCTTCCTGGCCCGCCTCCTCGACCTGGACGCCCGTGATTCGCGCATCGCCGTCGCGAGCGGCATGGGTGCCGGCGTGGGAGCCATCTTCCGTGCCCCGCTCGGCGGCGCGGTGATGGCAGCTGAGATCCCCTACCGCGACGGCATCGAGTCCGAGGCGCTGGTTCCAGGGTTCGTGGCATCCATCACGTCGTTTGCCGTGTTCGGCTCGCTCGTGGGTTTCTCTCCCATCTTCGGGGAGCAGCTGCAGGCCACCTTCACCGACCCCATCCAGCTCGCCTACTACGCCATCATCGGCTTGGCGGCCGGGCTCACCGGGCGGCTCTACATCCACACCTTCTACCTGCTGCATGGGCGCTTCGGAGCGTGGTCCGTGCCGCGCTACCTGAAGCCGGCTATCGCCGGTCTGGCCGTCGGTCTGATGGGCCTGCTGCTGCCGGGCGTGCTGGGGACCGGCTATGGCTGGGTGCAGGCGACACTCTCACGCGAGACGCTGATGGACATCCCGCTTGGCGTCATCCTCATCCTGCCGTTCGCCAAGATCCTGGCGACCTCACTCTCGATCGGCTCCGGTGGCTCCGGTGGAGTCTTCGGACCGGGCATGTTCATCGGCGGGCTGCTTGGCGCCGGCCTGTGGCTATTACTGGAACCCATCGCACCGCACGTGCCGCTGGAGCCCGCAGGGTTCGTGATCGTGGCCATGGTGGCCCTGTTCGGCAGCATCGCCCACGCGCCGCTCGCGGTCATGCTCATGGTGGCCGAGATGACCGGAAACCTGGCCATGCTTCCGCCCGCCATGCTGGCCATCGGCCTGGCCACGCTCATCGTCGGTGAGCGCACCATGTATACGTCACAGCTGCGCGGCCGCGCCGACTCGCCCGGGCATCGCTTCCGCATGGCGCTGCCGCTGATGGCCTCCCTTCCAGCTCGAGATACCGCGCGCAGCCCGCGGCTGGTCCTGTCCGAGGACGCTTCCGTCGAGATGGCCATGCAGACGCTGAGCCAACGTCGCCTGCCCGGCGCGCCGGTGGTGAGCCTGGGTGGAGACCTGCGGGGCAGCGTCGACCTGGCAACGCTGCAAGCGGTCTCGCGCGACGATGCCGGTCTGCAGCGAACCCTGGGGCACGCAGTCGAGTTGGACCGCACGGTGGTCTCCGCGGACGACTCACTCGACGACGCGCTGGGGCTTCTGGTCGACGCCGGGCGCGACTGGGGGCCGGTGGAAGAGGACGGCCGCCTGATCGGGGTGCTCTCTACGCGTGACATCCTCGACTCTTACCGGCAGGCACTGGCTGGCAACGTGCGGCGCATGCGGTCGGTGGGCACGAGCAAGGGCACCATCGTGGAGGCTGACGTGGCTCCGGGATCGGCACTGGTGGACATGACCGTCGCCACCGCCCCGTTCCCGCGTGAGACCGTGCTGGTCTCCATCGAGCGCAACGACAACATCATCGTGCCGCGGGGTGACGTCACCATCAAGGGTGGTGACCGACTGTCACTGTTCACCACTGCCGCGACGCGCGAATCGCTGGTCGAACTGCTTGCCGATCCGGTGCCCCAGCCACCGTCCACCGACGTGAAGCCGTCCGCCGACGCGTCCGCCTAGACGGCCCAAGGCCGCGATCCGTCAAGCGGCCAGCCGTTCGACCGCTGCCAGCCGCATCCTCGCCCACACCGTTGTCGACGCCTCCACGCACCTGGGGTGGCTTCCGCAGGTCGCGCTACCGAAGGCCATTGATGAGGGCCGCAGACGCCAGCGCGATGGAGATGCTGGCGATGAGCACGGACATCCGCGTGCGGCCCAGGCGCGAGGCCAGGATGGCGCCGGGCAGCATGGCAGCCAGCGATGCCGCCAGGATCGTCGGCACCAGCATCCACTGCGGCTGCACTTCGTCATAGAGCCCTGGCGTGACGGCCAGCACCACGGCTGCGCTCAGCACCGCCGCCGCCGCCATGAAGATGCGTCCGAAGACCGACGAGCCCACCGCGACCCGCGGCTCGATACGCGAGAGGATCAGCAACGTCACCCCCATCGGACCCCAGCCGGCCCCGGAGAGGCCGCTGGCCAGGCCGGAGCCAGTACCGATGACACCGACCCGAGCGGTGGGCACATCACCATCGGCACGCGACACCTGCATCTGCTTCAAAGGCAGGCTCACCAGCAACAGGATGGCGCTGACGATGATCAGGACCTCGACGGCCAATCGGATGGTGTCGGCCGAGAAGAACGAGGCGAGGACCGGCCCCAGGATGGCGCCGATGATGCCACCGACCACGAGCGGGATGACGAGTGGTCGGCTGACGTTGCCCAGGCGCACGTGGGCGCTCGCGCCGAAGGGCACGATCAGCACCTGCAGGAAGAGCGAGAGGGGGGCGGCGAACAGCGGGTGCACGCCCAGGAGCAGCATGCCCGGCACGAGCACCCCGCCATAGACGCCGACCGAAGTCAGGGCCGCGCCGCCGACGACCGCCAGCAGTGAGGCACCGATGATGAGACCGCGCTCGGCCGCGGGTGCCAGCAGCGTCGTCACCGACACCACCACGATGGCCACGATGACCGCCAGTGCCGACGCTGCGAAGAGGCGTGGTCCCACGTCGATCCGGTAGCGGAAGCGACGGACCCACGCGGGCTCCTTCTCCCAGATGCCAGGAAGCTGCGCCGGCTTCCCGGCCGGCCTGGCAGCCTCCGCGATGTCGTCCGAGACCTTCTCCGTCAAGGTGCGTTCGCTCACGTGTCCCTGTGCTGGCTTCGATGGCATCGGCCGCTCCTGCGCGGCTCGTCGATTCGTAGGTATACTCCGGTCTTATCAGAGTTTCCCGATAATGTCTATCATTTCGGTCGGGAAAGGGTAGCACAGC
This sequence comes from uncultured Chloroflexia bacterium, assembly GCA_963724095.1. Classification (GTDB taxonomy): domain Bacteria; phylum Chloroflexota; class Limnocylindria; order Limnocylindrales; family CSP1-4; genus JAFMJV01. Next base: position 638,887 of record CAVRTH010000019.1, read on the forward strand.
CGCTGCCGTATGTCGTCGGATCCGAAGCTGAGGTCGGCCCTCCAACATGATCGAAACGAGACCAGCAGGTGAGCGTGCCCTGCGGCAGCGTGTCACCCACCTCGACGCCCTCGAGGCAGAGGCTATCTTCATCATGCGCGAGGTCGCGGCCGAGTTCCAGCGGCCGGTCCTGCTCTTCTCGGGCGGCAAGGACTCCATCGTCCTGCTGCGGATCGCGGAGAAGGCCTTCCGTCCCGCCAAGTTCCCCTTCCCCATCATGCACATCGATACGGGTCACAACTTCCCGGAGGTGCTGGAGTTTCGCGACCGCCGCGTCCAGGAGTTGGGGGAACGGCTCATCGTGGCCTCCGTCCAGGACTCCATCGACAAGGGTCGCGTGCGAGAAGAGCCGGGCAATCCGTCGCGCAACCGCCTGCAGACCACGACCCTGCTCGATGCCATCACCGAGCACAAGTTCGACTCCGTCTTCGGTGGTGCTCGTCGCGACGAGGAAAAGGCTCGCGCCAAGGAGCGCATCTTCTCGCTGCGCGACGAGTTCGGTCAGTGGGAACCGCGAAGCCAGCGTCCCGAGCTGTGGGCGCTCTATAACGGCCGTATCCGGGCGGGTCAACACATGCGCGTCTTCCCCATCTCCAACTGGACCGAGATGGACGTGTGGCAGTACATCGCTCGTGAAGGCATCGAGGTACCGCCGATCTACTTCGCTCATGAGCGCGAGGTCTTCCGTCGCGACGGCATGTGGCTCTCGACCGGTCCCTATCTGGAGCCCGGTCCCGACGAGTCGGTCGAGCGCATGGTCGTGCGCTACCGCACCGTCGGTGACATGACCTGCACCGGCGCGGTCAATTCCGACGCCGCCGACCTTGAGGCCATCATCGCCGAGACCGCGGCCGCCCGCATCACCGAGCGCGGTGCCACCCGCGCCGACGACTCGTTCAGCGAGACGTCCATGGAAGACCGCAAGAAGGAAGGCTACTTCTAGCATGGATCTGCTTCGTTTCTCCACCGCCGGATCGGTCGACGACGGCAAGTCCACGCTCATCGGTCGTCTGCTCTTCGACTCCAAGGGTATCTTCGAGGATCAGCTGCAGGCCATCGAGCGCACCAGTGCCGCCCGCGGCAACCACCAGGTCGACCTGGCTCTCCTGACCGACGGCCTCCGCGCCGAGCGCGAGCAGGGCATCACCATCGACGTGGCCTACCGCTACTTCGCCACGCCCAGGCGCAAGTTCATCATCGCCGACACCCCGGGCCACGTGCAGTACACGCGCAACATGGTCACCGGCGCTTCCACCGCCGACCTGGCGATCGTGCTCATCGACGCCCGTCTCGGTGTCCTCGAGCAGTCTCATCGTCACGCCTTCATCGCGGCCCTGCTGGGCATCCCCCACATCGTGGTGGCGGTGAACAAGATGGACCTGGTGGGATATGACGAGGAAGTCTACGAACGCATCACCGCGGAGTTCTCCGACTGGGCCGCGAAGTTGGACGTCCACGACATCCAGTTCATCCCCATCAGTGCTCTCCACGGTGACAACGTGGTCCAGCGTTCGATGGCCATGCCCTGGTATCAGGGCCCCTCGCTGCTCTACCACCTGGAGCACGTCTACACCGGCTCTGACGTCAACCTCATCGACGTACGCTTCCCGGTGCAGTGGGTGGTGCGACCGCAGAGTGACGAGCATCACGACTTCCGCGGCTACGCTGGCCAGATCGCCTCGGGCACCTTCAAGAAGGGTGACGACGTGATCGTGCTGCCGTCGGGCAAGCGCTCCCGCGTCAAGGAGATCCACACCTACGACGGTGAGCTGGAGGTGGCCTCGCCACCGCTGTCGGTCATCATGCAGCTGGAGGACGATATCGACGTCTCGCGCGGGGACCTCATCTGCCGGCCACACAACCAGCCCGATATCACCAACGACTTCGAGGCCATGATCTGCTGGATGGCCGACGAGCCACTGCGCCCGGGCAGCCGCTACATCATCAAGCACGCCACCCGCTCGGCCAAGGCCATCGTCGAGGACATGCGCTACCGCATGGACGTCAACTCGCTGCAGCGCGACCAGGTGTCCGTCGAGCTGGGGTTGAACGAGATCGGCCGCGTGCACATTCGCACCAGTTCTCCGCTGATGCTCGATGAGTACAGGCTATCGCGGGCCACCGGCGGCTTCATCCTCATCGACGAAGCCACCTCCGATACGGTCGGTGCCGGCATGGTCGTTCGGACCCAGCCCGAGGCTGAGCCTGAGCTCGAGACCGAGGGCGCGGCAACCTAGGTCAGGCTTGCGCCCCCCGGGCCGATCGGGCCCGATATCACGGAGGCCGTGGGTCCCACTGCCGGGGGTCTCACTGCGTTCCTGCACCTGCGAACGCGCCCCGACGTCTTGCGCCGCCTCGCGGTGTGGGCGTCCCATCCGGCCGTCGGCCGTATCATCGAGTGGTGACAGATCCGAGACCGACGCCGGGTGCTGGTCCCAAGGTCTGCCCGTTCGTGGCACTCGCCGAGGACCGTGATCGGCGAGCCGACTCGCCTGACGAGGACAATCGCTGCTACGCCGAACGGGCTCCACGCCGCCGCGACCTGATCTACCAGGCTGACTACTGCTACTCGTCGCAGTTCCCTTCCTGTTCGGTGTTCCTGGCGTGGGCCGCTCGCAACGCCGCCGAGCCAGCCTACGTGACCGAGGCTGCCCAGCGGGCCTGGAGTTCCGGCATCGCTGTGCCCGAGGCGGGGTCGGTGTATCCGGCCCGAGACGACGAGACTGAGGCGCCCCCGCTCCCGACGCCCGAGGGGGGGCTCTTTGGCCAGGTCGATCCTGGCGAGGCTGAGGTCGCCGGTCGCAGCGAGCAGCTGGACTGGGTGTCTGCCTCCGCATGGGCCGAGGCGCCCTGGGATGAGCGTGCGGAGATAGAGGCCGAGGAGCTGGCGTCGCTGGGCGAAGAAGCGCCGGAGGAGGAGGCCGACGAGGCTGACGAGGAGCCAGCCGAGGAGGCGACGCAAGCACCCAAGGTGCCGGCTGCGCTGCCGATGCGACGACGCAAGCGGGCCCAGCCGCCGATACGTTCCCGCGGTTCCGGTGAGTGGTTCTACGCCGATCCCCCCGGGCGGGACCCACTGGTCAAGCGCCGCTACGGGATCACGCCACCGATCCTGCTGGCGGTGCTGGGCCTGCTGCTGGCGTCGATCGTGGTCTTCCTGCTGGCCACTCAGCTCGGCGGCGCTGGCGAGCGGAAGCTCGCAGCTGCGGCCTCATCCTCGCCGGCGGCTGCATCCGGCCCTCAGGCCACTCGCGCTCCTGTCGCTACCGCAGCACCGTCCACCGAACCCAGCCCCACGCCGGAACCCGCCGATCAAGACCTATACGGTCCAGCCGGGTGACGTCCTGAGCGCCATCGCCGCCAAGAAGAAGGTCGGCGTGGACGTCAAGCTGCTGCAGTGCATGAACGGTCTGAAGGATCCCGATCGCCTGCAGATCGGGCAGGTGCTGGAGATCCCGCCTGACGGCTACGTCTGTCCGTCCGGCTGGCGCCGGGCCACACCCGCACCGTAGCGGGGGTCGGTGGCCGGCTAGCGCGGCGAGAAGTTGATGCTGGTGATCTTGCCGGCTTCAACGCGGAAGGTGGCATCGATGTGTTGGGACGGAGCATCCGGGCGTATGACGAGGAGATCAGCCTCGTAGGTGTTGCCCATCTCCCGTACTTCGCCCGGCACCATCTTCAGGCCCGCGTCTGCCCGCAGGAACCAGCCCCCCACCTGCGCCACGCCGCGCAACGTGCGTGAGCCGTCGCGCACGTGCACGCGCATCTCCGCCGCTTCGTCCATGAGGGCGACCGCACCTTGACGGTCGCCGTCGTTCAGCTTCTCGAAGAAGATCTCCATCGTGTCGGTCGCACCCATGGCTACAGACTAGGCGACCGGGGCCGACCGTGTCGGGCGAACGGATGCCAGCCTCGCGCAAAGGGCTAGAAGCCGCCCCCGGCGCCGCCGCCACCCCCACCGGAGCTTCCGCCGCCGAAGCCCCCACCACTGCCAGACGATGCCGGTGGGCTGCCGATGGTCGAGAGCGCCGCAGTCATGGCCGTGAAGTCGGGCACCACGCCGGCTGAGAAGAGCCCGGCCGTTGGTGCACGCGCACCCCCGCTGATGCGTGCGCCCGAGCGCGGCCCGAGGCTGTACCAGAGCGGGAAGTATGTCCGCGTGGGTGAGGAGCCGCCGGTGCGAACGTCCTCCATGGAACGCTCGAGCACCTCTTCTGCCTCCTCGTGCAGGCCCAGCGCGTATGCCCACACCAGCGCCTGATCGGGGGTCTCCACCCATGGCAGCGCCTTGCTGCTGACGACCTGGTCCATGGTGCGCGACTGCTCGAGCGTCTTCTGCAGCGTGCGCCGGTAGGCGGCCAATTGCGCGTACATGCGGGCGCCTTCCATCGTCCGCTGCGGCATCGTGCGGGCGATGACGAAGATCGCGACCGCGCCCACGATGGCGGCGATGGCCACCAGCAGCAGTCCGTTGCTGGGCAGCTTGATACCGAAGAACAGACCGGCCAGGCCGGCGATGAGGACGGCGGCACCTCGGCGCGTCCAACGGTCGATGGCGTCGCCGGGTGATTCGCTGAACCAACCGTTAGCTGCCACGGTGTCCTCGACGCGGTCGTCGAAGCCACCCACGGCCCGGGCGAACTTGGGGACGTCCTCGGCATCGATGGTGCGGATGGCGCCAGCCAGCTTCTTCAGCTCCGCGAGGGCGTACCGCTCTGCTTCTCCCAACGGCAGGCGGCGGTTGCGTGCCAGGCGGGCGTCGCGCTGATCGGGCACCGTGATGTCGATGTCCATCTTGCTGGGCTCATCGGGCGCGGCACGGAAGCTGATCTCCCCGCGTGCGGCAAGGTCCACCAGCGCCGTCGTCAGCGCGTGCCGCCGGGCGCGCCCGTCGATGATCACTGCGGCCACGGCCGGCGACATGCCCGCAGGCGGTGCGGGCATGAGGATGGAGGCGTCGTCGAGGTAGACCGGGTCGCGCCCGTAGCGCAGCCAGGACCAACCAGCCCAGCCCACCAGGCCCACCAGTAGCAGCGGCGCCATGATGAGTCCGGTGACCGCATCCACCTGCCGCGCCAGCTGCAGGTTGCGTGCGTGCTCGGCCGTGGCTGCCGCGTCGATCTCGCGCATCGCGGCGAGCATGGCCACATCGAACTCGCACTCGCGCAGCGCCGGCAGCATCTGGTTCTCGAAGATCGCCTGACGCTCGGCGTTGGTGAGATAGGCTGCCTCGTAGCCGGGTGCAGCGTAGAGCTGCACCTGTCCGTGGCAGCGGTCCTGGGTGAGGTTGAAGAGGATGACCAGGCCGTCATCGAAGCCGGCCCGACCGATACCCCACTGATCGATAAGGGCGATCGCGTCACGCTCGGTGCTGGCAGGGTCGTTGGCCTCAGGTTTCACCTGCGTGTAGACCACCACTTCCGCCCCGGTTCGCTGCTCGATGCCGTCGATGGTGGCTTCGACCTGCTCGACCACATCCGGGCTGATGACCTTGGCGAAGTCGTAGACGCTGACATCGGTGAAGGGGTCGGGATATGGCGGCCCCGCGGCGGGCTCGAGGAGATCGGTCCTGCGGGAACCCGATGACGTCGCGGGTCGGAGTTGTCCCGCGCCGGGCGGGCGCGTGGCCGGTGTGGGCGTGGGTGTGGGGGCCGGTTCCTTGAGCAGCCGCTCCTGCAGGGCGATGACGCCGATGTTGAGTGCGCCGAGCCAGTCCTGGTCGCGCAGCAGGTTGCGGATGGAGCTATTGATGACCTCGTCGATGGTCTCTTGCTCCGTGGCTGAGTAGGCAGCACCAAGGGCGACGCCGTTGCGCGCGACGGAGCCGTCCTTGTTGATGTTCCACAGCATCACCGCACCGTCGCCCGTGTCCCCGCCGACACCCCACTCCTCGAGGAGTGCCCGCGCCTCTTCCTGGGCACCCTTGCGCGCCCCGACCTTGCCCTTCTCCTGGGTGTAGACGACGATATCGACGCCGGTCTCCTCGAAGAACGCCTGCAGTTCGTCCTCGACGCTCGCCCGCTCGAGATCGTTGAAGGCCCCCGCCTCGTCGACGATGTGGACGCCGTCCGTGCGCTCGCCGTATCGCGCCCCATCCTGGCCGGCCGCCAGTGGTGCCAGGGCCATGATCAGCAGTACCACGAGGGCCGTTGCCAGGGCCATCGTGCGCCATGCGCGCCTCGCTGCGGTCGATCTCGAGCCTGCCATCGACGGCATCATGCCCGAGCCGCCGGTCCACTGCCGGCGGCAGCTTCAGCGCCGTCTCCGACCAGCTCGGCGCGCACACGGCGCACCAGTTCTGCCGACTGCTCGTAGCGGCCGAAGCTGGGCATGATGTAGGTGCCGCTGACGAACGGCCGCATCTCGGAAAGCAGCTGCAGCGATTGCTCCAGGCCGACCTCGGCGCCACGCTCGCCGGCCACGGCCATGGCGGCGCGCACGTCGTCGGGGATGGTGATGCCGGGCACCTCATGGTGCAGGAACTCGGCGTGGCGGGCGGTGTGGAGCGGCAGGACCCCGAAGAGCACAGGTCTTGGCAGGCGGTCGCCCCAGCGCGCCGCGGCCCGCTGCATGAAGCGATCCCACTGCGCTCGCGCGTAGATGGGCTGGGTCATGATCAGGTGCGCGCCGGCGTCGATCTTGCCGGCCAGCCGATCCAGCTCCCTCTCGATGTCATCGGCAGTGGGGTCCAGGGCGCAGGCGATGGTGAAGCCGGCCGGTGCACCGATGGGGCGGCCGGCCTGGTCCTCGCCACGGTTCAGGCGTGCCAGGATGCCGATGAGTCCGATGGAGTCGATGTCCCAGATGCCGCCACCGCCGGGATAGTCGCCCACACGCGGCGGATCGCCGGTGAGCGCGAGGATGTCGCGGATGCCCAGTGCGTGAGCGCCCAGGAGCTCCGACTCCAGCGCCATGAGGTTGCGATCACGGGTGGTGAAGTGGATGAGCGACTCGAGACCCAGCTCCCGGCTCACGGCGAAGCCGACGGCCATGGCGCCCATGCGCACGCGTGCCATGGCGCTGTCACTGACGTTCACCAGGTCGGCCCCGGCCTCGCGGATGAGTCCAGCTGAGGCCAGTGTGCGCTCGATGCGCACGGACCGCGGCGGGTCGATCTCCACGCTGATGACGAAGCGACCGGCCGCCAGTGCCATCGCCAGGCCGGTCGCCGGAGGTGCCTCGGGCGCGGCCGAAGCGCGCTTGTCGTCGGCAGCAGTGCGTGGGTGCGTTGCGGGTGCCGCGACCGGCATCGTGGGCGCCATCGCCGCTGCCGCGTTGCCCGTACGCCGCGCCCGTTCGCGGTCGAGCGCCTGGCGCATGGCCGCGATATGCGCGGGGGTGGTGCCGCAACAACCACCCATGAGGCGCGCCCCTGCCGCCAGGAAGCCGGGCACCTCATCGGCGAAATAGCCCGCTTCCGCGGCCCACACGAACTCGCCGCCGACGCGGCTCGAGAGGCCGGCGTTGGGCATGACCAGCAGGGGCGTCCCGGCAGCCGCCGGCACCAGCTGGCGCAGCACGTCGATCGCGGCGATGGGTCCCGAGCCACAGTTGACACCGATGACATCGACGCCAGCCGCCACCAGCGCCCTTGCCGCGGTCGTCGGGTCAGTCCCGTCGGCCATGTTGAGATCCTCGCCGAAGGTCATCGAAGCCAGTAGCGGCAGATCGCACAGCTTGCGCGATACCTCGACCGTGGCCAGCAGATGGGCCAGGTCGCTCGCAGTCTCCAGCTGGACCAGGTCGATGCCACCCTCCAGCAGGCTCTCCAACTGCTCGCCGATCGCTTCCGCGGCGGCTTGTGCTGAAACGTGGCCGGGGCCGTGGAGCGGCGAGCTGACGGGACCGATCGAGCCGGCCACCAAGACGTCCACGCCAGCGACCTCGCGTGCTTCCCGCGCCAGCTGCGCGGCACGCCGGTTGATCTGCGCCGTGCGGTCAGCCAGACCGAGCAGGGCGAGGTGGGTTCGATTGGCACTGAACGAGTTGGTCTCGATGATGTCGGCGCCGGCCGCGATGTATTCGCGATGTACAGCACCCACCACGTCTGGCCGGCTCAGCACCAGCTCGTCGAGTGAGGCGCGCTGGGGGGTGCCGCGGGAATAGAGCAGGGTGCCCATGGCGCCGTCGAGCAGCAGTGGTAGCTCGGCGATGCGCTCGGCGAAGGCCCGGCGCGAGTAGGAGGTAGAGGGGGTCGCAGCCATCGAACCGCAAGGGTACCGCGCGCGCCCGATGACCCTCCACCGGCGCACCGACGGCGACCCCGGCCGAGCGGGTCGAGCCGACGTAGGATGACCCCCGACGGCGCGCGCTCCACCGCGCCGTCTCGGCACAGGACAGCACAGGAGAACCAGTGACCGCCACGCTTCGCCCCGATGGGCTGCCTCAGCCCCGGAACGCCTTCGAATCGGCCGCCGTCGATCTCATCGTCGACCTCTTCGAGGCATACCCCACGTGGGGGACCATGGTGGGCTACCACGTGGTCGACGGGCGCTGGCCGGACTTGAGCGAGCACGGCCGCACGGCTCGCCTTGCCACCTTCCGGCGGCATGCCCATCGCCTGCGCGCTCTCGACGAGGCCGAGCTGTCCGTCGATGAGCAAGTCGACCGCTCCATCCTGCTGGATGAGATCGAGAAGGTCGTCTTCGGCGAAGAGGTCCTGCGTTCGGAGACATGGGACGCACTCGAACTCGTCTACCTCATGGGCGGCGGCCTCTTCGAGCTGCTCTCGCGCGAGTTCGCGCCCTGGTCGGTGCGCGGCACGTCGTTGCTCTCGCGCATCGAGGGGCTGCCGGCGCTCACGCGCGCGGCGCTCGGCGGCCTCACCGGGCTACCCGGCCGGCCGGTGGCGCTGCTGCAGCTGGAGACAGCGCTCTCGCAGTTGGCGGGCGTGACGGAGTTGGTCGACGCTGCCGTGAACGAGGCAAAGAGGCGGGCCGGGGAGGGTGAGGCACTCGATCTGCCTGCGGCCATGGAGATGGCCGCCTCGGGTGCTCGCGCTGCGCTCGACGCGCTCCGCGCCGCACTCGACACCGATGTCCGAGCCCGTGCCGCTGGTGAAGGTCGGCTGGGGCCGAAGCTTTTCGCTCAGAAGCTGCGCCAGACACTCGGGGGCGACCTTAGCCCGGAGCAGTTGCGCGAGCGCGCCTGGGCCGACTACCACGCCGTGCGTGCCGAGATGGTTCGTCTGGCGCGTGAGACGTGGCCGGTCTGGTTTCCCCACGAGCCATTGCCGCCGACTGCTGAGGGCGACGACGCGGGCGAATCGGCACTCGTCAAGCGCGTGCTGGACGCCATCGCTGAGCGTCACCAGCAGCCCGATGGGCTGATCCGCTACTGCCAGGCAGAGGATCGAGCGGATCGAGGCCTTCTGTCGTGAGCGCGGCATCATCACGCTGCCCTCGGAGCCGCTGGAGATCACCTGGACGCCGCTCTTCCTGCGCGCTGCCGCGCGTGCCTTCCTTGACAGCCCGGGTCCCCTGGACCGCGGTCAGAAGTCACACTTCTGGATCCACCCCACCCGATGCGTCCGAGGGTCCGGAGGCAGTCGCCTCCTACCTGCGCGAGGAGAATGACGCGGCCCTGCGTATCCTGAGCATCCACGAAGCCGTTCCGGGCCACTACCTGCAGTTGGCAGCGTCGAACCGCTGCACCTCGCTGGCGCGCACGGTCTTCACCAACGGCATGTTCGCCGAGGGCTGGGCCGTTTACGTGACGCAGGTGATGTACGACGCGGGCTACGCCGCGGACGATCCCGGTTTCGCTCTGTCGCACTGGAAGATGTACCTGCGTGCCACCGCCAACGCCATCCTTGACGTGGAGACCCACACCGCTGACATGACCCAGGAGGAGGCCATGGCGCTGATGGTCGACGGCGCCTGGCAGGAAGCCGACGAGGCTCGCGGCAAGTGGCTGCGTGCCCGTATCAGTTCCACGCAACTCTCGACCTACTTCGTGGGCTCGCTCCAGATGTGGGACCTTGAACTGGAAGTGCGCAGGCGAGCTGCCGTGGCCGCCGGGGTACCCGTCGAGGACGTGCCGGCGCAGCGCATCGCAGGCGGCATCGGTGATTCGCCCGGCTTCGACCAGCGCGCCCACCTGGAGGCCGTCATCAGTCACGGTACGCCGTCGATCAAGTGGTGCCGCCATCTGCTCTTGGCCGGAGCTGATGGCGCTGGTACGGATGACCCGGGCGTGGCCGCTTGAGCGAGCTCCGTCCCGACTCTCCGGTTCGCCGGCCGGACTCCGCCCGCCCGCGTGCAGATGTCGCTCCCGAGGTGGCGCCGCCGAGCGCTGAGGAGCTCGATGCCATCCTGCGACACCTGGTCACGCAACCAGCCCAGGAAGGAGCCAGTGTCCGTGTCGACGACCGACTCGGTGTCACCCTCGTTCACGGTCCAGGCAGCGGACCGGATCTCAGCTACGCCGCCATGCCACGGTGGGACGACGGGACGTGGCCAGCCTCGTTGGCCGCCGTGCGCCGCCAGATGCTCGAAGAGGGCCGCTGGCCATCCCTGCTGCTGACCGACCGCCTGGACCACCCGGCCGATCTACAGGCAGAGATCGAGCGCCAGGGCTGGATGCGTGCGACTGGCGAGAGCGTGATGTGGGTGGGTCACGCTTCGGTCGTGCCACACCTCGACCCCCACATGCGCATCGAGGCCGTCCAGCTTCGCTCGCTCGAGACACACGAGACACTCGAGCGCCGCATCTTCGGTATCGGTGCCGACCAGGCGGCGCGGCGCCGGAGCGCGATGGCGGCGGCGCTCGATACCGGGCGCCTGCGTGCCTGGATCGTTTGGCTGGGCGATGAGCCGGTCGCCGTCGCGAGGCTTTCTCAGGGAGAGGGCGCCGCCGGATTGCAGGGTATCGGCGTGGTTCCCGAGCGTCGTGGCGAGGGCTACGGCACGCTCATCACCACCATCGCCACGCGTGCCGGCATGGCGACCGGTAACCGCATCGTGTGGCTCTCGGTCAACGAGGACAACGACACCGCCGTGGGCGTCTACTCGCGGCTCGGCTTCCAGCGTGCGTTCACCTGGGCACGCTGGCTGGTCACCGAGGACCCTCGCCGCCGCTGATCGTAGGCTCGGGCGGCGGGGAGCGCGGCGGCGGCTGGCAGGTACATCCGCTCGACGTACTCAGCCAGCATGCGGGTGGTGGAGAAGTCCCACAGTGAGGTGCTCGCGGCGCGGCGCATGCGATCGAGCCATCCCTGCGGCAGCCCCTCGGCGTCGCGGTCGTACCACAGTGGCACGATCTCTTCTTCCAGCAGTCGGTAGAGGTCCTGCGCATCGGCCCAGTCCTGGGCACCTTCGTCGGGGTTGGGATCGCGGCCGCCGATGGCCCAGCCGTTGTCGCCGTGGAAGCCCTCGTCCCACCAACCGTCGAGGATGGACGCGTTGATGATGCCGTTCATGGCGGCCTTCATGCCGCTGGTGCCGGACGCCTCGAGTGGTCGGCGAGGGTTGTTGAGCCATACGTCCACGCCCTGCACCAGGTGCCGGGCGACGCGCATGTCGTAGTCCTCGAGGATGAAGATGTGGCCGCGCAGCGCCGCCGAGCGGCTGTGCTCGAAGATGGTCTGGATCACGCCCTGGCCGGGTCGGTCGGCCGGGTGGGCCTTGCCGGCGAAGATGAATTGCACCGGTCGGTCGGGGTCGGTGATGAGCCGGGTGATCCGTTCGATGTCACTGAACAACAAGGCCGCGCGCTTATAGGTGGCCATCCGCCGGGCGAAGCCGATGGTCAGGACCTCGGGATCGAGGATGTCGGTCAGCTCCGCGAGTATCTCGGGCGATTCCCCGTGGCGTGCGAATTGGCGTCGCAAACGGATCTTGGCGTACTCCGCCAGGGCCTGCTTCTGCAGCAGGTGTGCCCTCCACAGGTCGGTGTCTGCGACGAGGTTCAGACGCTCCCAGAAGCGGCCCTCTTCCTGCTCGTCCTCCTGGTGATCCAGGTCACCGCCGATGCTGCTGAAGATGGGGCGCATGGCCTTGCCCACCCAGGTCGGTGGATGGACGCCATTGGTGATGCCCAGGATAGGGTGGTCGATGAGGGGCGACCAGGTGTCGTTGGCGACACGCGCGTGGAGGTGGCTGACGGCGTTCGCGGTGCTGGTATTGCGCAGCGCGAAGGCGGTCATGTCGAATTGGGCGGAGTCGCCGTCGAGGCCCAGGCCCATCGCCAGGATGCGTCCGACGTCCATGCCGGACGATTGCAGCTCGGGTGCGGTCAGCTCGCGTACGAGCCCCGCCGAGAAGCGCTCGTTGCCGGCCGGGACCGGTGTGTGGATGGTGAAGACCGCCCTGCTACGAACCTTCTCGAGGGCCTCGTCCAGGTCGGCTCCTCCAACCATGTACTCGCGCGCTTGTTCCATCAGCATGAAGGCGGAGTGACCCTCGTTGAGGTGCCAGGCTGAGGGCGCGATGCCGAGTTGGCGCAGCGCCCGGACGCCGCCGATGCCCAGGACCAACTCCTGGTGCAAGCGCATCTCGCGGCCGCGCACGTAGAGGATGTGGCTGATGGGACGGTCGCTCTCGCTGTTCTCCGGGACGTCAGTGTCGAGCAACAGCAACGGCACGCGGCCGACCTGCACCAGCCACACCGCCGCGTAGACGGTGCGCCCGGGCAGCTCCACCCCCACCGTGAGAGGCTCGCCAAGCGGGTCGATGACACGTCGCAGCGGTAGTCGCTCCGGATCCAGGTTGAAGTAGCCGTGCTCCTGGTGGCCGTCGGCGTCGATGCTCTGGCGGAAGTACCCTCGCCGATAGAAGAGGCCGACCGCCACGAAGGGAAGCGCCATGTCCGAGGCGGTCTTGCAGTGGTCGCCAGCCAGCACCCCCAGGCCGCCCGAGTAGATCGGCAGCCCCTCCTGCAGGCCGAACTCGGCGCAGAAGTAGGCCACCGGGCCATCGATGGCATCGCTGTGGTGTCGAGCGAACCAGTGCTCGCGGCCGTTGGCCATGTAGGCGTCGAAGTCGGCGAGCAGGGTCTGATGGTGGACCATGAAGTCGGCGTCTTGGAGCAGAGCCGTCCAGTCGCGGGAATGGCGTAGTACGGCCACCGGGCTGCGAAAGGCGAGCCAGACCTGGTGGTCGATCCTTGCGAACAGGGAGCGCACCTCAGGGTGCCAGGACCAGTACATGTTGTAGGCGAGCCGGCCGAGACCCTCGAGGGCTGGTGGCAAGCGATGGTCAGGTAAGGGCAGGGTGGGGACGGTCGTTCGGGAAGGCATAGAGACCGCATCGTACACAGGCTGGCGCGACTTCGTGTCGGGACCACAGGCCCTTCGCAGCGTTCGCCGGCCGAACGCGTACCATTCGGCCACGATGCGCATCGCGATGGTGGCTTCCGAATGCGAGCCCTGGGCCAAGACCGGCGGACTGGCCGACGTGGTCGATGCGCTCTCGCGCGCGCTGGGGACTCCCGAGCCTTCTGGGCGCGGTCACGAGGTCGATGTCTACCTGCCATGGTATGCCGGACTGACCCCACCCGACGGTCTTGTGCCACTCGAGTTGCGCATCCCGATGGGTGGTCCCGATGGCGAGCCGCGTCACGAATCGGTGACGCTGTGGAGCGGCGATGCTGATGGCTACCGGTTGCGCCTCGTCAAGCACCCCTCGTACGACCGCGACAGCTACTACATGGATGCTGACGGCGACTATCGCGACAATGCTGCTCGCTTCACGCTGCTGGGCCGGGCCGCGCTGGAGGCGATCCGCACCGAGGCACGACCTGTCGACGTCATCCACGGTCACGACTGGCAAGCCGGACCGGCGATACTGTCATTGCGCCACCGCTATGCTGGTGATCCCTTGCTGGCACGCGCGGCCATCATGCTGACCTGTCACAACCTGGCCTACCACGGTTGGACGCCGCGGGCCGATGCCTGGCAGCTAGGCTTGCCCGCGACCATCGGCGCGCCCGAAGGTGTCGATCTGCTGCGGGAGGCCATCTCCGCCGCCGACATGGTCAACACCGTCAGCCCCAACTACGCGCTCGAGTCACTCACGCCCGAGTACGGTGCCGGGTTGGACGTCGTCCTGCGCGATCGCGGTGACGACTACATCGGCATCATCAACGGCATCGACACGGAGCTCTGGGACCCGGCCTCTGATCCGGCGCTGGTGGCGCCATACTCCGCTGCGGATCTCTCAGGCAAGGCGTTGACGCGGGCAGATCTGGTCGCCCGTAACGGGCTTGATCCTGACGGGCCGCTCCTGGGCGTCATCGGTCGCCTTGATCCGCAGAAGGGCTTCGACCTGGTGACCGCCGCCACACCCGTGCTGGTGGAGATGGGCGCCCGGCTCATCGTGCTCGGAACCGGTCACGAGCAGCTGGTGGCCGGCCTCGTGGCACTTTCACGGGAACATCCCGATCGCATCGCGGTGCTGGAGCGCTTCGATCGCGACGAAGCGCGTCGCATCTACGCCGGTGCGGACCTCTTCCTGATGCCGTCTCGCTTCGAGCCATGTGGTCAGGGCCAGATCATCTCCATGCGCTATGCCACGCCACCGGTGGTACGTCACAGCGGTGGCCTCGCCGACACCGTCGTCGACGCTGACGCTGACCCCACGCGCGGCACCGGCTTCGTCTTTGGGCCGGCGGAGCCCGAGGCGCTCATCGATGCTGTCGGCCGCGCCATCGTGGCGTTGAGGGATGGCCCGCGATTTGCCCATGTCCAGGCGAACGGGATGGCCCGCGACCATTCCTGGCGGGTGCCGGCACGGCAGTACGAGGCGGCCTACCGCCGCATCATCGCCAGGCGCTGACTTCCCGTCGCGTCCGCGGTGCCCCTGCTGTCGCGCGCTAGCGGACGATGAGCAGGGCGTCCACGGCAGTCTGGCCGCCCTTGCGCTGGATCTCCACGCTATGCGGTCCATTGCTCAACGACCGACTCCAGACCACCGCCCGCTGTTTGGCCTTGTCCGCCTTGAGGCTCACCGTCATCCAATCGCTGCCGTCGACGCGGATGCGGAGAGCGCCCCGCTTGGGTCCCACCGGTGCCACCAGCGCGACGGCCTTGCCGCTGAACGCGCCCGCGAGGGTGTCGGTCCCGCGGTTGGCTACCAGTAGCGAGCCGCCGTATGCCTTGCGCGAGGACTTGCTGCGCCAGGCACCGCCTGCGGGCGTCGACCACGAACTTGAATTGGAGTCCCGGATCGACAAGCGCGCTTCCACCACCTTGCTGGTGGAGCGGTTCCCGAGGCTATCGGTGGCCTTGACGCGGAACTTGTTGGCCTGGCCCTTCTTCAGCGTCACGCGCGAGCTGGAGGCGCCGCCCGTGCCGGCGTTGCGCCATGACTGGCTGCCGATCTTGCGTTGCAGCTTGATGGTCGCGATGCTGCTGTGAGCATCGGATGCATTCCATCGCAGGTAGGTCTGCGCCGCGCCGTTCTTCGTCAGTGCGACGCCGCCGTTGCGGATCCTCGGTCGCAGGCGGGTGATGACCGGGCCCGTTCGATCGACCGTCAGGCTGAGGGCTCGGCTGCTGGGTGAGACTCCCGGGCCGTTCACCCGTAGGCCAAGATCGTAGATGCCGTCGGGCGCGCCAGACTTGAAGCTCAGCTTCACATTGGTGCCCAGGCCGGAGAGGCCATCCAGGCTGGCATTGCCGAAGCTGGCGGAGCCGACCTCGCCAGGCAAGCCCGTGACCTCCAGATCGACGCGGCCGTCATAGCCGCTTCCGCGCTGCACATCGACGCGCGTCGTACGAGTCTTGTCGCCGGGGCCGACCTTGAAGCTGTCGTTCTGGACCCAGGGCTTGAGCATGGCGCCATCAGTGAGGGCCCTGACGTCGAGCACACGGTTGGGTTGGTCGGGATCGTTGACGCCAAACCAGTTGGGGTCACTCCTGGCATTCCAGTCCATGCGCCCGGCTGCGCGCACCAGTTGGCGCATCCGATCGGGTGACGTGTTGGGGTGGTCGGCGAGATAGCGGGCCACGGCGCCGGTCACATGAGGAGCGGCCATCGATGTGCCGGTCAGTCGCACGGTGGCCGCGCCGGACGCGCTGGGCCATGTGGATTCGACACACGTGCCTGGTGCCACGATGTCGATCTCGCGCCCGAAGTTGCTGTAGCTGCCGTAGGTGTCATCACGCTCGCTGGGCTCACAACCGGAGTTGCCGGCGAGGCCCCACCCGGAGCCGTCGTAGTCGGTCATCGCGCCCACGCTGATGACCTGGTCGTAGCCACCCGGCGAACTGTTGTTGGCGTCGAACCCCTGGTTTCCTGCGGCGGCTACTACCGTGATGCCGATGGCGGTGGCGCGGCATACGCCTTGGTGGATGGGGTCACCCCTGGGATCGTTGAGGATCTGGGTGCAGTCCTCCTGCGTGTCGATCCGTGGCCCCTGGATGCTCATGTTGATGACGTCGATGTCGGGGTTCGAGTTGGAGTGCGTGGCGATGGCCCAGTCGAGGCCACAGATCAGCGCTGACTCGCTACCGCTCTCGCCCTGGAAGACTCGGACGGCCCACAGCCGCACACCCGGTGCCACGCCGACCGTGCCCACGCCGTTGTCGCGGGCACCGATGATGCCGGCAACGTGCGTCCCGTGATAGTGGCTGTCAGCCCAACGGCCGGGGTACGCAGTGGCTTCGTTGATGCCCCCGGTGTTGGGGTCATCGAAGCAGTTGATCGCCACCAGCGATGTTGAGCTCACGGTTTCCCGATGGGCCTATGGGGACGGGGTCGCCGTTGCCGTCGTCGGGACCGATACCGGTGTCCAGCACGGCTACGTCGGCGTCCACGTCGGCGGTGGACCCGCCGCT
This sequence comes from uncultured Chloroflexia bacterium, assembly GCA_963724095.1. Lineage (GTDB taxonomy): Bacteria > Chloroflexota > Limnocylindria > Limnocylindrales > CSP1-4 > JAFMJV01. The sequence goes on from CAVRTH010000019.1 coordinate 655,703, forward strand.
CGCGAGTGCCTTCACCCGTGCGATGCCGACGGGCACCACCTGGTCCGCGATCCTGAACCGGCGCGCCGGCCGCACGTTGACGACGCTGCTGTCACGGGCAACCTCGGCGGCCTGTTCCGGCGTGAGCTTGGCCGAGAAGCCGGTCATCGCGTTCCCGTAGCTGTAGCGTGCCTTGAAGCCGACCTTGGCCCCCAACCGGGCCGTGACTTGGTCTGCGCGTTCGTTGCGACGACCGATACGTTGGCGTGCGCTCCGGCTGCTCGGCTTGATGACGCGGCTCGAGTCCGCCACGTCGAGCGTGACGATGTACTCGCGAGCCTTGCCGCCTGGTGCGGCCAGCGTGGCAGACGGAAGCAGCGCCGCGAGCAGGACGACGATGAGGACGCCGAAGATGGAACGACTGACGATCCGCCCGATGGGCATGACGACTCCATGTAGACGTATCAGGTGTATAGGGTATCGCGCCTTCAGTGAAACCCCCGCGATTCGGGTTGACGCACGGCACCGGCCCCGCGAATGCCAGCCGAGACACGGGCGCCGCTGGATCGGAACGCGAACGAGGGGTCGCTTCACGGCTTCCGAGCATCGCCGATCAGTGACCCCTCGAACGTGTTCTGATGGTGCGGGTCGATGAGGTGCCGTCAGTACCACCCGTTGGTCACGGGGTAGTGGCCCGGAAGGGCCGGGTCACGCCCTCCTGACCCGCGTCGCGTCCATCCGGTGCATCCTTAGGCTTGCCACAGCCTGTCGGCCGCAGCCTCGCTGCGCTGGTCACACGGAGGTATGCACGCATATGGGACTGCTGGAGGGCAAGCGCGCCCTGGTCTTCGGTCTGGCCAATGACCACTCCATCGCCTGGGGCATCGCCCAGGCGCTCCACCGGGAGGGCGCGGAGGTGGGCTTCTCCTCTGTCGAGATGCTCATGGAGAAGCGGGTCAAGCCGCTGGCCGCCCGGCTCGGTTCCACGTTCGTGGAGCCGTGTGACGTGCAGAAGGACGAAGACATCGAGCGCGTCTTCGCCAAGTGGAAGGAGCAGTACGGAGAGCTGGACATCCTCGTCCATGCTGTTGCCTTCGCCAATAAGGACGAGCTGGGCGGGGAGTTCATCCGAACTTCACGCGAGGGCTTCGCGCTGGCGCACGATGTCTCCGCCTACTCGCTCGTGGCGCTCGCGCGCGAGGCTCGTCCGCTGATGAGCGACGGGGGCGCCATCCTGACCCTGTCCTACTACGGTGCCGAGAAGGCCGTCATCAACTACAACGTGATGGGTGTGGCCAAGGCTTCGCTGGAGGCTTGCGTGCGCTATCTCGCGGTAGACCTGGGCAAGGAGGGTATCCGGGTCAACGCCATCAGCGCCGGGCCGGTGCGGACCCTGGCCGCCGCGGGCGTGTCGGGCTTCAAGAAGATGCACCGGTTGTTCGAGGAGATCTCGCCACTGCGCCGACCGCTGACGATCGACGACCTGGGCAATGCCGCGGTGTACCTCTGCAGTGACATGAGCCGCGGCACGACCGGTGAGATCCACTACGTCGACGGTGGCTACAACATCATCGGCGTTCCAGAGGTGCTCGACTCCTGACACTCCCGACGCTCCGGTGATGGGCCCGTGACGCGCCTGCCCAGCCTTGGCCCGCGAGGTGAGGGCTGGGTTGCCCTGCAGGTCATCCTGCTGCCATCGGTGGCGCTGAGCGGATTGATCACCGGCGGCATCCTGCTCGGGCCCGCGGCCACACTGGTCTCGCTCGTGGGATTGGCACTGATGGTCGCCGGCCTGGCGCTGGGGTCCCGCGGCCTGCTGGATCTCGGACGTAACCTCACGCCCGTACCACGCCCCCGTGACGATGCCGAGCTCGTCGTGACGGGTGTCTATGCGCTGGTCCGCCATCCCATCTATGGCGGCATCATCGTTACCGCCTTCGGCTGGGGACTCGCAGCTGGCAGCCCGTTCACGCTGCTACTGGCCGGCGTGGTGGCGGTCTTCTTCTGGCTGAAGTCCCACCGCGAGGAAGCCTGGCTCATCGATCGCTACAGCGGATACGCGGCGTATCTCACCCGCACGCGCCGCTTCATCCCCTGGCTCGTCTGAGCGCGCCAAGCTGGGGCGAACCGTCGTACTCGGCATGAAGAAGCCCGATGGCGAGGTCGGGAGGAGGGTGCCGACCTTGCCACCGGGCAAAGAGTCCGCGCTACCTGTCCCACCCCCCTTCGTGAGGGAGAGGGGTCCTCACGATCGGGGCCGTGCAGTGGAACGGCATCGCTGGGTGATATCTGCAGGGAATCTGCGCCTGCAAGGGAGGAGCTGCCCACTACCTCATGGTACGGCCGGGCCCCGTACTGGCTACCCAGTCGCGATGTGGACGGCTGTGGTCCGGTGTGATCGTCGTCCGGCCCACCGGCGACCTGGGGTCCTGCGGCCGCTACCAGCCGCGTGTACCCGGCCCACCCTTGAAGGGCCCGGTCACGTCGGCGGTGATCCAGCCACCGTAGAAGTCGCCTGGCTGCGCCAGGACGCGCTCGCCATCCACCCAGGCCCCATCCACTCGCCCTGGGTAGAAGGCGATGTGGCCGGCGATGGGTTCGTAGCCAGGGAGAGGACGCGGATACGTCCACGCCGCATCGGTCCGCTCGCGTCCTCCGGCACTGATGGTGTAGTAGCGCGCGCCGCCCTTGTACTCGCAGGTCGTCTGACGACCCGTTGGATGCAGCAGGTCCATGCGCACATCCTCGGCCGGGATGTACCAGCCGGGTGGATGCGAGGTCTCCAACACTCGCACCGCTCGTCGCGAGTCGGCGACGACGACGCCATCGACGATCACGCGGACGTGTCGGTCGGACGGCGCTACGCGTGGGGGTCGGGGATAGTCCCAGGCCAATTCGGTCATCTCATCACTCCTTGCCATCGAGGCTGATCACGCCCTCGTTGGTCCAGATGTGGGTCGTAGGGCACGGTGATACGGTTCATGTGCCCACCGTATGCTGGCAAGGGCGACGGCGATGTGACACGCGCCACGTTCCGCGACGTGGGCGTCATCGCAGCGTCACACAGGACGATGCCAGGAGAAGCCATGGCCAGGCCGCTCAAAGTGGGGATCCAACTGCCGGAGGTGGAATACGAGCCTCGCTGGGCTCAGCTAGCCAGCATGGCCCGCCTGGCGGAGGACATCGGGCTCGACTCGATCTGGGTCGGCGATCACTACCTCTATCGTGACGCGACGAGCGGGCGTGCTCGCGGTCCCTGGGAGGCGTGGACCCAGCTGGCTGCCATCGCTGCCATCACTTCGCGCGTGGAGATCGGGCCGCTGGTGGCGGCGACCTCGTTCCATCAGCCGGGCGTGCTAGCCAAGCTTGCCATGACCGTCGAGGAGATCAGCGGTGGGCGGCTGATCCTCGGTCTGGGTGCGGGCTGGAACGCGACCGAATACGCTGCGTTCGGCTTCGCCTACGACCACCGTATCTCGCGCTTCGAAGAGGCCTTCACCATCATCCGCACGTTGCTGCGTGAGGGGTCGATCGACTTCGAGGGGCGCTATTACACGTTGCGTGACTGTGAGCTGCTGCCGCGCGGACAGCGACCGCAGGGGCCACCCCTGCTCATCGGCTCCAGTGGCGCCCGCATGCTGCGGATCAGCCTGCCCCACGTACAGCAATGGAATGCCTGGTACCTGACCTACGGCAACCGTCCCGACGGGCTGGCGCCGCAGCGTGAGCTGGTCGACGCTGCTTGCCGTGAGGTCGGGCGTGATCCGGCGGACATCGAGCGTACGGTGGCCGCGTTCGTGCGCCTGCCCGGGGCAGAGCGGCAGCGTGCCACCGAGACGCCGGCCATCGAGGGGGCACCCGAGGGCATCGCGGAGGTGCTGCGGGACTTCGCCGCCGAGGGCATCGGTCACGTGCAGCTGGTCATCGACCCCGTGACCCCGGGCGGCCTGGAGTCACTGGTGCCGGTACTGGAGGCACTCGACAGGGACTAGCGCCGAAGCGGTGCGAGTGTTTCCCGCCGGGCTGTCGGTCGCTTGTTCCTAGTCGATGGGGTGGCCCATGACGGTGTAGTAGGCGAGGTTGGGCTGCCGCACATCCATTCGGCCGATCTGGCAGATGATGGGGACGGAGCTCTCCAGCCGCAGTGCGTACTGTCCCAGCGGGATGTGGTAGCCATCGATGGGCTCGTTGGTGCGGATGCACTTCACGCGCTGGGCGCCGACGACCTGGGGTACCAGCACGGCGGGCTCCCGGTCTTCGAAGTAGACGGTGATGGCTACCTCGGCATCCTCATCGTTCGGGTTGAGGATGATGAGTGACTCATGCCCATGCGGCGTCGCGTCGCCCGGCGGTGGAATGTCGCCATCAGGGAAGAACCACGTCCTTGAGCCCTGCTGTCGGTTCACTGGCTCAGCCTTGACTCGGCGAGGATCTTGCGCATGCGGTCGAGGACCAACTGGGCGCCCCTTGCCCCAAGCTCGCGGTTCGCATCCCTGGCAGTCTCGAGGTACCACTTCTCGGTCGAGAGGTAGCTCATGTCCACGCTCTCGGGGCACAGCTCCATCATCAGCGAGGTCTCACCGATGGCCGCGTGGTCGAAGGGGTACTGGCTGATGATCTCGGCGTCCATGAGCGGGTGGCCGCTGATCCAGTTGAAGGGGTTGGCGCCCCGCTCGTGGTCGGCGTAGTAGGTCGCCATCTCGTTGTCGCCCCACCAGCCTTCGCCGCGCTCCTTCTCGAGGAACTCGAAGATGGCCAGACGGGCACCGGTCCGGAAGGCCAGGTCGGTGGGCATGCCCTGCAAGAAGTTCTCCGACTGGTGGTGGATGAAGAAGTGGACGTTGCGGAAGCCGATGCGCAGCAGGCTGCGGAAGATGTCCTTGGCGACCGGGATGAGGTGCTCTGCTTCGACCTGGACGCTGCCCTTGAGCTCCGGCGGCTCGACGGCGTAGCTCGCCGGGCCCCACCAGAAGGTCGGCAGGACGACCATGTCCATCTCCTGCTCCAGCCGCTCCACGGTCTTGACCACCACCAGCGTGTCCATGCCCACAGACATGTGCTGGCCGTGATACTCGAGCGGACCCAGCGGCAGCACCACCGGCCAATCCTCGTCGATGGCCGTCTTGATGTGGTGCGGCAGCATCATCTCGTAACGCATGGTGGTCTCCCCTCCCCGGCTCCGTCCTGTGTCTGTGCCTGGCTGAACGCCGGCTATCGGTCGATCTCGATGAGCTCCATGTGGGTGGCGCTGTTGAGCCACTCCGCCGGGCCCGACTCCGCCACCAGCAGGCCGTTCTCCCAGCGACAGCCGAAGTCATCGTCGTAGAAGAACGTGTCCGCCTGGAAGGTCATGCCCGGCTCGATGGTGTACTCGCTGATGGACTCCATCCAGGGCTTCTCGACCTCCATCAGCCCCAGTCCGGTGCAGGGCCCATAGAGGTAGTGGCGCTCCATGCCTGCCTGCTTCACGAACTCCTCGTACTTGATGGCGACATCCTTGGCCACGACGCCGGCCGCACCCAGTCGAACGTCCGGTAGTGCATGTCCCGACCGAACTCGATGAGCTTGCGCTGGCGGTCGGTCATCGTGCCCAGGCAGATGCGGACGCCCGACTGACGGCGAGTAGCCGTCGACACGGCCGCCGACGTTGATCTGGACGATGTCGCCCTTCTCCAGGCGTCGGTGCGTGCCGCGCGAGATGCCGTTCGAGGTCTTCTTGCCGCCGAAGGAGTAGACCGTGTGGGCCTCACCCTCGGCGCCGTTGGCGTAGAGCTCGCCGACAGCGATGCCGGCCAGCTCCAGCTCGGTCATGCCCGGCTTCACCGCGTCCAGCATGGCCTCGAGCGCCAGCTCGCCGAGGCGGAAGCCTTCGCGCAGGCAGGCCAGCTCGGCGGGCGACTTGCGTGAGCGCAGCTGCGCGGTCAGCTCATCCGCATTGACGATCTCGGCTTCAGGGAACGACTCCCGCAGGCCCTCGTACATGGCCATGTTGGTGCACAGGTAGCCGGCGACGCCGATGCGCCTGGCCTCGGTGACGCCGATGGACTCGAAGACCTCGCGGTAGCTGCTGCCGGCCATGCCCGGGTAGACCGGGTCGGCGGTCTCGCGGTACTCCTTCATCAGGTGGATGTTGTCGATGACGCTGCGGGCCTTGGCGAACTCGCCGGACTCCATGCCCGCCATCAGCGCGCGACTGCGCCGGCTGGCGCGATGGCCACGCCGCCCATCTCGAAGAGCGGCCAGTAGGCGGAGAAGTAGCGCACCACCGAGGGGTCCGCTTCGGTGCCGTTCCCGACCAGCACGTCGTAAGCCGGCTTCGGCCATCAGCTTGGCCGCCCGCTCTCTGCGCTCGGCGTATTCCTCGACGGGGATCATCGGTCGGTCCATGGCCTTGCCTCCTGCCTGTGCCCGCCCCGGCTCCCTCCGGGTTGACGGGAACGTGAGCCCTAGCATACCGTGGTCAATCGATTACATACATCGATTACGCCAATCGCACGGAGGATCCGTGGCAGCAACGGGCACGCCAACCATGGCCGACGTCGCACGTTCCGCGGGGGTCTCGACCGCGACCGTCTCACGCGTCCTGCGGGGAGAGGAGGGTGCTAGCTCGGTAGCGACGAGAGCGCGGGTGCTCGAGCGTGCCGCCCAGCTGGGCTACATCGTCAATGGCGTGGCCGCGAGCATGCGTAGTCGCCAGACACGCACGGTCGGGCTGGTCATCGCCGACGTAGCCAACCCCTGGTTCGGCCAGCTCGCCGCTGGGGTAGAGAGTGTGCTCGGCCCGGCCGGCTTCAGCGTCGTCCTGGCCAACACCAACAACGACGTCGGCCGCGAGATCGCGGCGGTGCGGACGTTGCTCGAGCAGCAGGTGGACGCGCTCGTCGTGGCCTCCAGCTCGTCGGATGGTTCGCACCTCGTTCCGGCCATCGCGCGAGGCACGCGGATCGTGCTCGTGGACGCGGAGCTGCCGGACCTGGATGTCGACTCGGTGACCATCGACAACGTGGCTGCGGCACGGATGGCGGCCGAGCACCTGCTCGATCGTGGGCACCGGGACGTGGCCATCGTGAGCGGGGGACTGGGTTCGGCCTCCGACCGTGCCCGGCTCGAGGGCTTCACGCTCACGCTCGCCGGGCGAGGCCTCGAGCTCCGACCGGAGTGTGTCTCCACCGGTTCCGACACCTTCGAGGGCGGACGGTCGGCCGTGACGGGCCTCTTGCGCCTGCCCCGACGACCGACCGCCATCCTTGCCACCAACAATCTCATGACCGTGGGTGCCCTGGTGGCCATCGCCGAAGCCGGCCTGAAGGTGCCGACGGACATCTCCATCGTGGGCATCGATGACATGGAGTGGTATCCCATCGCCAGCCCGGCAGTCACCGCAGTCCACGAATTGGCCACGCAGATGGGGCGACGCGCCGCCGAGCGACTCCTGCTGCGGGCACGCCGGAAGCGCCAGCCAGCCATCGAGCGCGTGCGCCTGCCGATCGAATTCCGCGATCGCGATAGCGTCGGGCCGCCGGCCAGCCCCGCGAACGGAGGACCTCGGTGAAGGCACAGTTCCATCCGGTCAAGGACAAGAGGGAGTGCGAGCGCATCATCCGCGGCACCTATCAGGGAGTGCTGGCCATGGTTGCCGGCGATGAGCCCTATGCCGTCCCGCTGAACCATGCCTACCAGGACGGCCGTTTCTACTTCCACTGCGCGAATTCCGGGCAGAAGCTGGACGCCCTCGCGCGCAACCCCAGCGTGACCTACGTCATCAACAAGTACTACGGTGACAGCGCGGAACTGGCCAAGGCCATGAAGTGCCACGGGCACTGGGAGAGCGTCATCGCCCACGGCAAGGCCAGGATCATCTCCGAGGACGACGAGCTCATCGCCGACATGAAGACCTACATGGCCTACTACGGCCACGGCGACTATCAGCACGGTGACGATCTGCTGGGCAGGACCAGGATGATCGTGGTCGAAGTGGAGCGCATGACCGCGCGGCGCGAGTACGACGAGTTCAAGACCGACTACTGGTACTGGGAGCCAGAGGCCTGAGCGGCCGCGGGATGGGCAGGGGAGGGTGTCGATGGCGACCGGACAGACGGTGATCGAGGGCCACGCGGTCCTGCTCGGCGGCGACCGGCACGTGCACGCCGCGCGACGACTGCGCCAGAGCTTCCCTCGCATCGAGTGGCGCGACAGCGGGGAGGGACCGGTCGTGGACCTGGCCGAGGACTCCTCGCTGGCCGAGGGTGCGTTCCGCATCGATGTCGCGGCCAGAACGCGTCACCATCAACGGTGGGCCGTTCTCGGGGGTCATCTACGGCATCGAGGAGCTCATCGACCGCGCCGCCGCCGATCATGTCCGCCTGCGGCTGGAGCCCGGCGTGATCGAGCAGACGCCCGGCCTCGCCTACCGCACGTTCTGGACGTGGGACCACTCCACCAACTGGGAGTTGTCGCAGGTGGGCCAGCAGGAGATCGGTGTCTTCAATCCGTACGGCAAGCCGCCCGGTGGGTTCCTCGCCGACTACCAGCGCGTCGTCGACTTCTGCTCGCGGAACCGCATCGCGGCCGTCGTCATCTACGGCTTCCTGCGAGACCCGCATGGCGGCATCGAGGCAGCGCAGGAGCTGTGTCGCCTATGCCACCGAGCGCGGCGTGCGCATCCTGCCCGGCATCGCCATCGGCTCCTACGGCGGCGTCTACTGGGAAGGGGACCAGCCCCTACAACCTGGCCACCTGGCTCCGGGCCAACCCGCAGCACGCGGCGACGCTGGAGAAGGGCGTGGGCTTCCAGATCGCCGACCTCGCCTTCCCACTGAGCTTCCCCAGGTCCGACTACACCCTCTCGGCTTGCCCCTCGGCGCCCGAGACCATGGCCTGGATGGAGGAGGGCGTGGCCTGGCTGGCTGAGACGTTCGACATCGGCGGCATCAACATCGAGGCCGGCGACTACGGGGTCTGCGGTTGCGATCGCTGCGTGGCGCGGCGGGCCAACGAGGCTGAGGCTGCCCGGCGCGTGGACGACTTCGGCGACTCCTGGTCACACACCGACATGGCCGACAACTTCCCGCGCCTCTACCGCACCGCCAAGGCCATCAAGCCCGATCTCTGGCTCTACAGCGAGATCCAGTGGGACAATCTGCTCGACCCGGTCGCGCATGACGCCCAGCGCCGCCTGCCCCGCGGCGGCATCTACCAGCACACGACCAACCGCAGCTACTGGAGCCGCATCAAGGCCGAGCTGACCAGGGAGTACGTCGAGTCGCTGCCGACGCAGCCCAACGTGCTGCGCTGTCAGTTCGCCTGCCAGTGGAACGGGGACGAGCGCAGCGAACGCTATGCGCTCAACGCCCGCGTCTTCGGCGACATGGCGCGGTTGTGTGCCGACAAGGGCATGCAGGGGCTGACGGTATGGGGTGAGCCCTCGCCCTACCACGCCACCGTCGAGCTCTCCTATCTCGCCTTCGCCCGCTTCGCCTGGGACCCCTCGCTGACCTGGGAACGCTTCGTCCACGAGGTCGCCGGGCCGCTGCTCGGAGGTGCGGACGCGGCTGACGAATTCATCGGCATCGCCGAGGAGCTCGATGCCAACCAGGTCCTGCCGCTCGAGCGTTTGCGCTCACTGCAGGCCGCTGCCATGGCGCACCGCGCCGATGACGAGGCTGGCCGTCGCTGGCTCAGCCTCGAAGACCAGGTCGCACGCCGCTCTACATGGGCCGGTGACCCCAGAGAGGTAGGCTCGCCCCATGACCCGCTATCGATACGCTGCCCGTCTCAACTCCTTCCTGGCACGCCCCGAGCTTTCCTGGCCTGACCGGACGTCTCGGCCAAGCACCTTCGATCTCATCGAGCGCGCTGCTACCGCCGACGGACTCACCGCAGTCGACGTCAACTATCCCCAACAGGTCGAGGGCATCACACCGTCCCAGATGCGCCAGCACCTCGACGGCCTGGGCCTGGCCCTCAACGGCTACGCCATGCGTTACAACGGCGACCCCGACTTCGTCTCGGGTGCACTCAGCAACCATGACCCGGCCATCCGCCAACGGGCCATCGACCTTACCCGTGCGCGGCATCGACGAGGCGCGCGAAGCGGGCGGCACGATGATCACGCTGTGGCTCGGCCAGGACGGCGTGGACCATCCCTTCGAGGCCGATTACCGACGGCTGTGGGAGCACGAGGTCGAGGGCATCCGCGCCGTCGCCGAGCACGCCCCCGACTTCCCCGTCTCGATCGAGTACAAGCCCAACGAGCCGCGTGCGCTCTCGGTCATCCCCAACGTCGCGGCTACGCTCATGGCCATCGAGGAGGCGGGCGCGCCCAACCTTGGCGTCACGCTCGATTTCGCGCACGTGCTCTACGGCGACACGAGCCCGGCCATGGCAGCGGCCCTGGTCGGCCGTCGCAGCCGCATGCTCGGTCTGCATCTCAACGACGGTTACGGCAAGCGTGATGACGGCCTCATGGTCGGATCGGTCCACACGGTGCAGACCATCGAGCTCCTGCGCCAACTGCGACGCGACGGCTTTGCCGGGACCATCTACTTCGACACGTTCCCCGACGGCGCTGGCCTGGACCCGGTGGCCGAGTGTTCGGCCAATGTCGCCACCATCGAGTCCTCTTCGACGTCATCGACCGCTTGCCGGAGGCGGAGCTCGAGGCGGCGCTCGCAGTGCACGATGCGGTCGCGGCCCAGCGACTGGTGCAGGCGGCGATCTTCGGCAAGGACGCGTGACCGGCCGGCCGACTCCGCGGGTCTGCGTCGTGGGCAGTCTGCACTTCGATATGATGGTGCGGGCGCCCTACCTGCCCCGCACCGGCGAGACGCTCATGGGTGAGGCCTGGTGGTGGAAGCCCGGCGGGAAGGGTGGCAACCAGGCCATGGCGGCGGCGCGTCATGGCGCCGGGGTCGAGATGATCGGCTGTCTCGGTCGGGACGAGTTCGGCAGCCGGCTGCGTGAGCGGCTGTCCGCGGTCGGGGTGGGGCTCGAGCCACATCCGCACCGTCGACCAGGGCTCCGGCATGAGCGTGGCCATCGAGCAGGCGACGGCGACTACGCAGCGGTCGTCGTCTCGGGTGCCAATCGAGACATCGACCCGCGCAGGTCGCCGCCAGCGGCGGAGGCCATCGCGCAGCCGGGGTGCTGCTGCTGCAGAACGAGATCGCAGAGGGCGCCAACGTCGCTGCTGCCCGCCACGCCCGCGCCGCCGGCACCACGGTCATCCTGAACGCCGCTCCCGCGCGGCCCCTCGGTCAGTTGGCTGCTCTCATCGACGTGCTCGTCGTGAACACCGTCGAGGCCGAGCAGCTCGGCGCGCGGCCCGTGGATGACCTCGAAGGCGCTGTCGCGGCCGCGAGTGCACTGCAGGCTGTGGCCCCCATCGTGGTCGTCACGGCCGGTGCCTCCGGCGTGGCGGCCGCGACCGCAGCGGAGCAGCTGGCGGTCCCGGCACACCCGGTCGAGCGCGCCCGAACGCCACGGCGCCGGCGACGTCTTCGTCGGCGCGCTTGCCGCTCGCCTGGCCGACGATGCGCCACTGGCGGACGCACTGCGCTACGCCAACGCGGCCGCTGCGCTCCACGTGCAGCACGCCCGAGGCCGAGCGCGAGGCGCTCGGCTCGGCTGCGGTCGAGGCGCTGCTGGAGGTTCCCGAGGAGGATGCCGCGCGAGCTGAACGCGCCTCTAGCCGCGCCCGCGCTGGCCGCGCGGGAAGGCACAGCTCGGCGCCGATCGACGACGGCCTTGCCGTCGACGTAGACGGCACCGCCGGCACGCGAAGGCCCGGGCCGTAGGTCCTTGACGATGTCCCAGTGGATGGCCGACTGGTTGATGCCGCCACACTCCGGATAGGCCCGGCCCAGGGCGATGTGCGTCGTGCCCACGATCTTCTCGTCGAAGAACAGGTCCTGCGTCCAGCTCTCGATGTGGCGGTTGACGCCGATGCCGTACTCGCCCACGCGCGAAGCGCCGTCGTCGGTGGCCAGGATGGTCTCGACGAAGCCGGTGGCCGGACCCGCGTCGACCCTCGTGACCCGGCCCTCCGTCGAAGTCGAGGCGCATGCGCGATCGATGCGCTGGCCGCCGAAGACGAGCGGGTCGGTGAAGGTGATGTGACCCTCGACCGTCGTTTCCACCGGGGCGGTCGCGACCTCGCCGTCGGGCAGGTTCATCTTGCCGTCGAACAGCTTCCAGGTCCGACCCTCGACCGAGAAGACGCAGATCGGTGTCGTCGCCCACGATGCGTACGTCGCGCGCACCGTCGAGGGCCGCGGCGAGGCCTTGCCAGCCCGACCAGCCGTCGTCGTCGATGCTGCCGCGCAGGAACTCCGCCACCAGCGTCTCGACCGGCAGGCCGAGGTATTCCGCATACTCGGCGGTGGGCACGCGCACGATGCACCAGCGGGTCTCGGCCCAGCGCGCCGCCGAGACCTCGCCGTGAGCGGCTCGCAGCAGGGCTGCGCGTCGCCCGAAGCCCTCGTCACTCGGCCCCACCGGCCGGCGGCACCAGGGCGCGCAGCGCGACGTGCGTGTCGGCCCACGACATCGCATAGAGCTCGACCTCGAGCCGCTGCCGGGCCTGCTCGTCGCTGCCGAAGCGGCGGATGGCCTCGTCGACGTCCTCGGTGTGTAACAGCGCATGGTGGTGCGCGCCCCGCCGCACGGCGCCATCGGCCAGGGCCTGGGCCAGCGGGTAGGCCCCGGGCGAGGTCAGGGTCACCAGCAGGTTCTCGCCCCGCCGCAGCTCCACGGACTCGTCGAGGATGCGGTCGGCCAGCCGGTTCCAGTCCGGACCCGACCAGTGTCGATGTCGGGTCTCAGGCATCGTGAGCCACCTCGTGCATGATCGTCTTGGTGGATTGGTACAGCCGACGGTGGCGGGACGCCTGCCGCGCGTACAGCTCCGCCAGCTCAGGGTCGGGCTCGACGATCCGGTCGACGTCGATCCACGACGGCACGTCGCCACGCTCCAGCGCGCCCACGCCGATGGCCGCCAGGATGGCATCGCCATAGGCTGCCCCGCGCTGGCTGACCACCTCCTGGCTCCGTCCCAGGCAGTCACTGACGGTTTGCAGCCAGGCGTCGTTCCTGACGCCGCCGCCGACGGCGCGGATGCGCTCGATGGGCACGCCGATCTCGAGCATCACCTCGACGTTGAGGCGGATGCCCTGGGCGATGCCCTCCAGCGCCGCGCGCGCGACATCGGCGCGGGTGTGCCGCAGGGAGAGGCCGAAGATGACGCCCCGGGCGTCGGGATCGTGGATGGGCGTCCGCTCGCCGCTGAGGTAGGGCAGGAGATCCAGGCCGTTGGCGCCCGGCGGTGACCCGGCCGCCCACGTGGCGAACTCGCCGTAGTGGTCGGAGATGGCCGCGCTGTCGTGCTCGTCCGACAGCAGCTCGATGAGCCAGCGCGTGAGCGTGCCGGCGGTGGACGTCCCGCCGGCCACGATCGACGTGCCCTCGAAGACGAACGGGGCCGCCCACATGCGCGGGTCCACGATGGTCTCGCCGACGACGGCGATCATGAAGATGCTGGAGCCGTACATGACCATCAGGTCGCCCGGTCCCAGGACGCCCGCGCTGATGGCCTCGGCCGGAGCATCAGGGGCGCCGGCGATGACCGGCGTGCCCATCGCCAGGCCGCAGGCGCGCGCCGCATCGGCCGTGACCCGCCCGACCACCTCGGTCGGCCAGACCAGGCGTGGCAGCCGTTCCGGCTCGACCGTGCCGGAGACCCATTCGTCGATCCAGGCGTTCGCGCGGATGTCGTAGAAGGGTCCCCAGTAGGCTGCGGTGGTGCGGTCCATGACGTGCTCGCCGGTGAGCCTGGCCACGAGGAAGGACTGGCACGTGTGGAACATGGTGGCGGCCGCGAAAGCCTCGGGCCGCTCGTCCCTGAGCCAGGCCACCTTGGGGCCGGCCGACTGTGACGTCAGGGCGTTACCGGTGCGCTCGAGGATGGCTGCCGCGCCGAGCTCGTCGTCGAGCCGAGCGATCTGCGCGCTGGCGCGGGTGTCGATGCCATAGAGGATGCCGGGACCAAGCGGTCTGACCTCGTCGTCCACGGGCAGGACGCAGGGGCCGATGCCGCTGCAGCCGATCGCCTCCACGTCGGCCGGGGAGACGTCACTCCGCGCGAACACCTCCGCCACGACGGTGCAGAAGTTGCCCCACCAGTCGGTTTCGGCGTCGTGCTCCGCCCAGCCCGGGCTGGGGCACGCGCAGGAGGTTGGGCGCGGACGCCCCGGCGCAGCACGCGGCCGTCGCGGTCGACGAGCACCGCCTTGGTCTCGGAGGTGCCGACGTCGACACCGATGAACATGGCGTCAGCGCGTCTGGCGGAGGTCCGCCACGACCTTCATCAGCGCTGCCGTGCGCTCGCGGTCGGCTGGGGTTCTCGAACACGCCGTCGACCTTGAAGTAGGTGCCCACGACCGCGCCGTCCGCGATGGCCAGCTGCTCGCGCACGTTGGCCGGGTTCACCCCGGTGTTGACGAACACGGGCGTGTCGCCGACGGCCTGCTTGACCCGGTACAGGACCTGCGTGTCCGTCTCGGCGCCGGCGGTGAGGCCGGAGACGCAGAGGGCGTCCGGCTTGGCGTTGAAGACCGTCGAGCGGGCGATGTCGGCCACGTCGCGATCGGCGAGGTAGCGGGCGCCCTCGGGCACGATGTTCATGAGCAGCCGCACGTCCTGTGCGTCGAGCGCGCGTCGATGCCGGGCCGCGGCACCGACGTCGGTGTTCCAGAGCCCGAAGTCGCTGGCGTAGACGCCGGTGAAGATCTCGCGCACGAAGCGGGCGTCGGTCGCGGCCGCCAACTCGATCGAGGCCACTCCCGTCCCACAGCACGTTGACCCCGAAGGGCACCGAGATGTCCGGATAGAGCTCGGCGATCACCCGCGCCATGGCGATCGACGTGATGGGCTCGACCTTCGTGAGATAGGGCAGGCTGAACTCGTTCGAGAACATGACCGCGTCGATGCCGCCGTCCTGCAGCGCGCGCAGGTCGGCCCTGGCCCGCTCGACCACGGCCGAGAGCCCGGCCCGCTCGTCGTAATCGGGATCGCCCGGCAGGGCCGCGAAGTGGCACATGCCGATGACGGGTTTCTGGACGCCGAAGACTTCGTGGAGCCAGCTCAAGTCGATCACCCCGTGTTGTACGTATCTGTCCAACTATAGGTGGACGTCCCGCTCGAGTGTCGTCGGCGGGTGCCAGAATGTGGTCGAACGCAGGGTCACCGAACTGACGCGCAGGAGGACGCCGTGGAGGCGATGGAGAGCGGATCCGGACCGTGGTTGGCCGTGGTCGGCAGCACGATGATCGACCAGATCGCGTATGCCGTGCGGATGCCCGAACGAGGGGAGACGGTCATCGGTGACCGTTTCGCCCAGGGCTTTGGTGGCAAGGGTGCCAACCAGGCCGTGATGGCGCGCCTGATGGGTGCCGAGGTGGCCATGGTCAACGCCGTCGGTGACGATAGCTACGGTACCGAGACCATCGAGAACTTCGCCGGCTTCGGCATCGACACCACCTATGTCCGCCGTGTTCCCGGCTCCAGCGGAGTCGCGCCCATCTGGGTGGAGCCGGACGGCAGCAATCGCATCATCGTCGTGCCCGGCGCCAACGACGGACTCCTGCCGGAGCACGGTGCAGCCGCCGTCACGGAGCTGACGTGCGTGGACGCCGTCATCGGCCAGTTCGAGATCGGCCAGGCCGTGACCACGGCTGCCTTCACCGCTGCCCATGAGCGCGGTGCCATGACGGTCCTGAACCCGGCACCCGGCGCCGCGGTCAGCGCGGAGCTCGCCGCCGTCACCGACTGGCTCATACCCAACGAGACGGAGTTCTCGATCATCGCCCAGGCTGCCGGCCTGTCCGGCGACGTCGACGACCCAGCCGCGCTCGCGGCCGCCGCCGAGGGCCTCGGCGTGCGGTTGCTGGTCACGCTCGGAGAGCGTGGAGCGGTCATCGTCGGCGAGGACAGCGAGCTCCAGTGGGTGACCACGCCGAAGGTCGAGGCCGTCGACACCACCGGGGCGGGCGACGCCTTCGTAGGCGCCTTCGTCTTCGGGCTTGCCTCCGGCTGGTCCGAGGCGGCGGCTGCTCGTCTCGGCTGTGCCATCGCTGCCGAGTCGGTCCTGCGCCCGGGGACACAGCGGTCCTTCCCGGACAACGCACGCTGTCGCGAGATCATCGCCGGCGTCGCCGAGGGCTGAGATGTCGACGATGCGCGCCGCCGCTGCCGAGCTGGCAGCGGCCGTCGGGCGGATGGACGATGCGACGCTGGAGCCCACGGTCGCTGCTATCGTCGGAGCCCGGCGGGCCATGCTCTACGGCTGTGGCCGCGAGGGACTGATGATGCGTGCGCTGGCGATGCGTCTCCATCACCTCGGGCTCGAGGTCTGCATGCAGGGCGACGTGAACGCCTTTCCGCTGGGCCCTGGTGACCTCTTTCTGTGTGCCGCGGGACCGGGAGGACTGGCTACGGCTTCAGCCCTTTGTCGCGTGGCCAACGAAAGTGGGGCGCGCGTGCTGGTGGTCACCGCCGAGCCGGACGGGGCCACGGCGAGGCTCGCGGACGAGCTGCTCGTCATCCCCGCGCAGACGATGGCCACGCGACGTCGGGCAGCGACGCGGTGTTGCCCATGGGCTCGCTCTTCGAGGGAGCGATGTTCCTGGTCTTCGAGGTGCTCGTGCTGCGCCTGCGCGAGACGCTTGGCGAGACGCCCGAGTCCATGCGCGCGCGCCACACCAACATGGAGTAGCGGTCCCGGGACCTGGGCCGGGCGGAGGCTCTGCATCCGCCCGGGCGGGCGGCACCAGCGGTGGGTCGGCGCGCGCTACTTGACGGCGCCCGCGGACATGCCCCGGACGATGAACCGCTCAAGCAAGACGCCGACCACGATCAGCGGCAGGATGGCGGCGAAGGAGATGGCGGCCATGGTCCACCAGCGAGATGCCCTGACTGCCTGTCTGACTCGCCACCATCACCGGGAGGGTGATGGTATTGCTCGATGTCAGCAGCGCCGCGAAGAAGTACTCGTTCCAGGTCAACACGAGCGACAATACGAACGCCGCGATCATGCCCGGCAGGGCGATGGGCATGATGATCCTGGCGAACGCTCCCCAGACCCCCAAGCCATCGACCAGGGCGGCCTCTTCCAGCTCCGTCGGTATGGTCATGAATTGGTCGCGCATGATCCAGACGACGATGGGCAACACCGCGAGGGTATAGATCAGCACGAGCCCGATATGCGTATCGAGCAGCGCGAGCTCCTTGTACAGGACAAGGAAGGGCAGGGCCAGGACGACGGGCGGCAAGATCAGCTGGCTGATGAAGAAGAACCCGATGTCGGCGTTCTTCATGGGGCCGAACTGATAGCCGAACCGCGACAGCCCGTAGCCGGTAAGCGAGCCCAGGAGGACCGCGAGGCCCGAGGCTGAGAGAGAAACGATCGCCGAATTCGTGAACCGGCTCAGGAACTGGTCCCGGACCGTGCTGTAGGCCCCGATCGTGTCGGGCGACAATCCCAGGGATCTCCAGCCCAGCCATTGCGGCTGGAAGTCCACGAAGGGGATCAGGCGGCCCTGCATGACGTCTGGGGCCGACTTGAAGCTCGTGGTGATGGTCCAGTAGATGGGGAAGATGCAGATGATGGCCCAAAGGATCAGGACGCCGTAGATGACCGCACGACTCGTCCACCACTTGGCTTTGTAGCCCAGGTCCGCCTCGCTATCGCGGAAGATGGCGGTCACGAGTAGGGCCTCATCCAGCGGCGCAGCCCGCGCATGAGGAGGGTCAGGCCGATGACGATGACGACGAGGTAGAACATGGCCAGCAGCGTCCCGTAGCCCACGTTCGAACGGTCCCGGTATTCGCGGTAGATGAAGCTAGTCACCGTGTCCGTCGCGCCGCCCGGTCCGCCCGAGGTGATGGTGATGACGATGTCGGCGAGCTTCAGCTTGAAGATGATGCGGACGATGATCGTGGTGAGCGACACCGGCAGCATCAGGGGAAAGATCACCTTGCGGAAGGTCTGCCAGGCTGATGCCCCGTCGACGCGAGCGGCCTCGACCACCTCGTTGGGCAGGGCCTGTAGCCCTGCTAGGAGCATGATCATCATGAAGGGGATGAAGATCCAGGCATCCAGGACCATCATCGTGAGCTTCGCGAGTTCGGGACTGGCGAAGAACGCAGGATCCTGCCAGCCGAGCGCCCGTGCCAGCTGCGAAACCGGGCCGAAGCGGAACTCGAGCATGGACTTGCCGATCATCCACGAAACGGCCACGGGCGACAGCATCAGCGGCAGCAGGAACGCCACGCGGAAGAACCTACGCGCCCGGATCTCGGCGCTGAGCAGCAGGGCCAGGCCGAAGGCGACCGCATACTCCACGACGACCGCCAAGGCGTACCACACCATGTTGGTGAGGGCATTCCAGTAGAAGGGATCTGACAGCATCCGCTCGATATTGCTCAGCCCGGCGAACTTCGGACCGCTCGGCGACGAAAGGTTCCAGTCCGCGAAGGCGATGGCTATGCCGAGAAGGAGCGGGATGACCGTCAGGGAGACGACGAAGAGCGCGGCCGGAAGCACGAACAGGATGCGCTTGCCTTGCTCACCGCGGATCAGCACCTGGCCGACGCATAGTGAGACACACCAGGCGATCCAGGCGAACATGGTCGGCTGCCAGTTCTTGAAGCCGAGGTCCCAGACACCGAGTGCCTGCAGCGTTTGAGCTGCGACGACGGCCACCAGGACGAGGAACGATCCCCGGATGATGAAATGGCCGAAACGCTGGCGAGACTCCGAGACGTCTTCGCCGGTTACGATGTGGATGAGGTTGCCGTCGCTCAAGTCTCGTGACCTGTCAGTTCAGGGGAGCAGGTGCAGGCAGGGGGCTTCCCGCGGAAGTCGCGACGGGGTGCGCGGATGGCCACGCACCCCGTCGTCATCATGCTGCCTAGCAGACGGGTAGCGCGATACCCGCGATACCCGCTGTCGTCACAGCCCGAGCGATGCCCGGTAAAGCTTGATCTGATCCTCACGACCGATCTGGTCGGTGATCTTCTCCCAGGCGGCCGCGATGTTGTCCGCGATCTCCTGGGCCGACGTGCCACTGTTCAGGCCCTTGGTGAGTTCATCCTCGGCCACCGAGTAGTACTGGAAGATGCCGGGGATGCGAGGCTCATTGGCCGCGTTCGGGTGGTTGTAGCTATCGAGGTTCGATGAGAGGTAGTCCTCGATATAGGCTCGGTCGTAACCGGCGGCCTCCCATTCGCTGTAGTTGAACTGTGAGTTGCGGTAGGGCTGGAAGCCGGACGGATAGGCCGACATCCACAGTGCGATGTCCTTGCCGCCCAGGTGCGCGGCAGCTGACCACGCGCACTTGCGCTTCAGCTCGTCGCTGGAGACCTGGTTGGTGACGTACACGCCCCAGCCCAGGTAGGCGTTGTTGGGGGACACATTGGGCGTCTCCTCCCAGGCGCCGGTCAGCGAGTTGTAGACCCGCTCGGAGCCCGGGTTGATGTCGAAGCCCACCACTGGCCCCACGACGGAGGTGTCCGAGGTGCGGACCTGCGAGCCGACGTCGCCCCACCACATGACCATCGACCCGGTGCCGGCCTCGAACTCGCCGACGGCGATCCCGTTCGGGTCCTGGATGACCTGGTCCGGTGGGTATGCGCCTGGGGTGTTCATGAGGTCGATGACGTCCTGGATGGCCTGGACCCAGCCGGGGTTGTTGACGCGCGGCTTCATCGTGTCGGGATCGAAGAGCCATGCCGGATCGTCAGGGTGCTTGACATAAGGAGTGGCGCGGTCCTCGAGGAAGTAGAAGCCGAAGCCGCCCCAGAGGTAATTCAGCGGGTCGACGATGCCGTAGGCATCGAGGCCCGGTCAGCGGGTCGGTCTTGCCGGCCAGGAACTTGGTCTGTTCGTTGACCTGCTCCCAGGTCTTGGGCGGTGCCCACTCACCCTGATGCCCTTCTGCTGTCCAGGCGGCTGCGAAGTCCGCGTTGTCGTAGTAGTCGGTCCGGTAGGCGAGGGTATGGGTGTCGCCGTCGATGGAGACGCGGTAGGTCATGCCGTCCCAGGTGCCGACGGGCGCCTTCAGGTAGTCCACGTAGTCGTTCATGTCGATCTGCGTAGCCACCCAGTCGGGCATCGGGTCAAGCAGGCCACGGCCGGCAGTATCGCCCTCGAAGGGCGCTCCCATCTCCATGATGTCCCAGTCCACCGTGCCGGTCGCGATAGCCTGCTGCAGCCGGCCGTTGTAGTCGGCCTGCGCCAGGTCGATCCACTCGATGGTGGCCCCGGTGTAGTCCTCCCACGGCTTCAGGAAGCCGCGGAAGAGGTTGTTGTGCAGGTTCTGGTTGTTGAGCCCCAGGAACTTGAGCTGGACGCCTGCGCATTCGCCTTCCGCGATGTTGGCCTTGGTCGGCCCCAAGGTCAGCTCGCCGACCTTCTGCCAATCGGCATCTGTAGGCTGGCCCATGCCCACCCCGGGGATCGCCATGATCTGGGCCCGCAGTGCGGCCTCCTCCGGCGAGATGGTCGCTGCCGCGTCCTGTGCGTAGGCCGGCAGGACCCCGACCAGCAGCACCGCCGCCGCCCCGATGGCGGCCGCTCTCGGCAGCAGCCTGCGCCGCGATGCTCTCGCCCGCGTCGTCGCCACGTTGGGGTTCACCTTCATATCCGTCCCTCCTCCTGGGAAAGCACGCTGCCCGTCCAGCAGGGATACACACTGGACATCAGGCAGGATGGCAACGCTAGAGTAGCGCTGTCAAGGTGAAGAGATCTGCCGAATCAGGAGTCCGTGGAGATCAGACATGCGGGCTCCTGTGACGCACCGATCGGGGAGGAATAGATGCTCAAGGGGATCGACAACCGGCTCAATGCCGAAGTCCTGGGGTGCCTGCGGGCCATGGGCCACGGTGACTACCTCATCGTCTCGGACACGAACTTCCCCGCGGACTCCATCGCTCGCGAGACCACCCTGGGCACGCTCCTGCGCATGGAGAACCTGACCGCGGCGGAGGCGATCGATGCCATCCTCTCGGTCATGCCGCTCGACACCTTCGTCGACGATTTCGCCGGGCGCATGGAGGTCGTCGATGCCCCTGCCGAGATCCCGCCGGTGCAGGCCGAGGTCCAGGCCCGAGATCGACCAGGCTGAAGGCCGCCCGCGCCCCATGATCTCGATCGAGCGCTTCGCCTTCTACGATCTGGCCAAGGGCGCCTACGCGGTCATGCAGTCGGGTGAGCGCCGCTTCTACGGCTGCTTCATGTTGCGCAAGGGTGTCATCCCTCCGGAGGACTGAGCCTGCCCGACGCAGGCCTGGACTCCGCGCTCGATCAGCCGAAGCGCTCGCGCAGCCTCGGCAGGATCTGCTCAGCGTAGAGCGCCATGGCCCGCTCTTGATCGTCGCCCGGGAAGTGGAAGACGAGGTGATCGAAGCCCCAGTCGAGGTACGGCTCGATACGCTCGATGTGCTCGTCCGGGTCATCGGAGACGATCCAGCGTCGATGAGCCACGTCCTCGACCGTCTTGGCCAGCCGCTCCATCTCGCGCGGGTCTTCGACGCCCATCTTCTGCTCGCCCGTGAGTGCCAGCGCGGCCCAGATCTTGGTGTCCTCCATGGCCCGATCGCGGTCGGTGTCGAAGCTGACCTTCATCTCGATCATGCGCTCGATGGCGTCGCCAGCGCGGCCGGCCTTCTCCAAACCCTCGGCCACGGCCGGCAGCAGGCTCTCCGTGTATAGCGCCGGATGCTTGCCAGAGGTGGAGATGTAGCCGTCGGCGATGCGCCCCGCCAAGCGTGAGGCCGCCGGACCCGAACCGGCGATGTAGACGGGCACCGGCTCAGCGGGCTTGTCGTAGACGGTGGCGTTGCGGGTCGAGTAGTAGTCACCTTCGAAGCTGACGAAGTCTTCGCGGAAGAGCTGCCTGATCAACAGCACCGACTCCTTCAGGCGCGCGAAGCGCTCCTTCTGGTCCGGCCACTCGGCGCCCACCACGACTTCGTTGAGCGATTCACCGGTGCCCACTCCGAGGATGATGCGGCCCGGCGCCAGGCAGCCCAGCGTGGCGAACGCCTGCGCCACCACCGCGGGGTTGTAGCGCAGGCTGGGGGTGAGCACGCTGGTACCGAGGATGACGCGTTCGGTCGAGGCAGCAGCCGCCCCCAGCCAGGCCAACGCGTTGGGGGCATGTCCATCGGTGTGACGCCACGGTTGGTAGTGGTCGCTGGTCCACACCGAGTCGAATCCGTGCTTCTCGGCCGAGACGGCGAAGTCGAGGAGCTGTCGGGGGCCGAATTGTTCGGCCGAAGCCTTGTAGCCGAGTCGAAGCATCATGTCCTTTCGAAAGGGGCGGCGGCCGAGCGTGTTCGACCGTGAAGACCGAATCATGCGACCGAAGCCGGATCTCTGTCGAGGCCGGCAGGTCGGTGCGGCTTATGACTCGGTCGACTGCGACTTTAAGGCTGCTGCGATGGGCTCGTCCAGTTCATGGTACGGGTCGTGCATCTTGAGCGGCTCGCCCACCTTGGAGGAGCGACGGATGTTGAGCAGCTCCACGAGCACGGCGAAGCCCATGGCGAAGTAGACGTAGCCCTTGTCGATGTGTTGGCCCAGGCCGTCCGCCACGAGCGTGAAGCCGATCAGCAGCAGGAACGCCAGTGCCAGCATCTTGAGCGTGGGATGGCGGTCGATGCTGCGCGTGATGTAGCCCGAGGCCACCAGCATGACCATCACTGCGATGACGACGGCGGCGATCATGACGATGATCTCGTTGGCCATACCCACCGCGGTGATGACCGAGTCCAGGCTGAAGATGATGTCCAGCAGCATGATCTGGACGATCACGCCCCAGAACGAGACCACCTTGCCGACATCGCGGACGTGGTCATCGCCCTCCATGCGGCCGTGGATCTCCCAGGTCGCCTTGGCCAGCAGGAACAGACCGCCGACGAGCAGGATGATGTCCCTGCCACTGAACTCGTGGCCGAAGATCTCGAAGATCGGCTCCGTCAAGCCGATGACCCAATTGATGCCCAGCAACAGCAGGATGCGCATGCCCATGGCGGCCAGCAGCCCTACGCGGCGAGCGTTGTCGCGCTGACTCTCGGGCAGCTTGTTGGCCATGATCCCGAGGAAGACGATGTTGTCGATACCGAGGACGATCTCCAGCGCCGTCAGCGTCAGCAGCGCGATCCAGACCTCGGGGTTGGTCAGCAGATCCATGGCTGCGCAGACTAGCCCTTGCGAGCGGTGACGTTGAGTCGAACGTAGTCGATGGCGAGCACGCCCAGGCGGTCGACAACACCATTCGCCAGGCGGTAGAGCTCCTCGTCAGGCAGGCCGGTGGCGGGTCGCAGGTAGGGCGTGACGATGTACTCGAGCATGTCCGAGCGCGTCTCGAAGGCGATCGTCTGCGGCTGCAACCAGGCGTCGATGTCCACGAAGCCATGGGCCGCGAGGCGGATCTGCGTCTCTTCGACAGCGGCCATGTGGAAGGCGCCGGCCGTCTCCACGCCCTGGTCGCGGACGGCCTCGATCATGGCCGCGGCATTGCCTTCGCCACCGCACTGGAAGGAGAGTTGACCGCGAGGCCGGAGTGCGCCGCCGATGCCCCTGAAGAGAGCGTCGTGGTCGAGTATCCAATGGAGTGTGGCGGTCGACATGATGGCATCCACCGGGCCCCGGACGGGGAGGGGTGGCCTCGCCAGGTCCGCCTTGACGTAGGTGACTCGGTCGCCGAATCGCGCCAGGCGCGCAGCGGCCTGCCGGAGCATGGAGGCTGAACCGTCGAGCGCGATGGCCGATCCGCCCGACAGGCGCTCCATCAGCCGCTCCGTCACGCGGCCCGAACCACAACCGACGTCGAGCACGCGTTCGTCGCCGCGCAACTCGAGGCGGTCGAGTGCGATCGTTCCCATGTCGGCGTGCGGTCCGGAGATGCGATCGTAGTCGTCGCCCTTCCAGGAGGTCGGGTTGCTGGCCATCGGCCAAGACTATCGCTGCGCCCTCAGAGGATGGCTTCGACCAGGGCCTCCTCGGGGCCGATCCTTCCAGCCGTGCTGATCGTGTGCCGCAGGGCTGCCTCGGCGTCCTCGTTGCGCTGAGCCAGGAAGTAGGCACGGCCGAGCCGTTGCAGAGAAGTGATCGTTCTTGACGGAGCCCGACCTCGGTCGGGCCGTTACGATGGACGCTCCGTGACCGAACCCCGACAGCTCATCGAGCTCATCCGCGACAGCGTCATCGGCGATGACGAGGCCTTCGCCGGCCCCTTCGGCGTGCGCCGCCTCACTTATGCCGACTACACCGCCTCCGGCCGCAGCCTGACCTTCATCGAGGACTACATCCGCGACCAGGTCCTGCCGCTGTACGCCAACACACACACCGAGTCGAGCGGCACTGGCCTGCAGACCACTCGCTTCCGCGAGGACGCTCGCGAGATCATCCGCGCAGCTGTCGGCGCCACCCCTGACGAGCACGCCGTCATCTTCTGTGGCTCGGGCTCCACGGCCGCGGTCGACAAGCTCATCGGCATCCTCAATCTGCGCATCCCGGCGGACCTCGACAACCACTACCGCCTCTCCGATCACATCCCGCCCGACGAGCGGCCGGTCGTCTTCATCGGTCCCTATGAGCATCACTCCAACGAGCTGCCCTGGCGCGAATCCATCGCCGACGTCGTCACCATCCGTGAAGACGCCGATGGCCGCATCGACCTCGGGCAACTCGAAGAGGAGTTGCACCATCATGCCGACCGGCCCTTGCGCATCGGTTCCTTCTCGGCCGCCTCCAACGTCACCGGCATCAAGTCGGCCACGCGCGAGATCACGACCCTGCTGCATCGTCACGGTGCGCTGGCGTTCTGGGACTACGGCGCGGCGGCACCCTACGTCGATCTGCGCATGGCCCCGCAGCGCCCAGGCCACGACACAGGCACCGATGAGGCCATCCTCGACTACAAGGACGCCATCTTCATCTCAGTGCACAAGTTCATCGGTGGCCCGGGCACGCCCGGCCTGCTCGTCGTCCGCCGCGCCTTGCTCACCAACACCGTGCCCACCGTTCCCGGAGGCGGCACCGTCGCCTACGTCAATGCCGACGAGCACGTCTACCTGAGCGACCGGGAGCGTCGAGAAGAGGGTGGCACGCCTGCCATCATCGAATCCATCCGTGCCGGGCTCGTCTTCCAGCTGAAGGAAGCAGTCGGCGCTGATGCCATACGCGACCGCGAGGAGGACTTCATCCAGCGGGCCCTGCAACGCTGGGACGCCGTTCCCGGCCTGCAGGTCCTCGGCAGCAGGGAGTGCCCGCGACTCTCGATCGTCAGTTTCGTCGTCCGACACGGCGGTCGCTACCTGCACCACAACTACGTGGTGGCGCTGCTCAACGACGTGTTCGGCATCCAGTCGCGAGGCGGCTGTTCCTGCGCCGGGCCGTACGGCCACCGGCTGCTGGGGATCGATATCGAGACTAGTCACGAATTCGAGCGTGAGATCACCCGTGGCTGCGAGGGCATCAAACCGGGCTGGGTGAGGGTCAACTTCAACTACTTCATCGACGAGGCCGTGTTCGAGTACATCCTCGACGCGGTCGAGCTCGTCGCTCGCCACGGCTGGCGGCTGCTGCCGCACTACCGTCACCACCCGGCCAGCGGGCTATGGCATCACGTCGGCCGGCAGGCAGAGGCGCCGTTGTCGCTCCACGACATCAGCTACACCCCTGCCGGCATGCGCTTCCAGGCACATCGACGGCAGGAGCCTCTGAGTCGTCTCGCCGACTACCTGGCCGAAGCCCGCGCACTCATGGCCGAGCCACCCCCCCCGGTCGAACGGCCACAGGCCATCGCCGACCTCGTCGTGGGTGATGACTTCGAGGGCCTGCGCTGGTTCTGGCTCCCTGACGAAGCTGCCGCCGAGCTCGGCGCCGAGGGCTAGCCAGAGCGTCTTCCGCGCAGCGACTCCGCCCCGGGCCAGGCGGTCCGAGGCGGAGCGAGGGAGTGGGGGAGTCAGATCTGGTACTCGACGCCGGCGAGATCGTCGGACGGGTCCTCCTTGCAGTCGTCGACGCCGGGCCCGCCACGCACGATGTCAGCCGTCCCATCTCGGGAGAAGAGCCGGTCATCACCCCAGATACCGTACATGCGATCGGCGCCCGGACCCCCGGTCAGGCGGTCATCGCCAGGTCCGCCGCGCAGGACGTCCTGGTGGGCGCCACCCGCGAGCACGTCGTTGCCGTCGTTGCCGCGGAGCATGTCTTGTCCGCGTTGCCCCCAGAGCACGTCGGCACCGGCTCCGCCCTTGAGCACGTCGGCACCCTGCTGGCCCAGCAGCAGGTCGGCGCCACTGTCACCGAGCAACACGTCATCGCCTTCGTTGCCGGCGAGAGTGTCCCGGTCGGGTCCCCCGCGGAGGCGATCATCTCCGGTGCCGCCGATCAGGATGTCCCTGCCGCCGCCGCCGCTCATCGAGTCGGCACCCGATGAACCGATCAGCCGGTCGCCACCAGGTCCGCCGTCGATACGGTCGCTGTCAGGTCCGCCATAGAGCACGTCCCGGCCCTCGTATCCGTAGAGCACGTCCCGGCCCTCGCCACCGTGAAGTTCGTCATTGCCGCTGCGGCCAAAGACGGTGTCGTTGCCCTTGCCAGCGATGACCAGGTCATCGCCACTTCCGGCACCGATGCGATCGTTGCCACTGCTGCCGCGCAGGGTGTCTCGTCCCGGGCCGCCGCTGAGGGTGTCGTAGCCCTGCTTGCCGAGGATCCGATCGTCGCCCCGGTCGCCGTACAGCACATCGGCACCGGCGCCGCCGATGATCCGATCGTTGCCACCGCCGCCGTGGATCTCGTCGTCCCCGGGCCCACCCAGCAGGGTGTCATTGCCGCCGCGCCCGATGATCCGGTCGTTGCCACCGAGGCCACAGATGACCTCGCTGTCGGCGCTGCCGGTCAGGATGTCGTCACCTTCGGTCCCCTCGATGTCACAGGCTGGTGCCGCGCTCACAGGGATGGCGAATGCCAGCGCCAGGACCATGGCGCTGAAGACTGTGATGCCCGCCTCGCGGACGTTCTTGATGCCCCGATACATGTCTGCTTCCTCCTTTGGGGTCGCGCTTGCGATAGCTGGTCCGACCGGATGCGCATCGCAGCCACCTTGGTGGGCGTTTGCCGCCCTCGTCGGGAGCTGTACGGAGGGATCGCCTCGTCGTCGGTCACGCTGCTCGCTGCCGTAGGTCGGCGTGAAGTGCCAAGGGGCCCATATCATTCCCGCACTCCGCGATAGGGCCATTGGTCACTTCGATGAGAGGGCCTGTGGACCTTCCGCGAGCACGACGGGGCCCAGTACCCGAGAGAGGCAAGGGCGGGGTGACCGACGACGAGGCGATCCCGGAGCGCCGTCGTGTCGGTGCCCCTGTGGCCGCGATGTGCCGCAGCTGTCCGATGATGCGGAGGGTGGGCCCTCGTCCGCCGTGCCGTCCTCGCGCCGTCAACCGACCGAGTCGGCGGAGACCTCGTGGAGGGGAGCGCCATCGCGCTCGAACGCGCTCAGGTTGGCGACGGTCGTCTCGGCGATATTCGCCAGGGCCTCCTCTGTGAAGAAGGCCTGGTGCGCGGTGATGAGCACGTTGGGGAACGTAAGCAGCCGTGCGAAGGTGTCGTCCTGGATGATGTCCTGGCTGAGGTCCTCGAAGAAGCCGATGGCATCCTCCTCCTCGTAGACATCCAGGCCCAGGTAACCGATGCGCCCGTCCTTGAGCGCTTCGATGGCCGCCTCAGTGTCGATGAGGCCGCCGCGACTGGTGTTGACGATCATCACGCCGGGCTTGACGTTCGCCAGT
Organism: uncultured Chloroflexia bacterium; assembly: GCA_963724095.1. Classification (GTDB taxonomy): domain Bacteria; phylum Chloroflexota; class Limnocylindria; order Limnocylindrales; family CSP1-4; genus JAFMJV01. The sequence continues at coordinate 683,540 of CAVRTH010000019.1, forward strand.
GACGCGCGGTTCACCAGGTGCTGGGTCTCAGGCGTCAGTGGCGCATGGAGAGCGATGATATCGGCCTTGGCGAAGAGCTCCGGCAGTTCCACGTACCTGGCGCCCAGTCCCATCATCTCGTCGTTGGGGTAAGGGTCGTAGGCGAGCAGCTCACAGCCGAAGCCGGACATGATGCGGGCGAAGACGGTCCCGATACGACCGCTGCCGACGACACCGACGCAGCGCCCGTGGAGGTCGAAGCCAAGGAGGCCATCGAGCGCGAAGTTGCCCTCGCGGACGCGGTTGTAGGCGCGGTGTGTGCGCCGGTCCAGGCCCAGGATGAGTGCAACGGCATGCTCGGCCACGGCATAGGGAGAGTAGGCGGGAACGCGGCCGATCCGGATACCGACTTCCCTGGCCACGTCGAGGTCGACGTTGTTGAAACCTGCCGCACGGAGCGCCACCAGGCGCGTGCCACCCTCAGCAAGGCCGCGCAGCACCCTTGCATCGACCTCGTCATGGACGAAGGCACATACAGCCTCGTAGCCGGCGGCCAGGGGAGCTTGATCACAGCACAGCTTGGCCTCGAAGAAATCGAGCTCATGACCCGATCCCTCTGCAGCCGCCCGGAGGTACTTCTCGTCATAGGGCTTGGAGCTGAAGACGGCGACTCGCATGCACTGAGCGTAGCCGAATGACCGCGCACAGCGAAAGGGCCGGGATCGTTCCCGGCCCTTTCGTCTCGGGTCGCGCCCGGGGGCGGGGCCGCTATGCGATCTCGTACTGGATATAGACGTCGACCGAGAGCTCGACCTCACCGGGCAGGACCGGCGTGCTGGCCGCCACGTCGGCAGCGCCGGCAAAAGCCATCTCAGCGCGGTCCATGTAGATCGGCTGTGGTGGCTGTCCGCCAGACTCCGTGATGCTGATGATGCCGCTGATGGTCACGCCGGCATCGGCGGCCAACTGGTCGGCCTTGGCGCGCGCGTCGGCGACAGCCTCGCTCCGGGCGGCCATCTCGGCTTCGGTCGGATCTTCGACCCGGAAATTGATGCCGTTGACGTCGGTTGCGCCGGCGGCCGTAGCTGTGTCGACGACGCTACCGACAGACTCGATGTCACGGATGGTCACATTGATCATGTTGTTGGCTTGCCAGGCCTCGATGGTGGCCGGCGTATTGTTGTAGTCGTACTGTGGGCTGAGGCTCAGGTTGGTCGTCTGGATGTCCTTCTGGTCGATGCCCAGATCGAGCAGGGCCTTGACCATCGCGTCCATCGCCTCGGCGGCCTTCTTGGCGGCCTCGGCGGCTTCCTTGCCCTGCTTGGTGACGCCAAGGCTGATGTCTGCCACATCCGGCGCAGCCTTCACTCGGCCAGTGCCGTTGACGCTGATGGTGCGGACCGTCGCGCCGCTGTCGCCTTGTGACTGCGCGGCGACGACGGCGGGGCCGGCGAGTGTCGCGACCAGCAGGCCGATGGCGAGGCCGCCGGAGAGCCAGCGCAGACCGGGTCGGGAAAGGGAGAGGGTGCTGTTCACCGTGATCGTTCCTCCGAGTGATTCTGGCGATCCGCTTGGGCGGGACCGGGTAGCCATGGCCGTGCCGGCCCGGCAACCAGCTAGACGTCCGCCGTCAGCGTTCGGTTCCCTCGCAGCGGCTGGTCGATCAGCCCGGCTTGACGGGAAAGATGACCTCGGTCGATCCAGCGGCTCGCATCGGGCTCGGCCGACGGGTCGGTGATGTAGAGCTCCCAGGGAGCGCCGTTGGGCTGGTGGCGGCTGGCTGCGACCCAGCTTTCGATGGAGGCATAGGTCGCCCCGAGCGTCTCGTAGGGGCCGGAGTGGACCGCGATGGCCGCCGGACCGGCCGGCAACGTGCTCGGTTTCACCTGCCCGACCGCTCGGCAGGGCGTCGAGACGATCACACCTGCCTCCAGGTCGATGGTGTCCCCGAAAGCATGGTAGCGAGCGAACGGAGCGCCATCAGGCGCCATTCCCTGCTCTGCCAGCGCCTCCCTCACCTTCTGGAAGAAACGGCCCATGGCCTCGGCCAGGTCGTCGCTAGGCACCTTCTGTCGCATGCTGGCCGTGTGGTGGCTCATCAGGACCCGAAGTTCGATCTTGGAGGAGTGGGTTTGGGGCATGCAGGCACCTCGCTGATTTGACTCGCTCAATGTGGCGGCAAAGAGCCACGAAGGCAAGTCGCCGATGGTCCCGTCCCGGGTCGGGCCGCGTGGCTGGCTCGTGGCCTCGGGCGCAGAGATCGACTCAGAGCGACCCGATCGCGGGTAGGCTGGCGCGGATGAGAACGCGATCGGTCGCACTTCTTGCCTTTTCCGCCGTGTGCTTGGCCTCCGCTAGCACGCTTGCCCAGGGGGCCTCGCCGCCGACCTCGCTCGAGCAGTCGCCGGGTCGTGATCTGTATGCCGACATGCCCTACTACCTCGGAGGTTTCGATCCGGACATCGTGATCACGCGGGGCGACGAGCACTTCGCCAACCTCGACACTGACGACCAGACTCGTCTCGAATTGGAGTCCTTCCTGGCAGCGGTCGGAGCCGACATCGAGGACATGGACTCGGGCTACGCGCTGGTATCGCAGGAGGATTTCTTCAGTTTCGTCGTCGCCATCCGCGTCGAGGGAGTGGAGCCGGGTTCGTTGCTGCCGGCGTACTTGCCCATCCTCCTCGGGGACCTCATCGACCCTGCGACCATCACGGCCAACGTCGGTGGAAAGGACGTGGTCGTCGTCTCCTCGATGGGCAGCGATGACGAGAATGTCGAGCTCTTCGTGTATGACCAGGGCAACACGCTGTGGATGGTGCAGGGGCCCCCGGATGTGATCGAGACGACCCTCGAGAACCTGCCCGACCCGCTCGGGCCGGGGGTGCCATCGAGCGGATAGGAAGGGGCCGGGTCCGAAGCCGGGGGAGAGCGTCAGACCCCGCCTTGACGCATGCCGGCCGCCCGAGGCCGACGCATGTGGTCTACGCGAGCGTGGTGCGTCGCGTGAGCTTCTGGAACTGGGCCGGCACCCACCACTTGAGGAAGTACAGGCGGCAGCCGATGCAGTAGCCGGTCGCGGCCAGGACGACCTGCAGCGCTCCCACCGTCGCCGCGACGATCCAGCCCACCGTCGGCAGCCCAAGCAGGAACAAGGCGGTCGCGACGGTGAAGCCGATGAAGCCGAGGGCCTGCGCGAAGCGCGGTGGGAGTTCGTGCTCCAGCTCCCTCGGCGATCCGAAGCGGAAGATGCGGCGAACGATCGGCCAGGCCCGGCCCAGGATGGAGTAGCGCGTCCCGAAGAAGGCGCTGGTGCCAAGTGCTGTGGCGAGGAAGAACGGCCACGATCGGCGCCCCGAGCGGCGAAGCCGACCACCAGGATGACGACGGAGAGGGCCGCGCCGAAGTCGGTGCCCGCGCGGGATCGATCATGCGAGCGGCGCTGCGGCTGGAGGCCTGCCTGGGTTGACCGGGGGTCGGGGCCATGGATGCCTCCTCGCGTCACGGGTGAGTGTCTGGCATCGTGAGCGACTGAGCCTAGGCGGGATCAGGTGAACTGTCCAATCGAATTGTGAGAGGCTGGTGATCGACGGAGTCGTTCATCAGAGGAGAGAGACCGCATGGATATCCCCCGACTGGAAGCGTTCCTGGAGGTCGCCAGGCTGGGTTCGATGCGCGCTGCTGCTCGCTCGCTGCACCTGGGCCAGCCGGCCCTGTCAGCGCGCATCGTCGCGCTCGAGGATGAGCTCGGAGCCCGTGTCTTCGAGCGCACCAAGCGTGGTGTGCGGCTGACGCTCGCCGGGCGCGCGTTGCTGCCGCATGCCGAGCGGGCCATCGAAGCGGTGGCGGCGGGTCGGACTCGGCGGTCAGCCAGGTCGAGCAGGGCGACGACGGCGAGCTGGTCATCGCGGCAGCCTCAGCCCTCAACGCCGCTGTCGTGCCTGAACTGGTGGCGCGTTTTCGACGCTACCACCCGGGCGTACATCTCTACGTCCGCACAGGTTCACTCGAGCGGATCACCGAGATGGTGGCCTTTGGGACCGCCCAGCTGGGTCTCATCGGAGAAGTAGCGCCATCGCGCGACCCCCGCTTGGCGGTGACACCGCTCTATGAGGAGCGACTGCTGCTTGTCGGCTCGGCCGGAGCACCCCTTCGTGGTCGAGCCGGGACGATCTCGCTGGCGCGGCTGGCGGACGCCACACTCGTGTTCTATGACCGCGGCTCGGACGACTATGAGTCGCTCACAGTCGCTGTTGAAGGCAGCGCGCGTGGCGCCCTATGGCGTCATCGAGGTAGATAGCGTCGACACCGCACGCCGGCTTGTGGCTCGTGGGCTCGGCGTGGCGTGGTTGCCGTCGACCGCGGTCGGTGCCGGAGTTCGAAGATGACCGGCTGGCGCCGGTCATCCTGTCTGATGCGCCTGAGCTGTCGCGACGCATCGTGGCCCTGGAGCGGGCTGAGGCTTCGGATTGGGCGCCCATGGCGACGTTGCGCCGGCTGCTGGGGGAGGTGGCCTCGTTCGTGCCCGGTGCGAGTGCAGGCGTGGCGGGCATCGCCGGGGACTGACCCCAAGGCGCTGAGGAGATGCCGCTGTCTACGAACCGTTGGGTGGGTTGGTGGGCTTGAGGCGGATGGCTACCGCCGATCCCACCGGCGCCGATATCGACGAAGCGCACCCTGCAAACATGTTGCCCGGGTTGTATGCGGGAACAAGTTCATTCATACTCACGTGAAGTCGATATGCATCGATACAGGGAGTATGTATGCCGAGTCGGGTAGGTGATCGCGGGCAGATCACCGTCGAGAAGGCCATCCGTGAAGAGCTGGCTGTGTACGCAGGTGACCAGGCCGTGCAATGGATCGAGGATGGTCGACTCGTCGTCGAGTTCGTGCCGGCGCCGCATGCGCGCTCGCTGGCCGGAGCGCTGGCGGGCGAGATCGCGCGCACGCCGCCCCACGAGGACGACTGGGGGGCGGTGATCGACGCTGCCCGTGACACACTCGATCCGGATGTCGAGCAGTGATCGCGGTCGAATTCATCGGTCATCGTCCGCTACCTGCTGGCTTCGCCACCCTCGCAGGCCCGCCGGGCACGGGTACTCTTCGACGAAGGAGAGCAGATCGGCCTTCCCGTCGTCGCCCTGCTCGAAAGCGCCCATGTCCTCCGTACGCAGTACGGGGTTCGCCGAGAGGCCGTCCTCGACACTCTTTTGGCACTGGTCACCAGGACCAGCGTGGAGACACTGGGGCTCTCCAAGGACGCGGTCATCGAGTCGCTTGCGAGAGCTCGTTCGATAGCGGGGGCACCGCTGAACGATGCCCTGGTCGCAGCCACGGCCCGTGAGGCCAGGGCAACAGCGCTCTACTCGTTCGACCGCCAGATCGGGCGTCACGGCATCACCGTCCTCGAGCCCTAGGCTGCCGCGTTGAGTGATCCCGAGCGGATCCTCGAGGGGCTGGACGACGCGCAGCGAGAAGCCGTGACCACGGTAGTCCGGCCCGGTCGCGATCATCGCCGGGGCAGGCAGCGGCAAGACGCGCGTGGTGAGCCACCGCGCGGCGTACGCGGTGGCGACCGATGCCGTGCCGGAACGCGAGGTGCTGTTGGTGACGTTCACCGAGAAGGCTGCCGGCGAGATGGCGGCACGGGTGCGCAGCCTTGGTCTGCCGCGGGTGATGGCGCGCACGTTCCACTCGGCGGCATTGGCGCAGCTGCGCTACTTCTGGCCGTTGCGGCATGACGGTGCGGGGCTGCCGGAGGTGATGGCTGACAAATGGCGCCTCGTGTCGCCCCTGGCGCGGGCGCTGCCGGGTGGCTACCGCTTCACGCCGGCCAAGGACCTGATGGATGAGATCGAGTGGGCCAAGAGCCGACGACTCACGCCCGAGACGTACGAGGCGCGGGCGCTCGGGTCGCACTCCGCCGACGACGATGGACCTGTTCGTGCGCCTGTTTCGCGACTACGAGCGGGCGAAGACACGCCGGGGGCTCATCGACTTCGATGACATCCTCTCGCTGACCGTCGGGCTGCTGGAGGATGACGAGGAGGCGGCGACGACGGTGCGGTCCCGCTACTCGTGGTTCACGGTCGATGAGTACCAGGACACGACGCCACTGCAGGCTCGCTTGCTGGAGCTGTGGCTGGGCGAACGGCGGGACCTCTGTGTCGTCGGGGACGCCGATCAGACCATCTACACCTTCGCCGGGGCCAGGTCCCGAACACCTCGATGGGTTCGAGCGGCGCTATCGGGATGCGAGAGTCATCCCCCTCCTGTCCAACTACCGCTCGAGTCCACAGGTACTCGCCTTGGCCAACAAGTTGCTTGCCTCTGGCGGCTCCCGGAAGCAGCTGCTGGCGACCCGGGCAGAGGGGCCCGAGCCGGTGCTGCGGTCGTTCGGATCGTCGGCGGAGGAGGAGGCGTTCGTCATCGCCCGGGTGTCGGAGTTGCTGCGCGATGGTGTCGCGGCCAGCGAGATGGCGGTGCTGCTGCGGCTTAACGCGCAGACGGCGGGGTTCGAATCGGCCTTCGCGCGGGCAGGTATCCCCTATCAACTCCGCGGCAAGCGGTTCTTCGATCGTCGTGAGGTGCGGGCGGCGGTGCGCGGCCTCGAGCGGGTAGCTGGCGACGCGACCGGCGACGCGCTGGTAGCGGCGGTGCGGAAGGAATGGGACCGGCAGCTGGGCTTCGATCCCGACGAGGAGCCGGAGGGCAGGGAGGCGCGTGAGCGGCACGCTTCCCTGTCGACGCTTCTGGCGATCGTGACGCAGCTGGCGCACGCTGATGGCGCTGACCATGGTGCGGTGGTGGCGGCGCTCGCGCAGCGTGCCGAGAGCGAGCGGGCGACGGATGCCCACGGGGTGGAGCTGCTGACGCTGCATCGAGCGAAGGGCCTCGAATGGGACGCGGTGTTCATCCCCGGTCTGGAGGAGGGTTCGCTGCCGGTGAGCCAGGCCGAAGATGACGAGGCGGTCGCGGAGGAGCGGCGGCTGCTGTACGTGGGCATCACGCGGGCGAGGCGATACCTCGTGCTCTCGTGGGCGCGGCAGCGGCTCACGAGCAGCGGCAAGGCGCAGACACGCAAGCCATCGCGGTTCCTCGCGCCGCTGGGGGCCGGCGAGGCAGGCAGCATAGGTGTGCGGTCCGCATCAGCGTCCACCGTCCAGCGCGAGCCCGCTGCGGCGAGGGCCCGCCTCGGTGCCCACGACGCCATGCTCTTCGACGCGCTGCGTGCGTGGCGCCTGGAGCGGGCGCGGGCGGACAAGGTCTCGCCCTTCATCGTCGCCTACGACACCGTCATCGCGGAGATCGCTGAGCGCCGGCCGCACTCGGAGGCTGAGCTACTGGCCATCCCCGGCATCGGCCCCGGCAAGGTGGAGAAGTACGGCGAGGAGATCCTCGCCATCGTGGCCGCGGGATAGGTTGGACTGTTCTCCGATGGTAGGCGTGGGAGCTAGGAGCGACGTTTCGCCGGATGACGTTTCGCCGGCTCATGTGCGGATGATCCAGTCGGGCTCGGCGCTGCGCTCGTAGACGAGGCGCGCGTTGGGGAGGTCGTTGTCTTCCAGCTTGGCGCGGATGAACGCTTCATCCATCTTGTAGTCGACCCAGCGCTGTCGATTGCGAGCCTCGAGCGTCTCCGGGTCGGCCACGACGAGGGCGGTGCGGTCGAAATACTGCCGGAGCATCGGCCAGGGCTCGTCGTCGAGGAGCAGCCAGTTGCCTTCGGTGACGATGAGGCGAACACCCGACTCGATGAGGATGGCGCCGGCGCGAGCGATCTCGATATCGCGGTCGAACCGGGGTACGGCCACTGTCGTCTCGTCGTTGGCCTTGAGCCGGCGCAGGGCGGCCGCGTAGCCGCCGACGTCGAACGTGTGCGGCGCGCCCTTCCGCGCCTGCCATCCGCGCGGACCGAGCACCTCGTCGTCGTAGTGGAAGCCATCCATCGGCAGGAGCGCGGTGCTGCCCGGGTCGATCCCGTCGAGATGCTGCTCGACGGCGGTGGCGATCGTGGACTTGCCCGATGCGGGAGCACCGGCGATGGCCACGATGCGGCGCTCGCCCGTCGGGATGCTGCTGAGATAAGCCTCGAGATGGGCGATGAAGCTGGTTCGGTCGAACTCTCTCGCTGTCATGCCGGCATGGTACGTGGGGCGCGGTTGGCCGGCACGCCCTCACCATGGCTCGGACCGGCGCAGGTGCGACAGGCGATGCCGACACCCGCCCTCGCGCACCTGCTTGCCGTAGACGCGCAAGATGCGGCGGCCGTTGGTGATTGCCGGTGACGGTCTTCTGCTTCGCTCGGTTGGGCCAGGGACGTCAGGACTTGCCGGCGTCCTCGGGCGGCGCGAAGCTGACCACGGTCAGGTCGTCACACTCGCGGCAGACGTAGCCTCGGCCGACGAACGCCGGCACCTTGGCCGACGCAAGCGGTTCAGGGGTGAGTCTGACCGGGGCCGCACTCGAACCGTGCTGGTGCCAGACCTTGGCCGTCTTGCCATCACGACCCATCGAGATGAGCGTCCACGTCGCACCCTCCGGCCCTGCGCTCGTCGGGAGCCGGCTGTGATCGGCGATCCACCAGTACGGCAGCGTGTCATCGACGTGCGCTGAGCCGGCCAGCATGTAGACGCCTCGATCGTCGGGACCAGCGTGAAAGAAGTCCGGCGGCCCACCTCCGGGGAGGGCACTCACCCGCACGACAGCACCGTCGTCCGGGCCGCCACGCAAGCGGGCCTCATACGCTCTGCGAGTCCGCTCGCCGGTCTGGATCACCATAGGTCCCATCGTGCGGATAGGACGATGGTCCTGTCAACGCTCTGGCAGTCCTGGTGTTGCCCAAGGTCACCGACGAATCGCTAGACCATCAGCCGCCCAGCGGCTATGGACTGGATCGTTGCGTCACTGAAGGATCATGCTGCTCGCAGGCGTTTGGCAAGGGCAGGGGGCGCGACGACGACGACGTGGGTGGTAGCCCGGGTCAGCCCGACGTAGAGCAGTTGGTCCAGCCGGCTCGTGTCCGAAGGCAGTTCACACAACACGATGACCTCGCGTTCCAGCCCCTTGAAGCGGCGGATGGTCTCGAAGAGGACGACATCGGACGGCTCATCGGGCACCTGTTCGGGCGGCAGGCCCCTCGACCGACCGGCATCATCGAGGGCCGCGTTCCACAGCTTGGCGTTGCCATAGGTTCGATGCCGCCAGACGTCGCTCGAGCTCGCTGCGACACCCGAGAGCACGGCGATGCGGAACTCCGGCACCTGCTCCACGAGGATGAGCCGATGCAGCGTCTTGCGCAGCGCCTCTACGGTCTCCAGGCCAGGGGCTGCCACGATGATCTCGGCCGGCAGGCCCTCCTCTCGGAAGATCTCGATGGGGTCGTCGCCACCACGGAAACGCGAGGCTAGCCGAGCTATCGAGGGCGGGTTGCGGTGGTCCTCGAACAGCTCCAGCCGGTCGAGGCCGAGCTGGCCCACGACGTCGGGCCGGAAGAGTGCCTGTGCCGGGTCGTGGAAGACCCAGAAGACACCGTGGTCGGTATCGAACAGGAGCAACTGCAATGACTCGAGCCAGCCCATCGCGAAGTCCTGGCCCTCATCGATGATGACCGCGTGGTATCGCGAATCGGGGTCGGCGCCGATGGCCGCATCAAGCGCATCGGGCAGCGTCTCGCTGAACCAGTCGTGCGGGATCGGCGACGGTCGAGTGGGCAGGGTGCCGGCCGCGGAGCCGAGCAGCTCGCACAGTCGGTGGAAGGTGGTGACGGTCAGACCGGCGGGCGCCTTGGCCTCGGCCAGGTCGCGTTGCATCGTGGTCGCGAGGCGCTGGTTGAAGCACACCAGCAGCGTCCGGTAGCCCTCCGCTGCGAGCCGACGCGCGCGTTCCGCCGCCAGCATCGACTTGCCGGACCCGGCGGGTCCCACCACTTCGACCTGGCGCAGCGACTTCCACTGGTTGAGGATCCGCGACTGCGCCCGACTGGCATCGACCAGCGCTGCCCGGTCATCCTCGATGCGTCCCCGTACCAGCCGATGGAGTGAGACCCGCGGCCGCAGCAGCTGATCGACCAGTTCCACGCCCTTCTCGCCGAGCGGTCGCCGCGCTCCCGCCCCGCCGCCGGTCCAGTAGTCGAAGACATGGTCCAGCCAGCGCTGGATGCCGTCGACCGTCTCCAGCGCCTGCGCGTCAAGCACGAGATCAGCGGGCGCATCGAGACCCAGGAGCGGGTGGCCCCGAGGCAGGCTTCCGAGGTCGACTTCGGGGAAGGCCACGGCGTGGCCGGCGAGTGGATCGAGGTCGGTTGGCCAGTCCGGAAGGTCGAGCAGCTTGGCCCGCAGGAAGTGCTTGCTGTCCTCGGCCTGCTTGAAGGGCGATTCCTTGAGCATCACCGGGCCCAGGTACCAGCGACCGGCTGCGTCACGCGAAGGCTCGCCGGACTTCACCTCCAGCACCAGAAGTCCATGCTCGGGGTGGGTGATGACGGCGTCCGCTTCGCCATCACGCGCCGGGCCCTGCGCCCGAACGGGCCCCGTCCAGTTGACGTTGACGTAGACGCGGTACTGGGGCTCTGGCAGCGCTGCCCGCAGCCGCGCCTCGACCAGTCGCTCAGCATCCTCCCCACGGGTCATGCGCCCAGTCTGCGGGCTGCCTCGGGCTGGTGCAATGGGAGCGGAGACCGAGGTCAGCGGCCTCCGACAAGGTGGGGGCCCGGTGTCTGTTGGGTGCGCCGGGGTCAGTTGCCGATCTTGCTCAGGAGCCGGTGTCCGTTGGGTCTGTCCGCCTCGACCCCGGCCATCTCGGGCTCCGCCTTGGGCAGGCCCCAGGGATCGTCCACACCGGTGTCGTCCTTGTTCTCGGGTACCTCGGTGGGCTCATCGGCCGTCTCAGACTCAGCAGCTGCTCCGATCTGCTCGGCATCGGGCTCCGCGGAACCAGCTGTGGCCTCGGCATCATCCTCGACCTTCGCCAGCGCCTCCGCAGCCTTGGCCGCGGGCGTCGAGCTCAGCTCCACGTCATCGCTCGCGAGCGCCACGTGCGGCACCACGATGGCCTCGTTCTCACCGCGCCAGACGGCCAGCTCCACCACCACCAGTGGCAGGTGCTGAGCCAGCGTCTCAAGCGTGGTGCGATAGCGATCCCCGGTGGTCTCGGTCACCAGTACGGCGACGTGCGTCTTGTCCGGATGAAGGACCCGATTGCGTGCCCAGTTGTCGAGCAGCTGGAAGCCGTGCGACGCCTCCATCTCGCCCAGCTGAACGTCTACGCTGAAACAGCGCTCATCATCGGTGGCGACGAACGACCGGTCGTCATCGGCCGCGCTATCGGCGACATCCAGATCGCCCAGGCCCAGGCGAGACGGCTGCTCTTTGAGCCAGCCCTGTAGCCAGGCCTCATCCTTGCCCAGCTCGCCGACGGTGGATAGGGCACCGGAAACGATGGTCGGGGTCGTCATCACTCACTCCTCGCACTCAAGGGGCACGGCGCCGGCGAGGATGCCGGGTTCGTCCGGTCAAGTACACCGCGGCGCCCATTGCTGCACCACGGCCACGATGGTCCGCCCCCCGATGGGTCGACTGGCGCCCGCACACACCCCCAGTCGTCGCGCGCTGTGTCACGATTAGGACTACTCCGAGCCCTTCAGTCGCGCCTGTCTCTGTGCCCCGCTCCCGAAAGGAGCTTTCGATGTCCGCTCAGCCCAGCCCCGCAAAGCCAAAGCAGAAGACGACTTCCAAGCCGAAGCAGAAGAGCGCCAAAGCCGAGCCGTCCCCGCTGGAGATCGTCAAGCCGCTCATCCGCGTACGGCAGATGCGCGAGTTCACCGGCAAACGGGTGACCAAGGCGGAGCTCGAGGCCATCACCGAAGTCGCGCGTTGGTCGGGCAGCAGCCGCAACGAGCAGTCCTGCCGCTTCATCCTGCTTCGCGACAAGGACGTCATCCACAGGATCGCCGAGCTGGGACTGCCGCAGACTCGTGGCCTGCCGACGGCCGCCGCCGCCGTCGCCATCGTCGAACCGGATGAGCCGGAGCGAGGCCTTTCCCGCGCGTTCGACAACGGCCGAGCCGCTGAGCGCATCCTCATCGCGGCATCGATGCTGGGCCTCGGTGGCGGCATCTCACGGGTCCGCGGTGATGTCCGCCACGGTATCGATGATCTGCTGGGGCTGCCGTCCAATCGATCGGTCCGCACGATCGTGGCTATCGGCTACCCGACCGACGATGCCCTCGCGCCGAAGTCGCGGCCCGGCGCCGCTCGCCTGCCACGCGAGCAGGTCATCTTCGACGAGTGTTGGCCGGCGCCACCCGCCAAGGGCTGAAGCGCCGGGTGTCGCACCATGCCCCGGGGTTCACGCTGTCGCAGGCGAAGGTCACCTCGGCGCCCCGCGAGCTGCTGCCTCGATGTCGGGCAGCCCCGTCGTCACGGCTCGCTCGATGGCGGCCCTGAGGGTGTCGAAATCGGGCCGCCGCTGCGCGATCGTCTCATCCAGGTAGAGCCCACGTCGAACCTCGATCATCACCGAGCGCACGCGACGGTCCCGCCTGAAGAAGCCACTCGGGACGAAGGTGCCCGCGAAGGGAGCGTCCCGCCTGACGCGGAAGCCCTCAGCTGTCAACGCCGTGACCATGGCATCAGTGAGGTCGCTGGGGGTGTGGAAGCTATCGGTGCCGATGCAGATGTCGGGTCGATGAGGTGACTGGTCGATCTCGCTGGGAAGGGGCTGCGTCGGGAACGAATGGCAATCGACGATCGTGCACCTGTCGAAGGCCTTCAATAGCTCGGCTACTGTCGCGTCCAGCGCTGCGTGATATGGCCGATACAGCTCAGCCAGTCGCTGTTCTCGCAACCCCGCGTCAGGCGTGCGCAGGACCTGCCCCTGCGTTCCGTGCCAGTAGACGACGCCCTGGCCGCGCGCTGCCATCGGCTCGGCCGCATCGTCGGCAAAACGCTCGGGATCGAATACCAGGCGTGAGAGCCGGTTCACGAATCGCGTCACACCATGCCGGCCGGACCAGGCGAACAACTCATCGGTGTGCCAGTCGGTGAGCCGGATCAGTTCCGCCAACAGCTCGTCGTCCGGCAGCAGGATCTCGGCACGCACCTTCGCTGGGATGATCGTCGACGAGTGCGGCACATGCGCCACGACGGGCACTCGCGTCGCGGTCGGCGGGATGACCGCGAAGGGGAGGCTCATCAGACCCGGCCATCGCAGGATGTCGATGGGACCGCCAACAGCATCAGTAGCCCGTACCCCGACCGACTGCCGTACGCTGGACGGGTGAGAGCGAGAGGTTGGTCGTGGCGCCACGCATGACCCGATGATGCGCCTCGCCCGACTCGCCACGCAGGCCGATGGGGAGAGGGGTTGAGCGAGACGAGGGCTGCTGCGAGTACGCCCATGACCGTGTACCGGGACGCCGACGCACTGGGTGAGGCGCTGGCGGCTGAGATACTCGGCGGCATCGCCGCCACACCTTCCGACAAGCACTACCTCCTGGGGTGTCCCGGCGGTCGCAGCCTGCGCTCGACGTACCAGGCCCTGGCGCGGCTGGTGCCACGGGACGCGGACCTGCGCCGACTCATCATCGTGATGATGGACGAGTACGTCGTCGGTGTGCCCGCAGCCCCGCGCGCCATCGACTCCGCATTTCATCACTCCTGCCAGGGCTTCGCCCAGCGCGAGATCGTCGCTCCCATCAACGCTGCCGTGAGCCAGGGCCAGGGCATCACTTCCGACCACCTCTGGGGTCCCGATCCGGCTGATCCCGCCGCCTACGACCGGCGCATCGCCGGTGCCGGTGGGGTGGATCTCTTCCTTGCCGCCAGTGGAGCGGGGGATGGACATGTCGCGTTCGTGGCCCCGCCCGCTGCGCTGGCAGGAGGCTCGTCCGTCGTGGAGCTTGCCCAGCAGACACGTCGCGACAACATGGGCACCTTCCCCCAGTTCGTCACGCTCGACGACGTTCCTCGCCACGGCGTCTCGGTCGGCCTCGGTACCATCGTCGACCTCTCACGGACCGTGGCCATGGTCCTCGTCGGCGAGGCCAAACGGACCACTACACAGCGCATCCTGGCGGCGACCGACTTCGACCCCACGTGGCCCGCGACCTTCATCCACGCTTGCCCCATGCCCCGCATCCTGGTCGACCGGGCTGCCGCTGGAACCGCCTGACCACCCAGCGCGCGGCGCCCGCCGTCGCACGCAGCCCGCCGAGGATGAGTACGTCGGTCTGCTGCTCGAGACGCAGCGACTGATCGGGGATACGATCGACGAGGTCGCAGGCGAGATCAAGGCGATCCGCGATCGCATCGAGAGCGATGACTTCCTCGTCTTCGAGTCGGGCGACGGCAGGGTGGAGATGGACTTGGGGCGCGTCGAGGAGATGTTGCCACTGGCGCTGGTGGCACTGGGCCACATCGACACCAGGGCGGCCGTGCTCGAGGCGCTGGAGGCGCCCGACCCCGACGCATATCAGTGGGCCGTGCTCATCGACGCCACTCCGGAATTCCTCGGTGAAGGCCAGCAGAACGTCGAACCGGGCGGTGAGACCGCCAGCTGGGGCAGCGGACAGTGCTCGGTCGATCGGTCAAGCACGGCTTGCCCTTTCGGAATAGCCTGAGCGCATGACTGCCGGGACCATCCTGCCTCGCCTGGTCGCCGCCGGCCTCGTAGCCGCCCTGGTCCTGGCGTTCGCCGTCCCGGCGACGGTGTTCGCGGCCTCCACCGACCCGGAGCTGATCGCGACGCTGGAGCTGCCCGCGGGTGATGTCGACTACGATCTCGAACTGGGTACGCTCCACCTCTTCGACAAGGAAGACGCGCCCTTCGCCGTCTACGTCTTCGACGGTTGCAGTGTCGACGGCAACTTATGGGTCTTTGGCGCGGGTCTGTCTGCGATCCCCGTGCCCATGACGGTCCTCGACCTGAGAAGCGGCAAGAGCGCACGTCTTGTGCTGCCGCCCTTCGAACCGGGTAGCCCCATCGGAACGGTGCTCGACCCCGAGGCGCTGGCAGTCTGTGGCGACGACCCCGTCGGTGGCCTGCCCGTTCTCACGGGCACGGCGACGTTCACCTCTGCCGACGGCCGTGGCGTCGACTATGCCGAGGCCATCGAAGTGCGTTCGGATGGCAGCGAGCGTGCTTATCGACGACTCGTCCGCTCAGGCACGTCGTACCCCATCATCGGCACGGGTTCACCCATCGTCGCCACCGACGACAGCGACGCCTACGACGAGATCCTGCTCCTGACCGAAGGCCGCGTCCCCCGCAAGATCGAAGGCGTGGTCTTCCGCGGTGACCAGGGCATGCTTCCGGGGAGCGCCAAGCTGGAGAAGGCCCTGCGTGGCATCGATCGCTCGCGCGTCAAGCGAGCCTTCGAGACCGCCAAGAACATGCGCGTCCCGGAGGGGATCGTCGAAGAGCTCGGCCTCGATGGTGTCGAGCAGGTCTATCACGTCAGCCTCGATCTCGAGACGCTGGGCGCCGATGCCTACCTCGCGCAAGCGGGATGGATCCGGGATCGGGGCCAGCCGATCCAACCACCGCTGCCGGTGGACGAGCGCTTCACCGTCGAGCTCGTACGCGCCGACGGTGACACGGAGACGATCCCGCTGGTCGGCCCGCTGGTCGGGAGCGAAGCCGAAGGCCGGCTCTGGGAGTACCGCTCCTCTGACGCCCTCGTCCAGATCATCGATGCCTGCGGTCTGGGTGGGACCTTCTGGACCCTCGCCGGCGCGGTGACCGATGAACCACTCGAACTCATCGTCACCGATACGAAGAGTGGGAACAGTGCTTCCCAGCTGCTATGGACCGACCGCGAAGAAGTGTCCCGCCTGGCCGATGGGGCCTTCCCGGCCGACTGTCCCTGACGAGCGTCACGCCCGCGCGGGCTCGGTACTTCTGACGAACTGACACCCGCACCGGCATATGTATCCTGTGTCGCATGGGAAAGGCCAAGTGGTGGGTTTGCGGCGACTGCAAGAGCCTCAACGACCTGCCTGCCAACAAGTGTTACCACTGCCGCGTCGGCAAACCTGTCAGCCCGACACTCATCGATGACGAATACAGCGAGGTCCGTGCCGGCCAACGTCGCGTCGGCATCACCGTCGACCTCTCCAAGCTCGCCGATCTGACCAACCCTGACCCCATCGAGACCGACAAGGGGGGCGGCATCATCGAGGCGTTTGGCGTCGAGGGCGACGGGCCCGCCCAGGGGGGCGACCGACCGGGCAGTACGCTCGGCGGGAACTCGACTGCGAGCTGGGGAAGGAGCCTGGACGCGACCCAGGCTGCGAGCCCGCCTCCGCGACCGTTGCGCGACCCCGTCCCCCGCAGCATCTCGGAGATCGGTGGCCGGCCCTGGGCCGGAGGCATGCCGCTGGACCCACCAGCGCCGGCCCCGACCGAGCCGCTGCCTGCACCCCATGTCGCTGCTCCGCCGCCCGAGGCCCCGCCGCTGCCTCCACCGCCCGGCGCCCCCCCGCCTCCAAGCTACGCGCCCGGTCCGCTCAGGCCACCTCCACCGTCACCTCCACCCGGCGCGATGCGACCTCCGCCTACAGCGCCTCCACCGCCCGGCGCCCCCCCGCCTCCAGGCTACGCGCCGGGTCCGTTCAGGCCATCGCCACGGCCGTCACCGTTGCCACGCGAGGATGGCTCGGGCGATTAGGTGCCGTACTGCCGATCCGCGGGCGATGGGTGGTGACCGGGGTCTTGGCTCGCTGTCCGCGAGACGAGGCCCTCGCCATCGCCGAAAACCGTCGGCTCACACGCATCATCGCTGAAGCATTCATCAACAAGGCTGCTCCGCTGGTGGGCAAGGGTCGGCTGCGTGAGCCGGCCGTGCTGATGGAGGCTGCGGTGAGGGTGGCGCGGCCGCGATGCAGGTCGCGCGGGAGGCCTCCGAACTCTCGACGCGGCTGGGCGTCAACCGGAGTGCAGAGTGGATCATCGGCGCCATCAGCCTCGGAGCGATCTATGAAGGTCTTGATCGGGAGACGGCCCTCAAGGAGCTCGATGCTGAGCTGGAGCTGACCCGCTCCGACGCCGACCGCGCCCGTCTGCGGGATTCCGGGAGCGCCGTTAACCTCTGCCTTCCAACATGACACTTCGCCGTGTCGTCGCGTTCGCCCAGGCGCTGACGATGATCATGCTGCTCCTGCCTGGGCCTCAGCCTGCGGGCTCGCTTCGGGTTCGCGCTGCCGCGGAGCCCGCTGATGCGGGCCCGGTGAACCTCTTTGATGCGGCCGGCAAGGGCATCGGCTGCCAGGCCGGTACGCGCAAGTACAAGGGACCCGGGCTGCCCAAGGACCCGCCCTGGCCCCCCGGCGCCGAGCCGACCCCGGAGCCCACTGCCGAGCCGTCCGCCCAAGCAGGTGCCCCCACGGCACCCGACGCATCGAGCGAGCCAACAGCGATCGGTCCCACCGCCCTCGTTGCTGCCACCGACCTCCGTTTCATGCAAGCCGAACTGGAGCCTGCTCCGGTCGCGCCACCCAGCGCGCCGAGCGCGCCCAACGGGCAGGAGTTGCTCACCGGCATCGACGTCAGCCACCACAACGGCGACATCGACTACGCCAAGGTCAAGGCGGCCGGCCACCGCTTCGTCTACATCAAGGCCACGCAGGACATCGACTTCGTCGATTCGATGTTCGCGACGAACCTGGCGCGGGCCCGTGCGGCGGGGCTGGCCGCGGGTGCGTACCACTTCTTCGACTACACCCTCGATGGCCGGGCCCAGGCAGATCACTTCCTCGATCGCGTGGAAGCTGCGGGTGGCATCGACGATGCCCTGCCACCGGTGGTGGACGTCGAGTGCTGGGGGCCGATCGGTGCCTCCATCCACGCCGTCTCGACCGCGCGCCTGCGTGACTTCATCGACCGCGTGTACGAGCGCACCGGGCGGATGCCCATGATCTACACCTCGGTGTTCATGTGGCGAGAGGTCGTGGGCAACACCGACGAATTCGCTGATCTGCCGCTATGGGCCGCTTGTTGGGGGTGCGATGCGCCTCCTTCGCTGGCGCCGGCCTGGGATTCGTGGGCCTTCTGGCAGGTTGGCCTCACCCGCATCCCAGACGTGGGCCGGCTCGACAACAACTACTTCGGCGGGAGCCGCACGCAGCTCGACGCGCTGAAGTTGCGACCGTTCAGCCTCGAGAGTGGCGCCATCGCAACCTCGAGACAGGACGTGGAGCTGGACCTCGGTGGACGCGTTGCCACTCACATCCGCACCTCCACCGACGGCCAGACGTGGTCCGGCTGGAGCCGCATCCGCTCGACACCGACGGTGCAGCTGCCAGCAGAGGAGGGCGAGTACGAGGTCTTTGCCCAGCTCCGTTACGGTGCCGACCTGCGATCACCGGTGGTGAGCGACAGCATCAGCGTCGACCATACGCCGCCGCAGATGTCGGAACCGACGGTCTCGCTGCGCACCGGCGCGCTCGACGAGGAAGTCGCCGGCATCCCCATCGCGGTCGCCTGGGAGGCGAGCGATGCCGTGGCCGGGCTCTCCGACGCATCCGTCCTGGCCGACTGCGGCGAGCTTGGCGCGATGCGCGCCGAGGCACCCGGCGGAGCGGCCCCCGGCGTGGCAGTGGTGTGGGACGCGGAGGCATCGGTGTTCGCTGATGCGACCTGCGCGGTGACCGCCATCAGCCGCGACGGCGCTGGCAACAGCTCGCGTGAGACGAGCGTCGACTTCACCACCACCACCGTCGCTGCCGCACAGGCCACCGTCGAGGGTGGCCAGGTCGCCGTCATCGCCAGCCGCGGACCCGACCGTGGTCGTGCGGCCGTGATGATCGACGGCGCCGCGACCGGGCTGGTCGATCTCTATGCCCCAGAGGTGAGCGCACCAGAGATCGTGTTCGTGACGGAGCTCGCCCCGGGCAGCCATGCCATCGAGATCCAGCCCACCGGCAGCGCAGATGCTGCATCGACCGGCACCGCTGCCGTGGCCGACGGCTACGTCACGCTGGCGTTCTGGTCCCGCAGCGCGTAGCGCATGAGCGGGATGCTGCGGCCGGGCATGAGTGATGAGGGTGACATCGCCACCCGCTCACAACCCAGGCGCAGGTAGAAGCCTTCAGCGTAGGGGTCGCTCTCGAACTCGACCACGCCATAGCCCCACTGACGGGCGACCTCGAGAGCACGCAGGAACAGCTGACGCCCCAAGCCCTGTCCCATGGACCCGGGGTCGACGAACAGATCGTCAAGGTAGGCCAACTCGGTCAGGCGTCGCACTCGGTAGAAGCCCAGCAGGCGTCCGCCACGCTGCAGCACCTCGACCAGTGCCGACGTGCTCTCCAGGTCGGCTGCACTGCACGTCAGCGCTGGGAGCATCGCGGCCATGAAGAGGTCGCTGTAGCCCCAGTGTTGCTTGGAGCGCAAGGCCAGGCGTGTGATGGCCGCGGCATCCTCGGGCCGGGCCCGGCGCAGGAGCGGAGATGATGCCGTCATCGCAGCCAGCCGTTCGGCGCTACTTGCGTTTCGGCTTGTCCTTCTTGTCGCGGGAGCGGCCCTTTTCGATCCAGTGCGGTCTGGTCTGGCGGGCCCACGAAGGTCCGGACTGCCGCCGCAGGATCACCCACAGCCCGAGCACGCCCAGCACCGCGATGCCGAAGAAGACGATCCCGGCGAGTCGCAGCGAGCCACTCGAAGAGCCGCTCTCGATGACTGCGACGACCTCCGTGGACTTCTTGATCGCTTGCGAGACCTCGCCGGCGAGTGCCGCCGCCTTCGCTTCCTGCAAGGGTGTGTTGATGTCCACGCCCAAGAGCCCGAAGTCGGTTAGCAGGTCGCGAGGCTCCACGGACGCGGCCTCGGCCCGACTGATCCAGTCGGCAGCTTGGGACCACTGGTCGGCGAGGTCAGCGCCGGCCTCCAGCTGCTCGAGCGTCTGGGCGCTCTCGAAATCAGCCTTCACGCGGTCCAGCGCCCCGAAGTCGGGCCAATCCTGGTCCGCCTGCCAGGCGTTCTCGACCCAGCGCTGGGCAGCCGCTGCGGTCGATGCGGCGGTCGCGAAGTCGCGGTTCTCCACCGGCGCCGTCACCACTGCCGGGATCTGCCAGTCAGGCACCAGATCGCTCAACGACGTGAGGGCGTCGCCCACCTTCTGGGCCTCGGCGCTGCTCGCCTCGGCCTCGACCCGCAGGGCCGCCATCTGAGCGGCTGATGTCACCGCCTCGAACTTGGGTCGGATATCGGCGCTGAGCTGTGCCTCGGGAAGCGAGATGTCGGCCGCGGCCGCAGCTGCCACGACGGCTCGGGCATCGTCGATGACCTCGTATCCAGCCGTGATCTGGCCGCGGTCGATGGGATCGGTGACGGCCGCGGGGATCTGCCATCGTCCGACTTCGCTGCGTAACTGCTCGAGGGCGTCACCGGTAGCCTTCGCCTCCCGTTGGACCTTGGCAGCATCGCCCGCCAGCGTTTCGAGGTCACTCTGGGTGGCGGCGCCGCGATAGCGGCTGGCGAAGGCCTCGACCAGGCCGGCCGCCGGCAGGGCGGCGTCGGCAGCGGTGATCTGCTGCGCAACCTCGATAGCCAGGGGGATGGCGGCCATCGCGTCGTCGAAGCGACGATCGTCGATGGCAGAGGCGATGGCGGCGGGGAAGTCAGTCCATTCGAGTGGCGTGACCGCCTGGAGCTTGCCCAGCGGCACCACCAGCTCCTGGGCACTGTCAAGCAGGTCGAGCGCGTCTGTCCGCACGGCCTCGATCTCGGCCACGCTGGCGGCTTCCTCGAAGGGTCGCTGGATGAGCGGGATGAGCCCGGCAGTCGGCAGCAGGCTATCAGCCTCCTTCAGCGCGGCGAGGACCTCGTAGGACTTGTCCAGTGCCTCGTTCGCGGCGGCGAACTCCCAGTCATCCATGGCCTTGCGCACCGCCCTGGGAGCGCCCAGGGGGGCGGCATCGGCGAGGAACTGGTGGTACTTGGCGCGGGCCGCCGAGCGTTCCTCCAGCTGGGCTCCGCTTTCGGGGACCCCGTAGGCGTCGAGCAGGTTCTGCGCAAAGTCGAGGTCGTCGATGCCGGCCGGGACCAGGCCGCGTTCGTCGACCGCATCCAGCCACTCGCGATAGTCGACGGTCGGGCTGGAGGCGATCTCCGGACCAGCACTGCCGATGTACTTGGTCTCGCCGTCGAGCAGGGAGCCGATGACCTCCCGCCACTGCGCGTCCGACATGCGTGAGGCCACCGCGCTGACGATGCCGCAGGCCGCTGCGTTCTGGTCGGCGATGACCTGCTCCCAGTCGTCGCTGGACGTTGGCTTCACGACCTGCCAGTCAGACAGGGCGAGGCCGCTGCTGTTGGGCCCGGCCGCTGCGCAGACACCCTCGGGACTCATGGCCGAATCGGTCCACAGAGCCATCCCTTCACGCAGCCACAGCTCACTGAAGATGTCCTTGCTGAACCAGGCGTGCGAGAGTTGATGGTTCAGATCCGCGAGGTCGACATTCTCGTCGAGTTGAACGATGCCAGGCGTGTCGTGGGCGCTGGCGTAGCCGCCCAGGTCCCTTGACGGCGCCATGCGGATGATGACTGGGCCTTCGCCCGGGATGTCGTGCCCCAGGAAGGCGTCGATGGCATCGAGCGCGGGATTGGCCCGGGCCTCCGCCACTCCCAGCCAGTTCTTGCGGTCGGCCCAAGCCTGTAGCACGATCTCACGGTCGCCGGGTCCTCGGATGGTCTTGGTCTGAAGCTTGTCCTCGCGCACGCCCTCGACACAGGTGAAGATCTCGCCCGGCAGGTTCGAGCTCCCGGATTCCAGTCCGTCTCCCCCGGACTTCTTGAGCGGCGTGCCGCTCTGGGTAAGCGTCCATGTGACCTCGTCATCGACGACGTCGATCTTGACCGAACCAGCATCGGTGTCCTGGCCAAGAGCGCAGAAGTAGAAGTAGCTGCCGTCGACGCGTGCCGGAGTGAGGGCGTCGACTTGTCCACCACCGGCTTCGATCGTATAGGAGAGCACGAGCCGCTTGCTGGCTTGCCCACCCTCGATGCGAGGCGTTTCGACCTCGAAGCTCTTCCACAGTCCTGGTGCATCCTGGGCGGGGAACTGCAGGGTGAAACCACTGTTGACCTTCGGTGTCGCACTCTCCTCGACCCGGATGGGCCCCCAGTCGCTCGGGCCGAAGGGTGACGAACCCTTCGTCTTCAGGTTGATGACCATCCGCACCTTGATCTCGCCCTTGGCCGGGACCACGCTATAGCTGATCGCAGAGGACTCATTGAGCGCATCGGACTCGGCAGCCACGGGCAGTGCCATCACGATCGTGGCCACGATCGTGATCAGAAGGGATGCGAGGGCGCGGCAGGCCCCAGACGACATGGGACGTTCCTCGGGTGCGGCGGATCGTTGGATGTGCGGTTGGGTGCGGTCCGGACCGTAACCCGATTGGCGCTGAGCGGCAAGGCGGACCATCGGCAGCACCCGGACAGGACCGCTCACCCATACTCGGCCCATGACGCTGCGACGACTCCATGCCGTCTACGCCATGCAGGGTATCGCCTTTGGTCTGCTGATGCCGTTCCCTGTGCCTCTGCTCGACGAGCGCGGCCTGGGAGCCGCAGAGATCGGCATCGTCCTGAGCATCGCCGGCCTGGTATCCCTGCTGGCCTACCCCGTCTGGGGCGCCCTCGCCGATGGTTGGCTGGGCCGACGACGAACGATCGCGCTGGCCGCTGTCACGGCCGCCGTGGGAGGGCTGCTGATCATGCTCGCGGGCTCCCATCCGGTGACGCTGACCGCGGCGCTGTCGCTGGCGATGGTGGGTGCGATGTCCTGGTTCCCGCTCCTCGATGGCCTGACGCTGGGTGTGCTGGACGAGAGGGGGTCGGGCTACGGCCGCATCCGCGTCTGGGCTTCCATCGGATGGGCAGCGTCGGCCACGGTCGGTGGCGCGATGTGGTCGGTGGCGGGCCCCCAGCCGGTCTTCAGCGCATTCATCCTGACCGCGCTGCTCGTGGCGGGATCGCTGCTGTGGCCGTCGGGGGCTGTCGGGCTCATGGGAGACGCCACCGGCGACACGCCCCCGCATCCATCCTTCCGAAGCTGGCTGCCGCTGCTCCTGGCGCCGGTGCTGCTGGGGTTCCTCGTGGGGCTCCTGGTCACCTCCCTGGGTGAACATGCGTCCTGGCGCTTCATCGGTCTGCGTATCCTCGACCAGGGCGGAGGCGTGTTCCTGGTGGGCCTGGCGGCGGCACTGCCGGCCATCGTGGAGATCCCCGTCTTCGCCGGCTCGGGCCGGTTGGCGACATGGATGGGATTGCGCTGGCTCTTCGTCAGCGGTGCCATCGTCGCTGCCGTCCTCATGGCCCTGGTGGCGGTGGCGCCGCAGCCGTGGATGGTCACGGCCCTGCGGACGCTCGACGGTGCCTCGTACGCCCTGCGCTATACCGCGATGGTGCTCATCATCGGGGTACTGCTGCCACGGCATCTCTACGCGATGGGCCAGTCGGTGGCGTGGTTCGTCTACGCCGGCGTCGCGCCCATCGCCGCAGATGCCGTCGGTGGGCTGATCTACGACGAGTTCGGGGCTCAGGCGCTGTTCATGGCTGCCACGGCGGCACTCGCTCTTGGTGGTGGCCTGGTGTGGCTGGCGCTGCGTGGGCCGCGGTTCGGGCCGCAGCGGGTCATTCCGTCGATCGACGAGCTGCCCGCGCCACTGCCACCGACCTGAGCCTCAGGCGCCGACGATCCACTCCCCGCCACGCATGACGCGGCGCACGGCATAGGTGAGGGCGTCCAGCTCGACGAGGTCCGCTCGCAACCCGGCCGCGAGGCGGCCGCGATCGGTCAGCCCCAGCAGTTCGGCCGGGTTGCCAGCGGCCGCACGCACGGCGTCTGGCAGCGGGATGCCGGCACGAACGACGTTTCGCAGTTCAAGGTCCAGGGCGGTGACCGACCCGGCCAGGTTGCCGCCATCGACGAGAGTGACCATGTCGCCATCCACTCGCACTTCCAGCTCACCCAGCATGCCGTGCACGCGACCGGAGCCGGCGAGGGCGATGGCATCACTCACCAGCAGTACGCGCTCGACCGGCTTCAGGGCCCAGATGAGTGGCCACAGGTCGGGGTCGACGTGGAGGGTGTCGGCGATGAGCTCGACCCACACGGCATCGTCGAGCAGCGCCGCCAGCGCCAGGCCCGGCTCGCGATGGACGACGCCGACCATGGCGTTGAAGAGGTGCGTAGTGGTCACCGCCCCCGCCGCATAGCCGGCGCGCGCCTCGGCCACGTCGGCGGCCGAGTGCCCCAGCGACACACGCACGCCAGATGTCGCAAGGCGAGTGATGAGTTCGAGCGCCCCGCGCAGCTCGGGGGCGATGGTGATGACGCGCAGGCCCTCGGTGAAGGTCGCCAGTCGTGCCTCGTCGAGGTCCTCGGGGTGGCGCAGCAGGTCGGCCGGATGGGCGCCCTTCTTCTGCTCGGCCAGGAATGGGCCTTCCATGTTGAAGCCCAGCGGTTCGGCGCCGTCAGCGGGCGCAGCGGGCATCCATTCGCGCACCGACTCGGCGAAGAGGGTGAGCTTCTCGAAGGAGGCCGTGACCGAGGTGGGCAGGAACGAGGTGACCCCACGAGATGCCAGCGCCCGGGCCATGCCACTGAGAGCATCGGCACCGCCCATGGCGTCGTGACCGCCCCAACCGTGCACGTGCACGTCGATGAAGCCGGGCACGATGATGGTGCTGTCATCGACCGACATGTCTGGCTCAAGCGCGGAGATGACGCCGTCTTCGACGACGATCGCGCCCCGCAACTCCCCGTCATCAGTGACGAGACGTCCGTGCAGCTTCTCAGGCATATTCGCCAGCCTCCTCCACGGCTTCCCAGAAGGCCAAGATGTTCTCCACCGGAACGTGCGCCTGTATGTTGTGGATGCTGGCGATGACGAAGCCGCCGCCGGGCTTGAGATCATGGATGCGTCGGATGGTCTCAGCACGGACCTCTTCGGGCGTGCCGCGCGCGAGCGTCTTCTGGGGGTCGACGGTGCCGCCCCAGAAGGTGATATCGGCCCCGAACTCGCGCTTCAGCTCCGCTGTCTCCATGCCCTCTGCGGATACCTGCACCGGGTTGAGTGCGTCCACGCCGATGTCGATGAGGTCGGGGATGAGTTCCTTGATGGCCCCACAGGAATGGAGGAAGAACTTGGCGCTCGAGCGGCTCTTGATGTAGTCGATGATCTCTTTGTGCAGCGGCTTGACGAGGTTGCGGTACGCCGCCGGGCTGAACAGCGGCGCGTGCTGGGCGCCCAGGTCGTCGGCTTCGGCGGCGATGTCGATATCGGGACCGATCTCGTCGAGCACCTTTTCCCAGTAGGCCAGCTTGAGGTCGGTGATCTTGCGCATCAGTGCGCGCGCGAGATCCGGGTCGAGGGCCATGTCCATGTAGCCGTGCTCGTAGCCGCGCATGCGGAAGTGCATCTCGGTCACGCCGGCACACAGCGAGCCCACGAACACGGCCCGCTTCTCGATATCACGGATGTGCGCGACGCGCTCCTTCATGCCGGCGAAACGCCCCGCGTCCTGCGGGTCGGGCCAGGGGTAGGCCTCGATGTCGGCGGGGCTGATGTCGCCGGAGAGCGGAGAGGTGGTGGACTCGTAGTAGAGCCCGTCGCGGGGTCGTGCTCGCAGTACCCCGAACTCATCGAGGAAGCGCTCGTACTCGCCGTCGTCGGTGACCTCGCGCTTGTACGTCGAGGGTGAGCCGGCTGACACCAACGCCACGTCGGCACCGAAGCGGTCGAGCACGTCAGCGTGGATATGGGCCAGGCCCTGGGTGGTGTCGACGATGCGGATCTCGGCCTCCGCCAGGCCGAGGGCGGACCGCAGTCGCTGGTAGGCCTCGGCATGGATGCTGCTGTAGCGCGTGCCAGCCAGGTCACGAGGGACGCGATCGGCTTCCTTGTGATCCAGCGCGGCGAGCACGCGTTCTCGTGGTTCCATGACTACCCCCTGGGGCCGGCCCAGGCCGGCGTGATGTGCGATTCAGGCATCTGGCGAGACGGTGACAGCGCCACTGTCCTCGACCGAGAAACCCACGTTCAAGCCGTAGCGATCGGCGGCATACCGCGATTTGGTCCGTTCGATGGGTCGTCCGCGCTGGTCGAAGATGATGCGCCGTTCCACTAGCATGGGCTCGCCGAGCGCTACGCCCAGCAGCTCGGCATCGTCGGCTCCGGCGGCCTCGGCCCGGATCGAGGACTTGCCCCGTGACGGCACCATGCCGGCGCTGATGAGCGCTTCGTGCAACGAGCCGCCCGCGAGATCGGCGGCAAGGACGGTCTCGACGCAACGTGAGGTCAGCACGGCATGCTCGAGGGCCACCGGTCGACCATCGGCGAGGCGCACTCGTCGCAGCTCCACGACGTCCCCGCCGCGGGTCAGGTGAAACTCGTTGCGCTCGCTCTCGGTGGGTGGCCGCACGTTGCGTGCCACGATGCGCGACGTGGGCACGCGGCCCTGGCGGCGCATCTCATGGCTGAAGGTCATCAGGAAATTCGCGCGACGGTGCGTTGGTGGCTCGGTCACGAAGGTGCCGCGGCCCGGGTCGCGGCGTACCAGCCCTTCCTCAGCCAGCTGGGACATGGCGTGCCGCGCGGTCATGCGGCTGACCCCGAACTCGGCACAGAGGTCAGCGTCGGATGGCAGGCGCTGACCTGGCCGCAGGCTCGCGATGCGTGCGCGCAAGGCCTGTTCGATCTCGCGATAACGCGGTGCGTAGGGGGTCTCGCTCACGACCCACCCCCAGCCACCACGTTCGCTCGCTCGGCGCCATGGACGGCGGCCCCGATGGCACCTGCCCAGGTCCCCAGCTCGGCAAGCTTGAGCGCTACCCGCTCGACCGGCGTGGTGATGACGCGGCGGCGCATCTCGGCCTTGATGGGTTCGATGATGAAGTCGCCGGCACTCGACCAGCCGCCGCCGAGGATGACCAGCTCGGGGGTGATGACGGTGATGGCGTTACTGATGCCGATGCCGAGGTAGCGCCCGATCTCGGCCAGCCCGCCGATGGCGCGTGCGTCCCCGGCTCGGGCCCTCTCGATGGCCTCGCGCGGGTCCTTCGTGCCACACACGATGGCGACCTGGTCGGCACGGCAGTAGGCTTCCAGACAGCCGCGGTTGCCGCAGCCACACCAGGGCCCATCGGGATCGATGGTCTGGTGACCCAGCTCGCCCGCCTGGCCGCGATAGCCCTGGATGACCTGGTTGTCGATAGCGAAGACGCCGCCGATGCCGGTGCCGAGGGTGAAGCCGATGAAGGAGTGCACGTCGCGACCTGCTCCGAAGCGCAATTCGGCGAGGCCGAAGGCGCGGGCATCGTTGATGAGCGCCGTGGGCAGGCCGGTCGCTTCGGCCACCGGAGCACCGACCGGGGTCGCTGACCAATCCCCGGGCACGTTGGTGAGGAAGGTGACCACGCCGGTCTCCGGGATGTACAGGCCCGGCACGGCCACACCAAGGCTGTCGACGGGACCACCGGCGTCGTCGCGGACCCGCTGCGCCAGCTCCGCCAGCTGTGGCACGACGCTCTGCTCGCCGCGCGACGTATCGGTGGCCACCGAGCCCTGGTCGAGTGTGCGCCAGTCGTCGCCGGAACCTTCCACCACGACCCACTTGATGTTGGTTCCACCGAGGTCGAGACCAACGTGACGCGTGGACGGTGCCATGGAGCGCCCCGCCTACTCCTCGATGATGCGGTTGTAGGCCGCAGCGACGGACAGGACGATGGCGCCGAAGAGGATCTGCCGCGCCGCCTCCGGCATCTGCAGCACCGTCAACAGCGTGGTGAGCACCGTCAGGATGACGGCACCGACGATGCTGCCGGCGTAACCCCCGCGTCCACCGTAGATCGACGTCCCCCCGATGACCGCCGCGGCCACCGACGGCAGGACGTAGACCTCGACGAGCGTGCCGGTGGCGGTCTGGGTCAGGCCCGCGTAGATGAGACCGGCGATCCCCGCCAGGAGTCCCGAGATGACATACAGCACGAGCAGGACTTGCCAGACACGGACGCCGGACAGCCGGGCCGCGAACTCATTGTCACCGATGGCATAGAGCAGCCGCCCGAAGCCACTGCGCCGCAGCCCGAACAGGATGACCGCCGCGAGCGGGACAAAGACGAGGAGGCTGTTGGGGATCCAGCCGAAGGACGTTCGGGCACCCAGCCAGAGGATCTCGTCGGGCACGCGCGTGCCACTGCCGATCACGATCCGCTGGTACACGGTCAGCAGGCCCAGCACGACCAGGCTCATGCCCAGGGTCATGATCAGGGGGTGGACGCGGAAGATGCCCACGCCGATACCGTTCACCAGGCCGATCACCATGGCCACGACGAGAGCGAGCAGGCATGACGCGACGACACCCTCGGCGGGGGCCTGCGTGGCCATGACGTAGGCGGACATCGATGCCACCATCCCGACCGACAGGTCGATGCCGCCGGTGATCATGGTCAGGGTCTGGGACGCCGCCAGGATCGCCAGGGGGATGGCGAACCGGATCGTCGAGGACACCCAACGCTCGTTGGCGATGCTGGGGCGGATGATCACCAGCACGACCAACAGCACGAGCAACAGCAAGAGCAGCGGGATGAGGGGTCGGTCGCGCATCAGTCGCCGGGCCGACTCCAGGGCTGGCCAGGCGCCCCGATCGGCGGGGCTGGCCTGCGGTGTCGAGCTCATGAGCGACGATTCCGGATGGCGACCAGGCCACCGACCATCACCACGCTGACCATGATCGCGCCTTCGATGACCGTGGTGTAGTTGGGGTCGATGCCCAGCAGGGTCAGGTCCGTGCGCACGAGACGCAGGATGAACACGGCCACGATCGGCCCCGCCAGCCCACCCCGTCCGCCCGCGAGGCTTACCCCTCCGAGCACCACGGCGGCGACGCTCGCCAGCAGATAGGGGCCTGGGACCGGCGTCCCGATGCCGGTGCTCATCGTCAGCGACAGACCGCCCATGGCGGCGAACAGGCCGGTCAGCGCGTAGGCGGCGATCTTCGTCCGGGGGACATCGACACCGCTGCGGAAGGCTGCCAGGCGATCGCTGCCGACCGCGTAGAAGGACAGCCCCAGGCGTGAGTTGCGGACCGGGATCCAGATGGCGAAGACCACGACCAGGAGGAGGACGATGGCCTTGGGGGCCCAATCGGTGAGGACCGTGCCGTTGATGAGGTCGCGCAGCCACTGGGCCGAAGCGCCACCGGGCGTGTTCAGGACGAGCAAGGCCGCGCCGGCCCAGACATACAACATGGCCAGGGTGACCACGATGTCCGGTACCCGCGTGAGGACCACGAGCGAGCCGTTGAACGCTCCGATGACGAGACCCATCAGCAGCACCGCGATCACGACGAAGACCGCGGATTCCTCGCTCCCGCCCTTCATCAGGACGGCGGCCGTGACGC
Source organism: uncultured Chloroflexia bacterium (assembly GCA_963724095.1). GTDB lineage: Bacteria > Chloroflexota > Limnocylindria > Limnocylindrales > CSP1-4 > JAFMJV01. Next base: position 712,928 of record CAVRTH010000019.1, read on the forward strand.
TGGTCAGGGCCATCACTGAACCGATGGACAGGTCGATGCCGCCGGAGATGAGTGCGATCGCTTGCCCGGCGGCCGCGAGCGCCACCGGCAGCGCCGCCAGGGCCAGCCCCTCTACCTGGGAGGGCCCATAACTGGGCTGGATGGTCTTGGTGACCACGAACAGGAGCGCCAGGAGCCCGCACAGCCCCAGCACCCAGCTGTTGCGGCGGACCAGGCGAGCGAGTGTCGCGCCGGTGCTGCCGCCGTTCAGGCGTCCGCCGACGTTGGTGGCGGCACTCACGCTGACGTCCCCTGGCCGTCTGTCTGCCTGGTGCCTGCGCCCGCGAGGATGCCGACGCGGCCGGTCTCACGAGGGAGTCCGTAGGCTGCACGGATGAGCGTTGGCTCATCGGCGATGGAGGCGGGGATGTCGTCGACGACGCGACCGCCGAAGATGACGACGGCGCGGTCGCACGCGAGCTGGACCTCTTCCAGCTCTGAGGTATAGAGCAGGACCGCGGAGCCGGCCTCGGCGAGGTCTCGGAGGAGCTGGTAGATCTCTCGTTTGGTGCGGATGTCGATGCCTCGCGTGGGGTCGAAGCAGAGCAGCGTCTGGACGCCAGCGGCGATCCAGCGAGCGATGGTGACCTTCTGCTGATTGCCACCGGAGAGCCGGCGCACCTCGCCCTGCACGCGCGTGTCGATCTGGAGCCGATCGATGGCACCCTTGATGCGCTCTCGTTCCGCTCCCATGTCGATCGGCCCCCAGCGACGCGGCCGGGCGGTCGACGGCAGCGCGATGTTCTCGCGTACCGAACGCTGCATGAGCAGCGCTTCCACGCGGTCGCCGGGCACGTAGACGAGGCCCTTGCGGATGGCGTCGGCTGGATGGCGAAAGTGGACCTCCTGGCCGTCGACCTGGAGTGAGCCGCGGCTGGGGCGGCGCATTCCCGAGAGGACGCCGAACAGCTCGTCCTGTCCCTGTCCCTCCAGCGCCACGAGCCCGAGGACCTCGCCGGCGTGGAGCTCGAACGAAACGTTCTTGAGCCGCAATCCAGCACCCACGTCGCGCAGGCTCAGTCGTGCTTCGGGCTGCCCGCCGGGGACATCCGTCGTTGTCGGCGCAGCCGCGGCCGCGGAGCGCCGGCCGGGTGCGGCCTTGCGCTCGTCCGATGGCCCGAGCATGAGCTCGACGATCCGCTCCTCAGCCCCAGGCTCCATGTCGATGACGCCGACGGTCTCGCCGTCGCGCAGGACCGTCGCCCGGTCGCAGAGCGCGGAGACCTCCAGCAGGCGGTGTGAGATGAAGATGACCGACTGGCCGGTCTGGCGTAGCTTTCCGACCTCGTCGAGGACCTTCTCGGCGAGGTCTGCCGGCAGTGCCGCGGTCATCTCGTCGAGCAGCAGGATGTCGGGCTCGACTGCCAGCGCTCGCGCCAGGTCGAGCACGCGGACCACCGCCAGCGGCAGGTCACGGACCATCTCGTGGAGGTCTAGGTCGTGGACGCCGAGTCGTTCGACCCAGTCCCGCACTTGCCCCTCCGGTGTGCGCGTGATGCGCAGGTTGGCGATCACGTCGAGGTCGGGGATGAGCGCCGGCTCCTGGTACACCGAGATCAGGCCCGACAGCCTCGCGGCAGCGGGCGAGTGGACGTCGCGTTCCTGGCCACGGATCAGGATCCGACCGCGATCTGGGTGCACTGCGCCCGTGAGGATCTTCACGAGCGTGGACTTGCCGGCACCGTTGGCGCCCAGCAGAGCATGCACCTCGCCAGGTCGCACCGCGAGGGACGCCTCACGCAGCGCGACCACCGCTCCATAGCGCTTGACCACGCCGGTGGCGTCGAGGAGCAGCTCGCCTGACTCGGGGTTGGGCTGGGTCGATGTCAACGCGTATCCGTCCGATCCGTATCACGAGAGGGTGCGGGTGAACCCGCACCCTCTCGTACTATCGATCCGAAGTGGTCAGCGATTACTCGCCGGGACCCTTGCAGGCGAGGATCTGGTCCTCGGTGTAGGTGGTCCAGTCCGGGATGCTGATGCTCACGGGCCAGAACGGATCAAGGGCACCGGATGCAGCGATCGCGGCAGCGATCTTCTCCTGGCCTTCGGGGGTCTGGTTGTCCCAGAGATCCGGGGTGATGAGCACCGCGGGGTCCTCGGGGGCAGCGCCGTCGAGGATCTGGAGGGCCAGCGTCACGCCAGCACCGCCCACTGATCCGGGGTTGGTCACCGCAGCCCCGACGAGACCGGCCTGGGTCCCGAGCTGGTTCACGAACTCGGAGTTGTCGGCGCCGACGACCGGGACGCCCTCGATGCCGGCGGTCGTGAGCGCCGAGACGATCACGCTGTCGATACCGGAGGTCCAGACGCCGTCGATGTTCTGGCCGCTGTTGATGACGTCGTTGATCTGCTGGGCTCCAGTGGCCTGGTCCCAGCCGGTGAAAGTCTCGGACACGATGTTGATGCCCGGATACTCCGCCATGGCTCGCTTGAAGCCGATGTCACGGTCGGTGTCAGCCTGGGCTCCGGCGATGCCGCGCATGTACACGATGTCGCCCTCGCCACCGATCTGGTCGAACAGCCACTTGGCACCCAAGTAGCCATACTGCTCCTGGTCGTTGGACATCAGGTACGCGCCAGGCCTGCGTCACTCCCATGTCCACGGCGACCACGGTGATGCCGGCGTCGATGGCCTCGGCGAGGGCATCGTTGACGGCATCCGGGCTGACCGGGTTGACGATGATGGCGTCGACGCCGGCCGCGATGAGGTTGCGCAGGTCCTCGAGTTGCCCCGAAGCATCGGTGTTGCGGTGGGCGACGATGAGCTCGCTGACCTCGCCCGAGGCAAGCGCCTGGGCCCGGATGGAGCAGATCATCTCCTCGCGCCAGCCGTTACCCTGAAGCGTGTTGGAAACGCCCATCTTGTAGCCGTCATCCTGGGCGACGACCGCGCTGCCGAAGCTCGTTGCGGCAAGTGCGACCGCAGCGGCGCCGGCGAATAGCTTCGCGTACTTGTGGTCCATGTGACTCCTTGTCCTCCTCACATGAGGGTTGTCTCGGTGGCCCGTGGGGCGCAGCGCGCCCGTTGGTGGGCAGGATGGATCGAGTCGTTGCTCGCGTCCTGGCTACACCTCCTCGCTACGCCTGACGGTTGGGTTCGTCATCGGGCTCGCGGACGATGGTCCGCGCGACACGTCGCGCGTGTTCCCGGTAGGCACTCTCGAAGAGTGCTCGCGAGCGCTCCGCGCCCACGACGGACGCGCGCGTGATGACAGGTGGCGTCACGCCCTTCTCCATGAGGAGTTGTGCGATGCGCACCTTCAGCGAATTGACGATGGCCACGTAGGCCAGCGTGGAGCCGGGGCCCACCGGCGTATCGAGCCCGGGCACCAGCACCATGGCATCGGCCTCGTGCGTGCAGAGGTCGATGATGATGTCAGCCTCGTCGAGCAGGCGGCCACCGACCGCCGGATCCGGCTCGCCGCCGAGCGACTGCTTGACACCGGTGACGGCGATGACCTTCAGGCCCCGACGCCGCGCTCCGCGCGCCATCTCTACCGGCACCGCGGTGAGCCCGTTGGCGCTGAAGACCATCATCACGTCCTCGGGCCTGAAGCTGAAGTTGTCGAGGATGACCTCAGCCAGGCCGGGCATGCGCTCGATGAACATGGCCTGGCGCTGGCCGTTCGAGCCGACGACATCGGTGTGGTATGTCATCGACAGCTCGACGATGGGGTGGAACCCCGGGAAGCTGCCGTAGCGTGGGAACATCTCCTCCACCGGGATGCGCGAATGTCCGGTGCCGAAGAGGTGCACCAGGCCGTCGACCGCGATGGAACCGGCGCACAGCTGGGCCGTCTCTTCAAGGACGTCAGCCTGTGTCTCGATGATGGTGTCGAGCAGCGCCACTCCCTCCTCGAACCAGGCGCGGAGGCCGTCGAATTCGGTCATCTTGTTGTTCGTTAGCCCCGCTTACTTGATGTACGGCCGCAGCACGTCACGCGCGACCAGGAAGCCGCGCTTGACCTTCTCATCGGTGCCCTCGAAGACCTTGTCCTCGTGCTCGATGATGACAGGCCCGTCGTATCCGGCCCGATACAGCGCCGAGAAGATCTCAGCCCAGGGCGCGTCGCCGAGGCCGGGGATGCGCGGGACCTGCCAGCCGATGCCGGCGGAGATGGAGCCGCGCTCGTACAGGCCGTCGCGATCGATCATCACGTCCTTGGCCTGGAAGTGCAGGATGTGGTCGCCGAACTCCCGGATGAAGCGGCCCTGGTCGATCATCAGCCACACGAGGTGGCTGGGATCGAAGTTCAGGCCCACCGTGTCACCCCACTCCTCCAGGATGCGGCGCCAGATGTAGGGCGAGTAGGCGATGTTGTGCCCGCCCGGCCACTCGTCGTGGCTGAAGATCATGGGGCAGTTCTCGAAGGTGATCTTGACGCCCTGGTCGGCGGCGAAGCTCACGATGTCCGGCCAGACCTTCAGCGCCTCCTCCCAGTTCTCGTCCACGTTCTTGCGGGCGTCGCCGCCGCAGAAGGTATTGGTGACCGGCAGGCCCATCTTGCCCGTGGCCACGATGACCGACTTGAGGTGGTCGATGGCTGCCGCGCGCGCGTCGGGATCGGGGTGCAGGGGGTTGGGGTAGAAGCCCAGACCGGAGATGTCCAAGCCCTTGGCAGCGATCTCGGCCTTGATCTCGCTCGCCTGGGCGTCGGACAGCTCGGCCACGTCGATGTGAGAAGTGCCCGCGTACTTGCGAGTGGCTCCGCTGCTCCGTGGCCAGCAGGCGATCTCCAGCACCTCGAAGTCTGCCGCGGCAGCCCAGTCGGCCACTTCCATCAGTGGCGTCTCCGGGAACGGCGCTGTCAGGAAGCCGAGCTTCACGTCCTCTTCCTCCTCATCTCGTCAGGGCTACTCATCGTCTTGCTCATCCCGGCGCCTACTCGCAGTACGGCCGCAACGTATTGCGGGCGATGAGGAATCCGCGTTTGAGCAGTTCGTCGGTGCCCTCGAAACCGCGGTCCTCGTGCTCGATGATGCACTCGCCCTCGTAGCCCGCGCGGTACAGCCGCGAGAAGACGAGGGCCCAGTCGACCGAGCCGAGGCCCGGCAGCCGGCGGATCTGCCAGCCCATACCGTTGGACATCGCGCCACCGGCTTCGTAGAAGACATCCTGGTCGATGTGCAGGTCCTGGGCCTGGAAGTGGTAGATATGCGGACCGAACTCGGTGATGAAGCGGTCGGCGTCGAGCATCTGCCAGACGAGGTGCGAAGGGTCGAAGTTCATGCCCACCGTGCCGCCCCACTGCTCGATGATGCGACGCCACTGGCGCGGTGAGTAGGCCAGGTTGTGCCCACCCGGCCACTCGTCGTAGCTGAAGATCATGGGGCAGTGCTCGATGGCGATGCTCACCCCGTTGTCCTCGGCATAGCTGACGATATCCGGCCAGACCGTAAGTGCCTCAGCCCAGTTCTCGTCGGGGTTCTTGGCCGCGTCAGCACCGATGAACGTGGTGACGAAGGGCACGCCCATCTTGCGGGCCGCAGTGATGACGTGCTTCAGATGGCCGATGACCTGCTGCCGATGGGCTGGGTCAGGATGCAGCGGGTTGGGGTAGTAGCCGAGCCCGGAGACCGACAGACCCTTGGCGGTGAGCTCAGCCGCGATCTCCTGCCCCTGGGCCTCGGAGAGGTCAGCGACATCGATGTGCGACGTGCCGGCATAGCGACGCTCCACGTCGCTCGCGGGCGGCCAGCAGGCGATCTCCAGCGTCTCGAAGCCGACCGACGCGGCCCAATCGGCGACCTGCATCAGGGGTGTCTCCGAGAACGGCGCGGTCAGGAACCCGAGCTTCATATCTTCCTCCTGTCCTTGCCTGTGCTAACGATGTGACCGGGCGGTGTCAGTCGGACACATCGACCCAGCGGTCCTCGGCGGCGCTCCTGGCGACGGCGTCACCGACGGTCATCTCGTGGTGTCCGGCCTCGAAGGTGGCGTAGAGCGGCTCGGCCGGGGCGGCTCCGGCGAGTATGGCCCGGTAGATCTCGCGGAAGTGCGAGACCATGCTGTCGGCGAAGCCTTCGACGTGCCCACCCGGGAGGGCCGTGGCGGCCGTGCCGGTAGCGTTCATCAACTCCGCGCCGCGTTGCAGGATCTCGTTGGGGCGGCCGCGGTGGCCGATCCAGAGGTGGTCGGGTGTCTCCGAGTCCCAGGCGGCCGCGGAGCTGGAGCCGTCGATCTCCCACTGCACGGAGTTCTTGCGCCCAGCGCTGATCTGGCTGATGGCGACCGCTCCACGCGCGCCGTTGGCATAGCGCAACAGGATGACTGCCGCGTCGTCGGTGGTCATGTCTACTGGCATCGTCTCGGCGGCGCGCTCCTGGCTGAAGGTCTCGACCTCACCCACGGGCTTCTGGCGCACCTTCACGAAGGTGGAGAGGTCGGCCATGACCGACTGCACCTTCATTCCGCTGATGAAGTTGGTCAGGTCGATCCAGTGACTGCCGATGTCGCCGACCGCACGCAACGTGCCGCCCTTGTCCGGCTCCAGGCGCCAGTTCCAGTCGGTGTCCAGCAGCAGCCAGTCCTGGAAGTAGTGGCCGGTGATGAGGCGGACGTCGCCCAGCTCGCCATCGGCGACCATGCGGTGGGCGTGCTGGTTGAGCGGATAGAAGCGGATATTGAAGTTGACGGCAGTGATCCGCTCGGAGGCCTTCGCCAGCGCCACCAGTTCGCGCGACTCGTCGGAGGTGACGGCCAGCGGCTTCTCGCAGATGACGTGCTTGTCGGCGGCCAGGATGGCCTTCACCTGCGGGTAGTGGAACTGGTTGGGGGAGGTGACGTGGACGACGTCGACCTCGGGATCCCTCAGCGCGGCCTCCAAGTCCGGCATAGGCCTGTCGCAGGCCCAGTGCGCCGCGCGGCATCCTGCGCCAGCTCCGGCGTGGCATCGATGACGCCGCGTACGTTCACGCCCAACCGGCGCAGTGCCTCGATGTGCACGGTGCCGATGAACCCGCTGCCGATGACAGCCGCGCCGATGTCGCTGAAGCGCTCCACTGATCCCTCCTCCTCAGGAAACGACGAGGCCATCTAGACGGCTAGACGGCTCGCATCCAATGTACTGAGGCTGGACCGTCCGGTCAAACGCAGTCCAACGCTCCAGTGGTCCATTCCCGAACCGCGTGGCTCGGTCCGAGCTCCTCGTCACGCCACCCTGGGCTCACCGCCGGCCAACCAGTCCAACGGCGACTATCCTAGTTCGAAGGTGGTGACGCCGAAGATGCGGGCGTCGGACAGTCGCGGTCGAGTTCCCAGGTACATGCGGGCACAGCCGAAGACCTGCTGCATCTCATGCCGTCGTGCGAGTGACATGGCCCAGGGATTGACCTCGGGGACGTCGAGGAAGACCGGCTCACCGGGCGCGTACGTCGCCAGAGACGTGTACAACGATTCCGCCGTGGATCCATCGTCGGCGAAGAGCGGCCCGACCTTGGCGCCCCGAACGCAGCGCCGGACGACGCCGTAGCCGCGCAGCGAGCTGCCGTCGACCGCGGCCAGCGCGAGGCCATCCCGCGGTGCCAGCCAGGCGCGCAGGAACCGCTCACGCCTCGCCGGGAAGCAGCGCTGATCGTAGGCCAGCAACTGCTCGACGGGGACATCGGCTACCGGCACGATGCCCGCGACTCGCTGGCTGGCCCGCTCCACTCCCTGGAACCGGATCGAGCGGTGTGAGAAGGCGAAGCCGCCGCGCGCGTACCAGTCCCGCATCTCGAAGACGCCATCCAGCCCGATCGGGGCACCCGGCCGCAGGCGCCCCTGCAACAGCCTCACGCGCGCATGCCACAAGCGACTGCCCAGACCTCGTGAGCGAAACTCGGGCCGGACGATGAACAGGCCCATGAACCCGAAATCACCGTCGTAGCTGATGACGGCGCCGCCGCCGACGAGCTCCCCGTCGACCTCGGCCGCGATGAACGCGTCGGGGTCGGTCTGCCAGAAGATGTCGGCGTCGTGCAGGCCGGGGTTCCAGCCTTCGCTGGCAGCCCAGCTCACCAGCGTCACGACCTCGTCCTTCGTCATCAGGCGCAGCGTCAGCGCATCGGACATCCCGATCCTCCATCCCCCGCGGTGGGTCAAGGATAGGCGGAGGGCCGGTCCCCACGACGGCGCCTGCGGTGGCCTTCCCGCCATGGACAGACTATCGACAATCTGTCTACAATCGTCACCACGTGCCCTTCGAACGGCCCTCCCCACGATCGGAGCCACAACCATGCGTCGTGAGTCCCTCCTCGCCCCCGTAGCTGTCGTCCTCCTCACTCCCCTGGCCGTGGCTGCGCACGCGCCGTCTGTCATCGAGAGCACGACACTGACCCCGGCGGACGCGGTCGTGCTCGATGACCCCACCCTGTCCCGCGCCATCGGCGCCACCATCGACCATCCAGGCGAGGTCGACTGGTATCGGATGGACCTGGTGGCAGGCGACCCGCTCATCGTGGGCATGACCGCCCCCGATGCCACGGGGGCCATCGCCGCTACGTTCACACTGCTTGGCCCCGGCCTGCCTGCTGCGGCTGACTCGGGTCTGGAGGCGCAAGCCCTCGCTGATGCCGTCGACGTCGGCGGGGCTATCGTCTTCGAGCCTGCGGCAGAGCCATCGCGAGAGGTGCATGCCGGCTTGGGCTTCATCAACTACGGAAACCTCGAGTTGGAGGCTGAGGTCGACGGCTCCTACTGGGTCGCCGTGCAGGCCGTAGATCCCGAAGCGACCGGCAAGTACGTGTTCGCCCCCGGACTTCGAGAGGAGTTTGGGCTCGATGCGATCGGTGGGATGGCGGACCTCATCGGGTTCTTCAACGCTCCCTGGCGGCCGGAGTCGGCTGACTGAGAGCCGCGACGCGCGCCCCAAAGGCGCGCCTCGCCTATGCTCCCCAGGGTCCACATCGACCCATCCCATCCCCAACCGTCTCAGAGGAAACCCCATGCTCCACCATCGCCTGCTGGCCGCCGCGGCCGGCATCTCCATCCTCGCTGCAAGCATCGCGATGCCAGTGTTCGCACAGGACGATCAGCGACCGCTCGGTCCTCCTGACGCTACCCCCAATCCGGTGGCCCTCGAGGTCCCAGCGGGTGACGGCACGGCGGTGCGGCTGACGACCGAGCTGGGCGACGTCGTCATCGCGCTCTTCGACGAATCGGCGCCAGTGGCTGCGGAGAACTTCCTCAACCTCGCCAACGCCGGCTTCTACGACGGGGTCGGGTTCCACCGTGCCGTGCCGGGCTTCGTCCTCCAGGGTGGCGACCCGGAGGGTACCGGGGGCGGCGGACCGGGTTACACCATCCAGGATGAGGAGGTCGTCGGTCGCTACGGCCGCGGCATCGTGGCCATGGCCCGCACACAGGACCCGAACTCGCAGGGTAGCCAGTTCTTCATCGTTCTCGACGACAAAGCCGAGGCTGCCCTGGAAGCCTTCCGCACCTACACCATCTTCGGGCGCGTGGTCGAAGGCATGGACGTGGTCGATGCCATCGTGGCGGCCCGTGAGCCCTCCGATCGGATCCTGATCCGGTGCGCATCTTGTCGACTTCGGTCGAACAGGTGGAGCTGCCCCCGGAGCCGACCCCGGCGCCGCCTTCCGCTGCCCAGCAGGCGGCTGATGAGCTGGCCGCCCTGCTGCCCGATGAGGCCGCCGGCTATCAGCTCGACAAGGTCGCTTTCACGCTCGAGCAGGTGGGCAGCCAGGTCGACCCAGACGTGCTGGCTGAGCTGCAAGGCATCGCCGAGGCCAACGGGGCCGACGTGCAGTCGTTGTCGGTCGCCCGGGCCAGTGCCGCAGATGCCGACGGTTTCATCAGCCTGGCCGGTGCGTCGATCCCCGGGGTACCCGCCGAGCAGGTCCAGGACGCCATGATCCGGCTGCTCCTGCCGACCGACGACTCGACCGCCATCCAGACCCAGACCATCGCCGACCGCGAAGTCACCCGTATCGACCTGGCTCCCGATCCGGGTCCGAGCGACTCCGCCTACGTCATCTCCAGTGGCGACGTGGTCTGGTTCATCGTCTCCACCGTCGAGGACGTCAGCGACGTCGTCGCGGCACTACCGTAGCGTTCTTTGCCGCCCGCACATGGCCGCGCCGCCTTCAAGGGACGGCGCGGCCATGAGGTGAGGGTCCGCCCGCGGGCGAGTCGACCTGTCGATCCGCCCGCGGGCAAATGGCTAACCCGAGACGACGCGGTCGCTGAAGTCGCCTGACTTGGGATCCTTGAGGATGAGCTTGAAGCGGCCGTCGGGCAGTAGCTCGCGCTTGATGACCACCAGGCCCTCGTAGACCTCTGGCTCCTTGGCGATCCGCTCCGTCTTGCCGCCACGCCATTCGAGCTCGACCTCTTCCCAGGCACGGCTCTTGGCGGAGCGGTAACAAGCGTCCATGACGGCGTTGACGACGTAGCCGTCGTAGAGCGTCTCCATCGGCTCGCGGGCCTCGTCGATGGCGTCGAACATGTCGCTGAACATGTCCGTGTAACCCAGCTCGGACACCTCGTCACCGACGGGGAAGAGCCAGCCTGCGTCCGTCTCGGCCTTTTCGGCCACATAGCCGCCTCCGCTGCCGCCGGCGGTGAACATCTCGAGGCCCGTGCGCAGGAAGTGATTGATCCAGATCGTGCCGTGGGTTCCGGCGACCTCGTCACGCAGGTCCATGCCGCCGCGGAACGTCCAGCTCACCTCGAATTGGCCGATGGCACCCGACTCGTAGCGCACCAACGCGATGGCGTTGTCCTCGGATTCGATGGGATGCACGAGCGTGTCGGTGTGGCACATCACCTCGACGGGACGGTTGCCCTTGCCGACCATGATGCGGCCGATCTCGATGCAGTGGCAGCCGAGGTCGATGATGGCGCCGCCACCGGTGAGCCGATGATCCCAGAACCAGGCCGAGTGCGGCCCCGGGTGGGTCTCGCGAGCACGCACCCAGGTGACGTCGCCGACCGCGCCGTCCTGGACGGCCTTCATCGCCTTGAGTGACTTGGGCGTGTACACCAGGTCCTCGAGGTAGCCACCGAAGACGCCGGCCTTCTCGACTGCGTCGAGCATCCGTTTGGCCTCAGCAGCGTTACGGCCGAGCGGCTTGGTGACCAGCACCGCCTTGCCTGCCTTGGCCACTGCCTTGACGGCCTCCTCGTGCAGGAAGTTGGGGAGCGCCACGACCACCACATCGGTATCGGGGTGCTCGATGGCCGCCAGCATGTCGGTGGTGGATTTCGGGGACGCCGTGGCGTTCCCGGAATGCCTCACCTCGCTCGGCCGAGCGAGAGTAGACGACGCCGACGCGGTCGCGGTTGCGCTGGCCGTGAAGGGTCATCGTGTAGAAGTCGCCGATGAGCCCCGTTCCGAGCATAGATACCTTGTGCTGCTTCACAGCGGTCCCTCCAGAGGTAGGTTCGTCCCTCGATCGTAGCGGGTGGATCCGCGCTCGATCACCGCCGTGCAGCGTGGCCGACCGGTCGCTCCTCGTGCGGGGTCAGTCGTCGTCACCTGCGGCGGCCACGATGGGGTGGACGGTGCCCGCTGTGGGGCGGAACGTGGACTCGTGCCCGTCGTCCCATGCCACCCGGAAGCTGGTTCCGTAGTCGTGTTCGATGATCTCCAGGATGGTGCCCTGGCGCGGCGGCTCGCCGGCCTTCTGGGAGTCCACCATGATGCGGTCGCCAACGGTCTGGCTGGTCATCGAACGCCTCCTTGATGCGGTGCCCCTGGATGAGGCTTCGACGATACGAAGCCGCCGGGCCTGCTCGGTAGGGCCATCCGGCACCGATGCGAGACCTCAGCATGGACTATCCGCTTGCCGTCTGGTGACACGCTGGCATGCTATCGACATGCACCGGCTCAGCCTCCGGATCATCGCCGCCCTGTCCCTCCTGCTGCTCTTGCCAGTCCCCGCGGCTGGCCAGGGGGACGCCCGACTGGCTGCCCTGTCGGTCACCGGCTCGCCGCTGATCAGGGGAGAGGGCGAGCCGGTCGAGGTCAGCGTCACACTCGAGCAGGCGGCCGATCTCTATCTGCGCGTCGTCGACTTCGATGGCCGTGTCGTTCGCGAGCTCTCCTCGAACGAGCGGGACATGGGCACGTTCGTGGAGCGCTGGTGGGGGCGAGACGCGGAGGGGGAGCGTGTCCCGAGCGGTCCCTATCGAGTCTTGGCCACGGCCACTGACCCAGCCACCGCTGACGGCGCCCCGATCGATGCCGAGGCGTGGGTGACCGTGGCCGATCGCGCCGTCTATCCTCGCCATCCAGGATCCATCACGGTCGCGGTCGACCCCGGCCACGGCGGGTCGCTCTCGGGTGCGGTCGGCTCGGACGGCACACGCGAAGCCGACATCAACCTTGACATCGGCCTGCGTCTGGCACGCATGCTCGAAGGGGCCGGCGTCAACGTCGTCATCACTCGCACGACCGATGCCTTCGTCAACGAACCCCCGCTCGAGCGCACGGGGGACGGCGTCATCGACGACGATGATGAACTGGCGGCGCGCCCCGACGTCGCCAACCTCGCGCGCGCCGACCTGTTCGTTTCGATCCACAACAACCACGCTGTCAACGAGTCGGTGGGTGGCCCTTCCACCTACTACTTCGACGGTCGGCCCTTCGGCGCTCGCTCCGCGCGGTTGGCCCGACTGGTGCAAGAGGAGATGGTGGCCGCGCTCGACGGTATCTCGGATGGCTACCAACCCTACGACCACGGCACGCTCGTCTATCCCTACTACGTCTTGCGCGGCTACGACCCGCCGAGGCTGCGGCGCCCGACGCAGATGCCGGGCGTGCTTAGCGAGGGCATGTTCCTCTCCAACGAGCGCGAACTGCGATACCTCAAGCGACCGTCCGTGCGGGCGCTCATGGCCACGGCCTACTACGACGCCATCGCCAAGTACCTGGTGCGACGCACCACGCACGTTGGCTATCAGCTGATCGGCGGTCCGGACGGACCGATCACGGCCGGCGACACCATCAGCTACCAGGTCGAGGTTCGCAACCAGGGCAATGAGACGCTGCGCGACTGGCGCCTGGGCGTGGCCGCGTTTCCCGCGCTCGAGCACTACATCGGCCGCATCCGCCGGGGCACGCCGGTCGGCGAGGTGCCCATCCCACGGCTTGATCCGGGTGAGGTCAGCACCGTCGACATCGAGGTCACGGCGCCCGAGCCAGGTGCTGACTGGGTGCTGCTCTTCGACGCTCGCGATGACGATGGCCGGCGCGCCGCCGACATGGGCAGCCCCATGCTGCAGGTGCGGCTGTCGACGCTCGCGCCGCCATGGAGCACACCCGCACCCTAGCCGCGTGCGGCTGTCCTTCAGGTGGTCGACGGTCCGAAATGAAGTCCCGCGTCCCGACATCTAAAGGGTTCTCCACATGTGCCAGCCGAGCCTTTAGACGCATCGTTCCACTCAGACGCGACACCCCCGTCGCGGAGCAGCCCACAGGACGGACCGATGAACGACTACCACCTGACCCACCTCGCCGACGACCGCTACGCCACCCTGCGTGCCGAGGCCGACCGGCAGCGACTCGCTCGCTCCGCTCAGCCCGTGCCTGCCCCCAGCGGCAGGTTCAAGATCGGCCGTTCGCGCCGCCTGGCCCTGCTCTTCGGTCGCGCGGCCGCCTGACGTGAGCGCGTTCCACTGCCCACAGGCGATCCCCGTGGGTACGCCCGTATGATCGGGCCCATGGCTCGCAGGATGACCAGCTCCGTGATGGTCGGACGCACAGCAGTGGTGGACCAACTGCTGGCGGCCCTTGAGTCGGCGCGGGCCGGTGCGCCCCGCCACATCGTCATCGGCGGCGAAGCGGGCGTGGGCAAGACGCGTCTCCTGGCCCGGGTGCGCGAGATCGCCACCGAGCAAGGCAGTCGAGTGCTCTTGGGTGGTTGCGTCGCGGTCGGTGATGCTGGACTGCCGTTCGCGCCATATGCAGAGATCCTGCGTTCCCTGGTCGCGCAGGATGGCGCCTCCACGGTCGCCACCGCCGCCGGTCGATCAGCCGCTGACCTGTCGCGGTTGGTGCCTGCGCTGAGCGCGCGCGGCACGGCATCCGAGGACGGTATCTGGGCCCAGGCTCGCCTCTACGAAGCGCTCCTCGACCTCTTCCGGCGCTTGGCCGAGCGGGCCCCGCTGCTGGTGCAGCTCGAGGACCTGCATTGGGCTGACGCCGAGACGCTGGCTGCGACGTCGTACCTGCTGCGCGCGACCCGGGGCGTGCCCGTCACCATCCTGGCGACGTTCCGAACCGATGAGATCACACGCAGGCATCCGCTGCGACCCTGGCTGGCCGAGATCGCTCGCGATGCCGACGTCGAACGTATCGACCTCGAGCCGCTCGCCCTGGAGGAGCTGGGTTCGATGGCTCGCGACATCGTGGGCGAAGACCTGCCGGCGTCGGAGCTCGATGAGATCTACCGGCGCTCCGACGGCAACCCCTTCTACGCCGAGGAGTTGCTGTGTTGCCGATCGGAGATGGGCGAGACCCTTAGCTCATCGCTGCGCGACGTGCTCCTGACGCGTATCGACGTGCTGCCTGACCCGACTCGGCACCTGCTGAGCGTGGCTGCCGTCGGCGGACGCGAGGTGGAACACGCGACACTCGAGACCGTGACCGGCGCTGACGACGACTCGATCGCGGAGCATCTGCGGATGCTGGTCGACCAGGGCTTGCTGCTGCCGACGCGGGCGCTCGATGGGGATGACGGGTACAGCTTCCGCCACGCGCTGCTCCAGGAAGCCGTCTACGACGCCTTGTTGCCGACCGAGCGACGACGACTCCACCGCAGCTGGGGTGAGGTCCTGACCGCGCACGACCAGGACACCGGGAGCGGTGCCAGCCTGCCGGTCCAGCTCGCCTACCACTGGCGTGAGGCACGCGATGCTCGCGCCCTGGCCGCCTCGATCGCGGCCGGCGACGCGGCCATGGAGGCATTCTCGTACGGCGTCGCGACCCATGAGTACGAGGAGGCGCTCCTGCTTTGGGATGACGTCCAACCAGCGGGACGACCTGGGCATGGACCACGCGGCCCTCCTTGAACGCACCTCGCGCGCGGCGATGATGGCCGGTGAGTACCGGCGGGCCGTGGCGGCCTGTCGTGAAGCCATCGCCGAGCTCGACACCAGTGACCTCGTTCGCCTGACCATGCTGCGCATCCTGCTGGGCCGCACGCTCTGGGTGGCCGGGGACTGGGCCGGCAGCATCGTCGAGTACGAGGAGGCGCTGCGTATCGCCCCGGCCGAGCCACCTGTCGTCCGGGCTCGGGCGCTCTCCGGCCTGGGCCAGGTGTACATGCTCCATGGGCAGTTCAACCGGGCGCGCCAGCTCTGCGAAGAGGCGGTGCAACTTGCTCGCGCGATCCGCGCCCGGGATCTGGAGGGTCACGCGCTCAACTCGCTCGGTATCGCCCTGGCTGGCCTGGGCCTCATCGACGCGGCACTGGAGGCCAGCGAGGCGGCCCTGCGCATCGCGGTGGACGTGGGTCTCCCCGATGACATCGGCCGCGCGCACGTCAACCTCGCAGAGGTTCACCACTGGGCTGGGTACCCAGACCGCGCCGTTGCCTCATCGGTCGTGGGCATCAAGGCGGCAGCTGAGTGGGGCGTGACCCGTACCTACGGCAGCTTCGTCAGCCTCGACGCGGCCCTCTTCGCCTACGAGTCCGGGGCCTGGGCGGACGCACTCCAGTTCCTGGCCGAATCCGACCGCTCGGCGAGTGATAGCGATGACACCGGTGCCTACCGAGCCACCTATGCACTCGAGCTGCTGGCATGCCGCGGTGACGAGCGGGCCCAGCCGCTATGGGAGCGGGCGCATGCGAACGTGACGCAAGGACCCTCCAGCGACGTCCTTGGCACCATCTACCAGGGAGGCATCCAGCTGGCCGCGTTCGCCGGGCGCCACCAGGAAGCCGCCGAGATCGCCTGGGAGGGCCTCCAGCTGGTCCCCATCGCCGATGCCGGGCTGGCCTACAGCGAACTGGCCCGAGTCGCGGCCTGGCCACTGGCCGAGGTGGGACGCATGGCGCTCGCAACTGGCGATGCAGAGGCGGCCAGGATCGCTGAGGAGCGCATGGATCGTGTGGTCGAGATGGCGCGCACGTGGCAGGACCAGCTCGGAGAGCCGGGCAGCCGACTCGCTCGCGTGCTCGAGCTCAACCGCCAGCAAGTGGATGCAGAGCGTGAGCGGATGAACGGTTCGTCAGACATCCAGGCCTGGCGATCGCTCGCCGATGCCTGGGCCGAGATCGGGCGACCGTTCCGCGCAGCTCTCGCCCACTGGCGCGAGGCGGAAGTCGCCGAGCTACGTGGCGACCGGGAGCGGGCAGTCGCCGCCATGCGGGAGTCGCATCGCATCGCCTCGGAGTTGGAGGCCAGACCGCTGCTGGCTCACCTCGACACCATGGCGCGCCGCCTCCGGACCCGCTTGCGCACGTCGGCTGGGACGACTGCGTCAGCGCCTGCTGCTGCCTACGGCCTCACTCCCCGGGAGCGAGAGGTGTTGCGCGAGGTAGCAGCCGGCCGCACCAATCGCGAGATCGCCGGGAATCTCTTCATCAGCGAGTCCACCGCCGGTGTCCATGTCAGCAACATCCTGGGCAAGCTCGGCGTCTCGACTCGCACCGAGGCAGCCCGAGTCGCCCTCGATCAGAGCTTGGTCGACGCCTGATGCCCGTGGCCTGAGTCGACCGAGTCGCCCCCCCTGCGCCGACGCTGCATCGACGTCGCGATCTCCCGCGGCCGGATCTCACCCGAGCCGCGCATCACCAGGCGCGTCGAGATCGTGCGGTGCTGACTGGGGCCGCTGTAGCCGTCGAGTCGCGCGAACAGGAGCTCCGCCGCAGCCCGGCCGATCGCGTATGGATCCTGGGCCACCACCGTGACACCCGGGTCGAGCATGCCTGCCAGCTCGATGTCGTCGAAGCCGACGAGCGCCAGCACGTGCTGCAGGTCATGAAGATGCAGCGCGTGGATGGCCCCGATGGTGATGAGGTTCTGGCTCGCAAAGAAGGCAGTGGGCCCGGCATGTCCGGGCATCTTGAGAAGGCTCTCGGCGGCCTGCTGTGCTGCGTCCTTTGTGTGCAGGTCCATGCGGACGATGCGCTCATCGACCTCGATCCCGGCTCTCAGGAGGGCATCGAGGTAGCCCTTGTAGCGGTCTCGGGCGGTAGCGATGGCGGTCAGGTCTCCCAGGAAGGCGATGCGCCGGTGGCCCACCGTGATGAGGTGCTCGACGGCTTCGCGGGCGCCAGCCCGGTTGGTCGCCAGCACTGTGTCCGCATCGAGGAAGGCCGGGGGTCGGTCGACGAAGACCGTCGCCAGCCCGGCCTGGATGTCGGCACGCAGGTAGGACTGGTCGGTGCCCGTGGGGACGATGACCAGGCCGTCGACTCGTCGCTGGATCATGGTGCGCGCGACCTCGCGCTCACGCACCGGATCCTCGTCGATGCTGGTTGCCAGCACGGCCAGATGGCGTCCGTCCGCGGCATCGTCGATGGCGCGGTGGATCGATCCGGAGTAGGGGTTGGCGACGTTCTTGAGCATCAGCCCCAGCGCGGCGGCCGGGCGCCCGCGGCGGAGGTTGGAGGCCGCCAGGTCGGGCCGGTAGTGCAGTCGTTGCGCCGCGACCTCCACGCGTTCGACAAGGTCCATCGAGACCCCAGCCTCACGGTTCACCACGCGTGACACGGTCTTGATGCTGACGCCGGCCAGGGCCGCCACGTCCCGCATGGTGGCGCGGCGCCGCTGAGGCCTGCCGCCGTAGCTCGCTGACAACGTTGTCTGCCCGTCGTGCGCCATCGCGCGAACGATATGACATCGATCGGCAGAGAACAAGCCTGCATCCGGTTGACATCGCTACTGGGCGAGGACTACCGTGCTAGACAACGTTGTCGGATGACAACGCGAGGAAGCTGTCACACAGGCAGCGTGGAGGAACAAGGAGGATCGCAGAGGCGATGACCTATAACCGAAGCCGCTACATGCGGCTCAGCGTGCTCGCCGCGAGCGTGGCGCTTACCGCCGGGATGTTCGCTGGTTCAGCGGCTCTCGCACAGGACGAGTCGCCTGCCGCTAGTGACATGGCGCTCGACGGCACCGGCGTCGACATCGAGTACGTCGTCAAGGAGAACATCAACCCCTTCTGGGTCTGGCAGATCAACGCCGCCACCGCCGAGGCCAAGAAGCTCGGGGCCAACCTGCACGCCTGCTGGGGTGTCCAGGATCCTGACCCCGAGGGCCAGACCACTTGCATCGAGAACGCCATCTCCCGTGGCGCGAACACCATCATCATCGCGCCGGCCAACGCCGGTGTCACGCCGGCCATCGAACAGGCACGTGCAGCGGGCCTCATGACGATCGCCGTCGACACCAAGACCGACCCGCCCGATGCGGTTGACATGACCTTCGCCACCGACAACTTCCAGGCCGGTCTGCTCATCGGCGAGTGGGCCAAGGCCAAGCTCGGCGACGCGGCAGCGGACGCCAAGATCGCGTTCATCAACATCGACCCGTCCCAGCCGGTGGTCGGCGTGCAGCGCAACCAGGGCTTCATGCAGGGCTTCGGCATCGACGTCGGCGACATCAACAAGTGGGGTGACGAGACCGATCCCCGCATCGTCGGCCAGGAGATCGGCCACGGCAACCAGGAGGGTGGCCTGGCGGCGATGGAGCTGCTGCTCCAGGCGAACCCGGACATCAACGTCCTCTACACCATCAACGAGCCCACCGCGGCCGGTGCCATGCAGGCCCTCGAGGCCGCAGGCAAGACGGCTGACGACGTGCTCGTCGTCTCGGTGGACGGCGGTTGCGCCGGCGTGACCGATCTGCAGAACGGCATCATCGATGCCACATCGATGCAGTTCCCGTCCCGCATGGCCGAGCTCAGCGTCGACTGGGCCGTGCGCAACGCAATGACCGGTGAGCTTCCGACCCCGCAGGACAGCCCGTACTACGTCGAGGGTAACGACATCTACAACACGGGCGTCGAGCTCATCACCAACGACCCGCAGGAAGGCGTTCCCTCCCAGGACTCCACCTGGGGTCTCGAGAACTGCTGGGGCACCGCGTAATCGCCCGCTAGCACAGTCGAACGGGGTGGCCTCACAGCCACCCCGTTCACATATCTATCATCTACTCTTGGAGTTGCGCACACGACACCCGGAGAGGGCACAGTGATGAGGGGTACGGCATGAGCGGCCAGGCGGACCGCGACCAGGATTCGATTCGAGCCGAACTGACCGCCGCCGACGTCGCCGGCGAGATCTCGGAACAGGATCGGCAGCGACCGACGGCCCTGCAGCGCGTCCAGCGCATCCTGCACCGCTACCCGGCGCTCGGGCCGCTGTTCGTGCTGGTCGTGATGCTGATCGCGTTCAGCTTCATGTCCGACCGGTTCCTGCAGCCGTTCAACATGAGCCTGATCATCCAGCAGGTCACGGTCGTGGGCACGCTGGCTATCGGCCAGACCATCATCATCCTGACTGCCGGTATCGACCTCTCGGTCGGGGCCATCACCGTCTTCGTCTCGGTCATCATGGCCAAGCTGTCTGCAGACTACGGCGTGCCCGGCTTCGCCGCCGTGCTCGTCGGATTCAGCTTCGGCACTGCGTGCGGCCTGCTCAACGGCCTGCTCATCACGCGGCTGCGACTCCCGCCCTTCATCGTCACGCTGGGCACGCTCAGCATCTTCTTCGCCCTCAACCTGTACGTCTCAGCCTCGACCACCATCCGTGGACGGGACATGGATCCGCTGCTGACCGCGCTGGCGGGCAGGGATGGCACCATCGAAGTCCCATTCATCGACACGCCCATCCCGTTCGCCTCGCTGGGCATGCTCGTGTTGTACGCCATCATGGCCTACGTCCTGCGCTATACCGCCTGGGGTCGTCACATCTACGCGACCGGCGACGACCCCGAGGCCACCCGGCTCACCGGCATCAAGGTCGATCGCGTGCTCGTCTCGGTCTATGCGGTTGCCGGTACCATCTACGGCATCGGAGCCTGGTTCCTCATCGGCCGCATCGGCGCAGCGAGCCCCCAGGTCGGCATCGGCTACAACCTCGATACCATCACCGCCGTCGTCATCGGCGGCACCAGCCTCTTCGGTGGCCGGGGCGTGGTCATCGGCACCCTGATCGGAGCCATCATCGTGGGCATGGCCCGCAACGGGCTGAGCCTCGCGGGCTTCGATCCGCTGTGGCAGGACTTCACCATCGGCGTGCTCGTCATCGTCGCGGTGACACTCGACCAATGGATCCGGAGGGTGAGCGCATGACCGTCGCCACGACCAACGACATCCCGACGCCCACGCTGCAGGCGAGAGGGCTGGTCAAGAACTACGGCCGCGTCGTCGCGCTCGACGGCGCCAACCTCGAGCTCTATCCGGGGGAGGTGCTGGGGGTCATCGGCGACAATGGCGCCGGAAAATCCACGCTCATCAAGTGCTTCAGTGGCGCAGTCATCCCCGATGAGGGCGAGATCTTCATCAACGGGGAGCTGGTCCGCCTGCATTCGCCGGGCGATTCGATGGCCTCCGGCATCGAGACGGTGTACCAGACGCTCGCCATCTGTCCAGCACTCGATATCGGTACGAACCTCTTCCTGGGTCGGGAGAGGCGCAAGCCGGGCATCCTCGGCTCGGTCTTCCGCATGCTCGACCTCAGCGGCATGCGCGAGGCCGCGCGCAAGGAGATGTCCGATCTGGGGTTGCTCACCATCCAGGACATGAGCCAGGCCGTGGAGACACTCTCGGGCGGCCAACGGCAGGGCGTCGCTGTGGCCAGGGCGGCGGCCTTCGGCCAACGTGTGATCATCATGGACGAGCCCACCGCGGCCCTTGGCGTCAAGGAGTCGCAGAAGGTGCTCAGGCTCATCCGCGACGTCCGGGACAGGGGCATCCCGGTCATCCTCATCAGCCACAACATGCCGCACGTCTTCGAGGTCTCGGACCGCATCCATATCCATCGCCTGGGGCGGCGCGTCGCGGTCGTCACACCGCAGTCGCACACGATGACGGAGGCGGTGGCCATCATGACCGGCGCCACACCGGCGCAGATGACCGACGAGGAGATGTCACTGCCGGCTGCGGCTCGCGCAGCCGCGTAGCTGCATGGCGCGCCGCGGGCCGCTATGCACCAGAGGATTTCGTGCTCGCGCATGCCAAGGATGCGGACATGGGCTTCGTGTTGGCGGCAGCAGGAACGTTGCCTGATGTGCCCGAGCGTGAAGATGGCTCGGCGGGACCCGGGTACTTCCGCACACGCGGCTCGTACCTTGCCGCCATGCACACGCTGGTGGGCCACGGCATTCTCGATATCGTCCTGACATCCGCATCCAACGGCGAGCGGCTGGTGGCAAGTGGCTCGCTCGACGAAGGAATCACCCTGGCGATCAGAGCCAATGACACGATGGACATCTGGCTCGATCGCGGCGCATCCGCGTGCTCGCCGGGATCACCGCAGCGCAATGTCCGGTCTTCCTGAAGGTGGCCTGAAACGGCGCTGCAGCGCTCGACGAGCTGGTCGAACACGATCCTTCGCTGGTGGTCGGGGTCCTTGGCGGGAATGCCGGAACGACGCGAGACACGTTCGAGCTACTCCATCGCAGCGAGGCATGCGGAGGGCGCGTCGCGCTCTTCGGGCGCAAGATCCAGGGCGCCGCGTCACAGCTGGAGCTGGTCGAGCCGATGCCGCTCGTGCTCCGCGGAGAGCTGACTCCGGAAGGTGCCGTCCGTCGCCATCACCGGATCCTCGCCGAGTCCGGCATCACCCCTCAACGCCGTCTCGAGGAGGACCTGGCGCTCAGCGACCCAGTGCTGCTGTCCGACGATGCAACCGGCCGAGGCTGAAGACGCGGCCGCTGGACCTGCTTGCCGCGAGTCCAGCCCTTGTCGCCGATGGCGTCCTGCGCCACCACCACCACCGATCCCTCCCGTGGCGTCGCGAGCGAGTCGTTCCAGCGATTGAGGAAGCCGTCGAGCGAAAGCGGTTCGAGTCGGGCCATGGACATCTCCGGTGCTTGGCTGAGGGGTAGCGGTGCCGTTCGCCCCTCGGTGATATCGCCGTGACGCCAGTCGATCAGCATGGCAGGCTAGCGGGCATGAACCTCGAGTCCGCCGTCGAGATGGTTCTAGGGCTGCTGCTCATCTTCTTGTCACTGAGCTCCGCGTTCCGGACCGTGGTGCTGCCGCGTGCAGCCTTCGACCCGCTAACGCAGGCGATCTTTCTGGGCTTGCGCTCCTTCCTCTTGGGGCTGGCGAAGCTGTTACGCCGGGCAGACCGGGAGCTTGTCTTGAGCGTGCATGCTCCGCTTGGTCTGCTGACGATGGCGCTGGCGTGGGCCGTCGGCATCATCTTCGGCTTTGCCCTGCTGTTCGACGCGACCGGTGAGATCGCCATCGGCCGTGCCCTGGTACTTGCCGGGTCTTCCTTCACCACCCTGGGCTTCACGCCACCGGCGTCGCCCGTCCACGAGACCATGGCCATCATCGCCGGCATCCTCGGACTTGGCGTGGTGGCCCTGCTGATCTCCTATCTGCCCACCATCTACGGACTCTTCTCGCGTCGCGAGGTCACCGTGGCAGACGTCAGCATCAAGAGCGGTGGCGTGGCGCATGGTCCCGACCTGGTCCGCCACCTGGTCCTCGGCAGCGACACCAGCCGACTCGATGACATGTGGCTCGACTGGGGCCACTGGCTCATCGCGCTGGGGGAGACGCAGACGTCAGAACCACCGCTCAACTTCTTCCGCTCTCCGCGTTCACAGCGCTCCTGGTTGACGGCCGCCACTGCCATGCTGGACGCGGCGGTCCTGCGCAACGTGCTCATCGCAGCACCGTCGTCGGTCCGCGCGGAGATGACCTACCGGGCCGGCGTGGAGGCCATCGTCAGCATCGCCCACCTCTTCTTCGTGCGACCGGACGCGGTTGACGTGGCCGACCTGCGCCTCACACGCGCCGACTTCGACCACGAGGTCAGTCGGCTCGCCGCAGAGGGCGTTCCGTTGGTCGAAGACCTCGATGCCGCCTGGGGCGCCTTCGCCGAGCTCCGTCTGGCCTACGAGCCATATGTGCTTGGCATGGCGCAGCTGATCCTGTCACCGCCGGCTCCATGGTCTTCCGATCTGCTGGAGCGCGCGCCTGCGGCTTCGGCCAGGGCCGACTGACCGAGCAAGCGCTCACCGGGCGCGGTAACACCGTCGGTACCGATGGCGCATATGCTCCGACTCTCCAGCCGTCCACAACAGGAGATCTTCCGTGAGCAAGGCCCGAGTCCTCCACATCGACCCGCTGCGCAGCCTGCACCTGGTGCCCGTGGCTGCCCTCGCCCTTGGCGCGGCTCTCCTTCTGGGCACGTCCGCCGCCTATGCCCAGGATGCGACGCCTCCGCCCACCCCAGGGGGCGAAGGGAGTAGCGGCATCGACGGCACCTGGACGGTCGACACCGAGATCGGCGACTTCGAGCGATTCAGCAGCTCCTGGGTCGGGTTCCGTGTCGCCGAGGTGCTGAACCCCGGGGGCGAGGTCCAGGCGGTCGGGCGTACACCCGCCGTCAGCGGCCATCTCGAAGCTGTCGGCACCGTCATCGAGGGTGCCACCATCGAGGCTGACCTCACCGCCATCATCAGTGACCGCCCCCGTCGCGATGACGCCATCCAGCGAGCGCTCGGTACGGGCGACTTCCCGACCGCGTCGTTCACCTTCAGCGGTCCCGTGGACCTGGGGGTCGTGCCCGTCGAGGGAGAACCCTTCACTGCCAGCCTTCCCGGTAGCCTGACCATCCGCGACGTGTCCCAGGAGGTGACGCTGGAGCTGACCGGTCAGCGCGTCGGCGACGTCGTCGTGGTGGTGGGCACGCTGCCGGTCGACTTCACCTCATTCGGCGTGACCATGCCCAGCGCACCCATCGTCGTCTCGGTCGAGGACAGTGGGGACCTCGAGTGGCAGCTGTTCCTGACGCGCGATACGGGGATGGCGACGGAGGAGACGACGCAGTCTCGCCCGACCGATGCCCCGAACGCGGACCCCGTCACCGACGAGTAGGCGCCGCGCTCGCATGTTGCCAGCCGATTTCGTCCATCCGACCGACGGGGGCGCCAGCACCCGACCGCGGGCGTCCGGCGTCCCCCGGCGTCACATGTGGATCGGCAGGACGCAGTCGTGGCGCGTGACCATGCCATCGACGGCATGGAAGAGGCAGACCGTCCCACCGGCAAGGCTGTCCACTTCGGCCCAGGCCAGCTCGCCCGGAGGCGCCTCGAAGGCGACGATGTCCCCGATCGCTTCGATGGAGCCGCCCAGGAGGGCGACGCTGGCGATCTCGGCGGGGCCCGTGTAGGTCCTGGTGGTGTCGAAGGAGCGCGTCATGTGGACGGCATCGGGCGCGTAGACCGCTTCGAGCGCCTCGAGGCTGCCCTCCCGGCCCCACGCTCCGCCGAGTCGCGCCTCGAGCTCGGCGATGGCTGCCAGCGTGTCCGGATCGGTCGTCACGCCAGCCGCCGGGCGGCTCTCGTAGCTCTTCTCGGGAACCATGCAGTCGTGGCGGACGATCTGCCCGTCGACGGCATGCCACAGGCAGGCAGTGCCGCCAGCCAGCGAGAGGAAGCTGGCCCAGCGCCAGTCACCCTCGTCGAGCTTGATGTCGATGCGCGGGCCGAACATCTCGGGGCTGCCGTATCCGGCGACCGCGGCGATCCGATCGGGTCCGACGTATTCGTTGGTGCGGTCGTAGAAGGTCGCCGTATGCACCCCGTCGGGAGCATAGGTCTCGGCGAGCAGCTCCGGTTCGCCCGACCAGGCGCGCAGGTTCAGGGCGACCAGTTCATCGAGGGTGGCTGGGGCGGCGCCAGGCATCAGCAGTGGCGGTGGGACGCGCGCGGCTGCGTAGAGAACCATCGAACCGACGAGCACGAAGACCGCCAGCGCTGCCATCGCCCGCACCGGCGTCAGGACGGCGATCGCCCCCACGGTCGACGACGTCGAGCCCATCGTCTCATTGGTACCGGTCGCGCGGTGCATCGCGCGGTGCTCGAAAGGGTTCCGAGGCCACAGTCGGCGCCGTTGCCGGGTCTCGTCGACGCGTCCCATGATGCGGCCGATCTGCCTGTTCCGGTCCGCCGTGGGCTCGTCCTCATCCAGCATCCAGCTGCGCACGACCTCGCCCATGTCCCGATCGTCCGGCACGCGCGTGGTCATCGGACCGCCCTCCGCTCACCGCTCTTCGGCGAGGTCGTGTAGTGGGGCTCTTGGGCCGAGCCTTGGAGCCGAACCGGTCTGGCATCGGCCTCCAGGGCCGACCGCATCTCGGCGAGGGCGCGATGGAGTCTCGACTTGACGGTCCCCACGGGGACCTCGAGGACGCTCGCAACCTGATCGAGGGGCAGGTCCAGGTAGTGATGCAGCACCACAACGGCTCGGTGGTCCATCGAGAGGCGTCGGAAGCCGCGCTCCAGCTGGTCCCGGTCGATGACGGCCCCGTAGTCGTCACCGGCGCGCGGCTCGACCGTCGTGCCGTCCCCGATGGCGGGCATCCAGCGGGGAGTCCTGTGGTACTCGGCGTAGCAGGCGCGGAGGAGCAGCTTGTACGACCAGGCGTCGTAGCGCGATGGGTCGCGGAGGCGGGGCAAGGTCACGCCAGATGTTCACCATCGCTTGCTGGACCGCATCCTCCGCCGCCTGTCGGTCACGCAGGAGTCGCATGGCGACACCGTGGCAGCGGTCGAACGAGACGTTCACGATCTGCTCGAACGCGTCCCGATCGCCCCCTTGAGCCTGGGCCACCATCTGGTCGTCCACATGCTCCCCCACGCGATGGGCACCGCCAACGGCGCTGCCACTGAATCGTATGTGCGGTGTCCATCGCAGCAGGGTTCCGATTTCGTCCATCCGACCGACGGGGGCGCCAGCACCCGACCGCGGGCGTCCGGCGTCCCCCGGCGTCACATGTGGATCGGCAGGACGCAGTCGTGGCGCGTGACCATGCCATCGACGGCATGGAAGAGGCAGACCGTCCCACCGGCAAGGCTGTCCACTTCGGCCCAGGCCAGCTCGCCCGGAGGCGCCTCGAAGGCGACGATGTCCCCGATCGCTTCGATGGAGCCGCCCAGGAGGGCGACGCTGGCGATCTCGGCGGGGCCCGTGTAGGTCCTGGTGGTGTCGAAGGAGCGCGTCATGTGGACGGCATCGGGCGCGTAGACCGCTTCGAGCGCCTCGAGGCTGCCCTCCCGGCCCCACGCTCCGCCGAGTCGCGCCTCGAGCTCGGCGATGGCTGCCAGCGTGTCCGGATCGGTCGTCACGCCAGCCGCCGGGCGGCTCTCGTAGCTCTTCTCGGGAACCATGCAGTCGTGGCGGACGATCTGCCCGTCGACGGCATGCCACAGGCAGGCAGTGCCGCCAGCCAGCGAGAGGAAGCTGGCCCAGCGCCAGTCACCCTCGTCGAGCTTGATGTCGATGCGCGGGCCGAACATCTCGGGGCTGCCGTATCCGGCGACCGCGGCGATCCGATCGGGTCCGACGTATTCGTTGGTGCGGTCGTAGAAGGTCGCCGTATGCACCCCGTCGGGAGCATAGGTCTCGGCGAGCAGCTCCGGTTCGCCCGACCAGGCGCGCAGGTTCAGGGCGACCAGTTCATCGAGGGTGGCTGGGGCGGCGGCTGCGACTGTGCTCAGGCCCAGCACCGCCACGAGTGTGGCGAGGAGTGCGCGACGTGTGATCGCGCCGACGGATGACAACATGAGGAGCCCCCTTCGTGTTCCGCGCGCTTGCCACTGACGTCGGTGTGGCGATGGCGCGGGGTGCGGGGCTCCGCGCGATGCACCGCGCATCGCCCCGCTGCTGTGTGACGTCGTCTCATTCGCGACGCCCTACTCACTCTGTGCGTCCTCGTCCGCCCGCAGGTTCCGTCTCTGATGGCAGGCCCTTCGGCACTTGCCGCGGCTGCACGCTCGACTGGAGGCTGTCCTCGGAGGTGCAGCATGCGAGCCTTGGTCGCAGCCCTGCTCATGGCCGCTCTGGCGATCCCCGCGTCAGCCGCCGACCCCGTCGTCGAGCCGGTCGGTGACACCACCTGGTACCTCGCCCTGGGGGATTCGCTCGCCGCCGGCTATCAGCCCGTCGGCGACCCTGAGGACGACCACATGACGCAGGCCGGATATCCGGAGCAGCTGTGGCTGATGGCCCGTCAGCAGTATCCCGACCTGCAGATGGTCAAGCTCGCCTGCCCGGGAGAGGACACTGAGACCATCCGGCTGGACAACGGCCGTTGCCACTACGATCGCGGAAGCCAACTGGCCGAAGGCCTGGACTTCATCGAAGCGCATCGTGATGCGCTCGCGTTCATCACCATCGATATCGGCTTCAACGACTTCCCCTGCGATGACAGCCCTCTCTGCGTCTTCGCCGGCCTCGACAACATCAAGCGTCGGCTGCCGCCGATCCTGGCCGAGCTGCGGGACGCTGCCCCCGACGTTCCCATCTTGGGTATGAACATCTACGACCCCTTCCTGACGATGTGGTTCGAGGACGACACGCGGATCGTGGCGGGTCAGTCGGTGGTGGCCATGCAGATGGTCAACGACGCGCTGGCGAACATCTACGGCGCGGCCGGGATGCCGATGGCAGATGTGGCGGCTGCCTTCGCGATGGATGACTGGGACACGCTCGTGCCGATGGCTGGCTTGGGGGAAGTGCCGCGCAACGTGGCACTGCTCTGCGAGCGCACGTGGCAGTGTCAGCTACCGCCGTTGGGCCCAGACCGCCATCCCAACCCCTTGGGGTACCGGGCCATGGCGGAGGCGTTCGCCCGGGAACTGGACCTTGACCCGGTCGGCGTCGATCTGCGGCCAGAGGAGTCCCGCTAGACGCCAACGCCCTCTGTCGATACGACACTTCCCGCGAAGCGCGTGACCAGCTCGACCGTCAGGCGCGGCGCGTCCTCGGGTAGATCGTCCAGGGCCGTCACGTCGACCTTGGCCTCGCCACCGCCGATGATCTCCTCATCGACCGTCACCGCCCAGGAGGCCGGCACTACCAGCAGGACACCGCCCAGCGTGTTCTCGATCGCGAATCGTGCTCCGCCCGGATCGAGCGTCGCCTCGCGCAGGTCCAGCCGGGCGCCACCGAGCAGCACGCGGACCTGGCCCGAGCGCAGACCGCGGGCCCGGCTGCGGAAGTCCAGACCGTTCATGACGACCGTGCGGCTGACCTCGTCGCTGACTTCACTGCCCTCATCCAGCTGACGGGAGACCGTCAAGCTCGCCAGCCGGGCCGCGATGGCGGCCACGACGATGACCAGCAGCGTCTTCAGCACGGTGCGCATGTACGTCCTCCTCCTGTTACCGGTCACAAACGTGGTGCTACCGCTGCGACCATACCCAGCGCCGATGAGTGCGCCACCCGGCCAACGGCACGCCGCATGGGGGCGCAACGGCACTGTCTGGGCCCGTTCGTTCCGTTAATCCTGAATCTGGCCGCGTCGGCGCGGTAGCCGCGGACGCCCAAGCAGTTCGCAGGAGAGTGATCATGCCCAGCATCGACCAGGCTGTCGACGAGTTCCTGTCCCAGAAGCGCATCGCCGTGGCCGGTGTCTCGCGCAACCCAGGGGGCGCCCACGCGAGCAACGGCATCTACTCGCGGTTCAAGGAGCGCGGCTACGAGGTCTTTGCCGTCAACCCCAATGCCGACGAGGTCATGGGCGACACCTGCTACCACAGCCTCAAGGACATCCCGGGCGGCGTGGATGGCGTGGTCATCGCGACCAACCCCAAGGCCTCGCTGTCAGTGGCGCAAGAGTGCAAGGAGCTGGGCATCGACAAGGTCTGGATCCACAAGAACTTCGGTGCCGGCAGCTACTCGGAGGAAGCTCACCGGTTCTGTCGCGACAACGGCATCACCGCGCTGGTGAGCTGCCCACTCTGGTATGGCCAGACCGCGGACGGCTTCCACAAGTTCTTCGGGGCCACCTGCCGCCTCCTCCGCCAGGTCCCCCGGGAGGTCTAGCCGCAGCAGGCGGCCAGCATGTCGGGCGAGCAGCGGTCGTCGGACGCTGCCGTCTTCTGGTCCAGGCTGCGGCGAACACCCTGGCGCAGGGCCATTCGCCAGGCGTGGCGAACGCGAGGGGCAGATGGCCACATGCTCCTGCCGGAGCGCCTCGAGGGCGGGGTCTACGGGCATCTGTGCGGCGATGCACTGGGCGTGCCCTACGAGTTCCAGGACGCGGCCGCCATCGGCAGCATCGAGTGGCGCGGTCACGGCACCCACGACCAGCCACCGGGAACGTGGAGCGACGATGGCGCCCTGATGCTGGCGCTGCTCGACTCCCTGCTGCAGACGGGGTTCGACACTGCCGACCAGGCGACGCGTGCCCTGGCCTGGAGAGAGCAGGGCGCCTACGCACCCGGCGGCATCGTCTTTGACATCGGCGCTGCCACCTCCCAGGCGCTGCGCGCACTGCGATCGGGTAGCCCTCCAGAGTCCGCCGGCAGGGTCGACGCCCTGGGCAACGGCTCGCTGATGCGAGTCATGCCGCTTCCCCTCGTCCTGCGTGACGTGGATGACGAGGAGTTGATCGACAAGACCATCCGCGCCTCGCGCGTCACGCACGGCAGCGCGGAGGCCCAGATCGCCTGTGCCCTCTATGTGCTCGTCATCCGCCGCTTGCTGGAGGGGAGGGAGGACCGTCCTCGTGCGCTCACCGAGTCGAGGGTCGGCTTGCGCGAGATCCTGGGCCGCCGGGGTCTGCCCGGTTCGCAAGATGCCCCTGATCCAGCCGATGCGGTCGCTGCGCTCGACCGCTTCGAGGGCTGGCCCGGGCGCAAGGGCGGCGGGCGAGTCGCCGATAGCTTCTGGTCGGCTTGGGACGCGTTCGCCGGAGCCGATGACTACGCCACCACGGTCATCCGGGCGGTGGCATATGGCAACGACACCGACACCACGGCCGCCATCGCCGGTGGTCTGGCCGGGGTGCACTTCGGCATCGGCGATATCCCGTCGGCCTGGCAGCGCGGACTACGGGACCGCCACATCCCGCAGGGGCTGGCTGACAGGCTGATCGAGACCGACGCGTCGGAGTGGGATGGCACGCCCTGGCGAACCTCGAGCCGCAAGCCGCTGCGGGTCGACTTCATGGCACTCGCGGGCACCGGTCTGGATGCAGCCGGCGGCAGGGCGGGCATCACGTTCCTGCCGGGCAAGCGCTACCTGGGCTACTACAGCGGTCCCCACTGGCGTGACCTCGACAGCGACGCCGCCCGCCTCCAGGAGGAGGGTGTGGACCTGTTACTGCTCCTCGTCGAAGACCACGAGCTGGTGCGATGCCGCGCTGGCGACGTGGCTGCGGTCGTGCCTGCCCACGGCGTGGAGCTGATCCGATTCCCCATCGTCGATCCCGAACCGCCGACCGATCACCGTTCCTATCGCGAGTTGCTGGCCGGCCTCGTCGAGCGCGTACGCTCGGGAGAAACGCTGGCCATCGCCTGTCGCGGCGGCCTCGATCGTTCCGGCATGACCGCTGCCTGTCTCCTGCGGGAGGCAGGGGTGGGCGCCAGCGACGCCATCGACCGTGTCCACGCTGCTCGCCGGCACACCCTCACGATGCCTGATCAGCTGCGCTACGTGAAGGGTTGGCCGCACGCCTGAGGCCAGCATCTCCACGCAATCTCCATCCTTGGTCCACGGCCACTCCGAACACGTCCCCCATGGTGATGGCACACGACCAACGAGGCGCCCCGGCGTCCAACCTACACGGAGAACCGACCGATGCAGATCCGCTCCCCCCGCACCATCCTGGCCATCTCGGCCACGCTGGCTCTGACCGCCAGTGCTTTCGCGCCAACCGCCGTCCTGGGCAGAGGTCCCAGCGCCGCCCGCCGACTGTGGCGGCGACTGCGTCAACGACGCCGATCCAGGCGGCGCAGCAGCTACGTGTCCGCGACGCCTCCGCAGATGGCACACAGGGACGCGCAAGGGCTCGAGACGGCGCTGCCCAGCAGATCGGCACGCAGGCAAACGCCGGTGGTGGTGGTCTGGGTGTCCAGGCTCGCGCGGGCGGCAGTCAGGCTCGCGGTAGCCTCGGCGACACCGGTGCCAACCTGGGCAGGCAGGCCGGAGCCGGCCGTGGCCAGGACGTTGATGCGTCGCGCGGCCCGGGAGAGTGCGACGAGTGTCAACTCGAGATGGGCACGCTCCTTGATGCCGACATCGAGGGCCTGCTGTACATGGCCAACGAGGAAAAGCTTGCCCACGACGTCTACTCGGCCTTCGCCGACCTCTACGATGTGCCCGCCTTCGAGCGCATCGCCACATCCGAGTCGCGCCACTATCTCGCGGTGCAGACCGTGCTCGAGCGCTACGGTATCGACGATCCTACCGCTGACCTGACCGAGGGCCTGTTCAGTGACGACGCCCTCCAGCAGCTGTATGCAGACCTGATCGCTCGTGGTTCCGAGAGCCTTGAGGGCGCCCTGGCCGCGGCTGTCGACATCGAAGTGACCGACATCGCCGACCTCGAGGGGCGCCTGGCCGAGCTGGGGTCGTCCGCGCCCGACGTCTCCGGCATGTACTCGCACCTGCAGACTGCGAGCGGGCACCACCAGGCGGCATTCGAGAGTCTCTCCTAGGAAGCCCGCCGCCCAGCGGACGACCTGCCTGCATCGAAGGCCGGGGCTGACCCCGGCCTTCGACGTACCATCGACATCCCATGGCTCGCATCCTCGTCGTCGACGACGAACCCCACATCACCGAGGTCGTCAGTGCCTACCTCGTCCGAGAGGGTCACCTGGTCGAGACCGCCGCCGACGGCGACCAGGCCTACGAGTTGGCGTGCTCGACTCGGCCGGACGTCCTGGTCCTGGATGTGATGCTGCCGGGTCGCTCCGGCTTCGAGGTGTTGCGGCAACTGCGCACCGACGGCATCACCGGCGCCGTGATCATGCTGACTGCTCGCGACGATGTCATCGACCGCGTGGCGGGACTGGAGATGGGTGCGGACGACTACCTCACCAAGCCCTTCGAGCCACGCGAGTTGGTGGCCCGCATCGGGGCCGTCCTGCGTCGCGTGGAACAGCCTCGCGGTGCCACTGCGCCGCGTGATTTCCTCGACCTCGTCATCGATACCGATGCCCGCGAGGTACGGCGCGGCGACGACACCATCGCCCTCACGCGGGTCGAGTTCGACCTGCTTGTGACGCTGGCCCAGCGGCCGGGCGCGGTGCTCGGTCGAGGGCAGCTGGGTGAGCACATCTTCGGAGAAGCCTTCGAGGCCGAGGACCGCACCATCGATAGCCACGTCAAGAACCTCCGCCGCAAGCTCGGTCAGCCGGCGAGTGGCGGCGACTACATCGAGACCGTGCGTGGCGTCGGCTACCGCGCGTCCCGACGGTGAGCCTGCGCGTCCGGCTGGCGCTGATCTTCGCGCTGGTCGCCATCATCACCGCTACTGCCATCGCGCTCGTGACCCCGGCCATCGTCGACCAGGGCTTCCGGCAGGCCGCGGCCGACGACGTTCGCGAGGGGGCCGGGCAGGGCCAGGGACTCGGTCCAGGCCCGCGAGAGGGACGTGGCCCGGGACGAGCCCAGCAGGACACGACGACGGCCATCGTGCTGGTGGCGGCAGCGGCGGCCGCGGGAGCCTCGCTGCTGGGGATCCTCGTGGCGGGTCGGCTCGTCCGCCCGCTGGGTCGCCTCAGGGACGCCGCTGCTGACGTCGCGGCCGGCGACCTCGAACGACGCTCGAACGTGGCTGCTCGAGGCGACGAGATCGGGGACCTGGGCCGCTCGTTCGACAGCATGGCCGAGGCACTGCAGCGCGCTGATGCGGCGCGTCGTCGCTTGTTCCAGGACGTGGCGCACGAGCTCAAGACGCCGCTGACCGTGATCGACGCCACCACCACCGCCATCCTTGATGGTGTCTATCAACACGACGACCGGCACCTGCGGACCATGCGCGAACAGTCGCAACTGCTCGCACGTGTGGTCGACGAGCTGCGCATGGTGAGCCTGGCCGAATCAGGTCAGCTGCCGCTGGACAGCGCCGCCTTCGATGCGGCTGGCGTGCTGCGTACGGTCGGCCAGGACTTCGGGCCACGCGGTGAGCTTTGTGGCGTGAAGGTGGAGGTCGATCTGCCGGCTGAGCCCCTGGCGGTTCGCGCTGACCGCGAACGGATACGCCAGATGCTCGGCGCACTGGTGGACAACGCGCTGCACCACACACCATCGGGCGGCAGCGTCGTTCTTGAGGGCCGATCCGGGGAGGGCTGTGTGCGCCTCGCTGTGCGTGACACGGGGCCCGGGATCCCGGCCGCTGATCTGCCACATCTCTTCGAACGCTTCTACCGCGCCGATCCTTCCCGGCAGCGAGCCTCCGGCTCGTCGGGACTTGGACTCGCGATCGTGCGCGCGCTGGCTGATGCCCAGGGCGGCAGCGTGGGTGCCGAGAACGTCGAGCCCCACGGCGCCTGCTTCTGGCTGCAGCTCCCGTCCTCCTCGCCTGTCAAGCGCACTTGATGACTCTCTACAAGGCATCTGGGCTTTGGGCCTAAGGGACCCCGTGTACCGGCCACACGTCACTACCCAGCGGTGGCCTGTCCCTATGCAATGGGGATATAAATCCCGACTCCCCCAATCAGGATTGCGAACACCGAAGCTGCCGCTTCCTCACGCGCGCCTTCGCCATGGGGCGTCCGGTCCCGCGGCGCTGCCGCAAGTACTGCCCGGCCGCTGCCTCGATCGTGCGACTCGATGAACTCGGCCGAGGTCAGACCGGGCGGATCCTGCGAGTCGGAGGACGGCCCACAGCGCGACGCAGGCTGCTGGAACTGGGGGTCCTGCGTGGTGAGACGATCACGCTCCAGCGCGCCGCGCCGCTGGGCGACCCACTCGAGTTCATCGTCAAGGGGTATCACCTCTCGCTCCGCCGACGGGAGGCCGCGACCATCACGGTGGAGGCACTCGCCGTCGTCGACGATACGGCGACCGCGGCGTGAGCGGCCCGCTGACGCTGGCCCTGGCCGGCAATCCCAACGCCGGCAAGACCAGCATCTTCAATGCGCTGACCGGTTCTCGACACCATGTCGGCAACTGGCCCGGCAAGACCGTGTCCAAGATGGAGGGTGCGTTCAGCCGCGGTGACACGGTGGGTCGACTGGTCGATCTGCCAGGCACCTACAGTCTCAGCGCGTTATCGCCCGAAGAGATCATCACCCGCGACTATCTGTTGAGCGGCGAGGCGGATGCCGTCATCGACGTCGTCGACGCCACCAATCTCGAGCGCAATCTGTACCTCACCGCGCAGTTGCTCGAGCTGGGTATCCCGCTGGTGTTGGCCCTCAACGTCAGCGACAGCGCTCGGTCACAGGGCATCAAGATCGACCTCGAACGGCTCAGCCTGCTGCTCGGCCGTACACCCATCGTGGAGACCGTCGGGCATCGTGCGCGCGGCCTGGGCCAGTTGCTCGATGCCGCTATCGGCCTCGTGGGACCCGTCGATGCGGTACACACCCGCCTCCGCCTGGTCGCCTAGCTCACACCGGCCATGACGACCTTCGCCGACGCCGCCGACCATCCCCCCTTCCGCATCGACTACGGTGCCGAGGTCGAGGCTGAGATCGCCGCACTCGTCGATCGCATCACGTCGCACCGTGTGCTCGCCGGTTCCTATCGACCACGCTGGCTGGCGCTCAAGCTGCTGGAGGGCGAAGCGGATCTGGTCGCGCGCGTGGGCGCGGTCGAAGGTGGGGCGGATCTCGCCGCCGCCGCTGTTGCGGGCGCAGCCCGCATCGAGTCGATGCACGGCGACACGGCCGACATCGCCATCGCCGACGTTCGCTACGGATACGTCCACGGCGTCGTACGAGCGGTAGTCGATACCTCGGCCGTCTCGCGCTACACCGTCACCGATCGTCTCGATCGCGTCCTGACCAACCGGCTGCTGGGCCTGCCTATCTTCTTCGCCGTCATGTTCGTGGTGTTCAAGCTGGTGGTGGAGGTCTCCGCCTACTTCCTCGACTGGGTGGACGCTGTCATCAGTGGCCCGGTCACGCGCTGGGTCATGGGACTGCTCGAGCTCTTCTCCGCGCCCGACTGGTTCGTCTCGCTGGCTGTCGATGGCGTCATCGCCGGTGTCGGCGCGGTGCTCGTCTTCGTGCCCGGCCTGGTCGTGCTCTACCTCTTCCTGACGCTCCTGGAGGACAGTGGCTACATGGCGCGCGTGGCCTTCGTGATGGACCGCGTGATGCGCTTCACCGGCCTGCACGGCAAGTCGTTCATCCCGATGATGCTGGGCTTCGGCTGCGCCGTGCCAGCGGTCTATGCCACGCGCACGCTGGAGAATCGCACCCAGCGCATCCTCACCAGCCTGCTGGTGCCGCTGATGTCCTGCTCGGCTCGGCTGCCGGTGTACGTGGTCTTCGGCCTGGCCTTCTTCGGCGCCGCCGCAGCGACCGTCATCACCGGCCTCTACGTCATCGGCATCCTCATCGCGGGCCTCGTCGCCGTCGTGCTGTCGCGGACGATCCTGCGAGATCGCGACGACTCGGTGTTCGCGTTGGAGTTGCCGCCGTACCGCGTGCCGACCATGAAGGCGCTCACCACCCACACCTGGCAGAAGACCAAGGAGTTCGTGGTCAAGGCCGGCACCGTGATCTTCGCCATCTCGGTCGGACTGTGGTTCCTGATGAGCCTGCCCTGGGGCGTGGAAGAACAGCGCGACAGCTACTTCGGCCAAGTCGCCGCGGTGGCCGCACCGGTGTTCGCGCCGGCCGGCTTCGGCACGTGGGAAGCCTCTGGGGCGCTGGTCACGGGTTTCATCGCCAAGGAGGTGGTGGTGACCTCTATGGCGCAGGCGTACCTGGGTGACGAGGCGGCCGCCAACGATGGCCCCACGCCCTCGGT
The DNA here is from genome assembly GCA_963724095.1 of uncultured Chloroflexia bacterium. GTDB lineage: Bacteria > Chloroflexota > Limnocylindria > Limnocylindrales > CSP1-4 > JAFMJV01. The sequence continues at coordinate 748,828 of CAVRTH010000019.1, forward strand.
GGGCGAGGACCTCCGGGAGATCGGCACCTCGCTGGTGGCAGCTGCCGACGGTGCGGTGCGCTCGACATTGAGCATCATCCCCGGCGTGGACCTTGCCCGGAGCCAGGCTGGCGAGCCGCAGGAGACCGCGCTGAGCAACGCACTGGGGGCCAACTTCACGCCGTTAGCAGCCTTCGCCTTTGTCATGTTCGTTCTCGTCTATACCCCCTGCGTGGCCACGCTGGCAGCCATCAAGAGCGAACTCGGCTGGCGCTGGGCAGCCTTCTCCGGGCTCTACCAGTTCGCCCTGGCCTGGCTGCTGGCGGTGCTGGTGTTCCAGATCGGCACCTTCCTGGGGTACGCCTGATGCTGCGCGCCATCCTCTCCGCCATCGGCAACGCCGGCAGGCCCATGTGCCTGGCTCGATCTCAGCCGCGACCTGGGTATCGACGAGTCGGCGCTCGAGGGCATGCTCGAGACACTCGTCGCGCGCGGCAGGCTGCGTGCGATCGTCTTCGACGATGAGGGCTGTACCGCCTGCCCCGTCAAGAGCGGCTGCTTCATCATGAACGACGGCGTGGCCAAGACCTACGCCCTGTCACCTGACCGGGGCGTGGTCGGGGCAGCGCCGCCCACCTTCCACCAGGTCTGACTGGCTCCCGGGCGTCCGTGCGCCGGGATGTCGCGCGTCGGGCACGTCCGCTTGCCGCGTGGCGGTCGATGGGGCAAACGGCGACTTGTCAGGTGCGCTTGACGCCAGCGTGGACGAACGGCCTGTCCAGGGATGGACCGAACGGCACGGGCGCTACGCCCGACTCTCTCGCACCATGACCGGAGCATGGGCAGGTGCAGCGTCGATGCGCGCGTGAGCCCAGTGACCTAGGGGAGGATGAGCTTGGACGCCGAACTGCTCGCTCGACTGCAATTCACGCTGACAGCGAGCTACCACTTCATCTTCCCGCCACTCTCCATGGGCCTCGGGCTGATGTTGCTGTTCGTGAGTGGCATGTACTTGCGCAACCACGATCCCAAGTGGCGTCGCCTGTCGTTCTTCTGGGTCAAGATCTACGGCATCGTCTTCGCCATGGGCGTCGCCACCGGCGTCGTCATGGAATTCGAGTTCGGCATGAACTGGGCCGAGTACTCCCGCTTCGTGGGCAACGTCTTCGGCTCGCTGCTGGCGGCGGAGGGCATCTTCGCCTTCTTCCTCGAAGGCGGCTTCCTGGGCCTGATGCTCTTCGGTGGTAACCGCCTGGGCCCGCGGATGTGGTTCCTGGCCAGCCTGATGGTGGTGGTCGGTGCCCACTTCAGCGCGCTCTGGATCGTGATGGCCAACTCGTGGATGCAGACGCCCGCGGGCTACGACGTCCAGGATGTGCCCTTGCCCACGCGCGCGGTCATGACCGACTTCTGGGAGGTCGTCTTCACGCCTTCCTTCATCCCGCGCATCCTTCATGTCTTCGTCGCCAGTTGGACTGCCGGGGCCGCCTTCATGGCCAGTGTCGGCGCTTGGTACATCCTCAGGAAGAAGGAGTTCGCCGACCTGGGACGGGCGGCGCTATCGATCGCCCTCCCGTTCTTCATCCTCTTCGCCCTTGCCAACGCCTTCGTCTTCGGACCGGAGTCGGCCCGCAGCGTGGCTGAGAACCAGCCCACCAAGCTGGCGGCCATGGAGGGCGTCTGGAACACCCAGCAGAACGCGCCCGCCTACGTGTTCGGCTGGGTAGACGGGAATGCCGGCACCACCACCGGTCTGGCCATCCCCGGCCTGCTCAGCTTCCTCAGCGGCCAGGACACGGTCACCGGCATCAACGACTTCCAGGTGCCCCCGACGGTGGTCAACCTGACGTTCCAGTCGTACCACCTGATGGTCGCGCTCGGCATGGCCATCGTGCCCTTCGCCCTGCTGTCGGCGGGGCTGTGGTTCTGGAAACGCAAGTTGCTCGAGTACCGCTGGGCACTGTGGATCGTGGTGTCCACGGTGTTCGTGTCGATCTTCGTCATCACCATGGGTTGGTGGGTGGCCGAGTTCGGCCGACAGCCCTGGATCGTCTACGGGCTGATGTTGACCGCGGACGCGACTTCACCGGTCGTGTCGTTCGAAGAGATCGTGGTCTCCCTGGGTGGTTTCATCCTCACCTACACGCTGCTGATGGTGCTCTTCCTGTATCTGCTGAACGACAAGATCCAGCATGGGCCGGCACCGCTGGAGGAAGTCGAGACCAAACCGATCGATCAACTGCCGGACACGCTGCGCGGTATCTTCAGCGCCCGCGGCAAGGGTGAGGAGAGGATGACGAAATGATCCTCAACGAGATCTGGTTCATCCTCTTCATCGTCATCGTCGGTGGCTACCTCATCCTCGACGGCTTCGACATGGGCGTGGGCATCCTGCATTTGCCGCTGGCCCGCACCGATACCGAGCGGCGCACGCTGCTCAATTCCATCGGCCCCGTATGGGACGGCAACGAGGTCTGGTTGATCCTGGGCGGTGGCGTCCTGTTCGCAGTCTTCCCCTTCGCCTACGCCACGTTGTTCTCCGGCTTCTACATCGCCTTCATGCTGGTGCTGGTGGTGCTCATCTTCCGGGCGGTGACGCTGGAGTTCCGCTCGCAGCGCCCCGGCTCTACATGGCGCACCGTCTGGGACGCCAGCTTCTTCCTGAGCTCACTGTTGCTGGCGCTGCTGTTGGGCGTGGCTTTCGGGGCCATCCTCAACGGGGTGCCGCTCGACGCCGCCGGTGAGATCGAGGTCAACCTCTTCGAGTTGCTGACGCCGTTCGCGCTGCTGGTCGGCATCACCACCGTGGCCATGCTCACGATGCACGGCGCCATCTACCTGATGATGAAGACCGAGGGTGAGGTCCAGGATCGTGCCCGCCGCTGGCTGCCCGGTCTGATGGCTGGTTTCGTCGTGCTCAACACGCTGCTGCGTGATCACCAGCCTCGCCATGGGCCTGTCCTTCACGGACCGCTACCTGGAGCAGATCTGGCCGGTCATCTTCCCGGCGGCGGCACTGCTGGCGATGGGCGCGGTCTGGTACTTCGTGCGGGGGGCGCGCTACTTCCAGGCCTTCGTCGCCTCGTCCCTGATGATCCTGCTGCTGCTGGCGGCGGGGGGCATCGGGATGCACCCGAACCTCATCGTCTCGAGCATCGACGCGGCCTACAACCTCACCATCTACAACGCCGCCTCGGAGGACAACACGATGACGGTGGCGCTGATCATCGCGCTCATCGGGATGCCCTTCGTGCTGCTATACACGACCGGTGTCTATTACATCTTCCGCGGCAAGGTCAACGTCGAGCCGACCAGTTACTAGCCGTGTTCGCCTGATCGCGCCTGCGTGATCGGGCCGCGTGTGTCCGGCGCGACCCCCGAGCGCCGGCTACTTCAGCACGACCCGCGCGCCCGGCGCTGGATGTGGCTGACGTTGGCCGCCGGCGTGGCCGCCACCGTGGCGTTGGTGGCGGAGCTCATCGCCGTGGCGCTGGCGGTGGCTGGCGTGTTCCTCGACGGTCGCGACCTCGGCGAGGTGCTGCCGCTGCTGACGGCCGGGCTGCTGCTCCTGCTCGCTCGCACGTTGCTGGGTGCTACGGGTGAGCTGGCTGCACGCCGCTCTGCCGGCCTGCTGGTGGCGACCCTCCGTGCCGACCTGACCGGCCAGTTGCTGCGGCTTGGCCCCACCTGGAGCAGTCGCGAGCGTAGTGGTGAGATCAGCGGCGTGCTCATCGGTGGCCTGGAATCGATCGAGGAGTACGTCACCACCTACCTGCCGGCGCGCTCGCTGGCCATGGTCGTACCGCTACTCGTGCTGCTCATCGTGCTGGCACTGGACCCGCCGTCCGTCGTGGTGCTGCTGTTCACCGGGCCCCTCCTCCTCCTGCTGCTCATCGTCATCGGCGGCCGCACAGGGGTGGTCTCGGAGCGCCGGTTCATGGAGATGCGCACGCTCAGTGCTTTCTTTCTCGACATCCTGCGCGGCATCGCCACGCTCAAGATGTTCGGCCGCAGCCGGGAACAGGTCGACAACCTGCGCCGCATCAGCACGGGATATGGCGATGCCACCATGGATGTGCTGAGGACGGCATTCCAGACCTCGCTGGTGCTCGAGTGGGGCGCCACCATCGCCATCGCCCTGGTCGCGGTCGAGATCGGCCTGCGCCTGCTGGAGGGTGGCATCGCGTTCGAGCGAGCCCTCGCCGTGCTGCTGATCACGCCCGAGTTCTTCCTGCCGCTACGAGCGCTGGCGCTTCGATTCCACGTGGGCACCGCGGGCAAGGCGGTCATCGCGCGTGCCTTCGCCATCCTCGATGAGCCGGTTCCGAGCGCTCCGACCGCCGTGACCGCCGCGATCGATGGCCCGCCTGCCAGCGACGAGCCCGCACTGGCCGGTCCGCCACACATCCGCTTCGACGACATCCGCTTCACCTACCCGACAAGAGAAGAGGCGGCGCTCGATGGCGTTACGCTCGAGCTGCACCCCGGGGAGTCGGTGGCGCTGGTGGGTGCCAGTGGTGCCGGCAAGTCCACCATGGCCAGCCTGCTGCTGCGCTTCATCGAGCCCGACGAGGGCCACATCGAAGTCGATGGAGCGCTGTTGTCCGGCATCGGCCTGACAGCCTGGCGTGCGTCAGTGGCGTGGGTGCCGCAGCGTCCCCACCTCTTCAGCGGCAGCGTCGCCGACAACATCCGCCTGGCGCGGCCAGACGCCTCTTCAGAGGCCGTCGCCGCGGCGGCTCAGGCCGCGAACGCATCCGACTTCATCAGCCGACTGCCCGACGGATTCGATACCTCGATCGGGGACGTCGGCGCGCGGCTGTCCGGCGGGCAGCGGCAGCGGCTGGCCATCGCACGGGCCTTCCTGCGTGACGCCCCCCTGCTGCTGCTCGATGAAGCCACCTCCCACCAGGACGAGGTGAGCGAAGCAGCCATCGCCGATGCTCTCGAGCGACTGATGGTCGGTCGCACCGTGCTTCTCATCGCGCACCGCTTGAGACTGGCTCAGCGCGCCGACCGCGTTGCCGTGCTGGACCACGGGCGCGTGGTCGAAACGGGCGCGCCGGCCGATCTGCTCACCGCCGCCGGTGCATACCGCCGACTGGTCGACGATCACGACCGTGGCCTCGCCGGGGAGGGGCTGCCGTGAGCGATCTGCGTCGCTTGCTGCGACTGGTGCTGCCGCACTGGCGCTGGCTGTTGGGGGGAGTGCTGTTCGGCGTCATCGCCATCGGATCCAACATCGCGCTGATGGGGCTGTCCGCCTACCTCATCTCCAAGGCGGCCATCGCCAGCGGTGTGGCGGAGCTAGCCCTGGCGGTCACGGGCGTGCGGGTGCTGGCCATCTCGCGCGCAGCGTTCCGCTACCTGGAGCGCTACACCACGCATCGCGCCATGTTCCGCATCCTCTCGAGCATGCGGGTGTGGTTCTACCGCGCCATCGAGCCACTGGCGCCGGCGCGCCTGGTCCACGAACGCAGCGGCGATCTGCTGACGCGCTCGGTCTCGGACGTGGACGCGCTGGAGGACTTCTACATCCGGGTGCTGGTGCCACCCATCGTGGCCGCCATCGTGGTCGCCACGGTCAGCGTCGTATATGGGCTTTTCGACCTCGCCATCGGTCTCGTGCTGGCGCTCTTCCTGGTCCTCACCGGCGTCGTGCTGCCGTTGGTCGCAGGCTGGCTCTCTGCGACGCCAGCCTCCGCGATAGCTGCGATCCGCGGAGACGTCGGCGCCATGCTGGTGGACGAGGTCCAGGGGGTGGCCGACCTGGTGGCCCTGGACGCCGCTGCCGGCCATCGCCAGCGGCTCTTGGCGCACGGACGCGAGCTGGACCGGGCGCGAGGCCGTCTGGGCGGCATCGAGGCCGTCAGCAATGCGCTCGGCGGACTGTTCGCCTCCCTTGCCGGCCTGGCCATCCTGGTGCTGGCCATCCCCCTGGTGACCTCGGGCGAGGTCGAGGGCGTGTTCCTGGCAGCGCTGCCGCTGGCGGCCATCGCTGCCTTCGAGGCGGTCCAACCGCTTTCGCGCTCTCTGCAGCTGCTGGACACCACCCGTGTCTCTGCGCGCCGGCTCTTCGAGCTCATTGATGCACCGCCCCCGGTGCCCGATCCGGCCAGGCCGGCCGACCCACCCGACGCCCATGACCTGGAGATCAGCCGGCTTTCCTTCCGCTTCGCCCCCACGGAGCCGTGGGTGCTGCAGGGCCTGGACCTGCGCCTCGAGGCGGGTGAGCGGGTCGCCCTCGTGGGGCCCAGTGGTTGCGGCAAGTCGACGCTGGTGTCGCTGCTACTGCGCTTCTGGGACTATGACAGGGGCACCATCCGCATCGGCGGTCGCGAGTTGCATGAGCTCGACGCTGAGGATGCTCGGGCCCTTCTCAGCGTCGTGCCCCAGGACGTGCATCTCTTCAACGCCACCATCGCAGATAACCTGGCCGTGGCTGCTGCGGACGCCGATGGCGAGGCCATGGAGCGCGCCTGCCGCACCGCACAGCTACACGACTTCATCGCAGGGCTTCCCGACGGCTACGACACCGTCGTCGGCGAGGATGGCCTGCTGCTCTCCGGTGGCGAGCGCCGGCGGCTGGCCATCGCGCGCGCCGTGCTGAAGGATGCCCCCATCGTGATCCTCGACGAGGCTACGGCCGATCTCGACAGCACCACCGAGACTGCCCTCTGGTCGGCACTGGACCCTTGGTTGGCAGGGAAGACGCTGCTGGTCATATCCCACCGCCCCGCCATCGGCGTGCACGTCGATCGCATCGTCGAGTTGGGCCCCGATTCGACGCACGTGATACCGTCATAAGGCTGCACGTCGCAGCTCGCCCGCGTGGTCACTCTTCTCCGAACGGACCGTGCGAAGTCGTTCTCTTCGTTCGGGATCCCGAAGGAGGGCCCCAATGGCCACCGGTACTGTCAAGAAGCTCGTCTCTGATCGAGGCTTCGGCTTCATCGCCGCTGATGACGGCAAGGAATACTTCTTCCATCGTAACGAGCTCGAGAGCTCGTCCGACTTCGACCGCCTTGCTGGCGGCGAGAAGGTCGAGTTCGAGGTCGGCCAGAGCCCCAAGGGCCCGCAGGCCCAGAAGGTTCGCCTGGTCTAGCTCGCTCCGGCGCGATTCCGCGCCACATCGAGACGCCGATGAGGCCGGTCCCACATGGGGCCGGCCTCATGCGTCGTGTGGCGAGGGGCTCCTCCAGCAGCCAGACCCCGGGCGCCGACGGCGCTGAAGCCGAGGATCATCTGCCGGGCGCCCAGGATCTTGGGGCGTGCGAAGCAGGAACGCCAGCAGTGTCGCCGCGCCCTCGCGCTCACTGTCCGAGGATAGGCGTCGTCCGAGGATAGGCGTCGGTCCTGCCACTTGACGGCACTCGCGGACCGATGTCGCTACGATTTAGCGGACATGACTGCCGCCCAACCACTCGTCGATGCCATGGGCCGCGCGGGCTACCGACTGACCGAGCCACGCCGTGTCGTGGCCGAGTTGGTGGCGGCCCGTTCGGGCCATTTCACCGCCAACGATCTCATCGAGGACGCCATCGCCCGCGACCTCGAGATCGGCCGGGCCACCGTCTTCCGCGCGCTCGATCTCTTCACCGAGCTGGAGGTTCTGGAGCGTATCGACCTCCCCACCGGGGACCACGCTTACGTGTCCTGCCTGCCAGCGCACCACCATCACCACATCGTGTGCGATGTCTGCGGCCAGGTCACCGAGGTGGAGGACCTGGGCCTCGGCCAGGCCATCGAACAGATCCAGCGGCGCACCGGCTGGGAGGTGGAGACGCACCGGCTCGAACTGTTTGGCCGCTGTCCCGAGTGCCAGGCGGCCGGGCGCTGACACTCGTGCACCTGTACTGATACTGAGTATCATGTACGCATGAAGATGTTCGTGCCGCTTGCAGTCGCTGCGTCGTTTCTGCTGTCCCTGCCAGTCGCTGCTGCCGATCCCCCGGAGCCGGTCTCCATCGTGGTCACCACTGAGGTCCTGGGGTCGGTCGTGGACCAGTTGGCTGGGGACGTGGCGGATGTCACCGTGCTCATGAGCGGCGGGGTGGACCCGCACTCGTGGCAGCCATCCGCGCGGGACAGCCAAGCCCTGTTCGAGGCAGGCCTCATCGTGGCCAACGGGCTGAACCTGGAGGAAGGCCTCGCCAGCGTCCTCGAACAGGCCGAGAGCGATGGGGTGACGGTCTTCCATGCGGCCGACCACGTCTCGCTGCGCGCTTCGGCGGATGCTGAGGCGAGCCCGGCGGTCGGGACCGACGCAGCGACCGCGCCTGACGCAGCGACCGCGGCCGGACACGACCACGCCGTCGGTGACCCGCACTTCTGGCTCGACCCACTGGCCATGCGCGACGTCGTACTGGCACTCGAACCCGTCCTCGCGGAGGCCGGCGTGGAGCTTGGCGACCGCGGCGCGGCGCTGGTGGGCGACCTTGAGGCCTTGGATTCGGAGCTCTCCGCGACGCTTTCTGTCATCCCCCCTGCGAAGCGTCGCTTGGTGACCGGCCACGGTGCCCTGGGCTACTTCGCCGACCGCTACGGCTTCGAGATCGTGGGTACTGTCGTCCCGGGCTTGAGCTCCTCCGACGAACCCTCGGCGCGCGAGATCGCGACGCTCATCGAGGATATCAAGGCCACCGGTACGACCGCCGTCTTCACCGACGTCGGCACACCACAGCCCGTCGCGCGTGCCGTGGCCGAAGAAACGGGGGCCCAGGTCGTCGAGCTGCAGGTGGCACAGCTTCCCGAGGGCGGAACCTACCAGGACCTGCTGCGGGTGCTCGCGAGCCAGATCGTCGATGCGCTATCGGGTACCGAGGTGACGCCGTCATGAGCATCGAACGCTGGGATGAACGCTACGCCGGACGCGAGTATGTCTGGGACATCGGTCCCAACCAGTTCGTCGAGCGCTACCTGGCCGACCTGCCCCCCGGGCGGGCCATCGACCTCGCGGCGGGGGAGGGACGCAACGCAGTCTGGCTGGCGCGCCAGGGTTGGCGGGTGACGGCGGTCGACTTCTCGCGGGTAGGGCTCGAGAAGGCGCGACAGCTGGCTGTCGACCACGCCGTCACCGAGCTGGTCGATATCGTCAACGCCGACGCACTGACCTATACGCCGCCCGAGCCGGTCGATCTCGTCGTCGTCGCCTACCTCCAGATCCCGGAGGCGCAGCAGCAGGTCGCGCTGGAGCACGCCGCGAGCTGGCTACGACCGGGCGGCACCCTCTTCGTGGTTGCCCATGACCGTGCCAATGTCGAGCATGGCCACGGCGGCCCCTCCGACCCCGACCACTGCTACGACCTCGACGCGACCGTCGCTCGATTGGGCTTCCTGGAGATCCGCGTCGCCGAGGTGGCCAAGCGCCGGGTCGAGACCGAAGGGGGTCCTCGGACCGCGCTCGACACGCTCGTCATCGCCACCCGCCCGGCCGCTTAGAGCTCGACTGCTCCCCCTTCCCCAACGCCACCAGTACCGGTGCCTCTCGACGTCGGATGAAGGCTTCGACGTCGGATGAAGGCTTCGACGTCGTCGACCTCGAGGTCCTCATCGACGAGAACCGAGTTCAACAGCAGCAGCGCGTGGTGACCGTCGATCGAGCCAGGGACGGGTCGGGTGATGCGCAGGACCAGCGGGCCAGCGGCTGTCTCGACGCGAAAGACACCGTTCCAGTCATTGGTGATGAGCCGCAGGCCGGTCCAGTCGATGGCATACGACGCCAGGGCCGCCTCGGCGAGCGTCCGGAGCCGGCGAGCCTGGCCCGCCACGGTCAGCTTGGCGAACGACGCGCCGCTGCTCACTTCGTTCCGTCACCCGGGAGGCGCAGCTGATGTGCGGAGGTGAAGAGGATCCGCCGCATGCCGAGCGCGATGACGCTGGTAGTCACTGCCACCGAACCGAGCACGAGATACATGATCACCACCTGTGCCTGTACGGCCCCCACCGGCGTGACACCGGCCAGCAGGAGGCCCACCATCATGCCCGGCAGGAACACGATGCCAACGGCCTTGGTGGTCTCGATCTGCGGGACGAGTGCCGTGCGCAGCGCCTCGCGCAGGTAAGGTCCGGCTGCCTGAGACGAAGGCTGGCCGAGGGCGAGCCGAGCCTCGATCTCCAGCCGTTTGTCCTTGAACTCGGCCATGATGCGGCGCGTAACCAGGACAGTCGCCGTCATGGAGTTGCCGATCATCAGGCCGGCCAGGGGCACGATCGTCCGACCCTCGACAGGGAAGACGCCAGCCCCGAACAGGACGCCCAGGGTCACCACCGCCGAGGTGGCGAACGCGCCCATCGAGAGCAGCCACAGCCAGGGCACGTGGGGGATACGCCGATGCACGGTCCAACCGGCGAACAGGATCATCACCGCCACCCACAGCCACGACAGGGCCAGCGGTTGACCCGGCGCGATCATGGCCGCAAGGATCAGGCCAAGCAGCGCCAGCTGGACGAGTGCCCGTACCGAGGCAGTGATGAGATCGCGACCCAGACCCAGGCCGGCCCACCAGGAGATGGCGACTGCGACCAGCACCAGCAACCCGGAGGCGGCCACGCCAAGGTATTCGACCGGACCGCTCATTCGACGGTCACCACGCGACCAGCTTCCAGTGTCACGCGCCGGTCGGCGATGCGGTCGACCTGGGCCAGGTCGTGCGTGACCCAGAGGATGGGCACCCCGCCGTCGGCCAGGGCGCGCGCCAGCGACTCCAGCGTTCGTGAGGCGGCCTGGTCCAGGGAGGCGGTGGGCTCGTCTGCTACCAGCACCTGCGGTCGCATCAGCAGCGCGCGTGCGAGGCACACCCGCTGAGCCTCGCCGCCAGAGAGCGTCGTCCCTGCCCGTCCAAGGAATCCAGCATCCAGGCCCACCGCGTCGAGCACGGCATGGTGGGCGCTTGCCTCGGTCACCCCGGTGGCGACGAAGTTGTCGTGCACGTCGCCGTCGAAGAGGGTCGGACGCTGGAATACCATGCCCACTGCCCGGCGCAGCTCCAGCACGTCCAGCCGGCGTACGTCGGTTCCGCGCAGGCTGACGTGGCCCGCCGTCGGATCGAGCAGGCGGTTGCACAGGCGAGTCAGGGTGGACTTGCCCGAACCCGATGGGCCCAGCACGACCGTGATCCCTGAGCCTGGGACCGTGAGGTCGACCCCTCGCAGGACGTCGGTCTCGCCGAACCTGACCGAGGCATCTTCGAAGGTGAAGATCGCGCCATCAGGTTCCACCGCAGGCAGCCTGTCCCTGGTCGACGTCGCTGCCTGGCTGCTCACCCTGCCATTCTCGCAGCCGCCCCTGGTGCCGTGGGGCGAAGCACGCCGTGTTTCGGCGCCCGGGGCGATCGAGCACGCTTCCGCTAGAGTCGCTGACGCTCGAACCCATAGGAAGTGCATGCACCAGGACAAGCCCGCGCCCACCGATATCGGCACCGATCCGCTCTTCGAGGTCGCTGCTCCCCCATACCGCCGATGGGCGCTCTTCTTCGGCCTCATCGCCGGGTTCCTGCTGGTGGTGAGGGCGGTGCCCCAGCTTGCCGCCGCGATGCAGCCACTCGACGACTGGTTCTGGGAGCTCGCCGTCGCCAACGAGTACCAGCTGCTCGTCAGCGTGGCTGAGCTTCTCGCCCTCATCGGGGGGACGTTGATGATGACCGCGCTCACCGTCATCGGAGCCATCGTCCTGGCCCGGCAGCGACGCTGGCCTGCCCTCGCGGTCTGGCTGCTGGTGATCACGCTGGGAACGGCGTTGAACGCCGCCATCAAGGCTATCTACCAACGACCACGTCCGCCGCTGGGACTGACCGAGGAGCACTCCTGGTCCTTCGCCTCGGGGCACTCACTCACAGCCGCGATGATGGTGTTGATGCTGGCGCTGGTGTGGGTGCCCGCGGGACGCCGTCGTCGCAACCTGCTCCTGGTAGGCGCGGCCTACGCCCTGATCATGGCGGCGAGCCGGGTCTACCTGCGCGTGCACTGGTTCACCGATACCATCGCCGGCCTGGCCATCGGAGCCACCACCGCGCTGGTACTGGTGCTCCTCGTCGCCTGGTGGACCGCCCGGTCGGGTGATTGAGGCCGCGCCCGACTCACCTTCGAGCAGGCTGCCGCGGTCGCGGCCTTCGCCAGGCCGCCCTGCAGGCGATCTACTCAGCCATGTCTGACGCTCGCTCCCATGACGTCAGCTCGTAGCCGCGCCCCATGTACAGACCGGTCGCAGCATAGCCATCACCGAATGCCACAGGCGCGTCGATGAACTCGTCGGCTCGGTCCATGATCTCCGGATCCGCGACAGGCTCGCCGGGCACGAAGGTCCAGATCCCGGCCGCGTCGGTATCGTCGCCGTCAACGGCGCCGAGTGCCTGGATCTGGCCATCGATGTCCGCCATCCAGCGCACTGCGCCAGCAACGATGCCGGGCGGGCGCGGAGCCTCGGTCCACTCGATGCCATCGGAGCTGGTGTAGATCGCGTCCGGACTCGAGAGGACATGGGGCACAAGCACCCACAGGTCGTCCGTGGCGAAGATCTGCATGTCCGACACCACGCCGGGGCCGCCCTTCGAGAGCTTGGCGGGCATTCCAACCTCGGTCGAACCTGACATCAGGTCGGTCGAGTGGAGGACCGTCGTCACTTCGATGAATTGCCAGAGCAGGAAGCCGCCGGGACCCTTCAGGACGGACATGTCCTTGCCGAGTCTGTTCGCGAGTGTCCATTCCGTGCCGTCGTTGTTGGCCCAGAGCTGCCGGCCACCGCGCACGATGAGCGGCTCTTCTGACGAGACGATCTGGTCGATGCGCTTGAGGTCGGTCGGAGCGGCGACCTCTGTCCAGTCGATGCCGTCGGGAGAGGACCAGATGCGCGCCACATCGGCGCCGTCGACCTTGTCCGAGCCGGCCGCCACGAGCCCTTCCGCAGTCGTGGCCAGGTCGTTGATGCTGGGCTCGTTGCCGGGTACCGCCGCTGGGACCCAGCTGATGCCATCGACCGAGCGATAGATGACGTCGTGGATGGGGCCCTCAGCCGGACGGTGGTACGAGCCGATCACCGCGAGATGGTCTCCGATAGTCTGGAGGTGACGCATCTCGCCGTACTCGGTGTCGCCATCGGTGCTGCTGATGCGCCCGACCTCGGTCCAGCCTGCGACGCTCTGGCCGCTGCTGGGATCCATGACGAGGGCGTCGGCGAGATCGGCCGACTCGGGCACAGCTTCGACTTCGCCCGTCGGCGACGCCTCCGGTGTCGGGTCGTTTGGGACTGCGCTCTCCGATGGAGTGGCCGTGATCGCAGCGGGTGCGTTGACCTCGTCCTGCAGCTTGAGTGTGCCCGTGGAGAGGAGGAAGCCGCCAAAGGCCGCGACGACGATGCCGGCGGCTACGAGCTTGGTGGCACTGAGCATGGTGTGTGATCTCCTTGCGATGAGTGGTGGCAGCCAGCCGCGCTGCTGCGGTGTCAGATGGACGAGCTGTGCCGTGCGAGCGGTATCGATCTCCGGCAGCCCGATGGGCTCCTTGAGCCAGGCCTTGACGAGGGCGGCATGCTCGGGCGCCTGGGACTTCATGCCGCACCTTCCTTCTGTGATGCGTTTCGCGCTTCGACGTCGCTGTGCAGTGCGATGCGTAGCTGCGTCATGGCGCGATTGAGTCGGGACTTGGCCGTGCCGACCGAGATGCCCAGCGCCTCAGCGCTGTCCTCGATCGTCAGGTCCAGGTAGTAGTGCATGACCACGACGGCGCGGTGATCGACCGAGAGCCGGCGGAAGCCTCGCTCCAGCTGGTCCCGATCGTTGACCGCGTTCGTGGCATCTGGATGGGCCAGGTCCTGCCTGCCGGGCAGCTCACGGAACGCGTTCCGGTAACGCTTGCCCTCGCGATAGCAGGCATGGACGAGAAAGCGGTAGCTCCAGCCATCGAAGCGTTCGGGGTCCCGCAGCGTCGGCAGCTTGCGCCAGATCTCCACCAGGGCCTGCTGCACCGCGTCCTCGGCCAAGTGACGGTCGCGCAGGATGCGGAACGCGACCTGGTTGAAGCGTCCGCTCGCCGCTCGGGTGATGAGCGCGAACGCGACCTCGTCGCCTCCCTGAGCCCTGCTGACCAGGCTTGGATCCATGCTGCCTCACATGTCGGACGCCGTGTTTCGGCGCCTCCGTCACGTTAGAGGCCAGAAGGGTGCCGTGCTGTTCCCTGAATCTTCTGTGGCCTTCGTCCGATCGTGGCTCCGCGGTGGGAGCGCAGTTGCGACAACCCCGGATGGCACCTCGTCCCGACATGCCTGGACGTGCGGTCACAAACCGGTCGAGCCGGCTTCTGGGCAGGCGTCGCCGCAAGCAGGAAGAAGGGGAGTGGAGCGCGAGACGGGAGTCGAACCCGCGACATCAGGCCTAGCAGGCCATGGCCGTCATGCGCCTCGTCACGGCCCCGCCTAGAACGGGGTGGGGATGTGCTTGAGCGGCAGCTCCGGCTCCTCGTATCCCGCAGGCGTCTGGCGCCTGGGGAGCTTGATGTCCCGCCGCTTCAGGGGCTCGTAGGGCACGACGCTCAGCAGATGGCTGATGATGTTCAGTCGTCCTCGCTCCTTGTCATCGGTGTGCGCGATGTACCACGGTGCCCAAGGTGTGTCGGACGCGGCCAGCATGGCGTCACGAGCCCGCGAGTAGTCGTACCAGCGGCTATACGACTTGAGGTCCATGTCCGTCAGCTTCCAGACCTTGCGTGGGTCGTTGATGCGGCCCTCGAGCCGGCGCGTCTGCTCCTCGGGGCTGACCTCCAGCCAGTACTTGATGAGGATGATCCCGGACTCGACCATGGCCTTCTCGACGGCCGGGACCTGCTCAAGGAAGCGCTCGGTCTGCTCGGGCGTGCAGAAGCCCATCACCCGCTCGACGCCGGCACGGTTGTACCAGCTGCGGTCGAAGATCACGACCTCGCCGGCGGCCGGGAAGTGCTGCATGTAGCGCTGGACGTACATCTGGGACTTCTCACGCTCCGTCGGCGCGGACAACGCCACGACCTTGAACACACGAGGGCTGACCCGCTCGGTGATGCGCTTGATGGTGCCGCCCTTGCCGGCCGTGTCGCGACCCTCGAAGACGATGCAGACCTTGGCGCCGGTCGCCTTGACCCACTCCTGCATGGCCACGAGCTCGCCGTGGAGGCGGCGCATCTCGCGCTCGTACTCCTTGGTCTTCAACTTCGCCTGCGGCTCTGCCGCCGCGGACTGGCTGCGCTTGGCAGCTTTGGCCTGGTCGCTGGCGGACGCCTTGCTCTTCTTCTTCGCCATTTCGTTCCTCCTTGTCCCAGTCTCGGATCAGGCCGTCACGGTCACCGGCGCCGTCGTCCCGGCCGGCTCATCGCCGGTGCGGACTTTGAGGATCTTCCTCACCTCTTCGACCACCAGCAGCGATAGCGCCACGACGATGCAGATGACCCACTGCTCGGCCGAGAGCGCCACGGTCCCGAGGAGCCGCTGCAGGAAGCCGAGCTCGGTCGCGAGGATGATCGTCAGCACCGAGAGCCCTGTCGCGATGAGGAGCGGGCGGTTACCCAGGATGGACCCGCTGAAGAGCGATACATCCTGGTCCGCGGTCTCGAGCGAATGGAAGAGCCGGAAGAGGGCGAAGGTGGTGACGCCCATCGTGCGCGCGACCACGTCGCCGTAGTTGTCGTTCCCCCACCAGAGCACGCCCAGGGTGCCGGCGGCCATCACGAGACCGAGGAACACGAGCCACCTCATCAGCGGCCCGGGCATGATCTGCTGCTCCTTGGGGCGCGGCGAGACCTCCATCAGGCCCTCCCGCGGCTTGCCGTAGCCCAGGCCGAGTCCCTGGAAGACGTTGACGGTGAAGTTGAGCCACATCGTCTGGAGTGGCAGGAAGGGGATGCCGCCCAGGATATTGAGCAGCGACGAGCCCAGGAACGTGCCGATGAACCCGAACAGGCCGGCCATCTGGAAGCGGATGAAGCGCATGAGGTTGTCATAGACGGCACGCCCGAGACCGACCGCCTTGACGATGGTCCCGAAGTTGTCGTCGGTGAGGATCATGACGGCGGCCTGCTTGGAGACCTCCGTGCCGGTGATGCCCATGGCGATGCCGATGTCGGCCTTCTTCAGAGCCGGCGCGTCGTTCACGCCGTCGCCGGTCATGGCGACCACATGACCCTTCTTGCGCAGGATGTCCACGAGGTGGACCTTGTCCTCGGGTGACACACGGGCGATGACGCCGATGCCGTCGATCTCGGCGATGGCCTCGTCGTCGCTCATGGCACGGAAGTCGGCCCCGGTCATGGCACGGCCCTCGATGCCCAGCTGGCGTGCGATGGCTTCGGCCGTGACAGCGTGGTCGCCGGTGATCATGCGGACCTGGATGCCGGCCGCATGTGCTTGTGCGATGGCGGCCTTGGCAGCCGGCCGGGGCGGGTCGACGATGCCGACCATGGCCAGCAGCGTGAGCCCATCGATGGCGGGCAGCAGGTCGGCGTCGGGGTCGAACGTGGCCGGATCGAAGTCCTTCTGGCCGGTCGCCATGACCCGCAGACCCATGCTGCCCAGGCGCTCGTTCTCCTCGAGATAACGGTCCCGCAGCTCCGCCACCGGGACCTCCTTGCCATCGGGACCGTGCGCGCTCGTCGCGCGCGCCAGGAGCTGGTCTGGAGCGCCCTTGATGTAGCCGCGGATGACCTCCTTGCCCTTGGCGTTCCTCATGGCGTGGAAGGTGGCCATCATCTTGTAGGCCGCGTCGAAGGGCAGGGTCGCGACGCGCGGGTACTGCTCGCGGGTGAGCGTCGGATCGACGCCGCCCTTGGCGGCGAGGACGACGAGCGCACCCTCGGTCGGGTCGCCGACCAGCTCACCCCCACGGACCTCGGCGTCGGCACACAGGGCCATCGGCAGCAGGTACTGCTCGAGTGGGACGTCGGGCTGGCCGCCGGTGTGGGCGATCTTGCCGCTGACCGAGTAGCCGTCGCCGGAGATGCTGTAGCGCCGGCCCGGGATGGCCATCTGGGTGGCCGTCATCTGGTTCAGCGTGAGGGTGCCGGTCTTGTCCGAGTTGAGCGCCGAGGTCGACCCGAGCGTCTCCACCGAGCGCAGGCGCTTCATGATGGCGCCCGGCCTCGGCGAGCATCTGCGAGCCCTTCGAGAGGATGGCCGTCACGACTGCCGGGAGGGCGGTGGGGATGGCCGCGACGGCGAACGCGACCGCGCTCAGGAACAGCTCCTGCGGTTGGACGTTGCGGTACAGGCCAAGGACGATCGAGATGACCAGCGCGATGCCGGCGATGATGATGATCTGGTTGGTGAGCCTGTCCAGCTGCTTGGTGAGCGGGGTCTTCTCGACCGTGGTGGCCTGCAGCATGCCGCTGATGTGGCCGACCTCGGTGGCCATGCCCGTGGTCACCACGAGGATGGTGCCGGCGCCGCGGGTGACCTGACAGTTCATGAAGGCCATGTCGACGCGGTCACCCAGGGCCGCGTCCGCGGCCACGGCGTCGACCTGCTTGGGCGCGGGCACGCTCTCGCCGGTGAGCGCGGACTCGTCGATCTCGAGGGTCGCCGCGGAGAGGATGCGTGCATCGGCAGGGACGAGGTCGCCGGCTTCGATGTTGACGATGTCGCCCGGGACCAGCTGCTCCATCGGGATCTCGACGAGATCGCCGTCGCGCCGGACCTTGGCCTTGACCACCATCATGCTCTGGAGCGCGGCCGCGCTGGCCTCTGCCTTGCCCTCCTGGTTCATGGCCATCCAGGCGTTGAACAGCGTGAGCAGGATGAGGAAGACGCCGGTATAGAACTGGCCGGGCAGGAAGAGGCAGACGGCGCCCGCGACAAGGAGCACGATCTGCATCGGATCCTTGTACTGACCGGTGAAGACCTGCAGGCGCGACGCCTTCTTGGCCTCGTCGAAGGTGTTCTTCCCGAACTTCGTGCCACGAGCGTCGGCCTCAGCCGACGTCAGGCCGGCTTCGAGCGTGACGCCCTGAGCGGCGAGGGCCGCATCCGGGCTGAGGGCGTGCCACTCGGTGGCAGCGCTGCTCGGTGGAGCCGACGCGCTCTCCTGGGCCGTGGCCCCTGAAGTCTTACTGCCAGAAGCAGCCATCAGGATCTCCTCTCGATGCACACCGCAGACCCAGCCATCGGCGAGCGATCTGACTGGCGGAGGTCTCGTCGTCGTTGTCAGAGACACCCAACCCGCTGAACTCTACTCGGTCGGCGCCGTAGATTGCGCGGCCTCCCCATGGTGCCAGCCACGGACAGCCACGAGACCATGCCAGGAATCGCGCTGCTAGTGGCTGCGAATGTGGAGCGGGAGAGGGGATTCGAACCCGCGACATCCAGCTTGGAAGACCGACAGGCCTGAGCGCAGTGGCACCGTTCTCAGACCCCTGAGCGTTTCGGGTCCAGTGATGGTGTCTGGCAGCCACCTTCCAACGGTCCGGCGGTCGCAGTCATGGAGCTGCCGATCATCAGGCCGGCCCGCGGCACGAGCGTGGTGCTGTCCAGAGAGAAGACGCCGGCGCCGAAGAGCACGCCCAGCGTTCGCGGCCGAGGCGGCGAACGCGCCCATCGAGAGCAGTATCAACCTGGGCACGTTGGGCACCCTGCGGTGCACGTCCAGCCGGCGAAGATGACCACGACCGCCACCCACAGCCATGGGAGCACCAAGGGCTGGCCGGGCTTGAGGTTGGCCACCAGCACCAGCAGAGCGGATGCGACCGCTCCGACGAGCGGATGCGACCCTAGATCGAACCCGTCGTCGCCCGGTCAGAGGGCGACTGGACCTGGATCCGGTCAGGTCATGCGTACCCGCAAGAAGGGAAGGGTCAACATCAGCGCGGTGGCCAGCACATAGAGCCCGACCGCCACTGCTGGCGCGACCAGGGCGCAGGCGACCGCGATCAGCCAGACGCTGGTGGAGATTCGTCGTTGCCGGGTCAGCGCAGCCACGGTCTCGTCGGCGAGCTCGCCCTGTAGCAGCGTCCGCCCGCGCACGAGGTAGGCCATCAGCAGCGTCAGCATCACTGACGCCACGAGCACGTTGATGCCGTAGACGAGCACGGCCACCCGCTCATCGGGGCCGGCGAGGTTGCTGACCATCAGGTTCGTCGTGAACGGCAGTAGCGCGATGAAGAGCAGGGCCAGGAGGTTCAGTCCCCCGGCCGCCGTGTCACCACCCTTCATGAGTCCCGTCACGCGAGCGTGTGTCATCCAGCTCATCCCGATGAACGCGAAGCTGATGAGATACCCGAGGAACTCCGGCCACTCCTCGACCAGGCTCGCGAACAGGTCGGCTCCGGTCGGGACCGTCAACTCGATGACGAGCAGGGTGATGGCGATGGCGAAGACACCATCGGAGAAGGCATTGGATCGATCCAGAGGCAGCGCCCTGGAGAGATGAGGCTGGTGATCGGGATCGGTCGTTCGGTCAGTCATTCGGTCTCTTTCATGATATGGACCTAAAGGACGCGGGAACGAGGCTCCGTCCCCTGGCCGCACCGCTGAGACCACGGCGTTTGCCGAGTCGCTCACGCGGGTCCGTTCAGTGGCGGCCGCAACGATGGGCCTGGGATGCGACGAGCCCGGGAGGGCCCATCAGGGCCGACCCGGGCTCGTGCCGGTTCCTGATCGTGGTGGCTAGGCGGAAGCCTGCGCCGCCGCGTCCTTGATGGACTGGGCGGTCTTGTCATCGACACCGGCGCTGCGCACGCTGGTGGCCGCCGGCATCTTGGCCGTGACCGCTGCCACATCGTTGGCCACGACGAGCGCGAGGATGCCCGACTGGTTGGGCCCGAGCCGACCGGTCAGGGCGTCGCCAGCCTCGGACTTGTGCCATTCCTGGCGGATCTTGCCGAGCACGCCACCGACGACACCCATGCCGACCGCGCCGGCGATGAGCGTGGGCGGGAAGAAGATGGCCAGCACGACGCCGCCGACCGCGCCCCACTTGACGCCGGTCTTGGTGCTGTGGTCGGTCATCTTCTGGATCTTGACCTTGCCCTCGTCGTCGGTCTTGATGACCAGCACGCCCTCGATGCCGAGGCCGCCGGTCGTTTCCGCGTCCTGGAGTGCCTCGTAGGCGCTGTAGGCGGCATCCTCGTCGTTGAAGGCGGCCACGATGGCGGCGTAGTCATAGTCGGTCACGATGGCGCCCACAGCCTGCACGCCGGTCTCATCGCCGACGGCCGCCACTACGGTGGCGCCGGTGTCGTCCGCTTCGGCCGCCACGACGGCGTCGACCTCCTGGGGGGTCTGCTGATCGTCTGTCATCTCGTTCTCCTTGTCACTGCTGGGCATCTTCGGCCGTCCGTACTGTCACGGACGGCCACGTCCTGGTCTGTCGCTCGATGGGCCTTCAGGCCTCTGCCTCGACCTCCTCGGCCGCGAGGACGGTGGCCAGGGCTTCCTCAGCTGCCTCTTCCTCGATGAGCTCAGCGGTGACGAGGGCGGCGACAGCACGCTCGGCAGCCTCCTCCTCGATGATCTCCTCGGCGATGAGGGCACGGATGGCCCGCAGCGCGGCGGCAGCTTCGATCTCGTCCGCGGCCGCGACGGCATCCTCGGCCTCCTCGATGGCGGCCTCCTCGACATCCATGGCCATGCGCACGACGTCCGTGGCCTCCTCCTTGGCGGCCTCCTCGATGAGCTCGGCGGCGAAGAGCGTGTCGATCACGTCCTCGACCGCGGCATCCTCGATGGCGATCGCAGTCGCGACGACCTCGGCTGCCTCGAGCATGGCGGCCTCCTCGATGAGGTCGGCCGCCTCGAGCGACCTGGGCGATCTCGATGGCCGCCGCGAGCTTGACCGCTTCGGCGGCCTCGATGGCTTCCTCGGCCTCGAGCTTGACCCGCAGTTCCTCGCCCACCATGCGCGAGCGCGTCGGGCGTGACCATGGCCTGCATGAGCGTGCGCCCGCCGGCCTCGGCGATGGCGTCACGCAGGTCCGTGGCCCAGTGGTGCTCGATGACGAGGATGGCGGCGGCACCACCGGCGGGGATGGACTCGCCCAGCTCGGCGAGGCGATCGACCGACAGGCCGGCGTCGCGCTCGGCCACCGCGAGGGCACCCAGCTCGGCGCCCTCGAGGCCGCCCTCGAGACCGCCCTCGGCGAGGCCGATGAGGCCACCGGCGATGGCGCCGAGGCGCATGCGCTCGTCCTCGGAGAGGTCGGTCAGGTGCATCGTGTTCTCGATGTCACCGTGGGCGTCCTTCTGGACGAAGAGGGTGTCGATGACGCGGATGACACCGCGCTTGCGCACCCGGCGAAGCTCCGCCAGGATGCGGCCCGTCGCCTCGAACTTGTCGAAGCCGACGACGAAGACCTGGATGGGTCCGGTCACGTGCTTGTCAGTCATGGTTGGTTCCTCCTTGTGTGTGGTGCGGATCACTTTGTTGACTGGCTGGAGTCCCGTTTCCTCTTGGGTGTCGCCTCCTCTGCTGGACTAGGCGGCCGCAGGCGCGAGGGCAGTCGGGTCGCCGGTCGTCGGCTCCGGCAGCTCGTGGCCGGCCCGGACCTTGAAGAGCTTGCGGAGCTCCTCCACGACGAGCAGCGACAGCGCTACACCGATGCAGATGAGCCACTGCTCACCGTTCAGGTGCACCATCGAGAGGACGTTCTGGAGGATGCCGAGCTCGGTCGCGAGGACGATGAACAGGATCGACAGTCCGGTCCCCTTGAGGAGCGTGGGGTTGTCTAGGATGTAGCCGCTGAAGACCGAGCGTCGTTCGTCCGCGGTCTCCAGGGACGAGACGATGCGGAAGAGCGCGAACGTGGTCACGCCCATCGTGCGAGCGACCGTGTCGCCGTATTCGCCACCCGCCCAGGCCATGACGCCGAGCGTGCCCGCGCCCATGACCAGCCCGACCACGACGAGCCAGGCGGTCAGCTGGGGCGGCAGGATCTTCTGGTCCTTGGGCCGCGGCTTCTCTTGCATGAGGCCATCGCGGGGCTTGCCGAACCCGAGGCCGACGGCCTGGAAGATGTTGACTGTGAAGTTGAGCCACATGGTCTGGAGCGGCAGGAACGGGACCCCGCCCAGGATGTTCAACAGTGCCGCCCCGAGGAAGACGGTGATGTATCCGTAGCAGGCGGCCATCTGGTAGCGGATGAAGCGCACCAGGTTGTCGTAGACGTTGCGGCCGATGCTGACGGCCTTGATGATGGTGGCGTAGTTGTCGTCGGAGAGGATCATGTCGGCCGCGGCCTTGGTGACCGCGGTGCCGGTGATGCCCATGGCGATGCCGATGTCGGCCTTCTTGATGGCCGGCGCGTCGTTCACGCCGTCACCGGTCATGGCCACGATGTGGCCCTTCTCCCGGAGGACGTCCACGAGGTGGACCTTGTCCTCGGGCGTGACCCGGCCGATGACGCCGATGTCATCGACCTCGCGGCGCGCGTCCTCGTCGCTCAGGGCGGAGAACTCGGCACCGGTCATGCCCCTGCCCGTGATGCCCAGCTGATGGGCCACGACCTCGCCCGTCAGGGCGGCGTCGCCGGTGATCATGCGGATCTGCATGCCGGCGGCATGGGCCTCGGCGATGGCCGCCTTGGCCGCGGGTCGCGGTGGGTCGGTGATGCCCACGAGCGCCAGCAGCGTCATCCCTTCGATGGCCTTCAGCAGGTCGGCATCGGGGTCGAAGGTGGCCGGGTCGAGGTCCTTGAAGCCGGTGGCCATGAGCCGCATGCCCTGCTGGCCCATCCGGTCGCTCTCAGCGACGTAGGCGTCGTGCAGCTCCGCGACCGGGACAGGCTTGCCATCCTGGCCGCTGACGAGCGCCGCCCGCTCGAGCATCTGGTCCTGCGAGCCCTTGATGTAGGCCCGCACGACCTTCTTGCCCTGCTCATCGGTCCAGTCGTGGAACGTGGCCATGAGCTTGTAGGCCGCGTCGAAGGGCAGCGTCGCGACGCGCGGGTAGGCGTCACGCGTCTGGTCGACGTCGATGCCGCCCTTGGTGGCGAGCACGACGAGCGCGCCCTCGGTGGGGTCACCGGTGAGCTTGGCGTCACGGACCTCGGCATCGGAGCAGAGGGCCATCGGCAGCAGGTACGGCTCCAGCGGGACCGGGGTCTGGCCGGCGGCCTGGGTGATCTGCCCCTCCGTCGAGTAGCCGGTGCCGGTGATGGTGTAGCGGCGCCCCGCGATGGACAGCTGGACCGCGGTCATCTGGTTCATCGTGAGCGTGCCGGTCTTGTCCGAGTTGAGCGCGGACGTGGAACCGAGCGTCTCGACCGAGCGCAGCTGCTTGACGATGGCGCCAGCTGCCGCGAGCATCTGCGAGCCCTTGGAGAGGATGGCCGTGTCGATGGCCGGGAGGGCCGTCGGGATGGCGGCGATCATGAACGCGACCGCCGTGAGGAAGAGCTCCTCGAGGGCCGCGCCGCGATAGATGCCCAGGATGAGCGAGGCCGCCAGCGCGAACCCGGCGAGGATCAGGATCTGACGCGTGAGGCCGTTGATCTGCTTGGTCAGCGGCGTGTCTTCGGTGACCGTGGACGAGAGCATCCCGCTGATGTGGCCGACCTGGGTATCCATGCCCGTGGTGACCACGAGGATGACACCCGAGCCCCTGGTGACCTGCGTGTTCATGAAGGCCATGTCGACCCGGTCGCCGAGCGCCGCATCCGAAGCGACGGCGCCGACCGACTTGGGCGTGGGCACGCTCTCGCCGGTGAGGGCTGATTCGTCGATCTCAACGTGGCAGCGTCCAGGATGCGCGCATCCGCCGGCACCAGGTCGCCTGCCTGCAGGTTGACGATGTCACCGGGGACGAGCTGGTCCATGGGGACGTCGACCAAGTCGCCATTCCGACGCGTCTTGGCGGTGACGACCATCTTCTGGGTGAGGGCATCGGCAGCCGAGGAGGCTTTGCCTTCCTGGTTCATGCCCATCATCGCGTTGAACAGGGTCAAGAGCAGGAGCATCACGCCGGTGAAGAACTGGTCGGGCAGGAACAGGCAGACGACACCGGCGATGACGAGCACGATCTGCATGGGGTCGGCGTACTGACCCAGGAAGATCTGCAGGGGGGTGGCCTTCTTGGCCGCGGCGAACTTGTTCGAGCCGTACTTGGCGCGCCGCGATTCGACGTCGGCGGAGGCCAGCCCCTGCTCCTGGTCCACGCCCTGCTTCTTGAGGGCGTCCTCTGGGCTCAGAGCGAACCAGGCGGTGGTATCGGCCTCAGCCGGGGTGTTCGGCGCCGCGGATGACGTAGCGGCGGTCATGACTTCTTCCCTCTCTTGCCCTTCTTCGCTACCTTCTTGCCCTTCTTGTCGGCCTTCGGCTTCTTGTCCGCCTTGGCTGTGAGCTCAGCCTCGATGGGGTCGGGCTCGGCGCCCTCGGGGGCCTGGGCCATGAGCTCGGCTTTGACGCTTTGGAGACTTGCCCGGGCATCGTCGCTGACGGTCGGGTACCGGGGGTCGATGCCGATGAGGGCGTCGGCGATGACGCCGGCCGCCACGACGCGGGCGAAGGGCTTGTCATCGGCGGGGATGACGTACCACGGCGCCCACGCGGTGCTGGTGTTGCTGAGCACTTCGCTGAAGGCCTTCTGGTAGTCGTCCCAGTAGGCCCGCTCCTTGGCATCGTTGGCGCTGAACTTCCAGTTCTTGTCGGGCTCGTCGATGCGCGCCAGGAAGCGCCGGCGCTGCTCCTCCTTGGAGAGGTTGAGGAAGAGCTTGACGAAGCGATAGCCCTGGTCGGTGAGGTAGTGCTCCCAGTCGTTGATCTCGCGGAAGCGTCGCTTCCAGACGTCACCCTTCTTCGAGCTGGGAGGCATCTTCTGGCCGGCCAGGATCTGCGGGTGGACCCGGACGACGAGCACCTCCTCGTAGTGGGAGCGATTGAAGATGCCGATGTTGCCGCGCGCGGGCAGCTTGAGCTGGTAGCGCCACAGGTAGTCGTGGTCCAGCTCCTCGGCCGAGGGCGTCTTGAAGCCGTGGACCTCGACGCCCTGCGGGTTCACGCCGCTCATGACGTGGCGGATGGTGCCGTCCTTGCCGGCCGCATCCATGGCCTGCAGGACCACGACCACGCCGTAGGTGTCCTGCGCCGCCAGCCGGGCCTGGTACTCGGCCAGCAGCTCGATGCCCGAGGCGAGGACCTCCTTCTTCTCGCGCCTTGGTGGCCTCGGCCGTGACCTTGGCCGGATCGAAGTCGCGTGGCAGGCGGACCCGGCGTCCCGGCTCCACCCGGAAGGGCTCGATGAACTGATGGATGCGCTTGGGTGTGATGGTTGCCACCTTCGGCCTTCCTCCCTGTCGTTGTCCGTGTCGGCCAGCGGCCTGGGACTCTGACAACGCGAGCGGAACGCGCCCACGAGCTCATCGGGTCGATGCCGCCGAGTCCTTCCCCTATTGAACAGGCCTTGATGCACGGATCGCATCGTCCTCAGAGGATGATGCGATCCGCCGAGGATGCGGTCTACGCTCGATACTTCATTCCGACTAGTGGCTCACGCTCACCATCCGTGCGAGGGATACGCCATGGTTTCTACCGAGAAGACGTTCCGTCGCTTGGTCATCGGCGAACCGGGCCTGCTCGCGTCGATGGCCGAGCTCGAGCGTCAGGGGGAACCGGTCCGACTCGAAGAACGCACCGAGGCGCTGATCGTGGTGGCGACTCTGGTAGCGCTCGACGCCCCGCAATCGGCGTACCGCGCGGCTGTCCAGACAGCCCTGCGGGCTGGGGCGACGCTCGAGGACCTGCTGGCCGTCCTCTTCGCGATCGCCGGCTCGGTCGGTTCCACGAGGGTCTCCGCGGCGGCTCCCAAGGTCGCCCTCGCGGCCGGCTACGATGTCGACGCCGCGCTCGAGGAAGCTCTTCGCTAGTGGACCCCCTCGTCCATCTCGCCGGCGCGTAGCCAGCCGCCGCCCTCACGTCCTGTCGATGCCCCAGAAGCGCGGGACCTGCAGGGTCTCGTGACGGCCGCGCTCGCAGCCCCGCGCGTCAACGTTGCGCTCATGTGCGCTAGGGTCCCCGCATGGAGCACGCGAGGGTGTGGCGATGACGGCGACAGAGGACGATCAGACAGGTTTCGTGGTCGGCTTCGAGCCCTCGTTCCCGCTGGTTGATGCCAAGCTTCGTCGTCCTGTCCCCCCAGTGGGGTTCGTGTCGCGAGCACGGCTGCTCGACCGGCTCCTCGAGGGACGGGCATCCTCGACCGTTTCCATCATCGCGCCCGCTGGCTACGGGAAGACCATGCTCCTCGCCGATTGGGCGGCGAATGAGGAGCGACCAGTCGCTTGGCTGTCCATCGACGAATTCGACAACGAGCCCAGCGTCTTCCTCACCTATCTCGCGGCGGCCATCGACCGCATCAGGCCGATCGATGGCTCGGTCAACTCGATGCTTACCGCGCCCGGTTCGCGGATCCTGGGATCGGCCGTGCCCCGCCTCGTATCAGAGCTCGACCGGTGGCCTGATGACTCCGTGCTCATCCTCGATGACATCCACAAGCTCGTCGATCGGACCTGTCTGGACGCGCTCGCATTGCTCCTGGACTACTTGCCCCCCTCGATCCAGCTGGTAGTGGCCGGCCGCGTGGACCCGGGCCTTCCCCTGGCGCGGCTCAGAACCGAACGGACCCTGCTCGAAGATCGACCGGGAGGGGCTCGCCTTCGACGCGGAGGAAGCACAGGCCCTCGCGGTGGGGGCAGGTTTCCCCTTGAGCCGCGAGGAGTCTCGAACGCTTGCGGCACGTACAGAGGGCTGGGCCGCAGCGATATACCTGTCAGCGCTCACCACGGGACGAGCCCAGAAGGGCGCAAGCTGGACGTCGACCGTCGCAGGCGAAGGCGGCTACCTGGCCGAGTATCTGCGCGTTGCACTGCGAACGGACCTCGACGATGGCGATGTCACGCTCCTTATGCGCACGTCGATCCTGGAGGTGGTGGAACCGCAGCTGGCCGAGGAAGTCAGCGGCATCGAAGGAGCTGCGCAGCGGATCTCGTGGCTGGCAGGCGAGAACCAACTCATCTCGCCAGTCGAGGGCCCGGAGACGTCATATCGCTATCACCAGCTGCTGCGCGACTACCTGCGGTCCGAGTTGGACCGCCGCGAGCCGGGGGTTGCCAGGGAGCTGCATCTACGGGCGGCGACGTCCTACGCGACGACCGGTCGCACCGAGTTGGCGATCGAGCACTCCTTCGCAAGCGGAGACCAGGACCGTACTGCGCCCCTCGTCCTCGCTGGGGTGCTCCAGGCTCACTACGGCGGCCGCAGCGAACGGGTCTATCGGTGGCTACGGAGTTTCGATGACGACGTGTTCGCCCGACATCCGTCGCTGGCTGTCATCGGCGCCTGGTTCCATGCTTTCAACGGCAGGCCTGACGAGGCTGAGCATCTGGCCGACATCGCCGAGCGTTCAACGGTCATCCTCGCGCCCCGTGACGGATCAGCCTCGCTCGACTCTGCGAAAGCGATGCTGCGGGCCGCGATGACTCCTCATGGCCTGGGGAGCATGTTGGCGGATGCCGCGCTCGCGGTCGCCGCGGAGACGCCCACGAGTCCCTGGCGATCCACCGCCATCTACCTGCTTGGCTGCGCCCATTGGCTGAAAGGAGACACCGCCCAGGCCGATGGGCTCTTCGCCGAAGCCATCCAGGTAGCTGCCGCCACGCGCGTTCCGGCAGCGTTGGCGTTGGCCATCCGCGCCATCATCGCGATGGACGCAGGTGAATGGCAGGCCGCGGAGCAGTTCATCCGCGAGAGCCACGAAATCGCCGAGCGCACCGGGCTCACCGAGATCTCGACAACGCTCATCGTGCACGCTGCTTCAGCCCGCGTCGCTCTCCACAACGGTGACCTGCGACTGGCTCGCGAGGAGCTTCTCCATGCTCATGGGGTGCAGCCGCTGGCAACGCATGCGCTTCCCTGGATCTCGGTGGCTGGTCTGTTGGAGCTTGGCCGATGCTACCTGGCCATGGGTGACACAGCGGGTGCCGGAAGCGTCGTCTCTCAGGCTGAGCAGATCAAGCGACGCCGACCCGACCTCGGGTTCCTGACCAATGAGCTCGCGGAGCTTCGACAGCAAGTAGCTGGTTCGGCCCGCGTACTCGCTGGACCCTCGACCCTCACCCCGGCCGAGCTGCGCGTCCTACCCATGCTTTCCACGCACCTGAGTTTCGAGGAGATCGGTGACCGCCTGCACGTATCGCGCTACACGGTGAAGAGCCAGGCTATGGCGATCTACGGGAAGCTAGGCGCATCGAGCCGCAGCGAGGCCATCGACCGGGCAATCGAGATTGGTCTGCTCGAGCCGTTCCCCGGCCTTCGGCTGACCGGGGCCGTTCTAGAGCGAACGCAGCCAGACGGGTGATCGGCACGACTACAAGGAGGAAGAGGAGCCGGAGAGGGCCGAACCCGCGACCTCCAGCCTGCAAGGCTGCGACGCCCGAGCGCAGTGGCATCATCCTCGCTGCCCTGAGCGTTTCATGTCCACAGTCATGGTGTCGGCGAGCGAACCGATTTCCACGCCCGCGAGTCCCGCGCTGATAGGTGACTATGGACTCGCGGTCAGCACCACCTTGCCGGAGTAGCCACCGCGCTCGAGCAGCTCGTGCGCACGCCGGGCACGATGCTCGGCAGCCCTCGTCGGGAAGCCTCGACGCTGCCCATCATCACCAACCGGCCGCCCTTTCGTAGGCATCGGTATGAGCGCCCGAGCTGCCTGGCGTCAGCCGGGCTGCGAAGCCGGAGTCCATCAGGACTTGGCGCATGAAGTACCAGGCGCCAGGCGTCATCCGAGGCGTCTTCGGCGCTGGCCAGGCAGTAGAGGTCATCACCGGCCCTCGAGAAGTCGACTGGTGTGCGGTACTCCGCGCCGCTCCGCCGACCCATATGCTCGAACACAAGCATCTGGCCTGCGTCTTCGGGCCAACTGTTCATCATGCGACCGAGGCCCAGCCGCCACAACGGCACCATGCCCTGGTTCATCAGGTTGAAACCACGGCGCATGGCGATCACCACCCTGGGTCCGTCACGGCCCGGGCGACAAGGGCTGGAGGTCATGCGCAGCGCTGACGGAGGTTCTGGAGCGGGAGACGGGATTCGAACCCGCGACATCCAGCTTGGAAGGCCGAAACGCCTGAGCGCAGTGGCACCGTGCTCAGACCCCGGAGCGGATCACGTCCAGTTATGGTGTCCCAGGAGGCTGCAGCGACGGAACCTGGTAAGCGCGATGAGACACACGGTCGCGCGATGCTCTGCGGCGCACGCTCCCGACGTACCCACCAGCGGCTCCAGCGTCTCGAACGCGGCGTCGATCACCGCGACTGCTTCTCGTCCTCGTCGCTCTCGGCCCGCAGCCGCTCCAAGAGCTCCGATGCTTTTCCTTGGATGTCGATGACCAGGCGGGCCTTGGCCAGCTCGGCCTCGGCCCGCTCGGCACGACGCCGCTGGCGGACCAGCTCGCGCTGCTCGGGTGACTGGGCGCGGGGTCTCGGCCTCGGCGCCAGGCCGGCGAGGGCGCCCGCGTCGCGGGCCCGGCGCCACTCGGTGATGTGCGAGGTACAGAGACCCTCCCGGCGCAGGATGGCGCCGTCCTCGGTGGCGGCCTCGTACTCGATCGAGGATGCATCGCTTGTACTCGGCGCTGAACGTCCGGCGCGTCGGTCGCTCGGGCAGGGTCCGATCTCGGTCCATGGCCGCATCATGCGCGCGCTCCATGGTCAGGGTGGTCAGGGTCATGATCGTCAGGCTGGTTCTTTCTCGCCCCAGGGAGTGATGGCGGGCTACCGCCCGTGTCTCACCTCAGCCTGACAGACACGGATGCCGGAGTAGCCCATCGGAGCCGCCTCGGCCGCCAGTCCCACGGCAGCGATCGATCTTCGACCTTGGGACGAGGGTCTCTTCGGCCGGTACGGCGGCCGCTGCGCCGGCAGGAAGGCCTCGGGCCTCACGAGCGGGAGTTCGGCGGCGAATCCCGGTTCGTGGATGTCCTCGGCTCACCGCTCAAGGACCAGGCGGGGCGTTGCGGGTTCCACCGGCGCCTCACCCTGGAGTCACATGCGGCACGGCCGCCGTGGCCGCTCGATGACCGGCGGGGTCGGCTGTGGTACGGGCGCGAGGCGTCTCTCGTTCCCCGTGCCCTCGCCTCGGTCCTGCCCCCGGTGACTCGGTCGACCGGGCCGTTGGTCGATCGAGGTCCCGCGGCATGAGCGCCGGCCGGCACCCCCGATCGAGCCCCCCGGGGCTTCATCTGGCATCTGGTAGCGGCCGGTCGAGGCACTCCCGGCATCGACGATCGAATCCGCCGCCGACCGAGGCAGGGACGGCATCAGGCGCTCGCCATGGCGGCGACGACCAGACAAGACCCGCGATCCATGGCGTTCCGGATCGCAATGGACACCCGCGAGAGAATCGCCGTAGCGGGAGGCATCGACGCGCGGCCCGTTGAAGATGGCCGCCTGGGCCGCGGGGAGCCACTGGCGGACCCGGCCCGCACAACGAAGGGGGGACGTGCCATGCGAGCGATGAGGCTGGTGGCGACCGGCACCGCCGCAGTGATCCTGCTGCTCGGCGCGTCGAGCGTCGGGTTTGGCCAGGAGGGCGCCGACGTCGACGGTCCGCAGTACTTCTACGGCGAGGCTGAGGGCTACCTCCACGCCAACGAGGACAACCCACTCGGCTGCGACATCGGCATGACCAGCGAGGTGACGGCCTACGGCGAGTCGCCACAGCTCGGCGCGATCACCATCAGTCAGGTGAACTGCTACGTCCCGACCGACACGCTCGATAACGTCCAGCTCGCTACCATCACCTACACCTTCGAGAGCGGTGACACCCTGGCCGGGACCGGAAGCGGCGACTGCATCCCTGATGACGTCCCGGAACCCGGTGGCTTCTACAGCTGCTCGGGTACGACCATCATCACAGGAGGGACGGGCGTGTTCGAGGATGCGAGCGGAGAGATCCGACTCGATCGCCTACACCTTCAACGCCCAGTCCGACCATCCCGACGCGGCACCGGGGGACGTCCCGGCCACGATGCTCTTCGAGGGCCTCGTCGGCCACTGAGGACCGGGACCGGGTCGGCTAGGAGGCGGACGCGACCTCCGGGGTGACGACGAAGAGGTCGACTGGATCGCTGCCGTCCACGGCGTGGGCCAGCAGCCAGACCGAGCCGTCCGCGGCCAGGTCGATCGACTCGACACACAGGTCCGGCAGGAACGGGCCCAGCCAGGTCGTGCCATCGAAGCCGGCGACACCCCCGCAGTGGACCTCCGGCACGGGCGGCCCGGAGTCGGCCCGAAGCGCGAACCAGACGCTGCCGTCGGGCGCGGCCCTGAAGGCAGCGCCAGGCAGGAGGGTCCATTCGGAGCTACCGCCCCACGCGACGGTCATCGTGTCGGGTAGCGCCCACGGCTCCGGCTCGGCGTCCTCGACCGTCCCATCGAGTCGGATGACCTCGTCGAGCGAGACGAGCCAGGCCGTTCCATCGGGCCCCACGTCCGCGGCCACGACCGTGCCCTCGTACTCCTGCTGCAGGACCCCGTCGACGATGCGGTAGAGCTCGGGCTTGCCCACTCGGTACTCCGGTGCCCCGCTGACCCAGACCTCGTCCGTCGCGGTCAGATACATCTCACCGCCGTGCAGCTGACTCTCGGGCCACGTACCGACGGGCTGCCGATCGCCGCCGGCGAGGTAGCCGAGGCCGAGCATCTCCGACCCCTGGTCCTGCCAGAACGCCCACACCCTGCCATCCGGGGCGATCTCGATGGCGCGGGTATCCAGGGCTGGCCCGTGTAGGATCCAGCGTTCACCGTCGAAGGATCGGACGGTCGAGCGGTCATCCTCTCCTGCTCCCACGATCCAGACGGTGCCGTCGGGGGCGACCTCGAAATCGCTCACGGACTCAGCCTGTCCTGTTGGCCATGCGTACGTCCCGTCGCTGCCGAACCGCAGGAAGTGGCTCTCCGACAGCAGCCAGATGCTGCCGTCCCGGCCGGCGACGAGGCTGATGGCATCGGCCGCAGCGAGGTCCCGGATGCCGTCGTCGACGACGTGCAGGACCCCGGGCTCGATTTCCTCGGTCTCCGCGATCGAGCGCAGTCGGTCGGTCGTCATGGGCGAGGGCGAGTCGGTCGCCATGGCTGGGATCTCGTCCGCCTGCGGCGTGATGAGGACGCCGGCGAACAGGAAGCCGCCGACCAGCCCGACGATGACGCCCGCCGTGACCAGCCGGAGGGCGGAGAACACCGTGGGTCCCGGCGTCGGCACCGGCCGGCTCCCCGCTGGGATGGCTGATGCGATTGCTCGTGGCGCTCGGGACCTCCGGCCCGTCAGGCCATCTAGCGTCGGCAACGGCCACCAGCGGCCCCGCTGGCGGACCTGTGGCACCTCGCTCATCGCCCGGGCCGTGATCCGCTCGACGTCGGGATGGGCGGCATCCGTGTCCTTCAGCCACGACCCGAGGTCGCGCAGCAGTCGCTCGTCGTTCATCTGACCGCCTCACGCTGCAGTCGAGATCTCGTCGCGGGCGAATCCTCGGCCTCCAGGGCCGCCCGCAAGGCCCGCAGGGCGCGGTGAAGTCGGGATCCGACGGTGCCAGGCGCGACACCCAGCGTCTCGGCCACCTGCTCCATCGGCATGTCCAGGAGGCAGCGCAGCACGATGACCGTCCGATGCTCCACCGAAAGGTGCCGGAACCCGCACTCCAGCTGGTCGCGGTCATCGACCTGGCCGAAGGCGTCGACCGCACCGGGCGCCTCCGGCTCGGGGATGTCCGTGATGCGAGGCAGATCGCGTCGCTGTCGGGCCTCCCGGTAGCAGGCATGGACGAGCAGCCGGTATGACCAGGCCTCGTACCTGGATGCATCGCGGAGGCGGCGGATGTCGCGCCAGATGCCGACGAGGGCTCGCTGGGTCGCGTCCTCGGCCGACTCGGAGTCACGCAGGATGCCGTAGGCCACGCGGTGCAGGCGAGGGCTGTCGGCAAGCGCCAGGGCCTCGAAGGCCCGCTGGTCGCCGTGCTGTACCCGGACCACCAGATCCTGATCCATGCCCCCATCCACCGGGCCGGCGGTCATCGCCACCGACAACGGGGCCGCGCTGGTCGCGATCCTCTCTAATGGTATGGGTCACGCTCAAGCGCCCGGCTTTCCCGACCCTTTGGTTCGTCCGCACGATGTGGAAAGTCCGGGCCCGTCCGACGCCCCATTCAGGTAGCGGGAGGCTTCGAGGCACGACTCGCGTACGTTGGCCGCCTCGGTCGTGCCGAGCCACTGGCGGACCCGGCCCGCGCATCCGAAAGGGGAAGACGCCATGCGTACCGTACGACTCTCGATGGCGGGAGCGCTTATCCTTGGCCTGCTCGGCGGCATCCCCGCCGTGACGGTGGCCCAGTCGGATGCTCCGGCCACGACCGAGAGCGCGCTCCTGAGCGGCACCATGCCGTATCCGATCGTGACCGATTTCGACGCCCTACATCTTCGAGGAGGATCGGGTGCTCGTTCGAGACTACGGCTTCGGCGGGACCATCGACACGGGTGACCCACGCCTCAGCGGAGAGTCCTGGGCCATCTGGAACGACGACAGGTACCTCGACAGCCAGGGGTCCGTGGTCGCCGGCCTTATCGGCATCGACAACGAGCTCGGCTCCTGGCGCGGCACGTTCCGCGGCTACACCACCGCAGGCGACGCGCAGATCTACCTGCTCAGCGAGCTGGCCGGCGAGGGTGCCTACGAGGGGCTCTCGGCCATCCTGTTCCAACTGGACAACGGCAGCGGCTTCGATCTCGAGGGCATGGTCTACCCGGGCGAGCTGCCCCCGTTCCCGGAGGCGCCCGGCGCTGAGGTCGCGGCGGCGCCGCAGGAAGAGACCGATGCCGTCGCGAACCCGCTCATGGTCGGCAGTGCCGAGGGCGAGATGGTCGCCGACCTCGAGAACCCGGCTGGCTGTGAGATCGGCTTCACGAGCGTCATGACCGCCACGGGCGAGTCGACACTTCTGGGCCCGACCTCTGTGGTCTTCCAGAACTGCTACGCGCCGGAAGACGTCCTCGCGAACATGCACGGCGGGACGACCACGTTCAGCAACGACGCCGGGGACAGCATCACGGTCGCCGGACCCGGCGACTGCATCCCGAGCTGGGTCGACGAGGTCGGGGCCGAATGGCTCTGCATGTCGATGGCTGAGGTGACCGGCGGCACGGGGCAGTTCGAAGGGGCCAGCGGGCAGATCAGCTTCACCGGCACCGTCACCAACTCCGGCTACGACGAAGAAGGCCTGCCCACCATCCCGCACCCCGTCTCGATCGTGTTCGAAGGGCTCGTCGAGTACTGACCAGGCGTCGCGCGCGAAACGACCTGTCGCCCCCTGCGTCGGCCCAGACGGCAACGGGGGCGACAGCCTTGGGCAGCAGCGCCAAGGCCGACACCGAGATCAGACGCATGACCCGCTGCTGGTGGCGAACCCCCGACCCTTTGTCGTCGCGAGCAGCCGCTCGAGCTCGCCCTCGGCGAGGACCCGCGGAGGCTCCTCGGGCACGATAGGTGGTCGCATTCGCGCCGTCGGCGACTCGTCGATTCTCCCCTTCCTCGGCCGCCCAGCGGAAGAACTGCTGGGTCGCGCGGAAACGCACCGACGCCGTTGCCGGCCGGTGCCGTGTCAGAAGGTCGCCACCCACGACTCGACATGCTCGCGCCGGATAGCGGCGAGCCGTCGCGGCATCCCATGTTCCGCGAGGTAGCGGCCGAGTTCATCGGCTGCCGAGAGGTACGTCACGAGGGTGCTCGGGGACTTGTTCTCAGCCCTCAGAGCGAGGCGCCACGACGCGACCAGTTCCTCGTAGTGGCCGATTGTCGGGTCCGCAACGGTCCTCGTCTCCATGGGCCGATCGTAGTGTCTGGGAGTGTTGCGGCAACGACCAGAACAGCGACGTCACGCAGTTATGATGTCGTTTCAAGCGTGAAAGAGAGGATTGGAGCGGGAGACGGGATTCGAACCCGCGACATCCAGCTTGGAAGGCTAGCGCTCTACCAACTGAGCTACTCCCGCTCGGAGGAACCCGCCCCGTGCCGACCGAAGGTGCGATCGCGAAGGCAGTTCGCGCACACGATATCGCACTTGGCTCCCGCAGCCATGATCCTGCCTGCTCTGCAACGATAGACTCGCTGTCGTGGGGTTCGCCAGCGAACAGGACCTCTATGCCCCGGTGAAGGCCTTCTTCGAGGGTCAGGGCTACGAGGTGAAGTCAGAGGTGCGGGGCTGCGACCTCGTTGCACAGCGTGATGGGGAAGCACCGGTCATCGTCGAGCTGAAGATGGGCTTCACCCTGCCGCTCGTGCTCCAGGGCATCGACCGACTGGCGCTCTCCGATCACGTCTACCTGGCTGTCGCGGTGGCTGCTCGGCCGGCGCGGAACTCGCTCTGGCGACGTGAACGCCGCGGGATCATCAAGCTCTGTCGCCGTCTCGGCCTGGGGCTGCTGGCCGTCCACGAAGCGACCACGGGAGATCTGCCCCTGCTCGAGCCGCTGCTTGATCCGGTGCCCTACCGACCGCGAGCAGACAGGAAGCGTCAAGGTCTGCTGCTGAAGGAGTTCGCGCATCGGGTCGGAGACCCCAACACCGGTGGCATGACCGGTCGGCCCATCGTCACCGCCTACCGCCAGGCTGCGCTGCGTTGTGCGGCACACCTGCGGAACAACGGTGCCACGAAGGCAGCCGAGGTCGCCCGGGCTACGGCCGTCGCGCGGGCCCCGCGGATCATGCAGGACGACGTGTACGGCTGGTTCCAGCGGATCGAGCGCGGGATCTACGTCCTCTCATCAAGAGGCGAAGCGGCGCTGGAGACCTATGCCGACGTCCTCGCGAGCATGGGCGCCCCGGCGCGTCGTGGCTAGCCCCGTGCACTGGATCGGTCCCTGGCCGTACCGCCGCCAGCGGCAACCCATCGGCCGCTCCCCCGGCGTGCGCGGTCACGGGCGAGGTGGGGTCAGCTCGTGTCGAGGTGTGGTTCGGCGATCACGATGGGGTGGGGCAGGCGCGGGTGCGGGATGACCAGCATGGGGACGTCGAAGACGGCTTCGAGGAGTTCGGCGCGCAGCACCTCTTGGGGTGTCCCCGTCGCGATGATCTGCGCGTTCCGCATCAGCACCAGGCGGTCGGCATAGGCGGCGGCAAGATTCAGGTCGTGGAGCACGGCGAGCACACCGAGCCCACCGTCGGCGACCTCGCGGATGAGTCGCATGGCGGTGTGCTGGTGGGCCGGATCGAGGCTGGAGGTGGGCTCGTCGAGCAAGAGGAATCGATCGGCTCGATCGCGCGGCCCCGGACGGCTGAGGCCCGGGGGATCGGTCAGCTGCGCCACGGCTCGCGCCAACTGGACACGCTGGCGCTCGCCCGTCGAGAGGGTGGCATAGACGCGATCGACCAGGTGCTGACAGTCGACCGCCCGCAGCAGCTCCGCGATGACCTCACGGTCGCCATCGTCGGGAGCACCGCCGTGGAGCGGCATGCGGCCCATCAGCGCCACCTCCTTCGCCGTGAAGGCGAAGGCCACCGCGCGGTCGGTGCTCATCACCGCGCGGCGACGAGCCAGCTCCCCGCGCGGCCAGTCGGCAAGAGCTCGTCCGTCGAGGGTGGCCCAGCCAGACGCAGGTACGCGGTCGCCCGCGAGCACGCCGATGAGGGTGGTCTTGCCGGCGCCGTTGGGTCCCGCTACCGCCACGATCTCGCCCGGCTGTACCCTGAGGGAGACATCGTCAAGCAGGGTGGCATCGTCGATGCGGACGGAGATGCCGTCGAGTACGTACGTCATCGTGCCAGCAATCCGCGTTCGCGCAGCAGCAGCCAAAGGAAGAAGGGCGCGCCCAGGAGCGTGGTGATGACCCCGATCGACAACTCGACGGGTGAGAAGAGACTTCGCGCGAGGACGTCGGCCACGACCAGGAATGACGCGCCGAGGAGCGCCGCGCCGACGACGACCATCCGGCTCGATCGACCCACCCACACCCGCACCACGCTCGGCGCCATCAGGGCCACGAAGGCGATGACGCCAGCGGTCGCCACGGCCACCGCTGTCAGCAGCGCGAAGGTGACGCTCACGACGAGCGTCAAACGCCGCACGTCGATGCCCAGGTGGCCGGCTTCTGATTCGCCGAGGGCGAGGGCGTCGAGCCGGGGACCCAGGCGAGCGAGGACGATGACCGCCGGGATGACGAGCAGGGCACAGACCACCACGTCGCGCCCGACGATGCCGGCGAAGGAGCCCAGCGACCAGAAGGCCACGTCCCCCAGCTCGGGAGTCCGGCTGGCCGCCACGATCAGCGCGGTCACCGCGGCAAAGAAGGCCGACAGCGCGATGCCCGCCAGCAGCATCGTGGCCACCACCATGCGACCTGACGATGCTGCCACCCGATAGACGATGGCCGCGGCGACGAGGGCGGCGCCAAACGCGGCAGCCACGATGAGGACGGTTCCCGTGTACTGCGCTGCCACGCCCAGCGCCATCACCGCAGCGGTCCCGAGCGCGGCGCCCAACGCCGCGCCGCCGCCGATACCCACCAACGCGGGGTCGGCCAGGGGGGTGCGGTAGAGACCCTGCATGGCCACGCCGGCCGCGGCCCAGGCGGCACCTACCAGGGCTGTTGCCAGCACACGCGGAACGCGGATGGCCAGGAGCACCGTCTCCTGGCGCTCGCTGTACGCGGGACCGATGTCGAGGCCGGCCTGGCCGGCGAGGATAGCCACGACCTCCCCCGGTGAGATGGCCACTGCGCCGATGCCCATCGCGACTACCACCGCCGCGAGAAGGACGAAGGCGAGGATGGCCAGTCGAGGCACGGGGCGGGTTACTGGGACAGCTCCGGATGCAGCAGCCGCGCGAGGTCAGCGATGGCCCGGCCGGTACGCGGGCCGAAGCCCATCAGGTAGAGGTCGTCCATGGCCACCACGCGACCATCGGCTGCGGCGGGCGTCTGGCTGATGCCGGGATACTCGAGGAACGCATCCCAGCCACCCAGTTGCTCGATCGATCGAGTGGTGGTCAGGATGACGTCGGGCGCCGCCTCGACGATACCCTCCGGGGTCATGGGGATGTAGCCGGGGAAGCCGGGATAGACAGGCGAGCCGCCAGCGAGACCGATCATGTGGCCGGCTGCACTATGTTCACCCGACACCAGCATCGGCGCCTCGGGCGGTTGCAGGATGAAGAGGACTCTCGGAGAGTCTTTTGCCTCCGCGACCAATGCCTCCGCGGCAGCGACGTCGGCGTCCAGCGTGGCGATCAGGGTGTCTGCCTCTGCCTGGCGGTCGAAGATGGCACCCAGCGTGGTGATGAGGTCGCGCGCAGCCTGCACGTCGTTGTTGTCGGGTAGCAGCAGGATGGGCACGCCGGCGTCACGCAGTTGTTGCACTACCTCGGGCGGACCCGTCTCCTCGTTGCCGATGATGAGACTGGGCGCCTGGGCCAGCACCGGCTCGGCCGACAGGAAGCGGTAGTAGCCGAAGTCCGGCTTCTCCGCGAGCGCCTCCGGCGGATAGAAGCTCGACGCGTCGATGGCGATGAGCTGCTCCTGGGCTCCCAGCGCATAGACCGTTTCGGTGAACACACCGCCAAGCGTGACGACCCGCGAAGTGTCCTCGATGACGACGTCGTTGCCGTCAACATCGCTGACCGTCAAGGGCTCGCCGGCAACGCCGACGGCCGCGGTCGTGAGCAGCACGATGGCAGCCAAGGCAAGCGCCGGCCCAGCGCGAAGATAGGAGTGCATGGGCCCGATTGTGCTCTCCCGCTCGCGAGCACGCTGCCCACGACTGGTTGAGGCTGTCAGTTCAGCAGTGCCCAGATGGCGATGGCGCCCCACAGGATCGTGGCAGCCACGAGGACGACCGTGAAGGCCGGCTTCTGTGTCTTGTGATGGAACACGGCACGTCCTGCCCAAGCCCCCAGGACACCGCCGATCAGCGCCAGGCCGTGCAGCACTACCTCGGGTACACGCCACCCCCCTTGCTGGGCCTGGCGTTTGTCGATGCCGTACATGGCGAAGGCCGGGAGTGTCCAGCCGGCGACCCACGCCAGCAGAGGCGACAGCCCGAGCCACCACAGCACGACGAAGGCGGCGATGCCGGCGATGACGGAACCCAGCAGTGCCGGGCGGTTGCGTGGATCGATCATGTCGTCATGCTACGTGGTGCGGGCGTCTGCCCGCCGAGTACGAAAGCGAGGAGACCGACCATGACCGACGAGAAGGAGAGGGCCTACGAGGAGGCCGAGGCAGCAGCCACGTCCGGCACCGCGCGCATGCTTGAGATGGTGCTCGAACGGCTCGGGGCCCACGCCGGCGCTCGCGCGGTCTTCGGCGAGGCCGTAGAGAAGGATGGACGCACCGTCATCCCCGTGGCCCAGTCGATCATCGGCACTGGCGCCGGCAGCGGCGGCTCGGACGCTTCGGGTTCAGGCGAGGGAGCGGGCGGTGGCGCCATGACGCGCCCCATCGGCTACATCGAGATGACCGCGCAGCGGACGGTGTTCGTGCCACTCAGGCAACCGTGGCAGGATACCCGGGCTCGTGCTGGCTTACACGATCCTGGGGCTGGTGGTGCTTCGTACGGCGGTTCGCCTGATCCGCGGCTGATCCGCGGCCATGCTGGCAGGCGCGGCCAGTCCCAGCCCGAGGGTCAGCGGAACCGCTTGGCTGATGGCGCTTGCTTGCAGCGCGCGTGCGATGGCAAAGCGCCTGGTGGTGGGCGTGATGGAGCGCGGGTGCGTGGCTGCTGCGCGGACATCACGATCGGTCGCTCCCGAGTGTGGGACCGTCACAGTGCTCGACGCCGTCGGTGACGCGGATGTGACGGTCGACACCGTGCGGCCCGCACAGGACGGTACCCTCGGCACTACGAGGGGCGCGGTCGAGTCGTCATCGTCAGGGCAGCACGCCGACAGACACGGAGATCGAAGCTGATGAAGGTGCTAGTGGCGGTGGCCTCCAAGCACGGTGCCACCATGGAGATCGGCCAGGTCGTGGAGGCCTCGCTGCGATCGAGCGGACTTGCGGTCGACCTCTTGCGTATCGAGGAGGTCGCGACCCTGAGCCCGTATGACGCGGTCATCCTGGGCAGCGGCGTCTATGCCGGTCATTGGCTGCGCCCCGCTCGCGAGTTCGTCGAGGTCCACGAGGGTGAGCTCAAACGACTTGCCGTGTGGTTGTTCTCGAGTGGGCCCGTGGGGGATCCGCCCAAGCCGCTTGAGAACCCGGCAGAGGTGGCGGGAGTGATGAAGCGCATCGGCTCGCGAGGGCATCGCCTCTTCGCGGGCAAGATCGAGGGCTCCGACTTGGGCATCACCGAAAAGGCGTTGGTAGCCCTCGTCCGTGCGCCCGACGGTGATTTCCGGCCGTGGTCGGAGATCTCTACCTGGGCTGAATCCATCGCCGCCCAACTGCAGGAGTCTGCCGCCGCCCCATGACGATGACGTTCGCCAGGGCCATGGCCGCCCTCGAGGCCCGTGGCAGCGAGCAGACTCGTGAGACGTACCGGCGCCACGGTGCATGCGAGCCGTGGTTCGGCGTCCAGTTCGGCGCGTTGCGGCCACTGGCGAAGCGCATCGGGAACGACCACGTGCTGAGGACCAAGGCCTATCGTGCCAAGCGGGACGCCCGACGCGCGGCTCGAGCCGAGGGCTGAACGCTAGCGGGACTCCAGCGCCGAGATCTTCTCGACACGTGCGACGTGGCGCCCGGCCTGGAATTCGGCGGACAGGAAAGCCTGCACGCAGCCGATGGCCAGCTGCGACCCTACGATGCGCGCTCCCATGGAGAGCATGTTGGCGTCGTTGTGCTGTCGCGAGAGGGCGGCCGTCACCGGCTCGGTCGCCTGGCAACAGCGGATGCCGTCGATCTTGTTGGCCACGATCTGCTCGCCGGTGCCGCTGCCGCCGAAGACGAAGCCGAAGCGGCAGTCCCCCGAGGCGACCGCGCGCGCTGCCGGCGCGATGTAATCGGGATAGTCGACCGGGTCGGGCGTGTGCACGCCGAAGTCGATGACCTCATAGCCGTTGTCCTTCAGCCACTCGACCACCAGCTCCTTGAGCGGCAGGCCGGCGTGGTCGTTGCCGACCGCGATGCGCATCAGACCCCTTCCATCCCGGCGCCGTTGGCCTCGCGGGTGCGATAGGACTCGGCGATCATCCGCACCACCTCATCGATGTCGTCGGAGATGCGGAAGATGTCCAGGTCAGCCTCATGGATGTTACCCCGGGCCACCACCTGTGAACGGATCCAGTCGATCAGGCCCGCCCAGTAGCTGCTGTCGTACAGGATGATGGGGAAGTGATCGATCTTCTCGGTCTGTACCAGCGTCAGTGACTCGAATAGCTCGTCGAAGGTGCCGAAGCCGCCGGGAAAGATGACGAAGGCCTGGGCGTACTTGACGAACATCGTCTTGCGCACGAAGAAATAGCGGAAGTAGGCCGGCAGGTCGACGTAGGCGTTGAGCCCGGTCTCGCGGGGCAGATCGATGGCCAGGCCGACCGACACGCCCTCGGCCTCCTTGGCCCCCTTGTTGGCCGCCTCCATGATGCCAGGGCCGCCGCCGGTGATGACCGTGAAGCCCTGCTCGGAGAGCCGTGCTGCAAGCGCCTCCGCGTGCTTGTACATCGGATCGTCCAGCTTGGTACGCGCGGAGCCGAAGATGCTGACCGCGGGGCCCAGGCGGGCCAAGGCGTCGAAGCCGTCGATGAACTCGCCCATGATGCGCAGTGCACGCCAGGCGTCCGATTCGAGGAAGGAGGGGTCGGCGAACGGTCGCTGCATCAGCAGCTTGCGATCGTCCGTAGCCCGTGAGCGGGGGTGGGTAGCTCTGTCAGTCACTAGGGCAGGATACGCGGGGTCACCCGAATCCGGGTCGTGGTCGTAGACTCGCGCCTATGAACCATCCAACGACTCCCCCCGGTCCAACTACTCCCCCCGGTCCCGGGATCGCCATCGACCCGGTTTGCGGAATGCAGGTCGTCATCGACGGCGCGCAGCACAGCTTCGAGTACGAGGGCACCACCTACTACTTCTGCGGCAAGGGCTGCCGGCTCGAGTTCGAGGACGATCCTGAGCGCATCCTCGCACCCGACTACGAACCATCGATGTAGTCGGCTACGGATGCGTTGGGTCTGCTGCGCGACGATAGTGCTAGCGCGGTCGCGATACGGTCGCTATAGTCCGTACCTGAAATCTCAGGAACGCTCTTCGTGGTCCCGTATCTCGCTCGAACGTCCCTGGTCACATTTAGGAACCTAGGAGGTTCGTTCGTTCGTGTACGAGGACAGGACTATCACCTGTGCCGACTGCGGTCAGGAGTTCACCTTCACCGCATCGGAGCAGGCGTTCTACGCGGAGAAGGGCTTCACTGACGCGCCCAAGCGCTGCAAGGCTTGCCGCCAGTCCCGCAAGGCCCAGCGCAACACCGGCAGCGGCTATGGCGATGACAGCTACGGGGGTGGCGGCGGCTACAGCAGTGGCGGTGGCGGTGGCTACGGCGGCGGTGGCGGCTACGATCGGCCCCCGCGCCAGCTTTACGACGCTACCTGCGCCGACTGCGGCAAGACCGCACAGGTGCCCTTCCAGCCCACCGGCAGTCGTCCGGTCTACTGCAACGACTGCTTCCGCGCTCGCCGCTGATCGCTCGCCGCGACCATCGGTCGCGCACAGCAGAGCCACAGAAGGCGCCTTCTCTCGAGAAGGCGCCTTCTTGTTTGTCCACAGCCAGGTAAGCGCCGGCGAAGTCCCGGTCGACGTCCGAGTAAGACCTCGTCCGTAGCCTCCCTCCATCGATCCGCCAGATAGCGCAGAGGATGGGCCGGCATGGACACCACAGCAGTATTCGTCACGTACCTCATCAGCCGACTGGGAAAGCTGGGCGCCGCGCTCATCGTGGTGCTATTCGCGGCCCTGACCCTCCTCGCCACCATCGCTGTCGCTGGCCTATCGCTGACCCCGTCGGAAACGGTCGTGATGGCGCCCTTCCGCTGGTAGTCTCGCCGGGCCTGGGGGCCTGGGCCTGGGGCCTGCGGCTTGTGCTCAGCTGCTCAGGCCGATCGCGGCCGGGCAGTATCGGCCAGTGCGCTCCGCTCTCAGCGGCAAACTGGCGTGAGGACCCATCACCGTCATTCCGGGTGATCGCCAAAGATCCCCAAGCCCTCGTCGAGGTGAGTCTCACGCGCGTGGGCCAGGATCGGGAACTCGTCCCGCCAGG
The DNA here is from genome assembly GCA_963724095.1 of uncultured Chloroflexia bacterium. Taxonomy (GTDB): domain Bacteria; phylum Chloroflexota; class Limnocylindria; order Limnocylindrales; family CSP1-4; genus JAFMJV01. The sequence goes on from CAVRTH010000019.1 coordinate 791,972, forward strand.
GTGGACACCAGCTGGCCCAGAAGTCGAGCATCACCGGACGACCGGCATAGTCGCTCAGCGCCACGACCTCGCCGTCCAGTGAGGTCTACTCCGTCGGCTGTGGCGGCCCATCAGCGCGTCCTCAGCTACCCTTCGGCGCGTGCAGAACGCCCCCATCTCACGTGCGCCCGTCATCGTCGTCATCGTCTTCGCGGTGGTGGCGGTGACGCTCGTGTTCATCGGCATGCAGCGCCCAGGCGAGCCGCCACCGGAGGTGGAGATCGACCCAGCCTGGTACCGCAGCCGCGCCACGGGATGTGACTGTGATCATGCATGACTACCGTTTTGACCCCACTCCGGTCGTGCTGGTGCCGGGCGAGACCGTGCGCTTCACCATCTTCAATGCCGGGCTGGAGGTGCATGACTTCGTCATCGGCGATGCTGATGTGCAGAAGGCATGGCACCAGGCGGATGCCGCCGCCACCCCACCTAACATGCTGGCCACTGCGCCTCCGGCCAGCGTGCCGCCGAGCACTGGTGGGCTGCGGGTGCTCCTCCGCTCGGGCGAGCGCGCTACCGTCGACTATGTCGTGCCCAGCGACGAATACCTCGCCATCCTCTGCCAAATTCCCGGGCATATCGAGAAGGGCATGGTCGGGGCGGTAGACCTGCGCGACATCACCATCAGCGCGTAGCCCACCGGAACCCGCCGATTCCGGTCCGAAGCGCACCCGCCGCAGGGTCCGAATGCACCCACGGGTGTTGGCATCCGTGAGTAAGATGGGCGCAACAGACCCGTGACTGATCACCGGGGCGCAGGCCTCGGCGAAGTACCGAGCTATCGAAGGAGTGCGTCAATGACCTACGTCATCGCAGAGCCCTGCGTCGATGTGATGGACCAGGCCTGCGTGGCCGTCTGCCCGGTGGATTGCATCCACTTCGAGGAAGGCGTCGACCGGACCCTATACATCGACCCTGACGAGTGCATCGACTGCGGCGCGTGCGAGCCCGAGTGCCCCGTCGCTGCCATCTTCCCCGAGGACTCCGTTCCCGCAGATCAGGCCGGCTACACCGAGCTCAACGCCCTCTGGTTCAAGGACAAGGAAGCGGCGCGAGCCATGCTCAACGAGCTCAAGCCCGCCTGATCCGGCAGGCTCCAGCGAGGGGCCAGATCACCTGTCCAGAGAATGACCCCACGTCGAAGCGGCGTGGGGTCCGCCCATTCCCGGGGTGTCGGTGTCCATCGGTACGCAAGCCGCCGGGCCTGCTAACGAGGCGAGCGGATCGCGGCGATGAGTTGGTTCAGCGTCGGCCGCACGCCGTACAGCAGCACCGTCGCGCGGAAGATGCGCGCCGATGCCCACATGGCGAGGAGCGCGAACAACACCAGGCTCGTCAGCGATGCTCCCACCAGCACCCAGGGGGTGGAGTCGGACAGTCCCAGCACCATCAGCATGGACGTCGGCGCGGTCAGGGGGAAGAGCGACAGGGCCAGCACGATCGGGGAGGTGAGATCGGTCAGGTAGAGCGAGGACACGATGAGTGGCATGGCCGCGATGAAGCCCAGGAAGCCCGAATACTGCTGGGCCTCGCGGTTCCCTGGGGCGATGGCCCCGATCGTCGCGAAGATCGCGCCGAAGGCGAGGTAGCCCAGCACGAAGTAGGCCAGCGCCAGCAGCAGCATCGTGGGGTCCAGCGCGATCGGCCCCAGGTCGGGGATCTGGCTCGACAACAGCGGGATCGCGATCAGTGAGGCGATGACCCAGATGCCCACCTGTGTCAATCCAGCTCCACCGAGGCCGATGATCTTGCCGGCCATCAGGGGCGTCGAGGGAACCGAGCTGAGCACGATCTCGACGACGCGGTTCTCCTTCTCTTCGGTCACCGACTGCAGCAGGTAACCGCTCGTCATGAAGATGCTGATCATGAAGATGGCCACGAACACGATGGGCACGGCGATCCCGGCGGCGATGTCGCTGACCGAGACCGCCTCGCCCTCGGTGGTCACGGCATTGATGGTCACTCCTCGCAGGATGCGCGTCGCCTCCGCCGGCTCCACCCCGGCCTCCTTCAGCAGCGCGTCGCGGATGACGTAGACGAGCAGGGCCTCGTTGCTCTGCTGACTATCCAGCCGGGAGAGATCAGGGCCGGAGGAGGCAGGCTCGATGCGGGTCACCTCGCCGCTGGCCCGGAAGTCGGCGGGGACCAGGTAGTACTCCTTGATCTTGCCAGCCTCGAGCTGGCTCGTCGCGTCAGCCTGACTCAACGTCTCCAAGCTGGCCGTGTCGGTGCTGAAGGCACTGATGGGCACGTCCGACTGGTTCACCATCACGATGGTGCCGCTGGCCTTGCTGTCCCCTGAGAAACCATCGGTGGAGAAGAAGACCGAGACGCCCATGAGAAAGGCGATGCCGAGCGGCAGCAGGAGCGTCCCGAAGATGTAGCCGCGACGCCGCACCGTGCGTAGGTACTCACGTCGCGCCACCAGTCGAGTGAGTCGCATGCGTCCCAGGCCACCGCCTGATCGAGTGCCCGACTGTCGGGCGCTCATCGCACAGCCTCCGCGCGCGGGTCACCGGCCACGGTGCGGATGAAGATCTCGTCGAGGCTGGGCGCCTGCACCGCGAACTGGTCGACTTGCGCTCCGGCAGTGGCGAGTTCACGGAACAGATCCTGCGGGGTCGCGCCTTCCCGGATGAGGTAGCGCATCGCGCCGTCGACCTCGTGGACCTCGGTGACGCTATCGAGCCCGTCGGCCGAACCCGGGATGTCGCGACCGCTCACCTGCACGGCTCCATCGCTGAAGGCCTCACGCACACGGTCGACGGTTCCGTAGAGCAGGCGCACGCCCTTGTCGATGAGCAGGATGCGGTCGCACAATGTCTGGGCGTCTCCCATGTCGTGGGTACTCATGATCACCGCCGCGCCTCGGTCGCGCTGCTGCCGCACCACGCCCTTGAGCATGTCGGCATTGACCGGGTCGAGGCCCTGGAAGGGCTCGTCGACGATCAGCAGGTCGGGATCGTTGAGGATGGTGGCGATGAGCTGTGCCTTCTGGTGCATGCCGCGAGAAAGCTCGGCGGCCTTCTTCTCTGCGGCGTCGTCGAGGCCCATCTCTCTCAGCAGGGCCATGGCTCGTTCGCGCGCAGCCGAACCGGACATGCCACGTAGCGCGCCGAAGTACGACAGCGTGTCGATGATCTTGATATCGCGGTACAGGCCACGGTCCTCGGGCAGGTAGCCGACGCGGTTCTGGTGCTCGACGCCCGGCGGCTGGCCGAAGACATCGATCTCGCCTCGCGCCGGACGCACGATGTCAAGGATCATGCGCATGGTGGTGGTCTTGCCCGAGCCGTTGGGGCCGAGGAAGCCGAGGACTTCGCCCGGTTGGACATCAAAGGAGAGGTCCACGACCACGTCGGTATCGCCGTAGCGCTTCCAGACGTTGCGGACGTCGACCGCGGGCGCTGCCATGGCCAGAGGCTAACGCATCGACCGGGGAGGTGGGGCACGGCGGCGGACAGGTCGGCGGTGGCGTGGGACGATGAGGTGGTCATGCGCATCGTCTCCCTCGTTCCGTCCGCCACCGAGATCGTCTACGCGCTGGGCCTGGGTGACTACCTGGTCGGGCGCAGCCATGCCTGCGACTACCCGCCGGAGGTCAGCGCCGTGCCGGTGGTGACGTTGGACGATCCGGACACGCCCGAACGCGGTGTCGACGCCGCCCTGCTGGCCGCCCTCGAGCCCGACCTGGTCCTGACCGACGGTTCCGAGGATGACCCGCCCGTCGACTATGCCCAGATCAGTGCGGTGGTCGGCGGCCTCAAGCGTGACACCACCCTCGTGGCCCTGGCGCCACAGACCGTCGAGGGCATCCTCAATAGCGTCTCCACCGTCGGTGCCTACACCGAGGCAGAGTACGAGGCGGTCGGGTTGGTGGAGGTCTTGCGCGAGCGGCTCGCGGCAGTCGAGCGCACCGGCTACGACCCTGACACGCGGCGGGTGGTCGTCCTCGAGGGACTCGATCCGCTGCTGGGCGCTGGGCGCTGGGTCCCGGAGATGGTTCGGCGTGCAGGTGGCTGGGAGCTGCTGGGTCGGGAAGGTGAACCGTCGCCAGTGACGACGTGGGATCAATTGCGCGAGGTGGAGCCACAGGTGCTCATCCTGGCGCTTCGCGATGCCGACGCGGGCGGGGCTGCGCGGGCCCTCGAGTCGGTACCGCTGCCAGCCTGGTTCGATGAGTTGGAGGCCGTGCGCGAGGGCGAGTTCTTCGCCGTTGACGGACATGGCCTGTTCGCTCGCCCCGGGCCACGCGTGATCGAGGGCATCGCCGTCCTGGCCGAGCTTCTGCAGCCGGAGATCTTCGCCGATGCCGGTCCGGTGGAAGCCTGGCTGCCACTCGCGCCGATGGGCGTGGCCGGCAGGAACATCTCTGGCCAGCGCGCCGACTGACCCGCCGACACGATGGCGTTGCAGGCGAACGTTCGACTGCCTCTGGTGTGGCCGAGCCTGGGAGGTCCGCTCGAACGACGATCTGGAGGGCTGGGCGACGCTGTGCCCCGATTGCCTGGGCAAGGCGGATGACAACGGCTTTCTGCGGATGCGGTTGAGGACCGCGTTGCGGGAACGCGCGGCCGCTGCGACGACGAGTCGAGCCCCTGGTCCCGCTGACTGGCAGGACTGGTATCTGCGGCGCGGACGCTTCTCACGCGGGCCCATCCACGATGGGCCCTGGTCGATGGAGCTGGGGCAGGTCACTGATTGGCTCGACAGGAGCGTCAGTGGCGGCGTCATCGTCGAGCTCGGTGCGGGTATGGGCTGGTGGACGGGGCTGCTGGCCGAGAAGGGCGAGCTCTGGCTCTACGACGCCGACGGCGTTTCGCTGGAGGCTGCGCGAAGCCGGCTGCTGACCCACGACCTGCTCGCGCACTTGCATCAGCGTGACGTGCTCGCCGCTCCTGACAAGGCCGTCGATATGGTGTTCGCCGCCTATCTACTGGGTGGCGCCCGGACGGCCCCCGCATTGGAGGCTCGACTGCACGCCGCACGGTCGTGGCTCAAGCCCGGTGGCACCTTCCTGTTCGTCGAGGCGCAGGCTGGTGATGACCCTTCGATCGACGGCCCGGCTGGCGCGCTCTGGCCCCGCGACGCTGAGACGCTTCGGCGCGCCATCCTGGAAGCCGAGTTCGCCTCTGTCGAGCTGGGACAGACCCACGGCGCGTTCGTGTTCGGCCGGGCTCTCGCACCGGCCTAGACTGTGGGCATGATCGATACCCGTACGAACCTGGGCCCGCTGGGGGTCTGGGGCCACCTCTCCTCGTTGCCCGCTGCCGAGCTGCGTCCCTTCGTGGCGCGGACGGCGGAGCTGGGCTACAGCGCTCTCTGGGTGGGTGACGGCACCGCCCGTGATCCCTTCGCACAGCTGGCCGCCGTCGCCGAGGTCGCCGGATCGATGACGCTGGGAACCAGCATCGTCAACATCTTCGGCCGTGATGCGATGGCCTCGCGGATGGGTGCGATGACGTTGCACGAGCTCAGCGGCGGGCATTTCGTACTGGGGCTGGGCGTGTCGCACGTGCACCTGGTCCAGAAGCTGCGCGGCCATGCCTATGACAAGCCGCTGACGCGGATGCGCGAATATCTAGAGGCCTATCGGCAGTTGCCCTACCGCGGCCCCCTCATCAGCGGACCCGACGGACAGCCGACCGAGCCGCCGGTGCTTATCGCGGCGCTGCGACGACGGATGCTGGAGCTGGCCGCGACGGCCACCGACGGAGCGCTGCCGTTCTTCGTCACCGCTGACCGCGTCAGCTGGATGCGTGAGCTGCTCGACGAGGCCGTACCGCCGGACCGCCCACGGCCGCTGCTGGCCACCGCGCTGGCAGCGGTGGTGGAGCCGGACCCGAAGCTCGCACGTGCCGCGGGCCGTGCCTGGATGCAGCCGTACTGCCGTGCGGAGAACTACCAGGGCAGCCTCGCCGAGCAGGGCTTCGGCCCTGAGGACTGGGAGCCGCCGTTCTCCGATCGCCTGATCGACGGACTGGTGGCCTGGGGTGATGCCGACGCGGTCGGCGCCCGCATCGCCCAGTACCACGCCGCCGGCGCCGACCACGTGGCGATCATCCCCATCGCTGCTGACGGCGCGGCCGAGCACGTGCCGGTCCTCGAGGCGCTGGCACCCTCCCGCCGCCCCGGCCGCTGACACCACCGGCAGCGGGCGCTCCCGCCGCCGCCCTCGCCACCTATACTCGCGACGTGTCACCTCTGAAGGGAACGACCATCGCCACGGTTGGCACCGGAGTGATGGCTGAATCGATGATCGCGGGCCTCTTGGCAGTCGAGGGCTTCGAAGCTGCCCAGGTCATCGGCAGCGACCCCCGGGCGGAGCGTCGCGAAGACCTCGCTGCCCGGCTGGGCATCCGCGTCAGCGGCTCGAACAGGGAGGCTGTCGAGGCCGCCGACGTGGTGGTGTTGGCCATCAAGCCGCAGATGCTCCTCGAGGTCGGTCGCGAGATCTCCGAGGCTCTGCGCGCCGATCAGCTGGTCATCTCCATCCTTGCAGGCCCCACGACCAAGGCGCTGCGTAACGTGCTGCGCCACGAAGCCATCGTGCGGGCCATGCCCAACACGCCCGCCCAGCTGGGCAAGGGCATGACCGTCTGGTGTGCCACCCCCCAGGTCAACGAGCGCCAGCGTGAGCAGGCCGCCGCGCTGCTGCGAAGCCTGGGCAAGGAGCTCGAGGTCGAGGACGAGAAGTACGTTTCCATGTCCACTGCCGTCAGCGGCACCGGCCCGGCCTATGTGTTCCTGGTCATGGAGGCCCTCATCGATGCCGCTGTGCACCTGGGGTTCCCGCGCCACATCGCGCATGACCTCGTGATCGAGACGCTGCTTGGCGGGACGCTGCTGGCACAGGCCAGCGGTGACCATCCGGCCTATCTGCGCAACATGGTCACCTCGCCGGCGGGCACGTCGGCCGCCGCCATCGCGGAGATGGAGAAGGGGCGACTGCGCACGGTCCTGTCCGAAGCCGTCTTTGCCGCTTACCGACGCACCGAGGAGATCGGAAGCGAGCTCGAAGAGCAGACCGCCCAGGACGACTAGCGCGGCAGCGCGGGTGCTATTCGTCCTCCTCGGGATCGGCCAGGGGCGAGTTCGAAGACCGCGACCTCCGCGAGGGACTTGCGCCGCAGGGCGGGGACCGTCGCATCCTCGGCCGGGTAGCCGATGGGGAAGAGCACGAACGGCCGCTCATTGCGAGGTCGCTCCAGGACCTGCGTCAGGAATCCCATGGGGCTGGGTGTATGCGTCAGCGTGGCCAGCCCCATATGGTGGATGGCAGCGATGAACATGCCGGCCGCGATACCGACCGATTCGCGGGCGTAGTAGTGCTTGCGATGCGAGCCATCCGGGAAGGTACCGTGGACTTGCTCGAACAGGACCACCAGCCACGGCGCCGTCTCGAGATACGGTTTACGCCAGTCGGTACCGAGTGGCGCCAGCGCGTCCAGCCATTCCTCTGACATACGGCTCTCGTACGAGCGGCGCTCCTCCGCCTCGGCTACCTGGCGGATGTGCCACTTGGTGCCCGCATCGCTCACCGCCACGAACGTCCACGGTTGCTGGTGTGCGCCACTGGGCGCGGTCGACGCCGTCTGGATGGCCAGCTCGATGAGCTGCTTGGGCACCGCATCGGGGCTGAAGGCGCGCACCGAACGCCGTCGGTCCATCTCGGCATAGAAGCCGGTCGCACGGGCCTCCATCTCCGCCGGCTCGAGACGAGCAGGTCGGTACGGGACCCGGCGCTGGAAGTCGTCGACCATCGCTGGATGATAGACAGTCGATGTAGGCTGCCACCCTCCCGTCGCACGCAGGATCCGACGTGGCCGACCAAGATCGACATCACCTCCGCCCTTCGTACCGGCGGCATCATCGATATCACCACCATCGGCGCCAAGTCAGGCCTGCCGCGACGCATCGAGATCGTCTTCTTCTACCAGGATGGACACGTCTACATCACGGGACTGCCCGGCAAGCGCGCCTGGCTTGCGAATCTCGCGGCCGAGCCACACTTCACCTTCCACCTGAAGAGACGCGTCGTGGCCGACTTGCCCGCCACGGCGCGCATCATCACTGACGAGGCGGAGCGGCGACCTGTCCTGGAACGCGTCTGCGAGGCCTGGAACCGTCAGTCCCAGACCGAGGACTTCGTCGCCCGCTCCCCGCTCATCGAGGTCCGCTTCGAGGACGACTGGCTGCTTGCCCAGTAGCCCCAGGCGGTCGCGGGCCGTTCGACACTTGAGGTCTGCCTGCCATCGCCTGACCATCGTTGGGACAGGGCTGCCTCGCTGGAAGGCTTGCGGGTCCTGCCTGACACGGGAGCGAGGCTCCGATGGATCCATTCGGCCGCTGGTCCCAACAGCGTCTCATCGAGGAGGTCGCCACCACGGAGAGCCGCGGCTATGGCCCGGCCAAACGCGGTCGTCCATCGACCGGAGTGGCTGCGCTGGTCCTTGTCATCCTCGTACTTGCGACCGTATTCGCCATGTCCAGCCGCGATGGCGACGCCCCGTCTCCGACGGCCGAGCCCACGGCCCCGCTGACGACGTCGCGATGACCCATCGGTGTCAGGGAGCACCCATTCCCTGGGGTCTTGGGCTGACGGCAGCCACACTCGCGCATCCGGGCGGTCGCGCGTCACGGATGGATCAGCTGGACCGCGGGTTCCGGTTGCGAGCGGCCGAGGTGACACGGCCCAAGAGGGGCCGGGACCGTCCGAGGGTCCGCGGAGGTTGTGGCTGTGGGCTGCTGGCCCTCGGCCTGATCGGCGTGCTGCTGGCGACCTGATCGCTGGCGCTCGTCTATCACAGGCCGCGCATGCGGGCTGCATGGTCGCACCGTCATTGCCGCCCGGTTACACCTCGGGCTCACTTCTCGCCGATCACGCGCAGAGGCCCTGATACAGGCCCCTCTCGAGGTCGCATCCGTGGCACACTCCGGCGGACGCAGCGGCGCCAAGCATGCCCGGGATCGGACTCGCCCGGGGCACACGCGCACCGCGGAACGGAAGGTGAAGAGATGGCTCAGCAGACCGATGGGGTCATGAGTGCTGAAGAGATCGTGGCGCTTTCGCGGAAGCACACGATGTTCGAGTGGGTCGCCCAGAACACGGTCGACCCCATCCCGGTCGAGACGGCCAAGGGCTCCTACTTCTATTCGGCCGATGGCAAGCGCTATCTCGACTGGAACAGCCAGCTGATGTCGGTGAACATCGGCCACGGTGACCAGCGCGTCATCGATGCCATCGCCGCGCAGGCGCAGAAGCTCGCCTACGCCAACCCATTCATGGCCCACGAGCCTCGGGCTCGCCTGGGACGGAAGCTGGCACAGCTCACACCCGGCGACCTCGACGTCATGTTCTTCACCAACGGCGGCGCGGAGGCGAACGAGAACGCCATCAAGCTGGCCCGCCAGTACACCGGGCGCCACAAGATCCTGGCCCGCTACCGTTCCTATCACGGGGCCACCGGCCAGGTCATGGTCGCCACCGGCGATCTACGCCGCTGGGCCAGCGAGACCGGCGTGTCGGGTATCTACCGAGCGCCAGACCCACATCGCTACGGCCGAGCCGAGCCGGAGCCCGTCGAGCAGGCGCTCGCCGACCTCGAGGAAGTGATCATGTTCGAGGGTGGCCACAACATCGCCGGCTTCATCCTGGAGCCAGTGGTGGGCACCAACGGCATCCTCATCCCGCCCGACGGCTACCTGCAGGGCGTGCGCGAGATCTGCGACAAGCACGGCATCGTGATGATCGCCGACGAGGTCATGAGCGGCTTCGGGCGTACCGGCGAGTGGTTCGCCGTCGACCACTGGGGCGTGGTGCCCGACATCCTCACCATGGCCAAGGGCATGACCTCCTCCTACCTGCCGCTGGGCGCGGTGGCCATGCGCCGCAAGATCGCCGACGCCTTCGCCGACCTGCCGTTCGGCGGCGGCCTGACCTACAACAGCCATCCCATGGGCTGTGCCACCGCGCTCGCGCGTCATCGACGTCTACGAACAGGACGGGCTCATCGAACGGGCCGGGCAGATGGGCGAGGTCATGCGCGTGCACATGGCGGCTCTCAAGGAGAAGCATCCCGCCTGGGTGCCCACCGCAACATCGGCCTCTTCGGCATCCTCGAGCTGGTGCGTGACCGCGAGACGTTCGAGCCGATGGCGCCCTATGGGGGCGCGTCGGATGAGATGAAGGCCGTGGGCAGGTACCTCAAGGACAACGGCCTCTACACGTTCGTGCGCTTCAACACCATCCACTGCAATCCGCCGCTCACCATCAGCGAGGAGGAGATGGCCGAAGGCTTCGAGATCCTCGACGCGGCCCTGGACATCGCCGACAAGGGCGTGCGCGCCTAGCGCGTGAGCAAGACGGGAGGCGACCGAGGCGGGCCGGGCATGAGCGATGAGCAGCGCCAGGAGCAAGCCACGCCCCCGGATCGGCCGAGCCAGACCGATGCCGATGACGACCGCCGCGTGCCCATGCCCTATCGCGCGCTGGGGCCGAACACGTCAGCCTGGTCGCCGCGCGACTATCGCCGCGAACCTCTCGCCGACCCGGAGGCGGGTGAGGTCGCGCTCGACGTGGGTGATGCCGCAGACGACGTGGCGGTCCACACGGTCGGCGGCGCCGAGGGGGTGGTCGGCCGATGGCGGACGCCGCTGGGCCAGTTCGCCCGGACGGCATTCGCCCTCCTGGCGTTCATGCTCATCGCCGGCTTCGTATGGGAGGCCTTGAAGTGGGTCGGCGGCACGCCCTGGCGCTTCGAGAACATCCTCGGCAGCGGTGTCGACTACTTCCACGACCCGCCCTTCCGGGTACTGCAGTTCAGCGACCGGCAGCTGCCGCATATCTGGGACATCCTGTACGAGCTCGTGGAGCCTTTCCGCCGCGGCTCCGACCAGAGCCTGCTCGAGTTCCTCCTGGGAGCGGCGCTGTTCACCATGCGACAGGCGTTCATCGGGTTCGTCCTGGGCGCCTTCATCGGCATCGCCATCGCCTCCATCTTCGTACACTCGATCCGTTCGGAGCGGACGTTCATGCCCTACGTCGTGGCCTCGCAGACCATCCCCATCGTGGCGCTGGCACCGGTCATCGCCCTCGCGGTGGGGCTGGGCCCAACGGCCGTCGTGATCGTGGCGACGTACCTCACGTTCTTCCCCGTGACGATCTCCCAGCTACGAGGCTTGCGCTCCCCGGACCCTCGCGCCATGGAGCTGATGCGCTCCTACGGCGCGTCACGCTGGGACGTGTACCGTAAGCTGCGCCTGCCGGCATCGGTGCCATTCCTCTTCACCGCGCTCAAGGTGGCAGCCACCTGGGCCATCATCGGAGCCATCATCGGCGAAGGTCCGGGCGGTGTCGGCGAGGGCCTGGGCAAGGCCATCATCAGCTTCAGCCAGCAGTACATCACTGGCCCCGAGAAGCTGTGGGCCACCATCCTCATCGCTTCGCTGGTCGGCATCCTCGCGTACCTGGCGGTGCGAGCGGCCGAGGTGCTCATCCTGCGCAACCGACCAGGGGCTAGCCCATGACATCCACCGTCCCCTCCGTGCCCGTCGTCCATCTCGGCGGTGTGGACAAGGTCTTCGCCGCCAAGAGCGGCGATGACACGGTCGCGCTCCAGGGTATCGACCTGGACATCCACGCCGGCGAGTTCATCTCGCTCATCGGGCCGTCCGGTTGTGGCAAGTCAACCCTGCTGCGCATCGTGGGTGACCTCATCGAGCCGACGGCCGGAACCGTCGAGATCAATGGCAAGACCGCGCACCAGGCGCGCGTGGACCGAGACTACGGCATCGTCTTCCAGGCGCCCGTGCTGTTCGACTGGCGCAGCGTGGAGGCCAACGTGCGGCTGCCGTTGGAGATCTCCGGCGTCACCGGCTCGGAGCGCGATGAGCGCATCGCCGAGATGCTGGCATTGGTGGAGCTCGAGGCCTTCCGCGATCACTACCCGCATCAGCTGTCGGGTGGCATGCAGCAACGCGTCGCCATCGCCCGTGCCCTGGCGCTGCAGCCAGCGCTGCTGCTGATGGACGAGCCCTTCGGGGCGCTCGATGAGATGACCCGCGAGCGTCTCAATGCGGAGGTGCTGCGCATCTGGCGTGCCACCGGCAAGACGGTCATCTTCGTCACGCACTCGATCCCTGAAGCGGTCTTCCTCTCGACGCGGGTCGCGGTCATGAGCCCGCGGCCCGGCCGGATCAGCCACATCGTGGATGTCGACCTACCGCAGCCGCGCACGGATGACTCGCGTGAGTCGGACCGCTACTACGACCTTGTCACCGAGGTGCGTGAAGCACTGCGTGGGCACTTCGCCGATGAGGCGCCCCCGGGGGTGGCGAGCGCCGAGCGTGCTCGCGCCGAGGGATCCTTCGGATGACAGCCAGCTCTCCGACTGCCGGTTCGGGTCCGGCTGCAAGAACGTGGCTGGGCGAACACGCCGGCACGATCGTGCCGCCGCTGGTCGCTCTGCTGGTGCTACTGGCACTGTGGCAGTTCCTGGGCGGGGCGGATGCGATACCCCGGCCGCTCTCGATGCCCTCATCGATCGCCGGCGCGCTCAGCGAGAACTGGCAGAACCTGTTTCGCAGCGGATGGAACACGCTCATCGAGGCCATCGGTGGCCTTGTCATCGGCACCACCCTCGGGCTGCTCATCGCTTTCGCGGCCTCGCGCTTCATCATCGCCCGCGACATCCTGCTGCCGATCGCCATCGGTGCGGCGGCCATCCCGCTCGTGGCGCTGGCGCCGATCTTCAACAATTGGTTCGGCATCGCCAACCCCCTGTCCAAGATGGCCATGTCGTCGGTGCTTGTCTTCTTCCCCATCTTCATCAGTGCCACCCGTGGCCTCGTGGAGGTCTCGCCGGGAGCGCTGGAACTGATGCGTTCGTATGCCGTGTCGGACACCGAGGTCCTGCGCAAGGTGCGCATCCCCAACATGCTGCCCTTCTTCTTCACCGCGCTGAAGGTCGGTACCACACTCGCCTTCATCGGCGCCATCGTGGCGGAGTACTTCGGCGGCACCTCCGACGTCATCGGTCGTGTGGTCATCACGGCCATGTTCGCCGGCAACTTCGGCCTGGGCTGGGCGGGGATCTTGTTCGGTGCGGTCGCCGCCATCGTGGCCTACATGATCGTCTCGGCCGTGGAGCGGCGTGCCATCCCCTGGTACATCTCGCTCCGCGACGGCGAAGTCTGACTCTGCCGCGCTCGAAATGGGGGCTGCCATCGTGTGTCCCGGTGCGCTATCGTGCACCGAACCGATCAGCATTTCCGCCATCGGGCGGCCAGACGGAGGGCGCATGTCGCGCCCCGATAGAAAGGTGTATGCATGAAGAATCCGACTCGGCATCGGCATCGCGTTGGGCGCTTCTGCGCTCCTGGCGGCGGGCTCCATCGGCAGCGCCAGCGCTCAGGACGAACTCACTCCCATCGATTTGCAGCTGCAGTGGTTCGCGCAGGCTCAGTTCGGTGGCTTCTACGCGGCCAAGGACCTCGGTTTCTACGAGGCCCAGGGTCTCGACGTCACCATCAACGAGACGCCATCGGACCAGGCGCCGCAGGTGCTGGGCTCGCAGCCCGACGGCCCTGAGTTCACCATCGCCTGGGTGCCACGCGTGCTCGAGGTTCGCGAGTCGGAGGTCCAGTCCGACCTCGTCGATATCGCCCAGCACTTCCAGCGCTCGGGCACCCTGTCGGTCTCCTGGGCGGACAACCCCGTCGCGGGCCCCGAGGACTTTGCCGGCAAGAAGGTCGGCATGTGGGACTTCGGCAATGACTACGAGGTCATCGCCGCCGGCCGCGCCGCCGGCCTGGAGCCGGGTGTGGACTACGAGCGCATCATCCAGAACTTCGACATGAACGCGTTCCTCAACCGTGAGATCGACGTGGCTGAGGCGATGAGGTACAACGAGTACGCGCAGGTGCTGGAGACGGAGAACCCCGAGACGGGTGAGCTGTACCAGCCCGAGGACATGGTGGTCATCGACTACAACGATGTCGGGACGGCCATGCTGCAGGACGCCATCTGGGCGCGCGAGTCATGGCTCGCAGAGGAGGGCAACGAGGACATCGCGACGCGCTTCCTCGCCGCCAGCTTCCAGGGCTGGGCGTACTGCCGGGATAACCCCGATGCCTGTGCCGAGATCGTGGCCAACAACGGCTCCATCCTCGGCACCGGCCACCAGGCCTGGATGATGAACGAGATCAACGCGCTCATCTGGCCGTCACCCGACGGCGTGGGGGCCCTGCCGCAGGACACCTGGGACACGACCGTTCAGATCATGCTCGACGCGGGCATCATCACCGAGGACCCGGGTGAGGGCGCCTATCGCACCGACCTCGCCGACGCCGCGCGCGCCATGGTCGAGGGCGATGTCACCGGCGATGGCTTCGAGAAGGCCGTCCTGGAGCCGACCGCCGGGGGCGAGTAGACCAGGAGCCGTCAAGGCGGCGAGTAGACCGGGCGCCGTCAAGGCGGCGCCAGAGACGACCAACGTGAAGGGTCGGTCCAGCAGGACCGGCCCTTCGTCGTCTCCGCCTGGCCCACCGCGTCGGTCGTCGTCCAGTTGGCCCGGCCCGCGTCCGCCCGCCTCGCTCGGCTCGTCTCCTTCCCGCCCGCCGTTTGAGTGCCACGCACGTAACGGACGGTTCAGGCGTCGGCTACGTCGTCATCTTGCGCACCACTGCGGTTCGCGACCACTCGTGGCGCAGATGTGAGTGAGGGGCAAATGGTGGGCGCGATCCGCTGGGCAGGTGTCCGCTACGTGAGTGGCAGGCAACCCGGGGAAGCCGGGCGCGAGGGGCGCTGGGAACCAGAGGAAGCCCGCGGGAACCAAAGGCAGCCCGCGGGAACCAGGGGAAGCCCGCTGGGCGCGGCCCCGGACCAGGCGCGGCCCCGGACCAGGCGCGGCCCCGGACCAGGCGCGGCCCCGGACCAGGCGCGGCCCCGGACCAGGCGCGGCCCCGGACTAGGCGCGGCCCCGGACGAGATCGCGCCCGGCGACCATGGCGGCCAGCTTGGGCTTGGTCGCCCAGCGGGCCGTCTGACTGAAACCGCAGTCGGGCACGATCGAGAGCTGCGCCTCCGGCACACCCGCTTGCAGCACACGATCGATGCGCCAGGCGACGTCGTCAGCTGTCTCAAGGTAGTAGTTCTTGACGTCGATGACGCCGGCCGAGAGGTGCCGCCCGGCAGCGGTGATGTCGGCGGCCACATCGAGCTCCGCCATCTCACGATTGGCGAACTCGAGCACGAACTCGTTGACCTCGAAGGCGAGTGCCTGCTCCAGCACCGGCCGGTAGACGCGCTTCGAAAGCGGGCGCCCGAAGAAGTTGCCGAAACACAGGTGCGCGGCAAGATAGACCCGCCCCTTCACGCCCGCTGCGGCAGCGTTGAAGAGACTGGCGAACTCGTGCGAGGCCTCGGGGTGGATGGCTGGCGAGGGCTCGTCGACCTGGAGGTACGTGGCGCCGGCATCAGCCAGCCGCTCGAATTCGGCCGCCAGGATGGGCACGAACGCGCGTGCCGCTGCGATGCGGTCGGGGTACACCTCGCCAGGCCCGTAACTCAAGCGGCCCGACAGCGTGAAGGGGCCGGGAACGGTCACCTTGATGGGCCGCGTGGTCCGGGTGCGGGCGTACTCGAACTCCTCCACCACGCCGAGGCCATCGGGTGCAGCGATCTCTTCGAGCACCGCGAAGCGATGCTGCTGGTCGTGACCGGCTGGTCCCAGCCGGCGTTCCGAGGTGAGTGGCGACACGCCGGTGAGGTGACGGTAGAACTCGGCGGTGAAGAAGCCCACCCGCCGCATCTCACCTTCCGACACGACATCGACACCGGCATCTTCCTGGTCACGCAGGGCCATGTCGACAGCGTCGTCCTGGACCTCGCGGACATCTCGCGCTCCCAGTTCACCGCGCTCGGCGGCCGCGACGGCCAGCTCCAGCCACCCGGGGTGTGCGTGGGAGCCACAGACCGAGGTGGTCAGGGCCTGCGGGCGAAACGGCTCGGGCATCATTGGTCTCCTGGGGGATTCTGAGGTCGGTTGCGTCGGCTCCTAGCCGATGTCAAGGACGGACCAGCCGCCATCGATGGTGATGGTCTGACCCGTGACCGCGCGCGACTCCGGGGAGAGAAGGTACACCGCGGCATCGGCCACGTCCTCGGCCGGGATGAAGCCACCCGACAGCGGCTGCTTACGTTTCGAGAACGCCTGCGTGGTCTCGTCTGCTGCCGCACGCTCCGACATGCGCGAGGTCGTGAGCGCCGGCGCCAGCATATTGATGCGGATTCCGCGTGGCGCATAGTACGCGGCCGCGGTCGTGGTCAGTGCCGCGATGGCCCCCTTGGCGGCAGCGTAGGCGTGGGTGGCGAACAGCTCCGGTACCGGTCGCGTGGCCAGCACCGAGCCCATGTTGACGACCGCACCGCGCTGGCCATCCACATCGGGCCGCTGTTGGAGCATCGCGCGCAGCACCGGGGCGGTGACCGTCACGTGCGTGGTGGCGTTGAGACGCATGGTAGCCTCGAACGCTCCGGGTGAAAGCTCGTGCAGCGGCCCGTCTCCGAGCCGGCGACCTGAGCCGCCGGCCACGTTGAAGAGCCCATCGACTCGGTCGAGGCTGGCGATGGCGTTGACCACGGCCTCCTGGGCGGCCGACGGATCGGTCAGGTCGGCGGTGATGTAGTGGGCCTCGCCTCCGGCCGCTTCGATGTCGTCCACCAGCGAGCGGCAGTGTGATTCGGTACGGGAGATGACCATGACGCGTGCACCCTCGGCTGCGAAGCGCCTGGCCGAGGCCGCCGCGATGCCGGTGGCGCCGGTCAGGATGATGTCTCGGCCCTGCAGTCGACCCACTCCCTATCTCCTCGTACGCGTGACGGTGACTTGTTGCTCGAGTACCCGTGCAGCCTCAGGGTCGGGCATGCCTGCACCCAACGCAAGCGCGTTGGCCGAGCCGGCGGCTACACCGCGTGCCAGTGCCGTCTCGACGGGGGCATCCCCCATGAGCGCGAGTGAGAGTCCCGCGTTGAAGGAATCGCCCGAGCCGACTGCGTTCACGGCGCTGATCCGTGGCACGCTCGCCTGCCACACCACGGCGGCATCGGCCGCGGCGACCTCGCGGCCGCCGTCGGTCACGACTGCCATGCGTGCACCGTCATCGACCAGGGTCAGGGCGGCCTGGACGGCGGAGGCGCCTTCGGGCACGATCCCCGTCTCGATGGCCTCGATGCGTCCGATCTTCACCAGGTCGGGCCCGGCCGCGAGTGCTGCCACCAGCCCTGCCCCGGAAGCGTCGACCAGCAGCGGGCAGCCGGCACGCCGACAGACCTCGACGATGGCGGCGTGACCACGAACGTCGATCCCGGCAGGGATGCTGCCGGCCACGATGGCGCGACCCGAGCGCGGCAGCAGCTCGAACTCCAATAGTCGCAGCAAGGCGTCGAACTCCGCGTCGGTGGCGGGTGCTGGTCGCTCGTAGACGATGACCGAGTCGCCCGAGCTGTCGACCGTGACGTACGTCGTGCGTGACTCGGCCACGGCACTCGACCACTCGGGTGCCAGTCCTTCGGCCGCCAGCGCCTCGATGATCCAGCGGCCGGCATGGCCCCCGGCGACACCGGTGGTGATGACGCGACCGCCGAGGCGCACGGCAGCTCGCGCTGCATTGACGCCCTTGCCGCCCGGCAGCGCTACCAGCTCAAGGGGCCGCAGCACCTCGCCATGCTCGATGCGGTCCACATGAGCGGTACGGTCGATCGCCGGCGCCGGCGTGATGCACAGCAGGGCTGCCTGCGCAGGGTCAGGCATCAGGGGAGCCCCGGCGCCAGGGAATGGGCAGTGTTACAGCCCGGTGCCGAACTGACGGTCGCCGGCATCCCCCAGGCCCGGCTGGATGTAGCCCTTCTCGTTGAGCTGGCGGTCGAGCGCAGCGCAGTAGATGGGCACATCCGGATGCGCGTCGTGGACCGCGGCGACACCCTCGGGGGCAGCGATGAGATCGACCAGCTTGATGCGCGTCGCGCCCCAGTGCTTCAGCACCTCGATGGCGGCCGTCGCCGAGCCACCGGTCGCCAGCATCGGATCAAGGATGAGGCAGGTATCGACCGTGGTCTGGTCCGGGAGCTTGTTGTAGTACTCGACCGGGCGCAGGGTGTGCTCATCGCGGAAGAGGCCCAGGTGCCACACCTGGGCGGTCGGGAACAACTCCAGGAAGGCGTCCACCATGCCCAGGCCAGCGCGCAGGATGGGCACCAGGCCGATACGCTCGGCGAGCTCGTGGCCGGTGGTGACCTCCAGCGGTGTGTGCACTTCGATCTCATCGAGGCGCGCGTCGGCCAGGGCCTCGTAGCCCACGAGCCAGCTGATCTCACGCACCAGCTCTCGGAACTTCTTGGGCTCGGTGGATTCGTCGCGCAAGAGCGCGAGCTTATGGAGCACCGCTGGGTGCTCGGAGATGAACAGGCTGGGCTGGTCGGGCACGAACGCCTCCGGGGTACGACAGGATGGCGAGTGCAGATTCTACGGCTAGCGGCGCGGTTCGGTGACGCGCGATACCAGTCCGCCTTGCCCGCGATACCATCGGCACGTGCTTGACCAACCTTCGATGCCCGTGGTTCCTCCTGCCGGATCCGCGGCACCCAGACCTCGCAAGCGCTCCACGCGGACTCGCAAGGGCGCGCCGCCGCCGGTGCTGGTGGAGGTCCGTCGCGGTGAGACCATCGAGAGCCGGCACCGCGGCCATATCGTGCAGGTCGACGCCAAGGGCAAGGTCGTGCGAGCGGTAGGGGCGCCGGCGACGGAGGTCATGCTGCGCTCCACGGTGAAGCCCTTCGGCGTGGTCGCGCTCATCGAGTCGGGCGCTGCCGATGACCTTGCGCTGACTCCTGCCGAGCTGGCGATCATGTGCGCCTCCCATACCGGCGAGGACAAGCACGTCCGGACGCTGCAGGCGATCTTCCGCCGGGCCAATGTGACCCAGGCGCTATTGCAGTGCGGCACCGAGGGTGCTCCCAGTGACGCGCTCACGGCTGCCCGCCTGTCGCGCGATGGCGAGACGCCGGGGCCCATCCGTCACGGCTGCTCGGGCTTCCATGCCGCCTCGATCCTGATGAGCGCCTACGCCGGCTGGTCGATCGACGACTATGCGGAGCCCAAGCACCCCAGCCAAGTGGCCGTGCGCGAGATGGTGGCGCGCCTCTTCGGTCGCAAGCCCGAGACGCTAAGCGTCGCCACCGACAACTGCGGTGTCCTCACCTACGAGGTCTCGCTGCTGGAGCTGGCTCGTGCCTACCTGCTGTTGGCCGATCCCGAAGGCCCCGCTGCGGAGGGCTCGCGGGCAGCATCCGCTCCGGCGCTGAAGCGCGTTCGCGACGCCATGATGGGCGCCCCGGACATGGTCGGCGGTACCTACGACAACCTCGACACCGAGCTGATGCGGCGGCGGCCTGGACGCTTGGTGGCCAAGGCCGGCGCGGACGGCATGCGTGCCATCGGGCTCGTGGCGGGTGAGGGCGCGGTCGCATCGGGCATCGCCATGAAGATCGAGGACGGCGACCTTTCGCGGCGCGCCATCAAGGCGACGTCGGTCGAGACCCTGGCCCAGGTGGGGGAGCTCGATGAACGCGACCTGCGAGCTCTGGCGGGATACCACCATCCCACGGTCAGGGCGCCGGGAGGGGAAGAAGCGGCGATGGCTTTGCCACGTTTCGAGCTAGCCTCCGCGGACGACGCAGCGCTAGCGCCTACTCACCGAGGACGATGACGGCCGAGATGAAGTCGATTCCCGACCCCTATCGCATCCTGGGCATCCTTCGTGGTGCCGATGTCGGGCCAGATCAAGGCCGCCCACCGACGGTTGGCCAAGCAATACCACCCCGACGGCTCCACGGGCGACGAGGAGCGCTTCCTCGCGGTGCAGGAGGCCTACCAGTTGCTGTCCGATCCGCTCCGGCGCCGCGACTGGGATCGCCGCCATGCTCCCGGGCCCGTGCGAGCGGGCGAGCCGCGACGTCAGGGGGGCACCTACCCGAGCGGCAGCGCCTCTCCACGCCGGCCTCCGGCTGCTTCCGCGCGACCACGCCGTGCCCCTGGGACGCGCACCAACACCTGGACCGCTGAGCGGGTGCCGTGGTGGGAGGAGTTTCGCCCCGGTCGCGATCCCGATCCCGGGACGGCACCCGATCCCGGGCCGGACGGTGAGGGCGCCAGTGAGTTCGACGTCTTCAGTCGCTCCAGCGGTGCCGCCTGGTCGTCTGCTGCTCGCCGGCACTTCCGGCGTGGCACCGACGACCTTCCCTCCCGCGGCGTGTGGCGCTACCGTGGCACGCAGGTCGTCACAGGCGCCGAGGCCCGCAAGGTGGCAGCCGAAGAGGAAGAGGAGAACGAGCTCCGATGAGCACGCGCTGTCGCATCGCCCCCAGCCCAACGGGGCCACTGCACATCGGCACGGCCCGCACCGCGTTGTTCAACTACCTCTTCGCCCGTCGCACCGGCGGCACGTTCGTGTTGCGCCTCGAGGACACCGATGCTGCGCGCTCCACCCGGGAATACGAGCAGGACATCCTCGAGGGACTGCATTGGCTGGGCCTCGACTGGGACGAGGGCCCCGGTGTGGCCGGGCGACCCGCGAAGGGCGACTTCGGTCCCTACCGCCAATCCGAGCGGAGCGACCGCTACAGCGAGGCTATCGAGCGGCTGCTGGCCGCCGACATGGCCTACCCCTGTTTCTGCACGGCCCAGGAGCGCGAGGCCGATCGCGCCGCCAACCCCGACGTCTCTGGGTACGTCGGGCGCTGCGCCGGCCTCACCGCCGAAGAGCGCGACGCCCGTCGTGGCGAGGGACGCGGATCAGTCATCCGCTTCCGCATCGGCGAGGGTGCCGTCGAGTTCGACGACCTCGTGCGTGGACATGTCAGCATCGACACCGGCCAGCTCGGCGGCGACCTCGTCATCGCCCGCTCCGACGGCTCCCCGCTCTATCACTTCGTGGTCGTGGTCGATGACATCGCCATGCGCATCACCCACGTCATTCGCGGTGAGGACCACCTGTCCAACACGCCCAAGCACGTGCTGCTGTTCCGCGCGCTGGGTGCGGAGCCGCCGGTCTTCGCCCACCTGCCGCTGATCCTCAATCCTGACCGTTCCAAGATGAGCAAGCGCAAGAGCCAGACCGCACTCGATGCTTATCGTGAGCAAGGCTACGTAACGGAGGCCATCGTCAATCACCTGGCACTGCTCGGCTGGAGTAGCGGCGATGACGAAGACCTCTTCAGCCTCGCCGAGCTGGAAGGGCGCTTCGATCTCTCGCGGGTGCAGCCATCGGGCGCCATCTTCGACGCCGAGCGGCTCGATTGGCTCAACGGGCAGTGGATCCGCCGTCTGCCGGAGGAGGAGCTGGCACGACGCGCGCTGCCGTTCCTGGTGGCAGCGGTGGAGGCTGCCGCAGCGGAAGGACACACGGTGCGCACACCGACCGCGGAGGACCTCGCGCCCTTGCTGCCGATGGTGGTGGAGCGCCTGCCGCGTCTGGATGCCATCGGCCCCATGCTCGACTTCGTCTTCATCGAAGACCTCCACATCGACCCCGTCCTGCTGGTGCCGAAGCGTTGGGATGCCGCCACCGCTGCCCTCGGCTTGTCCGAGGCCCGGCGTCTCATCGAGGCTGCGGGTCCGAAGCGTTTCGACGGCGATGACCTGGAGCCGGCTCTGCGTACGCTGTGCGAAGGACGGGGCTGGAAGGTGGGCGACTTGTTCATGGCCATCCGCGTGGCCATCACCGGCCGCTCGGCCACGCCGCCGCTGTTCGATGTCATGGCCGCCATCGGCTACGACACCACGCTCGCTCGACTGCGCACCGCCGGCGAACTGCTGGCCGGCACCAGCACGGAGGGTTGACGATGCACCTCACGCGTGATCAGTTCGGGGCCTGGCTCGACCGCTATGTCGAGGCCTGGCGTGGCCGCGACCCCGAAGCCATCGGTGCGCTCTTCAGTCTCCGTTGCTCATACAGCTTCCGCGGTGGCCATACCTCGGTCGCCGGTCGCGAGGCTATCGTGGCGGCCTGGTTGGAAGACGAAGAGGAGGGCTCCTGGGAGGCTGCCTACGAACCCCTGGCCATCGAGGACGAGGTGCATGTCGCCACCGGCTCCACCCGCTACTTCGACGAGGCCGGGACCGTCCGCGACGAGTACAGCAACGTCTTCGTCTGCCGCTTCGATGACGCTGGTCAGTGCAGCGACTTCGCCGAATGGTTCATGCGTGCCCCCGGCCCGGTCGGACGCCTGGACTGACGATGGTGCGCACGATCCTCGTCGTCGATGACGAGCCGACGCTGCGAGAGACGCTTGCGGAGGCGCTCGAGCAGGAGGGTCTGCAGGTGGTCACTGCCGCCGATGGCGGAGCGGCCCTGGAGCGATTCCGCGCCGAGGGGCCCGACCTCGTCCTGCTGGACCTGATGCTTCCCGAGGTCTCTGGCATCGAGGTTTGTCGCATCCTGCGGCGCGAGTCGTCGGTGCCCATCATCATGCTGACGGCCAAGGATGGCGAGATCGACAAGGTGGTCGGGCTGGAGCTTGGCGCGGACGACTACGTCACCAAGCCCTTCAGCCTGCCAGAGCTGCTGGCGCGCATCCGGACACAGTTACGTCGACTGGACCGAGTGGAGGCAGCCGGCGATCAGCCCGGCCTCGGTCCGGGGGAGCCCGAGCCCGTCCAGCTGGGTGCCGTGACTCTCGAGATGGCTGGCCATCGGCTGCTCCGAGAGGGCAAGGACGTGGCCGTCAAGCCCAAGGCCTTCGAACTGCTGGCCTTCCTCGCCCGCCACCCCGGACAGGTCTTCAGCCGCGAGCAGCTGCTGGAGAACGTATGGGGATACGACTATGCCGGCGAGACGCGCACCGTGGACGTCCATGTCCACTGGTTGCGCTCTGCCATCGAGGTAGACCCCAGTACGCCTCGCTATCTTCAGACGGTGCGCAGCGTGGGCTACGTGTTGCGACCCGGTCCCTGAGCGCACCCGACGGACGGGGAGTCAGTTCCCCTTGTGCACGATGCGCTGGATCGATCTCCGAGACATCTTCCGCCGCGTCGATCGATTCTTCGAGGGACCCGTAGATCTCCCGCCACTTGATGACGATGAGCGGATCGCTGGACTCACGGAAGAGTCGTCCGATGGCCTTGCGCGACAGGCCGTCTGCCTCGTTCTCCAGGAGGTGGATACGCCGCAGGTGCTCGCCCAGGCCTTTCATCGATTCGAGCTTGTGCAGGCTCGCAGCGAGCTCGACGGCCTGCTCCTCGAGGATGGCAGCCAGCCGCCGTGCCTCGTCGGTGGGTGAACGGACGTCGTAGATCTGTGTCGCCTCGGCGATCTCCTGGATGCGGTCGACGACGTCGTCCATGCGCCGGGCCAGCTCGTGGATGTCCTCGCGGTCGATGGGCGTGATGAAGGCGTCGTCCAGCCGTGCGCTGATCTCGTCACCGATCTCGTCGCCAGAGTGCTCGAGGAACTGGATGCGGCCGATCCGGGCATCGACATCGTCGTACGCATCCATCAACTGGCGCAGCTCACGGGCGGCAGAGAGCAGGTTCTCCCCATCTGCGATGAGCAGGTCGAAGAACTTCACATCGCGCGGCATCAGGCGCAGCGAGACCATCGATCAGAACCTCCATTCAGCTCACGCCGAGTGTGTTGATGGCCAGCCAGGCGGCGGCGCCCACCAGGCCGGCTGCAGGGATGGTGACGATCCAGGCGGTCACGATCGTGCGCGCGACACCCCAGTGCACGTGTCGAACGCCCTTGCTGGTGCCGACGCCCATGATGGCGCTGGAGATGACGTGCGTCGTCGACACGGGCATACCCATCGCTGCGGTCGACAGCAGCACCGTGGCGGCAGTCGTCTCTGCAGCGAACCCGTGGACCGGTTCGAGCTCCACGACGCGCTGGCCCATCGTCTTCATGATGCGCCAGCCGCCGGCTGCGGTCCCAAGGGACATCGCAGACGCAGCCATGATGATCACCCAGACAGGCACGCTGATGTCGTCGATGACGCCTGCGGCGAAGAGCGCCAGGGTGACGATGCCCATCGTCTTCTGGGCGTCGTTGGATCCGTGGGCGAAGGCCATGAAGCCTGCCGAGAAGACCTGCAGCTTGCGGAACATGCGCGAGGTCGGCCGGCGTGGTGCACGGAAGAATAGGCGTGCCAGCAGCACCATGAACAGCAGCCCCAGCACGAAGCCGATCAAGGGCGACGAGAACATGGGGATGATGACCTTGTCGACGATGCCCTCGAGATTCAGCGCGCCCACGCCGGCAGCCACGATGGTGGCGCCCAGCAGCCCGCCGATCAGCGCATGCGAGGAGGAGCTGGGGATGCCGAACCACCAGGTGACCAGGTTCCAGGTGATGGCGCCGAGGAGGGCGGCGATGATGACCGCCTCGGTGGTGGTCTCCGTGTCTACCAGGCCGGCGCCGATGGTCTTGGCCACTGCCGTCCCGGCGAAGGCTCCCGCGAAGTTCATGCTCGCCGCCATCAATACTGCGGTCCGAGGCCGGAGCGCCTGCGTCGCCACGGAGGTGGCGATGGCGTTGGCCGAATCGTGGAAGCCATTGACGTAGTCGAACACGACGGCCAGGACGACGATGAGCAGGAGCGACACCGACAAAGCACCGAGCACGATGGGCTACCTCCCGCGAATAGGAACACCGGCCCGATCCGGGCCGGCCGAGCGGGGGACCGTCTGGCTAGGCTGAGAGTACGGCACGTCGGTCATCACCATAGGGTCCGCCGCGGCCTTCGCTCGCGGCGGACCCTATCCTTGGCTCATGTCCGACGACCTCCGTGATCAGCTTGCCGAAGAGATCGCACGCGTTGCCGAACAGGCGTCGCTGGGACTGATCCGCTTCGACGCACAGCTGCGTGTTCGAAGCGCCAACCGCGCCGCTCATCGCGCGCTAGGCAGACGACCCGGTTCGCTGCTGGGACGGTCAGCCATGGAGACCTTCGTGGACCATCGTCTCGAATCGATGATCCGGGCAGCTGCCGCAGGCCAGGCGGGTGGCCAGACCGGCGAGGCGAGTGATCGAGCCAGCCTCGTCGTCAGTGCCTCCCCGGCCTCTGAGGGAGGGGCGTGGGTCCTGCTACAGGACGTCACCGAGCTCCTGCGTCTGCGACGCATCCGCAGCGAATTCATCGACAACCTCTCGCACGAGCTGCGGACGCCACTGGCCAGCATCCGCCTGCTTACCGAGATGCTCATGCGCGACCTCGCCGACGCTGATGTGACCGATCGCGTGAAGGAGCGCGTCGCGACCATCGACATCGAGACGGGACATCTGGTGCAGATGATCAACGAACTCCTCGACCTCTCGCGCATGGAACAGACGGCCACTCGTATCCGTCGCGACGAGGTGGACATCGGGCCCGTGGTGGAGGCCACGATGCAGCGCCTGCGTACCTTCGCCGACCGCCAGGGAGTGACGCTCGCCGCGCGCGTGCCTGCCCACACGCCGCGCGTGCGTGGTGATGAGGAACGACTGGAGCGTCTGCTGATGAACCTGCTCCACAACGCCATCAAGTACTCGCCAGACGGCGGCATCGTCACGGTCACTACCGAGGAGCAGGCTGACGCTCTGGTCATCTCTGTGGCCGATGAGGGCGTGGGTATCCCGCTCGCCGACCGGGCACGTGTATTCGAGCGCTTCTACAAGGTCGACCGGGCGCGCCAGCGCGGGCATGGGGGTACCGGCCTGGGCCTGGCCATCGCGCGCCAGATCGCCGATGCGCATGGAGGACGCATCTGGCTGGAGTCGACGGACGACGAGGGTTCCACCTTCAGCGTCTCGCTGCCCTTCGCCTAGTCGCTGCCCTTCGTCTGGTCGTCGGCCGCGAGCAGTTCCGGCGGCACCAGCCAGCGCAGGTCGCCTTCGCCGTCGCCGAGCTTGGTGTGCAGGTCGACGGTGGCGAGTGCCCCCTTCCTCATGGAGATGCCGGCTGCGTCCACGAGGTAGGCGAGCAAGGCTGAGAAGTCCGGGTCGTGACCCACGAACATCGGTTCGCGTGCGCCGGTCTCATCCATCAGTGCCCACAGTTCGCGCTTGCCGAAGCCGTCACCCAGGCGCCTGTCGAGCTTCACGCTCATGCCCAGCTTGGCAGCCACGATCTCCGCCGTCTGCCGCGCGCGGACCTTGGGGCTCGACACGATGACGTCTGGACGGACTCTCTGCGCCTCCAGGAAGGCACCGAGACGTTCACTTTGGCCTCTGCCCTTGCTGGTGAGTGGGCGCAGGTCGTCATCCCCGATCCACTCGAAGGCATCACCGGCGTGGGCGTGTCGGAGCAGGTGGACCCGCACCCGATCGCCCTTGTTGAGGTGTCCCGCTGCCATGCCCTCTAGCGTGGCACGTCGTCAGCGAGGGCGCAGGGCTTCTTCGGCTACGAAGCGGTCGACGCGCTGGCTGATGGCAGTGAAGACGAGCCGGAACGCCTCCAGTCGCTCTTCCTCGGTGCCCTCGACTTCGGAGGGGTCGTCAAAACCCCAATGCAGCCGCTTTCCCGCACCAGGGAACGCGGGACAGCGCTCCCTGGCCGAATCGCAGACCGTGACCACGAAGTCGAATGTCCCGCCGATGAATTCGTTGACCGACTTCGAGCGCAGCTCGTCGATCGGCAGGCCCGCTTCGCGGAGCACGCGCAGTGTCAGTGGCTGTATCTCCCCCGGCTCGGTACCGGCCGACCACGCCTCGAAGGCTCCCGCATCCTTGGCGCCCAGCAGCACCTCGGCCATGATCGAGCGTGCCGAGTTGTGCGTACACACGAAGAGCACCCGGATGGGCGCCACTCCATCGTCGTTGCCCCCGGCGATGACGACGTGGCTCACTCGTTCAGCTCCGTGATCTCTCCGGTGGCGAGAAAGACGACATCCTCGGCGATATTGGTCACGCGGTCGCCCACGCGCTCGAGGTAGTGGGCGGCAAAGATGATGCGGGCGCCGGCGTCGACGTTCTCCGGGTCCGCGCGCATGAGGTCGAGGGTCTCCGCGAAGATGGCGTGGTACAACTCGTCGATCTCGTCATCGCGCTTCGCTACAGCCCTGGCGCGCTCGGCGTCGACCTCGACCACGGCCTTCAGGATGTCACGTACAAGCGCAGCTGCCAGGCGCCCCATCTGCGGCAGGTGCACGTAGTCCTTCAAGGGCGGGTTGGGCGCGAGCTTGCGCGCCTGCTTGGCCACGGACGAGGCGTAGTCGCCCATGCGTTCGAGGTCGTAGGCCGCACGGTCCAGCGTCAGCAGGAAGCGTAGGTCACGGGCGACCGGTTGCTGCGTCGCGATCGTCAGCGTGATCAGGTCGGACACCTTGCGCTCCATGGCGTTGATGTCATGGTCGTTCTCGATGATGGCCGTGGCGGCGTCAGCGTCGTGCTTCTCGAGGGCCGCGATGGCGGCGAGGATGCGCTCAGCCACCAGACTGCCCATGCGCAGGATGTCGTCCTTGATCTCGCCCTCCTCAGACTCGAGGGCCTCACGCGTGAAGGGCCTGGGCACCTCCACGGCCGGATGCACATCCAGGTCGGTGCGACCTCCCGGCGGCTCGTCGCTCGCGGACAGCGGCGGCGACGTGTCGGAGATGGGTCGTCCGGTGGGGTCGGTCATGACCTGCCTCCTCATCCAAAGCGACCGGAGACGTAGTCTTCGGTCAGCTGGTTCTTGGGGTTGGTGAAGATCTGCGCTGTGGGACCCTTCTCGACGAGGTAGCCGGCGCGATCTTCGCCCATCGTCAGGAATACCGTCTCGTCAGAAGCGCGCGCCGCCTGCTGCATGTTGTGGGTGACGATGAGGATGGTGTAGTCGTTGCGCAGCTCGAACATCAGCTCCTCGATCTTCAATGTGGCTACCGGGTCGAGGGCAGAGCAAGGCTCGTCCATGAGGATGACGTCGGGCTCCACAGCGATCGCACGCGCGATGCAAAGGCGCTGCTGCTGACCGCCGGAGAGCGCGGTGCCGGGTTGCTTGAGCTTGTCCTTGACCTCGTCCCAGATGGCAGCCCGTCGCAGGCTGGATTCGACCAGCTCGTCGAGATCGCCCTTGTAGCCCGCGATCTTGGGACCGAAGGTGATGTTGTCGTAGATGGACTTGGGGAAGGGATTGGGCTTCTGGAAGACCATGCCGATGCGGCGCCGGACCTCGACCGCGTCCACCCTGGAGTCATAGAGATCGACACCGTGGTAGTCGATCGTGCCTGTGATGTGCGCCGCGGGGATGAGGTCGTTCATGCGATTGAAGCAGCGCAGGAGAGTGGACTTGCCGCAGCCCGATGGGCCGATGAAGGCCGTGATGCGGTTCTTGGGAACGTCCAGGTCGATGTCGCGGATGGCTCGGAAGTCGCCATAGTACGCGCTGAATCGGCGCACCTCGAAGACGAATGGCTCAGGGGTGCTCGCGGGCGCGCTTTCGGGCTGGATGTCTGCCCCCGTCAGCGTGGGAGTCTCACCGGTCATGTCTACCACTTTCTGGCGTAGCGATTGCGAAGGATGATGGCGATGGCGTTGATGAGCAGGACCAGCACCAAGAGCACGATGATCGCTGCCGCTGTGAGTTCGCGAAACTCTGCCCGAGGCTGCCGCGACCAGCTGAAGATGACTGTGGGTAAGGCTGTGTAGGGTCCCTGCAGTCTCTCAGCGAGCGAAGCATTGGCGGCGACCGCAAAGCCACCGGTGACGGCGCCGACAAGGAGCAGTGGCGCTGTTTCCCCGAAGGCGCGGCCGATGGTGAGGATGGTGCCGGTGAGGATGCCGGGCATCGCGTAGGGCAGGACGTGAGAGCGGATGACTTCCCACCTGGTCGCGCCCACCCCGTAGCCGGCCTCGCGGATCGCCGGCGGTACTGCGCGCAGCGCCTCGGCCGAGGTGATGATGACGATGGGCAGCACCACGATGGCAAGGGTGAAACCACCGGAGATGATGGACTGGCCACCCGTCCAATCGCGCAGGAAGACGACGAAGACCGCGATGCCCAGCAGGCCGTACACGACCGCGGGCACGCCCGCGAGGTTGCGCACGGTCGTGTTGATGAGGCGTGTGATGCGATTGTCGGAGGCGTATTCCTCGAGGTAGATCGCTGCCGCGATGCCGATGGGGATGGCCAGCACGGCCACGAACAGCATCAGCACGATGGAACCCCAGAGCGCCTGTCCGATGCCGGCACGCCCGGGATTGGACGACATGGGGTTGGTCAGGAATTCGACGAGGTTGCGTTCCCGGAAGACCGGCAGTGCCTTGATGAAGATGTCCGAGACAAGCCACACCAGCACTCCCAGGGCGATGAGCAGTGAGAGCAGCAGCGTCAGCTCGAAGAGCGTGCTCCGCCAGTCGCGCCTGTGGCCCATGATGGCCTGCTCCACGGCCTCGGTCGCTGACTGCGGCGGGCCCAGCGGGCGCGTTTGGGCGGTCATCTCAGTAGCCCTTGCGCATGCGTCGCACGAAGTGCTCGCTGACGAGGTTCAGGGCGAGCGTCATGAAGAACAGCAGCAGGCCGATGAAGAAGAGGCTGTTGAATGCGACGCCGCCACCCACGGCATCGGAGCCGATGGCGATGACGGTCATGGCGCCGGTCATGGTCTGGCCAGGGAGACAGGGGTTGATGCTGAAGACGGCGCCGCCGACGCCACCGGCCGCGATGGCCACGATCATGGTCTCGCCGATGGCACGCGAGAAGGCCACGATGAGCGACGCCACGATGCCGGATATCGCCGCTGGGACGACGATGCGCAAGCTGGTCGTGCGCTTGGTGGCGCCGAGTCCGTATGACGCTTCCCGCAGGTTGGCCGGGACGGCGTACATGGCGTCCTCGGAGATCGAGGCCACCAGCGGCGTCACCAGGATCCCTACGGCCACGCCGGCGCTGGCGAGGGTGAAGGGCAGGGAGTTTCCGCATAGGGGCTGGACCAGTGTCGGACTCAGGACGGTGAGCGCGAAGAAGCCGAGCACGACGCTGGGGATCGTTGCCAGGATCTCCAGGATGGGTTTGAGCCAGCCGCGCATACGCGGGCTGGCGTACTCGGCCAGGTAGATGGCGGCGCCGAGGCCGAGAGGTGTCGCCACCAGCATGGCGATGACGGCGATGACGAGCGTGCCGCTGAAGATCGTTGCCAAGCCGTAGTCGCCCGACCGTGGTTGCCAGGCATCGGCCAGCAGGTCAACCAGCTGGATGCCCTGCAGGAAGGTGACGGTGTCGCCCAACAGGGAGAGAACGATGGCGACCGAGATGACGATGGCCAGAGCCGCCGACGCGAAGAACGCGGAGCGGATGATCCGCTCGCGTCGTCGTCTGGCGACGCTTCCCCTGAGGTCCTCAAGGGTGACCTGGTGATCGACAGTCATGTAGGCCTTGCTGATGCTCGTCGGACGTGGGGGCTCGAGGATGGCCGGAGGATCGGACCCCGGGACGCGGGTCCGATCCTCTTGACGGCCAAGGGGAAGAGAGGAGGATCCGTGTTACGCCCCGACCTCAGCCTTGGCCGTATCCCAGGCGGCCTGCGTCTCAGCCAGGACGTCCTCGGAGATCTGGACATAGCCAGCCACTGAGACGAGGTCCTGGCCCTCAGGGGTCAGGTAGAAGTCGACGAAGGGTGCCAGCGCGGGGTTGTACGACTCGCTCGCAGGATCGATGCGTCCCTGCTCGGGGTAGATGAAGAGATCACGTGCGATGGGGTAGGTGTTGGTCGCCACGGTCTCTTCGTCGGGCAGGAGGCAATTTCCGTCGCCGCCGTCGATGGCGACCATGCGCACGCGGTCGCTGTTGTTGAAGGCGTAGGCGTAACCGACGAAGCCGATGCCGTTGGGGTTGCCGCCGACACCGTCGATGATGACGTTGTCGTTGGGCGAGGCGACATAGATGTCACCGGGGACGCGCGTGTAGGGCTCGCCCTCGGCCGCAGCGTTGCCGGCTCCAGCGCGAGCCTCCTGGATGTCCTGGAGAGTGATCTCGATGAAGGAGCCCCATGTGCCGGACTCATCGCCAGGCGCGGTGATGGCGAGGTCGCCACTGGGCCAGCTGCTGGTCTCGGAACCCAGCTCCGCCGCGAACGCGGCGGCCTCTTCCCACGTGCGGATCTCGTCGGACTCCTTGCCGAAGATGGCGTAGAGATCGTTGAAGTTCAGGCATTCGATGGTGTCGTTCTGCGTGCTGACGATGACCGCCAGCCCATCGATGCCGATCTTCAGCTCGACCGGAGTGATGCCGTTGGCAGCGCAGCTTTCGACTTCCGAGTCCTTGATCCGGCGCGACGCGTCGCTGATATCGGTCTCGCCGTTGCAGAACTGTTCGAAGCCCGCGGTCGTACCGGGGCCATTGACGCGGAACGTCCAGTTGCCATGTTGGAAGTTGAATTCCTCGGCCACCAGCGTCGAGACGGGCTCGACCGTGGATGATCCGGAGATGTCGACGAAACCCTCGACATCCTGAGCCAGTGAGCTACCGGCGAGGCTCGCGGTGAGGGCCGTGGCGCCGATCGCCGCCACGGCGAGGCGCTTGCTGTTGCGCATGGTAGTAACGTTTCCCTCCTGGTCGCTTGGGTGCAGGGTGTCCTTGGCGCTACGTGTCTGCGTCGGCTACGGTGGGCCGTCGACATGAACGCGCGGTTGCAGGTCCGTTAACGCTTGGTTAACGCTGCTGCGTCCGGCGACCATCGCCCTCTGTTGCCTCAGGTCCTGCGCTTCATGAACGCGCGCGGAATCCGTACAATGACGCGGCCGCACGCCGTCTGGCCCCCAACGGGGGTCGCCGGGCTTGTGCCGGAATGGAAGGGACACCATGGCCAGGAAGAAGGGCAAGCACAGGGACGTCGCTGCGCAGAAGCCCAAGCAGCTCCGCAAGCAGCTGCACAAGGCGGAGGCCGAGCTGCATACGGCGGAGGCCAAGCGTGACAAGGCCCAGGCCCGGGTGGAGGCGCTGGGCATCATCGCCGACGAGATCCGCGCCCAGCTGGCCGATCTCGAGAGGGCAGCGGTCAAGGCGGCTGCCCAAGCCAAGCCCGACCCCACCGCCAAGCCCGACCCCACCGCCAAGCTTCAGCCTGATGCGGTGTCGGCGCCCACGCCGAGCACCGCCGCGACCAAGCCGACCGCGAGCGATCGTCGTCGTCGCACCGGCAAGGCCACACCGACGACCTAGCCGCCGGTCACTCGATGTGGGTGATGGCGAGCCCCAGGGCCTTGCGGAAGGTGCGCCCGGTGATGCGGCGCCACAGCGGCCGGAAGCTGCGCCGCAGCTGTTCCACGTCAGCCTCGCGCGAATCGAGGTAGAGGCCGACCCCCTCGCGTGAACGTGCCGGCAGCAGCGGCGCGTTGAGGTTGAGCCAGTCACGAGTCACCCGCGCCGCGACGTCTGCGTCGTTCATCCGCCCCAAGTGGTCCTGCATCTCGGTCGATCTGGGTGATGAGCCCGCGCGAGTTCACCGGGAGCACCTCGCTGAAGTTCTCCATGGTGTAGCGCAGGAGTTTGCTCTCGATGCGCAGGGCGTGCAGCGTCCGCACGTCGGCCCAGGTGATGATGGTCTGGTAGGCGCGCACGCGCTCGTAGGCGGCGAGGATACGCGAGCCCGCGGTGTCGCGCACGAGGCTGGGCTGGCCCAGCGGTAGCTTCACCTCGGCTGCGCCCGGCGACTCGGTGAAGTCGAGGTAGTCGTCCACGAACTTGCGATACTCGCGGGAGTCGAGCCGCTCCATGAGCCGCTTGCGTGCGATCTCGCGCTGTCGCCGCCAGGCGCTACGGAGCGGCTCCAGCGCCTCACGGCCGGGCGTCGGAAGTCTGCCGATGTAGGTGTCGAGGTCCTCGAGTAGCACATCGATGTCGCGCACCTCGCCCAGCACCTGTGCGATCGAGCGCAGCTCCTTGACGTAGCGCCGCTGCACCTTGGGCTGGTACGCGCCGTCGAATACGCGCCAGGCTGCCCGCATCCGGCGGGTGGCTACCCGCATCCGGTGCAGCTCTTCGGTGTCCTCGCCAAGGCGGGCTCCGGCCTCGAAGTGGAGCATCCGAGCGAGGTGCATTCGCAGCACCTTGCGCCCGGCCTCACCAAGGGAGTCATCAGCCTTGACGCCGGGGGAGGTGGGCACCCGGGGCAGTCGGTGTGTGGGTATCCTCCGCTGCCTTGGCCACGTAGTGCCGGGCGATCTCTTCCTTGGAGCGTGGCTCGGGCACCGCGAAGCCGGTGGCCTCGATCAGCGCAGCCAGTCGCTTGAGGTCCGCTCCGCTGCCCTTGGGGGCCTCCACTTCGAGCACCGAGAATGAAGACAGTGGCCGCGCGCCGCGGAACACGGCCACCCGGTCGAGCGTCACCAGCACCGGTCCATCATCGAGTGCCAACGTGCGCTTCTCACGTCGCTGGTTGATGGTGAACAGCGTGCGCAGGCGCCCACCGTCGCGAATCTCGTTGATGAGCTCGCGCGCCGCGCTCGGCGGCCACAGGTCGGGGTCCAGTCGCTCGTTGGCCTGGCCCTCCACCTCCACGCGCTGCGACAACGCCCGTGGATCGAGATCGTCGTCCTCGCCCTCATGGCCGGGTCGGTCGTGGGATGCGGACTTCACGGTCACACTGACGGGCCCGTGATCCTCCCGCCGCAGACGCGCCCCGAAGCCAGCCTGCTCCAGTGCACCGTAGGCGGTGTCGATGTAGCGGATCCTCCACCTCCATGGTGCGCTCGTCGCCTGACTCCACCCCGTCGAGCGCGCCGCCCCAGTCTCGCGCCAACCAACCTCGAAGCGCCTCGATGTCGCGCACCAGGTACTTGAGTTCGACCTCTCGCGGGATGGCGCCTTCCTGGCGCCGGTTCCCGCCGAAGGCTGGCAGGCTACCCACGCCGTCTCCGTCGCGGGTGTGGGTCATGCGTCGGCCCGTTGCAGCGCATCGTCCATCAGCGCCTGGAAGGTGTCGGTGGTGGGCGCGCCGTCGGTGGTCGACTCCACCCGCCTCCACTCGCCGCCATCGCCGAGTGTCCAGGCCCGCCGATCATCGCGTCGCATGATCGCGAGGGCCTTGCGCAGCTGATCCGCGAGCGCCTCATCCTTGACCGGCGCCATGGCCTCGACTCGGCGATCGAGGTTGCGCTCCATCAGGTCGGCTGAGCCGATGAAGTAGCGCTCCCGGTCACCCTGGCCGAAGCAGAAGATCCGCGAGTGCTCCAGGAAGCGGCCCACGATCGAGCGCACCGCGATCGACTCGGAGAAGCCGGGCACGCCGGGTTGCAGCGAGCACATGCCGCGAACGATGAGGTCGATGGGCACACCAGCCTGGCTGGCCTGGTAGAGGCGTCGGATCATCTGCGGGTCGACGCAGGCGTTGCACTTGATGATGATGCGGCCGTCACCGTGCTCGCGATGGCGCTCGATCTCGGTCTCGATGAGATCATCGAGGCCCGGACGCATCGACTTGGGTGCCACCAGGAGTTCACGGTAGCGGTCCTTCCTGGCCACACCGGTGAGGACGTTGAAGAGATCGGTCACGTCGCCGGTCAGCACCCGATCTGCGGTCAGCAGGCCAAGGTCCGTGTAGACGCGCGCGGTGTTGTGGTTGTAGTTGCCCGTGCCGATGTGGGCGTAGCGCCGCAGGCCACCAGAATTCGCGGCGGATGATGAGGGCACACTTGGAATGTGTCTTGAGACCCAGCAGGCCGTAGGCGACATGGGCGCCGGCACGCTCGAGGGCCCTGGCCCAGACGATGTTGGCCCGCTCATCGAAGCGGGCCTTGATCTCCACCATCACCACCACTTGCTTGCCGCTCTCGGCAGCGCGGATGAGTGAATGCACGATGGGCGAGTCACCGCTGGTGCGGTACAGCGTCATCTTGACGGTGAGGACGTCGGGGTCATCGGCGGCCTGCTGGATGAGGCGCTGCACCGAGTTGGTGAACAATTCATAGGGGTGGTGGACGAGGATGTCCCCCTCCCGGATGCGGGCGAAGACATCGACGCCTTCGTCGGCCTCTTCATCGCGCAGGTTCAGGCGGGCCGGCGTTACCGGCTTCCACGGCGTCGGCTGCAGCTGGGGGATGTCCAGGTCGGCGATGGAGTCGAGTCCGCGCAGGTCGAGCATGCCGCGGATCTCGTAGACGCTCGATGGGTCGAGGCTCAGTCCACGCTGCAACAGCGCGCGTGTCTCGTGCGGCATGGAGCGCTCCACCTCCAGGCGCACCACCTTGCCGAAGCGTCGCCGCCGCAGTTCCTCCTCCATGGCCATCAGCAGGTCGTCCGCCTCGTCCTCCTCGATGTCGAGATCGGCGTTGCGGGTGACCCGGAAGAGGTAGTGAGAGTCCACTTCCATGCCCGGGAAGAGGGCGTCCAGATTGGCCGCGATGACCCGTTCCAGCAGCACGTAGGTGCGCGGTGCCACCTCCCACATGCGGGGCAGGACCGGCGGCACCTTGACGCGGGCGAAGCGGCGATCGCCAGTGGTGGCGTCACGCACCGTGACGGCCAGCGAAAGCGACAGGTCACTGATGTAGGGGAAGGGGTGCGAGGGGTCGACCGCCAGCGGCGTGAGGACCGGGAAGATCTCGTCCATGAAGCGCTGCCGCAGCTCGTTCTGGCGCTCGGGGCGGTCCTCCAGCGGCAACACCCGGATGCCCTCCGCCGCGAGCTCGGTGCTGATCGTGTCCCACAGGTCCGTGTGCTGCGCCTGCAGCTGCAACACGCGGCCCCGGATGCGATCGAGTTTCTGGCTGGCCGACAGGCCGTCGAGCGTGGGCTTGGAGTGACCGGCCGCCACCTGCTGCATCAGGCCGGACACGCGCACCTGGAAGAACTCGTCGAGGTTGCTGGTGAAGATCGAGAGGAAGCGCACGCGCTCCAGCAGTGGGTTGCGGGCGTCCTCGGCCTGGTACAGCACGCGCTCGTTGAAGTCCAGCCACGAGAGTTCGCGGGTGAGGTAGGGGAAGCCCGGATGACGCGCCCTGCGCGGGCCGGTCGAGGAGCGCGATGAGTCGCGTGTGGTGGTCACGATCAGGTGATGCTAACAGGGCCCCCGGCGATCTCGGGGCTGCCAGCGGCGCAGGCACTCAGTCGTGTGTCTGTGGAGGCGCCTCCTGCGACTGGCCGGCGGCAGCGGCGTGACACTCGGCGCAGGGACAATCCCGGCGCAGATGCGCAAAGGAGTAGAAGCCGCTGCTATGACCATCGGCCCAGACCGGCTGGAGTGCGTAGTGGCCCACCAGCGAGATGTCGGAGAGCTCCACCTGTTCCGCCGTCAAGGTCGGGTTGGAGTCGAGCCAGCCCGGTTGCCCGGCCTCGCCGCGACAGAACGCACAGGGACAGAGCCATCGCAGCGCCGTGAAACCGAACACGCTGCGGTGGCCGTCGGCCCACTCGATCCGGAGCTCGCGCCCGGGCCGGTCGGCATGGATCTTCTGGGGCTTGATGGCGTCGCCGCGGAAGTCGTTGGTCATGCTGCCGACTGTGCCACAGCTGCCGCGCACCAGCTTGCGCCGCGACCGGAGAGTGGTCGCTACTCCTTGGGGAAGATCGACTCAGGGGCGTGCTCGGAGTCGGTGTGGGTCAGCATTGGCGTCGCGGGCTCGCGAGTAGTCGACCCAGCGTGAGCGCGCCTCAGGCGGGCCAGCTCTGCCTCGCAGTACGCCTCGTAAGGGCTGGCGGTTTCCCTGGCGGCCCAGGATGGCGGCCCGGCGACGCCGCCCCTTCGCCGAGCGTCACCGGCGCGGACATGTTTCCACGCCACCACCGCTCGACGTAGTGCTCGCGCCCCTGCTAACGTCCTCATCGGGCCATGTCGCGTTGCGCACCATCCATCACGTGGACGCCGCGGTGATCGGCCCGCACATGTGCACCGGGGTCGCGCCGACCTGGCCAGCACTTTCGATGATCAGGGAGGTTCAGGTATCCGATGAGAGTCGTCGTCGCCCTCGGTGGCAACGCCCTGCTGCGTCGCGGTCAGGCCATGACCAGCGAGAACCAGCGAGAGAACGTCAAGACCGCCTGCCGCGAGTTGGCCCCCGTCGCTGCGCAGCACGAGCTGGTCATCGCGCACGGCAACGGCCCGCAGGTCGGGCTGCTGGCGCTCCAGGGCGCGGCCTACGCGGAGGTCCCGATCTACCCGCTCGACATCCTCGGTGCTGAGACGCAGGGCATGATCGGCTACCTCGTGGAGCAGGAGCTGGGCAACCTGTTGCCCTTCGACAAGCCACTCGCCACGCTGCTGACGATGATCGAGGTCGACCACGACGACCCCGCCTTCGAGAACCCCACCAAGCCCATCGGTCCCATCTACGACCGCGAAACGGCCGACTCGATGGCGCGTGAGAAGGACTGGACCTTCAAGCCTGACGGCGACTACTTCCGCCGCGTAGTGCCATCGCCCAAGCCCCGGCGCATCTTCGAGCTGCGCCAGGTCCGCTGCCTGCTGGAGAGGGGCGCCGTGGTCATCTGCGCCGGTGGTGGTGGCATCCCGGTCATGTACGCCGATCATCTGGGTCCCGCCGACGACGGCGGGCCTGACCGGCAGCTCGTGGGCGTTGAGGCGGTCATCGACAAGGACCTCGCTTCCAGCCTGCTCTCATCGGGCATCGAGGCCGACTACTTCGTCATGGCCACCGACGCGGATGCGGTCTACGTCGACTTCGGCAAGCCGACCCAGAAGGCGATCGCGCGCGCTCATCCCGATGCCCTGCTGG
This sequence comes from uncultured Chloroflexia bacterium, assembly GCA_963724095.1. Taxonomy (GTDB): domain Bacteria; phylum Chloroflexota; class Limnocylindria; order Limnocylindrales; family CSP1-4; genus JAFMJV01. The sequence continues at coordinate 829,691 of CAVRTH010000019.1, forward strand.
AGCTGGCCGAGCACTTCGCGCCCGGCTCCATGCTGCCCAAGGTGCAGGCGGCCTGCGAGTTCGTCACCTCCACCGGCCACAAGGCGGCCATCGGTGGTCTGCAGGACATCGAGAAGATGCTCATCGGCGCCGCGGGCACCATCGTGACGGTGGATCAGGACGGCATCACCTACCGTAGCTAGCGGGGCCTCGCGCCCCTACCGCCCGCCCGACTCGACAGGAGAGACGCATCCCGTGCCCTACAACCTTCGCAACCGCAGCTTCGTCAAGGAGATCGACTTCAGTCCCGCCGAGCTGCGCTTCCTGCTCAAGCTGTCAGCCGATCTCAAGGAAGCCAAGTACTGCGGTACCGAGCAGCCGCGCCTCGCCGGCAAGAACATCGGGCTGATCTTCGAGAAGACCTCCACGCGTACGCGCTGCGCCTTCGAGGTGGCGGCCTTCGACCAGGGTGCGCATGTGACCTACCTGGACCCCTCCGGCTCGCAGATGGGCCACAAGGAGTCGACCGAGGACACCGCTCGCGTGCTGGGTCGCTACTACGACGCGCTCGAATACCGCGGCAAGAGCCAGGCTACCGTGGAGACGCTGGCCGAATACAGCAATGTGCCGGTCTACAACGGCCTCACCGACGAGTGGCACCCCACCCAGGTGCTGGCCGACTTCCTGACCATGGGCGAGCACAGCGGCAAGCAGTACCGCGAGCTCTCCTTCGCCTTCGTCGGCGACGGGCGTTTCAACATGGGCCGTTCGTTGCTGGTGATGGGCGCGCTGATGGGCAGCGACGTGCGCCTGCTGGGGCCGAAGGAGCTGGCGCCGCCGGCCGACGTGGTCAAGATCGCCCATGACATCGCCAAGGAGACTGGCGCACGGATCACCATCACCGACGACGTCGCGAAGGGCGTCAAGGGCGTCGACTTCATCCACACCGACGTGTGGGTCTCGATGGGTGAGGCCAAGGATGTCTGGAAGGACCGCGTGGCCATGCTGCGTGACTACCAGGTCAACGCCAAGCTGCTCAAGAAGAGCGGCAACGAGGGCGTCAAGTTCATGCACTGCCTGCCGGCCTTCCACGATGCCAACACCACCGTCGGTGGCGAGGTCATGAAGGCCACCGGCATGCCCGATGGCCTGGAGGTCAGCCACGAGGTCTTCGAATCGGCGGCCAGCATCGTCTTCGACCAGGCGGAGAACCGCATGCACACCATCAAGGCCGTGATGGTGGCCACGCTCGGTTCGTAGGGAGCGCCGCACGGCGTTCCATGACCGAGTTCGGCGCCTATCCGGAAGTCGGCAAGCCGAGCAAAGTCATCGTCCACCGGCCCGGCCTGGAGATGCGGCGCCTGACGCGCCGCTAGAATTGGGCGATGTCCAAGATGCCAACCGCCTCCGACCTCGCGTCGCTGCGCGTTCCTACCGATGTGCGTCTCTCCCCCGACGGGCGCTCCACCTGTTTCGTGGTCAAGTCATCCGCACCCGACCAGAGCGGGTATCGCAGCGCACTCTGGCTGGTGCCGACCGACGGTTCGGAGCCTGCCCGTCAGCTGACGCTCGGAGCCTCTCACGATGCTGCTCCCCGCTGGAGTCCTGACGGCCGCTGGCTGGCCTTCCTGTCCGATCGCGGAGCCGTCCTGCGCAAGGGCGGTGCGCCGCGTGACAAGGACGACATCAGGCGCGGCGAGGCAACGACCCCGGGTCTCAAGGACCTCGTTGGTCGCGACATCCCGCGTGGCAACGTCCAGGTCTGGCTGCTGCCGCTGGCCGGAGGGGAAGCGCACCAGCTGACCGACCTGCCGCAGGATGTCGGCGGACTCGAGTGGAGTCCGGACAGCACGCGCCTGTGCCTCGTCTCTGGGGCCACGTCGACCAAGCCTCCTGAGGCGAAGAGGGAGGCGGGCGAACCACCCCGTCGCGACGTCCGCCTGATCGACGAGCTCGCCTACCAGCTCAACGGCGTCGGCTTCATCTACGAGTTCCCACCCAAGCTATGGATCGTGGATGTCGCAAGCGGCAAGGCTCGTCGCCTGACGTCGGGTCGCAGCGCGGAGGAGCAGCCGGCCTGGAGCCCGGACGGCAAGCGCATCGCCTACGTGACCAACCGCGGCTCCGATCCCGACCTCGTCTGGCGCGCCGACCTCACCATCATCGATGCCGACGGCGGCAAGCCCGTGCGCGTCAGCGCCGGCGTGGAACGCCTGTTCCAGCACCCGGCCTGGAGCCCGGACGGCAAGCTCATCGCGGTCGTGGGGCACCGACTCGAGTCGGGCAACCCGACGCGCGACGATGTCCACGTCTTCCGCCCACGTGCGCACCAATCCGGCAGGAACCTGACCGGCGCTGCCGACCTCTTCGTGGACGGGGCCATGAACAGCGACTCTCTCCAGCCCCGGCCCGACGGGTCCACTGTGGGCAGCAGACGGCGAGTCGATCTACTTCAACGCCCCCATCGATGGCTCCTTCGAGCTGTGGCGTGTGCGCCTCGAGGATGCCCGGGCCGAACGGCTGACCGCCGGCCAGCACATGCTGCTGTCCCCGCGCATCGCGCACGTCGGCGCGGGCCTGATCGTCAGCGCCATCCGCGCCACCGCCACCACGCCCCCGGACCTGGTGAGCTTCGAGGTCGGGGCCATCGGGAAGTCGCCGGCCAAGCCCGTCAAGCCCAGGGCCATGCGTCAGCTCAGCCATCTCATGGATGAGGCCTGGAAGGGCATCAAGCTGGTCGAGCCGCAGGAGCGCTGGCACAAGGTCGGCGGCCGCAGGGTCCAGGGCTGGTTCTACGAGGCGCCAGCCAAACGTAGCAAGCCTGCCCCGCTGGTGGTGGAGATCCACGGTGGTCCGGCTACGCTCTACGGCTTCTCCTTGATGTGGGAATGGCAACTGCTCGTGGCTGCGGGCATCAGCGTCTACGCCTGTAACCCGCGGGGGTCGACCGGCTATGGCCAGGATTTCGCCAAGGCCAACTTCCGTGACTGGGGCACCGGGCCACAGGCCGACATCGAGGCCGGCATCGACGCGCTGATCACAGAAGGCAAGGCGGATCCGGCGCGACTCGGCGTCACCGGCGGTTCCTACGGCGGCTACCTGACGGCCTGGATGATCGGGCACAGTGATCGCTACGTCGCCGCCGTGGCCTGCCGCGGTGTCTACGATATGAGCTCCGAGATGCTCAGTGGCGACCTCGGTGGTCCGCTCTTCGGCCGCTGGGAGCTCGATGCACACCCCTGGGAGGATCCCGAGCTCTATCGGCGCCTGAGTCCGCTCAGCTACGCCACGCAGATCCACACGCCGTTGCTCATCCAGCATGCCGAGCAGGACCTTCGCTGCCCCATCACGCAAGCCGAGGAGCTGTTCAGCGTGCTCCGCTCGTTGCGTCGTCCGGTGCGCCTGATGCGCACCCCCGGCGAGACGCACGAGTTGACTCGCAGTGGCTCGCCCTTCCGGCGCATCGAGAACCAGGAGCGTATCCGTGACTGGTTCGTGCATTACCTGCTGGACGGAGCGCGTACGCTACCCCGCACGTAGCGCGGGGTATCACTCATGGGCGACCAGGTTCGCATCGCTGCCGCCATCGATGTCGGCAGCAACAGCGTTCACCTGCTGCTGACCGAACTGGACGGCGACCCGCCGGTCGTACTGCGGGACGAATCGGTGCTGCTGGGATTGGGCGCCATGGTCGACATGGAGGGGCGCATTCCCGATGCCGGCGCTGCCGCAGCCATCGAAGCCCTGGTCGACTACGTCGAGGCGGCCGAAGAAGAGGGCGCCGAATCGATCACGCTGCTGGGTACCGAGCCATTGCGGCGGGCGTCCAACCGAAGCCAGTTCTGCAAGGCGGTCGAGGCCGCGACCGGATACCCCTTGCACGTACTGAGCCACGAGGAGGAGGCGCTGCTGACAGCGCTCGGTGTCCTCGACGGCGAACCTGTCGATGAGCCCATGCTGGTGCTCGACATCGGGGGCGGCTCGTCGGAGGTCGTGTTGCTCGAGCCGGGGTCCGACCCCGTCGTGGGCGTCATGCCCGTGGGTTCGGCACGGTTGACGGCCCGGCACGTGGAGGACGACCCGCCGACGGCCGACGAGGTCGCCGCGCTGCGCGCCGAGTCGCACCATCTGCTCTCGGGCATGCCGGCCGGGCACCCACGGCTCGGCATCATCGTGGGCGGATCGGGCACCAACCTGATCCGTCTCACCAGCGATGACGATGACGAGGATGCCGCTGACGGCGGCGCCATCGACCGGGAACGCACAGCGCAAGCGATCGCACTGGTGATGGCGCACCCGGCGCAGCGGCTGGTGGACGAGTACGGCCTGCGGGAACGGCGCGTCCTGCAGATGGCGGCCGGCGCCAGCCTTATCGAGGCCACGCTCGACTGCTACAACCTCGATCACCTGGAGGCGTCGGACGCGAGTCTGCGTGAAGGCGTCATCATCGCTCGCGAGGAAGCCGGCGACGACTGGCGAGAGGAACTCGTCTCGCTCGTGACCGGCGGCTGACGCGTCCAGTCCGCGGACATCATCATCGTCCTGACAGCGTGATGCAGAGGGACCGGCCGTGACAGCTGCACCGACGGAGCCAGACCCACTATTCACGTTGACGCCTGATGAAGCGTTGGCCAGCGTGGGTGGGGAAGCGCGCTCGGGTCTCTCGAGCGAGGAGGCCACGGCTCGGCTGGAGCGCTACGGGCCCAACAGCTTCACCCAGGCCAAGGCTGACCCGGCGTGGTTGCGCTTCCTGCGCCAGTACCGTGACCCCATGCAGCTGGTGCTGCTGATCGCGGGCATCGTCAGTATCGTCGTCGTCGGCACGCTGAGCACGGGTGTGTTGTTGCTGGTGCTGACGCTGTTCAACGCCCTCATGAGCCTTAGCCAGGAAGGCAAGGCCACGGCGGCTGTCAGTGCATTGCAGGAGATGATGATCGTCACCACGCGGGTCACGCGTGGTGACGAGCTCATCGAGCGGGCGACCTCATCCCTGCCGACGGCCGGCTGCTGACGTCCGCGACGCTGGAGGTCGACGAATCGCCACTGACGGGTGAATCCCTTCCGGTGGCCAAGGATGCTGCGACCGTCTCGGTCGCCGACACGCCGTTGGGCGACCGCCTCGGCATCGTCTTCATGAACACGAGCGTGACCCGTGGCTCGGCGGTCTTCGTCGTGACCTCGACGGGGATGGCTACCGAGGTCGGCCACATCTCCGAGATGCTGGACACGGCCGAGGACCAGGAGACACCGCTGACGCGTCAGCTCGATGCGCTGACACAGCGGCTCATCTCCATCGCCGGCATCGGGCTGGGGCGTTAGCACCGAAGTCACGCGTGAGCGCTATCCACGCGTGGCCACGCTGCCCTTCGACGCGGCCTACAAGCTCATGGCCACCTTCCACCGCATGCAGGACGACGCCGGTAACGACGTCATCCGTGCCCATGTGAAGGGCGCACCTGACCAGCTTCTCGAACGTGCCGCCCAGGTGCACGCTCGCGATGCCCAGCCCATCGCCGTGGACGACGACGTTCGCGCGCGTTACATGGCCGAGAACGACCGCCTGGCCGGGCATGGCCTGCGCGTGTTGGCCACGGCCCGCAAGGACCTCGCGCCAGCGGACTTCGATCCTGACGCCGACCTGCTCGAGCAGATCTCGGGCCTCACGCTCATGGCGCTCGTGGGCATCATCGATCCGCCACGGCCAGAGGTGAAGGACTCCATCGCCACGGCGCACGCGCTGGCATCGCGGTGCGCATGATCACCGGCGACCACGTGGTCACGGCCGAGGCCATCGACCGCGAGCTGGGCATCACCGGGCGCGCCATCAGTGGCGCGGAGTTTCGCGCCATGCCGGATGAGCAGGCGCTGCGAGAGCTTGACGACATCGGCATCATCGCCCGGGTCACACCGGAGGACAAGGTCCGCCTCGTCAAGCTGCTGCAGTCCCAGGGCCGCATCGTCTCGATGACAGGCGACGGCGTGAACGACGCCCCCGCCCTCAAGCAGGCCGACATCGGCGTGGCCATGGGCATCACCGGCACCGAGGTCTCCAAGGAAGCCGCCGTCATGATCCTGACCGACGACGATTTCTCGACCATCGTCCGCGCTGTCCGACTCGGTCGCAACCTCTACGACAACCTGAGCAAATAGGTACGCTTCCAGATGGCCGGGCTCTTCGGCTTCGTGGCCACGTTCCTCGGTGCCAGCATCTTCTGGATCGCCGGTGGCGTTCCGTTCCTGCCGGGCCAGACGATCTGGGTCAACTTCTCGGTGCAGGTCGCGGCTGCCTTCGGGCTGGGCTTCGGGGCCGCGAAGCCCGGGCTGATGGATCGCAAGCCGCGACCGGCGGGTGCCCCCATCCTGAGCCGGACGGCACTCGTCTACCTGGCCGTGGTGGGCGTGATCATGGGCGCGGGCACCTTGCTCGTCATCGACCTGGCCACGCGCGAGTGGGGCGACGCCGCCGGCCGATCGATGGGCCTGGCCACGTTCTCGTTCATGAACGTCGCCTTCGCGCTGGGGACCAAGGACCCCGAGCGCACGGTCTTCAACGAGGACACGCTAGCCGACCGGACCCTGATGATCGCCGCCATCATCGGCGTCCTCATCACGTTCGCCGCGTCCGAGCTGGGGATGCTGCAGCGTCTGCTGGGCACGGTCTCGCTGAGCTTCGAGCAATGGGCCATCTGCTTGCTCGTGGGATTCGCCATCCTGCTGCTGTCGGAGGTCCGCAAGATGGTCTGGAAGCTGCCCGACGACGAGGTCCCCACCGAGGCCTGAGCCGAGGGATGTGAGCGGTCTCAGCGTGGCCCGCCAGGCACGGCTGGGCCCTGTCTCGACCCTGCCGTCTCCAAGCGGATCTGCGGCCAGCGGGCGACGCATGCCCGAGTCGCCCTCAGCGCGGGATGTCCTCGGAGACCTCGTCGACGATACCGATGACGACGGTGCGGATGGGCGCGCCGGGGGCGTTGAGGACCTGGCGCGCGCCGTTGCCTTCGTCGAGCAGGAGCACGGTCTCGCCGGCGCCGGCGCCGATGTTGTCGACTGCGATCTGGTAGCCACCGGCCGGGGACCCGTCGGCGTCCAGCAGGTCGCACAGCAGCAGGGTGCGGTCGTCGAAGTGGGGCGTGTTGATGGTGGAGACGACATTCCCCACCACGCGCGCCAGCTTCACGATCGCTCCGCCGCCGCGCCCGGCAACTCGGTCACGGCATCCACGATGCCCACGATGGCGTGGTCGACCGGTACGAACGTCTCCGGCAGTGCCTGCGCCGCCTCGCGCGAGGCCACGAAGTAGACCAGTTCACCCGGTCCGGCCATGTGCACCGCATCGGCCGCGACCAGCTGGTCACCCTTGGGCCGCAGCTGGCGGTCCAGGGGCTGGATGATGAGCAGTTTCACGCCCGTCAACCCCGGGACCTTGGTGCTCGCCACGACGGTGCCGGTCACGCGTGCCAGTTGCATGGCTAGTTCCGCACTCGTGCCGCGAAGCGGGCATCGGCAGCGAGGTTCTGCGCCATCTCGGTATGTAGCTGCGCGATGACCCGCGAGGAGAGCCCGCGCGGGTCGCCGGCCGCCGCGACGCCCATCTCGACCGCTGCCTCGACCTCCGAGACGGGGCCGTCGAAGAGCAGGTAGCCCTTGCCGCCGAGGTCATCTGCCAGGCGCAGCTCCAGGAGCCGGACCGCGGCCCCCTTCAGGCCGGCGTCGGCGGCGCGGATGATAGCCGGGATGGTGGCCGTCTCGATGATGCCGAGGGCTTCGGCCGCGGCAGCCAGCCGGACCCCGCGCAAGCCCGCCACCACGTCGGTATGGATGTTGGGCAGGAAGACAACGTCACGAACGGACAGACCCCCGATCTCGCGGCCGGCTGTCAGCGCCTCTTCGACGTCGGCCACCTCGCCGCCCACCAGCACCAGGTACTTGCCCGGGTGGACGGTCCCGGCGCGGATGACCTCGATGGGCGCGCGCTTGGCCATGGCATCACCGGCTTGGATGCCGGCAGGCACCGTCTCCAGCTCGAGCAGGCCGAGCGCGGGCTCGATGGCGGCGGCAGGCACTAGACGATCCTCAATGCGCCGACGACGGTCACGCGCCGCTCGCGCGAGAACGTCCGTGGCCGGGTCATGCCGTCGCCGGTGGGGGAGGCGATGGAGAAGGAGGTGAAGCCCTCGCCGCCGGCGCCGAGGCCCGCGAGGTTGGGGCCGTTGGCCACGAAGATGGAGCAGTTCATGGCGCGGGCCATGCGCGTGATGGCGTCCACGTTGGTGGAGTGGATCGAGGCAGTGTGGTGGAAGCCGTGTTCCATGCGCACCGCCAGGTCGATGGCCGTGTCCACGTTCCCGACCCGCACCACCGGCAGCACCGGCAGCATCTGCTCGGTCCAGGCCAGGCTGTGGTCACGCGGCACGTCGGCCACCAGCAGGCGCGGCTCGGGCTCCGCTTGCACGCCGATCTCGGCCAGGATCCTGGCGGCGTCCTTGCCGATCCAGGCGGGGTTCATGGCGCCGGGCTTCCCGGGCGCTCCCAGCTCCCTGAAGATGACCCGCTCCAGCCGTCGCAGCTCGTGCTCCTTGAGCAGGTAGGCGCCGTTCTGGCTCATCGCGCGCAGCAGGCGGTCGGCGATGGTGTCCACCGCCAGCACGACCTTCTCATCGATGCACACGAGGTTGTTGTCGAACGAGGCGCCGCGCACGATGTCGGCAGCGGCGCGTTCCACGTCGGCGGTCTGGTCGACCACGGCCGGCGGGTTGCCGGGACCGGCAGTGATGGCTCGCTTGTCGGTCTTGAGTGCTTCGCGCACGACGCCCGGGCCACCGGTGACGAGGAGCACGCGCACGCCGGGATGGTTCATCAGCGCCCGCGCCGAGTCGATGGTGGGGACGGCCACGCCGGTGACCAGGTCCGGCGGACCGCCGGCCCCGACGATGGCACGGTTGATGAGGCGGATGGTCTCCGCCGAGCAGGCCCTGGCCGATGGGTGTGCGTTGAAGACGACCGCGTTCCCGGCCGAGACGATGCTGATGGTGTTGTTGATGACGGTCGAGGTGGGATTCGTCACGGGGCTGATCGAGGCGACGACCCCGAAGGGCGCCCACTCGGTGACCATCATGCCCTTGTCGCCGCTGACTGCCTGCACCTCCAGGTCCTCGGGACCCGGCGCCTTGGTGGTGACCAGGCGGTTCTTGACGACCTTGTCCTCGTAGCGACCGATGCCCGTTTCCCGGTGGGCCATCCGCGCCAGCTGTTCGGCATGGGCCAGCATCGACTGGCGCACCGCCTCGATGACGGCTTTTCGTGCGTCGAGTCCGCTGTGGCCGAAGGTGCGAAAGGCACGTCCAGCCGCCGCCACCGCGTCATCGACGGTGGCGTGGATCCCGTCGCCCAGCTCGGCCTCGGCAGCGGCCGCGATCTCCGCTGCAGCCCGCATCCCGGCGCCGGGGCGTGCTGTATCGGCAGCGGCCATGCGGCCACGCACGCGTTCGATGATCTGCGCGATCTCGCGTTCGTCCATCGCTTCGAACCGCTACTTGCGGTAGATCTCCTTCCCATCGACTTCCCAGGTGTCGACGATGGCCATGATCACGGCATCGCAGGGCTTGTCCCTGGTGGTTTCGGTGTTGCGCGCGGAGCTGCCGCTCGCATAGAGCACCACCTCACCCACGCCGGCACCGACCGCATCTGCCGCGATGACGTATCCGCCGGTCTCCTTGTCCTCCGCGTCGAGCTGGCGCACGACGAGGAGTTTCCAGCCTTCGGTGAGTGGCTCCTTGCGGCTGGCCACCACCGTGCCGGTCACTCGTCCGAGCAACATCGCTGTACCGCCTTCTTGGGCAGGGAGTGGCGCAGCGGCCCGCGCGGCCCGCTGCGCCGTCCCGCGCTACTTCCTCTTGCTGCCCGCCGTCTCGGCCTCGGCCTCGTCCAGCCGGCCCAGCGGCATGACCAGGTCGACGTTGGTATGCGGCCGCGCGATGACGTGGCTACTGACCACCTCGCCGACCTTCTCGGCGTTGCGCACGCCGGCGTCGACCGCGGCCTTGACGGCAGCCACGTCGCCGCGCACGACGACGGTGACGTAGCCGCCGCCGGTCTTCTCGTAACTGACCAGCTCGACCTTGGCGGCCTTGACCATCGCGTCAGCGGCCTCCACGACGGCGGTGAATCCGCGCGCTTCGATCATCCCCAGTGCTTCTGCCATCTCTTCGTTCTCCCTTGCTCTGTGCCTGACTTCGTGGTCTTCGTCGTGATCGGTCGGCCGTTACTTCGCGTCGCGACCCTCCAGCCCCTCCACGGCGGCCAGGGCCGCACGCCAGCCGACATCGATGTCGCGCTCCTCGCCGCCGAGGTAGATGCGGCCCATGGAGCCGAAGTTGCGGACCTCGAGGATGTTGATGTTCGCCGCCTTCTCAGCCTCGTTGGCGGCCAGTGCGGCGTAGGCCGCCGGCTCCATCTCGAGCACGTAGAGCGTCTGGCCCGGGATGAGCATCTGCCCGTGGCGGGTACGGTTGATGAGCTGTGCCTGGTGGTCGTCGATGCGGCGGATGATCTGCGAGGAGAGTACCCGCGGCTTGATGCGGTCGACCTCGCTCAAGCCCATCTCATCGAGGATGGCGGCGCCGGCGGCGCGCACCTCCGCCTGGCTGGGGGAGTGGATCTCGAGCATGCCGTAGTAGCGTTCGATGATCTGCATGCCCGGCTTCACCTGTGTCGACTTGAGGGCCACATCGGTGAGCCGGTTGATCTCGATGCCGGGCGAGATCTCGATCGACAGCGAAGCGTCTCCAGCAAGTGGCAGGAAGCCCTGGGCCACCGTGCCCAGGAAGGCCGCGTACTGTGCCTGCAAGCTGTCGATGAAGGAGTACGCCCTCAGTTCAATACCGGCCACTGGTGCCTCCCTGTCCGCTCACGATCTTGACGCCGGCCGAGGCCCCGATGCGGGTGGCACCGGCGGCGATCATCTCCTGTACATCCTCGGCCGTGCGGATGCCGCCGGCCGCCTTGACGCCCATCTTGGGTCCGACGGTCTCGCGCATGAGCGCGACATCGAAGATGGTGGCACCGCCCTTGGCGTAGCCGGTCGACGTCTTGACCATGTCCGCCTTGGCATCCTTGGCCAGCCGCGAGGCGATGATCTTCTCGGCGTCGGAGAGCAGGGCTGCCTCGATGATGACCTTGTTGATGGCGCCCGATTCGTGGCAGGCGTCCGATACGCGGGCGATGTCATCGCGCACCACGTCGTGCTTGCCGCTCTTGAGGGCGCCGATGTTGATGACCATGTCGATCTCTCGGGCGCCATCGCGAATGGCGCGCCGGGCCTCGAAGGCCTTGACGTCTGCGGGTGTGGCGCCGAAGGGAAAGCCCACGACCGAGGCCACGGCGACGTCCGAGTCCCGCAGGCGAGTGGCGGCCCGGCGAACCCACACGGGGTTCACGCAGACCGAGGCGAAGTGGTACTCGGCAGCTTCGTCGCAGAGCTTGTCGATCTCGGCTTCCGAGGCGTCCGGCTTGAGCAGCGTGTGATCGATGTAGCCGGCCAGATCGAGCGGCACCTCGTGGGCGGGGCCGTGATACTCGATGCGGTCGGCGCCGCTGGCCATGAGCGAGCGCACCTTCACGGCGCATTGCGCGGCACAACTCTGCAAACAGCCGGCACAGGGGTCAGCCGGGTCAGCCGTGGACGTGCCTCCGCCGAGCGCGGCCAGCACCTCTCGGGTGATGGCCTCGACGAGGTCATTGCGTTGGTCGATGGTGTCAGTCATCGGTCCTTTCCCAGAGGCGCGCCGGTGTACGAGCGCTCGATCGCGGTGATCTTGTCGACGCGGGCGCCGTGACGCTCCGCTCCCCATTCGGTCTCCAGCCAGGCCTGCACGATCTGGAGGGCCAGGGCTGTGCCCAGGAAGCCCGCGCCCAGCGTGAGGACGTTGGCGTAGTTGTGCTCGCGGCTGTTGCGGGCCGACGAGAGGTCGTGGCAATTGGCGGCGCGGACGCCGGGGACCTTGTTGGCAGCCATGGCCGAGCCGATGCCGGCACCGTCGACGACGATGCCCCAGCGGCAGGATCCGTCGGCTACGAGCCGGGCGACCGCGTGAGCGTAGTCCGGGTAGTCGACCGCGTCGTCGCCGTCCGTGCCACAGTCGCGCACGGCGTAGCCGTTCTCGATCAGCCAGGCGCCGATGGCGTCCTTCATGCGCCAACCTCCGTGGTCGCCGGCGATGGCCACACTGACCCGACCATCGGAGGCCGGGGCCGCAGCTGGGGTGTCGTCGAGCGTCTGCTCGACGACCTTGCGGACCAGGGCCCGGACCTCCTCAGGGGAGGGCATGCGCTGGTCAGCCATGTGCCAGTACCCAATCGGCCGTAGCCTCGTCGGTCACGAACGTCTGCATGCAGGAGGCACGCAAGGCGGCTAGCGCGATGGGACCACGACCGGGGCCGGCGGCAAGCCCGACTGTGAGCTGCTTGCCGCGCAGCTCGTCCACTGGCATACCCACGGTGCGCTCGTCGAGGTCCGGCAGCGCGATGTCACCGTCGATGGTCAGGAAGCGACCGAGCACGTCGCCGACGGCGCCCGCCTTCTCAAGTGCCCGCAGCTCCCTGGCGTCGAGGTAGCCCGAAGCGAAGTGGACGCTCTCGCGACCCATGACGCCCATACCGAAGATGGCGCTGGGCGCGCGCCGGGCAGCCAGTAGTGGCTCGGCCACCGACGGGTCGGCTTCGAGCGCGCGTCGCAGCTCTGCGGTACCGACGATGGCCGGCGCAGGCATCAACTGGATGGCAGCGCCGGTGGTGCTGCCGAAGCGCTCCACCACCTCCTGGTAGCGCGTGGGCCGCGCCGAGCGCGAGATGGCTCCGTTGAGCTGCACGATCTGTGTCGCCTGTGTCCAGTTGGTGCGGAGGCGTGCTGCCAGCTCCAGCATGGTTCGGCCCCAGGAGACGCCGATGACGCCGTGGGGCTGGATCGACGCGAGATGGTCGGCAGCGGCAGCAGCGACACGCTCACGCGCCAGCCCTTCGTCGTCGGCGCTGTCTCCGCTGGCCGGGAGGTCGACGACGATGGCCTGGGTCAGTCCGAAGCGCTGTGCGAGCGCGTCCTCGAGCGCCACCAGGCGTGCGGCCGGATGGACGATCTCGATGCGCACTGCCTTCTCCCTGAGCGCGCGATCGAGCAGTCTGCCGACCTTGAAGCGGCTGACACCCAGCCGCTTGCCGATCGCGTCCTGCGTCAGGTCGCCGTGGTAGTAGAGCTGCGCAGCTCGAAGCATCAGGCGCGTGTCCCCCGAGGCTGGAGCCCCGGCGTGCGTGGTCGTCACAGCACCGCTGTTGCTCATACGTGCAAACACCTGCTCATATGTGCCAAGACTAGCACCAGATCGCCCGCTGTCAAGCGGTCCGCGCGCCTATGTGACGCCGTAGCGCGCCATCGTCCATCTAGTGGACTCATGCACCAGTCGACCGCTTGGCCGGTCCTCTCGGATGGCCGCGGCGCCGATGGCGCCATCGGCGCCGCGGTGCTACAGCTCCAGTTGCGCTCGCAGCATCCAGGCGGCCTTCTCCAGCTCGTCGCTGGTGCCGATGAGGATGTCCTGGCTGACCGGATCATCGTCGGCGATGCGGACGATGCGATCCTTCATGCGTCCCGTGATGGTGTCCATGGCAGCGGTGACGAGCTTGACGACATCGAGACCCGGGACGGAGCCGGCCGGGAACGGCACCAGCTCACTGTTGGTGGCGACGGTCTCGGCACGACCATCGGGCGCGGCGCCGATCGTGGCCATGCGCTCGGCCACGCGGTCGGACGAGAGACGGGCGATGTCGACGATCTCATCGAGCTGCAGGTGGATGGAGCGGAAGTGCGAGCCGACGACGTTCCAGTGGGCCTGCTTGCCGAGTAGAGAAAGATCGACCAGCTCGACGAGCGTGGACTGCAGGTCCTTGACGACCGACTTCTTGGGCTTGGCCATGGTGTCTCCTTTGGGCGCTGATATCTGGTGATGAGGGGAGTGCATGCCACGCTACGCCGTCGGGCGTCAGCGACCCGTGAGCTCGCTCACGCGCGCCAGCAAGGCCACCGCGTTGAGCGCCATCTGTCCATCCTCGTCGTGGCGGAAGAAGACGTAGGCGTCTGTTCCGTCCTCCAGGATCGAAGCCAGTCGGTCCCCCCAGCGCTCGATATCGGCCGGCCCGTAGGCCTCCCGGCGCAGGCGCAGGTAGGCCACCGGACCAGCCTGCAGCACTGGTTCGTCGCGGCCCTCCAGGTCGGTCGCCACCAGGGTCACGCCGTGGATGGTTGCCCGTTCACGGACCTCTTGCGACAGCCAGCTCGGATGCAGCAGTTCGAGCGCCAGCGGGACCTCGGCGGGCCAGGCGGCAAGTACCCGCTCGAGGGCCACGTCGTCGCGCTCGACGGTCCCGCGCAGAGAGAGGAGCACGCATCCGAGCCGCCCGCCGAAGCCCGCCAGCGCATCGGTCAGCCAGCGGATCGATGCGCTCGGGTCCACCTCGCTGAAGGCGTTCCAGGACGTCGCCCGCTGGGCCTTGGGGCAGAAACGAAAAGCGGGGCCGGTCTCGCCCAGCCACTTGGTGATCTGCTGCTCGTTGGGGCGGCGGTAGAAGGTGTTGTGTAACTCGACTGCGGGCAATCGGGCAGCGTACGCCAGCAGCGGCTTGCGGCTGGCCTTGCCGGGCGTGTAGAACTTCGGCACCCACCCCGGATAGGCGAAGCCGCTGGTTCCGGCGTACAGCCGACCGCGTGCACCGGCCACGTTCAGTCTCGCCGCAAAGGGCGGGTCAGGCAGGTGGGACCGCCCTCGCAAGGCAGGCACAGCTCATCGGCCTCGAAGGTGCTGACTTCGCAGCCGGCCGCACGCATCAGCTCTGCGGTCTCAGGGAAGCCGGCGATGGCGAGACAGCGTCGGGGTGCGGTCGCGAGCACATTGAGGCTGAGCCCGCCGCTGGCCTCGAACTCGTGTGCGGGCGCGTGCAGCAGCTCATAGTCCATGGCCTCCATACGCTCGTACAACGCTGCCGGCACCAGTGGCGCATAGGCGAGGGAGAGGTGGGTGTCGAGTGGATTCACCACCGAGAGCAGGTGCAGGCAGGCCTCTGGACCATGGTGATAGGGCAAGTCGTAGGCCTCCACGCTGATGCCATGTGCGCCCACGATCGCCGTCAACTGCTCGAATCCCTGCCCTGTTGGTGCGAAAGCCGCGGCCGACCGCGAGCGTGGACCCATCGAGCCAGAAGCAATCGCCACCCTCGACGGTGCCGGGTTCCTCGATGCTACCCACGATGGGCATCACACCCGCGTAGAAGCGCCGGTGCAGCTCGGCCTCGTCGGCGCGGGCAGGCTTACCCGGTCGCAGGATGACGGCACCCGCCGGGATGACGAACGACGGATCGTAGGTGAAGACCGAGTCCGCCAGACCATCGGTATCGTCGTCCGCCAACCAGTGGATGCGTGCGCCGCGGGTCTCCAGCAGCGTCGCGAAGGCGTCGAACTGCGCGCTCAGCGCCGTCGCATCGATGGGCTTGGCGTAGTTCCACACCTCGTGGTCGGCGGAGCGGATGGCGCCCGGTCGACGCATGGCCACATCGCGAAGCACACCTGCGTTCGAGGCCACGCCGTACCGGTCCATGTGGCCCAGTCTGACAGCGCCCGCATCAGTCGGCCGTCGCCTCGACCTCCGCGCGCGTGAACAGGGGCCGTTGCCCGATGTTGGCGTTGACCAACACCACACCCGCGATGATGAGCGCCGCACCGGCGATCTCGAGTGGACGCAGCCGTTCACCCAGGAACACGAAGCCCAGGGTGATGGCCACTACCGGGATGACGTAGGTAACGAGGGTCGTGCGGGTCGCACCCCAGCGTTCGATGATGCGGAAGAACAGCAGGTACGCCACGCCGGTACCCAGCGCGCCCAGCCAGATCATCGCCAACCAGCCCAGGCTGGCAGCCGGGAGGGTGAAGAGCCCGCCCTCGGGTCGTTCGAAGACCAGGGCCATGATGGTGACGATGATGAAGGCGCTGAACGCGCTGCCGAACGAGATCTCCCCCGGCGTGGGGACGCGGAATGTCCCATCGGGCCGCTCGATGATGAGGTGTCCGGTGAGGCGCCGCCGCGTGTAGACCGAGGCGACCGCATAGAAGATCGCAGCCAGCGCCACGGCCAGCATCCCGGTCAGGGCCATCATGGCGTCGTCATCGCCCCGCGCAGCGTCCACGCTCGGCAGTGCCAGCAGCACCACGCCGCCGAAACCGATGCCGAGGCCAGCCAGCTTGGCGGGGGTGATGTGCTCATCGGCCAGGGCGACGGCCGCAAACACGATGGTGAACAGCGGCACCATGGCGTTGAGGATGGAGGTCAAGCCGGTGCTGATGTACTGCTCACCCCAGGCGATCAGCACGAATGGCACCACGATGTTGAAGATGCCCAGGAACGTCATCCGTTTCCACACGTTCCATTGCATCGGCAGCCGGTCTCCCCGCGCCAGCAGCACGACACCCAAGAGCAGGGAAGCGAAGAGCGTGCGCAGGCTCACGATGGCCATCGGCGCCACGCCCTCATCGAGGCCGATCTTGATGAACAGGAAGGAGCTGCCCCAGATGGCCGCGAGGAACAGGAACATCGCCCAGGTCTGGGCGTCGTTGGCAGCGCGGGTGGTGGGCTGAGCTGGTGGCACGTGTCGTCCGATGCTAGAACACATCGGGCGTCTACCCGGTCGCAGTCCCGGCCCGAGCCGGTGACACGGCGTTACCATCGTTTCGTGGCCAGCTACGACCCTCGCACCGCCCTCATCATCATCGACGTCCAGAACGACTTCGCCGACCCTGCCGGTTCGCTCTCGGTAGCCGGCGCCGTCGATGTCATCGGGTTCATCAACTCCCAGGTCGACGCCGCCCTGGCGGCTGGCGC
Organism: uncultured Chloroflexia bacterium; assembly: GCA_963724095.1. Taxonomy (GTDB): domain Bacteria; phylum Chloroflexota; class Limnocylindria; order Limnocylindrales; family CSP1-4; genus JAFMJV01. The sequence goes on from CAVRTH010000019.1 coordinate 846,583, forward strand.
GAAGGTCTTCTACACCCAGGACTGGCACCCACCGGTCACGCCGCACTTCGAGAAGGATGGCGGTATCTGGCCGGTCCACTGCGTGGCTGGTAGCTGGGGCGCACGGTTCCATCCCGACCTTCGCGTGGAGGGGCCGGTGGTGCGCAAGGGCCGCAACGGCGAGGACGGCTACAGCGGCTTCAGCATGCGAGACCCGCAGACCGGACAGACGCAACCGACCGAGCTGGATGCCTTGCTGCGGGCGGCTGGCGTGGAGCGGGTCGTCATCGCCGGCCTGGCCACCGACTACTGCGTGCTCGCCTCCGGTCTGGATGCCCGCGCGCACGACTACCCGACCACCGTGCTCGCTGCCGGCGTGCGACCGGTGGACCTGGTCGAGGGGGATGGCGAACGTGCGCTGGCGGAGCTGCGCCTGGCCGGCGTCCTCGTTGATGAGGGCGAGGCATCGCCGGCAGATGCCACGGTCAACGCCGTGGGGCACTAGACTGCCCGCCATGACGACGAACGACGACCGCCCCTACTCACCAGGTCTCGCAGGCGTCCTCGCGGGGGAGACCGCACTTTCTCTCGTCGACGGTGCCAACGGCCGGCTGCTCTACCGCGGCTACCCCATCGGGGAGTTGGTGCGCGAAGGTAGCTACGCTCAGGTCGCCCACCTGCTCTGGGCCGACGAATGGCTGAGTGAGGCTCACCTGCCCTGCGCTCCGCTCGACGAGCCCATCGTCGCGGCGCTGCGCAGCCTGCCCAGCAGTGCCCACCCCATGGACGCCCTGCGCACAGCGTTCAGCGTGTGGGGCGCTATCAACCGCATCACCTGGCCGCCCACTGTCGAGCAAGCCCGCGCCATCACCGCCCTGGGTCCCTCCGCCCTGGCTGCGTTCGGCCGCTTGCGCCAGGGTCTCGAGCCGATCGAGCCCGATCCCGACCTGCACACTACCGCCGGCTTCCTCTATCAGCTCAACGGTGAGGTTCCCGACGAGGCAGCAGCGCGCGCGCTCGACGCCTACTTCATCGTCGGCGCCGACCACGGCTTCAACGCCTCGACCTTCACCGCCCGCGTCATCACCTCCACCCGCTCCGACATCGCCAGCGCCGTGGCCGGTGCCACGGGTGCCCTGAAGGGACCTCTGCACGGCGGTGCGCCATCAGAGGTAGTGGGCCAGCTCAACGCCATCGGTTCGCCCGAGGCGGCTGAGGAGTGGATCAACGGGGCCATCGATCGTGGCGACCGGCTGATGGGCTTCGGCCATCGCGTCTATCGCGCCTACGATCCGCGTGCGGCTGCCCTGCGCGAAGTGGCCGAGCAGATGGCGTCGATCGCCGACTGGCTCGATCTCGCGGTCGCCGTCGAAGACGTCGCCCTGCGCGTGCTCGAGGAGCGCTACCCCGACCGTCCCCTGAAGACCAACGTGGAGTACTACACCGCGGCCGTCCTGCAAGGCGTGGGTCTGCCACCCGACCTCTTCCCGGCCACCTTCGCCATGGCCCGAACGGCGGGCTGGACTGCCCATTCGATCGAGCAGGCCGCAGCCGACAAGCTCATCCGGCCCGACGTCATCTACACCGGCCCGCAAGAGCGCCACCTGCCAGCTTCCTGAGCGATCCCGGCAGCGGCAGGGCAGACAGGTAGCCATGGCCGTCAAGATCTCCGGTCTCATCAACACCTGGAACGAGGCGGAGACGATCCGTTACGCGGTCGAATCGCTCCGGTCCTGGTGTGACGAAGTGCTCGTGGTGGATCAGCAGTCCTCCGACGACACCGTACGGATCGCTCGCGCCTGCGGGGCCAAGGTCATCGAGGTCGAGGCCACCGGCTACGTGGAGATCATCCGCGAGATGTCGGTGGCCATGACCGAGCACGACTGGGTGATGGTGCTCGACTCCGACGAACTGGTGCACCCTAACCTCGGCCGCCGGCTGCGCCAGATCGCCGAGACGGGCGAAGCGAACGTCGTCAGGATCCCGCGGCGCAACATCATCCTGGGCCGCGAGATGGAACACGGTCAGTGGTGGCCCAATGCCAAGCGCCGCTTCTTCCACAAGGACTTCATCGACATCCGCGTCGAGATGCACGGGGGTTTCCACGCTGCCGAAGGTGCCACCGAGATCATGCTGCCGATGGACCGTGACTGCTGCCTCTGGCACTACAGCTATCACAACATCGCCGACGTGGTCTGGAAGTCGCAGCGCTACACCACGGTGCAGGCGTGGCAGCGGTCCCGCTCGGGCCGCCGTCCGGGTCCCCGCCGCTGGTTCCGGGTGGCGCTTCGGCAGGCCTGGAAGGAATTCGTGAGGGGCCGTGCCTGGCGCGATGGTGCCCCTGGCATCGCGGTCTCGGTCGTTCGTATCATGGACCGCTTCCTGGTGCAGGCGAAGCAGTGGGACGAGCTGGCGTCGCAAGGGCGCGCGGCGGAGTACCAGCGCATGAAGGAGCAGATGCTCGGCCTCGACCACGTCCCCGACCTGGCTCCCATCGACACCTCCGAGTCGGAGCGCCTGGAGAAGGCGCCCAAGGCCGTGGGCGAGGTGCAGTTCTAGCCATGGCGAACATCAGCGGCGTCGTCATCGCCCTCAACGAGGCCCATCAGCTCCACTACGCCCTCGCCACGCTGTTGCCCTGGTGTGATGAGGTCATCGTGGTCGACCAGCACTCGGAGGACGAGACGGCCTCCATCGCCGAGGGCATGGGTGCCACCGTCTACCAGCACGATCGAACCGGCGGTATCGCCGACCCCGCTCGCCGCTTCGCCGTCTCCAAGGCGGCCGGCGACTGGGTCTTCATCCTCGATGCCGACGAGATGATCCCGCCTTCGCTGGCGACGCACCTGCGCGAGCTGGCTGACTCGGACCCGGCGATCGACGTCGTGATGGTGCCGCGAGCCAACGTCATCCTCGGTCGCTGGATCAAGCACGGCAACAACTGGCCCAGTCGCCACGCGCGTTTCTTCCGGCCAGGCTCACTGCTGATGACCGATCGCATCCACCGCTCCATCGAGCCCGCTCCCGGGACCCGGCGTCACAAGCTGGCAGCGGATCCAGGTCTCGCTATCTGGCACTTCCCCGGCGGCAACCTCTCCGACCTCGTGCGCAAGGTCGATCGCTACACCGACATCGAGGCTCGCCAAGCCTATGCCGGCGGCCGGCGTGTCGATCACCCGAGTCAGCTCTTCGGCGAGGCCATCCGCTACTTCTGGCGCCAGTACGTCCGTGGTCGGGGCTACCGCGACGGCACCATGGGCTTGGCCGTGGCCATCACGCGCACCTACTACCGCGTGCTCACCGCGGCCAAGCTGTGGGAGCTGCCGCGCAAGAAGGCGCGGGCGGCCCAGGTGGAGTTGCTGCGTGAACGCCTCCTGGAGCGCTGGGGAGCAGACGACCGCTCCTAGCTTCCCGCAGTTCGCCCAGACGGCGTCACATCGAGGTGGTGTTCAACCATCGTCAGCTTGACCGGACCCTGCAAGGGTCCGATGCTGCACCTGTCCGGTCCGCGGGGTCGATGCGGGCAGCGACTGCGGTTCGTCACTGGGGGAGCGATGGTGTCCAACATGGTCGTACGCTCGCGACGCGGCCTCGTGTTCCTTTTCAGCCTCGTCCTGCTGCTCAGCGGCGGTCTTGTCAGCGACCCGGTCCGACCCGTCTCGGCACAGGCAGCCGGGCTCGATAGCCTCGTCTCGGCTTTCGGTTCCACGCTCACAGGCACACCTGCGCAGCAGCGTGCGGCCGCGCTCAAGGTCTTCGAGCGCTATGGCGACTACAAGGACGCGGTCGCCGCCGGCCAGGTCGACAAGGGCCTCGCCCGTGCGCTCGACGAGCAGCTCGTGGGCATGTGCCAGGAGACCTGGCGCGACGTCTCGATCAAGTACGGCAGCGGCCTCGACCATATCGTGCCGGTGGGCACGCTCGGGCACCGCACGACGGACCCTGCCTACCTGCCCGGCAAGAGCGACAAGGACTTCATCCCGCGAGGCGCCAAGGCCAGCGAGGCCGCCGGGGCCTTCACCAAGCGCTTCCAGAAGCGCTTCGGCATCGCGCCCGTCTCGCTCGACGTCAACGCCCTCGACCCGACCGATCCCGCGTCGTGGCCGGGCCGATACAGTGCCGCCTCGAACGTCGAGAAGTACAACACCGTCGGTGGCAACAAGTGGCTGGCCAGCCAGGAGGCGCTGTCGAAGCCGGACCTGTGGCGCTTCGATCCGGTGGCGGGGACCATGAAGGAGCTCTACTACGAGTCGGTCGTGCGCACGCCGCCGCCAGCCCTGACCGGGGCCGATGCCCTCGGCTGGTATAGCGACAACAGCAAGTTCCGTTCGCTGCTCGGCGAGAGCGTCGGCGACCCCCGCCTGCGGGCGCTCAAGCAGGCCAAGTACGACCTGCGCAACGCCGACGCCTTTGGGCTCGCTGGGGGCACGCTCAGCGAGTCCGAGCGGGAGCTGCTCTCGGCAGCGCAGCTGCTGCGCAACGGCAAGACCGATGCGGCCATCGGCCGCATGATGGCCATCACCGGCGAGATGGACCCCGACCGCGCGCTCGCGGCGTACCTGCACGGCATGGACGAGCTGACCGGCTCGATGGGCCGGCACATCGCCGATTCCCACCTCACGCTCATGGCCCGCGCGGTCGCGAACCCCAAGCTGGAGACCGCGCTCTCCAACGAGCTCGCAGCCTCGCTCTCCAATCTGCCCCGGGCCGAGCGCCTCGCGGCCATCGAGGCCATGACCGAGCGCTTCGGACGCTCGAAGGCCGACGAGATCGTGAAGCTCGCCGATGCCTTCGATCGCCGCGTGGCATGGGGCCTGACCCACTTCGACGACGCGGCGAAGGCGTCGTTCGGCAAAGGCTACGACCAGCTGACCGACGCTGAGCGGTCGGTCCTGCACGGGGCCGACGAGGCGGCCGAGAGCTTCCTGGGCAAGGCGGCGCGGATGACCGGATACGCCTTCATCGGCTACGCCATCTACAGCGCCTACCAGCAGGGTGCGCAGCACGGCACCGGCACCGCGGTCGCGAGCGCCATGGCCCGGGCGGTCATCGAGGCCATGCAGGCCGGCATCCCCATCCTCGCGGTGGTCGAGGTCGTGGCCCAGCTCACCGCCGGCGCGGTCCAGCTCGGCGCCGGCGCCTACAAGAACGCCGTCCTCGAGGACCTCTACGCTCGCTATGCCGCCGATTCCTCGGACCTCGACTTCCTGCTCGACATCCAGTCGGTCGTGGGCTACTACTCGGGCGGCCTGCGCCAGCTCGCGATCGACCTCAAGATGGAGGACAAGAGCCTCACCGACGCACAGATCCGCGCCCGTCTCGAGGACTACTTCCGCCAGCGCCTCGTGACCGAGCAGGCGGCCGCGGCCCAGATGGACGAGGTCAGGCACCTGGTGGCCTGGCTGGAGCGCTCCGACATCGACCTCTTGAGCACCTCGGACCTCTCGGCCCTGACCGCCGACGACGGGGCGCGCCTGGCGGCCCTCTTCGAGGCAGAGCTGCGCCTCCGTGCCCAGCTCGACGCGGACGGCATCCCCTACACCCGCGACATCATCGAGGGCCTGCTCTGGCACCTCTACCACCCCGCCGGTACACCAGCTTCCTACGAGGCCGCGCTGCGCAGCCTGTACGAGGGGTTCCACAAGACCTGGCCGCCGGTCGGCATGCCCATCGCTTGTGCCGACCGCCCGGTCATCAAGTCCGCGCGTGACGCGGTCGTCACCGAGGGGACGCCGCCCGAGGCCGGCGGCAGCCTCCTCGCGGGCAGCGGCGGGTTCGCCTCGAAGCCGGTCGATGAAGTATGCGACCTGCCCATCGGCTTCGGACCCGTCGATGTGTCCTCGGGCGGCACACTGGCGGTGACCCTCGACGGCAGCCCGCCGGCACCCTGTACCTGGAGCCTCCATAACAACGGCGTCGGGATCACCGTCGAGTACCGCCAGCTCATCGGCCGCAACGAGGCCCCGCCGCAGGTCATCGCCTCGGGTGCTCTCGGCTGCGAAGGCACCGACACCGTCAGCCACCTCGAGATCGGGGCCGAGCTGCCGGGTCCCGGACGCCTGCGCGCCACGCTCGGGGCACCGGCCGGCAGCGGACCGCTGTCCTACGCCTGCTACGGCCAGTCGGGCTCGTTCGACGTCTCGATGGTCGCGCCCGCCGAGAGCGCGCCGGCCACACCCGAGCGTGCTCTCGCGCCGGGTGACCGCATCAGCACCGGCGACAACGGCACCGCGGTGCTGCTCGTCCCAGGCTTCGCGGCCGTGCGTATCCGCGGTGCGAGCAGCGTGACCTCCGGCCTCGGCGCATCCGGGGAAGCATCCGTGAGCGACGGCACCTGTGGGGCCGGAGAACCCGGTCTGACGCTCGAACAGGGTGGACTGCGCAGCCGCACCCTGCCCGGCGGTGCGCCACTGCCGGTGGCCGTCGGCGGCCGGACCGTGACACCGCATGGCACCGACCTCATCGTCGAGGCCACCGAGGGCGGTGGCGGGCGGGTCACGGTGCTCGAGGGCGCGGCGGTCATCACCGACCCGGACGGTCCGAGCATCGAGATCGCGGCTGGTCAGCGCTACGACTGGCCCGACGGTGGCATCACGCTGGCCGAGATCCGGCCCGACGACGTCCTCGCGAGCGACGAACTCTTCGAGTCCTTGCCGCTCGATGACAGTTCGCCGACGCCCTACGGCGCGGGGGCGCTCGACGACGGCTGGAGCTGGCTCGACCCGGGCAACGATGTGGCCGTCGAGCTGGCCGCACCGGAGCGCATCGAGCTCAGCGTCCCCGACGGCAACGAGCTCTGGGGCGCCAACATCTCGGGGCCACGCCTGGTGCGCAAGGTGAGCGGCGACTTCGACCTCGAGGCCGACCTCGCCATGACCACCTCGGCGCAGTCCTTCGCCATCACCGAGTTCGTCCTCGAATCCCCCGGCTCGGCCATCGGTGTGCTGTCCGGCCAGATGAGCGCCGACGGGCCGGCGCCCGACCTGACGCTGCTCGGTGGCGGCATCACGCGGGTGAACGGGCAGACCAGGCTCGCGGGCCCGGCCTGCATCGATGTCTGGAACGACCCGGCGCCCTGTCCCGAGGCGGGCGATGGGCCGACGCGCCTGCGCCTGTCACGGCGGGGTGACATCTTCAGCACCTACCGGCGCGAGGGCGAGGACTGGATCCTGACTGGCCGGCGCGAGTTGCTCGTGCCCGAGACCGTTTGGACCGGCTGGTCGTCGAAGCGCGTCGCCATGGACGGACTCGTGGACGAGGCGGCGGTCTCGACGCTGTCGGACCTCACGCTTCTGAGTGCACCCCTGGGTTCGCTGGCGCCGGCGGCTTGGGAACGCGTCGCCGAGCCGATGGCCTGGGCCTCGGTCGATGTGGTCGAACCGGTCACGCGCGAGCCGGACAGCTGGTCGGCCGGTGAGACGCCGCTGCCACCGACCGCGCCGCTCGCGTACGACGTGTTGGGGCAGGCGCTGCACCTTGCCCTTGACGACACCACCACTGGCCACGTCCTGGCGCAGAGCGGCCGGGCCCTCGACGGCGACTTCGAGGTCATAGCCTTCGTCGAGACCGATCCGGCGGACCGCCTCGAGGGCGCGACCCAGTCGTTCGAGCTCGCCCTCACCTCGCTCGACGGCAGGGACCAGGCGGCCATCGGCTTCCATGAGACCCCGGCCCGCCGGATCATGCGCGGCAGCCTCATGCGCGACGGTGCCGGCGTCGGCTATGCCGAGGTCCCCATGGAGGGCGTGCCGCCGTCATGGTTGCGGTTGCGACGGGATGACGGTCGTCTCAGCGCGACCTTCTGGAGTGACTGCGTCGAGCAGGAGCTGGCCCTGGGGGAGGCTGTCGTCGACGGTCCGCTCTACCTCCGTCCCGTGCTCGGCAACGAGTGGGAAGCGAGTGTGCCGGCGTCACTCGAGGCGACGTTCAGCCTGGAACGATTCGCCGATGGCCCTGACGTCGACTGGCTGGAGCCGTGGGAGCCAGCGCCATGCTCCGGGACCGCTGTGACCGCGGCCCCGGAGCCCTGATGGCGCGCCTGCGTGCCCAGTTCTCGTTGGCCTTGCCTCTCGACCCCGACTGGCTTCGGGACCGATGGCCCCCTACAGCCCGGCGTACCGGCCCCTCCGGGTCGGCCTCTTTCGCTATATGGTTGAGACATAGACCAATACCACGGGCATGACTGGCGACCGTTGCCGACGGACTCGTCTTTCGTGACCAACAGGGGGATCCATCTGATGCTGTGCTGGCATGCACGGGTACGGGCAGCCGCGGGGCCCGGCGGAACGGGCGCCTGACCGTGGACTGCATCGTCCTGGTCAAGCAGGTGCCCGACGTTTCCAACATCCCCGAGGAAGCCTGGGATCGTCGAGAAGGGGACGCTGCGTCGCGCCATGCTCGACAGTGTCATCAACCCGCTCGACCTCCACGCGTTGACGTTCGCCGAGGAGCTTACGCACGACGATCCCGATGCTCGCATCGTGTTCCTGACGATGGGTCCACCGGCTGCCCGCGAGATGCTGGTCGACTGCCTCGCGCGCGTCCCGGGCGAGGCCATCCTGCTGACCGACAAGGCCTTCGCCGGGGCTGACACGGGCGCCACGGCCTACTCGCTCGCCTGCGCCATCCGACGCATCGAGCGCGAGATGTTCGATGGTTCTCGCGACTACGCCATCGTCACCGGCATGCAGTCGGTCGACGGCGACACGGCCCAGGTGCCTCCGCAGATCGCCGAGGAGCTGGATATCGATCAGATCGCCTATGCCCAGAGCCTCCGCCGGGAGGCACGCCTGACCATCCGTCGCATCGGTGCCGAAGGCATCGAAGACGTGCATCCCTTGCGCTGGCCGGTGCTCATCACGCTGACCGCGGCCACCAAGCCGCTGTACCGCTCCTTCAGCGGCGCGCGCGAGGCGCGTCTCGCAGACATCCACGAGTGGGACGCTGCCTCGGTCGAGGCGGACCCCACGCGCATCGGGCTCAAAGGCTCGTGGACCCAGGTGTATCGCCTGTTCTCGCCATCCGAGGCTCGCCAGAAGGAGTGTGAATTCGTCCACGATCCGGTCGAGCTGGTCGAGAAGATCGCGGCTCGCTACAGGTCCGCCGATGTCTCCGAGGGCGGCTCTGACACCGAAGACGACTACCAGCTGGCGGGTCGAGAACCTAGCTACCACGGCGAGTTCTGGGTCTTCGCCGAGTCCGAGGGGGACGGCGTGCGCTCGGTCTCGCTGGAGTTGCTGGGCAAGGTCCGGAAGCTGGCCGACGAGCTCGGGGAAGATGTCGGTGCAGTGCTGCTGGCCGTCGACGCCGGCGACCGGCCAGAGCGACTCATCGCCGCCGGCGCTGACAACGTGTACGTCCTGGAGCACCCCTTGCTCGCGACATCCTGCACCTGCGCGCACAAGGACGTGATCGCCAGGCTCGTGCTCGAGCGCGAGCCGCAGGCCCTGCTCTTCGGTGCCAGCCCTCAGGGCCGCGAACTGGCTCCGCGTGTCGCCTACGCGTGCCGTTGCGGCTTGACCGCGGACTGCACCCAACTCGAGATCGGCGACTACGCCAAGGGCGATCTCGACCTCGTCGGCATCCTGAAGCAGACGCGCCCGGCCCTGGGCGGCAATGTCATGGCGACGATCATGACCAAGGACTCCCAGACCCAGATGGCCACGGTCCGGCCGGGCGTCTTCAAGGTGCCCATCCCGGACCTCGAACGGCGCGGCCACATCATCCCCTGCGAGGTCGAGCTCGATGCCGACCATATCGGCCTGGAGACGACCCCGGTCGAGTCGTTCGCCAGCAAGGTCTCCATCCGCGATGCCGAAGTCATCGTCGCGGGCGGCCACGGCTTTCGTTCGCGCGCCGACTTCGAGAAGCACCTGCTGCCGCTGGCCAAAGGGCTCGGCCATCTGCTGGGAGCAGACACCAAGGTCGCTGCATCACGCATGGCTGTGGAGGACGGCTGCACCACCCACGACTACCAGGTCGGTCAGACCGGCCAGACGGTGCAGCCGCGGCTGTACGTCGCCATCGGCATCTCCGGTGCGATCCAGCACATCACCGGCATGCAGTCGTCGGAGATCATCGTGGCCATCAACAAGGACCCGAAAGCGAAGATCTTCAACTACGCAGACCTCGGTTTGGTGGGTGACATCGAGACGGTCATCCCGCAGTTGACGCGCGCGTTGGAGGTGCAGGCATGAGGCCGCCACTCGATGTCCTCATCGCAGGAGCCGGCCCGGCCGGCCTGGCCACCGCGATCCGGCTCAAGCAGCAGCTCGACAAGTCCTCGGTCCAAGCCTCCATCGCGGTCATCGACAAGGCGCCGCAGCCGGGCTATCACAACCTTTCGGGTGCAGTGCTCGACCCCGCGCCACTCGATGCCTTGACGCCCGGCTGGCGCGACCATCGCAGCCTGGCTCGCCGCGTCGGCGAGATCGAGCAGGACGACCTGTACTTTCTCCTCGGCTCACGGGCGATCAAGGTGCCGCAGCCGGTCACGCCGGGCGCCATGGACCACCACGGGGACGCCGTGGTGTCCATCTCTCGCCTGACGGCCTTCCTCGCAGAGAAGGCACGGGAAGCTGGCGTCGAGGTCTATCACGGCTTCAGCGCACGCGAGGTCATCATCGAGGACGGGCGTCTCGCCGGCGTGCGCCTGGGGGAGGTCGGACTCGATGCCGAGGGCGGTCACATGTCCAACTACCGGCCGGCGGAAGAGGTCCGCGCTCGCGTCACCGTCCTCGCCGACGGCACGCGTGGCGTGCTCTCGCAGCAGCTGCGTGATCACTTCGGTGCTGGTGCCAACCCACAGTCGTACTCCCTCGGCATCAAGGCCCTGATGCAGTTCGCCGACGAGCATCCCTTCGGTGCAGGACGCGTGGCGCACTTCCTGGGCTACCCCAACCCTGCGGGCGTCTTCGGCGGTGGCTTCATCTACAGCATGGACCCCAACACCATCGCGATCGGCCTGATCGCCGCGCTCGACTGGAAGTACGGCGACCTCGACCCGCAGGCCGAGTTCGAGCGCTTCCGGCAGCACCCCTTCATCGCCGAGCAGATCAAGGGTGGCGTCACCATCGCCACCGGCGCGCGGACCATCCCCGAGGGTGGCTACTACGCGCTCGGCAAGTCGTCCGTACCAGGCGGACTCGTGGTCGGCGACGGTGCCGGTTTCGTCAACATGGAGAAGATCAAGGGCATCCATAACGCCATCTGGTCAGGCATGGCCGCCGCCGACACCATCGTCGAAGGGCTGGCTGGCGCAGGCGATGGCGACGTGCTGCTGAAGGGTTACCAAGATCGCCTGGAGGAGCGGGGTGTGCTGCCGGAGATGCGGCACGCCAGGAACTACCGGCAGGTCTTCAAGTGGGGCCTGTATCTCGGCGCACCCCTGTCACAGGTCGCGCACCTCATCCCGCGGCGTATCGGGATGGATACCGACGCGAACGGCACGGTTCGCGGCGCTCGACTCGGGCGCGAGGACCCGGGCGGCATGGACGGCGCCACGTTCGTGAGCCTCACCGGCGCCCTTCATCGCGAAGACGAGGCCGCGCACATGACCATCCTCGATGCGTCCAAGTGCCTGACCTGCGAGGTCGACTTCGCCAATGCCTGCACCAGCTTCTGCCCCGGCCAGGTCTACCGCTGGGACGGTGAGAGGATCGCCCTCAGTCCCTCCAACTGTCTTCACTGCATGACCTGCGCGGTGAAGTGCCCGCTGGAGAACATCCGCTGGCAGCCGCCCGAAGGCGGAGAAGGTCCGCGTTTCGCGCACATGTAGGACGGCCCCTGGGCTGGAGATCGTGTGCGCTCGGCATCCCCCGACTGAACGCGGCGACTGGGATCTGCCTCAGGCATCCTCGTAGTGCGAAAGACCCTTGCCCTTGGGGCCGATCGTCAGACAGTCGCAGGTGCGCTCACCGTTCTCGTCCACGACGCGCACCCGATGATTGATCTCGGTGTCACCGGAGGCGAGATTGGCTCCCACGACGCAGTACTTCCGCGCCGACAGCTCGATGGCTCGAGCGACAGCCTTGTCATCGATCGAGGTGCCCTTGATGACATGCTCCACGACGATGGAGGTGAAGAACTTGGGGTGCTCGTCGCGCTGGTCGCCGACGGCGTTGACCTCATAGCTGTCGATCTGCAGGCGCTTCTTCGACATGATCGAGATGGCGTCCATGCCGGTGCAGCCGACGAGCGCGGCCAGGACCAGTGATGCGGGCCGAAAGGCCTCGCTGTTATCCGGACCACCCATGGGCACGCTCATGCCCTCTCCCGAGATGCCGCTGAAATCGAGTCCGCTGCTCCAGCGGGCGACGAATGTCTTCTGCATGAGCCGTAGGGTAGGACGACCCGCCATTCCTCGCCGCCGCGCCGCTCCAGGAGGTGAAGAGCCAGCCCGTTCTTCGCTCGGCGGCGTTCGTGGACGAGCGTGACGAATGGATGTCGACCGCGGACCGGTGCGCGCGGCTACTCACCGAGACCGGCGCACGCTGCCACCGCTACGACGATGTCCTCGCTTCTGCTTGTGGGAAGCCAGCGAGCTTCCCGCCGATGTGGTGGCAGGCGAGGAGCCACTGCGGGGTGTCGCCAGGACGGCCCGACCGGCGCCCGACGCTAGACTCGTGGGCAAGTGGATCGACCGACCCGGCTCGAAGGCGAGCCAGAAGCCATCTTCATCGTGGGTGTCAGCCGCAGCGGCACCACGCTGATGCGCCGCATCCTCGACAAGCACAGCCGCATCGGTATCGCCACTGAGAGTCACTACCTGGGCCACTTGCTGGCCTGGGAGGGGACGCGCCACTACTTCCGCCGCCTGGGCGACCTGCGCGATGACGGCAACGTGGGTGCGCTGGTCGAGCTCATCTATTCCGATGGATTGCAGCGACGATCGCGACTGCGTGAACTCAGCCCCTACTGGCGCTGGCTCACGGACAAGGTCCCACGCGAGGACATCGAGGCTTACTTGCTCGCCTCCGATCGCAGCGAGCGAGGGCTCTTCGAGGCATTCATGCGCATCTACGCCGACCGGCGCGGCAAGGCCATCATGGGTGAGAAGACTCCGGCGCACCTGGCCTACGTCGACACGCTGCTGGAGTGGTTCCCCGAGGGCCGCGTGGTCCACTGCATGCGTCGATCCGCGCGCCATCTACGTCTCCGAACTCCGCCGTCGGGCTCAGCACGCGGTGGGCTTCCCCTACCGGCAGTTGACGGCAGCCCCGGGCCTGATGGAGCGTTTCGTGCTGCTGCAAGTGGTTTGGGCCTGGGCCGGTGCCGTCCACCGTCATCGTCGGCTGCGGCGCACCTACCCCGACCGTTATCGCCTGCTCCGATTCGAAGACCTGCTGGCCGCGCCAGGGCCGACACTCGATGAGCTGTGCCGGTTCCTCGGTGTCACCAGCGAGCCGCGCATGCTGGAGCAGAAGGTGACCTCCAAGGGCGCCCGAGTCGGCGCAGCCGGCTTCGACGCAGATGCCGCTGATCGCTGGCGGTCACACATCGACGCCGGCTCCAAGTCGGCCATCGAGCGACTCCTCGGTCGGCGCCTCTCGGAGATGGGCTACGGGGCCGATTGAGCGGCGCGTTCTCCGAGGGAGAGCCAGTCTTCTTCGCTCTCCGCCTCCACCGGCTCGCCGGCGGCCAGCTCCTCCTGGTCCTTCAGCCAGTGCCCGACATCGATGGCGGCCTTGCAGCCGTCGCCGGCAGCCGTCACCGCCTGGCGGTATCGATGGTCGTGGACATCGCCGGCCACGAAGACGCCATCGATGTCAGATAGGTTGCGGTCCCGGACGACGAGATAGCCCTTCTCGTCGGTCGCGAGCCAATCCTTGAAGACGTGGGTATTGGGCCGGTGCCCGATGGCGATGAAGAGGCCCTCGATGGGCATCTCGCGCACCTCGCCGGTCAGCGTGTCGGTCAGCTGCAACGCCTCGATCTTGTGCTGGCCCAGCACGTCGGTGACCTGGCTGTTCCATTCGATGCTGATCTTGGGATGCGCTTCGGCCCTGACCTGCATGATGCGGCTGCCGCGGAGCGCACCGCGGCGGTGGATGAGCACCACCTCGCTGGCGAACTTGGTCAGGAACAGCGCCTCTTCGAGCGCACTGTCCCCGCCGCCCACGACCGCGATCTTCTTGTCGCGAAAGAAGAAACCGTCGCAGGTCGCGCAGGCCGAAACGCCCCGTCCACGTAGCCGCGTCTCGTTCTCCAGGTCGAGCCAGATGGCGGAGGAACCGGTGGCCACGATGATCGAGTCGGCGGTGTACACCGTGTCGCCGGCGATGACCTTGAAGGGCCGCCCACTGAAGTCGACCGACTCGACGTCGACATCGTGCATGCGGGCGCCGAAGCGCTCGGCCTGCGCGCGCATGTTGGCCATCAGCTGTGGGCCCTCGATGCCCTCGGGAAAGCCGGGGAAGTTCTCCACTTCCGAGGTGATCATGAGTTGGCCGCCGGGCACGAAGCCGGCGATGACCAGCGGCTCCAGGTCGGCACGTGCGGCGTAGATGGCCGCCGTCAGGCCGGCCGGGCCACTACCGATGATGAGCACACGCACGTGCGCGCCGTAACCGCTCGCATCCGTCAACGGCGAGGCGTCGGCGGCTTCCTCGAGGATCTGCAGGCCCCCGAACCCTGCTTCGTTGTCGTTCATCGACCTCATCCTAGCATGACTCCGTGATACTCCCGGGGGTATCACTCCCGGGTATATCGCTCGGATGACACCCCAGCTCAGGATAGGGGAGAGGGCTGGCCCACATGGCGTAGCTGCGGGATGACGTCGCGACCGATCAGCTCCAGCTTCGACAGGTCGGTGACCTCGCGGAGGCTGAAGATGGCGTGCTGGGCGCCGGCCTCGGCCGTCCGGCCCAGGCGATCCACCAGCGCGTCCGGCGTGAGCGATCGGCGGGCTCCGTCGGGCGTGATCGAGACCTGCGTGAGCAGCGTCTTCTCGATGTCCGCATAGTCGCGGCCGACCGTCTCGCAGTGGCGCTGCAGGACGCCGTACTTGTGGCGCAGCTGCTCAGGGTCGGTGCCGAAGACGTTGCAGGCATCCGCGTACTGCGCGACCAGCTTGAGGGTGCGACGCTCGCCGCCGCCACCGACGAGGATGGGCGGATGCGGCTTCGAGAGCGCCTGTGGGGAGTTGAGCGGATCACTCGCCTGGTAGTACCTGCCGTCGAATCTTTCGCGGCTGCCAGTCTCACCCTGCCAGGCCGTGTGCGCCAGCTGCAGCGTCTCCTCCAGCATCTCGAAACGCTCGCCCAGCGGCGGCATGGGGAAGCCCCAGGCGCGCGACTCCTGTTCGTTCCAGGCGGCGCCGATGCCGAACCAGGCGCGGCCCCCGGACAACACGTCGAGCGTGGTGACAGCCTTGATCCAGAGGCCAGCCGGCCGGTAGTGGATGCCGCCGACCATCAGGCCCAGGCGGGCACGGCGCGAGTGGGCGGCCATGAAGCCCAGCGTGGTCAGGCCCTCCAGCATCGGTTCCTCGGGCTTGCCCACTGACCCGATCTGCAGAAAGTGGTCCATCACCCAGATGGAATCGAAGCCGGCGTCGTCGGCTCCTCGCACGATGCCGGCCAGGGTCTTGCCGATGCCCCTGTCGCTGCCGGGCCAGGTGAACGAACTGATCTGTAGGCCGATCTTCATGCCCGCGAGTGTAGCGAGCGCGTCAGCGGAAGAGGTCCTGCTCGCGTGGCATCAGCGCGTCAGCGGCGATCGAGCCGATGCCGGCGCGCAGCCGCGCACCGCGGATGAGCACGGCCGGGCGACGGCTGGTCTTGCCCGACGCCAGCTCCGCGGTCGAGGCCAGCTCGATCGGCCACGGCCACGACGGTGGCGCGCAGCACGCGTCCCTCGGTATCGGTCTGGCCGCGCAGATCATCGAGCGGCCGGAAGCCGGAGACGCCCAGGGCCACGTCGGTGATGCCCTGCCGCCAGGGCCGACCGAAGGAGTCGCTCACGATCACCGCCACATCCACGCCCAGCTCCTGGAGGATGGCGTGACGCAGGCCGCTGGCCGAGGCATCGGGATCCTCCGGCAGCAGCGTGACGACATCGTGCGCGCCGACGTTGGAGGCGTCCACGCCGGCATTGGCGCAGACGAAACCATGATGCGTGCGGCTGATGATGAGCCCACGCTCCATGCGCACGACCTCGAGCGACTCACGCAGCACGACCTCGACCTGCCGCGCATCCTTGCCCCAGGCTTCCGCCCAGGTGACCGCCTCGGGTCGTGGCTCGACCTCGGCCAGCCGCACGATGCGACCCTCGGCCTTGGATACGACCTTCTGGGTCACCACCAGCACATCGCCCCCGGTCGGTGCCAGCTCGGGCTCGTCGGTGACCAGTCTCCACCAGGCCTCCGCGATCAGCCGACCAAGGTCATCGCCGGGGTTGATCTCGGGAAGCTCGGGAAGCGCCACTGCCAGCAGACGACCGCTCACACGCCCACCCCGTCCATCGCGTTCCGCCCCATCGCCATCAGCTCGCGAAGTCGCGCCGGGTCCAGCCGCTCCAGGTCGTCGGGCGTATCCAGGTCGAAGCCGAGGGCGCTGTCGCTGACGACCTGGACGGCCGCGCCGGCGACGTCCGCCGCCCGCAGGTGTGCTTCGAAGCTGCCGTCCCCGAAGGCTGGCGTGATGACCTGCGGCGGTCGCAGCAGCAGCGCGTTGGTGCCGTTGCGGGCGTCCGAGGGTGCGATGGCCACCAACGGTCCCCCTGCCGCAGCAGCCAGGCCGGCATCGGCCGCCAGCACCAGTTCCTCGAGCGACTCGACCGAGAGGTGCGGCAGATCGCCGGGCAGCACCAGCACGCTGGTCGCTGATCCGATGCGTGCTGCGCTGATCCCCAGCCCGATGCCGGCATTGAGTCCCTCACCCTCCTGACGGTGGACGCTCACCTCCACGCCGGCCTGGCGAGTGGCGACATCGAGCACGGGATCGGGGCTCACCAGGTGGATGCGCCGGCAGGCCTGCCATCGCCCCAGCACCGCGAGCGTGTGCAGCAGCATGCCCAGCACGAGTTCCTCCCGCTCCTCGGCATCGAGTGCTTCGCCCAGTCGGGCCTTGCCGCCGGAGACCGATCGCATGGGCAGTACGACGTGGATGGGTTCCAGCGCGATGATGGGTGCGGGTCGGTCGGTCGTCATGGGTCAATCCGAATGGTAGTCGGAGCGAGCGCCGTATCAGCCGGGCAGGTGTGCGGCCAGGATCTCCTCGGCCAGTCGCCGCCGGTCCGCATACGTACGCATGACCGTCTGGCGCAGCTCGATGGTGGCATGCGCGCGCAACGTCGCAGCCTCGCGGGCATCGGCCTCGTCGAGCACGAAGACGTCGACCAGCTCCGGGTAGTGTTGCTCGTAGTGCTCGACCACGCCGCCTGCGGTGGGGCGCCCGCCGAGCGACTCGAGCATGCGGTCGGCTGGGCCACGCAGCGCCTTGCCGCCTACCACTGGGCTCACGGCGACGATCACGGCCGGGGCCGCCAGCAGCGCGCCAAGCATCCCTGGTACGGCCAGGATCGTGCCCACCGAGACGAAGGGATTGGAGGGGGCCACCAGGATGAGGTCGGCGGCGGCGATCGTGGCCAGCACCTCCGAGGTGGGTCGGGCGGACTCGATGCCGCGCCGGCGGATCTCCAGCACGCGGTCCCGCTGTCCACGCCGCACGAAATAGTCCTGGAACTCGAGCCACCCGTGGGGTGTGACGGATCTGTGTGCGCACCACGTCGTCGCTCATCGGTAGCAGCCGGGCCGGCACATCCAGCCGTGCGGCCAGCTCGGCGGTCGCCTCGGTCAGTCGGCGACCCTCGCGCAGGAGCTGGCTGCGGCGGATATGGGTGGCCATGTCCTGGTCGCCCAGCCCGAACCAGGTCTCGGCGCCATAACGGCCGAGCATCTCCGAGGTGGACCAGGTCTCATGCCGCAGACCCCAACCGGTCTCGTCGTTGGCCAGGTCCGCCAGGGTGTACATGACCGTATCGAGGTCGGGTGAGATCGAGAGGCCGTGGAGCTCCAGGTCATCGCCGGTGTTGACGATGATCGAGAGGTCCAGTCGCTCCCCTCCAGGCGATGCCCCAGCGGCCGATGCGAGGGCGACGCCGTGGCTGAGTTTCGCTCCGCCGTAGCCACCGGCGAGGATGACGATCCGGGCACTGCCGCTGGTGCTCAAGCGTCCCGATGCTCGCTGATGCGGCGGGGGTGGAGCACGAAACTGACGCGCTCCTGCTGACTGAAGAGGTCGCGGATCATGCGTTCGGCCTGCTCGGGGTCGGCCGCGTGGTAGCGACGAGCCATGGCCGCGATGTCTGCCTGCGCCGTCGCCTGCTCGGTCACGGCCTCCACGCGACCGACCAGGCTGACGTACTCGTAGCTGTCCTCGACGAGCAGGCTGCAGCGAGGATCGCGCAGCAGGTTGGTGGGCCAGATGCGACCGACCGCCGAGTTGACCACGATGGTGTCCTCGCGGACGAGGTACCACACCACGGCCTGGTGCGGCCAGCCGCTGGCGGAGAGCGTGGCCAGCGTCCCGAACGATCGCGGGCGTTCGATGAACGCCCGCGCCCAACCCTCGATCTTCCGCGTCACCTGCGTTGCGCCCCCTCCGTGGTTCGAGAAGAGTCGATGATACGTGTCGCGGCGGGCTAGACTCGTCGCCAAACGCAGAAGCCACGGCCGATGCCGGGGGAGTGCCCACCATGACCCAGATCCATCTTCGTGCCGAGGTCGGTGACTACGCGCCGCTGGTACTGCTGCCCGGCGACCCCAACCGTGCCACCCGCATCGCCGAGCTCTTCGACGGTGGCCTGGAGCAGAGCCGCCTGGTCAACGACCACCGCGGCATGCTGGGCTACACCGGCACCTACAAGGGCAAGCCGGTCAGCGTGCAGACGTCGGGCATGGGCACGCCCTCCATCTCCATCATCATCGAGGAGCTGCTCAACCTGGGCGCCACGCGCCTTGTGCGTGTCGGCACGACCGGAGGGATCGGCCGTGGCGTGCGTGCCGCGGACCTCGTCATCGCCACGGCGGCAGCGCCTGTCGACGGGTCCACCGCCACCTACCTCCACGGCGACCCCTTCGCGCCTGCGGCTGACTTCGAGCTGACGCGGGCCCTGGTCGACGCTGCCCGGGCCAAGGGCGTCGAGCCCCACATCGGCCAGATCGCCACGGTCGACGTCTTCTACAACCCTGACGAGGACTACGTCACCAAGTGGCGTGCTCGCAACGTCCTCGGCTTCGAGATGGAGGCGGCCGCGCTGTTCTACCTCGCCGCTCGTGCAGCCGGTGCTGGGGATGATGTCCGGGCCGCGTGCATCCTCACCGTCAGTGACACGCTGTCCGAGGAGGAGTCGTCGGAGGACACGTACCTGCCGCTCGACGCGCTCGAGCAGGCCACGGACAGGATGATCGAGGTGGCCCTGGAGGCGGGTCTCTCCATCTGAGCGCGCACATGACAGCGCACATCCCGGTCGGCATCAACCCCACCGCTATCGGCGTCGACGCTGCCTGGTGGATCGAGGCCGTCAAGCAGGCCGAGACAGCCGGCTTCCAGACCGCCTGGATCTGGGATCACTTCGTCAGTCGCGGCGACCTGCGCGACCCGCTGCTGGAGTGCTGGACGATGCTGACGGCAGCGGCGGTCTCCACAGGGCGTATCAAGGTCGGCGCCTTCGTGGCCAATGTGATGAACCGCCATCCGGCGCTGCTGGCTCGCATCGTGGCCACGCTGGCGGACCTGGCGCCCGGGCGAGTCGAGGTGGGCATCGGCATCGGTGGCCACCCCGCCGAACACCGGGCCTACGGGATCGAGTTCCCGCCGGTGCCGGAACGTGCCCAACGGCTGGAGGAGGCCATCGCGGTACTGCGCCTCTTGTTCACCGGCGGCCCGGTCGACTACGAGGGCCGCTACTACCGGCTGCAGGGTGCGCACGCCTTCCCCGTGCCGCAGCCTGCCCCGCGGATCATCGTCGCCGGCATGCGGCCGGCCGGTGCGCGGCTGGCAGCGCGGCTGGGCGATGCCTGGACCTGTTTCGCGCCTGAGTACGACCAGCTGCTACCGGTGTTCGAGGCGGCGCTCGTGGATGCCGGCCGCTCGCGCGACGACGTCGCCATCGTGGTCGGCATCGAGCACCGCGACGTCCTCGAGGACATCGACGAGCTGACCGCTCGCTGGCGGGACAAGGGTGCCTCAGAGCTCGTCATCCACGATGTCGGACCGGCGGACCTCGATCGGATCCTCGCCCTTCTGTAAGCGCGCTGGTGACAGTTCTCGACGCTGGCGTTACATTGAGCCTCGATGAGCGGAACCGTTGACCCGACCGAAGACCAAGTAGAACGTGGCTTCCTCGCACCCAGGCCCGACAGCAAGCAGGTCGACCACTGCTTCCGTTGCGGCGCCGAGACACCGGTCGGGGTGGGTCTCTGCGAGCTGCACAATCGGGGCCACATCTCCGGCCCCAGCTCGACCCAGATGCACGCCACCATCTTCGGTGGCATCGCCTTCGCCGTGATCGGCCTCCTCGTCCTGGCCAACTTCGCGGTGATGTCGAGCGGGCAGTTCGCCTCCGCGGTGACCGCGACCAGCCCTGGGCCGGATGGTGGGCTGTTGCTCTCCTTCATGCTCACCAACGAGAGCGACTCCCGGAGCGTGGCGGACTGTCGCGTGACGCGCGATGGCGTGCCGCGAGCGGATGACTTCGCCTTTCGCACCGACGCGGTGCCCGGTGGCGAGAGCGTAGCGCTGGAGCGGCAGCTGCAGGCGCCCCCGGAGGGCAGCGTGGGCTATGACGCGGGAGCCGTCACCGTCCTCTGCATCTAGGGCGCCGACCTCAGACACGCCGAACCGGTAGCATCAGGGCGTGCCCGACATCGACCTCACCCGCGAGCTGACCATCGCGTCCCAGGCTGCCCGCGCGGCCGGCGCCATCCAGATGCAGCGCTACGAGCGCCTCGAATCGATCGATCACAAGAGCGAGAAGGATGTCGTCACCGAGGCTGATCACCTGAGCGAGGAGGCCATCCTCGAGATCATCGGTCGCGCCTTTCCCGGCGACGGCTTCCTGGCGGAAGAATCGGGGGAGTCAGGCGTGGCGGGCATGGAGGCTGACCGGCTCTGGATCATCGATCCACTCGACGGCACCGTCAACTACGCCAATGGCATCCCCTTCTTCGCGGTCAGCATCGGTCTCGTCATCGAGGGCGATCCGGTCCTGGGGGTCGTGCTCGACCCCTGCCGTGGCGAGCTCTTCACGGCGACTCGCGGCGGCGGTGCGTTCCTCGACGGTCGGCCCATCCACTGCGGTGAGAAGCAACGTGTCGGGGATACCGTCGTTCACCTGGGCCTGCCCCGCTCGGGTTTCGCACGGCAGAACACCGACTTCCGCCGCGCGGTGCGCATCGTGCGCGCCATGGGCAGTGCCACGCTGGCTGTCACCTATCTCGCCAACGGCCGCTTCGATGGCTACGTGCAGTACCAGGGCCTCTCCACCTGGGACATCTGCGCGGCCGGCGTCATCGCCATCGAAGGCGGTGCCAGGCTGACCTCGCGCCTGGGAAACCACTGGTTCGACATCGGCATGCCCTCCAAGTCCATCGGCCTCGTGGGCGGCTCCCCCCGCCACCACAAGATCTACCTGGACCTGCTTCGAGGCTGAGGCGCGAGTGGTCGTCAGGGAAGGCGCTCCAGCAGGCGAGGGGAGCGCAACCTGGCTGCCATGGCTTCGAAGGCCGCGCGGTCCACACCGCGCCAGCGCAGCTCCTCCGCATCGGACTGGGGGATGGGCGCGTCGGTCCGGAGCGTGGCCAGCTCGCGGAAGAGCATGGCGTCGTCGCGGTGGTCCTTCAGCGTCCGTGCCAGGCTGGCAGCCCCGCGCACCTTCAGAGTCCCAGGCAGCGACCGAATCGGGGATGTCCTCGAGGTGTGGATAGCGCTGCAGCACGGTGGCTGCTGAGCGCGTGCCCCAGCCGGCAAGGCCCGGGAAGCCATCGGCGGCATCGCCCACGAGCGCCAGATAGTCGGGGATCGACGCCGGCGCCACGCCGAACTTCTCCTCCACCCCGGCAGCGTCATAGAAGCGGCCCTCGCGGCGGTTGAAGGTGACCACGCGGCCGTCGCTGCGGACGCACTGTGCCATGTCCTTGTCGGGGGAGAGGATCACCACGCGCTCCACTCCAGGCTGCCCGACGAACCGCTCTGCCGCCGCGGCCAGGCCGTCGTCGGCTTCGAACTCGACCATGGGCCAGACCACCACGCCCGCCGCGCGCAGGGCCTCCTCGACCAGCTCGAACTGGCCCATCAGTTCCGGCGGCATGCCTGCCTCGGTCTTGTAGCCCGGGTAGCGATCGTTGCGCCACGAACGTATGACGTGATCGGTGGCGCAGCCCAGATGGGTGACGCCATCGTCGCGCAGCAGGGACAGCACGGACTCGACCACACCGAGCGTGGCAGCGACCGGCTCGCCGTCGAGCCCGGCGCGCGGCGGACGGCCGAAATGCGCGCGGAAGAGCTCGTAGGTGGCATCCAGCAGGTGGATCTGCACGACCGGCGCCTCAGCGCTGACGGGACGGACCGTCAGCCGGGCTTCCTGGCAGTGGCCGCACCGCGAGTCGCGCGGCGCGCAGGCTTCTTCTTCGCCGCCTCCTCGTGAGTGGCGAGGCCGGCTGTGTAGGCGGCACCGATGATGCCGGACGTGTTGAGGTACCTGGCCTTCACCAGCTCGGCGTTCGTCTGCAGGTACTTCCAGTACTTGTCCGAACGCTTGCTGACGCCGCCGCCGAGGATGATGCGGTCAGGCCACAAGAAGAACTCGAGCATGGCCAGGTACTCGTTGAACTCGACCGCCCATTCCTTCCACTTCAGGCCGCGCCGCTCGCGCGAGGCGCCGCTGACGAGTGTCTCCGACCCCTGGTCGTGCATGAGCAGGTGCCCGAACTCGGTGTTGGGGACCAGGCGTCCCTCGCTGATGAGGGCACTGCCGATGCCGGTGCCGATCGTCAGCAGGATGGTGGTGCCCTGGCCGCCCTTCGCCTCTCCGTAGGCCAGCTCCGCCATGCCGGCGGCGTCGGCGTCGTTGATGACATGGACCGGGGTGCCCAGGCTCTCGCTGATGGCAGTCGTGGCGTCGAAGTCCACCCAGCCCTTGTCGAGGTTGGCCGCCGTCTTCATGTAGCCGTACTTGATGGCACCCGGCAGGCCACAGCCCACGGGCAGATCCTTGACGGGCGGGTGTTCGGCAAGGACCTGGTTCACGACGATGGCGACGGTCTCGATCACGGCCGCCGGCTCCGAGGGTTGGGGCGTCTTCTCACGGACACGCGATGTCACCAGCTCGGCGGTCGCGAGGTCGACCAGTGGCGGCCTTGACGCCGGTGCCCCCGACGTCGATGCCCAGCGCCAGGCCCGTCAGCGGGATGGCCTTGGTCGTGGCTGCGGCTGGTGCCGAACTTGTCCGGGGAGGGGTGGGCATGGCGACATCCGCCGAGGTGGTGGCGTTGGTCTTGTTCATATCGGGGGCAGGATACGCTGGTCACGCCGGCGGGCGCCCGGCGCTCGACACGCTTCGGACGCGTTATCGCCTACGATGCGGACGACATGTTCGACCCCTACGGTGACTTCAAGCTTCTTCCACCCGACCCAGATCCCGACGAGACCCGAGATTGGGTCGCCTCCCTCGATGCCCTCAACGAGGAGCTTGGCCCGGAGCGCGCCCAATTCGTGCTGTACAAGCTCCTCAAACGCGCCCGTCAGCTCCACATCGGGCTGCCGCCGCTGACCCAGACCCGCTACATCAACACCATCAGCCCCGAACAGGAAGCACCCTTCCCCGGCGACGAGGACATGGAACGGCGTATCCGCCGCCTGGTTCGCTGGAACGCGGCCGCCATGGTGCTGCGGGCCAACAAGGCATCTCCCGGCATCGGCGGCCACCTTGCCACCTACGCCTCGGCCACCAGCCTGTACGAAGTCGGCTTCAACCACTTCTTCCGCGGCAAGGACGCCCAGGGTATGGGCGACCAGGTCTACTACCAGGGTCACGCCGCGCCAGGGGCGTACGCGCGCGCCTTCCTCGAGGGTCGCCTTTCCGAGTCGCAGCTCGACCATTTCCGTCGCGAGGTGGTGCCCGGCGAAGGCCTGTCCTCCTACCCGCACCCGCGACTGATGCCTGACTTCTGGGAGTTCCCGACCGTTTCGATGGGCCTCTCCCCGCTGGCGGCCATCTACCAGGCGCGCTTCAACCGTTATCTGCTCAATCGCGGCATCAAGGACACCTCCAACAGCCGCGTGTGGGCCTTCCTCGGTGACGGTGAGACCGACGAGCCGGAGTCGCTGGGTTCGCTCAGCATCGCCTCGCGCGAGGGCTTGGACAACCTCATCTTCGTGGTCAACTGCAACCTGCAGCGCCTCGACGGTCCCGTGCGCGGCAACGGCAAGATCGTGCAGGAGCTGGAGGCCGTCTTCCGCGGTGCCGGCTGGAACGTCATCAAGGTCATCTGGGGCCGCGAATGGGACGAGCTGCTGGCTCGCGATCCGGGCGGTGTGCTGGTCAGCCGCATGGCTGAGGTGGTCGACGGTGAGTGGCAGAAGTACTCCGTCGAGCCCGGCTCGTACATGCGCGAGCACTTCTTCGGCGCCGACCCCCGGCTGGCCGCCCTGGTGGCCGACAAGACCGACGAAGAGCTCAAGGGGCTGCGACGCGGTGGCCACGACTACCGCAAGCTCTATGCGGCCTACGCCAAGGCTATCGAGCCCAACGGGGCACCCACGGTCATCCTGGCCAAGACGGTGAAGGGCTGGACGCTGGGATCCTCCGTCGAGGCGCGCAACATCACCCACCAGGCCAAGAAGATGAACGACGAGGAGGTGCGTGTCTTCCGCGACCGCCTCGAGCTGCCCATCCCCGACGCACAGCTGAAGGACGTGCCCTACTACCACCCCGGCCCCGACTCGCCCGAGATCAAGTACCTGCAGGAGCGTCGTGCCGAGCTGGGTGGACCCTCGCCGCGCCGGGTAGTCATCAGCAAGTCGCTCGAGACGCCAGGCGCCAAGGTCTTCGGCGAGTTCGATGCGGGCTCCGGTGGGCAGGAGGTCTCGACCACGATGGCCTTCGCCAAGCTGTTACGAAACCTGCTTCGCGACAAGGGCCTGGGCGAGCGTATCGTGCCCATCATCCCCGACGAGGCCCGCACCTTCGGCATGGATTCGCTGTTCCAGGAGGTGGGTATCTACTCGGCCCTGGGGCAGCTCTACGATCCGGTGGACTCCAATCTGATGTTCTCGTACCGCGAGGACAAGGCTGGCCAGATCCTCGAAGAGGGCCTGACCGAGGCAGGCTCCACGGCATCGATGCAGGCAGCGGGCACGGCCTACGCTACTCATGGCGAACCCATGATCCCCTTCTACATCTTCTATTCGATGTTCGGGTTCCAGCGCACCGGTGACGAGATCTGGGCCTTTGGCGACGCGCGTGGCCGTGGCTTCATGCTCGGCGCCACGGCCGGCCGGACCACGCTCAACGGCGAGGGCCTGCAGCACGAGGACGGCCACAGCCTCGTCCACGCCTCGGTCTACCCGTCCTGCCGCGCCTACGACCCAGCCTTCGCCTATGAGACGGCGGCCATCGTGCGCGATGGGCTGCGGCGCATGTATGGCCCCGAGCCCCAGGACGTCTTCTACTACCTCACGCTCTACAACGAGAACCACATCATGCCCGCCAGGCCCGCTGGCGTCAGCGACGAGGACATCGTCAGCGGCATCTATCGTTTCGCCCCTGCTCCCGAGTCGGCCGCGGACGGTCCCCGGGCCACCATCCTGGCGTCAGGCGTGATCATGCAGCAAGCACTCGAAGCCCAGGCCCTGCTGGCCGAGCGCTACGGCGTCGCGGCAGAGGTCTACAGCGCCCCCTCGTTCCAACTGTTGCGCAACGAGGCCCTGGAGACCGAGCACTGGAACCTGCACAATCCTGGCTCCGAGCGCGTCCCCCATGTCACACAGGTGTTGGCCGAGCCCGCCGCCGCCGGACCGGTGGTCGCCGTGTCGGACTGGATCGCCGCCTGGCCGGACATGGTTTCGCGCTGGGTACCGACCAGGGCCTGGCGCAGCATGGGCACCGATGGCTACGGCCGCAGTGACACCCGTGAGGCATTGCGCCGCTTCTTCGACATCGACGCTCCGCACATCGCGGCCGGCGTGCTGGTGGAGCTTGGGCGCACCGGTGCCATCGACGGGCAGGTGGTGGCGGATGCGTTCGCTGCATCTGACCTGGAGCGGCACGCTCCCTTCGCCATCGACCGCTAAGAGGGTTAGTACGAACGGGGTGATAGGCACCACACCGGTGGTGCAGGCTACCATCGTGCTGACATGACCGGGACGACCTACGCTCCGGCCGAGCCTGCCGACACCACGCTGGTCGAGGCTGCTCGCCGGGGAGAACTGCACGCTTGGGACCGCCTGGTGCGCCGCCACCAGGAGTCGGTGTATCGAGTTGCCTGGCTGATCATCCGCGATTCCGAGTTGGCGGAGACGGCAACGCTGTCCACGTTCGTGCGGGCCTTCCGCGCCCTGCCCTCGACTGACGCTGATCTGCGCCCGCTACCCTGGCTCATCCGCATCGCGGCCGGCAAATCCCGCCAGCAACGTCGCGAGTCGGGTCGGCCCACGCGCTCCTCGCGACCGGTCGAGAAGATGCAGGGCCCGCACTTCCCTGCCACCGCAGTCCAAGGCCTCACCGAGGCCGCCGGCTTGTCGCATGTCGAGCAGGGGGCCATCGCCGAGGCCTTCGACCGACTGGGCGAGGACGACCGCCTTGTCATCGCCGTGCGCTACCTGGTAGGCCTCGGCAGAGAGGATGCAGCCAGCGCCCTGTCGCTCGCGTCGGGGGTCGTCGATGAGCGTCTGGCTGGTGCGCTCCAGCGGCTCCGTCAACGGATGGCGTCAGCATGATGCCCCCCGGCGTCCGTTCCGCATCGCCGGGCGGGATGTCTGACGATCAGCTGGGGATGGTGGCGGTATCGCTGGTCGTCTCGGAGTTGCACTGGACGCCGGACGTCGCACCGGCGGTGCTGGACCGCGTCGCGCGAGATGCGGTCGCCTACCCCGAGCATTTCGATCGCCGCTCACTGGCAGCACCGCCGCCGGCACCCGAGCCACCCAGCGAGCGGACAGCCAAGCGAACCCTGGCGCGCATCGCTGTCTTGGCGGTCATCCTGGCCGCGGTCATCGGGCTCATCCTCGTCGCTGCCAATGCCAGCGCCATCGCCATGGCCACCGCCGCTTCGGACCAGATCTTCGACTTCTTCACGGAGGTCGCATGACCGATATCCGCGCGCGCCGCTGGAGTCTCACGGCCCTGGGCCTCGCGGCTGCGGTGCTTGCCGCCGCGGCTGGTTCGGTCGTGACCCTCGGCGCAGACGCGTCAGCAGCTCCCGTCGCCGGCGCAGAAGCCCCTGCCTCGCCCGCCGTCGAGACCGAGCCCATCCCGGAGCCCACCCAGGTCCCGGTCTTCGACCCCTCGACGGTAAAGCTGCGCACCGACCTCTTGATCGACGGTCTGGATGAACCGGTCTACCTGACCGATGACGGCGTCGCCGACAAGTGCGTCTACATCGTCGAACGTGGCGGCACGGTGCGGATGTGGGATGACGCCGGGTACCTCGACCCCAAGCCCTTCCTCGACATCAGCGACCGCGTTGCGACCGGCCCCGAGCAGGGGCTCCAGTCGATCGCCTTCCACCCCAAGTTCAAGAAGAACGGGCTTTTCTACGTCCACTACAACTCGCTGCCCGACGGACAGTCGGTCATCGCCGAGTTCAAGGGCAGGCCCTGCAAGAGGGCCAGCAACAAGGCCACCAAGGCCTCGGTCATCACCATCGACCAGCCGTATCCCAACAACAACGCTGGCTGGATCGGATTCGGGCCCGACGGATACCTGTACATCCCCATGGGGGACGGCGGCGGTGATAGCCCGGGCGACCCGCGCGGCTATGGCCAGCTTCCCGAAACGCTCTACTCCAAGGTGCTCCGCATCGACGTCAACAAGGGCAAGCGCTACGCCATCCCCAGTGACAATCCCTACGCCAAGAAGCGCAAGGGTGGCTTCCCTCGCGAGATGTGGGCGATGGGCCTGCGTGATCCACGGCGAGCCAGCTTTGACCGTCTGACAGGGGACCTGTGGATCGGCGATGTGGGCCAGCGCATCGAGGAGGTGGACCGTATCCCTGCTGGCGTGGCTGGTCTGAACTTCGGCTGGGGCAGCGTGGAGGGCACCGCCACCTGCCATCCCCTGGTCCCCGATTGCGACCCGGCGCTGTATGAGCCGCCGGTGTTCGCCTATGACAAGACACCACCACAGCGCGGCATCACCGGGGGTTATGTCTACCGCGGCCCATCCATCCCGGCGCTCCACGGCATCTACCTCTTCAGTGACTTCGCCAGTGGCTTCATCTGGGGTATCGATGCCGATGCCGTGGCGGCGGGCGAGCCCGCTGTCGCCTACCAGTTGCTCGATGCGCCACAGGGCTTCGTCTCCTTCGGTGAGGACGACGCCGGCGAGCTGTACGTGCTGGCGCTCGACGGCAGCATCTATCGCCTCGGCGCCGAGGAGTCCTAGGGCTCCGCGGGCGCGAGGCCCGCTGGGACCATGATGCCTGCGACGCCCGATCCCGACGGCCTGCGCTACGCCCGCTACTGGGAGCCGGTGCTGGCGACTCCCAGCCGTCGTGCCCTCGCGAGGGTCGATCGCGCGGTGACCGTCTTTCTCGATGTGGGCGCCGGCACGGGCGGCCTGGCCCTGGCCGCCGCTGATCGCTGGGTGGACGCGCAGATCATCGCCCTCGATGCCTCGGCCGGGATGCTCTCGGTGGGCCGCCAGCGAGTGACCGTGGAGCGGCCCCGTGAGGTGGAACGCTTCGAATGGATCCCCGCTGATGCTGCGGCCATGCCGCTGGCAGACGGTTCGGTCGACGTCGCGGCCTCCTCCTTCGTGCTGCAGCTGGTGGACGATCGGCCGGCGCTCCTGCGAGAGATCCTGCGCGTACTGCGCCCTGGTGGAGAGGTGGCGCTGGTGACCTGGCTCGCCGAAGCGCTGACAGTGGCGGCCGATGACGACTTCGCCCAGCTCGTCGTCGAGATGGGGCTCGATGGGAGGCGCGGTGATTTCCGTCCTTCTCGCACGACTGACTATGGAACGGCCGACGAACTGGCC
Source organism: uncultured Chloroflexia bacterium (assembly GCA_963724095.1). Lineage (GTDB taxonomy): Bacteria > Chloroflexota > Limnocylindria > Limnocylindrales > CSP1-4 > JAFMJV01. The sequence continues at coordinate 875,761 of CAVRTH010000019.1, forward strand.
GACGAGCTGGCGGCAGCGGGCTACGACGCCATCGATGTACAGGCCGACGAGCTGGATCACGCCTGGACGCCTCAGGCGTATCTCGAGTTCAAGGAACAGTACGACGAACGCGATCTGTTCGAGTCGCTCAGCCCTGCCACACGTAGCCGACTGCAGGCGTCGCTGCGGGCGCGTCTGGGGGAGCTTCCCGGCTCGGCATTCAGCCTTCGAGGTCCGCTGCTGTCGGCCACTGCGCGCCGGCCGCACCTGGGTTGACGCGACTACGCCGCGAAGGGCGTGCCTTCCAGCGGTCGGCAGACCTTGCAGGGCCGGTAGCCGGCAGCCTGTGCCTCCTCCGCCGTATGGAAGCGGACCTCGTGCCGGGCGGTCGTGCGCCGGGCGTGGCGGCACGAGGGATAGCAGTAGATATCGGTGCTGTCTGAACCGGTGTAGCGCACCCCGCTGCCGGCCAGTCGTTCCAGCGCGGCGGTGTCGATACCCTCGAGCTTCAGCACCTCGCGCTTGGCCTCCGGGCCGCCGGCACCGTAGTTGCCGATATGGCCGTCGGCGCGGACCACGCGGTGGCAGGGGATGACGAAGGTCACCGGGTTACCGGCCAGTGCCGAGCCCACTGCCCGCACCGCCCTGGGTCGCCCGATCTCGCGCGCTATCCAGGCGTAGGGCCGCACCTCTCCGTAGGGGATCTCCAGCGTCTTGCGCAGCACGGCCTGCTCGAACTCGGTCAGCGCGCCCAGGTCGATGGCCGGCCCATCGGTGCGCTGGCCCTCGAAGCGCTTGCGCACCTGGGCCGCCATCCTTGACGGCATCTCCGGCACGCGCCGCAGCGGCCGACTGTGGCGCAGCTCGTACTCGGTCTCGAAGCCGGCCGGGTCGCCCGATGGCTCAGCGGCGGTGATGCCGCCCGAGCCCCAGGCCACGAACAGCGGACCGATCGGCCCCTCGATCTCCGTCCACGAATCCATCAACCCGATCCCCGTCATGACCGCGTCGGCCATGCTGTCCGGAGCCGGACGATCGGGGCCTCGCAGTGCCTTGACCATCGCTCGCGCCTCCCGCATGTTCATCGCGCCACCTCCTGGCTGCCGTCTTCTTCCTGTTCTTGCCTGAGTGCTTCGCGCAACAGCCGTACGCCACGGTGCACGTCCGACTTCACCGTGCCCAGTGGCCGGTCCAGGGCTTCCGCCAGCTCCGGATAGGAGAGACCGCTCACGTGTCGCAGCTCCACTGCGTGGCGGTAGCGGGCCGGCAGGGCATCCAGTCGCCGGCGCCAGAGGCGCGCAGCCTCCCGCTGTTCTGCTACGCGCTCCGGCCCGGGCGTGCCCTCGTCGGCGCGCTCAGCCACTGTTTCCAACTCGGCCGTGGCCGGCGGTTTGCGCCTGGCGTGATTGCGTGACAGGTTGCCGACGATGGCGGCCAGCCAGCCACGCGGTCGCAGCGCGCGAGTGCGCGTCGTGTCGTAGTCAAGCAGCGCCCGGTAGGCGCGGATGAAGGTCTCCTGGGCCAGGTCTTCGGCGTCTGACGGCCACTTGGTCGAGCGCAGCGCGATGCCGTACACGAGGTCCTGGTAGTGGACCAGGAACGCCGGGAAGGCGCCCTCGAGGTCGTCGGCCAGTCGGGCCGGGCAATCAGTGCACACGCCAAGAGGAACACGCGGATGTGGTCATCGGTTGCAATGTTGCCTCGGGAGGTGTCGCCGTAGTCGGGGCTACTTCTTGGAGGATGCGCGTCGGGCCCGAGCAGCGGAGTTGGCGGCCACCGCGGACCGGATCGACTCCTTGGAAGCGGCCTCGTTGAGCTTCTCGCCGCGCCAGTCTCCCAGCTCCTCGATCCTCTTGGTGATGTCCTCGCAGGCGGCCGCGCCGTCCGGGTCGGCTTTCGTCGTCATGACCCCTCCGACCCGTGCCTCGATCTCACCCCGGCATGCTCGGGCCGCTGCACGATGAACACGCGCCGATGGTTGACTGAGATCCTCGCGGACAGGTCGATCACCATGCCGCATGTTACCAACCAGTCAGCATCAGCCACGGGCCGTCGACTCCGAGTTCCGGGCTACTCGCTGATGCCGAACTCTCGCCGCAGCGCGGACCTCGCCGCCAGGTGGCCGCTCATCCCATGCACGCCACCTCCCGGTGGAGTCGATGACGAGCAGAGGTAGAGCCCGCGGGCCGGCGTCGCATACGGGTCCCAACGGAGCGTTGGACGAGCCATGATCTGGGGCAGGCCGCCGAGGCCGCCGTTGATGTCTCCGCCGACGTAATTGGCGTTGTAGGCTTCCATCTCCGGCGCGGTACGTACGGAGCGGCCCAGGATCGTGTCGCGGAAACCCGGTGCGAAGCGTTCGATCTGAGCCTCGATGCGATCGCTGATATCGACCGGCGAGCCATTGGGGACATGTGCATAGGCCCAGGCTGTGTGTCGTCCGGCTGGAGCTCGCGACGGATCGGCGATGCTGGCCTGGACGAGCAGCACGAACGGCCGCTGCGGGAGATGACCGCGGTGCACGTCGCGTTCCGTGGCCTCCACTTCATCGAGTGCCCCGCCCAGGTGCACGGTTCCGGCCCTCGCAAGCTCCGGCGAGCGCCAGGGGATCGGCTCGCACAGGGCCCAGTCCACCTTGCACACGCCTGGTCCGTAGCGGAAGCGCTCGAGCGCGCGCCGGAAGCGCGCAGGGAGGCCATCGCCTGCGATCCGTACGACATCGCGCGGGCTGAGGTCGAGCAGCGTCGCCCGCGCGGGTGGGAGGTCATCGAGCGACGTCACCCGCCTGCCGGTCACGACCTCGCCGCCCAACGACTCCAATTCGGCCACGAGTGCATCCGCCAAGCGCTGCATCCCGCCACGGATCACCGGCCAGCCGACCAGGTGGGCAGCGAGCCCCAGCACGAGCCCGAAGGACGCCGTTGTCGGCTGACGCAGCGGGACCATGCCGTGCGCCGACAGACCAGCAAGCAACGCCCGCGCCGGTTCGTCGCGGAAGACCAGCCGCGTGAGCAAGGTCGTCGAGGCGAGGGCCGGTATCCCAAAGCGCGCCATCGCGATCGGGTGTCGCGGGACGCGCAGCAGTGGCCCCAGGATGGCAGGCATCGTTCGACCAGCTTGGGCATCGCGAATGAGTGGCCCCATGAGGCGGCGATAGGCACGGCCATCGCGCCCCAGTCCCGCTGCGGTGGCATCGACGTCGCGAAAGAGCAGGACGGCCCGGTCATCGAGCGCGTGGCCCGCAGGGATCTCCGGCTGGGCGTACTCGACCCCGTGACGAGTCAGGTCCACGGTCGCCAGGAACGGCGAGATGAGCGCCGTGGCGACCACCGTCGAGCACACATCATGGACGAACCCGGGAAGCGTCAGCTCTGCGGAGCGCGTGCCGCCACCGGCCGTGTCGGCGGCCTCGTAGACGCGGACGCGAAGGCCCGCCCGGGCGAGCGTGATTGCGGCCGCGAGCCCATTGGGACCGGAGCCCACGACGATCGCATCGGGTGAAGCGTCGCTGCTCATGGGCCCGAACATCGGGTCATCTGCCAGTCGGCGCACAGCCGATGCCCTCGAGGCGGCTGGCCGACGCGAGGAAGCGAGAGTTGGTAGACCTTCGATCAGCGCAGCAGGAAGCCCTGGCCCAGCCGGTCACGCTCGTCGAGCACGAAGCGCTGGTGTCCGGTCACGTACCCGTGGCCCTCGATGCTGGTGATGACCGCCTCGTGCTCACCCAGCGTGGTAGCGCTCTCGATGCGCGCGCTGAAGGCCTCGCCGGTGATGCTGGCATTGACGATGCTGTCGCCGATGGTCGAGGCCCCCAGCGCGTGGCGCGCAGCCAGCAGCGCCGAGGTCCCTGAGCCACATGGAGAGCGGTCCACCTCTGCGTCGGCGAAGACGGTGACGTTGCGCACGGTGGCATCGGCCGCCAGGCCATCGGGTGACGTCGGCGGGTCGCTGTCGACGAGGACGGTGCCGTAGACGAAGCCCAGCGATCCGTCGGTCGGATGCGCGGGTGTGTGGTCGCGGCGCAGCGCATCGGTGATGGCGGCGCCGGCACGGGTCAGCTGATCGATCTGCTCGGGTACCACGCGCATGCCCAGCTCGGCCACGTCGACGATGCCGTAGTAGGCGCCGCCGAAGGCGAGCTGGACGCTCAGGCCCTTGCGTTCGGCCGCCATGCCAAAGAGGCGTACGCCACGCGGCCGCATGACCAGCCGCTCGGCATGCAGGTAGGCAGGCACGTTCTCGAAACGCACCGAGCGCACGACGGGTTCGGCGCCGACACCGACGCTCACCTCGGCGGTGGCGGTCACCAACCCGGCTGGGGTCTCCCAGCGGATCTCGGTGGTGGGAGTGGTGGCGAGGTACAGCCCTTCCTCGATGAGGCCCTGCGTCAGCGCGATGATGCCGTGGCCGCACATGGTGCTGTAGCCCTCGTTGTGCATGAACAGCACGGCGATGTCGGCATCCTCGCGATGCGGGGCCAGCAGCACCGCGCCGTACATGTCGCGATGGCCGCGCGGCTCGTACATCAGCAGGCGACGGAACCCGTCGGCATGCTCGCGGACCCACTCGCGGCGTTCGTTGATGGGCAACTGCGGGACCGCCGGGTAGCCGCTGCGGATGAGGCGAAGGGGTTCACCGGCGCAATGTAGGTCGAGCGTCTCGACGACCAGTCGTGAGGCGTCCCGCTGCAGTGCCTGTGCCGGGCTCCAGGGCAGTGGCCGACGGGGAACTTCCGCGATGCGCGAGCGCACCGCCGGGTCGTCGCCGAAGGCAGCGCCCACCCCGGTGGTGGACTCGAAGACGACGGTCAGGACGTGCTCCGTGCCTTCCGAACGCCAGCGGCGTGACTTAGGCTCCCAGCCGCGGGCCGCGGCCTGCTGGCGTTCGCGCAGGAACGAACGCTCCGCCGACGCGCGGTCGGTGGCCGCGTAGGTACGGATGACCGTGCTCGTGGGTCCCTTCGCGCTCGTCCTTGCCATCGGCTGGTTATCGTCCTCCTGGCTTCATCATAGCCAGCGCCCGGGCTCGACCCTCGCCGACTCTGCGGCCGGTCCGCACGCGGCACGCGGCGAGCGTGCGCGGAGGGTCGGTCGTCCACATCCGCTTTGGTCTACCGTCGCACCATGAACCAGCACGCATCCCACGACCTCACTCAGCTGCGTCGACGCGTCGGCGACATCTCGCAGCTCGTCTCCACCCGCGCGGCTCGTCTGGCCGACGGTAACGAGGACGGCGTCCGCGTCATCGATGCCCGTGCTGCCGGTGGCTTGTCAGCACTGATCCTGGCCGATCGCGGACTTGACCTCGGTCCCCTCTGGGCGGCTGGGCACCAGGTCAGCTGGCAGTCGACCACCGGCGCGGTCCACCCGGCCTACTTCGAGGAGGCCAACTGGCTGCGCTCGTTCCACGGTGGCATGCTCACCACCTGTGGCCTCCAGAATGTCGGCCTGCCAAGCGAAGAGGACGGCAAGTCCTATGGCCTCCACGGCCGCATCTCCAACATCGCTGCCCGCAACGTGAGCCACCGCGTGATCGAGCAGGACGGTCGGCTGGTCGCCGAGGTGACCGGTGACATGCGCGAGACCGACGTCTTCGGAGCCGACCTACTGCTGCGCCGCCGCATCACGCTGCCCATGGGTGAGCCCGTCCTGCACATCGAGGACGAGGTCCACAACCAGGGCTACACGCCGGCCACGCTGATGCTGCTCTACCACGTCAACCTCGGCTACCCGGTCGTGGCCGACGGTGCCCGCCTCCTCACGCCCCCCGCCGACATCACGCCGCGCGACGAGGCCGCCCGCGGCGGGCTCGGCGAGCGTGCCACGTTCCCGCCCCCTGCGGACGGCTTCACGGAGAACGTGTTCCGACATGAGCTCCGTCCGACTGGCGCTTCGCATGTCAGCGCCTCCATCGTCAATCCTGACTTCGAGCCCACCGGTGGTATCGGCCTGACGGTCAGCTGGGACCGACGCCAGCTGCCGCGGATGTGGCAGTGGCGGATGCTCGGCCCGGGGATGTACCTCACCGGCCTCGAGCCCGCCAATTGCGGTCTCGGCGGCCGTGCCGCCGAGCGGGCAGCGGGCAGCGTCACCGACCTCGAGCCCGGCGAAAGGCGACACTTCGGCATCTCCATACGAGTGTCCCTCGGCGCGGCTGCTCAGGAGTTGGCTGCCCAAGGCTGATCTGGGTCGCTCGGACGCTCCTCCAGGCAGCCCGTGATACGGTCGCGTCGAAGCACGCGCAGGGAGACACTGGGGCCATGCCTGGACCGGGACCTGTTCGTGTGGCACCGGTCCGGGTCGATCCTCCGGAACCTATCTCGAGGTCGTGGTCTGAACCGTCTGCCGAGCCGACCTGCGCGACGATCTCGCCGCTTGCCACCGCCCGCGATGATGGCGGTCGCCGCACTCGGGCTCTTCGTCAGTGCCTGCGTTACGGTGCCTCGCGACGATGGTGACGCGGGGCCAGCCACTCAGGTGACCGTCGCGCCCTCGGTGGCGCCCGCAGGCGGCACTGATCCCTCCCCGCCCTCGGGCGCCCCCGGGGATTCTGTCCGGCCCCCCGTCGTCCGAGGCGCCGCGGTCGGCCCAGCGCAGCATCGGCTACATCGCGCTCGACGAGACGCAGGCTTTCGTCGGGGACGTCAGCGCGGGCGTCCGGGAAGCGGCCGTTGCCGCGGGTGTCGACCTGGTCGAGTGTGACGCGGGCTGGACCCGTGCCGGCGTGCAGGCCTGCGCCGACCAGCTCACAGCCGCCGGGGTGCACGGCGTCATCAGCTTCCAGCCCTTCGCCGACCTCGCGACGGATCTGTGCGATGCCAACGGCGGAGCACCCACCATCGGCATCATCTATGAGGCGGGCCCGTGCCAGGTTTCGTTCTTGGAGATCGACCAGGCCCGGTCCGGCCGCCTCGCCGGTGAGGCCATGGGGCGCTTCGCCAAAGAGCGCTGGGGATGCGACGTCAAGGCGTACCTGTCGCTCGAATCGGGGGAGGGGGACCCCATCGGCAGTGCCCGTATGGACGGCTATCGCGACGGCTACCAGGAATACTGTGAGCTCCCAGAGGTCACGCGCGCCCTCAGCGGTGCACAGCACCTGGCCACAGCCCAGACACAGGTGGCGGCACTGCTCCCAAAGCTCAAGGGCAAGCCCATCCTCGTCGCCGGCGTCAGTGACATCGCCGTCCTGGGAGCGATGGAAGCCGCGGCGAGCGCCGGCCGTGGCGATCAACTCTGGTACGGCGGTCAGCTGGCAGACCCGGCGATCCGTGGCGAGATCGCCTGCAACGATCACTACATCGCCTCGGTGGCGCAGTTCCCCGACCGCTTCGGCAGTGCTGTGGTGCCGGCCCTTCTCGAAGCCATCGATGGTCGTACGGTAGACTCGCGCATCGAGGCCGACCTGGAGGTCGTCACCGCTGCCAACGTCCGAGCTTTGTTCCCCGATACGCCGGCCTGCGACGGGTAGCGATCCGCTCGGGTAATGTAGCTCTGCAATATGCGTCGACAGGCAGGGCCAGAGAGGGGCCGTCGGCGATGTCTGATAGGGCACGGGCAGGAGGAACCAGACCTTGGATAGGAACCGGAACCGCATCACACGCATGGCCAAATGGTCAGCCTTGATCGCTGTCGGTGCGCTGGTCGTGATGGCTTGTCAGCCCGAGGAGGCCACGCCCCAGCCGAGTGAGGCCGCGTCTGCGGTGGCCTCGACCGTGCCGGTTCTGGCGACCCTGGAACCCACGCCCGAGCCGACCGCCGAACCCACGCCTGCGCCGACCGCCGAGCCGACCGCCGAAGCCCACGCCCAAGCCCACCGCCGAGCCGACCCCGAGCCCGACCGCCGAACCCACACCCGAGCCGACCGCTGAAGCCCACACCGCCGACGCCGAACCCACGCCTGAGCCGACAGCCGAGCCGACGCGCCGAGCCGACCGCCGAACCCACACCCGAGCCGACCGCCGAACCCACGCCGAGCCGACCGCCGAACCCACACCCGACGCCGACCGCCGAGCCCACACCCGAGCCGACCGCCGAACCCACGCCGACCGCCGCCGAGCCGCACACCCGAGCCGACCGCCGAACCCACGCCGAGCCGACCGCCGAACCCACCCCGAGCCGACCGCCGAACCCCAACCGCCCGCAGCCGACACCGAGCCGACGCCGACCGCCGAACCCACACCGAGCCGACCGCCGAACCCACAACCGAGCCGACCGCCGAACCCACAACCGCGGTGGGATCGCCGCGCCCATCGCCAGCGCGTCGCCGTCTTCGAGCGGCCAACCCGTCGTCGTCGGGCCGGCAGTGACCGGTGCGCTCACCTTGCCCGAGGACGCTGTACTTGTTGAAGGCGCTACATGGTCAGTCGAGCTTCAGGACACTTCCAAGGCGGTTGCGCCAGCCGAGGTGATCGGAGCCGCCGGGGGAGACGTCATCGACACGACGGTGACCGAGATCCCCTTCTCTATCGTCTATGACCCGGCGATCATCGACGATGGCTTCGACTACACGTTGAGCGCGAAGGTGTACGACGCGGATGGGAACCTCATCTACATCAACGACACCGTCACGCCGGGCATCATCGAGGGCCAGGCGCAGGAGGACATCGTCGTCCAGGTGCAGGACGTCCCGGCCGGCGCCGTCATCACCGACACCGGTGAGGTCGTCGTGGCCAGTCCCGCCGCCTGACCCGACCGGGCGCAGCGCATCGGGGTTGCGCGTCCAGCCCAGCTAGACTGTTGCCGCCCCGGGGCGCGCATGGTGCGCGCGTGGGGGAGCATGGCACGCGCGCCACGAGTTCGCGTGACCGTCTCGTTGACCCGGGACACGTACGCGCTAGCCCATGCCCCTTCCACGAACCAAGAGGCAGGACGATGCCCATGCTCGCCACGAAGTACCGCCGCTGATGGCTCAGACACCTGCGATCATCCTCGCCCTTGGCGCTGCCATCGTGGGCCTTCTGGCGGCACTCATGCTTGCCCGCAGCGTGCTCGCGCAGGACGCCGGACCCGAGGTCATCCAGAAGGTCGGACGACTCATCGCGGAGGGCGCGATGGCTTTCCTGCGTCGCGAATACATGATCCTCGCGGTATTCGTCGCCGTCGTGGCCGTGCTGCTCGCAGCCCTGATCGACTTCAACATCACTGCTAACGCGACCATCCGGGAGCTGAACGCCAGTGTCGAGCAACGGTTCGGCACCGGCCCCTGGACGGCGACCAGCTACGTCCTTGGTGCGATCGGTTCGGCCACGGCCGGCTTCGTCGGAATGAGCATCGCCGTGCGTGGCAACACCCGCACCGCGGCCGCTGCCATGAAGGGACTGAACCCCGCTCTGCGCGTCGCCTTCAACACCGGCACCGTCATGGGCCTCACCGTCGTCGGCATCGGCCTGCTCGGCATCACCCTCCTGTGGGCCATCTTCCAGGACGCGTCGATCGTGGCCGGCTTCGCCTTCGGCGCCTCGTCCATCGCACTCTTCGCACGTGTCGGTGGTGGCATCTATACCAAGGCCGCTGACGTCGGCGCGGACCTCGTGGGCAAGGTCGAGGCGGGTATCCCCGAGGATGACGCCCGCAACCCGGCCACCATCGCCGACAACGTCGGTGACAACGTCGGTGACGTCGCGGGCATGGGCGCCGACCTGTTCGAGTCCTACGTCGGTGGCATGGTCTCCGCTCTGACCCTGGCGGCCGTCGGCGCCGGCGTCCTGGCCATCCCGGACACCGCTTGGGACAGCCCCCTGGCGCTGCTGCCGTTGGTCATCGCGGGCGTGGGCATCATCGCTTCGATCCTGGGCACATTCCTGGTCCGCGCGAATGACGATGCCACGATGTCCCAATTGCTATGGGCGCTTCGCTACGGCGTCTTCGGTGCAGCTGCACTCGTGCTCGCCGCGACCGCGATCGTCCTGGTCGTCATGGACCTGCCCTTCGAGCTCTTGTGGGTGGTCCTGACCGGCCTCATCGTGGGCCTGGTCATCGGCAACACCACCGAGTTCTTCACCTCCTACGAGTACAGACCGACGAAGTGGATCGCACAGCAGTCCGCGACCGGGCCGGCCTCGGTCGTGATCGGAGGCATCGCGGTCGGCCTCGTCAGCGTGGTCATCCCGACCATCGCCGTCGTCGTCGGCATCTTCGTGGCCGATCTCTTCGCCGGTCTCTACGGCGTCGCCCTGGCCGCGGTCGGCATGCTCTCCACCCTCGGCATCACGCTCGCGACCGACGCCTATGGCCCGGTGGCAGACAATGCCGGCGGACTCGCCGAGCAGGGTCACCTTCCGCCCGAGGTCCGTGGGCGCACCGACGCCCTGGATTCCCTCGGCAATACCACCGCTGCCATCGGCAAGGGCTTTGCCATCGGCTCCGCGGTCCTGACCGCGCTGGCATTGCTCGTCGCCTATGTCGAGGTGACCGGCATCACCAGCCTCGAGGTCACCGACCCCAAGGTGCTCATCGGCATCCTGCTGGGCGCGATGCTGCCATTCCTTTTCGCGGGCCTCACGATGTATGCCGTGGGTACTGCTGCCTACGCCATGATCGAAGAGGTCCGCCGCCAGTTCCGGGAGATCCCGGGCCTGCGCGAGGGAGCGGAGGGCGTGGAACCGGACGCGGCTCGAGCCGTCGACATCTCCACGCAGGGCGCGCTGCGCGCGATGCTGCTTCCTGGCGCCATCGCGGTGCTGTCTCCGATCGTCGTCGGCGTGCTGCTTGGAGCCGAGGCGCTGGGCGGGATGCTCGCGGGTTCCATCGCCGCAGGCTTCCTGCTGGCCCTCTTCATGGCCAATACCGGCGGTGCCTGGGACAACGCCAAGAAGTGGGTCGAGACCGGCCAGCACGGCGGCAAAGGCTCTGCGGCCCATGCTGCCACGGTCGTGGGCGACACCATCGGCGATCCGTTCAAGGACACCTCCGGCCCATCCATCAACATCCTGATGAAGCTCATGGCCATCGTCTCGCTCATCTTCGGCCCGCTCTTCATCTAGCGCCGGCGATCGGCGCCCGCTTCTTCATGCCCTGCACTGGGCACGGCCGACTACGATGGCAGCACGATGCAACGCAGCCTCTACTACGTCCGACTCTTTCCTGGCACCGAGGCCAGGTACGACCGTCTGCATGGCGAGCTCCCGCCTGAGGTCGCAGCCGAGATGCGCGCTGCGGGGATGCGCGAAGTGACCGGTTTCCGACGCGGCACCGATGTGTGGTGGTACGCAGAGTGCGAGCCCGACCGCACGACCGCGTTCCGCCGGTACGCCAGGGGCGCGGCGAACAGGCGCTGGGGCCAGCAGTTCCGTGACATCATCGCCGAGGTCGAGGCACCCCGCGGGGGGCTCATCTGGTACGACGAGGTCTTCCACACCGATGCCCCGGCTCCCGGGGAGCGGTGGCAGTGGAGCTGCTTCAGCCTGGTCATCGACCCGCGCGCCGGGGTCTACTACGACAAGCTCCACGCCGAGCCGTGGCCGGAGATGCTCGAAGCCATCGCCGCAGCCGGCTATCGCGATTACAGCGGCTTCCGACGCGGAGCACATGTCGTCTACGTCGGACGCTATTACCCCGACTTCGACACCGTCATCGACCGCATCAACGCGACCGACGTGGCCGCTCGCTGGGGCCAGGCGCTCGATGGCGTCATCACGACCCTCACGGACGAGGACGGTCGCAACTTCACGGCGCGCGAGATGTACCACCAGGGCTAGGCCCTTTCCGCCGTAGGACAGCCATGACGAGATCGCCTATGGTTCCGAAATCGTGATCGTCAAATGGCGCGATGCATCGCCATCGCCGTCGGCACTCCGCGCCCATCGCACCGTCGGCCGCCTGGCCCTGATGCTCTTGGTGCTGTCGTTCGCCACGGGGATGGTGACGGCCGGTCCGACGGCGGCCGCAGCTCCACCGGACGTCGATGCCGAGACGCAGCCTGTCTGGTCTTGGTCCTTGGCGATGGAATTTCCGCTGGGCAGTGGCCTGCCCATGGCCCCGGCCGGGTTCGTCGATCTCGCCGACGTTCCGCCGCCGACACGAACGATCAAGCTGCGGCCGCGACCCAAGCCGGGCCCGTTCTCGATGAACCTCTACTCCGCGGGCGACTTCGTCCACCAGAAGACGATCTACTGGTGCGTGGCAGCATCCGTGCAGACGATGATCAACATCGTCGAGGACGACGAGCCCGATCGGACGAGACGCTATCAGCGGCGCCTTCACCTCACAGGCCGAAGCCTTGACCCCGACAACGCTGCCTACTGGCTCCGACTGAGCGACGACTCGCCACAGAAGACGGGCCTGCACGGGCTGGGACTGGCCGACTGGGCCGCGATGCTCAATGCCAATGGCCAGGGCCCGTACGAGATCGACCGGGCGCCGACTCGCAAGGGAGCGATCCGCATGGCGGCGAAGGCCATCCGCACGACCGGCAAGCCAGTCGGCCTGGTGGTGTGGAAGGGTGCCCACGCCTGGGTCATGTCCGGGTTCCGCGCGACGGCTGATCCGGCCTACACCAACGACTTCAAGGTCACCGAAGTCTTCATCGAGGACCCCTGGTACCCCGCCGTCAGCTCCAACTGGGGTCCCTCACGGCCGCCGAATTCGGCCGTCCCGGTCTCAGCGCTGGACGAAGACTACTTGCCCTACCGTCGTCCCGGCCGGGTGCACCCCAAGCGCGACGGGCGATTCATGCTCATCCGGCCGACCCTTCCGGCGGGGACGATCGTCGGTTGAGGCCGGTCAGCCATCCCCGGGGTCGAGCTTCAGCGATGCCGAGTTGATGCAGTAGCGCTCGCCGGTCGGCTTGGGGCCATCATCGAAGACGTGTCCCAGGTGCCCGCCGCAACCGGCGCACATCACCTCTGTCCGGACCATGCCCAGGGAGCTGTCGCTCTCGAAGGCGATGGCACCGGGTTCGGCCGGCTGCCAGAAGCTGGGCCAGCCCGACCCGGAGTCGTACTTGGTATCAGAGGCGAACAGCTCCGCGCCACAGCCGGCGCAGCGGTAGGTGCCGCTGCGCTTCTCGTCGACGTACTGGCCGCTGAATGCGCGCTCGGTGCCCTTCTCGCGAAGGACGCGGTACTGCTCAGGAGTGAGCCGCTGCCGCCACTCCTGCTCGGAGGTCGGCGGCGTGCTGGTCTTCTCGTTGGTCATGCGCAGAGCGTACCTGCGCCCGGTGACAAGGAGATGACCGCCGCTACTCGTCCATCCAGGGCCGTTCGCCAGTGGGCGGGTCCCAGCTGGGGATGGGTGCCTGCAGCGGATCGTCGATCCAGCAGAACTCGCCATTGGTGGCGCCGCCGTCCTCGGAGGTGAGCCGCAAGACCAGGGCCACGGCCTTCTCCGGCGGGTCGCCGCCGGTCGCCTCGACCCAGTCGGCCCAGGAGACGTAGTTCTGGGCGACCGCGCCCAGGCCGGCGACGCGCTCGCGGATATCAGCCCACATGGCGGTCTTGACATCGCCCGGATGGATGACGTTGGCAGTCACGCCGGAACCGGCGATCTCAGCTGCCAGGTGGCGGGTGAACTGATTGAGCGCGGCCTTGGCGGTCCCGTAGGCACTGTTGATGGGTCCCGGTGGATGCAGCGAGGCGGCCGAGGTGACGTTGACGATGCGGCCCCAGCCGGCGTCGAGCATGTCACCGACGAAGGCATTGACGGTGAAGAAGGGGGCCACCGCGTCGACCATGATGGTGCGCTGCCAATACTCTGGGTCAGCGTCGCGAACCAGCTCGATGGGGCCGAAGATCCCGGCGGCGTTGATGAGGATGGAAGGTGCTCCCAGCCGCGCCTGGACCTCGCGCTTGAGCGCAGCGACTGCGCGACGGTCCGTCACGTCGCACCCGATCCCGCTGACGGCGCCCGCAGCACCCGCGGCGAGTCGCTCCGTCTCGCGCAGCTGGTCGGCTGACCGAGCGACGGCGACGACCTGGTCGCCGCGATTCGCAAGGCCCAGCGCGAACGCTCGTCCCAGCCCTCGACCGGCGCCAGTGACGACGGCCACGCGACGAGCTTCGCCGACTTTCGTGTCTGACATGTACTGCTCCCTGCGCGACGGCAACGTTGTTCGCAGTGTATGGCGGTCCACGCCGCGGAGGCCACGGTGCGACCATAGCGATATGACCCTCTTCCTCGTCGCCGTCGGCGGCGCAGCCGGTGCCGTATCACGCTATCTCCTGCAGGGCTGGGTGCAGGAACTCAGCGGCGGCCGCTTCCCGTGGGGCACCTTCGCCGTCAACATCTCGGGTTCATTCCTGCTGGGGCTCGTCTTCGCCGTGGCCATGGACCGTGCGGTCCTGGCGCCGGAGGTCCGTGTGCCGGTGATGATCGGCTTCATCGGCTCGTACACTACGTTCTCCACGCTGATGCTGGAGTCGTGGCAGCTGGTCGAGGACGGCGACTACCTATTCATGTTCGGCAACCTGGTCGGCTCGGTCGTCATCGGCATGCTGGCGGTCGTGGCCGGTCTGGCACTGGGGAGGCTCTTGCCATGAAGCTCGACGGTTCCGCACTACTGGCGCGCATCTACATCGGTGAGTCCGACCACCACAGCGGCCGACCGCTCTACGAGGCTATCGTGGCGCTACTGCGTGAACGAGGCATCGCGGGAGCCACGGTACTTCGCGGGATCGAAGGCTACGGACGAGCCGCCCGCCTGCATACCAGTCGCATCCTGCGGCTCTCGGAGGACCTGCCCATCCTCATCGAGGTGGTCGATCGCGAGGAGCTCTTGCGCGCGGTGCTGCCCGAGATCGACGCCATGGTCGAAGGTGGCCTCATCACGCTCGAACACGTCGAAGTCATCGCCTACCGTTCACCGCACCAGGAGGAACCCTCGTGAGGCTTCGGCGACTGCTGCTCATCGTCCTGTCCATCTGCCTGGCCCTCGCGGCTGCCACTGCTGGCGCCCTTGCCCAGGACATCGAACGTCGCCCCATCGAGGACCCGCTCTTCGGCGTCTCATCGGTGGTTCCGGCTGACTGGCAGGACCTTGGCGGCGGCATCTACTCGCGCGGCACGCCGCCCGATGACGTCGCCCTCATCGCCATCCAGTCGGCCGCTGCCACGGTCGACCAGTTGTGGGCCAGCTTGCTGCCCCAGTTCGCCCTGACTGAGGCCCCTGACGTCACCGGCGAGTACAGCAGTGACCGCTTCGACTGGACGCTCTACCGCTTCGACGTGCAGCTTGGTGAGATGGTCATCGCCGTCGAGCTGGCGCTCGCGCATGAGGACGGCACCACCCAGCTGCTCCTGCTGCAGTCGGATCCTGCAGAGTTCGATGTCCTGCGTGAGCAGGTGCTGCTGCCCGCCATCGACGCCTTCGCGCTGCTGGAGCCGGAGCCCACGCCCGACCCATCCACCTTCGACTACCAGATCGAGGAGGTGACCTTCCCGGGTGGCGCCGAGGGTGTCCAGCTGGCCGGCACGCTGACGCTGCCATCGGGCCCAGGACCGCACCCGGTCGTGGTCACCATGAGCGGCAGCGGCGCCCAGGACCGCGACGAGTCGATGCGGCCGATCACGACGCTGAAACCGTTCGCCATCCTCGCCGATGCCCTCACGTCTACCGGTGTCGGCGTGCTGCGCTACGACGATCGTGGCGTGGGCGGCTCGACGGGTGACTACGAGTCAGCCACGATCGCCGAGCTGGCCGAAGACGCGCGAGCCGCCATCGACTATCTCGAGACCCGTGACGATATCGACCCGGCACGCATCGGCCTGTTCGGCCACAGTGAGGGCGGCCTGTATTCCGCCATCCTGGGTGCCAGTGATCCGCGCATCGCCTGGATCGGCATGATGGCGCCCGCGGTCATCGACGGCGTCACCCTCATCGTGGAGCAGAACCAGGCCCTGCTGCGCTCTTCCGGCGCCGATGAGGCGACGGTCGAGAAGTACGCCGCCTATACCGCTGAGGCCGCGCCATTGGCGCGCGACGGTGAGTTCGAGGCCCTCGAAGCGGTCATCCGCGACTTCCATGGACGGGCCTGGGACGAGTTGGCCCCAGATGACCAGGTCATCGCCGGCGACCGCGAGGCCTTCATCCAGCGCCAGGTGGACGCCGAGATGCTCGTCTACACCTCCGACTGGTTCCGTTCCCTCCTGGCCTACGACCCGGCCTCCGACTGGCAGCAGGTGAGCGTGCCGGTGCTGGCGATCTTCGGAGGCAAGGATGCGCAGGTGCTGGCCGACTCGAACGCGGCGGCGTTGCGAACGGCGCTGGAAGCCGGTGGCAACGAGGATGTCGAGATCGATCACCATCCCCGATGCCAATCACCTCTTCCAGAAGGCGGACACAGGCTCCTTCGGCGAGTACGGCAAGCTGGAGCCCGTCTTCGTCGACGGGTTCGTCGATGCCATCGTGGATTGGATGACGGTCCGCGCCGGCGTGGCGCAGTAGCGATGGCGTCGCATCGACCGGAACCGGGCCGGAGGAGTGGCGAGGGCTGGCACCCCGAACCGGAGCTGATCGACATCCGCGACGAGGCGAGTTCCAGGCCGGCCCTGGAGCGATTGGGGGAGGGGGCCTGGTCGGCGGCGCTCGACTACGTCTACCAGCACGGGATGGAGCGCGCCATCGGCGAGCCGGCCGATTACGCTGAGCTGCGCCAGGTCTTCTTCGGCCCGTCGGGTAAGCCCGCTCCGGCGCCCGGGGAGCCGACGACGTCCGCGGCGCTCATCGAGGAGTTCCGCACCCGTCTGGCACCCCATCAGGCCAACGCCTGGCACCCGCGTGCCTTCGCATACTTCACGCCCATCCCGCTGTGGTCGTCGATCGTGGGCGAGGTCTTCAGCCAGGTCGTACACCAGGGCGTGGACGTCTGGCACTGCAGCCCGTCAGCGACACTGGTGGAGGAGGAGGTCGTGCACTGGCTGTGTGACCTGGTGGGCTACGACGAGCGTGGTTTCGGCCTGTTCACCTCGGGCGGGGTGATGGCCAACATCATGGCCCTGACGGTGGCGCGCGACATCGGACTGCGCCGCGCGCGCGACCTTGACCATCCACCCCGTGGCAGCGACCTCGAGGGTGTCCGGGTCTACACCAGTGACCAGGGCCACTTCTCCCTCCGGCGCAGCCTGGACACGCTGGGCTTCCCCAGCCAGACGTTGCTGCCGTTGCCTACCGACGAGCGCTTCCGGCTGCAGGTCGCGCCGGTCGCGGAGGCGGTGGCCCGTGATCGCGCCGCGGGCCTGGTGCCGCTGGCCATCGTGGCCACGGCCGGCACCACCAACACCGGTGCCGTGGACGCGCTGCCGGAGCTGGCCGACCTGGCCGAGCGCGAGGGCCTGTGGCTGCACGTCGATGCCGCCTACGGGGGTGCCGCCAAGCTGTCCGAGCGATTCGCCGGGCAGGTCGAGGGACTTGAACGTGCCGACTCGATCACGATCGATCCGCACAAGTGGTTCTTCCAGGCCTACGACATCGGTGGGCTGCTGCTGCGCGACGGCTCGCTGCTGGAGGCCACCTTCTCGTATCGGCCCGAGTACTACCGTGGCTCCGGCGATCCGGGCCGCGCTCCGGACGCGCACGGCTCCGACGAGTTGGACTTCTACCGTCTCAGCCTGGAGGGCACTCGCCGCCAGCGTTCGCTGAAGCTGTGGCTGTCGTGGAAGCACCTGGGCACGCGCGGTCTGGGTCGGTTGGTGGAGAAGACGGTGGATCTGGCCCAGTACCTGGCCAGCGTGGTGGCCGCGGCCGACGACTTCGAACTGGCCCAAGCGTCGGGCTTGTCGGTCGTCTGCTTCCGACATCTGCCCCTCGCTGTGGATGCCGACGACCAAGCTGGTCGCGACGCCATCGATGTCCACCAGGATGTGCTGCAGGCAGCCCTGCAACACAGCGGTCGTGGCTTCCTCACTACGACACGTTTGCGCGGCCGCACCTGGTTGCGGGCGGGGATCCTCAATCACACTGCCACCGAAGTGGACCTCGACACGCTCATCGACGACATCCGTGGCCTCGCCGCGGGCTTGTCGCGTCGCGTGAACGATCGGCCATCCTTCGTACCGCCGCCGCAGACATGACTTCGCGCCGCCCGATCCACACCCGGTCGATCGCCCCCCAGCTTGATTCCAGCGGGGTGCTCGAATTGGCAGATGGTCCTGCGCCGCCCACCTCACACGGCGAGGCACCAGGTGCGCCGGGCATCGCCCCCTCCTGGTCGAGCAGTGCCAAGGATGCCGTGGGTACGTCACATTACGCCAGCCGCGTCTGGTTCACGGTCGGCCGAGGCATCCTCAACGAGGTCTACTGGCCGCGTGTCGATCGACCGCGGATCCGGGACCTGGGCTTCATCGTGGCCGACGGGGCCGGCTTCTGGAGCGAGGTCAAGCGAGGCGATGTCGCGACGAAGGTGGGCTCGGTGCGGCCAGGGATCCCGGCGATCGAGGTCAGCCATCGACACCCACGCTACGAGCTCGGTCTTCGCATCTGTGCGGACGACCATTCCGATGTGGTCCATATCGAGGCCAGGCTCGATGACTTGCGGGATGTCATCGATGCGGCTCGCACGTCCCATCCCCTGCGCCTGTACGTGCTGCTGGCTCCACACCTGGGGTTCAGCGGCCTGAGCAATCGGGCCTGGGTCGATTCGTACAAGGGTCAGCCGATGCTCTTCGCGCAGTCGGGCTCGGCTTCGCTCGCCCTGGCGGTCGACCCGCCGCCCACGCGGCACAGCGTCGGCTACGTGGGGACCTCCGACGGCTGGCAGGACTTCGATCGGAACGGCCATATGACCTGGAGCCATCCGAGCACGGAACAGGGCAACGTCGCGGGCATGAGCGAGATCGAGCCCGGAGGCAGGTCGGTCCATATCGCGCTTGGTTTCGGTGACCGGCCCGAGTCGGCCGCCTTGGGTGTCTCGGCTGCGCTGGTCGGGCGCTTCGAGGTGGCCTGGGATGAGTACATCGAGAACTGGGCGCGGTTCCTGGTTACCTGCGGCCCGCCGCCAGCGGAACTCGATGGCGATCTTGCGGCGCTCTATCTCGACTCCGCAGCCGTGATCAGGACGCACCAGGATCGCGCCACCGCCGGGGCCATCGTGGCCAGCCTCTCCATCCCCTGGGGCAGCGCCCGCAACGACCAGGGGGGCTATCACCTGGTGTGGTCACGCGACCTCGTCGAGTCGGCGGGCGCGCTGATCGCGCTGGGGGCCCGTGCCTCTGCGCAGCGGACGATGACCTACCTGGTGGCGACTCAGGAGCCCGATGGCCACTGGCCGCAGAACCAGTGGGTCGACGGTATCGCCTATTGGCGCGGTATCCAGCTCGATGAAGCGGCCTATCCCATCCTGTTGGCCGGGGCCTTGCGACAGGCCGGGGCGAGACACATGCACGGTCGCGATGACCAGCAGCGCGACTTCGAGCGTCTCATCGAAGAGGGTGCGCTCGATCGCATGATCCAGAATGCGGCTGGCTTCATCGCGCGGACGGGCCCAGCGACGCAGCAGGACCGCTGGGAGGAGAACCCAGGGCTCACACCGTCGACGCTCGCGCCGGTGGTCGCGGCACTCGTGGTCGCGGCCGACCACCTCGCGGAGCCCGCCGCCACGTACTGTCGCGAGCTTGCCGACGATTGGAATGCGTCGATCGAGGAGTGGACGTACGCGAGCGGGACACGCCTGGCTCGTGAACACGGCGTCGATGGTCACTACCTGCGGATCGCCTCGCCCGAGGTGCTCTCCGGTGCGCCGCTCTCGACCCCCGTTCCCGTGCGCAACCGGCCCGAGTCACAGTCGATGGTTCCCGGCGATGAGCTGGTGGGCACGGACTTCCTGGCCCTGGTGCGTTTCGGCTTGAGGCGTCCGGACGACCCACGTATCCTCTCGACGCTGGCGGTGGCGGATGCGCTCCTGCGCACGGAGACACCCAACGGGCCTGTCTGGCATCGCTACAACGGCGACGGCTACGGCGAGCACGCCGATGGCGCCCCTTTCGATGGGACGGGGATCGGACGTGGCTGGCCGCTACTGGTCGGGGAGCGGGGCCACTACGAACTCGAGGCCGGTCGCGATCCTCGTCCGTACCTGGCCGCGATGCGTCGCTTCGCCTCGCGCGGGCGCATGCTGCCCGAACAGGTCTGGGACGCGCCCGATGTGCCTGAGCACGGCCTGGTCCACGGGCAGGCCAGCGGATCCTGCCATGCCACTGGTATGGGCTCACGCGGAGTACGTCAAGCTCGTACGATCACTCGCGCTCGGGCACGCCATCGATCGTCCCGAGGCTGCCTGGCGACGCTATGAGGGACAGCGCCCGGCCGCGAAACGAGCCAGCTGGCGTTTCGCCGCGCCCCGCCCCACGATGGTCATGGGGCGCCGGCTCCGCTTCGAGTTGCTGGCGCCCTGCCGCGTCCACTACTCGCTCGATGGCTGGCATTCGAGCCTTGACCTCGAGGCCCGCGACACCGGGCTCGGTGTGTGGGTGGCGGATATCCCGGGAGCGGACCGCCTGCCTGCCGGCGCCGTGGTGAAGGCGACCTTCTACTGGCCGCGATCCGATCGCTGGGAAGGCCGGGACGTTGCGGTCGTGGTCGTCGGAGAGTAGTACGTCCGCGCAGTGTGATCAGCGGGTCGAGCCGTCTCGACGCTGCTCGAACGTTCAGCGCTCGCCGGGGCCCTTCAGCTCGCGGAGTCGCGCGTCGCTGATGCCCAGGTGATGGGCCAGCTCGTGGTCAAGCGTCTCGCGTACACCTTCCATGAGTGCATCGTGGGTCCGATACGCTCGCATCAGCGGCCCCTGGAACAGCGTGATCTTGTTGGCGTACGGCATGCGGTCGGCCCCGTAGGCGGTCCGGGGCACGCCCTGGTAGAGCCCGAACAGGCCGCGCGCATGCACGCTTTCCAGTTGAGCTGCGTCCGGCTCGTCCTGGATGACGATGGCCACGCTGTCGAGCGCCTGCCGATAGGGCTTGGGCAGGGTCGCGATGGCCGCCGTCAGCGCGGTCTCGAAGGCGTCAGCCTCCATCTTCGGATGCCTCCTGGCATTCACGGCAGACGCCGATGATGCTGAGGTGGCCCAGGTCGATGCGGAAGCCACGCCGGCGGTCGAAATCGGCCAGCAGGTCCGAGACATCATCGGCCCCGATCTCCCAGGCGCGATGGCAGACCGAGCAATACATGTGGCCGTGCTCGCGGACCGGCCGGACGTGGAACTCCTCTCGACCGTCGAGCCCGTGTGCGTGACGGACGAGGCCGATGTCCTCCAGCACATCGAGCGTGCGATAGACGGTCGAGGGTGTGGTCTCGGGGTCCTGCTCGCGACAACGCTCGACCAGCTCGGCACCGGTGATGTGGCCGTTCGTGTCGGCCAGTACGTCGACCAGCAGGCGTCGCTGCGGCGTCCAGCGCAACCCCCGCTCGTGGAGGCGTTCGCGCACATCGTCCCAGGTCACTTCGGGGCTGGCAGCTCGGCTCACGGTGGGCATCGTCGAAAGGATAGTCCTATCGGCCCCCTCCGACGCTATCACAATACCTTGCAACAACGATGATTTGCGAATAGCATCCACAGTGATGTCATTCGCCGTCATCTCTGCGCCTGTCTCCGCGGCCCCCATCGTGCTTGACATGCACGTGCCCGACGGCTTCCTCTCCGTGCCGGTGGCGCTGCTCATGTGGCTTGTCGCCATCGTCGCCGTCGCCCTCTCGGTCCAGCGCGCGGGCCGCTCCTTCGACGAGCGTGCCGTACCGCTGATGGGCGTGACGGCGGCCTTCATCTTCGCCGCCCAGATGATCAACTTCCCTGTCGTCGGTGGCACCAGTGGCCATCTGCTGGGTGCCGTCCTGGCCGCGGTACTCCTGGGTCCCTGGGCTGGCACGCTGGTGATGGCCAGCGTCATCGCCGTGCAGTCGCTGCTCTTCGGGGACGGTGGTCTGCTGGCGATGGGCGCCAATATCGTGAATATGGGCGTGATCGGCACCATGCTCGGCTTCGCCATCTACCGCACGCTGTGTCGACTTCTCGGGGGAGAGGAGCGCGCCCGTCTGCCGGCCGCCGGCCTCGCCGCCTGGTCAGCCGTGATGCTGGGTGCCGCCGCCACGTCAGTCGAGTTGGTCATCAGCGGTGCCAGCCCGCTGGCGGTGGTGCTGCCGGCGATGCTGGGGACGCATGCGCTCATCGGCGTGGGCGAGGCATTCATCACCGTCGGCGCGTTGGCGCTGATCGCGAATGCCCGACCCGACCTGCTGAAGCTCCGCGACGCGGGCCTGTCGTCGCCAGCACCCGCCGCTCGCACGCTCGAGGGGAGCCAGCCGTGATGCGGCGCTACTGGTGGATCGCTGGCCTGCTCGTGGCGGCTGCGGTCGTCATCGTGCTGGCGCCGTTGGCGTCGTCCGACCCCGACGGCCTGGAGCGCGTGGCCATCGACAGCGGGTTCGCCGGACAGGGCCAGGCAGCGGCCTTCGAGCTGCTGCCGGACTACAGCGTGCCACTGCTGGGCGACGGCCCGCTTTCGCTCATCGTGGCTGGCCTCGTCGGCGTCGCGCTGGTCTTCGGTGTCATGTGGTTGCTAGGTCGCGTCCTGTCGCGCCGCGCCCGCCCCACCGACTGACCGCCAGCCACACCGCATGGAGCTCGATCGCTACATCCCGCGTCACAGTCCGGCACACCGCGCCGATGCGCGCCTGAAGATCGTCCTCATCGTCACCGTGGTGCTGGGCATCGCACTCTTGCCGGCAGGGGCCTTCGTGGCCTACGCGCTGGTGTGGCTCGTGCTGGTGGGGGCCTCCGCCTTTGCTCGCCTGGGTCCGTTCCGCCTGGTGCGTGGCTCGTGGGTGGTGCTGCCCTTCGTCCTGGTAGCCGTTCCGTTGCTGTTCACGCGGCCGGGCGAGGCGTTGCTGGGCTTCGACCTGGGTCCGATCGACGTGACCGTCACCCAGGAAGGCCTCATCGCGATGCTGTCGATCATGGCCAAGTCGTGGCTGAGCGTGCAGGCGGCCTTGCTGTTGGCCTACACCACGGCCTTCGCCGATCTGGTCGACGCCCTCCGCGCCCTCCGCATCCCGGCCCTCATCGTCAGCATCATCAGCTTCATGTACCGCTATCTGGCGGTGCTCACCGATGAGGCCGGCCGCATGCTGCGGGCTCGGCAGGCCCGTTCGGCCACAGCGGCCAGCGGCCGGACCGGTGGCTCGCTGGCGTGGCGCGCCCGGGTGACCGGCAGCATGGTCGGCTCGCTCTTCATCCGCTCCTACGAGCGTTCCGAACGCATCTACGCGGCCATGCTCGCGCGCGGCTTCAGTGGCACCTTCCAGGCGTCGGCGATGCCCCGACCGGACCAACGCAGCCTGCTGTGGTTCGCGCTCGCGCTGGCCGCCGTGATGCTCTTCGTCGCGGCCGTCAACCTGTGGTCACCCGCATGATCGATACCGCGACTCTTCCCGGTCGCGTCGTCATCGAGCACCTCCACTTCAGCTACCCCGACGGCACCGAGGCGCTGCGTGGCATCGAATTGACCGTCGAGCCCGGCGAGAAGGTCGCGCTCGTGGGGCCCAATGGAGCCGGCAAGTCGACGCTGCTGCTCCACCTCAACGGCATCCTCGGAGGCGGCCACGGCCATGTCAGCATCGATGGCACGACCGTGGAGGCGTCAACGGTGGGACGGGTCCGTGCTCTGGTGGGGCTCGTCTTCCAGGACCCCGACGACCAGCTGTTCAGCCCCACGGTGCGCGAGGATGTCGCCTTCGGGCCCATCCACATGGGTGTCCCGGAAGCGCAGATCCACCACCGCGTGGAGCGTGCGCTGGCCGCGGTCGGCATGAGCGGTTTCGAGCGGCGTGTCCCCCACCACCTCTCCCTCGGTCAGCGCAAGCGGATCTCGGTAGCAACCGTGCTCTCGATGGATCCGAGCGTGTTGGCCTTCGACGAGCCGACGTCCGGGCTCGACCCACGCGGCCGCCGCGAGCTGATGAGCGTGATGGCCGCGCGGCCCGAGACGATGCTGGTCAGTACGCACGACCTCGCCATGGTGGCCGAGACACTGCCGCGGATGGTCATCCTCGACGAGGGAGAGGTGGTGGCCGATGGTCCTTCAGGGGTCTTGCTGCGGGACGAGGCGTTGCTGGAGGCGCATGGGCTGGAATCGCCTCTGGGTCAGCGAGCGGTCACGGTCGCGGGCCGCTGAACTTCACGCGGTAGATCGTGCCCCGGGTCAGGTCCGCGGCGAAGATGCGGCCAGCGGCGTCCTCGCCGAACGACGAGATGCGCCGGCTGGTGGTCTTCGACAGCTTGACCTTGCCGCTCGCGTTGAGCACGAACAACCGGCCGCAGAAGTCGCCGGCCACGTAGAGCCCACGCCAGGCTGGAGCGTCGGGCCCGCGGTGGACATAGCCGCCGGTGACGGAGCAGGCGTCCGAACCGTGGGCGTAGTCGTGGAGCGGGAGCGTGCCCAAGCCGCAGGCGCGGCTGGCGTCGGGGTACTGACGTGTGCCCTCGCATCGGTTCCAGCCGAAGTCGTTGCCCTTGCCCGCGTTCTTGCCACGGGCATCGGAGCGCGCGCGGTCCACCTCCTCGCGCTGTCCCTGTCCGACATCGCCGATCCAGAGGTCGCCGTTCCGGCGGTCGAACGAGAAGCGCCATGGATTGCGCAAACCCCAGGCCCAGATGTCGTTGCTGCCGGATCTGCCCACGAGTGGGTTGGAGCGGGGCGTTCGGTACCGTCTGGGCCCATCGCCATCGGGGTCGATGGGGTCGATGCGCAGGATCTTGCCCAGGCGCGTGGTCAGTCTCTGGCCGTTGCCATCGGGATCTCCAGCGCCGCCGCCATCACCAGTCGCGATGTACAGCAGCCCGTCGGGCCCGAAGGCCATGTGCCCGCCGTTGTGGTTGGCGGCGGGCTGGTTCAGCACCATGAGCACCCGACCGGAGGCGGCGTCGGCCTTGTTCCAACGCTGTCGTCGGTACTCCGCGACCACCGTGTCGCCGGCAGCTGCGTCACTGCCGGCGCGTGTGTAGTTGACATAGAAGCGGCCGTTGGTCCGGTACCCAGGGTGGAAGGCCAGGCCCAGAAGGCCACGCTCGCTGCCATCGGTGAGGGGGTCGAGGATCTTGTCGCCGAGGTCCAGGAACGTGCCCAGCTTCTTCCATCGGCCATCGCGGAACACCGCGCGCTTGATCTTGCCGGTCTGCTCGACGATGAAGATGACGCGGCTCTTGCCGGGGGCGTGGGTGACCAGGACCGGGCGTGTGAACCTGCCCAGCACCCGCGACAACGTGACGTTGCTGTCGGTCGCGGCCGTGGGCACGGCCAGAACATTGACCGCGAGGACGGCACCCAGGAGGATGGCGAAGGCTCGGCTCGCGTGGCGCATGCGGGGGCTCCTTTCGTGGCGCTGTGCGGTCGACTAGTGGACCAGGTCCTCGAAGTCGCGATGGCAGAAGTGGCCGGTCCGCTGCAGGACCTGGCCGCAGAACGGACAGACCGGCTTGCCACCCGCGACGACGCTGTTGGCACGACGGGCGAACTGCTGGGCCATGAAGGGTGTCAGACGCACACGCAGCACGTCCGGCCCGATGGGAGCATCGTCGGGGATGTCCTCCTCATCGAGCTCATCATCCTCGCGCCTGGCGCTCTCGCCGGCACCGGCGTCGAACGTCATCGAGCGCGCCTCCACGATGAGGCGGTCGATGTCCTCGTCCCAGGCGATGACCAGTGTGCCTACCCGAAACTCCTCGTGCAGGGGCTGCTGCAATGGTCGCTCGTCGGGGATGCCGGCGGGTCCGGCATCCATGGCCGCCAAGCCGCGCCGCTCGACCTCGTCGACCATGGCCAGCACGCGATCGGCCAGGACCGCCACCTGCTCCTTCTCGAGCATCACCGATACGACGCGCGAGCCCTGGATCGCCTGCAGGAAGAAGGTGCGGTCGCCCGGCTTGCCGATGGTGCCGGTGGCGAAGCGATCGGGCAGGTCGAAGTCCACGATGCGACGGGCCATGACCCGAATCTAGCGGAGCAGCCCACGATCGGTCTGTGATCGCACGTCAGCATCGACCGACGCTGTCAAGCGTCGGGGATGAGGACGTTGAGGGTGGTCGATACCGCGCTGATGATGAACGAGCCGACGGCCGCGGTCGCAAGCGCCTGTATGCCCAGGTCGGGCGGGTAGCCGCCGATGATGATGAGCGGTCCCCAAACGAGGTTCGCGAGAAAGGCCACGCCAAGCAGCAGCGCGGCGTTGAGCAGCACCGAGAACATACCCAGGGTGGCGATATTGAGTGGGATGCTGACCAGGCGCGCGATAGGCCGGATGAAGGCGTTGATGGAGCCGAAGGCGAGCGCCAGCAGCAGCAGCGTGATGACGAAGCCGGGAGCGTCATCGGCCCGATCGATCTCGATGTCCGGCACCAGCAGTCCCGCCAGCAGCAGTGATACCGCGATGACCGCCACTCGGATGATGCGAGCGGTCATGGGGCCCTACAGCAGCTCCCTCAGCGACCGGACCACGTAGTCAGCCTCTGGCAAGGGGTGGTCCGTATCGCTGGGCACGCCGATGCAGGTGAGGCCCGCAGCATGGGCTGCCCTCACGCCCGTGGGCGAGTCCTCGATGGCCACCGCGGAGCGAGCATCGATACCCAGCCGTTCACAGGCCAGCAGGTACACGTCCGCGGCGGGCTTGGGAGCCACCTCGTCGCCGGTGGCGACGGCAGCGAACGACTCGCCGAAGGGCGTCTGCGCCAGGATCCGGTCGACCAGTGAACGCCGCGTGTTGGACGCCAGGCCCAGCGGCACCTGCGTCCGCAGGCGTTCGATCAGCTCCGTGGCGCCATCGGTCGATCTCCACACCGCTGTCGATGAGGTCGCCGATGATCGTCAGGTACTCATCTCGCAGATCGGGGACACGCTCGGGCGGCAAGCCGAAGCGTCCGGCGAAGTAGGTCGTCGACTCCAGGTCCGCGGCGCCGAACACGGCGGCCTTGTCGGCTCCCGTGAGCTGGGCTCCGTAGCGATCGAAGAGCTCGATCTTGGACGCCAGCCACTGGCGCTCGGTGTGGACCAGCAGGCCGTCCATGTCGAAGACCACGCCCGCGAAGGGGCCGGGCAGCTGTGGTGGCGTTTGGACAGCGCGTGTCAAGGTGCGACTCCGTGCGATGGCTGAGCCTCAATCGTAGCGGCTCCCGCCGGTGTACCGGCCCCCAAGCCCACGGCCTTGGCCCGCACCACCGGCGTCCGTCCTAGACTGGCGGCCGATGGAAGAACGAGTCGCCCACGAGCCATTCAGTGATGCCACCCTGATCTGGGATGGCGAGCCCATGCGTGGGGTGGATGCACCGCCAGCGCCCGGTTACGAAGAGGCCGACCCCGAGCTCTTCGACGCGGGACGCGTCACCATGCGCTTCCGCGATGGCAACCAGACGTTCGTGGGGATGCCCTGGGACGAGCCGCTGGCGAGATGGTCGGGCAGTGAGCTGGAGTTCGTGGACCTGCCCGTCGGCGCCAGCCGCCACACGGTGCGCTTCATCGTCGTCGACGGCAGCATCGTCGCGCTCAAGGAGCTGCCGCTCGAGGTCGGCGAGCGCGAGTACGAGATCCTGCGCGAGCTGGAGGCGCGTGGCGCGCCATCGGTCAAGGCCTGCGGCCTGGTCACCCGAACGGGCGATCTCAGCTCCATCATCCTGACTCGCTACCTGGCGCGCTCGTTCCAGTTCCGCCGCCTCTTCATGCGCCTGCCCGAGGGTGCGAAGCGCTACCGCGACCAGCTCCTCGACTCCATGACGGGCCTGCTCGTCGACCTCCATCGCATGGGGTTCTTCTGGGGCGACTGCTCGCTGGCCAACACACTCTTGATGCGCGACGGTCAGCGGCTGCAGGCCTACCTCGTCGACGGCGAGACCAGCGAGATCCACCCGCAGCTTTCCGATGGCCAGCGCGAGGCTGACCTGGAGATCGCCATCGAGAACGTGGCCGGCGACCTGGCCGACATGGCCGTGCTCAACGGCAAGAGCATCGAGGAGATCGATGACGACTTCGAAGCGGCGCTGAGCCTGCGTGACCGCTACGAGCGACTGTGGGACGTGCTCCACCAGGACGTGACCATCCACCCCGACAAGCGCTACCGCGTGGACAAGCGGCTCAAGGCGCTGCACGAGCTGGGCTACGTGGTCGACGAGGTCATCCTGGAGCCAGGCGAGGACGGCAGTGAGGACCTGCGCCTGCGTGTCGCGGTGGCGGGACGCGACTATCACTCCCGACGCCTGCGGCAGCTCACCGGGATCGAGGCGGGCGAGGGCCAGTCGGCCATCCTTCTCAACGACCTCACCGCCTGGGCCGGCATGGGCTGGGCGGGTGACTGGGATTGGAAGGAGGGCGAGAGTGGCCGCTCCCTCACGCATCATGACGGCGCCCGCTGGACGCTGGAGATCTTCGAGCCGTCGGTGGCACAGTTGATCGACGCGATGGGCGACGACATCGACCAACTGCAGGCCTACTGCGATCTGCTCGAAGTGCGCTGGCTGCTGTCCGAGCGCGCTGGCCACGATGTCGGCAATGCCATCGCCCTCCGCTCCATGCGGCATGCTGAGACGCCCGCCGGATCGGCGGCCCAGATGGCGAGCGTGGAGACTCCATCGCAACCGCGCCGGCTTGGTTGGAAGCGACCGTGAGCCGCCGCGTCAACCTGACCCGCCTGGCCCGGAGGGCCGCCGGTACCGTTCCCGGCGTCGGTCCAGCGCCGTTGCAGGGTGGCGCTGTCCGCTCACGTTACGATCAGCTGCAACCGCTGCCGCAGCACCCGCCCGATTGGCACACCGGCGCGCCCGACTTCCTCATCATCGGTGCCCAGAAATCGGGCACCACCTGGTGGCAGGGCCTCATCGAGAGCCATCTCCGGGTCGTCCGCCCGCCTGGCCAGCGCCGTGAGCTGCACTTCTTCGACCACTTCTGGGACCGCTGGCCGACCGAGGCGCAGTTGGCGCATTACCAGCGCTACTTCCCGCGGCCGGCCGGGAGCCTGGTGGGTGAAAAGACGCCCGGCTACCTCTATCAGCCGTGGGTCGCCCCGATGCTGGCCCAGGTGGCGCCTACGGCCAAGCTCATCGTGGTCATGCGCGATCCCGTCGAGCGCTACATCTCCGGGTTGGGCTTGCTGGCGCGCTCAGGCTCACTCAAGGGCGGGGTCGGCGCTGGCGAGGTCGGCACGCGCGAGCACCGCATCGTGGAGGCCATCGACCGCGGCCGCTACGCCGACCAGCTGGAGTGGTGGCTGCAGCACTTTCGGCGCGAGCAGTTCCTGCTGTTGCAGTACGAGCGTTGTGTCGCAGATCCGCAGGGCCAGTTGACGCGCACCTACGAGTTCCTGGGGTTGCCCGACCAGCCTGTCTCGGTGTCGCTGATCTCACAGGCACGCAAGAAGGCCCCGGACCACGTGGAGCTGCCAGTCGAGATGCGGAGCCTGCTGGCCGGGCGTTTCGCCGACGACGTGGCGCGCCTGGCCGAGCTGATGCCGGACCTCGACCGCTCGCTGTGGAAGAGCTTGGCGACGAGGGAGCAAGGTGATCTTCGCTAGCGGCTTGAGGTGCCCCGCCCTTGAGATGAAGGCCGCCAGGCGCCGCTGATCTTCCCCACGGTCAGGCTGGATCAAATCAGGAGCGCTTCCACATCGGTGAGCGCGATGAAGGAGCCAGGTGTCGCGCTCGAATGGTTGAGGATGATCTCGCTCGCCGGCCCCTCGGGGTCGCCCAATGACGAGACCACCAGGGCGGCCTGGGCAAGATCCTCGCCCCTCGTGTAGCTGTTCACCGTCACCAGCGTCGTCAGGCCAGCTGCGGTCGCCGCCAGCAATCCGTTCCGAGAGTCCTCGATCACGACTGTCTGGGCAGCCTCGGCACCAAGACGGTCGAGAGCCAGCAGGTAGATGTCAGGTGCGGGCTTCTTCCGTGGCACGACGTCGCCGGCCAGCACCAGGAAGTCGCAGGCTGCTTCCACCCCGACGGTGTGATCGAGGATGGCCTGGACCGCGGGCTCCGCTGACGTCGAGCAGACGGCGAGCTGCCAGCCGGCGAGTCGCGCCTCGCTCGTGAGGCGCTTGATGCCCGGACGGGCCGGCAGTCGTCCAGCCCTGACCCTCTGGGTGAAGATCTCCGTCTTCCGCCGGTGCCACTCAGCCACCCTCGCCTGCTGCGCCTCCCGGTCTCGCGGCAGGCCCGCCGCAGCCACGAAGTCGGATGTCAGCAGCGCCGTCATCCGCTCCTTTCCCCCACCGATCTTGAGTGCCTCCCCGTACGCGTCCTCCGTCCAGCGGATCGGTAGTCCGAATTCCTCGAAGGTCTGGTTGAAGGCGGGCAGGTGACCGTCGCGCTCGGTGTCAGCCAGGACGCCGTCGCAGTCGAAGATGAGCGTGATCATGCGCGTCCTGCGGCACCGAACACGCGGATGTGTTCGATGGCCATGGCCATGACCCTCTCACGCACGACACGGAAGAGCGCGGGCGGATCGGCCGCTTCGGGATGTGCCACGAGGTAGTCCCGGCTGGCCTCCATGTAGGCGATCTTCAGGGCGGTGGAGACGTTGACCTTGGCACAACCGCGGGTGATGAGGTCGCGAAACTGATCGGGCGAGAGACCCGTGCCGCCGTGCAGGGCCATGGGGATACCGGTGGCGGCCACGAGGTCGGTGACACGTTGGTGGTCGAGGGTCGGCTTGGCCATGTACAACCCGTGCGCGTTGCCGATCGCCGGGGCGAAGATGTCTACGCCCGTGTCGCGGATGAAACCCACGGCGACCTCAAGGCTTTGGATGGGGTCGTCGAAGCCCACGTCGTCCTCGACCCTACGGATACCTTCGATCTCGCCTTCGACGGCGGCACCCCAGCGACGCGCCTCGGCCACGATCTCGATGCACTGGCGGCGGTTCTCGTCGACCGAGAGTTCATGGGCATCGAACAGCACCGAATCCCAGCCGGCGGCGAGGCAGGCGCTGATGACTCCGCGGTCGGAGCAGTGGTCCAGGTGTAGCGCCACCGGCACGCTGATCTCTGCGACCATCGACTCCCACATCGCCCACAGCACGTCGACACCGACGGCCCGCACCGTCTTCACGGACGTCTGCACGATCAGCGGCGCCCGGGTCTGCTCGGCGGCGGCCAGCACGGCTTCGAGCGTCAGGTCGTTGACGATGTTGATGGCGGGGACGCCGTAGCCTTCATCGAGCGCGCGGGCGACGATCTGCTGGGTGGGCGTTCTGGGCACGTGGTTCCCCCTTGCAGCGAACGGTAGCGTGTCCGCCGGGCGGATGGGCTCCCATCGCGAGCGCTGCTTGATCAGCCTCGCGGCGTTCTCCGGCGGCACCCACGTCCAGAGGCAGTGGCCCGACGCAAGCTCGTAGCCGCCACGCGGGCCCAGCGGCTCGGTACGCCACCGGACCTCATCCTTGAACCGGGTGGGGATCCGACGGGAAGAAGGTGCTGGACGCTATCCTCGAGACATGGAAACACCCTGCCGATCGGCAGGGTGTTTCGTATCTTCGTCGTCGCTGGCGACGGCCGCCAGTCGCTGACGGCCCTAGACGGTCGCCGGTGCTTCTTCCTTGCGTGCAGCTCCACCCTTGCGGAGCGTCGTCTCGTCGTGCTCCTTGTCCAGCGCGAGGGTGGAGTCGGGGTCGAAGAGGTGGACCTTGTCGAGCGAGACGTTCAGCGTCAGGTCATCGCCGGGCTTGACGTGATGCTCGCTACCGATGAGCGCCACGATGTCATGCCCGCCGACGGTCAGGTGGATGAGCTCCTCGTTGCCGAGGTACTCCACCACGTCGGCATTGCCGGTGAGCGATCCGCTGGGAGGTGCCACCTTGACATCGAGGTGTTCAGGCCGGATCCCCACGGTGAGCCTGTTCCCGGTGAACTTCTTGAAGCCCGCCATGAAGCGATCGGGCAGCGGGATATCGATGCCGTCGCCCTTGAGCTGGACGGCATCGCCCGTGCGGGTCACGTCCACCTCGAGGAAGTTCATCGATGGACTGCCGATGAAGCCGGCCACGAAGCGGTTGTCGGGATGGTCGTAGAGCGCCTGCGGGGAGCCGACCTGCTGCAGCCGCGCCTCGCTCATGACGGCGATGCGCTCACCCATGGTCATGGCCTCCACCTGGTCGTGCGTGACGTACACGGTGGTGGTGCCCAGGCGCTGGTGCAGACGGGTGAGCTCAGCCCGCGTCTGGACGCGCAGCTTGGCGTCGAGGTTGGACAGTGGCTCGTCCATCAGGAACACGGCCGGCTCACGCACGATGGCGCGACCCAGGGCGACGCGCTGGCGCTGGCCACCGGAGAGCTCGCGCGGCTTGCGGTCGAGCAGGTTCTCCGAGGAGAGCATCGCCGCCGCTTCGTGGACGCGGCGCTTGATCTCATCCTTGGGTGTCTTGCGCAGCTTGAGGCCGAAGGCCATGTTGTCATACACGGTCATGTGCGGGTACAGCGCGTAGGACTGGAACACCATGGCGATGTCGCGGTCCTTGGGCGCGACATGGTTGACGACGCGGTCACCGATGGACAGCGTGCCCTCGGTGATCTCCTCGAGTCCCGCGATCATGCGCAGCGAGGTGGTCTTGCCGCAGCCCGAAGGGCCGACGAGCACCATGAACTCACCATCGTTGATCTCGAGGCTGAGGTCGTTCACGGCGACGACTTCGCCGAATTTCTTCCAGACCCCATCGAACGTGACAGTTGCCATACCGAGGTACCTCCTCCGCCGCGGGGTCGCGGATCCCTGCATCTGCTGACCGCGTGGTCAGCTTGACGGATCCCGTACGCCTCGCGATGGACCCGCTCATCGTAGCAAACGAATGCACCACCTCGGGTCGCCAGGGGGGCACCAGCTGCCGTCGACCGCAGATCGCAGCGCCGTTTCTCTCCCCGGGGTGTCTCGGCCCTCCACGATACCCGTGAGAGGGAGCATTGCCCTGATGTCGTGGCCGATCGCGACCCGGGCACCTGTATCTTCCATCAGGCTTATCCCGATGCCGACGCGGAGGCCGCGGCGAGCGCGGGCGATCCCCTCATGGTCGAGACTCGAACCTGGCCACCTCGTCACCTGGGCGACCGTGGACGACCCCAACGACTGCAAGCAAAATACCTCAGCCAGGGTCGCCTGAGCGCAGCACCGCACCCGACAGCCGCACCCGAAATGGAGCCAGCACACATGACCGAGACCACCACGTTCCCGCAGGGTTTCCTCTGGGGTGCCGCTACCAGCTCCTACCAGATCGAGGGAGCCGTGCACGAGGACGGGCGCGGCCCCAGCATCTGGGACACGCAGTGCCATGCCACGAGCCTGGTGCGTGATGGCCATAGCGGTGACGTCGCTGCCGACCACTACCACCGCTGGCGAGAAGACGTGGCGCTGATGGCCACGCTTGGCCTCACGGCCTACCGCTTCAGCGTGGCCTGGCCGCGGGTCCAGCCGTCTGGCTCGGGCGCGGTCAACCAGGCCGGACTCGACTTCTACTCGCGCCTCGTGGACCGGCTGCTGGACCACGACATCGTCCCACTGCTGACTCTCTACCACTGGGACCTGCCGCAGGCGCTCGAGGACGTCGGAGGCTGGCCGATGCGCGACACGGCCGCGCGCTTCGCCGACTACGTGTCCATCGTCTTCGAGGCGCTGCACGACCGTGTCCCGCTGTGGGCCACGCTCAACGAACCGTGGTGTTCCTCGCTGCTGGGCTACGCCGATCCGTCCCACGCACCCGGCCGCAGCGATCCGGTGGCGGCGACCCGCGCCATCCACCACCTCAACCTCGCTCACGGCCTGGCCCTGCAAGCGATGCGCTCGATCGACTCTGGGCCGCAGCACGGCATCGTGCTGAACCTCACGCCTATCCACGTCGTGGGCGACGATCCCGACGGCGCCGCCGCGGACGCCGCGCGTCGCTATGACGCCTTGCGCAACCGCGTCTGGACCGAGCCGATGCTGTTCGGCCGCTACCCCCAGGATGCCGTCGCCGACCTGCAGGCCTGGGGTGGGTTGCCCGTGGAGGAGGGGGACCTCGCGCTCATCGCCCAGCCTCTCGACTGGCTCGGCATCAACTACTACAACGACGAGTACCTGCGTGCCCAGCCGGGTGGCACCTGGGCTGCGACACCGGGGATGCACGATGCTGTCGGTTTCGCCCCGGGCGACGAGCACACCGACATGGGCTGGCCCATCACGCCCGACGGGCTGCGGGCCCTGCTCGTCGGCCTCAAAGCGAGCTACCCCGATCTGCCGCCGATCTATATCACCGAGAACGGCTGCGCCTACGACGACCCGCTCGTCGACGGGGTCTGCCACGACCTGCGGCGGATCAGCTATCTCGACGCCCACCTGCGTGCGCTCCAGGCGGCCATCGACTCGGGCGTCGACGTGCGCGGCTACTTCGAGTGGTCGCTGCTCGACAACTTCGAGTGGTCGCACGGCTACCACAAGCGCTTCGGTCTGGTGCACGTCGACTACGACACGCAGGTGCGCACACCCCGTGACAGCGCCTGGTGGTACCGCGACGTCATCGCGCGCAACGGGCTTGACGCGCCCGCGGGTTAGCCACTGCTCTGGCCCACCTCGACGAGTGTGAAGAAGCGGTCGCGCGCGTGAAGTCGGCGCGACACACCGACGACCTCGAATTCGGCGCTGCAAGGCAGGTCCACCGATGAGGTCCCGACCATGACGCGATGCCGTCCGGGCTCGATGACCAGCGTGCCATCGACACCCGTGAACGCCAGCTGCTCGGCCGCGAGCGAGAACCGGACCGTCCGTCGCTCGCCCGGCCCAAGATGGACGCGAGCGAAGCCGCGCAGCTCTTTCACCGGTCGGGTGACGCTCGCTGCCAGGTCACGGACATACAGCTGCACCACCTCGTCGGCGGCACGGTCCCCGATGTTCGTCAGCTCGATGCTGATCGGCGATCTCCCCGTCGGTCGGCACCTGTTCGCTGTCGAGGTGCAGCCCGCCGAGCTCGAAGCGCGAGTAGGAGCGGCCGAAACCGAACGGCCAGAGCGGCCGGTGCGAGCCATCGACATAGTCCTCGTGCCATTGCGACCGGCCACCCGACGGTTTGTGGCCGTAGTAGAGCGGGACCTGACCGACGTGTCTGGGCACGGTGATGGGGAGCTTCCCGCCCGGACTCACGTCGCCGAAGAGGACCTCCGCGATCGCCCTGGGCCCCGCCTCGCCCGGGACCCAGGTGTGCATGATCGCGGCCGTTGGCGGGGCCTCCAGGGGGATGGCCAGCGGCCGGCCGGCGACCAGCACGAGGACCACCGGCGTGCCCGTGGCGGCGACAGCGTGGAGGAGCTCGGCCTGGCGTCCCGGCAGGCCGAGCTCCATCCGGTCACGGGTCTCGCCGCAGGTGCATTCCGCGGTCAGGCCGGAGCGCTCACCGAGCACCAGGATGCACACGTCCGCGGCACGTGCCGCCTCGACGGCGGCCTCGATGTCGGTGTCTTCGCCGTCGAGGATCCCGCATCCCCGGGCGTAGCGGATCTGGGTGGCTGCCGAGACGCGATCTCGGATGCCCTCGAGGATGGTCGGCCACGAGGCCAGCTCGTCGGCAAGCTGCAGGTGCAGCGGCGCTGCGTTCCCGGCGACGCCTTCGCGTCCCCGGTTCTCCAGCAGGGTCTCGATGTGGACCAGGTGGCCGTAGTCGCCCACGAGCTCCCGGGCGCTGTCGGCATTGGGACCGATGACCGCGATCGAGTGCAGGTCCTCGCGCAGGGGCAGCGTACCGTCGTTCTCGAGCAGCACGATGGAGCGCCTCGCGATGTCGAGCGCGACGATGCCGTCCTCGGCAGCGTCGCCGGCTATCGCGGGCGGATCGACATATGGCCGTTCGAAGAGCCCGAGACGGAACTTCATCCGGAGCACGCGCTCGACGGCCGTGTCGACCAGCCCCACATCGACGCGGCCATCCTCGACCGCACGACGGAGCGGTTCTCCGTAGGCAGCCGTGGCCGGTAGTTCCATGTCCAGGCCGGCATGCAGCGTCATCACCGCCGCAGCCGAGATCATCGACGAGCTCATGCAGAGTCAGCAGGTGTTCGATGCCCAGGTAGTCCGCGACGACGATGCCGTCGAAGCCCCAGCGATCCCGCAGGATGGAGGTAAGCAGCTCCCGCGACGCCGCGCAGGGCACGCCGTCCACGTCGTCGTAGGCATGCATCATCGAGCCAAGGCCCCCGTCGCGGACCGCCGCCTCGAAGGGCAGTAGGAACGTGTCCAGGAGTTCACGTCTGCCGATGTGGGCTGGTGCCTGGTTCAGCCCTCCTTCGGGCAGGCCGTGGCCCACCATGTGTTTGCCCGTGGCGATCACGGGGCGCTCCCCGGCGGGTGTGTCCTGGATGCCCCGGATGTAGGCACAGCCGAACTCGGCCGCGAGGTAGGCGTCTTCGCCGTATGTCTCTTCGAGCCTTCCCCAGCGTGGGTCCCGGGTGATGTCGAGGACCGGCGCCAGTGCCTGGCTCGCCCCGGTCGCCCGCAGATGGTGGCCGATGCGACGGGCCATCTGCTCGGCCAGGGGTGGATTCCAC
This sequence comes from uncultured Chloroflexia bacterium, assembly GCA_963724095.1. Classification (GTDB taxonomy): domain Bacteria; phylum Chloroflexota; class Limnocylindria; order Limnocylindrales; family CSP1-4; genus JAFMJV01. The sequence goes on from CAVRTH010000019.1 coordinate 912,191, forward strand.
GTCGCGGCAAGACCGATGGCCTGGGGGAAGCAGGTGGCACCACGGGCCATCACGCCGTGCAGGGATTCCTCGTGGATGATCGCCGGTATCCCCAGCCTTGTCTCCTCGACCAGGAAGCGCTGGATGGCGTTTCCCAGCTCTGCCACCTTGGTCGGGGGCAGGTTCGTGGCACCGGCGACTCGGGTGACCTGGCCCAGCCCATCCGACATCCGCTCGCGGGCGCTGGGCCTATCCAGGCCGGCACCGTCGAAGACCTCGAAGGCCCACAACGAACCCAGCTGCGCCAACTTCTCGGTCAGCGTCATCCGGGCCATGAGGTCGCGTGTCCGCTCCTCGATGGGAAGGGAGTCGTCCCGGTAGGGCAGGCTGGTGGCCTCGGTCGCGACCCGACCGCCTGGAGCGTCGATGGAATGGTCAGGCATGGCCTCCCCCTGTGGTTTCGTCATCCCTTGACCGCCCCGGCCGTGAGGCCACCGACGATCTGGCGTTCGGCGATGACGTAGAAGATGAGGGCGGGGATCATCGAGAGCGTCGTGAAGGCCAGGACCCGGGCGGTGTCCGACGTGTACTGGGTCGAGAAGTTCATCACTCCCAGCGGCAGCGTCCACTGGTCCGAGCTGCTGAACACGACCAGCGGCAGCAGGAACGCATTCCAGCTGCCGACGATGGCGAGCACGGCCACGGTAGCGAGGGCCGGTCGCGACAGCGGCAACACGATCCGCCAGAAGAAGCCGAAGGTGCTGCAACCGTCGATGCGGGCGGCATCTTCCAGTTCTATCGGGATGGCCCGGAAGAACGGCCGCAGGATGACGATCGTCAGTGGCAACCCAAAGGCCACCTGGGGCAAGGCCACGCCCAGTGGGCTGTCGAAGAGTCCGAGTTGTCGGATGAGGACGAACAGCGGCAGGATGGCGATGGCCAGCGGGAACAGCAGACCCAGGACGAACAGCGTGTAGAGCTTCTCGCGCCCCGGGAACGTCAACCGCGCGATGGCGAATGCAGCCAAGGCCGCGAGCCCCACGACCAGGAGTGTGGTGATCGTCGCCACCACGATGCTGTTGAACAGTTCCTGCCAGTATGTCCCGGAGCTCAGGATCTCCAGGTAGTTGTGCGGGAACCAGTCAGACGGCAGTGCCACGGGACGATTTCGTATCTCACCGGTGTTGCGTAGGCCGCTGATGGCCGCGTAGCCCAGCGGGACGATGATGGCCGCGGCGACGCCGAACATCACCACGACGCGCAACGTCGTACTGGCCCCCCGGCGGACCAGCTGCTCGGCCGTGGGTGATGGGACGCTGGCTGAACGACGACCCATGGCTCAGCCCGGCCCTGCGGTGGTCGCGCCGTCAACGTCGCGGCGCATCACGAAACGCTGGTACAGGAGCGCGACGATGAAGGCGATGACGAAGAGGATCACCGCCGTGGCACTGCCGTAGCCGAGCTGGCTCCGTCGCAATCCCCAGTCGATCATGTACGTGGCCATGGTGTTGGAGGCGTTGATGGGACCGCCCTTGGTCGTGGCCCACACCAGGTCGAAGAGCTGCAGAGCACCGATGATCGACAGGAAGACGGAGACCCGGATGGTCGGGCCGAGCAAGGGCAGCGTGATATGGCGAACGGACTGGTTGCGACTGGCGCCGTCCACCAGGGCCGCCTCCTCGACCTCGCGGGGGATGTCCTGCAGTCCCGCCAGCATGATGATCATGTGGAAGCCGAAGTACTTCCAGGAGATGATCACGAACAGCGTGACCATCACGATGTCGGGATCGGCCAGCCAGAGCTGGACGAGCGATCCCAGGCCGACGGCCTCGAGTGTCTGGTCCACCAGTCCGTCCGGCGTCAGCATCAGCTTGAACACGATCCCAGCGATGACCTCGGCGATGACGTACGGCGCGAAGAACAACAGCCGCAGGACCGCGCGACCCGGGAAGTCGCGATTGAGGATGAGTGCCAGGCCAAGGGCGAAGGGGATCTGGATCGCCAGGGACAGCACGATGATGAGCGCGTTGTGACTGATGGCGCCGATGAAGACCGGGTCGGATAGTGCTCGTTCGTAGTTGGCCAGCCCGACGAAGTCGGTGAGCGGCTTGAGACCGTTCCACTTGAAGAGGCTGTAGAAGGCGGCCTGGGCGATCGGCAGCAGGACGAACGCCGCGTAGATCACGAGCGCCGGCAGCACGAAGAGCGCGACCGTGGACCAGCGAGTCCAGCGACGCACTCCGGGTCGGGGTCCTACGCTCGTTGTCGTCGTCACGAACCGTCTCCAGGAAGCCCTCGGGCCGGCCTTCCAGCCGGCCCGAGGGCAAGTACTCCGAGGTCGGAGCGATCACTCGCTCTGGGCAGCGTCCGTGATCATCGCCGAGACGTCTTCCGGAGACGCCTGCCCGGCGACCAGCAGCTGGATGGCGTCGTTGATCGCCGCTCCCAGTGCAGGTGATGTGGCCTGGTCGAGATACAGCTGGGCGAAGGTCGCCTCAGCGCGCTTCTGCAGCAGTGTCTGCAGGGTGGGGTCGGTGACAGAGTCCACGGCCGCTTCCGTCGGCGGAAGGATACCGGTGTTGGTGGCCCCGAACCGCTCTGCGACGGCCTCGCTGCTGAGGTACTTGATGAAGTCCACGGCTTCCGGTGGCGCGTCCTTGCCCACGGCGTAGCCATCTGCCCCGCCGAAGACGTCAGTCGCCAGGCCTGCGCCGCCTTCAAGGGTCGGGAAGGTGAACCAGTCGAGGGCATCGCCGATGCCTTCGCCGGATTCGCTCTCAGCCACTTCGACGCCTGGTGCCCACTGACCCATCAACTCCATGGCAGCCTTGCCATTGCCCATCGTGGAGGCCTGGTCGGCGTTGTACGCGGCGGCCAGGAAGCCATCCTGGAACGGCTCCAGGTCGACGAGTCGCTTGAGTTGGTTGCCGGCCTCGATGAAGGCAGGACCGTCCCAGTTACCGGTGGCGATGGCCTCTTCCATGGCCGCCTGGCCGCCGGCGCGCAGGGCCAGGTACGCCCAGTAGAACATCGCCGGCCACTTGTCTCCGGCAGCCAGGGCGATGGGCGTGATGCCGGCATCCTTGAGGGCCTGGACGTCAGCCAGGAACTCTTCCCATGTGGCGGGTGGCTCGCTGATGCCGGCCTGCGCGAAGAGGTCCTTGTTGTACCAGAAGCCCACCAGGCCGAAGTTGTAGGGGACTCCGTACTGGACGCCGTCGACCTGATAGATGCTCATCGCGGCCGGGTTCATGGTGTCGACCCAGTCGGCGATCTCATCCTCGATGGGCCGGGCCATCCCGGCCTCGGCCTGTTCCGCGAGAACGCCGCCGCCCCACGAGTTGAAGATGTCCGGCGCGCTCCCGGCCTGCATGTCGAGCGCGAGCTTCTGCTTGAAGGCCTCGTTCTCCAGGACCGTGATGTTGATGTTCACGTTGGGATGCTCGGCCATGTACTCGTCGGCGACTTCCTGCCGCAGCGACAAGCCCGGATCGTTCGTGTCGATGTGCCACCAGTCGATCTCGACTGGGTCCTGAGCGACCGTCGCAGCCGCTCCGATGGCACTGGCCAGGATGGCGCTGGCCCCTGCCAGCGCCCCCATGCGTAGGTATCGCGACATCCGACTCCTCCTTGGTGTTGATCCACAGTCCGGAGTGCTCCCTCGCCTCCGGTCTTCCTCCGGATGGTTGTGTTCTACCACAGTCTTGTAAGCGCTTGCAAGACGTTCCCGTCGAGGTATATTGCCGACATGGAACCTGAAGGTGGGCGTCGGCGTGATCCCGCGGCGGGCACTGTCGTCGAGCGTGCGCCCGACCCCGCGCCTTCGGGTAGCCCCAGATCGCGTTCGACCCGTCCGACCATCTTCGACGTTGCCGACAGCGCTGGCGTCTCGTACGCCACCGTGTCCCGGGTGGTCAACGGCCATCCCAGCGTTCGCGACTCAACGCGCCAACGGGTGCAGGCCGCGATGCTCGAGCTTGGCTACGTCGCACATGTCACCGCGCGGGCACTCGCCAGGGGCAAGACGAACGCCGTCGGGCTGCTTGCCCAGGAGATCGACAATCCGTTCTTCTCGATCGTCATCAACGGTGTCGACCAGGAGGTCTCCGAGGCAGGATATGACCTGCTGCTGTGCACGACGCATAGCCGGCAGGGGAAGGAGGCCGAGTATGTGGCGCGGCTGTCGCATGGCATGGTGGACGGACTGCTCATCGTGCTGCCGACGGGCCTGCCTGAGTACGTGTCACAGCTGCGCAATGAGCGATTCCCGTTCGTGCTCGTCGACCATGACAGTGAAGCGCCCGGCTGTACCACCGTCAATGCTGCCAATCGGCCGGGGACGAGGGAAGGGATCGGCTACCTGATCGGACTGGGTCACCGACGGATCGGGTTCATCACTGGACGTCAGGACGTCGGAGCGACGCATCAGCGCCTCGCCGGATACCACGAAGCCCTCGAGGAGGCTGGAATCCCCTCCGACGTCTCGCTCATCGTCGAGGGCGACTTCCTCGAGCCACGCGGATACACCGCGGCCGGCGAGTTGCTCTCGCGGGCCGATCCGCCGACGGCCATCTTCGCCTCCAGCGACGTGGCCGCGCTAGGTGTTCTCAGGGCGGCGCGCGACGCAGGGCTCACGGTGCCTCGGGACCTGTCGGTGCTTGGGTTCGACGACATCGTGGAGGCGTCCTATGCGAGCACCGCGCTCTCGACCGTACGACAGCCGCTGCGCGAGATGGGACACATCGCGGTGCAGCGGCTGCTGAGCCTTCTGCTGGATCCGGCACAGCCTCCCGCCCGCATCGTGATGGAGACCGAGCTCGTGATCCGCCAGACCACGGCACCGCCAGCTCATCTCCGTTCGATCTAGCGCCGTTCAAAGTGGGACTGGCTATGCCACCATCGAAGCCGCGACCGTGCTGACCGGTGCGGACGTTCATGCGACGAACACCTCGGACTCCCGCGGCGTGCACGACCCCGACCGCTGGGCGCGGTGGGGCTGGCAGGTGGTTCACTCACCGCGCGCTTGCCACGGGTGTCCAGGACGATGATTCGTTTGGCCTACAGATGAGGGGGCATCGGTGCAGGGGCGTTACCTCCGTGGGGTGAGCGTTCGCTAGCATCGGTCAGGCACCCAGTCGAGAGGAGAGGGGACCGAGGATGTCGATCACGACCACGCAGTTCGCCGGCCATGAGGCCCTCCGGATCGAAGCCGGCAGGGTCCAGCTGATGGTCACCACCTCGGTCGGCCCCAGGGTGCTGGGCCTGCTGACCGAGGACGGTCGCAATCACTTCGCCGAGCTGCCCGACATGACGCTCGACTGCCCTGGTTCCGACCCCATCCACCTGCGTGGCGGCAGCCGCCTGTGGGCGGCGCCGGAGGACCCGCGCGTCACCTACCGTCCCGATGATGACGCGGTCGGGGTGGAGGAGATCCCCGACGGCGTGAGACTGGCGACCAGGCCTGACCCCGTGTCCGAGACCAGCCGTGACATCAGCCTCACCGTCACCGGCCCGGAGCGCTTCGCCCTCGACTACCGCGTGGTCAATCGGGCCGACCGTCCGCAGCGCCTCGCGGCCTGGGCCATCACGATGATGCGGGCCGGTGGCCGGGCTTGGCTGCCGGTGCTGACCGAACCGTTCGACGCGGGTGGCTTCCAGGGGCAGCGCAACATCGTGCTGTGGTCGTACGCCCGCAACGATGACCCACGTTTCAGGCTCAGCGATCACGCGGTCGAGGTGCACGCTAGCGTCGACCCCGACCTGGGGCGCTTCAAGGTCGGTACCAGCCTGCGGCGTGGCTGGGTCGCGCACTGGGCTGCCGGCCTGATGCTGGTGAAGTACGCCGGACACGTGGAGTCTCGTGAGTACGCCGACATGGGTTCGTCCGGCCAGGTCTACTCGCAGCACGACTTCACGGAACTGGAGACCCTGGGCCCCTTGACCGATCTTGGGCCCGGCGAAGCTGCCGAGCACCACGAGGACTGGGCCATCCACCTTGTCGACCAGGCCGAGGCCGAGCGCCTGGTCGTCTCCGGCGAGCTCGATCGCTGAGTGAAAGGAAGCAGCATGACTGATCCCAGCGTCGTTCTAGGGCTGGACGTCTCCACCACCGCGACGAAGGCCATCCTTATCCGCCCCGACGGCTCCGTCGTGGGCATGGCCTCGTCCGAGTACGACTTCGAATCGCCACGGCCATTGTGGGCCGAGCAGGATCCCGGGCTCTGGTGGACCGCGGCGCAGGACGCCATCTCGGCGGTGCTGCGCCAGACCGGAACTTCGGCTGATGACGTCGTCGCCATCGGTGCAGCCGGTCAGATGCACGGCCTGGTGCTTCTCGACGAGAACGAGGAGGTGGTCCGTCCGGCCATCCTCTGGAACGATCAGCGCACTGTGGCCGAGTGCGACTGGATCCGTGAAACGGTCGGCCGGGAGCGATTCATCGCCATCACTGGCAACGAGCCGCTGACCGGTTTCACGGCCGGCAAGCTCATCTGGGTCCGCGAGCACGAACCCGACAACTGGGCCCGCGCGCGGCACATGCTGCTGCCCAAGGACTACGTGCGCCTCAAGCTCACCGGTGAGCATGCGCTCGACGTAGCCGACGGCGCTGGCACCGTGCTCTTCGACCTCAAGTCACGCACCTGGTCGAGCGAAATCGTGGCGGCACTGGGGCTGGATGCGGCGATGCTGCCGCGAACGGTGGAGGGCCCGGAGATCGTCGGCAGGGTGACCGACGCGGCCGCGGCAGCCACCGGGCTGCGCGCGGGAACACCGGTCGTCGGTGGCGCCGGTGACCAGGCGGCCAACGCCGTCGGTACCGGTGCGGTGGTGCCCGGGATCGGTGCCATGTCGGTGGGCACCTCCGGCGTGGTCTTCGTCCCCACGGCCGGTCCAGCCATCGAGCCCGACGGACGCCTGCATGCCTTCTGCCATGCCGTTCCTGGCACGTGGCACCTCATGGGTGTCACGCTGTCGGCCGCCGGCTCATTGAAATGGCTGCGCGACGAGTTGGCGCCGGACAAGACCTGGGACCAGTTGACGGCGTTGGCCGAGCCCATCGCGCCGGGCGCGGAGGGATTGATCTTCCTGCCCTACTTAAGTGGCGAGCGGACGCCATATCCGGACCCGTTCGCGCGAGGCGCCTTCGTGGGCCTGACCGTGCGACACGGCCTGGGACACATGGTGCGAGCCGTGCTGGAGGGGGTGGCGTTCTCGCTACGCGATGTCTTCGAGCTGGTGCGTGCGACCGCTCCGGTGCCGCTTCGCGAGCTGCGCGCTTCGGGTGGCGGCACCAACTCCGCGCTGTGGAGGCAGATCATCGCCGATGTCCTGGGGGTGCCGCTGGCGCAGACTCGCACGGCCGAAGGCGTGGCCACCGGGGCGGCCATCCTGGCCGCCGTCGCGGCCGACTGGTACCAGACCGTGGAGGACGCCTGCGAGGCCATGGTCGAGGTCACCGACACCACCGTGCCCGGGGCACATGCCGGTGCCTACGAGAAAGCCTACGCGGTATACCGGGACCTCTATCCTGCGCTGCGCGAGTCGTTCGTCGCCCTCGCGGAGGTGTAGCCGAGTCTGGATCGCATCGGCGCGCCTATAGGCCCTCCTCCTCGGCACGGTCGGCGTGGGTACGGGCGAGGTTGGCGAGGCGGACCGTGGTGGACTCGCCCGCTGCCAGGCTGACCGGCCACACCCACAACAGCGAGCCACCCTGGTGGTTGCTCTCGAAGCCGCTTTCCGAGAGTGACATCGTCTCGATCGAGGACCACCATGCGGCAGCGTCGGGTCTCGGCCGTGACTCCAGCTCGATGCCGATGTAGTCGTTGCCCATGCCCACGTGGTCGGTGGCGGCGACGATCTTGCGGGCGTCGAAGCCGCCGGTCTGGGCGTTGACCTTGTACCAGGCCGAGGGATTACCCCCGCCGCCAAGCAGGTTGAGGTCGAACTCGATACCCAGCAGCGCCTCGATCGGACGCTTGCCGATGTTGGTGAGCTCGACCGCCATGTCCAGCGTGGGTGTCCGCCGGTCGGCACCAAAGACGAACCGCTTCCGCACCCCCAGCGGAGACGTCGAGCCATCAGCCAGACGGACCGATCCGTCACGCACCAGCTCGACGGTGCTGTCGTCGGCTCGTTCGACCTGGAAGGCACCCGTGATGAAGTCGCCCAGCTCATCGAACGAGGCCTGCTCGAATTCGTCCGGCGTGGTGCCGGGGGGCAGCAGGTGCACCAACCCCGAGCGGCGTTCGTATGCGTCGTACCAGAGCCGCCGGCTCATACCCGGCTCGTTGACCTTGACGAGGTCGTGGATCGACACCGCGCCCTCACCCGCCCGTTGCTCCGCCATCTCGCCGCTGTCGGCGGCACGCAACGTGTCGTGATAGGCCTCCGGCCGACGCCGCATCACCGAGGTCAGGGCGTGGCGAACCGCACGGATGTCCCAGCTGCCGATGCCGCCACCCTCGTTGGGCTTGAGCATGACGACCTGGCCGGGCGTGCTGACGAGGAGCTCGTCGTAGCCGTCCGCGTCGAAGTCCGCGGCCTGCATCTGGACACCAGCGAGGCCAGCGGCACGGTCGGCGGCATCCTCGGCTGCGATGAGGTGCTCGAGTGTGGCCAGGCGCATGTGCGAGAGGTAGATGCCGCCGAAGAGGCCGTGCCAGTAGCAGTCGTTGGACTGGCCCTGGTAGAGGTGGTCGTGGATCATGGACAGGTTCTCAGGGCCCACCCTTCCAGGCTCGATGGCTCCGACCTTGCGCGATGTCCGCAGCATCTGCTTGTGCAGGTCGTTGATCTCGCGGTAGTTGACCTGGAAGGAGCGCCAGAAGCCGCCGCGCATCCAGCGTGCCTCCGGTTTGCCCTGCTCCACGGCGTCATACAGCAGCTGGGTGAACTCGCGGCGCGCTTCCACGGGCAGGGACCACTCACCCATCTCCGCGTACGAGCCCGTCGGCAGGTAGACACGCCCGATGGGCGGATGCTGCGCCAGTGCCTCGCTGGGTCGCAGCACGCTGAGCCAATCGGCATTCTCTTCGAGGGCGCTGAAGAAGCGTTCCACCCACTGGCCCTTGCCGTAGCAGAGGTCCCAGGTGCCCGGCCAGGTTCCGAACTTCTCACCGTCATCGCCCATCATGCCCACCAGTCGGCCATCCTCGGTGGCGTGCTCGCGCAGGTAGTCGATGACCTCGTCGGCCGGGCGGAAGGGGATGCGGTAGCGCAGGCCCTGCTCGGAGCCGAAGACCAGCAGTCGGTAGCCCTGGTCGTCGGTGGAGTAGGGGCCCCAGTGCAGCTCCGGCGGGATGGCCGCCGCGCGGAAGTGTGCGTCATCGACGATGGTGAAGCCGTAGCCGGCCTTGACCAGGGCCTTGGGCACGTCGGGCTCCCAGACGCGCTCTGCCAGCCAGGCGCCGTCAGGCCGCCGCCCGAAGAGCGTCTCCACCTCGTCAGCCATGCGCCGCAGCTGCCCGATCCGGTCGTCTTCGCGCAGCGACGCCAGTACCGGCTCGTAGTAGCCGCCGCCGAGCACCTCCACCTGCCCACGCTCGACCAGCGCCCGTAGGCGCTCGATGAACTCCGGCCGCTCCGACTCGAACCAGTCGAGCAGCGGGCCGGTGTAGTGCAGGCCCAGGCGCACGCCGGGGTGGCTCTCGAGCGCGTCAAGCATGGGCGCATAGGCCTTCTGATAGTTGTCCTCGAAGACGAACCCGAAGTTGCCCACAGGCTGATGGTTGTGCAGGACGAGCGTGAGTGAGATGTGGCGGTCAGTCATGGCGCGGCCCATGCTAGACCGGCGGACCGTAGGAAGCCGACCCCTGATGCATGCAAGGGGTGGCCGATAGTCTGAAGCGGGCGTAAAATGCGCTCCGCCAGTCATCGAGCAGGGGGACGACATCCCCCGGGATCCACGCCCTGGAGGAGGCACAGGAGTTCGACCCATGGGCACTCCGAACCCGAGGAGGTGGTAACGACTCTCTGCGGCTGGTGACCCAAATCGGCCACTCTCGTTCGTGGTGGCCACAAAGGAGGAGGAACTGCTCGACCATGTCGAACAAGTTCAAGTACGCGGCACTCGGTGCTGCCCTCGCGCTCACGCTGAGCGCGGCGCCTACTCTGGCACAGGACGACACGGTGGCCGTCCCGGAGGTTCCCGCATCCGATCTCGCCTACCAGGGTGAGATCACCTTCTGGAACACGATGCGTGACTTCGAGATGGCCGAGGTCCAGAACCTCATCGATGCTTGGCAAGACGCGCATCCTGGCATCACCGTCAAGCATGACCCGGTGTCGTTCGACACTGCGCTCAACAATTACCGCAACGCTGCTCCGGCGGGCACCGCACCGGACGTCATGCGATCCGACGTCAGCTGGGTCATCGCTTTGGCCAATGAGGGCTACCTGCTCGACCTCACCGATCTCGTCGATTTCAGCGGCTTCGCCGAGGCCCCTGTGGCGGCCTCGCAATGGCAGGGCGGCACCTACGGTCTGCCTCACGTGACCGACGCGCTGGGCCTGATGTGCAACCGCGAGCTGCTGGCCGAGGCCGGGCTCGATGCCGCGCCCGCGACGTGGGACGAACTCGTCCAAGCCGGCGCTGCGGTCACCGACCTCGCCGCCCAGAAGTATGGCTTCTACATGCGCGGTGACGCGTATTGGGGCCAGGTCTTCCCCTGGGCCTGGGGCGGCCAACTCTACGATGTGGCCGATGACGGTAGCGTGACCGTGCTCGTCAACAGCCCCGAGTCCGCGGCCGGCTGGAATTACCTCAAGGACGACGTCCTCGGGACCGTCGCGCCTGCGACGTGGGACTTCGCCAACGACTACGACAACATGGGTACCGCCTTCAAGGGGGGCAACCTCATGTGCGTGTTGCAGGGGCCCTGGCAAGTCGCCGACTACCTCGAGGGCGAGGCCTTCGCTGATCCCAGCAATCTGGTCATCGCACCAGTCCCCCAGGGCGGCGTCGATGGCGCTGCCGGAACCCCGCTCGGTGGCCACAACTACGTCATCTACGCACTCGTCGGCCAGGACGAGGCCAAGCAGGCTGCCGTGCTCGATCTGATGGAGTACATCGATGGCACCGACGCCCAGGCGTACCTGGCGGCGACCCTCGGCCTGCTCCCGACGCGCCCCGCGGCCTTCGAGTCCGAGGCCGTGGCAGCAGACCCGCTGGTCTCGGCGTGGGGCCCTGTGATGGCTCAGGCCAGGAACCGTTTCGGACACCCCGGCTCGGCGGACCAGTACACCGCGTTCACCCGCGAGTATCAGGCATTCCTGACCGGTGAGAAGACCGCCGAGCAGGCACTCGCCGACCTCGAAGCCGAGTGGAACGACCTCTTCGGTAACTAGTCGATCTCCACGATCGCATCGCTATCGCGCGCATGACATCGGGGCCGCCAGCATGGCGGCCCCGTCGCTATCGCGCGCTGGTATGGTTTGCGCCGGAGGAGTCGCGATTTGAGGACCCGCACCTGGATCGCCTGGCTGTTCATGGCACCCACGTTGGTGGCCATGGCCGTCATCGTGTTCTGGCCCCTGCTCCAAGCCTTCATCTGGACCGCGACCGACATCGACCGGTCGAACATGGGGACGATCTTCAAGCCGCCGTCCTGGGAGTTCGTCGGGTTCGACAACTACATCGACGCGCTCAACGACCCCCGCTTCCAGCAGGCCTTCTGGTGGACCATCGTCTGGACCCTCGTCAACGTCTTCTTCCACTTCGTCATCGGTCTTCTCCTCGCGGTCATCCTCAATCAGAAGCTGCGCGGTCGGACCGCATTCCGTCTGCTGCTGCTGGTCCCCTGGGCCATCCCCATCTACATCTCGGCTATCGGCTGGTCGTTCATCTTCAACGGCGAGTTCGGACTGCTCAACAACCTGACAGCGCTGTTCGGGATCGGTCGCACCGCCTGGTACAGCGAGTTCCCGTGGTACTACGTCATGCCCATCATCGTGAACGTCTGGGCCGGCGTGCCCTTCATGATGGTGGCGCTGCTGGGCGGCCTTCAGGGCATACCACAGGACCAGTACGAGGCAGCGAAGGTGGACGGTGCCAGTCGCTGGCAGTCCTTCTGGAATATCACCATGCCGGGGCTTCGTTCGGTGAGCACGATGGTCGTCCTGCTCGGCATGATCTGGACCTTCAACCTCTTCGCCGTCATCTGGTTCACCACCCGTGGTGGCCCAGCCGGCAAGACCAACATCCTGGTGACGTACGCGTTCGAGGTCTTCAACCAGGGAGACCTCGCGACCGCCGCGACCTACGGCGTCATCATCTTCAGCATCCTCATCGTGTTCTCGCTCTTCTACCGGCGCCTCTCGCCGGACGCGACGTGACGGAGAGGCCATGACTGAACCGCGCTACATCAGGTGGGGCAGCTACGCGGTCCTTACCATCGCGGCCGTCATCGCGGTCTTCCCCGCGATCTGGGTCTTTGTCAGCAGCTTCAAGGTGGAGAGCGAGGTCTTCTCCACGAGCTTAGAGCTCATCGGTCCCAGCGGCATCACGTTCGACAACTACCAGTTCCTCCTGTCACGTGGTGACTTCGTGCAGTGGTTCATCAACAGCGCCATGGTCGCGACCGCCGTGACCATCATCGGTGTGCTGCTCTCGGCTACCGCGGCCTACGGCCTGTCGCGCTACAAATTCCGCGCTCGTGGTGCGGCCCTCTACATCTTCTTGCTGGCCCAGATGTTCCCCGGCGTCATCCTGCTCGTGCCGCTCTTCCGCATCTTCGCGGACGCAGGCCTCATCGATCACCTGCTGGCCCTGGTCATCGCCTACTCCACCATTGCCATCCCCTTCAGCGTGCTCATGCTGAAGGCCTACTTCGACACCATCCCCTTTGACCTCGAAGAGGCCGGCATGGTCGACGGCCTGGGGGTCTTTGGCGCCTTCTGGCGCATCGTCATGCCGCTGTCCGTGCCAGGCATCGCGGTGACCGCGTTCTACAGCTTCATCACCGCCTGGAACGAGTTCATGCTCGCCAGCGCCTTCCTCGTCAGTCGGAGTAACCTCACCCTGCCGGTAGGTCTAGGCACCTTCACCGATCAGTTCAACCAGCCTTGGCATATCCTGGCTGCGGCCTCGGTGATCATCACCATCCCGGTGATGGTGTTCTTCTTCCTGGCCCAGCGGTACCTCATCTCCGGCCTGCAAACCGGCGGGGTCAAGGGCTGACCGAGGATCTCGAGGATACCGACGGTCTCGCTGAACAGCGGGCCGACATCACCGCAATTCTCGCTGCCCAGACGGAGAGCGGCGCTAATCTCGCGCGCTGGCCCTCGTATCGGTCGTGTCCCAGATTGGGTGTAGCGGCGAGGTGTTCTGGGACGGGAACGGGCGGCGAGATTCGGTCGCCGCCGTCAGCCCGGGTAGGGCATCTCCTTCGGGATGGTCACGACCAAGCGTCTATAGGTGCCTCGGCGCTGGAAGATCGCCGCGTTTGTCTGCTTATCCGGCTCTGGACCGAGCACCACCTCGCGTTGAGAGCCCCAGTCGGGCCATCAGGTCGACGTCCTCTGGCCAGCGAAGATAGTGATCGCAGGCGATGTCGCCGGTGTCGCCATGGACCGTCTTGCCAGGCGTGTGGGCAAAGGTGTCCCAGATCGAGGGTGTCCGTCCGCCTTCGACTACGCCGCCCTCGATCTGGTAGGCGGATGTCGCCGCACCCCAGAGGAAGCCGGACGGGAACCGCGAGGGATCGACATCGTCTGGGGATGCGGATGGGCACGGAGTCGCTGATGGCATGTCCTGATGGTGATGATAGGGACCAGGGGCTTCGCGTGGCATGCGCTGGGCAGCAGATCCGACGAATGGCGGCTCGGCCCGCCCGCAGCAGGGGAGCCTCGATGACCGTTCAGCCTAGGTGATCGAGGCCTCGTGGGCGGCATAGATCTCGTCGCGGCGAACCGCAGCTCTCGAGCGGATGTAAGGCACGTACGCCGGCGACCACATAGCCTCGTCGACGGCCGCTGCCAGGTCGGTACCGGGGCGCACGCCGGCCACGCCCGAGGCGACCGCCTCCGTGGCCACGGCCAGGGCCACCTCTCGTGAGATGGCGGCCAGTGACTCCACCGGTGGGTAGAGGGCCCCGGCCTCCAGGCGTTCCTCGCTGACTTGTTCCGCCAGTGCCCGCGCTGCCACGAGGAACATCTCCTCGTTGACTCGGCTGACCTCGGCTACGACCGCCCCAAGACCGATGCCGGGGAAGATGAAGACGTTGTTGGCCTGGCCGATCGGGCGTGGACCTCCCTTCCAGGACACCGGCGCAAACGGGCTGCCGGTCGCGATCAACGCCCGGCCGTCGCTCCAGGCGAGGATGTCGGCCGGCGTCGCCTCCACCCGGCTCGACGGGTTCGAGAGCGCGAAGACGATGGGCTCGTCCACGCAATCTGCGTGGGCCCTGATGACGTCCTCGTTGAACGATCCCGGTCGACCAGTGGTGCCGATGAGCAGATCGGGCTTGACGGCCCGGATGACCTCGCAGAGGCGCGTGTGGTCGTCGCCCCCCAGAGTCAATCCCAGTTGCTCGACGCGGTCGGCGGAGGTGGCGACCTCGCGCTTGAACTCGTCAAGGTCAGTGCGTCCCGAGTGCACCAGTCCACGCGAATCGAGCAGGGCGAGGCGAGAAGCGATCTCCTCCTCGGACAGACCCTCGTGCTGCAGCGCCCGTCGTAGCAGCCGGCTGATGCCGACACCCGCGGCGCCGGCGCCGACCAACACGAGTCGCAGGTCGGTGACCTTGCGGCCGAGCCGTCGCGCCGCGGCGTAGACGCCCGCCACCGTGACCGCGGCCGTGCCCTGGACATCGTCGTTGAAGCTGGGTGCCCTGTCGCGGAATCGATTCAGGATCCGCAGGGCGTTGGGACCCTTGAAGTCTTCCCACTGGATGATGCAGCCTGGCCACACTGCCTGGACCCCGGCCACGAACGCCTCGATGAGCTCCTGGTAGGCCGCCCCACGCAGGCGCCGTGCGCGGTAGCCCATGTAGAGCGGATCGCGCAGCAGGGTGCGGTTGTCGGTTCCGACATCGAGCGACACGGGCAACGTCAGTGACGGATGCAGACCGCCGCCAGCCGAGTACAGCGCCAGCTTGCCCACCGGGATGCCCATGCCGCCGGCACCCTGGTCGCCGAGTCCCAGGATGCGCTCGTTGTCGGTGACGACGATGAGTCGGACGTCGCCGTAGGGGGAGTTGCGCAGCAGGCGTGGGATGCGGTCGATGTCGTTGGGCGTGATCCAGATGCCGCGCGTGCGCCGGATGATGTGGCTGAATTGCTGGCACGCCTGCCCCACGGTGGGTGTGTAGACCACCGGCATCAGCTCTTCGAGATGATCGGCCAGCAGCCGATAGAACAGCGTCGCGTTACGGTCCTGCAGCGCTGCCAGTCCGATGTACTTCTCGAGCGCATCCTCTTTGCGCGAGAGATGCTCCCATTCGAGTTGGACCTGCTCTTCCATCGTCTGGACGCGGTCGGGCAGCATGCCGGAGAGGCCGAAGGTCTCGCGCTCGTCCTGGCGGAAGGCGCCGTCCTTGGTGAAGAGACGCGCACCAAGCAGCTTGTAGCCCCGCAGGTCGATCTCCGCCGGACGCCCGGCGACGATGGAGGCGAATGGCTCCTGGAGTGGCTTCATCGGGACCTCATGCTGCAGGCGAACCGTCGACGTGGCCAACGGTAGAGGCTCAGCGCCACGGGGGCTAGGGCACCGCGGTCTGCTCGCCGCCGGCCGTTCGGCCTATCCGGTGCTGGCGAGAGTTCCCCCAGCACCCCATCCAGGTCTCCGTTCACCAACCACACCAAGAGCCGACCATCATCCGCCCGAGAGCCAACGATCATCCGCCCGTTTGACCACCATCATCCGCCCGTTTGACTGACACGCACGCAACCGACCAGATCGGAGCGCTCGGCGCCGTGGCCTTGCGCGGCACTCGAACAAGGGACAGGCATGCCGCTGGCTTGCGCCCCACGCAAGCGACTCGACCCTTTCTGGGCCGAAGACCTCCGTTGCGTGACTCCCACGCAACCGTCTCGGCCGGCAGGCAGCCATCCAGGATAGGAGGACAACGCCGATCGGACCTCGCGTCGTCTGGGGCTCCCTGGCGCGCTGGACCGGCGACCGCTCGCCGTCGGGGGTTCCCACATCCCGGTCCTTAGGCGCCCGCGGGTATGCTGGAGCGGTGAGTACCAAACAGCGCCTTCTCGTCGTTTCCAACCGTCTGCCCCTGACCGCCAAGCGGGTATCGGGCCGCTGGCGTGGCGAGCGCTCGTCGGGCGGATTGGTGGCCGCCATGGCGCCACTCATGGAGCAGACCGATGGGCTATGGCTGGGCTGGCCCGGCGATGCCCTGCCGGGTGAGCCCGAGGGCCGCAAGCGGCTCATGGCCGAGTGGGAGAAGAAGCACGGCTACGTGGCCGTGGAGATCCCGGCCAAGATCTCACGCTCCTTCTACGAGGGCTACGCCAACGACACGTTGTGGCCGCTGCTGCACGGCTTTCCCACCCGCGTCGTATTCGCGCCCGAGAGCTGGCATGCTTATCGTGACGCCAACGAGCGCTTCGCCGAAGCGGTGGCAGGTCGCTTGCGCAAGGGCGACCTGGTGTGGGCGCATGACTACCAGCTGATGCTGGTCCCGCAGCTCGTCCGGGAGCGCTCACCCGAGGCCCGCGTCGGCTTCTTCCTGCACATCCCATTCCCCTCTTCGGAGGTCTTTCGCATCCTGCCCGAACGCGAGGACGTGCTGCTGGGGTTGCTGGGCGCCGATTCGATCGCCTTCCAGACCCATGGTCACCTGCACAACTTCCGCCGTTCGCTGCTCCAGGTCCTGGGCCTCGAGAGCAGCATGGACCAGGTGCAGTTCGACGGCCGCAGCGTGCACCTGTCGGCGCTGCCGATCGGCATCCAGTCGGATGAGTGGGAGAAGCTCATCAGCTCCGACCGCACGGTCGCGCGCCGCAAGGCCGAGCTCAATGAGCGTCACCGCGGTCGCAAGTTGATCATCTCGGTCGACCGGCTCGACTACACCAAGGGCATCGCTGAGCGGTTGCGGACGTTCCGTCGCCTGCTGCAGTCTTCGCCCGCGTGGCGCGGGAAGGTCACGCTGGTGCAGATCGCCGTGCCTTCGCGCGAGCGTGTGCCGGCCTACGCCGAGCTGCGCCGCAAGGTCTCCGAGTTGGTCGGCGAGGTCAACGGGGACTTCGGTACACCAGAGTGGCAGCCGGTCGTGTACCTGCGCCGGTCGGTCAACAAGCAAGAGCTGGCGGCACTCTATTCGGCCGCCGACGTGGCCTGGGTGGGGCCGCTGCGCGACGGCATGAACCTGGTAGCCAAGGAATATGTCGCTTGCCAGCACAAGGGTGACGGCATCCTCGTGTTGAGCGAATTTGCCGGCGCTGCCCAGGAGCTGGGTGAGGCTCTGCGCATCAACCCCTACGACCAGGTGGGCACGGCCAACACCATCGTGCGCGCGCTGGAGATGGACGCCGACGCACGGGCCGAGCGCATGGCGGCGCTGCATGAGCGGGTGGTGCGCAATGATGCCGTCGCCTGGGCCGAGCACTTCATCGCCGGCCTGCGAGAAGCCACTTCGCCCGCCCGGATGACGATGCACCGCGACCGACCCACGCCCGACCCGGTGAAGATGCGGGCAGCCCATGACAAGGCGGAAAGTCGCCTCATCCTGCTCGACTATGACGGCACGCTGGTGCCTATCGAACAGCGACCCCAGGACGCTTCTCCGTCCCCTCGGCTCATCCGCTTGCTGCAGGACCTGGTGTCGTCGCCACGAACCACGACGGTGATCATCAGTGGTCGTGCCAGGGTCGACATCGAGCGCTGGTTCGGTGATATCCCCGGCCTGGGGCTGGCGGTGGAGCACGGTGCGCTCCTGCGGGAGTCTGGCGACGCGCACTGGCAGACACTGCGAGGTGGCATGGACCTTTCGTGGAAGGACCGGGTCCGCCCCCTGCTGGAGCAGTTCGCTGCCAGTGCGCCCGGCTCTCTCGTCGAGAACAAGGAGTACGCACTGGCTTGGCACTATCGACTGGTCGATGCCGAATTCGGGGCGTGGCTGGCCAACGAGTTGGTGACCACGCTCGAGAATCTCCTGAGCGGTACTGAGCTCGCGGTCATCCACGGCAACAAGGTGGTAGAGGTCCGCTACGCCTGGGCCAACAAGGGCGAGGTCGCGGCGCGACTGGCCGCCGGCTTCCGTCGCAAGTCGTTCCTGCTGGCGATGGGCGACGACCGCACCGATGAAGACATGTTCCTGCGCCTGCCGCGTTCAGCCTGGACGGTCCGCGTCGGTTCCGGCTCGACCTCGGCCCGCTTCCGTATCGCCAGCTCGGATGAGGCTAACGCACTGCTGCGCATCCTCACCTCGACGGCGGATGGCTGAGGCCGCCCGCCTGCCACTCGTTGGCATCCTGCTCTTCGATGACGTCGAGGTGCTCGACTTCGCCGGCCCCTACGAGGTCTTCAATGGGGGGCGCACGCCTGATGGCGGGACCTACGTCGATGTCGTGACCATCGGACCCGCCGCCGAGGTCATCGCGCGTGGCGGTTTGCGTGTGCGGCCGACCTTTGGTCTCGGCGAATGCCCGGCGCTGGATGCGCTCATCGTTCCCGGCGGTCCCGGTGCCGACGCACGGACCCGGGTGCAGGACGAGCATCTGCTGCCCTTCATCCGCGATCGCGCGACGACGACGCCCATCGTCGCTTCGGTCTGCACCGGAGCGTTCCTCATGGGACGTGCCGGGCTTCTGGACGGACGTCGCGCGACCACCCACACCTCCGCCCTCGATCGACTGCGCGCGGAGTTCCCGCATGCCCAGGTCAGCGAGACCAAGGTCATCGACGAGGGTCACGTCCTGACAGCTGCCGGCGTGAGCTCCGGTATCGACCTGGCACTGCACTTGCTGGAGCGCTGGTTCGGTCGTGAGGCACGCGCCCGCGCGGCCCGCAATCTGGACGGCCCCTGGTCGTAGCCGCATCTCCCGCCTGCAGCAGCACCGCAGGGTCAGGCGCGCTGCCGGAAGACGTTGAAGGTGAAACTGTCGAAGCGATGGTAATCATGCGACAGGATGACGACATTTCCCTGCTCATCGATGTTCCGCTGCACCAGCAGGATCCAGGGGTCGTCACTCGGTTTCCCGATGGCGCGTTGGGCCGGCTCTGGAAGACGTTCCACGCGTAGCTGAGCCATGGCCGACGTGACTCGGGCGCCGTTGGCCTCGAGCAACGCCAGGAGGGAGCCCGACCAGTCGATCGTGTCGACAGGCTGGTGCACGAGCGAGTGTGGGATCACGTCGACCGAGTAGATCAGTGGCTCGCCATCGTGGAGACGCACCCGCTCGAGGTCGACGACGGTCTCTCCGCCCGCCAGGCCCAGTGCTGCCGCTTCCTCTTCACTTGCGCCCCTCAGGGTCACCGAGACGATCCGGTTCGTGAGGGAGTAGCCCAGGGCGCTCATCATCTCGGTCACGCTCTCCAGCCGCGTGATGGGACGCTCCAAAGTCGCTGCCCTTGACACGAACCGACCCGAGCCATGGCGCACGTCGATGAGCCCATCTCGCTCCAGGAGCTTGAGGGCCTCTCTGGCCGTCGTGCGCCCGACCCTGAATCGCGCGGCCAACTCGGCTTCGGTGGGCAGACGATCACCCGGCTTCATCCCGGCTTCGATGATGGAGAGGATCTCCTCGCGCAGTTGGACCGGCAGTGGCCGGCGATCCTGCCTCATGTTCCTTCCCCCTGTCGCGTGGCGTGTCGGACGCCGAGAACGGCTGCTCCACATAGCACGCTGGCATCGCCCAGTGCCGGTTTACGCAGCCTCACACTGCGTCCAGCGGAGACGTGGACGAGCTGCGTCGCCTCGGCGAAGGCAGACCGCACGAAGGCCGGCTGCGAACGCCCGATGGTGCCGCCCACGGTCAGCACCGCCGGGTCGACGGCAGCGAGGATGGCGGCGATAGCGACCGCGAGCGCGTGCTGAGCATGTGCCACCAGGGCGACCGCGGCTTCATCCCCGGTACGGGCCAGGGCAAAGACAGCGGTCGCGTCGCGCGGCGCCCTCGAGCCGTCCTCGAGCCGCCGCTGCGGCCAGGTCTCGCGGGCGCGGCGCGCGAGACCGGCACCCGCGCACCAGGCCTCCACGCAATTGCGTCGCCCACAGCTGCAGCGAGGTCCGACACGGGATCCGACCGCCATGTGACCGACTTCGCCACTGGCGCCGTGGGCGCCGGTCACGATCTCACCTCGGACCACCACGCCTCCCCCAAGACCCGTCCCGAGAGGCAGATAGGCATAGGGGTCGGCCTCTCGGCCCGCTCCCGCGGTCGCCTCACCCAGGGCGCCGGAGTTGGCATCGTCCTCGATGACGACTGGCACGCCCGCGAAGCGCTCCGAGACGAGTCGGGCGATGGGCAGCTCACGCCAGCCGATGTTGGGTGAAGAGATGACCATCCCGCGCAGCGGGTCGAGTGGCCCGGGGATGCCCATGCCTACGGCCAGCGGCCGCGAAGCGTCGGGCAGGACCTGGCTGGCGGTCTCTGCGAGCGCTCGCAGGAACTCATCCGGGTCCCGTGGCGTGGCGAAGCGCCGGATCGGCAGCAGCGGGACGAAGCCCTGCGTCGGCAGCACGTCCACCGCGGCCACCGCCGTCTTGGTGCCGCCGACGTCCACCGCCAACACCGCTTGCCCGCGCTCACTCATCGATCGCGCACCCCGCCTCAGGCGGGCGAGGCCTCCAGGATCTCGTCCACGAGCTGAGCGGCGACAGCCTCGTCGGGCACCAGCGGATTGCTGGCCAATGCCTCCGCGAGACGCTCACGCCGTCCGACCAGTTCGGGTCGCGTTCGTACCCCGGCCAGCGCATGCGCCGTCGCCGTCTCATAGGCCGCGTGTCGCGAGAGGAGCCCAGCGGCCGTACTCGGGAGCTTCACTGCAGCATGGCGCACCAGGACACCACCAGCGGCAACGCGTGTCGGCAGCTCCACCATGGCGTCATCGGGCGCCCAGTCGACCGCGCCGGAGTTCGGCAGCCCCAGCACCATCGAGTCGTCCGATCCATGCAGGTAGGCATCGATGAGCGGCACGATGGAGACGGCATACCAGAGTGCTCCGCGGCGCTTGTGATGGCTGGCGGCCACGCCGCTGCCGTACTGCTCGAGCATCTCGGCCTCGAGCCTCTTGAGCACCTGGGCGCGGCTGTCTCGGGCCGAGAGTTGGTTCGATAGCTCACGATCCGGATGAAGATAGAAGCGTATGTAGGGTGAGGGCAATGCGGCCAGCCCTCGCACGTCCTCGGCGTCGATGCCCTTGGTGGCGCCGAGAGCTGCCAGCAGGGCGGCTTCGTCCGGGTCGCTCCAGAAACCGGCATGGTTGAGTCCGACGTAGGTCCGTCGCACTGCTTCCGGCTCCCGCTCGAGTGCCTCGGCGATGCCTTGGGTGAAGGTGACTGGGCCGTCACAGACCGAGACGATCTGGAGTCCAGTGTGTGCCGTGGCCGCCTGTGACACGATGCCCGATGGGTTGGTCAGGTTGATGATGAATGCGTCGGGTGCGATGTCTCTCAGGCGGTCCCACAGTCCGGTCAAGGCGGGGATGGTGCGCATGGCATTGGCGAAGCCGCCTGGCCCCATCGTCTCCTCGCCGGGGATCCCGTGCGCGCGCGGGAAGTTCTCGTCGAAGATCCGCGCATCGAGTCCCCCGACACGGACCTGGATGAGCACCACGTCGGCCCCCTGCAGGGCCCGCTCGAGGGAGCTCTCGGTGGTGACAGTGACATCGCTGATCGAGGCCGGAAGCCGGCTGCGACATGCCTCAGCAACGACCGCCAGCTTGTCTTGGGAGCGACCCTGGAGGACGATCTCAAGCGCTGGGCGACGCTCGGCAGCGAGCGGCCATCCGGCCACGGCATCCATGAACTCGGGCGTGGAAGCGCCGCTGCCGCCGATCACGACAAGTCGAACGTGCCTGTTCATCGTGCCGCGTAGAAGTCGCGGATGGCGGAGCCGACCCGATCGATCTCGGCATCGGTGAGCTCGGCGAACATCGGCAGGCACAGGATGCGCGCGACAAGGGACCTGGCCACGGACAAGTCATCCGCGGCGCGCCAGGGGTTCTCGGCGTAGGCGCCCTGGTCCGGCACGAGCTTGGGATACACGATCTGCGTGGTTACCCCGCGCTCGTCGAGGAATGCCCGGAGCTCTTCGCGCTGTGGCACATGCACGGTGTACATGTAGAACGAGTGCCGGCCGGACTCTTCCGGCGCCGGCAGCTCCACCGGCGTGTCGGCCAGCATCTCGGCGTAGCGCTCGGCTACGCGGTTGCGCCGCGCGAGCTGGTCTTCCAGGTAGCGCAGCTTGACGCTGAGCAGGGCGCCCTGCACTTCGTCAAGGCGTTCCTGGTAACCAAGGATGAGGTGCTCGTGCTTGACACCCTTCTGGCCCATGTAGCGCAGCTGGCGCAGGCGTGCGTCGAGCTCCGGGTCGGAGGTGGTCACGATGCCGCCGTCGCCGAGTGCGCCCAGAACCTTGGAGGGGTAGAAACTGAACGCCGCGATATCGGCGAGGCTGCCGGCCTTCTTCCCATTGCGCGTGGCGCCGTGGGCGTGTGCAGCGTCCTCGAGCACAGGGATGCCCGGCGCTGCCGCCCGGATGCCCTCGATGTCCACGCAGCGGCCGTACATGTGGACCGGCAGGATAGCCTTGGTCGCCGGCGAGACCGCGGCCGCGATACGGGCAGGATCGATGTTGACCGTATCGGGGTCCACATCGACGAATACCGGTATGGCGCCGACGTAGGAGATGGCGAAGGCGGTGGCCACATAGGTGTTGGGAACGGTGATGACCTCGTCGCCGGGGCCGACCCCGAGCGCACGCAATGCCAGCGTGAGGGCAGCCGTCCCGCTGGACACGCCGACCGCGAAGGCGGAACCGCAGTACGCCGCGAACTCTTCCTCGAACGCCTTCAGCCTGGGCCCCATGGTGAAGCGGTGCTGAGGCAGGCATGAGCCGAAGGCCTCCATCAGCTCGTCGGCGATGGCCGCGTGCCAGCGAGTCACGTCCTCGACCGGGACCAATGCCTCTCCAGTCCCGGCAGAGCCCGTTCCGGTATCGATCACCACGACTTCCTCCCCAGTTCTATTCTTCAGACGTCAGACAACTTGGAAACGATATCCCACCCAACCAGACGCGTCAACGGAGCCGCGTCTGCGAGTGTCGGGGGCCCGTCTGCGAGTGTCGGGGGGACCGTCCGCGAGCCGGTGACGGATGCCCCGAGCCCGGACTAGACTCGACGCGATGCTGCTCGAGCAAGCTCGATGACGCCGTTCTCCTGGGCCCTGTCGCCCGCTTCGCGGATCTTGGGGACCGCGCTCCTGCCCGGAGGGTCGCTGGCGCGCGTGCTGGTCCACGTGACAGAGGGCCGCATCCTGGAGGTGGAGCGAGAGCCAGCGCGGGCGCTCGAGCAGGCGATCCGTCGCGATGGTGGCGTCCTCGTGCTGTCCAGCCGCCACGTCTTGACACCGGCCTTCGTGGACCCCCATTGCCACGGCGCCGGCGGCGGGTCCGCGCACGGATCGGTCGCCTCGATCGACTTGATGGCCCGCACCTTGCGCAAACATGGCGTGGGCGCCTTTCTGGCCACGACCGTCACCGCACCCCTGGCAGACCTCCTCGCGGCGGCGCGCCGCGCGGCCGCATCGGTGGCGACCGGCGCCCCGGCGGCTGACGAAGCGACCGAGACCCCTGAGGTCGACCTTGCGCGCGCCACCATCGTCGGTGTCCATTTCGAAGGCCCAGCCCTCTCCCCACTTCGATCGGCCGGCCACGACCAGGCGGCGTTGACCTCGGCTGCGGAGCTGATCCGCTCGATCGACCTGGAGCCCGTCGCCTGGCAGATGGTCCGCCTCGTGACATTCGCCCCCGAGCTCGACGGTGGGCTCGATCTCGTGCGTCGCCTCGTCGCGGCCGGCAGCGTGGCCTCGGTGGGCCACACCGACGCCGATATGGAAGTCGCTCTCGCGGCCTACGGGACTGGCGCCCGTTCGACCACCCATCTCTTCAGTGGCATGCCCCCGCTGCATCACCGCGCGCCCGGCCCTGTCGGCGCGGCGCTGGCCGCCTCCCCCTTCGTGGAGCTCATCTGCGATGGCATCCATGTCGATGCTCGGCTCCTGCCGGTCATCGCTCGCGCCATCGGCGCGGAACGCCTCGTGATCGTGTCCGACGCACTGCCGCTGGCGGCAAGTCGGCTGCGGCACATCTCCCTGCCCGGCGGGAGCGCCAGGGTCGTGCGCGGTCGAGCCCTGAACCCCGATGGCTCCCTGGCCGGCAGCCGGCTGCTACTCGATGGCATGGTCGAGAGCGCCGTCCGCAGCGGTATCCCGCTGACGACGGTGCTGCGTGCCGTGACGGAGAACCCGGCCAGACTTCTCGGCCTCGACGACCGGGGAAGGTTGTCGCCTGGCGCGGTCGCGGACTTCAACGTGGTCTCGTTCGGGGGACACCTGCGACGCATCCTGGCGACGGCGCCCCGGCAGAGAGCCTGATACGACGAGCTCAGGCATGGGTCACTTGCCCGATCCGCTGACGAGGCCTCGGACCAGATGGCGATGGGCCACGATACCGAAGGCCAGTACCGGGACCAGCACGACAGTGCCTGCTGCCGCCATGCGACCCCACAGGATCTCCTTGTTGGTCATGAAGCCGACGATGGCCACCGGGGCAGTCTTGGCATCCTTGCCTGTGAGGATGAGCGCGTAGAGGAACTCGTTCCAGGTGTAGAGCAGGCAGAGCACCGCCGCGGCCGCAAGCCCCGGCCGTACCAGCGGCAGGATGACGCGCGTCAGGATCTGAAGACGACTGGCGCCGTCCACGAGGGCTGCCTCGTCGAGTTCGATGGGCAGAGTCCTGGATGAAGTTCGACAGGATCCAGACCGAGATGGGCACCGTCAGTGCGAGGTAGGTGAAGGCCAGCGCCACGATGTTGTCCAGGAGGCCCACGCTGCGGAAGATCAGGTAGATGGGGATGACCACCACGATCACCGGCAGCATCTGCGGGATCAGGGCGGCCGCCCGCAGAGCGCCACGGCCACGCATGCGTGATCGCGCCAGGGCATAGGCAGCCGGTAGGGCGATGGCGAGCGCTGTCGCCGTCGAGAGCGTTCCGACGATGACGCTGTTGAGCAAGTAGCGCGGAAAATCGGATTGCCCGAAGACTTGTGAATAGTGTTCGAGAGTGGGCTTGAAGACGAAGGTCGGCGGATAGGCGAACGTCTCGGTGCCAGGCTTGATGCTCGTCAGCAGGAGCCACACGATGGGGAACATGAAGAACACCATGGCCAGGGCGACGAGCCCGTAGACGAGCAGGCTGGTCGAGCGCGAGCGCTTCATCGTGCCCGGCTCACGTATCACGCCGCCCGATGAGTACGTACTCGATGGCCAGGATGATCGCGAGGCTGATGATGATGAGGTAGGAGATGGCCGAGGCGAAGCCCAGGTTGAAGGACGCGAAGCCCTGCTTGTAGGCGTACAGACTGATGGTCTCGGTAGCGTTGTAGGGCCCGCCACCGGTGAGACTGAAGACCACGTCGAAGATACGGAAGAGGTCGATGGTGCGCCACACCACCGCCACGAAGATGACGGGGCGCAGCAGCGGCAGGGTGATGTGCCGGAATACCTGCCAGCTGGACGCGCCGTCCACGCGCGCGGCCTGCCGTGGCTGATCCGGCACCGCCGCCAGTCCGGCGAGCACGAGCAGGGCTACGAAGGCAGTCGTGTTCCAGACGTCCACGATCACCAGCGACCACAGCGCCAGGCCCGGGTCGCCGAGCCAGGCCACCCTGTCGATACCCAGCAGCGAAAGCATCCAGTTGATGACGCCGTAGTCGAAGCTCAACAAGATGCGCCAGATGAGACCGATGACCACGTTGGTGACGAACATCGGCAGCAGCAGCAGGATCAGCGCGGTGCGCCGGCCGCGGAATGCCTGGTCCAGCAGCACGGCCAGGCCGATCCCAAGGACGACCTCGATGAGGAGGGCTGCGACCAACAGCGTCACGGTCAGTTGCAGCGAGTGCCAGAACCCCGGGTCCGCGATGGCCTTGGCGTAGTTGTCGAGCCCGATGAACGGCACGCCCTTCTGGAAGGTCGCCAGCCGCCAGTCGTGAAAACTGAGATAGAGGCTGTAGAGGACAGGGATGCCGACGACGGCCAGGATGGCGCCGTAGGCGGGCAGCAGGAACGCCCACGTGCGGTCTCTGGGACCGCGGGCGTGGGCGTTCCTATCGTCCTTGGCCGCCGGGCCCGGCTCCTCCACGGCGGTCATGTCGATGGCGATGCCACTGCGGGGCCGCCGGGGCGGCTCCGACCAGCGACTACTTGTAGCCGCCCTCGACGAGGGCGTTCTCGATCATCACAGCGGCGTCGTCCATGGCTTGCTGCGGTGTCTTGACGCCGGCGACCGCGGCAGCGGCTGCTTCCTGCAACGCCATCACGAGCTGGTCGGACGTCGTCAGCAATGGTGTCAGGTGCCGATATGGCATGGCCTCGGCAAGAAGCTGGAACTGCGGGACCGCCGCCACGACTTCGGGATCGGACAGCGCGGCGCTATTGGAGGGGATGCCGCCGTTGAGCGCCCAGAGCTTGGCGCCCGGCCCGCCGACGAGCCACTCGATGAACTTGTAGGCGGCCTCTTTCTCGGATGCAGCGGACGGGATGGCCCAGCCCCAGGAGCTGCCGCCAAAGCCGTACTCCCCGGCGACCGCGGGCGGAACGAACTCGTAGGCCAGCTTGTCGCAGATCAGGGGCGACTTCTCGCAGTCGGTCAGATCGGCGGTCGCGGCCATCCACTCCACACCCATGGCGGCGTTGTCCTGCTGCAGGGCTGTGAGGATCTCGTTGTAGCCGTAGGTGGTGACGTCCGGCGAGACCACGCCATATTCCTGCAGCAAATTCGAGTAGAACGCCAGTGCAGCTACGCCCTTCTCGTCGTTGACGGTGACCTCATACGTCTCGGGGTCGAAGATCTGACCGCCGAACGCGAAGAAGTAGTGCATGAAGTCCCACCACGCCTCATCCGTGCGGGAACCGATGACCAGACCGAAGCGATCAGGCGGCTCGTTGAGGACGAGTGCGGCCTGGAGCATCTCGTCCATCGTGGTCGGTGGCTCAAGGCCGGCGGCCTCGAGCAGGTCCGTGCGGTAGAAGAACCAGGCGGTGTCACCCTCGGAGGGGAAGCCATAGATGCTTCCGTCGAAGGTCAGGTCGGAGACGCTCGGCTCCAGGTCCTCGAGGTTCAGGAAGTCAGCCGGCACAGTCTCGATGTACTGGTCGAAGGGTTCTAGACCCCCAGCGGCGATGAGCGCTGGCATCCAGTCGGATGACAGGTAGATGGCGTCGAATTCGGATCCGCCACCCACGACCGTCGTCCGCAGCTTGTCGGCGTAGCCATCCCGGGCGATCTCCTCGATCTCCACCGGGTTGCCGGTCGCCGCGACGTACTCGTCCACGACGAGGCGCAGGTTGTCGGCTTCCGGGCCACTCCACACCGCGACGCGGATCGTGGGGAGTGGCTCGTCCTGAGCGACGGTGGCCGGCGCGCTGACGGCCAGCAAGGCCACCGTGGCAGTGAGCGTTACAACGAGTCGGGATCTCATGCGTTCTCCTCCGTGCGCAGCCGGGCCGCGGCTCTTGAAAGATGTCAGACAACCCGGCAGTACTAGGGCATGGTCGTGCGCCCATCGTCCGAGTGTCAAGGCCGACCGGCCCACCCATGTCAGGCCGACGGTCCCTATGCAGGCACAGGCTCCTCGGCCCGGGAGGTCAGCGATCGTCGACGAGAAGATACCTGACTCGGGCCCATACGTCCGGCGCCACTTCCGGGAACCTGTCGGGATCCGATAGCCAGCCGAAGGCGTTCGGGTCGGCACTGAAGGCGCGGTACAGCGGCGTACTGACAGGGCTGGACCAGTCGCCTGCGCCGATCTCCTCGAGCGGGGGGTGCTCCAGGTAGCGCGGGTTCGCCTCGGTGCTGCCGTCGGCCCCGACGTACCAAGCGAAGCCCCGCGCCGCCGCTACGTCGGAATAGATGCCGGACGCCCGGCGATCGATGACATCGCTGAACAGCAGCGGGCCCGCGCCCAGGTTGATGGTGACGTGCGCCAGCATCGGTGGGAACACGACCCGATCCCCGGCATGCGCTCGTACCAGCCAGGCCCGAGTGCTGCTCGGGCCCGCCTCCTCGATGGAAAGGTCCTGGATGAGGAACCCAGCCACACCGTGCAAGACCTCCACGACCTCTGGGTACCCCAAGCGCGCCCCATCTGGGCGCACATGGACGTGACCAGCCGTCTTGGCGGCCTCCCAGCCGATGGGCCGGCCGGTCATCGCGGTGAGCTCATAGCGAAGCGCCAGCCCTTCGAGATGATCGTCACCGGCCAGGCGAACGCCGTTGAGCATGCGGTACTCGACCCGACTTCCATCGCGCCCGACCGGCTCCCTGGCCACGCGTTCCAGCTCGGAGAGCCGACGCACGGCATCCTCTTCGACGACGACCTCATCGTCGAGCCGGACCAGGCCGCCGTGGAGGGACACGGGTAGACCGGCCAGGGTCGACACATCTGCCGTCTCGGCGACGGAGCCTTCGATGCGAACGGGTGGAGTGCTCATTCATCGAGCATATCAGTCGGAATCGCCAACGTGTCTGTCGTCAGACGAATCGCGCACTGGCATCGAGATCGCCCAACCCGAGGTTGGCGGATGGTTTGGCGCTGGTGGGCTTGCGTCGTCACGTATCCTTGTGGCGCCGCACTCGCGGTGTCTGCCCCGTGCCCGGTCAGATCAGGTTCGATGCACCCGCAGAGGGAGAACGACCGTGGCACACCACCCACCTGTGCGACTGCAGGCGACACGAGTCCCCATGATGGATGGCTCGATGCTCGATGCGCGCACCCGGCCGCTGGTCCAGGAGCCTACGCCTATCTGGCTTCGCCATCGGCTGCAACGTCGGCACATGGAGGAGTCCACCTCCACGCCACGCCGTGCGCGCGCGTGGATCGATCGTCTGGCGGGTCGATCCCGAGCCTGAGCGATCGGGCTGGCTCCATCGAAGAGCCTTCCAGTTTGCGCTACCGCAAGCCCACCCCGCCCGGTCGGGCTCGCTCGTTCGCCGCTCCGCGCCTACCCCTGGGCCTCGCCCGCCGAGACAGGTCAGTTGGGAGGGCGCGTGAGCAGTCCGCCAACCTGCCCCCGGTACCGTTCGAAGGCGGCCCGACCGTCCTCGGTCAGGGCATAGGTGGTCCGCGGCCGCTTGCCTGCGAACGACTTGTGGATGCGAACGTAGCCGGCTTCTTCGAGTCTTGCCATGTGTGACGAGATGTTGCCGGCCGTGAGGTTGGTGCGCCCGGAGAGGTAGACGAAATCGGCCTCGTCCACGACGCTGAGGTTCGCCACCAACAACAAGCGAGCGGGCTCGTGGATGAGCCGGTCGATGTCCTGCAGGTGGGCGGCTCCCACGCTGGCAGGATCGGCCTCGGTCACGATGGCTCGACGCCCTGGTACCGCCGGCTGAACCGCCACAGCATCACCGCACCCACGCTGGCCGCCACGGTACCTGCTGCCAGCATGGGCCATCCAGGCAGGGCGTCCAGTGCCACGACGATCACGCCGCCCACGGCCAGGACCGCCGCGTATGCCAGCATCCGACGAGCATCCAGCAGGAAGGCAAGTCCGACGCTCAGGACTGCCAGCAGCCAGGCCATGATGCCTGGCGCCAGTTCGATCGTGCCGCCGCTGCCGTTGGAGACGAAGAAGAACACCGCCATGCCCGCCGCCAACATGGCGACGCCCACGCCCAGTAACAGCCCCAGGTTGCGCTGCTCCCAGCGTCGCCGCGTCGGTCGCCATTGGACATAACCCTGGCGGGCCTCCACGAATCGCTTGCGTGCGCCCAGCATGGGTACCACCAGGATGGCCGGCAACATGCCTGCCAGCCCGGAAAGGTCGTTGATCCAGATCCAGGCGGCGCCGATCCAGAGTAGTGACAGGCCGAGGTAGAGGTCCACGATGCCGTCGGACCACGACGTCCGATACGCCTCGCGCTCGAGTTGCTGGAGATCACTTCCTTCGCTCATCGGCCGTCCCGCGGTGTGCAAAATAGTTTGTGAGACAAAGTATAGAGCCAAGGTCAAGGCCGCGTTCGTCGCGGGTGACGTGGCATCCTCTGGGACACCCGCGGGTTCGTCCCGATCCCGCGGGTGCAAGGAGGGTCAGCGTGGCGGAGCGACATCGGATATTGATCATCGGCGGCGGCTACGGCGGGTTGTACGCGGCCCGCGCCCTGCGGAAGGCCGACGTCGACATCACCCTCCTCGACCGCCGAAATCACCATCTCTTCAGCCCGCTGCTGTATCAGGTCGCGACCGGTGCGCTGCCGCCCTCGGACATCGCCCAGCCCTTGCGCCTCATCCTGCGCAAGCAGTACAACACCCGCGTGCTGCTGGGCGAGGCCATCGACATCGATCCTGCCCGCAAGACCGTGCGCCTCGACGACGGTTCCGACCTGCCCTACGACTCGCTCATCGTGGCGACCGGAACCAAGCATTCGTACTTCGGCAACGACACCTGGGCCGAGTTCGCGCCCGGCATCAAGACGCTGGAGGACGCGCTGCAGATACGCGCCCGCATCCTGGACGCCTTCGAGAACGCCGAGCGGGAGACCGACACCGGCAAACAGCACGAGTGGATGACGTTCGTCATCATCGGCGCCGGCCCCACCGGCGTGGAGCTGGCGGGTTCGCTGTGCGAGATCGCGCGCGATGCCCTTCCGCGTGACTTCCGCGCCATCAATACCGAAGAGGCGCTGGTCTACCTGGTGGAAGGGGTCGATCGGGTGCTGCCGACGTACCCGCGCTCGCTGTCGAGGGCAGCCTCGCGCCAGCTGGCGCAGCTGGGCGTCACCATCCGTACCCGCACCATGGTCACCGACATCGATGCCCACGGCGTGACCGTGCGCGGCGCCCAAGGTGGCGAGGACACCCGCATCCTGGCGCGCACCGTTCTCTGGGCCGCCGGTGTGGCGGTGGGCAAGTTCGGTCGCGCTGTCGCAGAGGCCACCGGGGCGCCGACCGACCGGGTCGGGCGGATCGAGGTGGGACGTGACCTCACCATCCCCGGCTATCCGGACATCTGGGTCGTCGGAGATCTGGCCGCAGCCGAGTGGTCGCCGGGCAGGATCGTCCCGGGCGTGGCCCAGGGCGGTATCCAGGGCGGGCGATATGCTGCTCGCTCGATCCTCGCCAGGCGCGACGGCGTGAGCATCCCGGACTTCGAGTTCAAGGACCTCGGCGAGCTCGCCACCATCGGCCGGCTGCGCGCGGTGGCCGACTTTCGCATGCTCCGCTTCAGTGGCTTCGTCGCCTGGTTCATGTGGCTTGGCATCCACATCTTCTGGCTCATCGGCCTGCAGAACCGCGTGCTGGTGATGGTGCGCTGGGCCTGGTCGTTCCTGTCACGCGGGCGCGGCAGCCGGCTCATCACCGGGCTGCCCGGGCACACTTCCGATCGCGAGGGCCGCGGCGGCCTGGGCTGATCAGCCGCCCCACACTCGGTCAGGCGCCCGAGGTTTCCTGCTGGCGCAGCAGATAGGCGTATCCGGCGAGGCCGAGCCCAGCCGCGATCAGCAGGATGCCGAGCAGGTTGAAGATGCCGTCCACCGTGTCTGAGCCCGCCGCGCCGGCGAACACCAGTACCGCACCGGCGAGGGCCAGCACGGCGTTGATCAGCAGCGAGGCCAGCGGCAAGGGTGCGTCGATGGCTCGGCGGACAAAGCTCGCCGCGATGCCGCCCAGGCCGAAGATGATGAAGCCGATGCCGACGACCACGGCCAGT
Source organism: uncultured Chloroflexia bacterium (assembly GCA_963724095.1). GTDB lineage: Bacteria > Chloroflexota > Limnocylindria > Limnocylindrales > CSP1-4 > JAFMJV01. The sequence continues at coordinate 944,057 of CAVRTH010000019.1, forward strand.
GCCGCAGTCACCGCAGCGGTCACATCGGTGGACAATGCCGCCACCAACACCACCAAGCCCACCGTGACGCCGGAACCGGCGCGGAAGGCAGCCAACGTCTCAAGGTCCGGGCGCAGCTGTTGACGCCAGAGCTGGAAGACGGTGATGAGCGCTCCGATCAACAGGATCAGGCCGACCAGTTGCAGCGTGGTGCTTGAACCGCCCAGCGGCTTGACCAGGAACACCAGCCCGACGATGGCAGCCACGATGCCCTCGACGAGCACGATCGTCCATGAGGTCCGGGCGCTCCAGGGTGCCCCGCGATCGATGAGATCCTCGGTGATGGCCGTCGCTTTGTCGACGCTGGCCCGGGCTCCCGATGTCGATGCCGAGGACTTCGCTTCATTGGTTGGCGGTGGCGAGGTCAAGCCTGTTCCTCCAGTGGGGCCGAGCCGATCATTCGCATCGTAGCGCCTCGGCAGCGGTGCCAGCGCTCGCCCGAGGCTATTCCCCCGCCTCGGGCGCTGGGGTGACCTCGGGCGCAGGAGTCACCTCGGGCACGACCGTGGCTTCGGACAGCGGGCTCGACTCCGGTTCGGCGCTGCCCTCTGCCTCGTTGGCGGTTCGCCACTTGGCCAACGCGATATCGATCGCGGCTGACACTGACGCGAAGTCGGGGGCCTGCAACGGCACCCCGTCGACGGTGACCGTAGGGGTTGCGCTGATGCCCATGGCGTAGGCGTCCTGGCGCGCCTCAGCTTCGATCCGCGCGAATCGGTCGCGAGCCTTCTCGAGGACCAGGCCCGCCTTGAACTGGTCCATGTCCAAGCCAGCCGCCGTGCCCATCTCCAGCAGCCGATCGAGATCATACGAGCCACGGTTCTCACCCTCGAGGTTGGCGAAGAGATAGTCGTGGAAGGGCCAGAACTCGTTCTGTTCAGCCGCGAGGCTGGCGGCTACCGCAGCCCAGCGTGACTCCTCACCCAGAAAGGCGAGGTTGCGGAAGACGAGGCGGACATCCCCAGTCTGTACGTACTGCTCCACGATGTTGGGCTCCACCTCGAAAGTGAAGCGCTGGCAGAAGGGACACTGGAAGTCCTCCCAGATCTCCACCGTGACCGGCGCCTCGGGCGAGCCCATGCTGAAGCCGTCGACCTGGTCGGTGGGCGACAGGATGGACGGTTGGCTGATAGGAGGAGGCGTGACCAGTGGTGCCCACGTCAGCTCGGGCTCCTCGCCCTGGGCGGAGACGGCTGTCCATGAGGTCGCCAGGAGCAGGGCGGTCATGACCAGGGAGGCCAAGGCGGCGAGTCCGCGGACGTGGGCAGGGCGAACAGATGCGGTCATCGGGGTCCTCGTTTCGGGAAGCGGTCGCGCCAGCATAATCGAGGCCCCAGCTTCGCGAGTCTGGGCCGCCGTCTCCACCGCTGCAGTCGAGCCGCGTCGAGTCTCGAGCGGCATCGAATGGACATGTGCACGTGCTTGCTGGGTCGATCGGGTCCTCCACGGACTCGGAAGCCGTGCGACGCTACTCGTCCGCTGGGCTCTCCTCGTCGTCCCCGCTGTCACCCAGGTCCATGCTGCCCGTCATGGGGCCGGCCCCTACGGGTGCCGCGACGGTCTGCGGCCCGGCGTTCATGAACTCAAGGGTGATCTCGACCTCGGTCCCCTCGATCAGCGGCTCGACCAGGTTGATGAGCATGATGTGGTAGCCACCGGGCTCCAGCACCCCATCCCCGTGGGCGGGGATGGGGATCTCCCTCACCTGCTGCATCGACATCATGCCTTCCTCATCCATCGAGCTCTGGTGGATCTCGACCACCTCAGCCACCGGGCTGGAGGCCCCGATCAGTGCATCGTCAGCGTCGGTGTCGTTGTGGATGAGCATGTAGGCAGCACCGGCGAGGTCCAGCATCGGCGACTCGCGCGTCCAGGCGTTGCGCACGTCGAGGCCCGGCTCCATCGGCGCCGTGGGCTCCATCGGCGCCAGGGATGCCATCGGCGACGTGGACGCCATCGCGTCCTCGACGTCGCCGGCGGCGACCACGCTGACCGACAAGCTGAGCGCGATGGCCACGGCCGCACCCGACATCAGCATGAGGCGCTTGCCACGGGGCATGGTTCCTCCTCCCCCGATGGGGGTCGATCGGCCTGGAGCGTCACGATGTCAGCAGCGATCTCTTCGGCCGGGGTTCCGAATGGGTAGGCCAGCAGCAGCTGGCCGTGCTCGTCGATGAGGTAGAGCTCCGCGGTGTGCGACATCGTGTAGCCGGCCGTAGAGCTGGTCTCCACGCGTGCGTAGCGCACGCCGTAGTTGTCAGCCGCCCGCCGGATGGCGCCGGGGCTGCCGGTGACCGCGTGCAGGTTCTCCGGCAGGTAGCTCGTCCACTCCTCGAGGAACTCGGGTGTGTCGCGTTCGGGGTCGACGGTGATGAAGATGGCCTGCATGTCAGGCACCTCTTCCCACACCCCGAAGAGCTCGCCGATGGTGGCGGGACATACGTCGGGGCAGTGCGTATAGCCGAAGTAGATGAGGACGTCGCTGCCGACGAAGTCGGCCAGGTCGAAAGGAGTCAGGTCCGAGTTCACGAGGCCCGCCAGCTCCGGAGCCGGTCGCGGCTCGCCGATGGGTGAGGGGAGTGCTGTCGCCGTGGCCGTCTCGCTCGGCTCGGGCGGGGCATCTTGTGCACCAGCCATCGCGCTGATGCCCAGGATCAGGCCGAGCGTGGCCAGCGGGCCCAGCACGCTCATGCGTCGGTGGATGGCCATCGATCTCCCTTTGGGTGGGTCCCACCGAGTCCCGTCTGGGTGGGTCCTTCTGACGCCGAGTGTATGACAAGCGGCCCGAGGCGCCTCCTCCAGGGCTGTGTGAGACTCTGTATCAGCTAGACATCCGGAGGTGGCTTGGAAGCCCTCATCGACCCGTTCGCCGATAACGCCTTCATGCTCCGTGCGCTCGTTGCCGGCGTGCTGGTCGCGATGGCCTGCGCGGTCATCGGCACATTCGTGGTGTTGCGTGGACTGGCTTTCATCGGCGACGCCCTGGCACACGGTGTCCTGCCCGGGATCGCGGCAGCCATCCTGCTGGGCCTGCCGGGCATGCTTGGGGCGGCCGTCGGCGCGGTCGTGATGATCGGCGGTGTGACGCTGGTGACCAATCGTTCGCGCCTCTCCTCCGATACGGCCATCGGCCTGCTCTTCGTGGCGATGCTCGCACTGGGCGTCGTCATCGTGTCGGCCTCGAGCGCCTTCCAGGGTGACCTGCTGGCCATCCTCTTCGGGCAGATCCTGGGTACCAGCACCGACCAGCTCATCGTCATGACCATCGCCACCGCTGTCGTGGTGGCCATCGCGATCGCTGCTTCGCGGCCGTTCCTGCTGCTGAGCTTCGATCCCGAGCAGGCCGACGTGGCTGGCTTCGCCTCGCACCGCTACCACACGCTGATGATGCTGCTGGTGGCGTTGACCGTGGTAGTGGCCTTCCAGACCGTGGGAACGCTGCTCGTCTTCGGCATGTTGCTGGCGCCCGCTGCGACCGGCGCACTGCTGGCCAACCGCACCAGCTCGATGATGCTCATCGGCATCGTGGTGGGTTCGGCCAGCACTTACATCGGGCTGCTCGCGAGCTACTGGTATGACGTGGCTGCCAGCGCCACCATCGTGTTGGTGGCGGTGGGCATCTTCTTCTTCGTCCTGCTGCTGACCAACCTGCGTCGACCGGGTCGAACGGACGGGCGCACCGATCCCGAGACCGGGGAGACGCTGGCATGACCGCCATCGAAGCGCGTCAGCTGACGATCGGCTACCGCGCCGAGGTCGTTGTGTCCGATGTCGAGCTGACGGTACCGGAGGGCGGATCGTTGGCCCTGGTCGGTACCAACGGCTCGGGAAAGTCGACCCTGATCCGCACCCTCGTCGGACTTGCCCCTCTCCTCTCGGGATCCCTGCGTGTGCTCGGTCAGGTGCCCGGAAGGTCGCCCTCACGCCTCGCCTATCTTTCGCAGTTCCACGAGTCGGGCTATATCCTTCCCATCCGTGCCATCGACGTGGTTCGCATGGCGCGCTACGCGTCGCTGGGCCTCTTCGGACGAGCGAGTGGAGAGGATGCCGATCTGGTCGACTGGGCCTTGGAACGAATGGACGTAGCCCACTTGCGGAACAAACCCATCCGCGACCTGTCCGGTGGTCAGCGTCAGCGCGTGTACCTCGCCAACGTGCTGGCCCACCGGGCAGACCTCATCGTGCTCGATGAGCCCACCGCCGGTCTGGACGCCGCCGGCCGCGAGCGCTACCTCGATGCTTTCGCGGCTGAGTTGCGGCGTGGTTCCGCCCTGGTGACCGCCACCCACGACATCGGCGAGGCCGTCGAGTATGACCAGGTGCTGCTGCTCGCCCGCCGGGTGGTGGCGCTGGGCCCGGGCGCCGAGGTGCTCAACCCCGACCAGCTGATGGAGACCTTCGGCATCGTCATCTCTGATCCACACGCTGAGCACGTGGGTCGTTTCACCATCGCCGAGCGCACGCACGGATCACCCCAGACGATCGACACGCGGCCGCCGGAAGAGTAGGGCCGCCGCTGGCGTACCCTTTACGGCGCAGGACACGGGACGAGGAGGAGGCGCATGGCCAAGACGGTGAGCGAGCTGGCCAGGGACATCATCAGGCGCCTCGATCTGGGCGAGCCGCTCGACGGTGCCATCTCCATGGTCCTCTCCGGCGAGGGCGTGGACGAAGAGGTCCTCGTCGAGCTGCAGGTCGCCGGACTGCGCGACGCGGTCATCCACGAAGCCTTTCACGAGCTGCTCGACTGGCACGCCAACTTCGGTGGCCTGGCCGAGTTCCTCGAGATCGACGAGGCCATCCATCGCACCGCTGAACGCATCGGTCACGATTTCGATCAAGACCTGCCCGAGCACGCACCCGATCCCGGCCCCCGCCTCGTCCACTAGCGAGTGTCGACGGTAGTTCGACACCGCCATGGTGCGTGACCCGGGCGGCTCCATGGGCGCTTTCGTGACGGCGTTTGTGGGCGGGGTCGTGGCTGTCTGCCTCGCGGTGTTGCGAGCCCAGCCGTGAGCGCCTCGACCTCGCGCTCCGGGCGCTGGTTCTCCGCGGCCGCCCTGCTGGCTGGTGCGCGCGCCATCCTGCCGCTTTCGGTCGGTGCCTTCGCCTTCGGCATGGCCTACGGAGTCAGCGTGACCGAATCGTCGATCAACGACCTCGTCGGTGCCCTCGCTTCGTTGCTGATGCTTGCCGGCGCAGCACAGCTCGCGGTCGTCGACCTCGTCGACCAGGGTGCTCCGTGGTTCGTGGTGGTCGGCACGGCCCTGGTGATCAACGCCCGCTTCATGATGTATTCCGGTGCGCTCGCTCCGTCTTTCTCCGAATATCCCCGCCGCTGGCGGGTGGCGCTCTCCTACTTCATGACCGACCAGGCCACGGTGACATCACTGCTCTACAACGAGCGCCAGCGCGAGCCACGCGCGCGCATGGCCTACTACCTGGGCGCCGGTCTTTGCTTCGCTGTGGCCTGGTGGATCGGCACGGCTATCGGCGTCGGTATCGGAGCCACCGTCCCGTCGGAGTTCCAGGTGGGCTTTGCCGTGCCCCTGATGTTCGTGGCACTGGTCGTGCCATCGATCAAGGATCGCGCCTCCCTCGTGGCAGCCTGCGTCGGGTTCGCGGTGACATCGATCGCACGCGACGCGCCCATGAACACGGGCCTGCTCATCGGTGCCGCGACCGGCATCGCCTTTGGCATGTTGGCCAAGCGGCGTTCCAGCGCCCTGGGCCCCAGCGGCAGCGGAGAGGAGCCCGCGAGCGGGGACGAGGTGCCCGATGGCGTATGACCTGCTGCTGGTCGCGATCGTCGCCGCGGGCACGCTGGCGATGCGCGCCTCGATGGTGACCCTGCTTGCCGGTGTCGCCATCCCACTGCGCGTGGAGCAGGCGTTGAGCCTGGTGGCGCCGGCCGTGCTTGCCGGGCTGGTGGCCCAGACGCTCTTCCTGGAGCATGGCGAGTTCCGGCCCTTCGGTCCCTGGTATCCGGCCGCGGCTGTTGCTGCCCTCGTCGCCTGGCGCACGCGCTCGTTCGGCTGGACGCTGGTGGCCGGCATGGTCAGCGTCTGGCTCTTCGAAGCGTTGATCTAGAAGACGCGTTAGGCTCCGCTTGCCAGTCGTCCAGTGAGTAGGACTGCGTAGCCCATGAGTACCGGTGGAGGATGACCAACGACCGGGCCAACGGTACTGGACAGGCATTCTACGATGCCAAGACCTGAGGTGGGTCCGCGAGCCTGTCTGTGCCCCTGCGGTGATGGCCACCTCGACGATCAGAGTGGAGCGGAGAGCGGTGCCCCTAGCTAGCCCCGTGGCGTGGTCCCGAGTTGGCCTGCGCACGTTCATCGCGCTCTGTGTGCTCACGCTCCTGGTGACTACCTTCGCGCTCGAGTCGGCGCCGGTGCGTGCCAGCGGCCTGGGCGACCAGATCTCGGCCAATCGATCCGGCCAGCTCTACGCAGCGAACGCGATGCGCACCCAGGACCAGGTACTGGCACAGGTCAAGCGTGACCTGAAGCGGGCCAAGAGGGAGTTCAAGCACGCCAAGCGCAACCTCAAGCAAGGAATGCGCGCATTGGCCACCGTGAAGGACGTGCTGCGCGAGCGCGAGAGCCGTCTCGAGCGGGTCGAGGGTCTATATGCTGAGGGCTCTGATGCACCGCGGCCCGAGGGCTATGTCGACCGGCTGCGGGATGTCCGGCGGGAGGTTCGCATCGCGGAGCGTCGCAAGCAGACCATCAGCACCCGCACGCGATATCTCAACCGCATCAAGCGAGCCAAGCAGGCGCGGTTCAAAGCGCTCAAGCGGGCGCGCAGTGCTGCCATCTCCCGACGTGAGGCCGCTGAGGGCGTTCTGGCGAGTCGCATCGTGGAGATGACCCGCCTGGCCGCGGACCGCGCCGACAACCAGACGGCCGTGAGCCTCACCGGCGAGTCCTCGTTCTCCTGGCCCACTACCGGGCGCATCAGCCAGACCTACGGTTGCACCGGCTTCCGCCTCAATCCTCCGCGGGGCTCCTGCCGTCACTTCCACGATGGCGTCGATATCGTCGACAGCTACGGCACGCCCGTTCGCGCAGTGGCCGTGGGCGTGGTGGCCTACACCGGCTGGAACCCGTGGGACGAGGGTGGACGCGCCTGGATCGTGGTCGTGGTGCATCCCGACGGCTACGTCTCTCGATACGGTCATCTGACGCCGGGCGACCGCGTTCGCGCTGGTGAGCTCGTCCACACCGGCCAGGTCGTGGGAAAGATGGGCAACACCGGAAACAGCACCGGTACGCATCTGCACTTCGAACTGCTGCGCGGCGGCAAGGACGTCGACCCGAGCGCCTACCTGCCCGCTGGTGTCATCAAGATCGACAAGAGTTCGACCCGGAAGGGCCAGCAGGCATTGCAGGCCAAGCAGAAGGCCAAGGAGCGTGCCAAGGAGAAGGCGCGGGCTCGCCAGGAGGCCCAGGCTGAGGCGGAGGCGCAAACCGACGTGGCCGCACTCGTAACGGCTGCGACCGTTGCCTGCACACCCACTGACACGGTCGAGTACGTCGCCGATGGTGATGGCTACGCCGCCGCACCGGACCCGGTGCTCCCGGCCGAGTGCGTCCCAGAGCCGGCCAGCGCTCCCGAAGAGGCCAAGTCGACCCGGCGCGAACGACCCTCTTCTCGCCCGGAGCCGGCCGCGGCGTCGCTGCCCGGTGTCCCACTGTCGCCGAGGGGTACCTCGCCCGTACCCGCCTAGTCTCACACGCCTCATGGAAGAAGGCGGCCCCCCGGCGCCCGGGTTCGCTCGAGCAGCGCTACGCTGTCGCCATCACCCGCCGGTCTACCGCCAGGTACCGGCGAACCATGGAGGTTGACCCTTGAACTCCCGAACCAGGTCTCGCAGCGGTCTCGACGGCAGAGGCCGACCCATCGCCGTTGCGCTCATGGCCGCACTCTTGCTGGCACTGCCCTCGGTGGCGGTGGCACAGGACGCGAGCGAGAGCCCGAGCGTCTCCGCGGCCCCGGCCGCTGAGGCCGGCGGGATCGACTTCCCGGTCATGCTCGGCGGTCAACTGCTTACGGCCGAGACCTTCAGCGGCCCGGAGTGGGTGGCGCGGTTCTCCGAGGGCGACTCCGCCGATCCCGGCTTCGTCGACGGCATCATGGCGCTGGTGGAAAGCGTTGGCAAGACCATCGACGACCTGACCGTCAAGACTGCGCTGTATGAACCCGACCCGGATAACCCGGGCAACCCGGCAGTCGTTGCGGCCTTCCGCATCGATGGTGCCGACGCACGCGCCTTCGCTCCCGCGGCCGTCGACCTGCTGCTCGGTGACATCACCACGCCGGGCCTCGTGATGCGGCCATTCGGCAGCAAGTGGACGCTGCGGGTCCAGGACGCGGCGATGCCGGGTGTCTATCCGCGCACCGTCTATCTCAAGGACGACACCGCCTGGATCATCCAGGGCGACGAAGAGTACGTCTGGGACGCGCTCGACCAGTTGCCCGCGCCAGCCCCTGTCGGCATCCTTCCCGGCGACTCACTCGTTACCGAGATCCCGGTCGCGCTGGGCGACAGTCGCCGGATCGGCCTCTACGAGGCCACCGAGCCGCTCTTCCTCCCGACCCTGAGCGAGCGTCTTGGGCCAGAGGTCGACGCCTGGCTATTGGACCTATACCTCAACGTGGGTGTCTCGCCCTCGGAGATCCTGGGTGTCATCGCCTGGTGGGGTCTGGAATCCAACCAGGATGGGATCCAGATCGAGGGCTACCGACTGCCCCCGGGAGCTGCCGATCAAGTCGAAGAGCTGCGCTCGCAGATCATCCTTGGCGAGGGTGTCGAGGCCGCCAGCTATGCCTCGCTGCTCGAAGGCGTGGGTCGCATCGAGCAGGAGATCGGCGGTCGTGCGGTCACCACGCTTGACTTCGGCGACGTCAAGCAGCACGTCTTCAGTAGTGAGGACACTGTCTGGGTCGTGACCGACAACGTGGGCCAGCCGGAGATGGCAGCAGAGGCGATCGCCGCCCTACCGTAGGCAGGTGGCGAATTCGCGACCAGGCTGATCGCCGTGGCTTCGAGGTGCTCACGATCGCGAGCCACCGACTGTCCCGCAGGGTAAGGCTCGCCGCGGGCCGCTACGCGAGCGGTTCGAGGCGAGCGGTGAAGTGCCGCAGCCAGGGTGCCTGCTCCACGATACGGTAGCCGCGCATCTCGCTCGCATGTGAGGCGACGTCGATGATGACCTCGCCCACATAGTCGATGTGGCTCTGGGTGTACATGCGGCGCGGGATCGCCAGGCGCACCAGTTCCATCTGTGCCGGCTCGTCCGGCTCCCCGTCGCGGGCGCGGCCGAACATGAACGTACCGATCTCGACACCGCGCACGCCACCGGCGCGATAGAGCTCGATCGCCAACGCCTGTGCCGGATACTGGTGTGGCGGGATATGGGGCAGCAACGCCCTGGCGTCGATGTAGACGGCGTGGCCGCCGGGTGGGCGGACGGTGGGGATGCCAGCCTGGTGCACCTTCTCCGCGAGGTACTCGGTGGAGCGGATGCGGTAGCGCAGGTACTTCTCGTCCACCACCTCTATCAATCCCTGGGCGATGGCTTCGAGGTCGTAGCCGGCGAGGCCGCCGTAGGTGGGGAATCCCTCCGTCAGGATCAGCAGATTGCGCGCCTGCAGTGCCCAGCTCTTGTCGTTCATGGCGAGAAAGCCGCCGATGTTGGCAAGGCCGTCCTTCTTGGCCGAGAACGTGCAGCCGTCGGCGATGGAGAACATCTCCTGCGCGATGGCCTTGGGCGTCTTGTCTGCGTAGCCGGGCTCGCGCAGCTTGATGAACCAGGCGTTCTCGGCGAAGCGGCAGGCGTCGAGGAACATGGGCATGCCGAACTCGTCGCAGACCGCGCGGACCGCGCGCAGGTTGGCCATCGAGACCGGCTGGCCGCCGCCCGAGTTGTTGGTCACGGTCACCATCACCAGCGGGACCTTGTCGGGCCCATGGGTCTCGATGGCCGCACGGAGGGCCTCGATGTCGACATCGCCCTTGAAGGGCAGCTCCGCGGCCGGATCGCGGCCCTCCGCTTTGACCACGTCCAGCGCGGTCGCCCCGCGATATTCGACGTTGGCGCGGGTGGTGTCGAAGTGCGTATTGTTGGGGACCACATCATCCTTGCTCACGGCCACCGTGAAGAGGATCTTCTCCGCCGCGCGACCCTGGTGGGTGGGGATGATCTCGCGGTAGCCGGTAAGGTCGCGGACTACCTGCTCGAAGCGATAGAACGAGCGACTGCCGGCATACGACTCGTCGCCCAGCATCATCCCCGCCCATTGCTTGCTGGACATGGCGCCGGTGCCCGAATCCGTCAGGAGGTCGATGATGACCTCGTCCGCGTGGAGCCCGAAGAGGTTGTAGCCGGAACGCACGAGGGCGGCCTCGCGAGCATCGCGGTCGGGCAGGTCGATGGCCTGCACGGTGTGCACGCGGAACGGTTCGATGATCGTCTTGTATCCCATGGTCCCCTCTCCAGTACGCAGTGTCCCGGTCAGTCTTGCATCCGGCGCGTCGGTTCGTGCGCGAGGACGGCGGCGCTGCGATCTTTCAGGATCACTCCTGCCGGTCCCTCGAACAGCAGGACATAGCCGCCAGTCGCGACCAGTTCGGCCGCCAGGGAGCCAGGCTCGGACGATCGGTCGGCGCTGCCGTCGATGTACAGCACCCCATCCTCCTTGCCCACGCGGCGGCGGAACTAGTCATCCATTCAGCGTGCCTGGTCGGTTCGCTCGGCCCGGCATGCTCGCAGTCGATCCTCTGTCAGCGTCTGCGCGGCGTGTAGGTCAGCGATCCACTCGAGTCCCTGGGAGGTCGTCGCACTGGCCCGCTCGGACAACCGCCGGGAGCCACTCGCCGACGATGTCGGAGCCCCACCGATCGGTGGCGAGGGCTGGTCGCTGCGGAGTCGACTGCTACCATCGCGCATCGTCCTGCTTGACCCATCCCTTGCTTAGCACGAGGTAGCAGCATGCGATTAGCCCCTTCACTCCATCGCTTGGGCGACCGCCTTGTGGGTGTGTACCTCATCGAAGAGGCCGGTTCCGTCACCATCGTGGATGCCGGCGTGCCCGGCTACTGGGACGAACTACCCAGGGAGCTGGCGGCAATGGGCCGCTCGCTCGAAGACGTCGCCGCGGTGGTGCTCACCCACGGCCACTCGGACCACATCGGCTTCGCCGAGCGACTGCGATCGGAGCGCGGTGTGCCGGTCAGCGTGCACGAGCTGGACGCGGCACTGGCGCGGGGAGAGGTGCCCAACCCCAGCGCTGGCATGGGCTCGCGCAAGTTGACCTCCCTGCTGGGCTTCCTCGTCTGGGGCGCACGGCACGGTGCGCTGCGGACCAAGGCGCTCACCGAGGTTGCGACGTTTGGGGATGGCGCGACGCTTGATGTGCCCGGTGCGCTGCGGGTCATCCGCACACCCGGCCACACCGAGGGGAGCGTCGTGCTGCACGCAGCAGGGGTGGACGCCCTACTGATGGGTGACGCGATCGCGACCTACAACGTGCTCACCGGCCTGAGTGGGCCGCAGATCGCGCCCTTCAGCGCGGATCCCGGGCAGGCACTCGAATCGCTGGGTCAGCTCGAGGGCATCGAGGCTCGATGGGTGCTCCCGGGCCACGGGGATGCCTGGACCGACGGTGTGGGCCAGGCGATCGGGGCGGTGCGTTCGGTCGGTATCGATCACCTGGCCAGGCCCGCGGCCTGAGTCGACTGGTTGCTCGGCCGAGCACTCAGTGCAGGGAGGTCCCTCGGTGAGTGCGCCACAAGCAGGCCACCTGGCTCAGCCACAGGTGACGGGTGGCTCGGGACGAATATATGTCCTAGACATATATTCACGTATGAGTCGTAGCCTAGAGGGACGCGGAGACTCGTTCCACCATGGGCGTCGAGAGCACGCACAGGGGGCAGCAGGATGATCGGTGTCATCGGCGATATCGAGGAGCTCCAGGCGTCATTGCTGCGGTCCATGGCGAGCGCGCACCGTCTGCGGATCCTGCACCTGCTCGGCGAACGCGGCACCTGTGAGGTGAACGAGTTGACCCGTGAGCTTGGTCTCAGCCAGGCCGCGACATCACAGCACCTGGGTGCCATGCGGCGCGCCGGTCTCGTCGAATCCTTCCGCCACGGCCGCAACCACCGGTACCAGGTCGCCGACCCACAGATCCTGGCCGCCTGTGGCCTCATGCGAGAAGTGCTCGTGCGTCGGCTGTCGCGCATGGGCGATCTGGCTGCTGCTGCCAGTGCGTCCGGTCCTGGAGAGGTGGAGGTCTGAGTGATCAAGACAGCGATGCCCGCCGCATCGGCCCAACCACGCGAGGAGGTCTGAGATGACCGCGACCCTGTCCCAGGTCACACAGGAGCACCACGAGCGGCTCACCCATCACATCGACACCATGCCCCAGATCGGCGACATGATCGGCAGTGCGCCGGTCGCCGAGTTGCAGCCTCGCGTCGAGGAGCTGACGAAGTTTCTCGAGGGTCTGCTGATCCCACACATGGAGGCGTCAGAGCAGGCGCTCTATCCCGAGCTTGAGCGGATGCTGCAGAACCGCCACTCGATGGCATCGATGCGTCGCGAGCATGGCGAGATCCGCGAGCTGGTGGCGACGCTCAGGGGCTTGCAGAAGAACTTCACCGATGGTTGTCACCACACCGGTGACTGCGTCACGCTGCGCCGGGTGGTCTTCCGCCTCTACGCGCTGCTGAAGGTCCATCTTGCCGAGGAGGAGTTGTACCTGGCGATCCTCGAGCGCGGCGGATCAGAAGATGACGCCGTCAGGCTCACCGCAGCCATGGAGCACGCCGGTATCGTGGCCGTCTAGCCGGCGTCCGGCAGCGACGGCGCCGGGCCGGGTCCCGGTCTGCCTCGTCGGCGTTCTCGACGCAGTATCCACAGCCGGCGCTGGCCCTGGCTGCCTGGTCTTCTCTCAGTTGTACGCGGTTCGATAGCACCGGGAGCACCGCGGCCCGTCTTGCATGCTGCGCAACTTGCCTGGGGGAATCCGGGACTTCTGTGCCATAGGACTCGGCGGGCTCGGGTCGCACGCTCTGGCGCATGGGGGCTAAGAGCGCGGTCGCACCAGATCGATCACCCACGTGCTTGCGGGGTCGAACGACGAAGCCCACAGGCGTCGAGTCGTGGCTATCCGCGGCCACAAGGACCCCCACCAGCAGCCCCGGGTCTGACCGTCGGCCGACACGACCCGCGTCAAGGAGTATCGGGACCATGCCGCATCGACAGCGCATCATCGCGGCGGCGGCGTCGCTGGCCCTCCTTGCGGGCATCCCCGGCAGCGCGCTTGGTGGCGACACCGACGGTGACCAGCTGCTCGAGAACACCGACACGACCTGGACGATCCAGCTTGACGCGAACACCCTTGTCAGCGAGTCGGTGACAAGGCTGAAGAACCTGACCAAGCCGACGATACAGAAGGTCGCCTGCGGCAAGGGCCGTACCTGCAAGAAGAAGCTGCGCTGGTACTTCGACGGCTGGGGCCCGTACTTCATCCCCCGGGCGTCGCTCGGCACCGAGGTCGGTGGCAAGGATGTCACCGCGACCAAGGGCGAAGCCTCCGGCGTGGGCGAACTCTGGAAGGTGTCCTTCCCCAAACTCTGGCCGAAACAGACCCGGACGGTCACCGCGGCCTTCGTCACCCCCACCAATAACGGCATCGAGGATTCCGACCCCGCGCGTATCGAGGACGGCTACCTGCATCTCTGCTGGTTCGGCCAGGTCGGTGACACCGGCACGACGACGCTGCGCCTGCCGCCCGGCTACGTGAACGGGACCTATTCGGGTGAGGTCTACCAGACTGGCAGCCTCACCGACGGCTTCCTGCTCGAAGCCGCGAGCACGCTCGACCCTTCGTCGTTCATGGCCTGCACCGAGGCCTTCGAGACCGCGCGCATGGGGCACACGTACGTCGTCGGCGAGTCGGGCCACAGCCTGCTCGATATCGTCGCCTGGCCTGGCCACGATGCCTGGGCCGCAGACATCGCCGGCACCGCCGGCACCGCCCTCGCCCACCTCGAGGCGACGATGGGTCGTGACCTGCCCGGTAACCATCTGACCATCCGCGAGAGTTCGCGCGAAGCTCGGCTCTTCGGGCTTCCCGACGAGGCTCCGGCACACGCGTTGTTGCGGGTGTCCGAGGACATCCCGGACCCTCAGACCATCGGCACGGCGATGGCACGCACGTTCTTCGGGCCCGAAGTCATCGCCGAGCCGTGGCTCGCCACCGGCCTCGCGATGTGGCAGGGCTACGACGCCTTCGGGCTCGACTGTCCCGAGGCGATACCTGGGCCGGCCGACCTCGACGACGGCTGGCTCATCATTCCCGGTTGGTCCGACGTGACACAGCGCGATGGGGCCTGGGCCCAGTCGGTGGCTGCCTGCCGCATCGTCGAGCATGCCGCTGACGCCATGGGTGACGAGAGCATGATCGAGCTGCTCACGCTCGCGGGTGGCCTCGAGCCGGTCGCCGCGTCCGACTGGCTCACGCTCGCCACCGCGAACCTCGCGGACCCCGAGCCCTTCGAGGCCCTGCTCGCGCAGGCCGGCATCGAGCGCTGAGGATAGCCGTCGGCGTTGGTGGTCCGAGGGCGGACGTACTGACAAGCCCAGCGCTCTCACGGGGCCTGCCGCCCGCCCGCGACGGTTCCGTGCCTCGGCGAGGACCGCGGCGCCGAGCCATTGCCAGCAAGCGTGGCGCCAAGCGCCTCCGCTGATGCTACCGGCCGGACTCGTCAGCCGGCAGGTTCGTCATCCATGACGCCTGCCTCGCGCGCCGCGCCTTCTTCATCGATGATGCGTGCCTGTTCGGCGACCGCGGCGGCGTGGGCTGAATCGCCCACTGCTCCCCGCGCACGCTGGTCGAGCTCGGCGATCGCGCGCCGCCGGCCATAGATGATGACCACATCGCTGGGCTGGATGACCGTCTCCGCGACCGGCGCGCCCAGGTACGTGCCGTCTGGCCGGTCGACGCCAAGCACGACGACACCTTCCTTGCGCAGATCGAGTGTGCCCAGGTCGCGCCCTGCGAGCCAATCGCGAGGTTGGACCGCGAGTTCGGTCACGACGTAGTCGCCGCCCAGGTGGAGCAGCGCGGCATAGTCGCGCACATCGAGATCCGTCCAGCGCTGTAGCGCACGGATGGTCAGCCGTGTGACCTGTCGATCCACCCAGTGGCTATTGAAGGCGACCCAGAGCACGACGAGCCCGACGATGAGCACGATGACACGCAGGATGGGACTGGCGGCATCCTCGGGCGCGATGACGGTCAGGATGACGGACGCGACGACCGCTGCGATGCCGGCGTTGCCCAGGAGCATCAATGACATCACGATGCGGCGTCGAACCGGATGGCGGACGACTGCCTCCGACTCGGACGTCGTGAACCCGGCGCCGCTGAAGGCTGAACGAGCCTGGAAGCGAGCCGACTCGCGTGACAGACCCGTCGCCGTCAGCGCGATGGTGGCCATGCGGGTGATCAGCAGCGAGATGGTGATGACGACGAGGAGCGAGGCGACCGCGGTCACATTGAACAGCGTAGACCAAGCACGGGGTCCACGATGTCGGCCACGGTCGATGGCCAGTCCCACGAGGAACGGGCCTCTCCCCGTGCGATCGCTGACTGGCGGCGAGGTGCTCGCGATCGACGCGATCAGGCGAACTTGCGGCGGGCGTCGCGGCGGTAGGCCCACATCGAGAGGACGAAGAACAGGGCCGTGTAGCCTGCCAGCCAGACCACGCTCGTGGACACCGGCTGGCTCATCGCGCCGATCGACGCCCAGGCCAGCTGGGCATAGTGGTAGGTCGGCATGTAGGGCGCGATGGTGGCCAGGAAGTCGGGCAGCTGGTCGAGTGGCACGAACATGCCAGAACCGAACGCCATGACGAGGAAGATCATGTTCGCTACCGCCGGCGCTGAGCTTGGGCTGGTGGCGTAGGCGATGAAGAAGCCGAAGAAGATGAACGGGATGGCACCGAGGAGCATCCAGAAGGTCATCTCGAGCCAGACCACGGGCTCGAGGCGGACGCCCGCGGCGACGATGGCCACGGTGAACAGGGCCACCAGCGCCAGCAACCCGAAGCCAAGGGCTGCGATGGCGCGGCCGACCATGTAGATGCTGCCCGGCAGGGGCGTCGCCCGCATGAGCACATCGATGCCCTGGCCTCTGGCGAGCGCCAGTGTCACGCCGAAGCTGAAGACCATCGTGCTGGCCACGGCGTAGGCGGCGAACGAGGCCAGCATGTAGGTGCCGAGGGTGATTCCCGGCAGATAGGGTGTCGAGGCGTTGGGCAGCCCGAAGAAGACGAACAGCATGATCGGCAGGAGCATGCTCACCGCGCTCAGGGCGGGGGTCCTCCAGAAGATGCGAGCCTGGTCGAGTGCCTGCAGCCGGAGCATCGGCCACAGCGAAGCGACCCGCTCCGGCGTGGGCGTCGCCTGCGAGGTGGCGCTCACCGAGCGACCTCGGCGCTGGGCACTGGCGGGAGCTCGGGCGTGCCGGCGTCGGCGGGGACCGATACCTCCTCGCCAGTAAGCGCGAGGAAGGCCTCCTCGAGGTCGGCGCCGCCCACTTCGAGCTCCTCCATGGCGACACCCTGTCGGAAGAGATCGGCCAGGACCACCTCTGGGGTCGCGCTCAGGAAGGTGACCCCTCCGTCGGAGATGGAGAGAGCGGTCAGCGGCAACGTCGCCAGGCTCTGGGGCTCGAGCGGGATCGGCGTCCGGAACCGGACTCGCTTGCCGGCGACGCGTGACTTGATGCGCGCCGGCGTGTCGTCGGCGATGATGCGGCCCTTGGCGATGACCACGATGCGGTCCACCAGCTCATCAGCCTCATCCATCAGGTGAGTCGTGAGGATGATGGTCCGACCGCGACGGCCGTATTCGGCGATGCTCTCGAGGAATGCGTGCCGTGAGGCCACGTCCATGCCCACGGTCGGTTCATCGAGGAACAGCGCCTCTGGGTCGCCGCACGCCGCAAGGGCGAAGTACAGGCGCTGGCGCTGACCGCCTGAGAGTGTCCCCGCCTGGCTGCGTGCCTTGTCTGCAAGGCCAGCCAAGCCGATCACCTCCTCGCGGGGCAGTGGGTCGGGGTAGAACGTCCGGAACATGTCGACGAGCTCACTGACCGTGAGGTTCATGGGGACGCCCGACTCCTGCAACATGGCGCCACGTTTGGTCCGTGCCACGCGGTCGTCCGGTGGGCGGCCGAAGAGACGGACGGTCCCCGCGCTCGGCGCTCGAAGCCCGAGCAGCAGGCTGATCGCTGTCGTCTTGCCGGCGCCGTTCGGACCGAGGACCGCCACGACCTCACCGGCATCGATGCGCAGGTCGACCCCACGCAGGGCTTCGACCGCTGCGTACGACTTTCGCACGGCGGTCATCTCCACGACCGGTATGGTGTTATCCCCGAGTGACACGAGACCCTCGCTCCAAGAGCGGAACGTCGTGCAGGATGCGGTCGCGTGGGGTCTCCGTCGAGGGAACATCGTCACCAAACTCCGGACCGAATGGCGGCCGGTATGGGACCGTCCGCCACCCCCGATGCCACCCGACCCGATCCATCACTCGCGGGCGCTAACGCCCAACACCGTTCCGGCGTCAGGGAACGGCATCTGCGGCATGGCCGAAGTCGGTCGCCTAGAGGCCGTTCGGCTCTACACCGCGGGGCCCTGCCGCAGACACTCATGGGTGCGCAGCCAAGCGCGAGTTCCGGCGGCGCGAACGGCGGGCCTGGGTCACCCAACGGGTCCACGTCGGCGAACGCGGTGCCCTTCTTCGCGTCATCAGGGAGACCTTCAGGTGAACATCGACTCTCAGCTACTGCTTCTGATCGTACCGCTCGCGTTCGATCGAGCTCGGGCTGATGATCTGGGGTCTGTATGACCTGACGCGATCCGAGCGCAGGGTGAAGGGCGGCAGCAAGGTCCTCTGGGCCGTCATCATCATCTTCATCGCCACCATCGGGCCGGTCATCTACTTCCTCTTCGGGCGCGAGGAAGCATGACCGCCGGATTCGAGGGGGTCCGCGCTGACACCATCGCGACCCCCGCCATCGAGACGCGAGGCCTGGCCAAGCGTTTCGGTGACGTCGTCGCACTCGACGGCCTCGACCTTTCCGTACCGAGCGGTTCGATCTTCGGGTTCCTGGGACCGAACGGCGCGGGCAAGACGACGACCCTGCGCCTGCTGACCGGGTTGGGTCGGCCTTCGGCCGGGACCGCCAGCGTCGATGGTGTCTCCATCGGCCGGGGTGGTCTTGCGCTCGCCTCCCGCATCGGCTACCTCGACCAGGACCCGCGCTTCTACCGCTGGATGACCGGCCGCGAGTTGCTCGAGCTGGCCGGGCGTGCGTATGGCCTCGGGGGGCAGTCGCTCCAGGCGCGCGTGGACGACACGCTTGAGACCATCGGGTTGGCTGACGCGGGACGTCGTCGCATCGGCGGCTATTCCGGCGGCATGCGCCAGCGTCTGGGCGTGGGACAGGCCATCCTGCCCCGCCCTCGTGTGCTATTCCTCGATGAGCCGGTGAGCGCGCTCGATCCGGCAGGGCGGCGCGACGTCCTCGACCTCATCGGCAGCCTACGCGGCACGGTCACCATCGTCATGAGCACCCACATCCTCAACGACGTCGAACGTGTCTGCGACCGTGTCGCCATCCTCGACCGTGGCCGCCTGGTCACCGAAGCAGCCATCGACGAGCTTCTGGCGCGACACGCCAAGCCCGTGATCGAGATGGATCCCGAGCCCGGACAGGATGCTGCCGTCGCAGCCCTCGTGCAGCGGCTCGAGGCAGCCCCATGGAGCCGTGATGTGCGTCTCCAGCACGGCCTGCTCAGGGTCACCGTCTCCGATGCCGAGGCTGCCGCGGCTGGCGCCCTGCCTATCGTGGTCGCGGCCGATGTGCGCCTGGCCCGCTTCGAGCACGTCCGGCCCAGTTTGGAAGATGTCTTCCTGCAGCTAGTGGGCGCGAACGGTGCCGCGCGAGCCGCCGCCACCGAAACCGAGACCGCAGAGGCTGGCTCGAACCCCGGCCCGGCGAGCGGGCGACCCGAGGACGGCTGAGTGATGCAGGGTTTCGGCCTCCTCCTGCGCAAGGAGCTCCGCGAGATGGCTCGAACGATGCGCTTGCCGGTGGTGCTCATCGTCTTTGCGTTACTGGGCCTTCTCTCGCCGGTCATGGCGCGCTACATGAAGGAGATCCTCGGGGCCGTGGGCGGGGCCGCATTCGAGGGTGCGGTCCCAGACCCGGTGGCCCGCGATGCCGTCGCCCAGCTCACCAAGAACCTGGGCCAGTTCGGCGTGCTCATCGCGATCCTCATCACGATGGGCAGTGTGGCCGGCGAGAAGGACCGGGGAACGGCGGCATTCCTGCTGACCAAGCCGCTCGGCCGGGGCGCCTTCCTTGGAGCCAAGGTCGCGGCTATCGGGCTGCTCCTCGCGATGGCCACCGCGTTGGCTGGCGTGCTGTGCTGGGTCTACACGGCCATCCTCTTCGAGCCGCTCCCGCTCGCCGGCTACGTGGCTGCGATGGCGCTCCTGTGGCTCTCGCTGGCCGTCTTCGCGGCCATCACGTTCGCTGCCTCGGTGCTGGCACCATCGGCCCTGGTGGCCGGGGGCATCGGCCTGGCCGCGCTGCTGGTGGCCGGGTTCCTGTCTGTCATCCCCGGTCTCGCTCCGTACCTGCCCACGGGCCTGTGGGGCATCTCTGACGAGTTGGCCATCGGGGACGTGCCGGACCTGCTCATCGGCCCCATCGCCGTGAACCTGGCCATCATCGTGGTCGCCCTCGGCCTCTCCTGGTGGAGCTTCCGTCGGCAGGAGCTGTAGTCGCATGACCTCGGACTGCCCCGTGTCCAGCGGATGCCCGGCGGCATGCTACCGCTCCACGATCATGGGTCCGTTCGGCACTGCACATGGACCGGGCGTAGGTGTCTACTCGAACGCGTTTCGCCGTTCCTCCTAGCTGAGGGGAATGCTGTGTCCACGACGACATCGGCCCATGTCTCTGACTCGGGGATCGCCAGGCCCGAGCTCCACCTGGCGGGCAAGACCGCCATCGGCGGGCTGGTGGTACTGGGGCTTGGCGCGATCGCGGGCGGCGCGGCGCTGGCGACCCGCCCCGACGGCAGTGCCATGGGTTTCGACGTGTCCATGCTGGCGGGCTCGCCATTCTCCGACTACCTCGTTCCCGGTGCCATCCTCGCTGGCGTGTTCGGGATCGGGTCCTTCGCCGTCGCTGCCATGGGCCTGCGTCGTTCACGCCTGGCACCGTTCCTGGCGTTCGCCATCGGCTGTGCCCAGATGATCTGGATCGTCGTCGAGCTCGCGGTCATCAAGGAGTTCAGCTTCCTGCACCCAGTCTGCTTCGGCCTCGGGTTGCTCATCGCGGCCGCAGCTGTGCCCTGGGGCTGGCCGACCTTCCGAGGGTGGCGAGCAAGCCGTTGAGTCCGATGATTGCGGCGGCACCTGGACGGTCCCTCGCCGAGACCTACTCCAGGGGGTTCCGCTGAAGATTCCTGCGATGATGCTGGCCGACAGGAGAGGGCACCGATGTCGCCTCGCAGCACGTCGGACACTCCTGCGAGCCTTGACTCACGCGGTAATGTTGGAACCGGTTCCATGGAACCGGTTCCAACCCGACGGGTGGAGGAAGGGTGTCGAGTCGGACGCTTCTGGACGTCGCCATGCACGCTGGAGTCAGCAAGGCAACGGCTTCGCGGGTCCTCAACGGCAGCAGCCAGGTCGATCCGGACACGCGTGAGCGGGTCCTCGAGGCCATGGCGGAGCTCGAGTACACGCCCAGTAACGCCGCGCGGCGGCTCAGCTTCGGTCGGACGTTGACCATCAGCGTGGTCACCTCGTTCCTCACCAGACCCCAGGCTGCTGAGCGCCTGCGAGGAGTCGAAGCCGTCCTCAGTGACAGCGAGTTCGACCTCGTCATCCACAACGTGGAGACGGTCGAGAAGCGCGACCAGTACCTGCGTGGGCTGGCCTTCGCCCAGCGAACCGACGGGATGCTCATCATCTCCCTTCCTCCGCGCGAGGAGGACCTGCAACGTCTCGCCGCGGCGGCCATCCCGGTCGTCGTCATCGACGCCCATGCCCCCGCCGTCGGGGGCCTGCCACACGTCGTCGGCGACGACCTCGCCGGTGGCGAGGTCGCGACCACGCATCTCATCGAGCTGGGTCACCGGCGGATCGCCTACATCGGCGACGAGTTCGACAATCCATACGGCTTCACCTCGAGCCGGCACCGCTACCTCGGGTATGAGCGGGCGCTCACCCGGGCCGGCATCGCTGTTCGACCTGAGTTCGTGGCGCTCGGTGCGCACAGCCGGTATGAGGCTCGCGAGCTCGCGGCCGCCCTGGTCTCGTCGGCCCAACCGCCCAGCGCTGTCTTCGCGGCCAGCGACACGCAGGCGCTCGGCGTCGTCAGTGCCGCCCACGAGGCTGGACTGCGGGTCCCGGACGACCTCTCGGTCGTGGGCTACGACGACATCGAGATCGCTGACTACCTGGGCCTCACGACGGTCCGACAGCGACTCTTCGAATCGGGACGACTCGGTGCGCAGATGCTCCTCTCCGAGGTGCTAGCACGCTCGGCGACGCCGCCCAGCGTCGTCCTCACCCCCGAGCTCGTGGTCCGTGGCACCGCGGCCCCACCGAAGGAGGTGCCAACGTTGTCCTGATGCCCGACTGAACCAGGCAAGTCCCAAGACCTTGGAGGAGGTAGGAACGATGTTCGAACATGGAACCAGGGGAGCGCGTGCGAAGGTCACGGCGCTGGCCCTGACAGCGGCGTTGACCGCCATCGTGCCCACGTCGGTCGTGGCACAGGATGAAACGACGCCCAGCTGTGGGACGGACCCCGTGGAGCTGTTGGCCTATTTCGAGACCGGCTTCGCACTCCCAGGGGCGCTCTCAGACGAGTTCAGCAGGCAGTTCCCCAACGTGACCTGGAACATCCGCGAGGACCAGTTCACGAACCTGATGGAACAAACGCCGCGCCTGCTCGCCGGCGACAACCCCCCGGACCTCATCCGACTGCCCACGATGGTCTCCCTGGTCAAGGACGGCCTACTCAAGAACCTCGACCCCTACGTCACCGCCTTCGGGTGGGACCAGTGGCCACCGGCTGAGCTCCTGCAGAACCGGGTCAACGAGAGCGGCCAGCGCGGCGACGGCTCGCTCTACGCTGCGGGGCTCAACTACAGCATGACGGGCGTCTTCTACAACAAGACGCTGGCCGAGCAGATCGGCATGGCCGAGCCACCGAAGACACTCGAGGAGTTCGAGGGCTACCTGGCGGCCGCCAAGGAGGCCGGGCTCCAACCCATCATGCAGTGGGGAAGCGCCAAGAGTGGCATGGGCCTGGCGTTCCCGTTGCAGAACCTGATGGCTTCTGTGGGCCCCACCGAGCCGATCAATGACTGGATCTTCCAGAAGCCGGGCGCCACCATCGACACGCCTTCGAACCTGCAAGCGGCTCAGCACCTGGAGCAGTGGATCCAGGACGGTTACTTCCCCGCCGACGTCAATGCCATCGAATACACCGACTCGAACGCGCGGTTCGCCAGCGGTGAGGCGGTCTTCACGTTCAATGGCGACTGGGAGAATGCGACCTACGACAACAGCGACCAGGACATCGGCTTCTTCCTGATGCCGCCCGCGACCGAAGGTGGCACGCATGGCGCGATGTCTGCGCCGCTCACGTTCGGCATCGCGGCCAACGCGGCGCACGCGGATTGTGCGGCGTTCTTCCTGAACTGGGTCGCCACCGACCCGACGGCTCGCCAGATCGACGTGACCGTCGGTGGCTCCAACCCCGGCGGCCCGGCTGACCTGCCGATGCCCCCGGTGGCCGAAGGCTCGGTCACGAACGAGACGCTGGCAGCTGGGCAGATCGTGGCGCCAGGACAATGGCGCGATGGACTTCATCGCCAACGCCACCGGGTCGATCTTCGCCCAGGGCTGGACGCCCGAGCTGCAGAAGATGGTCGGCGGCCAACAGACCGCCGACGGTTTGCTCAAGGCGGTCCAGGCCGAGTATGAGAAGGAACTAGCGCAGTGACCATTCCCGCCGGGCGGTGAGATGGCTGACGAGGCCGACTCTGGTCCGCACCGGCGGGAGGACATCGCTGTGACGACGACACCCCTGCGGCCCTCGCGCTTGCGCGGGGCCCGCAGGGCCCGATGGGCTGGGTGGCTCTTCGTGCTACCGCGCTCTGATCATGTACGGCACGTTCGTGCTAGTCCCGCTCGTCATGACCATCCAGTATTCGACGCTGCACTGGAATGGCATCGGGCCACAGCGGTTCGTCGGGATCGACAACTACGCCACGGTCATGACTGACCCTGAGCTTGTCGGCATCACTGTGAATGCCTTCAAGCTCATCCTCTTCTTCAGCGTCGTCCCGGTCGTCCTCGGACTGCTTGTGGCATCAATCATCCGGCGGGTCGCGACCGACGCGCTCGGCGCCGTCGCACGAACGGTGCTGTTCCTGCCGCAGGTCATCCCCCTGGTCGCCGCTGGCATCGTCTGGAGCTGGATGCTCTCGACGACGGGTCTGGTGAACCAGGTCCTCGCCGCGGTCGGGCTCGGCTCCATCACGCGTTCTTGGCTTGCGGACTTCGGCTTGGCGCTGCCTGCGGTCGGGGTCATCGGGGCGTGGGTGCTCCTGGGTCTCTGCACCGTCCTGCTGCTCACAGGCATGAGCAAGATCGACGTGGCCCTTTATGAAGCGGCCCGCATCGACGGTGCGAGCGCCTGGCAGGAGTTTCGAGCCATCACCATCCCGAGCCTGCGATACGAGATCGGTGTCTGTATCACCGTGACCGTCATCGCCTCCCTTGCTGCCTTCGACATCATCTATATCTCGACGCTCGGCGGTCCGGGCACGACGACGGCCGTGCCCGGCCTGGAGATCTATCGGCTCGCGTTCTCCGGGCGTCAGGTGGGGCTCGCCTCCGCTCTTGCCGTCGTCCTCATCGTGCTCGTGCTCATCGTCGTGTTCCCCATCCAACGGCTCACGCGGGAGGAGCCGACATGATCGTCGGTCGGACAGAGGTCTGGGCGGGCAGGACGCTCCTCGTCGTGCTCATGGTGGTCACCATCATCCCGTTCCTGAGCCTGTTCACGACGGCGCTGCATCCCTCGGGCAGCGTGCCGCCGGGCCTCGAATGGCCGTCCGATCCGCAGTGGGGCAACTTTCTGGAGGCCTTCGACGAGTCGCACATGGCGGCCCTGCTCGTCTCGAGCATCATCATCGTGCTCGGGGTCGTGCCCGCGTCCGTCATCATCGCCACGATGGCTGGCTTCGCCATCGGCCACCTGCGGATCCCCGGGCTCGCGGTTCCTGTTCTTCCTATTCCTCCTCGGGCTGACATTGCCGCTAGCCGGGATCATCATCCCGCTCTACTACTTCGTGGACGAACTGGGCATCCTCAACACCAAGCTGGCCATCATCCTGCCGCTCATCGGGCTGTACATGCCCTTCGGCGTCTTCTGGATGCGGGCACACTTCGTCAACATGCCGAGCGAGCTGTCTGAGGCGGCTCGCGTGGATGGGGCCACGACGCGCGACCTCTTCTGGCGCATCCATGTCCCGCTCGCGATGCCGGCCATCTCGTCGCTCGCCGATCCTCCTCTCTGTGTGGACGTGGAACCAGTTCCTCATCGCGCTGGTGCTCGTGCAGGACCCCACGGAGCGGACGATGGCCGGGGCACTGGGTGCCTTCCAGGGCCACTACGCGACCAACATCCCCTTGCTTTCGGCGGGATCGCTGCTGATCCTGACGCCCACCCTTATCGTCTTCATCATCTTCCAGCGGCAGTTCATATCGGCCCTGTTGCAGGGCTCACTCAAGGGATGAACCGGCCATCGGGGGAGGGACCAAGGTGCGTATCGGACCGCAGCTGCTGACCTATCCCGACTCGCTCGGAGGCGACCTCGCCTCGTTGCAGGAGCTGCTGGGTGGCCCGCTCGCCGGACTCTTCAGCGGGGTCCATATCCTGCCGCCGTTCCCCTCGTCCGCCGACCGCGGCTTCGCGCCGGTCACGTATCGCGACATCGACCCGCGTTTCGGGGATTGGGACGACATCGCCGGGCTCGCCGCGGACCACGACGTCCTCCTGGACCTGATGGTCAACCACATCTCCCGCCAGAGCGACCAGTTCCGCGATTTCCAGCAGCACGGCCGGGCATCGGCGTCCGCGGACCTGTTCATCACGCTCGACAAGGTCTGGCCCGATGGTCAGCCACCAGCCGCCGACGTCGCCCGCATCTTCCTGCGCAAGCCGGACAACCCCTTCTCTGCGATCACCATCGGGGACAGCGGCGAAGAGGAGACGGTCTGGACCTCATTCGGCACGTCCGACTGGTCCGAGCAGGTCGACCTGGACCTCCGCGCGCCCGCGACGCGTCGACTCATCAGCGACTGGCTCTCGCTCTTCGCCTCCAACGGCGTGCGCATCGTGCGGCTCGATGCCGTCGGTTACGTGATCAAGAAGGCGGGTACGAGCTGCTTCATGGTCGAACCCGAGATCTGGGACGTCATGGCCTGGCTGCGTGATGTGGCCCACGGCTTGGGACTGGCCATCCTGCCCGAGGTCCACGATGCGTACGCTACCCACGAGAAGCTCTCCGCACACGGCTACTGGACGTACGACTTCGTGACTCCGGCGCTCCTGCTGCATGCCTTCGAGTCCGGCGATGTCTCCCGGCTGGCGGCGCACCTGGCACGTTCGCCCGAACAGCAGTTCACGATGCTCGACTGCCACGACGGTATCCCCGTCCGGCCCGACCTCGACGGCATCCTCGCTCGCGAAGAGATGACAGACCTGGCCGACCGCATCCTCGAGCGGGGCGGCAATGTCAACCGCATCCTGTCCGGCTCCCACGCGGACGATGTGGACGTCCACCAGCTCAACTGCAC
This sequence comes from uncultured Chloroflexia bacterium, assembly GCA_963724095.1. Lineage (GTDB taxonomy): Bacteria > Chloroflexota > Limnocylindria > Limnocylindrales > CSP1-4 > JAFMJV01. Next base: position 970,082 of record CAVRTH010000019.1, read on the forward strand.
CTACTACTCGGCGCTGGGAGAGGACGATGACCGATATCTCGCGGCGCGCGCCATCCAGCTCTTCGCCCGCGGCATCCCCCAGCTCTACTACGTGGGTCTCCTCGCGGGTGCCAACGACGATGAGGCCGTCGCAGGTACGGGAGAAGGCAGGGCCATCAACCGACATGACTTCTCGACCGCCGAGATCGAGACGGCGCTCGACCGGCCCGTCGTGCAGCGTCTCCTCGCCCTGCTCCGGCTCCGCGGGACGCATGCAGCGTTCGAAGGCTCACTCACGGTCGAGGTGCCGAGCGCCGGCACGATCCGCATGGTCTGGACGTCGGGGGACCATCGCTGTGCGCTCGAGGTGGATGTCCGTGACGGCTCGATGGAGATCACGGGCACCGCCGATGCGGAGTGGCGGCACGCCGTGCGCAAGATGGCCCGCGGATCGGCCGGTGGCGAGCGGCAGAGCGCCCGATGATGCGGACCCAGACGTGCCTCGAACGCTTGTGATCGACGTCGCTGGAACGACCGCCAAAGCCTGATGCCATGGAGGGGATGGGTACCGCGGCGCTGCTGGAGGCGTGTCGCACGCAGCGCACGGTGCGGGTCGACGAGATCCTTGAGCGTTCTGGCCTCGACACCGGAACGGACATCGTGCACCGCGCACGATCGCCGGCGAGCTACCCGCGGTCGGTCTGCTTCCTCCCGGCCGCTCGAGCGCCGTGACCGCCTATTCGGCGAGGGGTAGCCGTGCTGCCGCGGACGCTGAGATTCGGCTGCACCAGTGTGTGCTCGCTCTCAGCTCGCCCTCGTTCGAACCGCTTGAGCAGCATCTGCGCCGCGGCGCTGCCCATCTCATCAGCCGGGAAGCTGATGGTCGTCAGTGGCGGCGTGGCCACTTCGCTCATGGGCTCGCTGACCATTCCGATGACCGAGAGGTCAGCGGGGACGCGCAAGGCACGACGCTGGGTGGCCTTGATCACGCCGATGACCGACTGCTCCTGAGGGGCGATGAGGGCCGTGATGTCAGGGTTCTCACCGAGCATCTGCTCGGCGGCGACGGCGAGCTCTGCGCTCGTCGGTCCCCCCACCCGCGCCAGCACCGGCAGTCCGAAGCCGTCGCAAGAGCGCTCGTACGCCTGCAGCGCCCACGTGGCGAACCCGTAGGTCTTCTCGCCCACGACAGGATCGAGCGTCACGAGGCCGATGCGGCGATGCCCGAGCTGGACGAGGTGCTCGATAGCGATGCCGATGCCGTGCTCGATGTCCACGTCGACGAAGCTCAGGTCGGTGTTGTCCGCTCGGTGCCCGATCATCACGAACGGGTATCCATGGTCGCGCAGCAAGCCAGCCCGGCGGTCGTCGGTCAGGATCTCGAGCAGGATGATCCCATCGGCCTGGCGACTCCGGAAGATGGCCAACAGCTCCGCATCGGTGAGGGCCCTGGTCATGATGTTGATGGAGTAGCCCGCATCCTCCACGCCCAGGGCAGCGGCCATGATGAGCTGATGTGCGGGCGGGTTGAACTCCTGCGGGACATGCATGGCGATGAGACCCGTCCTGCCGGAACGGATCTGACGCCAGGCGTGCTGCGGTGCGAATCCGAGGTCGTCCATGACACGCAGGACCCGCTCACGGGTCTGCTCGGCGACGTCGGGCTTGTCGTTGAGGATGCGCGAGACCGTGGCTACGGAGACCCCGCTGACGGCGGCGATGTCGACGATGGTCGGCTTCCGGACGTCCCGACGCGTCGTCACTAGCGATGCCCCTCCTTGTCGAGGCGACGCACGGCAGCGAACTGCGCGGTCACCACTGCACCTCGACCGCGCAGCCGGTGTAACGAACGTGCCTGGTCTCGACCAACGGCGACGAGTCGCCATCGGCCCCGGCGGACGTCGCAACCCCGTGCAGTTTCAACACCAGGTCCCGCTCGCTCGGCATCCCTGGGAATTCGCCTGCCCGCGCGCTGATCCGCAGCCGCCGCCGAGCGTCATCCCAGGTGATATCGATGGTCGCGAATGCCCCCTCCTCGTAGCCGTAGCCGTCGCCCTCATCCTCGTACAGTCGGAACGTCGTGTCACGGCCGGGGTACACGTGCAGTTCTAGCGGTGCGTCCGGCATGTCCTCGACATGTTGTCGAACCGGGCCCATGGGCACGATGGAGCCGGCCCGCACGAACACGGGGATACGGGCCATGGGCGCGTCGGCCTGCACTCGTTGCCCGCCGCCGAGTCGACGGTCCGTGCTGAAGTCGAACCAGTCGCTCCCGGCCGGCAGATACACACTGCGAATCGGCGCGACATCGGCCAGCGGTGTGGAACCGGGACCATGCCACATGGGCCGATGAACCGGACTGATGAGAAAGGCTGGCCCGAGCATGAACTCGTCGGCGACGTCGTGCACGATGGGATCGAGCCGGAAATCGAAGGCCAGCGAGCGCAACATGGTGTAAGCGTCCTGGGTGGTCCAACCGGCGAGCGAGTAGATGTACGGCAGCAGCCGGGACCGCAGGCGGAGCGCCGCCGCGAGCGCTTCGTAGGCCGGCTCTCCGGGCTCCCCGAAGCGCCAGACCTCGCGCGGCGTGTCCGTGCCGTGGGCCCGGAACATGGGCAGCCAGGCTGCGTACTGGAACCAGCGAACGAAGAGTTCTCGATAACCGAGGTCGTGCACTCCCTCGTCGAAGTCGCCCGCCCAGAACCACAGCTCCGGGCGTCGGGCGACGAAGAATGCTCCCGCGTCCGTGGTCCAGTAGGGCACACCCGTCGCGCAGAAGTTCAGGCCTTCAGCGATCTGTCGCCGCAGCGTCTCCCACGTGGCCGAGACATCCCCCGACCAGGTCACCGTCCCGTAGCGCTGCTGGCCCATGTACGCGGAGCGCGTCAGGTTCACGACTCGCTTGGCCGAGCCGGTCGCGCGCTGTCCCGCATAGATGCCTTCCGAGTGGACGAGTGAGTAGGCGTTGGCGACCTCCGGATCGAGGTAGCGCCTCGCCTCGCTGGCATTGATCCGGAAACGTTCCTCCGGCTCTGGCTTGACCGCGCCCAGCCAGTCGCTCTCGAATGGCTCGGTGCAGTCGGACCACCAGGCATCGATGCCGTGCGAGAACAGACCGCGTTTCGCCTGGTCCCAGTACATGGCGCGGGCAGCTGGGTCGAAAGCGTCGTAGGTCGCCTGATTGCCGAGGAGGTAGCCAGCGTCGCTTAGTTCACCCCAGTCCTGGCCGCCGGGCCGCATGACGGGCCAGATCGAGACCATCAGCCGTACCCCTAAGGCGTGCAGCTCATCGGTCATGCGGCGCGGATCGGGGAAGCGCTCGGGATCGAGTGATTTCTGCCCCCAGAGGTCGCCGGTCCACGACTTCCAGTCGAGCACCACGCAATCGAGCGGTAGCTCTCGCTCTCGATAGGTGCGGGCCACTTCGATGAGCTCCGCCTGGCTCTGGTAGCGCTCCTTCGACTGGATGTAGCCGAACGCCCACCGCGGCAGCATCGGTGCACGGCCCGTGAGGCCGCGCAGCTCGGCCACGATGTCATCGAACTCGGGACCGAACACGAAGTAGTAGTCCAGCTCGTCGTCGACGTCCGACCAGAGGTACGAGCCAAAGGCGTCGTCGTGGAACGTCATGACCGATGTGCAATCGATGAAGACGCCGTAGCCCCGCGACGACAGGAGCACGGGTATGGCAGCCTTCATGTTCTGCTGATACAGGTACTGGTGGTGCCCGCGGAGGTTGAACATGCCTTCCTCATGCGAGCCCAGCCCGTAGAGCGCTTCGCCGTCCGACCATTCGAACTCGAGCTTGGTGTGGAAGGCACGGCGATCCACGACTTGGCGGACGTTGCGTACATCCATCACCAGGCCATCCGCGTTCTTGCCACTCTCGACGATCTTGGCCTCGTCGAAGATCGATACCACGACGTCGACGGGTTCCAGCGTCTTGCCGCCTCTCGCCGGCTCCCGGGTGAGCAGGCCGCCCTCCGCGTCGCGGTACGTAAGCGCGCCCGTGTGGCGATCGATCTCGACGGCGAGCAGCTCGGTCCTGAGCACGAGCCGATCGTCTTGCTCCTCGACGTCGAAGACGGCGGGCGGCCTGCGGCTCCGGTCTGCGTTGACCGTGAGGCTCGGTCGTTCGCTGAACGTCGTGTCCAGCGTGTAGCGGACACGGATGGTCCTGGGCGTGCAGGGCACGACCGAGAGGAGACCACGGTCCAGCTGCATCGTGAGCCCTTCGAGCCCGACGTCGTAGGACGGGATGGCCGATGGCACGGAGGGCGGCGTCCCGCTTGGCCGCGTCATCGATAGCGCTCCGCGATCTCGAGCGCCCGATCGATGTCGTTTGGTGACTTGAAGTTCATCAGGACGTGGACGCCGTCGGGGCCCACCGCGTCGAGAAGCGGAGCCAGCTCGTCCACCTCCACCCAGGTGGCCATGACCGATTTGCCGCCAGCGCGGATCCGGCGGTAGAGGTCGTACCACGCCGGGTCACCGCCCTGCGGTTGCCCGACGCCCGGGGTCCACTGGACGGCGTGGAGCTCCTCGATCTCCAGCAGGGCATCGAGGTGGCGGATGGCCTGCACTCCGTCGAGGTGGTACATCGAGTAGTCCAGCCACTGGCACTGTTCGCGAAGGAAGGGCACGACGAAGCGGCGGTAGTGATGTGGCGAGATCATCACCGAGATGTCGCTCTGCAGCTTGGCCATGCGGCCGGGTGCCCACAGCGAGAAGTAGCAGAACGCCATCTCGCCTTCCACGTTGATCACCTGGTAGATCCTCTCGAAGACCTCGAACCAAATGTCGTTCACGGCCTGGAGGTCACGCTCGAGGCCGTCGGGATCGGCGTAGATCTGCTCCAGCACGGGGACCGAGCCGCGCAGCCCTGCGAGGGTGTCGAGGCCCTCGATGAGGTCGGGGCAGCCCACGAAGTAGCGCCCGTCGGATAGCCTTCGGCAGGCGCTCACGAGGTCGAGGTGAAGGCGCAGCCAGGGGTTCGACTCGTTGAGCACGACCGGTGCGTCGGGCGCCTTGGCGTGTATCCAGATGGTGTCCTCCGCGCCGGCGAGCTCCGCCCCGAGCACGGCGGCAAGCGACCCGGGCCCCAGCTGGGTATTCGCGACCGCCAGGATGTCGGCCCGAAGCTCGCTACGCGCGAGGCGATAGTGGAGATCGGCGGCCCGCCACTCGGGATCGAACCAGCGCTGATCGAGGCTGCGCGCGGGAGGTGGCGCGGGGACCTCCTCATGACAGATGCCGCCCACCTCAAGGTGCTCCCACATGCTGATGACGAGGCCGCGGCCGGCCCACCAGTCGAGATAGTGCGCTCGCGTCGTTTCCCAATCGTCCTTCCAGCGACTGTGGCTCATCAGGTCCAGCTCCGTGTCTGAGGCATCTTCGCGTCCCCTAGCCCTTGACCGCCCCAGCTCCCATGCCGGACAAGATCCAGCGTTGGGCCACCAGGTAGATGACGATGACCGGCACGATGGTGAGCACGACGTCCGCCGAGACGAGGCTCCAGTCGGACTGGAACATGCCGAAGAAGTTGTAGACGGCCAGCGTCATCGGCCAGGCCGCACTGTTGTTGAGGAAGTAGAGGGGCAGCAGGAACTCGTTCCAGATGTTGAGGATGCTGAGCACCGAGAGGGTCACGAGCACCGGCGTCAGGAGCGGGAAGATGACCCTGAAAAACGCTCGTAGCGGTGTGCAACCGTCGATGAGGGCAGCCTCGTCGAGCTCGCGGGGCACGGTCCCCATGAAGGCGTAGATGAGAAACACGCTGAAGGGGATCTGCATCGCAGCGTAGAGGAGGATGATCCCGATCTGGGTGTTGATGAGGTTGGTCCACTGCATCACCTGCATCAGGGTGACGAAGTTCGTGGGCATGGCGATACCCATGATCAGCACCAGGTAGATGACCCGGTGGGTGCGAGAGCGGCGGCGGGCCAGCACGTATGCTGCCATTGCTGCGAGCGTGACGCAGATGGCGGTGGCGCTGACCGAGTACAGCAAGCTGTTGAAGAAGGCGCCGACCAACTTGCCCTCTTCGATGACCGTGGTGTAGTTGCCCCACTGGGGCACCGCGGGGAGTCCGACGCCCATCGAGCTGGCTTCGGCGCGCGTCTTGAGCGAGTTGACGAAGACGAGATAGATAGGCACGAAGACGATGAAGCCGGTGATGCCCGCAAGGACTTGGTTGAAGGAGGCGCGTGCCTTACGGTCCGTGGTCACGTCAGTCGCCCTCGTCGCGTCGCAAGGCGCGGATCGTCACGTAGCTGAGCACGACCATCACCAGCAGGAGCAGCGTGGACAGTGCCGTAGCGAGGCCCCACCGACCCTTCGAGAAGTCCTCGAAGACCATGGTGTAGACGGTGTCGGTCGCACGACCCGGCCCGCCGCGGGTGAGCACGAAGACGATGTCGAAGACTTTGAGCCCGTACAGGAGGTTGAGCACCGTCGTGACCGCCAGGACCGGCATCAGCAGGGGCAGCGTGATATGTCGGAAGACCTGCCACCCGTTCGCACCATCGATGCCCGCGGCCTCGTAGTAGTCACGAGGGATGGCCATCAGGCCCGCGATGAGGATGACCATGATGTATCCGACGCCCCGCCAGACGTCGACGGCGATCACGCTCCACATCGCCAGCGAGACGTCCGTTAGCCAGTGCAGGGCGAAGACCTCAAGGCCCACCTCCCGCAGTGTCTCGTTGAGCAGGCCGGTCGCTGGGTTCAGGACCGAACGGAAGATGAGGCTAACGACCAGGATGGGCAGCACGGCAGGCAGATAGATAAGGACCCGGTAGAAGTGCGACAGGCGGCGGACGCCTTCGGTCAGGAGGACCGCCAGCCCGAGCGCGATGACCGTCTTGAGGATGACCGTGGCCAACGTGAACAGGATGGTGTTGCCGATGACACGGAGGTATGCAGAACCCGATGAGAGGATGGTCGCAAAATTGTCCAGGCCGACCCAGTTGAGCTCGGTCGTGTAGCTGTTCCAGTCGGTGAAGGCGTAGCCGACGCCGAGCAGGCTCGGCACCAGCGTGAACACGCCATAGAGGAGCAGGGCCCCGGCAACGAACCAGGTGGGGTAGGCGCGTGACTTCACTCGGTCCCTGCCCTCCGGAGACGAATCATGTCGCTGCCGGGGACGAGGATGGTCGCCCCCGGCAGTCCTGCAGGCTGTGGATCGTCAGCGACTGGTCAGTTCGCCCACGCCGGGTCGCCCGCGGCGGCGGCGAGTTCCGCGCGCCGCTGGTCGATGCTACTCATCACGTCTTCGGGCGTCATGCCGCCCGTGAACATATCGACCATGTCCTTACCGATGTCCATCCACTGCGGGTTGAGGTAGTTGACGATGTCCTGGTAGACGATCGTCTTGGCTGGATACGTGTCAAGGAACTCGGTCTGCGCGGCATCCCACTTCGGCGACAAGCCGGCGAATGGCAACGAGACGAACTGGGGAGTGTTGTCGAGCAGGTACTGCAGGTTCTCGGGCTCCATGAGGTAGGCGAGGAACTGCTTGGCCTGGTCGACGTTCGGGGACCCTGAGTAGATGAACTTGGCCGGACCTGCCGGGTGCACGGGCTGGAGCTGGTTGCTGAACGTCGGGATGGGGAAGAAGCCGAAGGTGTCGGCCGTCACATCCGGGTAGTCAGCCTCGATGGCCGCCGGCGTGGAGAGTGGCGATACGGTCATCGCGTACTGGCCACTGGCGAGCGCTGCATTGGTGTCCGTGTAGGCATCGGACAGCGCATTGTCGCCGAAGCAGCCCATCTGGTACAGCTCGTTGATCTGGCTCATGGCGGTGGTCATGTTCGCATCGCCGGCGAACGTTGCCGCGTTCGCGTTGAGCGAATCAGCAAGTCCCGGTTCCGCCTCCTCGAAGGCTGGTCCTACCATCGGGAACCACAGGACGTGATGCCAACCGTCCGAGATCGGCTCGAAGATAGGGGTGATCCCAGCGTCCATGATCGTGGTGCAGGCCGCCTTGAACTGGTCGAAGTCGGTGGGAACACTGAGCCCGAGCTGCTCGAAGATGTCCTTGTTGTAGACGGTAACGAAGTAGTTCGAGGCCACGATGTCCCAGATCTCCGCGCCGTAGACCTTGCCGTCCAGGCTGGACATGTCGAGGGCTGCGGGATCGATGCGGCTGGTCCACTCCTCTCCGGTGAGGTCCACTGCGTTGTTCTCGACGTCGTACTGCAGCTTGAGGTCGGACTTGCCGCTCTGGCCGCCGAAGATGTCCGTAGCCTCCCCAGCGTTCAACTTGGTCTTCAGGATGTTGAAATATTGGTCGGAGGGGATGATCTGGTAGTCGACGTGGATGCCGGTCTCAGCCTCGAACTTCTCGGCGAGTTGCTGCTCGGCGGGCTTGATCCAGTCCTGGCTGGCCATCACCGTGAGGGTGACGTCCCCAGCGGAGTCCTGAGCGGCGGCTGGCACCGACAGCAGGGCACTGGAGCCACCGACGAGGATGGAGCCGACCGCCAGGGAGGTCATGAATCGATTGACGGACCTGTTCAACGTACGTTACCGCCTTTCCCTGCTAGGACACGCCCTGGGGCGTGGTTCGGATAGATGTGCCGGGGTGACTGCTCGATAGACCTGCCTCCCTTGGACCCACCGCTGGGACGTGGGCGATGCCGGGTCCGGAATCATTCCCGGTATCATTACCGGGAACTCTAGCGATGCCTCCATGCGGCGTCAATCGGCTGCTTCACGAGCACCCACGAGGATCTAAGCTGCAGCGTCCACCATGCGGAGGGCGTGAAGGGCGTCTTCATGCCGACCATCGTTCGTGGCACGTCTCGTCAGACCGTCCCCGTGCCGACGCTCTCCCATTCCCCTTCCTCTGGCTCGAGCTCTTCCACGTTGACCGTCGCATCCTCCGGAAAGACGTGGCTCCACAGCTGTCCTGTGATGACCGAGAATGGTGAAGGACACCTCGGCCAACACGCACCGCTAGCAAGGTAGCGCGGCCGTGGAGTCCAACTCCTGGATCAAGAGCGTTTACGTGGCCTTGCCACCTTGGGCGGACCCAGAGCCGAGGAGAAGCTGATGGCCAGCTACGACCTGCCACTCGATGAGCTACGCCGCTACAGCCCGGACTTGGTCGAGCCACCCGATATCGACGCCTTCTGGGAGCGAACCCTCCTCGAGGCACGCAGTCACGACCTGCGGGCGTCCTTCCGCCCGGTCGACAATGGCTTGCGGCTCATCGAGACATATGACGTCGAGTTCGCAGGGTACGGGGGCTCGACGGTCAAGGGTTGGCTTCATCTGCCCCGCGACCCGGGCACCGCACTGCCGGTCGTGGTCCAGTACGAGGGCTACGGTGGCGGGCGTGGGCTGCCCCATGAGCGCATCCTCTATGCGAACGCGGGCTACGCGCACTTCGTGATGGACACGCGCGGGCAGGGTTCAGCGTTTGCGGCCGGTGATACGTCCGACCCGGACGCCGGATCCGGCCCTGCCTACCCCGGCTTCATGACGCAAGGGATCCAGGATCTCCGAGACCTACTACTACCGGCGTGTCTACACGGATGCGGTCCGGGCGGTAGACGCGGCACGTGCCCACCCGGCTGTTGACTCGGCACGGGTCGGCGTGACCGGCGGCAGCCAGGGGGGTGGCATCACACTGGCCGTCGCCGCGCTGGTGAACGACCTGTCCGCGGTGGCCCCCGACGTACCCTTCTTGTGTGACTTCCCGCGCGCGACAACACTCGTGGACAGTCTCCCCTACGCGGAGATCGCACGGTATCTTCGGGTCCATCGCGATCAGGTCGAGCAGGCCTCCAGGACCCTGTCGTACTTCGATGCTGCCATCCTGGCACGTCGTGCCGTGGCTCCAGCGCTCTTCTCGGTGGGCTTGATGGACCAGACCTGCCCACCTTCGACCGTCTACGCCGCATACAACCGGTATCGCGGGCCCAAGGAGATCGTGGAGTACGCCTACAACGACCATGAGGGTGGAGGAGGCTTCCACGAGCAGGCGAAACTGCGCTGGCTCGCAAGCGCTCTGGCGTGACCTCGTCCTGCACCCAAGGCGGGACTCGGGCCAGCGCCTCTGAAGACCTTCGAGCGCCGGAGGCCTCCCATGAGCCAGTGCCCAGGCGGAGCACATCGACAGCACGAAGCAGGCGACCGGGATCCGTCCTCAGTCCCGTGGGGGTACAAACGGGAGGCACAGCCCAAGAGAAGGACTCCTCCGGGGCGCCCGAGGGACCGTTTCACGCTCAATGGGATGGCTGGCGAGGAAGGATTCGAACCTCCGATTCCCTGATCCAGAGGCGTCATGCTCGATCGGGCTCTCCTTGCTCCTCATCTGCGGATGCTCTCGGCTGGCGTCGCCCCGGCAAGGCAGGGGAGACGATCGATGAGGTGACGCTACCGGCCTCGTCTCGGATGGAGACGCGGGATGTTCTCGGTGTTCCCGGAGTTCTCGCTGACGCGGTTCAGCCAGCCAGCTCGGGACCGACCCGCACGGCCAGGAATGCCAGACGGGTGATGGCCTCCATGCCCCGGGTCGAACCGGCCGGCGCGACGATGGTCGCACCCGCCGCCACGCGGTGACGCGCGCCATCGACCTCCATGATGCCCTCGCCCTGGAGGAAGTGATAGACGGCCTGGCGTTCCGCATGGGCCAGGATCCGACCACCTGGTTCGAGACCGGCGACCAGGACGCGCAGCTCGGGCTCGTCGCACAGGATGGTCGGCTGCGGGCCAGGTGAGGCGTATCGGACCAGGTCGTGCCAATCGGGGAACAGGGTCTCGCTCATGGGGATGCTCCTTGCGTGACCGGTCGGTCCCGGCGGCCAGCCAAGCCGCTCAGATGCTGATGACCGGCTCGACCGGGTAGGGCGAGAGGATCTCGCCACCAGCCGGCGTGACCCGGTAGACGTCCTCGAAGCGTGCGCCGCCGAAGCCGGGGATGGCCAGGACCGGGTGGCCGATGGTGACCGTCATGCCCTCGCGCAGGGGCACGCTCTTGTGGGGCGGGATGATCGTCGGGGCGGGGGTCTCCTCGAAGCGCAGCCCGAGGCCATGGCCGATACCGTAGACGTGGAACTCGGCGAGGTCGTAGCGCGCGTAGACCTCTGCCGGCGACCGCATCGAGCTGCGCCGGCGTGACTTCCGGCACCATCGCCGCGCGCACCGCCTCGACCGCCTCGAGATAGGCGTCGAACAGGCGCTGCTGACGCTCATCGGGCACACCCAGCACGAACGTCCGCGCCAGGTTCGCGCAGTAGCCCTCGACCTGTGGTGTCAGGTCGATGACGGCCAGCTCACCGGCCTGGAGTGGCGCCGGGCTCTGGCGACCGTGGAGCATGCAGCTCTCGATGCCGAAGTTGGCCCACAGGGGCGTGCTCGTCGTCTCGGCTCCCGCCCGCATCATCACGTACAGCGCCTCGGTCACGACCTCGTGGGCGGTCACGCCGGGACGGAGCAGCTCGCGCACCCGGTCCATACCCAGGCCGGCGATGCGCTGAGCCTCGGTCATGAGCTCCAGCTCACCGGCATCCTTGACGCCACGCAGCGGGTCCATGACCGGATCAGACGTCACCAGCTCGAGCCCGGGGTTGACCTTGCGGAACATGTCCACGAGGAACGCCGGGGTGTCGAACCATTGCTGCATGCCGACCCTGGGGCGTTCCCCGGACGGTGTGTCGGCAGCCGCCGCGATCTCGTTCAGTCGCCCCACGATGTCGTGGATCTGTCCGCCGACGGTGCTGAACACCTGGACGCGACCGTCGTCGAGGCCGGCTGCGAGCTCGGGTTCCTCTCCCGCGAAGGCGACGATCTCGACGGGGCCTGTCGCGGGGACGATGGCGCGCGGCTGTGAGCGGTCCTCGCCGAAGAGGTAGCGGAAGTCGTCGTGGTTCATGATCACGATGGCGACGAGGCCCTGCTCGCGCATGCCCGCCTGGACGCGGGCGATACGGTCGTGGCGGATGTGCATGATCGGACTCCGGTGTCGCTGGTGTGTCTTGTCCAAGTATGAGCACCTTGCCGGGGGAGCCTGGTACGCGGCGCCTATGGGCCCTCGCTCAGCCCGCAGCTTGCGTGGCCTCGAAGATCTCCGGGTCGGGTTCGCCCTCGATGACGATCTGCCCCAGGGCTCCCTTGTAGAACGCGCGCGCCAAGGCGTGGTCCACCAGGAGGACGGTGCTCGGCACCCGACCCACGAGCTCGACGACCGTCCCACCGCCGGCCGGCACGAGTGTCGTCTGGGACCCGCGGATCGGCGCGTTCAGGAGGGCCGCCTCGGGATAGACGACGTCCCAGTGGGAGCCGATGGGGTGGAAGTTGGAGTCGAGGTTCAGCCCGGCGTCGATGAAGTAGATGCGCATCCGTTCGCCGACGCGCATGTGTGCGGCATTCTCGCCGGTGAGCGCGCCCTTGGCGCCATTGAAGACGACGTACGTGGGCTGCTCATCCTCGATGGCCGCAGGATCGGTCCCCACGAGACCGGGCTCGGTGCTGTCGGTGTAGATCTCGGATTGGACGATGTACAGCTCGTGCTCGACCGGCGGGAGTGGTTCGGCCGGGTCCACGAGGATGCCGCCGTACATGCCGTGGGAGATGTGCACGGGCACGTCCCCGAAGGCGCAGTGGTACAGGAAGAACCCGGGGTAGAGCAGGCGGGCCTCGATCGTGGCCGTCATCCCGGGCGCGACCGTCGTGTCGGCGGCACCCCCGCCCTGCCCGGTCACCGCATGGAAGTCCACGCTGTGCGGCATCGCATTGGTCTCGGGGTTGGTGATGGTGAAGCGCAGCACATCGCCGACGCGAGCCCGGATCATCGGCCCCGGAGTGCCCGAGATGACGTCATCGTCGCCCTGGACGCGGTAGCCCCAAGTCTCGTACTCGACAGCGGTGGCGGGATCGATGGTGGCCACGTTCTCGACGACCTCGAAGGCGACCTCGACGATGGCGGGCTCGGTGCGGCCGGACGCGGGTGGGACGTTCGGGGCGTACGCGACGTTGACCTCGGACTCGGGCGCGAGGGGGAGTTCGGCCTTGGGCACGAGCTCGGGGATGACCTCGTCGATCGGGGCCGCGCCGAGCGCTGGGCCGCCGCCGATGAACGTCGTCAGCAACAGGGTCGCGAGCGCGAACGCCGAACCTGCGAGGAAGCGATGTCGCGGACGTGTGTTCGTCCGGCGAACGCCAGGTCCCCCGATCGTCGCGTTGTCGAGTTGGCGCATCGATGTGACCTCCGGATCATGGACTATCATTGGAAGAGAACGCTAAGTAACTTAGTGATGTATATGGTGGCGGGACAGGGCCATTCGGCCCGTTCTCGTGGAACGGATGAGGAGCGCCGATGCGATTGCAGCTGACCCGCCGGGCCGACTACGCGATCCGGACGGCGATCTGTCTCGGCCGTGATACGAGCGGTCGCCCGCTGCCGGCACCGGAGATCGCACGCCTGATGGGGGTGCCGGCGCGATTCCTGCCGCAGATCATGCAGGACCTCGTCCGTGCCGACCTCGTCCAGGCATCGTGGGGGCGCGGTGGGGGCTATCGCCTCGCCCGCGAACCTGAGCGCATCTCATTGCTCGAGGTCATCGAGGCGGTGGAGGGGGACGCGCGGCGCCGGACATGCGTGCTGAGTTCCAGCACCTGCGATCCCGATCGGCCGTGCGACGTCCACGAACTGTTCGCGTCGGCCCAGGACGCGCTCCTTGGGCGCCTCGCGGATGCGACGGTCCGGGACGCCGTTCGCCCGAGCATCAGCGAGCCGAACGCTGCCGATGCCTGATGCCCGGGATCGATCGCCGATTCGCCCCGCCGAGTCGCCACGGGGAGTCCACGCAGTGGCGAGCCGCCACGACCGCAACGGGCGGACCCACGAGTCGACCCGGGCTCACGGGTGGATGTCGGAGTGGTACCGTGCCAAACGGTCTGCCGGACTCGTGGCAGCGATGAGCACCGACGTTGTGCGGCACCTCGCGACTGGCCAGCTATCCGATGATGTGCAGGGCCCTCGACCTGCCCATCCTGCGCGTCGTGGTCGTCGCGATGGTCATCGGCCTGGCGACCGGAACGAGAAGGAGTCGAACCGGTATGTCCGAAGACGTCGTCCACCCCGACTGGAAAGAGCTGGTCCACCACTCCGGTCCAAGGCGCAGCCCACGCTCTTGCGGGACGAGCCCGACCTGCGTGTGCTCGTCGCGGGGCAGGAGCCGGGCGGTCGCAGCCCGGTCTGCACCCGTCAGTAGCGCTGGCAGCGTCAGGCTCGCGATCCACCTTCGCACGGCTTTGGGTTCGAGGTCTGCGAGCACCTGGCCGGCACGGTCGGTCTCGAGGCCTGAGCGGAAGCTGCCGATGGCCCAGTCGCAGTGCTCGATGGTGCGGGGTGGTTCATAACGTCACTCTGGTGGGGCAGGGGAGACGGTCGACGGCTCCGACCATATCGCCCCTATCTGTGGCGATATGGTCGGCGGGTCCCGGGTGGTCCCTCCATTCCCACGCTTGCCCCTCGACACCCCCGAAGGCCCACCCGAGCGCGAGTACCGCTGAGGTTCCCGACGACGAACGCTACGTCGTCCCTCGCTCATGCCGGTCCCCGGGTGACTGCTCCTACCAGCGACTCACGTGGCTTGTTCCTCCAGCGCCGACTGTACCTGGGCCAAGGCACTCTCTGGGTCCGCGACCTCGACGACGAGTTCGCTGAGGATGTCGTCCTTCAATTCGATGACCACCGCATTCCTGGGATCGTGGACGTCGAAGAATGTTCGCTTGCCGTGGCCGTAGAACGTGCCCGCCTTGATCACGCCGGGAAGTGAGACACCCAGCATCCGGAAACCGCTCCACCACGGTCCGACGCGGCCGGGATCGCGACTGATGCGTGCGACGTTCCGGAGGGGGATGTCCATGCGGCTCTTGAGCGCCCACAACCTGTCGGCGCCCAGGACCTTCACGCCCAGCACGTCGTCATTGACCGTCAGGCTGACCATTTCCGTCTTCCTTTCACGCGCGCGGCCGTGTCGCCAGCCAGGAACTCCAGCATGGCCGGGACCAAGGCTGGTGACAGTGCCAGATCAGGGCGGCTGTAGGTGGCGATGTTCTCCCCACGGTCTTCGGACGCCTCTTTCAAGACATGGTTCATGCCGCCGATCACCACACGCCGTGCCCGGGGATTGGCGGCGACGAGGCGATCAGCATCGTCGATGCCGGTCTGCAGGTCGTGGTTGCCCTGGACGATGAGCATCGGAACGCTCAGCGCAGCGAACACCGCTACCGGGTCGTAGCGGAACCAGGAGATGAGATAGGGCTGCACGCTGGCGCGAAACATGGCGGCCAGCGGCGGCAGCGCAGCTACGTCCTGCGGCAGTGGATCGGTCTCCTTGCCCGCCGCCAGCCGCTCGATGATGGCGACGACGTCCGTCATCAACGTCGGTGGTAGCTGGGTCCTGAGCTGGTCGATCAGCGTGTCCTGGGCCGGCCGGCCGGTTCCCTCGAGGGAGATGAAAGCGTCGATCGGGACGCGCCGGGCGACCAACGCGCCGATAAGAGAGCCCTCGCTGTGCCCGATGATGCTGAAGTGCCGGAAGTCCTGCGTATCTTCGAGTTGCCTCATCCAGGCAACCCCGTCATCGACGAAGGTCTCGAAGCGCAAGTCAAGCTCCGGCGTCTTGGCACTCGCGCCCACGCCGCGCTTGTCGAAGCGCAGGCTCGATATCCCCGCCTCTGCTAGCCCCCACGCCAGGAGCTTCAGGCAGTCGTTCCTGCCCGGCAGCGCCGCCGAGTTGCCATCGCGATCCGTGGGGCCAGAGCCAGCGATGACCAGCGCCACCTGGTCGGAGCCACCGTCGGGGGTGGTCAACGTGCCCGCTAGCGTGCCGGTCGGCGTCGCCAGCTCGATCCGGGATTCCCGGGGTGTGGATCGGTCCGCGGACTCCTGTGCCAAGTCGACTTGAGGATGGATAGCGATCATGGGGCCACCTCCTTGAACGGTGGTACGTGCGCGTTGTCGCTTCTGTCACGTCGACATTCGCACCGCGAGCGTGAAGCAGCCATGAATTCTGATCGGTCCAGACTGTCCGGGACGGCGATGTCCTGTTCGTCTTCGGGCGCGGCGTCACCGATGGTCGCGAGTGGGAAGCGTTGGCGGGAGGTGCTCAGGAGCACGCGCACTACGTTGTCTGATGGGGCGGTGGACCGTCTCCACGTTGGCGAAGCCACAGGTTCCACGATCTCCAGGCCGGCCTCGGCCTCCTTCAGACGTCCGACTCCACCGGCGTCGGCGAATGACGCACCCACATGGTGGCCAGCCATTGCGCCGGGAATACCATCAACCAGAGCAGCTCGGTCGCGGAGGTTCCCACGACGGGTAGTGCCAGCAGCGATACGAGGAACACGACCGGAGCGGTCAGCCCCCTGAGCAGGCCCAGGCGATACTCGTCAGCGGACACCCCGGGCCGCAGCAGGCCGCGTGAGGCGGCATACGCCCAGCAGGCTGCGCCGGCCAAGCCTGCCAGCGCCAGGACGACCGCGTTGTCGCATTCCTCAGGCCCAACGGGCGGCTGTTCGTGCTCGCCACAACCAGGACCGGGCGCCGCGTCATGACGCGTCAGCGGACGCGTCCGTGGCCACGATCGCCCCATCGGCCGTGGTCGTGTCGCCAAGGTACTCGTGTCCGATGGGTCGGAGACGTGCGTCGAGCCGATACACCAGAGGAACCCCGGTCGGGATCTCGAGCCCGGCGATCTTCCTCATCGCCCCACCCATCAAGATACTTCACGAGCCCGCGCAGGCTGTTGCCGTGCGCGACGATAAGGACCCGCTCGCCAGCGTCGAGCCGGGGCGCGATCGAGTCCTTCCAATAGGGCGCGACCCGCAACACGGTGTCTTCGAGCGATTCGGACCGGGGCACGTCCTCGGGCTGCAACGTCGCGTATCGCGGGTCACCCCCGGGATAGCGCGGATCGTCCAGCTCCAGGGCCGGCGGCCGGGTCCGGTAGCTGCGGCGCCAGCGGTGCACTTGGTCGCTGCCGAACCTTGCCGCGGTCTCCGCCTTGTCCAAGCCCTGGAGGGCACCGTAGTGGCGCTCGTTGAGGCGCCAGCTGAGATGGACCGGGACCCACATCCGGTCCAGGTCGTCCTGGATGAGCCACAGTGTGCGGATCGCTCGCCTGAGGACCGATGAGAAGGCGATGTCGAACGCGAGACCGTGATCCTGGAGCAGCCTCGCGGCGCGGTGTGCCTCCGCCACGCCAGCGTCGGAGAGGTCCACATCCGTCCACCCAGTGAAGCGGTTCGCGGCGTTCCAGGTGCTCTGCCCGTGACGAAGCAGCGTCAGCATCCGCTCCACACGCGGCCCTTCGGGCACCATGTCGCTTCCCGACGTGCCCGCCACCTGCTTCAACGGGCGATGCCCGGACCGCAGAGGCGCCGAACAGCGTCCGCCAGGAGGCCGTCGAGCGGGACCGTGCGGCAGACCGATGGCAGGGCCGCTGGGGTCACGCTATCGGAGGTCACCATCGCCACGAGGGGCAAGCGGTCAAGGTGTCGCGCGGCGTCACCCATGAACAGGCCATGAGTGGCGGCCACGGCCAGAGATGGTGCCGACCACTCAGACAGGACCCTCGTGGCAGCTGCCTCAAGGGTGGAGCCCGTGCTGACCATGTCGTCGATCAGCAGGACGGCGCGGTCCCGGAGATGACCGATGAGACCGCTGATCTCCACATCCCGGCCGGAGCGCCGCGTCTTGCGAACGATGCCGACGCCTTCGAGACCGAGTTCGGACGCATATCGCTCAGCCAGATGTACGGCACCGAGATCCGGCGCGACGACGATGGCATCATCGGGGATGACTGGCGCGATCGCAGCAGCCAGGAGTGGCACCGCGCTCACCACCTCGAGAGGGATCGAGAAGATCGAGTCCATCTGGGGGACGTGCGGGTCCACGAGCACGATCCGCTCGGCGCCCGACGACGCCAGTACATCGGCGACCACGCGCAGACTCACCGCTTCCCCTGGGGCAGTCCGTCGGTCCTTGCGCGCATATCCGAGATAGGGCACGACGGCTGTCAACCGTGCCGCCCCATCCCGCCGGCAAGCGTCGAGGAGAAGCATCAGCTCGACGAGATGGTCGTTGACCGGTGGCGCCAGCGACTGGACGACGTATGTGTCGGCCCCCTGCACGCCCGCATCGATGGCCACGTCCCACTCCCCATCGGGAAAGACTTCCGTACGGGTCCTGGTCGGCTCGAGGCCGAGCTGGTGGGCGACCTCGACTGCGAGACGACGGCTCGCCGACCCCGGCACGACGGCGATGGGAGATGGGTAGGGTCTGTCCTGCATGATCGTGGTCCCCATTGTGGACCACCGGCCCGAGGGTCTCCTGATCGCCACGCTGACCGAGCCGACTCGCGCCAGGAGGTCACTGCCTCCGGCGTGGCGTCACTGGTCGATCCTGCTCCGGCGCACCGCCAGATCACACGAGTCGTATCTCACCCGGCGGCTGCAGCCGGTTCGTATGACCCGCTGCGTGCAGCGGCCGTCTCTGCGGCGCGGCGCTGGAAGGCCCTCTGCGCGAGTGTGACGTCAGTCGGTTCATCGGCCCACGCGCGCAATGCGCTGGTCTGGAGGGCTCGCCCATACGAGAACGACAGTTGCCACGGGTGCACACCCGTGCGATTGATGGCATCCAGATTGACCGTGGCCATCTCCTCCGACTGTCCGCCGGAGAGGAAGACGACCCCGGGCACGGCTGGTGGCAGGTGTCGGCTGAGGCAACGAAGGGTCCACTCTGCGATGTCGTGCTTCGTCGCCTGCTCCGGGCATTCGTATCCTGACAGCACCATGTTCACCTTGAGGAGCGCCTCTTCCGGTCGGACCCGGTGAGCATGGAGCTCGGCGAATACCGCCGCGATCACGTCGGAGGTCACCTCGTAGCTGCGCTCGATGGTGTGGTCCCCATCCATCAGGACCTCGGGTTCGACGACGGGCACGAGATTCGCCTCCTGCGAAAGAGCGGCGAACCGCGCGAGCTCGACCGCATTCGCCCTGATACAGGCCCGGGTCGGTGTTCCGGGCCCGATGGTGAGGACGGCTCGCCACTTCGTGAACCGAGCACCGAGGTCGTGATACTCGGCCAGGCGCTCGCGGAGGCCATCCAGGCCTTCGGTGACCTTCTCGCCGGGCAGGCCAGCGAGGGCCTTCGCGCCCCTGTCGACCTTGATGCCAGGGATGATCCCGCGAGACGCGAGCAGTTCGGCGAACGGGGTGCCGTCAGAGCTCGCCTGGCGGATCGTCTCGTCGAAGAGGATCACTCCACTGATGTGTGCCTCCACGCCGGGCGCGGTGAACAGCATCTCCCGATACGCCTGACGATTTTCCTCCGTCGATCCCACGCCGACGGAGCGGAAGCGCTTCTCGATGGTCGGGGTCGACTCGTCTGCGGCGAGGATGCCCTTGCCGGGTGCGACGAGTGCCCGGGCTGTCAATGCGAGATCGATCGGTGTGCCAGTCATGTCCGTTCACCCCTTGTCGGTGTCTGCTGCGTTCCTGCGGGTGCGAGCCGAGTGGCCGCCGATCCCGCGCCGCGCATGCGGTGCACCGTTCCACTTCGAGGATGGAACGTCGGTCTCCAGCAGGCGAGGGCCGTTGGGCTTCGTTCACGGGGATGATCAGACCGAAGATGAGGGGCAACCATCTTGGCGACTGCTTCGAGGACCGTGCCGCGCTGGCCCGGCTGACGCTGCTGAAGCGCTTCGTGGCACCGTGCCACAGCGGCGCCGGGTGGCTGCCGCACGCCGTGGTCCCGATATAGCTGCCCACGATGAGCACGTGCTGGTCGGGCGGTGGCGCTGACCATGGAGCTATCCCGAGTCCCGCGCCGCATCTCCGCCTAGTATTGGCGGGTCACGGCTCCTGGTCCTTGCCCAGCGCGAGGTTGCGGAGCAGATGCAGGTGAGATACCTCGAGCGATCGATCGCTCAGCTGGACCCAGAGGAGGACTGCAGGTGGATTCTCGTGAGCGCCTTCTGACGACCTTGAGGCGTACCGGACTCCCAGACAGGGTCCCGGTGCAGTTCGATCTGTGCCGGTCGCTACTGGACTCCTTCGGGGAGCGTTACGACATCCCCGTCCATTACACCACTTCGTACTTCGAAGACCTGACCTACCGCATCTCGGCCAATGAGCTGCGCACCGCCATGGGCAGTGATTGTGTGATCGTGGGCGGCGGACTGCCCAGCGGCTACAGCCACCCGATCCCCCAGGAGGGCCAGATCATCAATGAGTTCGGCCTGCGCATGGAGCAGGGTCCGCTGTACATGCAGACGGTCGAGGCCCCGCTGAGGAACGCCACCAGTGTCCAGGATGTTCGGAACCATCCATTCCCGGATTCCTATGCGCAGGGCCGGTTCGAGGACGCTCGGATGGACACGGAGAAGTACAAGCACGACTACGCCGTCATCGGTGACGTGGAGTGGGGCCTGTTCGAGATGTCATGGTCCCTTGTGGGCATGGAGAAGTTCATGTTCGACATGTCCATGGGTGAGGACTATGTCGAGGTGCTGATCGACTCGCTCAAGGAGTTCAGCATCGGCATCGCCAGGCAGCTGTTGGATGTCGGTGTCGACGTGCTCTGGTTCGGCGACGACTTCGGGTCTCAGGCCGGCATGTTGATCTCCCCGGTGATGTGGCGGGATATCTTCAAGCCTCGATATGCCGAGATGTGGCAGGAGGTCAAGTCCATCAACCCCGAGGTGATCATCGCCTACCACTGCGACGGCGCCGTTGCCCCCATCCTCGGCGAGTTGGCGGATATCGGCATGCAGGTCTTCAATCCGGTCCAGCCCAATGTGCCTGGCCACGATCCGCAGGAGCTGAAGGACCAGTTCGGAGACAGGATGGCGTTCTGGGGCGCCATCGACCAGCAGGCGCTGCTGCCCCAGGGGCCGCCGGAGGCTATCGAGGCCGATGTGGCCGAGAAGATCCGGATCCTCGGCGAAGGAGGCGGCTACCTCTGCTCACCGGCCCACATCCTGCAGGCCGATGTCTCGGTCGAGCATGTGGAAGCCTTCGTCGCCGCGGTGAAGAACCACGGTAGCTACGCGACCTGATCGGCTGAGACAGCACCATCAGGTGCCTGGATCACGCCCAGACAGAAGGAACGGCTAGCGCGAGCAAGGATTCGAACCTTCGATCCCCTGATCCAGAGGCGTCACGCTCAAGACCCCTCTCCCGACTCATCATCTGCGGATGCTCGCGACTGGCGCCTCCCCGGCAGGGCAGGGGAGACAGTTCACGACGGAGAGCGTAGAGCGCCTGGCGATCGGTTGTGCATCGGTATTCCCGTGTGTTCGCACCCCGCGAGCGCAAGACCAAGAGCCCCGTGGACATCGCCAACTCTCGCCTCTTCTGGTGGATGATGGCCGCCCGTTTTGACCGGCATCAGTGCGGAGGCTCTGGCCGACTCCCAGGACGTGTGTCATGGCGCTTCGTACTTGCGTCTAGTCCGTCAGCTCGCCATCAGCATGCCGAGGTGGATTGGTCCTGGTGATCATGTGGCCGCTGATCGAGCCGCCATCTTGTTCGGCGCAGTAGTCGAAGCCACCGGTGAACCCGTCGCCCGACCCGTCGCGCTCCAGCCACATGTAGCCCCAGTAGTCGACCCCTCCGGGGCGCTCGCGACAGGGGTGCGTGCCGTATTCGCCCATCCACTTGCCGGCGATGGATCCCGGATCGCCAGCCTGTTGATACAGGGTCGCCCAGGCGTGCTTGAAGTCCGCCGATGCTTCACCGTCGAAGCTGCCGTTGACGACACCTCGAAAGACGGTGAGTTCGAGTTCTCCGAGGTTCGTAGACCAGATGCCGTTCCAGCTATCGCTGGACACGTCGCTGGCGGGCTCGCGATCCTCGACGATGCGCGTTCCCGCGATGTCATTGACCCAGGTCGTCGAATACAGGTGGACGCGTCGCTGCCACTCCGGATCGCAGGGCGCCCAGGTGCCGCGGATCTCGCCGTCCCCCCAGGGGCGCAGGCTCAGGGTCCCCCAGTAGGTGGTCCCGTGTCGAGCTTCGGAGCACTCCTCGGGGCCGCTGGCCAGGCCGTGCAGCCAGGGCGCGTCGATGGGCCCGTAGAAGTCGGCTCTCAGGTAGCGCTCATCAGCCTCGACGACATCGACCTGGGCCACGCCGGCGTCCGAGCGAAGGGTTCCTGCCAGTTTCGTCCCCACGTTCTCGATGTGCAGCAGGCCGATGTCGGTCTGCCAGTCTCCGAGGTAGAAGTCAGCGGACGCGACTTGGTCATCACCGCCAGGCCGCGAGCTGGGCAAGACCTCCTCCTCGGTCGCGGGAAGACTCGATCTCCCACTCCGGCTCGGGGGTCGGTCCGTCGCAGGCCTCATCGCCCTCGTCACAGTGCGTCAGGCCCCTCAACGCGTCGTACTCGATGCCGGCAGCACCCGTGGAGCCTTCACACCACATGTCGGACTCGGGACAATGGCTCGGCTCCGATCTTGCGGTGGGTTCGACCGACGGTTCGACGCTCGGTTCAGCGGACGGTTCGACGGAGGGCCCGGCACTCGGCCCGGCGGACACCGATGGTGACGCGGCCGCTTCGTCTTGGAGCTTGGCGAGCTCGCGCGAGATGTCCCGCTCGAGGGCAACCAGAGTCAGGAACTCGTCGTTGAGCTTGTTGAAGCGATCCTCGTATGCACGGCGCTTGTCGTCAACCGTCTGACCGAACTGGGCGCGCACCCAGGCGCTGATGGCGGTTGGGGGGATGTTCTCGATACCGACGAAGTCGAGCACGACAAGCGCCTCCCAGGCTTCGGGGTTCGCCTGCTTGAGGGTCCCGAGCACCGTTGCCTTGAGCTCGGGATCGACGGCGAGCATCTGCTGCGCGAGCGGGATGTAGCCATCCAGGTCGTTGAGGTCGACCTCAACGACCCCGCTGCTCGTCGGGAAGACGAGCCAGTCGTCGCTCTCGATGCGGCCGCTGATGGCATCTCGCTCCGCGAGGACCTCGTCGACGGCCTCGTTGACGTGGCGTTGTGTCTCGAGCAGGAGTCCGAAGAACTCATCGTCGTCAGCCGAGGCGCTCGCTCCGGCCGCCAGGCACGTGGCCAGCAGGGTGGCCAGGAGGCCGCGCAGTGCGCGCGTCATCGCGCGCGGCTTCCCTGCAGGAAGTCGAGCGCTGGCCCGTCACAGACACCGAGCCGCCCGTCGTAGGACTCGAACGTGTCGTCGAAGCGGAACTCCACCCAGCCCCAATGGTCGGTGCCGTCACGAGGCTCGTCACAGGTCACTGCGTGATCACCCTCATACCAGTGGCCAATGAGCGTGCTGTCATCGACGATGGCCAGCTTCATCCAGCCGTCCCCACTGCCGTAGGTGGCGCAGATGACGTCGCCCACGCGGTTCAAGGTCAGGCCGGCTTCACCGTAGTACTCCCAGACGCCGTTCCAGCGGAGCTCGTCGACCGACGGGTCGGTCGCCCACTCGAGCGTGTCCTCGCCGCAGCGCACGGGTTCCTCGGCGAAGATCTCGGTATCTGGCGCCGGCGTCTCCAGGTCGAGCAGCTTCACCAGCAACTGGTCGCGGCACCACTCGGGGAGTTCGTCGAGAGCCGGTGCACCGGGTCCGAGCGTGATATTGCCGTCCTCGGTCATCAGCGTCTCGTGTTCGACGATCTCGCGACACCAGCTCCTCGATCTCGAGCGTCTCCGTCTGGGCGGTCTCGGTCTGGGATGCATCCTCGGTCCCGGCCGTCTCGCGCGCGCTGAGCTCCGCGCTGAAGACCTCGTGCGTCGTGCGCAACGCCTCAAGCTCCGTGAGCAGCCGTGCCCGGTGGGCCTCGTAGACCGTGCGCTTCTGGTCTGGCGACTGCGAGTCAGCGAAGTGCTCACGGAGCCAGGCGATGGTGGCGTCCGGACCCAGCTCCAGCACCGTCGAGGGCGCGTCGCCGAGCAGGAGCGAGGCCTTCCAAAGGTCGGGCACTACGTCAGCAGCAGCGCCGATCGTCTCCGGCCGGGTCAGATCGGCCGGGCCTTCGCGCAGGGCTAGCACGAGTGGGATCCAGCGACGGGTCTCACCGAGGTCGATCTGCACAAGGCCCTGGCTGGCTGACTCGAAGACCATCCAGTCGTCGTCAGCGATGTGCTCGTCGATGGAGGCCAGCTCGGCTTGGACCTCGGCCGTCGAACGGTCGATATCGGAGATCAGATCGGTGAGCACCTCGTCCTGGGCCAGCGATGGTGTAGACAGCGTCGCCGCCGCCAGGATCGTGGACATCAGTGCGGTCAGGGCTCGCTTCATGGTGGTCCTCGGCTACACGTCGGCGAGGGGATCGGGCGCCAGTGATTCGTCCGGCTCGGCGGTCGGTTCGGGCGTGGGTTCCGGGGTGCCGATGACGTACCAGTCGGCTCCCTGGATGTGCTCGTCGTAGGCGTCGAGCCAGGCCTGGGTTTCGGCCGACTCATCGGCGAACACCGCGCGGAACTCGTGGAGCGCGGCGACCTCGGCCTGGTCGGACTGTGCCAGCACCCCGATAGCCAGGGCACCGCTGGGCAACGCTGCGGTGAGGACTGCCATCAAGTCACGCGCGGCCCTCGGCATCAGCACACTCCTTCATTCGAGTCGCTGCCAGCGGGGGTTCCGGCATGATTGGATCGTCTACGTCACGAGCCTACCAGCGCTCGTGGGACGCTGTCTGGGGGGCTCGCCGGCGGCATCATGCAAGTTGACTTGCCCCGAAAAGCGACGGTCGACCCCCGGATCCGACGTTTGCCTGCGCTGCTGCCCGTTGCCTGCTCGGGGCCGCCGAGCTTTCAGCGCGTGATCTCGCCCGCCTCTTGGTGGCCCGGAAGGACCGGCGAAGTCCCCAGGGTTCTCTGGCATCTATGTGCTGTTAGCATGTAGATGTGACAGGCATAGTGAACCACGAGGCCGAAGAGGAGCGAGGTCGCCTTGGACCGGGCGGCTACTGCGTCTGCCCGCGCTGTGGGCGACGCGTGCCGCACCACCGAGGGTTGCGCTGCGAGGAGGCGCGGTGTCCGGAGTGCACCGGCAAGTTGCTCAGGGAGGGGTCCTACCACCATCGCCTCTGGCTAGAGAAGCACCGGTCAGATCCAGCGGACCGACGGATCGGGTGAGACGCGTCACCTGCGCCGAGTGCGGCCTGCGGCGCTGCGAGGATGACGTCTGGGTCATCGACGACGCCGTGGTCTGTCGCAACTGTCTCTTTGGCGAGTTGCGACCGGTGGAGATCTACCCCATCGGCTTCGTGGTCAACAGCCAGGAGCGGGACGACAGCGACTTTGGCCTGCGGGGCCGGGACGTGCCCTCACGGATCGAGCTGCTGGCATCGCAGCAGCGGTTCATGCACCGGCTGGAAGAGGAAGCGCGCCTCGTCATCGTCTACTACCTGCACCAGGCACGTGCGATCCGGTCGCGCTTCGAGCGGGGACTGGACGGCAAAGAGGTCGGTGTCTTCGCGTCCCGTACGCCCGACCGCCTCTCGCGCCTCGCCATCTCGGACGTGCGTCTGCTTGGGATCGAGGACACGACGCTGCTGGTCGAGGGGCTCGATGCCATCGATGGCACACCGGTGCTGGACATCAAGCTGTCCCGGTCGGCCTAGGTGAACTACATCTAGTGTCCCGATTCGCTGGTCATTCGGGGCTTGCGCACGGCTTTGGCCAGGATCTGGTCGGCGACCCTTGACCCAGGCGAATGGACTGGAGCCCTCGTTCCACTGTCCGGTGGAGGCATCGATCATGGCGCTGCGGGAGCGCCTCGAGCACGCCGATCGCGGGCTGATCCTGGAGCGCCTCGAGCATTCTCGGGCGAACGGCAGAGCGCCTGGAGGTACGGCGGGTGGGACAGCGTCATGCTCAGAGGAATGGCTGGCGAGGAAGGATTCGAACCTTCGATTCCCTGATCCAGAGGCGTCACGCTCGATGTGGCGCTCCTGACTCCTTACGTGCGGATGCAGCGCCGATGGTGCCGACCCAGACCGACGCGCGAGGAGGAGGGAAGGACGTCCGTGCACGACCCCCAACACTCATGGCCCCGATGCTCGACCTGGGTCGACCTCGAAGGCGCCGCCGGAGCCCCACTGCTACTCGGCCGGCGTAGACTCCGGAGAGGAGGCCATGGCAGAGTCCCACCAGCCCCCACGGTGCTCGGGGAGGAGGCGGATCGATGACGGATCCCGCCATCCCCGGCACCCCGGACCGACCAGCTGGCGAGAGTCCACCCGGCGGGGCCACGTCCCAACGAAGCGTCGCACTCACGCTGCTGCTGCTCGTGGTGGCGGTCTGGGCCATCTGGACATCCGTGAGTCTGCTCGGACATGCCATCGACACGTGTCTGACCGACAGCGGACAGACAGTCGGAGCGGTCGCTCCGAGTCCAGGTCCGTCACAGGCGCCTGACCTGACCCTGGTCCCATCCGCGTCACCCGGTCAAGAAGCCGCCGCTGCAGCCACCACGAACACGGATCAGTGCATGTCTGGCGAGGTGACGCTCGCGCTGACGGGCGTCACCTTCAACGACCTCCCGTTCGACCTGCTCCTCGTGCGCCTGCCCTGGGTGGCGGTGATGGTCCTGCTCTGGCTCGTCTACCGGGACAGGTACGTCCCGGACGCCCGCACTCTCGACATGTTCACGGCCAGCGGCTGGATCGGCCCGGCCTTCGTCGGTTCGCTGGTGATGTTCCTCGTCGGCACCGTGCTGCTGGTCCCGAGACTGCTGTAGGAGCCATCCGATGACCAGACGCTCCAGCTATCGGACGTACTCCATCGGCGCGTTCGTCGTGTGGGCCGTCGCCCTCCCCGCGGTGGCACTGCTGGCACCGGACCACGTGCAGAACCTCGTCCTCGTGGCCCTGGGGTGGGTCATCGCCTGGGTCACCTCCTCGATCGCGCGGTATCGCGACTGGGTGGACCGCAGGGCGGACAGGTCGTTCACCTACCGGGCCTACTCCATCGGTGCCTTCATCATCTGGGCCGTGATCCTGCTGGTGGCGAGGCTGTCCTTCTCGCCCGCGCATGACCAGCATCTGATCGTGATCTTCCTGGGATGGACCATCGGCTGGGTCTCGACGACGATCGCCCGCTCGGTCTATCCGCCGCCCCGGGACATGCGAGCGACACCCCAGCCTCCCGATGCGCCATGACGTCCAGGTCGCTTGCGGCCCGCGTTCCGGCCGGACAGGTCTCGTCTCATCTCGGTCATCGTCTGATGCCCCCATCTATCTGAGGACTCTCGGGTCGCTCGCGAAAATAGATGCTCGCGGGGGCCATTCATGCCTGCCGGTCACCGTAACCCTCCCGAAAGGTGTGATCGATAGGTTGGGGTCCATTACCTCGATGACGCCCTGGAGAGCCACCATGTACTGCCCCCACCAACACCGATGCCCCGATCGCCCTGACGTCACCGCAATCCTCTCGCATGGAGGTGGCCGGTGACCAGGTGGTTGACTTGGCTGGCTGCCGCCGGCCTGCTTGCGGTAGGTGTCGGCGCGGTCTTCGTATCGACGGTGGGCCTGGGCGGCACTCAGGCCGCCACGAGCAGCTATCTGACGCAAGCCGCCCGGCTGACCGACGTCACCCGCAGCTCAGCGGCCACCGGCACCGTGGCATCAGCGGCGACGTACGCTCTCGCCTTCGGTACTGAACCGCAGCTGGCCGACGCTGCCGTCTCGACGGGCACGACCGACCTGAGCTGGACGGTCGACGACATCCTCGTCAGTCCCGGGGACCGCGTCACGGCGGGGGAGACGTTGGCCCGGGCTGACACTTCCGACCTCGAGTCGCAGATCGCGGACGCTGAGACCAGCCTCGACCTGGCGCGCCTTTCGCTGACCCAGGCCGAGGACGCATTGTCGAGCGCCAGGACCCAGACGCGACAGCAGCTCACCGACGCCAAGACTGCGGTCGAGGCGGCTGTCCTGTCGCAGAAGAATGCCAAGGTCGCACGCAGCGATGCCGCTGCCGGCACCCTCAAGCGTCAGGCCAAGGTGGCCTACATCCAGGCGCAGGACCAGCTGCGAGCCGCCAAACGGCTGCGGGATGACCTGGCGGCGCAGCTCAAGGGCGACTACCCCCAGGAGACCGTCGCGGTGGGACAGGCCCAGGCGTCGGTGTCCGATCTTGAGTCCCAGCTCGACGACCTCAACGAACAGCTTCAGCTGGCGCAGATCGTGTCGCCCGTCGACGGTATCGTCTCCGAGGTCAACATCGCGCCCGGACTCGCGGCGCCCGCGTCGGGCGCCATCCTCGTCGATAGCGCCACCCTTGAGGTCGTCGCCGACGTCGTCGAGTCGGATATCAGTTCGGTGGCCGTGGGCCAGCCGGCTGTCGTGAGTATCGACGCGCTCGACCTCGATGTCGCGGGCACGGTCACCTCGGTCGCTCCGACCACGACCGGGACCACCAGCAGCGTCGTGACCTACCCGGTCACCGTCACACTGAGCGATCCCGCGGAGACCATCAGGCCCGGCATGAGCAGCGACGTCGAGATCACCATCGCCCAGGCCGCCGATGTCGTCGCGGTGCCGGCCGTGGCACTCATGGGTTCCAACGGCAACTACGCGGTCCGCGTCGCCACGAGCGGCGGCGGTGTCGAGATCCGGCCTGTGACCGTCGGTCTCGTCACCGAGACCTTGGCTGAGATCCAGTCCGGGCTCACTGCCGGCGAGCAAGTCATCGTGGGAACCAGTGCCGACCGCGTGACCTCCGCGGTCTCCAGCCAGAGCCAGAGTCTTGGGGGCCGCGCCTTCGAGGGTCTGGCCGGCGGCGGACCCCCAGGTGGATTCCGACCGTGATGCAACACAGCATCGTCAGGCAAGGGTCGGTCCCTTGGGTACCGTCCGTCGCGACACCCGTCGATCGGGCCACGCCAGCAGTCCCGCCCCGACCGCCCATCATCGAGCTCCAGGCTGTGACCCGGGTCTACGACACCGGCCGCGTCCAGGTCCACGCCCTCGCCGGCGTCGACATCCGAGTCCAAGAGGGGGAGTTCGTCGCCATCGTCGGACCTTCCGGTTCCGGCAAGTCGACGCTGATGAACATCATCGGCTGCCTCGACCGACCGACGTCGGGCGCGTATCGGCTGGCCGGCACGGATGTGGCCGGGCTGGACGACGACGGGCTGGCAGCCCCTCTCATGTACCAGGGCGTGGCACCGGGGAAGCGGCGCAAGCTCGCCGCCGACGCTCCCCAGCGCCTGGGCCTCGGTGAGCGGATGGACCATGAGCCGACCGAACTCTCAGGCGGACAGCAACAGCGTGTCGCCGTCGCCCGCGCCATCGTCACCAACCCTGCCCTCATCCTTGCCGACGAGCCGACCGGTAACCTGGACACTCGCTCCGGTGCAGATGTCCTGGCCCTGCTCCACGAGCTGCATCGATCCGGACGCACCATCGTGCTCATCACCCACGAGGCCGAGGTGGCTGCTCAAGCCAGCCGCCAGATCCACATCCGCGACGGGCTGGTAGCGGCGTGAAGACCTTCGACATGATCAGCCTGGCGCTGGACCGCCTGCGTTCCAGTCGTCTGCGCACCTCGCTCACCATGCTCGGCGTGATCATCGGTGTCGCCTCGGTCGTGGCCCTCGTGGCCGTGGGCCAGGGTTCGACTGCGAACATCACCGATCGACTGGCCGGATCGGGCACGAACCTGCTGACCATCAATCCCGGGTCGTCCCAACAGCGCGGCACCTTCGGAGCGGCTGGCTCGGCGCAGTCACTGACACTGGCGGACGCGGAGGCGCTCGGTTCGCTCTCCGTGCTGGCGGGGGTGGCACCGGAGACTTCATCTTCCCAGCTTGTCGTGGCCGGCGACAGCAACACCACCACGACCATCCTGGGGACCACGGAGGACTACCCCGCGGTGCGCAACTTCCAGCTCTGGCAGGGCTCGGGACTGACCGACCTGGCCGTCGAGAACGAACTGCGGGTCGCTGTCCTCGGGGCATCGACGGCAGACGACCTGGGACTCGGTGCCGATGCCATCGGCACGCAGATCAAGATCGGTGGACTGCCCTTCGTCGTCACCGGCATCCTGCAGGCCAAGGGAGGCTCAGGCTTCCAGGATCCCGATGACCAGGTCCTCATCCCGGTGACGACGCTGCAGAAGTACTTCTCGGGCTCGGACATCGTGCGCACCATCGCCGTCAGCGCGGCATCCGCCGCTGATATCGACGCGGCCAAGTCGGCCATCACCGAGTTGCTCCGAAACGATCACGGGCTGGCCGTGACCGCCGCCGCCGATTTCCAGATCCTCGACCAGGCCCAGCTGCTCGAAACGGCATCGGCGGTAAACGACACGCTCACGCTCATGCTCGCGGGCATCGCCTCGATCTCGCTGATCGTCGGCGGCATCGGGATCATGAACATCATGCTGGTCTCCGTTCGCGAGAGGACGCGCGAGATCGGCATCCGCAAGTCCATCGGTGCCCGCAGCCGAGACATCCTGAGCCAGTTCCTCGTCGAGTCCGTCACCCTCAGCCTCATCGGTGGCCTCATCGGCGTGGTCTTGGGCGTGGCGGTCACATTCCTCATCGGCACGTTCGCCGAGTGGGATGTCGCCCTCGACGTCCCCACCATCATCCTGGCGGTCGGCTTCAGCGTGGCCATCGGTGTCATCTTCGGCGTCTGGCCGGCGAGGCAGGCGGCCCGCCTTGATCCCATCACGGCCCTTCACTACGAGTAAGGGTCTCCATACCACACAGGCAAGGAACAGCTCATGACCGAACCGCGCACCACGTCGCCGCCGACCGTTCCGGACGGTGGTGGCACGGGCCCCGTTGGGCCGTGGCAGACGCAGCCGAACGTCGGAACCGGGTACCGACCGGGAGACCCGCCGACCTGGGTCCCGATGCCGCCGCCCGGCTCCATGTCTCCGCCGTACGTGGTCATGCCATCCGACGTCCCCGCAGCCGATGGCCCCGACGCCCGACGCGCCCATGCAGTCGGCGCCACTCCCGGCGCCGACGCGGTCGCGAACGCGATCCCGCGCCGCCGACGTGGCACTCATCCTCTCAGCCTTCGTGGCGCTGGCCGGTGTCTCCTTCGCCATCGGCCGCTGGAGTGTATCGGATGCTTCGCAGGGGTCAGCGGCGCAGTCCGCTGTGCGCGATACTGACGTCACACCATGGTCACCCGCCTGTCACACGAGGGAGCGTCCAGCGTGCTGGCGCAGGTCGTCGCGCTTCATGCCTCGTTCCGCGTCGATTCCTTCTCGTCTCCGTTCGCAGGTCGAGCGGTCAAGCCCCAGCCGTGCCGCTCCGGCGCAGGCGCCTGTAGCGGCGGATCAGCGCGTTGGTGGAGGAGTCGTGCCCAAGCTCCGGCTCCTTGCCGGCCATCAGCTCCGCCGCGACCGCCTTGGCCAGCACCTTGCCCAGCTCGACGCCCCATTGATCGAAGGAGTCGATGCCCCAGACCACGCCCTGCGTGAAGACGCTGTGCTCATAGAGCGCAACGAGGCGTCCCAGCGTCGGTGGGTCGAGGCGCTCAGCGAGGATGGTGTTCGAGGGCCGGTTGCCAGGGAAGACGCGGTGGGGCACCAGAGCCGCGGGCGTGCCCTCGGCCCGCACCTGCTCCTCGGTCTTGCCGAAGGCCAGCGCCTCGGCCTGGGCGAAGACGTTGGCGTTGAGCAAGTCGTGATGGTCGGCCACGGGGTTGAGTGACTGCGCGAAGGCGATGAAGTCGACTGGGATGAGGCGCGTGCCCTGGTGGATGAGCTGGTAGAACGAGTGCTGCCCGTTGGTGCCGGGCTCGCCCCAGTAGATCGGGCCGGTCGGATAGTCGACGGGGGTGCCATGGAGCGTGACGCGCTTGCCGTTGGATTCCATCGTTAGCTGCTGGAGGTACGCCGGGAAGCGCTTGAGGTACTGGTCGTAGGGCAACACCGCGACCGACTCGGCCCCCAGGAAGTCGGTGTACCAGACGGCGAGCAGGCCGAGCAGCACAGGGAGGTTGCGCTCGAACGGCGCGGTCCGGAAGTGCTCGTCCATCTCATGGAAGCCAGCGAGCATCTCGCTGAAGTGGTCGGGCCCGATGGCGATCATCGTCGAGAGTCCGATGGCCGAGGTCATGGAATAGCGGCCGCCGACCCAGTCCCAGAAGCCGAACATGTTGGCCGTGTCGATGCCGAAGGCCGCAACCGCGTCGGCATTGGTCGACACCGCCACGAAGTGCTTCGCTACAGCCGCTTCATCGCCAAGACCGTTGATCAGCCATGCCCGCGCCGTCCGCGCATTGCGGATCGTCTCGAGCGTGGTGAACGTCTTCGACGCGACGATGAACAGCGTCTCTGCCGGGTCCAGGTCACGGGTGGCCTCGGCGATATCGGTACCATCGACGTTGGAGACGAAGCGGAAGGTGAGGTCCCGCATCGAGTAGTGGCGCAGGGCCTCATAGGCCATGACCGGGCCCAGGTCGGAGCCGCCGATGCCGATGTTGACGATATTGCGGATGCGCGAACCGGTATGGCCGGTCCAGCTGCCGTCGCGCACCCGTGCGGCGAATACCGACATGCGATCGAGCACCTCGTGGACGCCTGCCACGACGTCATGCCGCCGAGGCGGACGACGCTGTCGCGGGGTGCGCGCAGGGCCACGTGCAGCACGGCCCGGTCCTCGGTCACGTTGATGCGGTCGCCTCGGAACATGGCCTCGATGCGACCGGCAAGGTCCACCTCTCCGGCGAGTGCCACGAGCAGGCGCAGCGTCTCGTCGGTGACTCGGTTCTTGGAGTAGTCCAAGAACAGGCCGCCAGCCTCCAGCGAGAGGCGTTCGCCACGCTGCGGATCGGTGGCGAACAGCTCTCGCAGATGGACGTTCGCCGTCTGGGCGTGATGGTGTGTCAGCGCCTGCCACGCGTCCCGCTCTCGCAACCCGATGGTGGTCGCTTCCGTGCTCATCGGCTGGCGAGGAGCTCGCCACCCTTGGTGGCGATGCGCTCGATGAGCTGGTTCCAGGAAGCGACGAAGGCGTCGGCGCCTTCTTGCTGCAGCTGCCGGCCGAGCGCCGTGAGGTCGATGCCGGCCTCGCCGAAGCGCCCCATCATCTCGGCCGCGTCGCCACCGGCCGGATCGAGCAGCGGCGGCACTTCCCCGTGGTCGGCGAATGCGAGCAGCGTGCCTTCGGGCATGGTGTTGACGGTGTTGGGCGAGGCGAAGCCGCTGATGTAGAGCGTGTCGGGAGCGTCGGGGTCCTTGGTGCCGGTGCTGGCGTAGAGCAGCCGTTGGGGCCGGGCGCCGTGGTTGGCGAGACGCTGCCAGCGGTCGCTGTCGGTGAGCTCGCGGTAGACACGGTAGGCATCACGGCCGACCGCCAGCCCAAGCTTGTTGCGCAGCTCGGCAGGGACCTCCTCGGCCACGGCCACGTCCCAGCGGCTGAGGAAGAGCGAGGCGACCGAGGCGACACCAGCGTCGAGCCCAGCGTCGATGCGGCGTTCCAGGCCCTTCATGTAGGCGTCCGCGGCCGCGATGTAGTGGTCGGCGGTGAACAGCAGCGTGACGTTGACGGGCACGCCGGCGAAGATCGCCTCCTCGATGGCCGGCAGGCCCTCGGTCGTGCCGGGGATCTTGATGAAGAGGTTGGGGCGCCCGGCCTCGGCGTGCAGCCGCGTCGCCTGCTCGATGGTGCCGGCGGTGTCGTAGGCCAGCAGTGGCGAGACCTCGAGCGAGACGAAGCCGTCGAGGCCGCCGGTGCGCTCGTGGATCGGTCGGAACAGATCGGCGGCCTTGCCCAGGTCGTCGATGGCGAGCGTGAAGAAGACCTCCTCGGCCGAGCGCTGGGCCTCGAGCCCCTCGCGGATCTGGTCGTCATAAGCGTCGCTGCCGCGGATGGCCTTCTCGTAGATGGTGGGGTTCGACGTCAGGCCGGTGACGGACAGCTCGTCGATGTAGCGCTGCAAGGTGCCGCTGCTCAGCAGGTCGCGGGTGATGGTGTCGAGCCAGAGGCTCTGGCCGGCTCGGTAGAGGCTGGCGGTGGGGGTCATGGATGCTCCTTCGTCGAGTTGTCAGTGGACCAGAGGGTGATCACGTCGAGCCCGAGTATGTCCCCGATGGTAACGACGTTGTGGTCAGCTGGTACACGGGTCTCGTGCGCGCGGGCACGCGCTACCGCCCGGGGCAGCGGGGAACTCCCGCCTGAAGCGGCGTAGGGGCGCGGCAGGTCGACGTGATCATCTTCGACAAGACTGGCACGCTCACGCGCTGTGCGCCTGCTCTGGTGGGCGTCGTCTCGGCGCCGGGTGTCGATGAGCACGTGGTGTTGGCACTCGGGGCCATCGCCATGAGCGACTCGACCATCGTGGTCGCCGCCAACGCCCAACTGCCACGCGGTGCGGCCCCGCGTGCCCGATGGCAACCTGCCGGCCGCAGCCGCTCGCGCGACGCCAGCATGGCCATCGGTCGGCGTCCGAGCGGCAACCCGCCCGGACGTGAGATCCAGCGGATGGCGAGCATACTGGCGCACAAGGGAGCTTGGAGTCCGTGACGATGGGATCGAGTCGCGACGGAGGGCTGGCGCTCATGCTGAGCGCCGTGATCGTCCTGTCGGTCGCGTACAGCGATCGGGCCTCACGCGCGGAGGCTCATCGGGATCGCGCTCGGGGCGAAAGCGGCGGGTAAGCGCGGGCTGGCAACCGATCCAGCAGGCCCTCTCGCTGGCGGACGTGGCGACCGTCTCGACCGGCCACGCCACCGCGGTGGCCGAGGCAATGGCACGATGTCTGGCGGCCCTCGCCGACCGGCCGACGGCGAAGCTCGTCCCGCTGCTCCGACTCCTCGACGAGCTCCGGGCTGGCAGCGGCACGCCGCCGACGGCGACGGCGGGCGTCGTCTCGATGGTGTAGGTACCCCACGGGTCGGGCTGCATACTCATGCGATGGACACCGACACGAACGACCTGACCGCGGCCTGGCGCCGGGTCCAGGCCTCCCTCCCGGAGGGCTGGAGCCTCGATGGGTTGCGCTGCGCCTCGGTCGGGCTCGCCGAGGACAAACGCTCCGACGACTGGATCGCGGTGGCGGTCGGACCGGACGGCCAGGAGTGCCAGGCCCGTGCCGCGGACCCGGTCGCCGCGCTCGAGGGTCTCGACGTCTCGATCGGGTAGGCACCCCGGCCCACCGACGGGATCGTCATGCGGTTCCATCCATGCTGCCGACTCGAACCCCCGACGCCACAGCGGTGGTCATCACGTCACCTGGGCGCCCCGTCGCGCCCGTGGGCGAATTTGGGCGGCAGGGATGAGCGTGGGCCACGCTCATCGCTCGGCGTATTTCCGCGAAACTCAGCCGCGCGTGCAACACGCTGCGGGGCCCCCGGCGCCCATGGGACCAGCCTGGGGATGGGCTGGCCGGCCTCGACGACGCACATGGACCGCTGGGCCATCGACGTCACGGTCCACTCGTCGAGGTCGTGCAGCATGCGGCTGTCGTTGACTACCAGCAGCCGGGCAGCCGCCGGACGGTTTCATCCGATACGTTGACCAGCGGCACCGACCTCGCGGACGATGGACTGTCGTCGCTCGGACCGTGGCTATCCATCGCGGCCGGCGAGGACTTCACGCATGGAGCGCCCGTACGGCCAGAAATCGTCCCGCGAGCCAGCGTCCCATCGCTCGCGGAGCCCGGCCGCGGTGATATCCCAGTCCGGGCGAGCCAGGCGCGTCAGCTCCCGAAGGTCGCGGCGCAGATCCTCGTTGGATGGCCGTCCCCAGTACCAGTAGCCGTTGTAGATGGAGAAGATGACGAGTCCAGGGCCAAGGACCAGAGTGTACGGGATCATGGGGTCGTGCTGAGGGTCCGTGTACTCCTGGATCTGGAGATCCTGCTGGACGACACGCTGCGGGTCCGAGAGGAACGGCCAGGCGGCCCCCAGTGCGTCGCGCATCTCGTTGGTCTCCAGGAGATTGTCGGTGGAGATGGTCACGACCTCCGTGTAGGCCACCTTGATCTCCGGGTAGAGCTCCGCGAGGTTGCGGAGCTGTCGGCGGTCCTTGGGGCAGAAGTGACCGCGCGAGAGTACGACGATCATCGGGTCCTGCCCCTGGATCCCGGAGAGGCGGCGGCGTCTTTCGGTATGGTCTGGCAGCTCGTAGTCGGGGAACGTGCCTCCCACGACGATGTCGGGTCGCATGATTCGTGCTCCTCTGGAGTGTCCTTGTGTCCGCGGGCGGGCGACCAGCCTTGATCGCCCCCGACCCTGAGATGGGCGCGGTCCGTGATGCCTCGAAGGTTCCACCCTCGACCTCCGAGTGCGATGTACGCTAGCGCACCTATCCTGCCACGCGGCCCCGAATCTACGACGTGCATCGGCCACCCGCGTGAACGATCCCGGGTCGGCCGCCATACCTTCGCGCTCCTGCTCGGCTTCGTCTGCGGGGCGGCTCCGCGAGGAGGTGGGCCACCCGGGTGTGGTCCGGCGCACAGCGCTCGCGACCGACATCTGGTCTCATGAGGGCACAGTGGCCGTGGTGCCGCCTCGGTCGATCAGCCCCGTAGCGCGTGGCTGTCTGGAGACGAAGGGGCTGCCGCCCCTACGTTGAGGCCGACCCAGCGTGCTGCCGCGGCGCCATCGGTCGAGCGGTGAAGCACCGGCGTGGGCTGCCAGCAGGTCGATCTCGGACAGTTCCGCGTGCACGCGGACCATGTCCAGGCTGCGGTGGCCCAGCGCCTTCTGGAGTGCCAGCTCGTCGCCACCGTTGCGCAGGAACTCGATGGCGAGGTATGGCGCAGCGTGTGCGGGCTCACGCGCACCCCGCGGATGCCGAGGCGCTTCCCGGCCATGCGCATGAGCTCCCCGAGTCGGTGCGGGATCAGTGGTACAGCGGACGGCAGTATGAGCAAGGGCTCGTCGGGGTGGCGGATGGGCTCGGGCCGCCGGTGCTGCACCGCGCAGGTAGCCGAACGGTGGACGGTTGGCTCCGGGCACCCCGAGCCGACGGCGCCACTGACCAGGCCGAACGGGTAGCGGGCAGCGCCGATGGTGCCCGACTTGGTGGCGGCAGCGCGGCAGCGCCGATGGTGCCGACCCAGACCGACGCGCGAGGAGGAGGGAAGGACGTCCGTGCACGACCCCCAACACTCATGGCCCCGATGCTCGACCTGCTCCTCGTGCGCCTGCCCTGGGTGGCGGTGATGGTCCTGCTCTGGCTCGTCTACCGGGACAGGTACGTCCCGGACGCCCGCACTCTCGACATGTTCACGGCCAGCGGCTGGATCGGCCCGGCCTTCGTCGGTTCGCTGGTGATGTTCCTCGTCGGCACCGTGCTGCTGGTCCCGAGACTGCTGTAGGAGCCATCCGATGACCAGACGCTCCAGCTATCGGACGTACTCCATCGGCGCGTTCGTCGTGTGGGCCGTCGCCCTCCCCGCGGTGGCACTGCTGGCACCGGACCACGTGCAGAACCTCGTCCTCGTGGCCCTGGGGTGGGTCATCGCCTGGGTCACCTCCTCGATCGCGCGGTATCGCGACTGGGTGGACCGCAGGGCGGACAGGTCGTTCACCTACCGGGCCTACTCCATCGGTGCCTTCATCATCTGGGCCGTGATCCTGCTGGTGGCGAGGCTGTCCTTCTCGCCCGCGCATGACCAGCATCTGATCGTGATCTTCCTGGGATGGACCATCGGCTGGGTCTCGACGACGATCGCCCGCTCGGTCTATCCGCCGCCCCGGGACATGCGAGCGACACCCCAGCCTCCCGATGCGCCATGACGTCCAGGTCGCTTGCGGCCCGCGTTCCGGGATGAGCGATCAGCGCCGTGATCACGATGGCGATACGCACTCGATGGCGCCGGTGATGACCGCGGTGCGGGAGGACCCTGGGCCAGGATCGTCGGCGACCGGCTTGACGTCCACCGAGGCGGCCGAGCGCCTGGCTCTACGACCCTGCGAAACGAAGGTCAGCGGACCTCACATAGGCACTCGGGTCGTCAGGCACCTGAGCGAACGTCGGTCAGGCGCTCATTCACGAACGCGATGTCCTTGAACGTGGCCACACAGCCCTCACCGACGGGCGACTGAGACAAGAAGCCGATCTCGACCTCGCCATGGTCCCCTAGCGTGAAGTAGCGAACCATGCTCCACGTCGTGCCATCGGTCGAATGGTGGAAGGCGAAGGCGCGGCCGAGGCAAGAGATGCGCAGCCAGGTCTCGGTGCCCTGGATCGGGACGGAGTTGCAGTCATCGGACTCTCCGCGCGTCACGACCGAGACGACCGTGACCTCGCCCTGCGGTGAGAGCTCGAGGCAGAGCTTCGCCCACGTATGCTCATCGATGTAGACCGCCAGTACGGCCGCATCGAACGTGGCCTCGTGGGCAGCGGATATGCGGGCGCTGAGCATCCACGTGCCGGTCACCGGCATGACCAGCGCGGGCGCGTTGTGCACTACCGCGTGACCCGCTGGGTCACGGAACCAGTCGGTCCGCGCCCCTGCGCGCAGCGTCAGGGAGTCACCTTCGATGGCCTCAGCCGTGGCCTCGTTGATCGAGCGTAACGGTCGCGACAGTGCGGACATGTCGATGGCCATCTCCTTCATGCCTCGCGGATGTCGTTGGCCAGGCGACCGGCATTGGCGCTCTGGGCGAGGAAGTAGTTGTCGTGGATGCTCTGCCACTCGGGGAGCAGCGTGGCCTTCCCGACCTCGGTGGGTTCATGGCTGTAGCCGGAGTTCTCACGGATGACGACCGGCGTCCGCGCGTCCGCAGGGCAGCCGAAGCCGTGCAGGTGCTTGCGTGGCATCAGGAACTTGGGATCGCCCTTGCGCAGCCGCTGATACGAGGTCAGCTGGCTCCACGCCTCCTCCCGTCCCTCGGGCAGCACGATGTCGTCAGGCCACGGCTCACCCGTTGGCATGGACTTGGTCTGGATGACGTCCGCGCCCACGATGCCGAGCTCGGGGAAGTCGATGATCTCGGGCGCATAGAAGAGGTCCATCTCGCCGAGCACGACCTCGTAGTACTCGGTCTTGCGCCAGTGGAAATGCGCGGAACAGAACTTGCCCGGGTGCACGATCATGATCTTGTCGCAGAGGCCGCCGAAGTCCGCGTACTCCATGGCCGCCCGAGGCAGGCCATCGACCGCGGGCTCGTTCATCGACTCGAAGATGGCGAACAGCTCGTACGGTTCTCGCGACCAGATGCCGTTCACGAAGGCTTCGTATTGGTCGCTCCCGAGGACCAGGCCCGTGCTGTCGTTGATCATCGAGTCTTGGACCGGATAGCCGCAAGCGATGGCCAGCGCCGCGCATTCGTTGATCCAGTCGTCATACTCCCGACGAGTGACGTAGTCGCGCATGTCCCCCACTCCTTTCTGGCCGCCACCGGACAGCGGCGGCCGACTATGTCAGCAAGCCGCCCATGTAGCGGCGACGCAGGGCATCCAGGCCCAGCGCGATGACGATGATCAGGCCGACGGCCACGTACTGCCAGTACGCCTCGACGTTGTACATGTTGAGGGCGTTGCTGATAAGCGTGAAGAAGATCGCCCCCGTGAACGTCCCCAAGAGCGTGCCGCTACCCCCGCGCAGGCTCGTACCACCGACGACCGTCGCAGCGATCACCCGCAACTCATAACCCTGCGCCATGATGGCGTTGGCCGACGAGAGATACCCGGTCAGCACGACTGCCGCGATGCCGATACAGATGCCCAGCAACGCGAAGGCGAAGATGCGGACGCGGTCCACCTGCAGGCCGCCCACGCGCCCGGCGACCTCGTTGCTGCCGACCGCGCGGATGTTGCGACCGTAGGTCGTGCGGGCCATGACCAAGTGCAGGCCAACGTAGGTGAGCACCATGATGATGAAGGGCGTGGGCAGCCCCAGGAGGTCGCCCGTCCCGAGCTCTCGGAAGGCCTTCTCTCGCACGGCCACGACCTGGCCACTGGTGAGGATGAAGGCGGCAGCCAGGTAGATGTTCATCATGCCCAGCGTGGCGATGAAGGCGGGGATCTTGAGCTTGGTCACGACGACACCGTTGATCACGCCAAGGATGCCGCCGAGCGCGAGCGCCACGAGAACGACGGGGATGATGCCGATATCCGGGAGCAGGAGGCCGATGACCACGCCGCAGAGGCCCAGCATCCCCGCGACCGAGAGGTCGAATGCGCCGTTGATGATGACGATGGTCATGCCGGCGGCACCGATACCGACGAAGGACGCCTGGAGCAAGACCGACAGGATGTTGCTCGTCTGTCGGGCGTTCTCGTTGGTCAGGAAGACGACGACGATGGCCACCAGCAGCAGGTACTGGATGGTGTAGCGGGCCAGGCTGCGCTTGAACCAGCTCGTCGCCCGGGTTCCGCCACTCGCGCTGGTCACCGGAGAGGCTGCCGCGCTCACAGCCTGCCCTCGGTCACGGCCCGCTTGATGAGCTCACGCCGGAGCGTATCGAGCGCCAGCGCGATGATGAGCAGCAGGCCGAGCGCGAGATACTGGTAGAACGGCTCGACCTTGAGGATGTTGAGCGCACTGCCGATGACCGCGATGAGCACCGCCGCGAGCAGCGTGCCCAGCATGTTGGCGTTCCCGCCCATGAGGCTGGTCCCCCCGAGGACCACGACCGCGATGGCCTGGAGTTCAAGACCGACTCCCAGCGTCCCGTCGACGATCATCAACTGCGACGTGAGCATCACACCCGAGAGGGCCGCCGTGATGCCCACGATCACGAAGACGAGGATCTTCACGCGGTCGACCCGGAGGCCCGTGGCCTGGGCTGCCTTCTCATTGCCGCCGATGGCACAGATGTGCTGCCCGAACGGTGTCTGGCGCATCACCAGCCACAGTGCCGCGAACACGCCAAGCGCGATGAGGATCGGGATCGGTACGCCTAGCAACTGGCCCGAGTTCAGCTGCGCGAACACGGGCTGGTCCATGAGCAGGATGGACTGGCCGTCCGTGATGATCAACGCCGCTCCCCGCAAGACGCTCATGGCACCCAGGGTGGCCACGAATGCGGGCACACCCAGACGAGTGATGACGAGGCCGTTCGCGAGGCCGACACCGGCCCCCAGCAGCAAGGTCGCCCCGATGGCCAAGGGGATGCCGGCCGTTCCGAGCAGGATGGCGAGGACACAGGCCGCGAGGGCCTGCAATGAGCCGATGGAGAGGTCCAACGCGCCCATGGCCAGGGCCAACGTCATGCCCAAGGCCGGCACGGCGATGATGGCCGCGGTGATCAGTAGGCTGCGCACGTTGGCGGGCTGCAGGAAGTTCGGCGCCACGCTGGTGACCAGGGCGACGACCAGCAC
Organism: uncultured Chloroflexia bacterium; assembly: GCA_963724095.1. GTDB lineage: Bacteria > Chloroflexota > Limnocylindria > Limnocylindrales > CSP1-4 > JAFMJV01. The sequence goes on from CAVRTH010000019.1 coordinate 1,011,284, forward strand.
GATCATGATGAGCACGCCGAGGCTCTCGAAGAGCTGGAAGAAACGCAGCGCCAGGGTCAGACCGCGGCCGCTCTCCTCGGTGCCGCTCGCACTTCGGGCGTTCGAGGTCATGTCAGACCCCCGATGTGGCGTCCGCCACCGCGCACGCGAGGATGCTGTCCTCGTTGAGGTTCGCGCCTTCGAGCAGACCGGCGATCCGTCCTCTGCCCAGGACGAGGCATCGATCGCTGACCGCATCCAGCTCGGGCACGTCGGATGAGCTGACGATGACGGCGTGGCCATCCTTCGCCAAGTCGCGGATGAGGTCGTGAATCTCGACCTTGGTGCCGACATCCACACCGCGTGTCGGCTCGTTGAGGAGCAGGATGCGTGCCTCACTCACTAGTGCCCGACCCAGCATCACCTTCTGCTGATTGCCTCCGGACAGCGTCGTGATGAGCTGCTTTGGCGAATGTGCGCGGACCGCGAAGAGATCCTGGACCCGCAGGTACGCGCTCAACTCGGCTCCCGAGTCGATCAGCGCCCGGCGAAGGGCGGACTCGTCGACGCGGGCGCGAGTGGCGACGAGGTTCTCTTCGACATCGAGGTCAGGGAAGATGCCCTCGACCTTGCGGTCCTCTGGCAGCATGAAGATGCCGGCTCGCAGTGCCTCGGTGGGGTTTCTGAGGTCGATCGGCCGGCCGTCCAGTTCCACCTCGCCCCCGTTGCGACGCGCGATGCCGAAGAGTGCCCGCATCAGTTCGGAGCGACCGGATCCGACCAAGCCGGCGACTCCGAGTACCTCGCCATAGTGGACGTCGAAGGTGAGCGGCCCCAGTCCGCCCTTCGCGGTGAGATCCCTGACGGATAGGGCTGGTCTTCCCTCGGAGGAGATGGCCTTCTGGACCTCATGGCCGACCAGTTCGCGGCCCAACATCATGGTGATGATGTCGCGTTCGGTGAGCTCCCCGATGGGCCGCGTATCGACGCGTCGTCCATCCCGCAGGACGGTGACACGGTCAGCGACCCGGAAGATCTCCGACAGGCGATGTGAGACGTAGAGGACGGCGACTCCCCGGCCTCGCAGCTGGGCGACGATCTCGAAGAGGCGGTCGACCTCTGCGCTGTTCAGGGCTGCAGTGGGCTCGTCCATGATCATCACGCTGAAGTCCTGCGACAACGCCCTGGCGACTTCGACCAGCTGCTTGTCAGCCACACTGAGGAACTCGACACGCAGGTCCGGTTTGGTCTCCAGACCCAGTTCGGAGAGCATCTGCGCAGCACGGCGGTTGATATCTGGCCAATCGATGAGGCCGCCACGACGTCGCGGTTCTCGCCCCAGGAAGATGTTGCTCGCGATGCTCAACTGGGGGATGAGGTTGAACTCCTGGTTGATGACACTGATCCCGGCTTGCTGTGACTGCAAGGGATCATGGAAGTTGACGACCTCGCCCTTGACCACGATCTGGCCTGCGGTAGGTTCGTGCTGGCCGCCCAGCACCTTGATGAGCGTGGATTTCCCCGCGCCGTTCTCACCCACCAGCGCATGCACCTCTCCGGGCTGCAGCTCCAGATCGACACCATCGAGCGCAAGCACGCCAGGAAAGCGCTTGGTGATGTGCTGAGCGACGAGGATCGGGTCGGTCATGGGTCCGTCTGGCTCGGAGTGATCGGGAGGGGAGTCGGGTCCGGTGTCACCCACGCCGTGGGCGAGGAGGAGGTGGACCCGACTCCATGGCTGACCCGGCAGCGCCGGGCCAGCCGGTGGACCTGCCCTATTCGGCGGGCATGTACATGTCGACGTTGTCCGCGGTCACGACCTCGACCGGGAAGTAGATCGACCTGGTCTCCGGGTCGGAATATTCGATCGGCTCACCGGCGAGGAGCTGCATCGCAGCCTCGACCGCGGCCTTGCCCTGACCATACGGGATCCTGGCGGATCGTGGCCGCCATCTCGCCAGCGGCGATGAGCTCGAGTGCCGGGGCGTCCCCGTTGAAACCGACCAGGAGGACGTCGTCGACGCCGCTCTTGCCGGCCTGCTTGAGCGCCTGGTTGGCACCGATGGCCTCAGGGTCGTTGGTGGCGTAGATGCCGACCAGGTTCGGGTTCGTCACGAGCGTGTCGCGAGTGACCCCAAAGCCACCCTCGACGGTGTCATCGCCGTTAAGTTCGGCCACGAGGACGAAGTCGTCATGCTTGGCCATCTCGTCACGGAAGCCCGCGGCGCGGACCTCGCCAACGGCGGAGCCCGGGTGCAGCAGGATCGAGAGCACTTCCTTCGTGCCCTCGATGCCGGCGAGCTGATCGACCATGTACTGGGCCGCCAGGACTCCACCTTCGTAGTTGTCCGACAGCACGAAGGCGTCGTAGTCGCCCTCAGCCCCGACATCGCCGATGATGACCGGGATCCTGGCCTCATGCGCGGCATCGATGGAGGCCGGCAGGGCGGCGGGCTGCACCGGCGAGATCACCAATGCACTGATTCCCTGGTTGATAAGGTCGAGGCTCCCGCTGACCTGTGTCTCCTGGCTACTCTTCTGGTCGCTCAGCACGAACTCGGCACCGGCGGCCACCGCGGCTTCCTGGACGCCCCGGGCGTACTCCTGCCAGTAGGGCTGCTGCATGTCATAGACGGAATAGCCGACCTTGAGTGGGTCCTTCTGCTCGAAGGCCATCTCATCCTGTGCGACGACCGCGCTCGCACTGAAGACAAGACAGGCGGCTGCGGCGATGGTCACGGAACGGACTGTGGTTCGCATATTGAAATCCCCCTAGGGTCGTCGGCGGCGTGGTGTTTCTGCGCCCAGGACCGACGAAGCTCACGTTCTATCGACTCGTCAACTCGTTCTGGCCGACACCTCCTTCTGCGCTGTGGGTAGCTCTGGCGGTCTGGCCGTCGACTGGCGGACGATCAGCTCCGGTTCGAAGATGACCTGGGCCTCAGTGGGCTCATCGCCCTGTAGCAGGTCCAGCAGGATCTTGGTCGCCAGCGTGGCCACGTCGGTGAGGCGCTGCCGAACGGTCGTCAAGGGTGGCGTCTGGTACGGGGCCAGCTCGATGTTGTCGACACCCACGAAGGAGATATCCTCCGGGACACGCCGATCCTGACTCGACCGCGGCCCGCATGGCGCCGATGGCGAGGCGATCGTTGGAGGCGAAGACCGCCGTCGGTGAGGGGTCTCGGGCGAGCAGCTCGCGCATCGCCTCGTAGCCCGACTCTCCGCTCCAGGCGACATCGCCCACGACGTGCGGGAGAGGCTCCAGGCCACGCGCGCGGATGGCGACCTGGAAGCTCTCGAGACGCTCGACCGAAAGGCGAAGGTCCAGAGGGCCACAGATGTGAGCGAGACGCTCGTGGCCGAGGTCCAGCAGATGGTCCGCGACCATGGCACCGGTCTTTCGGTTGTCGAGGATGACCGAGGGTCCATCATAGTGATCAGGGATGCGGTCGATGGCCACTACTGGGATCCCAGCCTTCAGGAGGGAACCCAAGCCGTGCAACGTGTCGGTCGTGGTCACGAAGAGCATGCCGTCCACCCAGCGCTGAGCGGCGATCTGCAGATAGGTGCGCTCGCGCTCAGGGTCGCTATGGGTGTTGTAGAGGATGAGGTTGTAGCCCGCGCGATGGGCGTAGTCCTCGACGGCGTCGGCCATGCGCGCGAAGAATGGGTTGGTGATGTCCGCGACCATCAAGCCGATGGTCCGCGTGGATCCCGTGCGCAGACTGCGGCCGACCGCCAGCGGTCGATAGCCCAGCTCCTCGATGGCGGCGAGGATCCGACCGCGGGTCACCGGAGTGACGACGGCCTTGTCGTTGACGACGACAGAGACCGTCTGGACCGAGACTCCAGCGAGGCGCGCCACGTCCTTCATCGTGGGTCGCTGCGTCTTGCGGATCCCTGGTGCCATGCGCGTGTCTCCCCCACCACATCGGCCGCACCTGAACGTTCATCTGAACGTTCCGATTGTCCTCCTGATGTCAACCCCCCGTCAGCTCTCGATCACCCGCTCGATGTCGGCCTCCGGCTGATGGGCCAGGAGGGCCTTGCCGATCGAGGTGCAGTGCAGACGGATACGGTCGCCCACCTGGAAGTCGACGGCTACGAGTAGCGATCCCTTGACGCGCTGGACCAGCACGGTCTCCATGCCGTCGAGGACCGCGAGGTGCACGCCTTCGCCGGTCTCGGCTGAGATCGCCTCGAGCGTCTCGCGTGCAAGGCGTACGACCTCATCGTCGGCCAGCAGGTTGCGGCTCACGGTGACCACGCAGTAGCTGAGCGAGTAGCGTCGGGAGTCTTCGGCCTGTCGGACGTGGTCACGAGGCACTCGAGCGCGGGGTCACCACCTGCGTCACTTGTCATTCCGGCTATCCAGGCAGGCTTGAGCGGAACCTACGGATAGCCCAGTCGCGGTGCTGGATGGTACGGGGTGACAGATTGCGTGCCTGGCAGTCGGCAAGGAAGACATCGACGACCCGATCGAAGTATGAGTTCACGCTCACGCGGGACACGATCAAGGGAGATGAATGCATGAACCTGCTCCTCTGACTCGCATCCGGAGGAGAGATCAGGAGACCCTGATCGGGATCAGCGGACATGGCTGTCTGCTGACTTCGTGCGTGGAAGGCTCCCCTGATCGGGAAAGGGATGGCTGACGAGGAAGGATCCGACCTCCGATCCCCTGATCCAGAGGCGCCACGCTCGGCTCCGAGGAGGTCGTCTGGAGTCGCGCTCACTGCCAGCGAGCCCAGTGAGGTGGTTGTCTGGTTGGCACCGGCTACCGGCGTGATCCGCTCGAGGCGCCGAAGAAGCCAACCACGCCCCAGGCGTTTTCGAGTACGTACTGTGCATCCTCGGGCAGAGCGGCCTCGCGGGCTGCCGCGAGCGTGTGTTCCCTTCTTCATGGGCTACTTCGCTGTGGCCCACGCGCGATAGAGCTCGTCGAGCCGATCGGCCATGGCCATCGCGAATGCTGGATCGTTGATGTCGGTGGCCATCTCGACCACTTCGACATCCGACCGGAGTCCGGCCTTGAGATGCTCGATCAGAGCTGCATCAGCGTCCGCGTCGTAGAACGGAGCATTTGGGACGTCGATCATCGAGACGCCGCCGAGGGGGATGAACAGGGTCAGGGGGCCTTTCGCCGCGTTCAGCTTGCGAGCGATGATCCGACCCAGCTCCGCACACTCTTCCTTGGTCGTGCGCATCAGCGTGACTGTCGAGTTGTGGATGTAGAGGTTCCGGTCCTCGAACTGATTAGGCACGGTATCCCGTGGTCCGAAGGTGCACATGTCAAGGGCGCCCAGCGAGACGACCTGCGGGAGGCCGAGCGAGCCCGCAGCCTCGAGCCGATCCGGGCCCGCCGAAAGGACGCCGCCGACAAGCTCGTCAACCAGCTCCGTGGTGGTGATGTCGAGCGAGCCGGTGATGAAGCCGGCCGTCATCAGCGCCTCCATGGAGCGTCCGCCTGTGCCGGTCGCATGGAAGACGAGGACCTCGTAGCCGAGCTCCTCGAGCCTCTCGCGTGCCGTCGCTACACAGGGCGTCGTGACCCCGAACATCGTGGCCCCGATGAGTGGCTTGGGCGTGAGGCTAGAGGTGAAGCCCTCCGATGCGATGGCCATGCCTGCCACGGCGGCAGCGGCATTGGCGAGGATCCTTTCGGAGATGCCGTTGATTCCCGCCACGTCGACCACCGAGTACATCATCGCGATGTCGGATGTCCCGACATAGGGACTGGTATCGCCTGATGCCATCGTCGAGACGATCAGCTTCGGGACGCCGATGGGAAGGGCCTGCATCCCGGCCGAGACGATCGATGAACCGCCCGACCCTCCGATGCCGAGGATGGCATCGAGGCGTCCTTCCGCGTAGAGTCGCTCGACGATCGCTGTCGCACCCCGCGTCATCGCGGCGACCGCGGGTCCACGGTCGTTGGCTGCCGCGAGTGCGGCCCGATCCTCCCCGGCTGCTGCCGCGACGTCGTCAGCGTTGATATCCGCCTCTGCCGAGACCGAGGTGATCCCGGCATCGACCAGGATGGCATCGCAGCCTGCTGCGATGATGCGCTCCTTCAGGAACGCGTACTCCGGTCCCTTCGTATCGAGGGTTCCCACCAGTACGACCGTTGCCACAGGCCCCTCCCCATCGTTGGTCCGCTTCGGCGTGAAGGCTCGCGCCGAGATAGCGGTGCTGGGCCGGCTTATCGGCCAATAGCGCCGCGGATGTCGTTTGCTGGGCGATCCTGTCCGTAACGACGACACGTTCCGAACCAGACGTCACCACACAGAGATTCTGCTCCACGAGCAGGAGGCCGATCATCTCTTCGACCAGACGACGCAAGGCCTCGATGATCTGGTCGACCACGACGGGTGCCTGACCCTCCGAAGGATTCGACGCGAGCCGTCAAGTCACCGTCATGTGAGACTGCGGGCTGCGTGCGGACTCGAAAGGGAACACCAAGGAGTGCGTAGAGGCAAAGAGGATGGCTGGCGAGGAAGGATTCGAACCTCCGATTCCCTGATCCAGAGGCGTCACGCTCAGGTTTGCTCTGCTGATTGCTCGTATGCGAATGCTGATGGCTGGCGTCTGCCCGGCAGGGTAGGGGAGACGATGGACGACGGTGATGCTAGCGATCTCTCGCCAGGGCGGACCATGGCGTGTTCCGACGGTTCCGAGCGTCCTTGCGACAGTGGCGTCGCGCGCTACCAGCCACACGAAGGGCTTGCGTCCAGCCGCCTTGCACCATCAGGTCTCCGCGAACAGGTGCCTGGAGATCACGTGATCCTGGTATTCGGGTGAGAGCTCGCAGAAGTAGCCGCTCCAGCCCCAGACTCGAACGATGAGATCGCGATGGTTCTGTGGGTTGGCCTTGGCGTCGAGCAGGTCATTCGCGTTGAGCGCATTGAGCTGCAACTGCTGGCCACCGAGTCCTGCGAACGTTCGTACGAGCCCCGCGACCTTGCTGATGGAGTCTTCGCTCCGGAACAGCGAATCGGACAGCTCGAGCGTGATGGGCCCACCGTTACAGACTTGCCCGTAGTCGATCTTGGAGAACGACTGCAGCACGCTGATCGGCCCCCTGAGGTGTGTGCCGGGCGTCGGCGCCAGGTTGGCGCCGAATGGATCACCCCGGCGCCGCCCGTCCGCGGTCGCGCCCACGACCGGCTCGGCGAGCGGCCCGTCGTCCCGTCCTCGGGCAAGCCAGAGGTAGTACATCGCCGCCCCCGTACCGGGCCGCACGATCAGACCCGACCGATCGAACTCGGCCTCGCAGGCGTCGGCGAGCCACTCGTAGAGCCGCTGAAGCAGGTCGTCCACGCCATCCTCGTTGAGCCCGACGCGCGGGCTCTCTTCCAGCAGGCACCGTCGGACTTCGTCGTGGCCGATGAAGTCCGCGTCGAGTGCGCTGATCAGCTCGTCGGCATCGACGTCGCCGAGCTCGAAGACATGCCGCTGGACGGCCGCGAGTGAATCAGCGGCACTGGCTGCCGCAGCGCCATGGACCCCGAAGTTGCGGTACTTGGCGCCCTGTCCGTGATCGATGCCGTTCTCGAGCGCGTCCGTCATCAGCACGGAGTAGTAGGGAGCCGGCGCCCAGAAGACGAGTCGGTAGGGCTCCATGCGCTCACGCAGCTGGTCGCCGATGTGGGCGCTGGTCCTGGCGAGGATGTCCTCGAACGAGGATCGGTCCGCCAGTCCGCCGCGGATGGCGGCGTCGGCCGCGGCGGGGAACGAGACGGCGCCGACATTGACCACGTCCATGCCACGTCCCGGGATGATGAACTCCCAGCAGGCGGCGACGGTGTAGTCGCGAGCGTCCTCAAGCTCATAGCCATGTGCCGCCAATGCGGGGATGACGACGTCATCGTTGGCGTACTGCGGAAAGCCCAGGCCCTTGCGCGTCAACTCGGTCGCCAGCTCAAGCAAGGACTGATCGGTCTCGCTGGTGATGCGCAGGTTGATCTTGGGATCGATAAGGCCGACGTCCCTGGCCACCCGCAGCGCCATCCACGTAAGGGGATTGACCGCGAGGTCTCCCGAGGGCGTGACGCCACCGAGCGTGAGTGACTGTCCGTTGTCACCCTGCTGGATCCCGGGGTAGAGGTCGGAGTCGCGATTGAGCGCGATGAAGAACTCGGCGAGCAGCTCCTCGGCCGATGCCTCATCCAGACGGCCAGCCTCGAGGTCATCGGCGAGGTACGGCCAGAGGTACTGATCGAGGCGGCCGAGCCCGACATGATGGTGTCCCGACAGCCATACGATGGCGTGGAGGAACCGCAGTGACTGCAGGGCTTCATGGAAGGTCCGCGGCGTCTCCGCCGGGACTCGTTCCAGCCTGTCCGCAAGGCCATCCCTACCGGTGCGGCAAGCTTCGGCTGCGTAGCGCGCCGCAAGGGCGAGCACGGCATCGATGGTCTCGATGGCGGCGGTGGTGAACTCGACGGCAACCAGGTCGCCCACGTCGGTGGCCCGACGCCGAGTCTCGGCCGCGACGCGGCGGCGCCCCAGCAGGCCGAACCGGAGCGACATGCCCCAGTCGGCACAGATGTTGTTCACGACCCCGCCCTCATGGAGGGTCCGACCCCTGGTCAGGGCGGCGAACTCCTCGGGGCTGTAGACGGGTGGCGCCTGGCCCAGGGTGCGAGTGAAGACGATCCGCTCGTCCGCCTCGATGACGACGCGCTCCGCTTCGCACATGCGCCTGGTCCGGCGTGCCGCACGCATCGGCCATGAAAGGTCCTCGCGGTCGCACTCGGCGAGCACATCCGGTACTTCCGCCTGGCGGTACCGGGCGAAGTGGCCTTCGCGCGTCATCGACCGCAATCTCGTCAATCGCTCGTTCATGCCACGCGTACCTCGATTCCCACTCTGCGGAATGGCTCCTTGTCGACTCTTGGTGCCCGATCCTCGTCGTAGGCCGGGTCGAATGTCATGCCACAGGCGGCGTACTTGCCTCCTGCGGCCCGGTTGTAGGGCAGCAACTCGACCCTCTCGAGGGACGGCATCGGCGCCAGCTGCGCGGCGATCGCTGCGAGGTTCGCGGGGGTGTCCGTGACACCCGGCACGAGCGGGATCCGCGCCACGAACGGCCGGGCGAGCTCCGCGAGTGACTCCAGGTTCCGCAGGATCGGAGCATTGTCCCGGCCCGTCCAGCGGTAGTGATCCTCCGCATCGATGAGCTTGATGTCGAAGTACAGCAGGTCACAGCGACCGGCCACGTCGGCGAAGGCTTCCGGCTCTGCGTAGCCGCAGGTATCGAGCACGACATGCGTGTCCCCGAGGAGGTCGATGACCTCTGCGACGAACGGCGCCTGGAGAAGTGGCTCCCCACCGGAGAACGTGACACCGCCGCCAGCAGACGCCAGGATGTCGGCCTGGCCATTCAGGATCGCAGCCAACTCCTCCGCCTCGTACGGGCGCCCAATGGTCCGCTCGCCGGCTTGCGAGCGCATCACCTGTGGGGCCATCGCCAAGCCCTCGGGATTGTGGCACCAGGTGCAGCGAAGCGGGCAGCCCTTCATGAACACGGTGGTGCGGATACCAGGCCCGTCGTGGACTGTGAACTCGCGGATGTCGAAGACGATGCCCTCCCTCATCGCGTCGGATCCCCAGCGGGGTGTGGCCCAGTCACGCGCTGGTTCCGGCTGACCCGTGCGTGTCGCCCATGTTCCTGTCCGGCAGCATCAATGTCAGGATCGATTGCTCCGAGGCATCCTCCCGTGCGACCTCGGCCGAGATCGACCCGACGCGCATCACGTAGATGCGATCGCTCATGCTGATGATCTCAGGCAGGTCAGAGGAGATCATCAGGACCGCCCCGCCCCGGTCGGCGATGGCCTCCATGAGCTCGTAGAGCGCATAGCGCGCCGAGACGTCCACGCCGCGGGTCGGTTCGTCGAGGACATAGACAAGCCGGTCGCGGGCCAACCACTTGCCGATGGCCACGCGCTGCTGATTGCCACCGCTCAACGTGAACGCTGGCTGGTTCACGGTGCGAGCCACGATGCTGAGCTCCTGCACGAGCGAGGTCGCCAGTCCTCGCTCCCGACGGGGTACGACGAGTGGCCCCGGACCCAGGCGCGGCCATTCGGTGATGGCCAGGTTGCGCATGATCGGCAGCGACAGGATGACACCCTGGTCCTGGCGGTTCTCCGGGACGAAGGCGAATCCCGCGTCGAGGCGACGGCGCATCGGCCACGCTGTGACGTCCTCTCCGTTGAGGAGTACCGAGCCTGACTCCGCAGGGTCCGCCCCCACGATGACGCGGGCCAGTTCCGTCCTGCCCGCTCCCACGAGGCCCGCGACGCCGACGATCTCGCCCCGCCGGACCGTGATCGAGACGGCGGCCGGAGCCCCGACGGGCAGCAGGTCTCGGGTCTCCAGAGCGATGTCACCCGGGGTCGTCCGGCGACGCTGGTAGACGGAGTCGAGATGCCGGCCCACCATCCGCTCGACGATCTCGTCCTTGCTGGTCTCGCGGGTTCGGAGTGTGCCCGTGGAACGACCGTCCTTGAGGACCGAGACCCGGTCCGAGATGGTGAACACCTCGTCGAGCCGGTGTGTGACGAAGATGATGCCCAACTTCTCAGAGCGCAGCCGTCGCAGGAGCTCGAAGAGTCGCTCCGTCTCGAAACGGCTGAGGCTGGCCGTCGGCTCGTCAAGGATGAGTATCCGTGAGTGCTCGTTCAGCGCCCGCGCGATCTCGACCAGCTGCTGCTGTGAAGTCGAGAGTCGTTCGACCGGGAGGTCCGGGTCGATGCTGACCCCGAGCGTGGCGATGGCGTCGGTCGCCTGCCGCCGCATCTCGCCCTTGTCCAGGCGACGTCCCCGACGCAGTTCCCGCCCCAGGAACATGTTCTCCATGACCGTCAGGTGTGGGGCCAGGCTGAACTCCTGCCAGATGACCGCGATGCCTTCCTTGCGCACCCGGGAGATCGTGGTCTCCCCACGGAGGTGGCCCATCACGTGCAGGCTGCCGCCCTCGTAGGGGAGAGCGCCGCCGATGACCTTGATGAGTGTCGTCTTGCCGGCTCCGTTCTCGCCCACGAGCGCATGGACCTCGCCCGCTCGGAGCTCGAGGCAGGCATCGGCCAGCAGCAGCACATCGGTGCCCCGGATGGGCCGGCCTTCGTCGTCGTACGCGAACTTCTGGACATGTTGGGCGTCTAGCAGGATGGTCTCGGCACCCCCCCGATCCACCCTTGTCATGTCCGCTCGCCCAGGTATCGGCTGCGTGCCGCGTCGATGACCAGTGACGTCACGATGAGCAGGCCCATCACCGCCTGATAGAGGAGTGGCGTGATGTTGAGCAGGACGATGCAGTTGCCGATGGTACGGATGATGATGGCGCCGATGATGACCCCGACCACGGTGCCGCGGCCGCCGAAGAGGCTGGTGCCGCCAACCACCGCGGCGGTGATCGTCTCGAAGGTCGTGTTGAAGCCACCCAGCGTCGGCACGCCGATCTGGACACGGGAGGTGAGCATGACCGCTGCCAGGGCGGCCATCCCGCTCCCGATGGCGAAGCAGGTGATGACGATCCGCGGGACGCGGATACCCGGAGAGGCCGGCTGTCACGCGGTTGTAGCCGACAGCGACGACCGATCGTCCGAAGGTCGAGTGGTTGAGCACGACCCAGGCGACAGCGGCGACCACCGCCGCCAAGACCACGAGGTAGGGGATGCCGAACAGGGATCCGGTCTGCAGGCCGACGAACAGGTCATCGGCCGGCATCGAGAGCATGCTGCCCGCCGAGATCATCTGCGCGATGGCGTAGGCGATGTAGAAGCTGCCCAGGGTCGTGATGAAGGCCGGGATGCGGACCCACTGGACGAGGACGCCATTGAACAGTCCGAAGACGACGCCTGTCCCGAGAGCTACCGCAAGCGACAGGGCGAAGTTGCCAGTCGCGATCATGACCGTCACGAGGACCACCGATGTCAGGCCGTACACCGCACCCACCGACAGGTCGATGCCGCCGATAAGGAGTACGAAGAGGATGCCGATCGCTGCGACGGAGAGGTCAGAGGCCTGACGCAGGACGTTGCGGATGTTTTCGGGGGTCCCGAAGTTGGGCACAAGGAGTGCCGCCAAGACCCACATGACGATCAGCAGCGCCAGGAGGCCCAGAGTGGGGTTCCGGCTGATGCGCTCCCAGACGCCGCTGAGACGGCCGCCAGAGGTCGTCGTGGTGGGCGTTTGGGTGGCGGGCGACCCGCTCGCCGTGGGTATTCCGCGATCGGTCATGTGGCTCGTTCGCCTCGGACGCGCAGGAGCGCGCTGCCCAGGACGTCACGGAGCGCTGGACCCTGGACGGTCACGAGGACTGCCAGGATGATGAGCAGGCCCGTCACGAAATCCTGCATGAAGGGCTGCACGCCTTGCAGATTCAGGATGTTGCGGATCGAGACGAGGAAGATGGCACCTGCACCAGCCGCCCAGAGGTGTCCGCGGCCCCCGAAGAGGTCGACTCCACCGATCACGCACGCGGCCACGGCGGACAGCGTGAATGGTTCCCCCTGGAGCGGGCTGGCGGTTCCTAGTCGAGCGGCCAGCATCGTGCCGGCAGTGGCGGCCAGCAGCCCGGATACCACATAGGCACTCGACAGGACGCGTAGTACCGGGACACCGGAGAGACGGGCCACAGCGAAGTTGTCTCCCGTCGCACGCAGGTGTACACCCCACGTCGTCACGCGCCAGATGATCTCGAGCAGAACAAGGGCGACGATGGCCAGGATGAGCAGAAAGGGCACTCCAAGGATGCTGTCGTTGCCGATGGACACGAAGTCAGGTGGGAAGATCGAGCGCCCGGCCAGGTCGGCGAGGTAGAGCGCAAGCCCGGCCGCGATGCCCAGTGTTCCGAACGTGGCGATGAATGGCGGCAGCTTCAGCCGGGAGACGATCACGGCATTGACCGAACCTAGCAGCACGCCGACCGCCAGGCCGACGACGACGGCTAGTGGCCAGGCGACACCGACACTCACGAGGGAGACTTCCAGCACGCCGACCAGGGACATCACGCCACCGACCGACAGGTCGATGCCACCCGTCACGATGACGAGGGTCATACCGAAGGCGACGACTGACAGGATCGCCGCCTGGGACATGACGTTCTCGAGGTTGGAGACTGTCGCGAAGTAGGGCACGAGCTGGCCCACGAGCAGCACGGTCGCGACGACCAGCACACCGGCAGCGATCGCACGTGGCAGCCGGTCCCTCTGGCGGCTGGGCATCTCCAGGGCCTCCGCTAACGGCTGGCGCACCCACCAGGGATGCGCCAGCCACTTGGATCGAGCGGCCCTAGAAGGCCTTTGCCATCGCCTCTTCGGCGTTATCGATCGTCACCGTCGTGGTGCCCGAGTCGATGTACTTGTCGAGCGAACCGGGCTCGATCTCACCGTTCGCGATACCCACAGCGAAGTCCGCCGCCATGGAGCCCATCGCCATCGGGTCCTGGGTGTTGTCGGCCAGGAGCTTGCCGTCGAGGACGCCCTGGATGCCGACCGTGGAACCGTCGATCGCGAGGACCGCTACGTCGGTCTTGCCGGCTCCCGCGAGTGCCTGGAGGATGCCGTCGACCATGACATCACTGGCCGACAGGACGGCCTGGAGGTCGGGGTTGGCGGTGAGGATGTTCTCCATCGCGGCAAGTGCCTTGGCGTTGTCCCACTCCCCGGTGGCAGAGGCCACGGGCGTGATGCCGCCGGAGGCCAAGCCCTCCATGAAGCCGGTGAGGCGGTCATCGCCGGCCACGGAGCCGGGTGCGCCTTCGATGATGGCGACCTTGAGCTCGGGGTCGGGCATCGCCGTGACGAGGTAGGTGGCCAGTTCGCGCCCGGCATTCACGTTGTCAGTCGCGATGAGGGTCTCGTAGAGTCGCTCGTTACCGGCAGCGATAGGCTGGTCGACCAGGATGACCGGGACACCGGCATCCTTGGCCTTCTGCAGCGCGGGCAGGACCGCTGAACCGTCGAGCGGGCTCACGATGATGCCGTCGACCTGCTGCGTGACGAGGTCTTCCAACTGGCTGGACTGGCTGGCGACCGCGGTCTGTCCGCCGGCGACCAGAAGCTGGACCGTGCCACCGAGCTCATCGACCCTGTCCGTTGCCGCCTGCACCCAGGCAGCCTGGAAGGGGTCATTGGTGATGGTCTTGACGGACAGCCCGATGACCGGGCCCGCATCCTGGGCGACCGCGCCTGCGGGCACCATCGCTACAACTAGTGCTGCTGCCGCAATGACAGCTGAGCTGACACCAAGACGTCGCATGAGTGGTTCTCCGTTCTCGTGGTCTCTCGGCCACGCTTCTGTCTGTGGCGTGGAAGCTGCAGATGCCGACGACTGGGCTCGGGGCGCCGGGATCAGCGCCTGCTGCCGGATCGGTTCATCCGTTTCCACCCCGTGGTCTCGTTCGTAGTAGCCCGGTTCGTCACCCCCCTCCGCCTGCAGATCGACGTGAGCTCGCTAGATGGCTGCGGCAAGATGCCAGTAGGCGTTGCTCCATCGCACTTCCTTGCGGAACTGCCGCGCGGTGGTGTCGGCATCGATGGCCAGGAGCTCGACGTCGATCATCTCGGCGAAGTCCTCGATGACCTCCATGCCGACCGCCTGCGAGTAGGCCGTGTGGTGCGGTCCACCCGCGAGCAGCCACGACTCGGCCGAGGTGGTGAAGTCGGGGCGTGGCACCCACAGCGCCCGCGCCACTGGCAGCTTGGGGAGGTCCGCCGGCGGGACGATGGCATCGATCTCGTTGGCCACCAACCGCAGGCGCGTGCCCATGTCGACGAGGCCCACCACGACACCCGGGCCTGCGGCTCCCGTGAAGACGAGTCGCACGGGGTCCTCGCGCTCACCCACGAAGAGCGGGTGGATCTCGCAGGAGGGCCTGGCTGCGGCGATCGTCGGGCACACCTCGAGCATGTGTGCCCCGAGGATCGCTGGAGAAGCTGCGCCGAAGTCGTAGGTGTAGTCCTCCATGAAGGAGACACCACCGGGGAGTCCCTCGCTCATGGCCTTGACGATGCGCACCAGCATCGAAGACTTCCAGTCGCCCTCGGCACCGAAGCCGTAGCCGTCGGCCATCAGGCGCTGGGCCCCGATACCGGGCAGCTGCCTCAAGCCGCCGAGGTCCTCGAAGGTGTCGACGAAGGCCATCGAACCGAGCTCGCCGAGGAAGGCGCGCAGCCCCAGCTCGATGCGCGCGGCATCACGCAGCGACTCACGCCGCTCACCACCGGGCCGGAGGTCAGGCACGACGTCGTAGAGCTCGTCGTAGTCGGCGCACAGTCGGTCAACGTCGGCCTCGGCCATCTGGTCGACGACCTTGACCAGCTCGTTGATGGGGTACGTGTTGCAGGAGGCCCCGAGGCGAGCCTGTACCTCGACCTTGTCGCCGTCGGTGTCGGCCACCTCGCGCATGTTGTCGCCGAAGCGGATGACCTTGAGGTTGCGGGCCTCGTGGACGCCGGCTGCGGCCCGCATCCAGGCACCGATACGTCCCTGAACGGTCGGGTCCTGCCAGTGGCCCGCCACGATCTTCCGTGGCATCCGCAACCGCGACATGATGTAGGCGAACTCGCGGTCGCCGTGGGCCGACTGGTTGAGGTTCATGAAGTCCATGTCGATGCTGCCGTAGGGCAGCTCGGCGCCGTATTGCGTGTGCAGGTGCAGGAAGGGCTTCTGCAACGCCTGCAGCCCGGCGATCCACATCTTGGCCGGGCTGAACGTGTGCATCCAGCCGATGACCCCGATGCAGCGGTCGTCAGCAGACGCGTCGAGACAGGCGCGGCGGATGGCGTCAGGGTCGAGCAACGTGGGCTTGTGGACGATCTCGACCGGGATCTCAGCCGCAGCCGACAGGCCAGCGACGATGTGTGCTGACTGCTCCGCGACTTGCCGTCGAGTCTCCTCACCGTAGTAGTGCAGGCTTCCAGTCAGAAAGTGGACCCGCAGTCCGTCGAATGCCATCGAGAACCCCTTCCCCCAGGTCCGATCGGGCCTAGGTTCCTATGACTGCAAGCGATTGTATGCAAGCGCATGACTTGCAGTCAACTACTATGTGAACGACCATCGACCCCGGGGCTGGTCGTGGTCCGCAACACCGCATCGACCGGCTCAACCGCTCGGGTGAGATCTCCTCGGGGCACGTGAACGCTGCTGGTTCAGATAGATGGCGAGTGGGGTGCGGCCTGGCCGCTATGGGTGGAGATTCTAGGCATGAGGGCACCAATGACACGAGCAAGTCGGCGAGTTCACCCGAGTCCTGACGACACCAGACCCCGGGAAACGGTCGTGGGTGTGCCCACGCTGCGCGACATCGCCAAGGCCACGAGCGTCTCGCAATCGACGGTCTCACGGATCCTGAGCGATGCTCCCACGGCCATCCCCATCGCCGCGGCCACGCGCGAGCGAGTGCTGGAGGCGGCCAAGCGTCTTGGCTACCGACCCAACCCGCTGGCGCGCGGCCTGATGGGCGCGCGGACCATGCTTGTCGGCGCCGTCATCCGAGACATCACCGATCCGAGCTTCCCTGCCATCATCGAGGCGGTCACCACCGAAGCCCGCAGACATAGCTACAACGTCGTGCTGGGCCATGCTCAGGGGAATGCGGGAGAAGCCGTCGAACTCTGGGCTATCCTGGAATCGCGTCACTGCGACGCCATCCTGCTGCTCGGCGACCTGAGTGATCGGCCAGCGCTCATCGAGGGCCTTGAAAGCACGCGTGAGCCGGTCGTGGCGCTTTGGCACGGCTCACGTTCCACCGTGATTCCCACCGTCAACGTCGACAATCGCGCTGCGATCATGACCGTGATGGAGCATCTTGCCTCTCAGGGCCACGAGCGCATCGCCTTCGTCGGCAGGAAGCAGCTGGGCGACATCGTGGAGCGCGAGGAGGCCTACGAGGCCTTCCTCAAGCGGGAGGGCTGGCCGATCCGCCAGGCGTACATGCCGGACACCATCAACGAGTACGAGGGCGGTATCGAGGCACTGCATTACCTGATGAGTCTGGATGAGCCCCCGACCGCCATCGTTGGCGCGACCGATGTCCTTGCCATCGGCCTGGTGCATGCGGCGCTTCAGCGAGGGCTCCGGGTACCCCAGGACTTGTCGGTGACCGGCTTCGACGACATCCCCGGGGCCCACGTCATCATGCCGCCCCTGACGACCATGCGGATGCCCGTGCGTGCAATGGTCAAGGCAGCGATGGACATCGCCATCGGCTCACTCGATAAAGAGTCCGACCCTGCGCTGGAGCTCCATCCGGTGTTCCAGGCCGAACTCGTGGTCCGCGGTTCCACAGGACCCCCACCAGCTGTAGGCAAAGGCACTTGACCGCGCCCGGCTTCGTCGTGCTCGTCGACCACGGCTCGCAGTGGCCACGATGGCGGCCAATCGATCATCGAGTGGCAGGGTCGACAGCGATTGGAATCCCTATCGGGCCATGGTGGAGAGACCAGTGTCCTTGGGCAGCAGGACAGCGATGACCTGACTCAGGGAGCGCTTCCGGGGGTGCGCATGGATCTGCTCCTCTGACTCGCATCCGGAGGAGAGAGCAGGCGACCCTGATCGGGATCAGCGGACACGAAGGTCTGCTGACTTCGTGCGTGGGATCCTCCCCTGATCAGAGATCAGGGACAGGATTGGCTGGCGAGAAAGGATTCGAACCTCCGATCCCCTCGATCCAGAGGCGCCAGGCTCGATCGGGTTCTCCTGACTCCTGGTCCTCGGATGCCTCAGTTGGGGTCTCCGCCGCGAGTCGGCTGAAGACGAAGGCCTCGCCAGCCTAGCCACCCGCCCGCCGAGTGTCTTGACAGGGTTCTCGAAGTTCCGCGACCAGTTCCAGCCTCATGGTGGCCTACAGCCAGCCATTGGGCTATCTCACCGATCGCCAGGTCCGAGAACTCATCGCGTGGGTGACCGCCGGGTTCCCAGTTCGGGTCACGCCAGCCGGCGACCGTCCCATGACCATGTTCGATGACGATCTCGCTGCTCCGTCCCGCTCGCCGTCAAGGGTGCTTGATACCAGGTCAAGGGACGGGTTCGACCCGCACATCAGGGGTACGTGATACCGAGTCTCATTGTATGCTAGTGATACTAGGTATCAGTTACACGTCTACACTTGCTGTGGTAGGCGATATGCAGGACCTGTTCCGTTCCAAAGGAGACAGAACAGGTCTTTGGAGGTTTCAGACATGGAAGACACTACTCAGACTGCCCACACCATGCCCCGCATCGGTGAGAATGCACCTTCCTTCACGGCGGTAACCACCCAAGGAGACATCAGCTTCCCCGAACAGTACAAGGGATCCTGGGTCATCCTTTTCAGTCATCCCGCGGACTTCACCCCAGTGTGCACCTCCGAGTTCATGACCTTCGCCAACATGGAGAAGCAGTTCGAGGAACTCAACTGCAAGCTCGTTGGGCTCTCCGTCGACGGCCTCTATAGTCATATCGCCTGGCTGCGCACCATCAAGGACAAGATCGAATACAAGGGAATGAAGGACATCGAGGTCACATTCCCGCTCATCGAAGACATCACCATGGAAGTGGCAAGGCTGTACGGCATGATCCAGCCGGGAGAAAGCAGCACAAAGGCCGTCCGTGCCGTGTTCATCATCGACCCTGAAGGCGTCATCCGCGCCATGATGTATTACCCCTTGAGCACGGGGCGCAACTTCGACGAGTTCGTCCGGGTGATCGAGGCGCTCAAGACCGCAGACGAGTTCTCCGTTGCGACCCCCGCCGATTGGCGCCCGGGAGACGACGTCATCGTTCCGACCGCAGGATCCTGCGGTGTCGCGAAAGAACGCATGGAAGCACAAGACCTCAAGTGCTACGACTGGTTCTTCTGCACCAAGGCTCTCGATAAGGACACCGTCCTCAAAGCTATCAAGGGGTAGGCAAACGCGGCCGCAATGGCCGCCCATGCTTCGTCACAGTCCCGATGGCCGAGCGGGTGCCACACGACGTGCCATTTCAATGGCGGTCAGACCGCCGAGGGTCGAGAGCTCGCCGGTCGGCCATGATCACTCCATCGGTCCGACCGTGACGTTGTGGGTGTACACGGTGCCCTCTCCGCAGTGGTCGTGCCGGGTGCCGGAGATGGTCCTCCCGCCAAAGGAGAAGTCGTCGAGGTCGCACTCGTATTGCTCGTCGAGCGCGATCTCGAGCGGGTCGGTAGTGAACGTCCCGCGGGCGATGGTCGTAGGCCTCGATGCCGGCCAAGTCACCATCGCCTGGCACCTCGAGCCAGAAGAGCTGGGCGCCCCGTCGAGCTCAACGGTCCGGCGCATCCTCCGCGCCGCGGAGGTCGAACTGCCGCTCGATCTTCGACGATGCGGCGGATCGCCTGCTTGGGGGTCCAGAAATCGTTGGCATCGATCGTCAGGCTTGGCCAGGCGGTTCCCGATTCCTCCGCCAGCGCATCGCGCACGATGGCCAACCGTTCCAGATCGCGCTCAGGGTCCCGGCCGACCTTGAGCTTCCCGGCACTGATGCCAGAGCTATCAGCCATGCCACGGTAGTAGACCTGCAACCCCCCGTCGGACAGCGGCATGTCCAAGCTACTGGCATAGGCGAAGACGTTGTTCGAGCTCGCGCCGAGCTCTCGCCAAAGCGGGACTCCGTTCTGCTTGGCGCGCAAGTCCCGGAGCGCGATGTCGAGCGCTGCGACCGCGTTCCCGACCGCGTCGCCCTGCCCAGCCTTGGAGGTGCGGCGCATCAGCATCTCGTGGAGGCCGCGCACCGCGCGCGGGTCCCGGCCGACGAGCTCTGCTGCTAGGTCGTGCGGGATCGGAGCCGCTCCCGGACTTGCGACGGCCACGCCGACCGGCTCCTCGTCCGTGGTGATGAAGACCGCGGTCGCTGTCATTCACCTCGCGCCATCGGGGAGCCGTACGTCACCCCATCGGGCGTCTCGTCGGGTACTCGTATGTCACGGTGCGAAGGCCCTGGATGCGCAATGCCGTCTCCTTCTTCCTCGTCGCAGTGCGTGACGATCGAGGCGAGAGCGATCCTTGTACGGGCTATCGGCGTCCCCGCTTCCTCCAGCCCTTGACCGCTCACGGGTCCTGCTGGGGTAGGCGAAACCAACTGGAGGTTCGTGCCGATGCTCCGCACCGTGGCAGTCGAGCGGCCGTGGTCAGCCGCGGTTCAGAGCGTGGAAACGCCACTTGGGCAAAGAGTTGGCTGGCGAGGAAGGATTCGAACCTTCAATCCCCTGATCCAGAGGCGTCACGCTCGGTCTGGCTCTCCTGACTCCTGGTCCTCGGATGCTTCGGCTGGCGTCTCCGCTGCAGATCAGGGGAGACGCTTGTGATACCGACGCTACCGGCTGACCAAGGCTTTGCTCGAGTTCGTGTTCCCGGAGTTACGTAGTCGGCTCAGCGTGCCCGGGTGTGAGCAGTGGTACCCACACCCCCGGAGGTCCTCGTCTGGTTCAGTCCGGATCCACAGCGTGTCGGGGAAGTACAGCTACCGGCCCCTGACGAACGGGGAGCCAAGCCAGGATGGCCTCCACCACCCGCGGATCGACGGGCTTCTTGGCCTGCTTGGCGTAGTGGCGTGGGTTGGAGAACGGCGCCGGCTCGGGTCGCAGGATGTGGTCCATGTCGGCCACTTCCAGGACCCGCGCGTGTGGAACGGTCCGGGTGATGACGTCGAGGTCGGCGGGGTCCACCTGGACGTCCTTGGAGCCGGTGATGGCCAGGATCGGCGCGGTCGCGGCCTCGAAGACCGGCACAGGGTCGTAGGCGATGAACTCGCGCATCCACTTGGCGTTGACCTTCTGTAGCTGGATGCGGGAGACGTCGGTCGTGGTGGCCTTGAGCTTCTTGATGGCGCCGTCCTGCTGCTTGAGCACGTCGGTACCGAAGAGCCGCATGATGGCCTTCACCGGGCCCGGTACGATCTTGTCCCCCATCTGCTCGGCTTGCCAGCGGAGCGTCTCCTCACCGGTCTTGGCGGTGGCTGCGAGCAGGATCGCCCCTTCGACCGCGGGTTCGCGGCCGGCCAGCTCAGCTGCGTGCAGCGCGCCCGCGCTGTGGCCGATGACCACGACCGAGGAGATGTCCTCCCGGCTCATGAGCCAGTCCCGAGCAGCCTCGGCGTCAGCCAGCTCGTCCATGAAACCCGTGCTGAGGTAGTCGCCTTCCGAGACGCCGACGCCGCGCTTGTCGTAGCGCAGTGAAGCCCAGCCAGCGTCAGCCAGCGTGGTTGCGAGGTCGCGGCTGACGTTGAGCGACATCTGCTTGATGTTGCCGTCGCGGTCGAGTGGGCCGGAACCGGCCAGCAGCAGAGCAGCCGGGAACGGACCGCGACCGTCCGGGGCCGCGAAGGTGCCGGCCAGGGTCAGGCCGGCGGACTGGAAGGTCGACGGAGAATCTTGCATGGCATCCTCACAACGGTACATGGTCTATTGGTATCGATAGTGAGAACATTATCATAGTCGATATCAATCGTGCTAGACTTGGTCCATGAGCCAGACACCCGCTGAGATCCTGCTCCACCCGGTCCGCCTGCGGATCGTGTTGGCCTTCGGTGCGGAGCAGCTGACCACGGCCCAGCTTGCCGACCGACTGCCCGACATCGCGCACGCCACCCTCTACCGGCAGATCGCCACACTGGCCGACGCCGGGATGCTCGAGGTGGTCGACGAACGTCGAGATCCGAGGGGGCGTCGAGCGGACCTATGCGCTGGTGGCTGATACCGCCACCCTCGGACCCGCAGATGCGTCGGCCATGACCAAGGGTGAGCTGCTCAGTGGTTTCGTGGTCTTCGCCGGGACGTTGATCGACGCCCTTGGGAGATACCTCGAGGATCCGGCTGCCAAGCCGGGCGAGGATCCAGTGGGCTACCGCCAGGCCGGGATCTGGCTCGATGATCCCGAGCGGGCGGAGCTACTCGATCGCCTGCGCTCGGCGGTCGCACCGTATCTCCAGAACGAACCGACCGAAGGCCGCGAGCGGCTCCTGCTGAACACGGTCGTGATCCCGGATCCCGCGGCTGCCAGGGCGGCTCAAGCACAGGAAGAAGGCCAGCCCAGGCTACGCGAAACGAGGCCCAACGAGGAAGGATGCGAACCTTCGATCCACTGATCCAGAGGCCCTCGCCCAGGGAGTCCACCGGCCGGTCAGGTCGACTTCGAGCTCGGCCATGCCTGGCTCGGCGAGCCCACAGCCCGAGCCCGTGAAGAGGCCGCGGACGTTCGGGCTCGATCGCGGATCGCACATGTCCCGGTGTGCCGATTCTCTGGCTGCATCGAACCGTTCGGCGAGGTCGAGGTCCCAGTAAGGGATAGAAGCCGCCTCCAGGTGGCACCGGGGGGCGAAGAAGGAGAGACTCGATGACGACCAAGCGAACCAGCCTGGCGGCACTACTGGCCATCGGCATGCTCGTGGGGAGTGCGGCAAGCGTGGCCGCCCAGGACTCGAGCACGAACGGCATCGGCCAAGACTATTTCACCGCCACCACAGGGGAGCCGGCCGACGTTGTCGTGCCCGACGAGACGCGGACCGACATGGAGTGGGCGATCGACGACATGGAGATCATCGACGTGCCATTCGAGGCCACCGACCCTCGCATCAGCGGCCTGTTGACGGCGGTGCATACCGGACGCGGAGGCATCACCACGAACGGACAGGCGACGGTCGAGAACCGCGCCCTGCGCATCATCAATCCGCATGGCGCCTGGTCAGGGACGGCCACGAGCATCCTGGCCTTCGAGGGTGAAGAGCCCGTCCTCGACCATTCGCTGGCCGTGCTCGAGGGCGAGGGCTTCTACGAGACACTCACCGCCTACCTCATCGTCGAGCCGGACGGGAACGGTGACTACATCACCCACGGCGTGATCATGAGCGTGGACCAGCCTCCGCAGCCAGAGCCGATCCACGCCCAGTAGCCCCAAGGTGGGGATCACAGGGGCCAGCACACCCAAGGACCCGGGTCGGCACACCGCCGGCCCGGGTCATGCCAAGCCCCGTCAGTCGGTCGACTGCGCTGGTGTCGGCGGATCCGGGAACGGCGTGGGTACCTCCGGCAGGATCACCCCGCGAATGTCCGGGCCGTCGCCATCGGTCGCGAAGTCGAACGCGACGTACGCGGTCAGGCCGTCGTAGGCGCCGACTCCCTCGAGGACGTAGAGTCCTTCGTTGGCAGCATCGAGGACGGACCCATCCTCCTCGAGGAAGTGGTTCATGAGCGTGCCGTTGCCCGTCCACGCTCCCGCGTCATTCTCGAGCCGGATGGTGTGACGTTCGACCGCGACGATCTCCTCGCGGTCGCCAAGCGACACCGGCCACTCGTCTGCGTGGAACGTGTACGACCACTCGCCACCGAACCTGGGATCATCCGTCTCGATCGCGATGCCGTGGACCTCGCCGTCGCGGGCGTCCATCCAGACACCAGGCTCGAACTCGACGGTCGGTTCGAACACGATCGGCTGGCCGGTGGAGGTGCCGGTGAACCAGGCAGGGCCGGAGGGCAGCGCCTCATCCTGGCCAGCGGCGCCGACGGCCCCGAGGGCCACCATGGTGGCGCCCGCGGCGAGCACGCGAAGCGGTCGTTTCATCGATCCCCTCCATCTTGGGTCACGTCGGACAGGTCGCACCGACCTCGTTGTCACGGATCTCGGACGTCGCCGAGTCTGACCTGAACACGTTGGTCTCGTTGGCGCAGATGGTGTTGGCTGCGAGGGTCACCACGGTCTGTGGCCCGATCGCCACGCCCGTGGCGGAGTCGCGGATGACGTTTCGACGGATGTCCGCATTGGTGCCCTCATGCGACACCGTCAGCGCGGTTCCCGGCACGTCCCGGAGCGAGTTGTCGCGGACGGCGAGCTCGCTGCCGGACTCGATCCTGATAGCGCTCTGGTCGAAGGTGTTGCCATGCAGGTCACCACGCACACCGTCGGTGGCGACTAGCTCGGAGCCCTCGTTGAAGAGGTTCGCGGAGACCGTCACCCACCCTGGGCCGCTGGCCTCGACCGGGCCGCTGAGCTCGCTGTCGATCAGGGACATCGAGGATGCCTCGGTCATCACCACACGGTCGTCGAACCGAGCACCCGAGATCGAGGCGCTCGATCCACCGGCCAACAGCGTCGCGATGGAGGTACCGGCCGGGTCGTCGATGGAGATGTCGATGTCGCGCAGGGTCGGAGCCCCGCCGTTCACGCGGATGCCCACGAGCGGCTGTTCGCTCCGCAGGACCAGCCCTTCGATCGTGGCGCTGCTGAGCTGGATGTCGATGCCGACGGGCAGGCTGGTCTCAGCTGGCGTGCCCCGGTCCACGATGGCATGAACGCCTGTCCCCGGGGCCAGGATGACGATCTCGTCCCGAGCACCATCGCCGCGTACGATGATGTCATCGCGGAGCACGAGGTCCTCTTCGTACCGGCCTGGGCGAACCAGGACGGTATCGCCATCGACCGCGACGGCCACTGCCTCGCTGACGGTCGTGTAGTCTCCGCTGCCATCGACCGCGACGACGTGCGTCTGTCCGCGGCCCAGGAGCTGCGCCCCGGCGACCGCTGCGCCAGCGAGCGCCAGTACGAGCAACATCGTCGCCGCCAGGAGCATGGCGGTGCGCGCGGTCGGCGAGCCCGACACGAGCGTGGAGTCGTAGCGCATCGGCTTCTCGGTGAGCCGGGCCCAGAAGCGTGGTCGCGGGCGCGTGGAGCCGGTGACCGCGAAGACATCTTCCAGCAGGTCGTCGGGGCCACGAGAGGGCGCCGTGCCGTCGAAGACGGAGGTGATGCGTCGCTCGAGGTCGCGTTCGTCGTTCATGCGATTTGCTCCCCCATCGGCTTGGAGGCCTCGGCGCCGGCCATCGACTCGCGCAGCGCCCGCAGGCCATAGTGCAGCCGGGACTTGGCCGTCCCGACCGGGATCTCGAGGACATCGGCTGCCTGCTGCAGCGTGAGATCGGCGTAGAAGTGCAGCACCATCACGGCGCGCTGGTCGACCGTGAGCCGCCCCAACTCGCGCTCCATCCGGTCCCGTTCCTCCACCGAGAGCGCGAAGTGCGATCCCGGATCAGGTCGTGGCTCCGCGATGACGTGCAGTTCGACCGCGTTCCGGCGCCGCTCCTTCTTGGCCAGCCGGTAGCAGGCTCGGACTGTCAGTCGATGGAGCCACGCCTCCCACTTGTCTGGATCACGGAGCGCCCTGATGTCGCGCCAGGCTGCGATGAGCGACTCCTGGACCGCATCGCGCGCGCGCTCGCTGTCTCGCAGGATCAGCGTGGCCACGGCGAACTGGCGATCCGTGGCGGCGCGTGCAAGCTCGGAGAAGGCGTCGTGGTCGCCCTCCATCGCTCGCTCTACGGTCTCTCGCCTCATCGCCCCTGCCTGTCATTCGTCGCGGCACGTCCGGCCGCGCACATCCTAAATGGGTGCGCCAGCGGCCAGAACGGTTCGATGGCCGCTCGCGGGCAAGCGAAGACAGTTCGTCCTCCCAGCCTGGGGTGCTGGGAGGACATCGGTCACGATGTTGGCGATGCCCAGGTCCGCGGCGCCGTGGCGAGAAGGCGATCGCGGCTGCGATCGCTGCCGCCCACGGTGGCGAGGTCTCCGTCCTGTCGACCGTGGGGGAGGGCACGCGGTTCAGTGTGACCATCCCAAGCGACGATCGACCGGCTGACACTGGCTCCGGACATGGCCGTCCAGCCAATCTGTGCGCGAGGGTTCTCCCCTGATCGGGAATCAGGGCAAAGGAATGGCTGGCGAGGAAGGATTCGAACCTCCGATCCCCTGAATCCAGAGGCGTCACGCTCGATCTGGCTCTCCTGACTCCTCATCTGCGGATGCGGTTGGCTGGCGTCTCCCCGGCGGGGCAGGGGAGACCATCGACGGAGCGGACGGTACCCCGCCCGATGGCGGCAGCGCAGTGTCGCGTTCCTGATGTTCCCAACGATGCGCCTGCTCGATCTGCTCGAGCCTGGACATCAGGCTGATGCCGGCCCGTTGGATATGCCCACGCGATTGCCAGCACACCGGCCCGCCTGCGCACGCGAGCAGGGGTTGACAGGACTTAGTATGATACTTGCAGTAAGTCCCACAAGAAGTAGATTGGACGATGCCCCAGACTACTCGAGACCTTCGCCGCACGAACAGGACCGCGCTCCTGCGCGAGGTGCTGTTCAAGGGTCCGACCAGCCGACAGGCGCTTGCTGGTGAGACCGGCCTCAGCGCTGGCACCGTGGGGCTCGTCGTCGCGGAGCTCCTGGAGGAGGGTCTGCTGGAGGAGGTCGGCTCAGAGGAGTCCGGTGGTGGCCGACCTCGCACCATCCTCCGTGTCGCGGCTGATCGCGCATCTCGGTCGGGGTGGACCTCGGCGAACGTGGCCTGCGTGTCGAGGCCTTCGATCTGGCCTGGCAACGTCGGGCAGATGTGTTCGTCGATCTCGATGCCCGGAACACCGACACGTCCACGGTCGTGGCGCAGATCAGTGGTGCTGTCAGCAGAGTCGTGAGTGAGTCCCGGTCGTCCGATGCCCAACTCCTGGGTGTCGGGGTGAGCGTGCCCGGCGTGGTCGAGCGGACCGAGGAGTCGAGGATCTACTCGCCAGGCTTCGGCTGGGATGGATTGCCCCTCGGGCGCCTACTGCGTGACGCGCTGAACGGAACGGTCCTCGTGGATAACGGCGCGAAGGCGATGGGACAGGCCGAGCTGTGGTTCGGTGCTGGACGCGGCACGGCGGATGCCGTCGTCGCGCTCCTTGGGATCGGCGTGGGTGCTGCGGTCTTCACCCAAGGCCGACTCTACCGGGGATCGCGGAGCAGCGCTGGCGAGTGGGGGCATACCCCCATCGTGATCGACGGGGAGGCGTGTCGATGCGGCTCGTCGGGTTGCCTCGAGGCGTACGTCGGCGAGACCGCGATCCTGCGGCATTGGGATGACCTGCGCGACGATGGTGCCACCGGGACTGCGTCCGACGGAGCACGGATCGAAGAGCTGTTCTCTCTCGCCTCCGCAGATGCGATGGCAGCCGCAACGACGGCCCACTTCACGCGCCATCTCGGTGCCGGACTCGCCACCCTGATCAACCTCTTCAACCCCGAGACGATCGTCCTTGCCGGATCGGTGGGGCTGACGATCACCCCCGAGGTGCTGGAGGACATCCGCACGGCTGCCGAGCGTTACTCGCTCCGACAGCCCTTCGAGTCAGTGCGGATCGTCCTGGGAGAGCTCGGGCACGACGCGGTCGCGTTGGGAGCGGCGACGCTCGTCGTCGATCATCACCTCGAGCGAGGCTTCCGGGTGTCACGAGCCTCTCAGGGCGCGCGCTCGAAGTCGGAGACCGCCGCATGAGTCACGAGGCGCAGCGACTGACCTCGACTATGCATGAACGTGGGAGCGACCCGGACGTCTCAGCGTATCCGGAGAGCTTCCTGTGGGGTGCGGCCACGTCTGCCTACCAGATCGAAGGTGGCGTCGCCGAGGGCGGCCGGGGCCGTTCGATCTGGGACACCTTCGCCCACACGCCGGGCAAGACCGCTGGAGGCGACACCGGTGACATCGCCTGTGACCACTACCATCGCTGGGCCGAAGACCTGGGGCTCATCACCGACCTGGGTCTCTCAGCCTACCGACTGTCCGTCTCTTGGCCGCGTCTACAGCCGGTCGGGCGGGGCCCGCTCAATCCGGAGGGCGTGCGGTTCTATCGCTCGCTGCTCGAAGGTCTCCGTGAAGCGGGTGTCCGACCCCTCCTCACCCTCTACCACTGGGAGCTGCCGCAGGTCCTGGAAGATCTCGGTGGGTGGCCCAGCCGTGACACGGCCCACAGGTTCGCGGAGTTCGCGGCACAGACGGTCCACGCGCTCGGCGATCTCGTCGAGGATTGGATCACGATCAATGAGCCGTGGTGCCAAGCGTTCCTGGGGTATGAGAGCGGGTTACACGCTCCCGGGCGTCAGCACCTCGGGGACGCGGTGGCAGCGGCCCACCATCTCAACGTCGCTCACGGCCTCGCCGTACGAACGATACGAGCCGAAGACCCCTCGGCGAAGCTCGGCATCGCCAACATCGTGACCGACGTCCTGCCAGCATCACAGCGCGCCGAACGACCTCGCCGCCACCGAGCGGTACGACGCCAACAGCAACCGCCTCTTCCTGGACCCGGTCCTCCTGGGCAGGTACCCCGAGATCATCCATGAGCTGTACCGCGACCACGGATTGGCCGAGCTGGTGATGCCCGGCGACGAGGACCTGATCGCCACGCCGATCGACTTCCTCGCGGTCAACCACTACCAGCGGGTGCTGGTCAGGGCTGACCCGACCGACGCGCATCTTGGAGCGCGTGGCACTCCGGCTGAGCCAGCCACCACCTCGCTTGGCTGGTCGGTGATTCCCGAGGCGTTCCGCGATGTCCTCCTGCGCATCCACCGCGACTATCCGCCCATCCCACTGTATGTCACCGAGAACGGCGCCTCGTATGACGATCGCATCGATCAAGACGGGCATGTCGTCGACCCTGAGCGAGTCGAATACCTGCGCGGCTATCTCGGGGCTGCCGCCGAAGCTATCGAGGCAGGCGTCGACCTGCGGGGCTACTTCGCATGGTCACTCATGGACAACTTCGAATGGGGGGAGGGCTATCGGAGCCGATTCGGACTCATCTACGTCGACTACCAGACCCAGCGACGGATCCCGAAGGCCAGCGCGAGCTGGTATCGCGACCTCATCGCCCGTCACCGCTTGAGCTCGGGGGCGTCCCCAGCGACCGTTCGCGACGGTCGTCCGACGCGCCTCGACACCTAGTCCACACACGAAAGGAGCACTCAAGATGGGAACTCTGACCACTCGGTCGCGCATGACGGTGGCACTCACCGCGCTCGCGCTCACTGCGACATCGGTCGCACCAGCCTTGGCCCAGGATGATGCTGCGGCCATCGACGGGACGACCGTCGAGGTCTGGACGATGGAGGACGCCGCCAGCTTCAGCGACCTCGTCAAGCCGTTCGAGGACGCGACCGGCGTCAAGGTCGACGTGGAGGCCGTGCCCTGGGGGGACGTCGGCAACAAGCTCACGACGGCCGTGGCCTCTGGCGGTGGTCCCGATGTGAGCCAGGTGGGACTCTCCTTGCTGCCGACGTTCGTCAAGGCCGGCGCTCTCGCTGACCTGACGCCATATCTCGCGGACTATCCCGGGCTCGACAGCTCGAACTTCCCCGAGGCTGTCTCGGCAACCAATCTCAGCAGCGACGGCACGGTCACGAGCGTGCCCTGGGTGGCTGATACCCGGGTCCTCTTCTACCGCACGGACATCCTCGCCGACGCCGGGCTCTCCGGCCCTCCGACCACGTGGGATGAGTTCACTGTCGCCGCAGAGCAGATGGCTGCGACCGATGGTTCCGACTACGGCTACTACATCCCGCAGTGGGACGCGACGCTACCGATCCAGTTCACCTGGCAGGCGGGTGGCGATGTCATCGGGCCCGACGGCACCGTGACCCTCGACACGCCCGAGTTTCGCAAGGCCGTCGACTTCTACCTGAGCTTCTTCGAGAAGGGACTCGTCCCGACCGCTTCCGACTGGGACCAGGCAGCGGGCTTCATCAGCGGCGATTCGCCGATGCTCGATCTCTGGTCCGTACCTGGCGGCCATGCTGCAGGACCAGGCTCCTGAGCTCGATGGCAAGTGGGCTGTGGCGACCCTGCCGGCAGATGTCACCGGCACCGCGCTGTTCGCCGGCTCGAACATGGCCCTCTGGGAAGGGTCCGACAATGTCCCCGGAGCGCTTGCGCTTCTCGAGTACCTCGCGGCACCCGAGACCCAGGTGGCGTGGTTCGAGGCCACCAGCCAGCTGCCCACCAACCTGGTGGCTGCGGCCGATCCGGCCGTGACTTCCGATCCGAACGTCGCGGTCTATACCGAGCAGCTATCGGACGCGAAGCTCCTGCCCATGATCCCGGAGTGGGACAAGATCGGCGCTGAGGTCCTCACGTCACTCAACAAGATCGCCCTCGAAGGCGCGGACAAGGAAGCGACCCTCGCCGCGCTGTTCGAGACGGTCTCCGGGATCGAATAGGCAGCCTGCCCTACTGTCTCGGGCGGATGCATCTGCCTCCGCCCGAGACTCCACCGGAGCGACCTGACCTTGACTCTCGCCGATCGAACCGCACGAGTCACGCGTTGGGCCGCACACCCGCGCCGACGTGGAGTGGCGGTCCCCTATGCACTGGTGGGGCCGGCGTTCCTGCTGCTGATGGCATTCGGCGTGTTGCCGATCATCGTCGCGGCCTTCGTCAGCCTCACCGACCTGGACATCGGCGGGCTCCGGAGACTGGTCGTCGGTCCGCTTCATCGGGCCTCGAGAACTACCAGACGCTGTTCGCTGATTCCGACTTCTGGGTGTCTCTTGGGAACACCGCCTTCTTCGTGCTTATCGGCGTGCCCACGATCGTGGTCATCTCGCTGCTCATCGCGCTCGGCCTTGACCACTCACAGTCCCGCTACTTCCGCGCGCTGCGCTCGTTCTACTTCCTGCCCGCCATCACCGCCATCGTGGCCATCTCGCTGATCTGGGGCTACCTCTACAACAGCCAGTTCGGGCTGCTCAACTACGTCCTTGGCCTGGTCGGCCTCGGGCCTGTGCCGTGGCTGAGTGACCCCTTCGTCTCGAAGCTGTCCGTCGCGATCGTGGCCATCTGGCGTGCGACCGGGCTCAACATCATCATCTTCCTGCCGCGTTGCAGGGGATCCCAAGGAGTATCGCGAAGCGGCCGCGATCGATGGGGCCTCCGGGTGGCGAACGACACGCTCGATCGTCATCCCGCTGCTCTCGTTCGCCATCCTCTTCGTCTCGATCACGACCCTCATCGGCTGGATGCAGTTCTTCGACGAACCGTTCGTGCTCCAGAAATGGCCGGCCAATGCGACGACATCTGCGTCGCTGTACATCTACTTCGAAGGCTTCCGGTTCAATGAGTTCGGGTTCGCCTCAGCGGCCTCCGTCGATCCTCTTCGCGCTCATCCTCATCGTGACCGTCGTCCAGCTTCGCATCAGGAGGATCAGCGGCGATGGCTCGTAGGTTCAAGCCGCGGACGCTCGTCATCGGCGTCCTGCTCGGCCTCGGAGCGATCATCACGTCGTTCCCGTTCGTGTGGATGGTCACCTCCTCGCTCAAGCCGCTCAGCGAGTCACGCCTCATCCCACCGTCGCTACTGCCCCAGAACCCGACACTCGACTCGTACGTGCGCTTGTTCACCGAGCTCGACTTCACGCGCTACCTGGTGAACACGCTCATCGTCGTGGCCATATCGTTCCTCGGCATGATCCTCATCGCCATGGCCGGGTATGGCTTCGCCAAGTTCCGGTTCCGCGGCCGCAACGTCATGTTCCTGCTGGTCCTCGCGACGATGATGATCCCCATCCAGGTCACGATGATCCCGACCTTCCTGATCCTCAACAGCGTCCATCTCACGAACACGCTGATCGGGGTCGCGCTGCCCACCCTCGTCAGCGGCTTCACGCTGTTCCTCGCCCGCCAGTTCATGACCACGATCCCCGACGAGGTCCTCGAGGCCGCGCGCATCGAAGGTGCCGGCGAAGCGCGCATCCTCCGCTCGATCGTCTTCCCGATGTCGCGCCCGATCCTGGCCGTCATCGGCGTGCTCACCTTCATCACCGCTTGGAACAGCTTCCTGTGGCCGCTGATCATCGCGACCGACTCGGACAACTACACCCTCTCGGTCGGGCTCGCCCTGCTGAACCAGCAGCTCACCGTCAGCCCGCCGCTGCAACTGGCCGGTGCCTCGCTCATGGTCATCCCCATCCTGGTCGTGTTCGTGGTCCTGCAGCGCCACATCGTCCAGGGCTTCACGATGTCGGGCCTCAAGTGAGTGGGCTCACCGAGGTCAGCTTCGAGGGGTTCGTCCACGCGCAAGACGGGTCACTTCTTGATGGCTTGGGGCGGCCCATCCTGCTGCGCGGTGTGGGTCTGGGCAACTGGCTCTTGCCCGAGGGCTACATGTGGCGCTTCCCGCGCGAGGGTCCGCAGTCGGCACGCGAGATCGAAGCGCTGGTCGTGGACCTTGTCGGCGCCGATGCCGCGGCCGGGTTCTGGCGTGGCTTCCGCGACCGGTTCATCGGCGAGTCGGACATCCGGCGGATCGCAGCCGAGGGCTTCGACCATGTCCGTCTGCCGCTGAATGCCCGTCTGCTCATCGACGAGGCTTGTGATCTGCTACCCGAGGGCGTCGCGCCGATCGACCGGCTCATCGAGTGGTGCCGGCGGCACGGGCTCTGGGTCATCCTGGACCTGCACGGCGCACCCGGCGGGCAGACGGGCACGAATATCGACGATTCCCCTCGCGGACTGCCCGACCTCTTCCTCGTCGGCGGGGCCTATCGCGAACTGACCATCGCACTGTGGACGCGACTCGCGGAACGCTATCGCGACGAGACGGTCATCGCCGGATACGACCTGCTCAACGAACCGCTGCCGCACGAATACGGTGACCAGTACGGCGCCGATCTCGTGAGTCTCTACCGCGACCTGACGACCGCCATCCGATGGGTCGACCGAAACCACCTGATCACGTACGAGGGCACACGCTGGTCGACCGACTGGAGCCTCTTCGGCGAGGTCTTGGATCCCAACTCGATGCTCCAGTTCCACAAGTATTGGTCGGCACCCGACCGGCCCAGCATCGCGCAGTATCTCGAACGCGCCGAAGCATTGTCCCTCCCGGTCTACATGGGCGAGGGTGGCGAGAACGAGCCCGCCTGGCTGCAGACCGCGTTCGGGATGTATGGGGACCTCGGGATCTCGTGGAACTTCTGGCCCTGGAAGAAGCTCGAAACGTGGACATCGCCGGCATCGGTGACGTTGCCCGACCGGTGGGGAGAGCTCGTGCGATACGCGGTGGGCGAGGGGCCGCGACTCGCGGCCTCCGAGGCGGCTGCGGTGCTGGATGACCTGCTGGAGCGAGTGCGACTCGACAACTGCGTGTACCGAGCCGAGATCGTCCGTGCGCTGTTCCATCGGGTCCCGCTCAGGTTGGCTCCAGTAGCCTTCGGGTTCCTTGGAGCCGGCGTCTCGTACGAGACGGGTCGAGCAGAGCCGATGGATGGGTTTCGCAGCGACG
The DNA here is from genome assembly GCA_963724095.1 of uncultured Chloroflexia bacterium. Classification (GTDB taxonomy): domain Bacteria; phylum Chloroflexota; class Limnocylindria; order Limnocylindrales; family CSP1-4; genus JAFMJV01. The sequence continues at coordinate 1,044,353 of CAVRTH010000019.1, forward strand.
ACCGGGTGACGATCCGTCGAGCCGACGGGGGTGCCGGTTCCATCGCGTTCGATCACTCGGATACGTCCGACCTGGACGACGGGGGCCTCGAGGTGGTCCTGGATCCAGGCGACTGGCTCGAGTATTCGGTCGAGATGGCGACGCCATCCAGGCTCGGCATCGAGGTCGTGGTAGCGCCTGCTGACCAGCCGCGACGCGAACTACCCATCCTGTGGGTGGATGGGGTGATCATCCCCTCCCGCCTTCAGAACGACCACGTTTGCGGCATCTCAGACAGCGAGATGTCGACCGGTCGTCATCTCATCCGGATCGAGAGCAGAAGTCCAGGCACCGTCATCAGCTCGATCAACGTGTCGCTCGACGGCAGGCTCGACTGCGTGATCTGACGACCGACCCAATTCGCTCGACCACGCGCCCAATGACTAGGTCTAGGCTCGGGAAGGATGGCACGCGAGGAAGGATTCGAAGTCCGTCTCCTCTGTTCCAGAGGCGCCACGCTCGTTCTGGCTCTCCTGACTCCTCATCTGCGGATGCTGCTGATGGCGTCACCCCGGCAGGGTGGGGGAGACGTTCGACGCAGGTGACCATACGTCGGCCCACTGAGGCGATGACGTGGGAGGTTCTGATCATTCCGTTTGTTCTCGGGCCCCCGGTCTTGCGTCAGAGAGTCTCGCGCACGAGGTTCATCCGGAACTCGTACGGTGCACCGTTGGCCGCAGGCATCGGACGCGAACCCAACCAAGTCGCGGGCATCCTGGGGGCCTATGGTCGCCGGAAGAAGAACCGCTACCGCATGGAGGGGAACTGGCCCTACGAGGCTTGGTGGGACTGGGAGAACGGCCGCGCCGTGTACCAGATGTCCGCCGAGGTGGCCGCGATCATGGCAGTCTCTGGGTGGTGGCGCGCTACTTCACATCCGAGGTCGACACCTACGTCATCACCCCCGAGGCCGTGGCGGGCACCGAGCAGCCCCGGCCAGACCACCACCCGACCAGTACCCGACCATCCAGCCCGCTCAGCGCCGCCATAGCCCCACGACGTTCCCGTCGTCAGCGACCCTGACGCGGTAGCGGTCACCCACCGCAGTCCCCAGGGCGAGCCGCAGGCCCTCCACATCAGACGCCAGCTCGATCGCGGCCCGGATGACTTGGCCGGCGTGCGTATACGGGCCGAGACGCGGGTCGTCGTGGCGGACGCGGAGCTGCTGGCCCTGCCAGGTGATGATGAGCGGGTCGGGGGCCTTCACGCAGTCAGGCTACGACGACTCGGGTGTCAGCTTCGGTGGCGATCATCAGCGCCTCGGGGATCGCATCAGGATCAGCATCGTCACCGGCCATCGCCAGGGCTCGCCCCATCTGCGCACCCTTCGGCGTCAGGCGCAGCGCGGGTTTGCCGTCTTCGTTCGTGTACTCCTCCACCATGCCGGCCTCGACCAGCATGTCGATGGTGGCTTGCAGGTCAGGTTCGTGGTCAGTCATGGAGGCACGGTAGCGAGAGGCACATGAAGATGGAACCAAACCGGCCTCTCCGCCACCCATACAGAGTAGCGGGAGGCTGCGAAGGCACGGTCCGCTGACCATGGTCGCCCTGGACCGCGCCGAGCCACTGGCGAACCCGGCCCGCGCATGGAGCGGCGATGCTTGCGCACCGCCGCGAGAGGGGGTTCAGCGATGTACCGACGACTAGTCACCCTGGCGCTCGGAGCGATGCTCGTGCTTGCCCTGGCCCTGCCTGCCGCTGCCGCTCAGACGAAGACCCAGATCTCGGGTGTAGACACCCTCATCCGACAGCTGGAACAAGGCAGGACGTGGAGTCTCGGCGAGGTCCCGCACGTCCGTGGTTGGAGGGCGAGTACGCCAGCCGACGCCACCGACGAGGAGTCCAGCGCCTACGTGGATGGGACCAGCATCGTCGTCGCGAACTGGAACCTCGACGCATCCGGTGACGGCACGATGTGGGGTACGACCGACCTGACGCTCGCCGGCACCGAGGACGGGTGGCACGAGACGTGGGTCGCCAAATTCGACGGCGGGGTCTGGACGGGCTGGGGCGTAGGACGCGGGTTCGGAGCCCTACGGGGCATGAAGATCCGCATCGACGTTTGGTCGACGGCCCCTGGCAGTGACGCCTTTGAGGGCTTCGTGCGCTAGGCATCTGGCGTCGTTCGCGTCCACTGGAGTGTCCCGCAGGCCACCTGGCCATCCGGGCGGATGTCCGCGAGCACGGCCCGTCCCGCGAGGGACGGGCCTCTTCTCATTGTCGGACGATGGATCGCGGCAGCGTCTGCGGCGACTGGAAAGTTGCATCAGCGGTGTGCGGACGGGTGGCATCTGGTGGGGTAGCCCATCCAAAGGTCCCAGTACTTCCGGCTGGCCGGCCCTTGCAACTGACGTGGAAGCTGACGGACGGTTGCTGCAATGTCGCCTCGCTGCGGCTTACCTGGGTCGCGCTGCATATCACGAGGCGCTAACCCAAGCTGGAATGCCTCGGCGGCCGTTTCATCAGCTCCGGCACGGCTTCGCTGCGCTTCTCCTCGAGAATGGCGAGGAGCTGGCCAACATCTCAAAGGCGCTCGGGCACTCCACCTTCGCGACCACGGTGGACTTCTACGGTCATCTGACTCCCGGCATCAGCCGTCGAGCCGCCGATCGGATGGGGGCCATCCTCTCGGGCTGAAGGGGTACACGAAGGGGTACGGGCCCGACGAAAGAGGCCCTCCGGGAACAACCGGAGGGCCGTTTCACGCTCAAGGGGATGGCTGGCGAGGAAGGATTCGAACCTTCAATCCCCTGATCCAGAGTCAGGTGCCTTACCGTTTGGCCACTCGCCAGCGAGAGCGCAAGGATACCAAACCTCCGCCAGCGCCCCTCCGGGTGGTCAGGTGGAGCACCCACGCATTTTGGTAGCGTTGGGGTGCGCCCGCCCGTCCTCGCTGGAGTCCACGTGCCCGAGATCATCCATGGCATCGAACGCCGCCCGCTGGAGCCGGGCAAGTCGCTGTTCGACTATGCCGACGAAGTCTCGGTGGCGGTGCCGCAATCGTGCGGTCGCTCAGGACGATGTCGTGAGTGTGTCGTGGAGATCCGCCAGGGCGGCGAGTCTCTCTCCGCGCGCACCGAGGCGGAGGCCTATCTGCCCGAAGCCTTTCGGCTGGCCTGCCAGGCAGAGATCGAATCGACCGAACGTGACGTCGAGTTCGCCATCATCCGCCGCCGCATGCACATCCTTGAGGATTCGGGCGAGGCCATCACCGCCGTCGACCCCATGGTCACCACCACCGGGCACGCAGTGCTCTACGACGGCATCACGCTGGGCCTGCGCCGTGAGCACGTCCTGGGCCTGGCCATCGACGTGGGCACGACCACGGTCGTCTTCCGGCTCATCGACCTGACCGACGGTCACATCGTCAGCGGTGGCGCCTTCGAAAATCCGCAGCGCTTCGGTGGCAGCGATGTGATGAGCCGCATCACGTACGAGCGCAGCCACCCTGGCACCATGCGCAAGGCCCTTCGTCGCGCCCTCAATGCTGGCCTCAAGGAGATCTATGCAGAGCTGGGCATCGACCGGCACGAGGTCTACGAGGCCATGGTCGTGGCCAACTCGACCATGCGCGACCTCTTCTTCGACCTCGACGTCAAGCCTATCGGCGAGATGCCCTACAAGTCAGTCACCGAGCAGGCCATGCTGCGCGGTGAGACCGACTCCACCTGGGTCAGCAAGCGTGCCTACGAGCTGGGCATCCTCATCCACCCACAGGCCCGCGTCGTCGGTGCGCCGCTCATCGCCAGTCACGTCGGTGGGGACGTAGCAGCGGACTTGGTGGCTACCGACTTCGGATCCCAGACCGGCACGAGTCTGCTCATCGACATCGGCACCAACACCGAGATCGTGGTCAGCGACGGCACCCACATCGTGGCCGCCTCCAGCCCCGCCGGGCCGGCCTTCGAGGGCGGCTTGTTGCGCTTCGGCATGCCCGGGGCGGACGGGGCCATCGAGGCCGTGCACATCGCTGACGGCAGCTTCGACTACCAAGTGATCGGAGGGGTCGAACCCGAGGGCATCTGCGGCTCCGGTCTCGTCGATGTCCTCGCCGAGCTCCGTCGGCTGGAGTGGATGGCGCCGGAAGGCCGCTTCATCGACGCTGCCACCGAGTTCTCCATCGCGCCCTCGAAGGGCATCACCTTCTCGCGCGCGGATGCCAGCCAGCTGGCCCAGGCCAAGGCCTCCAATGCTTCGGGCCAGCGCATCCTGCTCCGCCGACTTGGGCTCGATGCCCAGGATGTCGACCGGGTGTTCCTGGCTGGCGGCTTCGCGAACGCCATCGACATCACGAACGCCATCGCCATCGGCTTCCTGGCGCAGGTCCGACCTGAGCGCGTCCATCGAGTCGGCAACGCCGCCCTCCGCGGTGCGGCCATGCTGCTGCTTTCCCGGCGCCAACGCTCCGCGCTGACTGAGCTCGTCCGCCGCATCGAGCACGTCGAGCTGGAGAACGAGCCCGACTTCTTCGAGCTCTTCGTGGACGGCTGCATGTTCCATCCCATCCCGACGGCCGTCGCGTAGGTCCGCCGGGACGTCACTCGGGCAGCGAAGCACCCGCGCGTCTCGTCACTGTCCCGTGCCCGATCTCGCTGCTTGGTACTGTTCTGGGCGTGCACACAGCTTCCGGCTCCGGCGCGTCTCCTCGGACCGGATGAGCGGGCCTGTGTCCGGGCCGCTGGTCATCGCCGTGGACCTCTCGACGACGGCCTGCAAGGCCATCGTCTTTCGCCTTGATGGGACGGTCGCTGCGACCGCGCGCGTGCCGCTGGCGACGTCTACGCCGCGGCCAGGCTGGCAGGAGCAATCCTCTGGGGATTGGTGGCTGGCGATGTGCCAGGCACTGCGCCAAGTCGCGTCTGACCTCGACCCGGCCGATCTGCGGGCCTTGGCCATCACGCACCAACGCGAGACATTCGTCTGCCTTGACCGTGACGGCACGCCACTGCGGCCCGCGATCCTGTGGCTCGACACCCGCGCCACTGCCCAGGCGGAAGCGCTGGGCTCTCCTCGGATCCACGAGATGACGGGGCGACCGCCGAGCTCGACGCCGTCGTTCTACAAGCTCGCCTGGCTGCGTGAGCACGAGCCCGAAGTCTTGGAACGCACGGCCAGGGTCGCCGATGTCCACGCGTTCCTGGTTCGTCGCCTCACCGATGCCTGGGTCACCAGCTGGGCCAGTGCCGACCCGACCGGGCTCGTCGACGTTCGTACCTTCCGCTATGCGGCGTCGCTGCTGGCAGCGGTCGGCCTGGAGGAGCACCAACTACCCGAGCTCGTGGCCCCTGGTCAAGTGGTCGGCCAGGTCACCGAGCAGGCCGCGCAGGTGACCGGCCTGCCCCGCGGCCTGCCTGTGGTCGCGGGTGCCGGTGACGGCCATTGCGCCGGACTGGGCGCAGCCGTCTGTGACAGCGGGATGGCGTATCTCAACCTCGGAACGGCGGTCACGCTGGGAGTCCACTCCGATCGGTATCTGACCGGTCTGGCCTTCCGCACGCTCGCCAGCCCCATCGCCGGTCGCTGGACGCTCGAGGCGGCGCTCGCGAGCGGAGTGCACTCGGTGGAGTGGTTCAGGAGCCATGTCCTGGGCGATCGGTCAGCGGCAGCGTTGGAGCACCTCGAAGCGCAGGCTGCGGCTGTGCCCGCGGGTGCCGACCGATTGCTCTTCCTGCCGTACCTGGTGCGCGCCGAGACCCCCCATTGGGACCCGGCGGCGAGAGGCGCATGGGTCGGCTTGCGCGACCATCACGACCTCGGCCACCTCTATCGCGCATTGCTCGAGGGCATCGCCTTCGAGCAACTCAGCGTGCTCTTGATGATCGAGCGAGACACCGGCACGGACACCGAGAGGATGCGACTCATGGGCGGCGGTGCGCGCAGTGGCCTGTGGGTGCGGTTGATCGCCGACATCTTCGAGCGACCGGTGGAGGTTCCCCGAGCACCAGGAGATGACCGCGCTCGGCGCGGCCGTGCTGGCAGCTGCCGGCGTCGGCCTCGACGGCGAGACCGACGTCGTCTCGACGGCGAAGCGGATGTCACAGGGCTGGCATGAGGTCACGCCAGATGCGACCGACCGGGAGCGGTACCGTCTCCAGTTCGGCGCCTATCGTGAGCTCTACCCGGCGCTGGCCGGGGTGTTCCAGCGGCTCGCTACGTGAAGGAGCGGCGGCCGAGCTCGAGGCCCGACCGCCGGTCAGAGGAGGAGGAACGAAGGAAGGGTGTCGCTAGCCCAGCGGCACCTGGTCTCGGAAGCCATCGGCGTCCTCCAGCCGACGCTTGACGGCGTTGACGAAGTGGGCGCCCATCTCGCCATCGACGAGGCGATGGTCGGCCGTGAGCGTGATGCGCATCATCTGGCGGATAGCCATGCCGCCGGCGTACGGACGGACATCGGGCTGCACGCTGGAAATGGCCAGGATGCCCGACTCTCCCGGGTTGATGATGGCCGTGAACTGCTCGACGCCGAACATGCCCATGTTGGACACGCTGAACGTGGAACCGCTGAGTGCGTCGGGTGTGAGCTTGCCATCACGGGCCGCTGTCACGATTTCGGCGGTCTTGTCGTGGAGACCCTTGACGCTGAGCATGTCAGCGTCGCGAACGACAGGGATGAGCAGCCCTGCTGGTACTGACACGGCCACGCCCAGGTGAACGTGCCCGTGCCTCCACACCGTCACGCCGTCGGTGGAGGCGTTGAGCATGGGGAACTCGCCCAGTGCCTGCACGGTCGCGACGTGGATGAAGTCGGTCACGCTGATCCTGGAGCCGGCCGTCTTCAGCTTGGCCCGGTAGGCCAGCAGGTCGGTCATGTCGACCGCGACGGTGACCGTGAACGTCGGCACCGAGCTGTTCTCGGTGAGCCGGCGCGCGATGGTCTGGCGCATGCGACTGAGCGTCTCGCCGGTGTCCTCGCCGTTGACCGGGGCCGGAGGTGCGGCCATGGGCGCCGATGGGGCCGGAGCGGTTCCGGTCACCGCCGAGGCAGGTGCCTCCGACGCGGCGCGCACATCGCGCTCCACGATGCGACCGCCGGGGCCGGTGCCGGTCACCGAGCGCGGGTCAACCCCGAGCTCAGCGGCCAGCCGGCTGGCGCGCGGGCTGATCTTCGATCCTGCCGGAGCTCGCCGGCGCTGTCGCAGGGGCTTCGGACGTCCATGCTCGCGCCTGCGCCGGCGGGGTCGCCGGAGCCGGAGGTGCAGGTGGGGCCGGCGTCGCGGCCGGGGCTTCCGCAGCCGAGATCGCCTTGGCGGCCGGCGCTGGAGTCGCTGCCGCCGGAGCAGGAGCCCCTGCATCGACGCGTTCGGGTAGCTCGTCGCCGGGAGTGCCGATCCAGGCCACGATGGACTCGACCGGCACCGTCGCCCCCTCGGGCGCGTCGATGCGCAGCAGCGTGCCCTCGTCGAAGGCCTCGATCTCCATGTTCGACTTGTCGGTCTCGATCTCGAAGAGCGGGTCGCCCTTGGCGATGGTCTCGCCCTCGGCCTTGAACCACTGGAGCACGGTGCACTCCTCGGTCATCTGCCCGGGCATCGGCATGCGGATGGGGGTGGCCATCAGATGAGCCCTCGGACCGCGGCCGCGATGTCACCGGCATTGGGCAGGAAGGCTGCCTCCAATCCCTCCGCCTGTGGGCTGATGCCGTTGGCGGCGCCGATGCGCGCCACCGGCGCATCGAGATCGTCGAAGGCCTCCGCTACCACACGCGCCACGACCTCGTTGACGTAGCTGCCCGAGAGGATGGCCTGCGCGGCGACGACGCAGCGCCCGGTCTTGGCCACCGATGCGAGCACCGGCTCCATGTCCAGCGGCACCAGCGTGCGCAGGTCGATGACGTCGCACTCGACGCCCTCGCCGGCCAGCTCTTCGGCAGCCTTGAGCGCATCCGGCACCGCCGGGCCCCAGGCCACGATGGTGGCGTCGCCACCATCGCGAACGAGGGCCGACTTGCCCAGTGGCACCAGCACCTCGCCCTCGGGCACCGGGCCACGCGCCGCATAGAGCCCCTGGCTCTCGCAGAAGAGCACCGGGTCATCGGAGCGGATGGCGGACTTGAGCATGCCCTTGGCATCGGCCGCGGTGGAGGGGTAGACGACCACCAGGCCGGGGAGGTGCGTGAAGAGAGATTCGAGCGACTGCGAATGCTGGCCACCGTAGCCCTTGCCGGCACCGACCGAACAGCGGATGACCATGGGCACGGTCGTCTGGCCACCGCTCATGAAGTGCCACTTGCCGGCCTGGTTGGCGATCTGATCGGACGCCATCAGGGCGAAGTCCATGTACATCAACTCGACTACCGGCCGCAGGCCGGCCATGGCCGCCCCCACGCCGGTGCCGATGATGGCGGCCTCGCTGATGGGGGTGTTGAAGACGCGGTCGCGACCGAAGCGCTCCATCAAGCCCTTGCTGGCCTTGAAGGCACCGCCGTAGTCGGCCACATCCTCGCCGTAGAAGAGGACGCGGCTGTCGCGCTCCATCTCCTCGATCATGGCCTCGCGCAGCGCATCGCGCTGGAGCATGCCGGCTTCGGTGATCTTGGGCACGGGGGCATCGTCGTAGAGGTTCGGCTGGGAGAATTCCGGCGGCACCGATTCGGTGTAGGTGCCGGCGTACATGAACTTGAGCACGTCCTCCTGCGCCGGGTCCGTGGCCTCGGACGCGCGCTTGGCAGCCTTGGCGTTTCGATCAGCTGCGGCCTGCTTGAGGGCGGCCAGGCTCTCCTCGTCGAGCACCTTGTTGGCGACGAGCTGCCGACCCAGGTCTTGGATGGGATCGACGGCCTTCCAGGCTTCCTCCTCTTCCTTCGTACGGTACTCGTTGCGCGGGTCCGACAGGGAGTGGCCGTAGTAGCGGTAGGTGGAGGCCTCGATGAGCACCGGACCTTCGCCGGCGCGGCAGAGCTCGGCCGCACGTGCGACGGCATCGCGCACGGCCAGCACGTCCATGCCGTTGACGACCTCGGCATGCATGCCGTCGTCGGCGAAGCCGGCCCCACGCTGCGCCAGCGCCTTGACGCCCATGACCTCGTCGTCGGTACGATGGGTCATGCCGTAGTGGTTGTTCTGGATGACATAGATGACCGGCAGCCCGTAGGCCTTGTCGCCGGCGAGGAAGTTCGTCCACTGGTACTGGCTGGCCCAGTTGAGCGACTCCAGCACCACGCCGTTGGCATAGGCGCCGTCGCCGGCGAAGCAGACCACGACGTCGTCCGTGCCCAGGTAGCGCTGCGCCATGGCCGCACCGGTGGCGATGGGGACGGAGCCGCCGACGATGGCGTTGGCACCAAGGTGCCCGGTCGACCAGTCACCGATGTGCATGCCGCCGCCGCGCCCGGCGCAGTAGCCCTCGTCCTTGCCGAAGAGCTCGGCGATGACGCGGTAGACGTGTTCCTCCAGCACGTCGGCCAGCAGGCCTTCGTGGTCCTTGGCCTCGCTCCACGGCACGCGTGCCTTCAGTCTGCTCGTCGTCCATCTGGCGGATGGCGCTGAAGCCCTTGGCGATGGCGTCGCCATGGCCGCGGTGCGAGGAGGTGATGCGGTCGGTGATGCCCAGCACGGAAGAGGCGCCGACGGCGGTGCCTTCCTGGCCGATGGAGACGTGCGTGGGGCCGCGATAGGCGTAGCCTTGCAGTGGCTCGTAGCCACCCGAACGCAGCCGGACGATCATCTCCTCCAGTTCGCGGATCGCCAGCATGTCGTCGAGCAGGTCCACGGCCGCGGCGCCATCGATGTGATGGCTGCGCATCTCGTAGGCCAGATCGCCATCGTACTGGAAGCCCCTGACCTCCGGCGGTGTGACGGCAAAGGGCTTGAACTCCGGTCGGTGGTCGGAGCGGTAGAGCGTGCGGGTATCGGACATCGATCCTCCTCAGGCGACCAGGACGCGGACGCCGGCGTTTGCGAACGTGGTGGCGGCCTCCTCGTCAAGCTCGGCGTCGGTGATGACGACGTCGAGTTGATCGAGACGGCCGGCGTGGGCGAATGAACGGGTGCCCAGCTTTGAGCCATCCACCAGGAGCACGACCTCACGAGCTCTCGTGAGTGCGCGCTCCTTGGTGAAGGCCTCGGCGGGGTCGGTCGTGGTCAGTCCAGCGTCGAGCGAGAGGCTGAAGGTGCCCATGAACGCACGGTCCACGTAGAGCTCGTCGAGCAACGGCGTGCTCAGCGGGCCCACGATGGCCTGGCTCAGGGGGCGCAGCTCCCCGCCGATGACGACCACGCGAGGTCCCTGGCCGGCGAGCTCGACGATGGCGGGCAGACTGTTGGTGACGACGGTGACGTCGCTGCGGTGAGCCAGCAGCCGGGCCAGCTCCAGGCAGGTCGAGCCGGCATCGAGGTAGATGGTCGTATCGGGATCCACCAGCTCCATGGCTCGAGTGGCGATGCGCTGCTTCTCGGGGGTGTGCTCGGCGGCCTTGGCCTCGAAGCGCGCCTCGATGGGGTGGACGTCGAGTGACACGGCCCCACCATGGACGCGCCGCAGCTCACCGGACTCCTCCAGCTCGTCGAGGTCGCGGCGGATGGTGGCGGTGGAGACCCCCAGCTCGGCCTTCAGGTCCTCCACACGCACGGCGTGGCGCGACTTCACGATCTGCTTGAGGCGCTCACGCCGTTCAGGCGCGAAGGCGACGACATTCGAGGGTGCGAGTGAGTCTCGCTCATTATCGCTCATGAACGACATGTATTCGATCACAAACGAGCATGAGTTGTCAATGGGTGAGCGCGCGCTGTAGCGGGGCTCAGCTTGCGCTCACCACGATCAAGCCCATGGAGGATAGGCCGAACACGACGCTGGCAAGCGCGAGGGCGTAGGCGCGACGGTTCGTCCCCGTCCGTCCGCGGCGGCCAGCGGACGACCGACGCCTCGACAATGCCAGGAAGAGCAGGCCGGTGGCCACGAACAGGAAGCCCGGCACGAACGCCAGGCCGCCGCCGGACTCCGCAGCCTTACGCAGCTGGATGGCCCCCGCCACGATGACCGCCGCCGCCGTGCGCGTCCAGGCCAGATCCGTGCGTTCGGGCTGCAGGCCTCGCTCGGTCATCACGTTCGGTCCGGCCAGCCGCTACTCGGTGCCCGTCAGCGCGAGAGCGAGAACCAGCGCCACGAGCGCCGAGACGACCACGCCCACGGTGAGGATCATCAGCAACGGCGATCCTGGCAGGGGCACATCCAGGCGTATCGCCTCCTGATTGCGCTGCCACTGCCGGAGGCTTGCCGCGGCGAGGATGGTGCCTGTCCCGATGAGGGCCAATGCCAGCGCTTCCCGCGCGAAGGGGATCGACGAAGGCGGGATGAAGGCGACGGCGGCCAGGCCAGCGGCATCGAGCGCGAGCGCCGTCCGGATCCAGGCCAGGAAGGTCCGCTCGTTGGCGAAGGTGAAGCGGTAGTCGGGCTCTCGGTCCTGGCGCGGCTGCGTCGCGGTCGCCGCCTCTTCCGCCGATGGCGCTTCGGGCTCGATGCCGCTGGTCATCGGGCCAGCCCCGCCCACAGGTCCGCCCTGATCGGGTCCATGGCGATGACATCGCCGTTGATCCTGGCCTCCTCCGCCGCGAATGCCAGCAGGTGGCCCTCGATGGCGCTCCTCGCGTTGGTCGGCATGGGCTCGCCCTGGGGCGCGTGACGGGCGAAGGCGCGCATGATCGCGTCATCGGCGTCGGCATGGCCGTCGCCGGAAGCGGGAACCTCGATCGTCTCGATCCCACCCCGATGGTCGTGGACCTCGATCATCGGCTGGGGGCCAAGGATGGCGCGAAGCGTTCCCAGCGTGCCGTCGTAGCGCGTGGTGCGGGCCGAGGCATGGGACTGGTACGAGTGTCCATTCAGCTGCAGTGTGATGGTCGAGCCATCGTCCAGCTCCATGCTCACCACCTGGTGATCGACCACGTCAGAGCCGGCCTGGTAGACGCAACGGCCGTATGGCCCGGTTCGCAACGCCTCGGCGATACCTGCGGCAGACGGGTCAGCGGTGACGACCGGCACGAGCCACTCCTCCGCGTCCGGGGCCTGGTAGATGCGACGCGCGTCGAACAGGCACGCTTCCAGCGGGCAACCGTCGGTACAACGAAGCGCGGCTCCCGGTGGTGCCTGGTCTGGCCTGAAGTGGCGCAACGAACCGAAGGAGGAGAGGCGCCTCACCGGAGCCTGGGCGTTCCACGCGAGCAGGTCGAAGTCGTGCACGCACTTGGCCACGATGGCTGGCGTGGCACTTTCGAGGCGACCCCAGTTGCCGCGGACGTAGGAATGGGCCATGAACCACGGGGCAAGATTCTCTGCGTGCGCCACCATGACGATGTCGCCCAGGCGTCCGGACGCCACGATCTGGTGGATCGTCCGGTAGAAGGCAGACAGGCGCAACTCCACCACGACCCCCAGACGGTCGATGGCACTGCCCGCCTGGGTGACCAGCCAACGCAGCTCCTCGAGACTGCCGGCGATGGGCTTCTCCAGGAGCACGTAGTAGCCGGCTCCCAGCAGACGCGCCGCGATCGTGGCATGACTCAGGTCAGGGGTGGCGACGATCGCGGCGGGGACCTCCAGCCGGGCGGCAACGAGATCTGCTACGTCGACGAACTGCCGCTCGGGCGGGATGCGATGGTCGTCGGCGAAGCGGATTCGCCGCACAGGGTCAGGGTCCACGACCGTCACGAACACGAGCCGGTCAGGATGCTCCAGTGCCCAGGATCCGAAGACGTCGTGCCCCCGTTGCCCGGCTCCGACCATGGCGGCTTCGAGTGGGGACATCCTTGGTCGGAGACCCTCCTTTCGTCCTGATCCCCTAGAACAGCCCCACCGGCTTGCCGTTCTCGTCGATGTCCACGTTCTCACCGGCTGGATGGCTGGGCAGCCCGGGCATCGTGCGCATGTCACCCGCGAGCGGGTAGATGAACCCCGCCCCGGCCGCCAGCCGCACCTCCCGGATGGGCACGCGGAAGCCCCTCGGCCGTCCCAGCAGCGACGGGTCGTGCGAGATCGACAGGTGCGTCTTGGCCACGCACACCGGCAGGTGGCCGTAGCCCAGCCGGTCGTACTCCGCGAGCGCCTTGCTCGCAGCCGCTGTGAGATCGACCCCATCGGCCCCGTACACCTCGGTAGCGATGGTCTCGATCTTCTGCGGCAGCGGCATCTCGTCTGGATAGAGCAGCTTGAACGTGCTCTCCTCGCCCGCCGCCCGCCATACGGCTGCCGCCAACGCTTCCGCGCCCGCCCCACCATCGGCCCAGTGGGTGGTCACCACCGCGTCACGCGCACCGGCTGCGAGCGACACCTCGCGGATGGCTTCGTACTCCGCCTCGGTGTCTGTGGGGAAGGCGTTGATGGCCACCACGACCGGCACGCCGTACCGACTCACCATCTCGATCTGGGCCGCGAGGTTCTCGCCGCCCACGCGCACCGCGTCAGGGTTCTCTTCGAGCAGCGCCGGGTCGAGTGGCTTGCCGGCCACGATCCTGCCCACGCCGCCGTGCATCTTGAGCGCCCGTACCGTGGCCACCACGACCGCCGCGTCCGGAGCCAGGCCAGACGCGCGACACTTGATGTCGAAGAACTTCTGCGCGCCCATGTCAGCGCCGAAGCCGGCTTCGGTGACGACGATGTCGGACGTCGCGAGTGCCACCCGGTCGGCGAGGATGGAGCTGTTGCCGTGGGCGATGTTGGCGAAGGGTCCTGCGTGCACGAAGGCCGGCCCGCCCTCGAGCGTCTGCAGCAGGTTCGGTTTGATGGCATCGAGCAGCAAGACGGCCATGGCACCGGCGACGCCCAGGTCCTCGGTGGTCACGGCCTTCCCCGAACGATCGGTCGCCACCACGATCCGACCCAACCGTGCCCGCAGGTCGAAGACGTCGGTGGCCAGGGCCAGGATGGCCATCACTTCCGACGCCACGGTGATGACGAACTCGCTTTCGCGGGGGACGCCGTTGATCTTCCCGCCGAGGCCGATGTTGACCTTGCGCAGCGCGCGGTCGCTGATGTCGACGACCCGCGGCCAGGTGATGGAGTAGGGATCGATGTCAAGGACGTTGCCGTGGTGGAGATGGTTGTCGAGGAAGGCACTCGCGAGGTTGTGCGCCGCGCCGATGGCATGCACGTCACCGGTGAGGTGGAGGTTGAAGTCCTCCATCGGGATGACCTGGCTGTAGCCGCCCCCGGCCGCGCCACCCTTGATGCCGAAGACCGGGCCGAGTGACGGCTGGCGGATGGCCACCGCGGCCCGGTGACCGATCCGGTTGAGGCCCTGGGCCAGCCCAACCGTGGTGGTGGTCTTGCCCTCGCCCAGCGGCGTCGGCGTGATGGCGGTCATGACCACGTACTTGCCACGAGGGTTCTCGCGCTCGACCCGCTCCAGGCCCTCGAGGGTGACCTTGGCCTTGATGGGGCCATAGTGCTCGATCTCGTCGGGCCGCAATCCCAGCTCGGCAGCGATGTCGTCGATGGGCCGTGGCGTCACCGAGCGCGCGATGTCGAGGTCGGTCAGCGTGGTCATTGGGGTTCTCCCGGTGGCTGTGGGCTGGCTGGGTGGTTCGGGGTGGTCTAGCTGGCTCGGACGGACGGCGCGCCGACGGCGATCGAGCGGGTGGCCTGGTCACGCGCCGCGCGCATAAGGTGGTTCAACAGGATGGCATTGGTGAGCGGACCGACACCGCCGGGCACGGGCGTGATCGCCGAGGCCACCCGGGAGGCCGACTCGAAGTCGACGTCGCCGACGAGGCCATCCGCCGTGACGTTGATGCCGACGTCCACCACCACGGCTCCTGCCTTGAGCATGTCCCCGGTGATGAGGCGGGCACGGCCGACCGCGACCACCACCACGTCGGCCTCGCGCAACGCGGCTGCCAGGTCCGGCGTTCGCGAGTGGCAGATGGTGACCGTGGCGTGCTCGCGCAGCAGCAGCTGGGCCACCGGCTTGCCGATGATGTTGGAGCGTCCGACGACGACGGCGTGCTTCCCGGCCAGCTCGATGCCCGAGCGTTTCAGCAGCTCTACCGAGGCGTGCGCGGTCGCAGGCAGGTAGCCCTCGTAGCCGAGGGCCAGGAGGCCGGCGTTGAGGGGGTGGATGCCGTCGATGTCCTTGCGCGGATCGAGCGTGTCAAGAACGACGCGCAGCGGGATACAGTCGGGCAGCGGCTGCTGGACGATGATGCCGGCGACCGACCGATCGGCACCGAGTGCCTCGATGGTGCGCCCCAGCTCAGTGGCCGTGCATTCTCCGTCGAGCTCGACGAGGCGTCCACCCAGTCCGACACGCTCGCAGCCATCGAGGATCTTGCGCAGGTACACCAGCGACGGAGCATCGCCACCGACGACGACGATGGCCAGCTCGGGCGTGTAGCCGAACTCATCGCGGAACGCCACCACGTCGCTGGCGACAGACGCACGTAGATCGGCCGCAGCGGGCCCTCCCTTCAACAGCGTCGCTGTCATCGCCGGCCCCGCCGTCAGCCCAGCCGCCCCGCGCGGAAGGCTTCGATGAAGGCCATGCCGAAGGCGTCCTCGCCCGTGAGCATCGCGGCCGCCAGTCTGTAGGGTTCCGAATCGCGATCGGGGTTCAGCGCGGCCTGGACGTCAGCCACCGGGTCGATGATGCCACTGTCCTGGCCGGCCTGGACGCAGAGGTCCAGGAACGTGTCGGTGATGATGCGTCGCGCCGGCAGGCCGAAGCTGATATTGCTGACGCCACTGGTGATGTGGATCTCGTCGCCGAAGCGCTCGCGGATCGTGGACACTGCATCGAGGTAGGCCTGCCCGGCCATGGGGTCGACGCCGATGGGGATGACCAGTGGGTCGACGAAGAGCGCGTCCGCCGGCAGGCCCTGTTCGAAGGCCATGCCGATGATCTCCTCGGCCCGCTCGATGCGGTCCTGCGTGCCCGACGGCATCGACTTGCCCGTGCACGACAGCACGACCGGGGTACCGCGCTTCTCGACCAGCTCGAGTATCTCGGGCCGCTCGGTCGAGGCCGAGTTGATCATCGCCGTGGCCCCACTTGCCCAGGTCCGATCGATGGCCTGGAGGCCGGCTTCGAGCACGGCGCTGTCCGACGAGTCGATCGAGAGCGGGATGCTTGAGGCGGGACCGACGGCCGCGACCAACCACCTCATGGCTTCGAGCCGACCGTCCACGTCATGGCTGATCTCGTCGACGTTGAGGTCGAGGTAGTGCGCTCCACCGTCGATCTGGCGCTGGGCCATCCAGGCCACGTAGCGGGCAGCCACGTCAGCGTCGGCACCACCAGCCAGGCCGACGCGCACCGCGGCCATCACATGCTTGATGCGACCGCTGGTGGTGAACTCCTTGGACTCGAGGATGGAGTCGGGCAGCGGCACCCAGGCCTCATCGCCGTCGCCATCGGGGAAGCGCACGCCAGGGCGGCCATCGGGGGCTACTCCGCCACGCACGCCCTCACGCTTGACGACGCGGCTGCAGTGGATGTTCTCACCGATGATGATGAAGTCGTTGGCGTTCCCGGCGTCGGTCACGAGTCTCCTCCTTCGGTGCTACGTCCGTAGTGGTCGCGTCCCAGGAACGTGTTGGCCCAGGCGCTCGAGCCGCGCAGAACGTTGTCCTGGAACACGGGCTCGCGTTCGAGCATGGTCAGGGCTTCGCCGTAGGGGCGGAGCCGATCGTAGGCGACCGCCCACACACAGGGCTTGCCCGGTACCTCGCACTCGCCATCGAGTGAGCCGCCACAGGGGCCATTGCGCTGGTTCTTGGCGCAGGCGCCCTCGGGACACTGGTAGGCGATGTCCGGCAGCGAGCAGTCGCCGCAGTCCTGGCAGTCGAACATGGGCACCTTGACGGCCTGTTCGAAGACGTGGGCGGGCCACATCAGGCGGGCCGACTCGAGCCGGCCATAGACGCCCCTGGCCAGGCCGAAGCCGCGCGCCTCGGGGTCGAACACGAGGTCGTGGACGAGGCGGTTGAAGCGGTACTTCATGGGCACGCGCCTGGTCTTGGTGGGAGCCGCTGCCCGGTCTGAGGCAAGCTGCGGAACGTCGCCCGGTTCGAAGAGCCGGTAGGGATGGGGCTCCGGCCAGTGGATCTCGTGCAGCAGGGCCTGCCAGTCGGTCTGGAGGTCGTTAGCCATGCTCAGGACCTTGTCGATCTCGTCTTCGTTGCGCTGTCCTGCGATGTAGGCGCCGGCGTAGCCCAGGCCCCGGACCACCGCGATCTGCTTGGCCGCGAACTCGAGGAATGCGGCACGGCCCTTGTCATCGGCCGCGGCCTGTTTCTCAGTCCAGGCCAGCAGGCGGTCGCTGAGGCGGATACCGGGCACGCCATCCCGGTTGAAGACCCTGGCCACGCCCTTGCTCAGGATGTAGACCGACGCCAGCAACGGGATGCCGGGCCCCGCCGCATTCCAGCGCAGCAGCTCAGACCACGAGCGGGTGTCATAGCCCACTTGCGCGATAGCCATGTCCGTGCCGGCGCGGACCTTCATCGCCAGCTTGAGGTACTGCGGCACGAGGTCGGCCTCGACGGCCTTGAAGGGGTTGATGGCGCAGCCCACGGTGAAGCGCGGACCCTGCTCCGAGGCCTCGCGCATCATCGCAATGAGCCCGACGGAGTCGATATCGAAGACGGCGCGTGAGCGTCCCCTGAAGCCTTCCTTGGGGTAGTCACCCGAAAGCGCGAGGGCATTTGTCAGGCCTTCGCTCGCGAGCCCGTAGACGGTCGACTGCAGGGCCGCCCGACTGCGATCGCGGCAGGCGAGGTGCACGACGACCTCGCCGCCCTCGTTCTGGATGGCTTGGCCCAAGGTGAGTGGACCCAGGCGCACGAAGCCACCGGCGTTGTCGGTCACGGTCAGGGCCGTGACACGAGGGTCGGCCGAGAGTTGACGGGCGGTCTCGCGGTGCCGCTCGCCGGCCTCGTCCTGGAGGGGACCGGCCCACGGCACCAACTCGACGAGGGTGGTGCTGCCGTCGTTGCGGGCGAGGGACTCGGCGAAGGTACTCATCGATGCTCGTTGCCTTGGTGGAGATTCACTCAAGCGTGACCGTAGACGCTCGGAGCACTGCACGTCAACCGGTTGACCAGATTGGGTCCAGATGGCACGGTTGGAGCATTCGAAACGGCATGGGGTACGCGTTGGGCACGAAAGCAACGGGCCGGGCGACCATCGTCGACGTGGCCAGGCAGGCCGGTGTCGACCGTGCCGTGGTGTCCAAGGTCCTGAGCGACGATCCCTCGCTGCGGGTACGCGAGGAGACCCGCCAGCGGGTCAGGGCCGCGGCTGCGGCACTCCAGTACCGGCCCAACTTCCACGCCCGGGGATTGGCTCGCGCAGAGGCCGGGGCCATCGGCCTGCTGGTCCCGGTCGGGAACCCACTGATGCTGCCCGTCATCGCCGGAGCGGAGGAGGCTGCCGCCGAAGGTGGATTGCTGCTGTGGACGATGGCACACGAAGGCGAGCTGACAGAGCGGTACCTGCGCCTGCTTCGGAGCGGTGCCGTCGATGCCGCGTTGGTGGCAGGCCTGCGCGCCGGGTACTACGCCGAGGAGTTGCTGCAAGACCCGCGCGTGCCGACGCTGCTCGTCGATCGCCGGACGGTCGGCGCCGACCGCTGGATCATCCTCGACGACGAGCGGGCGGCCCGCCTCGCCACGGAGTACCTCATCGACCAAGGGCACACGCGCATCGGTTGGGCCGGTGGGCGAGCTGGTGTGGACACCGCTCAGCGGCGGCAGAACGGGGTCCGCGACGCCATGGCCACGGCCGACCTCTGGCTCGATCCATCGTGGGTCGTGGCCACAGACTACACGCCGGCCGGTGGAGCCCAGGCTGCGGCCGAGATCCTGAAGAGCCCCGTCCGGCCGACCGCGATCGTGGCCGCTGATCCCAACGAGGCGCTCGGTGTGTGGCACGAACTCGATCGCCGGGGGCTCAGGGTACCCGAGGACATCTCGCTCATCGCCATCCACAGGCTGCCGGCCGAGGATTACCGGATCACGCCGTTGACGTGCGTGGAGATGCCGCTGCACGAGCTTGGCCGGCGATCGGTCGAGCTGGTCCTGCGGACGCCCTGGGACGATCCCATCAGGGAGGTATTGACTGATGGTTACAGCGTCTCAGTCGGGGCCACGGTGGCTCATCCGTCAGACGCGAGGTAGTCAGCGGTACTCGTCGATGGTCTCGAACATCGCTTCGATGTTCTCCGGCGGGACGTCCGGCAGCATGTTGTGGGCTGGCGCAAAGACGAAGCCTCCCCCCGGAGCCAAGGTCTCGATGTTGCGCCTCACGTGGTCCCTGACCTCGGCGGTCGTGCCCCTGGGCAGGACCTTGCGAGTGTCTGCCCCGCCGCCCCAGAAGGTGATGTCGGCTCCGAAGTCAGCCTTCAGTCGCTCGGGCTCCATGTCGCGCGCCGAGATCTGCACCGGGTTGATGATGTCGACCCCAGCCTCGATGAGATCCGGCAGCAGTGCGTGGATGGAGCCACACGAGTGCAGGAACGTCTTGAGTTCGCTGCGCTCGTGAACGTAGGCATTCAGGGCCGCATGACGTGGCTTGAAGATGGCGCGATAGGTCGCGGGCGACATGAGCGGTCCGTTGTCCATGCCCAGGTCGTCGCCGAAGCGGATGATATCCACGACGTCGCCGACGGCAGCGAGGGTCTTGTCGAGCGTGTCGAAATGGAGTTCCAGAAGCGCGTCGAGCAGCCGTTCCACGTTGGACGTATCGACCACCAGGTCCATCAGGAAGTTGTCGATGCGACGCAGGAAGGTACCCCACTCGAAGAGGTTGCAGCCGACCACGGCCATGAGCGCACGGTCGGTCGAGGCTCGTAACGAGAGGGTCTGCTCGCGCAGGGTCTCCCAGAAGCCGTCGTCACCGGCGTGATCCAGGGGCTGTGCACGAGCCCGGACCAGAGCACGTTCGGCATGACGGAGGCCAGACCGGAGAAGTCGTCAGGGTAGCCATCGAGGTAGGGGAAGTGAGTCTGATCGAAGAAGTTGGCGCCCAGGGGCATCGAAGCGATCCGAAGACCGTTCTCGTTGAAGGCTTCCCAGGCACCGTTCTCCTGATGCACCGGGTGGAACCAGGCGGGGACCTCGACGTCCACGCCGCTGGGCAGCGTCATCGCAGTCCAGTCCTTGTCGGCGGCGTTGAAGGTTCGGCCGATGTCCACCGCGTCGATGTCGAGGCGATCGAGCAGCTCGTCGGAGGGCTGCGCGAGTTGTTGCACCACGTCGTAGACCCGGGTGCGCTGGTCGGCCAGCCCGAGGTAGCTGACGAGATTGGCATGCGCCACCGCCGATATCCCGGAGCTGGGAGTCGAGCCCAGGTCGACCGCGAGGTGGTCAGGTTCACGGTGCTCGACCGTCGCGATGATGCGCTCCCGCGCGGCCATCACAGGTTGCGTCTCGCTCATGACCTGACTCTCCCTCTGTTGCTCGCGCTGTCCCGTTGTTGGTGGACGCTCACGCTCGTTCCCGGTCGTCCGGCTCGATGCTGACGACCTGCGCGGTCTCGCCGGAGTGATACAGGGCTTCGATGAGCCGGATCGTCTCGAGATTGTCGCGGGCACCGGACTCGGGTTCACCTCCGTCCTTCATGGCACGCAGGAGCGAGCGGACCGGCCCGAGGAACGCGTCAGGGACCCAGCGTCGCGTCACAGGGTACGGCAGCCAGCCGTCCGTGGGCAGCACGCGGCTCCAGAGTTCGACCGTGTCCGGCCGGCCCCTCGGGTAGTCATCCAGCAGGCCCAGCGTGCCCCTGATCGAGCCCTCCGAGCCGTCGATGCGGAAGCGCGCCTCGTTGTCGCCGGCCGGGTTCTCGTGATTGGCATGCATCACGGCGCGCAGATCCCCGGGGTACATCAACACGCTGACCGTTCGGGTCTCACCCACGGGCTTCTGGCCAGGCAACCGCCATTGTGTCCCGAACACGGCCGTCGGTTCGCCGAGGAGGGCCCGGATCGTATCGACGAGATGGATGGTGTGGTACCAGAGCTCGAGCTGGGGTACTTCGCCCAGCCACCCCCATCCGGCGTAGTTGGTGTCGATGTTGATATCGAACGTGATCGTGGCGACTTCGCCGATCCAGCCTCGCTCGACCATGGCACGAGCCGCCGCCATGCCTTCCTCATAGCGCATCTGTTGCTGGACGGCGACCTTGCGGCCCCGTTCATCGGCGCGTTCGACGATCCTGGCGGCATCTCGGGCGTTGAGGGCCATGGGTTTCTGGCACATGACATCCTTGCCGGCATCGAGCGCGCGCAGCGCGATCTCCACCTGCGCATCGGGGACGACAGCGATGTCCACGACCGCGACCTCGGGGTCGGCCAGCAGTCCGTCGAGTGTGTCGTACACGCGCCCGATCGCGTGAGCCTGCGCGAGCCGTTCGGCGCGATCCCGGTTGCGACCCCAGATGGCGAGCACCGGGATGCCGGCACGTTCGTACATGGGCAGGTGGGCGACATCGAGGATGGAGCCGGAGCCGACGACCCCGACGGGGCGGATATAGCGCGCGGGCAAGGACAGGTCACACGCAGCGGCGATCTCCGCGAAGCGATCGATCAGGTCGATGGGGACCGCGGGCATATCCATTCCTCCCACCAGGGATCCTCGAGCATCGACGATAGCAGTTCAGGCTCTGCGGAACGGCGCGTTTGACTCGGGCCGTGGCTTTGAGTGAGCCTGTGGCCAGACCGCCAGGTCTTGGCGAGCGTTCCATGCTGCCATGATCGGCCGCCGCGGCCCGAGGAGTGAGGGAGCTTGAGTATGCGTTTCGGGGTCTTGGGCGTGATCTGGAGTGACTGGACCGATGTGACCTACGAGTCGGTCGCCTTCGCTCGTGAGCTCGGCTTTCATGGTCTGGGAGCGCACCTGACGGTGCCCGCCTCCACCATCAGCGATGAGATCGCCGCCAACGTCCGTGCCTGCATCGACGGCAATGGGCTCGAGTTCCTGCAGCTATGGGGGCCGTACCCGTCGATCCTCAGCGCGGACGACGAGGAACGACGGCGAGGCGTCGAAGGTGCTCGTGACATCGTGCGCCTGGCACAGCGCATGGGTGTGCCGGCGTCCGGCATCAGGCCGACCAGCCACAACCCACGAGGCGACTGGTGGCCGCATCCGGAGAACCACAGCCGCGCCTCGGAGGACCGCTTGGTGCGCTCCATCGACGAGGTACTGGAGATCGCCGTGCCCGCTGGCGTCGAGATCGTGCTGGAGAAGCACGCCACCTCAACGCTCGATTCCGCAAAGCGGGTCAAGCGCGTCATCGAGCGTACGGACCCGGCCCACGTGAAAGTCAACATCGACCCGGCCAACTTCGTCAGCGATCTGGCCACGGCGTTCGACCCGACCCCGATGATCCACGAGATGTTCGACGTCCTCGGCGAGCACTGCGCCACCGTGCACGTCAAGGACTTCTATCTCGAGGACCGCTTCATCGTCCACATCAGCGAGACGATCCCGGGCAGCGGCATGATCGGATCTGGACACGGTCCTGCAGCGTACCGCTGCGTTGGGCCCGGACACATATGCCATCGTCGAGCATCTGCCCCTCGGGCAGATCGGACAAGCCAAGCGCGTTCTGAGCGATCGTGCACAGGCGCTGGGGATCCGGGTGCGCTGAAGCGCGGGGCCCAGCGCCGTGGCTAACGTGGCCGCTCGACGCTTGCTCTGCACCTCGGACGGGGCTACCGTTTCCCCAGTCCATGCGCGCCACGAGCCTGAGCGGATCGGAAGGGGGACGACGTGATCGTCGACTGTCACCAGCACTTCTGGAACCTCGAGCAGGTCGAGTACTCGTGGCTCGTGCCTGACTTCGGCCCCATCTATCGATCCTTCGGACCTGCTGAGCTGGAGCCGCACCTGACCGCGGCGGGGGTCGACCGTACCGTGCTGGTCCAGGCGGCCAACTCCTTCGAGGACACCGATTCGATGCTCGCTCATGCCGCCGAACATGAATGGATCGGTGCGGTCATCGGCTGGGTTCCACTCGAGGATGCCGACCAGGCTGCTCGGGTCCTTGACGAGAAGTACCTGGCCAGCCCGTGGTTCAGAGGCGTGCGCCACCTCAACCAGGATGAGGCAGACCCTGACTGGCTGGTGCGCCCCGCTGTCATCGACGGGCTCAGGGTCCTGCAGGAACGGGGACTGGTATACGAGGCCCTGGCCTACTACCCGCTCCATCTTGGCCACATCCCGGCGCTGGCGCGAGCTTGTCCAGATCTCACCATCGTCATCGACCATCTCGCCAAGCCGCCGATCGCGAGTCGCGAATATGTCAGCTGGAAAGCCGACCTTCGTGCGGCCGCTGAGCATCCCAACGTCCACGCCAAGGTCTCTGGCCTGAACACGGTGGCGGACCCCAAGACGTGGACGGGAGCGGATCTCGTGGAGCCCATCGGGTACGCCATCGAGGTCTTTGGGCCTGAACGTCTGATGTTCGGGAGTGACTGGCCCGTGGCCCTCCTGGCGGGGGACTACGCCAAGGTCTGGCGTGAGACCAACGTCGCGCTCGATCGGCTGGGCATCGAAGGCATCGATCGCGCCGCGATCCTCGGCCGCAACGCCGCCGCGCTCTATTCGATCGATCGCGCCGCGTAGCCAGCTGGCGAGCCGTCAGCCCATCCAGGCACCCCCGCTGACGTTCATGATCGCGCCGGTGACGAAGCTGGCGTGGGCCGATGCCAGGAACACCGCGACCGAGGCGACCTCGGCAGGGTCGGCCTGTCTCGCCAGCGGCGTGCTCTCGATGTAGGCCTGTGTCGCAGGCGAGAAACCAGCACGCTGCATAGGCGTGTCGATGAATCCCGGTGCGATGCTGTTCACGCGGATGCCGAACGGACCATACCTTCGTGCCATCGCGTAGGTGAGGGCGATCACGCCACCCTTCGAGGCGGCGTACGCCGGGGCCGAGCTCACGCCGCCCATGGTCCCGGAGATGGACGTGAAGGTGCAGATGCTGCCCTGGGTGCCGGACTCGCGCATATACTCGCCGGCCACGCGCGAGAGGAAGAATGTCGCCTTGAGGTTGGTGTCAAGCTGCCAGTCCCAGGCCTCCTCGGACACCTCTACGAACGGTTCTCGCTTGAGTACGCCCGCCGCGAGCACGATGGCGCGCAGGCCCCCCAGCTCGTCTGCGGCGCCCCGCACCAGGTCGGCATGGGCGCCGAGGTCATTGAGATCCATGCCGATGGCCTGGTGGGGGCCGCCCGGCAGCGAATCGACGACCGCCCGCACCTGCTCACGTCGGAGGTCCACGGCACACACGCACGAACCCACATCGGCGAAGGCCCTGGCCGTGGCTCTGCCGATGCCTTGCGCGGCACCCGTCACGATGACGCCCTGGCCCTCCAGTCCCCAGCCTCTGCGACTGTCGTCCATACCTTGACCTCGTGGCTGAGCGCTATGGATTCTCGATGGCCAGACGCAGATCCTCGGCGACTGCGTTGAGGTGGGCGGTCATCTGCGCGCGAGCGCGCTCCTGGTCATGGCCTCTGATCGCTTCGACGATGCGCTGGTGATAGTGGATCCCGTGATCGCGACCGAGCTTGGTCTTGACGACCTTCCGGCGCAACTCGATCTGGAGCTCTGCGACCGAGCCCAGGACGATGACGTAGAGCGGGTTACCCGTGGCCTCCGCCAGGACATTGTGGAACTCAAGGTCACGCCTGACGATGCCCTCGATGTCGGTGAAGCGGGTCACTGACTCCTCGACCAGTGCCTCGAGCTGGTCGGTCTGTTCCTCGCTGGCGCGAGCGGCGGCGTGGGCCGCGATATTGGGTTCGAGCCCCAGGCGCAACTCCATGAGGTCGATGATGGAGATGACGGTTCCACCGAAGACCGAGACCAGCTCAGGGTCGATGAGCTTCCAGCGTTGCCTGGGTGTCACCCGCATGCCCGAGCCCTGGACCACCTCGACTAGCCCCTTGGTACTGACGATGCGGACTGCTTCCCGGACGGCGGACTTGCCCACTGAGAACTCGCGGACGAGCTCCGATTCCGTCGCCAGGAGCGTGCCTGGGGCCAGGCCGCCCTCGACGATCTCGCGAATCAGCTGAGTTGCGATCTGGTCCGGCAGGCTGGTGCGCTGGACAGCCGTCGCCGAGCGGCCCGGGACCCGGTCCCGGTCGGTGACGGCCGAACGCGACTGGGTGCGGCGCGTCATGCGAGTTTCTTCATGATGTCTTCGCTGATCTCGTCGTAGTCCCGAGAGTTCTCGATCTCGGCCACGATATGCCCGCCTTTCATGACCAGGATGCGGTCTGCCAGGCGGACCATCTCCGGCATGTCGCTGGAGATGAGCAGGACCGCCTTGCCCGATCCGGCGAGGTTCCAGATGAGCTCGTGGAGTGCGTCCTTGGTCTTGATGTCGATGCCGATGGTGGGCTCGTCGATGATGAGGATGTCAGCTTCCGCGGCCAGCCACTTGGCGATGCTGACCTTCTGCTGGTTGCCGCCGCTCAGGTTGCCCACCGTCTGGTCGAGCGACGGTGTGCGCACGTCCAGCTCCTCGACGTAGCGGGCCGCGACGGCTCGCTCCTCGCCGCCGGGCACCCAACCCAGCCACCGCGCCAGGCGACGCCAGAGGGTCACCGAGACGTTGAAGATGATGTCCTTCGAGAGGATCAGGCCGTCGTTCTTGCGGTCCTCGCTGACGTAGCCGATGCGGTACCGACCCAACGCCTCGGCGACGCTCCTGATGTGGGTCTCCTGCCCGTCGACCAGAACGCTGCCGCCGGTCACCTCACTGGCACCGATGACCGCGTGGGCCAGCTCGGTGCGTCCGGCGCCGACCAGACCGTAGAGCCCCAGGATCTCACCGGGGAAGACCTCCAGGCTCACACCCTCGACGCCATCGACCGTGTCGAGATCGCGCAACGAGAGGGCGGCCTGGTCGCCTCTCGGTGGTCGCGCCGGCAGTTCCGCGATCAACTGCGTGCGGCCGATCATCCAGGAGACGAGATCGTCCCTGGTCAGGCCCTCGAGCGGCTCCCCCGAGGCCACGTTCTTGCCGTCGCGCAAGACGGTCACGCGGTCGCACAGCTCGAAGACCTCCTCGAGCTTGTGCGTGACCACCAGCACGGCCACGCCCCGGTCGCGCAGCGAGCGCAGGATCTCGAAGAGGTGCTTCGCTTCGCGCGGCGTGATCGATGCGGTCGGTTCGTCCAGGAGCAGCACGCGGCTCTCAAGCGCCAGGGCCCGCACGACTTCGACTTGTTGCATCTCGGCTGCGGACAGTCGAGATGCTCGCCGGGTGACCGGCATGTCCAGGTTCATGACCTGCAGCCAGCGTGCCGCCTCGCGATTGACGGTGCTGTAGTCCACGAACACCGAACCGCGCAGTGGCATCCGTTCGAGGAGGATGTTCTCACCCACCGAGAACTCGGGGATCAGATTGCGTTCCTGGGGCACCACTGCGATGCCAGCCTCGATGGAGCTACGAGGATCGCTGAATTCGACCTCCTCACCGAGCATGCGCAGCGATCCCGAGTCCTGGCCATACAAGCCCGTGATGATCTTGATGAGCGTGGACTTTCCGGCGCCGTTCTCTCCCACGAGGGCGTGGATCTCTCCGCTCTTCAACGACAGCGAGACTTCGTCGAGTGCCTGCACGCCGGGGAAGGCCTTGCTGATGCTGATGGCCTCCAGTGCCACTGCCTCTCGCTGGTCAGTCATCGCATCGACCTCTTCGGCTGACCCGACCTCACCGCTACATGGCTGGCCCAGACAGTGCCCAGGATCAGCAGCCCAAGCAGCAGCTCGACGTAGACCGGGTCGATGCCGAGGTGGACGAGCGAGTTGTTGATGAGCGCGATGATGAGCGCAGCGAGGAAGAGGCCGATGATGCGCACCGAACCGCCGCTCAGGGCCACGCCGCCGATGATGGGAACAGCGAAGGACACCAGTAGCCAGCTTTGCCCGATCATGGGCTGGGCGGCGCCGAGCTGGGACGCCCAGAGCATGCCTGCCGCTCCGGCCAGCAGCCCAGAGAGGACGTGCGCCCAGACGATGCGCCGGCCGATCGGGATCCCGGCGGTCTGGGCCGCGCTGAGGTTGCCGCCCACGGCCAGAAGCTGGCGACCAACCAGGGTGCGGTAGTAGAACACCGCCAGGGCGATCATCGTGGCGACGGTGATGAGGCCCATCAGCGGGAAGAAGCCGAAGCGGGCCTGCCCGAAGGAAGTGAAGCCCGGGTCGAGGTCGTAGAACGGCTGCGCCGACGTGAGACCCAGGTTCAGGCCCAGGAAGATGCTGGCCGTGGCGATGGTGACGATGAAGGCGTTGAGGCCGGTGCGGGCCACGATGACGCCATTGAGCACACCGCAGGCCGCGCCGCAGGCGAGGCCGCCGGTGATCGCCAACCACACGGGCAGTCCGTAGGCGTCCATGATCCCTCCCGCGGTGATGGCGGCCAGCCCGCCGATGGCCCCCACCGAGAGGTTCATCTGGCCGATAGAAAGGACCGCCATCTGGGCCGCGCCGATGAGCACGGCGGTCGCCACGCTGCGCAGCACCACGAAGATGTTGAAGTCGGAGAGGAACGAGCCCGAGACGAGGGACATGATGATGACGAGCAGCACGATCATGATCAGCAGGCCCGCCCAGCTGTACTCCGAGAACCGGGACAATGTCTGGCGCCCCCGCGCCCTGGTCGTGGCCTGGTTCACCCCCTGGCTCCCATGGAGAGGCGTGTCTCGATCACGTCACGGATGCGATCGAGGCTGACGGCCAGCAACAGGATGAGGCCCAGGAACAGATTGACGAAGAAGTTGCTGACGTTGAGCAGCAGCACGCCGTTGGTGATGCTCGCGACCAGCAGGCCACCGATGATGGCGCCGCCCACGGACACGGAGCCGCCGGTGATGGCAGTGCCACCGATGACGGCGATGGCGAACGAGGGCAGCAGCCAGTCCATCCCGATGAGCGGGACCGCGTCCGCGAGCATGGCCGCGCTCATGATGCCTGCCAGGCCCGCCAGCAGGCCTGACAGCATGTGCGTCTTGACGAGGGTCATGTTGACGTTGACTCCGGACATCGCCGCTGCCCGGCGGTTGGAGCCGACCGCGAGGATCTCGCGCCCCAGCCTGGTCTTGCTGTAGAGCAGCCAAAGCAGCGCGGCCGCGCCCAGCATGACCAGCACGAGCGGCGACACCGGGTAGCCCATGAGGCGGATGCGGCTGAAGGTCAGGAATGCCTTGGGCAGGTCGTCATAGGAATCGGCCTGCGTGATGGCCAGCATCAACCCGGTGTAGACGCTGGCTGTGGCGAGCGTGATGACGAAGCTGTTGATGCCGGTCCGCACGGTGAGGAGGCCGTTGACCGCGCCCATCAGCGCCCCGAGGGCCAGCGCGATGGGGATGGCCAGCAGGGGGTCGAGGTGGAGCATCTCCATCAGTCCGCCGGCGCACATCGCCACCGCGCCGCCGATGGCACCGAGCGAGAGGTTCATCTCCCCCGCCGAGAGGGCGATCATCTGCCCGAAGGCGATCGTGATCTGCACTGCCGCGAAACGCAGCAGCGTGAACATGTTGAAGTCGCTGGTGAAGCCGGTGGCGAAGATGGCGAACCAGACCCAGAAAGCGATGGTCACGGCCAGCAGGCCGAGCCTGGGTGAGTTGCGCCTGAGGATGTCTGGCATCAGCGTCTGGTCGGCCTCCGGCGGTCGCAGCCGTCCGGTGCCGCGAGGCGTCACCTCAAGAGTGGTTCGCGCCTCGCGGTCACTGGTGGGCCGTCAGGCCCTTGTCCGTGAGTCAGTCCCAGGGGCAGGACAGGTACTGTGCCGGGAAGGTCTCGCTGATGTCTGCGGTGAGGGCCTTGAGGTCGTCGCCGTAGGTCTCGACGTTGTCGGCCGAGATGAGCAGAGTGCCTGAGCTCACGAAGTACGGTGCATCCTCGGCAGGGGTGCAGCCGTGCTTGAGCATGGCCAGGATCTCAGCACCCACATACGCCTGCCCGTATGGGTTCTGCGCCATGGTGCCGTCGATGATGCCGTCGCGGATGGCATTGAGGACGATGGGATCGTCGTCGATGCCGACCATGCGGATGCGCCCATCACCGAGGTTGCGCAGCGCAGTCGCAGCCACCGTCGAGGGCACATAGGCGGTCGTGATGATGCCGTCGATCTCATCGCCGCGAGCCGCCAGGAATGAGTTGATCTTCTCGTCCGCGGACTCCTGGTCGTCGATGTCGGCGAGGTGCTCGACGAGCACGACCTTGCCGTCCGTCTCGGCTACCGCCCGCTCGACCGCCTCGATGCGCACTTGCGTATTGGGGTCGACCAGGTAGCCGGTGCCATGGATGATGTTGCCTTCACCGCCGATGGCCTCGATGAGCGCTTTGGTGCCGAGGTATGCGGATTCGCCCACGTCAGTCCCGAAGCAGAACGCCGCATCGGTGGGCTCGGTCACGCAGCCGGCGATGGCCATGATCGGGAACCCGGACGCCGCAAGCTCGCTCATGATGGCGTTGGTGGCGTTGGCGTCGCCGGGGAAGATGCCGAAGGCGTTGAAGCCCTGGGCAGCCATGCTGTTGAGGAGCTGGTTCTGGTCCTCAAGGTTCCATGCGGGCGGAGCGCGGAAGGCACTCTCGCCAAGCCCGAACGCCGCGACGGCGTCAGCCAGACCGGGCTCCATGGGCGCGAAGTAGGGATGCGGGCCGCCCGGGACGATCGCCACGCGAACGTCCGAGTAGTCTTCCCCATCCTGCGCGACTGCCGGCGCGGCGATCGCCAATGCCATGATGGCGCTGAGGCCAATGCCTCCCCATCGGATGGCCCGTGTTCTCGTTGCCATCTGTACCTCCCAGTGTCGTTCGTGACTAGCGACGGTATAGGCGGGTGACTGGCGACGATGGCCGTCACCGGGCAGCAGAAGACGCTGCCGTCGAGTCGATGTGCCGGTCCGGTCTTTCCACCTCCCCTCACTCGTCCTGCTCGATCGCGCTCCTCCCTGAGGGCGATCACACAGTGGCTGCAACAGGTGACCGGCTGAGCGTATCACCTGATGAATATGCTACGTTGGCCGAGAGCGCACGCCAACGACCGGGCCCGATCCGGAAGCGTCTGGAGTTGGCCCGCTCGGCTGGCTGTAGAGAAGCGGAGACAGGCCCAAGAGGGGATGATCAGCGACAAGCGATGAGGCTGGCCGCCCGCATACGTCCGGGACGGGCAGCAGGGTCGCGGAAGGGACCGAAGACCATGCGGGACTACGTGACGCGCCAGGAGTACGACGCCTGGGTCAACGAGTGCGCAGCACTGGCTGTCGCCTGCGGCTATCCGGTGCGCGACTCGATGGTCAATGACAACAGCGGGGTCATCTTCGGCCCTGACCAGTACGCGGCCTTCGAGCAGGGCATGTGGTCGCGCGAGCCCTTCGAGGCCATCGCCATCTTCGATTCCATCAACGAACCCGCGATCGACGGCCTGCCCAAGGCGGCCATGGAGTTCGCCGAGTTCGGCGGTCTCTGCGAGAAGCTGATCGTTGTCCATCCCGGCAAGTTCTGCTCTGCCCACCTCCACTGGCGAAAGACCGAGTACTACGAGGTCGTGCTGGGAGAGGCGGACGTCTTCTACGCCCCCGAGATCATCGACTTCCCGGAGCTCGGCGTGATCGCCTCTGAGGTCATCGAGCGCAAGCCCATGCCCAAAGGCGATCGCTGGCCGGCTGAGATCAGGCTGGCCAATGGCCGTGACAAGGCCTGGGAGCTGCTTACCTCCTACCAGCGCGTGCGCAAGGGGGACCCGAAGTTCGTGGTGCCGCGCAAGCACCTGCACGGCTTCGGCTGCCCGGCCGATGCGCGCACCCCGCTGGTCATTCGCGAGAACTCCACGTACAACCACGAGCCGACCGAGTCGAGCAAGGGCAACCTCATGCCGGAATGGCAACACATCCACGACAACGCCTTCATGCACCCGGGCGTGGCCGAGAGCCGGCTCGGCAACGACATCCGCAACGGCTGAGGGCGGCGACAGGAGGGGACGCCATGGAGGGGAAGCTCACCAGCAACGCCAGAGTGCTCGCAGCCCTCGAACACCGCGAGCTCGATCGTGTGCCGCTTGACTTGTGCGGGGCTGAGGTCGCCGGCATCAATGTCCACACCATGCGCCGCATGCGTCAGGACCTTGGCCTGGACGGAGACGTCGAGATCGATGACCGCATCACCCAGACCGGCAAGATCGACGGACGATCTCCTCGAGCTCCTTAGGGTCGACGTTCGGCGAGTGCCGCCCAGCAAGCCCTCGAGCCCGGGCCTGGAGCAGGACCTTGGACTCGCGGGCGGCTACGACCGCTATATCGACGAGTTCGGGATCGGCTGGCAGATGCCCGAGACCGGGGGCCACTACTACGATCTCTACCAGTGCCCTTTTGCCAACGTCGACAGGGTCGAGGAGGTCGAGGACTACCCATGGCCGGACATGCTCGACCCGGCTCGGTTCGTGGGCATGCAGGAGCATGCTCGGGTCGTAGCGCGCGACCAGGAGAAGGCGGTCCTCCTTGGCCGGGCCAGCTCGGGTATGTGGGAGCATGTCATGTGGATGACGGGCTACGAGAAGTACTACATGGACATGGCCATCAACCCCAAGCTCTGCCAGGCCAAGATGGAGAAGATCCTCGAGCTGAAGATGCAGTACTGGGGTCGCGTGCTGGAGCTCATCGAGGAGGACTACGTCGTCGTCTCCTGCGCCGACGACCTCGGTGGCCAGAACGGCCTGCTGGTCTCGCTCGATATGTACAAGGAGTTGGTCTGGCCGTACCACCGCCGACTCTTCCAGTTCCTCAAGTCGACGCCATCGAAGGCCAAGGTCTTCGTCTTCTACCACAACGACGGCGCGATCTACGAGACGCTGCCTCTGCTGATCGAGGCCGGCGCGGACATCATCAATCCCTGGCAGGTCAACTGCACGGGCATGGATGACACCGCCAAGTTCAAGCGCGAGTTCGGCAACGACCTGACGGTCTGGGGTGGCAGCTGCGATACGCAGAAGGTGCTGCCTTTCGGGACGCCACAGGAGGTGCGTGATGAGACGAAGCGTCGCATCGACGATCTCGCGCCGGGCGGCGGCTACGTTTTCGCGCCCATCCACATCATCCAGAGTGGCGTTCCGGTCGAGAACATCATGGCCATGTGGGAGACGCTGCAGGAGCACGGCATCTACTGACACACCGGGCCGCCCGTCGGCAACCCGCCGACACTGGCATCAGGCTTCGGTACATCGCAAACCGGCGGAGGTTCAATCCGCCCAACGAGGGGAGTGGTCGAATGGCGAAATTCGAAGGTCGGACGGGGCTCGTGACCGGGGCCGGCTCGGGCATCGGCGCGGCAACAGCCCGCCGTCTCCTCGAGGATGGTGCGCGTGTCACCGGTATGGACCGCGACGAAGCGGCCTTGGGGCGCACGACCGCGGCGCTCGGCTCGCTGGCGGCACGATTCACGCCTTTCGTCGGGGATGTCACCGACAGGTCCGCACGAGCAGCCGCCATCTCGGCGGCCGTGGATGCCGATGGGGCACTCCACATGCTCGTCAACAATGCCGCGGTGTTCCTGCTAGCGGGCCCCGGCGCGACCGAGGAGCAGTGGAACGAGACGCTGGCCGTCAACTTGCTGGCGCCAGCGTACCTTTCTGATGAAGCCACACCGGCACTCGCGGCGAGCGGACGCGGGGCCATCGTCAACATCGCCAGCATCGCCGGGCACGTGGGCCAGATCGACCGCCAGACCTACAACGCCAGCAAGGGCGGGATCCTCGAGTTGACCCGTTGCCAGGCGCTCGACCTAGCGCCACACAAGATCAGGTCCAACAGCGTGAGTCCAGGCTGGATCTGGACCGAGGTGCTGGAGCGGTTCTCAGAGGGCGATCGCCCCAAGTGGGAGGCCGTGTGGGGCAAGTACTGCGCCATGGACCGCTGTGCCGAGCCCAGCGAGGTGGCCGCAGTCATCGCCTTCCTGCTGAGCGATGACGCGAGCTTCGTGACCGGGGCCGACCTCCCCGTCGACGGCGGCTACCTGGCGCTGGGCCCAGAGGGCGGGTTCAAGCTCACGACGCTGTCGGGCCGCGAAGACGCCTGACCGCCCGACTCGGCTACTCGCGCGATCCGGCAGCGGACGACCCTGGCGCCTCGGTGGCCAGGGATCGCGCCTATGCCGGGTCGAGCTTCCATGACACGAACTTCGTCTCGAGGTACTCGTCGAGGCCCCATTTACCGCCTTCACGGCCGAGGCCCAATTCCTTGACGCCCCCGAACGGCGCCTGAGGCGTAGAGGGCAGGCCGTCATTGGCGCCGACGATGCCGTACTCGAGCGCTTCCGCGACGCGCATGAGGCGAGAAGCATCCCGGGTGTACAGGTAGGCGGCAAGGCCATATGGCGTGTCATTGGCCTTGGCCACCGCGTCAGCCTCGTCCTCGAAGCGGACGACCGGTGCGACGGGCCCGAAGGTCTCCTCGGTCATGATGGCCATCCCAGGCTGCACACCAGTGATGACGGTCGGGGCGAAGAAGCGGTCGGCATGGCCGTCAGGGGGTGGCAGACGCCTGCCACCGGTCACGATCGTGGCCCCACCGGCGACTGCGCCCGCGATGTGCTCCTCGACCTTGGCTACGGCCCGGTCATCGACCAGCGGTCCGATGTGCGTGCCGGGGGTGAAGCCGTCGCCGACCGACAGCGCCCGCGAGGCAGCCGACAGCGCCTCGACGAAACGGTCGTGGATGCCCGATTGCACGTAGACCCGATTGGCGCAGATGCACGTCTGGCCGGCGTTGCGATACTTGGATGCCAGCGCCCCGGCCACCGCCAGGTCGAGATCAGCATCGTCGAACACCAGGACCGGGGCGTGTCCACCGAGTTCGAGGCCGAGCCTGGTCACGTGCTCGGCCGCCAGCACCATGAGGCGCTTGCCGACCTCGGTAGAGCCCGTGAAGGACAAGGCTCGAACCCGCGCGTCCGAGAGGAGTGTCTCAGCGATCACGTCCGCCTTCCCGGGCACGACGTTGACGACGCCAGCCGGGATTCCCGCCTCGATGGACAATTCTCCGAGCGCGAGCGCGCTCAGGGGCGTCTTGCTCGCTGGCTTCACCACCATCGTGCATCCGGCGGCTAGCGCCGGACCGAGCTTGCGCGTGATCATGGCCGAGGGCAGGTTCCACGGCGTGATCGCCGCCGTGACGCCGATGGGCTGGCGAAGCACCAGGATGCGCTTGTCGGGCACGAATGCCTGGATCAACTCGCCGTAGATGCGCTTCGCTTCCTCGGCGCTCCACTCGATGAAACCGGCAGCGTAGGAGACCTCACCGCGGGATTCGGCGACCGGCTTGCCCACCTCGAGAGTGATCAGCTCGGCCAGGCGATCCTGGTCTCGCATCATGAGTTCGAACAGGCGTCGCAGCACCCGCGCGCGTTCGATGCCGGGCAACCCTCGCCATCCCGGCAGCGCCGCATGTGCAGCGTCGATCGCCGAGGTGACGTCTGCGGCCCCACCCTCGGAGACAGTGGCGATGAGCGCGTCGTTGGAGGGGTTTCGGACCTCCATCTCCCGCCCGCTCTGAGCAGCTACCCACTCGCCGCCGATCAGCGCTCGGTCTGCGATGGATCGACTCGTTGACATCGTTGCCTCCTGTCCCTCGAGATCACTGTGATCTGCGAGGTCGTGGCTCGACTGGTGAGCGGAGTCGGTGAGATGCGCCGGCCGTCTGTCGCCCTCATGGTCAAGTCATATGGTGATAGGATGAATACTAGCGAAAGGCGTGGGGCCTCGTGCCATCGCACGACCATCGTGACGCGTTCATCGCCGTCGACCGTGAGCTTGTCAGCGGAGATAGGATCGGGGCGGGAATCGCATGCGTTCGCACGGATAGGAGGGGTCGATGCTCGAGACCGGCCACCGATACCTCGACTGGTATCGCCAGATGCTGCTCATCCGCATCTTCGAAGACACCGTCCAGCGGATGTTCCTGTCGGGCAAGATCGAAGGCACGACGCACCTGTGCCAGGGGCAGGAAGCCGTCTCGGTGGGGGCCATCGCCGCCATGCAGCCTGGTGACGTCCAGACCAACACCTACCGGGGGCACGGGGAAGCCCTGGCGCTGGGGACGCCTCCCGATGTCGCGATGGCCGAGCTGATGGGTCGTGCCACGGGCGGCTCCAAGGGCCTGGGTGGGTCCATGCACCTGATCGACCGGGCGCGCGGCAACATCGGCGCCAACGCCATCGTCGGCGCAGGCATGCCCATCGCGGTCGGTGCTGCGATGGCCTTCAAGCTACGTGGCGAGCCCAACGTCGCACTCACCTTCATGGGCGACGGCGCCACCAACATCGGCACCTTCCACGAGTCGCTGAACATGGCCGCGGTGTGGAAGGCACCGGTCGTCTTCATCATCTCCAACAATCTGTACGGTGAGTACTCGCCGGTTCGGATGACCACCCCGATCGATGACCTGGCGCGCCGTGCTGAGCCGTACGACATGCCGGGCGTCATCGTTGACGGCCAGGATGTGGACGCTGTCCACGCTGCCACCACGGAGGCAGTGGCCCGCGCCCGCGCCGGAGACGGTCCCAGCCTGCTCGAGATGAAGACCTACCGCTACAGGGGCCACTCACGCTCCGACCCCGCCAAGTACCGGAGCGAAGGAGAGCTCGAGAGCTGGACGGAACGTGACCCGCTCCTGGTGCTCGGGCGACGCCTCATCGACGAAGGATCGATGACCGCCGACGAGCAGGCCGCGGTGGCCAGGGAGGTGGAGGCCCAGGTCGAGGCCGCCGTCGAGCACGCCGAGGCCGCACCGTATCTATCGATCGAGGAGGCTGCCAGCTATGTCTATGCAGACTGACGACTCGGCCGCTGCCCTCCCGAACGAGACACTTGAG
Source organism: uncultured Chloroflexia bacterium (assembly GCA_963724095.1). Classification (GTDB taxonomy): domain Bacteria; phylum Chloroflexota; class Limnocylindria; order Limnocylindrales; family CSP1-4; genus JAFMJV01. The sequence continues at coordinate 1,080,200 of CAVRTH010000019.1, forward strand.
TTGACGTACCGCGAGGCGGTCAATGCTGCGCTCGATGATTCACTCGCCGAGGATCCGTCGGTCGTGTTCCTGGGCGAGGATATCGGCAACGAGGGCGGCGTGTACAAGACCAGCGTGGGGCTGCCGGAGAAGTACGGCGAACGAGTCATCAACACGCCCATCTGTGAGAATGGCTTCACCGGCGTGGCGCTGGGCATGGCGGTCATGGGCATGCGCCCGATCGTCGAGTTCATGTTCGCCGACTTCATGCCTACCGCCGGTGACGCCATCGTCAATCAGCTGCCCAAGTACCGCTTCATGAGTGGTGGCCAGCTGTCGGTCCCGGTCACGTTGCGCGTGGTCTCAGGCGCCGGCGGCCGCTTTGGCACCCAGCACAGCGCCTCAGGTGAGAGCTGGTTCATGGGGCAGCCCGGGCTGCGTGTCGCGGCCGCAGGCACTCCGGCCGCCGCTTACGAGTTGCTGCGGGCCGCCGTCCGCTCCGATGACCCGGTCGTCGTGCACGAGCACCGGCTGATGTACCTGCGCAAGGGACCGGTCCGGCGCGGAGCCATCGCCCAGGTCGGCAAAGCCAGCATCGAGCGCGAGGGTGCCGATGTCACTATCGTGGCTACCATGCTCATGGTCGAGCGATCGCTCCACGCGGCCAGCTTGCTCGCCGACGAGGGCATCAGCGCGGAGGTCATCGACCTGCGCTGGATCCGCCCGCTCGACCTTGAGACCATCACCGCGTCGGTCGAGAAGACCGGCCGGCTGGTGGTCGCCGAGGAGCAGTGGCACGACGGCGGCTGGGGCGCCACGCTCATCAGCCGTTTGACCATGAACAAGGTGTACCTGGCCTCGCCGCCGCGCAGCGCGGCCATGCTCGACGACCTCCTCGTGCCCTTCGCGGCCCCACTGGAGGACCAGGTGATGCCCTCCGTGGAGCGGATCGCCGACGAGGTGCGAGCTAGCCTGATGTCATGAGTCCAGCCGAGCCGCGATCAGCCACAGGAGGGGACGTCGTGAAGCGATACGGACAGCTCATCGGTCTCGATCCGGAACGATATGAGGAGTACACCACGGCCCACGCCGGCGTGTGGCCGGGCGTGCTGTCGAAGATCCACGAGTGCAACATCCGCAACTACTCCATCTTCCATCACGACGGTCTGCTGTTCGCCTACTTCGAGTACATCGGCGAAGACTACGCGGCAGACATGGAGAAGATGGCCGCCGATCCTGAGACGCAGCGCTGGTGGGCATGGATGGAGCCGATGCAGCGGCCGCTCGAAGAGCGCGCCGAAGGAGAATGGTGGCACGACATCGAAGAGGTCTTCCACGTCGACTGAGGAACGCACGCGGCGGGTAGGGAGCTCACCCCGGTCGAGCTCGGCCAGGACCAGCGGAGCGCTCGATGCGTGGCCCTGCGAGCCCTCACTCGTGAGCGGATGGGGATTCTCCCGGCCGTGCGTCGGTGACGGCCTCCGCCCTTCAGCCTATGCCGCACCCTCGACGGGCACGGCCTTGACCACCTCGTCGTCGTAGCTCATCACCAGCCTCTCGCCGGGTCGCACCACGATGAAGTCGTCGTCCCACTCGCCGTTGACGAGTCGCTCGATGAGCGTCAGGTCGCTGAGGAGCGACTCGAAACGCCAGCCTCGCACCTCGGATTCCTGGCGTGCCTGCTGCTGGGCCGTGTCGTCCGCTGCCAGGCCAGTCTCAAGGAACGCCCCGCGCTCATAGTGCGATTGCCACGCACCCATGGCCTCCATGAGGTAATCAGCGTTCTCCTGGCCGTACTTCTCCACGTACTCGCGGTAGGTCGCATCGACGCCGTCCGAACGGCCTGAGTCACCGAGCTGCCAACCCTTCAAGGCATCGCCGCGTTTGACGCTGTCCTCGGTGAACCAGTAGGTGCCAGGGGTGGCGGCATGCTCCCGTTCGTAGCGCTCGCGGCTGCCCAGGAAGATGGTGGCGCAGTCATGCGCTCGCGGCAGCACCAAGGGTCGCGTGCGGGCGATGAGACCGGCCGTGGCCCCGCCGCAGAGGCCGTAACCCAGCAGGATCGCGTCGGCGTCGCCATCGGCGGTCTCGACCCGGTCGATCTCCTCCTGGATGCGGTCGCGCAGCGGCAGCGGCTCGACATGCAGGGAGGCCGACAGGTCGGAGACCACGATGTCATGCGGTGATGCGGCGACGAGGTGCTCGACCGGCACCATGAGCATGTCGCAGGTGATGAGCTGCAGTCGCATCGCGTCCTCGCGCCTAGCTGGCGGCGGCCAGTGCCTGGGGGTGGATGAGCCCGCTCGACGGTGTCTGGCCGCGGGTGGTGTCCACCACGGCCTTGGCCACTGCCACCGCGGCTGCGGCATCAGGCGCCCAGCCATCGGCCCCGATCTCGTTGGCGAACTCGAGGGTGACCGGGGCGCCACCGATGATGACGCGCAGGTCGGGCATGTCGTCGGCCGCCCGGACTCCCTCCACCACGCTGCGCATGTTGCCCATCGTAGTCGTCAGCAAGGCACTACAGCCGATGAGGTCGGCTGCATGCTCCCGAGCGGCGGCCAGGAACTCCTCCGCACTGGTGTTGGTGCCCAGGTCCACGATCTTGAAGTTGGCTCCCTTGAGCATCATCGCTACCAGGTTCTTGCCGATGTCGTGGAGGTCGCCCTTGATGGTGCCCAGGACCACCACCTTGTCCGGTCTGTGCCCGGAGCCGACCAGCAGCGGTTCCAGCAGCGCCACAGCACCCTTCATGGCTCGCGCGCTGATGAGCATCTCCGGGACGAAGATCTCCTGCCGGCTGAAGCGATCGCCGATGACGCCCATGGCCTCGGTCATGGGGTCGAGGATGTCGAGTGGCGCCATGCCCGCGTCGATGGCCGCTTGCGTGGTCCCGATCGCAGTGTCGCGGTCGCCAGCCTCCACGGCCGCCTGCAGGCGCTTCAGGTCTGCCATCCATCCTCCTCTGTCCTGCTGCTGCGGGTCGATGCGCCCGCCGACACTCTAGCCTGACCGCTGACTCATGGCGCAGCACTGCTGGAGCCGCCGCCCATCCTCCCGGCTTGGATGACGCGCTCGAGGAACTGGCGTGTTCGTGCCTCCTGTGGGTGGCCGAAGATCTCGGCCGGCGGACCCTCCTCCAGCAGGCGGCCCGCATCGAGGAAGCAGACCCGGTCGGCGATGTCACGCGCGAAGCCCATCTCGTGGGTGGCGATGATCATGGTCATGCCCGCTTCCGCCAGCTCGCGGATGACGTCGAGCACCTCCGCCACCAGCTCCGGGTCGAGTGCCGAGGTGATCTCGTCGAGCAGCAGCAGGTCCGGCTTCATGGCCAGAGCGCGCACGATGGCGACGCGCTGCTGCTGGCCGCCCGAGAGCCGGTCGGGGTACTGGTCGGCCTTCTCCTCGCAGGCCGAAACGCTGCAGCAGTCCCACCGCCTGTCGATCGCGCCTCGTCCTTGTCCAGCTTCGAGCACCTTGCGCGGCGCGAGCGTGACGTTGTCGAGGACGCTCATGTGCGGGAAGAGGTTGTAGGCCTGGAAGACGATACCGATCCGTGCGCCGGATGAGGTCGAGATTGACGCCGCGGGCGGTGATCTCGTCGCCCTCGACGATGACCCGGCCGGCCTCGATCTGCTCCAGCAGGTTCACGCAGCGCAGCAGCGTCGACTTGCCCGAGCCGGACGCGCCGATGAGGCACACGACCTCGTGCTCGGCGATCGACCAGGTCGATGCCCTTGAGCACCTCGAGGTCGCCGAAAGACTTGTAGAGGCCTTCGATGCGGACGACCTCCTTGCCCAGGCTGCGGCCGCTGGCGCCGACCGTCTTAGTCGCTCATCGGCTGCCTGCCTGTCTGTCGGCTTCGGTCACGTGACACCAGCCAGTCGACGAACCTGCGACATCGGAACGGTCAGCGCCAGGAAGATCACGGCCACGATCAGGTACGCCGTGAAGGCGAATTCGCCTGTGGCGATGATCTGGGCCCTGCGGAAGGCTTCAAGCGCTCCGATGAACGAGACCAGCGCGGTGTCCTTGAGGAGGCCGATGGAGTCGTTCAGTAAGGGTGGGATGACCCGCCGCACCGCCTGGGGCAGCACCACGAAGCGCATCGACTGGCTCGCAGACAGCCCCAGCGATCGGGCCGCAGCGTTCTGGCTGGGGTGTACGGAGTCGATGCCGGCGCGATAGACCTCGGCCACGTAGGCGCTCCAGATGAGCGTGAGAGCGACCACGGCCCAGAAGAAGGGCTCAGTGGTCGTACCCGGCAAGCGCAGGGCCGGGATGCCGAACCCGAGCACGTAGATGACGAGGATGCTGGGTAGCCCGCGAAACACGTCGATGTAGATGGTGACCGCGGCTCGAATCGGGAAGAACACCGGACCTTGCAGGCTACGCATGATCGCCAGCACCAGTCCGCCGGCCAGGATAAGGCCCTGCGCGATGAGGAAGATCTGGATGTTGACTCGGAAGGCGTACAGGATCTGAGTGAACCGGTCCTGGAAGACCTGGAAGTTGAAGAACGTGGCTTGGACCCGCTCCCAGCCCGGCGAGTTCACGACGATGAACGCGACGACGACCAGCAGCACGATGGTGCTGGTCGTCGCGATCGCGACCGCCTTGGCGCCAGGCGGCGGGTGCCGCAAGGCCTCGGCGAAGCGTTGTGACCGCGGGGGGCGCGTTCGCTTGGAGTGGGTCACACCCAACCCGCGGTCTCTTGGGTCATTCGATGACGGGGATGTCCTGGGCAGTGGTGATGGTAGCGTCGTAGATCTCCTGCAGCTGGCCGCTGTCCCGGACCACCGCCAGTGCCTCGTTGACGCACGCGGTCAGGGGGCTGTCCTTGTCAAGGACCATGGCCACCTGGTCAACCTGCGCTGAGGTCGGGAACTGGCCCACGATCGTGCCGTTCTCGACCTGGACTGCGACCACGTAGAAGGCGGACCCGAGGTCGACGACGAGGCCGTCGATCTGGCCGTTCTGCAGGGCCTGGACCGCGGCCGCGTTGTCGTTGAAGACCTGCGGCTCGCTGTCTGGCTGGATCTGCTCCTCGATGAACTGGAGGCTGGTGGTACCGACGGCGGCGCCGAGGTTGTATGGCTTGAGGTCGGCGATGCTGGTCGCGTTTTCGATGTCGGTCCCGGCGACGGCGACCAGCGACTGGTTGGCATCGAAGTAGGGATCGCTGAAGTCGACGTTCTGCGCCCGCTCAGGCCGGATCGAGATCTGTGCCATGTGGAAGTCGAACGGCTTGGGCCCGGGCTGGAAGGCCAGGGTGAACTCGGTGTTCTGGAGCCAGTCGACCTGGTCATCAGTGAAACCGAGCGCATGCGCGACCGCATAGGCCACGCCACCCTCGAGGCCTTCGCCGGACGGTGGGTAGCTGACCTCCCAGCCGCTGTCGGGATCGACGCGTCGGGTCACCGCCCCACCACGGTCCGAAGGCCGGGTTATCCGTGCTGAGGGTCAGTCGTCCCGGGTTCTTGAGGACATCGCCAAGGTTGGCGGCCTGGCAGGCTTCGCTCACGGAGGCTGTCATCTCGCTGTAGGCGACGCGTCCTGTGCGAGCACGGCGAGGGGATTGGCGAGCAGTGCGACGCTGGCTGCCCCGGCGGCCAGCACGCCTGCCATTCGACGCTGATCGGACATGTAAGAGCACCCTCCTGGTGGTGGTTCGACCGGAGCCGACATAGTCCCACAGCCGAGCAAGGAACGCGGTCCCGTGCCAGCATGCAACACGTGATCGACCCGAGCGCGCCACTGGGCCACCCGGGGGCGCAGCCCCGACCGGCATCGCCGCCCAACCAACCCGCAGCCGGGCCGGGGAGTCGCGGCCTGCCGCCCGCACCACCGCCCATATCAGCCGCCGCGGTACACCCCGCCGCCGCGGTCACCGCGCGGACCGCCGCCGACCGCTATACGCCGCCGGGTGGTGGCCAGCCGCCTCCTGCTCCACCGTCACCCCGGAAGCGCCGTCCGCGCCGCGATCCCGGTGGCCTCGTCGCCGGCCTCGTCATCGCCGGCATCGGCCTCTTCTTCCTCGCCGGCCAGCTGGAGCCGGACATCGGCCGTTTCGTGACCCTGTTCATCGGCCTCGCCCTGCTGGCGGTGTTCGTGGTGCGGCGCGAGTACGGCTTCCTGGTGCCCGGCTCGATCCTGACCGGGGTCGGCATCGGAATCGTGCTCGACTCCGCGGCCAGCGGCGAAGCCGAGAGCGGCGTGATGATGTTGGCCATCGCCGGCGGTTTCCTCGGCATATGGGTCATCGGCTCGCTCTATCGACTGCCGCAGAACCACTGGTGGCCGCTCATCCCGGGCGGCATCCTGACGCTCATCGGCCTGGTGCAGCTGACTCGTACCGACGTGGCTGGTGCCCTTCGACTGTGGCCGGTCATCCTCATCATCCTCGGCGCGTTCCTGCTGGCCAAGGCCATCACCCGCCGCGACTGACGCGGGACATCCTCAGGAGATGGACGGCAACTCCTGGGGGCTACCAAGGACCCCGGCGAAGATGTCGCCGCGCAGCGCCACCCGTTCGGTCATGGTCTGCATGTTCCAGCGCTGGGCGCTGAGCGCCACGTCGTCCAGCTCATCCCAGGTGATCGGCGCCGAGACTGCAGCCGAGGGCACCGGTCGCACCGCGTACGGCGCCACGAGTGTCTTGTTCATGGCGTTCTGGGTGTAGTCCAGGCGGGCCCGGCCGCCGCGGTCGGCCTTGCTCCACTCCCAGGACACCAGCTCGGGCACGACCGCGCTGACGCTTCGTGAAAGGGCACCCACCCAGTCGCGCGTCTGCTCGAAGGTGTAGTGCGCAGCGACATGGATCCAGACCTGGATGCCACGAGAACCGGTGACCTTGGGGAAGCCGCGAACGCCGAGATGCTCGAGCGCGGTGCGAAACAGGCGCGCCAGCGTCACTACTTCGTCCCATGTCGTGCCCGTGCCCGGGTCGATATCGATGTAGGCATAGGTGGGTCGCCAGTAGTCCGGCAGTCGACTGGTCCAGGGGTGCAGGTCGATGGCGGCCTGGTTGGACAGCCATGCCAGCGTGGCGACATGGTCGGCCACGATGTACGTGCGCGAAGCGGAACGTCCAGGGTCGGGATACTCCCAGCGTGTCACCCAGGCGGGCGCGTGCGAGGGGATCTGCTTCTGCCAGAACCCGCCCTTGCCACCGACCCCGTCGGGCCAGCGATGCACGTTCAACGGCCGCTCGCGCAGGTAGGGGAGGATGGCCGGCGCGATGGTCGTGTAGTAGCGAACCAGGTCTCGCTTGCTGAAACCGGACGCGGGAAAGAGCACCTTGTCAAGATTGGTCAGCTCCACGAGGTGGCCGCCGATCTCCCATGTCCCAGCGTCCCCCAGCTGGGCCAGCGCCTGCAGCTCGGTCGTCGTCGCAGCGGCCCGGCGCGCCGCCAGCCTCTGCGGGCCGCCCCGTCGGTACCGCCAAGGTCAGTTCGCGCGAAACGGTCATGGGGTCACGCCCGATCTGCCGTCCCTTGTAGACGGCCTGCCGCAGCAGTCCGTCGGGTGTCCACTCGGCGAATTCGGCACGGATGACGTGCTCTGGCTGGCAATAGCGGGTACTCGCCGCTGCGGGCACTCCGCTTACCACCGGTCCTGGCCGCGCTCCACGCTCGAGGAGCTCGCGAAGCTCCTCGCGAGTCCGGCCATCGAGGCCGCTGCCGACGTGCCCCGCGAAACGCCATCCCTCCGACTCATGCGTGGCCACCAGCAGCGACCCCAGGTCGGCGTGACTGCCATGACCAGGCTGGTAGCCGATGACGACCAGCTCCTGTTCGCGCCGGACCTTGACCTTGAGCCATTCACGCGAGCGTATCCCCGGTCGATACCGCCCCTGGATGCGCTTGGCGATGCTGCCCTCCAGGCCCTGCCGCGCCACCGCCGAGTGGAAGTCCTCGCCATGCTCGAGGACATGACCGACATATCGCACCGACGCATGATCCCGCAACTGCAGGCGCAACAGGCGCTTGCGCTCCAACAGCGGCACCTGCAGCAGGCTCCAGCCGTCGAGGTGCAGCAGATCGAAGGGGTGATAGACCAGGGTGCCGTCGCGAGATCCGGCCGTGGCGTCGGCCGAGCCTTCGCGCCGCCTGACGCCAAGCCTCTTCATGCCCGCCAGCTCCTGCAGCAGGCCGAAGTCGGGCCGTCCAGTGCTATCAAGGGCTACCATCTCGCCGTCGACGACGGCATCGCGGGCCCCCAGCCAGTCGTCCGGTGCCAGGGCGGCGAAGGCGGGGAACCAGGCGGCTCCGTCTTGGTGGTTGCGTGTCCATAGCCTGGTCTTCCCGCCACCGACCACGGCCTCCAGCCGATAGCCGTCCAGCTTCAGCTCGAAGAGCCACTCGGTCCCGCTGAAGGGTCGATCCACAGGCGTCGCGAGCATGGGCTCGATGAAACTCTCACGCTCGGCCGCCACCGCTGCCGACAGATCGATGTCGCCGAGCGTTCGTCCGGCGGTCGGCTCGCCCGGCCGTCCCGCCGCGACCTCGTCGTTGCTTCGACCGGTCAGCACCGAGGTGGGACAGTCGTCGATCTCCCAGCCCTCGTCGGCGTGCTCGTCGCGTTTGTGGATGAGCAGCCAGTCCTCGCGGCCATCGCGGGCCGTGGCGGTGCGGACGATGACGAAGCGGCCACGAAGGCGGGTCCATGCAGCACGAACTTGAGCTCGCCGCTACCGATCGATGCGGCCGGGTCATCCGCCAGCTCCGGCTGCCAAGCTCCATGGTCCCAGACGATGGCGTCGCCGGAGCCGTACTCGCCGGCCGGGATGACACCCTCGAAGTCAAGGTACTCGAGTGGGTGGTCCTCGGTCCGAGCCGCGCGGCGCTTCTCGAGTGGTCGCATCGAGGGACCGCGGGGAACCGCCCAGCTCGCGAGCGCCCCATCCACCTCCAGGCGCACGTCGTAGTGAAGGCGGCTGGCTCGATGGCGCTGCACCACGAAGCGGCGCAGCGAGGGCATCACTGGCTGCCCCTCAGCCCCCCGAGGTTCTGGCGTGCGCACGAAGTCGCGCTTGCGCCAGTACTCGTGGAGGGACATGCGCGGAAGGGTAGCGCCTGTGCTCGTTACGTCAACGCAAAGCGGCGACCCAACGGACCCACGCGCGCAGGGAGGCTAGAAGGAGATGACGCAGCCCTTGGGCTTGTCGGTGTAGCCGGGCCGGCAGGTGGGGGCTGGCGCGGGCTTGCTCCCGCCCCCGCTGTTATTGCCCCCGCTGTTATTGCTACTGCTGTTGTTGCTGTTGTTGCCGTTGTTGTTGCTACTGCTGTCGTTGCCCGAGGAGCTGCCCCCGTCGTTCGTGCCGGCCCCGCCAGACCCGCCGTAGTAGCAGCTGCCCAGTGCAGTCTTGACCGACCCCCACTGGCTCGTCGAGCCGTTGGATCGCGAGGCCCACGCGTTGACGGCCGCAAGCCAGGAGGACGGCGCACCAGGGTTTTCCAGGTCGGAGATCGATGTGCTGCCGCAGGAGTAGACCGGGTCCACCTGGTTCTTGCCGCCCGGCTGGGTGCCGCGGATGAAGATCTCCTGGCGGGAGCTGCCGGTGACATTGCGGATGGTGGCGGTCACGACGCCGGCCTTGGGACGCTTGAAGGTGGGAGCCGGCTTCTTGTTCATGTAGTCGCGCACGAATGCAGCCCAGGTCTTGCCCGCGTTGTCCAGGGAGTACACGAGCCGGCTCAGGTTCGGTGGCGTGCTGTCGCTATTGCCGTACCAGACACCGACCGAAAGGGCAGGCTGGTTCCCCTTGTTGGGGATGGGCAGGAAGCCGTAGGTGGAGTAGTCCTTGAGGTTGTTGGTGGTACCGGTCTTGACGCCAAGCTCACGGCGCGTTCCGTTCTTGGTGTTGTACATCGCGAAGGTGTCGGCCCAGACCGCGTTCTCGGCCGGATCGGCGTTGCCCTTGAGGATGTCGGCCATGATGTAGGCCGTTTGCGGGCTCCACACCTGGGTCGTCACCGGCTTCCCGGCCTCGTAGATCACCTCACCCTTGGGGCCCTCGACCTTGAGGATGTAGCGTGGGCGAGTGACCTTGCCGCCGTTGCCGAAGGCACCGAAGGCTGACGCCATGTCCAACGGTCGCACCTCGACGGTGCCGATGGCGCCGGCCAGGCCAGCCACGTCGAGTGACTTGTCGCCGTAGCCGAGCGGCTCGGGCAGGAACTTGAAGCCTGCCTTGACGGCGTACTTGCGCACGGTCTTGACACCTGTGCGGTCCAGGGCGCGGATGGCGGGGACGTTCAACGACTGCTGCAATGCGTCGCGCACCAGGATGGGACCGCGGTCGCGCGAGTCGGCGTCCTTGGGTGCCCAGGTCTTGCCGTCGGCGGTCACGCCGCCGAAGGGCGTGGTGATATCGAGCAGCACGGAGCCGGCTGTCAGGGCTCGCGTCTCGAACCCGGTCGCGTAGACGATGGGCTTCCAGGCTGAGCCTGGCTGGCGATTGGCGAGGCCCACGTGGTCGAACTTGGCATCGAACTTGGGCGTCGACCTGCGGTAGTAGCCGGCGGAGCCGACATAGGCGAGGATGTCGCCGGTGCGGTAGTCCAGGGCTACCAATGCGCCGTTGCGCAGGTTCAGCCCACGCAGGTTGCCGATCCAGCCGGCGTCGCGCCCGAGCTTGTTCTTCTTGATGGCGTCGTAGTACTTGCTGGCGGGCAGATTGGGCACGACCGCCCCGGCGTAGATGTACTTCTCACCCAGCTGCTGCGCCTTCCAGTCGAGCGTGGTGGTGATCTTGTAGCCGCCCACGTTGACGGGGTCGCGGTCGCCGAGGATGAGAGCCAGCTCCTTGAGCGCTGCTTCCACGAACCAGGGCGCCTTGTAGCGGATCTTGCGCTCCTTCTTGATGACGATCTTCTCGTTGAGCGCCTGCTGGAATTGCTCGTCGCTCAGGCTGGTCCAGCGACCCTTGCCGTCCTTGAGGCGCTGCAGGATGAAGTTGCGGCGGTTGACCAGCGCGGTCTCCTTGCAGTCGGGCTTGTCGCCGCAGGTCTTGATGACCAGGCGGGTCTTCTGCTTGCCGTTCTTCTTGGACTTCTTGCCGTACTTCTCTTTGACGACGTTGACGTACTTGCCCTTGATGGCCTTGTACGGATAGAGGTTGCCGGGCTCCTGCGGGATGGCCGCCAGGAGTGCGGCCTCGCTGACGGTGAGTTGATCGAGGTTCTTGCCGAAGTAGACTTCAGCCGCAGCTGAGACGCCGTATGCCGCGCCATAGGGGATCTCGTTCAGGTAGGCGGTGATGATGTCCTTCTTGCCCTCTTCGCCGGGGAAGGCCTGCGTCAGCTTGTAGGCCTGCAGGATCTCCTTGGCCTTGCGCAGGTAGACGCCTTCCTTGGTGTCCTGGTTGGCGATGACGTCCTCTGGCAGCAGGACCGCGCGCACGAGCTGCTGGGTGATGGTCGAACCACCACCGCGGCTGCCGCCGCCGCCGGCCTCGGTCACGAGTGCGTTGATGGTCGCCTCAAGGTCCACGCCGGGGTTGTCCCAGAAGGTGTCATCCTCGGTCGCGGTGGTCGCGTCGAGCACGATCTTGGGGATGTCCTCGAAGCCGATGACCTCCCGGCGCTGATCCCAGAACTTGGCAAGATCGACTTTGCCATTGCGGGTGGTCATGACGCTCTCTTCGCTGAAGTCGATGTCGCGGAAGGCCTTGACGTCCGGCAGACCCTGGTCGAGCGTGGCGATGGTGACGGCCGCCGCCCCGCCGGCGGTGATGGCTGCCGCGGAGGCGAGGGTCACGCCGGAGACCAGGAGGATCAGGAACACCACGATGACCGCGTTGGGACCACTTGGTCCCTTCTTGCGGGCGGTGCTGCGAGCGATGGCAAGACGCGCCGCGTACGAACCCCGATGATGGGTCCCATTCCCAGTCCCATTCCCGGGCCGGGAAGCACGGCGCTTCTGTGGGCGATACGGCATTCAGAGGAGATTGTGCACGACCTTCGCCGAATGTGGGTGTTCCGAAGATGAAGGTTCCGACACCTTCCGGTGCGGATGGTCCTGGTACTGGCCGGTCCCGAGGCCTTCGGGGCCGTAGGTTGCAGCGTTTCGGGTCGGCACTCCTGGCGTGGTATGTGCCGGGCGCCCGTCCGCTGCGCATCCGCAGCACCCGCGAGCCGTGGGCCATCCTCGTCTCGGAGGTGATGGCTCAGCAGACGCAGATCGCACGCGTTGACGAGGCCTGGTGGGGCTTCATCCAGCGCTATCCCACGGCGGCCGCGCTGGCCGCCGTTCCGTTGGCCGAAGTACTGCGTGACTGGTCGGGTCTCGGCTACAACCGCCGGGCGGTCAACCTCCAACGGGCGGCCGTCGTCATCGAGTCGGAGCACCGAGGCCGCGTGCCGGAGGATATCGCGTCGCTGGAGGCGTTACCGGGGATCGGGCCCTACACCGCGCGCGCCGTCGCGGCCATCGCTTTCGGCTCCCCGGTCGCGGCGGTGGACACGAACGTGCGCCGGGTAGTCTCGCGGGTGCTCGGTGAGTCGCTCACGCCGAGGGTGCTCCAGGCTGAAGCGGACGCGCTCGTGGACGTCGACGATCCGGCCACCTGGACGCATGCCACGATGGAACTGGGCGCCACCGTCTGTGTCGCTCGCCGTCCGCGCTGCCATGCCTGTCCGGTGAGCCAGTGGTGCAGTAGCGCCGGTCGGGTGGTGATAGCAGCACCGCCTCGGAGGTCCGCCGCGCAGCCCTTCGAGCAGACCAGGCGCTGGCTGCGAGGCCGCATCGTGGAGCGACTCCGTCATCTCGACGACGGTGTCTGGGAACGGTTGCCAGTGGCCATCGGCGAGCATCAGGAGGCTGAGATCGTTGCTGCCGTGGCGGGACTGGAGCGCGACGGCCTGCTCGAGCGACACCCCGACGGGTCGGTGCGCCTACCATCGGGAACGATATGACCGTCACTCGCGACCCCAGCACCGAGCTGCTACTGCCCCTTTCGGACGAGGCGCTCTTCGGGGTCGATGTCGACGTCGACGAGCTCTCCGAGCGGTGGCGCCGGCAGTCCGATCTCGAGAGGATGTCCGGCCAGGAGATGCAAGGCGCTGACGCTCGCGCCCAACGCCTGGGCACCTCCGGGGAGTGGCTGATGGAACAGGCGGGGGTGGCGACCGCGGCCGCCGCCCGCGCACTGATGGTGTCCGCCGATCGATCGAGTGGATCGCTCGTGCTCATCCTCTGTGGGCCGGGCAACAACGGCGGTGACGGTCTGGTCGCGGCGCGACGGCTGGCCGAGCACGGCATAGCCTCGGAGGTGGTGCTGCTCTCAAGCAGCGGTCATCCGTCCACCTCGGACGCGATGCATAACTGGGAGCGGCTCGATGGGATCGCCCGCGTCAATCGCGTGGCGACTGGCCGCGACAGCGACATCGCGCTCTATCTCAATGGCATCGAGCGCGCGGGTCTGGTGATCGACGCACTGCTCGGTACCGGTGTCAGGGGTCCGTTGCGCGAGCCCATCCGCACCGCAGTGGACGTGGCAGTGCGCGCGCGGGAGCACCGCGTGCCGGTGCTGGCGGTGGACACGCCGACGTCGGTCGACCTGTCGACGGGCGAACCGTCGGACCCCGTGGTACGGGCGGACGTGACCATCACCTTCCATCGACCCAAGGAAGGCCACGCCAGCCGGGTCGGCAAGATCCTCGCCGGTCGGGTGCTGGTCGCGCCCATCGGGATACCCATCCAGGCGGACAGCTACTAACGTCATGGCTCGACCGGGAGGAGCGCCTGGGGACCGACGGGTCGTCCTGCTCATCGGCCTGCTGGTGGTGGCGGTCCTCGCCGTCAACCTCGTCAGCGCCATGCTGCCGGGCATGGACGGGGCGTTGGCTTCGGCGCCCATCGTCGTCATCGTGTTGGTGCTCGGGACCGTGCTGATCCTGGCTCGTTCCCTGCGGCGTCAGGGGCCAGGAGGGCGGCGCTAGGAACCCGTCGGCGGCGTGGGTTGGCGGTCGCCCGCTGAGAACTTGCGTTCGGTGCCGGCCCGCAGGCGCCCGATGTTGTCGCGGTGGGCGACCCAGACGATGATCTCGCCGGGGATGACGTACAGCAGCCAACCCGCGTCGAGGTAGCCCCCGACGACGGCGAGGATGACGACGATGGCGCCGAAGGCCGTGCCCAGGATGGAGCCCAGGGAGACGTAGCGCGTGGTCCAGATGATGATGATGAACGCCGGCAGCGCGATGGGCACGATCCAGGGAGCGATGGCGATCATGCCGCCCACACCGGTGGCCACCCCGCGCCCGCCGTGGAAGCCCAGGAAGATCGACTTCCAGCTGCCCAATACGGCGGCCAGACCGGTGAGCGCCTGCACCTCGACGGGAACGCCCGCCGCGCGGGCGATGAGGATGGGCAGGGCGCCCTTGGAGAGGTCGAGTGCAGCCACCGCGATGGCCCGGCCCCAGCCCCCGGCCCGCAGCATGTTGGTGCCACCGGTGCGGCCCGAGCCAACCGTCCGTGGATCGATCCCGCCGGTCAGGCGCGCGACGATCACGCCCATCGGTAGCGAGCCGATGAGGTAGCCCATGGCAAGCAGCAGCAGGGTCAGGAGCAAGTCATCCACGCTGGCCGAGTATAGGTCGCTTGCCGGGGCCCTTTGCTACCATCGACAGCGTCCGTTCCACCGCTGATCCCGAGGTCCACCGTGCCCAACGAAACCCAGTCCTTCGACATCGTCGTCCTCGGCGCCGGCACCGGCGGCTATGGTGCCGCCTTCCGCGCCGGCCAGCTCGGGCTCAAGGTCGCCATCGTGGACGACAACCCCAAGGGTCTCGGCGGCACCTGCCTGCACATCGGCTGCATCCCCACCAAGGCCATGCTGGCATCGGCCGACCTGATCGACCGCATCAGGCACGCCGAGGAGTTCGGCATCTCGGCGGGTGTTCCGGAGGTCGACGCGGAGGCCATCGCCGCGCGGCGCGACAGGATCGTCACGCGCCTGGTGAAGGGTGTCACCAGCCTGGCCAAGAAGAACAAGGTCGAGTACATCCTGGGGCGGGGTCGACTCGAAGGACCCCAGCAGGTCCGTGTCAAGACCACTGATGTCGATGGCACGCCGACCGGCGAGGTCATCCTGAAGGCCAAGGACGTCATCCTCGCGACCGGCTCACGCGTGAAGTCGTTGCCGGGGCTGGTACCCGACGGGACGCGCATCGTCACCTCCGACGACGTGTTGCGCTCGGCACACGTGCCGCACTCGATCATCGTGGTCGGTGCCGGCGCGGTGGGCGTCGAGTTCGCCAGTTACTACCACGATCTCGGTTGCGAGGTGACCGTGCTCGAGTACCTGCCGAACCTGGTGCCGCTGGAGGACGGCGAGGTGTCGAAGGAGATGGAGCGTGCCTTCAAGCGGCGCGGTATCAAGGTCATCACCTCGGCGCGCTTCGACCCGTCGGCCGTGAAGGCCGACGACTCTGGCGTGAGCGTGATGGTCGGCAAGGAGGGCGAGGAGCCGTCGGAGCTGCGTGCCGAGCAGATGCTGGTCGCCACCGGTCGGGCCGCCAACCTCGAGGACATCGGGTTGGAGACCACGCGGGCCGTGGTCGATCGCGGCGTCATCAAGGTCGATGCGCAGATGCGCACGGCCGATCCGCACCTCTACGCGGTCGGCGACATCATCGGCGGTCTCTGGTTGGCGCATGTCGCCACGCACGAGGGCATCGCCGCAGCGCACGCCATCGCCGGTCTCGAGGTCGAGCACATCGACTACGTGAAGATGCCGCGAGCCACCTACTCGCGCCCGCAGGTCGCGTCCATCGGTCTGACCTCGGAGCAGTGTGCAGAGCGGGGGATCAAGACCCGCGTGGGCAAGATGCCGATGCAGGCCAGCGGCAAGGCGGTCATCGAGGGCGACACAACGGGCTTCGTCAAGGTCATCGCCGACGCCCAGACCGATGAACTGCTGGGCGTCCACATGATCGGCCACAATGTCACCGAGCTGATCGCCGAGTCGTCGACAGCGATGCTGCTGGAAGCGACGGCCTGGGAGGTCGGCTCCGCCGTCCATCCTCACCCCACGCTCTCGGAGGCGATGGGCGAGGCCGCCATGGCCGTCGACGGCAAGTCCATCAACTTCTAGCCTCACGAGCTGCGGCCATCTGGGCGTCGCCGCCCGCGCAGAGGGCGGTCGCGGCGGTCGCGGCGGTCGCGGAGGGTGTCGCCGGTCCGCCCGTCGTCCATGCCACCAACGTCGCAGCGGGCACTTCATCGCGGCTTGGAGCGGGCTTCGCACGGGTCCGAATCGGCTTGGCCGGTATGATTGGGCCCTTGACCCTTGATGTGGACACCATGATCCAGCGAACGAACTTCCCAGGAGTCGACTCATGCCCCAGGTGACCATGCCCCAGCTCGGTGAAGGCGTCGAAGAGGGGACCATCGGGAAGTGGCTCAAGGCTGTCGGCGACCACGTACGCGTGGGCGACCCGCTGGTGGAGGTCGTGACCGACAAGGTGAATGCCGAGGTCCCCTCACCGTTCGAGGGCACGCTCACCGAGATCCTTGTGGCCGAGGGTGACACCGTCAGCAACGACGCGCCGATCGCTGCGGTCGAACAGGCTGGTGCGGCCCCAGCCGCTGAGCCGGCCCCAGCCGCTGAGCCGGCCCCGGCACCCGAGCCGGCCTCCGCCAGCGAAGGGGCTGCAGCCGAGCCCGAGCTCGCACCAGCGCCGACGCCGACACGGTCACCAGCACCGGCAGCGCCAGCTCCCGTGCCCGCCCCGGCGGTGATGCCCACTACCCCGGTCGTGGTGCCCGCCAGCGTCCGCATGACGCCCGCGGTTCGTCGCCTGGCACGCGAGCGCAACGTCGACGTCACCACCATCGCGGGTTCCGGCATGGGTGGGCGCATCACGCGCGAGGACGTGGAGCGCGCAGCCGCCTCAGCGGCCACCAACGCCACTGTCACACCGGTGCCCACCAGCCCGGCACCCGCCGCGCGCGTGGCTGCCGACCCGGCCGACTCACCCGTCAAGCACGGCGACTCGCTCAAGCAGCTCAGCCCCATGCGCAAGGCCATCGCGGCCCACATGGAGCGCTTCCTCGAGGTCCCCACCGCCTACATCACCGTCGAAGTCGACATGACCCCGGTGGTCAAGGCGCGCGCTGCCATCAACGCCGACTACAAGTCCCGCGAGGGCATGTCGATGAGCTACGTGGCCTACATGACCAACGCCTGCGTCGAAGCTTTGCGAAAGTACCCCGACTTCAATGCTCACTGGACAGCCGAGGGCCACTGGCGCCGCAAGGCCGTCAACATCGGCATCGCCGTCGCTGTGGACGACGGTCTGGTGGTGCCGGTCATCAAGAACGCCGAGAACCTCAGTCTCCACGGCCTCAACGCCGCCATCAATGATCTCGCCACCCGCGCTCGCAACAAGAAGCTGCGGCCCGAGGACCTCGAAGGCGGCACCTTCACCGTCGACAACACCGGCTGGACCGGTTCCATCCTGACGCTACCCATCATCAACGTGCCGGAGGTGGCGATCATCACCATGGAGAAGATCGTGAAGCGGCCTGTCGTGCTGGAGGACCAGGGCGACGCCATCGCGGTGCGCTCGATGATGAACATGTGCATCGCCATCGACCATCGCGCCACCGACGGCGCCCAGGCCGGCGCGTTCCTGACCGATGTCGCCGAGCGGCTCGGCGCTGTCGACCAAGACACTCCCATCTGGTAGGGCGATGGCCAGGGAACTCCCCATCTTCGATCCCAACGCCGGCACTCCCGAGCTACATCAGCCCCTGACCATCGCCATGGGCGGGTCGGTCGACGCGTCTGCTGCGCGCACCGGGCCGGACCGCCAGCGCCATCCCGAGTGGATCCGCGCCAAGCTGCCGACCGGCGCCAACTACGAGGAGCTCAGGAGCCTCGTCCGTGGCCAGACCCTCAACACCGTCTGCGAAGAGGCCATGTGCCCCAACATCGGCGAGTGCTGGGAGCAGCGCACCGCGACGGTCATGATCCTGGGTGACACCTGCACCCGCGCCTGCGGCTTCTGCGCCGTCAAGACCGGTCGTCCCCGATGGAACGACGATGACGAGCCTCGCCGCGTGGCAGAGGCCGTCGCGGTGATGGGCCTGGAGCACGTAGTCGTCACCAGCGTCTGTCGCGACGACCTGTCCGACGGTGGCGCTCGGATCTTCGCGGCGACCATCCGCGAGATGCGCCGCTGCAGCCCGGCCATGGGCGTGGAGGTGCTGATCCCGGACTACCTCGGCGCGGAGCTGCGGAGCGTGATGCAGGCAGCGCCGGACATCCTCAACCACAACGTCGAGACCGTGGAGCGCCTGCAGAAGCCCGTCCGCAAGCGAGCCAGGTACGACCGCTCGCTGCAGGTGCTGGCCGACGCCAAGGCCATGGCGCTCGACATCGCCGGGCGGCCCGGGACCGTACACACCAAGTCCAGCATCATGGTCGGCCTGGGCGAGACGCGCGCTGAGCTGAGCCAGACGTTCCGCGACCTGCGCGCGGTCGACTGTGACATCCTCACGCTCGGCCAGTACCTGCGACCGACCGCGGGGCACCTGCCCGTAGAGCGCTACGTGCACCCCGACGAGTTCGCCGAGATGCGCGACGAGGGTCTGGCACTTGGCTTCAAGCACGTCGAATCGGGTCCGCTGGTGCGATCCTCGTATCACGCTCGCGACCAGGTGCCGGAGGAGGCCAAGCGCAACCGTGGCGCGCGTGCGGCAGCCCTGGCTGCCAACGGCCTCGCGACCAGCTCGTAGCGCGACGGCGCAGTGCGCGAGACGCCTGCAGACATCATCCGCCTCGAAGATCTGCTCGATCGCAGCTACGAGTCTGCCGGCCCGCATCTGCGCGAGGTCATCACACCCGAGCGCCGCCTGTCGGCACAGGGGCTCGTCGACCGCTTACAGGGCATGCGCCTGCTGGTGCTCGCGACCGTCACCGCCGACGGCCGTCCCATCAGCGCTCCCGTCGATGGCTTCTTCTACCGCGCTGCCTGGTACTTCGGCTCGAGCGACGCCTCCCTGCGCTTCCGCCACATCCGCCGCCGCCGCCAGGTCAGCGCCACCCACCTGCCGGGAGAGGCCTTCAGTGTCATCACGCACGGGCGAGCGACCGAGATCGACCTTGGGGCGCCTGAGCAGGCTGGGTTCCGCCAGACGCTGCTGGACGTGTACGTGCCTCGCTATGGTCCCGAGTGGGAGCGACTCCTCGACGCTGGCGTGGCCTACGCGCGCATCGACGCTGAGCGCATGTTCACCTTCCATCTGGATCCGGCGTAAGGGGCCCTAGCGCTTCAACAGGATGCGCCGCGCGTTGTCCGCGTAGACCTTCTTCAGTACGTCGTCCGGCAGGCCGATACCGTAGATCTGCCAGCGACCTTGCGAGGGGACGTCGCCGAGGTCGTAGTCGAAGGCCTCGTCGAAGGTCTCCAGGAAGCGGTAGAAGACTCGATACATCGCTGGGTCATAGCCGAAGTCGGTGCCGAACAGGATGCGGTCGGCGTATCTCAGGAAGAACGCACGCGCGGTGTACGGCTGCCGACCCAGCTCGCTGATGCGTGCCGAGATGTCCACGTACAGGTTGGGGTTGCGGTCGAGCATACCCGCCACCAACGCCAGGTCCTCCGAGGCGCAGCCCACGTGGGCGCCGATGAAGGTCGTGTCCGGGTGCCGTGCCACCACCCGTTCGAAGGCGGCAAGGATCTCGTCGAACGACGCGAAGCCGTGCTCGCCCGCCTCCCCGCGTGGTGGCCAGAAGTGCCAGTCGGGATGGGCCTGCAGCTCCTCCCAGCGCTCGTTGTGTGCGTCGAGCGGGTCGAAGAAGGCGATGGGGTCGGCTACGTGGACGATGATCGCAGCGCCAGTCCGTGCGCCCATCGCCCACAGGGGGTCGAGGCGCGGGTCATCGACGGGAACGATCTTGCCCTCGGGATCGCGCGCCCGCAGCCCCAGCGGCTTCCAGGCCTTGATGCCGATCGCGCCGCGCCGCACCGAGTCCTCGAAACGTGCTGCTTCCATCTCGCCGAAGTCGGGCTGCTCGATCCACTCCTCGTAGGCCAGCTGCGCGACGTGCGCGAAGCGCGTCGGATGCGCACCCGCATACTTGGCATGGTGCTGGCTGAAGGACTCGCCCTGGCCGCCGTCGAGGTCGACGATGGTCTCCACGCCGGCCTCGTCGAGCGCCGCCAGCAGTTCCGCCACCGGGCGCTTGTACCAGCCCTGGCTGAAGACCGGCCCCAGGTGGTTGTGCGCATCGATGACCCCGAAGCGTGGTTTCTCGATGAGGTGCTGCGGCAGCCGCAGCTTGCTGACCGGTCGGTAGTCGGAAAGGCTCATCTCGGGCAACACTGTCTCCCCCATGACCCGGAGGCGTCCGGGCTACTTGATGCTGCCGGCGGTCAGGCCACCGACGAGCCACTTCTCGATGACGATGAAGAGGATGACCACCGGTACGATGGCGATGAGCGACGACGGTGAAGAGGCACTGCCATTCTGGCGCCATCAGCCTGTCCCGTGGCGCCGGTCGGGCGTCCTGGCCGCTAGCATGCTCTTGATGGCGTCCGTCCTCTCGCGCAAGATCCCACTAGCCGAACTCCACTGCCACCTCGGTGGTGCCGTGTCGCCGGCCATCATGTGGGGCATCGCGCACTCCCAGGGCATCCGTCTGCCCAGCAAGGACTTCTGGGAGTTCCGAGAGATGATCACGGTCTCCAAGCGGCGGGGCCGCTCATTCGACGGCTACCTGCAGCTGTTCCACTGGACGGAGCTGATCCAGTCGTCGCCGTTGGCAGTGGAGCGAGCCGCCTATGAGGTCATCGGCGGGGCCTATCGCAAGAACCACATCACCACCATGGAACTGCGTTTCAACCCCATGAAGCGCAACCGCGGTGGCGAGCAGGACCTGGACCACATCATCAGCGCGGCCATCCGTGGCATGGACCGCGCCACCCTCGAGTACCCCATCAAGCCCGGCCTCATCCTGTGCCTCGACCGTGCCTTCCCGGAGCATCTCAATGAGATCATCGTGGAGAAGGCCATCGCCTACCGCCATCGCGGTGTGGTCGGCATCGACATCGCCGGCCCGGAGTCGGCCACTTTCGACCCGGCCCAATACAAGGCTGCCTTCCGGCGCGCGCGCAAGCACGGACTTGGCATCACCGTCCACACCGGCGAATCAGGCCCAGTGGAAGAGGTGGCCGAGGTCATCAAGCACCTCGAGCCCGATCGCCTGGGGCACGGTGTCAAGTCGGCCTACGACGAGCGGACCATGGCCATGATCCGCGAGCGGGGCATCACCCTGGAGCTGTGCCCGACGAGCAATCTCAACTCGCGTGTGGTCTCCGGCTGGGATGAGTTCGCCTGGATCTTCGATACGTTCCACAAGAACGGCCTGCGCTACACCATCAACACCGACGGCCCCGAGATGCTGAACACCTACATCCGAGACGAGATGGCCTCTTTGGCTCGCCACGGCATCCTCTCGGTGGAGCAGCAAGAGCAGGCGGCGGCGTGGGCACGCGAAGCATCCTTCGTCGAGGGCGCCACGGATGTACCGGCGCCCAAGCGCACCCCGGCTACGCGTCGCCAGATCGAGCGCGAGGAGGGCTGAGTCCCACTCATCGCAGTCCGGCGCGGATGCTCGACGTCTGCCCGCTGAGGAGGTGTCAGGCTCTCGCCAGGTTCGCCCCGGTCATACTCCGACGGGCAGGGCTCGAGTGGCTCGACGATGCTGAAGGAGACAGTCATGCGCGTGATGGCGATCGGCGCTCACCCGGACGACCTCGAGATCCTGTGTGCGGGGACTCTGGCTCGTTATGCCGCTGAGGGCCATGCGGTCACGATGTGTCACGTCGCGCGCGGCGACCGGGGTTCCTATGAGCACACGCGAGAAGAGATCGCCACCATCCGTGACCTGGAGGCGCGCCGGGCAGCCCAGCTGATCGATGCCGAGTACCTGGCGCTCGGCATCGCTGACGGTGAGGTCGACGCCTCCGATCAGTCACAGCGAGAGCTCATGGTGGAGACGATGCGGCTGGCCAGGCCGGACGTGGTGCTCGCGCATTCGCCGAACGACTACATGACCGACCACGTGGAAGCCTCGCGGCTCGCGCTCGACTGCAGCTTCCTGGCCACGCTGCCGCTGTTCGAGACCCACTCGACACATCTGGCCGACGTGCCCGCACTGGCGTACATGGAGACCGTCTCGGGGAACGACTTCCTGCCCACCGAGTTCGTCGATATCTCAGGGTTCCTGGAGACCAAGCTGGCCATGCTCTCGCAGCACGAGAGCCAGTTGGGATGGCTTGCCGACCATGATGACGCCGACATGCTCGGTCAGGTCGGCACCGTGGCCAGGTACCGCGGGCTGCAGTGCGGTGTCGAGGCTGCCGAGGGATTCATCCCCTGCAACGTCTGGCTCCGAGCCAGGACGCGCCGCTTCCTGCCCTGACCCTGTTCCCGGCGCACCGGTCCGCTACAGCAGCGCCTCGGCCTCTTCGAGGGTGGCCTGTCCGTCGACACCACCGACGGCGCGGGTCGAAAGGGTGCCGCAGGCCACCGCCAGGGCCAGGCACTCGCGCAATGGGCGGTGGGCCAGGAAGCCGTACAGGAAGCCCGCGTCGAAGCCATCCCCGGCGCCCGTCGCATCGACGACCTGCACCTTGTCCGCCGGCAGGCGAAGGGCCTCCTCACCCCGCAGCGCCAGCGCGCCATCGGCACCGAGTTTCACTACCACCGTCAGCGGTCCGGCCGCCTCGTCGCGCCCCGCCGCCTCCGCTCGCGCCACCAGCGACCGTGCCGCATCCAGCGGATCGGTGACCCCGGAGATCAGCGCGGCTTCGCGTTCGTTGGGAAAGAACAGGTCGCTCGCGGCGAGCATGGGGTCGATGCCCTCCCAGCGTCGGTCAGGATCCCAGTTGGCATCGAAGGAGCTGGTCACGCCCGCCGCCCGAGCCTCGCGGAACAGCGCCGGCAGCCCCGGGCGCAGTTGGGGCTGGATGGCCGTGGAGCCGGCGTGGATGTGACGGATGTGCGGCAGGATGGCGCGGGGTACGTCCTCTGCGCGCAGGCGATCGATGGTGCCGGTGGCGGTCAGCATGGCGCGGTTCTCACCCGTGCCCAGGTGCACCGTGGCCCCTGTCGGGATGGCCGGATCGATGCTGATCGTGGAGGTGTCCACGCCCCGCTCGCGCAAGGCCTCCAGGATGGCGTGGCCCAGGATGT
Source organism: uncultured Chloroflexia bacterium (assembly GCA_963724095.1). Taxonomy (GTDB): domain Bacteria; phylum Chloroflexota; class Limnocylindria; order Limnocylindrales; family CSP1-4; genus JAFMJV01. Next base: position 1,103,391 of record CAVRTH010000019.1, read on the forward strand.
CGTCGCCCACGATGCCGCCGTGTGCCACCCGCAGCCCCAGTCGTGCCGCGCCGCAGGCGGCGATGGCGGACGAGCCGCCGACGGTCAGACGGATGGTGCCGACGTACTTCTCCACCTGCCCGAACTCGGGCACGACATCCTTGTCGATGACGAGGATGTCAGGATTGACGTCGCCGATGACATACAGGTCGGTCTCGCGCGCCCGGCCATCAGTCACCAGGATCGCCCGGATAGCCCGCGTACCAGCCCTCGCCCAGGGCCAGATGGTCGGTCAGAGGAGACCGTTTCCGCCACGGGCGCGCTTCGCTCTCGACGATATCGACGAGCCGCTGCATGCGGGCGACGGCTTCTGTCGCCAGCCAGGCATCCCGCTCGGCGCCGACCATGGTGGCGCCCTCCTTCCACACCGAGCGCCCTACCAGCACGCCCGATGCACCGGCAGCACAGGCGACCTCAGTCTGGGCTTCGAAGGTGGCGTCGTCCACGCCAGCCGAGAGGATGACCCAGGGGGTCGCTGAGGCCTCTTCCAGCTCGGCACAGGCTTCCTTCCAGCGCGTGCGGTCGGTCACCGCTGCGTCGTAGGGGAACTCGCACTTCAGCACGTCGCCACCGAGGGCCGTGAGGCGGCGCGCGGTGCGTACCACGACGTCGCGGCGAGCGTCGTCGGTCAGCGACGCGCCCTCCTCCAGGGAGAAGCCGAGCGTCTCCAGGAAGAGCGGTATGTCCGCATCGGCGCACCATTCGGCCACCTCGATGAGCAGCCGCTCCTGCTCCTCGGCATTGGCCGCGTCAGGATGGTAGTAGAGCAGCAGCTTGACCGCGTCCGCGCCCATGCGCTTGCTCTGGGCCACGCCCCAGCCCGGCAGGAGCCGGCTGCGCCGGGCTGTCGTGGGCCCCTCGTAGCCGCTGGTCTCGACCGCCACCATGAGTCCGCAACCCGGTGGCAGATCACCATCGGCGACGGCCGGCCCAGCGCCGATCTCGGGATCGAGCAGGATGCCGCTGGCGGTGCCGGCGACCGCGCGGACGATGGCGCGCTTGACTTCCACCAGTCGCTCGTACAGGACCGAATCAGGATCGTCCGGCCCGAGCATGCGGCGCAGGTTGTTGCGATGATCGAGCGCCAGGACCGAAAACGTGCCTTTGCCCGAGGCACAGGCGTCCAGCCCGCGAAGTGTGCCGAGCCTCACCGCAGCATCCTCCCATGTGTCGTGACGGGCAGCTCCATCATCAGGCCGCCGCCCGGATGCTACCATCGCCCGAGGTACGGACGTCCGTACCTCAAAGCGGGTTGGCACCGTCACGGCTGCCTGAATGCTGCCGGGTGGTGCGTTGGAGGAGACGACCGATGACGCGTATCGTGCTGGTTGGCGCTGGGAGCGTCGAATTCACGCGCAACCTGCTGGCTGACATCCTGGCCTACCCGGAGTTGCGCGATGCAACGATCGTGCTGCACGACATCGATGCCGATCGTCTTCGTACCGCCGAGCGTATGGCGGACTGGACGGCTGGGGCGTTGGCTGCGAAGCCCACCATCGAGGGACACCTCGACCGGCGCGCAGCCCTCAACGGTGCCGACTTCGTCATCGACACCATCCAGGTGGGCGGCGCCCGCGCGACGAACGTCGACTTCGAGGTCCCCGCTCGCTATGGGCTGCGCTACACCATCAACGACACCATCAACGTCGGTGGCGTGATGCGCGGGCTCCGCTCCATCCCGGTCGTGCTCGACATCGTCCGCGACATGGAGGACATGTGTCCCGATGCCTGGTTCCTGAACTACACCAACCCCATGGGCATGTTGGTGCGGGCTGTCGCCGAGCGTAGCGAGATCAGGACGGTGGGCTTGTGCCACTCGGTGTTCTGGACCATCGACACCCTCGCCGGCTACCTGGGACTGCCACGCGAAGAGGTGGACCACGTCTCCGCGGGCGTCAACCACCTGGCTTTCCTCCTGCGGCTCGAGCACCGCGGCCGCGACCTCTATCCCGACCTGCGAGCCTTCGTCGATGGGGGGCGGGTTCCCGACGACGACCTGGTGCGGGCGGAGCTCTTCAGACGGCTCGGCTACTACCCCACCGAATCGTCGGAGCACCACGCCGAGTACAACCCCTGGTTCATCCCCAAGGGCGATGCCGTCGAGCGTTACCACATCCCCATCGGGGAGTACCTCGATCGCGTCTCCCACAACCTCGACGAGTACGACGAGACCAAACGCCGGTTGGATTCCGGCGAGGCCTTCGAGATCGAGCAGAGTGGCGAGTACGCAGCGGTCATCATCCACTCTCTTCTCACCAGTGAGCCTGCCCGCATCGTGGGCAACGTCATGAACGAGGGTGCACTGATCGACAATCTCCCGGCCGACGCCTGTGTCGAAGTCGCCTGCCTGGTCGATGGCACCGGCGTGTGGCCGGTGCATGTCGGTGCCCTGCCGCCGCAGTGCAGCGCCTACATCGGCCCGGCCGTGGACACGCAGGCCCTGACCGTGCGCGCCGCGCTCGACCAGGATCGGCAGGCCATCTATCACGCCGTCATGCAAGATCCCCAGATCGTTGCGCGGCTGAGCCTGGATGAGACCTGGCGACTGACCGATGAGCTCATCGACGCGGAGGCGGAGTGGTTGCCGGGCTGGCTCCACGCTTGACAGTCCTGCGACGATGACATCCGGACATCCGGACGTCCGGATGTTAGGCGGCTCTCCCTGCCGCATTCGCATGGAGGAGGTTGGCTCGATGACCGAACGACCACGGAACCACGGACGAACCGGTATCGCGCTCATCGGCAGTGCGCTGCTGGTGGCCGCGTTGACGGCACCGGCGGTAGCACAGGAGCCCAGCGGAAAGATCACCTATGCCATCTGGGGCGATCCGTCGGAGCTGGCCAGCCAGATCGCACTCGTCCAAGCCTTCGAGGCGGAGCATCCCGGCATCACCGTCGATGTCACCGTTTCGGACTGGGACGCTTACTGGACCGGCCTGCAGACCAGCATCGCGGGTGGTGATGCACCCGATGTCTTCGCCATGGACGGGCCCATCTTCCCCGACTACCAGACTCGTGGCGTGCTTCTCGACCTGCAGCCTTACATCGACGCCGACGGTTTCGACGTCTCTGCGCTGGCCGATGCCGGCGTGGCCGACTTCAAGACCGCGGACGGTGGTCAGTACGGACTGCCCCGGGACCTCAATGTCGTCCCGCTCTTCTACAACAAGACGATGTTCGATGCCGCCGGCATCCCCTATCCGGACGACACCTGGGACTGGGACAAGCTGGTCGAGGTCGGGCAGCGATTGACCGTCGATGAGAACGGCGACGGCCTTCCCGAGCAGTGGGGTTTCTATACCGAGACCACTGACATGGAGAACTTCTGGAGCGAGGCCGTCTGGCAGAACGGTGGCGAGATCATCTCGGCCGACCATACCCAGACGCTGCTGGGCACCGACGAAGCCGTGGGCGGCCTGCAGTTCCTGCAGGACCTCATCTACAAGTACAAGATCATGGCTACGCCCGACCTGTTCGCCGAGACCGGCGATGCATTCGAGCAGGGGCTGGCCGCGATGGAAGCCAATGGTTCGTGGCTCGTGCCCACGCACACGGCCGCCGGCATCGACTTCGGCATCGCACCCTTGCCGGCCGGTGCTGCAGGGCATGCCACCAGCCTCAACCCCACCGGGGCAGTCGTCTCGGCGAGCTCCAGGAACCCCGATGCCGCCTGGGAGTTCGTCAAGTGGCTGGTCGGGCCCGAGGCCCAGGAGCGGCTGATGCAGGGGAAGGTCGCGCTGCCGGTCGACAAGTCGGTCCTCGAGGGCAGCTACGCGTCGGCGTTCCCAGGTTCGGACGTGATGGCTGCGATGCTCGACCACGCGCATCTGAAGCCGTCCTTCGCCGGCTACTCCGAGTGGAGCACGATCCTCCAGAACGAGCTGGACACGAACCTGTTCAACGCTCCCAACAAGACCGCGCGGGAGGCGATCGACTCGGTGATCGGGCAACTCGACGAGATCCTGGCGGCACAGCAGTAACGGGCATCCGACAGCCTCGGCCATGGCGCTGGTTCCTTCCAGCGCCGTGGCCACAGCCATGAGCAACACGTGAGGATTCTCCGGCACTCCGGTCGTTGAGGGGACTTCGACCGGACAGGGCGCCCAGCATCCCGGCCTGCCCTCGGATGAGCGGGCCGGTAGTCGCCGCAGCCCGCTGCATGGTGAGAGCCGTTGGGCCTGGATATTCCTGGCTCCGACCATCCTGGGTCTGGCCGTTCTATCGGCCGGGCCTATCCTCGCGACCCTGGGGATCAGCCTGACCGACTGGGACTTGCTGACTCCTCCGAAGTGGGTCGGCCTGGAGAACTTCGCGGCGCTCATGGAGAGCCCGCGCTTCTGGAAGGCGATGCAGAACACGGCGTTCTACACGCTCGTCTCCGTGCCCATCGGCATGCTCATCGCCCTCGCCTTCGCCCTCGGTCTCGACCAGGCCATCCGTGGCATCGCCTGGATCCGCACCATGTACTTCCTGCCGCTGGTCACCTCGGCGGTGGCGGTCGGCCTCGTGTGGCTCTGGATCTACTCGCCCCAGGGAGGACTGCTCAATGCGCTTACGGGCGTGTTCGGTGTCCCTCCCCAGCGCTGGGTGAGCGATCCCTTCTGGGCCATGCCGGCCATCATCGTGATGAGCGTCTGGCAGGGCCTCGGCGTCAACATCATCATCTTCCTGGCCGGCCTGCAGGCCATCCCACGGGAGTATTACGACGCCGCCGACGTGGACGGCGCCGGACGTTGGGGGCGCTTCCGCAACGTGACCCTGCCGCTGCTGACCCCGAGCATCTTCTTCACCGGCATCCTCAGCTTCATCGGCGCCATGCAGGTGTTCGACCAGGTCTACATCCTGGCCCGACCCGGTCCGCCGACCGAGGCCACGATCACGCTGGTCTACTTCATCTACGAGGAGGGCTTCCGCTTCTTCCGCATGGGCCAGGCGAGTGCTGCAGCCTGGGTGCTGTTCGTCATCGCCGCCACGCTGACGTACTTCTACTTCCGCCTGCAACGTCGTTGGGTGCACTACCAGTGAACAGGACGCAACCCGCCGCCAAGTCGACAAGCGCACGGCTCGAGGGGTCCGGGCTGGCCAGGAAGCGCCTGCATTTGCTGTGGCTCTACGTCATCCTCATCGCCGGCGGCGTGGTCATGCTGGTGCCATTCGTCTGGATGGTCACGACCTCGCTCAAGACGAGGGCCGAGGTCTTCAGCTCTCCGATGCTGTCATTCCCCTCGGGTCTGCACTTCGAGAACTACGAGCGCATGTGGAACGCGCTCCCGGGCGTGACGTTCGGTGACTTCTTCCTGAATTCGTTCAAGATCGCGACCCTCAACACGGTCGGTGTCCTCATCAGCTGTTCACTCGCGGCATTCGCCTTCGCCGTCTTGCGCTTCCGTGCCAAGGGTCTGCTCTTCGCCCTTGTCATGGCCACCCTCATCATCCCCTTCCAGGTAGTGCTGGTCCCCAACTTCATCCTCTACCGCACGCTGCCTGACCCCTTCAGCGACAGCGGCAACTTCATCGGGACCCAGGAGCCGCTCTGGATCGGCGCCTTCCTCGGCGGTGCCTTCGGGATCTTCCTCATCCGTCAGTTCTTCCTGACCATCCCGCGCGAGCTACCCGATGCCGCCAGGGTCGATGGGGCCAGCCCATGGGGCATCTTCCGGCATATCTACCTCCCGCTGGCCAAGCCGGTGCTGGCCACCCTGGCCATCTTCACCTTCATGTGGAGCTGGAACGACCTCATCAACCCGCTCATCTATCTGCGCGACCTGCCCGACTACACCACCACCGTCGGCCTGGCCTTCTTCCAGGGCCAGTACGTCGGCAAGTGGCCGGAGATGATGGCTGGCACGGTGGTCAGCATCATCCCCATGGTGCTGCTCTTCGTCATCGCGCAGCAGTACTTCGTGCGTGGCATCGCCATCAGCGGTCTGAAGGGGTAGGGATGGTGCTGACGAGACGCACGACCGCAGTCATGACGGCAAGGAGGGGGTCATGATCGACGACGCGAACGGGCTGCCCCTGTACCGCCGTATCCAGACCGACCTGCGCGATCGGATCGGGAGCGGGGAGCTGGCGCCGGGAAGCCAGCTGGAGACCGAGCAGGAGCTCATGTCCCGCTACGAGGTCAGTCGAGCTACCGTTCGGCAGGCCCTCGCAGGCCTGGTGGCTGAAGGCCTCGTCGAGATCAAGCGAGGCCTGGGGACCTACGTGCGCAAGGCTGCGCTGGAGCACCGACTGGGCGGCTTCTACAGCTACAGCCGGGAGATCGAGAGCCACGGGATGCAGCCGGGCACTCGCGTACGAAGCCTCCAGGTGGAGGAGGCGGATGAGCACGTCGCGGCTGCGCTGGAGGTCTCACGCGGTGCCGCAGTGGTGGCCCTGCGTCGCATCCGGCTGGCCGACGACGAGCCCATCGTGACCGAGACGAGCTACCTGCCTGCCGCACGCTTCCCGGGCCTCGACCGAGTCGATTTCACGCGACGGCGTCTCTACGACACGCTGACCACGAGGTACGGCATCCGACCGGTGCGTGCCCGCGAGACCTTCCAGCCCATCCTGATGAACGACGACGAGGCTGATGCGCTCGGCGCTATCGCCGGCAGTCCGGCCCTGCAGGTCGAGCGCACCACGTACGACGCCGATGGCGCCATCATCGAGTTCTGCCACTCCATCCTCCGCGCGGACCGCTACCGCTACTCGGTCGAGCTGCGCGACGCTTGAGCCAACGCACACAGGAGCACCCGACATGACCATCCCCCAAGCCCTCACTGCCAGCGATATCCGCGCGCGCGTCGAGGCCACTACGGGCTGGCGGGAGGCCAGCACCGGTGGGGTGGCCATCGCGGCCGCCCTGGAGGTCGCTCGTTCGGCCTCGCAGGACATCCTCGATCGCCTCGACGGTGCCGCCCGCATCGTCATCACCGGCGCCGGCTCATCGCTGTACATCGCGCAGGTAGCGGCCTTCTCCATGCGTGCCCGGGCCGATCTGGCGGCGGAGGCGCAGCCACTGTCCGAGGTCCTGTTGCGTCCAGACGCGGTCTTCGCCGGCGCGGCCCTGGCCGACCAGCCGCTCATCGTGGTCTCGCGCTCCGGCTCGACCACTGAGGCCCTGGATGTCATCAAGGCTGCCCGTGAACGGGGTCAGTACACCATCGCCATCACCTGCCGGCCGGAGGCGCCCATGGCCGGCCTTGCCGACACGACCCTGGCCGTCCCGGAGGGCGACGAGAAGGCCATCGTGATGACGCGCTCCTTCGCTGCGCAGACGGCGCTGCTCATGCGCCTCGGCGCACGCCTGGGTGAAGCCTCCTTCGCCGCCGACCTCGATGCCGTGCCGTCGCGCTGGGGGAGCCTGGTGCCCTGGATCGAGCAGGCATTCGAGCTGGCTGCGACAGACCCCTCGCGCCTGGTGGTGCTCGGCGGCGGCGCCGCTTTCGGCCTGGCCAACGAGGCGGTGCTCAAAGCGACCGAGACGGGGCAGGTCCGGCTTCGGCGTTCCATCCTTTCGAGTTTCGCCACGGCCCCATCTCGGTGTGCGAGCCGGGCATGATCGTGGTCGGCATCGTGGGCGGTGACAGCGAGGAAGACGAACGGCGAGTCGTGGACGAATCCGCCGCCCTGGGCGCGACGACCTGGGTCCTGGGTCCCGATGGGCCCGCCGCAGACCTCGACGAGATCGCCCGCCTGCCGCTGGAGCTGCACGTGCTCCAGGCGCTGGCGCTGGGCATCGCCGTGCGCCGGGGACGGGATCCCGAGTCGCCGCGGCACCTGGGCCAGGTGGTCGTGCTCGACCACGAGTAGCCTTCCTGTCATGCTTCGCTTCGACCTGTCCACGAGCCGGCCCACGCAGGCCATCGACATCACTCACCTGTTCATGTCACGCGGGTGGCCGGATGGCCTGCTGCTGGCTTCGGTCGAGCACACGACCGCGGCCATCTTCCTGGGCGAATCGGGTTCGGAGATGTTCGAGGACTACGAGCGCGTCGCGGCCAACCTCATCGAGTCTTATGGGCCCTGGCAGCACGAAACGTGGAACCCTGGCAACGCCCAGTCGCACGTGCTCTCGAGCTTCATCGGCGGCCAGCTGCTGCTGCCCATCGCCGACGGCCGGTTGGACGTGGGTACGTGGCAGCGCGTCATCTTCCTCGAGCTCGATGGTCCGCGGCAGCGGCACATCGCCGTTGCCAGCCTGGCCACACAGCCGCTTGGCTGGCCGACCGAATCAGGCCGTGACTAGCGAGTGATGCCGCCGAGACGCTCGAAGTAGGTCGTCTCGATGTCCGCCAGCTCCGCCCACAGGTCGTCGTTGGCATCACCCATGACGGCGATCTTCACCTCGTCCAGGCAATCGAACAAGGCTGGCACGAGGTCGGCCACGTTGCGATTGTGGAAGACGAAGGCGTCGGCATCCTTGAACACCTCGATGTTCACGTTCTTGGTGCCGTCCGCCTTCAGGAAGTACTCGTAGCGCAGCGTGTCCGGTTCCGACTGGGTCTTGGCGAAGAGCGCCTCCGCGGCGACCTTGAAGTCGTCGGTGCGGCCGGTCTTGATGTCGAATTCGACGAACAGGGTGGTGGTTGCCATGTGAGCCTCCTCGCGATCGTTTGTCATACCTGGGCGGCGCGACGCTGGCGCCGCGCTTCATAGAAGAGTACGGCCGCGCTGGCCGAGACATTGAGGCTGTCTGCCAGGCCCAGCATGGGGATGCTGATCGCCATCACGCCCTCGCCCGTCCAGGTCTGGCTGAGGCCGACCGTCTCCGCGCCCACGACCAACGCCACCGCTGCCGTCAGGTCGGCCGCGTCATAGTCCAGCTCGGCGCCCACGCGTGCCGTCAGGATGGTCACACCCTGCCCGCGCAGGAATGCCAGGGCTTCTGCCGAGGAGCAGGCCGCCAGCGGCAGGCTGAAGATCGTGCCCACGCTGGCGCGGACAGCGTTGGGGTTCCAGATGTCGGAGACGGCATCGACCACGATGACCGCGTCCACGCCGGCGCCGTCGGCCGAGCGGAGCAGCGCACCGAGATTGCCGGGCTTCTCCACCCCCTCCACCACGGCGATGAGCGGCTGCTCCGGGAGCTGCAGCCGTTGCAGATCGGTCGACGGCATCTCCAGCACTGCCACGATGCCCTCGTCTCGTTCACCGTAAGCCAGGCGCGCCAGCAGCTCGGGCGTGGTCTCCACGATCTCGCCGGCCGTCGCCAGCCGGGGCAGCAGCGCGCGCGCGGTCTCGCGGCGGATCCGTTCCGCACAGACCCAGGCCTCGATGAGCCGGACACCGGCATCGAGCGCGCGCCCGATCTCCCTCGCGCCATCGACGAGGACATGGCCGCGCGCCCGGCGCTCACGGGCATCGCGCAGGGCCAGCGCCGCCTTGAAACGAGGGTTCTGGCGGCTGCTCACAGCCGGCTCGGGCGGCATCACCTGATCTTGCCCGCGTGCGACGCTTCTTCGAAGGCCTTGGTGAGCTCCCGGGTCAGATCGATCGGACCAGTCGGCCCCAAAGACGCGGAACGTGGGGATGTCGAGACGCCTGATCTCCGATCCCGGATTGGCGGCTGCGTACTGCGCCATGCAGCGATCGACCTCCTCGATCGACTGCTCCCAGGACTTCTCACGATACGACTGGATGTAGACGTCTCGCGCTTCATCTTCGTCGGGCATGCGCGCGGTCAGGTAGGTGGAGTTGCCGATCAGGGCGGGATCATCACAGGCCGTCTCCCCGACGATGGGCTCACTGATGACGATGCCACGTCGGACGATGGAGCGAAGGACATCCCGCTGGTTGCCAGGGTCGAAGGACGGCTCGGCCAGCGAGTAGCAGCCGCCCAACACGAATGCGCCCGCCACGGCGAGGAGAAGAAGGCGGCTCGCGGCGCTGGATCTCACCCGGCAAGCGTAGCGCCGCCCGCCCGCGGTGTCGTCGGCCGAGTCGGTGACGGCCTGATTCGCTTATCGTCGCTACCATTCCCGCGTGCCCGACCTCCGTACGTTCCGCGCGCTCCGCTTCGACACGGCTGCGACCGACCTGTCGAGGGTGCTCGCTCCGCCCTACGACATCATCAGCCCCGGCGAACGTGCCGCACTCCTCGCTCGCGATCCACACAACATCGTGCGCATCGATCTGCCGGCCGCCCTTGGGGCCGCTGGGCCCGAAGACTACGCGGCCGCGGCTGCGACCCTGGCCGAGTGGCGTGAGGCCGGGATCCTGGTCAAGGACACCGAACCGACGGTGACCGTGCACGAGATGCGCTGGTTCGACGCCGAGGGTCATGAGCGGCGGGCGACCGGGCTGTTCTGCCGCCTTCGCCTGGAGGAGTACGGACCCGATGCGGGTGTCCTTCCTCACGAGATGACCCACGCTGGCGCCAAGGCGGATCGCTACGCCTTACTGGAGTCCACGCAGCTCAATAGCAGCCCCATCGTGTTCCTCGCCGGATCCGACCCGGCGGCGACCTCTGCGGCATTGCTGGCGCTGACCGAGCGCGCGGCGGACGCAGAGGCCCTGACCCCTGATGGCGTCCGCCATCGCCTCTGGATCTGTGGTGCGGAGGAGGCCGGGCCGGTGCTGCGGCTCATGTCCGCGGCACCGCTGACCATCGCCGATGGACACCATCGCTATGAGACGGCGCTCGCGTACCGCGCGGACCGGGAGGCTGATCGTGCCGGCGACCCCGATCCAGCCTGGGACCACCTGCTGGCGCTCGTCTATCCGCTTGATCAGTCGCCCCCGGCGCTGCCGACGCATCGTGTCATCCGTGGCCGGCCCTGCGGGGAGGACCTGATCGAGCGCCTGCTGCCCTATGCCGCCATCGATCGATTGCCGGACGCGGAGACCATGCTGAGCCGCGTGGCCGAGCCCGCCGAGTTCAGCCAGGGTGCCACCGGCACCGGTCGCATCGGCCTCTTCACGCACGGCGAGGCCGCCATGTTGACGGTCAACGGCGCCGCCACCGATGCGCTGCTCGCGGCGAACCTCTCCGCGGCATCGAGGGGGCTGGATGTCAACGCACTCAGCGTGATCATCGACAAGGCCTTCGGCGACGATGTCAGCACCATGGCCGCCGACGGGCGGCTCTGGTATGTGAAGGATGCCGCCGCGGCGGTGCAGCAGGTGCTCGACGAAGAGGCATCGGTCGCCTTCCTGCTGCATGAGATGCCGCCCGTGGCGATCGCGCTGGTGGCCGAGGCCGGTGAGGTCATGCCCCAGAAGTCGACCTACTTCGATCCCAAGGCACCGACCGGGCTCCTGCTCAGCCCGCTCGAGTGGTAGGGCAGCCGGCAGCGGAGAGAGGAGAGACCCACAGGATGGATCCAGACCTCCCCACGGGAGCGGCTGCCATCGCCGGCAACGGGCGGGGCGGCGACAAACGGGACCTCAGCGATCGCGCACCGGGAAAGCCGGTACGCAAGGACGAGATCGTGCTCGAAGCGCGCGGTCTGTACGTCGAGTCTTGGCTGCCGGAGCGCCGCTCGCGCCGCCGACCGCTGTACTACCTGCATGGCGAACTGGGTGGGTCGTGGCTATGGGAGTCATACCTGCGCTACTTCGCGCAGCGCGGCTGGGAGGGCCACGCGCTCAACCTGCGAGCCCACTTCTGGTCACAGACCGCACCCATCGAGGAGCTGAGCTTCGACACCTACCTCGATGACGCCGTGGCCGGCTTCGAGGCGCTCGAGCGGCCAGCCGTCATCGTCGGGCACGGGCTCGGCGGGCTGCTGGCGATGAAGCTGGCGGAGGGCCGTGAGATCGACGCCCTCATCCTCGTCAGCCCGGCCATCCCCGCGCCGCTGCGGCCGGTGCCGCCACCGCACGTGGTACGTCTGGTGCCGGCTCTCTACCAGGCCGAGCTCATCGACTGGGCCGGCAGCCTCGAGGGAGTGCAGCGCCAGAACCCGGATCTGACCACCGCCGACGTCCGCCGCATCCAGCACTTGCTGGGCGCCGAGAGTGGCGCCGCCCGGCGGCAGATGCTGGCCGGTGTCCATGTCGACCGCGACAAGCTGCCGGACGTGCCGATGCTCGTCATCGGCGCCGGGCTGGACCGCCAGTTCGCCGAGGCCGACAGTGCTCGCCTGGCCGAGTGGCTGGGGGCCGAGTACCAGCCCTTCGGTGCACATTCGCACTACGGCGCCGTCCTCGGCCAGCAGGGCTTCGACCAGGTGGCGGACACCATCCGCTCCTTCCTGGAGCACCACCGCCTGTAGTCCTTGGGGGACGGACCAGCGAGCTTGTCTGGGCTACCGGCCCGCGCCCGAGCTGGTGTGGACAGAGTCGGCGAAGGTCGGCTAACCTAGCGCCCGGATAGGCCGCATTCGTCTAGAGGCCCAGGACACCGCCCTCTCAAGGCGGAGATCACCGGTTCGAATCCGGTATGCGGTACCAGCATATTCCCACGCCCCCGGACCGCGCCCCGGGGGCGTCCTCCTACCCGCAGCGAGGCGGCAGCGTGGTCAAGCGGGCGGCCGGGGTGTCGACCTCGCTACAGTCACGACCATGCAGAGTGAGAACGCCCGTGGATGCTGAGACCCGCCGTCGCTACCTGATCCTGGCGGAGGGTCAGTTCGGCGAGCCTGGCTCCAAGACCGCCATGGGCGTCATCAAGTACGGCCGCGAGCCGGTGGTGGCGGTGCTCGACAGTACCCGCGCCGGCCGCGACGTCGCCGAGTGGCTGGGCCCGGAGCACGCCGCCCCCATCGTGGCCAACCTGGCTGAGGCGCTGCCCCTGGCACCCACCGCCCTGCTCATCGGCACTGCGCCGCAGGGCGGCAAGATCCCGTCTGAGTGGCGTTCGATCATCGCCGACGCCATCGTCCACGGCTTCGACATCGTCAGTGGCCTTCACGAGTTCGTCTCTGACGACCCCGAGTTCAGCGCTCTCGCGGCCACCCATGGCGTGGAGCTCATCGACCATCGCCGTCCTCCCGAGCGCCACGAGGTGGCGACGGGTCGCAAGCACGGTCCCGGCAAGCATGTGATCCTGGCCGTCGGCACGGACTGTGCCATCGGCAAGATGACCGTGGCCCTGGAGTTGCGTCGCGCGGCGCAGGAAGCCGGTCTCTCCGCCGCGTTCGTGCCCACCGGACAGACGGGCATCATGATCGAAGGCTGGGGCGTCTCGGTCGACCGCGTCATCAGCGATTTCATCAACGGCACCGCCGAATGGCTCGTCGAGCAGGCCGAACAGATGGGCGACTGGATCTTCGTCGAGGGCCAGGGCTCTATCGACCACCCGGCCTACTCCGCGGTCACGCTGGGCCTCGTCCACGGCACCACGCCGCACGTGATGGTGCTGGTGCACCAGCCAGGCCGCACCGGTCACCACGGCTGGGAGCAGACCACCGGCCTCGACTCGCCGACGTTGTCGTTGGGGGACAACATCCGCCTCTACGAATCGGTGGCCAACGCGGTCGCGCCCTCGCGGGTGGCGGCGATCGCGCTCAACACCGCCCTGCTGACCGAGGAGGATGCGCACGTGGAGATCGAACGTGTCGCCGAGGAGACGGGGTTGCCGGTCGATGACCCCTATCGCTTCGGTGCGGAGCGCTTGTTCGCCGCCCTGCGCGCTACTCTCGAAGGAGATGTCCGATGACGCTCAGGCTTGAGACCGAGGTCCTGCACCTGCCCTTCCGGGATCCGTTCAGGATCGCCCGCAGCGAGGACTCGGAGGCCTCGCAGACGGTCCTGACCTACCTCCGACGTGACGGAGACTCCGGGCTCGGCGAGTGCTTCCCGGTGCCCTACTACGGCGAGACCGTCGAGACTACCGAGGTCGTCTTGCCACGCCTGCTGCGCTCTCTCGATGAGCTGGGCGCGCTGCCTAGCGACCGCGGCGAGGTCCTGGCCTGGCTCGAGCGATCGAGCGACTTGATGACCGATGCCCTGGGCAATCACGGTGGTGCCAAGGGTGGCCTCGACATGGCCCTCCACGACCTGGCCGCAAGAGCGCTCGGACTGCCCGTCTGGGAGCTTCTCGGCACGTCCGACCAGTTGCCCCCCACCGACTATTCGCTGGGCATCGATGACCCCGCGACCGTGGCCGAGCGCGCCCGACGCGTGGCCCACTTCCCCGCCCTCAAGATCAAGGTCGGCGGTCCCGCTGACATCGAGACGCTCGAGGCAGTGCGTGCGGTCTTCAGTGGGCCCTTGCGCGTGGATGCCAACACCGCCTGGCAGCCCGACCAGGCGGCAGCCTTGATCCCTGAACTCGATCGCCTCGGCGTGGAGCTCATCGAGCAACCCTTCAAGGCGCGCATGCTGCCGCAGCTGCGTTGGCTTCGTGAGCGCTCCAGCCTGCCCATCATGGCTGACGAATCGGCTGTCTTCGCGACGGACCTTCCCATGCTCGAGGGAGTCGTGGATGGCGTCGTCGTCAAGCTGGCCAAGTGCGGCGGCATCGGCCCCGCGTTGCGCATGATCCGCCTGGCGCGGGAGCTGGGTATGAAGGTGATGCTCGGCTGCATGGTCGAATCGAGCGTCGGTGTGGCGGCAGCCGCGATGGTGGCCTCCGAGGTCGACTGGCTCGATCTGGATGGCAGCCTGCTACTCGCCCACGATCCGTTCGGCGGCCTCGAGCTGGGGGACGACTGCCGCTGGCAGCTGACCTCGGAAGCAGGCCTCGGCGTCTTCCGCAAGCCCGCCGCATGACTGCACCGTGAGGCCCGTGTGGCCCGCCCCGACCCTGCCAGCCGTCACCAGATCGCCCCGCAGCACATCGATGTGGACAAGGTCGTGGACAACTTCGTGGACGACGCCCTAGCGCCCTCTCGAGGGCCCGACGTATCATTCCCGAGTCGTCCGAGGCAGCCCTCGGACGGCGTGGGAGAGGGATAGCCCAGGGGTCTGCGGACATCCCCAACGGGCTGCGCGCGTCGTCGCGCCACGGTCTAGGTGTGACTGCGCTACGTGCCAATCGTTTGAACGCGGGGTTCGTTTCGACGTGCCCCCGGAAGGTGGGAGAGGGTGTCGATAGAACGGCCGGGCAACGTGCTGTCCGATACAGCAGCAGAGCGTTACGAGCGCGGCGTCAAGGCCGCGGTGCGAGAGGTCGTGAGTCCCACCGACAGGGTCGACGAGGCACCCTCTGACCCCGATGCGGAAGCGGTCGAATTCGTGCGTTTCTGCTATCGCCGGCGGGCGGTCGCGTGGCCCGAGCTGTATGACGAGATGTGTGCCGTGGCGGCGCGCGGGGACTACCGCGGGATGGACTACGAACAGCTCCAGCGACTGGGGATCGGCTTCGCTCTGCCAGCACTCCCGCGGCTCGCCGAGCTGGCCAGCCAGGTCGTCACCCAGGAGCGTGGGCACCAGCCCATCGAAGCGGTCGCCTAGCTCGACCCCGTATCGGCGGCGCTCCTGGCGTCGACCGACAGCTCCATCGAGACGATGGCGCCGAAGCCCACCCAACGCTCCATCCAGAGCGTCTTCTCCACCTTCGTGACCCGGTAGCCGAGGCGCTGGTAGAGGGCTTGGGCGCGCGGGTTGGTGTCGATGACATCGAGGCGCAGCCAGCGCATCCGGTTCTCATGGGCGATGGTCAGCGCTTCGCCCAGGAGTCGGCTGCCGATGCCCTGGCCGCGAGCCGGCAGTGCGACGGCCACGCCGTCGACATAGAGTTCGTCCCCTGCCGGCCGGTGTTCCGCGAGGCGCAGTCCGATCACCGCTCGCAGCGCCCCACGGAGCCCCAGCAGATCCCGAAACGGCCGTGGGTCCCAGGGGATGTCCATCAGCCCGCCGCGATAGGCGCCGGATCCAGCGCTCAAGCCGAGCATTCCCAGCAGCTCGTTCCCGCGCATCGCCACCACGGCGTGGTCGCCGGCGTAGACACGGGCCATGTACGCGATGCGCTTCTGGCGATCGGGTATCGCCATCCGCATCTTGTCCCCGAACGCCTCGTCGAACAGGATCGCGCCAGCTTCCAGCAAGTGTTCCGGCAGGCCTCGTCTGATGACGATGGAGTCGTCCATCATGTTCCAACCAAGCCTATCCGAGGCGACCGATGGCCCTGTCGACACGAAGGCTGGTCGGGCACGCTATCGACATGCAGACCGCACGCTCGACGATCAACCTTTCGCCGCCACGGACCGACGGCGGCATGGCTCTTGAGGCCGCGCTCGCACGGCGCCACAGCGTGCGCGACTTCAAGCCGCAGGCACTGACCGAACTCGAGATCGGCCAGTTGTTGTGGGCCGCCCAGGGCGTCACCCATGAAGGTCGCAAGCGCACGGCGCCCTCTGCCAGCGCGCTCATGGCGCTGGAGACGTACGTGGTCACCGCCGACGGCCTCGCGCGCTACCTGCCTGACGGCCACGCCCTGGAACCGCTCGCTGACGGGGACCTGCGACCCCGGCTCGAGGAAGCCACCGGTGGCCAGCCCTTCGTCAGCGCCGCGCCGCTCGTCGTGATCTTCACTATCGTGCCGGGTCGACTCAGCGGCAGGCACGGCGAGGAACGGAGCGTCCGCTATTGCGACTTCGAAGCCGGACACGCCGGACAGAACCTGCTGCTGCAGGCGGTGGCGCTGGACCTGGGCGGCGTGCCCATGGGCTCCTTCGATGACCGGGCGGTGTGCCGGCTACTGGAACTGCCCGACGGGGAGAAACCGCGCTACCTCTTCGCCATCGGGCGACCGGCCTAGGCGCGGATCTGACGACGGGCCAGCTCAGCCTCGATGGCGAGCTCCGCCTCGACGTAGCGGTCGATCTCCATGCGCAGCTCGTTGGCCTCCGGCCGGTACAGGTGCACCTGGCTCTGGAGGACGTAGCTCAGACGGCGTGAGGTCATGCGCACGTGATCGAGGTTCTTCATCAGGACCAGCGGGTCCATGGATGCCAGGTCGTCAGGGTGGTACATCGGCTGCTGCATCGCGCCCGAGTATAGCGAGCGACAGCGGCGTGCTCGGGCCGTGGCACTACACTCGCTGGGTCCGGCCGCTGGGCCGTCGATCTCGGGAGCGACCAACAGGAGACGACTCATGGCTGTCAGAACGGTCGAGCGCGATGTCGTAGTCCCGGGTGCGATCGCTTCGAAGTGAGGTCCGTGTGACAGAAGACGCATATGCTGCCACTGGCGGTTTCCCGCCTATCTCCGACTATGCCTTCCTGAGCGACTGTCACTCGCTGGCGTTGGTCGCTCGCGATGGCTCGATCGAGTGGGCGGTCTTCCACCGCTTCGATGGTCGCCCGGTCTTCGCACGCATCCTCGACCGCGACATCGGCGGCTTCTTCCGCATCGCCCCCACGTCAGCGGGGGCCACTATCGAGCGCCGCTACATCCCTGGCACGAACGTCCTCGAGACCACGTTCAGCACGGCGACGGGAGTCATCACCCTCACCGACTTCATGCCGGTCGAAGCGGACGAGGAGGAGGTCGGCAAGGCTCATCGACTGGGCGCCCGACACTCGCTCATCCGCATCGTGCGCGGTGTCGGTGGCCAGGTCGAGGTCGGCCTCACCTTCCGCCCACGATTCGAATACGGCCTGACCACTCCCTACATCACCGCGCTCGCGGATGACCTGGTGGTGGCGACCGGAAGCGCCGACGCGCTCCTGCTCGAGAGCGAGATCGGTCCGCTTCCGCGGGACGGACGTGGCGGCATCGATGCGCAGGCCGTGGTGTGCGCCGGCGATGAACGCATCATCAGCATCACCTGGTCCACGCCCGCGGGCCTCGTCACCAGTCGCATCCCCCACGACGAAGCTGTCGCCGAGCTCGATGCGACCGTTGCGTTCTGGCGACGGTGGTCCGAACAGACGTGCTACGAGGGACCCTACCGAGAGGCTGTCGAGCGCAGCGCGCTGGCCATCAAGGGCCTGACCGACGGCAAGACCGGCACCGTCATCGCGGCTGCCACGACCTCGCTGCCGGAGACTATCGGCGGCGTTCGCAACTGGGACTACCGCTTCAGCTGGGTGCGCGACTCCACGACCATTCTCAACGCGCTCATCCGCCTTGGTCACGACTACGAGTGCCGCCAGTACGCCGAATGGATCCGACACACTACAGCCGGCCGGGCCGGAGAGCTGCAGATCATGTACGGCATCGGTGGAGAGCGGATCCTGACCGAAACCGTGTTGCCGCACCTCTTCGGGTATCGTGGCTCGCGGCCCGTCCGCATCGGCAACGGTGCCTGGGACCAGACACAGCACGACACGTATGGCTGGCTGCTGGCCTCGACGTGGTTCACGTCTGCACACACCGGTCGGCTGGACGAGCACGCCGACCCGCACTACGTGCGCTTCCTCAACGAGGTCGTCGAGCTGGCCATCGACGAGTTCGACGTGGTCGACGAAGGCATCTGGGAGGTGCGCGGCGGAGCCAAGCACTTCCTCTTCTCCAAGCTCCTCATGTGGCTCGCGGTCGACCTGGGCGTGCGCCTCATCGAGCGCCACGACGGCGCAGCTGCGGTGCCGGAGCGCTGGCGTCCGGCACGCGACGATATGCGCCGGCGCATCGAAACCGAAGGCATCGACCCGCAGCGCGGGGTCTTCACACAGGCGTTCGGCTCGACAGCGCTGGATGCGTCGGCGCTTCAGATCCCCAACGTCGGCTTCCTGCCCGCTGATGACCCGCGCGTCCTGGCCACCATCGAGGCCATCGATGAAGAGCTTGGCGTCAACGGACACATCTACCGCTATCGCAACGACGACGGGCTCGATGGTGATGAGGGCACCTTCGTGTTCTGCACGCTGTGGATGGTCAATGCGCTGGCACGGAGCGGGCAGCTGGAGCGGGCCAAGGAGCGCTTCGAGATGGTGCTGTCACACGCCAACGACCTGGGGCTGATGGCCGAGGAGATCGATCCGCGGACCGGCGAGCAGCTGGGCAACTTCCCGCAAGCATTCAGTCACGTCGGCATCATCTCCGCGGCCCTCGCCATCGAAGCTGCCGAGAAGCACGAAGATGGTTGGATCCGTGGCTCGTTGAGCGCACGCTAGGCTCGCTTCGTCGCCGCCGGCGTGGCTCAGAATGGGAGCATCGTCAGCACGCGGTTCGCCGCCCCAGGAACGGAGAGAACGCATGAAGGTCGCCATCGTCTACGAGACTCACACCGGTACCACCAGTGCGGCGGCCCAGAAGATGGCCGATGTCGTGCGTGCCGCCGGGCACGAGTGCACCGTCGCGTCGATCTCCCATGCCGACGCCAAGGCAGCCGCACGCGCCGATGCCATCGTCCTGGGTGCCTGGACCAAGGGCTACTTCATCATCATGCAGCACCCCTCCGAGGGGATGATGAGCTTCCTTGAGGGCCTGACCATCAACCACAAGCCGGTAGCCGTGTTCACCACCTACAAGCTGGCCATCGGCTCCACGCTGCGCCAGCTCGCCAACGCGGCCGAGGCCGCCGGTGGCATGGTCACCGGCATGTACAAGGTGAAGGGCGCCAAAGTGCCCGAGGGCTTCGAAGCCTGGGTCACATCGCTGGGGAGCGGCTCGGCGATCTAGGCGTTACGTCGCGTGTCAGCCTGGGCGCGTGGGTGATGTGTCGGCCGGATCGGGCTCGCGTCTGGCCCGGCGGACGTTCGTTCGACTGCAGCGATGCTCGAGGCGGAACCCGCCTCACGGCGTCCCTGATCGAAGCGGTCGTCAGTCGCCCGTGGCTTTGGCCCAGTCCAAGGCGACCTGTGGCTGCCGACCCACGAGCCGCCATCATCCTCGGCGTAGGTCGTCAAGGACTGCACCGCGTACCCCGAGGGCGCCCGAGGGCTTCGAAGCCTGGGTGGAGATCGCTCGACAGCGGCGACGCCATCTAGCTCACGTCGACCCTACGTCTGGACAGCCGAAGGGATGCTCGATCAGGGCGCCGTGCCTCGCACTTGCCGCCCGACCTCGACCCTCACTCGAATGGTGGAGGGTCTCCCTGGTAGAGGACACCGTGGATGTTGCTGCCATCCCGGAACTCGGAGTAGTCGCCGATGGTCTGCTGATAGACGTAGGTCCAGCCATCATTGGCGCCGGTGCCCGTGCACGTCCCCATGTACAGGACGTTGAACGGGGCATACGGATCGGTGGTGCCGGTGGCGCTGCACTCCCAGCCGGCGTCATCTCCTTCAAGCGCGCTGGTGCCCCCGCCCAGGCATTCATCCTCCTGGACGCCCACCTTCACGACGACGGGGAAGCAGTCCATTCCGCCCTGCCCGACGTAGCTGCCGCTCAGGCGCGGGTCGGTCATCTCCCACTCGCAGCGCCTCTCCACCTCGCGGAAGCGCATGACTCCCCCGATGACGTCTTCGTACGTTCCCGGGTCGATGTCCACGCACGTCGCGATGCCGGTGACACGGGAGAACTCGGTCGGCACCTCGCCCGCGGGCGGGGCGCCCACCTCTGGCGGAGCCTGCTCGACGCTGCTGAAGAGGAAGGCTCCGGTCACCGCCAGGATGGCGGACGCGGCGACGAGCTTGGCTGCCGTATACATGTAGTTGGCTCCTTCCTTCGATGTCGCGGCGGTTCCGCCGCTTCGGGCTCGCCGGGTAAGGACGGACCAGGGTCGATGCGTCGCGGCCGCCTGGGCGGTCCGGCGGATCGAACGCACGTCGACGGGTCGCCGTGGACCAGCCTGTCGCTGCAGCTCGGCCCCGATACGCTGCTCGAATGAGTGGCGGTCAGCCATCACCGAGCTCCTCTCGCAGCCGCGCTAGCAGTCGCTCCAGCCGATTTCGTGTGCCCGACGGACTGAGCCCGGTGGCGGCCGAGAGCTCATTGCTGTCGAAGCCGGCCACGTAGCGCATGGCCAGCAGCGCCCGGTCGTCCGCGTCCAGGCCCATGAGCGCGGCCTGGAGGTCGAGCGACTGCGGGTCTGCCGCTGGGTCAGGCGCGGCGGCGATCCCGGTCACTTCGGCCCTGACCTCCATCACTGAACGTCGGCCACGCTTGCGTACTAGCTGCTTGGCCTCGTTGACCGCGACCGATACGAGCCAGGGGCGCAGACGCCGCGGATCGTGCAGTGAATTCGAGCCTGCGCCAGGCGATAGCCCAGGCGGACTGCACCGCCTCCTCGGCGAGATCGGGGTCGTGGAAGGTCGCGACGCAAACGCGTCGCATGTCCTCGTGGTGCGCGGTCACCATGCGCTCGAAGGCGAGGTCGTCGCCCGCAAGCGCCGACTCGACCAGCTCTGGCGCATCTCGTTCGACCGCTCGTGCCATTCCCCCCATACCCCACAGATGCACGGCAGGGCTCAAGTGTCCCGCCCTTTCGCGGAGAATCAAGGGGTCCCGAGTCAGGCTGCCTCGTGGCTACTCGGTCGGCATCTTCCAGGGTTGGATGACGTAGTACTCGGTGGGGCCGAAGTCGATCTCACCACCACCGGCATCATCCACGCGGCGCTGTCGACCGGAGTTGATCCAGACGGAGCCATCGAGTGTCACCGCGAGCGCGTAGATGTGCTCCCTCGGCCCGACGCGACCCCACTCGCGGCCATCGAACCAGATCGCGCCGCTGTCGGTGGCGAACCAGGCCTTGCCGTCGGGGCCGATGGCGGTCGGCAGTCGGGCGTCGATCTCGAGTACGCCTGGGATCTGTGGCGGACCTGCTCCCAGTCCCACACGGTCCAGCCGACGCTGTCGAAGCGGGCGAGGCCGGGTGCGCAGACGATCCAGTCGGAGGGCTCTTCCAAGGGGTGGCAGCGCTCGAGCGCGACCCAGATGTTGCCGTCGGGCCCGACGACCAGACCGTGGCCGTTCTCCGTGCGGATCTCCCAATCGGGCTCGGGGAGGGGCGGCTGCTCCTGCCATTCTCCTCCCACGTAGCGCAGGAGGCCGACCGGGTCGCCGGCGAGCGCCCAGATGGTCCCGTCGTGGATGGCGATCGCAGGCCACTGGCGCTGCTGTCCTTCGCCGTCGTCTCCATCACCACCTACGAACGTGGCCGGGAGGGTCGCGACGTCGGCGAAGTAGAACCGGTCGATGTCGTCGAGCCGGCTGACAGTGGTCACGCCGTCGGAGTCGCTCCACCAGGCCCAGACTGTGTCGTCGGGATCGATGTGCACGCCCGCGACCGTGCCGGCCTCGGGCGCTGGCTTGCGCAGCGCCCAGGCAACACGCTCATCCTTGAGCCAATCGATGAGTTCGAGAGTGCGCAGCGCCGCCCTCCCTGGCCGGCTCCTTGGCCCTTGCCGATGCCTTCACCTGTTCCCCCGCGATCGGCTCTGCGGCCATTGTCGCGGAGCTTGTCCTGGTGTCCACGTCCATAAGACAACCCGGCGAGGGCCTTCCTTCCCTCGTCGGGTCGGCTCGATGGTAAGCGTGCGGCTATTCGGTCTCGGGCTCGCCCTCGTTGATCGGGCCGCGGGTAGCTCCAGCCGTCGTGGTCCCCAGCGCCGATGAACCACGCATTCGCGTTCTCGCCCGAAGCCGCGCCGGGTATCCGCCGATCATCAGCCCCCGCGGTGGGCTTCGGGCCGGGCAGGGACCACCGCCAGCAGCGATGTCGTCGTGTCTGTCGGGTCACATCGAGCGTCCGCCTCGTCCGGCAGCAGATCGAGGTAGTAGTGGGTCAGCAGCACCGCGCGATGGTCGAGGGAGAGGCGTGCGAAGCCGCGCTCGAGCTCACCTCGATCGAGGACGACATGCAGCTCGTCTGGTCCAGTCACCACCGGTGGCGCAGCCTGGTTCAGCTCCACGCCGCGCCAGCGGGCCCTGCGTCCTTCGCTGAAGCAGGCGTTGAGGAGGATCCGATGGGACCAGGCCTCGAAATGGTGCGCATCTCGCAGCCTGGGCAGGTCTCGCCAGACGCTTACCAATGCCGCCTGAGCTGCGTCCTCCGCGAGCGTCGGGTCTCGCAGGATGGCGCAGGCAAGCCCATGGAACCGCCGCGCGACCGAGGTGACGATCTGGGCGAAGGCATCGTGGTCACCCGAGCGAGCTGGGACGACGAGATCGGTCTCCACGTCTCACCCCCGAGGCCGGCATCTCTGGCCTTTCAAGGGTATCGGTGCAGCCAAGCGCTTCCCGGTTCCATCTTCGCAAGCCCGGGCTGCGTGAAGAAGACCCCTACGCGAGCGAAGGGGTCTTCCGTGCTGCCAGGCGATGAGCAGGTCGCCGGATGGCGACCTGCCGGCGACTACAGGTCCAGGTCGCCGGTCAGATTGACCTTGACGCCAAGCGCATCGAACATGGCGGCCTTGGCCGCCAGCGCCTTCTTGCCGGTCTCCACGTCGGGCGCGTAGACCACCTGGATATGGTTGGAGCGGTGGCGCGCCATGAACTGGTCACGAGTCACGCCCGGCATGACCAGGTGCATGATGGGCCAGTTGCTGCTGGTGGCATCCCAGCGCCGCTGCGTCTCCTCGTCCGGCAGCTCGATGGCTTCACCCAGGCCCATATCGACCTGCAGCTTGCCGTCCATCAGGAAGACGCGGCTGTAGACGACCGGGCCGGCCTTGCTGACCCCCTTGATCGTGCCGCCGCCGAGACGGAAGTACATCGGGCTCTGGCGCTCGGAGACGACGCCCTCGTAGCCACCACGCAGGTGCGACGGTGGCACGGACCCCGAGATCTCCATGATCCACACGAAGTCGTCACCCCAGGGGTCACCCCAGCGGACGTCGTGCAGGCTGGTCGACGGGTTCAGGCCCATGGCGGTCCAGACGCGGTTGGTGATGAGCGCGTCTACGCCGGCACCCCAGTCGACCTCGTTGAAGTGGGGCAGGGGCTGGCCGGGATAGAGCTCGTTGCCGTCCTCGTCGTAGGCGGGCGGGCGGTCGATCTCGTTGAGCAGACCTTCGGCCAGGTCCGAAGCGGGTACCAAGTCCTTCAGGCCTTGCTGATACTGGATGCCGATGCCGGCGCAGCTGAAGTCATTGGCGATGCGCAGCGCGGCGATGTACATCTTGCACTGACTGATGACCTGGTCCTTGGTCAGCTCGGTCTCCCAGTCGGCGCCGAAGTCGAACTTCACGCCGCGGTCGACGAGCCACGCGAATACCGCCTCGGCCTCTTCGTCGGTGACCGTGGTCATGCGGTAGTAGAGCGCCGACTGGCTGAGGCGTTCCTTGTAGATGCCCAGGGGGTTGATGTACTCGTCATCGAAGATGGCGTTGTACATGCCCATGCAGCCCTCGTCGAAGATGCCCATGATGGCCTTCTTCTGCTGCAGCTCGGCAGCGAGGGCACGACCGAGCTCGGCCTCAGGCGCCGGCAGCCTGGAAGGATCGAGCGCGCGCACGTGCGAGGTGTCGTGCTCGATCTTGCCCGTCTTCACCCACTGCTGGAGGGCCTTGCGAGCCCACTCGTCGCTGAAGTCTTCGCTCCAGATAGAGCTGTACTCCATGCCGGCCTTGGTCATGGACGCGTTGAGGTTGAGCAGGCCCACCAGGCCCGGCCACTGGCCGCTCCAATTGGCCGCCGTGAGGATGGGCCCGCGCTGGGTCTTGAGGCCGGAGAGCACGTGGTGGCTGTACTCCCACACGGCCTCGGCGATGATGACCGGCGTGTCGGGGTGGATGTTGGCGAAGACATCCATGCCCATGCGCTGGTTCCAGATGAACCCGTGGTCGTACTCCGGGTCGTACTCATGGCCGCGGCGGACGGTCCAGCCGACTTCGGCCAGGACGTCGGCGATCTGCTTCTCCAACACCTGCTGGGCCGGCCAGCCGGCCACGTTGGCGGGATGCCGCAGGTCACCGCTGGTGACGAGGACGACCTCGTTGGGCTTGGGCGGGGCCGGCTCGCTGAGGGTCGGGACCGCGTAGTCGGTGGTCATGGGCGTAGCTCTCCTCCTGTGTCGACAGTCGTAGCCACATCATGCGCCGGTGTGCATACGTTCGCATTGCCAAGACGGCCCTATCCGGAGCGTCCACATGGACCCGTTGCAGGCCGTATCGTGAGGGCATGGATTGGCAGGTCCGACGAGCGCGCGCAGCCGATATGGCGCACGTGGCAGAGATCATCAATCGCCACATCGAGTCCGGTGTCGCCCACTTCGGCGACCGGCCCCAGGCGCCGGCAGAGTGGATCGCCGACTGGGAGCGACACCAGGAGCGGTATCCCTGGCTGGTGGCCGAGCAGGATGGCGTCATCGGCGGCCTTGCCTATGCCAAGCCATTCAACACGCGCGCGGCCTATGACTGGACCGCTGAGGTGTCCATCTACCTGCGTGATGGTCTCCAGCGGCAGCGGCTAGGCTCTGCACTCTATCGGCGACTCATCCGTCTCCTCGATGCGCAGGGCTATCGCTGTCTGGTAGCCGGGATCACCACGCCCAACGACGCTAGCGTGGCTCTCCACGAGTCATTCGGCTTCCACCATCTCGGGACGCTCGAACGCGTCGGCTACAAGCACGGAGCGTGGCGCAACGTGGGCTCGTGGCAACGACTCATCGGCCCCGACGACGACTCCGAGCCTGCACCGGTCCGGCGGGTGAGCGAGGTCTACGAGGCCGTCGGCTAGCCAGGGTCCCCGCCGGGGGTGGGAAACACTGCCCACTCGTCCCAGGCGCGCCCAGGCGAACCGCTCCCTGGCGAGCGACGGCGAGCTCCGGCGGGCTCCGGCGGCGCCCACCCACGATCCCGGAGCGCTACCGGAGCAAGCGCCGAGTGGGTGCCCTTGCACGTGCACTCCGCCAGTGGTGCGGTATCGTCTGGCGATGCACGACGCTTATGACATCCGACTGGCCAACGAGGCCGACCTCGAGCAGTTCGCCGAGATCGTCAATCACTACATCGAGACGACGGCCATCAACTTCCACGACCGTCCACAGTCCGAGCAGGACTGGGAGGTGACGTGGCAGGTGCTCCACGAACGCTACCCGTTCATCGTGGCGGACAAGGACGGAGTCCTCGGAGGCATCGCCTACGCCTCACCCTGGAAGCTGCGTGGCTCGTACGACTGGACATGCGAGGTCACGGTCTACGTTCGTGTGGGTCACGAGCGGCAAGGCATCGGCCGGGCCCTGTCTGCCCGAATGCTGGAGATCCTGGAGGCGCAGGGCTACCGCGCCGTGATCGCCGTCATCGCGCTCCCCAACGATGCCAGCGTGGCGCTGCATCAGGCGCTTGGCTTCGAGCACGCCGGCACGCTCAAGAACCTCGGCTACAAGCTCGACGAATGGCGCGACGTCAGCTTCTGGCAGCGCAACAGTGGCGACCCCAGCACGCCGCCGGAACCGATCAAGCCGGTCAGCGAGGTCGTCTAGCCAGACGCAGATCCGGTCCTGACCGCCGGACCACTTCGGGCTGACGCACGCGACGTCGGTGCGCTGCTGCGGTCGGAGCACCGCGCCTGGGCCGGCTTCCTGGTCCTGCTAGTGGGCTCGCACGCGGTGCGCATCGAAGGCGATGGGGAAGCCTGGCACCCTGGCGTCTAGCCACCCGCCCTCACTGTCGTTGCCCACCACGGCGAAGGCCCAGTCATGCCGGATGGCCTGCGAGTTGAAGGCGCCCGCGGTGGCGTAGCCGCTGTGGACGACCAGCCCGACGGCGGTCCAGCAGCCCTGGGCCGGACCGCCGGATGTCCAGGACGCGCCGGTCACGGTGTCGTTCCCGCCGGAAAGCGGGACCGGATCGGTCGGATTCTTGGGTGGCTTGCCGCGCTTGCTGCCCTTGCCGGCCGGCCTGAAGCCGCCCTTCGTCTTGGTGAAATCGCGAGGATTGGCGTCCGCCATGCGTGACGGTGTCCAGTAGTCGACGATGCGTGCGTGCTCGGCCTCGACTTTCGCCTTGGACGGCGCCGCAGTGGCCGGACTGGCCGCGGCGAGGGCCATGACCAGCATCAGCGCGGTTGACAAGGCAAGCGCTGGAACCCGACGATTCACGAATGCCTCCGGGGGGGTGGGGGCCACGTGGTGTCAGTGACAGGACGGGGTCTCGGTGGCGAAGTGTCAACGCCAGGAAGAGCAACGTGATGGCGCTCCCGCAACACGCACACGCCGTCGTTGGTCATACGAAGAGGAGCATCCGATGAAGGCGATCGTCCGGTCCGGCTATGGCCCACCCGAAGCTCTCGAGCTCAGGGAAGTCGACACGCCTGCGCCGGCCGGCGGCGAGGTCCTGGTCCGCATCCGAGCCGCGTCGGTGAACGCGGCCGACCTCGACTACCTCTACGGACGGCCGGCCATGACCAGGCTCGGCGTCGGGCTGCGCCGGCCGAAGAGCCCACGCCTGGGCCTCGACCTCGCGGGAGTGGTGGAGGCCGTCGGGCCCGGCGTGACCCGCTTCGCGGTCGGGGACGAGGTCTTCGGCGACCTAACCCAATGCGGCTATGGCGCCTTCGCTGAATACGCCACTGCGACCGAGGAGGCACTCGCCCCCAAGCCCGCCGCGCTCACGTTCGAGGAGGCCGCCACGCTGCCCCAGTCGGCCATCCTGGCGCTGCAGGGTCTGCGAGCCTGGAAGCCGCTCAAGGCTGGGCAAGCGGTCCTGGTGAACGGGGCCTCCGGCAACGTCGGCCCTTTCGCCGTGCAGATCGCGCAGGCCTACGGTGCGGAGGTGACCGGCGTCTGCAGCGGTGCCAAGATCGACTTCGTCCGCTCCCTCGGCGTGGACGACGTCATCGACTACACACACGAGGACTACACCGCCAGCGGACGGCGCTGGGACCGCATCGTGGACGTCGCCGCTCACCGCTCTGTCTTCGCTGTCCGGCGTGCGTTGCGACCGGGTGGTGTCTACGCCTGGGCCGGGGGTGACATGTGGTCGCTGCTGGGCGTGATGACCGTCGGGACCGCCCTGTCGATCGTCGGCAGCCGCAAGTCGAGCCTCTTCTCATGGAAGCCTTTCGAGCAGTCGGATGTGACAGAGCTCACGCGGCTCATCGATGCTGGCCAGCTCAAACCGCGCATCGATCGCACCTTCAGCCTGGACCAGGTCCCCGAGGCACTTCGCTACCTTGACGACAAGCGCTCCGAGGGCAAGCTGGTCATCACCGTCTGATCGTAGTCGCCCGTCTCGAGGCCGCCGCTCCGAATGGCTGGTCGGGTTCGATGGGCAACGCCACACGGACCATCGTCGGGCCGCCGCGTGGACTCACCACGCTGAGTGTGCCGTCAAGCGTCGCGATGCGATCGCGCAGTCCCGCCAACCCGCCACCGGCCTCAGCGGTCGCGCCACCGGAACTCGTGGCCGCCGGCGGCTACCAGGGGATCGATCTGGCGCTCGACCCGGACGGTCATCGCCATATCGTGAGCAGCCAGGTGTTCGGGAACGTGGACGCGCACGACTGGCTGAGACGTGACCTCTGGTATGCCACCGACCGGGACGGCTCCTGGTCGACGCAACGACTCCTTATGGGAGAGGACACCGGCCTTGGCTGGAACGGTGCCTCGATCGCCGTCGACGACGACGGCAGCGTCCACATCGCGGTCGTCCACGATCATGTGGGTAGCACCCCTGGAGAGACCGAGGGCAACTTCTACCTGACCGACAAGGATCGTGAGCCTGGCGACTTCGGGGCACCTGTCCGGGTGGCCGGGCGGGACATGACCGACCCGTCGCTGACGGTCGTCAACGGCGTTCGATATCTCGCCTACAGCAAGCTATCTCGCCTCGGCGAGCCACCCCCGCCGGCACCCGTCTTCGTCAAGACGGACCTCTCCGGGTCATGGGTCACCCACCGACTCGCTGACGACGGTGCCGCGCCGATCTTGCGAGTCGACCCCACCGGCCGTGCACACATCATCTACCAAGCCGCCTCCGACGATGGCCTCGACTCGATCCTGCGCTACGCACAGATCGACCCTGAGACCGGCGCGGCCACGAAGTCGGAACGCATTCCGGGCACGGAGGACCTGTGGTACTCGTCGGTGCTTGCGCTGGATCCGACGGGGCAGCCGCACATCGCGTGGGAGACGAAGAAGGACATCGCCTGGTCGAGTCTTACCGCCGATGGGTGGAGCCAACCCGAGATGCTGGGCATCCGCCGCTCCGATTGGCTGTCTCTCGTGGTCGACCCGCTTGGGCAGCCCCATGTCGTGTTCATGGGCAGGAGCGACGCTGGCAGAGGATCGATCCACGCGCAGCGCGGTGCGGGGACGTGGCCTCAGTCGGTCCTCGTGGATGACGTCAGCGGGGGGCGGGTGGCGAGCGCGATGCTCGGCGCGGACATCATCGTCGCCTGGGCAACGACCGACGAACCCGAGGGCCTCTGGTCGTACGGACCGGTTCCGGACATCGACCCGGCAGCGTCGGAGGCCTACGCAGCCCTCGAGGACCTGCTGGCCAGCGTCACGAATACTGGTTGCACGGCGTTCACCGAACAGGGTCGCAACGATCCGTTCAGCTACGGCGCGTTCGCGGCCATCCAGTGCGACGAGCCAGCGCGGCGTGTCCGACAGCTGGCGCTGTTCCGGTTCCCAGACACCAGCTCGATGGCCGAGTACTGGGAGTGGCGTATCGCCCAGATCGAGCCCTCACCGGCGGTCCGAGACGGCGCCTGTGCCGACGGCCGCCGTGGTCGTACCCGTTGGGCGCACGGCGACCTCGTCTGCTATGTGTCGCCGTCATCGCCGGAAGCCAAGCTGCGATGGACCGACGAGCGCACCGACACCTACGGCGTGCTTGATGCACGCGACCGCGACATCGCCGGCCTTCACGACACCTGGCTCGCTCTGGATGGCACTCGTCAGGCCGAGTGATCTCGGCCTTCGCAAAGACCAGTTGCGCGTGATCGCTCAGACCGCAGGGTCGCCTGGCATCGGGGTCATGCGTACACTGAGCGGATAGCGGAGTCCCCGTAGCTCAGTGGACAGAGCAGCCGCCTTCTAAGCGGCCGGTCGCAGGTTCGAACCCTGCCGGGGACGCCACAACCACCTCAGGCAAGAGTGCCGCCAGTCCGTGGGTGTACGCGGCAGGCATCAGGTACGCCTTGATGAACTCAGGGCCGGCCACGACGATGCGCTCGTAGATGGCGTGGATGAGATCCGCCTTCGCCTCAGGGGCGTCAGCTGACTGGAGCGTCTCCCCGAGCGCCTGGAGCCAAGCTGTCGCCCGGTTCGC
Source organism: uncultured Chloroflexia bacterium (assembly GCA_963724095.1). GTDB lineage: Bacteria > Chloroflexota > Limnocylindria > Limnocylindrales > CSP1-4 > JAFMJV01. The sequence goes on from CAVRTH010000019.1 coordinate 1,133,354, forward strand.
TGGGACGTGGCCGGATTGCGGCTCCTCGAATGCGGTCAGCCGATCGCGGATGTCCTTGATGCGCGACATGTAGGCGTCGTCGCCGATTCGGCCCTCGGCGTGGTCGATGGCGAGTTCGTGCTTCCGGCGTTCCAGGCGAACCTTGTCGAGCATGACCGGGCGTTCAGCGGCACCGAGCATGGCGACCACCTTGGCGATGCTGGCGTCATTCGAGGTACATCGACGACGCCTGGGCGAGGACCGGTGCCTCCCACACCTCGTCGCCGTAGCGCGACTGAGAGCCCCAGCGTGTGCACGCATCGGGATGGAGTTTGCGGTGCCGTCCATCAGCGAATCTGCCGTCGCTGCGGATCCGGCGACCGCACACGCATTCCAGGAGCCCAGCAAGGAGATCGACGCGTTCGCGCTTGCCGGGACCACCACCTCTCGACTTCTTGCGACGGATGCGCTCGACAGTGGCCCACAGCTCGTCGTCGACCGGTGGGTCGCACCGCCAAGCGGCGGGGCGTCGTTGCTCGCTCGGTCCGCGATGGCGACGTACCCAGCCGTTGTAGATGGGGTTGCGCAGGATCTGCTGGATGCGCATCTCGGCGAATCCGGTCTCGGCCGCGAGTTGCGCGATGCTGACCGTGCCTACGGCATACCGCACGAAGAGCCCCACGGCCAGACCGATGGCCTGGGGGTCGATCTCAAGGACATGCGGTGGCTCCACCGTGCGTCGGAAGCCGAGGGGCGGCAGCCCGCCTTGATCACACGCTGGAGGTCCTTGAAGAACACGATGAGGACGCCGTGGTGGGCGGTGCGTGCTGGTCGCTTGGTAGAGTGGATGGTCGTCCACGACGCGCGCACGGGCGATCCCCGTGGCCCAGCCCAGCCACGCGAGCTGTTAACGAAGGACCCCCAACGATGACCATGCCCTTCCCCGATGAGCAGATGGAACTCACTCACATCCTGGTGGTGGGCGACCTCGCCCGGGCGATCGAGTTCTATCGTGATGTGCTGGGCGCGACGATCGTCCGCGAGTACGGTGGCACGTCCGCGGTGTTCTCATTCCAGGGCGCCTGGTTGCTCCTCGTGACGGGTGGTGGCCCGACGCCAGACAAGCCGACCGTGACGTTCGTGACGCCAGACGTGCCGGAGCGCGTCAGCCACGCCATGACCATCCGGGTGGGAGACTGCGCGGCAGCCTACGAGGCCCTGCGCGCGCGAGGCGCTCGCTTCCTGACGCCGCCGGTCGCCTCCGAATGGGAGGTGCGCGCGTTCTTCCGCGACCCCGACGGTCACCTCATCGAGATCAGCGAGGCCCGAGCCGGGTCGACTGACGAATAGGTCAGGGCGACGGACCCCGGGATCGGTCCGATGCCTCGGACAGAACGAAGACCGTCAATGGATCGCCTCGGCTCCGACACCATGCGCCGCTCATGGCGCGGTACGCCATCTTCCCCTCATCGAGTCGTTGCAGTAGGCTGTGCGCGCCGGCAAGGGGAGGAGCAGCGCGGACCCGATCCGTCGCCGCACAGGTATGTCCGGCGGGACAGCCCGAGGAGATACCATGGCGACCGTCATCGCATTCCACGACGTGGACGACGTCGATCACTGGCTCAACTCGCCGAAGCGAGCGGCGTTCTTCGGAACCTACGGCATCACGGTCCGGACGTTCGTCGATCCCGGCGGGTCGAAGCGGACCGGGGTGATCCTGGAGGTTCCCGACGTGGCCAAGCTTCAGGAGGCGATGGCCTCCGAGGCCGCCAGCGAGGCCATGCAGCACGACGGCGTCCACGCCGACTCGGTCGTCATGCTCGTCGAGTCGTAGCCGGGGGCCATTTCGAGGTGAGGTCGCGCACGGCCTTGTGCGCGCCTCGTGCCGGGGAGTAGCGCTGCCATCCCGCGTGCTGACCATACTGGCTGGCGACCATCCCGGACAAGAAGACAGCTTCGCTACGTGCTATCGGGTGTCTCGCGCGCTCGATGTGGTGATGGTGGCAAGCCCGAGCGCATCACACTAATGGGCGCTAGTGGGATGCGAAAGGGCGGATAGCCACCCGGCTCGCGTTTGCTACGGTCAACGCAACGACGAGCTACACCTTGGGGAGCCCAGTTGTTCGAGCAGGCATCCAAGAACATCGACGATGTCCTGCGCAAGGATGCCGGCTCCTCGAGCGAGCTCGACTACACCGAGAGACCTCGTGGCTGCTGTTCCTCAAGTACCTCGATGCCCTGAAGCAGGAGAAAGCGGACGAGGCGACGCTGCACGGGAACACGTACGACTACATCGTCGGCGAGCCGTACCGCTGGGGAACGTGGGCTGCGACACGCCGAGGCCGTTGATCCGGGCGATCGTCAAGGTGGTGGACCGAAGATCGGCGAGACCATCTATGACCCTGCGGTCGGTTGGGTAGGCTTCCCCTGTGAGGCCTGCGAGTACCTTAATGCGAACCCTGGCCTGACGACCTCGGATCTTCGAGACCCCGAACGTTCTGCACACGAACACACTCGCCGAGAACATGGTGCGCCTTCACGAAGTCATGGATCGTGGAGTAGTCCCTGCCGTCGTAGAGCCTTGTCCCCCGCCCGATCCCAGGCCGGCATACTTCGCCAGCTGGGAGCGCACGACGGGTGACGCGCACCGCCGCCACGACGTGATGGTCGTACAGGCCTCGGGTGAACTCCGGCATCGGCCATCCTTGGCACTCGAGAGAGTGCGAAGATACGGAGCGTCCATCCACGCCGAGCCAGGGGGTCCCCGACATGAAGAAGTCCGCTGCCATCGTGCTCATGGCTCTTGTCGCGCTGCTAGCCATCGCCGCCGGCTCGGCCGTTGCTGCGAGCGACGAGGAGTACGAGGTCACATCCACCGAATTGCAGATCCCGTCGCGTGGCATCGAGATCCCAGCCACGGTAGTGGCACCGGTCGCCGCGGCCGACCAGACGTTCCCACTCGTGGTCATCCACCACGGGCATGGGGGAGGCCGCAACGAGAATGGTGGTCTCGCCCGTGTGGCTGATGCCTTGGCGAAGGCCGGCATCATCAGCATCCGCTTCGATTTCGCGGGAGCCGGGGACAGCCAGGAGCCGTTCACCGAGCTCTCCTACACCACGATGCTCGCCGACTCGGAGGCAGCGTTGGACTACGCGGTCGAGAACCTGCCCGTCGACGTGGATCGCATCGGCGCCTTCGGATATAGCGAGGGCTCCGCGGTCGTGGCCATGGAGTCCGGCAAGCCGGACACCCCGTATCAGGCCGTCGCCTTGATGGGGCCGGTGGCACACCCCGGGGAGCTGATGTCGTCGTTCTTCGGTGGTCCCGACGCGTTCGCTGCCTACTACGAGGAGGCGAAGGCCAACGGCTTCGCCGACGTCACCACCCCGTTCGGCCAGGTCCAGTCCACGAGCCTGCAGTGGTTCGACGAGACGATGGCCGCCGACCCGGTAGGCGATATCGGATCCTTCTCGGGTCCGGTGCTCATCCTGTGGGGCGAGGCCGACCAGATCATCCCGTATGGCGAGGTGGAGGCCTACCTGGCTGCGACCGAAGGCTCGGCAGCGAGCACCGAACTCGTCATGATCCCCGATGCCGACCACGGCTACGGCTTCTACTCGGACCAGCCTGAGGTGGATGCAATCCTGCATCGCTCGCTCGTGGACTTCTTCACGGGCGCCTTCGCCGGCGGCACGGAGGGCGACTGATCATCGCGGTCGATGGCCACGGATGAGGGGAACCTGCGCCGATAGACGATATGAGGCCCGCGGGAAGGATTCCGTGGGCCTCTCCATCCCTCCTCGGGGCGCCTCCACGATCGCGCAATGGTGTTGGTCTCGTCGGGCGTAGTCCACCGGTAAGCGGACGATCCTCTCCGCCTTGCCCCTTCTTGTCCCCTACGCCGCTCGCGCGCAGAACGCGTCAGGTCGGGTTGCCGGACGTACCATCGGGTAGGCATGGCGCACCATTTCACGCAGCCCTCACGGCTTCTCCGCTGGGGGTACCGCTACCTCTACGACCCGCTGCGCGCGGGCTACTTGCGCCGCTTGGTCGCATCGCTCGAGCTGTCGGGCTCGGAGCGTGTCCTCGACTTCGGCTCCGGTGCCGGGTCGGAGGCCGTCTACCTCGCCAGGGCACTCGTCCGAGGCGGCAGACGACCCGCCTGGACGCCTCGCCGACATGGCTCGCGGAGGCTCGCCGACGGCTCTCCGGCTTCGGCAACGTGACCTTCCTCCTTGGCGAGGCGCCCGACGTCGGACTCCCGCCCGGTGGCTTCGACCTCGTCTGGGCCCACTATGTGCTCCACGATGTCTACTGGGCCGTCCGGCGCGCCGTGCTCGAGGCGCTCGCGCGCTCGCTCGCCCCGCAGGGGCGGTTCGTGGTGGTCGAGCCCTCCGCCACCAGGCATGGGCCATCAGTCGACGAGCTCCGCCGACTGCTGCAGCAGGCGGGCCTCATCGAGACCGTCGACCAGCCGATCCATGCGTTCGGCGGCCAGGCAGGCAGATGAGCTACCGCCATTCCTGACATCGGCCTCGAGGCAGCAGCCGCCTCGCGAGCTCACTCCTGCATCTGAACCTCGATCCACTCAGCGCCGGCGCCAGACACCATCTCCCCATAGTGTTTGGGGTCTGACCAGCCTGGGTCGCGCGGAGTCTGCCTTCCTTCAGTCCGAGCCTGAAAGCGGCCTGTCGGAGGCTCCGGGGCCGCGGAAGATCACCCGGGACGCTGACGCCCTCGACGTCGAACGTGAGGCCCCACGTGTCCTGAGTCAGGACCAGGAGCGCGGAGAGGCCCTCGTAGGCTCGCGCGGCGGCCGGGGTGGCCATCTTCCCTCTCGCCGGCACCTTCGCGTACGCATCGTGCACGACGTGAACGAACGTCCGC